>CAVZTE010000007.1:0-553137 GCA_963778165.1 uncultured Acidimicrobiaceae bacterium | reverse complement strand
CACTCGATCGCACCTTAGGTTCGCTACATGGCACAACGAGGGTCGACGAAAGGAAGAACAATGATCGAGGAACGCCACCCGACCAATCGCTACGAAAAGACCGTGGCCGTCGACCAACCAGTACCTTTGGCCCAAGGACCACGGGTATTCACCTGGGTGCGAATCGCTGCCCTGCTGATGGCCCTCGTCCTATCGACGGGTCTCATCTACCTGCGAGTCTCGTCCAGCCCGAAAGCAGCCTCAGTCCCGCATGGGGCACACGCCGGCCAACTGACCATGCACGTGTGCACTTACGCCACCGAGCGGGGTGCGATGCCCGCGGACTGCGGCACGTTGGTCGTGCCAGAGAACCGAGCGAGCTCCAAGTCGCGGCTGATCGCGCTACCGGTGACCCGGGTCCGGCTCGTTCATCCCACCCACTGGCGCCGATCTTCCACCTCAACGGCGGCCCGGGTATAACCAACATGACGTTCCCCCAAGCGAGCCGCCTGACCGCCCAGCACGATGTCGTCATGGTCGGCTACCGCGGAGTCGATGGCTCTTCGGTGCTGAACTGTCCCGAGGTAACGGCGGCACTGGAGAACTCCGCAGACTTCCTCGGCAAAGCGTCACTGAGCGTGTACTCCCAGGCCTTCGCCTCGTGCGTGCAGCGCCTTGAGCGATCCGGCGTAGACCTCGCTGGCTACACGCTGGCGGAGCAGGCCGACGACATCGAGGCCGCTCGCGTCGCGCTCGGCTACAAACGCATCGACCTGCTCAGCGAGAGCGCCGGGACCCGTCTGGCGATGACCTACCAGTGGCGGTACCCGAACAGTGTCGACCGCTCGGTGATGGTCGGGGTCAACCCGCCCGGGAACTTCATTTATAACGGAGCCGAGATCGATCAGGGGATCGAGCGTTACTCGGCGCTGTGCGCACAGCAGCCTGCCTGCCGCGCCCGCACCGGCAACCTCGCCGCGAGCGTGAAGCACACGGCGACAGACATGCCGACCAGTTGGTTATCCCTGCCGATCAAGCCGGGCAACGCCCTGGTCGGGACGTTCCTCGGGCTCACGGAGGCGACCGGTTCGCCACTGTCCGGGCCGATGACTCTCGATTCATGGATCGCCGCCGCCCATGGCGATCCGAGCGGCCTGTGGTTTCTATCGACGATGGCCGGTCTCGTCCTCCCCTCGTCGTTCGTCTGGGGCGAGTTTGCCAGCATCGGGATGGCCGACGCGAAGCCCGTCGGGCGCTACTTCAGCTCAGGCGCGGACCAGGGCTCGATCATCGGCAATCCCCTCGGGGAGTTCTTGTGGGGGGCAGGAGGCATGGCTCACGCCTGGCCGTCCAACCCGGGCGAGAACCAGTACACCAGCGTGCAGAACTCGAACGTCCCGACACTGCTCATCGGCGGGACGCTCGACTTCGAAACGCCGGCCCAGAACGCTACGAAGGAGCTGTTGCCGCACCTCTCCAACGGGCATCAGGTCATCCTGTCCGGGCTCGGGCACGTGGATGACTTCGACGCCTACGAGCCGAAAGCCAGCACGCAATTACTGACCACGTTCTTCGCCACCGGCCGGGTCGACACGTCCCGCTACACCCCGAACGTTGTCGGCTTCACAACATCGTCCACGCAGACCGCGATTGTCAAAGACAGCCTTGCGACAATGATCGGCTTCGTCTTGTTAGCAGCGATCTGGCTTGTGGTGTTGGCGATCCGGATCCGGCGCCGAGGTGGCACTGGACGCAAGACGGGCGCATGGATCCGTTCGGTCGGTCCGATCGTGTTCGGACTCGGCGGATGGTTTCTCGGCGCACTGTTGGTACTGCGGTTCTGGCCGGGCTGGCCGCTCGATGACGAACTGCTGGCAGTGGTCTCCATCGCGGTGCCGATCTGGCTCGGGGTCTATGCCGGCTGGGTCCGCACTGACACGCCGAAGGCGATGCGGACCAAGGGCTTCGGTGCCGCGGGGGTCGGTGCGGTGGTCGGAGCCGCACTCGGTTTCCACGTGACCAGTGGGCTCATGGCATGGATCACGACGATCATCGGTGCGGCGGTCGTGTCGAACCTGAGCCTGCTCGTGCTCGACATCCGAACCGAGCGGGGCGCCTCCCGGGGACCAGCGGCTCCAGAGGCGGACCCGTCGAAGGCGGAGCACCTGGAGCCGGCGCGCCTGGAGCTGACTCTGCGCTGATCGCCCGAAAGGTATCAGGGAATCCTTCGAGCCAGGCGCCACGCCGAAACGCAGTTTCGTTCTTATTCCCGAGCAACTCCACCGGGCGCCGACCATCAACCCAACACCGACCCAACAATCGAGTCCCAAGGTGTCCCACGGTGGAGCGGCGAAGCTCAAGAGCCGGGCGGTGGGTCCAATCCGAGCTGGGAAAATGAGACAGGATCTGACAAGACGCGACGTGGGGGGATTTCGAGAGCCTTCTTGAGTCGTCAGGTCGTGGGTCCGATTCCCACCGCCGGCTCCAAAGATCCAGTCGAAACGGGATCACGCGCAGCCAGGGCCCCAATACGGCTCACCAAGTTGTTGAAGGCATGCCGGACTATTTCGCCCACGCCGTTCGGTGACGACGTAGGCGGGAGCCAAGGCGAAGATATCCGGAATCGGAAACCGAATTCCAGGCGGAAGGACCCCTGCCCACGACCCGATCAGTGGGCCTTGTCGAGCAATGCCAAACGGTTCCAGCGGGATCAGTCCGTGTGACGTTGAGGCACGGTGCCGGATCAACGTCCGGGTCCCGCAACGTACCCACGGTCACCGGGCATCGGTTGCACTTTGATTCCGGCGGCAGTGAGGAACTGGCGGATCTGGGAAGCGTGCTCGAGGACATGCAGCGGCAAGCTGCCGATAATCACGGAGTAGAGCATGCCGTGGTATCGATGAGCGTCAGGAAGCGGCCGGGACGCCGTGACCTCCGTGAGCGAGTCAAGCGTCCGGCTCACCCTTCCGCGGCAGTAGTCGATGTAGCCGAGAAGCTCGGCCCTGGTGAACATACGGTTGGGAAAGGCGTAGGTGTTCTCGTCAAAGGGTTTTGGCGGTTCCCACGGCTCGAACTCGGCGGTGAGGTCGTAGTCGAGGGTCGACAGCGCGTGGTATGCCAGAAACCAAGGGGCCGAGCCATGTAATCCCCCGTGCGGCGTCGGACGAGTGGGCGCCTCGTCCGGCCACAGATCCGTCTCCCACAGGTCGTCGGGACAATCCGTCAGCGCCGCCTCCATCAGCCGCAGAGCTTGCTCGAAATTGCTGGCCATGCTCTGCACAAACGGATTCCTCACGGCTTACTCACTAGCCCACATCTCTGCCTCAGCGGCGGCTGGCACTCGCACCGGCATCCTGGGCTACCCCAGCCGAGTCGCGGTAATCAAGACGGTCTCGAAGTTCATGACGAACGAGCCGCCATAGTCGTCGATGGCCGCGCCGATGCCTTCGAACAGGCGGGCTCGGACTACTGGTTCGAGGGCGGCGTGATCGCTCCGTGAGATGAGCTGGTCCAGCCACGCATCCCGCTGGTAGCCCCGCGTCCACGGGAACCACTTCTCAGTCGGGACGCTGAAGGCGGGTTCCGCTGAGATGGCATCCATCTCCGACCCGAGGCCGGTCTTCATATCGGACACCCGATCGGCCGCATACCCCCGAAAGAGGCGATGGCCGCCGGGCGGCACGACTCTGGAATACACCTCGACGAGAGCATCGGCCAGATCGTCCGGCTGACATCCCGCGTTCCAGATCAAACCGAGCTTTCCCCCCGGCCGCAGAACAGAGGCCGCCTTCGCGGTGGCGACAGGCAGGTCGAGCCAGTGCCATGCTTGCGCCGAAGTCACCCGGTCGAATGTGCGGCCTGCCGCGTCCCATCCTTCGAATGCTGCGACCTCAACTTCGACCCCATGGCCCCGGGCGACCTCTGCCATTTGTGAAGCGAGCTCCACTCCCAGCACCTTGGCCCCGCGCTGCGCCATCTGCCTTGAAGCGATCCCGGTGCCACAACCCACGTCGAGGACGTCAAAACCGGTAGGCACCGGACCGAGCAGCTCATCGAAGACAGCATCGGGATACGTCGGCCGGAACCGGTCGTATGCTACCGCCTGTTGGCCGAATAATTTCGAACGTTCCTGGGCTAGAGGTCGCGCCGTCAGGCGGTCGCCCTTCTCGCTGGCATCCACAGGCGCCATCCTCCCTCAGATCACCCGCTGGGTGGGCAGCTAGCAAGAGGGCACCGGATCCGAGTCATCCGCTCTCTGACCATCCCGACCGGACCGGTCCATACACTTGTCCGATATGGTCTGGCGACGCCAGCTGCTGCAGGGTTTGGAGCGCCTGCACGCCACGACCACAGCGCTGCAGCGCTCTCGTCTGGCTGACCCGCTCAGCGGCATGTGGGAGGCGGCCGACGTGCAATGGTGGTGGCGCTGTCCTCGGGCAACTGACCGGTTGGCGCTTCCGGTCTGGTTTGACGAAACCGGGCCGGTGGCAGCTGCGGGGCTGACGGCCTGGGACGACACCTGGCAGGTAGACGTCTTTGCCCTGCCGTCGGTCGTCGATGAGAGGGACCTATGGACCGCGACGCTGGAAGCCGGCACGGAGGATCAGGACAAGGATCTCTCGGTGCTGGTACGTGAAGATGATGCCCCGCTGGCGAACCTTGCCATCCGGAGCGGATTCACCATGACCGACGAGTTGTCAGGCACGGCATGGATGGACGCCGGGCGGCGCCCGCCGGTTGAGCGGGTCGAGGGTTTTGCCATTACCGATCGGCTGGACCGCCTGAATCGCCCCCATCCGATGACCGCGCGCCACGGCGAGCAGGTCGAATCTCGTCTACGGCAATGCTCTCTCTACGATCCGACGCTCGATCTGGCGGTGGAGGACGCCAATGGCGACATTGCCGGTTACGCGCTGTTCTGGTTCGACCACACCACGCTCGTGGGCCTCCTTGAACCGATGCGGGTCGAGGACGACTTTCAACGCAGAGGCCTGGCCCGCATGTTGCTGACGCACGGACTCGACCGCCTGGCCGGCAAGGGAGCCCGTCGCCTCAAGGTGGGCTTTGAGACCGACGCAGCCCGGACCCTCTACCTTGGCGCTGGCTTCGTTCAGACGTCGATTGATCGGCTGCTGATTCGACAGGCACCACACGAATAGCGACCCGGGATCGTCGATCCGCCCCTCGCAGGTCGTCCTCACAACGGTGCTGTCGATGAGCACGTTCACCGACGAATTGCGTTCTGAACACATCGCACCGCCGTTGGACGGGCGGTGACCAGGGCTGTTCCGTCAGGGCTGGACCGCCAGCGGCCGACCGGCGATGGCCCCACGCAGAGCGTTGAGCTGTTCAAGCGAGCCCTGGGATTCGTCAGGTTGGCTGGCAGCCATCGAGAGGGCCAAGGCCTCGATGAGGACAATGGTGTTGGCATGCGAGGCGAACATTCCCTGATGTCCTCGGCCGCTCAACAGACGCACCGAGGTCTGCTCTCCGGCCGGCACCGCCACCGAGTCGGTGACGAAGACCACCTTGGATCCAACCTCTTCGGCTCTGTCGAGGAGTACTCGAACATGCCGGTGCAGCCTCCCGTAGGAGAAGATGACCACCGCGTGTCCCTGCTTCACACTCAGCAGCTCGTCGGCACCGTCAAATCCCGCGTGGGTCAACGCCGCGGAGTCCTTGCCCAGTCGCCGGAAGAGAAAGGCCGCGTACCCAGCGAGAAAGGCCGAAGGCCCGACCCCGCTCCACCAGACGTACGGAGCCTGGGCGATGATCCGATTGGCGTCCCGAAACTCTGATTCGGCGATCCGCTCAGCCATGGCCGTCAGGTCCCCGTCCTGGCGTTCGATGGCCGCTCGCAACTCGTCGCCGGAATCTTCGACGGCATCGAGACTCGTGCGCAGCCGCTCCTCGATGGGAACTTCGGCGGACTGACCGGCCACGAATCGACGGAGATCCCGGTAGCCCTCAAAGCCGAGAGTCCGAGAGGTTCGGATCACGGTGGCATCGCTGGTGCCGACCGCCTGGGCCACTTCGCGAGCGGACATCGCGCCCGCCCGGGTTCCGGCGGTCAACAGGAAATCGGCCACGGCTCGTTCGATCGGGCTGGTGAGGACGGCCGTCCTCGCCACCAGGCTGGACAATGTAGTGTTCTCGTCAGAAGCTTTGGTCATCTGTAGCAAATGCTACACCGTGCGACAAGGTTGAAACGTGAAGAGCGAGATCCTGCTCATTCTGGCGGTGGTACTAGCCACCGCCGTCGAGATGGTCGAGGCATTGACCATCGTGCTGGCCGTTGGGGTGACCCGCGGATGGCGGGCCACGTTGACGGGCGTGGGAGTGGCTCTGATCGCACTGGCCGTAGTGGTGGCCGCCCTGGGCCCGGCCATCACCCACCTGTCACTCACGCCGTTGCGTCTGATCGTCGGCGGCCTGCTCTTGGTGTTCGGCATGCAATGGATCCGGAAAGCAGTTCTTCGCTCCAGTGGCTTCAAGGCCCTCCACGATGAAGAAGTCATCTACGACTCGACCCGGGGATCCGCCCTGGAGGCACCTCGGGGAGGATCCTTCGACGGCTACGCCTTCACCGTGGCGTTCAAGGGCATGTTCCTCGAGGGTCTCGAGGTCGTCTTCATCGTTCTCACTTTCGGAACCTCCCAACATCGGCTGGCCCTCAGTGTTCTGGCCGCATCGTTGACGGTGGTTGCCGTGGCCGCGGTGGGGGTTCTTGTCCACCGGCCGCTGAGCCGCATGCCAGAGAACACGCTCAAGTTCATCGTCGGCATACTCCTGACATCGTTCGGGTTGTTCTGGTCGGCAGAAGGAGCAGGGGTTGCCTGGCCTGGCGATGAGAGTGCCATCCCCGTGCTCATCGCCATCATCGCCGGCACGGCCGTCCTTCTCAGCGCCGCCCTGAAACGACAACACACACGGGTCGCCGCCTCCCAGGATGCGCTGTGAGCTATCTGCGTCGATTCGGCCACTTCTGGTACGACTTCGTGGTCGGCGATGACTGGGTCGTGGCGGTCGGGGTGGTGGTGGCGCTCGCCATCACCTGGTTCGTCACCCACCACGGTAAGAACTGGTATTGGCTCCTGCCCGCCGTGGTGGTCATCCTCCTGGTGGTGTCGGTCGGCCGGGTCAGCCGTAGGTCGAGGTCGTAGTGGTCAGCTCACCACGCCCTCCCCGAAAGAGGCCCCCGGGCTCCGGCCAGGTCCCGCTGCTGGGGTCGATCTTTCCGTCACCGGTGGCGGCCAAGGTGCCCGAGGTCATCCTGGTCTTCTGGATCGTCAAGATCCTCACCACCGCCGGCGGCGAGGCCACCTCCGACTACCTCAAGACCTGGGGGAACATCCGTGGTGGCGGGACCGAAATCCTCCTCTTCGTGGCCGGGCTGGTGATCCAGTTCTCGACTCGGCGGTATCGAGCCTTCGCCTACTGGTTCCTGGCCTTCTCAATCGCCATCTTCGGCACCGGAGTCGCCGACTTCCTTCACCTCGACGTCGGCATCTCCTACGCCGGCACCACGGTGTTGTGGGCCGTGATACTGGCCATCGTCTTCGTCGTCTGGTACGCCAGCGAAGGCACGCTGTCCATCCACAGCATCACGACGCAACGACGCGAGGCCTTCTACTGGGCCACCGTCTTCGCCACCTTTGCCCTCGGCACGGCGCTCGGAGACTTCACCGCCACCTCGCTGGGGCTGGGTTACGCGGCCTCGAGCATCCTCTTCGGCGTGGTGATTCTGATCCCAGCGCTGGCCTGGTGGCGTTTCGGCCTGAACAGCATCGCGGCCTTCTGGGCGTCCTACGTCATCACGCGCCCCCTCGGTGCTTCCATCGCCGACTACATCAGCAAACCGGCCCACACCAGCGGACTTGGCTTCGGTGACGGCCCCACCGCACTGGTATTCGCCCTGGCAGTGCTGGCCTTCGTCACCTACCTGACCGTGGCCCGGCCCGATATTCAAAAGGCCGCTCCGTCGGAGGAATCTCCGTAGACCGCTCGCCACCGGCAGGCCCTGCTCGTCGGACCCGATCACCGTCTCCAGCGCCCCTACGGTCCGGGAGCGACGTCATGGCGTCGAGCTGACCTTCATCGCTGCTACCTGTGACGTGGCTATGGACATTCGAGGGTCTATTGGGTACGATACTCAGTATGCTATCGAATTTGAAGCTCACATGAGTGTCCGTCACGCCCTTCTGGCCCTGTTGAGTGAAGGCCCGAAGTACGGCCTCCAGCTGCGACAGGAGTTCGAAGCGAGGACCGGAGAGGTCTGGCCCCTCAACGTCGGCCAGGTGTACACGACGTTGCAGCGCCTGGAGCGAGACGGGCTCGTCGAGTCGGAGGATGAGGCCGAAGACGGCCCCCAAAAGGGCTTCCACCTCACCCCCGAGGGCCAGGATGAACTGACCCGGTGGCTCTGCACACCGCCCGACCTCAGCTCGCCGCCCCGGGACGAACTGGTCATCAAGGTGATGGTGGCCCTCCGGATGCCCGATACCGACGTCCACGAGGTGATCCAGGTGCATCGCCGGTACCTGGTCGAGCTCATGCAGCAGTGGACCCGCCTGAAAGAGGACGAGGCCGAGTTCGACCTGGGGTTCGCTCTGGTCGTCGACGCCGAACTGTTCCGCCTCGACGCCCTGGTCCGGTGGCTGGACGCCGCCGATGGTCGAATCAAGCGCGCCGCTTCCGAACCTCCCCGCACCGAGTCCTTCCCCCTGCCGAAGCTGCGACGAAGAGTAGGAGTCCGACCATGAGCATGCTCGAACTGCGCAACGTGTCGAAGGTCTACGGAGAGGGTCCGGCCCAGGTCCAGGCCCTGCACGAGGTGGACCTGTGGGTCGATCCCGGCTCCTTGGTGGCAGTCATGGGCGCCAGCGGATCGGGCAAGAGCACCTTGTTGACCATCGCCGGAAGCCTCGAAGCCCCGACCGCCGGCGAGGTGCTGGTCGGAGGAGCGGCCCTGTCGAAGATGGGCCGCAACGACCAGGCCCGGCTCCGCCGTCGCTCGATCGGCTATGTCTTCCAGGACTACAACCTGTTGGCCGGGCTGAGCGCCGTGGAGAACGTCTCGCTTCCGCTCGAGCTTGACGGCGTCTCGGCCAAGAAGGCCCGCCTGGCGGGAATGGCGGTCCTCGAAGAGCTCGGCCTCTCCGATCGGGCCTCGCACTTCCCCGACGAGTTGTCGGGCGGTGAGCGCCAGCGGGTGTCCATCGCCCGGGCCATCGTCGGCGATCGACACCTGCTTCTGGCAGATGAGCCGTCAGGGGCGCTCGACTCGACCAACGGTGAGGCGGTCATGCGGATGATCCTCGGTGCCTGCAAGCGAGGTGTGGCCGCGGTCATTGTCACCCACGACGCCCAACTGGCCTCGTGGGCCGATCGGGTGGTCTTCCTTCGGGACGGGCGTGTCGTCGACCAGACCATGACACCACCGAGTCCCGAGTCGCTCCTCCAACCCGCTCCGCATTCGTGACCGCCACCCTCGATCGGCCATCCACCCGGGCCCTTCCCGCCAACGGGGGACTGCCGGCCCGACGAGCCGTGGTGCGGTGGGCTTGGCGGCTGTTCTGGCGGGAGTGGCGCCAGCAGTTTCTGATCCTCGCGCTCATCACCCTGGCGGTGGCGGCGACCATCGTGGGTTCGGCCGTGGCCATGAACAATCCCGCGCCGAAAGATGCCGGGTTCGGGACGGCGCAGCTATTCGGCCTCCTTCACCACGTACGACGCATCGGCCGCCTCCACCATCGCCAGGCTGGACCGTGTCGGACCGGTAGAGGTCATCGAGAACAGAACGCTGACCATCCCCGGCACCATCGATACCTACCAGCTTCGGGCCCAGAACCCGCACGGACCCTTCGGCGGTCCGATGCTCTCCCTGGTCTCCGGCCGTTATCCGTCCGGTGCCGACGAGGTGGCCGTGACCAGCGGTGTCGCTTCGGCCTTCCACCTCTCGGTGGGTGATACCTGGCAGGTCGGCGGGGTCGAGCGCCACGTGGTGGGCACGGTGGAGAACCCCCAGAGCCTGTTGGATGAGTTCGCCCTGGTCGCTCCCGGGCAGGTCACCGATCCCACCGGGGTCACCGTGCTGTTCGACCACCTCGTCGGGACGCCGAGCTCGTACAAAGCCGTGCAGATCGAGACACCGGCTTCAGTCGCTCAGTCGAATCCTCTCAACCCCGAGACGATCTCTCTGGTAGCGCTGGCTCTCGGGATGCTGCTCATCGCCCTGGTCTCGATCGGCGGCTTTACGGTGCTGGCACAGCGCAGGATGCGCTCGATCGGGATGTTGGAGTCGATCGGGGCCACCGATCGCCATGTCAGCCTGGTGGTCAGTGCCAACGGCACCATCGTCGGAGCGCTCGGTGCCGTGCTCGGGTTCATCATCGGCCTCATCGTCTGGCTCCTCTACCGTCCGAGGCTCGAGCAGAGTTCGCACCACCTCATCGGGGCGTTGGCGCTGCCATGGGGCGTGGTCATCGCCTCCATGGTGCTGGCGGTGGTGGCGACCTTCTTCGCGGCCTCCCGTCCGGCGCGGGCCATAACCAAGGTGCCGATCGTCCAGGCCCTTTCCGGTCGGCCGGCGCCACCTCGTCAGATTCGCCGGTCTGCCGTGCCAGGCATCATCTTCCTCGTCGCCGCCTTCTTGCTCCTGGGGTACGCCGGCGGCACCAATAGCGGAAATGGGAGCGGCGGTTCACCGGAGCTCCTCCTCGGGATCGTCCTGCTCATCCCCGGACTGATCCTGTTCGCCCCGTTCTTCTTGTCCCTGGCCGCGGGCCTGGGTCGCCACGCGCCGATCGCGGCTCGGTTGGCCTTGCGCGACCTGGCCCGGTACCGAGCTCGCTCGGGCTCCGCCCTGGCCGCCATCAGCATCGGCGTGCTCGTCGCCGTGATCGTGGTCCTGGCCGCCGCGGCCCGTTACGGGAATGTCCTCGACTACGCCGGCCCCAATCTCTCCTCCAATGAACTGGCCCTCCACGCCAATGTGCCCCCACCGCCGGGCACCCAGATCCAGACCCCCAACGGCTCCATCCAGACGCAAGGACCCGAGTCGAGTGCGCAGGCGGCCGCCCTCAGGCAGGCCCCGGCCCACGCGGCGGCCATCGCCCGGGGCCTCGGGGCGCAGCTCATCGCCCTCCGGACTCCCAATGCGAATCTCAACGCCACCGAGGGCGGCCGGAACTGGAACGGACAGATCTACGTCGCCACCCCGCAGCTGCTGCGGGCGTTCGGAATCCCGGCATCGGCGATCAACCCGAACGCCGACATCCTGACCTCACGCCCGGGACTGTCCAGTGTGTCCGGCATGACGTTCACCTACGGATCGAGCAGTGGCAACGGCCCCCAGAAGGGAGGGTCGGGCCCTCCTTCGTCCTCGCAGTGCAATGCCGCCTCCGATTGCCTGGCCAACCCCGTCATCCAGGAGATCGGAGCGCTCCCCACGGGCACCTCGGCCCCGAACACGGTGATCACCGAGCACGCCATGCAGGAGTTCCACATCGGATCGGCCACCAACGACTGGCTGGTCCAGGGCTCGCAACCGTTCACCGCGGCCCAGATCAGCACGGCCGAACTGGCCGCTTCGACCACCCCGATCTCGGTGGAGTCGAAGAACGATCAGCCCTCGTCGTCGGCCGTCATCGGCTGGGCCACCATCTTCGGGATCATCGTGGCCCTCGGCGTGCTCGGGATGTCGGTCGGCCTGGTCCGGAGCGAGACGGCCAACGATCTCCGCACCTTGACGGCAGCCGGTGCCTCCAGTTACACCCGGCGGACGCTGACGGCGGTGACAGCCGGGGCGCTCGGTTTCTTCGGTGCACTCCTCGGCGTGGCGGGAGGCTACATAGGGATGATCGGGTGGTTGCGGAGCAATTCGCTGAACGGGGGTGTCAGCGCCCTTGGAAACGTTCCGGTCGCCGACCTGCTCCTGATTCTCCTGGCCATGCCGGCCTTCGCCACCGTCGTCGGTTGGCTGTTCGCCGGCCGCCAACCATCGGCCTTGGCCCACCAGGCCATCGACTGACCCGAGAGGCCTACCGGGTCAGGCCGACCCGTGGCATCGGTCACGGGAGTGCCTTCGCCAGGGTGGGCGCCCCATCGACGCCCACCCTGGCGAATCGGCAACTCCTAGGCCAGCAACTTGGCCTTTTGCGACTCGAACTCGGCGTCGGTGATCACACCCTGGTTCTTCAGGTCGGCCAGCTTGGAGAGCTGATCGGCGGTGTTGTCGCCACCGCTCGTCCCCGCGGCCTGCCGTACATACGCATCAAAAGCCTTTTGTTGCTGCTGCATCTGGGCCGCAGCCCGCTCGTGCATGCTTCCGCCCCGGGCGATGAGATACACCAGAACACCGATGTACGGGAGGACGATGATGAACAGGACCCAGAGGGCCTTGGCCCATCCGCCCATGTCGTGACTCCGGAAGATGTCGCTGAACACCACGATGAGGAGCCAGATCCAGATGACGAAGATGAAGATCTCGAACATCGTCCAAAAGATGTCGAGGAGGGGGTAGCTGCTAGCCAACATGCTGATCAAACTCCTTCTGTGTGGTCACTCGTTTGGTTGGTCGCACTGTCCGCCGGAAGTACCGCCTGGTCGGGGCCCCCCCGGGGAGTGTACGCCTCACCGCGGTCAGGATGTCGGGTAAGACGTCCCGGCCACGACGGCTGGAACCGTAGCGGGTCCGGAGACACCCGCGCTCGCTCTGCGTTCCGACGGTCGCCGGGGTTATCCCTGCTGCGCCACCACCTCGGCCTGGTACTGCGCCACCAACTCCTGCTCGAAGTGGTCCGGTTCGGTCTGCTCGATGAGCTTCGCCGTCCACTTCTCCTCGACCCGCCCGTACTTCCAGATCAGGAGAGCGCCCACCCAGGTGGCCACGAACAGTCCCACGATCACGAAGCCGGCGGTATTGATGTTGAAGCCGGCCATGAAGGCCCAGAATCCGCCCTTCAGGTGCAGCTCGGTGGGAAGCAGGCCGAGCACCTCGACCGTGCCGATGAAGAAGCAGATGAACACCGACAGGCCGGTGATGGCCAGGTTGTAATAGACCTTGCGGACCGGATTGAAGAAGGCCCACCCGTAGGCCACGTTCATGAACACGCCGTCGGCCGTGTCCATCAGGCTCATCCCGGCCATGAACAGGATGGGCAGGCACATGATGGAGTACCAGGGCAGGGACTGCGTGGCCAGGAGGGCCGTGGTGGCCAGGAGGGCGACCTCGGTGGCGGTGTCGAAGCCCAGGCCGAAGACCACCCCCACCGGGTACATCTGCCATTCCTTGGTGATCGACTTCATCCACTTGCCGAAGATCCGGAACATCAGCCCGCGGTTCTCCAGCTGCCGCTCCAGCTCCTCCTCGTTGAACTCACCATGGCGCATCTTCCGGAACACGGCGACGATCCCGGCCAGGATGACGATGTTGAGGAAGGCGATGAGGTAGAGAAACGAGGCCGAGACGATGGTGCCGAAGATCCCGCCGAACTGTTCGAGGCCCGACCGGTTGGACGAGACCGCGGCGTAGACGGTCTTTTCGGCAATGACGATGCCGGCCCCGATGGCGACCACGATGGTCGAGTGGCCCAGTGAGAAGAAATAGCCCACACTGACCGGCTTCTTGCCTTCGTTCATGAGCTTGCGGGTGGTGTTGTCGATGGCCGAGATGTGGTCGGCGTCGAAGGCGTGACGGAGCCCGAGGGTGTAGGCCAGAACGCAGACCCCGATGCCCAGCCCCTTGTAGTGGTTGGGCACCACGAAGATGATGAACACCCCGAAGCCCACGACATGGAGCGCCAGGATGGACAGGAACATCAGCTTGGTCTGCATCCACTGAGCGGGGGTCATCCCCCTCCGGAACCCCTTGACCTTCTCAAGGGGGCCGGACCCGGTTCGGATCTCGCTGGTGGCGACCACGGGCTCCTCTTCCACTCGGGATCGTTCGGGGGCGGGCTCCGTGCGACTGTATCCGAAATGCGAACCATTCGCAACTACCTCCGGGCCTCATCTGGACCGGTGCGGCCCCCGGGTGGGCGGCGGGGCCGCCGGTAAGATGTGGGTGTGACCAGGCCCGCCAGCACCACGGGGGACAAGGCCGTCGATGCCGCCACCTTCGAAGGGGCCCTGGCCCTGGTCCGGGAGCATGGAGGGCGGATCACCCCCTCCCGGCGACTCCTGTTACAGGCCCTGTTCGCCTCCGACGGCCACACCACCGTGGAGGAGCTGGCCACCCAGGTACAGGCCCAGGCCCCCGACGTCCACCTCTCGACGATCTATCGCAACGTCGACGAGCTGGAGAAGCTGGGGGTCATCGTCCACTCCCACCTGGGCCACGGTCCGGCCACCTATCACCTGGCCCAGGGAGCGCACTCCCATTTCGTGTGCGAGGAGTGCGGGGTCACCTTCGAGGCGCCGGACGAGCTGTTCGAGAGCTTGTCCCGAAGCGCCCGGGCCCAGTTCGGGTTCGAGATCGACCCCCACCACTTCGCGGTGTTCGGGCGCTGCAAGGACTGCCAGAAGCTGACTTCCTAGGAATCGGGCGGCCCAAGCACGATCAGTCGCCGGACGGCTGCCCCCACCGCGAGGCCACTTCCGGGCGGGCCGGGCCTGAGCCCTCCCCCTGGCGACCTGGCCACGGCGGGTTGTCCCTGACTACTACACCTAGTAGTAATAGATCCGGGCGGGGGCAGGGTGCGGTACGGGAGGTGGGGAGTGATGGTGGCCGGCGTAGAGAAGAGGACCGCCCCGGAACCCATCGATGCCGAAGCCCGGGCCCGACCCGGTGCGGTGCGCCCGCCCAGGGATCTGCAGCGGACCTTCCAACTGGTGTTGGCCACGGTGTGGCTGCTCGACGCGGTCCTGCAGCTCCAGCCCTTCATGTTCACCCGCGGGGCCAACGGATTCAGCGGGATGCTGAACGGTGTGGCCCAGGGGAATCCGGCCTGGATCGCCCACACCATCCGATGGAACGCCTCCGACGTATACCACCACCCGATTCTGGCCGACACCGTCTTTGCCGGCATCCAGTTCCTCATCGCCCTGGGCATCGTGTGGAGGCGAACCTGCCGACCGGCGCTGGTGCTCTCGATCGTGTGGTCGCTCGGCGTGTGGTGGTTCGGCGAAGGGCTGGGGGGCGTCTTCGCCGGGCTGGGCACACCGTTGGCCGGGGGACCGGGAGGAGTCCTCTTCTACGCCCTGCTGGCCGTGCTGCTGTGGCCCAACCACGGCTCTGACCGGCCCTTTGTGGCGGCCCGGACGGTGGGGGTCAAGGCGGCCCGGGCCATCTGGGTGGTCATGTGGGTGCTGTTGGCGGTGCTGGCCGTCACCGGATCGGGCCGTTCGCCCGGCGCCCTTGGTGATCTGGTGGCCGGCATGGAGCAGGGTCAGCCCGGGTGGCTGGCCCACATCGACCGGTCCACCGCCTCGCTCTTCCTCCACGACGGGAGCACGGTGGCTGTCCTGTTGGCCGTGCTCTGCCTGGCCATCGCCGCCGGCGTGTTCTGGTCCCCGGTGGTCGCCCAGGTGACCGTGGCGGCGGCCGTGGCGGTGTTCGCCCTCATCTGGGTGGCGGTACAGAACTTTGGCGGGATCCTGGCCGGCGGCGCCACCGATCCCAACGCCGCCCCGCTGGTGGTGCTGATCGCCCTGACCTACTGGCCCCTGATCGACGGCCCGACCACGTCGTCCGGTCGATGGGGCCCGACGCCCCGGCCCCGGGAGGGGTGAGGCCGTGGCCATGTCCACGCCGTCGTGGCTCTACTACCTGTTCGGTGGGCTCATGCTGGCCGTGGCGGCCTACTGCCTGATCCTGTTGGCCCTGGGGGCCGCCACCAACCGTCCGGCCGGCCGGGACGTGGAGATCTCCCACGTCTTCATGGGGGTGGCCATGGCCGGCATGTTCGTCGGGTCATGGTCGTTCGGGCGGCGGGCCGTCTGGGAGATCATCTTCTCGGTACTGCTGATCTGGTTCCTGACGGCCACCATCCAGTCGATCCAACGTTGGGGCCTCCACCTTCCGCACGCCCTGATCCATGCGGTGATGAACTTCTCCATGCTCCTCATGTACTGGTTCCCCGTGGGTGCCTCGTCGACCTCAGGCTCCATGTCCATGTCCGGGGCGTCGTCCGGGCCGAAGCTGGACGGAGGGTTGGCCCTGGTGGTGGCCTTCGTCCTCCTGGCCTCGGCCATCTTCACCCTGGCGTCGCCGGTCAAGGGACGCTCGCACTTCGGCAGTCACGCCCCGGCCTACGCCCTCCAAGGGGTCGACGCAGAACTGCGGGGCCCGGCTCGGGACGGCGCATCCGGGGCCCTGGTGGAGTTGGACGAAGCGGTGGCGGCCCCGTGGCTGGTGGACGTGAGTCACGTGGTCATGTGCATCGCCATGGCCTTCATGCTGGTCTTGTTGACCTAGGAACCGGGCCTCAGCGGGTGGCCCCGTCCGGCTCGAGTTCGAGCGCCTCGAGTGAGTGGCGGAGCACGGCCACCTCGTCGGGAGACAGGATCTCCGCGAAGTGGAGGAGCGCCGAGTCGATGTCGTTGCTCTCGGCCAGCGCCTCCCGCATCAGCACCGCGGTATGGGCGCCACCGGTGCCCACGGCGGCAAATCGGATGGGACGCCCGGTGCTGCTCCGTCGGACCAGGCCTTTGTGGACCAGACGATCGAGGATGGTGGCCACCGTGGTGTAGGCGTACTCGGGGAGCAGGTCGGCCACGTGGCGTCCGGTCAACTCCCCTTCCGCGTGCTCCCAGAGGATATCCATGACCCGCCGCTCCAACTCCCCCAGCCTGGCCACTCCACAGGCACAGGTGTCGCAGCTGCACGGATCGCAGGTGCACATGGGGTTGTCGCAGGGCGTACTCACGACGACACCCTCTCTGTCATCCCGGGTCCGTGCACCACGTCACCATGGTACGGCCTGGGTCGCTCCGGGGCGACGGGCCGCCGGTGCGTGGCCCGGACGACCGGGTGGACAGGGGCGGGCCTAAAGTCTCCTGATTCCCTCCTCCTTGTCCGGCCCCTTCGCCTATCTGAACTCATGAACCGGATCCGAGCCTCCGGCGTCCCGTCCGACCCGGACCGCGCCGTGGACGCCGAGGGGGAGTTGGTGACCTCCCCGCCCGGTCTGGGTTACGTGTGGCTGGCCCTGGCCACGCTCACCGCCCTCGAGATCGCCTACCAGGTGGGCCTGCTGGGCGGACCGTCGTCCCTCTACGACTTGTGGCTGCACGACATCGTCCTGGTCGCCGCGGCCGTGCTGATGCTGGCCCGTGGGTTCTTCGAGCCCACGGCCCGGCGGGCGTGGCTGGCCTTCGGCGCGGCCATGAGTGTGTGGTGCCTCGGGAACATCACCTGGAGCCTGGTCTACGGCGGTCAGCCCCATCCGCCCTACCCGTCCTTCGCCGACGTGCTCTGGCTGCTGTGGTATCCGCTGATGATCGCCGGCATCGTCTTCCTGATCCGGGTCCGCTTCCAGCAGTTCGAGCTGCACCGCTGGATGGACGGGATCGCCGTCACGCTCATCGCCCTGGTGGCCGGCTTCGCCCTCATCGTCCAACCGGTGGTCGAGCACTCGTCACAGAGCTGGCTGGCCGTCATCGTCGACTTCAGCTACCCCGTCCTCGACGTCCTGCTCATCGGGGCCATCCTCGGGGTGTACGGCCTGCTGGGGTGGAAGCCCGATGCCATGTGGATCCTGGTCGGGGTGGGCATTCTGGCCTCGACCATCGGCGACGCGGCGTTCGCCGTGCAGGAGGCCCAGGGCGTGAACCGGACCGGTCATTACGACTTCGTCTGGACGGTGGGGGCACTGCTGCTGGCCTACGCCGCCTGGGTGCCGTCGTCGATGGACCAGTCCGATCGGGAGCCGGTGACCGGCATGCGGGCCGTGGCCCTGGCCCTGGTGGCCCAGGCGCTGGCCATCGGGATCCAGATCTACGCCATATTCGAAGAGGTCGGTCGGAGCGAGCGTGTGGTCACCATCGTGGTCCTCTTGGTGGCGTCGGTGCAGATCATCCTGACCCGGCCCCGGGGTGGTCCGGCCCCCATCGAGGCGTCGGAGCCCTCGCCGGCTCCGTAGACCCCCCGGATGGGGTGGCGGCAGCATCGCGAAGGCCCAGGTGACAGCGTTGACAGGCCGGCGCGCTCGGTTCCGGGCACTTCCCACTAACGTATTTCGTCACGGCGCGTCGGGTCTGCCAGCCGGCTGGCTCAACCAATCGACATGGGGCAAACCGGAGGAACGGGCATGACGGATCTCTTGATGACCGTGGGTGACCTGTCCATCACCGATCGCTTCGTGGCCACCCGGTCCCTCACCGAGTCACTGGCCTCCCCGTTGTCGGCCGAGGACCAGACGGTCCAGTCGATGCCGGACGTGAGCCCCACCAAGTGGCACCGGGCCCACACCACCTGGTTCTTCGAGACCTTCCTGTTGATCCCGGGACTCCACCGCTACCGGCCCTTCCACCCCGACTTCGGGTTCCTGTTCAACTCGTACTACGAGGGGGTCGGTGCCCGCTACCCCCGCAACGACCGGGGCCTGCTGTCCCGGCCCGGCATCGAGGAGATCGCCGAGTACCGCTCCCACGTCGACCGGGCCATGACCACCCTTCTCGAGGGCCCGTCGGCCGAGTCGTCGGCCGGCCTGGTGGAGCTGGGGATCCAACACGAACAGCAGCATCAGGAGCTGTTGTTGATGGACATCAAACACGTGCTCTCCCGCAATCCGATGTTGCCGGGCTATGACGCCGTGCGGATGCCCACCCCCACCGACCCCCCAGAGGCCAACTGGACCGGGTACCCCGGGGGGACCTACGAAGTGGGCCACCCCGGCCAGGGGTTCTGTTTCGACAACGAGCTGCCGCGGCACCGGGCCTACCTCGAGGGCTTCGCCCTCTCCGACCATCTGGTCACCTGCGGCGAGTGGCTGGCCTTCATGGAGGACGACGGCTACCGCCGGCCCGAGCTCTGGCTGTCCGACGGGTGGGCCACGGTCCAGGCCCAAGGATGGGAACACCCCCTGTACTGGTCCCGGTTGGACACCTGCTGGCAGGAGTTCACCCTCGGCGGCCCCACCCCACTCAACCCGGGCCAGCCGGTGTGCCACCTGAGCTACTACGAGGCCGACGCCTTCGCCCGCTGGGCCGGCGCCCGGCTCCCCACCGAGGCCGAGTGGGAGGTGGCCGCTTCCGGACGCCCGGTCCAGGGCCGCTTCTTGGATCAGACCAAGCTCCACCCGGCCGCCGACGGCGGCGGGCCCGGTGGGCCCAGCCTGTTCGGGAACGTCTGGCAGTGGACGTCGTCGGCCTACAGCCCCTACCCCGGCTTCGAGCCGGCTCCCGGGGCGGTCGGTGAGTACAACGGGAAGTTCATGGTCAACCAGTACGTCCTGCGGGGCGGATCGTGCGTCACCCCGCCCGATCACATCCGGGCCTCGTACCGGAACTTCTTCCCCCCGTCCGCCCGTTGGGCCTTCTCCGGCCTGCGACTGGCCCGCAACGCCTGACCCATGAGCACCGTCATCCCCCCGACCATGGACATCCACCTGTCCGGAAGTGACCTGCGCCACGCCATGGAGCTCGACGTTCGCACCGGTCTCACCGCCCGACCCAAGAGCATCCCGCCCGTCTACTTCTACGACGACCGGGGGAGCAAGCTGTTCGACGAGATCACCCGCCTCCCCGAGTACTACCCCACCCGGGCGGAGCGGTCCATCCTCGACGCCCACGCCAAGGACATCGCCGAGCGCTCCGAGGCCGACACCCTGGTGGAGCTGGGGGCCGGCACCTGCGAGAAGTCCCGCATCCTGCTCGACGCCATGCAGTCATCCGGCCGCCTGGTCCGCTTCGTACCCCTCGACGTCAGCGACACCACGCTGTGGGAGGCGGCCGGGGCCCTCTCCGAGGAGTACCCCGGTGTGGAGGTCCACGCCGTGGTGGCCGATTTCCACCGACACCTGGACCAGCTCCCGACGGACGGCCGGCGGTTGTTCGCCTTCCTCGGCGGCACCATCGGGAACCTCGACCCCGCCCAACGTCGGGAGTTCTTCATCCAGCTGGCCAAGGTCATGACGGTGCAGGACCGGTTGCTGCTCGGCACCGACCTGGTCAAGGACCGGACACGACTGGTCAACGCCTACGACGACGGCGCCGGGGTCACCGCCGAGTTCAACCGCAACGTGCTGGTGGTGCTCAACCGCGAGTTGGGGGCCGACTTCGATCCGGGCCGGTTCGAGCACGTGGCCCGGTGGAACGAGGACGACCACCGCATCGAGATGTGGCTGCGGTCACTGACCGACCAGACCGTCCATGTCGGGGACCTCGGACTCGACATCGGGTTCGAATCAGGTGAAGAGATGCTGACCGAGATCAGCACCAAGTTCTCCCCGGACGCCCTCCGGGCCGAGTTGAGTGAGTGTGGGTTCGTGGTCGAGTCGGCCTGGGCCTCGGACGGCGACGAGTTCCTCATGACCCTGGCCCGCCCCTCCTCCTGACCCCCCCGTTTGGTAGGACCGGATCGGAGCTCACCCGCTCCCGAGGTCTTTGACGGCGGACTCCACGGCCCGGTGGAAGGTCGGATAGGCGTAGATCATGTGGGCCAGGTGGGACGTGGCCACTTCGGCATGGACGGCCAAGGTCAACAGGCCCAGCACCTCACCTCCCCACGGCCCCACTGAGACGGCCCCGACCAGGACGCCCCGGTCGGCGTCCTCCACCACCTTGATGAAGCCCCGGTTGCCGGCCTTGTGGATCCACCCCCTGGTCGAGGTGGGAACCTCGGCCGTGCCCACCCGGACCTTCAACCCCTGATCACGGGCCTCTCGTTCCGTGAGCCCGACCGAGCCGATCTCCGGGTCGGTGAAGGTGACCCGGGGCACGGCCCGGTAGTCGGCCGGCACCACCGGGTTGCCGAGGATGTCGTCGATCACGATCTCCGCCTGGTACATCGACACGTGGGTGAACGGACCCTTCCCGGTCACGTCCCCCACCGCCCATACCCCCTCGACCCCGGCTACCCGTAAGTGGTCGTCGACCGGCAGCTCCCGTGCCGAGTCGTCGATCCCGATCGAAGCCACATTGAGTCGGGCCAGGTCGGGGTGCCGCCCGGTGGCCACCAGCAGGCGTTCGGCCTGCACCGGTGGCCCGCCCTCGACCGAGATGGTGAACCGCTCCCCGTCGTGACGGACCGACTCCACGGTGACCCCGGTCCGGACGTCGATGCCCTCGTCGCCGAAGACCTCGGCCAGCAGGTGACCCACCTCGGCTCCCTCCGGGCCCATCAGATACGGGCCGGCCTCCAGAACGGTGACCTCGGCGCCGAACCGCCGGAACACCTGGGCCAGCTCGACTCCCACGGCGCCCCCACCGAGTACGGCCAGCGAGGCCGGCACCTCCTCGGTCTCCACGGCGTCCCGGTTGGTCCAGAACGGCGTGTCGGCCAAACCGGCCACCGGGGGAATCGACGCCCTGGAGCCGATGTTGATCACCACGGCCCGGCCGGCCTCGATGAGCCGGTCCCCCACCGTCACCCGCCGGGGCCCGTCCAGCCGTCCCCAGCCCCGCACCAGTCGGCCGCCCTTGTCCTCGAACCGCTCCACGGCCACGGTGTCGTCCCAGTTGTCGGTGGCCTCGTCCCGGATGCGGCGGGCCACCGGGGCCCACTCCGGTCGCACCGTCGAGGTGCCGGCCATCCCGTCCACCCGGCGGGCCTCGGCCAGCAGGTCGGCGGCCCGGATCATCATCTTGGAGGGGACGCAGCCCCAGTACGGGCACTCCCCGCCCACCAGCTCGGCGTCCACCCCGACCACGTCCAGGCCGGCCTCAGCCAGGCGCTCGGCCACCTCTTCCCCACCGGGCCCCATGCCCAGGACGATGACGTCCGCTCGTTCGCTCAAGCCTGCTCCTTGGTCGGTCCCCACCCCGAGGCGGTGGGGATGGTGTGGTCGCTCACCCGCCGGAGGAGGGTCGGGCCCGCTGGCGGGCCACGTCGAAGCAGGCAATGGCCCCGGCTGTCGACACGTTGAGGGACGAGAGTGAGCCGTGCTGGGGGATGCTGGCCAGCTCGTGGCAGCGCTTCTTGGTCAGGGTGGCCAGGCCGCTGCCTTCCGAACCGAGGACCAGGGCCACCGGCTGGTCCCCGAGGGACAGGTTGTAGAGGGACCCCTTGGCCTCGCCCACCAGCCCCACCGTCCACACCCCGAGGTCCGACAGGCGGGCCAGAGCGGAGGGGATGCCCGAGACCAGGGCCATGGGCAGGTACTCGATGGCCCCCGCCGCCACCTTGGCCACGGTGGGTGACAGGTGGGCCGACCGGTGCCGGGGGAGCACCACGCCGGTCACCCCGGCGCACTCGGCACTGCGGAGCAGCGCACCCAGGTTGTGCGGGTCGGTGATCCCGTCCAGCGCCAGCAGGAACGGCACCCGCCCCCGGGGGTTGGGCTCGCACAGCGACTCCAGCGGTGTCTCCTCGACCGGGCGGGCCAGGGCCACCACCCCCTGGGCGGCATCGGTCCGGGCCAGCGAGTCGATGCGCCGCCGGCTGACGTGGTCCACCCGGACCCGCCGGGCCGCGGCCAGGTCCTCGATCTCGTCGAGCACCTGGGCCGCATCCATGCCCTCGGCCATGAACACCGACCGGACCGGGCGCCGGTTGGCGCTGAGCAGCTCCCGTACGGCCTGACGGCCCTCCACCTGATCCCCTCCCAGGCCGGCAGCCCCCGAGCTCCGGTGCCCGTCGCCACCGGGGCCCGGGCGACGGCCGGGTGCACCCCGGCCCGCCGAGGAGCGGGAGTTGCGGCCGGCTCCGGTGGTCCTCTTTGCGGCCCCGGACCCGCCCCGGCTCTGCCCCGAAGCCCGGCCCCCCGTGCTCTGACGTTGGCCCCGACCGGCGCCGCCCCGGCCTCCGGCCGACCCGTTCCGGCCGCGGCCCCCGCCTTTCGGTCCCGGTGCCATCAGGACGGACCGACTTCGGCATCGTGGGCGCTCATCAGCACCACGGCGGTGCAGGCGATCCCCTCGCCCCGGCCCAGTGCCCCCAGCCCCTCGGACGTGGTGGCCTTGACGTTGACCGGCCCTCCGAGCACGGCGGCCAGCCGCTCCGACATGGAGTTCACGAAGCGGGCCAGCCGGGGTCGCTCGGCCACCACGGTGCAGTCGGCGTTGACCAGGGTCCAGCCGGCTGATCGGGCCAGGTCCACCACCCGGGACAGCAGCGCCATGCTGTCGGCCCCGGACCAGGTCGGGTCGGTGTCGGGGGCGTGGCGGCCCAGGTCACCGAGGCCCGCCGCTCCGAGCACGGCATCGGCAATGGCGTGGGCCACGGCATCGGCATCGCTGTGGCCCTCCAGAGGCCGGGCCCCCTCACCGGTGATGACCACCCCGCCCAGGATCAACGGACGATCCGGGTCGTCGCAGAATCGGTGGACATCGAGGCCCTGACCGACGCGGATCGGCACCGCGGCCCCGGTCACCGGTCGGACACACCCAGGAGCGCCTCGGCCAGGACCAGATCTTCGGGCCGGGTCAGCTTCAGGTTGTGGGGCTGTCCTTCCACCGTCCGCACCGTAGCGCCCAACGCCTCCACCATCGCGGCGTCGTCGGTGGCCTCGGCGCCCCCGCGGTGGGCGGTGCGCAGCGTGGCGGCCACAAAGGCCTGCGGGGTCTGCACCGCCACCAGCCCCTCGCGGTCGACGCCGTGCTCGACCGTCCCGTCCGCCACCCGCTTGAGGGTGTCGGCCACCGGGAGCACGGGAATGGCCCCGTCGACCCCGGGGGAGCGAAGGGCTTCGACCACCGAGGAGAACAGCTCGCCGGAGGCCAGGGGTCGGGCGGCGTCGTGGACCACGATGATCGAGGCTTCGTCCGGCACGGCGGCCAGGCCGGCCCGCACCGACTCCGACCGGGTATCCCCACCGGTCACCACCAGGTCCGCTCCCATGGTCCGGGGGTCGAGCCCGTCGGATCCGGCTTCAACGGATCCTGACGGGACCACCAGCACCACGCCGTCAGCCACCGTTCGGGCCGCCGCCACCGACCACGCCGCCACCGGCCGGCCGGCCAGGGGGAGGAATTGCTTGGGGCCACCGAACCGGCGACCGGACCCGCCCGCCACCACGATGGCCCACACCGGCCCCGGTCGGCTCAGGGAAGCGCCTCGTTGAGCCGGAGCTCGGCGGTCTCCTCGTCGACCCCCAGGGCAAAGGTCAGCTCGGACACCAGGATCTGGCGGGCCCGGCTGAGCATGCGCTTCTCGCCGGCCGACAGCCCCTTGTCCTTGTCACGGATCGAGAGGTTCCTCACCACTTCGGCCACCTGGTAGATGTCCCCGGACCGGAGCTTCTCCGAGTGGTTCTTGTACCGACGGGACCAGTTGGTGGGCATCCGGGCCTCCTTCTTGCGAAGGACCGCGAACACCTCTTCCACCTCTTCGTCGTTGATGACTTCCCGCAACCCGACCCCGTCGGTGTTGTCGGCCGGGACCATCAAGGTCAGGTCTCCGTAGGCCAGGCGAAGTACCAGGTACTCCTGCTTTTTGCCAAAGGCTTCTTTGGTCTCGCGTCGTTCGACCACGGCCGCGCCGTGGTGGGGATAGACGACCTTGTCACCGATATCGAACACCATGCCTCCTGGCGTTGCGTGCACTTCCCGGGCTGGTGAGCGTCATCGGGAGCACGTAAGGCGGAACTAGCAATGATACACGGTGTCGGGTCGGCCTCCGACCGGCGGCCCGGGCCTCCGTTACTGGTAGCGCTCGAAGATGCTGGCCTCGGCCAGGCGGGCCAGCCCGTCCTTGACCGAGTGGGCCCGGGCCTGGCCCACCCCTTCGACCTGCTCCAACTCGCCCAACGACGCCCGCATGATCTGCTGGAGGTTGACGAAGCGGTCGACGATCCGTTCGATGATCACGTCGGAGAACCGCGGGAGCCGGTAGAGCAACCGGTAGCCCCGGGGCTCGATCCCCGACTCGGTGTCGTTGAAGGACTCCGGCAGCCCCAGGATCCCGGCCACCCGCCCGGCGTCCCGCAGCTGGTCGGAGGTCAGGTTGGCCAGTTGGTCGACCACCCGGTCCACCACACTGTCCCGGTCGTCACTGCCCGCCGACGGGTGGCCGCAGTAGTCCCGGACCACCAGGTGGAGCACGGGGGCCACCCCGTCCACCAGTTCGGCCGACTGCAGACCCACCAGCCGGCCGTCGTCACCCAGCTCGACCAAATAGCCGTCAACCTCCTCGGCGATGCGGAGCAGCATCTCGGCGGCCTGGACCACCCCCACCACGTCCCCCACTGACACGGTGTCCTCGACCTCGAGGACCGACAGCCCGTTGAGGGCCACGTCGAAACGGTTGCGGAACCGCTGCATGGTGGCCAGGGCCTGGTCGGTGCGGTCGTGGAGCCACCCGGTGGGCTGGATGGTGTGCTTGGCCTCGTTGCGGTAGACGGCGATGACCGACATGGCCGCCGACACCGACAGGACCGGGACGTTGATCGACCGGGCCACCCGTTCGGCGGTCCGGTGGCGGGTGCCGGTCTCCGAGGTGTGGATGGCGGCGTCCGGCATCAGGTGGACGTTGGCCCGGGCGATCCGGGAGGCGTCGGCAGCCAGAATGATGGCCCCGTCCATCTTGGCCAGCTCGGACAGCCGCTGGGGGCTGAACTCGGCGTCGAGGAGGAACCCGCCCGAGCAGATGGAGAGCACGTCCGGCCCGTCCCCCACCACGACCAGGGCGCCGCGCTTGGCCCGCAGGATCCGATCGAGGCCGTCCCGAAGGGGCCGGCCCGGGGCCGCCATGGCCAGAGCGTCACTGAGCGGCGAGCTCTGTCGGGCGGTCACAGACACGCATGGTACCTGGCCGCGGGCCAGATGGTCCCCGGGTCACGGGGTGGGATGCCCACTACGGACCAGTGGACGAAGGGTCTTCGACCGGGAGCCGGACCGGCTCAACCAGGGATTCCGCACTTCCACACCGCTTCGGCCACGGTCTCCACCCGGATCACCTTGAGGCCCGGGGGGCCATCGGGGGACGACGCCCCCACGAACACCTGGTCGAATCCCAGCCGGGCCGACTCCTCGAGCCGCCGGGGAAGGTTGGTGACCTGGCGGACCTCGCCGGCCAGGCCCACCTCGCCCACTGCGGCCAGGTTGGCCGGCAGGGGCACTCCAGTAGCGGCCGAGGCCACGGCCAGCGCCACGGCCAGGTCGGCGGCCGGTTCGGTGACCCGGACGCCCCCGGCCACCGAGGCGAACACGTCCAGTTTGAGCACGTCCAGGCCGACGTGGCTGGCCAGGACGGCCAGGGTCATGGCCAGCCGGCTGCCGTCGAGGCCCACCACAGCCCGTTTGGGCTGGGCCAGTCCCATGGGCGTGACCAGGGCCTGCAACTCGACCACCAGGGTCCGGCGGCCCTGGAGGGCCGGCAACACCACCCCGCCGGGGACGCCGGTCAACCGGTCCCCCAGCAGGAGGCGACCGGGGTCATCCACCCGGTTGAGGCCCTGGTCCCCCATCTCGAACAGACCCAGCTCGCCGGTGGGGCCGAACCGGTGCTTGACCGCCAGGAGCAGCCGCAGGGCGTGATGACGGTCACCCTCGAAGCTCAGCACCGTGTCCACCATGTGCTCGAGGGCCCGCGGGCCGGCCAGCGAACCGTCCTTGGTCACGTGCCCGACCAGAACCATGGCCACCTGGCGGGATTTGGCCAGCCCGATGAGCTGGTCGGCGCACTCCCGCACCTGGGTGACGCTCCCGGGCACCCCGGTGGGCCGCCGCTCGCCGAGCGTGGCCGGACCCATGGACACCGATTGGATGGAGTCCACCACCACCAGCTCCGGTAGCGAATCCACCACGGCTTTGACCACCGTGCCGATGTCGGTGGCCGACAGGATGAGCAGGCTCGGGGGAATCGGGCCCAGCCGCTCGGCCCGCAGGCGGACCTGGTGGGCCGACTCCTCGGCCGAGACCAGCAGCACCCGGTGCCCGGCGGCGGCCCGGGCCAGGAGCACCTGGAGTAGCAGGGTGGACTTGCCGATGCCCGGTTCCCCACCGAGGAGGGTGACCGACCCCGGGACCAGGCCGCCCGAGAGCACCCGGTCGAATTCGCCCACGCCGGTCGGCACGGCGGCGGCCTCCGAGACGTCCACCGACGACAACGCCATCGGCATCAAGGTGAGGTCCAGGGCGTCCACCGCCTGGACCAACGACCCGAGTTGGTCCTCTTCCACCAGCGTGTTCCACTCACCGCAGGCGGGACAGCGCCCGGCCCACCGGGCCGTCGTGCTGCCACAGTCGATGCAACGGTGACGCTTTGCGGTCTTGGCCATAGGACCCGATGGTAGGTATCGGGTGTAACAACCGGTGTGACCGTCGCCGACCTGCGGCCCAGGTGCCCGCGGCTCCGCTGGCACGGACTGGACGAACCGAACGGCCCTTGGCCGCGGTGGTTCAGCTAGAGGGGTGACGCCGGAACGGCGCCGACCGGGACCTCAGTCGGCAGAGGAGTCGGCTCCGGCCAACTCCACCGGCGGGGGCTCGATGCTCTCGATGGCCGTGAAGGTGAGCTGCTGCTCACCGGCCACCAAGGGCGGGGCACCCTTCACGTCGTAAGCCTCGGCAGCCTCGGGCGTGATGGTCTCGACGTCCACGATGATGGTCTCTCCGACCCGGAATTCCTTCCACAGGATCCGCTCCGAGAGCGGGTCCTCGATCATCTGCTGGATGGCCCGACGCAGGGGACGGGCTCCCAACTGCGGGTCGTAGCCCTTGTCAGCCAGGAGCTGCTTGGCCGGGGGCGTCAGCACCAGGCTCAAGCCCTGGAGCTCCAACTGGTTGGAGACCCTCTGGATCATGAGGTCCACGATCTCGACCACTTCGACCTTGGACAGCTCGTGGAAGACCACGACCTCGTCGATCCGGTTGAGGAACTCGGGGCGGAAGTGGGCCTTCAGCGCCTCGTTCACCTTGGACTTCATGCGCTCGTAGGTCACGGCCTCGGACGTCTTGGCGAAGCCCACCGACGACTTGCGCAGATCGGCGGTCCCGAGGTTCGAGGTCATGATCAGCACGGTGTTCTTGAAGTCCACCGACCGGCCCTGGGCGTCGGTCAGGCGACCGTCCTCCAAGATCTGGAGCAAGGTGTTGAAGACGTCGGCGTGGGCCTTTTCGACCTCGTCGAAGAGCACCACGGAGAACGGCTTGCGCCGCACCGCCTCGGTCAGCTGGCCACCCTCTTCGTAGCCCACATAGCCGGGGGGCGAACCGACCAACCGGCTCACCGTGTGCTTCTCCATGTACTCGGACATGTCCAACTGGATGAGGGCGTCTTCGTCGTCGAAGAGGAACTCGGCCAGCGTTTTGGCCAGCTCGGTCTTGCCCACGCCGGTCGGGCCCAAGAAGATGAACGAACCGCTCGGGCGCTTGGGATCCTTGAGCCCGGCCCGGGTGCGCCGGATCGAACGGGCCAGGGCGGCGATGGCCGGCTCCTGTCCGATGACCCGCTTGTGCAGCTCGTCCTCCATGCGCAGGAGCTTGGCCGTCTCCTCTTCGGTGAGCCGGTAGACCGGGATGCCGGTCCAGTTGGCCAACACCTCGGCGATGACCTCCTCATCGACCACGTCGAAGAGGTCCACTCCCTCGGCGCGCCACTCGGCCTCCATGGCCTCTTTGCTGTCGAGCCGGACCTTCTCCTGCTCGGCCAGCTTCTTGGCCTGATCGAAGGCCTGCTTCTCGATGGCGGCCTCTTTGTCGGCGCGCAACCGGGTGATCTCCTCCTCGAGCTTCTTGTAAGCCGGTGGCGTGGTCATCCGGCGAATGCGCAGACGGCTACCGGCCTCATCGATGAGGTCGATGGCCTTGTCGGGCAGGTACCGGTCGGCCAGGTACCGGTCGGCCAGGTTGGCCGCGGCCACCAGAGCCTGGTCGGTGATGGTGACGGCGTGGTGCGACTCGTAGCGGTCGCGCAGCCCCTTCAGGATCTCGATGGTCAGGGCCACGTTGGGCTGCTCCACCTTGATGGGCTGGAACCGGCGCTCCAGAGCGGCGTCCTTCTCCAGGTGCTTGCGGTACTCGTCGATGGTGGTGGCACCGATGGTCTGCAGCTCGCCGCGGGCCAACATGGGCTTGAGGATGGAAGCGGCGTCGATGGCCCCTTCAGCTGCGCCCGCCCCGACCAGCGTATGGAGCTCGTCGATGAACAGGACGATGTCGCCCCGGGTGCGGATCTCTTTGAGCACCTTCTTGAGGCGCTCCTCGAAATCACCCCGGTACCGGCTGCCGGCGACGAGGGCCCCGAGGTCCAGGGTGTACAGCTGCTTGCCGGTAAGGGTTTCGGGGACGTCGTCGGCCACGATGCGCTGGGCCAGGCCCTCGACGATGGCGGTCTTGCCCACGCCGGGCTCGCCGATCAGCACCGGGTTGTTCTTCGTGCGGCGCGACAGGACCTGCATCACCCGCTCGATCTCTTTCTCGCGACCGATGACCGGGTCCAGTTTGTGGTCCCGGGCCAGAGCGGTCAGGTTGCGGCCGAACTGGTCGAGCACCGGCGATCCGGTGGGGGCGTCCGACGACTGCGAGCCGGGTGCGCCGGCACCGACCGACTCCTTGCCCTGGTAGCCCGAGAGCAGTTGGATGACCTGCTGGCGGACCCGGGGCAGATCGGCACCGAGGCTCTGCAGCACCTGTGCCGCCACGCCTTCGCCCTCGCGGACCAGACCCAGCAGCATGTGCTCGGTCCCGATGTAGCTGTGGCCGAGCTGGAGCGCCTCGCGCAGGGACAGCTCGAGAACCTTTTTGGCCCGGGGCGTGAAGGGCGGCGAACCGGTCGGCGCCGTGCCGGCCAGCCCGATGGTCTCTTCTACCTTCTCGCGCACCGCCTCGAGGGATACCCCCAGCGACTCCAGCGCTTTGGCCGCGACGCCCTCACCCTCGTGGATCAGCCCCAGGAGGATGTGCTCGGTGCCAATGAAGCTGTGGTTGAGAAGACGCGCCTCTTCCTGTGCGAGCACAAGAACTCGACGAGCCCGGTCTGTAAATCTTTCGAACACTCCACCGCCTCCATCCGCGGTCGGTAACTGAATACGAAGTCTACAGGCGCCGGTACACCCCGCACCCGCACCGTCCCAAATTCCAAGCTCTTTTCTCAGCCATCGGCATCCTGGCCTATCGTCTGTAGGAAGTGAACGTCGTAGAGCTCCTGGGACTTCCCGCACTCGAAGAACACCTGAAGCGCCTCGAGCCCCTGCTCGTCGAGTCGGTCGTGACCGGCGACAGCTTCCTGGACGAGGTCACCACCCACCTGCTGGCGGCGGGCGGGAAGCGGCTCCGACCGGTCCTGGCCCTGGCCACCGCCACTTCGGGCTCGTCCGAGGGCACCCGGGAGGACCTGTTGGGGGCGGTGGCGGTGGAGCTGGTCCACCTGGCCTCGCTCTACCACGATGACGTGATGGACGAAGCCACGGTCCGGCGCAACGTGGAGAGCGTCAACGCCCGGTTCGGCAATCTGGTGGCCATCGTGGCCGGCGACTTCCTCCTGGCCCGCTCGGCCGAGATCGCCGCCGGGCTGGGCACCGAGATCGCCGGACTGTTGGCGGCCACCCTGGGTGACCTCTGCCAGGGCCAGGTCGCCGAGGTGCACTCGGCCTTCCAGGTGGGTCGGAGTGAGGAGAGCTACACCCGGGCCATCGCCGGCAAGACGGCGTCGCTGATGGCCACCTCGTGCCGGATCGGGGCCCTGACCGGGGGCCTGGACCGGGCCGAGGTGGATGCCTTCACCCGGTTCGGCCGGTACTTCGGGATGGTGTTCCAGGTCCGCGACGACATCCTGGACGTGGTGGGCACCGAGGCCGAGTTGGGCAAGCCGGCCGGTCAGGACCTGGCTGAGGGCATCTACACCCTCCCGGTGCTCCTGGCCCTGGCCGACCCGGTCTCCGGTCCGGAACTGGCGCCGTTGCTGGGCCAACCCCTGGGCCAGCCCGAACGGGACAAGGCCCGCTCCATCGTGGCGGAGTCCGGGGCCATCGCCGGATCCGTGGTGGTGGCCAGGCGTTATGCCGAGCAGGCCGCCGAGGCTGCGGTAACCGGTCGATCGGCCGATCTGGCCCGGGCGTTCGCCCATCTGGCCCACTCCCTGGTCGACGACCTGCCTGCCGACTGAGGCCGGGCCGCTCAGGGCAGTATCGCTCCGGGGCAAGGCCACCTCCGGCGCGATCCCCCTACCCCTACGCCTCCCGTCAGGACTTGGCCGCGGTGGCCGGGGTGGAGCTGGTCGACGTGGTGGGGGGCTTGGTGGAGGTGGTGGTCGACGGCGTGGTGGTGGACGTGGTGGTGGTCGACTTGGCCGGAGGGGTGGTGGTGGACGTGGTCGTCGTGCTCTTGGCCGGCGTGGTGGTCTTGCCCTTGGCAGCCTTGGCCTTGGCCTTGGCGGTGGCCGCGGCCTTGGCCTCGGCCGCCTTGGCCTCGGCCGCCTTCATCCTGGCCTTGGCCTGGCGGGCGCCCTTCCTGCTGGCCGGGGTGCCCTTGGAGTGCCGGAGGGCCTCTGCGGCCATGACCGCGGACTTGGCCTGGGTGGCTTCGGCCTTCTGGGTCTGGGCCACCACGGACGCCGGGGCCTTCTTCGTCACCAGCGCCTTGCGAGCCTCGACCCGGCGGATGTCTGTCTCCAGGCGGATCACGCTCTTGGTGGAGCCATCCGCCTTGGCCTGGGCCTCCCAACGCTGGAGCTTGACCAACCGCTTCGAGTAGCGGGCCTCGAGGCCGCCCTGGCCCCGGAGGAATTTGCGAGCCTGTCGGCAGTCGTTCCGGACTTCACGGTCGAGGCGGATCCGAGAGGCCCGGCTCAGGGCGGTGGGATTGATCGTGGGGGGCTTGGCGGCGGTGGGCTTGGCCGTCGCAGCTCCGGCCGGGGTGGCCAGGGCCAGGGCGGACACAGCCACCATCCCCAGCGTCACCAGGGCGATCACCATCGATCCGGTCAGATGGCGAATTGGTTTCATGCTCGGCATGGTTCGGAGGCCTCCTCGTACGCTCGTCGCCCGTCTTTCCAATGGAAACGGTCGGCGCCCGCTGTCGACAACTGTAGTGGTTGGACCTGACAGTTCACCATCGCCATCTGGCCCGGCAGGCCGGGGGGCGGACGGTGGTGATTCAGGCATTGGTACCGGCTCGGACGACGGGCGCGGCCACGTGGCACTTGGCCTCGATGGCGGCAGAGACCCTGGTCAAACGGGCCCTGAAGGTGGAGCTCTCCAGCCGGGAGATGGCTCGTTCGAGACGGCGGGCCCGGACCGGACGTCCGTCCCGGGCCGCCCGGGCCTGGGCTGCGGTCAGCTTGGGGAGCCCGGCTGCCACGTGGGCCTCGACCTTTCCGATGCGGGTCAGGGCCTTGGTGGCATCGGCGCAGTTGAACCGGCCCACATCGAAGTGCTGGAGGGGACGGGGGGCGGAATGGGTGTGGGTGGTGGTCGTAGGGGCGACCGAAGGGGAGGCACTGGCGATGCTGGCCAGGCCCACAGCCAACACCCCGGCGGCCACTACCCCGATGGCCACAGCCTTGAGGTGGGGGAACTTGGTGGACATGCGGGCTGCCTCCGGTCTGCCCGGCAGTACGGAGAACCGCCGGCCGCTCCTTCAGTTATGCCCGCCAGGCATGTTCGATCGGTGATGTCGATGTTAGGGAAGTGTGAAGGATGCCGGTGGTCAGCGGGGCGACAGCTTGGCCGAGTTCCGCTCGAAGATGATCCGCAGCCCGTGCAGGGTCAGCCAGGGCTCGACGTACTCGATCTCCTCGGAGTAGGGCGAGATGAGCTCGGAGAGCCCTCCGGTGGCCACCACGGTGCACTCCCCCAGCACGGCGGCGAAGCGTCGGCACAGCCCGTCGACCTGGCCGGCGAACCCGTACAGGGCCCCGGACTGGATCGACTCCTTGGTGGACTTGCCGATCACACTCCTCGGCTCCACCAGCTCCACCCGGCCCAGGGCCGCGGCATTGGCGAACAGGGCGTCGAGGCTGATGGCCACCCCCGGGGTGATGGCTCCCCCCAGGTACTCGCCGGCCTCCGAGATGGCGTCGAAGGTGGTGGCCGTGCCCAGATCGACCACCACGCAGGGCCCTCCGAACAGGTCGTGGGCGCCCACGGCGTTGGCGATCCGGTCGGCTCCCACCTCCTTGGGATTGTCGTAGAGGATGGGCATCCCGCTCTTCACCCCGGGCTCCAGCACCACGGAGGGGACGTCGAACCAACGGTTGACCATCTGGCGCAGGTTGGCCGTCACCAGCGGGACCGATGAGGTCACGGCGATACCCGATACGGCGTCGTCGATGTCCAGTCCGTCCAGGTCGAGCAGTTGGGTCAGCAGCAGGGCGTGCTCGTCCGAGGTGCGCTCGGCCACCGTGGACAGCCGCCAGTGGTGGGCCAGCCCCGTGGGCTCGTTCCCGTCGCGGGGCCCGGTGGCCCCGATGGGAGCGCTCAGGTCGTCGGCGAACAGCCCGACCACGGTCTCGGTGTTTCCCACGTCAATGGCGAGGAGCATGGTCAGCCTTTCCTGCCCGCATCGGCGGGCAGATCGAATCCGAGGTCGAGTACCGGGGCGGAGTGGGTGAGCGCCCCCACCGAGATGAGATCGGCACCCGCCGCGGCCATCCGGGGGGCCACGTCGAGGTCCATCCGGCCCGACACCTCCACCAGGGCCCGGCTGCCCGCCGCCCGTACCCGGGCCACGCACTCCGAGACCTGCCCGGGTCCCATGTTGTCCAGCAGGACCACGGTGGCCCCGGCGGCCACGGCCTCGTCCACCTGATCGGTCCGGTCGCACTCCACCTCGACCATCCGGCCCGGCCACAGCCGTCGGGCCCGGTCCACGGCGTCGGCGATGGACACCCCGCCCAGGTGGTTGTCCTTGACCAGCACGGCCTCGGAGAGGCTGCCCCGGTGGTTGTGCCCCCCGCCGGCCCGCACGGCGGCCTTCTCCAACGCCCGCAGGCCCGGGGTGGTCTTGCGGGTGTCGAGGATCCGGGTGGCCGGGTTGGCCCGGTGCACGGCCACCACGAACAGACGGGTCAGGGAGGCCACCCCCGAGAGGTGGCCGAGGAAGTTCAAGGCGGTGCGCTCGCCGGTGAGGATGGACCGAAGCGGCCCACGGACCTGGGCCACCAGGTCGCCGGGCTCCACCTCGGCGCCGTCGGCCCGGGTCCACTCGACGATCACCGCCGGGTCCAGCTGACGGAAGGTCTCGACCACGCAGGCCCGACCGGCGATGACCCCGTGGGCCCGGCTGACGATGGACACCGAGGCCTCGGCCGACGCCGGTACCAGCGCCGCCGTCAGGTCCCCCAGGGGCAGCAGGTCCTCGGCCAGGGCGCGGGACACCGCCTCGACCACGGCCGGGTGGGGCGGCTCGACCATGTCGGCGGAGTCGTCTCCGCCGACCACGAGGGGTGGCCCGGTCAACGGCCGGGCGATCCGGGGTCGAAGCCGGGCTGCCGGTCGGTGCCCGGGGTCCCCGGCACCGGCAGGAGGACCACGCCCTCACCGGAGCGCACGATCCGTCCGCGCCACCGATCGACGGCTTCGGGAATGTCGCTGCGGGCGTGGGCCCCGCGGGTCTCGCGTCGCAGGGTGGCAGAGGTCAGCACGCCGGCCGCCGCCGTCACCAGATTGACCAGCTCTCCCTGGGCCCGCTCCCCCGGCGCCCGGTCCGCCACCTCACCGGCGATGTCGCCCACCGAGGTGGCGGCGGCGGCCAGCGACTCGGCACTGCGGACCACCCCGGCGCCGGTCATCAGGGTCCGTTGCAGCCGGTCCCGGGTCTTGACCAGGTCGGGCCAGGGCGTGCCGTCGTCTGCCCCGGCTGGGGACGGATCGTGTCCCCCCGGCGGGCCGGCCGGATCCTCCAGCACGTGAGTGGGCCCGAGAAGGTAGGCGCCCATGGCCCCGGTGGGCGAGGGGCCCTCCTTGCCGGCCACGATGGCCTCGGCCAGCCGGGCCCCGAACACCATGCCCTCCAACAACGAGTTGGAGGCCAGCCGATTGGCTCCGTGCACCCCGGTGCAGGCCACCTCGCCGGCGGCCCACAGGCCAGGCAGGGCGGTGGCCCCGGACAGGTCGGTCAGCACCCCGCCTGACAGGTAGTGGGCAGCCGGGGCGATGGGTAGCCAGTCGCGGGCGGGGTCCAGCCCGATGGCGGTGAGGGAGGCGTTGATGGTGGGGAACCGCGACCCGAAGTCGCTCAGGCCGGTGGCGTCGAGCCACAGGTTCTCGACCCCTTGGAGACGCATACGCTCGGCCATGGCCCGGCTGACCACGTCCCGCGGGGCCAACTCGTCCACGAACCGCTCACCCCGGGCGTCCCGCAACAGGGCACCGTGCCCCCGTAGGGCCTCCGACAGCAGGGGACGGGGCATGGCCGGGTGGTGCAGCGCGGTCGGATGGAACTGCATGAACTCCACGTCGGCCACCGGAACCCCGGCACGGAGGGCCATAGCCAGGCCGTCGGCGGTGGCCTCGGCCGGATTGGTGGTCACGGCGAACAGTTGGCCGGCTCCGCCGGTGGCCAGCACGGTGTGGGTGGCCCGCACCTCCACCACCTGGCCGTCGGCGGTGAGGGCGCGCACCCCACGGCACCGGCCCCCCTCCACCAGCAGGTCGAGGGCGAACCACTCCTCGAGCACGGCGGCGGCGGTGGCCCGGGTGGCGTCGACCAGGGCCCGCTCGACCTCGGCCCCCGTGGCCGCACCCCCGGCGTGCACCACCCGGGCGGTGGAGTGGCCGCCCTCACGGGCCAGGTCCAGGGCGCCGCCCGGCTGCCGGTCGAAGACCGCTCCCATGGCGATCAGCTCGTGGACCCGGGAGGGGCCCTCGTCCACCAGGACCCGCACGGCCCCGGTGTCGCACAGGCCGGCCCCGGCGGCCAGGGTGTCGGCCAGATGGAGGTCGGTGGAGTCCTCGTCGCCTCCGAGGACCGCGGCCACTCCCCCCTGGGCCCATCGGGTGGCCGACTGGTAGAGCTCGGCCTTGGTCAGGACGCCGACCCGGAGCCCGGTGAAGGCTGCTCCCCCGCGGTTCCCCAGCGAAGGTAGCGGGGCGGCCAGGCGGACCGCCGCCGACAGGCCGGCCACGCCACTGCCCAGCACCAGGACGTCAAGAGGCCCGGTGACCGCCTCCGGGCCGCTCATGCGGGCACCCTCAGACGCTCAGGTGGAGGACGGGGAGCGCGGGAGCGCCGGCCCGGGGGTCGAGATTGTCGATCAGCCGCACCGCCCCGACGGTGGCCGCCACGATCAGGCGGAGTGGCCGGACGGTGTCACAGGACGCCGCCGGCTCGAGGTCGTCGGCGTAGACCACGGCGGCATAGTCCACCTGCACCTCGGGCTGGCCGGCCAGGACCCGGGCCATCTCGGCCTCGACCGGGGCCACCCGGCCCTCGCCACCGACCACCAGGGCGGCCCCGGACATCAGGGCCCGGGACAGGGCCAGTGCAGCCCGCCGTTGCTCGCCCGACAGGCGGACATTGCGGCTGGACAGGGCCAGTCCATCGGGGTCGCGGACGGTCTGGCACCCGATGACCTCGGTGGGTAGGCCGTGGTCGCGGACCACCCTCCGGACCAGGGCCAGCTGCTGGAAGTCCTTCTCGCCGAAGTAGGCCCGGCACGGGCCCGCCGCGGCCAGCAGCTTGACCACGACGGTGGCCACCCCGTCGAAGTGGCCCGGACGCGAGGCCCCCTCCCAGCGGGTGGCCAGTCGCGGTTCCGCCGCCACGCCCGGCTCTGCACGAGGCCCGTCCGGGTACATCTCGGCCACCGACGGGGCGAAGACCACCTGGCCGCCGGCCGCCGCAACCACCTCCAGGTCCGCCTCCAGGGTCCGGGGGTAGTGGGCCAGGTCGGCGGGATCGCCGAACTGGGTGGGGTTCACGAAGATGGACACGGCTACCACATCGCACTCCTGGGCGGCCCGCTCGATCAGCGACCGGTGGCCGGCGTGGAGGGCGCCCATGGTGGGCACCACGCCCACCGACCGGCCCGAGCTCCGCACCTGGTCCAGCCACTCCGAGTACCCGGCCACGCTCCCGATGACCGCCACGCCGGTGGCGCCGGCCACGGCGCCGGTGGTGGTGTCGGCGGACGGGAGGACCGCCGGCGGCGACTCGGCCACGACCGTGCTCATGCCACCCGCTCCGAGGCCAGGTCTGCGGCGGCGGTGACCGGAGCCGGGGCGGGGCCGGTCGGACCGGGTTCAACGGTCACCCCCTCACCGGCCGGATCGACCTCGAGGGACAGCCGCCGGGCCAGACCGACCATGGCGTCGTAGCCGGCCAACTCGGTCCGGGGCCCGGCCAGGGCCGACAGAGCCCGACGGTGCCGCTCCACCGTCTCCCAGTCCCCACGCGACGCCGGGCCGGTCAGTGCCTGTCGGGGCCCGAGCTCCAGAGCGTCGTCGATGGCGGCATGGATGAGGCCGGAGAAGGCCTCGAGGGGGAGCCCGATCGAAGCGGCCACCCGCTCGACCTGGCCGATGAGGGCCACGGCGTGGTTGGCGGCGATGGAGGCCGCGGCGTGGTAGGTGGTGCGCTGCCGGTCCTCGACGGCCATGGCCCGCCCGCCCAGTGACGCCACCACAGCCGCGGCCATGGGGTCACCGGCCACGGCGAAGGTCACCCCGGACCTCAGGCGCTCGACACCCACGGCCACCGTGGGCAGGGGCACCAGGGGATGGACCGACCCCCGCCGGGGATGGCTCCCGAGGGCCTCGAGCCCCAGCGATCCCGACAGGTGGATGACCACGGTGGAGGGCACCGGCTCGACGGCCTCGGCCACCGCCCGCACCTGGTCGTCGGGCGTGGCGATCACCAACAGGTCGACCCCGGCGGCGGCGTGGGCCACAGGGGATCCCCGCCCGAGCGCGCCCCTCGACTCGAAGTCCCCGGCGGCGTCCAGCGCCGCCATGAGTGAGCGGCCGGCCCGGCCCGGCCCGATAACACGGAATGTGGTCACGAGACCCCTTTCGACGTTCCGGCCCCGGTCGGGTGCCGTTCGCATCAGGAAATCTGGGTGCTGCGCCTCACAGTGTACCCACGACCGCCACCTCGCCACCAGCGCCGGCCACCGCCACCTCATCGGCCAGGTCGGGGGCCAGCTCGGCCAGCGGCACCAGGACGAATCGCCGCTCCCGCCAGCGGGGGTGGGGCACGGTGAGCTCGGGATCGTCGAGCACCACGCCGTCGATCCAGAGCACGTCGGCGTCGAGGGTGCGCGGGCCCCACCGGGCGGCCCGCACCCGGCCTGCCGCGGCCTCCAGCCGGCGGCACTCCTCGAGCAGGCGGTAGGGGTCGGCCTCGGGGGCCAGGGCCAGCTCCACCACCACGTTGAGGTAGGGGTCCTGTCCGTCGGGACCGCCCATGGGCGAGGTCTCGTACACCTGGGACACCGCGGTGACCGGGGCCCGGGTGCCGGCCCGCAGCTGGTCCACGGCCCGACGCAGGTGGCCCCACCGGTCGCCGAGGTTGGATCCCAGTCCCAAGAAGCCCCGCACGCTCGGTAGCTCGGTGGTCGGCGCGCTCACCGTTGCCGGGTGATCCGGACGCCGACCGAGGAGATGTCCACGGCCAAGGGTGCCTGGAGCTTGCGGAGGTTCACCGTGACCGCGGCGATGCGGGGATCGGACGACAGGGCGGCATCGGCCACCGCGCCGGCCAGGGCCTCCAGCAGGCGGTAGGAGGGGGACCCGGCAATGATCCCGGCGGCGATGCCGGCGATGCCCCCGTAGTCCACGGTGTCGGCCAGCCGGTCGCTACCGGCGGCAGGGGCCAGGTCCACGTCCAGGTCGATGTCCACCTCGAAGGGTTGGGCCCGGGTCTGCTCCTCGGGCAGGACCCCGTGGGTGCCCACCACCCGGAGTCCCCGCAGCTGGATCTGGTCGGCTCCCCGGCTGGTGACGGCGGTCGCCGTCGAAGGTCCCGGCAGGGCGGTCACCCGTCGGCGGGTGGGCTGTCGCCGGCCCCGGGGTGGAGAGCGGCGGGTGCCAGCTCGCCGGCAAAGGCCACCAGCTCACGGCCGCTCGGGCCCATGGGATGGCCGGTCATGTGCTCGAGGACCGTGATGGCCTGGGGGCCACTGGGCAGGCGCTCCGACCACAGCAGGTAGCCGGCCACCGCCCCGGTGACCCGGTCGCCCAGCTCGTCCTGGTGGATGAGGATGCGCTCGCCACCCAGCAGGTACCCGTGTATCTCCCGGTAGGTGTCGGACAGCACGGCGCGGGCATCACCGGAGGCCGGCAGGGGGAAGTGCACGCTGGCCATGGAGCGCTCCTCGTAGGCCTGCAGGTTGTAGGACGACGGGAGGAGCGAGATGACCCGGGTGAACCCTTGGACCTGGAGCCAGATGATCTCCTCCTGGCGTCGCACCTTGCGGTGGTTGGGGGCGAAGCCCCCCGGTCGCTCGCTCATGGCCAGGCGGTCCTTGATGACCCAGGTGAAGTTGCGGGGCGGGATGCCGGCGGCCCACTTGCCTTTCACGACCCCACCCTTCCCACCAGGACCGCGGCCTGAACCGAGGGGGACACGTCGTGGACCCGGACCATCCCCGCCCCCTGGGCCATGGCCCAGGTGGCCGTGGCCAACGAGCCGGGCAGCCGATCGGCCGGCGGGGGCGCGGCCCCACCATCGGCCCCGGCCAGCGTGCCGAGAAAGCTCTTGCGACTGGTCCCCACCATGACCGGATAGCCCGTGGCCACCAGCTGGTCCAGGGAGCCGAGCAGGGCCAGGTTGTGGTCGGCGGTCTTGCCGAAGCCGATGCCGGGGTCGATCCACACCTCGTCCACGCCGGCATCGAGGGCCCGGGACGCCCGGTCGACCAGGAGCGCGGTCACCTCCGCCACCACGTCGTCGTAGCGGGGGTCCCGCTGCATGGTGGTCGGGGTCCCCTGCCGGTGCATGGCCACCCAGCCGACCTGACGGCGGGCCGCCACCGGCCACAGGGAGGCCGACACGTCGTTGATCAGGGACGCCCCCGCCTCCACCGCCGCCTCGGCCACCGCCTCCTTGGTGGTGTCGACCGACACCCGGACCTGGCCGGCCAGCGCCTCGACCACCGGGATCACCCGTCGCAACTCCTCCTCGAGGTCCACCGGAGCGGCCCCGGGCCGGGTGGACTCCCCGCCCACGTCGACGATGTCGGCGCCCTCCTCGATCATCTCGAGACCCCGGGCCATGGCCTGCTCCTGCTGGAACCAGCGTCCGCCGTCGGAGAAGGAATCGGGCGTGACATTGAGGATGGCCATCACCAAGGGATGGTCCTCGAGGGTCGAGCTGGGCATGACGACACAGAGTAAACCAGGCTGCAGGGCTCCGCGGCCGGGTCGGGGGGCCCGGAGGCCTCAGCGACCCCGGACGAACTGCATGGCCTCCATCCGGGTGGCGGCATCGCTGCGGAACAGGCCGCGCACCGCCGAGGTGACCGTGGAGGTCCCCGATTTCTTGACCCCCCGCATCGACATGCAGAGGTGCTCGGCGTCCAGCACCACCAGCACCCCTCTCGGGGCCAGGGCGTGCTCGATGGCGTCGGCGATCTCCGAGGTCATCCGTTCCTGGACCTGGAGCCGGCGGGCGAAGCCCTCCACCAGGCGGGCCAGCTTGGACAAGCCGGTGATCCGGCCGTCCTGGCCGGGGATGTAGGCCACGTGGGCCTTCCCGATGAACGGGATCAGGTGGTGCTCGCAGAGCGAGGCGAAGGGGATGTCCCGGACCATGACCATCTCGTCGTGGTCGGCGGCGAAGGTCACCTCGAGGTGGTCGCCGGGGTTCTCGCCAAAGCCCGCCAACAGCTCCTGGTACATGCGGGCCACCCGGACCGGGGTCTTGACCAACCCGTCGCGGGCCGGGTCCTCTCCCAGGGCCAGGAGCAGCTCGGTGACAGCCCTTTCGATACGGGCTTCGTCGACGCTCACCCGGCCGTCACGGCCCTAGGGCAGGCCGTCGGCGTGGGCGTGGACGGCCCGGAGGTTACGCAGTCGCTCGTCGACATCGAGGCCATATCCCACCACGAACTCGGGAGGGATGTGAAACCCGACGTAGCGCAGCTCGGTTTCGGTCCGTTGTTGGCCGTCCTTGACCAGCAGGGCGCAGACCTCGAGGCTGGCCGGGCTGCGGGCCATCAGGTAGCGCTGGAGGTAGTTGAGGGTCAGGCCGCTGTCGACGATGTCCTCGACCACCAGGACATGACGGTCGACCAGGTCCACGTCGAGGTCCTTGACGATCCGGACCACCCCCGAGGTGCGGGTGGCGCTCCCGTAGGACGACACCGCCATGAAGTCCACCTCGACCGGGAGGTCGATGGCCCGGGACAGGTCGCTCATGAACATGAAGGCCCCCTTGAGCACCCCGACCAGCAACGGGGCCCGCCCGGCATAGTCCGCGGTGATCTGCCGGCCCAGCTCGGTGATGCGGGCATGGAGGTCGGCTTCGGAGACGATCACCCGGCCCACCTCGGGACCGTCCTCGAGGAGGGGCGTCTCGGGACGGTCGGGATGCCCGGGCACGTCAGCTCGGTCGGCCATCACCGGGCCGACTGTACCGGAGCGTCCGACCCTGCCGTTGGGACCGGTCCCGTGGTCGGGACGGGAGGTGGGGCCGGGGTCACCGACAGCCGCCCGGCCGAACGCCGCACGGTCCGGCCCCCCGGGGTCTGGGTGGCCCGACGTTGCCGGCGCGCCACCTCGAGGACCCGGTCCACGGCGTCGAGCGGCGGGGGGTAGGGGCCGTCCCCGGTGAGCCACTCACGGACCGAGCGCCGGCCCACCGCCAACGGAGCCGAGGCCAGGGCGGCGGCGTCCTGGGGGTCCACCAGTGAGGCCACCGCCTCCAAGAGGTCGGCGTCCCCGCCCAGCACGCCGGCCTGACGGGCCAGGATCGGGACCACGTCCCGACCGGCGATCTCGCGAGCACAGGGGCATCAGCTCGTGGCGGAGCCGGTTGCGGACGAAGCGGGGATCGTCGTTGGACGGGTCGTGCACCGGGGCCAGGCCCAGCCGGTGGCACAAGGCCACGGTCTCGGAGCGGCGGAGCGCCAGCAGGGGATGCTCGGGACCGGCCCTCATGGCCGACAGGCCCCGCACCCCGGCCCCGCGCAGCAGATTGGCCAGCACCGTCTCGGCCTGGTCGTCCGCAGTATGACCGGTGGCGGCACCCGGGCCCAGGGCGGCCAGCCGGGCCTCCCGGGACCGGGCCTCCAGGTTGGGCCCGTCGGCCACCTCCACCCGTTCAGCCCGGAAGGAAGCCCCGAATCTCTGCGCCGCCCGGGCCACCACCTCGGCTTCCCGGGCCGAGCCGGGGCGGAGGCCGTGATCGACGTGCACCGCGGTCACCCGGCATCCGGCCGCCACCGCCAGGGCCAGCAGGGACAGGGAGTCCGCCCCACCCGAGACCCCGCACACCAGGTCGGAACCCGGATCGGGGAAGGGGCACCGGCCCAGGAGATCGCCGATCAGCTCCCCGGCTCCGGCGTAGGCGTCGGGGGCGGCTCCGGCCGGATCAGCCGGACAGTGCGGTCGAGGCACCGACACGCGAGATCCATTCCGACGGATTGCGGATCTCGACCAGTGAAGGCAGCCACTCCGGTCCCCGCCACGCCCGGTCGAGGAGCTCCGGTCCGCCCGAGCCCTCCACGGCGGCGATGAACCGCTCGCCCTCCTCGTACTGGCGGAGCTTGGCCTCGATCCCGATGAGCTGCTGCAGGAGGCGGGCCGGGCCTCGGGTCTGCTTGCGCCGCTGGCGCAGCACCTCGGAGAACCGGGCGGCACTGGGGATGGCGGCGGCGCCGGCGCGGTCCATGGTGACGTCGCCGTGTCCCTCCAGCAGGCTCATCAGAGCCTGGATCCGGTGGAGTCCCTCCAGCTGCTCGGGGGTGGCCACCAGACCGAGGGCCCCGTTGTCGCGCAGCGGATTGCGTCCGGCCCGGATCTCCTCGGTCATCCGACGGAGGGCCTCGGCGAAACGGGACGGGTCGGGCTCGAGGGAGCCGAGCCCCTCCTCCACCAGACCGACGAAGTAGTCGCGCATCCAGGGGATGGCGGTGAACTGGCAGCGGTGGGTCACCTCGTGGAGGGCCAGCCACAGCCGGAACTCGCGGGGCTCGAAGCCGTGCAGCTGCTCCAGGGCCACGATGTTGGGACCGACGAAGTACACCAGGTCCTGATCTTCGACGGCGTCCTCGGTGAGCAACAGGTCGTACTGGCCCAGCACCCGGGTGGAGAGCCATCCGAGCACCACCCCCATCTGGGCCCCGGTGACCACCCGGCCGGCACTGGCCAGCGGTCCGGCCAGCTGCTCGGTCAACCGGTTGGAGGCCGCCACCCGGGAGGGGTCCAACCTCTCCAGATGCGGTCCGACCAGGCGCTGGAAGCTGGCCACATTGGCGTGCACCCATCCGGCCCGATCGGTGACCCGGGCCCGGGCGGCACCCGAAGCCGACCGCAGCCCGGTGGAGGCCGCCACCAACTCCTCGGCCTGGGCGGTGAGCTCCTCGAAGTCGGCCTGCAACAGATCGGGACGGTAGGGAGCGGGGAGATGGCTGCGGCTCCCCACCCATCCGGCCACCCGTTCGGCCGTGTCCCAGCCCACCGCGCCGGTGGTTTCGGCAGGTCCTTCGGTATCGCTCACGAAGACCAGTGTAGGGACCGCACCATCCGGGCGACGATCAGGCCCGGAGCCACTAGTTGCTCTGGTTGCTGGTCTCGTTGTGGAGGGCCTCGGCCACCCGCTTCACCAGGGTGTCGGGCACGTGGTCCTTGCACCGGTTGGAGATGACCCGGCGAAGCTCGGCCTCGAAGCCGTAGGCTCCGACGCACGGTCCGCACAGATCGAGGTGGCGGGTGATCTCGATCCGCCGCGCCTCGGTGAGCTCACCGTCGAGATAGAAGTACAGCCGCTCGATGGTCTCGTCACATCCCACGAAGCCCGCGATCTCTCCGCCGCCGTGCCCGCCGGACGCGGACTCTGCCGCCGGTTCCCCCCGTACTCCCGAATCTCCCACTGGTCCGGCTCTCCTACCTGGCTGTGTCGCCCGCCTCGACAAGGCCTCTTGTGCTCCCACGGTCAACCAACGCCTTCTGCAGCGCTTTTCTTCCTCGATGGATTCTGCTCATCACTGTACCGATGGGCACGTCGGTGATCTCGGCAATCTCCTTGTAGGAGAATCCCTCCACATCGGCGAGGAGCACGGCCATCCGGAAGGTGTCGGGCAGCGCCTCGATGGCTTCCTTCACATCGGTGTCGGTGAAGCGGTCGAGCGCCTCGTCCTCGGCACTGCGGCCGAGCACCGTGCCCTGCTCACCCGAGAGGTGGCGGTACAGGTAGAGGTCTTCCACGTCCTCGACGTCGGCGATCTCGGGGCGGCGCTTCTTGGCCCGGTAGGTGTTGATGTAGGTGTTGGTGAGGATCCGGTAGAGCCAGGCCTTGAGGTTGGTGCCCAACTCGAAGCTGGCGAAGGCCCGGTAGGCCTTCAGATAGGTCTCTTGCACCAGGTCCTCGGCGTCGGAGGAGTTGCGGGTCATCCGCAGCGCCGCGGTGTAGAGCGCAGGCATGTACTCCATCGCAAGATCGGAGAACACCGCCTGATCGGCCATGCAAGAACCATACAAGGCCGTCAGGGCCGCCGGTACCCGCCAACCGGGCCACGACCGCCCCCCTCGCCCGGTCGATCGCCGGGCGGCGCGCCCGGTCCAGGTCAGCCCAGATGCACCGGGACGCTGGCGTAGCCGGCCACGTTGGCCATCTGCACCCGACGGGTGTGCTCCTCGTCCACGGTGAAGTGGGGCCAGCGACGGACCATCTCCTCCAGGGCCACCCGGCTCTCCATCCGGGCCAGCGCCGCCCCCAGGCAGGTGTGGATCCCGAAGCCGAAGCCCAGGGCGTAGCCGGGGGCCCTGGTGATGTCGAACCGGTCCGGATCGACGTACTCCCGCTCGTCGTGGGTGGCTGCCCCGGTCAGCAGCAGGACCGGGAAGCCCGCCGGGATGGTGGTTCCGTGCCACTCCGAGTCCTGCACCGAAAAGCGGCCCTGATACTGCGACGGGGGCCAGAACCTCAAGATCTCCTCGACCGCCCCCGGGGCCAGGGCGGGGTCGTCGACCAGGGCCGCCCGCTGGTCGGGGTGGCGCGAGAACAGCACGAAGGCGTTGCTCACGAGTTTGGTCACGGTCTCCGCCCCGGCTCCGCCCAGTAGGGCGGCGAACCCGGCGATCTCGGCGTCGGTGAGCCCGGTGATGGTGCCGTCCTCGCGTTCCATGGTGGCCTGGGCCAGCCGGCTCAGCATGTCGTCGCCGGGGCGGAGCCGCTTGTCGGCGACCAGGTCGGCGAAGTACGCCACGGCCTCCAACATGGCCTCCTGGCCGGCGTCGCTGGGGCCGCTCTCCCCCGGCTCCCGCTCCAAGGTCAGATCGATCCAGTGACGGATCTTCTGCCGGTCGGCGGCTGGCACCCCGAGCATCCGGGAGATGATCTCCACCGGGAAGGGGGCGGCGAACTCCTCGACGGCGTCGAACTCCGACACCCCGGCCAGCTGGTCGGCGAACCCCCCGACCACCTCGGCCACCATGGGCTCCAGGCCCTGGATGGACCGGGGGTGGAACACCTTGCTGACCAGGCTCCGGAGCCGGTGGTGGTCGGGAGGGTCCTGCATGATCATCATGCCCAGCCCGGCCACCAGGTCCGGGTCGAGCGAGAGGGTGTAGAGGTCGACGCCGTGGGTGCTGGAGAAGGTCTTCCAGTCGTGGCTGGCCGACATGACGTCGGCGTGGCGGACCAGGGCCCAGAACCCGTACTGCTCGTTGAAGGTGACCGGGGCCTCGTCCCGCAGGGCCCGGTACAGCTCATAGGGGTCCTCGAAGAAGACCTCGGAGAAGGGGTCGAAGACCGGGGTCGTCACCGGGTCACCGTCAGGACGACGCCTTGGGAGCCGGCCGCCAGAAGGTGACCAGGAGCAGTGCGCTCCCACCCACCCCGCCGATCAGGGCGATCAGGAGCCCGGTCCACCCCCACAGGGAGGTGAGGCCGAAGGCATGGTCGAGGCTCCACTGACCGGGACCCACCGCGGCCAGCAGGAACCCGGAGATGGTGAGCACCATCACGTACTCCCACCCCTCGCCGGGGCGGAAGATGAAGAACCCGTTCTTCAGGTGGTTGGTGATCCAGGCCACCAGCATCACCCCGATCACCCCGGCACCCCCGAACGAGGTCAGGAGGCCCAGGACCAGCAGGGCCCCGGCGCCGATCTCGGTGATGCTGGCCGTCCAGGCGTGGAACCAGCCCGGCTTCATGCCGAGGCTCTCGAACCACCGCCCGGTGCCGGCGATCTTCCCGCCGCCGATGATGTGGTTGACGCCGTGGGCGATGAAGACGCCCCCGATGGCCACCCGGAAGACCAGGAGGGCGAGGTCGACGGCATGGACGTTGGCCATTGGCAGGGGACTCCACTTGCTCGGGGCGGACCGTTGACGGCCGGCGCGACGATCAGATACTGGGCACTGAAACCACTCGACACTCTGCCATCCGTGCGGTCACCGGTGCAGGGACGGCCGGGCCGGTACTCCGGGTCGGGCCGGTCGGGCCGGCCACCCGGAGATCAGTCCGAGGCGGGAAGAGCCTTGGCCGTCTTGACCTCGAGTGGGGCTCCATCCAGCGACAGGGCACCGTCGCCGGGCTTGGTGCAGAGGACCTCGATGGTGTCTTGGGCATCGGTGTAGCGCTTCCCGAGGAGGGTGGTGCCGGTCCGGTCGGGGGCGATCTCCTGGCCGTCGGCCACCGGGTCGTCCAGGGCCACCACGGCCACGCCACCGCAGGCCAGGTCGTGCTCGCCGGTGCCCTTGATCACCACGATCTCGGTGGTGCCGACCTGGCTCTTGAGTCGCAATCCCGGTTTGAGTATCACGTCGCAACCTCCTTGAGCTGCTCGTCAGAACCCGCAGAGCCTGGACCAACCGGTCGGTCCGACGCCAACTGGTCCCGCACCACCCGCCGGAGGACCTTGCCGCTGGCGGTGAGGGGCAGCTCCTCGCAGATCACGAACCGGCCCGGCGTCTTGATCGATCCCAGCCGCTGGCGGACCCATCCGGTCAGCTGGTCGGCGACCTCGTCGGGGGCCAGCCCTTCCATCGACGGGGCCAGCACCACGGCGGCAGCCACCGACTCGCCCCACTCGGGGTCGGGGACGCCCACCACCGCCACCGCCACCACGGCGTCGTGGCGGAGCAGGGTGTCCTCGATCTCGGAGGGGGAGAGGTTCTCGCCCCCCCGGATGATCACGTCATCGGCCCGGCCCTCCACGAAGAGATACCCGTCCTCGTCGATGGAGCCCACGTCCCCGGTCACCAGCCATCCGGACTCGTCGAGGCTGGTAGCGCTGTCCAGGTAGGTGCCGCTGACCTGGGCTCCCCGCACCCTGATGAAGCCCCTGGTGCCTACAGGCGCCATCTCTCCGGACTCCCCGACGATGGCGATCTCCACCCCGGGGAGCGGTTGGCCCACCGAGGCCAGGCGGCGGCGGACCTCGGGCTCCTGGCTGGCCAGCGCCCGGCGGTGCTCCTCGGGACCGAGCACGGCGATGGTGGAGGAGGTTTCGGTGAGGCCGTAGGCGTTGACGAACTGGACCTCGGGGAAGAGCTCGAGGGCCCGCTCGAGAACCGGGGCGGCCATCCGGGCGCCTCCGTAGGACAGGGCCCGCAGCGTCGGTACCCGCAGGGTCGGATCTTCCTCCATGCACTGGACGATCCGGGCCAGCATGGTCGGGACCACGAAGGCGTGGGTGGCGCCACCGCTCCGGGCCAGGTCCAACCAGGCCTGGGGGGTGAAGGCGGGCAGGGGCAGGATCCGGCGGCCCGAGTAGACCGAGGTCAGGACGGCCGCCACGCCGGCGATGTGGAACGGCGGTGCCGCCAGTAGGAGAGCCTCGTCCTCGTCCGAGCCGGCAAACTCCACCGTGTCCATCACGTAGGAGGTCAGGTTGTCGTGGCTCAGCAGGGCGGCCTTGGGGGTGCCGGACGAGCCGCTGGTGAACAGGATGACCGCAGGCCGCTCGGGATCGTCGGCGTAGGGGCTCTCGCCGGCGCCGGACTGGCCGAGTCCCTCCCACCAGCGAGGGGTCATCACCAGCGGAGCGCGGTCCAACTGGGCGGACAGGGACTCGGAGGCCACGGTGAAGGGAGCGTCGAGCCGGTCGATCTGGGCCCGCAGCGACTCGGCCGGCAGCCGGAAATTGAGAGGGGCGTAGGAGGCCCCGACCCAGGCCGCCCCGAACAGCGCGGCCGGAACGGCGGCCGAGTAGAGGTCGGCGAAGGCCAGCGTGGTGGCGCCGCCCGATGTCAGCTGCTCGCCGGCGGCCCGGGCCCAGGTCCGCAGGTCGGCGTAGGACAGGGACTCCGACCCGTCGGACAGGGCGGTGCGGTCACCGAACGAGTCGGCCATGAGGTCCAAGAGGATGGCGATGTTCACCGTGGGCGTTCCTGGCGGCTAGCGGGCGGGCCCGATGCTGGGCGACGGGGCCTGTGCGGCCGCGGCCAACCATAACGATCCCGTTGGCTGAGGGAAAATTGGTACGGGGGCACCTCAGGGCTCCAGCTCGTCGACCAGGCCCCAGGTCAGGGCGGTGTGGGCCTCGATCGACGGGAGGGCCAGGGCCAACAGCATGGTGGCGTGCCGGCCGATCCGGCGGGGCAGGCTGACCGTGCCCCCAGCGCCGGGGATGAGCCCCAGACGCAGCTCGGGGAGGGAGATCCGCGTGGACCGGGCCGCCACCACCCGGTGGGCGAAGGCCGCCAGCTCGATTCCGGAGCCCACCGTGGCCCCGTGGATGTGAACGGTGGTCCTGTCGGCCACCTCGGCCAGGGATCGGGCGGCGTTCCGGCGCAGGCGCACCAGATGGGCGGTGACCGGATCGGGGCGGGAGCCGAACTCGTTCAGGTCGCCACCGCTGCAGAATGCCTCGCCCGAGCCGCGCAGGACCACCGTGGTGATGGTGGGATCGACCGCGGCCACATGCAAGGCGGCCACCAGGTCGTCCCGCATGGCGGCGCTGAAGGCGTTGAGCACCCGCGGTCGATTGAGGGTGATGGAGAGCTGCCCCCCTCCCGGGTGGCCATCACCGCCGGGCCCTCGTCTGGGGTCGGCCGTCGGGCCGGATTCCCACCCCGCCAGCGGGCGAACTCCGGGCCGTGTTGGAGCAGCCCGTAGGCCATGGACTCGGCAGCCAACCCCTCGGGGATGGTGCGACCAACGCCGGTTCGGAGCAGGACGGCCAGGGTGACCGATGCCAGCGGGTTGCCCTCCACCGTGGCCCGGGCCGACTCCAGCTCCGGGCTGTGGGGAGGGACGGCCAGGTCGGACCAGGCCGGTGGCCCGGCCGTCGGCTCCTCCGGGACCGCCATCACCACTGCGGCGAGGGTCTGCAGCCGCTCCATGGAGGACGGGTCGAGGGTGGGAGGCAGGCCGGGGCCTTCGACCAGGACCAGGTGGGCCCCTGCGTCCACCACCCGCTCGTGGGCCTCGCCGCCGTCTAGGAGCGCGGCGAACTCCGGTCCGGAGAGCCGCAGAGGGTCCATGGCGACGATGGTAATGAGGCCACCGGACCGGCGTAGTGTGACCGCGGACCAAGGAAGGTGCTGGTGAGGGCGCGGGTGAGTGCGCTGGTGGGTGACAGACAGGACCGTTCCCCCGATCCCGACGGGGCCTGGGCGGTTTCGGGGATGATGGCCCTCACCGGGCCCCCCGACGGTCCGGGGCTGGCGGCTCCCCCGGGGTTGGTGGCCGGGGCCACCCGGCTGGCCGACGCCATCGCCCGGCGGTCCGGGCAGCTGGGCCGGCCGGTGGCGGTCGACCCCCTGGCGCTCATGGCGGAGCGGGCCACCGTCACCGGGCTCCGCCGACGGGGCACGGTCAGCTGCGGCGGGGCCTCACACCTCATGCCCACCGTGGACGGGTGGATAGCGGTCACCCTGGCCCGGCCCACCGATTGGGAGCTGGTGCCGGCCCTCCTCGACCTGGACCCGTCGGACGCCGACGACTGGTCGGCCCTGCACGCCGCGGTGGCCACCCGGACGGGCCGGCAGCTGAGGGAGCGGGCCGAGCTGCTCGGCTTTCCCCTCGCCGTGCTGGATGAGCGACGGCCCCTGGTCGGCCACCTCCCGGGCACGGCCGGGGACGTCCACGGCATCCGGTCCCGCCGGGTGCGCGCCGCGCCACGGTTGGTCTCCTGCTCCGGACTGGTGGTGGCCGACCTGTCCGCTCTGTGGGCCGGGCCCCTGGTGGGCAGGCTGCTGGTGGCGGCCGGGGCCCAGGTCATCAAGGTCGAATCGCCCACGCGGATCGACGGGGCCCGCCGGGGCGACCCACGCTTCCACGCCGTGATGAACAGTGGGAAGGCCTCGGTGGCCATCGACTTCGGCACGGCCCCGGGGAGGGAGCTGCTGGCCCGGCTGCTCTCCAGGGTCGACGTGGTGATCACGTCGTCACGGACCCGGGCCCTCCAGCAGCTGGGGCTGGACCCCGAGGAGATCGTGCGGCACCAACGGCCCCGCCTGTGGCTGATGATCTCGGGCTACGGGAGTGCCGGGGCCTCGGGCCACCGGGTGGCCTTCGGCGACGACGCCGCCGTGGCCGGAGGCCTGGTCGGCTGGGACGGCTCCACCCCGTGCTTCTGCGGGGACGCTGTGGCCGACCCCTTGTGCGGATTGGCGGCCACCTCGGCGGTCCTCGGGGCCCTGGGCCGCGACGGGGCGTGGATCATCGACGCCTCCATGGCCGACATCGCCGCCGGGATGACCGGCTCCGAAACCGGGCCCGACCGAGTTGCCGTCCCGCCCCTCGAACGGTCTCCCCATCCCGACTCGGGACCCCCTACCCCCCAGTGCCGCCGTTCGGGTCGGACACCGCCGCGGTGCTGCGCCAACTCGGAATCGGTTGATCGACAGGCGGTCCGGGCCCGGTGGGACGGGGGGCGTGGCGCATAACGGCCGTTCGTTAGGTACTCTTCGATAGGGAACCACGACAAGGGGGACGTCCTATGGAGATCAACGAGATGATCATGGTCAGTGTCGATGACCATGTGGTGGAGCCGCCCGACCTGTTCAACGGGCGCCTTCCGGCCAAGTACGTGGACCTGGCCCCCAAGTTCATCACCAACGAGGACGGCACCAACGCCTGGCTCTACGAGGGTCAGATCCTGGCCAACGTGGCGCTCAACGCCGTGGCCGGCCGGCCCCGCGAGGAGTACGGCCTCGAGCCCACCTCCTTCGACCAGCTGCGCCCGGGCTGCTTCGACATCGACGAGCGGGTCAAGGACATGGACGCCAACGGGGTGGTCGGTTCGCTGTGCTTCCCGTCCTTCCCCCAGTTCTGCGGCCAGCTCTTCGCCCGGACCGAGGACAAGGACGTGGCCCTGGCCATGATCCGGGCCTACAACGACTGGCACATCGACGAGTGGTGCGGGACCCACCCCGGCCGCTTCATCCCCTGCCCCCTGCCGGCCATCTGGGATCCCGAGGTGCTGGCCGCCGAGGTGCGCCGCACCGCGGCCAAGGGGGCCCACGCCGTCACCTTCTCGGAGAACCCCTCCAAGTTGGGCTGGCCCAGCATCCACTCCGACTACTGGGATCCCTTCTGGAAGGCCTGCAGCGACGAGGCCGTGGTGGTGTGCATGCACATCGGCTCGTCCTCGGACATCGTGATCACCTCGGCCGACGCCCCCATCGACTGCCTGATCACCCTGACCCCGATGAACATCGTGCAGGCCGCGGCGGACCTGGTGTGGTCCCCGGTGCTCCGCAAGTTCCCCGACCTCAAGGTGGCCCTGTCCGAGGGCGGGATCGGTTGGATCCCGTACTTCTTGGAGCGGGTCGATTACAACTACGACCGCCACCACGCCTGGACCGGTCAGGACTTCGGGGACATGCTCCCGAGCCAGGTGTTCAACCGCAGCGTCCTGACCTGCTTCATCGATGACCACTTCGGCGTGGCCAGCCGGGAGTTCCTGGACATGGACAACGTCATGTGGGAGTGCGACTACCCCCACTCCGACTCCACCTGGCCCATGGCGCCGGAGACCCTGACCAAGAGCCTGGACGGGGTCAGCGACCATGACATCGACCGCATCACCCACCTGAACGCCATGCGCCACTTCCACTACGACCCCTTCACCGCCCTGGGCGGCCGGGAGAACTGCACGGTGGGGGCGCTCCGGAAGCATGCGGTCGGTCACGACATCGCCATCAAGTCCCAGAACCGGGAGAGCATCGCCAAGGGCGGGACCCGGTCGATGGACCTGCTCGATATCGCCAAGCGCTGACCGGGTCGGCGCCGGGGGACGTCGACCATCCGTGGCGGGTGGGGCCGGCTGAGGCAGGGGGCCGCGGCTGACACCCGCCCATGGCATGCACCCGCACGGATTCCCCTGTCATCGATTCACCCGCACTGATCCCGCACTGAGTCAACCCACACCGTTCAAGCCACACCGAGTTCAACCGCACTGCATCAACCACACTGATCAAGGACGAGTCACCATGGCCAAAGCCCTCGCAGGATTCCGAGTACTCGAAGTTGCCGCCTGGACCTTCGTTCCCGCTGCCGGGGCCGTCCTGGCCGACTGGGGCGCGGACGTCATCAAGGTGGAGCACCCCGAAACCGGCGACCCCCAGCGGGGCCTGGTGTCCATGGGCCTCATCCCCGGTGGCGAGGGGGCGGTGAACTACATCATCGAGCAGCCCAACCGGGGCAAGCGCAGCATCGGGATCGACATCAGCACCGAGTCCGGACGGGACCTGCTCTACCAGCTGGCCGAGAAGTCCGACGTCTTCCTGACCAGCTTCCTCCCGGCGGTGCGCCAGCGGCTCAAGATCGACGTGGAGCACATCAAAGCGGTGAACCCGGGCATCGTCTACGCCCGGGGCTCGGGGCAGGGACCGCTCGGTCCCGACCGCGAAAAGGGCGGGTACGACGGATGCTCCTACTGGGGACGCGGTGGCGTGGCCAACGCCCTCACCCCGGGGGACAGCGACTACCCCATCGGTGGGCGGCCGGCCTTCGGGGACCTGGCCGGGGGGATGGCCATCGCCGGGGGGATCGCCGCCGGGCTGTTGCAGCGGGCCACCACCGGGGTGGCCCCGGTCATCGACGTCTCCCTCCTGGGGCTGGCCATGTGGCAGCTGTCGCCGGACATCGTGGCCTCCGGCCTCTACGGCGGGGACCCCATGCCCAAGTTCGACCGCACCTCGTCCCCCAACCCACTGGTGGGCAACTACAAGACCAGCGACGACCGGTTCATCACCTTGATGATGCTCCAGTCGGACCGGTTCTGGCCCGACTTCTGCACCCACATCGGTCGGCCCGACCTGATCGAGGATCCCCGCTTTGCCGACGGAGGGGCCCGCTACACCAACTCCGTGGAGTGCGTGGCCATCATCGACGAGGTGTTCGCCTCCAAGACCTTCGAGGAGTGGAAAGAGGCCCTGGCCACCCTGGAAGGGGTGTGGTCACCGGGCCAGATGCCGAGTGAGCTGGTCAACGACCCCCAGGTCGGAGCCAACGGGTACCTGTCCACGGTGGAGCGGCCCGACGGGGTCCACTACGACCTGGTAGTGAACCCGGTCCAGATGGACGAGACCGCCGACAAGCTGACCGCCGCCCCCGAGCACGGGCAGCACACCGAGGAGATCCTCCTCGAGCTCGGGCTCGACTGGGATCAGATCATCGCCCACAAAGAGGCCGGCGCCATCATCTGACCGGGAGGACCGGAGCGGGCCCCGCTCGTCACTTCGGGGGGAACCGCAGGGCCCCGTCGAGGCGGATGTTCTCCCCGTTGAGGTAGGGGTTGGTCACGATGCTCTCGACCAGGCGGGCGAACTCCTCGGGCAGGCCCATCCGCTTGGGGAAGATGATGGACTCCACCAGTTTGGCCTTCAGCTCCTCGGGGGCACTCTCCATCAACGGGGTGCCCATGGTGCCGGGGGCGATGGCACAGACCCGGATCCCGACCGGCGCCAGGTCCCGGGCCAGCGGCAGGCTCATGCCCAGGATGGCGGCCTTGGAGGCGGCATAGGCCACCTGGCCGGTCTGCCCCTCGTAGCCGGCGATGGAAGCGGTGTTCACCACCACCCCCCGTTGTCCCAACTCGTCGGGCTCGTTGGTGGCGATCCGGGCGGCGCACAGCCGGGTGACGTTGAACGAGCCCACCGTGTTGAGCTCGACGGTGGACCGGAAGGCCTCGATGTCCATGGGCGCGTTGTCCCGTGACAGGGTGCGGCCCCCTGCCCCTCCTCCGGCCACATTCACCACCACCGCCAGCGGAGCGAGCGCCGATGCCGCCTCGATGGCCGCGTTGACGTCGGCGTCCCGACCGATGTCCCCACCTACCGCAGCCCCGCTCCCCAGGTCGCGGGCCAGCTGGGTGCCGGCCTCGAGGGCCCGGTCGAAGATCACCACCTGGAGCCCCAGCGCGCTCAGGCGGCGGACGGTAGCCGCCCCCAGGCCGCCGGCGCCTCCGGTGACGATGGCCGATCGTTGGCTCCACTCCATCGGTACTCCTCTGGTTGTTCGTGTAGTTGGTCGTGCCGGTCCGGTGACCGGATCCGGAGCTGGTCCGGATGTAGTCCGGCAGGATATCTACAACTTCGGTGCAGGGTCCTCACAGCTCCAACCCCGACGATGTCACCATGGAAGCGTCTCGGCACCGGCGGTGGTCGATCCCGGTGCTGATGGCCGGCGTGGTGGTGGTCAGGCTCGGTTGGTGGGGCATCACCCGGATGGAGCCGTCCCAGCGCCGGTACCCCTGGTGAGGTCGCCCCGGACCGGGTGACCGGGCTGGTGTCGGGGGTCAGGACTCCGACGGGGGAAGACCCGGCAGACCCGGAAGGAAGACCTGTACGTCGGTGCCCCGCTCCGGATCGGAGTCCAGCACCACCCGGCCCCCGTGAGCGGCCACGATGCCCGCCACGATGGGAAGGCCCAATCCGCTCCCGGCCCGGGTCCGGCTGGACTCCGCCCGCCAGAAGCGGTCAAAGGCCCGCGCCGCGCTCTCGGCGTCCATGCCGGGTCCGGAGTCGCGAACGTCGAGGACCACACCGTCAGGTCGTTCCGACATGGTGACGTCGATGGTGGCCCCGGGTGGGGTGTGCCGGAGACAGTTGTTGATCAGGTTCACGATCACCTGACGGAGAGCCACTTCGTCGCCCTCGGTGACCACGGGCCCGTGGCTGTCGACGCGGATCTCACGGGAGGGATTGGTGGCCGAGACGTCGACCACGGCGTCGTGCACCACGGCCACCAGGTCGACGGGTGCCCGTTCCAGTGGTCGGCCTTCGTCCAGCCGGGCCAGCAGGAGCAGGTCCTCCACCAGGGTGGCCATCTGGGCGCTGGACTGACCGACCCGACGCATGGCGTCATCGCGGGCCTCCCCGGTACGGAGGTCACCTTGGCGCCACAGGCCGGCAATCCCCATGATCACCGAGACCGGGGTCCGGAGCTCGTGGGAGGCATCGGCCACGAACTGCCGGAGCCGCCCTTCGATGGCCTGCTGGTCGTCCAGCATGACGTTGAAGGCCCGGGCCAGATGAGCGGCCTCGGTGCCCCTCCCGACCTCCGCCACCCGACGGGACCGGTCCCCGGCGGAGATGGCGTCGGCCACCTCGGTCACCTCGGCGATGGGGCGCAGCCCCAACCTCCCGACCCAGAAGCCGGCCGCCACCAGAACCCCGAAGATGACCAGGCCGGCCCCGAGCACCGCCAGGCGGAGCCGGTTGACAGTGGCGTCCTCTTGGACCAGGGACACCGCCACCAGCAGGTCGACCTTGGGCGTGCGGGTCCTCATGAGCACGGCCCGCCACCGCCCCGAACCGGAGAGCGACCCCACCGTAGTCACGATCAGTTGGTGTCCCGGCCCGGTGGAGAGCACCGACGGGGCCTGGGGAGCCTGCCCGTGGGCGCCCAGCGGGTTGACGAGCACATCGCGGTGGCCGCTCGACACGGTGGCCACGTAGAACTCGCTAATGCCGTTGTCGGTCACCGGGCTGTGGGGATGGCGGAAGCGGAGCGGCGAGCCCAGGGGCAGGTGGCCGAAGACCCCGACGGCGGGAACAGCGGACTGCAGCTGCTGGTCGATCTGTTGGAACTCCGACGTCTCGATGGCCCGTAGCAACAGCACCCCGAGAACCGAAAGCACCGCCAGGAGCACGGCCGCGGCGATATAGAGGCGGAGGCGGAGGGTCACAGCCCGTCAGCGCTCGTCCAATCGGTAACCGACACCCCGCACGGTGTGGATGAGCCTGGGCGGTGTGGAGTCGATCTTCCTCCTCAGCAGGGAGACGAAGGTCTCCACTACGGTCGACTCGCCCTCGAAGTCGTAGTTCCACACGTGGTCGAGGATCTGGTCCTTGGACATGACGTGTCCGGCATTGCGCAAGAGGAAGCGGAGCAACTTGTACTCGGTCAAGGACAGGGACACCACCTCGCCGTGACGGGTCACCACGTGGGCGTCATCATCGAGGACCAGATCGGCGCAGGTGAGCAGTTGCGTGGTGGTAAGTGTGCCGGTGCGCCGGAAGATGACCTGCACCCTGGCCACCAGCTCCTCCACGCTGAACGGCTTGGTCAGATAGTCGTCCCCGCCGATGGTGAGGCCCCGGACCCGGTCCTCGACGGCATCGGCGGCGGTCAGGAAGACCACCGGCATGCCGATGCCCTCCGTCCGCATGCGGCGGCACACCTCGAACCCATCGAGGTCGGGGAGCATGACGTCAAGGATCATGAGGTCGAAGGCTTCGCCGTCCGATACCAGCGCCAGCGCATCCCGTCCGTTCTTGGTCTCGGCGGTCTCGAAGCCCGCCAGCCTCAGGGCCGTGGCCACCACGTAGGCCACATTCTCTTCGTCCTCCACCACGAGGATCCGGGGGGTCATCGCTACACCATCTCAGACCTTCCTTAAGGTCACCTGAGTGTTCTCTGTGCCTTTGACCGGCGCCCCCGGCCGGCGGGGCATCGGCCTGCTCGGTGGGATCAGCAGCAGTCCAAGCGGTAGCCGAGGCCTGAAACAGTGTGGATCAGCCGGGGCGGTCTGGTGTCGATCTTCTCGCTGAGCGAGGAGATGAACGTCTCCACCACGGTGGCCTCACCGTGGAACCCGTACTCCCATACATGGTCGCGGATCTGCAACGGGGACACCACCTGGCCGGCGTGGCGGATGAGGAACCGCAGCATCCGGTACTCGGTCGCCGACAGGACGACCTCCTGCCGGCCCCGGGTGACCCGTCGGATGTCATCGTCGAGGACCAGGTCGTCACAGGTGAGCACGGTGGTGGTGGACCGGCGACCGGTCCCGCGCACGATGGTCTGGACCCGGGACACCAGCTGCTCCACGCCGAAAGGCTTGGTCAGATAGGCATCGGCCCCCAAGCTCAATCCCTTGATCCGGTCGTGCAGCTCATGGCGGGCGGTGAGGAAGACCACCGGCACCCGGCTCCCGCCGGCTCGCAGCCGGGCGTAGACCTCGAACCCGTCGAGCTCCGGCATCATCACGTCGAGGATGACCAGATCCAGGGCGGCGTCGGTCTGGGCCAGCCGGAGGCCTTCCCGGCCGTCGAGCGCCTCGACGGTGTCGAACCCGGCGTGCCGGAGGGCGGTGGTGACCACGAAGGCCACGTTCTCCTCGTCTTCGACCACCAGGATGCGGGGAGGCATGCCGGCGATGGTGGCAGCCCTACTTCACGATTTCCTTAAGATCGCTTGATGGTTTGGCCCAACGCCGCCACCAGCCGCGTAGCCCCGGTTCGGAGGGTCACGGCCCTTCAGGAAACTCGCAAGTTCCTTGAACCGTCTTCACAGATCGAACTGCCATGGTGCGCCCATGATGCTCAACCATGTACCTACCCGGTGGCGGGTTCGCGGGTCTCGATACGTAGCGGCGGCGATGGCCGTCGGCGTCCTCGGCATCCTGCTGGCCGCCTGCAGTAGCGCCGGATCGGCCTCGACCACCACGTCCACCACGGCGTCCGGCTCCAAGGGATCGAGCTCGGCGGCGTTCGCGGCCTACACCAAGTGCCTGTCACAACACGGGGTGACCCTCCCGAACTTCAAGGGCCGCCGGCCCTCGGGCGGCGGTGGGCCCGAAGGCGGCTTCACCCCCGGGTCGGGTGGCGGTGGTACCCCCGGAACCGGCTCCTTTCCCGGCCGTGGAGCCGGTGCGGGTGGATTCGCCAACAACCCGAAGTACGCCGCTGCCGAGAAGGCCTGCGCCAGTCTGCGGCCCAAGGGTGGGGGCTTCGGCTTCGGCGGGCGCGGGGCCAACAGCGCGGCTTTCGCCGCCTACACCAACTGCCTCAAGCTGCACGGCGTGACGGTGACCAACGGAGTTCCCGACCGCTCGAGCGCGGCCTTCGCCACGGCCTCGGCGGCGTGCGCTGCGCTGCGGCCCTCACCGGGCTCGACCACCACCACCACGGCCCCCACCGCATCAGGCTGATCCTCGAGAGTCCGCCCCCTCACACTCCACCCCTCCACCTCTCGAAAGGGACCACCTCCGATGCCGCTGGTTACTGATGACCGTTCCCGACGCAAAGTGATCGGCTACGCCGCGCTGATCGTCGTCGTGGCGGCCGCCGCCACCATCGCCTTGTACTCCATCTACCAGACACCGTCCTCGGCATCGACCGGAGTGGCCCGCACGGTGTCGGTGACCAAAGGGACGGTGCAATCGAGTGTGTCGGCGTCGGGCAACATCTCGGCCGCCACCTCGGCCGACGAGGACTTCAACACCAGTGGCACCCTGACCTCGGTCAATGTGGCCGTAGGGGACAAGGTGAAGGCGGGACAGGTCCTGGGCACCATCGACACCACCCAGGCCCAGGCCAACCTGCAATCGGCCCAGGCCTCGCTCCTCGGGGCCCAGACCACCTTGGAGCACGACCAGGCGGGGGGCACGCCGGCCGAGCAGGCCCAGGACCAGGCCACACTGGTCTCCGCCCAATCGGCTCTGACATCCGACCAGAACCAACTGGTCAGCGACCAGGCCTCCCTGCAGACGGCCCAGTCCACCCTGGCCTCGGACCAGGCGCTGGGCTGTCCGGCGTCGACGTCGACGTCGAACGGCACCTCGGGCGCTTCGTCGGCTACCGGCTCCGGCAGTACGGGGGGCAGCGGAAGCGGCAACTCCAGCTTCGATTCGGACTCCGCCGTCGATGCCTCCGATGCCGTCTCTGCCCCCGTGGTGGCCACCGGCTCGGCCAGCAATGCCGGGACCACCTCGGTGACCCTCAGCGGCACGGTGAACCCGGAGGGCGGTTCGACCACCTACTACTTCGAGTACGGGACCACCAGCTCGTTCGGTTCGACGTCACCGTCGGCCACCATCGGGTCGGGTAGCGCCCAGACCGTCACCACCGCGGTCACCGGTCTGGCCGCTGACACCACCTACCTGTTCATGATCGTGGCCACCAACGCCGCTGGCACCTCGCAGGGGGCCGGGGTGGTCTTCGCCACGGCCCAGAGCTCGTGCGTCACCGACCAGCAGAACATCACCACCTATCAGCAGGCGGTGGCCAAGGACCAGCAGACCATCACGGCCCAGGAGCTGACCGTGCAGTCCGCCCAGGCCAACCTGTCGGTGACCCCCGCCACCATCGCCCAGGACCAGGCCACGGTGACCCAGGACCAGGCCACGGTGACGGCCGACACCAAGGCCCTGGCCGACTGCACGCTGGTGGCTTCCATCAGCGGCACCGTGACTTCGGTGAACGACTCGGTCGGACAGACGGTGAGCGGGTCAGGATCCACCACGTCGACCGCGGCCAGTTCCTCAACCGGGAGTTCGTCGACCGGCAGCTCGTCGAGCGGGTCCGGGTCCAGCGGCGCCGGGGCCGGCGGTGCCGGCGGTTCGACCGGTAGTTCGTCCACCGGATCGACGGGCAGCTCGTCCACCGGATCGAGCTCCTCCTCGTCGTCTGCCTTCGTCACCATCCAGAGCCTCGGGAGCCTCCAGGTGGTGGCGGACTTCGCCGAAGCCGATGCCGCCAAGATCGCCGTGGGCCAGACCGCCACGCTCACCCTCGCCGCCCTGCCCGACACCGAGGTCTCCGGGGTGGTCACCGCGGTGTCCCCGACCTCGACGGTGGTCAGCGACGTGGTGGAGTACCCGGTCACCATCGCCCTCAACGACGTGCCGTCGGACGTGAAGGACGGGATGACCGCCGAAGTGGCGGTGATCGTCCAGAGCGCCGACAACGTGCTCCTGTTGCCCAGTGCTGCCATCACCACCACCGGCGAGGTGTCGACCGTCAAGGTGCTCTCCTCGGACAACCAACAGAAGGTGACCACGGTGACCCTGGGTCTGGTGGGCACCACCGACACCGAGATCACCAGCGGCCTGACCGAGGGCCAGAAGGTGGTGGAGCCCACGGCCAGCGTCAGCGCCGCCGCCACCACCAGTGGGACCGGTACCACCGGCACCCGTGGGTTCGGCGGGTTCGGTGGCGGGGGCGGCTTCGGCGGAGGTGCTCCGTGACCTCCACCACCCTCAACCGGCGCCCGTCCCGGCCCGGCCCACCCGAACTGGACGGGTCCCGCCGGCAGTGGCCGGTCATCGCCCTCTCCAACATCGTCAAGCGTTACCAGATGGGTGGCAACGAGGTCTTTGCCACCCGTGGGGTGTCGATGCTGGTCCAGCCGGGTGAGTTCGTAGCCATCATGGGAGCCTCGGGCTCGGGCAAGTCCACCTTGATGAACATCATCGGCTGTCTCGATGTCCCCACCAGCGGCCACTACCGACTCGACGGGGTGAACATCAGAGACCTCGACGACCGGGACATCTCCCGCATCCGGAACCGCAAGATCGGATTCGTCTTCCAGAACTTCAACCTGTTGTCACGGATGTCGGCCCTCCAGAACGTGGAGCTTCCCCTGGCCTACGCCGGGATCAAACCGAAGGAGCGCCGACGACGGGCGGAGATCGCCATCGACTCGGTGACCCTGGGCGATAGGAAGCACCACTTCCCCAGTGAGCTGTCCGGAGGGCAACAGCAGCGGGTGGCGGTGGCCCGGGCCATCGTCACCAATCCGGCGCTGATCCTGGCCGACGAGCCCACCGGCAATCTCGACACAGCCTCGAGCGTCGACGTGATGTCGATGTTCACCAAACTGCACGAACAGGGCCGCACCGTGGTCATGATCACCCACGAAGAGGACATCGCGGCCTACGCCACCCGGGTGATCCGCCTGCGGGACGGCGTGATCACCCAGGACTACCACCAAGATCCCATCGATGCGCACGGGGAGCACGTGCTCCACGCCGAAGAGGCCACCCGGCCCCGCTCCCAAGGGGAAGGCCGGTGAGCGTCTGGGGGAACGTGGTCATGGCCCTTCGGGGCATCAGCTCGAACTGGTTGCGTTCCATGCTGACCATGCTCGGCGTGCTCATCGGGGTGGCCGCGGTCATCGTGCTCCTGGCCGTGGGCACCGGATCGTCGCAGGCGGTGGAGTCCCAGATCGACAAGTTGGGGACCAACACGCTGACGGTGTTCAGCACCGGGCGTTTCGGCGGGGGCAGGTCCGAGACCGGCACCCAGACCCGCAACGCCGATCTCACCATCAACGACGTCAACCTCATCTCGGACGGCAACAACGCGCCCGACGTGCAGTCGGTGTCACCGGTCATCACCACTTCGGAGACCGCCACCTACGACGGGGCCACCTACTCCACCTCGGTGGTCGGAACCAACCCCGCCTACCTGACCGCCTCCAACTACACCATCTCGGCGGGCCGGGCCATCACCGCCGCCGACGTGAAGAGCCATGCCGAAGTGGTCGACATCGGCTCCGATGTGGCCAGCAACCTCTTCCCCACGGGATCGAACCCCCTGGGCCAGGAGATCCAGATCGGCTCGGCCGAATTCGACGTGGTCGGAGTGCTGGCTTCCAAGGGGAGCAGCGGGTTGACCGACCAGGACGCCGTGGCCATCGCTCCCTACACCGCAGTGCAGGACCAGCTCACCGGGGAGTCCGAGTCCTTCACCGAGCTCTTGGTCCAAGGCAAGTCCTCGGCCACCCTGACCCTGGCCCAGAGCGAGGTCGAGAGCATCCTGGCGGCCCAGAACGACACCACTGTGGCCGACCTGCCCTTCAGTGTGCTCAATCAGGCCAGCCTGTTGTCCACCGCCACCTCGAGCTCGAAGACCTTCACCTCCCTGCTGGGCTGGGTGGCGGCGGTGTCGCTACTGGTGGGGGCCATCGGTGTCATGAACATCATGCTGGTCACGGTGACCGAGCGCACCCGTGAGATCGGCATCCGGAAGGCCATCGGGGCACCCAAGTCGGTGGTCCTCGGCCAGTTCCTCATCGAAGCGGTGGTCATCTCCCTCCTCGGCGGCCTGGTCGGGGTCCTGGCCGGGCTGGTGGTGGTCCGGTTCAAGATCGCCGGGGTGCAGCCCGTCCTCGCCACGTACTCGATCCCCTTGGCCTTCGGGGTGGCCCTGCTGGTCGGAGTGGTCGCCGGCCTGTACCCGGCGTACCGGGCGGCGTCCCTCCGTCCCATCGACGCATTGAGATTCGAGTAGTCCAGAGAGGTGCACGTCCATGTCCACGTCTGATTCAGACCGCGTCGTCGAGAGCGGTCCGCCCACCGGGGAGTTGCCGGTCGACGCCACGGCGGAGATCCCGACCACGCCTGCCCTCGATGCCCCTGTCCCACCGTCAGACCTGGACTCCCTGTTCCAGGGGGAGCAGGACGACTGGCCCAACCGGGGACCGGCCAAGGGGTTCCGGGTTCCCTGGCCCATGGCTGTCCTGCTGGTCCTGTTGGTGGCCTCCGTGGGCATCTGGGGCGGGGCGTACATGCAACGCCACTCCTCGTCGTCATCGACCACCGCCGGCGCCTCGGCCTTCCCGTCGTTCGCCAGTAGGTTCCGCAGCACCGCGGCGGGCGGGTCGACCCCGCCTGCGGCCTCGTCGGACATCACCGCCGGCACCGTTACCGACATCATCGGCAACACCCTGTACGTGACGACCTCCACCGGCAGCCTGGTGGCCGTGGACGTCGGATCCACCACCACCGTGGACCGGAACGCCAAGTCGTCCCTCTCCGCCCTCGAGCCCGGTGACACGGTGACCGTTCAGGGCACCAAGGGATCGAACGGTTCGGTGACGGCGGCTTCGGTGTCGGCCACCCAGGCCGGGGTGACCGCAGTCGGAGGGTTTGGCGGCGGACGGGGGTTTGGCGGCGGAGCCGGTGGTTTCGGCGGCTGAGCCCCCCGGCATCCCGTGGCGCCGGGCACGGTAGCCTTCCACCGTCACGACGGCGGGCTCCCCGGAGTGGAGCCCGGATCGGACTCTATGATCCCCACCAGGGGCTGGGCATGAGTACCTCAGGTTCATCGGCATCGAGCATGGCTACGGCCGTGGTGGAAGGAGAGGCATGGAGCAGGAACTGTATGCACGAGTCAACGAGGACAACCCTGACCCGCGCATCGCAGTGGCCCTCCTCCTGGATACGTCGAGCTCCATGAGCGGCGAGCCGATCCGGCAGCTCAACGAGGGTTTTCAGGTCTTCTGTGACGAGATAAAAGCTGACGACCTGGCTCAGAAGCGCACCGAGGTCTCCGTGATCACCTTCGGTGGCACGGCCCGGGTCCAGATCCCGTTCACCGAGGGGCGCGACCTCCAGCCCCAGACCCTGGTGGCCAAAGGGGCGACGCCGATGGGCGCAGCCCTGGACCTCGGGCTCGACGAGTTGGGGGCGCAGAAGCAGGCCTACAAGCAGTCGGGGCTGGAGTACTACCGGCCCTGGTTGTTCCTCATCACCGACGGCACGCCCACTGATCCCGAGCAGTTCGCCTCGGCGGCCGAGCGAGTCCGCCAAGCGGAGGCGGCCAAGGCTTTGACCTGCTTCACCGTGGGTGTCGGCGACCAGGCGGACATCAACACGCTGGCCCAGCTCTCCGATGTCCGCGAGCCGGTGCGCCTCCAAGGCCTCAGCTTCAAGGAGATGTTCCTCTGGCTGTCGGCATCGATGCACGCCGTCTCGGACTCGGGAACCTTCTCCTCCAATGACGAAGGGGTGTCCCAAGCCGAGGCCACCCAGGAGTTCGGCCTGCCCTCCCCGAAGGGCTGGGCGCAGTGGTAGGCAGTGGCCTCGGCTGCGGGCGCCGGCCCGTCTGAGTTAGCGACACCCTGGTGACCAAGCCGGTGTGGAGGGCCATTGGCAACGCCGTGACCGGAACGTCACACGAAGTGGCGGGGCGCGGCTGCGAGGACTCGTTCGGGTGGCAGATCGGTGCCGACCGGCTGGTCCTGGCCATAGCGGACGGGGCCGGATCGAGGTCCCACTCCGACATCGGCTCGCATGCCGCGGTCTCCGCCATCCTCGACTGGACCCACACCTCGGTGCCTTCAGTTGACGGCTCAGGCCTCATCCATGGATTCGAACGGGTCCGTGAGGTGCTCGACGACGTGGCCAGCCGGACTCCGTGCCAGTTCGACGATCTGGCCACCACCCTCGGAGTGGTGGTGGTCGGACCCGAGGTGGTCGAGGTCGGACAGATCGGCGACACCATCATCGTGCTGATGCTCGACGACGGATCGCTGGTGATGCCGTCACCCCCGGAGTCGTTCGAGTACGTCAACGAGACGGTGTTCGTGACGGCTGACTCCGCCCTGTCACACCTCCGGGTCGATGCCTATCCGGCCGCCTCGGTGCAAGCGGCCGCGCTCTCCACCGACGGGCTCCGCTTCAAGATCCTGGACGATCTGACCACCTACGAACCGTTCGCCCCCTTCTTCGACGACATCTTCAACTACGCCCGGAGCGAGGGGTCCAACAACGGGGCCGTGGGCCGGTTCCTCTCTGGGCTCGATGACCAGAGTGGGGACGACAAGACCCTGGTCATCGGGGTCAAGGGAGCGGCGGGAGCGCCCGACTCCGATCTCGCCCCGGGCCAGGCGGTGATCGGACCTGAGCGGGCCCTGGCCGGGGCCGACCGTCCGGTGCACGAGCCGAGCCCGGACTGAATCGCGGCCCGGGGTGAGTACCGACTTCGCCGGACCGGTGCTGGCCACACTCCGGGGGCAGCGGGTGATCCTGGCCAAACGGCTGGGAGCGGGCGGTCAGGGTGAGGTGTTCGCTCTGGTCGAGCCGGACGGCTACGTGCTCAAACGCTACTTCGACGCCGAGATCGGACGGGATCCGTCGTTGGCCGACCGGTTGACGGTCATGGCCGATGCCATGCCGGCCAGGACCCGGAGTGCCGAGTCCGACCACATGTTGCTGGCCTGGCCCACTGATCTGGTGGAGTCCGGAGACCACTTCATCGGGTACCTCATGCCCCTCATCGACCGCTCGAAGACCCTGCCGTTGCACCGGGTCGCCAATCCCTCCGACGGCCGCAGATCGTCGTCGACCTCGGCGTCGCGATGGGCCCGTCATATCGACTGGTCCTACCTGGTGACGGCGGCGGCCAACCTGGCCCTGGCGACCCAGGTCCTGCATCAGGCCGGGGTGGTCATCGGCGACTTCAACGAGAACAACGTGCTGGTTTGGCGGGACGCCCGGGTGACGCTGCTCGACTGTGACTCGATGCAGATCACCGCGGCTTCGGGCCGCCACTACCTGTGCCGGGTGGGCCGGGCCGAGTTCACCCCACCCGAGCTGTTCCGGGCCAACTGGGGACACACCGTCCGCGCCCCTTCGTCAGACCTGTTCGCCCTGGCCATCCACATCCATCAACTCATCATGGAGGGCGAACACCCGTTTCGAGGGGTGTGGAGCGGGCCCGACGAGAAACCGACCGGCCAGGATCTGGCCCTCGAAGGGGTGTGGGCCTACGGGGGCGATCCCCGCCTCCGACCTCGACCACGCGCCGTGTCCAACGAGATCCTGTCGCCGGAGATCCAAGGCCTGTTCGCCCGGGCCTTCGCCGACGGGGCGGTCAACCCCCGGGCGCGACCTTCGGCGCAGGAATGGAACCAGGCCCTGCTGGCCCTGTTGAAGAGCATGACCATCTGCGAGGCACAGCCTCAGCACCACTACCGACGGGAGCTCGACGAATGTCCGTGGTGCCGTCACGAGAAGAGCCGGGCCCGCCAGATGGCGTTGATGCCGTCCCGCCCGCGGCTGGCGCCGGCTCCGGTGGCCGCCCCCACCGGTCCCCGGACCGCCTCGGCCCCGATGCGAAGGGCGGCGGTGGTGACCACCGGCTCACGACGGCGCCGTTCGGTCCTCCGCAACAACCTCTGGGCGGTGGCGGTGGCCTGCCTGGTGGCCCTGGTGGCCCTGACCTACCTCGGGGTCCGGACCTCGCAGCTGGACTCCGGTGCCGGTGGCCATGGTCCGACCGCGCCCGGCGCCCGTGGAGCCGGGCACCCGTCGCCGGCGACGGCGACGGCGGGAAGGGCCGACGCCGTAGCCCCGCCCAGCCCGGCCACCACAGTGGTCTGCCCGACCGAGTCTCCCCAGGCCGAGGTGACGGTGACCGCCAGCAACGGGTCCCAAGGCAGCCAATTCTGGAACGTGACGGCCAAAGGCACGGCCACCAACACCACCCAAGCCTCCATCGAGGTGTTCGATGTCTCGGTCCAGCTCAACGTGACCGCGGTGTCGGGGGGGCGGGACACGGTGCCGGCCTATCTGTACGGCGAAGGCGGCACCCCGGTCATCGTGGGCCCGGGTCAGACGGTGACCCTGAGCGATGACGGGGGCGATCCCGCCGTGGCCTCCGCCACCGAGCCCACCGCCGGAGTGGTCACCATCAACTGGAACTGGCCGGCCGACTCCCCGTACCAACGGTGTCCCACCTGAGCCCACACCGGACCAGCCGAATCGGCCTCCACCGTCAGCCGCGCAGCAGAGCCCCCAGGGCATCGGGGTCACCCAAGGTCCGGGGGTCGACCTGGCGGCCGTCCAACCAGGCCGCCGGAGTCCCGACGGGATCCTCGGCCTGAAAGGCCTCCTCCCGCTGCAGGACCCAGGCCTTGTACCGCTCCTGTTCGACGCCTGAGACGTACTGGGGGCTGGTCAGGCCCACCGCCCGACCCAGGGCCAAGAGGTCGGCCGTGGTGAAACCGCCCGTGCCCTCAGGTGGTTGGGACGAGAACACCTCGGTTCGGAGCTCATCGAATCGGCCCTCCTCGGCGGCCAGGGCCAGGGCATTGTCCGCCCGCACCGACTCGACCCCCAGGAAACACCGCATCCGGTACTCGACGGCGCAGGTGCCGTCCTCCCGGGCCCGTTGGAGCACGCCCCCGCACACCTCCTCGAACTGCCGGCAGTAGGGGCACTGTGGATCTTCGAACAGCACCAGCCGCCTGGCGGCGCCATCACTGCCGAGCAGCACCCCGCCCTCGGGCGTGTGGGAGTTGGGTGACGGTATCGAGTGGGAGCTGTCCATGGAACAGTTCTATCCCTTGATCCGGTTGCGTTGCTGGCGCGCCCCGACAACGGGCGTCCGGCCTAGGGGAGGGCGAACTTGACCACCAAGAGGGCGCCGTCGTCGATTCGTTGGCCCACCTCCATCAGCGTGGACATGATCCCTTCGGCGATCTGGTCACTCGACTGGCTTGCGGAGCCGGCCAGGGCCCGGCCCAACCGTTCCATCCGTACGCCGGCACTGCTATGGCCGACATCGATGAGGCCGTCGGTGTAGAAGGCCAGGACGTCGGAGGTCGACAGCCCGGCGGTGGTCACCGGGTAGCGCCCGGGTACGCCGCCGATCCCGAGGGGAGGCCCCGGGGTCACCTCCATGGAGCACAGGGGCCGGCCCGGATGTTGGAGCACCGGAGGCGGATGGCCGGCCGAGGCCATGGCCACCTCGCCCGACACGGTGTCCACAATGGCGATCAGTGCGGTGGCAAAGCGGCCGGCTTCCTGGCCGAGGTGGAACCGATGGGCCAGACCGAGGAGCTCTCCCGGATCTTCGGTGATGAACAGGTAGGCCCGGATGGCGCTCCTCAGCTGTCCCATGACCGTCGCCGCCGTCATGTCATGACCTTCGACGTCACCGATGGTCAGAGCCAAACGATTGTGGCCCAGGGGGATCACGTCATAGAAGTCCCCACCCACCTGGGCGCCGCGAGCCGAGGCATCGTAGCGCACGGCCACTTCTGCCCCGCCGACGTGCGTGGGCACCGAAGGCAGCAGGCTCGTCTGCAGATTTCGGGCGATGGTGGACTGCTCGTCGAAGGACCGGGCCCGTTCGACTGCTCGGGCCACCTGGCGAGCCAGGCTCTCGGCCAGGTGCAGCTCCCGGTCACCGAACGAGCGGCCCTCATCGGTGGTGATGACCGTGAGGGAGCCGATCGACTCATCTCCGGCGATCAACGGCACCGAGACGAACGATCGAAAGCCCAGAGCCTGGGTGAGCTCGAAGTGGTCTCGACCCTGGGTCGTGCTGGTCATGAAGTCCGCGCCCATGTCGACTGACCATTGCGGCTGCTGGGTCCGGACGGCCAGGGCGGCCGGATGGGACCCGGCCAGGTCGGGCGGGAGACCCAGGAGACCGTCAACCAGCGACTGCTTCTCGGGGTCGGCATGGCGAGCCACCAGCCGCTCGAGCAGCCCATCGGCACCCACGACATCGATGAGACAGATGTCCCCGAGCGTCGGCACCGCCACCTCCCCCAGTCGATGGACGGCCTCTTCGAAGCTCCGGGCCTGCACCAGTGCCACGTTGGCTTGGAGCAGGAAGGCCAGCTCGGCCCGGGCGGCTTCCAGCGCCAACAGGAGATTGTTCCGCTCGTCCTCCAGCTCGAGCCGCTCGATGAAGCTCCCCAGGCTCGCCCCGATTTCGGCCACGGCGTCGAACAGGGCCCGGTCCGGTCGAGTCTTGGTCTTGCCAAACAGCTCGACCACCCCGACCAGGTGGTCGTGGGTGCGGACCGGGAAGTTGAAGGCACTCTTCAAGCCGTCCTCCACGATGGCCTCGTGACGGCGGAGATGTTGGGAGTCGGCCAGGTCGCCGAACCATCGCGGCTTGTTGGAGTCGGCCACCAGTCCGGCCAGCCCCTGGCCCGGACGAGCCGTCATGCCAATCGACGCCTTGAGCAGAGCTTCGCAAGACGAGTCCTTGCTCCAGGCGTGCTCGCAGGAGAGCAGCTCCTGATCGGCGTCCCACCGCCAGGCGATGGCAACGTCGAAGTCGAGGCTGCCGGCGATGACCCCGAGGAACTGGGTGACCACGGGCCCGATGTCTCCGGAGGCCTCGGCCAGCAACGCCATCAAGTCGTCGGCAACCTGTTGAAACCGGTCGACGTCCACCCGGAGCCTTACGTCCCACAACGCCGCTATGACCAAACGGGGCCCCTGCTCCGGTGCGACCAAAAAGGTTGCCACGTCCACGGGCATGGCCGAGCCATCAGCGTGGAGCAGTTCGATCCGGGTGGGACCTGGACTGCGGGGCGGCGGGTCCATCTTCATCCAAGCGATGAACTCCGCCCAGTACTGGGTTCGCACTTTCTCGGGGAGGAAGTCGGCGAAGGGCATACCGAACAGCCCGCCGATCTTGTACCCCAAGAGACGGCCCAGCGCCGGATTGGCGTAGAGAACACGGCCGCTGTCCTCGATGACCACTAACGCATCAACGAGGCTGTCGACGATCCGTGGCGAGAATCCAGCGGCTGATGCGGGCATTCCACAAGGCTCCTGGGTCGTTGCTCAGAAAACTATGGTAGCCATCGTTGCTGCTCTCGAGGCCGGCGGTCAACCGGTGCACACCGGGCCGGAACAGGCGCGATCACCTCGAGCGGTGCTCGATACGATCGATCAGCGCTCTCGCTTTGGACCGGTTCAGGATCACCGCGGCGCGTACCAGCGTCTTGCATGCTCTCCCATTGATTTGCTCACCTTCGGTGAAAACAATGGCCCGTCTGGTGTGGCCCTCCAGACTGGAGTCGCAGCCGGAACGCTCAAGCGCCTCGGCACAGGCTGGTGGCCAGCGACTCCAGAAGGGTCCGGGTGCCTTCTTCCCGCTGAGCCGCGGTGTCGTGATCGTCGAGAAACACGCCCTGTTCGGTCAGCACGAGTCGGGTGGTCGACTGTTCGCCACGGAACTCGATGGTGGCCACCGAGACGGAGAGCCGAACCTCATCGGCATACATCTCGTAGGTGTAGACGATCCGCTCGTCGGGCACGATGTCCTTGAACCGTGATTCGTAGAGGTAGACCGGGCCGCCGGGAGGCCCGCCACGGTTGACCTCACGGCCACCGACCCGGAAGTCGAGTTCGTAGCCCGTCCCCAGCGCATCGGCGGAGCCTGCGAACCAATGGGCCTTCAGTTCGGGATCGGCCCAGGCCCGGAAGACTTCACTCACCGGGACGTCGTAGGTCCGCTCTATGACGAAGGTGTCATGGGCGGTGGTGGACAAGGTCATGGTCGCTCCTCACTCGTTGCTCCTTGGTCGAGAAGGTCGCCGAGGCGGTCCAAGCGGGTCTCCCAGGTCCGGCGGCGCTCGGTGATCCACTGTTCGGCCGCGGTCATGGCGGCGCTGTCGATCCGGCAGGTGCGCGTCCTCCCGACCTTCTCGGTCTTCACCAGCCCGCAGGACTCGAGGACCTGCACGTGTTGGAGGACGGCAGCCAGAGACATGGCCAGCGGCTCGGCCAGTTCGCTAACCGAGGCGGGTCCCCAGGTCAGCCGCTCCACCATGGTGCGCCTGGTGTGGTCGGCCAGCGCCTGGAAGGTCCGGTCCAGGTCCGCCGTTTGGTTAACCATGCACTTGAGTATACGGAGCCGTTCAAATAAACTCAAGTACTTACTTAACTAAACCTCGGGTCAATTGTCGGCCACGTCGCCGGCTCCGACCTCGGACGGGTCGCCGACCTCGAGGCGAGCCGTGCCGGCCTCTTCACCCAACTCTCCGTCGAGTGGACGTACTTGCGCCGTCGGGTGCCGCGCTGGCCCACGGCCGGGGTCACTGGCCGGATGCCAACCTTTTGTCCGCCTGGGCGCCGGCCGGGCTCGACGGTCGGTGAACGACGAGGAGCGAGTGGGGCCAGCGGTGCAGCAGATGGGTGCAGACCGACCCGTAGGCGATGCCACCGATCACCCCGTGCCGCCGACCTGCGACCACGATGGTGTCAGCACCAGACTCACCGGCGGCCCGCATCAGCTCGGTCGCCGGATCACCGGTGCGAACCACAAAGCTCCAGCTGACGCCGGCAGCATCGAGGATGGCGATGCCCTGCGCCTCGGCCAGACACTGACTGCCATCCAGCGCTTCCTGCTCGACGGCGACACCCAGGCCCCCACCCCCAACGGCACTCAGCCCGGCCAGTCGAGGTTGTCGAACGAAGACCAATGTCACCGGTTCCCCGGTCCCCTTGGAGAGCAGGGCCCCCTCTTCGATGGCCAGCCGGCTGGTTTCGGAGCCGTCGGTACCAACCACGATGGGTCCGCGCATCTCCGTCTCCTCTCGAGCGAATATGTATGTATGATACAGCTACTTTCCAAACATCTTATCCATTCCCAGCACGATTGAAACCCCGTGGACAGCGACCGCGACCCCATTCCGATCATCGAGCTCGAGCTCCTCACCCTGGTCCGGATGTTGGAGACCTTCGGCCGCAAGAGCTCCCTGTATGTCCGAGTAGACCGGGCCGGCTATCTGGCCCTCCGGACCCTCGAACAGCTGGGCGCGGCGCACACCAACGCCTTGGCCGAGGCCCTCCATCTCGACGCCTCAACCGTCACCCGCCAGGTGACGGCCCTGGTCGGCAGTGGCCTTGTGGCGCGTCGCCCGAACCCCTCCGACGGACGCTCTTCGACCCTGTCCGTCACTTCGGAGGGCAGACGAATCATGCGCGAGGTCGAACACGAGCGTCGGCGCGTCCTGCGGGAGATGTTCAGCGATTGGGGCGAGGCCGAGCGGGCAGATGCCGCTCGCGTGCTTACCAAGCTCAACGGCTCCCTCGGCGACATGTTCGCCGGCTCAGGGGCGTCCGAGTAACCGAAGGAGAAGACCGGGGCCCGACATGGCCCGTATGTCCGAGTCCGACGATCAATCTGTTCAGGTCGGGACTGCCGCCCGACGGTCGGCCACTCGGCCCATCTGGGAGCAAAACCCCAAGTCGGCGGGGTGACTGCGGCGCTGTGCCCAGAATCACATTCCGGTGTAACGGAAGCGACTGGTCTGTCGTTGTAGGAATGGCGTATTGAGGGTGAGGGCGCTTGCCTTCGCCATAACTACTAACTCCCAAGGGGGAACTACATGCGTCACACCTTGAATCTTCCCACCCGGCTTCTGGTCTGCGCGGCGTTAGCCGGTTCGGCGTCGCTGGCAGCGGTGGCTATCCCGGGCGGTGTAGCTTCAGCCACCACTCCGGAGACGGTGTCATGCACCAGCGCCACCGGAAGTGCCTCGAGCCTGGCGTTCTCCGGATGCACCGGTACGGGTGCCAATGCCACCAATGCCGGTAAGGCCCCAGCCAAGGGGACGTATACCGTCAGCAGCAAGACGCTCAAGTGGAGCACCACCAAGACGTCCATCCTGAAGTTCACCTACAAGAAGGATGCCACGAGCAAGTGCCCCAAGATCTCGGGCGATACTTCCCTCGGGGAGTACACGGCCACCGGCACAGTGACCGGCGGGACCGCCAAGCAGATGATCAAGGGAGCTGCCGGAGGGAACGCCTGTATCTACTCCAAGGGCAAGGCAACCATCGTCAAGAACCTCGGGGCCTTCAAGGTCTGAGAAGTCCTGACAAACAGCAGTAGGAAAGCGAAGAGGCCCCCGGCATCGCCGGGGGCCTCTTGCTGTCCTGTTCTCGAGCAGGACCTACGGCACCCGATTCCAAACATCCAGCACGAAGTCTGGCTCCACGTGGTGGACCTCCCTCTCGAACTCGGCATACGAATCGATCACTTCGTGCGCTTGATCACCACTCAGGGGATAGTTCGTCCGGCCCCGCCAGTGGACTCCGACAATCGTGGCCCCGGGCACCGTGGTGGCCAGCAGCAGGGCCACGATTTCGTCAAGGGCGGGCCGATCGAAGTAGTAAGCAATCTCGCTCAACACCACGAGGTCAAAAGGCCCAGGTGGCCACTCTTCTGGGATCGGTCGCACTTCAAGGGTGACGCCCGGCAGCGTTCGGCATCGTCTACGAGCGACCTGGACAACATCGGCGACGAGGTCAGTTGCCAACAGCTGGTCGCACCGTTGGGCCAGGAGTGAGGTGAGTACCCCTATCGAACATCCAGGCTCGAACGCCGACCGATAGCGGGACTCAGGCAGAGCGGCCATGGTGAGGGAATACTTTCGTTGCTCGTACCAACTCGATTCGAACTGCCAAGGATCCGGATCAGACGCGTAGATCTCATCGAAGTACGTGCGGCTCATCGACACCTCGTACCCTTACCTCTCCCTCGGCATGCACACTCCTCGCAACTACGGACGTCCAGCCAAGCCTCACGGATCATCGACGCCCACCTTGAAGGGCTAGACGCCCCAGGCTGGCCGCGTCCGCTCCTCCATGGTGCTGAGCCAGGTACACATAAAGGTCAGCAGCTCTGCGGGCCTGGGCAGGATCGTGGCAGAGTGGTCGGGCACCTCCGGCGGCTGCCGTCCGTCTCAGAATCTCCTCACATGCGTCGTGAACGATCTGACGAACGGCGAGGGCCCGCATTCGTGCCCGGCCTCGCTTGTCCTCAGGATCAGCGTCGATTGCCCTGGCCACACTGCGTAGTGAATCTCGCATGGCCTGAAGTTGGCTCAGGGACTTACCTATTTCCATCAGGGCGAGCTCACCGGAATCACCGCCCATGGCCTCCAGGACGCCAGCCACGAGGCCGCGAGCCCCGCCGTACCAACAAGCTGCGACCCCACAGGCGCCAAACCAGAACCCAGGCCGATCCGTGTAGTGACCGGGAGGCCCTATGGCGAGTTCGTCGGCGATCACCGGTCCTCCGATGGTGATGGTCTCACTGAGTGAGTCGGCCATGCCGACGGCGGGCCACGAGCCAGGGATCGTGTCGAGGACAGAGTCGACGGTGGCAATGTCAAACAACCGGTATCCGTCGGGTGCCTCTGCCGTGATCAGCGCCCTGTCCAGAACTCCGCTACCAGAGCAAAAAGGCTTACGACCCTTCAGGATCCAACCTCCCGGCGCCGGTTCGGCGGTTACCCCATCCGGTCCGCTCCGGGCCGCCCAGACGCCGTAGCTCGATCCGGGATAGCGGGGCCCCCGACCCGATTCGTTCAGAATGGCTAGCGCGTCCGCGTGCCCCTCCCCCAGGCGAGCCAGCGATAGGTCCTCCTCGGCGAGCGAGGCCAGGATCTCGAAGCGCTCCCACGTGTCCCCGTGGCCCGGGAGCGGCAGGCGGGCCAACGCCGGGATGACCTCAATCAATCGCTCACGCACCCTCGATCCCGATTGGCGCTGGCGTTCCACACTATGAAGGCTGGGCACGGCCATCGATCTACTTCCCGAGGGCCGTCAGGAGATCCTGAACATGTTCCTGGGTCTGCTCGAGAAGCGGCCGGAGCGCCTCACCCACGTCGGCCAATCCCAACTCGTTGGCTTGACTGAAGCGCTCCCGATACCGTCCCAGTTGCTCCTGCTCGAGGTGGAGGTCGGCCTCCAGGGCGGCGCGCGAATCTGTGGTCACGGGTACAGCCCGGACGTCGGTCGTTGGCTCACCACCCAGAAATGACACCTGGCCTGCGAGGACCCGCGCATGATTGAGCTCCTGGGAGAGATGCTTGGTCAGTTCGTCGATGGTGCTCACGAACTCAGGACCGGTGACAGTGGAGATGTGCAGGTTGTATTGGACGATCGATTGGTACTCGGTGCTGAGATCCTCGTTGAGCAGTTCGGTGAATTCTTCTTGATCCATGGATAATTCCTTTCCGGTGGAGATTTCTCTACCGATGGGGGTACAAGGGGGTCGACCGATGGGGGTACAAGGGGGTCGCTGAGCACAACTTACGATGCATAGCGTTCCCCTTGATCGACGATCGCTAACGTGGGAATGGTGCGTTCAATCGAACTGAGGGCGTGGGCGAAGCCATGAGGAGCCCGAGCCTTGAGCCGACTGCTGGTGACCACAGGCGCAAGGGAGTCATGCCGTATCACGGCGCCTAGCGCCACAGCTCGCTCGAACAGGTCTCTGTCCTCACCTGTCGATAGGCCTTCGAAGCCGCCGACGGCGAGATATGTTCCGGCCGCAATTCCGAGGTTCGCCCCGTGTACCGGTAGGCATTCAGCCTCATACTGTCGACGCCAGGCCTCCTCGGTGCCGGGGACACGCTCGGACCAGTCGCAGACACTGACCGCACCCACCCAGACCTGGCCGCCCTCTGCCCGCGCCTTCAACTGGGATGAGATCCAGTCCTTTGGAACCTCCGAGTCGGCATCGGTGGTGGCTAACCAGATGCTTGCTGGGGCTACGTCGGACCAATGCTGGAGTAAGGATCGGCAACCCAGCTTCCGAGCGTGGCCGACATTGCCGGCGCCCGTCTCCAGAACCTCGATCATCCGGGTGTCGTCACGGCTGGTGGTGCGTCGTCGCCACTCCTCGACCAATTCACCGCTCCCGTCTGAACACCGATCGAGAACGATGACGATGCCGATGTCCACGTTGAGATCCGCCACGGCCGCCATCGCCCGATCAAGTGCCTCCAGAGATTGCGGAATCAGCCGTTCCTCGTCATGCACGGGAATCACGACGCCGAAACGGATCAACTCGGCGCGGGCCCTGGCCGGTGCTGGTGCTGCGTATCCAACCGCTACCGCGGTCTCGGCTCTTCCCCGATAGCCGCTCAGCGACGCCAGCTCTCTGGGCCTGCGAATCAGCCTCACTGCCCTTCAACCAGACCGAAATGCTGGGCCAGACCAGTGAGTTCGAATACACGCCGGACATTCGCCGAGGGGTCGCGAACTTGAACACTCTCGGCTCGATTCGCCAGTTGAACCAAGAGAGCGATACCAGAGCTGTCCATGAACGAGACCTTTTTGAGGTCGATCACCAGCCTCGATGGTCCGTCGACCAGGGATGCTTCAATGGACTCACCGATCGATCGGACCGTGGCCACGTCGAGCTCACCGTGGAGCCGAACAGTGAGCTCTCGGGAATCGTCACTTACCTGACACTCGGCCCATGCCCCGGGCTGGAGCCATTGCGACGTTACGACCTCCCGCGGTGATCTCACGCTTCCCACCTGAGGCCGATAATGGCAATATCGTCTTCGGTATCGGCAGCCCCGAGGTCTTCGAGGACATGAGTCAGCGTGTCATCGAGCGAGCGGCCAGCGTGGGTTCTCGCCGCCTCCTCGAACCTCTTCAATCCGACGTCGAGAATTTCCGTCCGGCGTTCGACGAGTCCGTCGGTGAAGGCCATGAGCGTCGATCCTGGCCTGAAGGGAATAGTGACCGATTCGTAGTGATAGTCGGCAACACCCACGGGCAGTCCGGGCTGGGTGGCCACAAACCCGATGTGCTCCTTGGAAGAGAGATACGGTGGCAAATGCCCTGCATTGGCGATGACAAGCTCTTGCCGATTCAGATCACCGACTCCGACCAGGACGGTGGCGAAGTGCCCGTCGGCATCGACCGTCAGCTGTCGATTGCACTTGTCGAGGATGAGTGAGGGCGGGTCTCCGTCCATAGCATGGGCGCGAACGGTGAAGCGGAGGCGGGCCATGATCGAGGCCGCCGCGAGGCCCCGACCCGACACATCACCTACGACAAAGACAAACTGCCCGTCACCGAGGTACATCACGCTGTACCAGTCCCCGCCGACGTCGACCCCCCTGGCACCGGGCTGGTAGCGAGCGGCCACGCTGACCCCGGGGATGGGGGGAAGAGCTTGAGGCAGGAGTGCTCGCTGGAGGGTTTCGGCGATCGTGCGTTGCTCTCCATAGAGTGACTCGAGTTCCCCGAACAGGCGACGGACCTCTGACTCAGCCCCTTCGGCATCTTTACGACGCCGAACCAGGCGTTCGGTCAACACCGCGGCACCCAACGTCAGGACGATGCCGAGCAGGCCGACGATCCACGGAAGATTGGCGGACAGTGCGCCACCCAGCGGCACCCGGGCCGCCACCACGGTCGTCAGTACGGTGTTTCCAAAAGGAATGGTGACGGACGTGGTCTGCCCAGCCACGGGGAAATGGGCGAAATCGGTGGTGAGCAGATCCGGTGCCCGTTGTACCCCTCCGAGGTAAATGGCGTAATTCAGGTCGGAGAAGGCGGAGTTCTGGGCGACGCGCGCCTGGCGGTTGGCCGGGAGGGGGCGCTCGGCAAACACCGCAAACCTCCCCCCCTGCCTAGAGGGTGCGAAGGCATATCCCAGCCCCCGGCCCCTGGGCCCGGACAGTTCGGCCACTACAAATGTCGGACTGCTGAACGCTCGTTCGATAAGCGCCATGGGCATAGCGGATGAGGAAGCCCCAAGCCGTGACGGTGCTCCGAGTGTCGTGACCAGCGAAGTAGTTCCGTCGGTCCTCTCCCAGAGCGAAGCGGAGGAGAATCCAGACTCTGTTCCAACTTGGCCGGCCATGTAGTGTCGGAAGGTAGCGACATTGCCATCGCTGGCCTGGGCGATCTCGGTGCCCACCTCCAGGGGAGTCTGGGTGGTCGGGATGGCCGCGGTGAGCGCCGACTCCACCTGTTTGGCCTGGAGGTTGAGCAAGCGGCCCTCATTGTGGTTGTTCAGCGACCATGACGTCCACGTCAACAGGGCCGTGATGAGGGCCCCAATCGCCAGTACGGAAACCGTCGACCGATGGAGCCAATGGCCCGGTGAAGCTGTGCGCAAATCCCTCACGACCAACGGCCCAGGGTATCGGCCCTCTTGCAGATCTCTGCCATTCCGATGAATCGCTCACTTTCTGTCGACCAGCTCTCCGGTCACGGGGACCAGAGCAACCGGATTGCACATCGTCTTTCGACGGAAACCTGCACAGGCCGAGGCGCAGGAGTGCCGACCACAGCCTTGTTCACTGGGAGGGGCTCTTCAATCACCCGTTCGGGTGATTTTCACCCCGTCCGGTCGGGACCTTGGCCTATGGTGAGCATGTGGCGAAAACAATTCGGGTGGCCCTCGTCAACGACTACATGATCGTGCTCGAAGGACTCCGCTCACTGCTCTGCACCGAGGAACCGGGGATCCGGGTCGTCGAAGTCGACGTTCGGAAGGGGCCGAAGCGGACGGTCGATGTGACGCTACTTGACACCTTTGGCGAGGTCGACCAACTACGTGACAGGGTGCGTTCTCTTGCTTCCGACCCGGGGAACGGAGCGGTAGTGGTATTCAGCTTCTCCGATCAACCCCAGGTGGTTCGTGAAGCAATGAATGCCGGAGCACACGGATTCATCTCCAAGGCGGTACCCGGACGCGACATCGTTGATGCCATCAAGGCCTGCGCTCGCGGCGAGCGCGTTGTCCTTACCCGGAGATCCCAACATGCCAGCCTCGATGAGTCGTTGCAGTGGCCGGGACGTGACATTGGTCTCACTCATCGCGAGGGCGAACTTCTGGCCTTGCTTTCGACAGGAATGACCAATCGCGAACTGGGCGGCCATCTCTTCATCAGTGAGAACACCGTTAAGACACAGTTGCGTCACCTCTACGCCAAGCTCCACGTTCGCAATCGTGTTCAGGCTGCCACCCTCGCCGAACAAGGGCTTCTCGGAGACCACCGAACGAAAGCCGAGGCGGTCGGATGAGTGGCTCAGTGAGCGGACGCCATCATGCCTGTTGTCCCTACCCGTTGGTGTAGTCGGTCAGGGGTCTTGCATCGGCCAGCGGGCTGAACGCGTTCGGCACCGGATACTGGCCCAGGATGAAGTTGAGGATGGCAGCGTGCTGCATCTCAACGGGTTGGATGCTCGCTGCCACCTTGACCGACGAGGTCGCCTTCACTGCACTGACCGCCGACAGGTACGTGGCGGCAGCGATGTCCTCGAGCATCAAGGCCAGCTTGGCCGCTCCTGTAATGTCGGTCACTTTGGCAAAGTCTTTGGTTACGACTGGCACCAAAACCGGATCTGGTTTGGTGATGGCACTGTGGCCAGCAGCTACGATCGCTGAGTTCCAAGCCTGCGCATGCTGAGCGTGCTGAGCCTTGACGGTCGTGGCAAAGTTGGCTACCGCTGGTGGGACCGTGCCGAGCTTGCCGGCAGTTGCCGCTGAAAGCACGTCGCCATACGCCGCTACGGCAAGGTTCTCCAAGCTAGCGGCCAGTGCTGCTACGGCCAGATCTCCGGTCAGTTTGTTCGGAGCGGTAGAGCCGGAAGAACCGACGGTAGTGGTCGGACTCGATGAGCCAGATGAGCAGGCAGCGAGCACCGCTCCTCCGGCGAGCGCCCCGGCTCCGATGAGAAAGCCTCGCCGGCTGGTTCGGGAACGCTCGTTCCACTGATCGATCGCTGCTTCCATGGCTGGCATGCCTACGTCATGGTGGATCTGCTCGAGATCGTCGGTCATCATGCTCAACTCGTGCTCGGAGATGGCCATGACCTCGGGGGTGCGGTTGCGACGCCTCATGAGAGCGCTCCTTCAGTGGCCGGGCGGGCCTGCTTGGTGGGATAGAACGAGTCAGGGAAGCCGACGGAGCCTGCCGCGGCCGGCAATGAGCTGACATTGGGTGGAAGGGCAATGAGCTGGGCGGCATTTCCGGCCAACAGCGCCTGTACGGCCAGAAGAACCGACGCATGCTGTGCTTCGACCCCCATGATCGACGCGGTGACCTTTTTGGCGTTTGCATCAGTGAGGGCTGCGACGTCCGCCACGTAGGTCTCGGCCGCGCCCTGTTCCAGTTCGAGGGCCAGCGCCACCACCGGTCCGGGCGAAGTAAGCCCGGGTACGGCCGCTTGGACCACTTTGCCCAACACGGGGTCCGGGTTGGTCTGGGCTTTGCCGCCCAGACCCGTGATAGATGCGTTGAAGGCTGAAAGGTGCTGGCTGTGTTGCTGCATGGTGGTAGTGGCGAACGCCTTGACCACCGGGTTGGCCGCGGACCCGCCGATGAACGGAAGGGTCAACGCCGTCTTGTACGTGGCAACAGCCAAGACCTCGATGGAGGAGGCGGTCTGCAGGATCTGGACGTCGGTTGGAGAGCCGGCAAAGGCGGGAGAGGCGAAGAGCGACTCGAAGGCGCCGGCGATTCCCGCTGCCGCCAGAATCCCACCCCCGAATAGGGCCCCGGCCATTAGGCCTGACCGTCGATCTGCCACTCGCCGCGACTCGTCCGGATCGATGTCGCCCCGGGCCCGGGCCTCGAGGCCGGTCTCGACCATTTCATCGAGTGCGTTAGTGGTAGTGACCATGGCGTCGGAATGCAGATCCTCTGAAGCCTCGATCAGCACTCCCAGAGCCTGCGGATCGATATCGACGGGATCTTGTTCTTGGTCCCGTCGGCTCCACGTGGGCCGTACTCTCATGGTCTTCCTCCTGTGTGGGGTGATAGAGCTGTGGTCTGAAGTGTCATCAGCCTGAGACGACGATCGTCCCGGACATGTACTGATGAATCGAGCAGATGTAGGCGTACTGTCCGGGAGTCCTCGGAGCAGTGAAGGTTTTAGACTGCCCCGGAGCGATGTCTCCCGTGGTGAACTGGCCCTTGCTCGCAGTGAGCGTGTGGGTGACCTGATCCATGTTGGTGACCGTCACCGTGGCGCCAGGCGGCACGGTGAGGGTGGCGGGCGAAAACATGAAGTTATGGATGGTGATCGCACGCGCACTAACAGAATGAGGTGCGGCTTTCGAGCCGACGGCGGATGTGGCCGTTGCCGAACTGCCACCGGCGGAGCACGACGCCAGCGTCAGAGCGAGCGCGGCCACAAACGCAGGCAGAATGTATTTCCCTAGTGGGCTTCCCCAACGAGTCCGGTCAGCGTTCATCGTCTGTAGTTCGTCACCGATGACAAACTGGATGAAATCACCGGCAGTTCATCCGCATTCCGCTGGGATGTGTGACGAACTCCGGCCGGGCGCCTGCGATATCGGAGTAGGCAGGGAGCGAACCGGCTCTGGCTTCAAAAGGGATTGCACCTGCGTTGAGGGGACCTCTGGCCCGCTCCACAAGCCCCAGACGACGGTCCAGAGCCAGTGGTGCCCAACCGATCCGCCTCAACTGCCCCGAGCTACAGGCATGGAGGCAGATTGCACACGCCCACTCGAATCCGCAGGGCCGATCAGACACAGCACAACGGCTACTCCGAGAACGACGATGGTTACAACCTCAATGACCAGGGCCTGATGGGCGAACGGAGCCGACCCCGAGTCCTTGAATCCGAACAGGCCGTGATTGACCGAAATGAGGAATCCCGACATGGTCGCCAGAGCGAAGCCGATGCCAAGCATCCCAGCCCAGACCCGTCGAACGACGAGAATCGTCAGGCCTATGAGCAAACCGCCGATGGATTGCGTGAGAAACATCCAACCGATCGTAGGGATGTGCCGGTAGCCGAGGTCCTGCCAAAGGTGGAAATGGATATAACTCGACCAGACGATGAGAGCCCCGCCGGTCAGGAACGCCAGGCCTGGCGCCTTAGTGGGGACCGAATTGTGGCCAGGTCGGTTGGCAATCTGTTTGTACGTCACGCAATGCATTCGTGAGGAGGGCCACATTGGATGACCGCTCCTCACCCACATGTCATCTCAGGTCGTCGATTGGAGGTCTGGCGCGTTGATGGGTGGTCGGCCCCTCGATTAGCCACTGACCCAGCTCGGGGCTATTCACGCGGCGGTGAGTCGGTCGGGGTGCGAGTTGTCTAGCTTGGCCTTCCCACTGCGTAGCGCCGACAATGGTGTAGGGGGGTTTCCTCGTGAGCGACAAGCAGCTCGACGGCACTCGACCACATGATCAAGCAATACCAGATCGGAGCCCGCCATGCCGGCATGGCCATGGCGCGGCGGCGGGCCAAATGTGCTGCCAATCGACAGTTTTAACCACGGTCCTGACGAAATGATGCTGACAGGGCACATCCCAGCTCAGGTTGGCACCCAAATCGTTCGATGCTTAACCTGTGGCAGAGGACGACACGACGATGGGTCAGGCTCATGGGGGTCATGGCACTGGGTCGGTGACTGTCCACCGTGATGCCGCAGGGGTCATGATTTTCGTGGGTGCCGAGATGTCAGCCGTCCTCGGCTGGCGTCCGGAAGAGCTCATTGGGCGGCCGTCCACCGACTTCATCCACCCCGAAGATCAGGCCAGCGCCGTTGCGGCTTGGTTTGCGATGCTTGATGCTGATGGTGACGTGGGCGTCTGGCAGGGCCGCTACAGGACCAGCGACGGCAGTTGGAAGTGGATCGAGTCAACGAATACCAATCAGCTGAACAACGAGAACAACCCGATGGTGGTCTCGGAGATGAAGCCGGTGACCGTTGAGAAGGTAAGTCTCACCGAGGCCCTACGCGCTCGCGAGCAACTATTGACCCGACTGTCCGATGTTCTGCCGATCGGCGTGTTCCAGATCGACGCCATGCGAAGGGTCACATTTGCCAATGACCAATTGGAAAAGATTGTGGGGCATTCGACATCCGCGACTGTGGAGGCACAGTTCTCTGCCGTCGAGGCGACCGACCGTCAACGGTTCTTTGCAGCGGTTGATCAGGTTCTGGACGATCACCCTGTCGACGAACTGGAACTACGGATTGCGAAGTCGGTCGGCGAAACAGAGACAGACGACTGCTTCTGCGTAGTCAGTATGCGTCCCCTCACCGATGCAGGTGGTCGGATAACGGGCGCCGTCGGTTGCGTCTCCGACGTGACCGAACAGGTACGGCTGCGGCGTCAACTCGAACGACGGGCCAACTTCGATGGGCTCACCTCGTGCCTCAACCGGTCTGCGATCCTCGACGCCCTGACGGCGAACCTCAATCGACCGAGTTCCTCGGGCCAAGGCGTGGCGGCAGTCTTCGTTGACCTCTGTCGCTTCAAGTCGATCAACGATCGCTTCGGCCACACGATCGGAGACGAGATCCTTACCCTTACGGCCTCTCGACTGAGGTCAGTCGTTCGGGATGGTGACCTGGTCGGGCGCTTCGGAGGTGACGAATTCCTAGTCGTGTGTCCCCAGATATCCGGTGAGGATGGCACCCGTGATATTGCCGAACGCATCCGCCAAGCCCTGGCCGACTGCGTCGAGCTCGGAGCGGGGCGCGTCGATCTACGGGCAAGCGTCGGAGGGGCCTACACCGTCAAGCCACTCTCTGTCGATGCATTGGTAGCTCAGGCCGATCGGGCTATGTACGAGTCGAAGCGGCTGGGTTCGTCCGTCGCATCGGTCGTAGAGGCCAGAGAAGACTGGGGCCCGGTCGGGGTTGCTTGAGTCCGACGAACCGTCGGCTGCCAACCACCGATAAAGTGGGCCGATGGCCACGGTCACGGTCGAGCAGTTCCGTGCGATCCCGATCGAACGGTCGCGAGCCTTCGAACTGACCCTGCCGATGCCCCTGACAGCGGTCTTCTCCCGGCGTTATGGCCTGCTGCCTCCAGTGAAAGAGGTTCGCGGGCACGAGGGGGTCTGGGGCCAGGTCGGCGAGACGCGTACCGTCGTGACGACGGATGGCGGAACGATGCGCGAGCTCCTGACTGAAATCGATGCTCCGCACTCGTTCAGCTATCGCCTAGAAGAGATCTCCGGTCCGATAAGCCCGTTGGTGAAGAGCATCGACGGGCATTGGGAGTTCACCCCCTACGGCACCGGGACGCTGATCACCTGGCGATGGACCCTGCACCCCAAAGGTTTGGGCACTGGGGTGCTTCGCCCGATCGTCTGGATGTGGCGGGGCTATGCGCGGCAGGCGCTGGAAACCCTGGCCGAGCAGCTACACGCCGCAGATTCCGCTTAGTTTCAGAACTTGTGCGGAGGAGTTCGGAAGCATAGCTTTGGCGTTGATGAGCAATTTCGAGCGTTTGAACGAGTGGTCCGGAGCGTTTCTTGCATCCGTGCTCGAGCTACTGGCGGAACGGAAGGTCAACCACCCTGACGCCGCGCTGAACCTCACACCGAACGACCTGACTTCTTCTTGGGACCTGGTCGCGGAGTCGGCTGCACTACCTGATCCTCCTGGACAGCCAGATGCGGGGGAAGAATTTGGCGAGCGACTACTGGTACGAGCAGGCGCTGGACGATCTCGTCAAGGGAGGGTTCCTTGTGGAGCTCGAAGATCACTCGTTTCTCGTCCCGGACCTCGAGGCTTTGTTGAAGGGTCGGAGCCACTAAGCCGGTCGTCTGACGGTGGCAAACTCTTGGTTACGGCTCAGGAGGTACCTGAAGGCCCGATTGATTGATGCGGTGAACCTTCCTTCATGACCGCTGGTCCCTCAATCTCCCGGATGCACGAAGACGAGATCCTGGTGGAAGATGGCACAGTGCGGGCTCTTCTCCGGGATCAGTTCCCAAACTGGGCCCACAGGCGGTTGCACCGAGTCCCAGATTCCGGGACGGACAACGCCATCTTTCGGTTGGGTGACGAACTCGGCATACGACTTCCTCGTATCCAATGGGCACAATCCCAGATCGAAAAGGAATGTCGATGGCTTCCCGAGCTGGTGACTGGCCTCCCCGCCTCAGTTCCAGTGCCTCTGGCCAAAGGCCGTCCCGGCCATGGCTACCCGTTCCCGTGGCTCGTCTTTCCCTGGTTGCAGGGCACGAGCCTGGATCTCACCGCGGTCGACAATTGGGATGTCGTCACGGAAGGCGTGGCCGAGTTCGTACTGGCACTCGAGCAGCACCCTCCGGCTGGTGGCCCACTTCCTACCCGAAGAGGCACTCCGATGGCACCATATGACGAAGCCGTGCAGTGGGGCATCAGTCAACTCGAAGGGATCATTGACGTCAATCGAGCAAGGCGCGTCTGGCAGAGTGCTCTGGAGGCGGGCGAGTGGACCGGGGATGCGGTCTGGGTCCATGGTGATCTGCTCCCTGGCAACATCCTCATAGACAACGGCCGGCTCAACGGCATCATCGACTGGGGCTGTGCAGGGGTTGGCGATCCAGCGTGTGACGCCATGCTGGCCTGGTCGCTTCCCTCAGGCGCACGCCGCCGCTATCGAGAACTTCTGAACTTTGACGAGGCCACGTGGGCACGTGCCCGGGGCTGGGTCGTGGAACAGACCGTGTTCTACATCCCCTACTACGCCAAATCGCTTCCACTGGCCGTAGATCAGGCGATGAAGAGGATGAACGAAGCGCTCCTCGCCGACTAGGCCAGGCGCCCCAGTTAACGGATAGGGGTGAGTGAGCGTACCGCGACCTGGAGCCAACTTCTGAGGTCATCCAAGAGTAAGCCAACTGTTACAGACTTCCGTCAGCCTGCGACCGGCACGCTCTCTGGAAGATGTCCGGCGGCCGCTGGAGGATCGGAGATTGCAATACTCAATTCGGCCAATCGCTGACGGAAGCGCTCGATACCCCGACGCTTTACATCTTCAAAGCCGCGTACCTCCTGCGGTAAACCAGCCAGGGCTTCAACGATGGACGCATTACCGGGTTGCAGATGCTCCATGGCGCGGCGCACGGCGTGCCGGTACTCACCGACAAGGGACCGCTCGGTGCGACGCATGCTTGTTCGTCCGAAAGGGTCCAGTGGTGTGCCACGCAGGTGACGGGCAGCGCGAAGCGCCGCAAAGGCGGGGCGGGCCATACGACCGACACTGATCTTGCGGCGCAGGCCGAAGGCGGCGAGCAGGGGCGGCCGCAACAGCACCCGGGTACGGGCGCCCGGTCCGAACTCGGCCTCGACGGCGGCACGCTGCATCGGGTCTAGATGAAGTCGCGCCACCTCGTATTCGTCCTTGTAAGCCCAGAGCTTGTGCAAGCCCTTGGCGTATGCCACGGCCACCGGGTGGGAGCTGCCGCTGGTCCGTTCGGCCTCCTCACGGGCCACGACCAGCACCTCTTCGACGTAGCGGCGGGCGATTCTGGTGCTCTGCCAGCCGACCAGGTCGGCTGCCCGGCGGCCCAGCACCGGTACGAGGGTGGGAGGGGCCGAATCGAGCAGTCGTTCGAGGGCTACTGGCGAAGGGGGCGGGGCCGGTAACGAGGGTTTGAGGGCCGTGCCCACCGCGTCGGGGTCGATCGCCGCGGCCCGGCCCCAGCGGAAGGCGGCGAGGTTGACCGTGACCGCAGTTCCGTTGAGCTCGATGGCCCGTTCCACGGACCCCGGCGTCAGCGGAAGGCAGCCGTGTTGCACAGCAGCGCCGAGCATGACCATGTTGGTCGGCAGGTCGTCGGCGAAGAGGCGTTCGGCAATCCATTGCGCGTCGAGGTAGAGGTTCTCGGCGTGGAGGGTCGCCCGGTCCAAACGTGAGATGTCGTGCGGGAAGGCGATCGACGGGTCGTGCACCATGGCCGCGGTCGCTACTTTCGCGGTGTTGACGACAGCAACCGTGCGGGTCGGCTCGCACGTCGTCAAGGTCTCCTCAGCAACCGCGCCGAGCACATCGAGACCGAGGAGGAGGTCAACCGACCGCGCGCTGGCTCGAACCGTCCCTTCGATGAGACGGGGCGAAATACGCACGTCGGAAATCACCGGACCGCCTTTTTGAGCCAGTCCGGTCTGATCGAGTCCGGCAGCATAGAGACCATCGAGGTGGGCCGCCATCTGCACGATCCGCGACAGGGTGACCACCCCGGTACCACCGATGCCGGGCATGCGGACGAGCACGTTGGTCCCCACCCGGCACCGATCGGGATCGACCAGGAGAACTGGCGGTTCGGAAGGACTGGGCGCCACATTGGGCAGGTGATTTCCGTCATTTTTGCCACGACGTCGACGGCGGCTGGCTGTGACCAGCACGAACGACGGGCAGTCGCCCTCGAGGCAGGAGCGGTCATGGTTGCACGAACCCTGATGGATGCGCGTCTTATTGCCGAACTCTGTCTCGACCGGCACCACCGACAGGCACGTCGAGTGTTCCCCGCAGTCCCCGCAGCCCTCGCAGACCCGTTCGTTGATCCACACCCGGTCAGGTGGTTCGGCCAGTTTCCCGCGGTGGCGCTGTCGCCGCTCCTCGGCCGCGCAACGATCGTCATGGATCAAAACCGTCACACCGCCGACTTTCTCGAGCTCAGCAAGGACACCTGGAAGTTCGTCCCGATGTCGGACGCTGGCGATGGGGTCGAGGACGACCCGGCGATAGCTTGCGGGATCCGGGGTGGTCACCACCACCTGGCGCACCCCCTCGGTGGCGAGCAGCCGAGTGAGCTCGGGCACCGCCATTGTCCCGAGCGGTTCCTGCCCACCGGTCATGGCGACGGCGCCGTTGTAAAGCAGGCGATAGGTGATGTCGACGCCAGCCGCCACTGCGGCCCGCACGGCGAGCGAGCCCGAGTGGAAGAACGTGCCGTCGCCCAGGTTCTGCACGAAATGGCGATCTCCGGCAAAGGGCGCCAACCCTATCCACTGGGCGCCCTCTCCGCCCATCTGGGTGAGCCCAATGTGGTGGCCACGACCGTGCTCATCGAGGGCAGCCATGATGTGGCATCCGATCCCGAGGCCCACGAGCTGGTCGTCGGACGCCTGGGTCGAGATGTTGTGAGGGCAGCCTGAGCAGAAATACGGGGTACGCGACGGCAGCGGCGCGAGGCGAAGATGCAGCCTCGGACCGGCCGAGAGCTGGGTAATGCGCTGCCTGGCGGGTTGCGGCAATCTGTCCTCCCCGAGCCGTCGGGCTAGGGCCCTTGCCACGTCGTCCGATGTCACCGTGCCGCTGGTCGGGATGAGCTGGCGGCCTTCCGGATCGAACTTGCCACTGACCACCGGGGCTCCAGTCCTGCCGTAGAAGGCCTCCTTCAGCTGCGACTCGATGAACGGCCCCTTGTCCTCCACGACCAGCACCTCGTTGAGGCCGGCAGTGAGCCGGACCAGTTCGTCCCCGTCCAGAGGCCAGGGCAGGTCGACGCGGATCAGGCGCAGGCCGGCGAGCGCGACACCCGACCCATCCCATAACCCGAGGTCCACGACGGCTCGCCGAACGGCGGCGAACGCGGTACCCGATGCCACAACGGCAAGTGAGGGATCTGGCGAGTCGGCAATGAGCGTCGTGAGTCCCGCGGCCCGGGCGTACTCCAGCACGGCCGGAAGCCGCACCGAGAACAGGTCGGCCTCAGCCTCGAGGCCAGACGCTCCCAGTAAGAGCCGGGCCGCCGAGGGCCGCGCTACGACCTGACCGGCGACGGGTTCGAACGGGGTGAGGTCCACCACCGCCGAGCCGTCGGCCACTTCGGTCACGATCTGCATGCCCGACCACAACCCGGTCGCACGCGACAGGGCCACGGCATGCAGACCGAGGCGAACGAGATCCCCGACGGTCCCGGGTGCAAAGAGCGGCACGTTGAGGCTCCTGGCCATGGCCCATGACGAGCTCGGCATGGTCGAGGACTTGCAGGCCGGATCATCGCCGATGAGCGCCACCGCTCCGCCGAGGGGTGCAGTGCCGGCGTAGTTGCCGTGACGGATGGCGTCGGCGGCCCGGTCCAGACCTGGGTTCTTGCCATACCACCATCCGGTCACACCCTCGTGGTGGTGTCCAGGGACGTCGGCCAAGAGCTGGGTGCCGGCCACTGCGGTGGCGGCAAGCTCCTCATTGAGGCCTGGACGAAACACGACGCCCTCGGCCTCCAGCCGCGCCGATGCCCGTCCGAGCTCGATATCGAGACCACCGAGGGGCGAACCCTCGTACCCGCTCACGAAGGCCGCCGTATCGAGCCCCCGGTGCCGGTCGAGCCGTCGCTGGTCGAGGATCACCCGCACGACGCCCTGGATGCCGGACATCAGGGCACGCTGTGGGCCATCCGAACCCGCCTCGAGGTAGACGTCGTCGAGGGACACGGAGCCTGGGCCACAGCCGGTCTCAGCCGGAGCGGCCCCAAACGGTGTCAGCACCGCGTCCCCCCGTGTCACCTAGACGGGTAGGGCGAGGGGTCGCCCAAGCCGGTCTGACGCCATGGTCTCGGCTACCGACACCGGGGACTGCCCGGTCCGCTCGGCCTCGTGGAGGATCCGGCGCACCCGGTCGCCGATGGCCAGCAGCGAGCCCTCGAGCTTGTCGGACCCCCAACCGGACCGCAGCGCGTGGATGTGGATGACCCCGCCTGCGCTGATCACGAAGTCGGGCACGTACACGATGCTCCTCGCTGCCAGCCCTTCGGCCAGGTCGGGTGCAGCGAGAACGTCGTTGGCAGCGCCAGCCACAATCCGGCAGCGGAGCCGACCGAGAGCCGTCCCGTCGATGACCCGCGCAGTGGCGCATGGGGCGAAAACGTCGCACTCGGTGTCGAGCGCACTCCCTGGGTCGACCACGGTGGCACCGGTTCGAGTGGCGATTGCCGCGGCGCGGGTCTCCTCGGTGTCGGCCACAAGCAAACGGCAACCCGCGGCCGCCAGGCGGCGGGCCAGGTCGGCCCCCACGTGCCCGGCTCCCTGGACCAGGACCCTGGACCCGCGGAGCGGTCCCCCTCCAGATTCGACGGCAGCCCGGATGCCGGCAAACACTCCGAGCGCGGTCATCGGTGAGGGATCCTGACGGTCACAGGACACATCGGGCGCGACACTGCCGATCACGGCCAGATCGTCAACAGAGGTCCCCATGTCCACCCCCGGCACGTAGGCGTCCCCGAGCCGGGCAACGAACCGACCGAATGATTCGAGTTGAGCAATGCGGTCCGAGCCGGATGGCGGCCCCTCGGGCCGGGCGCAGATCACCGACTTGGCGCCGCCGTAAGGAATATCGGCACAGGCATTTTTGAGGGTCATGCCCCGGGCCAGGCGGAGGGCTTCGGCGGCGGCGGCGGTCATATCGGAATAGGGGCGCCAGCGGATCCCACCGAGGCCCGGGCCGAGGGTGGTGTCGTCCACGGCGATCACCGCCTGCAGGCCTGTTCTACGGTCCTGACAGATGGTCAGCTGCTCGACCTCTCCCAGAGCAACACCAAATCCCATGACAGTGATCTAACTCTCATTGGTGGGATATCGCATTAGAAGATCAGAAAATAGCTATAAAATGCAATAATCTTGCGTCATGAGCGCAGATGACGCAAAGGAAATTGGAGAGGCCTCCCCGGAGCTCGACCCTCTCGACCGAGCCATCGTCTCATTGCTCGAGGAGAACGCTCGAAGGTCCTTTGTCGACATCGGCGAGCGGGTCGGGCTGTCCGCCTCGGCGGTAAAGCGCCGTGTCGATCGGCTCGAGGAGACCGGCGTCATCACCGGCTACACGGTGGTACTCGATCACGCCAAAGCCGGTCGGCCGATCCAGGCATTCACCGAGGTGCGATACGCCGGAACGGCCGACATCGCAGAGATCCGGTCCGCTGCCGTCCGTCTCCCTGACGTGCAGGCCGTGTTCACCACGGCCGGCGATCCCGACGCCCTCGTTTGGCTGCAGGTGCCTGACGTCACACACCTTGGCCAGGTCATCGAGCAGCTCCGGCACTCGGGGCGGGTCACCGGAACGAAGACCCTCATCGTCCTCGACACCTGGACCCGCCACCGCTTATTGGGATCCGATTTCGACTCAGGTTGAGCAGGCCAGTGACTCAGCCCAGCCCCACGGGAACTCGTCGCCAGTAACCGGTCTTCGGTCGGCCCAACGAACAGCAGCGCCACCATCCGCACCTGTCGCCCGTAACCAGACCTCAATCCACGCAGAACTCGTTGCCCTCGATGTCCGCCATCGTCCAACAGGCGCCGCCGCGATCGTCACTGAACCAGAGCTTGCGGGCACCGAGGGCCTCCAACCTGGCGGTTTCCGCCTCGTACCGATCAGGGCCCACGTGGAGGTCGAGATGGAGTCGATTCTTGGTCAGCTTTCCTTCCGGCACCCGCTGGAAAAATAGGCGAGGGCCACTGCCCTCGGGATCGCAGGACGCAGCCACGTCGGCGAACTGAGGCCCGCCATCGACCTCGACGGTGGCGCCGGTGCTGATGGCGCCGGACGCCAGAAGCTGGGCCACCAGCTCACGGTGGTCCTCCTTCTCGTACCCCAGGGCCTCAGCCCAAAAGCGGGCCAAGGAGTGAGGATCACCGCAGTCGAACGTCACCTGCATCGTCGTGGCCATGACGACCGTTATACCAACATGGGCCTTGACGGCGACGACCTCGAGTCAGAGAGGTGTCCCATCAGCCGACCCCATGCCTACTGCGGCGCCGCAGTCATCTGCACCAGCATCTGTTCCAGCGCCACCTGGTCGGGCCCGACGAACGGTCGTGCGTCCGGAACCGCCGCCAACGAGCCAAGGAACTGGTCGATCATGCCACCAGGAGCGGCAGGCAAGTGGCTGCTCAGGATCAACGACGGCTCCAACTTGGCCACGGCGTCGAGCTCGCGGCCCAACCTCTCCCGATCGACCTGGTGCATCCACGGTGAATCGATGGTCGCCCAGAACACCTGCCCCTGGCGCAGGTCACCTCCGGAGAGGTCGGCAGCGTTCTGCGGGACGTCCTGCAGGAGTGCCCCGAAACAGTCGGCCGGGAACAGCACGTCCGAGCTGGTGTCGAAGAAGCCGGTGGTCGATGGGTTGTCGAAGGTCGGAGGCCTGAAGGCGGTGAGGGTACGACTCCCGAGGGTGATGCTCTGTCCGGGATTGACGAGGTGGACTCTGTCCATCGGGAGCGGGTCGGACACGCTCATGATGCCGACGCCCAGGAACGTGGTGATCACTTTGATGTCGGGGTACTCCGCCAGCAGCTGGCCAAGTGCGCCGATGTGGTCGCCGTCGGTATGGGTGAGCCAGATCCAACGGAGGTCGATCGGGTCGATGACCGACCTGAGTGCGGTCATGAAACTTTCACGTTCGACGACTGGACCAGTGTCGACCAGGACGGGGACGTCCCCATGGAGCACGAAGGCGTTGATGGCGAGTTGGCCGAGGCCGGGGATGGGGAAGTTCGTGGTCAGAACGTCGATGTCCGGTGCTGCCTTGTAGGTGGTGATCATGGAGTGCTCCTTATTTGCCTTGATTGATCTGATGGTTATCAGCAGAACTAGGTGCATCGGGCATAGCTCTGCCCTCGGTCGGTCCCGTGGGGCCGGTTGAAGGGGGGAGCTAGCCCTGACGGCGAAGTGATGTCGATGCCGTGCCGTCGGGCTGCGGCGACGAGTTCTATCTCGCTGTGTGGGGGCAGGTCGGGAGGCGGGAGCCTCCCGGAGCTCGCAGGCCAGCCGCACGCCCGCGTGAACTCTTCGAACCCGGCTGGGGTGACAAGGATCAGGAAGCGAGCCACTTCGGATTCGACCCGGAACCGGTGTTGAACCCCTCGGGGACCGAAGACGAAGTCGCCGCTGGTGGCGATGCGGGTCTCCTCACCCAGCCAGAACGTCAACTCCCCCTCGAGGATGTACCAAGCCTCATCCTCGTGTCGGTGCGTGTGAACGGGCGACCCCGACCCTTGTGCTGCACGGACCTCAGCCAGAGCGAGCTGTCCGTGGGTCTCGTCGCCGGTGACCTTGTAGCTGAGCAGACTGTCTGCGAACCAGACTCCCTCACCCTCGTCGGAGCCCAACAGGAAGGCGGCGGGTGCCACCTCAGTCGTCATGACCAGCCCCTGGCGCACTGGCCCCTTCCGCGGCCGCCTTGAGCCGGCCGAGCGTGTGGTCCATGCTGTCCCTCAGTTCGCGGGCCCGATTGGTCGGGACGTCCACGATCCGGGCCCAAAGAGGAATCCACCGCACCACGTAGGACTCGACCACCCTGGTGCCGCCCTCAGCCGGCTCGAATCGGTAGTGCCACTCGGTTGACTCGCGCCCACCCTCCTCGGTCACGAAGGCGAACTCGCGACCCGGCTCGGCGGCCAACACCCGGCCCTTTCGGGACCACTTCATCAAATTGGCCGGTCCCCCCTCGTTGTGCCCGACGAAGGTCGCCCCCACGACGGGGTCGCCGGAGACACCCGACCACTCCACCCGCTGGCACTCCGGGCTCCACTCACCCATCCGGGGCATGTCGGCCACCAGTGCGTAGATGCGCTCCGGTGGCGCATCGATGATGGTCTCGGTGCTGTCCTGGGTCAGCAACCACCGCGTGCTCTTCTCGGCCATGTCTCCTCCATCGTCCGAACCGTCTCTCACGGATACAGAAGCTAATACCTTTAGCTAATGCTGTCAACCATCTTTTGTGCTATAGTCCTAAGTGATGAGGACGTCCAGCTCGGAATCGGCTGTCCTGCCGTCGACGGACCGCCGGGCTCGCCGACGGCAGGAGACCATCGACGAGATCCTCGACATCGCCGTGGCCATAATGTCCGAAGAGGGCGTGAACGGGCTGAGCTTGTCGGAGGTGGCCAGGCGACTCGGCGTCCAGCCCCCCTCGATCTACAAGTACTTCCCCTCGCTCATGGCCATCTACGACGAGCTCTTCCTGCGCGGTCAGAGCGTGCACCTCGACGTCATGCGTGACTCCATGGCCACGTCCGATGCTGGACTCGATGCGCTCATCGCCGGCCTCGAAGCGAGCGGGCGGTGGTTGCTGGCCAACCGCGCCGTGGCTGAACTGCTGTTCTGGCGCCCGGTACCGAAGTTCGAGCCTTCGCCCGGGGCCATGGCCATCAGCCAGGAGATGATCGACATCCAGCGCGCCGCGTTGGTCGACGCCGTGACAGCCGGCCAACTGGGGCCTGGTGCTGACTCCGATGAAGCCGTCTTCCTGATCTCCATACTGATCATCGGGGTTCTGAGTCAGGCCTTCGCCAACGAGCCCGAACTCGAGTGGGGCACCGGGCGCTTTACCCCGCTCTTCCCCAAGCTCATGCGTCTGCTCGTGGCGGCGTACCCACCTGCGTCCTAGGGGGAGGACAAAGGGGCCAAAAGACCCTAGGGATCGTCCGGAACGAAGAAGACAATGGGCGCATGAGGCGAAACCAATCAGTTTTGAAGGCGATGCCATCGACCTGGCGTTCGCAGGCTGGCGACCCACACTGCCGCCTCGGCCCTCGAGACGAGCTCGGGAGAGTGTCTTCGCTGGCTCCATGGAGTACGGTGCGGGTACCTTCGGCATTGAGGGTTCGGAGAAGGGCGCGGTTCTGCGCCACTGGGGAAAAGGTCTCTCACCCTCTCGCCGCTGCTCCCGACATCCGTGAGAGGACCCTCGGTAAGCCTGCGTCCTCGCAAGTACTCGAATTCGAACGAGCGACTTGTTTGAGCCAGTGAGGGTGCGTCGCCCAGCCGCCGCCTGTTGGATCGCAAAAACCTCGCTGATCGGAGCGACATGGGAATTCTCATAGCAAGTCTCGTAGATCTGAATCGACCCGGTCGGTACGTCCACTGGGGATTCATCCAGATGTCGGTGGCCAATCTCGTGCTCATCGGGCTGATGGTTGTGGTCTTCATCTCCGCCATCCTCATTCCCTACAGACGACACGGACGGGGTGACCGATGACCATCGACACCAACCCGCGCTCCGATACTTCATCTGATGGCGCGGCGGATCTACCTGAGGATGCCAACCAGTGGTCAGCCAAGCTGCGCCGCGCCGCTGTTGAAGCACTCCCTCCTGAGCGGCTTATGCCAGACCGTCAGCCGGCCTACGTGGCATCGTGGATCTACGTTTTTGGTGTCCTGACCCTGGCAGCTTTGTCCGTGGTCATCGTCACGGGGATGGTGCTGGCCATCTTCGGACCAACCTGGTGGCACGTCTCCTCGACGGGGCTCTTCGTGAACTCCCTCCACCTTTGGAGCGTCGAGGTCTTCTTCTTCGCCATGGTCATCCACCTGTGGGGCAAGTTCTTCATGGCAGCTTGGCGAGGGCATCGTCGGGCTACCTGGATCACCGGCGTGGTGTCATTCGTAGTATCGATCGGGGCTGCCTTCACCGGCTACCTCTCGCAGCAGAACTTCGATTCGCAGTGGATCAGCACCCAAGCGAAGGACGGTATCAATTCCACTGGAGCCGGAGCAATCTTCAACGTGACGAACTTCGGTCAGATGCTGATGTGGCACATCATGCTCTTGCCCCTCGCGGTGGTGGCCCTGGTCGGGCTTCATATCCTGCTCGTCCGCCGGAGGGGCGTGGTTCCCCCGTTTGCCCAGTCCGAGCAGTCGGACAAGGGTGGGGCAGACGGCTTGCAGCCCGTGGTACGGGAGGATCAGACATGAGCACCTCCACAGAGTCGGTCGGACATCGGCGCGCCCGACGGTTCCGTCCGGACCGCGATGTCGAGGAATGGCACGGGCCATACCTCCCATACGACTTGGTGAAGGAGTTTCTTGTCGCCCTGACCGTTGTCGTCCTTCTCGTAGTTGCCCTAGCGGTTGTCTTTTCTTCGCCGGACGAAAATCCGGTGACCCTCAAGTCTTGGTCGACCTCCGATCCGATTGACTTTGCCCAGACCGCCATAACCGAACTTGACGGGAGCAGCGCTACCGCCACCTATGGCCCCCCCTACAACAACACAGCCGGCAGTTCGCAATCCATTGGTCCCTTTTCACCCGAAAAGTGGGTGGGAGTTCACCATCCCATCAATACGACCGTCGCCGATGTGATTGCCCCACTCAAAACCCTTCCGAGTCAGCCCACCGTCGATGCGGCCGTAGCCCGTTACACGTCGGCCTCGCCTGCTGAGCAGGCCAAGTGGACTGCCGCATACGAGACGGCAATCGCCAGCCCGAGAGCTGCCCTTACCAACGGCATCCTGACGGTGCCGACGGGAAACTACGGGCCTGTCAAACTCATGATCGCTTCCCTCACCTCAATGGCCCGAAGCGGCGCGCTGGATGGAGCGTTGCTCAGCTCACGTCAGTTCTACGGAACGGACTACACCAAGCCACTCCTGTTCATCGCTGACGGGACGTACCTTGGCAATCTGGCCCAAAATCAGCATCTTTCGGGTGACCAGTGGGGGATGATGAACGAGACCGGGAACTATCCCGGACAGGCGTGGCTCTGGCTGTACACGCTCTGGTACCAGGTGCCCCCGATGAACTCCTCCGCGAGTGGCGATCTCCAGGTTTGGGCCATCATGATGATCTTGACATTGGTGCTGGTCTTCCTGCCGTTTATCCCCGGGCTCCGGTCGATCCCGCGCTGGAGCCGCGTCTACCGGCTTATCTGGCGTCAGCACTACCGTGATCTGGAGCGTGGATCGGCTTAGTCCATGAGGCGGTGAGGTGAAGCGACCATACGTGTCGTTCGCCGATGCGATCAGGCCAGCTAGACGGTCCGTTGAATGCATCGGTCGCTGATCGACCCGAGCAGCAGCTCCTTGAACCCATCCTTTCCTCGCGCCCCCACTACCAAGGTCGGCCGTCCGGGTCGTCGCGAGCAAGGCTTCAGCCGCACCGCTCTCAACCACGGTGCGCTCGACGATCACCGTCGGGTGTCGGAGCGCGACCATCCCGAACGCGTCGTCGGTGATGGCGTGTCCACCGGACATCTTCGCCGACTTGGCCGAGAGGCAAACAGGCTCGTCGTAGGCCGAACTCGAGCCGACGAAGACGATCTGTAATACCGCATCTTGAGCGTTTGCCACGTCCGAAGCCCATTTGACCGCACGACGCGCATGCTCCGAGCCGGCGGCCTGGTCCCTTTCCGTCGGAGGACACATGCATTCCAAATACAGGCTCATGTGTCGGCGTCTGCTCGTCGTCACGAGGGGGAGCCAGTGTCTGCTTCCAGCGTCAGACGCTGGACTTGGGAGCCGGATCAGTTCAGAACGTTCCGGACAGAGTCGAGGTCGTCCCCTTCGATGTGCTGGTGATGCTCCAGGTGTCCCCTCCCTGGTCGTGAGCCGCACCGGTGCCGCTGTACTGGGCGTAGACCGTGCCGTTCGCCGGCCTCGAGAGGTGACCGGTCCGGTCCCGGGTCGTGGGCGCCCACCAGCAATGGTAGGAAAAGGACCGACAGCCACCGGGTGGCGAGGGTCGTCGGTCGGAACCCACGAAGGAGAGAATCATGGACGAGGGACGTGCCGCAGCATTCCAGTTCGCAGGCCAGGACATCCCCTGGCTGCTGGCATCGTGGGCGGATAGCCAGCCCGACAAGACCTTTCTGATCTGGGAGCCCAAGGACGGCAGCAACCGCACCTGGACCTATGCGCAGTTCTGGTCCGATGTTCGCGACCTGGCCGCGGGCTTGGCCGCCAAGGGTGTGTCGGTGGGGGACAAGGTCCTCATCCATGCCGACAACTGTCCGGAGATGGTGCTGGCCTGGTACGCCTGCGCCACGGTGGGGGCGGTAGGGGTGACCACCAATACCCGCTCGGTCCGCGCCGAGCTGGAGTTCTCCATCCAGAAGACCCGCTGTGTGGGGGCCGTCACCCAGCCCCAGTACGCGGGCTTGGTGGCCGAGGCCGGGCCCGACCTCGGATGGACGGTGGTCACCGGGGACAACAGTGGCGAAGCGGCTCCGGCGGAGCAGCTCGGCCACGGCGGTGACCCTTTCGACTCACTGATCGGCGACGGCGCCTCCTTCGAGCTCCGGGATCCCGATCCCATGGCCCCGGCGGGCATCTTGTTCACGTCGGGGACCACATCGCAGCCCAAGGCAGTGGTCCACACCCATGCCAACGCCCTGTGGGCCGGCAAGGTGGGACCGACCAACATCTCGATGGAACGCGACGACATCTACCTCGTCTTCCTGCCGTTCTTCCATGTCAATGCCCAGAGCTGGTCGTTCTGGACCACGTTGGGGGTCGGTGGGACCATCGTGCTGCAGCCGAAGTTCTCCTCGTCCCGCCTGTGGGAGGTGATCCTGAAGCACAAGGTCACCCACATCTCACTCATCCCATTCGTCTACAACGCGGTGGCCGGAGAGCCGATCCCCGAGCACACGGTCAAGGTTGGGGTATTCGGGCTGATCGTTCCCGAACTCGAACAGTGGCTCGGGTTCCGGGTGGTCCCCGCCTACGGAATGACCGAGACGGTCATTCACGCCACCAACGACAACCCCGGGCGTCAGGTTCCCAAAGGTTCGATGGGGAAGCCTACGCCGGGCTACGAGTTGCTGGTGGTCGATCGGGATACGGGCGAGATCTGCGAGGACGGGCAACCGGGCGAACTGTGGGTCCGGGGCACACGGGGGATACAGCTGTTCCTCGAGTACTACGACAATCCCGAGGCCATGGCCAAAAGCTTCACCACCGACGGCTGGTTCAAGACGGGAGACGTGGTGCGGGTGGCCGAGGGCGGCAACTTCGTCTACTGCGACCGTGACGGCGACGTGCTCAAAGTGGGAGGCGAGAACGTCTCGGCCCGCGAAGTCGAGGACGCCTGTCGACAGGTCCCGGGCGTGGGCGACGTGGCCGTGGTCGCCCAGTCCCACGAGATGCTCAGCGAGGTGGCGGTGGCCTTCGTGATCAAGGGACCGATGGCCGAGACGGACGATGCGGTGTTCGAGAAGGCGATCATCGAGCGATGCTCGTCCGTGCTCGCCGATTTCAAGGTGCCGCGTGCCGTCTATGTGGTCGACGAGTTCCCCCGGGCCACGCTGGACAAGGTGGCCAAGAACAAGCTGCGGGAGCAGGCCGACGCCATGGTGGGCATGTTGTAGGCCAACTAGGCACGACTTCTCACAAACGTGGAGCCTGGGAGGAGAATCGAACTCCTGACCTACGCATTACGAGTGCGTTGCTCTACCGACTGAGCTACCCAGGCGAAGTGAGTCAGGCTATCCGACCACGGTGGACACCCTGGAATCCCTCTCCGTTCCGGTGGGCGCCCGCAGTTCCCCCACGGACTTGGAGGACCAGACCACCTCGGGGCGACCTCCGGTTCATCCGGACATGCCCGACAGCTCGACCATCAGCGACTCCATGAGGAGGGACTCGTTGGCATTGCGCCCGAGCGCCTCCGAGGCCTCACCGATGGCGTCCACATGCCGAGCTGCTCTGCCGCTCTCGCCGGCCCCGCCGTGGGTGCCGGCCACCAGGCCCGATCCGGATGCCGCCACCAACCGGTCTCGGTACAGGCCGGCCAGTATGGCCAGACCGAAGCGCAGGTCCTCGGTGCGCCACCGCCGCTCCTCGCGCTTGTGACGGTCCTCGATCTGCTTCCGGCCCTGGACCCCACGGGCCCCCACCTGCTCGGCCTGCTCGCCCAGGTCGGCCAGCTCTTTGGCCTGTTGCTCCCGCAAGGGGGCCAGCCCCTCATTCACCGAGGCCAGCAGCTCGTCGGCCACCACGGCGGCGACCGCGCCGGTACCGTCCAGACGGGCCGGCACCGATCGCCACTGGTCCTGTCGGGCCACGAACCCGGGGTCGCTCACCAGCAGCAGGGCCCGGTCCAGTCGTCCACCCGAGGCCCGGGCCACCGTCTCGGCCCGGGCTTGCTCGGTCCCCCGGGTAACCAGCCACTCCACCACGGCGTCCTCGGGAACCGGACCGAACGGCACCTGCACGCAGCGACTGATGACCGTGGCCAGGTTGGCCGGGAGGTCGTCGGCCAGCAGCACGAACACCGTGGCCGGGGGAGGCTCCTCCAAGGTCTTCAACAGAGCTGGAGCGGAATCACCGATGAGATGGGCATCGGTCACCACCAGCACCTGGCGGGAGGCCTCCAGGGGGACCCGCTGGGCGCGGGTGACGATGGTCCGGATGTCTCCCACGGCCAGGGTGGCCCCGGTGCGCTCCACCGTCACCAGATCCGGATGGGTCCCGGCCAACGCCCGCCGGCATGTGTTGCACACGCCGCATCCGCCCTCCGGACACAGCAGCGCGGCTGCCAGCGCCCTGGCGCCGGCCCGCTTGCCCGACCCGGGAGGACCGTGCAGCAGGTAGGCGTGTACCGGTTTCCGGGCGGCCGCCACCAACTGAGCCACCGCGGCGGGCTGACCCACCACCCCCTCGAACAGCGCCGGCACCGGTACGGACTCAGCCACGGTCGGGCTCCCGGCTGGCCGCACCACCGACACCCGACCACACCCGGGCCGCCACCTCGGCCTCGGTGCCGGTGCCGTCGACCACCACCCAGGCCCCCCCGGCCTCGTCGGCCAGGCGCCGGTATCCCTCGGCCACTCGCTGCAGGAAGTGGTGTCCCTCTCCTTCCAGCCGGTCCTGGCCGTCGTCACGGCGACGGCTGGTAGCCACCTCCAGAGGAACGTCGATGAGGACGGTGAGGTCGGGCTCGAGTCCGCCGGTGGCCCACCGGACCAGCATCTCCAGCTCGGTGCGGTCGAGCCCCCGTCCGTAGCCCTGGTAGGCCAACGTGGATGCCGAGAACCGGTCGGTCACCACCCAGGTACCGGCCTCGAGGGCCGGCCGAACCACCTCGGAGACGTGCTGGGCCCGGTCCGCCGCCATCAGCAGCGCCTCGGCCCGTTCCCCCACCGGAGCCTGGTCCCGATCGAGCAGGAGCCGCCGGAGGGTCGAGCCCAACCGGGTCGCCCCGGGTTCGAAGGTCAGAAGCGCTCCGAGTCGCCGGGCCAACAGATCGGCCTGGGTGGACTTACCGCAGCCGTCGATGCCCTCCAGGGCGATCAGGCGGCCCGGTCGGCCTCCGGTCACTCGGTGCTGGTGGCGCTCTTTTTGGCCGCGGCCTTGGCGGCCGGCGCCTTCTTCGCCGCGGTCTTCTTCGCCGCGCTCTTCTTGGCGGTGGCCTTCTTGGCCCCGGTCTTCTTCGCCGCGCTCTTCTTGGCGGTGGCCTTCTTGGCCGACTTCTTGACCGAGGGTCCGGCCGCCCGCCGCTCGGCCAGCAGCTCGGCCGCCCGCTCCACGGTGAGCGACTCCACGTCGTCCCCGCGTCGCAGCGAGGCGTTGGTGGTCCCGTCGGTCACGTACGGCCCGAACCGACCGTCCTTGACCAGCATGGCCAGACCGGTGTCGGGGTCGGCGCCCATGTCCCGCAGCGGGCCCTTGGCACTGCGGCCACCGTGGGTCTTGGGCTGGGCGAACAGGGCCAGCGCCTCATCCACGGAGACCGAGAGGATCTGGTCCTCGGCGGCCAGGCTGCGGGTGTCGGTCCCCTTCTTCAGGTAGGGGCCGAACTTGCCGTTGTGGGCCACGATCTCCTCGCCGGTGGCCGGGTCGGTCCCCACGGTGCGGGGGATGCGCAGCAGCTCGAGGGCCTGCTCGAAGGTGATGGTGGCCGGTGACATGGAGGCGAACAACGAAGAGGTCCGGGGTTTGGCTCCCCCGTCCACCAACTCACCGAGCTGCACATACGGTCCGAACCGGCCGGCGCGCGACCTGGACGGGCAGGCCGGTCTCGGGGTCTTCCCCGAGCACCCGGTCCGACGACGGTGCCTCCAGCAGGGTCTCGGCCCGCTCCACGGTGAGCTCGTCAGGAGCCAGGTCGTCGGGGATGGAGACCCGGTCCTCGCCGCGCTGGAGGTAGGGGCCATACCGCCCCACCCTGGCCACGATGTCCTGCCCGTCGGAGCCCGTCCCGATGGGGATGGAGTTGATCTCCCGGGCGTCGATCTCGCCGAGGTAGGTGCTGACCTCGCGCTTGAGGCCCAGCCCGCTGCGTTGGCCCGCCCCCGCCGCGGCACCGTTCCCATTGCCGGTGCCATTGCCGCCGGTGCCGTTGGCACCCTCGGGCTTCGGGGCCGCGTCACCGTCTCCGGCCCCGAAGTAGAAGCGGGTCAGCCAGGGCAGCGACTCCTCGTTCCCCGAGGCGATGGCGTCGAGGTCATCCTCCATCGAGGCGGTGAACCCGTAGTCGACCAGGTTGGCGAAGTACCGCTCCAACAGCCCGACCACGGCGAAGGCGGTGAACGAGGGGACCAGGGCCGTGCCCTTCTTCCACACGTAGCCCCGGTCGAGGATGGTGGCGATGACGCTGGCATAGGTGGAGGGGCGGCCCACGCCCAGGTCCTCCATGGCCTTGACCAGCGAGGCCTCGGTGTAGCGGGCCGGAGGCTGGGTGGCGTGGGAGCCGGGCTCGAGGTCCTCCACCGACGCCGGGTCGCCTTCGGCCATCGGTGGGAGGTGGACCTCACGGTCGGCCAGTTCGGCGTCCGGGTCGTCCTCGCCCTCCACATAGGCCCGCAGGTACCCGGGGAACTGGATGACCTTGCCCGAGGCGGAGAACTCCGCCTCCCGGGCCGCTTGGTCCCCCGTGGCCACCGACGTCCCCACCAGCCGGACCTGGGCGCTGGTTCCGGTGGCGTCGGCCATCTGGGAGGCCACGGTGCGCTTCCAGATCAGGTCGTAGAGACGGAACTCGTCGCCCGACAGCGAACGGGCCGCCTCGTCGGGGGTCCGGAAGGCCTCACCGGCTGGCCGGATGGCCTCGTGGGCCTCCTGGGCGTTCTTGACCTTGCGCTCGTACAGCCGGGGCTGGGCCGGCACGTATTCGGGGCCGTAGAGGGCCGAGGCCTGGGCCCGGGCCGCCGACAGGGCCTGGCTGGACAAGGTGGTCGAGTCGGTCCGCATGTAGGTGATCCAGCCGTCCTCGTACAGCCGCTGGGCGATCTGCATGGCCCGCTTGGAGCTGAACCGGAGCTTGCGCCCGGCCTCCTGCTGGAGGGTGGAGGTCATGAACGGGGCCGAAGGCGAGCGGCGGAACGGCTTGTGGGTCATGGACTTGACGGCAAAGGGGGCACTCGCCAGCCCGGTGGCCAGGCTCCGGGCCTCGGCCTCGGCCAGCACCACCACCGACCCGGGCGAGGTCAGGTTCCCGGTGTCGTCGAAGTCCCGTCCGGAGGCCAGGGCGGTACCGTCCACCCCCACCAGGGAGGCGGTGAACGAACGGGGCGTCCCCTCGGGAACCGGCTCCGACCCGGCCACGGTGAAGGTGGCGTCGATGCCCCACCAGCCCGCCGACCGGAAGCCCATCCGGGCCCGCTCCCGCTCCACCACCATCCGGGTGGCCACGCTCTGGACCCGGCCGGCCGACAGCCGGGGCATGATCTTCTTCCACAGGACCGGGGAGACCTCGTAGCCGTACAGGCGGTCGAGGATCCGTCGGGCCTCCTGGGCGTCGACCAGGCGTCGGTCGAGGTCCCGCCACTCGTTGACGGCCCGCTCGATGGCCGGGCGGGTGATCTCGTGGAAGACCATTCGCTTGACCGGCACGGTGGGCGCCAGCACCTCCAGCAGGTGCCAGGCGATGGACTCGCCCTCGCGGTCCTCGTCCGAGGCCAGGTAGACCTCGCTGGCCTGCTTGACCAGCTGCTTCAACTTCGCCACCTGGGACTTCTTCTCCGTCGAGACCACGTACAGGGGCTTGAACCCGTTGTCGACGTCCACCCCCAGCCGGGACCACGCCTCACCCTTGAAGGCCGCCGGTACCTCGTCGGCCCGGCGGGGCAGGTCCCGGATGTGGCCGATGGAGGACTCGACCACGTACCCCGATCCCAGCAGGCCGGCGATGGTCTTGGCCTTGGCCGGGGATTCCACGATGACCAGGGGTTTTGCCCCACCGCGGGGACGCGTGCCCCCGGCAGCGCCGTTGCTGGCGTCGGCTTCGGTAGGCGTCGTCTCTGTCAGGTCGGTGGGTGCCATGGCTTTGGCCTCAGGGTGAACGGTGGGGTGAGGCGTTGTCAACCCCGTGGAGCCACCTCCGGGTCCTCATGACTCGGCAGATGACGGGGCTCAGTCGTGCGAAGACTCCATGGCCACCGTAGCGGCCTCATCGAGGGCCGCGACCTCAGAGGCCGGCAGGTCACCGTCCATGGCGTCGGTCTTCCGCTTGGAGAAGGCGATGGCCACCAGCAGGACCACCAGGGCCACACCGGCGATGGCCAGGCGGGCCCCGGTGTGGTTGCGCAGGGTGATGATGGCCGGGAGGATGAGCAGGGAGACCAGGTTCATGACCTTGATCAGCGGGTTGAGGGCCGGCCCTGCGGTGTCCTTGAACGGGTCGCCGATGGTGTCGCCGATCACCGCGGCCTTGTGGGCCTCGGACCCCTTGCCCCCCTCGTGGCCGTCCTCGATGTACTTCTTGGCGTTGTCCCAGGCCCCGCCGGAGTTGGACAGGAAGTTGGCCATCAGCTGGCCGGTGAGGATGGCCCCGACCAGGAAGGCGCCGAGGGCGAAGTAGTTGATGCCGAAGCCCACGATGACCGGGCTGAGGATGGCCAGCAGGGCCGGGGTGGCCAGCTCCCGTTGGGAGGCCGTGGTGCAGATGGCGATGACCTTCCCGTACTCGGGCTTCTCGGTGTAGTCCATGATCCCGGGGTGCTCGCGGAACTGCCGTCGCACCTCCTGGACCACGGTGCCGGCCGATCGACCCACCGCCCGGATGGCCAGGGCCGAGAAGATGAAGGCGATCGACCCACCGATCAGGATGCCGATGAACGTCGTGGGATGGGAGACGTTGATCGAGGTGGACGGCAGGTTGAACAGGGCGTTGCCCAGCTGCGGCAGCTTGAGCTGCTCGCCGATGGTCTCGATGAAGGAGGCGAACAGGGCCACCGAGGCGATGACGGCGGAGCCGATGGCCACCCCCTTGGTCACCGCCTTGGTGGTGTTGCCCACGGCGTCGAGGCTGACCATGACCCGCTCGGCCTCACCGGTGAACTCACCGGACATCTCGGCGATGCCGGCGGCGTTGTCGGACACCGGTCCGAAGCTGTCCTCGGAGACGATCATCCCGGCCGTCGACAGCAGCCCGATGCCGGTCAGGGCCACCAGGTACAGGGTCAGCTCGATGTTCCCGCCGCCCAGTCCGATGGACACGGCGATGGCCAGCACGATGGCGATGATGGCCCACACGGACGACTCGAGGCCCAGGGCCAGGCCGGAGAGGGTGAGGGTGGCCGGTCCGGTGCGGGCCGTTTCGGCCACCTCTTTGACCGGGCCCCGTTCGGTGGAGGTGAAGTGCTCGGTGATCTGGCTGGCCACCAGCATGAGGACCACCCCGGCCAGGACGGCGTAGAACGCCTTCCAGTAGTGGAGGTAGGCCCCGGCGACCACGGCCGAGCCGGCGATGGTCAGGATGGCCGCCGTCCACACCCCGCGGTTGATCGGGGCCATGGCGTTCTTGTCCCGTGCGGTGGCCCGCACCACGAACACTCCGACGATGGTGGCCAGGATGCCGATGGCCGGGATGGCGATGGGGAAGATCACCGTCTTGGCGGCGTCGGCGCTCCGGCCGATGGAGGCGAAGGCGGTGACGCCCAGGATGACGGCGGCGATGATGGTGATGACGTAGGACTCGAAGAGGTCGGCGGCCATGCCGGCGCAGTCGCCCACGTTGTCGCCCACGTTGTCGGCGATGGTGGCGGCGTTGCGGGGGTCGTCCTCGGGGATGCCGGCCTCGACCTTGCCGACCAGGTCGGCGCCCACGTCGGCCGCCTTGGTGAAGATGCCGCCGCCTACTCGCATGAACAGGGCCAGCAGGGAGGCGCCGAAGGCGAAGCCGATGAGTACCGAGGTGGCGGTGTTCTGGAAGATGAGCACGATCACCGTGGCCCCGAGGAGCCCGAGGCCCACGCAGAGCAGGCCGGTGATGGCCCCGGTGCGGTAGGCCACCTTGAGGGCGGGGGCCATCTTGCCCTCGCGGGCGGCAGCGGCGGTGCGCACGTTGCCCCGCACGGCCAGGCTCATGCCGATGAACCCGGTGAGGCCGGAGCACAGCGCCCCGGCGAGAAAGCAGATCACCCGGTAGATGCCGGCCTGGGCGAAGGACAGGTCCGTGACTGTGTGGACGACACAGCCGACGTGGAAGGTCGTGCTGGTGGCCAGGCCCGCGCACAGGTACACGGGGTGGGTGACCTTGGTGGCGGTGAAGAAGATGAGGACGGCCAGCGGGATGATGATGATCCCGATGGTCTTGAACTGGCGGGCCAGAAAGGCTTCGGCGCCCTCCTGGACGGCCTTGGCGATGTCTTTCATCGAGGCGGTGCCCTGGTCGGCGGCGAGGACGCCCCGCACCAGAAAGAGGGCCACCACGATGGAGGCCACGGCACAGAGGAGAGCGAAGTACAGCCACGTCTTCTCGCTGTTGTGCAGCGTGAAGATCTGGTAACCCCCTTCAGCCAGGAGGTGGGTCATCGGTGAGGCTCCCTTCGGTGTACTGCTCGGTCAGCTATCGGACTGGTCGGACATGGCCCGCGGCCCACCGCAGACGTCAAGGACAACGTCCCCCTGCGAGGCCTCGGCCGGTTGGCCGTGTGCCGGGGCGCGCCGTAATGGCCCGCCGATACCGGCAACGGGGCCAGAAGATACCGACAAAAGTGGTCACGGGGCAAGGAAGGCTGGCCGGAAGGGTGCTCCGACCCCCTCCCTGACCCCCTTCCAACCTGCTCTCCAGAGGGTCGGACCGAACCGATCAGGTCGGCTCCACCCCGGCCTCCGGGCCGGCGATGAGCTCGTAGTCGGGGTTGAGGATGGCCTGGCGCCGGGCCCAGTCCCCCACCATGCCCTCGACCACCAGGCGGGCCCCGGGCTGGATGCCCGGGATACGGCGCCGGCCCTGGAAGACCAGGAGCAGCTTGCCCGAGTCGTCCACCAGGACGCACTCGAGGTTCGAGGTTCCGGCCCGGGGCTGGACCCGCACCGACTTGATCCGTCCGGCCACCCGGACCCGGGTCCGCCACTGGGCCTCGCCGATCGGGGTGGTGCCCCGGCCCCGCTCGCCGAAGGCGGTCCGGTCGAAGGACGCCTTGACCGCGGCCTCGCGGTCCGAGGCCCGGTCGGCCGCCCGGGCTGCCCGGCTGGCCCGCACCGCCTGGCCCTCCACGCTGGGCTCGACAGTCTTGCGCCGCCACTCCCGACGACGGGAGAACCATCCTCCGGTCAGCTGGTAGGGCACCACGGTGGCGTTCACGTGGGCCAGTTGGCCGACGGCATCGGCGATGTGGTCGGCGGTGGCGTCGTGGAGCACCCGCTGCCACCCGGCGGCGAAGCCCCGTCGGGGCAGCAGGAAGGTGAGCTCGGTCTGGCCGTCGGCCACCGTCTCGGCCGCCAGCTCCAGGGCGGCCCGGGTCAGGCGGCGGTCCTCGCACTCCTCCACGTCGAGCGGGAGCCGGGTCAGCCCGAGCCGGCTCCACTCCGCTTCGAGCGTCGGCCGACTCCCGGGGGTCGATGGCGAAGTGGACGGCCCGGAGCTCGTCGGGGTGCAGGGTGCGCGGCGTACTGGAGGGCCCGGGCCGTGGCCATGTCCAGCCGGTCCACGAGCACGATCACCGTGTGGCGGTTGAGGACCGGCGCCTCGGCGGCCTCGGCGGCCCCTTCCTCGAGCTGGTGCTCCTCGTCGACGTACTGGCGGTGCAGCCGGATCAGCGCGAAGTACATGAGGGGGACGAGCACCACCACCACCCACGCCCCCTCGGTGAACTTGGACACGGCGATAGATGAGGACGATGAAGGCGGTCAGGAGGCGGAGTTCCGTTGATCACCACCTCGGCGCGCCAGTGGTCCCTTGGCGTCGAGGTGGTGCTTGACCATGCCGGCCCCGGCCATGGCGAAGCCGGTGAACACGCCGATGGCGTACAGGGCCACCAGCTGTCCACTTTGGCCCCGGTGGCCAGGATGCAGGCGAGGGCCACCACGGTGAGCACGATGATGCCGTTGGAGAAGACCAGACGGTGGCCCCGCCGGGTCAGCTGTCGGGGCAGATAGGAGTCCTCGGCGGCGAAGCTGGCCAGGAAGGGGAACCCGGTGAAGCTGGTGTTAGCCGCCAGATACAGGATGAGCATGGTTGCCAACTGGAGCATCACGTAGAAGACATTGCCCGACCCGCCGGTGCCGTAGACGAATTTGGCGACTCTGGGAGATCACCGTGGGTGTAGCCCGACACGTAGGGCACCGGCGTGGGTGACCGTGGGCGATGCAGGGTCACCCCGAGCACCAGCGATCCGAGGATCGTCGCCATCAGGACCATGGTGATACGGGCGTTACGGGACTCGGGCCGCCGGAAGATGCCCACCCCATTGGAGATGGCCTCGGTTCCGGTGAGGGCCGAACCGCCGTGGCAAAAGCCCGCAAGACCACGAAGATCGTGGCGCCATAGAGGAGGCCGCTCCCAGCGCTGCCCGACGTGAACTGTCGGATTCCCCGGCGTGCCTTGGCCGGCAATGGCGTGGGCGTGGAGGGTGCCGTCGATCTGCCCTGTAGAGCCCCGCTGCCATCAGGGCCACCATGCTGGCGATGAAGAAGTAGGTGGGGACGGCAAAGAACTTGCCGGCCTCCCGGATGCCGCGCAGATTGCCGTAGGCAGCAGGATGACCACCAGTGCAATGGCGATCGGGTGGTCGTGCGGGGTGAGCGAGGGGAACACCGAGGTGATGGCCGACACCCCGGCGGCCACCGACACGGCCACCGTGAGCGTGTAGTCGATGAGCAGGCGACATCGCCGCGATCTGGGCGACGGTCAGGCCGAAATTCTCCCGGGCCACGACATAGGCGCCGCCGGCCTTGGTGTACACCTTGACCACCTCGAGGTACGAGAGGGTGACGAAGACAGCACGCAGATGACGGCGATGGTCACGGGGATGACCAACGAGTACGCCGCCGCCCCATGGCGATGACCAGCGGATGAGCATCTGCTCGGTGGCGTAGGCCGATGAGGAGATGCACGTCGGAGGAAAGCACGGCCAGGGCGGTGGGCCTGCCCAGGCGCTCCGACGACGACTGTCCATTGGCCAGAGGCGGCCCGAGGAGCTTGTTCTTCAGCCGGTAGCGGAGGGTCTCGGGGAGGTCCATCCCGACGGCCGGCGTGGCCACGGGCGCCAGCGGCCCCCGGGCCGGACGCGTGGCCGGCGCCGGCGGGCCCGGGCGCCCGACCCGGACCCGATCGGAATGACCGGATCGACTTCTCCGGTCACCGGTTGGTCCACCCCCTCAGTAAATCATGGGTGCCGGGCCCCACCGGCCATCGACCACGGCGGTGGACCGGGCCGCCGGCCCGTGACCTGGGCCAGGGAGCAGTCCGGCCCTCAATTCACCGGGGTGAGTTGTGATCGCCCGTCGATGCGTGTTGCATGGTCCGCGTGCACGTCGTCGTCGTGGGTTGTGGCCGGGTCGGTTCGGGCCTCGGAGTGGGGCTGGCCGGACAGGGGCATTCGGTGGCCATCATCGACCGGAACGCCAAGGCCTTCCGCCGGCTGCCCGCCGACTGGCCGGGCGAGACCATCGTGGGCTCGGGCTTCGACCGGGGGGACCTCGACCGGGCCCGGGCCGGCGAGGCCGGGGCGTTGGCCGCTGTCACCAGCGGCGACAACTCCAACATCCTGACCGCCCGGATCGCCCGCGAGACCTACGAGATCCCCAATGTGGTGGCCCGGATCTACGACCCCCGTCGGGCCCAGATCTATCTGCGCCTGGGCATCCCGACCGTGGCCACCGTGTCGTGGACCATCGACCAGGTCCGCCGGCGTCTGGTGCCGGGCCAGCTGGAGCCGGAGTGGTCCGATCCGACCGGGACCCTCTCCCTGATCGAACGGGAGCTGCCCGAGCGCTGGGCCGGCAAGCGCCTGGCCGACCTGTCCCGGACCGGGGAGGTCACGGTGGTGGCGGTGACCCGGGCCGGGGTGGCCAGGCTGGACTTCGCCGATCTGGTGGGCCAGGACGGCGACGTGCTCCACCTCATGGTGTCCGACACCGCCCTCGACCGGTTCCGGGCCCGGCTGGAGGGCTCCGCCGCCGCGGTGGACCCGAGGGCCGGCGAGAGCCCACCCGGCCCCGAGGTCGACGGCATCGGGGCCACGCCCGGGGAACGCGCATGAAGGTGGCCATCGCCGGGGCCGGCAGCGTGGGGACGGCCATCGCCTCGGACCTCCACGACGGGGGCCACGAGGTCCTGCTGATCGAGCGGGACCCCGACCTGGTGGCCCGGATCCGGGACGACCTCGACGTCACCTGGGTGGTGGCCGACGCCTGCGAGGTGGCCTCGTTGGACGCCGCCGGCCTGGCCACGGTGGACGTGGTGGTGGCGGCCACCGGCGACGACGAGGACAACCTGGTGGTCTCCCTGCTGGCCAAGCAGGAGTTCGCCGTCCCCCGGGTGGTGGCCCGGGTCAACCATCCGAAGAACCAGTGGCTGTTCACCGAGAGTTGGGGGGTGGACGTGTCGGTCTCCACGCCCCAACTCCTCACCGCCCTGGTGGAAGAGGCGGTTTCGGTGGGCAGCCTGGTGCGGCTGCTCCGGTTCGAGGGGGGCAACGCCCACCTGGTGGAGGTGACCCTGGCCGAGGACTCGCCGGCGGCCGGGGTGTCCCTGGTCGACCTGGGGGTGCCCCGCGACGCCACGGTGGTGGCGGTGGTGCGGGACGACCACCTGATCGTGCCCCGGGGCGACACCCGGCTCGGTGTGGGCGACGAGGTGCTGGTGCTGGTGACCGCGGACGCCGAGGACATGGTGCAGCAGCTGCTGGTGGGGCGGTGAGATGAGGGCGGCCTTCTTCGACCTGGACAAGACGGTGATCGCCAAGGCCTCCATTCCGGCCTTCGGCCGCCCCCTCTACCGGGGCGGCCTGATCAACCGGCGGCTGGTGGCGCGGGCCCTGGTGTCCCAGATCATCTACCTCCACCTCGGGGCCAGCGAGCAGAAACTGGCCCGCATACGCGAGTCGATGCTCAAGCTGACCAAGGGGTGGGAGCACGACCAGATCAAAGAGATCGTCCGGGAGGCCCTGGAAGAGACGGTCGAGCCCATCATCTACGCCGAGGCCCTCGACCTCATCGAAGCCCACCGGGCCGCCGGCTACAAGGTGTACCTGGTGTCGGCGTCCCCCGAGGTGATCGTCCAGCCCCTGGCCATGCACCTGGGGGTCGACGGCGCCATCGCCAGCCGGCCGGTGGTCGACGACGACGGTCGCTACACCGGGGAGATGGAGTTCTACGCCTACGGGCCGTTCAAGGCCCAGGCCATCGAGGAGCTGGCCCTGCGGGAGGGGCTGGACCTGGAGCAGTCCTCGGCGTACTCGGACTCCTACACCGACCTGCCCATGCTGGAGGTGGTGGGGCACCCGGTGGCGGTCAACCCCGACCGGGTGCTGGCCAAGGTGGCCCGGGAGCGCGAGTGGGAGGTCATGCAGTTCACCAAGCCGGTCCGACTGCGCGACCGGGTCAGCGTTCCCAGTTGGTCGATGACCGCGGCGGCGGCCGGAGTGACGGCTGCGGCCTCGGTGGGAGCCCTGGTGGCCTGGCGGGTGGCCCGCAGACCCCAGGCGCGCGCCTGAGCCGCCACGAGGGCGGTCCGGCTTACTGGGGAAGAGCGGGTTGACTCAGGAAGGACGGAGCCGCTTGGCGGCCACGACACCCAGGGCAACGATGACGGCGAGGATCAGAAGCTTCTTCATGAACGCAGATCGTAACCGCTGTGTCACTGTCCCGCTCCAACCTCACGGCTGACCGACCCCTCTGCAGTCGGAAAGCGGTCAGATCGGGCGCCCGCCGGAGGGTCAGACCCCCCGCACGGTCAGACGGTCAGGAGGTCCCGTGCCCCGGTATCCGACGAAGGATGGCGCAGCTTGGACATGGCCCGGGCCTCGATCTGGCGGATCCGCTCCCGGGTCAGGTTGAAGTGCTCGCCCACTTCCTCCAGCGTCCGGGGCTCGCCGCGATCGAGACCGAAGCGAAGCCGGAGGATCTCGCGCTCCCGCTCGTCGAGCGGCGACAGCAACCGCCCGATCTCCTCGGGCAGCAACGAGACCGCCGCCACCTCGAACGGTGACTCGGCCGAGCGGTCCTCGACCACGTCGCCCAACTCGGCGTCGCCGTCCTCACGCAGTGGCTCCGACAGCGAGAGCGGCTCGGCCCGGAACCTCAGGGCCTCGACCAGCTTGTCCTCGGGCATCTCGACTTCGGCGCCCAACTCGGCCAGGGTGGCCGGGCGCCCGTACTTGAGCTCCAGGCGGGCCTGGGCCTTCTGCACCCGGGCCAGGGTGTCACCGGCATGGACCGGCAGGCGGATGGTGCGCCCCGTATTGGCGATACCCCGGGTGATGGCCTGGCGGATCCACCAGGTGGCGTAGGTCGAGAACTTGAAGCCCTTGCGCCAGTCGAACTTCTCGACGGCGTGCATCAGGCCCAGATTGCCCTCTTGGATGAGGTCCAGCAGAGGCAGGCCCGACGCCTGGTACTTCTTCGCAATGGAGACCACCAACCGCAGGTTGGACTGCACGAAGGTCTGCTGGGCGCCCTCGCCCTGCAGGGTCGTCCGCCTCAGCTCCCGCTTCTTCGCCGGGCTCAGGCCCTTGGGTGAGGCGGCCAGCTGGGCATCGGCCTCACGGCCGGCTTCGATAGCCTGGGCCAGCCGGACCTCGTCGTCCTTGGTCAGCAACGGATACTGGCCAATGTCGGTCAGATACAACCGGACCAGATCTTCGTCGTCCCTCTCGAGGCGCTCCTTTGCCAACTTCACCAGGTCCTTCGTTTTCCCCACCTGACGTGGGGGACAGCCGACCCTCGTGCAGCGCAACCGAAAACCGGTGTTCGCTGATTCAGGTCTGGCGTTTTCGGGCGCAACGATTGCTGCTTTCGAAGTTTACCGGACGCGTCAAGCCCTCCGAGCATTATTGGCCCTCCACGGGCAGCTCGTGACCCTCGCTGCGCCCGCCGACCCGAGGCCGGCGCCCGGTCAGTCCTCAGGCACCGAGGGCGGGAATACCACCAGGCCAGACCGGGATTCGGCCCCCACCACCGCCGACTCCAGGCGCTCGAGGAACTCGTGGACCGCGGCCACATCGTGGGGTCGGGTCATCAGGCGCTGGACCAGGCGCTCGCCGGCGTGCCAGTCCTCTACTTCGTCGTTGAGCACCAGGCGCAGGGCGCGGGTCACCGGAGCGTCGGTCACCGGGCTCACCGCCCGCAGGTGGCGCTCGTAGCTGGTCACCAGGCGGGGCAGGACCACCCGGTACAGACCGGCCAGGCGGGGAAGGGCCCCGGGCCGGCCCTGCGACTCCTCGTCGGCTGGTGGCCAGGTCGATCCCGGCAGGTCGGTGCCCGGGGCCACCCCGTCCAGGGCGGCGAAGAGGGCCACGCTCGAAGGCGAAGGCACGCTGAGGCCAGCCGGGTCCACCCCGCTGAGGACGGGCAGGCGATCGGCCCACAGGTCGGCGTGCCAGGCATGGCGCAGGCTCTGGGCGTCGAGGTGGATCTGGACCGCGGCCACCGGCATGTCGGTGACCCACTGGCCCAGCAGGCCGTAGAGAGCGTTCTCGATCCAGCGGTACTCCCCCACCAGCGCCGCGGTGGCTCCAAGGGTGAGCGGCAGGCCGGGGATGGCCGGGGTGTCCAGAGCGGCCGGAGTAGCGGCAGAGGAGGGCAGATCGGCCGGCGGCGGAGCCAGGGGCGCCACTACCTCGGTGGCCGGAATGGCTTCTGTGGCCGCCACCGCTTCGGGGGCCGGCACCGCCTGGGTGGGTGCGTCAGCCTGCGCCGGGACGGCGCGGGTGGGATCCGTGAGCTCAGACAACGACCGGAGCCTCCCCCGGGGTCCCCCGGGCGACGAAGGGGTAGGGGTGCCGCCGGCCCGATAGTGGTTGGTGATGGGCATGCGACGGTCTTTCCCGAAGGCCTTGGCCGAGATCCTCACCCCGGGGGGCATCTGCCGGCGCTTGTACTCGGCCCGGTCGACCAGGCCCACCACCTGGGCCACCGCCTCGGGGTCGAAGCCTTCGGCGATGAGGTCGTCCGGGGACCGGTCACCCTCGACGTAGCCGGCCACCACCGGGTCGAGCACGGAGTAGGGAGGCAGGGACTCGTCGTCCCGCTGATCGGGCCGGAGCTCCGCCGACGGGGCCTTGGTCAGGACGGGGTCGGGGATGAGGTCGAACCCGGCCCGCTCGTTTCGATAGCGGCAGAGGGCGTAGACGAGGGTCTTGAGCACGTCCTTGATCACCGCGAACCCACCCGCCGAGTCCCCGTACAAGGTGGAGTACCCGGTGGCCATCTCGCTCTTGTTGCCGGTGGTCAGGACGATCCACCCGTTGGCGTTGGACAGGGCCATGAGCACCACGCCCCGGATCCGCGACTGCAGGTTCTCGTCGGTCAACCCGGTGGGCCCGCCGGGGATCAACCGCTCCAGCGAGAAGCCCAAGGCCCGGTGGGCCTCCTCGATGGGCAACTCGGCCACGTCGATGCCCAGGTTGGAGGCCAGGGTCTCGGCGTCGGCCACCGACCCCTCACTCGAGTAGCGGGACGGCATGGTCACCCCGTGTACATGCTCGTGCCCCAGGGCGTCGACGGCGACGGCAGCCACCAGGGACGAGTCGATGCCGCCCGACAGCCCGATGACGGCGTCGGTGAACCCGTTCTTCCCCACGTAGTCACGGGTGCCGACCACCAGGGCCTCATAGACCTCGGCATCGGGGTCGAGGGTGGGGGCCACCGGCCCCAACGTCGGGGCGTCCTCCGGGACACGCGAGGCCCGGCTCACCACGATCATCCGGCCTTCCCCGTCGGATGACGAGCCATCGCCGCCCACCTCCACGTCGGCCACCAGCACCTCCTCGACGAACTGCCGCGCCGAGGCCAACACCGTGCCCCCGGGCCCCATGACCAGGGACGCCCCGTCGAACACCAGCTCGTCCTGCCCCCCGATCTGGTTGACGTAGACGATGGGGCAGCCGGTCTCCGCCACCCGTTCGCTGAGCACGGCCAGCCGCTGCTCCCGCCGGCCCTGGGAGTACGGGGAGGCGTTGAGGTTCACCAGCAGGCGGGCTCCGGCCGCGGCCTGGCTGACCATCGGCCCCTCCGAGAACCACATGTCCTCGCAGATGGTGATCCCGACGGGCACGCCGGCCACCACGAAGGGAACCGGGAGTCCCTCACCCGGGGTGAACCACCGCTGCTCGTCGAAGACCCCGTAGTTGGGAAGCAGGCGCTTGTGGTATCGAACCAGCACCTGGCCGCCGGCGCACACCGCGGCGGCGTTGACCAGGCGGCCGGCCGCATCGACATCTACATAACCGATGACGGCGGCACACGAACCGCTGGCCGAGGCGATGGCGGCGAACAACGCCTGGTTGTCGGCCACGAAGGCCGGACGGCTCAGCAGGTCCTCGGGCGGATAGCCCGTCACCGTCAGCTCCGGGAAGACGGCCAGGTCAGCCCGGGCCTCTTCGGCGATCTCCAGGGCGTCCGCTATCCGCCGGGCGTTCCCCTCGAGGTCGCCCACCACAGTGTTGATCTGGCACGCGGCGACCCGCACTCGAGACATGCCGTCAGACTACCGGCGGCACTGCCTGGCCTTTCCTGTCCGCTCCACCAGCCGGGTGGTCGGTGACGCCCCACGGTTGTCACCGGACCCCCCGGGCACCACGCTGTTCATGCTCCGTTTACAGTTGAGTAACGGAGGAGAAACGGCTCACTGCGATAGTGGGCTGTCCCTGGGACTTGTCAGCGGTCAGGAGTACGACACTGATCTGCCCCCGGGGCACTCCAGCGGCCCGGGAGGGGGGGCACGTTGAACAGAGGGCGACCAAGTAGCCCCAGTAGCAGAGCAACCGAGCAACAGAGGAGTTCATGTGCCTTACCAAGCTGAGTACATCTGGATCGACGGAACCGAGCCGTCACCCCTGCTGAGGAGCAAGACCAAGGTCATTGCCGACGGCGACGATCCGGGCATCTGGGGCTTCGACGGTTCGAGCACCAACCAGGCGCTCGGCCACGACTCCGACTGCGTCCTCCGCCCGGTGTTCATCGTCCCCGACCCCTTGCGGGGCCCCGATGACAAGCTGGTCATGTGCGAGGTCGAGCTCACCGACTTCAGCCCTCACCCCACCAACACCCGGGCCAAGCTCCGGGCCGTGGTCGAGAAGTACGGGGACCAGGAGCCCATGTTCGGCATCGAGCAGGAGTACACCTTCTTCAAGGACGGTCGGCCCCTCGGGTGGCCGGCCATCGGCTACCCGGCGCCCCAGGGCCCCTACTACTGCGGCGTGGGCGGCGACAAGATGCCCGGACGCGAGATTGTGGAGTTGCACACGGCGGCCTGCATCGACGCCGGCATCGGCATCGAGGGCACCAACGCCGAGGTGATGATGGGCCAGTGGGAGTTCCAGGTCGGAGTGCTCTCCCCCCTCGATGTCTCCGACCACCTGTGGGTGGCCCGCTGGCTGCTCTTCCGCATCGCCGAGGACTTCGGGGTCTACGCCACCTTGGAGCCCAAGCCCATCCTCGGTGACTGGAACGGGGCCGGGGCCCACACCAACTTCTCCACCAAGGCCATGCGCGAGGACGGCGGCTGGGACGCCATCATCGCCGGCTGCGAGGCCATCGGGAAGAGGATCGACGAGCACATCGCGGTGTACGGCGTCGGTATCGAGGGCCGTCTGACCGGGGCCCACGAGACCGCCCACTACACCAAGTTCAGCTACGGGACCTCCGACCGGGGCGCCTCGATCCGCATCCCGTGGGCCGTGGCCAAGGCCAAAAAGGGCTGGCTCGAAGACCGCCGGCCGAACGCCAACATGGATCCCTACCAGGTCACTGCCATCGTTACAGAGACAGTCTGCAGCGACGCGGCGGGCAGCTGAGCGGCTGGCGGGCTCGGAGCACGGCCATCCCCCCCAGGCCGACTCCGACACCACCCGCCAGCTGCCAGCTGCGATGAACAGAGCCGGATCCCTTGGGATCCGGCTCTGTTCGCACCTCACGGGACCCCGTCAACCGACCCCCTCCCGACCTGCGACAATGTCGGCATCGAAAACGACTCCCACAAACCAACGACCCCGGCGCTCCCGGAGGTGGAAGACCCCATGAGGAGTCAAGAGGAGTACGTCCTCCGGACGGTCGAAGAGCGCGGCATCAGGTTCGTCCAGCTCTGGTTCACCGACGTACTCGGGACCCCCAAGACTTTCAGCATCACCCCGGCCGAGCTGGAGAACGCCCTCGACGAGGGGATGACGTTCGACGGGTCGGCCATCGACGGCTTCAGCCGGGTCCAGGAGAGCGACGTGCTGGCCCGTCCGGACGCCAACACCTTCCAACTCCTACCGTGGCACGGGCACGCCCAGCCGGGAGGCAACGGGGGCGACACGGTGGCCCAGGTGGCCAGGGTGTTCTGCGACGTGGTGGACCTGGACGGCTCGCCCTTCCAGGGGGATCCCCGACACGTGCTGCGCCGGACCCTGGACCGGGCCCACGAGCGCGGCTTCACCTTCTACGCCGCGCCGGAGATCGAGTACTTCTACTTCGCCGACTCTGACCCGGCCCACGCCCCCGAGGCCATCGACTCGGGCTCGTACTTCGAGCTGACGGTGGCCGACCGGGCCAGCGACATCCGGCAGCGCACCGTGCTGACCCTCGAGGAGATGGGCATCCCCGTCGAGCACGCCCAGCACGAGGACGCCCCCAGCCAGCACGAGATCGACCTCCGGTACACCGATGCCATGACCATGGCCGACACGGTGATGACCGTCCGGCTGGTGGTGAAGGAGATGGCCCGCCAGCAGGGGGTCTTTGCCAGCTTCATGCCCAAGCCGCTGGCCGGGGTGCAGGGGTCGGGCATGCACACCCACATGTCCCTGTTCCGGGGGGACACCAACGCCTTCGTGGACCTCGAACGTCCCGGTGGCCTGTCCGAGGTGGCCGAAGGGTTCATCGCCGGCCTGTTGCGCCACGCCCCCGAGATCACTGCGGTGACCAACCAGTGGGTCAACTCCTACAAGCGCCTGGTCGACGGCTACGAGGCCCCCATCCATGTGTCGTGGGCCCGCAACAACCGCTCGGCACTGGTGCGGGTGCCGGTTGTCAAGCGGGGTAAGTTCGAGTCGACCCGGGTGGAGTACCGGTCGCCCGACAGCGCCTGCAACCCCTATCTGGCCTTCGCCGTGATCCTCGCCGCCGGGCTCGAGGGCATCGAGAAGGGCTACGGGCTCCCTCCCGAGGCCGATGCCAACCTGTTCGCCCTGAGCGCCGAGGAGCTGGCCAACAAGGGCATCCTCCACCTGCCGGGCAGTCTCAACGAGGCCCTGGGCCTGATGGAGTCGTCGGAGCTGCTGGCCGAGACCCTCGGTGAGCACGTCTTCGAGTGGTTCATCCGCAACAAGCGCGCCGAGTGGGCCGAGTACAAGGCCCATGTCACCCAATTCGAGCTGGAGCGGTACCTGCCCCTGCTGTAATTGGGACCCAGGGCCCAACCGCCGCACCTTCTGCGCCTCGTCGAGAAAGGGGACCGACCGCCATCGAACCGTTGCTGTGCTTCCCCGCTGCGCCCCCCAGCGCCGTCACCGCGGTGCTCGACCGCGCCGGCTATCCCTGGCAGGGCATCGAGCATCCGGAGGCGGCCGAGTCCGAGGAGCCCGAGGATGGCTGGTCCGGCGCGGTCATCTGCAGCGGCGACGACCCCCTGGGAGCCTTCCTTCTCTGTCGCCATCTGCGGAAACGGGAGGTCCCGCTGGCTCCGGTGATGGTGGTGGTCCCGGTCGAGCAGCTGGGCGAGCTCGAGCTCCGGGAGGACCTGTTCGACGACCTGTGCCTCCAGCCGGTGAACGCCGAGGAGCTGAGTGCCCGGTTGGCCCATCTGTTCTGGCGGACCGGTCGGGGGCTCCGACCCGACCTGTTGGAGCACGGCCCCTTGGCGCTCAACCTCGAGACCTACCAGGCTGCGGTGGCCGGCAAGGTCCTCGACCTCACCTACATGGAGTACGAGCTGCTCCGGTTTCTGGCCGCTCGGCCCGGCAAGGTCTTCACCCGGGAGACCCTGCTGAGCAGGGTCTGGGGCTACGAGTACTACGGCGGGGCCCGGACGGTGGACGTCCATGTCCGCCGGCTGCGGGCCAAGCTGGGCGAGGAGCACGCCCACCTGATCCAGACGGTGCGGTCGGTGGGCTACCGCTTCGGCCAGACCAACTGGACGCCCTGACCCCTACGGCCGGTCACCCTTCGGACGGCAGCGGGGCGTAAGCCCATACTTCGACCTCGACGGCGGCGCCGGCCGGCAGGGCGGACACCGCCACCATGGACCGGGCCGGACGGTGGGTGCCGAAGAAGGCCACATAGGCCTCATTGACGGCGGGGAAGTGGGTGGCGTCGGTCACGAACACCGTGGTCTTGACCACGTCCTCGAGGGCCGCGCTCTGACTCCGCAGTAGGCCCTCGGCATTCGACAGGGCCCGGGTCAGCTGGGCCGGGGCGCCCCCCTCCACCAGCACCGGCGGCGAGTCGGTGCCGGCGCCGGGCTGGAGTCCGAGCTGACCCGAGCAGATCAGCCAGGGCCCGGCCCGCACGATGGGGGTGTAGGGACCGATGGGGGTGCTCATGGGTGCTCCTCCGCTCCGTGGTTGGATCGCATGCTCCGACCGTACACAGGTCGGTCGGGTTGGGCGGCTGACCTGCTTGGGGAGGGCCTGGACTCACCAACCGCTCTGCAGGCGGGTCCGTCGGTGAGGCGTCCATTTTTGCGATCTGGCCAAATTATCGGTTGTAGCCGGTTGCTTGCTGAGTGAAGCTATCGCCTCCAGGCCCTGATTTGGCCACTTCGGCGAATCGGGTTATCGGGAGTGGCGCTGGATCGGCCAGAGCGGTGGGAGGCCGTCGGCCAGCCACCGGGCTGCGGCCACCGCCACGAACACCGCATCCGAGGCGTTGACCGGGGGGCCACCGGATTCGGGACTGGTGCGGACGGTCACCGGCGGCATGTCGCGGGCCGACAGGATCCCGAAGGACCGCACGGTCAGGTCGTGGACCACCCCGGCCGGGTCCACAGCGATCCCCTCGCTGCCCACCCAGCCCAGGGCCTGGTGGGAGGCACCGATGCAGTAGGACCGGAGCACCACCTCGTCGAGCACCTCACCGCCGTCGACCTCGACCTCGATGGTGTCGTCGGCCAGGCAGCGCACCACGGCCCGACCACCGCCCGGAGCGGTGATCTCCACCGGGATGTCCCGCAGCGGTCCGGACGGAGTCGACTCGGACGGCGCAGCTGAGGACCTGACCCGGGCGCAGGTGACCAGCACGGCGGCCTCGGCCCAGACCGCGGCCCGGAGGTCGAGGGAGATGGCCGGCCCATGGAGCGGGACCGGCTCCAGCACGAGGCCGGGGGCCACCCGCGCCACGGCCGCCGCCAACGACGCCTGGTCGTCGGCAGGCAGACCGTCAGGGGGGACGCCGAATCGGAGGATCCCCGAGCCGTCGGCGGAAACCCCTCCGGCCACCGGGGGCCGTTTGGGACCGGAGCGCACCACGTCCTCACGCGACCACAGCACCCGCACCGGGCGTCCGTTGCGGTCGGCCAGGCGCCGGGCGTCGCCGGTCACCGGGGAGTGTCGCTTGCCGCCGAAGGCCCCGCCGTTGGCCACCGGGGATGCCGGCTCGCCGCCCGGAGCGCACCACGAGGCGTCGGGCTCGACGTAGGCCGGCTCCACCCAGGTGGTCTGCAGGGTGAGGTCCCACCGGCCCGGGGGCACCTCGATGGGATGCTCGAGGGCCAGGCTGGTCCGGCGACCCTGCACCTTGCCGGCCAGGGCCCGGGCCTCCCGCACCGTCCCGGCCAGGGCGTAGCCACCCGCCCCGTCGGGCACGGCCACCAGGGCACCGGCCGGGCCGGTGTCGTCGGCGAACCCGGCCCCACCGAGGACCGCCGAGGGGCCGACCTCCTGGGGCAGACCTCCCTCCAGGGCCGCCCGGCGAGAGGCGCACCCCAGGTCGCGAGGGACCGGGGTATCGGGGGAGTCGGCCATCGGGCCCGGCGAGCCGCCCAGGGCCAGCCGGGCGGCTTCCTCGATGGTCTGCCAACCGGTGCAGCGGCAGAGGTGGGCCAGGAGGGAGCGATCGATCTGCTCGGTAGGAGGAGCCGCCCCATGGGTCGGATGCGTGGGACCGGTGGGATCCGTCGGGCCGCCGGGGCGGTGGTCGTGGGCCAGGGCGGCCAGGGCGGCCAGCCGCATGATGATGCCCGGGGTACAGAAGCCGCACTGACTGGCCCCCGTGGACACGAAGGCTTCGGTCCACCGCTTCCGCTCCGCCTCGGGCAGTCCGTCGAGGGTGGTGACCTGTCGGCCCTGGAGCCGCCGGGCCGGTGTCACGCAGGCCACCCGGGGTGCGCCGTCCACCCATACCGTGCAGCACCCGCACTGACCCTGGGGGCTGCAACCGTCCTTGACCGAGTGAATGGAGAGCTGGTCGCGGAGAACGTCGAGCAGGGACGACCCGTCGTCAGCTACCTCGACGTCGACGCCGTCGACCCGGAGCTGGATCAGTGGATCAGCTGGATCGGTACTTCAGCGGATCAGCTGAAGGAGGAGCCGCAGCCGCAGGTGCGGGAGGCGTTGGGGTTGGTCACGTGGAACCCGGCCCCCTGAAGCCCGTCGCTGTAGTCGAGGGTCGAGCCCTTCAACAGGTCGGCGCTGGTGGGGTCGACCACGACCTTGACGGTGCCGAACTCGCGGACGACGTCGTCCTCGGCCAGGTCGGCGTCGAAGAACATCTCGTAGCTGAATCCGGAGCATCCACCGGGGCGCACCGCTACCCGGAGGGCCAGCCCGTCGATGTCCTCCTGGGCCAGAAGCTCGGCCACCTTGGACGCGGCCACATCAGTCAGCGTGACCGGATTGGGCTTCTTTCCGATGCTGACGGTCTGCATGGTGGCACTCATGGCGCTCCTCCTGGTTCGACTACCGCGCACATCGTACCCGAGTGGCGTTGTGGGCGATACATCACGTCGGGTGGCGGACCAGGGGAGACCGGTAGAATTCCCCAGGTGACCCGGTCCGACCGCTCCCCTTCCTCCGGGACCGTGCCCCAAGGGCCGCCGGAGGCCACCGAGGATGCGGTACGTGCCGCCCTCCGGGGCGTCATCGATCCCGAGCTGGGCGCCGACATCGTCGAACTCGGCATGGTCACCGCTGTAACCGTCCACCCCGGGGGGTTGGTCGAGGTCGAGGTGGCCCTCACCGTGGCCGGCTGCCCGCTGCGGAATCAGATCGAGAGCGACGTGGTGACCCACGTGGGGGCCCTGCCCGGCGTGGAGAGCGTGTCGGTCAGCACCGGGGTCATGGACGCCGGGCAGCGGAAGAAGGTCATGGAGAAGGCCCGGCTGCTGGCCCGGGACCCCGCCCCGGACACCGACATCCCCGACACCACCCGGGTGATCGCCATCGCCTCGGGCAAGGGAGGGGTGGGAAAGAGCTCGGTCACGGTCAACCTGGCGGTGGCCCTGGCCCGTAGGGGCCTGACCATCGGGGTCCTCGACGCCGACATCTGGGGCTTCTCGGTGCCGCGCCTGCTCGGGATGCAGGGCGAGATCGAAGCCCGCGACAAGAAGATGGTCCCGTTGGAGCAAGAGGTCGGCAAGGGCCGCCTCCGGGTGCTGTCCATGGGGTTCCTGGCCGACGAGGACAGCGCCATCATGTGGAGGGGGCTGATCCTCAACCGGGCCGTGCAGCAGTTCCTCGAGGACGTCCACTGGGGCGACCTCGACTACCTGCTGATCGACATGCCCCCGGGGACCGGTGACATCCAGATGGGCCTGGCCCGGATGCTGCCCCGTACCGAGGTCATCGTGGTGACCACACCCCCGGTGGCGGCGCAGAAGGTGGCGGCCCGCACCGCCGACATGGCCCGCAAGGGCTATCTCCGGGTGGCCGGGGTCATCGAGAACATGAGCGACTTCATCTGCGAACACGGCACCTCCTACTCACTGTTCGGATCGGGAGGCGGGGCCCGCCTGGCCGCCGATGTGGGGGTCCCCCTCATCGGGCAGATCCCCCTGCACCCGTCGGTGGCGGCCGGAGGCGACGCCGGGACCCCGGTGGCCCTGGACCCGGGCCAGCCCCTGGCTGAGGTGTTCGACCAGATCGCCGAGTCCGTCATCACCACCATCGCCCCGGTGGTCCCCATGGACGGTTGCAGCGTGCGCCTGCTGGAGCGGGTGGAGGCGGCGGTCAGGGCGGGGACCGTGGACCAACCGGATCAGAGCCCGTTGGAGCCGACCACCATCTGACCGCTCAGGGGCCCAGGGGCTCAGGGGCTCAGGCGGTGTTCTCCTTCGGGCCCCACAGCATCCGGGCCTGATGGGCCAACTTCCCGTCGGGGTCGGGGCCGGCGGCCAGGCGGTCGGCCAGGGCCTGCTCGTAGCCCTCGTCGCCCGGCCGCAGGATGAGCACGCTGTCGCCGTCGATGAGCACGATGGGTAGCACGGTGATGACGTCGGTGACCTGACGGGCCCAGGCCATCACCTCGGCCGTGGTCCGGAAGGACTGGATGTTGGCCAGGTTGGTGATGGTCGGCGGCAGCAGGTCGATCTCGCCGGCGGCCTGGCGGGCCAGGGCCTCGGTGGGCCGGATCCAGATGGCGGCAATGGTCTCCCCGTCGTCGTGGCTGGCCACCTGGCCGGGCGGTGCCGCGGTGATGAAGAAGCGGGTGTCGTACCGCCGGGGGGCCAACTCGGGGGTGATCCAGTGGCTGACGAAGTGGACGTCGCCCAGGTCCAACTCCAGGCCCTCGGTCCGACACAGGTCGAGGAAGCTGGCGCTCCCGTCGTTGACGGCATCCCGCCAGGTGGCGAAGCGGGCGGCCACCACCGGGTCGCTGGTGTCGAGCAGCGCCGAGGGGTCCTCCCCCGGCGCACCGGTCGCCCCGGCGCCCGCCGGCCGGGCCACCAGCACCCCGGCCTCCTCGAAGCACTCCCGCAGGGCGGCCACCCACAGGGCCAGGCCGCCCGAGTCCATGCCCAGGAGGGCACTGGCCTCGACGTCGGTGAGGCCGGTGCAGCGGGCGGCGGCCTCCGGGCTGCGGTCCTCCTCGTCGACCGACCCCCCGGGGAACACGTACGCCCCGGCCACGAACTCGGACTCGAGATTGCGCCGGAGCATGCACACCTCGACCGCCGGGGCGCCGCCGTCGTCACGGGCATCCCGGATCAGCATCAGCGTGGCAGCATCTCGGGTGGTCACGCTCATCGGGTGCAGGCTACCGCCCACCCGGACGCACCGACCGGTAGAGAACCGGGCCGGCAGAGAACCGGGCCGGTAGAGAACCGGGCCGGCAGGGGGAGTGGCTCAGGTCAGCGGGTCGCCGGCCACCGAACGGGTGGTGAGCGCCCCCGAGTCGACCAGGGCGCTGATGGCCAGCTCACGAAAGCCGTTGGGGTCGGCAATGAGCCAGGCGTGGGAGCCCTCGACGACCACGCCGTTCACCCCGGCCGCATGGCGCAGCTCGTCGAAGGCCGACCGGGACACCAGGCGGTCCCGGTCCGACCAGGCCACGGTGACCGGCACGCCGCGATCGGCGATGCACCGGACCTCGCGCACCAGGTCGGCCCGGCGGATGAACTCGCCGGTGCGGAACATGCCCAGCGGATTGCCCACCAGGTTGGGGATGAAGTCCTCGGCCAGCGTGGCCAGCAACCTGACCATGTGCGGCCCGTGCAGCAGGTCGGTGCCGAAGTGGCGTCCCCAGTCCCACACCGGCCGTTGCATGGTGGTACGGACCTCGTTGGGGAAGAGCGCCCAGGTCGGGCTGCCGATGGCGTTGACCAGCAACAGGGCGGACGCCCTCTGAGGGTGGTGGTAGACGAAGGCGGTGGCCACCCCGCCGCCGAACGAGTGCCCGGCCGCCACGGCCACCTGTTCCTGGCCCACTGCATCGAGGAACTTGGCCACCCACCGGGCGTAGCCGGCAAAGGTGCGCTGGTCCGGATCGAGCTCCTTGGTTCCCCCGAAGCCGGGCAGGGACGGGGCATAGACCCGGCAGCCGGCGCTGCCCATGGCCTCGATGGGAGCGCGGTAGGCGTTGGGCCGCAGGCCCCACCCGTGCATGAACAGGGCCGCCGGTCCGTGGCCGGTCACCCCGTAGCGGACCCGATGCCCGTCGACCTCCACCGAGTGCCAGCTGATGCCCCGGCCATTGGCGGCTTCGCCAGGCTCCTCGAGGCCTCCCCGAGCGCTGCCCCCCGGCGATGCATCCGACACGGCATCTTCCAACATGGCCTGCTAAGTGTAGGCGTGAAATTCCTCCTGTAGCCTGATCCTGCTGCTCTGCGGCGAGGGCCCGACCCGGCATTCCTTGGATCGGGCGAATCAAAAAATCCAGCCTGACCAGCTACGCTCACGGCGGCACGCATACGAATCGGGGAAGTGCGAAGACCATGGCAGACGACAAGAAGAAGCCGGTGACGGGAGGGAACAAGCCCAAACCGCCGCCCGGCGGGGGCGGAAACCCGTCGCAGAGCGCCAAGGACCGGAGCCGGGCCCAGAGCCGTCCGGTCTCGGGCAAGCCCCCGGCCGGCAAGTCCGGAAAGGCCACCGGGGCCGCGGGTGGCGGTGGTGGCAACAAGCCGCGCCCGGGAGGCCGGCCGGCCGCAGCCCCGCAGCCCCGTCGGTTCTCGGGGGCCGTCATGGCCTGGGGCGCGGTGCTCCTGGTGGTGGTCATCGTGGGGGTGCTGGTCATCGTCAAGGTGGCCACGGACGGATCGAGTCCCGCCTCCCTGGCCTATACGCCGGTGACCGCGGCACCGGCGTCGGTGGTCCACGACGTCACCAACATCCCGGCATCGGTCTTCGACCAGGTCGGGATCAACTTCCCCTCGGCAGCCCAGCCCACCTCGCCACCCATCCTGCTGCCCGCCAAACTGGGTCCGCTGACCATCGACGGCAAGTCGCCGGCGATGCTCTACTACGGGGCCGAGTACTGCCCGTACTGTGCGGCCGAGCGGTGGTCGCTGGTGGCGGCCCTGGCCCGCTTCGGGACCTGGTCCAACCTCAAGATCACCGCCTCGTCCCACACCGACGTCTACGCCCAGACCCACACCTTCAGCTTCAACGGCGCCACCTTCACCAGTCCCTATCTGACCCTGAAGACAGTGGAGCAGTACACCAACGTGCCACTGGCCGCCGGCGGTTACACCGTCCTCCAGAATCCGACCAAACAGGAGCAGGCCATCATCGACGCCGGGCAGAAGTACATCCCTGACTCCACAGCCGGCCAGATCGGGTTCCCGTTCATCAACATCGGCAACGTGGCCCTCATCTCGGGGGCCACCTACAACCCGGCCATCCTGACCGGTTTGACCTGGACCGAGATCGCCGGCGGGCTGGACGATGCCTCCAACCCGGTCACCCAGGCCATCGTGGGAGCGGCCAACTACATCACCGCCGCGGTGTGCAAGGCCACCAAGGACGCTCCGTCCTCGGTGTGCACCAGCTCGGGGGTCAAAGCCGCCGCCAAGTCCCTCTGAGCGGGTTGAACCGGTAGCGAGGAGTCGGTCCGTGACCACACTTCGATGGCAGCCCATCACCACGCTGCTCCTGAGCCTCTTCGGCTTCGGGGTGTCGATCTACCTGACCATCACCCACTTCAGCCCCCACGCCCTGGTGTGCGTGAGCAACTCCACCTTCAACTGCGAGAAGGTCACCACCAGTCCCCAGTCCGAGGTGTTCGGGATTCCGGTGGCCATCCTGGGACTGTTGTACTTCGTGCCCATGATCGCCCTGTGCTCGCCCATGGCGTGGCGCTCGACCGACCGGCGCATCCACCTGGCCCGACTGGCCCTGTCGATCGTCGGAGTCGGGATGATCCTCTACCTGATCATCGCCGAGCTGTTCATCATCAAGGCCATCTGCCTGTGGTGCTCGTCGGTCCACATCGTCACCTTCATCCTGTTCGTGATCATCGTGACGGCCTCACCCCTGGTCCTGTCCCCCGACTACAGCTCGGATGCGGGCTACGACGAGTCCTACGAAGGGGCGTAGTCGCATCCGCCGGCGTGCGACACCGTGACCGAGGAGGGGGACGGGCGGAGTGAAGAGGCCCCGCCGGGTGCCGCCACACCGCCGGGCGGACCGGTCCCGGTCGAGGAGAGCGGGGCTGATCCGGGGCGAAACAACCGGACCGCCCGATTCGCCTGGGGTGCGGTGGTGGTCATCCTGATCGGCGTGGTGGGGCTGGTGGTCTACGCCCTGGCCGGTACCCCCGCCTCGCCCGGGGTGGTTCACCGGGCCCGCACGTCGAACGGGGTGGTGACCTCGTTGCGCACCGTGCCGGATGAGGTCTTCGACTCGGTCGGGGTCAAGGCCGGCTCAGCATTGGTCCCGCCCACCGTGTTGAACCGCCAGCCGGCACTGGAAGCAGCGGGCAAGCCCGAGGTGCTGTTCATCGGGGCGGAGTTCTGCCCCTTCTGCGCCGCCGAGCGGTGGCCCCTCATCGTGGCGCTGTCCCGCTTCGGCCGGTTCACCGCCCTCAACAACATGCAGTCGGCACAGGCCTCGGTGTTCCCCGCAGTCCAGACCTTCACCTTTGTGGGAGCCCGCTACACCAGCCGGTACGTGACCTTCACCGGGGTCGAGCTGTACTCCGACTCGGCCGGCACCGACGGGGCCTTCACCAAGATCGCCTCGCTGACCGCCCCCCAGCAGGCGGTGCTGAACCGCTACGGCACCGGCACGGACTCGGGGGCGTTCCCCTTCGTCGACATCGACAACCTCATGGTGGCCTCGACATCGGGGTTCAGCCCGGCGGTGATCGAAGGTCGTTCACAGGGTGCCATCGCCTCGGCCCTGGGCCAGGCGGGTGACCCGGTGGGGCAGGCCATCGTGGCCTCGGCCAACTACCTGACGGCGGGAATCTGCCGATCCACCGGCCAGCAACCGGGCTCGGTCTGCACCAGCAGCGGTGTACTCGCCGCGGCCCGGGCCCTGGGGTCGGCGGCCTCGACGAACTAGTCCCGAAGGGGTGGGCCCAGGCCAGCCCGGCCCCGGGTCAGCCGACCCGGCGGTCCGTCAGCTGCTTGCGCTCCATCTCGTTCAAGCCACCCCAGATCCCGTGCGGCTCATGGATGCGGATGGCGTAGTCGAGGCACTCCACCCGCACCGAACACGACCGGCAGATGGACTTGGCCCGGTCCTCGCGTTGGAGTTTCTCGTCCTTGCGTTCGGCGTGGGCGGGCGGAAAGAAGATCTCCGCCTGCGGTCCACGACATGACGCCTTCAGTTGCCATGAATCAAGCGCCTGCTCCACGTTGCCCAGCTCCCCCTTCGCCCCTTACGATCCTCCCGGCCCGAAGGTACTCTTCCCCCGGGCTGGAAACAAGGGGTCTGACCAGCATTTCTCAGCGTCATTCGCCACCCTCCGCCCACCGGGGCCGCCGCCAGGCCGTGCCGGGTCGACGTGGGTGATGGGCCCGGAACCGGACACTACGCTCCAGTAGGTCATGGACGTCGCCGCCTTCTGTCGTCAGAGCCGGGTCCTGATCGTGGCCGGCAAAGGTGGTGTGGGGAAGACCACCATGACCGCGGCGCTGGCCCATATGGCGGCCCAAGCTGGCCTTTCCGTCCTGGTGGTCGAATTGGAGGGCCGCCCGGGGGTGGCCACGGCGTTCGGCCGCGAGGTTCCCCTGGACTACGCCGGGGCGGTGCTCAAGGCGGCCGGGGTGGCCCCCGACGGGGATGCCGACGAGGACCCGACCCGGTCGATCCCCCCCGGGACGGTCCGGGCCCGGGTCATCACCCCGGACGACGCCCTGCTCGAGTACCTGGCCGACCACGGGCTCCGGCGGGTCTCCAAACGGCTGATGTCCTCGGGCATCGTCGACCTGGTGGCCGGGTCCATCCCGGGCATCCGGGACGTTCTGGTGCTCGGGAAGGTCAAGCAGATCGAGCGGAGCGGGATCGCCGACCTGGTCCTGGTGGACGCCCCGGCCACCGGGCATACCATGACCTTCCTGTCGTCGGCCGGGGGACTGCTCGACGCCGCCCGGAGCGGGCCGATCCGCGCCCAGGCCGCCGAGGTGGTCGACCTGCTGTCGGACCCCTCGCGGTGCCAGGTGGCCCTGGTGACCCTGCCCGAGGAGATGCCGGTGAACGAGGCCATCGAGGCCGCCTACCAGCTGGAGGACAAGGTGGGCATCGCCCTGGGCCCGGTGATCGTCAACGGCTGCTACCCGACCGTGGCCGGGCTCCACACGCCGGCGGGGGTGGCGGCCGAGGCCGCAGGAGTCCGCTTGGACCCCGCCCTACTTTCGGCCCTGGACCAGGCCCGGGAGTTCCGGCTGACCCGCCAGGCGCTCCAGGAGGAGCAGCTCGAACGGTTGGCCCGCGAGCTGCCCCTGGCCCAGTTGCGGGTCCCGTTCGTCTTTGCCGCCTCCATCGGCCCCGACGAGCTCGAGTCCCTGAGCGCGGCGCTGGCCGCCGGGGTGGAGGCCCTCCACGATCCGGCCGGGGTGCCGTCATGAGCCCGGGTTCGTCCATCGACCGGGTGGTGGAGGAGCGGTCCATCGTCATCTGCTGCGGCTCCGGGGGCGTGGGAAAGACCACCACGGCGGCGGCCATGGCCCTGGAGGCGGCCCGGCTGGGCCGCCGGGCCTGCGTGGTGACCATCGACCCGGCCCGTCGCCTGGCCAACTCGCTCGGGTTGGACTCGCTCTCCAATCGGCCCACCCGCATCGACGGTCCGTGGCCCGGGGAGCTCCACGCCCTGATGCTCGATCCCAAGGGGACCTTCGACGACCTGATCCAGCGGTACTCCGACAACGCCGAGCAGGTGGAGGACATCAAGGTCAACCGGATCTACCGGAACCTCACCGGCTCGCTCTCGGGCACCCAGGAGTACATGGCCATGGAGAAGCTCTACGAGTTGGTCGAGGAAGGGAAGTTCGACCTGGTGGTGGTGGACACCCCGCCGACCCGCAACGCCCTGGACTTCCTCGATGCGCCCCGACGGCTCACCCACTTTCTGGAGAACCGGGTGTTCCAGGCCCTGATGAAGCCCACCCGGGCCGGGCTCAAGTTCATGGGGGTGGCGGCCCAGGCCCTGCTACGGACCATCTCCCGGGTGGCCGGGGCCGAGATCGTCCACGATGCGGTGAGCTTCTTCCAGGCCTTCGAAGGGATGGAGGAGGGCTTCCGGATCCGCGCCGCACGGGTCAAGGAGTTGCTGGTGGACGCCGACACCGCCTTCGTGCTGGTGGCGTCGCCCCGGCCCGATTCGGTGGACGAGGCCGTCCACTTCGCCGGCAAGCTGGCCGAGTCGGACATGGCGGTGACCGCTCTGGTGGTCAACCGGGTGCAGCCCCGGTTCGCCGACGACGCCCAGGTGGCGTCGCTGCCGGCCACGCCGGTCGTGGATCCGGACAGCCCACTGGACCAGTTGATCACCAACCTGCGGGGGTACACCGACGCCTCGGACCGGGAGGAGCAGGCCTACGCCGACCTGGTGGCCAAGGTGTCGCCGGCGCCGGTGTACCGGGTCCCCCTGATGAACTCCGATGTCCACGACCTCGAGGGGCTGGGGCGCATCGCCGATCTGCTCTTCGACGGGGCGCGTCCCCAGACAGTGGGGGGCACCGGGCAGGCAGGCTAACCTGGTGGAGGTGCGAACCATCCTCGTGGGCAGCGATGCCCCCTCGGTGAGAGCAGAGGTCGCTGCCATCGCCGGCACGTCCGACATCGTCATCCGTGAGGCCGACTCCGGCCCCAAGGTGATGGCCGCGGTGGAAGAGGCCCTACCCGACCTGGTGGTGGTGGACCTCCAGATGGGGAACATGGGAGGGATGGCGGTGTGCCTCGAGCTACGACTCGAGGAGTCCTACGGCAAGCTCGAGCACGTTCCGGTGCTCATGTTGCTGGACCGTCGACCCGACGTCTTTCTGGCCCGACGGTCCGGAGCCGAGGGGTGGGTGGTCAAGCCGCTCGACCCCATCCGGCTTCGGCGCGCTGTCACCTCGCTGCTCGACGGGGGCACGTACTACGACGAGTCCTACCAGCCGCTCTCCGTCGTCACCACGCCCGTACCTGCCGGCGCCTGACGGTCCGGCCCGACAGACCGCGTCACTACCGTGTCCGTGTTCCGGCGCCACAAACAAGAAGACCAACCTCCACCAGGTAGCCGCGGGCGTACCGGCGAGGCGGCGACGGGTCAGGCGGGGACCAACGGGCGGCGCTCCGACGGGGAAGCCGATGCCCAGGAGCAGTTCATCATCGATGCGCTCAGTGACCTGCACGATATGGCGGTGCGAGAGGTCATGACCCCCCGGGTCGACGTGGTGGCCCTGTCGATCCCGTTGACCGTCGATGCCGTGACCCGGGTGGTACGGGAGTCGGGCCACAGTTGCTTTCCGGTCTACGGCGACAATCTCGACGATCTGGTCGGCGTGCTGTTCGTCAACGACCTCTTCCGGGCGGGCTGGAAGGTGAGCGCCACCGACGACAGTGAGGGTGCCGAGCTCGGCGGGAGGCTATCCCCCGATCCCCTCGACATCTCCCGCCGGCTGCGGCAGCCATTTCTGGTACCCGAGTCGCGGCTGGTCCTCGACGCCCTGGCCGAGATGCGACAACAACGGCGGGCGTTCGCCGTGGTGGTCGACGAGCACGGCGGAGTCGAGGGGGTGCTCACCATCAAGGACCTGCTGGGGGCCCTGGTGGGCGACCTCCCCGACGAGTTCGACCCTGACGACGAGCCCGATGTGGTCCGGGTGGATGGGAATCGGTGGCTGGTGGACGGCCGGATGAGCGTCGACGACTTGCGGGACAGCCTGGATATCAACCTCCCCGAGGGGGAGTACGTGACAGTCGGGGGGTTCCTGTTCGACGGCTTCGGGCACATCCCCGAAGAGGGCGAGTCCCTGGAGGTCGACGGCTGGGAGCTACGGGTCACCGAGATGGACAAGCACCGTATCGCCAAGGTGGTGGCCAAGCGCCCCGAGCCGGCACCGGAGCCGGACCAGGCCCACGGCGGGGAGCAGGGCAACCACCGGACTGCCGTGGGGTAGGCCGGGCACCCCTCCGGCCGTCAGGTAGGCTCTCGCCAGTCAGGGTCGGTGTGAGCACCCGATCCTTAGACGGGCTGTGGCGCAGCTTGGTTAGCGCGCTGCGTTCGGGACGCAGAGGTCCCCGGTTCAAATCCGGGCAGCCCGACCACAGAAGCTGCAGTTCAGAGGGTTGCATCGACGGCCGGCGGGTCGGCGGCAGTGTTGAATTTCCCCGATTTGGCGCGATCTTGGCGCGGGTACTGCGGGATACTCGTTGGTATGGCGGAAGAAGAGCAGCCACCTGAGCACCGGTCGTTCTCCCCCGAGCTGCAGGGAAACAACATCCACGTGCAGTTCCCCGGCCCCGGCACAGGCTCAGCAGCCCCGGATCCCACAGAGAGCACCACCTGGGCGGCTCAAACGGAGGACCTGGACCGCTACAACGAAGACCCCATCGATGTCGCGATCACCACCGAAGAGCTGCGGAACTCGGGAATTCCAGAAGACCACTATGTGGCTCTCGCCCCTGGGCAGGATCTCAAGCTGACGACCGGCCTGGACTTCCACGAGTCCCACCGACAAGCCATCTTTGTCGGGCAAGGGCAACTCGTGGTCCAAGACCATGTTCATGGCATCCATACGCGGCACTTCCGCCTACCGGGCAGCCAAGGTGACGAAGGCCACGCTCCGATCATCACCAAAATCGTCATGGCGAACATCCGGCGAAGGGCCATTGGTTGGAAGAGCCTGGGCACCCACCTCATCCTGTTCTTGGACCGTGGTGATCAGGTGATGACTCGTCTGGACAGCTCGGTGGAGTACGGGTACAACAGCGGGGGCACCTGGGAGTTCAACGTGAGTGCTCTCGAGCAGCTGTGCGCGGCGGCTGGGATTGCCTTCGAATCGCAGTCGTTCGAGACCACACAGAAGTTCCTCGCCGCCAAGCCGGAATGGGCGCCGCCGGAGATGGAATTTGAAATCGACCATGTGCCTGAAGAAGACGCCCGCGAATGGGGGATGGCGATTGCCCTGGGACTGCCTATCGCCTTCGGACTTCTTGCCCTCCTGGGGGGTGCACTGTTGTGGGCCGGACCCGTTGGATGGGTAGTGGCGTCCCTCGAAGTGGCAGCAACGTTCGTCGCCGTGGTCCTGACGGTCTGGAGCCACAGCAGGTGGCGAATGAAGCGATCGTTGGCCAGGGAGCACCGGGCGCAGCGGTAGTCGGCAGGGCCAGGTCAGACTCTCGACATGTCCATGGCACTGACGCGAAGGCTCCGGTAACCAAAGCCCATTACCCTGAGGAACTCTTCCGCCTGGACAATCCCCAGTTGGAGGGCTCGGTCATCCGGGCTGTCGGGTGCGGTGCAGATTTCGAACCGAAAGCTGAAGTGGTCAAGCCTCAGGTCGTAGGTGAGCGTTCCCTCGTCGGAGAACTCGGCGCTGGACACATCGTGCAGGGCGAGATTGGAACACAGGTACTCCCGCGCCGGCTCGCCGAGCTCCGCAAATCGGCCTCGATCAGCGACACGCATGATGCGCTGATCGCTCACTGACTCAGCCTTCAGACGCGCCTTCAAACCAGGCGACACGGGCATCCCTGGAGCCCGAAACGGCCAAGCACACCACTGCCCGCCCCGGGGATCCCCACTATCGAGCTATCGGCGCGTGAAGGTCATGTGGGTGATGCCGCTGGGGGTGCTTACGGCCTCGATGGAAAAACGGTCTTCCACTCCTTCGAGACCCTCCCACAGTGGCACGCCGCGCCCCAGGACAATCGGTGCGATGACGATGTGCATGTGGTCGATCAGATCCGCGGCGAGGAACTGACGAACGGTCGACGGGCCTCCACCGATGCGAACGTCGAGCTCCCCTGCGGCTTGGCGGGCCATCGTCAGCGCTTCGACGGGCGAGGCGTCGATGAAATGAAAGGTCGTACCGCCTTCCATCTCGAGAGTTGGCCTGGGGTAGTGGGTCAGCACGAATACCGGGGTGTGAAACACGGGATCGTCGCCCCACCACCCTTTCCACTCTTCGTCGGCCCACGGGCCGCGCTGAGGCCCGAACTTGTTGCGCCCCATGATCTCGGCACCGATCCCTGGTGCCCAGTTGCTGGCGAAGGCCTCGTCGGCTCCGGTACTTCCGCCCGGATTGCCGTGCATGTTCTGGAACGTGCGGGTTCCCATGAAGCCGTCCAGAAGGCGAGTCCCCGCGTGCCCGAACGGCTGATCGAATGATTGCCCTTCACCGGTACTGAAACCGTCCAACGAGACACCAAAGTTGTGGACACGAACTATCGACATGCAAGAACTCCTTCGAACGGGTCAGGAACCTAGTGGTGTTGCACCGGGCGGGAGACGATGAGAGTCAGGGTCGCGGGGATTCCAGCGGACCACGTACCCGGACCGGTCTGCGTACGTGGGTCATCTCCGCGGTCCGGCATTGTGTGGCGATGCTAGCGATTCCTGAGGGCCGGCATCTCTTCACTGCGATCTGTCCCGGCCCTTGGAGGGCTGCTCGGCCCGGCGAATGTCTCATGATCGTCGGCCTGTTCGTCCGGCGCCCGAAGGAAGGTTGCACTTTCGAGGATTTGATCCGGGAGTGGGAGGCCGACCAGGGATTCGGAGTACCGACCAGGGTCTTCAACGCGCAGAGTCTTGACGACCCGAGGGAGGTCATTTCCATCGGCTTCGTGGCGGTCACAGCCGATGAACTGAAGCAAGGCGTGGCCTCTGTTGCGGCTCCTGAGGCTGTTCGACCCGATCGGATCAGCACGGTCATCGGGTCAACCGAGCTGCGGGAGGGTCGCCGGGCTCGGCTTTGGTATAGGTTCACACGCACGGGCTTCGGGGAGGTTGCCATGGCGAGGGTATGGAAATTGCTGGCTGGGCTGGTTGTTGGCGGCGCTGGACTATTGCTGGTGGGCGCACCACCGGTCAACGCCGCCACAGTTCAACCAGGCCCCGGCTATTGGCTGGCTGGTGCTGACGGGGGGGTGTTTGCATTCGGTGCGCCGTTCTACGGCTCCGGAGCAGCTGACCCAGCCACTTGCGGGTTCTCTCCCCAGCCGCAGAGCACGCTCAATCCGTTGTTGGGGTGTGATGCAATCGCTGCGACGCCGAGCGGAAGTGGGTACTGGCTGCTCAACGCATACCGCTGGGCCACTCCATTCGGCCAGGCGGATCAGTCGGGACAGAACGGTTGTACCAGCCTGAACGGAGCTGAGGGGTCGTGGGTAGGGATGGCCTCGTCGCCGACTGGCAACGGGTTCTTTCTGGCCAGCTCGAACGGAGCCGTTGTGGGGTGTGGTGACGCGGTCCCGCTGGGCGGACTGACCACCCGGTCCCTTTACGCACCGGTGGTGGGAATGGCCGCCACCCCGGACGGCAAGGGGTACTGGCTGGTCGCCTCGGACGGAGGAGTCTTCGCCTTCGGTGACGCTGCGTACGACGGTTCCATGGGCGGGACCCGACTCAACGCACCGGTGGCGGGAATGGCCGCCACCCCGGACGGCAAGGGGTACTGGCTGGTCGCCTCGGACGGAGGAGTCTTCGCCTTCGGTGACGCCACGTACCAGGGCTCCATGGGCGGGACCCGACTCAACGCACCGGTGGTGGGGATGGCTGCCGCCCCGGACGGCAAGGGGTACTGGCTGGCGGCGTCGGACGGTGGGGTGTTCTCGTTCGGCAGTGCCCCCTTCGAGGGTTCCATGGGCGGGAAACGCACGAATGCTCCGATCGTCGGAATCGCTGCCGGGCGAGGGGGCCAAATCCAGATCATTGCGCTCAAGCGGTAACTGTTCACCAGCGCCGGTCCATTGCATTCGGAACGATCCGGGATGCTTCTCCCGGTCAGCGGTCCATCGAGTGGATGCTGTCGCAGGTGATGGTCAGGATCACCCGCACCTGGTCCCGTCCGCCGTACCACGGGTAGGGCTCACCGGTGTACCGCTGGGCCAGGGCCTCGATGTGCTCAGCTCCGCCTTCAGTGGTGACGTTCGTGACGCGTCCCCGGACGGCGTAGTAGCGCGAGAGATCGGCGGCGTCGCTGACAGCCACGGAGACTCGTGGGTCCCGCTCGATGTTACGCATCTTCTGGTGCGTCTGCACCGTATTGATGATCACATGAGCACCGTCGGTGTCGACCCAGGTCTGTGTCGTCTGCGGCGAGCCGTCAGGCATCAAGGTGGTGATGAAACACGGGTTCCGGCCTCGCATCAGGTCGACGAAGCGATCAGGGAGATCCATGGTGGGCATGACGCTAACAGTCGCTCACGGTCGTGCCGGCCCAGTAGTACGGATGCAAACGGGTCTATGGATACCGACCGGTGGCGGGGTTGAGAACCTCCGTCCCCGCCCCGGTGGACTCATAACGTGATCCAGCGGCCACGCATCGGCTCGTCGAACACGCTACGGCGTTGAAGGCACCCATGCCCCCAAGTGTCTGGATGCTTTGGCCGGTGGCAATCCTGGCGGTACCCGGATTGAGCGGCACCGATTGCCCAACGGAGGGGTCACCGGCATTGTTGCCTACGGCCAGGCACAAGGAAACGGACGGACAACTGACAGCCGTCAACATTGCCGCCCGTACCGATATGGATCGATCGCTCTGGCCTTTCAGCAATGCCCCGGTTGCCGGGTCAATCGGCACGGCCACCGACGGTTGGCCGGCACCCCAACCCACCGCCAAGCAAACGGTGGTCGACGGGCAGGCCAGGTCGAACAAGACCCCCTTATGGGTGACGTTCTGCACGCTCTCCCCGTGCTGTACCGCTCCGGTGGCCGGATTCAGCGCCACGACAATCCCGGCCGACCTTCCGGAGTTCTCCCCGACAGCCACGCACACATTCGCCGAGGGGCAGGCCACTCCTTCGAGCCCGAGGCCACCTGTCCCCGGGATGGCCTGTACCGTACGGCCGCTCACGATGGCACCCGTAGCCGGACTGAGCGCTACTACGGCACCAGACCCCGTGGAGCTGTGTCCCACGCCCAGGCACTGATCACTCGACGTACATGCCACGGCGGACATGGAGATGCCCGAGATGGTGTGAAGTTCTTCCCCACTGCGCATGGCTGCCGTATTCGGATTGAGGGGTACGGCAACCCCTTTGGTTTGATTGGGGGTCTCCCCCACTGCCAGGCAGTCCGAGCTCGATGGGCACGCCACTCCATTGAGAAATCCACTCGATCCAAGGAGATGAACGGATTGTCCGGACGAGAGACCGCCTGTCGCCGGGTTCAGGGATACCGCTGCCCCTGAGTTCCCCCTCGCCGCCACATTTCCCACGCCGATGCATTGGGTTGGGGAAGCACAGGCGACCCCGTTAAAGGTGGTCATAGGCACGAAATCTTGAGGGGCGGCGCTCGCCGAAGTCGTCGTTACGATGGCCGAACCTGCCGGCAGGCCGATCAACGCCAGTGCCAGCAACAGTGGAACGAGTCGAGCCGATCGGGCCTGAAAAACGGTCATTACCTGGTGACCCCCTATTGCTTGCAACCATCAACCGTAGTGCCTCGACACGACTGATGGCCAGAAGCAACACACCGAGACGCCTGAGCATCCAACTGCTGCCGGGTTGGAGCCTGAATTAGGTGGAGGCACTGGGGCACAGGCCTCTTGTCAGAACTGCATTCATTCGGAAGAGCGGCGCGACAGAATTTTTGGCCTGGCCCGTGAACTTTTCGCCATTCTCGGACGTAGTACACGAACAGACCTGGAAGGAACCGATCTTCGGACCCGGGGGGCGCCGATGACCGTCCTTCGATGGCCTGATAGCAGCAGTTGAAGCATCAATGGACCATGAGGCATCCACAAGAAACGAGGCATGACATTGGAACGTCACACAGACCCCGAACTACAGAAAGCCCGGTGGACCCGGCGCACAAGGACGGTGGGGCTTGCTGTGGGCATCGTGACTCTGGGCGGGGCCATGGTGGCCGTCCCTCTGGCCTCTGCTCAGGCAACGACTTCGGCAAAGGAGACAGTGGTTAAAGTCGTCAACCGCGACCCTTACGGAAGGATGCTGGCCACGGTGAGCGGCGCCAGCCTGTACACAACTGCGGGCTCCTGTACCGGTGGGTGCCTCCAGGTCTGGCCTCCGCTTCTCATGGCAAAGGGCGAGACGATGCCAACAGGAGTGAGCGATCTCACCGCGGTGAAAGTCACCATCGGCAAGAGCCACGACCTTCAGGTTGCCTACAAAGGAAAGCGACTGTACAGATTCGCCAGCGATTCCGGCTCCAGTGTGCGTGGAAACGGGGTCGGTGGCTTCAAGGTGGCCTCCGTCGGCTGACGTAGACCGGCGGATTCCTGGCTGACCAACAGACGTGCAACCCCGCCGAGCGGTAGCTGGCCCTTCGGGGTCCGAGGGTTTCGGCAGGCAGCTGGGGCGTACCAGGACATGACTAACGCTACGATTGTCGCTGACCTAGGTCCCGCCGAATGCGCCGAGGGCCCCTGTGGGTGCCGCAGGAGGACTACCTCCCGCCACATCCCGCTACTGACAAGGACTCCTCCCATGACGCCTCCCACCAGCGCAGTCCGCCTGATCGGCCACCAACGCCGCTTCGCCGAAGCGATTGCCCAGATAGACACAGAGCTGGAGTTCTCCCTAGGTGCTGTGGTGGCGGCGCGTCGGGACGAAGTTGTTGCCGCCGCCCGCTCCGCCTATGGCCCCAGCGAGGACTTCCGTGGAGTGCGTGATGCCTGGGATGCCGTCTTCCCCGATGGGGTCTACAGTGCGGCCGGTTTGGCCGAGGCCAAGCGGCTGGCCTAGACAGGCACGGGTGCGTGGGGGATCAGTCCTCCCGGCGATCGGGACATGTTGGCAGGCCGTGGCGCCTGGTCGGTAGCGTGGGCGACGATGCCGACGCGGCCCCGACTCGTCGTTAGGGAGATGCGGCCCTCCGAAGTGGGGCTTCGGATCGACTACTTCCACAACTCGTCAGACGAGTACCTCATCATGTTGGGGGTCGATCGCCAGGCGCTGCCATCCAGGGCCGCGTGGCGTTCCGACTATGCGGCAGACTGCGCTCTCCCCGTTGAGAAGCGAAAGGGTGTAGCCCTCATGTGGGAACTCGATGGCGGCATAGTGGGATTCAGCTCCGCCGACCGGATCGTGTTCGGTGAGGAGGCCTACATGCACCTCCACATCATCAGTCCTCAGCTGCGGCATCAGGGCTTCGGGGTCAAGTTCGTGAAGGAGTCGGCTCGGTACTACTTTCGGATGCTCCACCTCGATCGCCTGTACTGCGAGCCGAACGCCTTCAATACCGCTCCGAATCGAACCTTGCAGAGTGCCGGCTTCCGTTACCAGTTCACCCACGAGGCTCGGCCCGGTCCAATCAACTTTCGGCAAACGACCACTCGATGGATGATGGAGCGCCCTCACTCAGCGTGAACGACTGATCGGGGTGTGGAGGGATGGAAGCGAGCTCGCACCACAGCTAGCCTGATTCCCGAAAGTGCAGGTGCGATGGCGCAGATCACTCAAAGGACTACAGAGAGGTCGCTCGCCCCCGGTCGTGCGAAACGAGTACTGAGGAGCCTGGCTAGGCGGATAAGACTACGGATCTTCCTGCCTGGCGATTCGCTCGCCGACGGAGTGAAGCGGTCATGTGCTTTTGTGCTCGGTTGGGGAGCATTCATCGGGTTGCTTGCGTGGGGGGCTTACCGACAGGGCGTGCTCCACGGCGTAGGGGACGGGTTCACCTTTTGTGCAGTGCTCTTCCTCCTCGCCGTTCTTGCCGCACCCGACTACATGCGGCCAGGCGGTCCTCGAGGCCACAACCAATACTGATTGCCAAGAGATCAGCCAGCTCTGTGGGGCCGAAGGGCAGGGAGGCGACAGAACCACTGGTCCGACCCTTGTGACCCGGCGTCCACAGAAGGATTCTCAGGCCCGCTTGGTCGATGGCCGGGCGTGGAACGTGTCGTGGATGAGCAAGAGCCGCATCGGCCAGTAGCGGGGTCGGGGCTCGGGAAGGTTGTGCCGGGACAGGAAGAATGCCGTCAGTGTCACGACGGCCGCGGCGAGCCAGACGATCTCCCCGACTCCCAGGACCCACGGCGTAGAGCCCAGCGACGTGGCCACGAGACCGGCGAAGGCAAGGGCCAACCCGACGAACCCCACCCGGAGGCCCCAGACGGCGATCCTCCAGCGTCCGTTTCCTTGCTGCAATTCCGGCAAGCCCTCCATGCCAGCCATTGTCCCACGTTCGAGCGCGCCAGGTCACCGGTAGTCGGAGTTGGCCTCCTTCAGCGATCCCTGTTCCGGTCATACGAGGCTCCCGAAGATCCTGGTGAAACGAATCGCGCCCTCCCTCGTTTCAAGGGGTAGTCAACGGGCTGGAGTCGAGTGACTTCGCTGACGAGGGGTCTAGGTCAAAGGAGGCATTTGTGATGGCCAGACTCCAGGGACGGCCGCTGCCCGTGAAGCGAGCGGCGCTTTCGCTTTTGATTCCCATTGCGCTGGTGCTGACCGGCTGCAATGTCTGGCCGATGTATGGCGGCGGTCCCACGCATTTGAACTACGACTCCTCCAACGTGATCACGACAGGTGATGCTTCCACTCTGGTGGAGGCCGGGACCACTGCGGCCGCTACCGGCACCGACAGTTGGATCACCTCCTCAGCCAGCGTGGCGTCAAATGACATGCTGTACGCCACTGCCAACTACGCGGCATCAGGAGATTGCGAGGGCATCGTGGACCCAAACAACTTCCTTGCTCCGAAAGACAGCAACGATCCTGAAGTGACGGCGGCCACGAACGAATGCGCCGACACCATCGGCGAGTTGTACGCCTACTCCGCAACCGGGGGGACGGCCAACTGCCCGACCCCGACCCAAGGCGATCCAACCCTGAATTGCCAACCGGTGTGGACCGCTATTCCGAGCCAGACGAACGGTGTGACGTCGTCGCCCGCAGTCGACACATCTCTCTCGACCCCCGTCGTGTACGTCGGGAGCCACGACGGCGAGTTGTACGCCTACAACGCGTCGAACGGCACCCTGCTCTGGCAATCCCAGACCCTCGGGGGCTCTATAGACGGCTCGCTTACCATCGCCAACGGATACGTCTACGTTCCCGAGGACTACGGATGGGTCTATGTCTTCCCTTCGACCACCGGCACCGATGACTATGACCAGAATTGCTGGTGGGCGTCCAACGTCCGCGAGTGCGGTCCAGAATGGGGTTACAGCACGGGGGGCAACAACTTCTCGACGCCGGCGGTGGCCAGCGGAATGATGTATCAGGCCGCCGGGGATCACGTCGGTGGCAACAATAAGAATGATCCCGACCAGTATGCGGTCTATGGATTCAACGCTTCCTATAACGTCAGCCAGTGCCCGGGGACCTATGCTCCGCACGAGTACGGCAAGCCGTTGTCGGCCATCGCAACATGTAAGCCGGCCTGGTCGGCTCCCTGGCAGTATGGAGGCCAATGGAATGGCGGAGGCGGATCACCGACCGTGGCGAACGGGGATGTCTACGTCGAATCAGACAGCAACGGACTGCTGGCATTCTCAGCTAATGGATCCTCGCACTGCACGGGGACCAAGTACGTCGGGCAGTGGGGGGAGATCTGCACCCCGTTGTGGATGGCGAAGACGGGATTGGATGTCGTGAATGGGGCCGACGCCGGCCCCACGCCTGCGGTGGCGAACGGCACCGCGTACATCGGCAGCCGAACCGGAAAATTCTATGCCTTCAATGCTTCGACGGGGGCACTGAAGTGGTCGTATGCCACCAGCGGTGCCATTGACTCGTCCCCCGTCGTCGCTGGGGACAGCTCTTCCGACGCGGTCGTCTATGTCGGGTGTTCAGACGGGGTCGCAGGCCAGACGTGCTCCCACGGCCTCTTCGCCTTCAATGCCGCCAAGGGCGGCGCTCCCCTATGGACAGCCAACACCGGAGCGTCCGTCGACAACCCGCCGATCGTCACCGACGCGGGGAGCGGTAGCGGGACTGCCGCCATCTATCTTCCGTCCGCCAATCAGACATTCGCTTTCGCCCTTCCGACGTCAAGCTAGGAGGGTGTGGCCCCGAGGCGCGGCTCTACAACAAACCCCGCAGGCAACGGCTCTGTTGTGCTGTTCGGGATGCCCACCAGTTCAGGAAGACCTACCAGCCCTCGAAGCGTCTGTATCGGTTCGCTTGCCGACCTGGATGCAGGTGATGACGTTACCGTCCGGATCCCTCACCTCGGATTTTCGCCCCTCGTCACCGACGGCCTCAACCGGCCCAGCGGTGATCCCTCGTTCGGACAGTTCGCGCACCAACCGATCCAAGTCGTCGACCGAGATGGTGACGATGGTCATTCCTGCCCGACCGGGATCCTCGATCACGTAGAGCCAGCCGTTGCCGGCCACGCACCACATGGCCTCACCATCATTGGGAACAATGTCGGCGGGGCGTCCGAAGAGCAGCTCATACCAGTCGAGAGCCGCGGGTAGAGCTGATACGGGGACGCTGGCGAGCAGAACTTCCATGGTCACTCCACCAGCTTGCCCCTCGGGCACCGGGCTGTCGACACACGTCACCAGCCACGTAATGCCTCCCCGTAGTGGGGTCGGGAACCGGCCGTCACGCCCCAGCCGTACTGACCTGACCGGTGTCGGAGAGCTGAACCCGTCGAGCGGGGATCACGGCCTGGATGGGACCGGCCTCCACCATCTTGTAAGGGACGCCGAGGCGAGCCAGGGCCGTCAGGAAGTTTGCCTCGGTGAGGCCGCTCGGACCTTGGATCTCGTCGGTCTGTGCGAACTGGGCCAGTCCGATCGGAACCTGAGCCGGTGGCACGAACAGCCACGCCGGCGACTTGGACGTCCTTACCTGTTGAGACAGGCCCTCCCATCGGTCCGGGTCGCTACCAGCCACGGTCACCGACAGGTTGCCGCGGCTGACGAAGTCGAGTTTGTAGGCCACCCAGTAGTCGGCATAGCCGGTGCGGATGCCATCAGCTTCCAGCTCGGTGGCCGTGGTCGTGGCGGCGGCATCGGGATTTCCCCAGTGGTTGACCAGATCACTCGGTGTCACGGCCGGCGACTGGTGGAAGTTGACGGCCGTCATCACCAACAGCACGGCCAACACCACACTCATCAGGGTGAGTCCGGTGCCTCGGGCCCGGGTGATCCCGTGCGACGCAGTTCGGGTCCGGCCTCGGAGTCGGGCCGCCAGTTCGGCGCATGCCACCGCCACAGCCAATGCCAGAAGCGGACCCAGGTACACAGCGTAACGACCATCTTCCCAGTACCAGGTGCCCGGCTGGAAGGCGATCAGAAAGGGGTAGAGAACCAGCGCCACCGCCAGGGCGACGCACCGTCCCCCACGGAGGCAGCACAGAACCAGGACGGCGAGGAGCACCAGGACCAAGAGGGCGGTGACCAGGGGAACCAGCACCGAATGGAACGGGGACCCGCTCCCACCGAAAAGCCACTCACCGGTGATGAGCCTACGGAGATTGGCGTACATGGGAAGGGTGTACTTGAAGAAGATCCGGAGGCGGCCGGCGTAGCCGGGGTTGAGCGGGGTGACCGAGCCCGGGAACTTGCTGGCGTCGAGGGAGGCAAACCCGGAACCGATGTTGGTCCAGATCCACGGGAAGGCACCGACGACAAAGGCCAGCACCGCCCAAGCGATCCGGACGGCCCATCGGGACAGCTCGCCGACGTTGTACGACTGCACCATGGCACCGATCAGCACCAGACCTGCGGGAATCAAGAAGTAGGCGATCTCCGGCAACGACCACCACCCGAGGCCGGCGACCAGTCCGAAGGCCACGAACTCTGCAACGCGGAACTTGCCGTCGAGGATGCGCAGGCTGAGCAGGAGGACACTCAGTCCGCAGGCCAGGGTGACGCCCCGGTAGCCCCCTTCGATCGTGGAGGAAAAGACCACCGGGAAGGGAGCGACCCAGGCCATGGCCCCGGCCAGGAGAGCCACCCGTGGGCTGTCGACCAGGCGGAGGGCCACCCGCCACACCAGGATGGCCGCCACCGCCGACAGCAAGATGGGGGCCAAGCCGAGCGTCAGGCTGTTCTGACCGACTATGGCGAAGACCGCAGCCACCACATAGGGCTCGACTCCTCCGAAGGGCTGGCCCCAGAAGAAGGCGTAGGTATGTCCACTGAGGATCTGATGGGCGATCAGCCCGGCCACCGCCTCGTCCGACGTCACCGGCTGATGGAAAAGCAACCACGCCCGGATGAACGCTCCGACTGCGCCTGCCACCACCACCAGCCCGGTGGTCCAGAATCGAGCCGTGCGCCCGACGTTCGACGGTCGGTTCAGGCCGTCGGGGGTCGGGTCGACCTTGGACTCGACGGGGTCTGGCTCGACAAGCGTGCCGACACCGGCCGCACCTGTTTCGGTCCCGTGGCCCTGGTCAGGCGCGTGGATGTCGAGTCCTTCTTCCATGATCGTGCCTCCGTCGGTCCGGCGATCAATGCGACCGTCTACCCCCGAACACCCTGTCACTGCTCCACCGGAAGGCAGCTAGATCGAACACCACCGGCCGCGGCGAACTTTACCAGTCGGACGGGATCGATCTCCGGATCCCGACGGTCTCGGGCCCGTGTCGACAACCGCCGCGGGCGGGCCCTCAGAGCCGATCACCGGCGAACTCCCTGACTGACGCGGTGGGCCCCTCTTCGCCCGCCGACAGGGTTCGCTCCGCCTCAAAGGCGCGCCCGTTGTACTCAGGCGGGATCGAACTCCAGAGGAAGTCGGTCGGCCTGGCGGATGCCCGGGGAGAAATGGATCTCGACCCCATCGGCGATCCGGTAGTCAGGAATCCGGCTGTGCAGTTCCTCGAGAGTGACCCGCAATTCCAACCGGGCCAGATGAGCCCCGAGGCACGAATGGTTGCTCCCCCCGAAGGCCACGTGCCGGTTCGGGTTGCGGGAGAAGTCGACCTCAGGGTCGGTGAACTCGGATTCGTCGTCGTTCGCCGCGCCGAGGACCAGGAGGGCCCCGTCACCGGCCTGCAACTGGACTCCCCCCATCTCAAGATCCTCTTTGATCGTCCGCGGCACCACCATCACCGGTGTGAGCCAGCGGAGCAGTTCCTCCACGGCCGACGGAATGATCGAGGGGTCGCGGACGATCTCGTCGCGCTGGTCCGGATGGAGGGCCAGATAGGTGATCATGCAGTCGAGGGTGGCCGTCACGGTGTCCAGGCCCCCCAACAACAGGAGGTGGCTGATGCCAAGGAGCTCGGGCTCACTCAGAGGCTCGCCGTCGATGGTCGAGTGGACGATGCGGGAGAGAAGGGTGTCGGACGGACTCTGACGGCAGCTGGCGATGAGTACCCGGAAGTAGTCGCTGATCTCGCGGGCCGTCTGGGCCCGGATGCGCTGTGCTCCTTCGAAGTCGCCGGGCTCCACGTCCGGTCGGATCGAATCGTCTCTCCAGCGCAGGAAGAGTTGGAGATCCTCGGGCGGCAGTCCCATCAGCGTCATGAAGATCTCTGAGGGCAGGGGCGTGGCGATGTCGTCATGGAAGTCGCAGCTCCCCAGGGGAGCCACCTTGTCGATGAGGCCCCGCACGATCCGACGGACCTCGGGCTCCAGTCGTTGGATCTCCCTGGGCACGAACTGCGGGCTCAACAGGCGGCGGTACTTGGTGTGCTGGGGCGGGTCGAACTCCAACGGGATCAGTGGCTGCTCCCCGAGTTCGAGGCTGCCACCGGAGGTCGAGAAGAACTCCGGGTGCCTGAGCGCCCAGCACACGTCGTCGAACCGGGAGACCAGCACCACTGCGCTCTCCCCCATGTCGGTGCGCGCCACCGGACACTCCTGGCGAATCCGCCGGAAGGCGGCGTGTGGCTCATCAGACACCGCCGGCGAGAAGAGCTCGTCGGCTGCGCTGTACTCGGAAACGTCGGACATCAGAAAGCCTCCCCCGTTGACACCGCAACACGCTACGGCTCTGGCGTCCGATCCGCACGTCCGCATGCGCCGGTGACCGAGCGGCCTCCCGCCACTAGCCCATCCGGCGTTCCTTCGCCGCCCACTCCACTTTGGACGCCTTCGACCTCCGCTCCTTGGCCGCCGGGCTGAACCGGTGCTCCGCCCCCTGCGGCGTGATGCCCCCCACCGCCTCGCCGATCTCCCGCCAACTGGCTCCGTCACGCCGGGCGTCCTCCGCGGCGGTGTGACACAGGTGTTCGGCCTCCCGCCGAAGCTGGTCGGCGAAGCTCAGCGTGGCCAATGACACGGCGGGCTGTCCCACCACCCCGGACACGGCTTCGGACCGGCCGCTCTCGACAGTTCGGTCGGCGATGGACTTCAGATCTGACGGCATGGCGCCAGCGTATCTTGCCCATTCCGGTTTTTCAACTATGTGTTGACAACCATGTGTTGAACCTCTTAGGCTTCAACACATGGTTGATTCCACCGCACTCTCGGGCTGGCGACCCACTCGCCGTCACCTTGTCGCCATCATGGTGGTGGCCGTTCTGACCTCTCTCTCGGCCGTCATCCTGACCAGCGCCCTGCGTCCTTCATCCGGACAAGCCCTGGTCAAGCACCACTCCACCCCCTCGGCCGGCAAGGCATCGGGGCGGGACTCCCTCCCGTTCAGCCGCACTGATGCCTCGGGGGAAACGAAGGCGCCTGCCGTCGGCGCACCTTCCACCAACGTGGCCAAGCACGCTCCGGTGGTTCCCACCACGACCGACGCCACGGTTGCCCCGTCGGCACCGGTGGCCACCGTGGTCACACCGACCACGGCCCCGGTCGTCCCGACCACCACTCCTGCCCCTGCTCCTGCTGCGGCCACGTCTGATGTCGCAGTGGTGGCACCTCTGGTGGCCCAGGTGGAGGCCGATGGGATCGAGCCCGGACCCACCTGGACCTGGAGCATGGGCGATCCTTCCTCCTCGTGCGGCACCATTCCCGTACCGGGCGCAGGAACCGGATGCACCTCCGGTGCGCCTGGAGAAGCAAAAACCGTGTTCGCCGGCACGCCCAACCTGGCCCTGGTAGCCCACGAGATGGCCAACGCCGAAACCGAGAACGACGCCGTGCCCAGCTTGCTGAACACCGTCACCGAAGCCGAAGCCGGAACCTCGTGGTCCCCCATCGACGCCGTGGCCTCCTGCCTCGTCGCACACTTCATGGGCTTTCAGGACAACGCCGCGGGAACATGGCAGTGTCCCTCCACCCTGGCCTCGTTCGTGGCCACCAACATCCACGACTCCTGAACCTCCCAGCCGGTTCAGGTCCCGACGGGCGAATTCACGCCGCCACTACCGCCGCTAGCGACGTGTAGACCACGACATTGGAGAGGTAGCTACCGCTCTGATGATCGAAGGTCCCACCACAGGTCACCAGCTGGAGGTCGCTGACTCCGTGCGATTGGTAGACCTGATCGGAGGGAAAGGCCCACTTGGCGTACATGGCGACCGAGTCAACCGAGAACCGAGCCGTCACGCCATCGGCCAGGGTGACGTCGACCTGGTCGCCGGCTGCCAACGTGCGCAGTTCGAAGAACACTCCCGGTCCGGCGTAGTTGTCGACATGGCCGAGGATGACCGCCGAACCCAGCTGACCGGGTGTGGGACCCAGTCGGAACCAGCCGGGCTGCACGATGTTGTCGGGCACCTCGACCGTTCCGTCGGAGTTCAGACCGAGCGTCGACAACGACACCGAAAGTCCGATGGCCGGAATCTGCAACCGGACCGGGAGCGAGCGGGTGGTGGACAGCGCCGCCGCCAGCGGCCGGACCCTGGGCCTGGGGACCGCGGCCCGTTTGGCCGCGGCCGAGGCCACCGGGGCGGGTAGCGGATGGTCACTACCGCGGAAGCCGACGGCCAGCGACCCCACCCCGAGGACCAGGAACACCGCCGCCAGCGCCCACCACGACCTCAGCCGGCTCCAGGTTGCGGTTGAGCCGACCGCGGTCATGCAACGCCGTCGGTCCTGACCGGAGTGAGTCCGCTCTTCTTCCGGCGCACGGCGAGGTAGGCAGCCGCGGCCGCTCCGGCCAGCGACAGCGCACCGAGGGCGATCAGATCGTCGTCACGGGCGTGGGCCGCACCCCCGAGGCCGGTATGGGGGAAGCCGAGAGGGACGACACCGGTGCCGGTGGTTCCACCTGCTGCGGCGCCAGCGGCGCCAGCGGTGCCGGCGGTGCCGGTCGTGCCGGCGGTTCCGGTGGAGCCGGCCGCAGTGCCACCCACACCGCCTCCGCCTGAACCGCCGGGAGCGGTAGTGGCCGTAGTGCCCGGCGTCGTGGTAGTCGTGCTACCCGGCGCGGTAGTGGTCGTGCTGCCCGGCGTGGTGGTGGTCGTGCTGCCGGGCGTGGTGGTGGTCGTGGTGGTGGTGGTGGCACAGACGGGCGGCCTGGTGATGGTGTTGGCATCCAGGGTCACGGCGGCGGTCTGTGCCAGGACCCGGCCTGCCACGCTCGCACCGGTGGCGAGGTTCACTGAATCCAGCGCCATGATCGTTCCTACGAACGTGCTACCCGAGCCCAAGGTCGCCGTGCTCCCGACGGTCCAGAACACGTTGCAGGCGTTGGCGCCGCCGGTCAACACGACGGAGCTACCTGACGCGGTGACCAGACTGGATGAGGCTTGGAAGATGTACACCCCGCTGCCATCGAGGGTCAGGGGGTTGGCCGCGGTGATATTGGCCGTGGATGCGGCGCCGAAGGCATAGACCCCCGGCGTGAGGGTCTGGCCACCGAGCTGGTTGTCGCCCGTGGTGAAGGTCTGTGTCGGCAGCTGGCCCTGGGCTGCCACGAAGGCGGAGGTCAGGTTGGCTTTGGCGGTCGTCAGAAGTCCTGGGTCGTCGTTGTAACCGGTGGGGCCGGCGGCGTTGGTCGAGTAGATGGTGCCGGTCACCTGCGACTGGGTCAGCCCTGAGTAGAACGAACCCGCGGCCGGCGACAGCCCGACGTCGCCGGTGATCGCCGATGTGGGCACGTTGGTCACTTCGCTCCCAGCCAGCACGGCGAACGGGGCCGCCGTCCCCAGGTTGACCGTCGTGGCCGCCGACGCCACGGGCACTGAGGCCGTCCCCAACAGGAGGAGGATGCTGGCGGCTGCTACCCCGGTCATGGAGACCACGCCGAGGCGAAGGCGCCAACGGAGCGGGTGAAGCGCAGACACGGACGGGTCGAACCGCATAGCGGGATCCTTTTCTGCCCACCCGGAATAGATAACCGTTCACTACGGACGTCCGGGCATGCCCCGTAACCTTACTCTGGTATCTCGTCACTAGCAACTTTTTTCTTGTTTGGCCTGATAGCGTTTTCCCGATGACCGAATTGAACTTCCTCACCAGCCATGGGCGGGCCCTTCTGTGCATCGCCCAGGATCCCGAGGTACGACTGCGCGACATCGCCTCCACCATCGGCGTCACCGAGCGCAGCGCCTACGGGATCGTGAGCGACCTGGCCGAGGCCGGCTACATCGTGAAGGAACGCGAGGGCCGTCGGAACCGCTACCACGTGCAACAGCACCTGCCCTTGCCGGACGTTCCCGACCGTGACCGGGCCATCGGCGACCTCCTGAGGATCCTGACCGGCCGGCAAGCCACGGCACAGCCGAAACGGCGCCCTGGGCGTTGAGCGGGAAGCCGGTCGCTCAGTCCGTCCGGACAGCCCGCTGGTGGACGCAGTCGGCCAGCGCCTGGGCCAGCCGCGGAGACTCCTCCACCCCCAGGGTGGCGACGGCGATGCGGATGCCCGGCGGCGAAGCGATCCGGTAACGGTCACCGGGGCTGACGGCCCACCCCCGGCGCAGGAGCCCGGAGACCACGGCCTGCTCATCGGCCACTTGCACCCAGGTGGTCAGCCCCGAGGTGGCGGTGGAGTGCAGACCGTGATGGGCCAGCGCCCCGGTGAGAGCGGCCCGGCGCTCCGCATAGGTGGATCGGGCCGTCTCGAGTAGTGCGGCCACCTCCGGCGAACCCCACAGTTCGGCCACGGCATCCTGTAACAGGTAGCTCACCCAGCCGGCCCCGAGCGCCTGGCGGCCCTCGACCCGGCTGACGGTGGTGGGATCACCGGCCAGGACCGCCAACCGGAGGTCGGGAGTGAGCCACTTGGATACCGAACGGATGGTGGTCCAGCGGGCCCGGTTCTCACAGACCGTCCGCGCCGGAGCACCGGCGGCGGGACCGGCGTGGTCGTCTTCGATGACCAACAGTTCCGGATAACTGGCCAGGACGGCTCGCAACTCCGCGGTCCGGGTCCGGTCCCAGGCGGTACCCGTCGGGTTCTGCGCCCGCGGGGTGACCAGGGCGGCGTCACATCCCCGCTCCAGCGCCGCGGCCAGCAGGTCCGGCCGGATCCCTTGCCCGTCCACACCCACCGGCACCACCTCCATGCCCAGGGCGATGAGCAGGTCCAGCGACGCGGTGTAGCCGGGATCCTCCACTACCACCCGGTCCCCCGGGTGCAGCCAGGCGGCCACCACCCGTTCGACACCGTCGAGCGCCCCACCCACTACAGCCAGGCAGCTCCCGTCGATCCCATCGGCCTCCAGCATCTCCCCGGCGATCCGGGCCAGCCGGGGGGACACCGGGGGATCCCCGTACCCGCGCGACATCGGGGCGTGGGCCGGGAGCGGGGGGAGGAAGGCCGGGTCCGGACCACCGGTGCGGAGGTCGCGGACACCGGGTGGGATGGCCAGGGGTAGTCGGGGGGCAACCGGGGGCTGTCTCCGAACCCGGGTCCCCCGCCGGCCCGATCCCACCAGGACCCCGCGGCGCTGCAGATCGCGGTAGGCGTTGGCCACCGTCGACGGGCTCACGCCGAGTTCGGCGGCCAGTCCCCGGACCGTAGGAAGCCCACCCCCGGGTCGGAGCTCACCCCGACGCACCGCCTCCTCGACGCTGCGGGCGATCTCCCTGGCGGTCCTCCCGGCGAGGCGATATTGTACTGCATGTGCCACATTTTGTATCGTAACAAACTGTCGGGCAGGTGGGGTCATGGTTGAGGATCCGAACGCCCACCCCGGTCGAGCGGCCTCACCAGGCATGGCCCCGACCGCCCGGGCCAATGTCCGCCGACTGCCGGAGCGCGGCCACTACGAGCGGTCCACCATCAACTCCATCCTCGACGAGGGCTTCGTGTGCCACGTCGGCTATTCCGGGGACGAGGGGCCGGTGGTCATCCCCACGGCCTACGCCCGCATCGGCGAACTGCTCTACCTGCACGGGGCTCCGGCCAACGCCACCCTCCGCCAGGCCTCGTCGGGTGTCCCGGTCTGCGTCACGGTGACCCTGGTCGATGGACTGGTCATGGCCCGCTCCGCCTTCCACCACTCCATCAACTACCGCTCGGTGGTGGTCCACGGAACGGGCACCGAGGTGACCGACCTCGAGGAGAAGCGGAACGCCCTGGCCGCGGTGGTCGAACACATCGTGCCCGGCCGCGGGGTCGACGCCCGTCCACCGACGGCGTCCGAGCTCCGGGCCACCCGGGTGGTCCGGGTCCCACTGGGCGAGGCATCGGCCAAGGTCCGAACGGGTGGGCCCAAGGACGACCCCGAGGATCTCGCCCTTCCGATCTGGGCGGGAGAAGTGCCGCTCCGGATGGTCCCGGGGCCGCCCCTTGTCGACGCCGGCCATCCCGTCACCGTGCCCACCCCTGGGTACCTGGTCGACTACGCCCGACCATGACGCTCCTCCTCACGGTGGTTGATGCCTTCACCGACCGGCCCTTCACCGGCAATCCAGCCGCCGTGGCGTTGGTGGACGCATTCCCCCCGGCCCAGCACATGCAGGCGGTGGCGGCGGAGATGAACCTGGCCGAGACGGCGTTCGTGGTCCGCAGGCCTGACGGTGATCTCGACCTGCGGTGGTTCAGCCCGGTGGTCGAGATCGACCTGTGCGGTCACGCCACCCTGGCCGCGGCCCACGTGCTCGGCGGCGCCGCCCGCTTCCACACCAGAAGTGGGGTCCTCACCTGCGGTAGGGACCGCGCCGGTCGGATCGAGATGGATTTCCCGGCCATGCCCGCTGTCGAGGCCCCACCGCCGTCAGGCCTCGACCTCGATGGCATCCGGTGGTTCGGACGCGGCCAGTTCGACGTCCTCATCGAACTGGCCGACGCCGACGCCGTCCGGGCCTACCGGCCCCGTTTGATCGAGCTGTCCGCACTGGCCCCACGCGGGGTCATCATCACCGCCGCCGGGGGTGGCGACGGCGTGGACTGCGTGAGTCGGTTCTTCGCCCCCAACGCCGGGGTGCCCGAGGATCCGGTGACTGGTTCGGCCCACTGCACCCTGGCCGTGTTCTGGGCGGAACGCCTGGGCCGGACCACCCTGGTCGGCCATCAGGCCTCGGCTCGGACCGGAACTGTCCACATGCGTCTGGAGGGGGACCGGGTCATGCTGGGCGGACAGGCAGTGACCGTGTCCCGGGTCGAGATGGTGGTCTGAGGATCCCGGAGGCTGACGGTTCGCGGCAGCCGTCCAGACCGTAGGATCCCTCCAAAACGGCAATGGAGGGATTTGGCATGGAGATGGAGTATCGACGTCTGGGCCACAGCGGTTTGAAGGTCAGTGTGCTGTCCTTTGGTTCGTGGGTGACCTTCGGGCCCCAGCTGTCCGGCAACCTGGCCGAGGACTGCCTGGCCGCGGCGTACGACGCCGGCGTGAACTTCTTCGACAACGCCGAGGCGTATTCGGCCGGTGAGTCGGAACGGATCATGGGCGAGGCCATCGCCAAGCTCGGGTGGCCTCGGCACAGCTACGTATTGTCCACCAAGCTGTTCTGGGGGCTGCACCAGAGCGTCAACATGCGGAACACTCTCAATCGCAAGTATCTGATGCAGGCCATCGACGGTTCGTTGGAGCGGCTGGGACTCGACTTCGTCGACCTGGTCTACTGCCACCGGCCCGATCCGGAGACGCCCATCGAAGAGACCGTCTGGGCCCTGTCCGACATCATCTCGAGCGGCAAGGCCCTCTACTGGGGAACCTCGGAGTGGTCGGCCGAAGCCATCCGGGAGGCGTGGGACATCGCCGATCGGCACAACCTCCACAAGCCGGTGGTCGAGCAACCCCAGTACAACCTGTTGTGGCGCGACCGGGTGGAGAAGGAGTACGCCGCCCTGTACGACGGTATCGGCCTGGGGTTGACCATCTGGAGCCCGCTGAGCTCGGGACTGCTGAGCGGCAAGTACCTCGACGGGGTCCCCGACGGGTCACGGGCCACCCTGCCCGGCTATGAGTGGTTGGGGAACCTGCTCACCGATGCCGAGCGAAACGAAAAGGTGCGCTCACTCCAGTCGATCGCCAAAGAGCTCGACTGCACCCTGGCCCAACTGGCCATCGCCTGGTGTGCCAAGAACCCCCACGTGTCGTCGGTCATTACCGGGGCCAGCCGGGTCGAGCAGGTCCACGAGAACCTGGCGTCCCTGGACGTACTGCCCAAGCTCACCGACGACGTGCTGGCCCGCATCGATGAGGCCACCAACTAACAGGAAGCGGAATGGAATCGACGAAAGCCGGCGTCACTCCTCGGTGTGGCCGGTCGATGCCTGTCGTCGCCTTCGGTAACGCCCCTGGCTTTCGATGGCCTCGGCCGAGCCGGCGGCCCGGGCTGCCAACAGCGTCCGCCGGTTGACCTGACGGGCTACGTAGATCGAGAAGACCGCGGCCGGAATCTCGACCAGGGCGGCCAGGACGAACGCTTCGAGGAACTGGGAGCGGTTGGCGGATGTGGTCATGTCGAACCAGGCGTCCACGATCAGAAGGGTGGCGGTGGCAGTGGCGGGGAACTGTACGCGCTGATCGACGCGGAAGGCCATGTAAGCGGTTCGGGTGATGGCGAAGATCAGGAGCAGGTCGAATCCGACCCAGGCGGCCCGGTAGTGACGGTCGTACTGCCTGCGGGGCAGGGTCTCGGCCAGGTAGACGATCCACGGGACCAGGATGACCGCGGCGGCGGCGTACAGCCAGGCCAGGCGTCGGGCCCCACGGCGACCCGGGGGGAGGATCTCGTGCCCGACCGGAGTGTCGGACCCGTCGTCGCTCACCCCCAAAATCCTAGAGGAGGCTCGGCCCATGCGCCGGGCCGGTTGGCCCCGGAGCGGGGGGTCGGCGACCCTACGGGGTGGTCCGGGCCCGAGGAGGATCGTCCAGGAACGAGCTCCGCTCCAGAGCCGTGGCCATGAGGATCTCCTGGGTCGCCACGCCGATGACCGTGGGGATCCGGTGCCACGTGCCGTCGGCTGCCAGCGACCACGACTGGCTGTCGTCCGCCAGGTTGAGCTCGAGGATCTGCTCGAGTTGGCTTACGGCATCAGGGTCAGCCACCGGTATCATGGCTTCGACCCTTCGATCGAGGTTCCTCCGGCGCAGGTCCGCCGATCCGATGTAGTAGCTGGCGGGCCGCCCGTCGGTGCCGCCGAAGCGGAGGATCCGGGAGTGCTCGAGGAACCGACCCACGAGGGATCTCACCCGGACGGTCTCCGAAAGCCCCGGCACCCCTGGTCGGAGGCAGCAGATACCCCGGATGATCAGGTCAATGGGCACCCCGGCTTGCGAGGCCCGGTAGAGGGCGTCGATCACGGCAACATCGTCGAGACCGTTCACCTTGATCACAATCCGGCCGGCCGGGCCGGCCTCGGCCTCGGCGTCGATGCACTCGACGACCCGATCACGGATGCCACCCGGAGACGTGACCAGCTCCTGGTAGTTGGGAGGCTGGCTGAAGCCGGTGATGTAGTTGAAGAAGCGGGTGACATCGGCACCGAGTACCGGTCGGGAAGAGAGCACGCCCAGGTCCTCGTACATCCGGGCGGTCTTGGGGTTGTAGTTGCCCGTGCCGACGTGACAGTAGAGGCGCACGGCGTCACCGGCTTGGCGTACTACCAGCGTGGTCTTGGCGTGCGTCTTGAGCCCCATCAGCCCGTAGATGACGTGGGCGCCCGCCTCCTCCAGGGCCCGGGCCCAGCCGATGTTGGCTTCCTCATCGAAGCGCGCCGTCACCTCGACCAGGACGGCCACCTGTTTCCCGTGCTCGGCCGCACGGACCAGTGCTGCCACTACCGGGCTGTCGCCGGATGTCCGATACAGGCACTGCTTGATGGCCAGCACGTGGGGGTCGTCAGCAGCCTGGTTCATCATCTCTTCGACGGAGGCCGAAAAGGAGTCGTAGGGGTGGTGTACGAGCACGTCCCGACGATCGAGGACGGAGAAGATGCTGGCGTCCTCCTCCCGCTCCACGCTGGCGAAGGCCTGCGGGATGAGCGGGGTCCACGGCTCGTCGTGGAGCTCGGGGCGGTCGAGGGCATGGAGGGCCCACAGGCACTCGAGCCCCAACGGTCCGGCAAATCGGTAGACGTCGTCGCTGTCCAACCCGAGCTCTTCGGTGAGACGGCCGATGGGGTCCTCCGAGGTCCTCGAGTCGACTTCGAGCCGGACCACGGGCAGGAACCGGCGGCGGCGCAGCTCTTCCTGAAGGGCCAACAGCAGGTCGTCAGCGGCGTCGTCGTCGAGGGCCAGGTCGGCATCGCGGGTCACACGGAAGATGCACGGTGCCCCCACGTCCATGCCCGGGAACAGCTCGTCGATGAAGGCCACCAGGATCTGCTCGAGGGGGATGAACCGTTCACCGCCGGGCAGCGGCTGGAGCCGGGCCACGTTGGGAGGAACCTTCACCCGGGCGAAGCGGGAGGTGTCGTCCTTACGACTGCGCACCTCGACCCCGACATTGAGCGACAGGTTGGAGATGTAGGGGAACGGATGGCTCGGGTCCACCGTCAAGGGAGTCACCACCGGGAGGATCAGCCGGTCGAACATCTCGTGCAGGTACGAGCGGTCGTCCTCAGTGAGGTCCTTCCAGCCGCATAGCTCGATCCCTTCGCTCTTCAGGGCCGGGACCAGCTGGTCCAGCAACAAGGACTCCTGACGGCGGACCATCCGCTCGAGCGAGGCCCGGACGTCGCGCAGCAGCTTGTCCGGGGTGCTGCCGTTGAGGGCCAGGCTCTTGATGCCGGCGACCACCTGTCTCCTCAAGCCGGCTACTTGGACCTGGAAGAACTCATCGATCCGTTCGCTGAACAGCACCAGGAACTTGGCCCGCTCGAGAAGTGGGATCTCGGGGTCGGCCACCAGGTCGAGGAGGCGATCATTGAAGTCGAGGTCGGAGAGTTGGCGAGCGAAATACCGGGGATCGGAGTCTTGCCCGACCTCCGGGCTGGGTCCCCGCACGGTTTCGATGCTCATTGGGCAACGATAGCAATCAGACCCGGACACTCCACCGGCCCCAGGTCGGGCCTAGAACACTCCCACGGGCCGGATGGTGCCTGGCGGGCCGGCGGCGGGCCGCCACCCCGAGGTGAGTCACAATGGACTCACCAGAGAATGAAAGGCGCACGCCGTGACAACCGACCGGACCATCGAAGTGATCGTGGAGATTCCGAGGGGGAGTCGGAACAAGTACGAGTACGACCATGAGCGCCACGTGATGCGACTCGACCGCCGCCTGTTCTCGGCCACCTTCTATCCGGCCGACTACGGTTTCGTCCCCGACACCCTGGCCGAGGATGGCGACCCGCTGGACGCCCTGGTCCTGCTGGATGAACCCACCTTCCCCGGGTGCCTGGTCGAGAGCCGGCCGGTAGGGGTCTTCTGGATGACTGACGAGAAGGGACCGGACGCCAAGATCATCTCGGTGGCCTGCGGGGACCCCATGTGGGAGGCGGTGAGAGACCTCGATGGTCTCCCGCCCCACCTGACCCACGAGATCGCCCACTTCTTCGAGGTCTACAAGGATCTCGAGCCGGACAAGCTGACCAAGGTCGGCGGATTCGATGGTGTGGAGGCGGCGTGGGAGGAGATCGAGCGCTCGTTTGATCGGGCCCGGACCGACGACTCCTGACAGTCGAGAGGGCCCGGTCATCGGGTCGGAACTCCGACTGGACCGTCCGGGGCGTGGGTTAGGCGGCTTCGGATACCCCAGCCGGCTGTTCCTCCACCTCCAGAGCGTCGAGGATGGCTGCGGCAGCCTCCTGTATGCGGCTGCACGAGGCCTTGATTCCGGTCACCGCCTGCTCTCGGCCGCCAGCCCAACTGGCCACATACCCGAACGAGTACGAGCTGGTATCCAGTCCGAGGCAGCGACAGACCACGTAGGCAGTTGATTCAGCTTCCAGCTCCGCCAGTTGGCGATCTTGCTGATCGCTGTGGAGAAGGGCATGGGCGATCTCGTGGGCGAGGGTCTTGGCCCTTTGGGCTGACGCGTTGCGCGCCTCGACCCGGATCCGCCGGAGGTTGAACGTGCAATCCCCGTTCACTCCGTCCCGGAGTTCGGTTGACTCGACGGAGTAGCCGAGGGAAGTCGCCACAGAGCGCAAACGCTCGAAGCAGGCGCCCGGCTCGTCACCGGTGAGTTTGTGGCAAACCGCAGGTAACTCCTCCCCGTCTGTCTGGGAGATATCGAAGACGGGAACGTGTTTGAATCCCCGCACCTCCCGGTCGTCGTCGCACCCGTCCCTCTTTCTCACGGTCATGGGCGCCAGGATCCAGATGGCCTTCTCACCCTTGGCCACGGTCCGACCAAGTTTCTTCCAGGCGTGAAATCCGGCGACCCGGCTGGCGGCGGGGAACTGTGAGGCGATGAGGACGACATTGCCGAAGCTGTAGCGGTGGAAGCGGCTCTGGGTCTCCAAGTGGCGAAGCCACTCGGCGGAGTCAGTGAGAGCGGCAATGCCATCGGAGAGTTGAGTCAGTAAGTCCAACTGTCGGTCCTTGGAGTCCATGTTCACTGTCTTTCGGTGGGTGGTTTCGAGGCGATGAACGAGGACCCGGCCACCGGAGACGAGTCGTCCTGGCTGGCAGCCCAACTCGCGCCGATGACACGGGCATCGACAGGGGGTCGGTTCGCATCACCCTCAGGCCCCGTCGGGGCGATCAGTAGTCCAGCGTTGTCGGGGCGGCCCCTCCGACGGCTGAGATACCGGCCCGGACCTAGAGGAGGTCCGTCGTCAGCACTCTAAATTCGCCTTGTGACACCTACCGGGCCGTATAGGCTCTTCACTGTCCGTACGGATCTGCTGGACCGCTGTCGACACACCCTCACTGACGCCAGGAGGGTCGCTCCTGGCGGAATGCATGCGGTTCAGTCGGTCACCCGGGGATGTAGCTCAGTTGGCTAGAGCACCTGCTTTGCAAGCAGGGGGTCGTGGGTTCGAGTCCCATCATCTCCACCAACTGGGCTTGACCCCATCGAGTGGACACCAAACCCCGGGGTTCAGAAGTTACGGACCACCGGACTTAGTGAGTCACCGCTTGTCCCTACAACTCGCGAGCGAGTGCGAATGAGTGTGGAGCGACAAATGGCCAGATCGACTCGGCAAGGGACGGGCTGCGGCGGGGACCCTGGGGCTGCGCGTGTACGTCGGCCGCAACAATGCGAGTCGGTCGAAAGCACCGCATTCTGTTCCGATCGGTGAAGGCCGATTTGCCCCCGCCAGTCCCGGCCGGCAGGGAAGCGAGGGGCAGCGACAAGCGGAAGCCGGGCGGTGGGGCAAGGCACGGGTGGGCCTTACGGGTCACCTTCCGTGCCGGCGTCTCACAGCATCGAACTTGCCGGCCATGGGAACAGCGTGAGATCAGCAGCTCGGTACTCGGAAAAGAGGACGTAAGGGGCACAATGACGATCAAAGGATGACGTTCCAAGGCCCAACCTCGAAGGTGACGTCCGATATCAAGGGCGCGGGAGAACCCCGGACAGGAAGAGTTCGACAGAAAGCGCGATGTGGTGGTCAAGTTCTTCGGCAGAGCGGAACACCCCATAGTCAGCCCACTTGGTGGGACCGCCCGCGACCATCGCCAGAAAGAGGTCGGCGGTCACCTCGAGATCGTCAGCGACGATCTCGCCCGCACCGGCATGGGGCGCAAGCAGCTGGACGATCGAAAGAAGGCTGGTTGACCATATGTCTGCGCCGTGGACCGGATCGAGCTCGGCGATTCGGTCGGCCTCGAGCATGGCCAACCGCCGAAGCTTCACCGCAGTCGGATCAACCAGCCGTTCGATGATCTGTCGTGCCAATTGGCGCAACGCGTAATTCAGGTCACCATCAGGAACTTCGATGGCGACCCCTAGGAACGGCATGTCAGCAAGGGCCTGAGGAATCACCGCAGCGAAAAGCGCCTGTTTGTCCGGATATTTCGCGTAGAGCGTTCGTCTTGTGATTCCGGCCGCTGCCGCAACGGCTTCCATGGTGGTGCCGTCAAAGCCATTGTCTACAAATGCCTCTGTTGCGGCCTCGCGGAGTCGTTGTTCGATCACCAATGCCTCGGCTTGCGTCGGACGACCCCGCAGGGGCTGTGTGCTCATGAAGGTCATTTTGCTCCGACTTGGGCGAGGTATTCCGAGAGCTTTCCTCCTGGGATCCTCGAGGCTGGACATCAAGTAGTCACTAGCGTATACTTATTAGGTCGGCGGCGCCGCCACGGTGTGCGACGGGACAACTTGTCAATCGTTGAACGATCGGGGGACCGCCATGACCGCGACGGCGTTGACGGACACCAGCTCAAACTTCCACGTGGTAGCGATGCCGCCGGTGATCGCCAGCAAGGCAGACCTCCCTCCGATTCTGTGGCAGAGCTTCGTTCGTTCCGTGATCGGCGACCGGTGAGCGAGCCGGACGATGTCGAGGCGATTCGGCGACTGAAGGCCCGCTATTTCCGAACCATGGACACGAAGGACTGGGAGGGAATGAGAGAGGTGTTCACCGACGACGTGGTGATCGACACAACGGAGGCCGGCGGTGACGTGGTGCGGGGGGCCGGCGAATTCATGACCTTCCTGGCGGAAACGCTGGCTTCAACGGTGACCGTCCATCAGGGCCACATGCCAGAGATCGACCTCACGTCGGAAACGACGGCCACGGGGATCTGGGCGCTCAACGACATCGTTATCTGGCCCAACGGCATGCGCCTCGACGGCTACGGCCACTATCACGAGACCTATGAGAAGGGCGCGGACGGATGGCGGATCAAATCCTCGAAGCTCACCCGGCTCCATGCCGACTTCTTCGTGCCGGAGGAGAGCTGATGACTGTGGCAGTTGTGACCGGTGGGGCTTCGGGTCTAGGCCTCGCCCTCGGTGAGCGCTGCGCAGCCCTTGGCATGGATGTGGCGTTGCTCGACCTGGACGGAGAGCGGGCCGCCAACGAGGCGACCCGGCTTGCCGAGGCCCACGGTGTCCGGGTCCTCGGCATTGCGACTGACGTCGCTGACGCTGCCAGCGTGGACGCAGCCGCCAAAGCCGTCGAGGAGCGTTTTGGTGTTGTTGACCTCGTCGTGTCGAACGTCGGCGTCCAACTCTTCGGAGCCGTGGAGACTTTCACCGATGACGAGTGGAGATGGTTGCTGGATGTGAATGTGATTGGATCGGCGCGGGTAGCCCGCACGTTCCTACGGCTGTTGCGGAAGGCCGAGCGGGGTCGGCTCGCCTTCACCACATCGTCATCGATCCTGGATCCGGCTAGCCGCCTCGGCGCCTACCAGGCGAGCAAGTTCGCCGTGTGGGGCCTCGCTGAAACTCTCCGGCTCGAGCTGGCAGGTGACGAAATCGGCGTGTCGGTGGTCTTCCCGTCAGGGATGATCACCCGCCACCTCGAGACCAGCGAAGCAGCACAGCCCAGCCACCTGCGCCGCCCCATTGCCAATGATGGCGACTTCGAAGCGATGGTCGCCAGCAACCAGGAGATGACGGCGATGTTGGCTACCGCCGAGGATGCCGCCGCCGGAGTGATTGAGGCGGTCATGGCGGACGAGCCGTACGTGATCACCCACGGCGACCTGACAAACGCCGTAGTGAGTCGATCGGCGAAGCTCAGCAGAGCGGCCGAGAAATCACGAGACTCCTGAGACCCGGACGATGTTCATGATGCGCTTTGACATGCGTGCCCCGGGGTTCGGTGCACCGACGACGGATCTATATGCCGCAGCGCTGGAGATGGCGAGCTTTGCTGAGAGCCGTGGCGCAGTGGCTGCCGCGGTATCTGAGCATCACACGATGGCCGACGGCTACTTACCCTCGCCTTTGGTTCTGGCCACCGCCATAGCTGCCCGGACCAGCACCCTACCCATCATGACCGCGGCACTGATCCTGCCGCTGTATGACCCGGTCCGTCTGGCGGAGGACATGGTGGTGCTCGACATCATCAGTGGTGGCCGGGTGAGTTACATCCTCGCCATTGGATACCGACCCGAGGAGTTCGACCACCATGGCGCTGACTTCGAGCACCGGGGCCAACTCGTGGAGGACCAGCTCGCCGTCCTCCTCCGAGCAAAGTCCGGTGAACCCTTCGAACACGAGGGCCGCCATATTCACGTGACGCCGGCGCCGGTCACCATGGGCGGCCCGACCGTGATCTGGGGTGGTGGTAGCCCGGCAGCGGCCAAACGGGCAGCCCGTTTCGGCCTCGACTTCATCGCCCAGGGCGGTGATCCGGAGCTCGAGGAGATCTATGCCACCGAGGCCCGCGCCAAAGGCCACGAACCTGGCTTCTGCCTGATCCCGTCCACCAATACCGCCACCACCATTTTCGTCGCCAATGACCCAGACGAAGCCTGGACCGAGTTGGGTCCACACCTCCTGCATGACGTTCGCAGTTACGCCGCCATCAACCAGGGCAATACCCACACCGCCAGCATCTCCACTGCCACCTCCGTAGCAGAGCTGCGGACCGAGGACCGTACCCATCGCATCGTGACAATCGACGAAGCGCTTTTGATGATAAGGGGCGGCACGCCCCTACCCCTCCAGCCTCTTGTCGGAGGCTTGCCGCCCGAGATCGCCTGGCGCTACCTGCGCACCGTCACCGACGAAGTCATGCCTCAGTTGTGATCCGGCCAGCTCTGGAACCTAGATCTCACGCCTGTGACCGTTCAAGGGACTCAAACCTCACGTCGAGGCGGCGACTGCAAGAGAAGCAGTCGAGGCGGTCGGCTTGATGCGCCGAACAGTGCGAATCGCTTTGCCAGTAGTAGTTCTGGCGTTAGGGGCGGGTCTGATACTGAGTCTCGTCAGTCGTAGTACAGCCCCCAGAAGTACCACCGCTCGTCCGCTGGCGACCGACGGTCACCCACATTTCAATTACTCGTACCTCAATGGGGTATCTGGTCCGAAGCCTGTGGTCGGCGTCGACCTCGCCGGGATATGGCGGTTCCACCCGCTCATGGACACGACGTGCTCATCGACCGGAACCCTTGGTCCGCAAGAGGGCTGCGTGAACACCCCACTTCACGAGAGCACGACGATTGCTGTTCCCGGTGGTGGGTGGGCGAAGCAGGGGTTTCCCTCTGTCTCCGAGGCGGAGTACGTACGTACCATCACTGTCCCCAACATCCACTCCGCTCAGACCACCGAAGTGACCTTTGGCGCCGTGAATTTTCAGGCGCAGCTCAGTATCGATGGGAAGGTCGTCGGGACCGATACGACGTCGTTCCTGCCGTCGACCTTCGACATCTCTCCGTTCGTGAAGCCCGGCGGCACCTACACGCTCAGCGTGCTCGTTAAGGGCCGAGATGCCCTCATGGACTCGGACGGGTATTTCACGATTCCCGACGGGGCCGACTGGTCGCCCAAGATCGCCGAGGGGATCTTCCGGTCAGCTGATCTGCAAGTTTACCCAGCCGTATACATCTCCAACGCGTTCGTCGAGACGTCGGTAACCAACAAGAGCCTCCGCTACCAGGTGTCGATCACCAATACCTCGAGTATGCGGCAAAGAACCACGGTTCACGCCCAGCTGACCTCCTGGAATCGATCATCGTGGGCATACCCGTCGCTGCCAACCACTGTCGTCAGCGTGGCGCCAGGCCAGACCCGCAACGTGTGGATCGGCCCGGTCACATGGAAGCTCGGGCCGAAGTCCTATTGGTGGCCCGACGTGCCGTACCGTGCCGATTATCGAGCTCAGCTGCACGACTGGCACCTCAACCTCGTTACGCCCGGCGAAGCTGATGCGGACGCGATGTACCAGTTCGGATTCCGTCAGATCCAACAAGTTGGCGACCACTTCGATCTCAATGGAATCAGGGTCAATTTCCGCGGCGACAACTTGCAGGAGGCCGACTACGACAGCATCAACTATGGCGGTGGGCCCGGTGACGCCTACGACACTCTGCCCGGGTTCCTGGCTCCGACCGGTGCAAATCCAGGGTGGCCCCGGGCGGTGGAGAATTATCTCCACCTCAACTACAACGACGTCCGCATCCACCAGATCCCGGCGACCCCCTACATGCTTGACATCGCCGACCAGCGAGGCCTCATGATCATCGATGAGACGGCGATCAGGGGATCGAACCTGCGGCAGAACTTTGCCACTGGACGGCCAAATATGGTCAGCGACGCCCGGGATCTTGTGCTCCGCGACCGAAACCATGCTTCGGTATTGCGGTGGAGCGAGGCCAATGAGCCCATCTCAATCAAGGCCCCACCGGGATCGGGCGTCCCGTTTCTAGCCGCCTTGTACTCGGCGATCATGGCGCTCGATCCCACTCGGCCCATTAGTGCAGACGAGTTCAACGTCTTCCAGGACCTACCCCAGTCGAACTTTACGGTGTGGTGTCACTATGTGGCCGAGGACGGGGTGGGCTCCTCGTATGGATACAGCGACAACTCCTGTAAGGGTGCGCCCGGGCTAAATCCGGGTAAGCCATACGGGATCGGGGAGTTTCTCGATGAATCGAGTAAGCAGTACTTCGAATGGTTCGCCACAGCGACCGAGGTGCTCCGGACGGAAGGCGCGTCCGACGTCCGGCCATACACTCTCTTGAACATCTGGGCCTCTGTAATTCCCGGTGTGAATTCCACGACGATGACCCTCGAGCAGGGTGGCCACCCGATCTATGGTGCGAACAATCTGGCGAATCCATGGGCAAACCCTCAGATTCAGCGAATACAGGATGCATTCTCTCCCGTGCTTGTCGCTGACCAGAGCTACTGGGAGGCGAACAAACTATCGAACACTGAAGGGGACTGGCCGTCCGTGGAGGTGTCGCTACCGGTCGACCGATCGGTGACGCGGACGCTCGAGATTTTCAACGACACCTTCATGGGAACCAACCTTCACGTAGCGTGGCAAATCCATGCCGGTTCAGCAACGGGTCCGATAGTGGATGGCCAAGTCCTCGACCTACACGTTCCGTTGGGAGCCCACGTGTTGCACCAGATCACCTTTACAACCCCGAGCCATGTCGAACCTCTGTACCTGGTGCTCTCGGCGTCCAAGCCCGGCCAAGGGCGCCTGTTCTACGATGCAAGTACCAGATTCAACTGAGCCTCGCACGGGCGCATCGAATGTACCGACGTCGGAATGAGTCGTTCGAACCATCAGAACGTTCCTTCCCGGGGCGTATTCGTCCAACCAAACACATCCCCTGGTTAGTGGTGTGCAACCGTCGGTCCGGTGGACAAGCTCGGCGTCCCCGCTGCATGCCCACTCATTCGGAGGTCCAGTGGGCCGAGGTCAGGTGAAGTGTCCCTAACGGCTCTGGGGGCAGCCGGTGGCCGAGATCCGAAGACCAAAACGACGTGGAGAGTGTCCGTCCCGACGTAAACACGACTCGGTCCCCCGTCGAGATGCTGCTTGCATAAGTAAGCAACCAAACGTCCGGCACAGGAATCCTCTGTGAGATCTCCGACAGCAATCAGCCTTGTTAATTAGCTACTACAATGATTAGCATATGGCTTCGAAACTACAGACCACCGTGGAGTCCCCGCGGGACCTCATCGTCGATGCCGTCCTGAGTGCAAGCCGGGTATTGGTCGCCGTTGCGGCTCGATCCCTCGGGGACGTGGCCGAGCAGGTGACGCTCACGCAATACCGGACGTTGGTCGTTTTGGCCTCCCGTGGTCCTCAGAGCCTGGCCGAACTCGCTGAAGCGGTCGATGTGACACCGCCGACCGCCACTCGGATGTGCGATCGGCTGATCAAGAAGGGCTTGATCGTCCGTCGCCACGCCCGGGGTGATCGGCGTCTCGTCCGACTAACGCTTGCCAAGAAGGGCTACGGGCTGGTGGATGCTGTGACGACGAGGAGGCGTTCGGAGATCGCCCAGCTCTTGGAGGCGATTCCGTCTGAGCAGCAGGCTGCGTTGGTCGACTCACTACAACGTCTCACCGCTGCTGCCGGCGAAGTGCCCGAGCAGGACTGGTCAACGGGCTGGGATCTGTAGATGGCCGGCCTGTCACCATGACCGTCTTCGCCAGGACCTCGTGGCGAGCCATAATGGCTCGCGCTGGGCGCTGGCTTGGTAGTGCGTCCTACCTGCAGAAGTGGCTAATTCTAGGCCTACTGATCGGAACGATGGCCGGAGTCGGTGCCATCGTGTTCTATGAGGCGCTGCTGGCCTCGACACACTTCTTCCTCGGCACCCTTGCCGGATACCACGTGCCCACCCCGTTGGGCGAGGGCGGTCAACGGGCGTCGGCCTCCTTTACCCGGCCCTGGGCACTTCCCCTGGTTGTCGGGTTGGGGGCACTGCTCGGGGCAATCCTCGTCTTTCGATTCGCTCCAGAGGCGGAGGGCCATGGCACCGACGCCGCCATCTCAGCGGTGCATCACAATCCTCGGGGCATTCGCTTTCGCGCCGTGATCGTCAAAATCGTAGCGTCGGCCCTCACCATCGGCTCGGGAGGGTCAGGAGGTCGGGAAGGCCCTACCGGACAGATCAGCGCGGGGTTCGCTTCCCTGCTAGCCCGAGAGCTCGATCTCAGCCCGGCCGACGCTCGCATCGCCGTGGTCACCGGGATCGGTTCAGGGATCGGCGCCATCTTCGGTGCGCCACTCGGCGGTGCTGTCCTGGCCACTGAGATCCTCTACCGAGATGATTTCGATTCCGAAGCCTTGCTTCCCAGCTTCGTGGCCTCGTTGGTCGGCTACGTCATCTTCGGGGCAGCGGTCGGATTCACGCCGATCTTTGGCTTCGCCGGCAGTTACCACTTCACCGATCCTGCTGACCTGCCTTGGTTTGCACTGATCGGAGTCCTCGGCGGGCTGGTCGGCCTCCTGTACGCCAAGAGCTTCTATGGAATCTCGGATCTCTTTGGGCGGCTGAACCTCCCCCGCTGGATCAAGCCTGCGATCGGGGGAGTCATCGTCGGATTCATCGCCCTCGCCATACCCGAAGTGCTTGGGACCGGCTACGGATGGATCCAGCAGGGGCTGGGCCATCAGCTCCTGACCCTCCCATTGTGGATAGTCCTGATCCTGCCCTTCGCCCGAATCGTGGCCACCGGGCTTTCCATTGGCTCGGGCGGATCGGGAGGGATCTTCGGTCCCGGACTTGTCATCGGTGCGTTCGTCGGCGCCTCGGTCTGGCGGCTCTTCGAACCCATCGTTCCTTCCATGGGTCACAATCCTGCGCCCTACGTGATCATCGGTATGATGTGCTGTTTCGGCGGTATCTCCCGAGCACCTCTGGCCGTGATGCTGATGGTGGCCGAGATGACCGGAAGCCTTTCCATCCTTGGACCGGCCATGATCGCCGTAGGGCTGGCGTGGTTCATCGTCCGCCGCAGCGACGACACCATCTACCGCAGTCAACTCAGATCTCGAGCCGATGCCCCGGCCCAGCGGCTCCTCATGGGGATGCCCGTCTTGGCCGGCGTCCCCGTCGCCGAGGCCATGGCGCCCCCTCGGCTGGTTATTGCGGGCGGGAGCCCCACAGCGGCCGCCCGTCGGGAACTCCTCCAGCACGGGCTCTCAGGTGCACCGGTTGTGGACGGAGAGGGCCGATTCGAAGGAACTGTCTCGCTCCTTCGTCTTGACGAGGTGAAAGCGGGTTCGGAGTTGCGACTCGAATCACTCGTGGACGTGACTGCGGCCACGACACTGGAGTCAGCTCATCTCGACGTGGCCCTAGATGCGATGACTACTTCCGCCCAGCACTGGGTGTCGGTCCTCGACGCAGATCGAAGGGTCGTCGGGACGATCGCCACGTCGGACGTGGTGAGGGGCTATCGGCTTGGACTTCTCGCCAGCCTGCAGCGAATGAATGAAGGCGACGAAAACGGCTCAGACCGTGTGCTTATAGAGGAACGGTCACCCTTGGTGGGGCAGACGCTTCGAAAAGCTGGATTGCCGATCAGCATCATCGTCACAACCATTCAACGGCGGAGAGATCTGGTCGTGCCCGATGGGACCACCGTGCTCGAAGATGGGGATGAGCTGGTCCTCATTGGGACACCCGAAGACATTGAGGCCTTCCGATTCCTCTCCGCTCCCGCATCGCTCGTCCCCGAGGCAGATCATGGTCGGACTGTGTCCGAGGGTCCGTGACCGATGCCGGCTCAGACCGCGGGGAAGGGGTCAGGTGTCGATGGCGGCACAAAGTCACGCCCGTTGGTCCCGGTTGAGGGAGTAGCAATCCTAATGGTCCCATTGCAAACTTTGGGCGGCCAGGATCATCCAATCGGCAACGAAATACTGAGTCCCTTAATTCCATTAAGTCGTCGCAAGAAGTAGAACAACGAACAAGACGTAGAAGCCAATTATCAGAGCTCCTGACCCGCGACGTAGCCCGCGCCCGCAATAGGCGAGCCCCAACGTCAGGGCTGTCAATCCCAGATACCAGCCTGCGACAAGAAGACCCGATGCGGACGGATTGGCCAAACCGAGGATCGCAGCCGGGATCAGTAATCCGGCGGCGACGTTGAGCGAATTTGAATTCAGCGCGGTGCTCAATGCCGCGGCACCACGACCGCGGCGAGCCAAGTAAATGGCCGACACCGCGTTGGGCAGGCTGGTCACGGCGGCGAGGACGAGGCCACCAATAACGATTTCTGGGACGGCGAAGTGAGCACCGAGCGAAGCTGCTCCTCGCTCCATGGCGATTGAAGCTGCGATGACCACGCCTAGGGCGGCAACAGCTACCAGGGCGTCACCGCCGGTACCACGCTTAGGGTGGATGGCTTCTTCGAGTTCGGTTTCCTCTTCGACGATGGCGTCATGAAGCCAAGCCGACAACCTCGGAGTGAGGTCGAACCGCCCAAGGATGGTGCGGTGCGCACCAAGCAGGACGGTGTAGGGAACCAGGATGGCGATGACGAGGGTAAGTCCCCCGGTGGGAGGCAGTTGGCCTCCAACGGTGAAAAGGCAGACCACTGCGACCAACATGGCGATGGTTCCGCCGAAGACAACCACCTTCCGATGCAGTTCGATATGACCAGCGACAACCGCTCCAAGCCCGAGAAGGGCTGCGAGGTTGAACACGTTCGAGCCAAGAACCACCCCGGCACCGATCGTGGCCTGGTGATGGGCAAGTGCGGTGATGGAGGCCGTGATCTCGGGGGCATCGGCGGCCACGGCGGCCACCATTCCCAGGAGCCCCTCGGACAGGCCGAGCCGATCCCCGACCCGTTCGAGGCGTGAAACGAGCACCCAGCTTGTGCCCAGGCTTATGACAGCCCCTATGAAGAAGACGAGCAAGGAGGTTCCGGTGGTCATCCGGAAACGCCGGCCCGACAGGTCGCACGCCACCACGGGTGAGAGTGCCCAAGCCTCCTGGGCCTGCTCAGGTGAGACACGTTCAGCAGCTCCTCGGGGATGCGAAACTTTGACCTGCCGACCAGACTTCCCGGCTCTCTGCCTGCCAGCGTACCGTTTGCGCATCACGACTTCGGACACTCATCGGCTATTGGCATCGCCCAAACGTGGCGGGATGGGGCGCTTTCAGTCCATATGATGGCGCTACCGTCGCAATAGCTTCCGTGCCACCGATCCTGTCCCTACATCCGCCCCTACAAAACCCGTCGACATCTGTCGCCGCCAGTCGAAGTCGATCTCATGGATCCGCACGGCAACCACGTCTGAACAAGAACTAGGCGACTGGTATCCACACTCAGAGACAGTGGGCAAACCGAGAGATCCCCTTTGCAAGCAGAGGGTCGAGGGTTCGAGTCCCATCATCTCCACCGATGTTGTCGGAATGACAATTTCGGGTCAGAGGCTGTATTTCATTAGCGATTCTCGACCAAGGCAAAAAGCGATGCTCGAACCCCTTGTCGGAGCGTCGCCGGTGTCAGCCAGCCCTGGCAGTGACCCGAAACAAGTACGGGTGAGGAAGCACCAGGGAGATCCCAACCTGTTCACTCCTCGCGGTCGTCGCGGGCCACTCAACAGCACATGGGGGGCATCCCGTCGCTGAACAGACTCAGTCCAGATTGAGAGGGTGACAGTTTAGGAACAGTCGACGCGTCATTCCCACAAACCACGCGTGCTCACCGGCCCACTACCTAAGGCGACCGCAATGACATCCGCGAGTGACAGATGCCGACTTCGCTCGAAGGCTTTTGCCTAACTCCTCACCCATACCAGCGCGGACCCACACAAGTTCACTCTTACGCAGTTCATCCTCAAGAAGCTCGCACAGCAATCCCATGTCCTCCAAGAGCTGACGGCTCGCTCCAAAGAGCAGTGTTGCCTCTGACAAATGTCTCCGGCGTGAGCGGAGCGCTCCACGTAGCAAGAACTTGTATGCGAGGTGATTGGGCCATCGGCCCCTCCGAGTTGGAAACACCGACCCCTGGGAACCCCGGATTTCGAGATCGTTCACCTAACGCTGCTGCCGAACTCCAATGGAGTCAGAGTTGTCGATGCGTCTCTCGAACACGCCTTGCACGGTGCCGAATGAATGACGTCGGTCTGATTGAGCACCCGAAACCGGCGTCCGAATCAGCTCGGAGAAAGTCGATTGCCCGAGCCGGGCACCCCGTGTTAAAAACTTGCACGCGGTAGGCGGCAGTGGAAATGAGAGGCGAGGTGCGTTCCCAATGAGCAGCCGAGTTCATCGAGGGTTCCGAGCGGTGCTGGCCGGATCGTTGTTGCTAGGGGGTGCACTGGCTACCTCGGTCGTCGACCTGCCGGCCCTTCCGGCCGCGGCAACAACCAACTATGCCGTCACCGCCACAGTCGGAGTGGGTAGCTATCCCTATGCGGTGGCCGTTGATCCAGCCACCGATACTGTCTTTGTGCCCAGCGAAGGCGCTGGAACCGTGTCGGTGATCGATGGGACCACGGACACTGTCACCGGGACCGTGGGGGTGGGTAGCTTCCCTGTGTCGGTTGCCGTCGACCCAACCACCGATACTGTCTTTGTCCCCAACGAAGGTGACGGCACCGTGTCGGTGATCGACGGAACCACCGACGGCGTCACCGCCACCATCGACGATGGGGGCCTCTATCCAGACGCCGTAGCCGTCGACCCGACGACCGGCACCGTCTACGTGGCCAACGCGGGCTCCGATACAGTGTCGGTGATCGATGAATCCACCGACGCCGTCGCGGCCACTATCTACGTGGGCATTTATCCGGATGCGGTAGCCGTCGACCCGACCACCGGCAACGTCTTTGTGGCCAACCAACAAAGTGACACGGTGTCGGTCATCGACGAGACCACCAACGCAGTCAAGGCGACCATCGGAGTGGGCAGCTATCCACTGTCAGTGGCCGTCGACCCGACTACCGGCACTGCCTACGTGACCAATCAGAACGACAACACCATGTCGGTGATCGATGAAGCCACTGATAGCGTCACTTCCACGGTCGGGGCAGGCGACGTTCCAGAAAGTGTGGCCGTCGACCCGGCACGCGACACGATCTTCGTGGCCAGCTTTGACGGAACCATCTCAATCATCGATGGGACCACCAATGCCATAGCCACCACCGTCGGGGTCGGTGGCAATCCACTCGCCATCGCCGTCGATCCAACTACGGGCGCCGCCTACGTGACCAGCTTTGGCGGCACCGTATCGGTGATTTCACCGGAAGTCCCGATCAGCCTCATCCAGGGACCACCCGTCTCAGACGCCGTCGTGGCAGGCACCGCATACTCGAATCAACTGACTGTATCTAATGAGCCCAGCGGTGGAGGAGCTCTCGCCTGGACGACCACCAGCGGTCCGTCCCCGGTCACCGTGAGCTCAAGTGGGGCAGTCTCGGCCCCGTCCAACACGACTCCAGACACCTACACGGTGTCAGGGAACGTATCGGATTCACTGGGTGACTCCGTGAATTTGGTCTTTCACCTTGGATGTCGCCGCCCAGTGTCAACCCGGCTACTACAGCGCCACAGGAGGAACGCCGTGCAACGCAGCTCCTCCGGGTTATGCCGTCTCTTCGACCGGGGCGACCTCCGCTACCCCTTGTGATCCAGGCACGTACAATCCCAACTCAGGCGCAGCCAGCTGTATTCCGGCAGACCCGGGGAGCGCGGTCGCGTTGAGTGGCTCAAGTGAGGAGACGCCCTGCTCAGCCGGATCGTTCAGTGCGACAAGTGGGGCAGCAAGCTGTTCGCCTGCGCCCCCCGGTCACTACATCGCCACCAGTGGGGCGTCATCGGCAGCCCCATGTGCGGCGGGTAGCTACGCCCCAACCTCAGGAGCGACGGCCTGCACCTTGGCGCCACCCAACACCTACGTCCCCATCACCGGAGCTACAGCACCCACCCCGTGCCCGACGGGAACGACCAATCCGAATTCGGGTTCGACCAGCATTGCCGCCTGCGTGGCCGATAGTGGGCCCACCATCACCAAATTCACCCCGTCGTCTGGCCCACCCGGCACGGTGGTGACCATCACTGGCACCAACCTCGACGGTGTAACTGAGGTGTCCTTCCATGGCAAAGCGGGCACGAACCTCTGTACTTTCGATTCCAGAAATGTCTGCTCGTCCACAAAAGTCACGGCGGAGGTGCCCACGGGTGCCACCACCGGCGACATCAAAGTCATTACTCCCGGAGGGGTTGCGACGAGCGCCACCCAATTCACCTACACAGGAGCCACCATCACCGGATTCACCCCGTCGTCGGGTCCACCCGGCACGGTGGTAACCATTACCGGGACACACCTCAACAGTGCAAACGGGGTGACCTTCAACGGCATAATGAGCAACTTCACTAGCGACACGTCCACGAAGATCACAGTCAAGGTACCGACGGGTGCCACGACCGGCTACATCGAAGTCGCGACACTAGACAATGGGAACGCGACCAGCGCCACCAAGTTCACAGATGCGGGACCCACCATCACCGGATTCACCCCGTCGTCGGGTCCACCCGGCACGGTGGTGACCATCACTGGAACCAACCTTCTCACTGCTCATGTGACCTTCGATGGCTCAGGCGGCGGCCCGCTAGGCAGTAGCACCGGGAGAGAGGGCACCGTCACCAGCGACACCTCCACGAAGATCACCGTGGAGGTGCCGGCGGGGGCCACGACCGGCTACATCACAGTCACCACTCCACTTGGGAGTGCGATCACGTCGACCAAATTCGCTATCTCATTCGGCTCACCCACCATCACCAAATTCACCCCGACGTCTGGCCCACCCGGCACGGTGGTGACCATCACTGGCACCAACCTCGACGGTGTAACTGAGGTGTCCTTCCATGGCAAAGCGGGCACGAACCTCTGTACTTTCGATTCGAGAAATGTCTGCTCGTCCACAAAAGTCACGGCGGAGGTGCCCACGGGTGCCACCACCGGCGACATCAAAGTCATTACTCCCGGAGGGGTTGCGACGAGCGCCACCCAATTCACCTACACAGGAGCCACCATCACCGGATTCACCCCGTCGTCGGGTCCACCCGGCACGGTGGTAACCATTACCGGGACACACCTCAACAGTGCAAACGGGGTGACCTTCAACGGCATAATGAGCAACTTCACTAGCGACACGTCCACGAAGATCACAGTCAAGGTACCGACGGGTGCCACGACCGGCTACATCGAAGTCGCGACACTAGACAATGGGAACGCGACCAGCGCCACCAAGTTCACAGATGCGGGACCCACCATCACCGGATTCACCCCGTCGTCGGGTCCACCCGGCACGGTGGTGACCATCACTGGAACCAACCTTCTCACTGCTCATGTGACCTTCGATGGCTCAGGCGGCGGCCCGCTAGGCAGTAGCACCGGGAGAGAGGGCACCGTCACCAGCGACACCTCCACGAAGATCACCGTGGAGGTGCCGGCGGGGGCCACGACCGGCTACATCACAGTCACCACTCCACTTGGGAGTGCGATCACGTCGACCAAATTCGCCGTGGAATGAGCGCGCGTCAAAGCCGGGCGTGAGGTGGCAAGACGATCGCCTCGACCGACGGCCTTGAGGAAACCTGCTCAATAGACGGCCACTGCTGCCTCGAATCGTTGCCAGGTTTGCTCGACACCGGATGACGCTCGGAAGGGGTTCGAACATAGTCCCATCACTTCTCCGGGACCTCCTGTCGAGTCAATCGGCGACCCGAAATCTGCGGCGGGGGACGGCGGGCATTTATACCTCGACGTACCCACCGGCCGAACACCCGAATCCAGCTCCGTTGACGGACGCAACTTGTAGGCTCATCACTGATGAAGGACCGGGCACCGAGCATCCATGGGGCATCTCAGGGGGGCAAGCTCCACCGGCCAACGGAGTGGGCGTCGATCAAGACGGTCATGACCCGTTCCCACCGACTCCGGGCGGTGCTCAAGATCAGCACGCACGCTTCAACGGCTGCGACGTCCACCGCCAATGCCACCCCCCACGCGACCACACGCCACCTCAAGCTTCCTCGGTCAGAGATGTGAGCGAATCGTCGCATTCCAGTCCATTGGCGGGCCCCGGACCAACCACCGGCGGGGTGGGGTGGGTACCGACGGGATCTGTCGACCTGCTGTCCGAACATCTATACGGTGAGGTAGCTGCGGAGGCTTATGCGTGGATGCGTCGGGAGGCGCCCGTCCACCACGACGAGATCAATGACCTCTGGGCCATCGCCACTTGGAACGACGTGTCGGCAGCGTCCCGGGACAGTGCCACGTTCTCGAACGCCGGTGGTTCGCGTCCGAGGATCCCGCCGATTCCGTGGATGCTCGACATGGATGGAGTCGACCACACCCGCCGACGCAGGGTCGTAAGCAAGGCGTTCACGCCACGACGGGTGAAGGCCATGGTTCCCGCCATCACCGCCTTGTGCGACGAACTGGTCGACGTGATCGCCGACCGCGACGAGATTGACATCGTTGCCGACCTCGCTGCGCCTCTACCCATGATCATCATTGGAGACATGCTCGGCATCGAACGCGACGATCACGACATGCTGCTGCGGTGGTCGGACGATCTCATCGGCTCCATCGCCGGCACCGCCGATCGCATGCAGACGGCGGCGACCGCATTTGTCGAGTTCGACAGGTACGCTCGGCGGACGATCAAGAACCGTCGGTCCCGGCCGCGTGACGATCTGATCAGCGCCATGGTCGGTGCCGAAGTCGACGGTGAGCGCCTGACCGAGGACGAGCTCGTCATGGAATCACTCCTGATCCTGCTCGGTGGCGACGAGACCACCCGCAACGTGATCAGCGGTGGTGTCGACCTGCTGCTGCGCAACCCCGGCGAGCACGCTCACCTGCTCGCCGACCGCTCACTACTCGACGGCGCGGTCGATGAGATGATCCGCTTGGTGTCCCCCATCAAGAACATGGCGCGCACGGTGACCAGCGCGGTCGAGATCAGCGGCACGATATTGCTGCCTGGGTACGAAGTCGTACTGCTCTACGAATCTGCGAACCAGGACGAAACGCACTTCACGGAACCGTTCCGCTTTGACATTACCCGGACCCCGAATGACCACCTCGCCTTCGGTGTGGGTGCTCACTACTGCCTTGGCGCAGCCCTGGCTCGGGTCGAGATCAAGGCGATGTTGGGCTGCATACTCGACCGCCTGCCCGACCTCGAACCTACAGATGATTCTGCGCCTGAGCGCTTCCTTGGATCTCTTCGGTCCCTGCCCGTGCACCGCACGAAGGCGAGCAGTCGTTCCTGATGCAGCCGCACAGGAAACTCCTACGAGACCACCGATGACGGCGAGAACGCGAGCGACCCCCGTCTGATCACCGATGGCATGGCGGGTGGTCGAAGCGATCATGGGTGGAAGGGCAGACAACCCACGCCGCAAGGGCAACTGCGATTGGAGTATTTGCTCCTACGGTCACCATCAGTGAACTCGATCCCGTAAGTCGTGGGCCAGCAACACCGTGGTCGCGGACACCTGTGCCACCACCCGAAGTGCCTTGACACGACTTCCACGACGTGGCCGGGGCAGCTGGTGAGGCAGTGGGCGAGGCTTCTTGCTCGTCTGTCACGACCGCATGTTCGCAGTACTTGGCACTAACCCAGTTGACTGCTTCGCCTGGCGCTTGTCCACAGAAGATGGCGAGAGGCAAGCGCTGTACCGGTGCGACCGTGACCTCCGTAACATCCGATCTGGCCACGTTGGGCCGGTTGAACCCATCCAAGCAGCGACTTAAGCGCCGCGACAACCAGAACTGGATCGCGTAGTAGTGGGGCTTGCTCATGGTCCGCCGCTTCCATGTTGGGGCGTCCCTGGCGCACATTGGGTACGCTGAAAGCCCGACCGACGCCGGATTTACTCAGACCGCTCGATCCGCCCAGAGATGGCCGCCCCGCGGTTCCTGCACCTCTGTCTGGCCGTGAGGCGTCATGTTCAGTGGTGGTGCCGGCAGGTCCACAACAAACCGAGCCCCGTGCGGCAGAGCCCCCTCAACCCACACCTCGCCTTCATACCCCTTTACAAGTTCGGCGACAATGGCCAACCCAAGCCCGGATCCACCATCTTGGCGGGTTCGCTCAACATCAAGGCGAGCAAACCGTTCAAAGACCTGCACGCGCATCTCAGCCGGGATGCCGGGCCCGTCGTCACTGACAGACAGATGCACACGGCCATCAGTCTCCGTTACAGCAAAAGCTATTCGACTGACGGCGTGTCTGCACGCGTTGGATGAGAGGTTCTCAATGATCCGCATCATGTCGACTTCGCGGACTAAGACCTGGCCCGCAGATACCCTACCGATATCGATGTCCAGCTCGGTGAGGTGCCGTAGTTGAGTTACCTGCTCAAGAACCAGCTCGTCGATGTCCACCAGCTCGACACCTCGCCCTAGACAAGTCCGACCGACGGAGTCAAGAACAAGCAAGTCTTCAGCCAACATATCGAGTCTCTGAAGTGCGCTCGACGCTGCATCTTCGTTCCAATGGCGATCGCCTCGAATTCCCCGCGACACCTCGAACGCAGCGCGAAGACTGGCGATTGGACTCCGCAGCTCGTGGCTGGCATCGGCGACAAACCGACGTTCCCTTGTCACAGCAGTCGTTAGTCGATCAAGCATGTCATTCATCGTCACTGCCAAACGATCGAGTTCGTCGCCGCTACCCGAGAGTGGAATCCGATCATCGAGTTTCCGATCAGAGATCTCGGCGACCGCACCCCGCATCTCTTCCATCCGGCGCATCGTCCGGCTCACGACGATCCAAATCAGGGCTCCCAGGGTTACCGCCAACAACGGAAGGATGATCGCAAGTAGCTCTTTCAACGAATGCCCAGCCTCGACCACCACATTGATTTGCTGACCGGTCACGAGAATTAGTCCATGCGGAGCAATTCGCTGCTCGAGCAACCGGACGTACCCGATTCGCTTGTAGTAGATGGTCCTGAACAGCGGCAGCTTGTCACCGGGCCGGACCGCGATCAGTGGTGGCATCCCGTGGATATTGGCGCTTTCGCCCAGGAGGTGGCCGGAGGGCGACAACCCTTGGCCCAACTGATCAGCCGGTACGGTCACCGGCACGAACTCGTTGTGCGCTATCCGTGCCCCGAGGTAGTTGCCACTATTAACAAGCCCACGATCAACCTGACCCAGCAGGTGGCTATCGACCGCGCGCACAACGATGACACCCACAACACACAGCACAATGACGACGGCCACCATCGCCAGACAGGTAATTCGGAAGCGGAGGGAGCGGACCAGGGCCATTGACCTCAGACTCCCTCAGAAATGCAGAATCGATAACCCTCACCAGGAACTGTGGCCACCACCAATCGCCCAAACGACCGCAGCTTTGTTCTCAGGTGTCGGATGTAGACCTCGACGATGTTGTCGTCGCCCTTGAACTGATCGCCCCAAACCTGGCGGAGGAGGTCCTGCTTGGCTATCACTGCTCCATCGGCAGCCATCAGCCCTGCCAGCACTTCGACCTCCCGGCCTGAAAGCTGCACCTCTTGCCCGCCAAAGCGACAGAGCCGCCTGACCGGGTTCAAACTAACTCCATCCACCACTATTTCGGTGCTCGAAGCCAGGTAAGTGCGGCGCAGGAGAGCTCGTAGATGAGCTATAAACACGACTAGTGACACCGGCTTCGTCAGGTAGTCATCGGCTCCCGTGTCGAGACCTTCCGCTTCATCCCATTCTCCGACCTTGGCGGTCAGCATCACTATGGGCACCCGATTGCCGAGCTTGCGGAGTTCAGAACACACTTTGAAGCCATTGAGCGATGGAAGCATGATGTCGAGAACGATCAGATCGTATTGGCCACGTATCGCTTGTTGAAGGCCATCGGCCCCGTCGTAGGCAACATCGCATACGAACCCCGCGTCCTGCACGGCGACCCGTAAGCTTGCTACCAGCGACTTGTCGTCCTCGATCATCAACACTCGCATCGAGGCCCTCACCACCGTCCCATCCTCGCGCCTGCGATGACCGTATGGAGGCCCGCTGAATTTTCATTCAGTTACGGCAGGTCAGCGTCACAATCCCGCCGTTACCATCCGAGCATGGCACGACCAAGGTGGCTTGACCATCTGACCAAGCGCCTTCACCCGGGCACGGGCTGCTGGGCTGGCCGGGGTCAACTCGAGTGGCGGTGATGGTGCCTCCTCGCCCATCTCTCCATCAGGATTGCTATGCCGGTCGGTCATCGACTACCCCTGTCACCGCTTTTGGTTAGCCGACCTCGGGCCATTCCGAAAGGGGACATGCGATCAAGCGCGATTGACCAAACCCTCAGCGCAACGAATCACGGTCAACTAGCTAAGCCGTCACCTGATTGCCTCTTGTGACGGTCAGCGTGGACGACTCGGGACGGTTCGGCAACCATGTGATCGATCCGTTGTGGTCGGTCGGGACGGCATTGACCGCCCGTTGCTACCGGATCTGGCTGGTCTGCCTTGTTACTTTCGCCCTCGTCTTTCGGGTCGGCTACGTACTCATTTTCACCCGCTTTCAGAACCAAAGGATTTACGATGCCCTTTGGTACCAGCTGACTGCCGAACAGTTTCGGCTCGGCCAGTTCTTCCGGGTGCCAGAAAGCACCCCGCCGACGGCGGCCCACCCTCCGCTGACCTCCCTGCTACTCGGGATTGTCAATTTGGTGATTCCATTTGGCAAGAGTACGACAGTCCCCAGATTGACTGAGGCTGTCCTTGGCGCGCTGGTCGTTCTCTTCGTCGGTATTTTGGGTCGGGACGTTGCGGGCGCAAAGGTTGGACTGGTAGCCGCAGGTTTGGCGGCACTGGCACCTGATTTCTGGATGCCGAGCGGGATCGTCATGTCCGAAACGCCGGCCATGCTGATAATGGCCTTGCTTCTCTTGGCGATCGTTCGTTACATGCGATCACCTGGGATGACCCGGGCCGCGCTCGTCGGGTTGGCATGTGCAGCCGAAACGCTTGTGCGAGTGGAACTCATTCTCTTTGTCCCCACGCTCTTGTTGCCAGCCATCGTTGGCATGCGGGCAGAAACTCTTCGCCGCCGACTAGGCCAACTTGGTTGCGCGCTTTTGATGTTCGGCGTGGTACTGGCGCCTTGCGTCACACGAAACCTAGCCACCTTTGCGGACACTACTTACATATCGACCGGGACCGGCCTCGCCCTCTCGGGGGCAAACTGCAACCAGACCTACTACGGATCTCAGTTGGGATCGTGGTCCTTTACATGTGCTACGGCAAAAGCCGGGCCGGGTGACGAATCGGTCCAGTCGGCGAGAGATGAGCAACGAGCGATCCAGTACGCCAGAGGGCACCTTTCTCGACTACCCGTCGTTATGTTGGCGAGGATCGGACGGGAGTGGGGCCTTTACCGACCCGCTGAAGACGCGAATATCGAACTGGGGGAAGGACGTCCGGCCCTCGCCACGGATGCCGGCACCATCTTTTACTATTGCATGCTTGGGCTGGGGATCGTCGGCGTCGTGATTCTTCGGCGACTTCATATCCGACAATGGTTTCTGCTCGTTCCCGCTGGCGTGCTTACCTTCGTGAGCGTGTTCGTCTATGGACTCGTTCGCTTTCGATCTCCCTTCGAAGTGTGCCTTGTCGTACTGGCGGCCCCTCCCATCGTCCGAATTGCCGAACGCTTAAGTCGGGACAGACACCACGAAATAAGTGAACCGCAAGCTGCGACTGTCCGGTGGTAGGCGTCGCCCCACCCGCGCCATTCAGCCATGGGTGGCATCGTCCGCCTAGCCGATGTCAAGGGCGGCGGTCGACGTGGGCACCGCTGCCGAGCGGGCTTCCAAACCGGACAAGCTGTTGCCAAGCTCAACGTGAACCGGCTGACGCAGGTATATGTAGGTGTCGCTCATGCCACTAGTTTCAGTACCGATCCAGACGGATTCGAGCGCATTGGCGTCTGCGCGGCGAGGTCGGCCGCCGCTGCCGTTGTCGCGAGGTGAAGGTCTCTTTTCAGGAAGAGATGGCGTCCGGCAGTGCCAGACCGAATCCATGCCCACTTCCCGCATTCTTCGTGCTGCATCGCCACGAAATCCAACCCAACGTAGTGGGCGAGTGAGGCCTTGAGATCAACCTCCGGCAAGCATGCAGCAAAACCCTCGACAGCGAAATCCTTGATACTCGAGAGTTGATTATCACAGGAGAACTGGCCGCACTCGTCCGAGTGGGCCAACTTCCGGCAGATTAAGGACTGGCCTCCCCCAAGTGCCTAGCTATTGCCCCGGCTATCGAGAATATCGGTGCCGCCATTCACTTGGCTCTTGGACTAGTCAGCGATGGCTGCCACGGCGGAGACTTTGAGCCGACTTAGGCGCAGCAGTAGCTCCCCTTCGACCGCATTGCGTCTCCCGTACTGTTCTGCCCGCTCGTCACCCATATATCGGCGGGCGATGGCAATTGACAACGGAAGCATTTCATCCGGGTCACGCGTTATCGAGACAACGCCTTCTATCGTTGCAAACGCGAAGGGCGGGCTCTCGTCATCCACGGAGAGAGCCACCCGCGGGTCGCGGAGCATGGCTCGCCCCTTTACCGTTTCAGCTCCGGTCATAAAGACCAAGTCATCGTCGTCGAGGATGAACCAGACGGGAGCAACATGGGGACTTCCATCTGAGCGTACAGTGGCCAACTTGCCGGTACGTGTGCCGAAACTGAGGAATCGGTTGAGTTCGTCGCCGATCATTTGATGTGACATGTGACTAACACTATTCGCTGCATCCCAGTGTTCACGCCTCGCTGGACCCTTCAAGATGCTGCGTGATTGAGAAGCTTGATCCCCTACGTCGATTCCGTCCTTACTTCGGCGTTGGCACCACGGTTGCAGCCGACGACGCCGGTGTCTCACCAGGCCTTGTGGTCGAAGTGGAAGCACGCGCTCGAGGCTTGGGTGAAAGGTTCGCGGGAGACAGCCATCGTCGCCATAATTGCGGCCAGCTCTCCGTCGTCATCACCTGACTCGGCCCGAAGGTCATCGACTTCGACGGTGATAGCTGCTACGAGGTCATTGACTCCCATCACCTTCCTCCGTAGGTCTCGCAGCCGCGATTCCCTGTCCCTCGACAGGACCAGCTCGGCCTCGGCACGCACAGTCCTTCCGCTCTCCCCGGCCAGCTTCTTCGCCTGGGCGACGAGCGCATCGACCTCCTCCTCGGTGTAGATCACCTGTTTCTCGATGAGGAGGCTGATCACGTCACGTCGGGCGGTCCTGGCCACCAGACGACTGTAACGCCTATGCCGTTACGGACGTGTGCGAAACCACGAAGGTTGTGACGATCGCACCGGCGGCGCTCGCAATCCATCACTTCCTCAGGTTCGTAGGAACTACACTCACCGAGCGGGATTTCCACGTTCAGTCATACCATGTTGTGGGTGCACTCCGGGCGGGAGGATGGACCATGCTTGCGAGTCGTCGTACGACCACGTCCACCGAGGGACTTCACGCAGTGGGTGGAGATCTTCATCCGTCTCAGCCAGTGAGTGAGTACCCGCGAGCTCGGATTCACCCCCGGGGTCCCCTATGAAAGTGAGCTCACTCTGGTTGCCGGCTTGAGTGAATCGGCGGCCACTCGGCAGGCCACCAATCTCCCTGCGGATCCGTGGTCTGTCCCACCTCGATGATGTACCCGTCAGGATCTCGGATGTAGCAACGGATCTCGTATTTGTGCTGTTTCGGCGGCGTCAGGAACTGGGCTCCCCTGGCGCTCCATTCGGCGTATGCCGCGTGGATGTCTTCGACCCTGATATTTAGGAAACTACTGACCTGATCGGGGTCGCTTGGCGTCTGAAGGGTGACCGTGGGTTTATCGTCGGTGGGGCCTCCGCCGCGGTTGATGATGATCCAAGTGTTAGCGAGGGAGATGTTCGTTGGCTCTGGGCCGAAGACCACCGTTCCGCCGAGAACCTCGGTGTAGAACAGCCGGGATCGTTCCACATCATCGGAAACGATGAAGTGTGTCACGACCATGTGCTGTGCGAGTTGCTTGGATTCCGCCATAGGGCACCTCCACCCCGTTGAGGCCATGCCCACGTGCGGTGAGCTCTGTAGGCACTAGTCAACCAGACCACATTGAACCCGTCGAGCGCTGCTTCCTTAGGTGGCGGGTCAACGTAGCGACATCCGGTAAGCCCACGTAGTTCCGATGACGACATGTCGTCCCTGACACAGGGCGGGGGACGACCGGATTTGAATCGGACGCCCCTACGGCCTTCCCTTAGAGGTAACCATTGCATTGCAGGTTGATCCCACGTCGAGGTCACGGCTCGCACTTGACGCCAGTGGAGACGCAGAATTCGTTGATTTCAGGATCGGTTGTCACGACCCAGTGCGTCGATCCGAAGCTTGGGACGCCAGCGTGGAGCCGCCGCGCACCGAGTCCCTCCAGCCGGTTGACCTCGATCTCGACGTCCTCGGTGACGATATCCACATGCATCCGGTTCTTCCCAGCTCTCGGTTCGGGCGACTCGATGCAAGGAGCGGACAGGTTGCGGCGCTTTGCGGCACAAGGACCGCCGGCGACGGTTCGAGTAGAACTCGCGATAGTGAAGCACCCCACGCCAGAACTCCATGAGGCTCTCAAGCTCCAGACAGTCACGGACTATCTCCAGCAGTGCGCCTCGGCCCACGCTTCGCCTACTGACGGAGTCACACTGGCCACAAGGCTCTGTGGCTGAGATCCGCCGCCAGTAACGGGCCAGGAGGGTCGAGGTATGCCCGCACGGTGTTGGCAGGGGCCGATGATGCGCAGCCCTAGGACACCGAGCGGTACTCGTCCTTGGAGACATCGTCAGCACATTTCGAGTCATCACCACCCTCTGCGCGACCCGACGCACCCACGATCAACCTGGGCCCGTTGGAGGTCTCCCGTAGCGAACAGCGCTCACGACCGCTTCTGGTGCACTGGCACGAAGAGCTGCGTCGGGACCGGTCCCCAACGCGTCGTTGACCGTCGAGAAGGCGATCCGCAATGCGACAAAGACCGTCATGGCGAATACCTGCCGATCGTTGAAACCCGCAGAGCGAAGGGCCTCAACGTCATCTTGAGTCGTCCCATTCGGGTCTTTTGCAACCTTTCGGGCCCACGAGGCCATCGTTCGCTCTTCGTCGCTCAGTCCTGCGTCGTCCCCGCGGATTACTCCCGCCGCCAAATCAGGATCGGAGACTGTGGCCAGCTTTGAACCCCAGGCAAGGGAGCAGTAGGAGTCGCCGAGGGTCGATGCACACGCTGCAACCAAGATGGCCCGTTGGCGGAAGGTCAGTTGCTGGTCAGCGAGGGCTGACCGCATCAGGTCGAAGAGACCTGTCACAAGACCCGGATCGTATGCCCATAGCCGCGACACGTTCATGACGTATCCATCCTCGGCTATGTCCTCGTCAAAGATCGCCTGTGCCTCCGGGGTGACCGACGGTTGGCCGAGAAATCCGATTGTGTCCATCCTCGCCTCTCCTCTCAGTTGTTGGGCATTACTCCGATAAAGCCCAACACTTGGATTACCGCTCGCAGCGGAAGTCCAACTCGCATCTGTGAGCGTGCACTATCGATGGCCGTTCTTGTGAACGACTCCTCGCCCACGTGTTGAATAGCCTCATAGGCCGGACCGGTCGTGGCAATGGCCCGGGCGTACATCTCGGGATCCTTGAACTCCCACACAGATGGAATTTCGATTCGCTCCACGTCGACGAACCCGTGTCGAACGAGGAGATCCTCACCCACGCCGGGGCGACCGAGCGCCAACATTGCCGCCTGGTCTTCCATTTTCTCGGGCGCAGCCATCCTGAACGGTGACAGTGCCCAGGCCCCCGTCGACACTTTGATGTGGCCCCACACGGTCAGACCCACTCGACCTCCTGGTACAAGCACATGAACTATCTCAGCAATGGGCGACGGCATCGTTCCCCAGATACCCCTGCATTCCACTCTATTTGACCGGACACCATCGATCATGGGCGGCAATTGGTAATGTCGGATGCGTGAGCAGGGCCACCGGGACTCTGGTAGTCGGAGCTTCGGCCGCTGGCCTGGCCACAGCGGCAGAGCTTCTCAGGCGTGGGCGCGAGTTCGAGATCGTAGAATCCGAAGACGTTGTGGCGGCGTCGTGGCGGCGGCATTACGACCGACTCCATCTGCACACTCCCAAGAGCCTCTCGGCCTTGCCCGGTCTTCCGATGCCCACGAGCTGGCCGCGATATCCCTCCCGAGATCAAGTTGTCGAATACCTGGAGCGCTACCAGGATCACTTCGCCCTCCGGCCGCACTTCGGCGAGACGGTGCATCGGGTGGAGTGGGTGGACAGGACGTGGGAAACGACAACCAGCAAGGGGACTTGGCGGTCAGAGAACGTGGTCATTGCAACCGGACGCACCAGGGTGCCGGTGCGTCCGACATGGCCAGGGATGGCCCAGTACCGGGGCGACCTTCTCCACTCGAGCGAGTACCGGAACGGAGGGCCTTGGAAAGGCCGGCCCGTTCTCGTGGTGGGCTTTGGGAACTCGGCGTGTGAACAGCGTTGGATCTCGTCGAACACGCTGCCGAGGTCCATATGGCCGTACGCTCGCCGGTCAATGTCCTGCCGCGTGACATGTTCGGCGTGGTACCGGTCTTGCCTCTCGGCATCGTGATGCGCCGTCTACCGACCCGTGTCGCCGATGCACTGGCTTGGCCACTAGTTCGGACCACCGTCGGGGATGTGACGAAGGTCGGTCTGAGGAAGCTTCCGTACGGGCCGAATACCCAAATGGCCCGGGACCATCATGTTCCCCTGCTCGATATCGGCACCATGGACCAGATCAAACAAGGCCGCATCGTGGTCCACGGGGACATTGACCGTTTCACCGAAGACGGCGTGGTCTTCTCGAATGGCTCTGCGGTCACCACCCTTGACGCCGTAATCCTGGCCACGGGGTATCGAGCCTCGGTCGACGACCTCCTGGTCGGCTGGGAGGCGGTCTGTGACGACTCGGGGACGCCAGCGGTCTCCGGAGGGCCCACAGCCCTCGGGGGCCTCTACTTCTGCGGGATGTACGTCTCGCCCGCGGGAATGCTTCGTGAGATCGGTATCGAGGCCAGACGCATCGCCGATCACATCAACGGGTAATGCTCCCTGTGCCCATGGCACCGAGAATTCCATCGATGGCCAAAAAGATACCGACCCCAAAGGTGACGACGGCGAAGATCGTTGGACCAGCCGCCACCACCCGATCCCGCAACGCGGAGAGATGAGCCTCCGCTTCGCCGTGCCTTCGGGCGAAGTACAAGAAGATCAATCCGACGGTTGCGCTCGAAACGATCGTGAAGACCAGTAAGGCGACCAGGGCGACGAACACCGCCGAATGATGGCGGACCAGTACCACCGCCAGCGCCGCGGTGAGCGTCCAGGGCTGCTCCAACACCCCGATGACACTCGCTTGCCACGGATTCAGATGGTCAAGGTGTGCGGTGAGTCTCTTGGTGAGCCCCGATCCCGTTCGGGGTATATCGCGACGCAGCCACTGGCGAGTTGCTGTGGTCAGCAGGGCCACGCCGAGCAGTATCTCGATGATGTCGATGGCGGTGCGAACGCTTCCGTGGGGAGTGAACCGCACTCCACCGAGGGCATAGCTGGCGGCGAAGACAATGACCAACGAAACGCTCCATCCGATGAGGAAGGCGGCGGCATTGGCGGTCGCCCTGGTCGAGGCCAGCATGAGCATGAACACGACAATCGTGCTTGGGGAGATGCTGGCGAGTACGCCGAGCAGAAGCACCGTGATGATCAATCCCATGGCCGGAAACGTATGTGTTCAGCCGAGGCCAGTCGGGCAGTCGTTGCCAGCCGACGAAGGTGGCGACAGTGGCGGGGGCATGACGGTCGAGAAAGGGTGGTCGCCGTTTGGTGGCGACGGCATGGGGAGACGGGTCTGAGCTCGTTCAAGCTATCGAGGTGGTCATGGAGTAGAACTTACGGCTATCGGACCACATTGGGTGGCTGTCTCAGCAAGACTGAATCGAGGTTCTAGTGGGACAGGCAATCGGAGATTCGCTGCCGCTGGCCCTCGGCGTCGCCATCAGTCCCATTCCCATCATCGCCATCATCCTCATGTTGCTCTCGAAGCGCTCCGGAGTGAACAGCACAGCGTTTCTGGTTGGCTGGGTGCTGGGTATCGCAGTGGTCCTGTCGGTTGTGGTGGCGGTTTCGGGTACCGCCACCCTTGAGACCTCGACGGGTCCCACCACGGGCGTCTCTTGGGTCAAGGTAGTGCTGGGGATCCTGTTGCTGGTGGTGGGTCTACGCGACTGGCGGAAGCGCCCGAGGGGCGACGAGGAGCCGGTCCTGCCAAAGTGGCTGGCCTCCATCGAGGGCGTAACCCCAACCAAGGCCGGCGGCCTCGGTGTGCTGCTGTCGGCCGTGAATCCCAAAAACCTTCTCTTGCTGATCGGTGCGGGGGTTGCCATCGCCCAAGAGGCCCCGACGACGGGCGACAAGGCGGTGGCGATGACCATCTTCATCCTGATCGCCGTCAGCACCGTTGCTCTCCCCGTAATCCTCAACCTGACCATGGGCCAACGGGCGAAGACGATCCTCCAGTCCTTGGACGGTTGGCTGAAGACCAACAACGCCACCGTGATGGCGGTCCTGATGCTGGTCATCGGATTCGTGCTCATCGGCAAGGGCATCGGCGGCTTTCATTAGCCGAGCAGCTCCGATCATCGGGGGTACCGAGGCCAGGTCTACTGGCCGACGGCACGGGCACAGAGCAAACGGGACCCAGGCCCCCGAACGTCCACGCTCCGACGATGTCGCCTAGCTCCCAGGTCTTGCCAACGTACGGCTCCAGGGGACCCATGGAGCCGGAAGTCCGAGAAACCACTTCTGACCCGGGATGGCCTGCCTCGACCGGATCCCCACCCGCCTACAGCGGTTGCGCGGAAGTTTGAGGGAGCTCCTTTTCCGCCAGTGAGCTCCCCTCGATGTCGAGGTCCGGCAGTCGGTGCATCCAGCGCGGCAGCCACCAGGCGGCTCCCTTGAAGATGTACATGGTGGCCGGCACCACCGTCATGCGGATCACGAAGGCGTCGATCAGGACTCCGAGGGCCAGGGCGAAGCCCAGGGACTTGGTGGTGGGGTCCGGGGACAGGACGAAGCTGCCGAAGACCGACACCATGATGATGGCGGCGGAGGCCACGACCTTGGCGCTCCCGCTGTATCCATCGATCACCGCGGTGGTGGGGTCCTTGTGTAGAGACTCCTCCCGCATCCGTGACTCCAAGAAGACCTCGTAGTCCATGGCCAGTCCGAACAGGATCCCGAGCAGGATGATCGGCAGGAAGCTGAGAATCGGCCCCGGCGTGGCGATGCCGAACAGGCTGGACAGGTGCCCCTCCTGGAATATGAACGTCACCGCGCCCAGGGCGGCGAGGATGCTGAGCACGTAGCCCACCACGGCAGCCAGCGGTACCAGCAGCGAGCGGAAGACCAGGATCAGCAGCACCAGGCAGAGGATGATGATGATCGACAGGTAGAGGGGAAGGGCGGAGGACAGCTTCGCCGAAATGTCGACGTTGAGTGCGGTCTGACCGGTGACGTAGGTGTTGAGGCCATATTTGGCCTTCCCTTCTGCCACCACCCTCCGGATGCCCTGGATCAGATTGGTGGTGGCCACGGCGTTGGGACCCGTTTTGGGGATCACCTGGACCAGATACACATCCTTGGCCGGATTGGGAATGGGGGGCCCGATGGCCGCCACATCCGTGGGCAGGTGCTTGGTCTGCTGCTCGTAGAAGGAGGTGAATGCCTGCTTCTGCGTCGGGCTCATGCCCCCGGGTACGTACACCACCACCAGGAGGGGTCCGTTGGCCCCCGGTCCGAACCCCTCGCTGATGAGGTCGTAGGCTCGCCTTGTGGTCTGGCTGGTGGGCTGGGACCCGGCGTCAGGCAAGCCCAGTCTCATATGGAGGAACGGGGTGGCCACGAACAGCAGGACGATGATCCCGGCCAGAACCACCGGAATTGGTGCCCGCTTCAGGGTCACGACGTAGCGCCAGGACAGAGGCTCGAAGCCCGGCTTGGCCGCCTTCTCGATCTTGTGCCTAGCCCAGCGGGAGGAGATGAGTCGGTGGCCGGCGAAGCCCAGCAGTGCCGGCATGAGGGTGGTGGCCGTCAAGACCGCCACCACCACCGCCCCGGCCGCCGACAGGCCCATGACCGTCAGGAACGGGATGTTCACCACACTCAGAGCGGCCAGGGCGATGAGCACCGTCAGGCCGGCGAAGCACACCGCCGAACCCGAGGTTCCCACGGCGCGGCCGACCGACTCCTCCAGATCCATGCCCTCGGCCACGTGTTGTCGGTGCCGGTTCATGACGAACAGCGAGTAGTCGATCCCCACGGCCAGACCGATCATGGTGGCCAGGATCGGCGTGGTGCTGGACTCGCTGATCCGCGCCGTGAGGGCCAGGAGGGCCAGGTTGGTGAAGGCCACGCCGGCGATGGCGGTGATGAGCGGCAGAAGGCCGGCCACCACGGAACCGAACCCGATCAGGAGGACGATGAAGGCAATCACGATCCCGATGGCATCGGTATCCGTCTTGGTGGTGGCCTGGGCCACCTGGCCACCGAAGTTGACGTCGATGCCCGCCGCCTTGGCCGGTCCACCCGAAGCGAGCAGGGCATTCTGGGCCGCAGTGGTCACGTTGGCCACCGCCACGGGATAGGCCACCACGGCGTAGGCGATGCGGCCGTTTTTGGACACCGTTCCCGTCTGGTACGGGTCGGTGACCCCGACGACCTGGGGCAGCTTGTGGAGCTGGGCCAACGTGGCCTCCACGGCCTGGCGCTCCGCTCCGCCGGTCAGCGTCTTTGGAGCAGGCACGGAGAACACCACCTGGGCCTGGGCGCCACCGGTGCCGGGGAACTTCTCGTTGAGGAGGTCGATGGCCTGCTGGGATTGGGTGCCAGGGATGGTGAAGGAGTTGTTGGTCGGCTGCTTCACGTTGACCGCCACCACAGCCAACACCGCGATCACCAGGAGCCAGGCGGCCAGCACGTACGGTCGACGCCGAAAGCACCACTGGCCCAGCCGATAGAGCGCCGCACTCATAGATCCCCCTTAGGAGTAGACCAAGGCCCGCAACAGGGTATAGCTGCGAGTTACTGCGAACTCGGAACACCGAAACGGCACCCGGGTTTCCACAGGGCATGAGGCGGAAATCCGCTCCGGTCGGATGGCTGCGACTTCTTGGACCACCGAAATATCGCCACACTTCAGGCTGGCGACGAACCCTGGGTGCAACTCCCTCGTTTCCCTGAGCAGATCTGGTCCGAAGTAGTCCAGTCAGCCGGTCGCCGGAATGCTCCAGGGTGGTTTTCCGACCAGATGTCGAGCACTTCTAGCCGGGCCTTTCCCGCCCTAACCGATCGGCCACGAAGGCCGCCAACTGCTCCGGCGACGGGTGCCCCCATCCGATGCAGAACGGGTGACCGGCTGGGTCCGCGTACACCTGGTGACCTTGGTCAGCCGCCAGATCCGGCGTGGGCTGGAGGAGTCGGGCCCCGAGCGCCACCGCCTCTTGGTGGGCGGAACGGGGATCCTCCACGTGGAGGTCGAGGTGGACCTGTTGGGGTGTTCCGTTCGGCCAGTCGGGCGGCACATGGTTCGGTGCCAACTGCACGCCGATCCGCCACTCTCCTGCCGCATCAATCACCGTGTGCCAGTCGTCCTCCTCGAATACATGCCCGTCGAGCATGCCGGCCCAGAATGCACTTTCGGCTCGGAGGTCAGCGGCATCGAACACGATCACCCGGCGCACCATCTTCATGACACGAACAGTACGACCGGCCCCGTCGGCAGGGAAGGGGGCCGTCCGCGGCCATCGGCGTCTACGGGAACTGCGCCACTCCCAGCGTGGATCGGGGGAGATTGTGCTGCTGTGCCGACTACGGCGAACGGCCGACCGGTCTCCACTGGAGCAGCTGGACCGGTAGCAGCGCCACTGCGGTCGGGACACTCGTCTACAACGACCGCACCCCCGATGCGCCGGCGGGCAATTCCACAGCACCACAACCACTGCCCACCCAGCCGGTCCGACCACCCACCGGCCGATCCCGAGCGCCGGGCCAGGCCGGGTCAGTACGCCTTGGCCACCACCGCCACCAGGTCGGCCTCGTCGTCGCTCTCGGCCAACGTCCCGTCGGGCCGTTGCAGGCAGCGCACCGTCACGCCGCCACCGGCCAGACGCTGCTCACCGGCCGGTCCCAGACGGGCCCAGGGCACCAGGGCGAACCCGTCGGCGGCGGCCTCGGCGGCGTCTTCCAGCGTGTCCACAGAAACGGTCCGGGCTCGGGCCGCCGCCTCAGCCGAGTCCCGCAGATTGGTCTGGGTGGCATCGAGATCGGCCAGCGCGGCGGCGGCCGCTCCGGCCAGGGGCACCGGTCGCTTGGTCCCCACATCCCGGCGGACCACGGTCACCTGACCCTCGGCCAGCTCCCGCGGACCGACCTCGATGCGGACCGGCACCCCCTTGATCTCCCAGCCCACCGCCCGGCGGCCAAAGGAGGTGTCCACCCGGTCGTCGAGACGAACCCGACGTCCCGCCGCCGCCAACTCGGCCACCACGGCAGCCGCCGCCGACCGGACCTCCTCGCTGTCCCGGACCACCAGCACCACCACCTCGATGGGGGCCAGCGATGGCGGCAGGCGCAGCCCGGCATCGTCACCGTGGGTCATGATCAGCGCCCCGATGAGCCGGGTGGAGACGCCCCACGAGGTCTGCCAGGCGTACTCCTCGGTCCCTCCCTCACTGGCGAACTGGATCCCGAAGGCCTTGGCGAAGTTCTGACCCAGCTCATGGCTGGTCCCCATCTGCAAGGCCTTCCCGTCACCCATCATGGCCTCACAAGCCCACGACCTGATGGCGCCGGCGAAGCGTTCCTGCGCCGTCTTGTGACCGATCAGCACCGGAATGGACATGACCTCGACCATGGTCGATCGATACACATCGGTCAGGATCTTCAGGGCGTAGCGCCGGGCATCGGCCTCGTCAGTGTGAGCCGTGTGCCCCTCCTGCCACAGGAACTCGGTGGTCCGTAGGAACAGCCGGGGCCGCAACTCCCAGCGCACCACGTTGGCCCATTGGTTGACCAACAGGGGCAGGTCGCGGTAGCTCTGCACCCACTTGGCGAAGTAGCTGTTGATGATGGTCTCGCTGGTGGGCCGCACCACAACAGGCTCCTCCAGCTCCTTGCCCCCGGCGTGGGTCACCACGGCCAGTTCGGGGCTGAACCCTTCGACGTGCTCGGCCTCCCGCTGGAGGTAGGACTCCGGGATGAGCAGGGGGAAGTAGGCATTCTCCGCACCGGCGGCCTTGATCCGAGCGTCCAGGGCGGCCTGGAGCAACTCCCAGATGGCGTAGCCCCACGGCCGGATGACCATGGTCCCCCGCACCGGACCGTTCTCCGCCAACTCGGCCCGGCTGACGACGTCCTGGTACCAGCGCGGAAAGTCCTGGGCACGGGGGGTGATGTTGGGAGCCATGGCCACAGACGGTACCGGCAAACCGACCCCCCACCGTGAGGGCCGGGACCCGAACCCTGGCCACAGGGTTACCCTGAGCCGGGTGAGCGCTTCCCACCATCTCGTCCGGCGGCGCCACGGGACCACCGGGCCCTAGATGGATCAACCCGACATCTCCCCCATGCCGCCCCTGGCCTCCGCCGTGCGGCTGCCCTGGGACGCTCCGGTGGACGATCCCGTCGCCGCTCTGGCTGCAGCCCGGGCATCACTGGGCGACACCATGGTGGTCGACAGCGGTGAGGACCGGTATCTGTTCCTCTTCTCGCCGGCCGGGGTGGCGGCCTTCTATGACTTGCCCGAGGCCACGGCCAGCAAAGGCGTCGCCGACTGGCGGATGCTGAAGCGCAAGCTCCCCGACGAGATGTTCGTGGGCCGTCGCACCCTTCCCAACCAGCTCTTCGGCCGGGATGATGTGGCCGGGTACATCCGGAACGTCTCGCGGGCGCTCCAGGTCACGGTGGACGAACTCGGCGCCGAGGGCCAGGTGGATGCCTTTGCCCTCTCGCGCCGGCTGGGGCACCGCATGGGATTGGCGTCGTGGGGAGGTCCGGGCTCGGCAGACGGCCAGCGGTTCGAGCGGCTGGTGGCGGCGTTCGACACCCTGGACGGGGCCGACTCCTTCGTCCACCCCGACGCCATGGCCGCGGTGGCGGAGTCAGGGAAGCAAGCCGAGTACCGGGCCCTCGAGGACATCACCGAGGCCTTCGGCACGGCGTTGGACCAACTCCCCGGCCACCAACCCGAGCACCCGCTCTTCACCCGGGTGGCGGCCCGGTGGAGCGGTGAGTCCGCCGACGAGGCCCGGACCGGTTTCGCCCTCGATCTGGCTCTGATCCACATCGCCTCCATGTCCAACCTCTTCGCCGCCCTCGGCTGGACCCTCATCGACCTCCTGGCCCATCCGGCCGAGGCCGGGCGGGTGGCGGCCGGGGACCGGAAGCTGGCCGAGGCCTGTGCCCTCGAATCCACCCGCCTGGCTCAGCGCTCGATCATGGCCCGCTACGTGCTGAAGCCGGTTTCGATGGAGATCGGCCCCACCAGGCTGGCAATCTCGCCGGGGGTGACCATCGCCACCCTGCTGCCGCTGACCAACACCACGGCGGCCCCGGGGCTGGACCGGTGGGACCCGGACCACTGGAGTGGGCGTCGCCTGTCTGACAGCTCGCAACTAGAGGCGGTGGAGTTGGTCACGGCCTTCGGCCACGGTCGTCACACCTGTCCGGCCCAGCCCTTCTCGCTGTCCGCCATGAGCTCGGCGGTCTCGGTCCTGCTGGCCGAGTTCGAGATGACCCCGGCCTGGTCCGGTCGGGCCCGGCCGGTGCCGGCCCAGATCGGAGGGGTGGCCCGTGCTGCCGATCCGTGCCCCCTCCGTTACCGCCGGCTACCCGGGGCCGCGGAGTAGACCGGCACCGGTCACGACTCCAAGAAGCGCAGCACCGCCAGCACCCGCCGGTGGTCCTTCTCCGACACCGGGAGGTCGAGCTTGGCGAAGATGTTGGCCACGTGCTTCTCCACCGCCCCCTCGCTGACGATGAGGGCGTTGGCGATGGCGGCGTTGGATCGACCTTCCGCCATGAGGCCGAGGACCTCACGCTCACGGGTCGTGAGCACGGAGAGCGAATCGGTCTGCCGGGTCGCTCCCATCAGTTGCGTCACCACTTCGGGGTCCAATGCCGTCCCTCCTATCGCCACCCGCTCCAGGGCCTCGACGAAATCGCTGACATCCGCCACCCGGTCCTTGAGCAGGTACCCGATCCCTGCGGCGTTGTCCGAGAGCAGATCGGCGGCGTAGCGGGTCTCGATGTACTGCGAGAAGAGCAGGATCCCCAAACCCTCGTACCGATCCCTCAACTCCAGGGCCAGCCGGAGGCCTTCGTCGGTGAAGGTGGGTGGCATCCGGATGTCGATGACGGCCACGTCGGGTTGGAACTGGGCGATGGAGCTGCGCAGAGCCGACGGGTCGCCGACGGCCCCGGTGATCACGAAGCCCCGATCCACCAGGAGTTGGACCAGGCCGTCCCGGAGGATGGCCGAGTCCTCGGCGATGGCCACGCGGAGGGCCTCGACCATCAGGCCGACAGCGGGAGGTCGACGGTGACCACGGTGGGCCCCCCGGGCGGGCTGATCAGGTTCAACCGCCCGTCCACGGCGTGCACCCGGTCGGTGAGGCCGGCCAGGCCACTGGACGACGAGCCCACCGTGGACAGCTGGGCTCCACCGCATCCGTCGTCGCGGACGACCAGCCGCAGCCAGGTCCCCTGCTGAGCGCAGGAGATGAAGGCCCGGGAGGCCTGGGCGTGCTGGGCCACGTTGGCCAGCAGCTCGGCGCTGCAGAAGTAGGTGATGGCCTCGATGGCCGGGGTGGGGCGCGCCTGCAGATCGACCGACACACCGGTGGGCACCGCACTCCGGGCGGCCAGCGTGGCCAGGGCCCCCTCCAGTCCGATGTCGAGGGCCGGTGGGTGGATCCCCCGGGCGATGTCGCGCAACTCGGCAATGGCCTCCTTGGCCCCACGGTGCGCCTCGTCGATCAGCTCACGTACCTGGACCAGGTCCACCTCGTCGGGTTGCCCGAGCTTCTCCTTGGCCATCCCCAACCGCATGGCCAGCGCCACCAGCTGCGCCTGGGTCCCGTCGTGCAGGTCGCGTTCGATGCGCCGCAGGGTGGCAGCCGAGGCGTCGACGGTCTGGGACCGGGCCTGCTCGAGGGTGCGCACCCGGGCGGCCATGGGGTCCGGACCGAGGAGGGCCCGCATGAGCATCCGGTCGACGTTGACGAAGCCCCGCATCACCCACGGTGCCGCCAGCAGGAAGACCAGCCCGCACACCAGGACGGCGATGCGGTGGAAGAAGCCCGCCGGGCCGTCGTTGTTCCCGGGCTGGAAGAAGAGGTCGCGTTCGATCCCGAAGACCGGGGGATGGGAGGCCCCGGGGCCGAAAACGGGGAAGATCATGCAGACGAAGGCATCCCACCACAGGCTGAAGGCCACGTAGAACCCCAGGATGGTCCAGGGCACCTTGACAGCCAGGTACCCCACGGCGCGCCACCCGACCCGGTCCCGCAGGGCCGACTGCAGCCAGCCCAGAAATCCCGACTTGCCCACAAACGGTTCGGGATCGTCGATGTGCTCGCCGAGCATGGTCTCGGCCAAGTGCCGGGTCCAGCCGCCCAGCCCGCGGGCGCTGCGGACGGAGAGCGCCAGCACCGCCACACCGAAGAAGGTGATGGCCAGGGCCACACCGGCCACCATGGTCAGGCCGACGAACATCAGACCCAGCCCGGCCAGCCCTCCCGACACCAGGTAGAAGGCCAACTCGGTCCAGGGACGCTTGGTGAAGGGCTCGACCAGGATGCGCCGGACGATCTCCTTGGCCATGGCCACCTGCTCATGGGTCACGGTCAAGGCCACGTCCCGGCCTCCCAGGCGCATGCGCACCTCGCCATCGTCGGCCTCTTCCCCCATCATGCGACCCGCCCGGCCAAATCCACAAGCGACGGCATCACACCGACACTACGGCGGATGATGGCCCCGATTCCGAGCCCCGGCCAGGTGAGGAGGGCCGGGCCAGCCCGGTGCCAACCCCCGGCCCGGGTTCCTGCCGTGCTGTGTCGGTACGTGGAGGGGTGATGCTCATGGTCCCAGCATGAGGCCGGGCGGCGAGAAAGGGAATGCCGCTACCGGGCGTCCACTACTGGTGCTAGCACCCCCTTGGGCCGGCCGGCAGGCACCGTCAGCCCGATGCAGCCCGCGTCGCCCCGACACCACCCCGACACCACCCCGGTACAGTCGTCGGGGTGGCCCGCCCGGACCAGCGGCACCCTGACGGTGTGGCCGGCGACTGGTTCGCCGACACCCGTTGTATCGCCTGCGACGTGGCGCGCCACTACGCCCCCGGACTGATCGGGGCCGACCGACAGGGGCTGTCGGTGGTGGTGCGCCAGCCCTCCGGGGCCGAGGACGAAGCCGCCCTGTGGCGGGCCGCCCTGGCCTGCCCGACCCGGTCGATCGGCACCACCAGCCGACGGCGACCACCGCCGGGGGTGTTCCCCTGGTCCCTCACCGACGGGGTGTATCTGTGCGGTCACAACGACCAGTCCTCCTTCGGTGCCCACAGCTACTTCGTGACCCGCCCCGGAGGGAATCTGTTGGTCGATTCGCCCCGGTACACCCAGAGGCTGGTCGACCGCTTCGCCGAACTGGGCGGCCTCTCCCACGTGTTGCTCAGCCACCGCGACGACGTGGCCGACGCCCACCGATACGCCGAACGGTTCGCCGCCCGGGTGTGGATCCACGAAGCGGACGCCGACGCCGCCCCCTACGCCACCGACATCGTGCGGGGCGACGACATCACGATGGTGGCTCCGGGCGTGCGGGCCATACCGGTGGCCGGGCACACCCGGGGGAGCGTGGTCTTCGAAGACGACCGGGGCCACCTGTTCACCGGCGACTCACTGGCGTGGAACGAAGCGCGGGACGGCCTCGACGTGTTCGGCTCGGCCACCTGGTACTCCTGGACGGCCCTCACCGACTCCATGGCCCGGCTGGCCACCTTGGCCCACTTCTCCTGGGTGCTCCCCGGCCACGGCAAGTGGGGCTGTGCCGACCCCGCCGAGATGAACCGGCAGCTGGCCCAACTGGCCCGGGACATGGAGCAGTACACCGCCCGGACCTGGGACGACCGGTAGCACCGGTGCTCCACCCTCGGGCTGGCCGAGGACCGGGCCGGTGAGGAGCGCGGTACGCGAGGCTGGCGGGGTGCCGGACCTGCCCAGTGACGCTCCCGACGTCACCACGGGGCCTCTGGTTCCCGTCGATGACCCGGCCGACCCCAGGCTCGACCTCTACCGCCACCTCAAGGACCCGGCCGCCCGGAGCCGGCTGGACGCCGGGGCATCGATCTTCGTGGTCGAGGGCCGGCTGGCCGTCGAACAGCTCCTGGCCTCGGGCTACCGGATCGGGTCCCTGCTGGTCGATGATCGCCGGGTCACCGCGGCCGGAGACCTGGTGGAAGCCACCCGGTCGCGGGGAGCGCCGGTGTTCGTGGGCTCCCGTGCGGTGGTGGCCGACACGGTCGGCTTCGACCTCCACCGGGGCGTGGTGGCGGTGGCGCAGCGTCCGCCCCCGAGCGACGCCGCTCATCTGCTGGCTGACGTCGCCGGTCCGCCGGATCAGGAGGGAGCGCCGCCCCGGGTGGCGGTCCTCGAGGGCCTCAACGACCACGAGAACATCGGGTCCCTGTTCCGCAACGCCGCGGCCTTCGGCGTCGCCGGCCTCCTGCTCGACCCCACCTGTGCCGACCCCCTCTACCGCCGGTCGGTCCGGGTCTCGGTGGGCCACGTCCTCCATCTGCCCTTCGCCCGGCTGGCCCCGTGGCCGGCCGGACTGGAACAGGTCAAGGCGGCCGGCTTTCTCCTGGCCGCTCTGGCCCCGCGCCCGGCCGTGGCCGGTGGGATTCCACTCATCGGTCTCGACCAATTGCGGCGCCGGGTCTCGGGTCAGGATGGCCCCCGCGGCGTGGCCCTGCTTCTGGGGGCCGAGGGGCCGGGCCTGTCCGACGGGGCGCTGGCCCTGTCCGACGTGGTGGTCACCATCCCCATGGCCGACGGGGTGGACTCGATCAATGTGGCCACCGCGGCGGCCGTGGCCTTCCATGCGCTGGCCGGGCCCTGACGCCGAATCCCTGACCTCGCCACCCGGGTGGTGGGCGCCGGCCACGGCAGGCCTCGGAGCTCTCCGGCCGCCATCCCCCGGGCGGTAGCGTGGATCGCCTTGTCGTACTCCCCTCCCTCCACTCCGGGTGCCGCGCCCTGCCCGTCCGACCCGGACGCCCTGGTGTCGGCCCGCGGCCTCACCAAGCGGTTCGGCGAGTTCATCGCTGTCGACGGAGTCGACTTCGACATCGAGCCCGGTGAGTCGTTCGGCTTCCTCGGGCCCAACGGGGCCGGCAAGACGTCGACCATGCGGATGATCTCGTGCATGTCCCCCTCCTCGGGTGGGACCCTGCGGGTGCTGGGCATGGACCCGGCCACCGACGGTCCGCACATCCGGGCCCGGATCGGCCTGGTCCCCCAGGAGGACACCCTCGACCTCGAGCTGACCGTGCTCGACAACCTGATGATCTACGGCCGATACTTCGACCTGGCCCGCAAGGTCATCCGCCAACGGGCCGACCGGCTGCTGGAGTTCGCCCAACTCACCGAGCGGGCCCACGACCGGGTGGAATCCCTCTCGGGCGGGATGAAGCGCCGCCTCACCATCGCCCGCTCGCTCATCTCCGACCCCGAGCTGCTGATCCTCGACGAGCCCACCACCGGACTCGACCCCCAGGCCCGGCACCAACTGTGGGACCGCCTCTACCGGCTCAAGCAGGAAGGGGTGACCCAGGTCATCACCACCCACTACATGGACGAGGCCGAGCAGCTCTGCGACCGGCTGGTGGTGATGGACCACGGTCGCTTCGCCGCCGAGGGCAGCCCCCGCCAGCTCATCGAGCAGTACTCGACCAAGGAGGTCGTGGAGTTGCGCTTCCGCTCCGGCGAGCACGAAGTCCGCTCGGCCGACCTGGCCGACATGGCCGAGCGGGTCGAGGTGCTCCCGGACCGACTGCTCCTCTACACCGCCGACGGCGACGACAGCCTCTCCGAGGTCCACCGCCGGGGATTCGTCCCCGAGAGCGCCCTGGTGCGCCGGTCCACCCTCGAAGACGTCTTCCTCCGGCTCACCGGACGCACCCTGATCGATTGATCCCGACTCCGTGGTGACGACCCCCACTCTCCGCCAGCCGCCGGTAGCCGCTCGTCGGGCCTCCCCCTTGTGGTGGCGCGGCTACTGCTACTGGGCCTACCAGTACAAGAAGACCTGGCGGAGCTCGGTGACCACCAGCTTCTTGTTCCCGGTCCTGTACCTGGCCGGCATGGGGCTCGGGTTGGGCTCACTGGTCGACAAGCACAGCCACGCCGTGGGCGGCGTGAGCTACCTCGACTTCATCGCCCCGGCCCTCCTGGCCTCCACCGCCATGCAGATCGGGGCGACCGACGCCATGTACCCGGTGATGGGGGCCATCAAATGGATCCGCACCTACTTCGCCATGCTGGCCACCCCGCTGCGGGTCGACGACGTGCTCGTCGGCCACCTGGGCTGGATCGCCACCCGGGTGGCCATCGTGTCGGCGGCCTATCTGGCGGTCATCGCCGCCTTCGGGGTGGTCACCTCCCCGCTGGCCATCCTGGCCCTGCCCGCCGCCGTGCTCACCGGCCTGTCCTTCTCCGCTCCCATCGCCGCCTTCGCCGCCACCCAGGACGGGGACATCGCCTTCTCCACCATCTCCCGGTTCGCCCTGATCCCGCTGTTCCTCTTCTCCGGCACCTTCTTCCCGGTCAGCCAGCTCCCGGGCTGGCTCCAGCCCCTGGCCTACGCCACGCCGCTCTACCACGGGGTCCAGCTCTGCCGGGGACTGATCCTGGGCTCCCTGCCGTTGGTATCGGCCCTGGGCGATGTGGGCTACCTGGTGGGCCTCAGCGCCATCGGGCTCCTGGTCGCCCGCCGCACCTTCGCCAAGAGGCTGGTGGTATGAGCGGCCCCACCGAAGTGGACCGGAGCTCAACCGGACCGGCCACGGCCGCCGCCTCCGGGCTGGCCGCCCTGGCCCGCATCACCCCCCTGGCCCTGATCGGGGGCCGGCGGGCCGGCCGGTTGGTCGAGCGCAACGTGATGGTCTACCGGCGCCACTGGATCCTGCTGGTCTCGGGACTGTTCGAGCCCTTCTTCTACCTGCTGTCCATCGGGGTGGGCCTGGCCACCCTGGTCGGCCCGCTCCACGTCGACGGCCTGGTCATGCCGTACACGGTGTTCGTGGCGCCCGGCCTGCTGGCCTCCTCGGCCATGAACGGCGCCCTGCTCGACACCACCTTCAACATCTTCTTCAAGCTCAAGATCGCCAAGACCTACGACGCCGTCCTGTCCACCCCGCTCGGGGTGGGGGACGTGGCACTGGGCGAGCTGTCGTGGTCGATGATGCGGGCCGGGCTGTACTCGGCGGCGTTCCTGGCCGTGATGGGCGGGCTGGGCTACGCCTACTCGCCCTGGGCCATCCTGTGCTGGCCCGCCGCCCTGTTGATCGCCTACGCCTTCGCCGGGGCGGGAATGGCCGGGACCAGCTACATGCGCAGCTGGCAGGACTTCGACCTGGTCTCGCTGGCCATCATCCCCATGTTCCTCTTCTCCGCCACCTTCTACCCCATCACCGTTTACCCGGGCTGGCTGCAGGTGGTGGTCCGCTGCACGCCCCTCTACCAGGGGGTGGCCCTCCTCCGTGGCCTCGACTTCGGACTGTTCGGGTGGTCGCTGCTGGGGCACGCCCTCTATCTGGCCGCCATGGGCACCATCGGGCTGCTGATCGCCGCCCGTCGCCTGACCCGCCTCCTCCTTCCCTGACCAGGGAGGTGATGCAGCCCCGGCCCGGTACCCTGGAACCTCCGTGGCCGTGCTCGTCGATCTCCAGGACGTCGCTGTGCGCCGGGTGGACCGGGTGCTCTTCGAGGGCCTGTCCCTGACGGTCTCCGACGGCGACCGCATCGGCGTGGTGGGCATCAACGGCACCGGCAAGTCGACCCTGCTGCGCATAGTGGCCGGAGTGGACCAGCCCGACGAAGGCGTGGTGCGACGGGGGCGGGGCACCCGGGTGGGCTTTCTCGAGCAGCGGCCCGAGCTGCCCCCCGGCACGGTGACCGAGGCCGTAGGTGAGGGATGGGAGGCCATGGCCGCCCTCGAACGCCTGGGCATGGGAGCGTCGGCCGGCGATGACGTGGCCACCCTGTCGGGAGGACAGGCCAAACGGGTGGCGCTGGCCCGGGTGCTGGCCCGACCGGCCGAGCTGCTGGTGCTGGACGAGCCCACCAACCATCTGGACCTGGGGGCGGTGTCCTGGTTGGAGCAGCGGCTGGCCTCCTTCCGGGGCGGCCTGGTCCTGGTGACCCACGACCGACACCTGCTCGACCGGGTCACCACCCGGATGGTGGAGCTCGACCGCGGCCACACCTACGTGCACGAAGGTGGCTACGCCGCCTACCTCGAGGCCGCCGCCGAGCGCACCGCCCAGGCGGCGTCGGCCGAGGCCAGCCGCCGGAACCTGGCCCGGCGGGAGCTGGCCTGGCTCCGGCGGGGGGCCCAGGCCCGCTCCCGCAAGCCCCAGGCCCGGGTGGAGGCGGCCACCCGGATCATCGAGGACCGGCCCGAGGCCCCGGCCCGCTCCGACCAGCTGGACCTGGCCGCCACCACCCCCCGGCTGGGCGACAAGGTCATCGAGTGCCGGGGAGTGGGCTTCCACTACCAGGGCGGACCGCCGGTGCTGGTGGGCGTGGACCTGACCCTGGACCGGAGGGAGCGCCTGGGCATCGTGGGCTCCAACGGGAGCGGCAAGTCGACCCTGGTCGACCTGCTGGCCGGACGGCGCCGGCCCACCGAGGGCGAGGTGACCGTGGGGCCCACGGTGGTCGTCGGCTACTACGACCAGCACGGGGCGGAGCTGGATCCGGCCGCCACGGTGGAGAACCTGGTGGCCGGGCCGCACCGGGCCCCGGGCTCGCTGGCCGACCTGGAGCTGATGAAGCGGTTCTGGTTCGCCGGCGAGCTGACCCGGGCCCGGGTGGGGACCCTCTCGGGTGGGGAGCGGCGGCGGCTGCAACTGCTGGTGGTGATCGCCGGGCGGCCCAACGTCCTGTTCCTCGACGAGCCCACCAACGACCTGGACCTCGACACCCTCCGGATCCTCGAGGAGTACCTCGAGCAGTGGCCCGGTGCCCTGGTCACGGTCAGTCACGACCGCACCTTTCTGGAGCGGACCACCGAACGGCTGGTGGCCGTGGCCGGCGACGGCACGGTGTCCGAGGTACCTGGCGGTGTGGAGGGGTGGGCGGCGCGAGCCGGACGGGACACCGCCACCCGGTCCGGAGCGGGCCGGGCCTCGACCGCCACCACCACCGTCCCGGGGGGACCGGGAGCACCGGGAGCACCGGCAACTCGCTCGACCCCCGGAGCGAAGCCCGCACCGCTGGGTCGGTTGCTGCGGGACGCCGAAAAGCAGGTGACCCGATTGGAGCGGCAGCGGGACAAGATCACCGTCTCCCTGACCGAGGCCTCCGACCACGTGGAGATGACCAGGTTGGGAACCGAGCTGGCCGCCACCCAGGCGGCGTTGGACCAGGCCGAGGAGACCTGGCTCTCGCTGGCCGAGGAGTCCGACTCGGGCCGGTGACGGTCGCCGGTAGCGTGCTCCGGTGCGCCCCGGGTCGGGGCGTCGGCAGAAGGAGTAGGCCATGGAACAGAGGGTCCTCGGCGGCACCGGCATCTCGATCGGCAGTACCGCCCTCGGCACCATGATGTTCGGGGCCATGGGCAACCCCGACCATGAGGAGTCGGTGCGGATGATCCACACCGCCCTCGACGCCGGGTTGAACCTGGTCGACACCGCCGACGTGTACTCCCTCGGTGAGTGTGAGGAGATCGTGGGCCGGGCCCTCAAGGGACGCCGCCAGGAGGTGGTGCTGGCCACCAAGTTCGCCCTGCCGGTAGGCCGGGACCCCAACCGGTCCGGCGGCTCGCGGCGGTGGATCGTGCAGGCCCTGGAGGACAGCCTCCGCCGCCTCGACACCGAGTACGTCGACCTCTACCAGATGCACCGGCCCGACTACACCACCGACCTCGACGAGACCCTGTCGGCCCTGAGCGACCTGGTCCGGTCGGGCAAGGTGCGGGCCATCGGGTCGTCGACCTTCCCCGCCGAGCTGATGGTCGAGGCCCAGTGGAGCTCGGAACGGCACGGCCATCGACGCTTCCGCACCGAGCAGCCCCGCTACTCCATCTTCAACCGGACCATCGAGGCCGCCGTGCTCCCGGCGGCCCAGCGCTACGGGATGGGCGTGCTGACCTACGGGCCCCTGGCCAGCGGATGGCTGTCCGGGCGGGCCGACCCCACCACCGGGCACCGGGCCCAGGGGTTGGGGGCCCGGACCTTCGACCTCGACGTGTCCGGCAACCAGGCCAAGGTGGAGGCGGTGGCCCGGCTCACCGAGCTGGCGTCCGAGGCCGGCATCCCCCTGACCCATCTGGCCACGGCCTTCGCCCGCTCGCACCGGGCGGTCACCGCGGTGCTGATCGGGCCGCGGACGCCTGAGCAGCTGGAGGATCTGCTGGCCGGTGCGGACGTGGTGCTGGACGAAGAGGTCCTCGACCGGATCGATGAGATCGTGCCGCCGGGCACCGAGCTCAACCGGGCCGACAACTACTTCGCCGACCACCCCGCTCTCGAGGACAAGCGGCTCCGCCGGCGTTGAGGATGCTGCCCCGCCGGCAAGCCGGCGGGGTCAGACCCGGGCCGATGGGTCGCCGGGCGACGAGGGGTCCTCGGCGAAGCAGGTCTCGCGCAGCTCCCGCTTGAGGATCTTGCCCGACGGGTTGCGGGGCAGGCGCTCCTCGCTGAAGGCGATGCGGGTGGGGATCTTGAACGGGGCCAGCCGGCTGGCCAGGAAGTCCCTCAGTTGGTCCCCGGTCAGCGTCGACCCCGGCTGCCGGTGCACGACGCAGGCCACCTCTTCGCCCAGGCGCTCGTTGGGCACACCGAAGACGGCGGCCTCGTACACGTCGGGGTGGTCGTAGATGGCGCTCTCCACTTCCGCGCAGTACACGTTCTCCCCGGCCCGGAGCACCATGTCCTTGGCCCGGTCCTCGATGTAGAGGAACCCCTCCTCGTCGATACGGCCCAGGTCGCCGGAGGCCAGCCACCCGTCGACGATGGTGGCGGCCGTGGCCTCGGGCTTGTTCCAGTAGCCCCGGATGACGTTGGGCCCCTTCATCCAGATCTCGCCACGGGACCCGGCCGGGACCGGCCGGCCCGACTCATCGCGGATCTCGGTGTCCATGATGGTGGTCCTGGCCCGTCCGGTCGAGGTCGGGTGGCTCACGTAGTCGTCGCCGGCGTTGCCCGGACCGAAGGCGTTGGTCTCGGTCATCCCGTAGCCGATATTGGGCCGGCCCCGGGTGAAGCCCTTCTCGACCCGGTCGACCAACTTGACCGGAGCCGGGGCGCCGCCCCCGCCGATGGTGGCCAACGAGGAGGTGTCGTAGCGGGAGAAGGCCGGGCTCTCCAGCATGTCCCAGCTCTGGGTGGGCACCCCGACGAAGGCCGTCACCCGCTCGGCTTCGATGAGACGCAGGGCGGCCTCGGGGTCCCAGCGGTACATCATCACCAACTTCAACTTCATGCCGAAGCACGACAGCATGACCGGGACGCACCCGGTCACATGGAACAGCGGCACGATGAGGATGAAGCAGGGCGCATTCCCGTTGCCACCGAGGGGATCCTGGCCCTTGCGGGCGGTCTGGATGGTGGCGTTGGCCCAGAACGCCATGAGGGCCTGGGTCACGGCCCGGTGGGTGGACACCGCCCCTTTGGGGAATCCGGTGGTGCCCGAGGTGTAGAGGATGGTGGCGTCGTCGTCCGGCCCCACGTCCACCACCGGCAGGGCCTGGCCCAGGGTGACTACCTCCTCGTACCGCTGGACCCCGGTGGGCTGGGGCTCGATCTCATCGGCCCGCACCACGATGATCGGGACCCCCCGGGAGCGGGCCGGACCGTGGGCCCGGTCCAGCCGCTCGGGGTCGGTGATCAAGACCGAGAGGCCCGAGTCGCCGATGGCGTAGTCCAGCTCGGTCTCGGTCCACCAGGCGTTGAGGGAGACCGACACCGCACCGACCGAGAGGATGGCGGCGAAGGAGACCACCCACTCGGGCAGGTTGCGCATGGAGATGCCGACCCGGTCCCCTTTGGCCACGCCAAAGGTGTTGACCAGGGCACTGGCCAGAGCGTCGACATGGCGCATGGTCTCGTCGAAGGTCCACCGCTCGTCCTCGTAGACCATGAAGGTGCTGTGGTCGCCCCGGGCCCCGGCGAAGACCTGGCCCAGGGTGGGCGGAGCATTCTTGAACAGCCGGTAGTCGGTGCCTCCCACCGACTCCTCGACCACCTCGAACAGCTGACCGGGCCCGATCGCTTTGGCAAAGGCCTCGTCGTAACTCATCGACACCCTGGTCACCTCGCTCCCCTCAGGGGTGCACCCCCCGGTGCGTCAGGCCGAGCCGAGCCTGGCGTGAGCCGTGATCTTAGGCCTCGGCGGCATCGAGCACCGCCAGGATCTCGTCACCCCACCGCTCGAGCCGCAACGGCCCGATGCCTCGGCAGTCAGCCAGTTCGGCCAGGGTGCGCGGCAGCACCGAGGCCAGGCCGATCAGCTCCTTGTCGTTGAGGACCACGTAGGCGGGCACGGCCTCACGCTTGGCCACCGCCGACCGCCACTCCCGCAGCGAGCGCTCGGCTGCCGCAGACGCCGCCGTCGGCTCGACATCGGCGTCGCCGCTTCCCGCCGAGGACGGGGGCCGGCGGGCGCGTTGTCTTCCCGCTCCTGCACCTTCCCGTCCGGCGGCAGCCCCTCTGGCCGGATGCGGAGCGGGACGATGGGACCGCGACCCGTCGAGCTCCGCAATGAACGGTGACGGCCCTTCAGCGTCGGCGAGCACGAAGACCTGGGCCCGGGCCCGGGTCAGGGCCACATGGAACACCCGCCGCTCGCCCTCGTCATCTTCGGCCAGGCGATGGGGGAACAACCCCTCGGAGGCCCCGAAGACGATCACCCGGTCCCACTCCTTGCCCTTGATCCGGTGCACCGTCGACAACAGCACCGCCGGCCCTTCGGCCGCCGGTCGGGACAGGACCCCGCGCAGCCAGGGCTCGAAGGTGGAGGCCTCAGGATGGAGGGCGGCCAACCCCTCCAGGGCCACCAGGTCATCGGCGTGGGTCGACCGGTCGGCCTCCCGACGCGAACCGTCGAGGACGTCCATGGTCCCGTTGAGACCGATCCCCTCCCGGATGACCCGCAGGGCCACTGCGGTGGACTGACCGACCGCCTTGACCACCTGGTCGAGGTCGTCGGCGTAGGCCAGCAGCTTGGGGACGTCGCGACCCGACAGGCGACCGGCCAGGCGGCGGATGTCCCGGATGGAGGTGGCGGAGGACTTGGTCAGCATGTCCGACACCATGGGGGCGATACCCCGCGAGGGCCTGCGTATGGTGTCCCGAATGTCGTCCCTGCGAATGCGGTCGGGGTCGGAGCCCATCCGGAGGTAGGCGAAGGCGGTGCGGAGCCCGGTCCGGCCCAGGTTCTTCACCCCCACCGGCGCGGTGCAGGGGATGCCGGCCTCCACACAGGCCACCTGCACCGGCAGCAGGGCCGAGTTGACCCGGGCCAGGACGGCGATGTCCCCGGGCCCGGCCCCCATGGCCAGCCAGTCGGTGATGATCTCCACGGCCCCGGCAGCCAGGGCGTCGCCGGGGGCGGTCCGGACGGCCACTGCCCCGGCCCCGGCCAGCGGACCGGTCCCGATGACCTGGTCGTGGCGCCCATCCGGCGAGCGGATGGTCTTCTCCAGCCGTCGGTGGTTGTACGACAGCAGATGGCGGGCCGCTCCCACCACCGACGGCGGGCACCGGTAGTTGACCTCGAGCGGGTGGTGGGCGGCACCGGGGAAGTACTCCGGAAAGTTGATCAGGAACTCCGGAGTGGCCCCGGAGTAGCCGTAGATGACCTGGTCGTCGTCGCCGACCCCGAAGCAGTCGTAGCCCGGCCCGGCCAGCAGTCGGATCATGAGCAGGTGGGCCGGCGTGAGGTCCTGGAACTCGTCGACCAGGAGGCGGCGGCAGCGGGCCTGGGCCGCCGACCGTGCTTCGGGATCAGTGACCAGGATCTCGATGGCCCGGTAGATCTGCTCGTCGAAGTCGACGGCACCCCGCTCGGCCAGAGCGGCCCGGTAGCGGTCGAAGCCGTCGGCCATGCCGTTGGCGTCGGGCATGGCCTCTTCGACCTCGGCCGGGGACCGCAGTCCCAGCCGGACGGCGGACAGGGCGGCCAGATAGGGCGCCACGGTGTCGGTGTTGGCCTGTCGGCGCACCTCGAAGGTGGCCTGGATCAGCTCGCGCACCTCGGGCTCCTCGAGGACCCGGGGTCGGCCGGTCGCACCGAACTCGGTGCAGATCCACAGCCCGGTGCTGTTGAGGGTCCGGATGTGGGGGCCGTCCGAGGTGAGCACCGACGAGCAGCGCTGCCTCATCTCGTCGGCCGCCCGGGTGTTGTAGGCCAGCGCACTGATACTGCCCGGGTGGGCACCGCGGTCGGCGATCAGATGGCGCAGGCGCTCGGTCAACACCCGGGTCTTGCCGGAGCCGGCCGGGGCGATGACCCGGGCCGGGCCCGAACCATGGTCCACGGCGGCAAGCTGGTCGGGGGCCAGATCGCCGTCCGCGGGGTGGTGGACAGCCGCCTCGAGGCCACCGGCTTCTGCGCTCCAGCGGTGGACCACGCCGGTCCCGCAGGCCAGCACCGGAGGATCAGGGGGCCCACCGTCCACGTAGAGCGGGGTCCCATCGCCCAGGACGATGTCGGCCGGACCACCGGAGGTGACCCCGGAGCGTTCGGCCCTGCGGGCGGCCTTGCGCCCGTGCCACCAGACGGTCCCGCCCCCCCGGGCGTCGTAGTTGTTGGCCCAGACCAGAAAGTGGAGGCGTTCGACGGCGAACTCGAAAGCCGGGGTGAGCCGGTGGACCGGCCCGGTGTGCTGTTGGGGCGCCCGCAGGCTGTCGGGGTCCACCCCCAGCTCCACCACCACCGGCCGTCGCTCGAGCCAGGCGGTGTGGAGCACCGCCACCACCGCGGTGGGATCAGCCAGCTGGGCCGGGCCCACCGACACCCGTGGGCACCCGGTCCACGGGGCCGGCGGGTCGTCCCCGACCGACACCACCACGCCGCGGCCGAGCTCGGTGGGCGGAGGAGACGACATCAGGTCACCATAACGACGAGGTGCGACACCACACCCGGCGACCCGGGCGATGGCAGTACCGTGGTCAGGGACAGCGTCGGTGCGGCCCGGATCGGGCGGAGAGGGAGGGGCGTTCCGGTGGCCTCACGGCTTGCCTCGGACACGGAGGTCGACACCTGGCGGGAGGAGGGCTGGGTCCTGCTCGAGGGGCTGGTGGCGACCGAGGACATCGACGCCGCCGGAGAGGACCTCCACCGCCTGTTCCCGACGGTGGAGGAGTACGCCGCCGATCCCGAGGGTGTGGTCCGCAAGCGCACCGGCTCGGCCGGTGAGGAGGACGGGGATGGTGAAGACGCCTTCTGGCCCGTGGACGGTCCGGGGTTCCGGAAGCGGCAGCACATCTGGGTGACGGAGTTCCCGTTCCCGGGCACGGGAGCGCTCAACCGGCTGTGCGTGCACCCGTCGGTGGTGGACTTCGCCGAGCGGGCCCTGGGCACCCCCGACATCCGGCTCTATCAGTCCCATGCCACCGCGGCCTATGCCGGCATCACCAACTACGAGCAGCCCATGCACATCGACCGCAACCACTCGTGGCTGCCGCCGGTCAACCGGTCGCCGTGGTGGAACCTCGAAGGGTTCCTCTATCTGTCGGACGTGACGGAGTCCGACAACGCCACCCGGGTGGTGTCCCTGCGCGACTCGGCCCACGTGGCCGAGACCACACCGGTGGTGATGCCGGCCGATGACCCCGCCTTGTACCGGTCGGAGCACCGGGCCATCGGACGGCGCGGCTCGTACCTGGCCTACCGGTCGGATGTGTTCCACCGGGGGGCGCCCTTCGGGGGTACGGATCGGGCCCGCTTCCTCCTGGCCCTGGCCTTCAAACGGGCCGGACAGGAGTGGATCGCCTACAACCAGGCCCAGTCCAAATCCACCCAACGGGAGTGGCTGGCCTTCGCCCAGCGCCTGACCCCCCGCCAACTGGAGCTGTTCGGCTTCCCGCCCCCGGGCCATCCCATCTGGGACCAGGACCTGGTGGACCGGACGGCCCTCCGCTACCCCCGGCTCGACCTGGAGCCGTGGCGCCAGGCCCTCGACCCGGGCCCGGCCGGCCCCACGCCGCAGGCGTGATCAGACGAAGTCCGAGCCGCCGTCGACGTTGACGTCGGCACCGGTCACGTAGCCGTTGGTCTTCGAGGCCAGGTAGGCGGTGATGGAGGCCACTTCCTCCGGGAGGCCGGCCCGACCCAGGTCGGCCGGCTGGTGGAAGTGCCGGTCGATCCAGGTCATGACGTCGTAGGGGTCGGTGGCGTCGAGTCCGTCCTCCTCGAAGGCCTCCGCCAAGCCCTCGCTGAAGCTGGCGGTGACGATCGAGCCCGGGCTGACCGTGTTGACCAGGATCCCCTCGGGAGCCAGCGACTTGGACAGGTTCTTCGACACGCTGGTGAGGGCGGACTTGGCCGCGGTGTAGGCCACGATCATCGGGCTCTGGCGCTGGGTCGAATGGGCCGACACATTGACGATCCGGGCCCACTCGGCCTTCCGCAGGAGGGGCAGGCCGGCCCGCACGCACCGGACCGCGGCCATCACTCCGAGGTCGAAGGCGGCGTCCCAGTCGTGGTCGTCCAGGTCTTCGAAGCGCCCGGCACCCGGTCCGAGGGTGTTGACCAGCACGTTGAGAGAGCCCCATCGCCGGTCGAGGTCGGAGAACGCCGCATCGACCTGGCCGGCGTCGGTGACGTCGACCGGAAGGGCCAGCGAACCGGTGCTGCCCAGGGCGTGGAGGGAAGCCACCGTGTCGTCAAGAGCGCCAGGACCCCGAGCCACCACGGCCACCCGTGCGCCTTCGGCGGCCAGCCGCTCGGCAATGGCCCGGCCCATCCCCTTCGAGCCTCCGGTGACCACGGCATTCGCTCCACTCAGACCCAGGTCCACGATCCTCCTCTTGGTGACAGGCGAGTTGATGACAGGACGACGACCGTGCCGGCTGGTGGGATGGCAGCAGTCGGATGCGCTGAAGAAGGTACCCCGCAGGCACAGATCCCGCCCGGGGCACTCCGCCCCCACCCGGGCTGGCCAGCCCGACGGTGAGTCCGACCGAGGCGCAGACCGCCACGGATTCGCCAGCAGGTGTTGACAAAATGGCAGCATTCTCGGTTAGCCTGTCGGGAATAGTTGACTAAATCCGTCAGTTTTAAAGCTAATGAAGTTCCCATGCAGTACCCACTGCCCACCATGGTCCAGCGTCGCTTCCGCCCCTCCCAGGCCCACTCCGGCCCCTCCCCCCAGTCGGGCCACCCAGGCCCGGTGGACCCACCACCCCTGCAGGACCGAGGTCTCCGATGGTGACGAAACCGACGCTCACTCTGGCGGTGGCTCTGGACGGGGCCGGCTGGCATCCGGCCGCCTGGAGGCTGCCCACCGCCCGGAGCGCCGAGCTGTTCTCGCCGGGTTACTGGGTGGACCTGGCCCGCGAGGCTGAGCGGGGAGACCTCGACTTCGTGACCATCGATGACTCGCTGGCCATCCAATCGGCCCGGCGGGGAGTGCCCGACGAACGAGTCGATCAGGTGCGGGGACGCCTTGACGCCGTACTGATAGCGGCGCGGATGGCTCCGGCCACCCGGGCCTTGGGCGTGGTGCCCACGGTCACCACCACCCACACCGAGCCCTTCCACGTGTCCAAGGCCATCGCCACCCTGGACTATGTCAGTGGGGGGCGGGGCGGGTTCCAGGCCCGGGTCTCGGCCACCGGGTTGGAGGCCCGACAGTTCGGTCGTCGCCAGCTACCCGAACTTCCCCGCGGGGCCGGGGCCGCCCGGGGCGGGACCCGCTCGGAGCTGCCGGCCCATGTCCGCGAACTCTTCGACGAGGCCGCCGACTTCGTCGAGGTGGTCCGGCGCCTGTGGGACAGCTGGGAGGACGGTGCCGAGATCCGCGACGTCGCCACCGGTCGGTTCATCGACCGGGACCGTCTCCACTACATCGACTTCACCGGCCGGTGGTTCTCGGTGAAGGGACCGGGCATCACCCCGCGACCTCCCCAGGGCCAGCCCCCGGTGTTCGTGCTGGCCCATGTGCCGGTGGCCTTCCGGCTGGCGGCCCGAGGCGCCGACGTGGTCTTCACCACCCCGGACGGGGCGGCTGGGGCCCGGTCCATCGTGACCGGGATCCGTTCCGAGGAGGAGTCGGTGGGCCGGGTCGGCCCGCCGCTACGGGTCTTCGCCGACCTGGTGGTGTTCCTCGATGCCGACGGCTCGAAGGCTCAGGCGCGCAAGGACGCTCTCGACGAGTCGGACGGCCGGAGCTACCGGTCCGACGCCCACGTGTTCACCGGGACCCCCGCCGAGCTGGTCGACCTGCTGGCTGAGTGGCAGACCGCCGGCCTCGACGGCTTCCGGCTGCGACCCGGCGCCCTACCCGTGGACCTCGAAGCGATCACCCGACAGGTGGTGCCCCTGGCCCGGGAACGGGGCCTCCTCCCCCCACAGCCCGAAGGCGCCACTCTGCGGGAGCGCCTCGGACTGACCCGGCCGGCCAACCGGTACGCCCATGCTTGACCGCACCGGCGTGAACGACCAGCCGCCGCCGATACATCTGGCGGTGCACTTTCCGGGTGTCAACAACACCACGGTGTGGAGCGACCCCCGGGCCGGCAGCCAGATCGAGTTCTCGTCGTTCGTCCATCTGGCCCAGACCGCGGAACGGGCCAAGTTCGACTTCTTCTTTCTGGCCGAGGGGCTGCGGCTACGCGAGGCCCGCGGCCGCATCCACGAACTGGACGTGGTCGGTCGCCCGGACACCTTCACCGTGCTGGCAGCCCTGGCCGCGGTCACCGACCGGATCGGGCTGTCCGGCACCATCAACTCGACCTTCAACGAGCCCTTCGAAGTGGCCCGGCAGTTCGCTTCGCTCGATCATCTGAGCGCCGGGCGGGCGGCGTGGAACGTGGTCACCTCGTGGGACGCCTTCACCGGGGAGAACTTCCGGCGGGGCGGGTTCCTGCCCCGCGAGGAGCGCTACGACCGGGCCAGGGAATTCCTCCAGACGGCCCGCGAGCTCTGGGACTCGTGGGACGACGGGGCGGTGGCAGCCGACCCCGGGCACGGCACCTTCCTCGCCCACCCCGACCAGGGCCGGTTCGCCCACCACGGGACCCACTTCGATATCGAGGGAGTCTTCGGGGTGCCCCGCTCCCCCCAGGGCCAGCCGGTGATCTTCCAGGCCGGTGACTCCGACGCCGGCCGCGAGTTCGCCGCGGAGGCCTCGGACTGCATCTTCTCCCGCCACGGGACCATCGAGGCCGGCCAGCGGTTCTACCAGGACGTGAAGGGGCGCCTGGCCCGCTACGGGCGGGCCGAGAGCGATCTCAAGATCCTGCCGGCGGCCACCTTCGTGATCGGTGACAGCGAGGCCGACGCCATCGAACGCGCCGCGGTCATCCGCAGCCAGCAGGTGAACGGGGCCACGGCCCTCTTCTTTGTGGAGCAGGTGTGGAACCGCGACCTCTCGGAGTACGATCCGGACGGACCTCTTCCCACCATCGACCCCGACCTGTCCGAACAGTCCGTGGTCAAGGGCCGGGCGGAGATGTTCCCCGACCGGTTGAAGACCGCTCAGGAGTGGAGGGCCCTGGCCGAGTCCAAGGAGTTGTCCATGCGTGAGCTCATCATCGAGGTGACCGCCCGGCCCTCGTTCACCGGCACCCCGGTGCAGGTGGCCACCCAGATCGACACGGCGGTACGGGAGCGGGCCGCCGACGGCTTCATCCTGGTCCCCCACATCACGCCGGGCGGACTGGACGAGTTCGCCGACCGGGTCGTGCCCATCCTCCAGGAGTGGGGACGGTTCCGGTCCGAGTACGAGGGTCCGACGCTGCGGGACCATCTCGGTCTCCCGCCTGCGCCGGTGCACCAACGGGCGGTCACGAACGGAGTGCAAGGCCAATGACCACCACACGAGTGCCGCTCGGGGTGCTGGACCTGGTGCCGGTCAGTTCGGGCTCGGACCCGTCCACTGCGGTGCGCAACTCGATCGACCTGGCCCGGACGGCCGAGTCGTTGGGCTACGTCCGTTACTGGTTGGCCGAGCACCACCTCAACCCGGGGGTGGCGGGATCCTCGCCACCGGTGCTGGCGGCCGCCGCCGCGGCGGCCACCAAGCGCATACGGGTTGGGTCGGGCGGAGTCCAGAGTGGCCACCGCACCGCACTGTCGGTGGTCGAGGAGTTCGGTCTGTTGGACGCGCTGCACCCGGGGCGGATCGACCTCGGCATCGGGCGCTCAGTGGGCCGCGAAGCCCTGAGCCGACGCCACCGGCCCAAAGGCGGCGACCCTGACGAAGTGCGGTCCCGACGCCGAGGGGCCTACCGGACCACCGAAGGGCTGCTGATCCCCGAGCGCCCTTCGCTCAAGGGATTGGCCAACTCCCCCCGCCTGGCCCTCACGGCCGACCTGACCCGCCAACCCGGCGCCGAGGCTCCGCCCTACTCCCAGATGATCGAGGACGTCCTGGGCCTGTTGGAGGGCACCTACCGTTCCTCTGACGGGATCGATCCCCACCCCGTCCCCGGTTCTGGTGCCGGGGTCGACCTGTGGATCCTCGGGAGCAGCGCCGGCGAGAGCGCCGCTCTGGCCGGCCGCCTGGGCCTGCGCTTCGCGGCCAACTACCACGTGAGCCCGTCGACCGTGCTCGAGGCGGTCAGCGCCTATCGGGATTCCTTCGTCCCCTCGGCGTACCTCGACCGCCCCTACGTGGTCACCTCGGCCGACGTGGTGGTGGGACCGGACGACGCCACGGCCAACGAGCTGGCGGAGGGATTCGGGCTCTGGGTCCACAGCATCCGTAGTGGTGAGGGAGCCATCCCCTTCCCGTCCCCGGCCGAAGCCCGCCGGCACCACTGGACCGAGGAGGAGCGGGCGCTGGTACAGGACCGCACCGACACCCAGTTCGTGGGATCGGCGGCCTCGGTCGCGGCCCAGCTCGAGTGGCTGCGCGAGGCCACCGACGCCGACGAGCTGATGGTCACCACCATCACCCACCGTCACGAGGACCGGATCCGCTCCTACCGGCTGCTGGCCGAGGAGTGGACCCGAGCAGCCCGTCCGGCCCGCACCGCGGCCCCGGTACGGCGACCGGTGGTGGCCACCCGCACCGAGGTCGTTCCCGCTCTCGGCCCGACGCGCTGACCACCCCGGCGCTACCGCGGCATCAGTCGGCGGCGATGGCCGCCAGCACATCGAGCTTGGCGGCCCGCCGGGCGGGCCAGGTGGCGGCCAGCAGTCCCAGCAGGGCGGAGAGCACCACGAACACCACCAGGCTGGTCACCGGGACGACGATGTCGGTGATGCCCTGTTGCTTGAGGGAGGCGGCGAACGCCGTCCCGAGGCCGGTCCCGATGACCACACCGATGAGAGCGCCGAATACCGAAAGGATCACCGCCTCGGACCGGATCATGGCCCGGATCTGGCGACGCTTCATCCCCACCGCCCGCAACAGCCCGATCTCGTGGGTGCGCTCGAACACCGACAGCATCAAGGTGTTGACGATGCCGATCAGGGCGATGACCACGGCCAGGGCCAACAGGGCGTAGACCAGGCCGAGCAGTTGGTTGACCTGGTTCTGTTGCGCCTGCTTGAACTGGGCCAGCGTCTGGATCTTGAGGTCGGGATACGCCTTGAGGTGATTGGCGATCACCGCTCCGGTGGCTCCGTTGGCCGATCCCGTCCGCAGGAGGACGGCCACCGGCAGCGGGTCGTTGAAGTGGGAGAGGAAGAAGCCGTCCCCGACCAGGAAGCTGCCGATCAGCGAGTTGGGATCGAAGATGCCACCGATCCGCATGGTGGAGTTCCCGGTCTCGGCGAACTTGACCGGTACCACCGAGCCCACCGTGAGGTGCTTGTTGTTGGCCGTGGTGGTGTCGATGAGCAGCTCGCCATGAGCCAGCGCTGACTGTCCGGAGCCGGCCTCCATGCGGAGGATGACGGTGTCAGCCAGATTGTGGGTGGAGACCGCGGTCAAGCTCGAGAGGGAGCCCCGGAACTCGAACTCCCCGTTGTAGACGGACGAGACCGAGGTGACCCCGGGGATGCGGCCCGCCACCGGCCCGACCGAGTTGGAGAACCCACCGGCCCCGTTGTTCGAGGTGCTCACGATGTAGTCGGCACTGATGGCGTTGTCGATACTGCTGGTCGCCGACCGGGACAGCGACGCTCCGAACACGGCGATGGTGGAGACCAGGGCCAGGCCCACCATCAGGGCCGAGGCGGTCTGGGCGGTCCGTCGGGGGCTGCGCATGGAGTTCTCACGGCCCAACTTGCCGGAGATGCCCAGCAGCGCCGCCAGCGGTCGCCCCAGAGCGCTGGCCATGGGGCGAGCCACCACCGGGGCCAACATGCCGATGCCGATGAAGATGGCCACGGCTCCCAACCCCACCAACTGGATGGCGGGTTGCTTCAACCCCGCCACCAGGGCCGCCACTCCGAGGACGGCCAGCACGGTGCCGATGACGATGCGCCGCCGCGACGACTCCGCTTGATCCCCTTGGACGTCCACCAGGGCGGCCACCGGAGGAATCCGCACGGCCCGTCGGGCCGGGCTGATGGCCGAGACCACGGTGACGCCGACCCCCACCACGAGGGCCACGATGACCGTCCGGGACTCGAAGACCAGCGGTCCGGTCGGGAGGGTGATGCCGAATCCCTTGAGCAGCTCCTCGAGCCCCACCGCGGCCAGCACTCCGAGGCCCAGGCCCACCAGGGAGGCGACCAACCCGAGCAGCCCGGCTTCGAGAAGCACCGAGCGGAACACCTGTCGCCGGCTGGCGCCCACGATCCGCAACAGCGCCAGCTCGCGGGTCCGCTGCCCCACGGTGATCGAGAAGGTGTTGAAGATGGTGAACCCCCCCACGAACAGGGAGATGAAGGCGAAGACCAGCAGAGCGGTCGAGAAGAAGCCCAGGGCCTGGTTGATGGAGTTGGCCTGCTCGTTGGCCACCGCCTGACCGGTCACCACCTCGACCCCGCGGGGCAGGCTCTTGGCGATGGCCTTCTGCAGCGCCGACTTGTCGACCCCCGGCTTGGCCAGAACGTTGATGGAGTCGTACTTCCCGACCTCGCCGAACAGCCTCTGAGCGGTGGGCAGGTCGAAGGCTGCCAGCGTGGCGCCGGCAATGTTGTCGGCCGTGCCGAACTTCACGATGCCCGAGATGGTGAAGGTCTCGGGCGGTCCGGCCAGGAGGACCCGCACATGGTCACCGACCCGGAAGTGGTACTTGGAGGCGGTGCCGGCGTCCATGGCCACCTGGGTGGACGTCGTCGGTGCCTGCCCGCTGACCACTCGGAGCGCCGACAGCTGGGCGTTGGGGGTGTAGGAGAAGCCGAGGGTCGGCGCGCCCCCGGTGGTGATGGCCTTGCCGTCGGGCGCCACGAACTGGGCCGTCCCTTGGACCGTGCCGTCGGCCACAGCCACCCCGGGGATCCTCCGGACCGTGGTCACGATGGACTGGGGGATCGGATTGCGGACGGCGTCCCCCGACGAGTCACTGGAGAAGACCGCCTGGCCCCGGACCTCGAAGTCCACGTTCTGGTACACGCGGCCGAACAGCGTGGTGAAGGTGGAGTGGAGGGTGTCGGTGAGAACCAGGGTCCCCGAGATGAAGGTCACCCCGAGCACGATGGCCAGCGCGGTGAGCGCCAGGCGCAACTTGTGGGCCAGCAGGCCCTTGACCGTCACTTTCCACATGTCAGTTGCCCAGCTGCTTCATCCGCTCGAGGACCAGGTCCGCGGTGGGAGAGGCCAGCTCGCCCACCACGTGGCCGTCGGCCAGGAACACCACCCGGTCGGCGAAGGCCGCACCCCGCGGGTCGTGGGTGACCATGACGATGGACTGGTTGAACTCGGTGACCGAGTTCCGCAGGAACGTCAGCATCTCCGTCGACGAGTTGGAGTCGAGGTTGCCGGTGGGCTCGTCAGCGAAGACCAGGTCCGGTCGACCGATGAGGGCCCGGGCACAGGCGGCCCGCTGCTGTTGTCCGCCCGACATCTCGTTGGGTCGGTGGGACAGGCGGTCGCCGATGCCCAGCTGCTCGACCAGGTAGTCGAACCAGGCCTGGTCGACCTGGTGCCCGGCCAGGTTGGCCGGCAGGGTGATGTTCTCGGCCGCGGTCAGGGTGGGGACCAGGTTGAACGACTGGAAGACGAACCCGATCCGGTCGCGCCGCATCTGGGTGAGGCCGGCGTCGTCCAGCAGACCGATCTCCTGGTCGCCGACGAAGGTCCGCCCCGAGGTCGGGGTGTCCAGGCCGGCCATGCAGTGCATGAGGGTCGACTTCCCCGAGCCCGATGGGCCCATGACCGCGGTGAACTGACCGCGCTCGAAGTCGATGGTGATCCCGTCGAGGGCCTGCACCACCGCGTCCTCGCTGCCGTAGGTCTTCACCAGGTCCAAGGCCCGGGCGGCCGGGGTGTCTGCGGTGACAGTAGACAGCGGTTGGGTAGAAGTCATGGAGTTCCGTCGCTTTCCGCGGAGGCTGATCGGGGGCTGCACCTCCAGGTGTCGCCTCACCGGGGCAGCCCCGTCGATGCTACCGGTCGGCATCGTGGTGGAGGTGATGGTGGTGACGGTGCCAGCCACCCCGGTACCAGAAGAACACGGCGACCAGCACCAACAGCACCCACGGCACGTGGACGGTGGAGATGGTGGCACCCGCGGCCACCACGGCCAGGATCATGATGAACAGAAAGGGCACCAACCGCCCACGGCGCGACCGGGCCGGGGCGGGCTCGTCCTCCAGGGGCGGGAGGTCATCGAACAACCCATGGAGATCGCCCCGGGTGGTGGCCCCGATGGCCCGGTCCAGTCGGGCCTTGAACTCGACCTGGTCGAGGCGGCCTTCGGCGAAGTGGTGCGACAGCCGATCGGCCACCTCGTTCCGTTCGGCGTCGGAGGCCCGGAGGTCGGCATCGGCCGGCGTGCGGCGCCCGGGGTTCGGGTAGACGGGGTCCCATCGGTAACGCATGGCATGTCCTCTCGGATTCATTCGGATTCGGTCGGGATCGGTTGGTGGACGGGGGCAGTGCCACCCGCCATCAGCGAGGGTCAGCGAGCCCGCTCCCGGGCCAGCAGCTCCTCGGCCACCGAGTAGTCGGCGCCCTCCTCGGGGATCAGCAGCCATCCGGCCAGGTACAGCGGGAGGGCCAGGCCGCCGAGCAGGGTGAGCACCACGAATCCCATCCTGACCAGCATGGGATCGATGTCGAAGTAGTCGGCCATGCCCGCGGCCACCCCGGCCACCATCCGGTGGGCCCGGGGTCGGTGCAGCCGGTCGGCGGCCAGGGTGGCGGCATGAGGGGAGCCGGCGCCGGCCGTGCCGGCGGCGGGCTCGGAGTTGCTGTTGTCGGGGGCTGTGGTGTCCATGGAGCCAGCTTGACGGTCCGGCCCACCAGGGGGAATCCGGCATGACCCTGGTCGGACCCTGAGCCGGACCCTGAGGAGTCAGGGATATCCCCCATGGCCCCGGGCACCCCGGCGCGCGATCATCGGGTATCGCCGAATTCAACGAACACGGTGCGAAGGTGCCGCCGTCATCCCCCCCGGAACAGCCCCCCACCGGCGCCGAGGCCCCTGGTCAGGGGTACCCGGGTGAGCGGTGGGCCGGACCGTGGTCCGGTGGGGAGTGGTGGCGCCAGCGTCACGGGCCACGCGGTGGTCCGCTCCACCGGCGCCTGCGCGGGCCCATACGCCGGAGCCCGGACACCAGGGTCCTGGCCGGGGTGTGCGGAGGACTCTCCAAGGCCACCGGCATCGACGTCACCATCGTCCGGATCGGCTTCGTCCTGTTGACCCTGGGCAGCGGCATCGGCATCCCGGTATACGCCTTGGCCTGGCTGCTCATCCCGCTCCAGGATGAGACCACCACCATCTTCACCCGGTCCCTCAACGACCGGCGCGGGCTGCGGTTGGTGATCGCCCTCATCCCCATTCTGGTGGCGGCCCAACTGGTGGCCGACGCACTGCACATCGGCTTCCTGACCAAGTTCACCTGGCCGGTCTTTCTGGCCCTGGGCGTGGCCGTCCTCATCCGCCGCAACGCCAGCGAAGGCGAGCGGCTGTGGATCAACGACGACCTCCTCCCCATGCTCCGCCCCGGCGGTGACCACCATCACCGGTGGACGTTGCTCCTCCGGATCGGGCTCGGCGTGATCATCGGTGTCGGAGGAGTCCTGGTCCTCGTCCTCGGCCACTCCTCCGGATCCGGACTCCGTCCGATCGGGGGTGCACTACTGGTCATCGCGGCCATCGTGGTGATCTTCGGCCCGTGGTGGCTCTCGCTCCTCCGTGACCTCATGTCGGAGCGTCAGGCTCGGGCCCTGGCCGAGGAGCGGGCCCAGATGGCCGCCCACGTGCACGACTCGGTGCTGCAGACCCTGGCCCTCATCCAACGGTCGGCCGACGATCCCCGCCACGTGGTGCAGCTGGCCCGGGCCCAGGAGCGCGAGCTCCGCTCGTGGCTGTTCGAGGGTCGGCCGCCCGGGGCCATCGGTCAGGCGGCATCGACGGTGTCGGAGGGGGTGGCCATGATCCAGCGGCAGACCGAGGCAGACCACGGGGTGACGGTCCAGGTGGTGGTGGTCGGGGACTGCCCGCTGGACGAGGGACTGCGGGCCCTCCTCGACGCCTCCCGCGAGGCCACCGTCAACTCGGCCAAGTGGTCCGGGTCCTCCCAGGTCTCCCTGTACGCCGAGGTAGAGCGGGAGTGCGTCATGGTCTTCGTACGCGATCGCGGCCAGGGGTTCGACCCGGAGGCCGTGCCCCACGACCGTCAGGGCATCGCCCAGTCGATCCGGGGCCGCATGGCCCGCTTCGGCGGATCGGTGGTCATCCGCTCAGCCCCCGGGGACGGTGCCGAGGTGGAGCTGTCGATGCCCCGGCGGGAGCGGGTCCGATGACCGCCTCCCGTCGACCCCGCATCTTCCTGGTCGACGACCATGCCATGTTCCGGTCCGGGGTGCGGGCCGAGCTGGGCGAGGCCGTCGAGGTCATCGGCGAGGCCGACGAGGTCGAGGCCGCCATCGAGCTCATCAACGAACGGGTGCCCGACGTGGTCCTGCTCGATGTGCACCTTCCCGGTGGTGGTGGCCAGGCCGTCCTCCGCGGGGTCACGCCTCACCACCCCGAGGTGCAGTTCCTGGCCCTCTCGGTGTCGGACGCTCCCGAAGATGTCATCGCCGTCATCCGGAGCGGCGCCCGCGGCTATGTCACCAAGACCATCTCGGGGGATGAGCTGCTCCATGCCGTCTACCGGGTGGGAGCGGGCGATGCGGTGTTCTCACCCCGTCTGGCCGGCTTCGTGCTGGACGCCTTCGCCGGCGCCGGTGCAGGCACTCCGCCCAGCCTCGATCCCGAGCTGGACCAGCTCTCACCCCGCGAACGCCAGGTGCTGCGGCTCATCGCCCGGGGCTACACCTACAAAGAGGTGGCCCGGGATCTGACCATTTCGGCCAAGACCGTCGAGTCACACGTCTCGTCGGTACTGCGCAAGCTGCAACTCTCGACCCGGCACGAACTGGCCAAGTGGGCCACCGACCGACGGCTGGTCTGATGAGTGGGTTTCCCCGACCGATCACGCCGGTTGACCATGTCGAGCCGGTGCCCCGTCGGATCCGGGCCATCCGGGGCCACAAGGAGGTCCTCGACACCACTGACGCACTGTATGTCTGGGAGTGGCCGTACTACCCGCACTTCTACATCCCCCATCGTGACGTGCGTCAGGATCTGTTGGTGGTCGGACCCGAGGTGGAGGAGTCCTTGCGTGGGACAGCCCGGCTCTGCTCATGGGCAGGCGGTGATCCGGCCGCAGTGGTGGCCCGGCTGCTGGTCGAGGCCCCGGACCCGGCGCTGGCCGACACCGTCCGGTTCGAGTGGGAGGCGCTGGATGCCTGGTTCGAGGAGGACCAGGAGGTCTTCGTCCATCCCCGCAGCCCCTACACCCGGGTGGATGCCCTCCGTTCCACCCGGGCCGTGCGGGTGGAACTCGACGGGGTGGTGCTGGCCGAGTCGTCATCTCCGGTGATGGTCTTCGAGACCGGCCTGCCCACCCGCTACTACCTCAACCGGACCGAGGTCCGCTTCGAGCACCTCGTCCCCACTCCGACCGTGACCCGCTGCCCCTACAAGGGGGCCACGTCGGGCTACTGGTCGGTGGCGATCAACGGCGATCTCCACGCCGACCTGGCTTGGAGCTACGACTTCCCCACCCGGGAACTGCTCCCCATCGCCGGCCTGGTGGCCTTCTACAACGAGAAGGTCGATGTGTTCGTCGACGGCATCCGGGAGGACCGGCCGACCACCCACTTCTCGGACTGACTCCCCACCGGCGTGGGCCGCACGCGCCTCAGGACAGCGACGTCGGGATGGACTGGGCGAAATGGAAGATGTCGTCGGGGTCGTAGGTCCGCTTGACCTCCACCAGCCGGGGCAGGTTCGATCCGTAGTACTCCTGCTTCCAGTCGGCCAGGGTGGGATCGATGTAGTTCTGGTACGCCCCGTGCGTGTAGGGGGCCAGCTGCGTTTGCGTCTGTTGCAACCAGGTGTTGGCCGCGGCCATTACCGCCTCGGTGGCCCCCGGGCCCCAACTCACGCTGTACTCGATGCAGGCCAGGGCGGAGCGGTGGACGAAGGCGGTGCTGGCTGCGGGAGTTTGGTTGATGACGCCTCCGTAGGAGTCGAACACCAGCCCTCCGCCCGAACCCGGTTGGCTCTGGTCCAGCGAGTTCACCGCGTCCACCACCACCTGCAGCCCGGCCGGGGGCATGGCCGCGTCGATGTAGTTCGACTTGGCCGCGAAGCCCGAACGCGACAAGGTGCCGGCCGGATTCTGCGAGGGCAGGTGGCATGCGGCCACCGACGAGTTCTCGCATCCGGCCTCGATGAGCATGGCCGACAGATACGACTCGGGTCCGACGAACTGGTACGTCGGACCCGTGCCCACCGCACGTACCAACGGAGCAATGAGGCCGGACAGTGTGGCCGGGGAGCCGGCCAGAACCCCGGTGACCTTGACGGTGGTCGGTTGGGCGCCGCCCGCCGAGCCTGAGGAAAGCAGTTGGCAGTTGGACCACAGTTCCGCCGGCGTGCCCGGCATCCAGTGTTGCCAGGCCCCGAGGACGTCGGCGGCGGCACCCCAGGGGAACTCCAGAGTGAACAAGGCGATGTCCGGAATGGGATGGACATCGAAGGTGAACGAGGTCACCACCCCGAAGTTCCCACCTCCCCCTCCCTTGGAGGCCCACAACAGATCGTCGTGCTGCTCGGCGCTGACGGTGAGCACCCGGGCGTCGGCCGTCACCACCTGGAGGCTCGTCAGGTTGTCGCAGGTGAGCCCGAACTTGCGCCCGAAGACCCCGATCCCCCCGCCGAGGGCCAGCCCGGCAATTCCCACTGTGGGGCACGATCCCCCCGGGAGCAGGACCCCGGACGATCCGAGGGTGCTGTAGATGTCGATCAACCGGGCGCCGGCGCCAACCACGGCGGAGCCCGGTCGTCCCAGGCTGACCCCGGCCATGGAGGTCACGTCGATGACCAGGCCGGGGCCTGACGAGTACCCGCCGTAGCTGTGACCGCCGGACCGTGCCGCCATCGGCACGTCGTGCTGGCGGGCGAAGGCCACGCAGCGTTGGACGTCCGAGGCCGACCGGCACAAGGCGATGGCCGCGGGCGCACTGGCGTCGAACCGCTCGTTGTAGAGCAGGCGGGTGGTGGCGTACGAAGGGCTGGCGGGCAGCACCAACGGACCGCTCAACGTCGACGCCAGCGCCGACCAGTCCGGGGGCCCGGCCACCGTGGTGTGGGTGGTGTCGGTGGGATTGGTGGTGTCGCTCGGATGAGCCGAGCCCGAGCTGGTGTCCGAACACCCGGCCAGAGGACCGAGCAGGGCCGCCGTCCCCACCGCCGCCACCGCCGAGCCGCCCCGGCGGAGGAACTGGCGCCGATCGAACTGGGTTTGAGGGGCCATTCAGCTCGACGCTAATGGACCCCGGTCAGCGGGGTCGGGAATGCGCAGCGGCTCACTCGGCGGGCCGCGGGTCGTGGTCGTGACTGCTGTGCTCGTGACTGTCGTGCTCGTGGCTGTCGTGGTCGTGACTGCTGTGGTCGTGAGTCACCGTCCGGTGATCCACCCATCATCTTCAGCATGGGCATGCCCCCGGTGCGGATGAACCGGTAGCCCAGGTACACCGCCACCAGGATGGCCACGATGTTCAACACCGTGGTGTAGTTCCACTGGATGGTGGTCTGGCCAACTTTGGCATCCCGGACCGTCGGCACCAGGCCCAGCAGCGTGAACAACAGCTCCACGATGTAGCCGGCCGCCACCATGGTGGCGTAGAAGCTGGCCAGGACGAAGAGCATCATCCGGGTGCCGTAGTACTTCTTGTAGATGAACAGGATGGGCAGGATGATCAGGTCGGCGAAGATGAAGCTGACCACCCCGCCGAAGCTGATCCCGGCGTTCCACAGCACACCGGCCAGAGGCACGTTGCCGACAGAGCAGACGAAACTCATCATGCTGACCACGGGGCCGATGAGCGGGCCCCAGACCTTCGAGAGGACCGGGTGGCCGACGGCGAAGAAATGGCCCCAGAAGGCATCCGGTACCCAAGCCGCCACCGCTCCGGCAATCAACAGGCCGATGACGATGTCCCGGACCACCGCAGCCCACTCCATGATGAAGATGTGGGAGATCGAGGTGAAGGCCTGGTCCGACCGCAGCCGGTGCCAGAGACTGCCCTCTGAGTGGATGGTCATATCCATGGCGGCATGTCCCTCCATCGAGCCGGCCAGGCCCAACTCGCTCTGGGCCCGTGCCGCATCGATCAATCGCTGGCGGAGGAAGAGTCGGAACACCACGGCGATGAGCACGATCATGATCGGCCCGCCTACGAACTCGGCCAGGGTGAACTGCCACCCGATGAGCACTGCCAGAATCACCCCCAACTCCACCACCAGGTTGGTCGAGGCGATCTCGAAGACCATGGCCGAGGTGAAGCTGGCCCCCTGCCGGAACAACGCCCGGGCCAGAGCCACCGCGGCATAGGAGCACGAGGACGAGGCCGCTCCGAATCCGGCGGCCAGGGCCACGGTCCGGGGCCGGTCGTCCCCCAGGCGCCGGATGATGGTGCTCCGTCGGATCACTGCCTGGACCACCGCCGACAGCACGAACCCGAAGATCAGGGCCCACAGGATCTGCCAGGTCATCGAGCCGCTGACCAGCAGGGCATGACCGATGGCGTGGAGGAATCTCACCGGGCGGCCGCTGTCGGGTGGCCCTCGCTGCGTTGCACTGGTGACCTCCGCATACCCACCGATCGGACTGAGCCCACTGTCCAGGCTAGGACGGCCGAGCAGGCGGGACGGCCGTCCCGGCCGGGTGGGGAGCGCCGCTCAATTTACCCTGGTCAGAGGCGGTATCGTCCTCTCGACCGGGCGTTCGGCTTGTTGGAACTGGCTGTGGACGACTAGGTTGTCCTCCCATTGTGTTTCGCGCCCGGTCCTCACCGATGGCGGAGTTAAACGCACGAGCGCACGGCCGGCTGGTCTCGGCGGTGGTGTTGCTCTCAACTCTCGTCGCTTCGATCTCCTTCACGGTGATCCTCGTTCCGCGACCCGCGGCGGCCGATCAGGTCAGCAGTTTGCAGGCCGAGGCCACGTCACTCTCCCACCAGCTGGTCGAAGAGCAACTGCAGGTCGGCGCCTATCAACAGCAGTACTCGGTAGCCACGGCCAGGGTTGCCGCCGATGCCAGGTCGATCGCCCAACTGGGCCAGCAGGTCCGCCACGACCAGCGAGAGATCGTGGGCAAGACCGGAGCGGTCCGCCAGCAGGCGGTCAACGCCTATATGGACTACGGAACGGGGCCGGGCGGAGCCGAGGGATCGCTGTTCTCCGGCAACGAGGAGACGGTGCAGGCGGCCAGTGAGTACTCGGGTATCGCCGCGGGAAACATCACCGAGGCCGTGGACCAACTGCGCACGGCGCAGGGCACGCTCCAGTCCGCCAAGGCCGCTCTTCAGCACCGGCAGGCCCAGGACCTGTCGGATCAGGCCAGTGCGGCCAGCGCCCTGAACCAGGCCGACGCCACCCAGCAGCGGTTGGAGGCCTCCCAGGCCCGGGTCACCGGGCAGCTGGCCGTGGTGGTGGCTCAGCAGGCCGCCTCCCGGGCCGCAGCGGCTGCCGCCGCAGTGGCGGCGGCCCGGCACGCTGCCGCGACGTCGGCCCCGGCCACCACCTCAGCTGGTTCCCGAGCCACCACGACAGCTCCCCCTCCGGTAGCCACCGGGGGTGGGGGCGGAGGCGCCACCAGCGACCCTGCCCTGCCCCCGTTCCTCCAGTGCGTGGTGCAGGCGGAGTCCGGAGGCAACTACGGGGCCGTCTCGCCCAACGGGTTGTACATGGGCGCCTTCCAGTTCAGCCAGCCCACCTGGAACATGGCAGCCCAAGCGGCGGGGCTTCCCGGCCTGGTCGGCGTGCCACCCAACCTGGCGTCCAAGGCCGACCAGGACACCCTGGCAGTGGTCCTCTACTCCCTCGACGGCGAGCAGCCGTGGCTCGGGGATCGCTGCAGCTGACCTTGTTGGGCTGACCCCGGCCGTCCCAGCCGGACGTTCGGAGCCCGGGGTCGCACCGGACGGTCAGCGGAGCTGGCAACGACCGGTGCCGGCACACAGCTCGCACTCGGGCGACCGCCCCCGGGCATGGTCGAGACAGTGCGCCACCCGTTGGCCCACGATGTCGCCGAGCAGCGGGTGTGGCCCCAGAGGGGCGGCCACCAGGTGACGGACCCCCGGGTGACGCTTGGCAGCCTCGGCCGCCAGAGCCGGAATGTCCCGGTCCCAGTGATCGCCGGGCCAGAGGAAGTACGGCGCTATGACCACGGCGGTGGCCCCGGCGGCAACGCAGGCGTCGAAGGCGGTGGCGATGGACGGCTCGGCCAGCTCCATGTGAGCCGGTTCGACGACGTGATAGCGACTCGCCCCCGGCCACTGGCGGACGAAGGTCTCGTGCCGGTGGTTGGCTTCCTCCCGCCGGGAGCCGTGGTCCACGATCACCACCCCGACCGCCTCGTCGTCGGGTGACAGGTCGGTCGCCTCGGACGGTGGCGGCGCTCCCATGCCGGCATGCTACGAGGTGAGCGTGGAGATCGGTGCCGACGCGCCCGGAGACCTCGGCCGGCCGTAGGCCTCTAGCGGGCGGTGATGTACTCCATCAGCTCGTTGCGGTCCTTCTCCAGCTCGCCGATCCGGCTCTTCACCACGTCGCCGATACTGACGATGCCGACCAGTACCCCGTCCTCCACCACGGGGACGTGGCGGATCCGTTGCTCGGTCATGAGGTTCATGATGGACTCGACGTCGTCAGAGGCCGAGCACACCCGCACGTCCCGCGACATGAGAGCGGAGACCGGCTGGTCGAGCACGTCGGTCTGAAGCTCGCTGAGGTGCCGGACGATGTCCCGTTCCGACACGATGCCCTCGATGTGGCGCGCATCGGGCGAGACCACCAGGGCCCCGACCCGGTGACGGGCCAGATCGGCCACCGCCGATCCGACCGTGGCGTCACCGGTGATGGTGGCGACAGCGGTTCCCTTACCTTCGAGCAGATCCGAGACGAGCATGAGATCTCCTTCCGAGGGCCTTGGCGGAACGGGTCCTCTTGCGGCCGTAGCTCCGACCACCACGCTATCTTCGCGCCGTCGACCGACGAATGGAACAGGGGCGGCGAAGGTGCTGTCAGGGTGCCTGACGGGTCAACTCCCACCTCATAGGCACTTTCTTCTACAGTGTCGCCCATGGCGGACACCCCGGACCTGGCCCCGTCACCGGACTCACCGGTGGAACCGGCTGCCGAGTCTGTCACCACGACCCATGCCCAGGCCCCCCGGGAACCGGGCGCTCAGGGACCCGATACGGCGGTCATCGACCAGGTGGCGGTGGGTGGAGACGAGGAGCCCGTCATCGGCATGGCAGTCGCCGGTGGGCCGGCTGTGGCCGGACGGCCGGTGGCACCGACACCCTCGCGCCGGTGGGTGAACCGGGCCGACGGGGACCGGCGGGCCCGGGCCCGCCTCCAGCTCATCGGGCATGAGGGGCTCATCGTGCTCAACGACCGACGGATCCCCGGATCCAGGTCCTGCATCAAGTGCATCGCCATCTCCACAGCGGGCGTCTTCGTAATCGACACCAAGGCCTACCGGGGACTGGTCCACGTCAAGCGCCAGGGTCCGATCAGGGACCTCGGGCCCATGGAGCTCCATGTGGGCCGCAGGAACTGCACCCCCTCGGTCGATGATCTGGCGGGTCAGGTCGGGATCGTGCGGGAGGCCCTGAGCTCCACGCCCTGGGGGTCCGAAGTGCCGGTGAGTGCCCTTTTGTGCCTGACCAGGGCGGAGTGGGGATTCGCCTCACCCCTCGAGATCCGCGATGTGTGGGTCGGCTGGCCCCGGCTGATGGCCGGAAGGGTCCGGGAGCCCGGGGTCATGGACTCGCCCACCGTCCACGAAGTGACCCAGATGATCACGACCCACCTGGCCTGACCGGGCGGGTTCCGTTTACACGCTTCTTTTACTCACGACACTGACCGGAAACACGCTCCCGTTAGTCTCGAACCATGTGGAGTGGACAGCGCCCCCCGGTGGGTGACCGGTGAGCGCGGTCACCGACATCATCACCATCGACGATCCGGAGCTGCGCCCGCCCCAGCAGCCGGCGGAGCTCCCGCCCCACGTGATCGTCCTGTTCGGGGCCACCGGCGACCTGGCCCGGCGAAAGCTCCTCCCCGGCCTCCTGCGGCTCTCCCATGCAGGACTTCTGCCGGACTACCAGGTGGTCGGCACGTCACTGGAGGGCCTCGACGAAGCCCAGTTCCACCAGTTCGCCCTGAACGCCTGTGAGGAGTTCGCCCGGCGGGAGATCGTCGAGTCGCACTGGGAGTCGTTCCGGTCCCGGCTCCACTTCGCCCCGCAAGCCGACGGGCCGGCCGGGTTGGCCGCGGCGGTGGCCGGCGCCGAGCGGAGGTTGGACGGCGAGAGCCGCCGGCTCCACTACCTGAGCATCCCCCCTTCAGCCGCCGGGGCCGTGGTGCAGAGCCTGGACCGGGCCGGCCTGGTCGAGCGGTCCCGGATCATCATGGAGAAGCCGTTCGGGACGGACCTGTCGACGGCCAAGGCCCTCAACGACACCGTCCATGACACCTTCTCCCCCGATCAGGTCTACCGGATCGACCACTTCTTGGGGAAGGAGGCGGCCCAGAACATCCTGGCCTTCCGATTCGCCAACGGCCTCTTCGAGCCCATCTGGAACCGGGGCCACATCGACCACGTGCAGATCGATGTGCCCGAGACGTTGTCCGTCGACTCGCGGGCCGCCTTCTATGAGTCCACCGGGGCCTTCCGCGACATGGTGGTCACCCACCTCTTCCAGGTCCTGGCCTTCATGGCCATGGAGCCTCCGACCTCTCTCGAGCCCCGCTCGATCAGCGAGGAGAAGAACAAGGTGTTCCGGTCGATGCTCCCCATCGACGTGGCCAACGTGGTCCGGGGTCAGTACGACGGCTACCGCTCGATACCCGGGGTGGCCGAGGACTCCCAGACCGAGACGTTCATCGCCCTCAAATGCGAGATCGACAACTGGCGGTGGGCCGGGGTCCCGTTCTATCTGCGGACCGGCAAGAACATGGCCCAGGGGGCCAGGATCATCTCCATCGCCTTCCGGGAGCCCCCGAAGAGCATGTTCCCGCCCGGCTCGGGCATCGGGGCCCACGGGCCCGACCACCTGACCTTCGACCTGGCCGACTCGTCCAAGCTGTCCCTCTCGTTCTACGGGAAGCGGCCCGGTCCCGGGATGCAGTTGGACAAGCTGAGCCTGCAGTTCGCCCTGCACGAGACCGGCCACGAGGTCGACGTGCTCGAGGCCTACGAGCGGCTCATCCACGACGCCATGAGCGGGGACCACACCCTCTTCACCGCGGCGGAGGACATCGAACGGCTGTGGGAGCTGTCGACCCCGCTGCTCGAGGATCCCCCGCCGGTCGAGAGCTACGCCCCCGGGTCCTGGGGACCGTCGAGCATCCGGGACCTGATCGAGCCCAACGCCTGGCGACTGCCGTTCGAACGGGGCTGGCGCAACGCCGACTGACCTCTCCGGTCAGGGGGCGGCGGTCCGGTCGTCGACCACCCTCCAGCAGTACCAGGCCACCAGACTCCGGTAGGGGCTGAAGCGCTCGCCCAGGATCATGAGCTCCTTCGGGCCGGGGATCTCCTCCAAACCCCAGGCGGCGGCGTAGCCGGCCCGCACCCCGTAGTCCCCCACGGGCCAGACGTCGAGCCGGCCCAGGGTGTCGAGCAGGAACATGTGGGCCGTCCAGGGCCCGATGCCGCGGACCTGGGTCAGGTGTTCCACCACGGCGTCATCGGAGAGCCGTCCGATCCGCTCCAACGAAACCTCTCCGGCCATCACCTTGTCGGCCAGGTCCCGGATGGAGGCGGCCTTGGCCCGGCTCAGCCCGGCGGAGGCCAGGAGCTCAGGAGACGCCGCCAGCACCGACTCGGGCGTCACTGTTCCCCCCAGGGCCAGCTGGAAGCGACCGTGGATGGTGGCCGCGGCCCGGCCGGCCAACTGCTGGAACACGATGATCTGGGCCAGGGCCGCGAAGCGTTGCGAAGCCGGCGCCGGGCGCCTCCGGGGTGGTGGGCCGTGCTGTTCGACCAGTGACGCCAGCACCAGGTCCAATGAGGCCAGCGACCTGGTGGCGTCGTCGAGGGATCGGGCGGCCATGGCGCCGATGATGCCACTACTGGCACCGGCCACGATCCGGGCGTGCGGCCACCATCCGGTCGGTGGTCGCCGGCCTGCCGTAGCTACCGACCCGACGGTCGTCGCCACAGTGGGCGTAGGATCCCGGCACCGCCACCATCGACGGCGACACGGGGAGGAATCATGGACGGCTACGTTGTCTCGACCGAGCGGACGATCCCCGCTCCGGCCGAAGTCATTTTCGACCTGGTGGCCGACCCGGCCCGCCACCCCGACATCGACGGATCAGGCACCGTCAAGAAGGTCAAGTCCGAGAGCGGCCGCCTGGGGCTCGGAGACACCTTCGGCATGTCCATGCACATGGGCATCGGCTATTCGATGGCCAACACGGTCATCGAATTCGAGGAGAACCGGAAGATCGCCTGGCAGACCCGGCTCCCCGGCTTCCTGGGCGGCTTCATCGGCGGGCGGATCTGGCGTTACGAGTTCGAGCCGGTCGACGGGGGCACCCGGGTCACCGAGAGCTGGGACATCAGCGAGGACCATCAACGGCCCTTCCTCAAGATGGGCAAGGTGGCCGAGCACACCAAGTCCAGCATGGACAAGACCCTGGCCCGCCTGGAGGAGTTGACGGCACCGGCCTGACGCTCCGATTTCTGGGTTGCCCCGGACCGCTCCGGGAAGGCCCTGGCCCCACCCGGCGTTACAGGAAGCATGGTTCCTCTTTCCGTTCTCGACCTGGCCACGGTGGGTCGTGGGTTCACTCCCGCCGATGCGTTGGCCGATACCAGCACCCTGGCCCAGGTGGCCGAGCAGCTGGGCTACCGGCGCCTCTGGGTGGCCGAGCATCACGGCATGCCGTCGGTGGCCAGCTCCGCGCCCGCCGTGCTCATCAGCCACCTGGCTGACGTCACCTCCACCATCCGGGTGGGCGCCGGCGGGGTGATGCTCCCCAACCATTCTCCGCTGGTCATCGCCGAGCAGTTCGGGACCCTGGAGGCCCTCCACCCGGGTCGCATCGACCTGGGCCTGGGCCGGGCCCCGGGCACCGACCCCAAGACGGCCATGGCGCTGCGACGGACCGCCGACATGGGCGCCGACACCTTCCCGGACGATGTGGTCGAGCTGATCAAGTACCTGATCGACAGCGACGGGCCTCCGACCACCCCGGCCCCGGTGCCCGGCCGCGGTTACCTCCCCGAGATGTGGCTGCTGGGTTCGTCCACCTTCAGCGCCCAGCTGGCCGGGCTACTGGGGCTGCCCTTCTCGTTCGCCTACCACTTCGCACCGGGGCTGGTGGACCAGGCCCTGGCCCAGTACCGCTCGGTGTTCCGGCCCTCGATCCTGCTGGACAAGCCCCACGCCATGGTGGCGGTGTCGGTGCTGTGCGCTCCGAGTGACGAAGAGGCCCGTTGGTTGGCCGGGCCGTCCGCTCTGACCATCCTGCAGCTCCGGACCGGGCGCCTCGGACCGGTGGCCACCCCCGAGGAGGCCGCGGCCTACCAGTTCACCCCGGGCGAGCAGGAGCTGGTCGACTCGGCCACCGCCAGCCACCTGGTCGGCGACCCGGACACCGTCCACCAGGGGTTGATGGACCTGCAGAGCCGCACCGGGGCCGACGAGCTCATGCTGTCGACCCGGGCCCACTCGCTGGAGTCCCGGCTGGCCTCACTGACCCTGGTGGCCGAAGGGTGGTCTCTGGCCGGCCAAGCCGACCCGGAGTCGAGCTCGGCGGCCTGAGCGGGGTCAGCGGTACAGCCTCAGAGGGCGGCGCAGTGGGGAAGGACCTCTTCCCCCAGTAGGGCCAGATGGTCCAGGTCCTCGAGGTCGAGGACCTGTAGGTAGGCCCGGGAGGCCCCGACGCCGGCAAAGGTGGCCAACCTGGCGATGACCTCGTCGGGCGTCCCACACAGGCCGCTCTGGCGGAGCTCGTCCACCGATCGACCGATGCGTCCGGCCCGCCTGGCGATCTCTGCCTCGTCGGAGCCGCAACAGACCACCTGGGCGGTCGAGAACGCCATCGAAGCGGGATCCCGACCGGCGGCCTCACAAGCTTCCCGCACCACGGCGAACTGCCCTCCGGTCTCGTCGAGGGGCCGGAAGGCCCGGTTGAACTCCGAGGCGTAGCGGGCGGCCAGGCGCGGGGTGCGTGTGGGCCCGCCTCCTCCCACGATGACCGGGGGCCCGGGCAGCTGCACCGGTTTGGGCAGAGCCGGACAGTCGGCCAGCTGATAGTGGCGCCCGGAGAAGTCGAAGGTCTCACCGGCGGCGGTGGACCACAGGCCGGTGACGATGGCCAGCTGCTCCTCGAGCCGTTCGAAGCGCTCACCCACCGGCGGGAAGGGGATCCCGTAGGCCGTGTGCTCCGCCTCGTACCAGCCGGCCCCGAGCCCGAGTTCCACCCGGCCGCCGCTCATGACGTCAACCCCGGCCACCGTGACCGCCAGCGGCCCGGGCAGCCGGAAGGTGGCCGACGTCACCAGGGTCCCGAGCCGGATCCGGTCGGTCTGGCGGGCGATGGCGGCCAGGGTGACCCAGGCATCGCTGGGGCCGGGCAGCCCGTCGGTCCCCATGGACAGGAAGTGGTCGCTCCGGAAGAAGGCGTCGAAGCCCTGGGCCTCCGCCGTCCGGGCCACTTCGAGGAGCTGTTCGTACGACGCCCCCTGCTGGGGTTCGGTGAAGATCCGTAGCAGCATGACCCCGGTCTAGCCGAGCCCGGAGGGCGTGGCCACCGGCGGCCCTCGATGGGCTGGGGCATCGCCGACGGCCCGGCCCACCGCCAGGACCCCCACCACGTGGGCCCCGGCCATGCGGAGGGCGGCCACCGCGCTCTGGGCCCGGGAGCCGGTGGTGACGCTGTCGTCGAACACCAGCACCCTCCGGGAGTGCAGCCAGGAGCGGTCGACCTCCGGGGGGACCTCGAAGCCCCGGCGAGCGGCCAGGAGGTGGTCGGTGCGCTCAGGCCCCCGCACCAGCAGCCTGCGGTGCCCCGGGGCCAGATCGGGGACCTGGTTGACCAGGACCTCGGTCGGGGCGACCCCCGGACGGGTGGTGGACGGCACGGTGGCCACCACATCCCAACGGGTCCCGAACCGGTGGGTCAGGCGGGCAGGGTCGGCGGCCAGCCACGACCGGACCAGCCCGGCCAGCTCTGCGCCGTAGACGTGACGGGCCTCGGCCACCGGTGCGTCCTTGTAGCCGCGCAACCGCCGGTGGAGGCCGTCGCCGGTCCGGTACTCCGCTATGGCCAGCACCGGCGCCAGGGGCATCCGCAGCTGGTGGACGGTGGTGTGGCAGCAGAAGCACACTGCGAACCGGGCGTGGGTCGGTCCCCCGCACACCAGACACGGGACCCCATTCGATCCGGGGAGGGCCATGGGCGGTGCCCGCCTTCGGGTAGCGGCCTCGGGGGCCGGTGGCATGGTGGCGGCGCCAAGCCGGCGCCGCGAGGCTCAGAGGCGGATCAGGACCGATCCCGCGGGAGTGCCCCGTCGTCGGCGGAACGCTTGAGGAGGAAGGTCCCGGTCGACCGGCTGACCAACTGATCCTCGCCGTCGAGCACGGTGGCCTCGGCATAGGCCACCTGACGGGCCATCCTCACCACTTCCCCGCGGAGCCGGTAGGGCTCCCCCACCAGGGCCGGCCGCATGGTCTCGATCTTCATCTCCAAGGTGGCCCGGGTCCGGTCGCGGCCGGGCAGGGCCGAGTTGATGGCGAAATTCATGGCGGCGTCCAGCAGGAGGCCGTGCACGCCCGCCTGCACGATCCCGTGGGGATTGCCGGCCACCGGGGCCGGGAGGAACGACCCGGCCACCCATCCCAGATCCTCCCCGTCGACCCCGTAGTCGTCGAAGGAGCCACCCACCGTGCCGATGAGCTCCATGCCCCCGTCACCCAGCCACCGGTCCATGTCCTTGATCCGACCCTTGTCCTGCATACCACCGACCGTAGCGCCGGGCTGCATCAGGGCCGGCGCCCAGGCCCTCCCGACCCCGCTCGGGCCGTCTGGCCGGCACTTGACGGACGCTCCGTTCCGACTACGATCGGTTCAGGCGGGCGACTTGACCGAGCGGTCAAGTTTCTCGCAGCAGTTCGAAATCCGTAGTGATCGAAACCAGCAGTTCCCACCACGAACCGAGCGAGGCCGGCAGGAATCCGTTCCGCCGGACCACGGAAGGAGAACCATGACCGACGCCGTCATCGTCGACGCAGTCCGCACCCCCGGGGGCAAGCGGAACGGGAAACTTCGCAACTGGCACGCCGCCGACCTGGGGTCCGAGCCCCTGAAGGCCCTGGTGGAGCGCAACGACCTCGACCCGGCCCTGGTCGACGACGTGATCATGGGCTGTGTGATGCAGGTGGGTGAGCAGTCCCTCAACGTGGCCCGCAACGCCGTGCTGGCCGCGGGCTTCCCCGAGTCGGTGCCGGGCACCACCATCGACCGCCAGTGCGGCTCCTCCCAGCAGGCCCTGCACTTCGGAGCCCAGGGGGTCATCGCCGGCGCCTACGACATCGTGATCGGCGGAGGCGTCGAGGTCATGACCCGGACCCCCATGGGCTCCTCGGTCGTCCGTGACCTGGGCTATCCCTTCGGGCCCCGGATGATGCAACGCTACGCCGAGCGGGGTGGACTGGTCGGCCAGGGTGAGGGAGCCGAGCTGATCGCCGACCAGTGGAACATCTCCCGTGAGTCCCTCGACGAGTTCGCCGTCCGCTCCCACCACCGGGCGGCCCAGGCCACCGCGGAAGGTCGCTTCGAGCGTGAGCTCATCCCGGTGGCGGTCAAGGACGACGACCGGGCCGACACCGACGAGCTGATCCTGACCGATGAGGGCATCCGTCCGGACTCCTCCGTGGAGGTCCTGGCCAACCTCAAGCCGGCCTTCCGCCAGGAGAACGGCCGGATCACGGCGGGCAACTCGTCCCAGATCACCGACGGAGCTTCGGGCGTGCTGATCATGAGCGACGAGAAGGCGGCAGACCTCGGACTGACCCCGAGGGCCCGGTTCCACAGCTTCGCCGTGGCCGGCAGCGATCCCATCACCATGCTCACCGGGCCCATCCCGGCCACCAAGCTGGTGCTGGAGAAGGCCAAGCTGACCCTGGACGACATGGACGTGATCGAGATCAATGAGGCCTTCGCCTCCGTGGTGCTGGCCTGGCAGCAGGAGTTCGGTGCCGACATGGACAAGGTCAACGTGAACGGCGGGGCCATCGCCCTGGGCCACCCCTTGGGGGCCTCGGGAGCCAAGCTGATGGCCACCCTGCTCAACGAGCTCGAGCGTACCCAGGGCCGTTACGGACTCCTGACCATGTGCGAAGGCGGCGGCATGGCCAACGCCACCATCATCGAGCGGCTGGGCTGACCGACGGACGACCGGGAGTTCCGGTTCCGGCGCCGGGCCTGATCTTCAGGCTCCGCCGGGGCCGGGCTCGCCCTCGGTCGGGCACGCGCTCCCGGGTGGTTAGTGGTAGCGGGTGGCCATGATCAGGCCGATGAAGATGGCCCCGATGGCCGCGATCAGCCACAGGTTGTTCACCCCACCGGGGAGCAGGCCGGCGTAGTTGAGGATGACCACCAGTACCCCGAGGGCGAACATGATGATGATCAGCGGGCCCATCCATCGGGGGCTGGTCTTGGCGTTCTTCGGGATGGGAGGGGTGTACCGGGTGCTCTGCACCTGGCCTGCCGTGGTGACCCGGCCGGAGGAACGGCCCTTCTTCTGTGCTTTCCCCGGTCCGGCCTTGGCCTTGGTTGCCATGGCCGAAGGATAGCCAGTAACGACCCACCCGGGTGCCGGGAGCTGCCGGGCCCTGCGGCTTGTACCATCAACGAACCATGGGCACCCGGGTTCTGGTCATCGACAATTACGACTCGTTCGTCTACAACCTGGTCCAAGAGCTCGGTGAGCTGGGCGCCGAGCCGTTCGTCCACCGGAACGACACCATCGACATCGAGGGGATCAGGGCAGCCTCCCCGGACGCCATCCTGATCTCACCGGGACCCGGCCGGCCCGAGGACGCCGGCATCAGCATGGCGGTGGTGGCCGAGCTGGCCGGGGAGTACCCCATCCTGGGGGTATGCCTCGGGCACCAGGTCATCGGCCAGGTCTACGGGGGCGAGATCGTGTCCGCCCCCACCCTCATGCACGGTAAGACCTCGTCGGTGCACCACGACGGTCGGGCCCTCTTCGCCGGGCTACCCGAGCCGTTCATCGCCACCCGCTACCACTCCTTGGTGGTGGAGCCGGGCTCGGTGCCGGACGTGCTGGAAGTCACCGCCACCACCTCCGAGGGGGTCATCATGGGCCTGCGCCACCGCACCTTGCCGGTGGAGGGGGTCCAGTTCCACCCGGAGTCACTCCTCACCCCGAGCGGTCCGGCCCTGCTGTCCAACTTCCTGGCCTCCACCGGCAACCACTGAGCCGGAGGGCGCGCCGGGGCTCAGTGCCGTCGGCCGTGGTTCGGGAATTGGCGATGGTTGGGCTTGATGGTGGTGCTGGTGGTCGAGGTGCTGGGGGTGGTGGTCGTGGTGGTCGGCGGGGCCGTGGTGGTCGTGGTGGTCGGTGGGGGGGCGCCCGATGACACGATGAGCACGACCGAGCTGCCCGGGGTAACCGAGGTTCCTACGGGAGGATTGGTCCCCACTGCTTCGCCGGCGGGGTACTGGGTCGACGCCTGACTGGACACGCTGCTCACCGTCAGTTGACTGTTGCCGATGACCTGGCCTGCGTTGGCCTGGCTCAATCCGGCCACCGATGGAACCAGAACATTGGCCACTCCGGATGAGACGGTCAGGGTCACCGCGGTCCCCTGAGCCACCTTGACGCCCGGGCCCGGGTCGGAGCTAATCACGATGCCCTTGGGAATGGTCGGGTTCGGCTGGTACTTCACCGTCGAGGTCAGGCCCACTGCTTGTATCTGGGCCTGGGCCTGGCTGAGCGTCAGCCCGCTCAGACCCGAGGGGACAGCCACCTTTTTGGCGGGGGCGGGCGCCGCCACGTTGAGGGTGACGTTGTCCCCGGACTTGACCAGCGATTTGGGCGGGGGGTCACTGGAAATGACTGTGCCGGCGGTGTCGTTGGAGACCTGGCGATGGTCGGTGACCTTCAGCCCGTCGTTCTGCAGCGTGGCGGTGGCTTGGGCCACCGGCTGACCCTGCACGTCAGGAAGCTTGAACGAGGCCGCCCCGCCCAGATAACCCAGGTTGCGCACCAGCAGGAAGCCCGCCCCGAGGAGGAGCAGCAACAAGATGACCAGGATGATGGCGTAGGTGCGGGTCCGGTGCGCCCCATCGGAGGGCGGTTCTTCTGGCGCTTCCGCGGGGGTGGCGGCGATGGCCCGGGTGCGCTCGGGGTCCACGGCTCCGACCACCTGGGTGGAGCCCATGCCACCGACCACGGTGGTGTCGCCCATGGCGGCCTCGTCCATGGCCAGCACCGAGCGACCCTCGTTGAAGCGGAGCAGGTCGGCCCGGAGCTCCTCGGCCGTGCGGTAGCGGTGGGCCGGGTCCTTGGCCATGGCCTTGAGGATGATGGCCTCGAAGGTCGGGGGGATGGACGGATTGAGCTCACGGGGAGCAGGTGGGTGATCCCGCACGTGCTTGGAGGCCACCGCTACCGGCGTGTCACCGAGGAACGGGGGGCGCCCGGTCACCATCTCGAAGAGCACCACCCCCAAGGAGTAGATGTCACTCCGCGAGTCGACGCCGATCCCCTCGGCCTGTTCGGGAGAGAAGTAGGTGGCCGTGCCCATGACCGCCCCGGTCTGGGTCAGGCTCTCCTCGGTGTTGATGGCCCGGGCGATCCCGAAGTCGGTGACCTTCACCTGACCCTCGTCGGTGATCAATACGTTGCCCGGCTTGACGTCACGGTGGATGACCCCGTGCACGTGGGCGTAGCCGAGGGCCGCGGCCACATGGGATCCGACATCGGCGGTGCGCTCGGCAGAGAGTGATCCGGCCGTCTTCAGGATGGAGGAGAGCGGGCGGCCGTCGATGAACTCCATGACGATGAAGTAGGTACCGCTGTCCTCGCCCCAGTCGAAGACCGGGACGATGTTGGGGTGCGAGAGCTTGGCAGCGGCCTGGGCCTCACGGCGGAACCGCTCGACGAAGGAACGGTCCACCGAGAGCTCGGGGAACAGGACCTTGAGGGCTACCGGCCGGTCGAGCAGGCGATCGTGGGCGCGGTAGACCTCGGCCATCCCGCCCCGGGCGATCAGGTGGACAAGCTCGTAGCGCTCAGAAAAGACACGCGGCGTCTGGGTCGGGTCCATGTGGGTCAAAGCCTAGGCCTGCGTTCGCTGGGGTCCGGGGTTCTCATCGATCCTCGTTCGGTTGGTGTCGCTGGTGTGGGGGTCTTGTTCGCCTGATCCGCTCCGCCCCGGCGGCAGTCCAGGGTGATCATGACTGCTCCGCCAGCACGTCGCCCAGGATCTGCTTCACGATCGGCCCGGAGTAGGCGGCGCCGGTAGCGCTGCCCGGCTCCTGGGGCAGGACCACGGCGATGGCCACCTTGGTATTGCCCACCGGGGCGAAGGCGATCAGCCAGTCGTCGGTGTACAGGGGATCGGGGCCGAACGAACCGGTCTGCGCGGTACCGGTCTTGGCGGCCACGTCCCAGCTGGCCGGGAACCGACCCCTTGAGCAGTTCCCGACGTCGCTACACCCTTCATGAACGTGGTGAGGGTGGCGGCGGTCTGGGGCGAGATGGGATGCATCCACGCTTTGGGCTGGTACGCCTTCACCAGGTCGCCCTGGGAGTCACGAATCTGCTCCATCAGGTGCGGGACCATCTCGGTGCCACCATCGGCCACCGTTCCGGCCACCATGGCCATCTGCAGGGCCGAGGCGGTGACGTTCTCCTGGCCGATGGCTGATTTCATGAGGCCTGGCAGGCCGGCATCGCCGGTCGGCCCAAATGAGGCCACCGTTCCGAAGTTCGAGGTGGCCACGGTGTCGGCGGGCACATCGAGTGGGACCTGCTGGTTGAACCCGTAGGCCTCGGCCTGGGCGGTCAGGGCTGGAGCCCCAAGTTTGAGGCCGATGGTGGCGAAGTCGGCGTCACACGACTTGATCAAGCAGCTCCTCGAGCGTCCCCCACACCCTTCGCCGTGGTAGTTGGTGAGAACCTGGGCCGGGGTGCCGGTGTCGGGCAGAGGTGACGAACCCCACCTGGGGGTAGGTCATGGCAGCCAGGTCGGGCCGGTTCTCGAGGACGGCGGAGGTAGTCACCACCTTGAAGCTGGACCCCGGAGGGTAGACCTGACCGTAGGTGCCGGGCACCAGCGGGTTCTGGTTGCCCGGCTTGGCGTTGTAGGCATCCCAGTAGAAGGACTGGGTCTTGGTGTTCTGCGAGACCAGGGGGTTGGGGTCGAAGGACGGATTGGAGTACATGGCCTCGATGGCCCCGGTGGTGGGATTCATGACCACGGCGGCGGCACCGTTGACCCCGGGGGCCAACTGGTCCAGGGCCGTGGCCACCTGCAATTGGAGGTTCTCGTTGACGGTCAGGGTGACGTTGTCCACCTCGGTGCGGTTGACCAGCAGGTCGCGGAGCGTCTTGGCCGGTGGGGTGTGGGGAGTGAGGTAGCTGTTGTACTCCGACTCGATCCCCCGGTAGTTGCCGAAGATGGAGGGGGCGAACCCGATGATCTGGGCGAAGAGGGTGGCGGTGGCTGGGGGGTAGACCCGCTGGTACTTGTAGTAGCTGCCTTTGGGGGCCAGGACCGACTGGGCCAGGACCGTACCGTCGGCCGACAGGATCATGCCCCGGGACTGGCTGCGGGCCGCCGCCACCACCCTGGGGTTCCCACTGCTGGTGGCCAGCGAGTTGGCCTTGATCACCTGGATGTTGTTGAGCTGGATGAACAGGGCGATGAAGCACAGCATCATGAAGATCCCCAGCCGGCGGATCCGTCGCTCCATCAGAGACTCCCCTTGGTGGTGGAGGTGGTGCTCTGTTTGGGCTTCGTGGTGTGGGTCGTGGAGGAGTGGACGGTCGTAGTCGTCGTCGAGGTCTTCGGAGCGGTCAGGGACTCCTTGTACATCACCAGGTTCCTGACGTACGCCCGGGCATTGGGCACCGAGGTCTCCTCGACACCGGCTTCGAGGGTCGGCACGTAACTGGCCGGGACGTCAGCGGTGGTTGCGCCGGTGCGTTCCTTCACCACCGGGTGGTACCACAGGAACCCGCCGATCCGGCCCTGGTAGATGATCAGCTCGTTGTCCTTCACGCCCACGAAGTAGGAGTTGATGTTGTACCAGCGGATGGCGGCGAACCCACCGATGACCACCGCGGCCAGCAGGATGACGAATATCAGGGTGCGGAGGGTGATGAGCCGTCGGCCCCGGGCCATGCGGCGCTGGCGGCGACGGGCCCGGCGGCGCTCACGTCGGCCGGGGGCCGGCACCTCGGGGGCCACCCCCGGATACGGCACGTCCCCGGCCCCGTCGGCCGCTACGGCACCGGCGACGGGCTCGGTGAAGTCGGGCGCCACGGCGGCAACGGCCGGAACGGAGTCGTCGCCGTCCTCACCCACCACCACATCGACCACCACCGCGGTGATGTTGTCGCTGCCCCCGTGGGTCCGGGCCGCCTGGACCAGCAGTTCAGCGGCTTGGCGGGGATCGGCGATGGAGGACAGAACCTCGGTGATCTGGTCGACATCGAGCTCGTTGGTGAGGCCATCGCTGCAGAGCAGGTAGCGATCGCCGCGCACCGGTTGGATGCGCCACAGGTCGACGGCCACCTCCGAGGACACGCCGAGTGCCCGGGTGAGGATGTGGCGATGGGGGTGGACCGCCGCCTCGCCTGACGTGAGCTCGCCGGAGCGGACCATCTCCTCGGCCAGGCTGTGGTCGGTGGTGATCTGGGTCAGCTGGCCGTCGTGGAACCGGTAGGAGCGGGAGTCACCCACATTGACCAGGGCCAGAACGTCCTTTCCGTCCTCGTTGACCAGGCCCACTGCCGTGAGGGTGGTCCCCATGCCCCGCAACTCGGGGTTCTCCAGGCTGTGCTCCCAGACCACCTCGTTGGCCTGGATCACGGCCTCCGACAACCCGGCTCCGGTGGGCTGACGGCTGAAGGCGGCGCCGAAGGCGTCCACGGCGATACGGGCGGCCACCTCTCCTCCGGCGTGACCGCCCATGCCGTCAGCCACGGCGAACAGGTTGGAGGTCTCTATGGCCAGGTCCTGGTTGACCGAGCGCACCAGACCGGTGTCGGTGGCCGAACCCGAGCGGAGCAGGGTCATCTCACTTGCCCACTTCGAACACGGTGCCGCCCACCTGGAGCAGATCACCCTTTTCGAGTCGGGTCCTCTCGCCGATCCGCACCGTATTGACCCAGGTGCCGTTGGTGGATCCGAGATCCTCGGCCCACAGGTCCCCGTCCAGACGGAACAGCCGGGCATGAAGGTTGGACGAGTAGGTGTCGTAGTCGATCGGCACGCCGCAGCCGGCGGCCCGGCCCACGGTCACTTCGTCACCGATCTCGTAGACCCGGCCGGCCTGGTCCTCGGGACGGATGACATGGAGCTTCAGTCGCCGACCCTTGCGTCCCTTCTCCTCAGGCTCCGGGTCGGCGTCGGAGCCGCGGATCCGACGGCGCTTGAGGGGACGGACCTCCACCCAGACCGCCCGGATCACCCACATGAAGAACAGCCACAGCAGGATGATGACCCCGTACTCGAGAGCACGGAGGACAGGTGTGTTGTTTGTTGGTCCGGGGAGCGAAACCAGGATCAGATGCATCGGCGCTCAGAGGCCGGCCTTCACGAGTTCTCGAACCGGAGCACGGTGGTGCCGATGACGATCTCGTCCCCGTCGGAGAGCTTGCGCTCCCGAACGTTGGCCCCGTTGACCCGGGTGCCGTTGGTGGAGTTGAGATCAACCAGGACCACGTCGTTGCCCGCCCTGCGGATTTCGGCGTGGCGCCGACTGGCATTGGGGTCGGTCACCACCACCGAGCTCTCGGGGAGGCGGCCGATGGTGATGGGGTCGGGGCCGAGGACGATCCGCTCACCGTCGGCCAGCACGATCGAAGCGGCGGGGAGGCCGGCGGGGCCCTCGTGGACATCGGACACGATGTCGAAACGACCCCGGCGTTGGCGGGGATCCTCCATCACCGAGACGGTCACCGGACCGACGAACACATACTCCTCGGTGCGGGCGTGCTCCCGGGCGGCCTCCTCCAGCTCCCTGACCAGGGCGTCGAGGAAGCTCTCGAAACGGTCGAAGTCGGACGGCGACAGGTGGACCACGAAGGCGTTGGGCGCGATGAGGCCGTGGACGCCCAGGCGACGCTGGAGGTCCATCTCCCTGGTGAGGCGGCGACCGATCTCAACCGGATGAAGCTCGCCCCGGAACGCCTTGGAGAGAGTGCCGTCGACCATGCGCTCGAGGCGCCCTTCGAACTTCTGGAGTCCCATGCTGCGGTCAGCCTATCGGTGTCACCCCCCAGATTGGGGGTAGGTCCTCGTGGACCAGGAGTATTGCACGGACGGACCACCAGGTAGCCGCATGCCGCCCGGCCCCGGGACGGCTCCCGCCCTGACGTGTGAACAGGTGGTTTGGTTGATCGGGTAGCCTCTGTCGGTCGCTCGGGCGAGTGGCGGAATTGGCAGACGCGCAGGATTCAGGTTCCTGTGTCCGAAAGGACGTGGGGGTTCAAGTCCCCCCTCGCCCACCAGAGAGTGGATTCAATGGGGATTCTCCCCCCAAAGGCCTGATCGCAAACGGAGAAGGGCCAGTCCAACGGCCCAATTTGGAGGTTGGCGCCCTACGCCCCGCTGCTCATTAATGTGGGCACGATGATCAGGTCCGTGGGACGTGCTCGCAAGATAGAGCTCCTACGGCAAATGCCGCTGTTTGCGGCCTGCACCAAGAGGCAGCTGGAGCAGGTCGCAGCCCTGGCGGTGCCGACCGAGCGCAAGAAGGGGGCCGTGATGACCCGCCAGGGCGCGGCCGGCGGGCTCGCCTTCATCATCATCACGGGCACCGCGGAGGTGGTTCGCAACGGCAAGCGGGTGGCCGTCCTGGGCCCTGGCGGCGTGGTCGGCGAGCTCTCCCTCATCGACGGCAAGCCACGCTCGGCCACGGTGACCGCCACCAGCGATCTCGAGGTACTGGTGCTGGACCGCGCCGACTTCCTCAAACTGATTACCAAGGCGCCCCCGGTGACCCGCAAGCTGCTCGAGTCGCTGGCGCGGCGCTTGCGCGACGCTGACCTGGTGGCCAGCGCCCACTAGCGCCGGGGCGTCGTCCCCGAGGATGACCAGGGCTCAGAGGACCTTGGACAGGAACGACCGGGTGCGCTCGTGCCTGGGGTCGGTGAGCACCTGAACCGGGTCGCCGGCCTCCACCACCACCCCACCGTCCATGAAGACCACGGTGTCGCCGACTTCGCGGGCGAAGCCCATCTCGTGGGTGACGACGATCATCGTCATGCCGTCGTCGGCCAGGCCGCGCATGACGTCGAGCACGTCGCCCACCAGCTCGGGATCGAGGGCGGAGGTCGGCTCGTCGAAGAGCATCAGCTTCGGCTCCATGGCCAGGGCCCTGGCGATGGCCACCCGCTGCTGCTGGCCCCCGGAGAGCTGGTTGGGGTAGCTCGACACCTTGTCGGCCAGGCCGACTCGCTCCAGGAGGCGACGTGCCCGCTCGCCGGCGGCCACCGTCGACTCGCGGCGCACCCGGACAGGGCCGGACATCACATTGTCGAACACGCTCATGTGGGGGAAGAGATTGAACCGCTGGAAGACCATGCCGATTTCCGCCCGCTTGCCGCAGACCTCACGGTCGCGCAGCTCGTACAGCTTGTCGCCGCTGAGCCGGTAGCCGACCAGCTCGCCGTCGACCCAGAGCTCGCCACTGTCCACCTTCTCGAGATGGTTGATGCAGCGCAGGAAGGTGCTCTTGCCGGAGCCCGACGGGCCGATCAGGCACAGCACCTCACCGCGGTTGACGGTCAGGTCGATGCCCTTCAGGACCTCGGTCCGGCCGAAGGACTTACAGACCTGTCGCGCCTCGACCATCGGCTCACTCATGTGGTGCCACCCAGGGAGCCCCGGCGAGCGGCGGCACCGGCTCGGGGCGCAGGTGGAGCAGCGACCGCCGCAGTCGCTGGAGGGGGGTGGGCGGCAGGGCCCGGAGGGAGCCACGGGCGTAGTGGCGCTCAACGTAGTACTGCCCCACGGTGAGGATCGAGGTGAAGAACAGGTACCAGATGCTGGCCACCAGCAACAGCGGCACCGTCTCGTAGTTGGCGTTGGAGACGTTCTGGGTGGCGGTGAAGAGCTCCGTGACCGCGATCACGTAGACCAGCGAAGTGGTCTTGAGCATGGAGATGGTCTCGTTGCCCGTCGGCGGGATGATGACCCGCATGGCCTGGGGCAGGACGATGAGCCGGAGGGTCTGACGCCTCGACATCCCGAGCGACTGGGCGGCCTCGGTCTGGCCCTCGTCGACCGAGATGACCCCGGCCCGGACGATCTCGGCCATGTAGGCGCCTTCGTTCAGGCTCAGGCCCAGTGCCCCGGCCACGAACGAGGTGACCAGGACGTTGGCGTTGACGGTTACGAAACCGGGCCCGAACGGGATCCCGAAGGACAGGTGCGGATAGAGGTAGGTGATTCCCACGTACCAGAAGAAGAGCTGGACCAACACCGGCGTCCCCCGGAAGAACCAGATGTAGATCCAGGCCGACCCGGAGAGCAACCGGTTCGGGGACAGGCGCATCACCGCCAACATCACTCCGATGGTGACGCCCGCCACCATGGCGATCACCGTCAGCTCGAGGGTGACCCCGATGCCGCGGAGGATCGGGTGGTAGAAGAGGTACTTCCCCACTACCCCCCACTGGAAGCGGCCTTCGCGCACCCCTCCCCGTTCGACGTGGGAGAAGAACAGGGTGTTGACCAGCATGGCCGCCACCACCAGTACGGCGGCACTGGCCACCCACCGCCACGGGTGCCGCACGGGGACCACCGTCGGTGCCGAGGACGTGGCCGTCCCCGGTGGATCAGATCCCGGGGGGCCGGTCATCAGGTCGGGTCGTCCGCGGGTGGTCGGGAGGCTAGCTGGTGGCGCCGTTGACCACGGAGTGGGTCACCGCACCGGACTGCACGCCCCACTTGGTCAGGATCTTCTTGTAGACACCGTTGGAGATCAGCAGGTTCACCGCTCCCTGAACCGGGGTGGCCATGCCGTTGCCCTTGGGGAGAGCCAGTCCGTAGGGCGCCACCTCGAAGGCGGTGCCGCTGTTCTGGAACACTCCGTTGGAGCTGGCCACGATGTAGCCGGCCACCTGGGAGTCAGCGAAACCGACGTCGGCCCGGCCGCTGGAGACGGCCACATTGGCCTCGCTCTGATTGCCGAAGGCGAGGACGTGGACTGTCGACTTGCCGGCTGAGGTGCAGGCCTTGGCCTCGTTCTGAGCGTCAGTTTGCTCGGTGGTGCCCGATTCCACCGACACGGTGTGACCGCACAGAGAGGTGAGGCCGTTGAAGGCCAGCGAGCTCCCGGTCTTCACGTAGAAGCCCTCGCCGGCGGTGAAGTAGTCCACGAAGTCGACGACTTTCTGCCGGGCAATGGTGTCTGTGAAGGACGAGGCGCCCATGTCGTACTTGCCGCTCTGAATCCCCGGGATGATGGTGTCGAAGGTGGCGTTGATCAGTTTGGGCTTCAAGCCGAGCACCTGGCTGATGGCGGTGGCCAGATCGGCATCCATGCCCACGATCGTCGAGCCGTTGGGAGCGATGAACTCGTCCGGGGCGTAGGTGGCGTCCAGGGCAATGGTGAGGGTCCCGTTGGACTTCACCGAGGAGGGCACCGATGCCGCCAGCGAGGCGTCGGTCGGTTGGGTCGGGATTACCGTCGTCGGCAGGGAGGGGCTGGCCGTCGTGGTCGAGGACGACCCTGCTGTGGTGGTGGGGCTGCTCGAGTTGCTCGAACAGGCCGCGCCCAGGACGGCGACCGCCCCGATGACGATGGCCACTGCCGCCTTCTGGAGTTCCCGCTGGATGGGCATGCCTGACCTCCACTGTTGATCGTCGAGTGAGGGCAAAGTGTGACACGTAGGTGACGAATGTGCGACTCATGCAGGCCAGACGCTCCCAACCGACCTGCGGGGGAGCGATCAATCCGCAACACTGCCTGTGGACTGGTACTTCACCGCTGAGGGTCGAGGCTCCACCATCGGCTTTGTCGCTTCCTTCCGGGGGCAGGTCCGGGCTGTCGGGTGGTAGCCGCTACTGGACAGGAAGGGCAATCGTGGCGGTTCCGGCCACGTGCTCACCGATCGTCGTGACCGCGGTGAACTCCACGCCCACCTGGCCATCACCCCCACGGAGTTCGGTGTCGGTCACCCGGCCGGTAAAGCGGAGGGTCGAGTCGGGGAATACCGGCACGCCGATCCGGACGGCCAACTTGGTGATCATGGCGTCGGGACCTGCCCAGTCGGTGAGGAACCGGCTGCAATAGGCCGTCGAGGACAGGATGTTCATGAAGATGTCCGGCGCCCCCTGGCTGTTGGCGTAGGCCCGGTCGTGATGGACCGGCATGAAGTCCCTGGTGGCAATGGCCCCGGCCACGATCCTGGTGGCGGTCATTTCCAGCTCGAGCGGCGGAATCGGATCGCCCACCCTGATGGTCGTCCAGTCAAGGCTCATCGGAATCCCGTCGTACCCTGAATGACCGGGAACAGAGGCGTCGGCCGCACTCGTGGACCGGTCACGGCTTGGCCCCGGACGGGTCGAACTTGAGGATACGGAAGCGCTGCCGGCCCACGACCACTCCTTCGGCGTCGGAAAAAGTCGTTATCCAGGTTACGAAGTAGCCCGGGCCAAGGCGGGTCTGCTTCCGCTCCGAAATCGACTCGATCGTGGTCGTTGACGAGACGGTGTCCCCGGGCCGCAGGTAGCGCTCGAACTCGAATTCCGAATTGGAGGCCACCGTACCGGTGAAGCCGGCCTGGTCAAAGACCGCTATGGGGCTTTCGCCGTCTGGTTCGGTCGGCGATCCGCCCCGCTCGGCGATGCCGGTGATCGTCGGGGTCGGCATGGTCCAGGTCTGCAGCATCAGCGGGGGTGCCACCACCCCACCGAACCGGGAGTTGGCCGCGGCGACGGGGTCCGTGTAGACGGGGTTGTGGTCCTCGAATGCGGCCGCCCAGTGCCGGATCATCGGCTGATTGACCGGATCCGGCCCCAGGTTGCCCTGTGCTTGGCTCAGTTCCCGACCAACCAGCGACCGGAGGCGGTCGTCGAACTCCCCGTCGGTACTGTCGTTGGGCATAGGGGAGCACGATAACGCGCCGGCTGCAACGTGTTGCGGGCTGGCCTCAGCCCTTCTCGGCCGGGGCGGACGTCGACGGCAACTCGTTGAGCGATATCAATTCGATGTTCAGGTCCTGGAGGACGCCGATGGCCCGATGGAGCGAGTCCTGGTCCACCTGGTGTCCGACCAGGTGGGTGCGGCCCTCCTCCACGCACGACACGTCGAACCCGATCGCTTCGATCAGCACGGGGCTCAATCGACCCTTCACCACCATCTCGTATACGCCAGTGCTCACTGGGCACTCATCCTTCCCTGCCGCTCTCCAGGCCAAACTCACCCGGCAGGCCATCGCCGTCCGAGGGTCGCTGCCGCTGCTCTCGGGTCGGCCCAGGCGTTGACGATCCCCCCGGCAAGGCGACACGACTCTGTCGATCCCTTGTACCTTGATTCAGCAATGCCCTTGCCTTCAGCCAGCCGAGCCATGTCCGTCGCTACGCCCGCCAACGGGGGCTTGCCTCTCCAGGCGTCAACCAACAGTGGGGTCTGGATCTCGTCATCGCCCGAGCCCTCAACGTCCATCTGACGCCATGACCGGCCAGCCGGCTGACATAGCAGTGGATCCTGCTCTGAGGCCGGATCAGTCGCAGGTACTCCGCAGCCGGGGCTTGGGGCCGTTCGTCACCTTCCTCGAGTACCGGCGGCCCGATGGCCTCGTCCAGAAGTGGGAGTCCCGACGTCAACGGAAGAGCCGGAGCGGCAGCACCTGGTGGGCACCCCGCTCTCGGAGCTGGTGGATCGGCCTTCTCTTTGCCATCGGGTCGCTCCTCTTCGCCCTGGGGGCGGTGCCCGGTTATGCCCAAGCCGTCGGGCGGCTGGCCGACTCCATCACCTTCTTCGTCGGATCACTGTTCTTCACCTCAGCAGCCTTCCTCCAGTATTCGGAGTCCGAGGACGTCAGCGGAGCTGCCTCGACCGGCCGGTGGGGGCGGCTGATCTCACCTCATCCGCATCAGATCGATTGGTGGGCCAGCGCCATTCAGCTCATCGGCACCGTCTACTTCAATGTCAGCACCGCCGTCGCCATCAGCACCGACCTGAGCGCGGAGACCGCACGACAGCACGTTTGGCGGCCGGACGCCGTCGGCTCGATCTGCTTTCTGGTAGCCAGCGGTCTGGCCTGGGCCGAGGTGTCCCACGGATGGGGTTCGTGGGCGCCTCGAAGAGCGTCGTGGTGGATCACTCTGGTCAACCTGGTGGGCTCTGTCGCCTTCGGGGTCTCGGCGGTGGCGTCGTACGTGGTGCCAGCCACCGGGCAGATTCGCAATCTCGAACGTTCCAATATCGGTACGTTCGTCGGGGCCTTGTGCTTCCTGGTCGGCGCGGTTCTTCTGCTCCCCGAGGGGAGGGAACAGGCTGCTTAGCGGCCGGACGACTCCCCGACCGCTGGCCACAGTGGAGTGGCGGGATGGCTCACAACCCCGACTCGACGGTGATGCGTCCGTCGGCGGCGGCTTGTTTGAGGGCGTCGTAGTCCCGTTCATTCTGGTCGGCATAGGTTTCGGCGAAGGAGGCGATGGCGTGGTCGAAGGTCTTGCCAGAGCCCAGGTAGGCCGCAATGGCGATTCGGTCGCCGGACCGGGCGTGAGCCCGGGCCAGTGTCCAGCCGCACAGTCGGGCGTAGATGGCCATGCCCCGGGGGATCATCACGTCGGTGTCGGCCGATCCCTTCCAGTCGCGTAGCTGTCGGACATAGAAGTCCCGACGCACACCATCGATGCCATCGACCTGATCCCAGCCGAGGAAGATGTCACTCGAGGCCTGCATCAGGTGCTGGCCGGCCACCACCCGCTCGCCTTGGTTTTCATACTCGCTAGCGCCGACGAACCGGGCCAGGACGGACTCCTGGGCTTCTTTGGCCTGGAGGAGGAGCGGATCGCGTCCGTCACTCCCCACCAGCAACAGGACCCACGCACGGGTCCCCACGCTGCCAACACCCACCACCTTGCGGGCGATGCTGACGAACCGGAACTGACCGAGCAGGTGTCGACGGTCGCTCTGCAGGGTTTGGCTATAGCTGTGCAGGAGCTCGTGCATCCGATCGGTCAGTGCGGCACCCTCCGCTCCCGGAAGCAGCTCCTCGACGGGCACCAGGAGCGGCGGGTCGCTGACGAACCGGGTCTCCCCGTCGACCACCGCGGTGAGCTTGTCGAGAGCCTGCATGCTGTCGCGGGTCCTGGCTTTGGCCAGTTGCTTGTCGGCGCGGGCCTTGACCTTGGACAGGACCTTGTCCGCCTTCTTCGGCCCACCCACTCCCAGCTCGTCGCCCAGGTCCTCCAGCACCTTGACCACGTCCATACGTGAGTACCACACGTCGAGATCCCGCATGCCGGCCAGCCGGGCCATCTCCGTCCGGTAGGCGGTGGTGGCCTCCAGCACGATGTCGGCGCGTTCCTTGTCGGAGAACCCCCGGTCCCGGCCGGCAATGGCCAGGCTGGCGGTCAGGCGCTTCAGGTCCCACTCCCACGGCCCCGGGAGCGTCTCGTCGAAGTCGTTGAGATCGAAGACCAGGGACCGCTCCGCCGAGGCGAAGACGCCGAAGTTGCTGAGATGGGCGTCGCCACAGGCCTGGACGGTCAATCCGGACGAATGGGTGGTCGACAGGTCAGAAGCCATGATCAAGGCGGCCCCGCGATAGAAGGTGAAGGGTGAAACCAGCATCCGCCCGTAGCGGATGGGGACCAGTTCCGGGACTCGGGACTCGGCCTGGCTGGCCAACAGAGCCACCGGGTCGGGACGGGACGGAGAGGGGGTCCACTCCTCGTGACCAGCCCGGGGAGCGGTGGAGCGTGCCGCCTTCCCGAGAGCCACCCGTTCGCTCACCGACAGGTGGTTGGTGGCTGGTTGCACTCCTTCGCCAATGGCCATGGAACGAGCCTGACAGCCGCAATCCGGCGCGGCCATCACCCCCTTCGGGCGATTTCTCCGTCCAAGTCGTCAGTTTCGACATTCGGCACGCCTGCTGCCACCACTCGGAATCCCACATTGCCCGAGGTGCTGTCCGGTGTGCTTCCGAATCGGGCCGATACCCGGTACCTCCGGCAGTAGGAGGCGTGACACAGATAGGACCCGCCCCGTTGGGCCCGGAACGAACCCGACGCCGGCCCCCCGGGCGCGGTCGAGCGGCGAGTCGGCGTAGTAGGTGACGTCCAGCCAGTCGTGGCACCACTCCCACACGTTGCCGGTCATGTTGTAGAGCCCGTAGCCGTTGGGCTCGAAGGCATCCACCGGTGCCGTCCCCAGGTACCCGTCGTCGCCGGTGTTGCCACCGGGGAACTCTCCCTGGAAGGTGTTCATCCGGTGGACGCCGCCCGGCTCGAGCTGATCGCCCCAGGGGAAGGCCTGGCCCTCCAGCCCGCCCCGGGCCGCGACCTCCCACTCCGCCTCGGTGGGAAGTCGGGTGCCCGACCAGGCACAGAAGGCCTGGGCATCGTTCCACGAGACGTGGACCACAGGGTGGTCGGACCGGCCGGCGGTGTCCGATCCGGGCCCTTCGGGACGTCGCCAGTCGGCTCCTTCCACCTGCCGCCACCAGGGGGCAGCCTGCACGCCCCGGGTCGGGGGGAAGTCGTCCGGCAGCAAGCCCCCGAAGACGAACGACCACCCGTAGGACTCGGCCTCGGTTCGCCATCCCGTGTCCTCCACGAAGGCGGAGAACTCCCGGTTGGTGACGGCGTATCGACCGATGTCGAAGGACGGCCAACTCGACCGGGTGCACCGGGCCTTCGCCGTCGGTGGGATACGACCACTCCGACTCGTCACCCACCAGGTACCGACCGGACGGGACCGTAACCAACGTCGGGGCGGCGTTCCTCCCGCCGACCACCGGCATGGCCGGGCCGGTCGGATCCGGGGACTCAGTCCGGCCGGGAGAGCAACACGGGCCGGTCATGGTGTCAGTATCCCCCAGCCATCGCTACTGGATGGCGGTGGCCACCCGCATGAGCTCGTCCGGGCTGATCAGGTGGTCGTGGCTGTCATCGCCGATCCGGAGCTCGACCCAGTTGACCGTGCCGGTGAACCGGCTGGAGTCACCGGAGTAGTCCTCGCTGACCGGGGTGCCGGTGTCGGATCCGAGGTCACAGGTCTCGTCAGCGGAATAGATCATGGGCACGGTGGCGTCGATCCGCCCGTCCCCGGCCGGCTTGCCATCGATGAACAGGGCCACCGTGCCGCCCTTGGCCAGGCCACCGCCGTCGTAGGTGAACTCCATCCGGACCTGATGGGTGCCGGCCGGGACCTCGGTATCCCCCTCGACGTAGAAGTGCATGAGCCCGGCCAGGTTGTGGCAGTACTTGGGCTTGCCCCCGTGCAGGTACAGGCTCCAGCCGGCGAACGCGCCCCCCTGGGCCACGATCACACCGGTGGCACCGCCTTCGGGGACGTCGACCTCGGCGGTCACCGAGTGGGACTTGTTCTTGAGGTTGAGCACCGAGTTCTCGCTGAGCCGGTTCATCCCGCCGTACAGGACCTGGGCATTCCCTTTGACCAGCAGGGGCCGCCCGGCGATGTCCGGGTTGAACCGTTCGATCCGGCGGTCGTCCAGTGGGAGGACGTTGTACTTGACCGCCTCGATGAGCCAGAGGCGTTGCAGCTCCTTGAGCTTGTCCGGATGGTCGGCCGCCACGTCGTGAGCTTGCGACCAGTCGACGTTGGTGTCGTACAGCTCCCAGACGTCGTCATCGAGCGGCGGAAGGGTGGCCCCGAAGTCCCAGGGGACGCTGTGCCTGGTAACGGCAGTCCAACCCTTGTGATAGATCCCGCGGTTGCAGGCCACCTCGAAGTACTGGGTCGGGCGTTGCTCGGCTGCGACGGCATCATTGAAGGCGTAGGCCATCGATACCCCGTGGATCGGTGCCTGCTGGATGCCGTTGACGAAGGTCGGCTCGGGGATGCCGGCCACCTCGAAGATGGTCGGTCCCACGTCGATGATGTGGTGGAACTGGGGGCGGATCTCACCCTTGGCGGTGATTCCCTTGGGCCAGTGGACGATGGTCCCGTTGCGGGTCCCACCGAAGTGCGAGGCCACCTGCTTGGTCCACTGGAACGGCGTGTTCATGGCGTGGGCCCAACCCACGGCGTAATGGTTGTAGGCAGACGGGGTTCCGAACTCGCCGATCCGCTGGGACATGAACTCGGTGGTCTCGAATTCGGCGGCCCCGTTGAGCGAGATCGTCTCGTTGAAGGTTCCGTTGGGCGTTCCCTCGGCGCTGGCCCCGTTGTCCCCGATGATCAGGTACACCAGCGTGTCATCCATGGCACCGAGCTTGTCGATGGCGTCCAACAGCCGCCCGATGTGATGGTCGGTGTGCTCCATGAAGCCGGCATAGATCTCCATCTGTCGGGCCAGCACGGGCTTGAGATCGTCGGCCACGTCGTCCCACGCCGCGATCTGCTCGGGGCGGCCCGACAGCTCGGTGTCGGGGGGCACGATTCCCTGGGCCTTCTGTCGGGCCAAGGTCTCCTCCCGGACCACGTCCCACCCGGCATCGAACTTCCCCCGGTACTTGTCGCTCCACTCCGGGGCCACATGGTGGGGGGCATGGGTGGCTCCCGGGGCGAAGTACATGAAGAAGGGCTTGTCCGGCATCAGGGACTTCTGGCGCTGCACCCAGGTAATGGCGTGGTCAGTGATGTCCTCGGTGAAGTGGTAGCCCTCCTCGGGCGTCTTCGAGGGCTCGACCGGGGTGATCCCGTCGTAGAGGGCCGGGTACCACTGGTTGGTCTCGGCACCTACGAAGCCGTAGAAGTGCTCGAAACCGCTTCCGGTGGGCCACTGGCGGAACGGCCCCATGGGGCTGGTCTCCCACACCGGCACCTCGTGGCACTTGCCGAACTGGGCCGTGCTGTAGCCGTTGAGGAGCAGGGTTTCCGCAACGGGGGCGGCATTGTCGGGACGTATGGAGTTGTAGCCGGGGGCCGAGGTGGCGATCTCGGTGATCCCGCCCATGCCCACGGCGTGGTGGTTGCGGGCGGTGAGGAGAGCCTGGCGGGTCGGCGAGCACAGGGCGGTGGTATGGAAGCGGTTGAAGCGGAGCCCGTTGGCCGCCAACCGTTCGGCCACCGGGGTCTGGCAGGGGCCGCCGAAGGCCGAGGAGGCGCCGAAGCCGGCATCGTCGATCATGATGACCAGGACGTTGGGGGCACCGGCCGGCGGCCGCAGGGGCTCGATGGCCGGATAGGAGGTATCGGGGTCTTTGGCGTCGTAGGTGGTGAGCCCGACATGCTCCCGGTGCGGAATGGGCAGGTTGTTACGGGATAGATCGCTCATCGATAGTCCTTGGTTTGGAGCGGGCGGGCGGTAGGGCCTGGTCCCGGCAGATCAGGTGTTCGGGGCCGGATTGACGGAGACCAGTTCGATGTTCAGATCCCGGAGCAGGGCAAAGGTCCCGTGTAGGCGGGCTTGATCAGGTATCCACCCCACCAGGGTGGTCCGGCCCTCGTCGACACCGGTCACCTCGAACCCCTCCATAGCCGCGACCAAGGTCGGGCTCAGTCTTCCCTTGACCACGATTTGGAACGATTGTGCGCTCAACTCGGCTCATTTCGGTTACAGGACTGTCCGGTGCTATGTGATCCTGTGGGCACTCGCTCCACCGGGCTGGACGGAGGTCCAAGCGGGAGGATGAGGAGGCACGGAGTCCATGATGGGGGCCGGTCGGCGGTCGGGCATCATCCGAAGTGGGTGATCGTAACGGGGTGACCGTCCCGGGACCGGAGAGCCGGTGGCGGTCCCCTGATGGACGTGGGACAATTGCTGCGCCCCATGGACGCTGAGAACGCAGCGTCGCTCCGATCGGGCGGAAGGTGCCGCGGGACATGGTGAACAGGCTTTCCCCGCCGGCCCATGTGGTAGATCGACCTCGGCTCCGGGAGCGGTTGGACGGGGTGGTCGAGCATCCCCTGGCCCTGGTGGTGGCCCCGGCCGGCTCCGGTAAGTCGGTCCTTCTGACCCAGTGGAGCTGAGATCCCATCCTGAGCTGCACTTCGTCTGGCTGGAGATCGTGGCATCCGACGATGACCCGGTCAGGTTTTCGACGCCGGCTCCTGAACGGATTGGCCGAGGTGGACCCGGCTCTGGCGGATCTGGCCCCGCTGATCTCGATGCACGGGGGAGGCCTCGGGGGTGCCTTGCTCGAAGCACTGGCCCTGCAGATGCCCGAGCTCCCCGAGGTGATCATCGTTCTGGACGATCTCCACAACCTTTCCAACTCCGTGCTCATCGCCGACCTGGGACAGCTGGTCGAGCTTCTGCCCCCGAACGTCCATCTGGTGCTGTCCTCCCGGGTGGACCTGCCCATCGCCTGGAGCCGTCACCGGCTGCGCCAGGACATCATCGAGATTCGCCAGGCTGACCTGGCCTTTGACGAGATGCACTCGGCGGAGCTCCTCGAACGGATCACCGGACACGCAGTTCGGCCCCGACAGCGTGACCGTCCTGGTGGATAGGACCGAAGGGTGGGCAGCCGGTCTGCAGTTGGCGGGAATGACCCTGCGCACCTACCCGGACTCGGGTGACTTCGTGGCCCAGTTCGGCGGCACGGATCGGCTCATCTCGGACTACCTCAGCCAGGAGGTGCTGGACGCACAGCCGGACGATCGCCGGCAATTCCTGCTCCGCATCTCGGTATTGGACGAGATGTGCGCCGACCTCATCAGCCATCTCACCGGTGAGCCTCACGCCCAGCAGATCCTCGAGGAGTTGGAACGCGAATCGATGTTCCTGGTTCCCCTGGACTCCCGTCGCCAGTGGTACCGATTCCACCATCTCTTTCGGGACCTCCTCCGCTTCCGGCTGAGGGCTGAGTATCCCGGATCGGAGCCGGTCCTACTTCGCCAAGCCGCCCAATGGCATCTCGATCACGGTGCGGCCGCGGCAGCCATCGAATGCCTCCTGTTCGCCCGGGAGTGGGACAGCGCACTGGAGCTGATCCTGGGCCGCGGATCCGAAGTCTACGAACGCGGGGAGATGGCCACTGTCATCCGATGGATCAGCGCCGTTCCCGACGAGGTCCGGGCCGACCCGCCACGACGTGTCGCTGCTCCTCGGGCTCCTGAAGGGAATGGAGGGCCAAGCCGTTGCCGCCGAGAACGAGTTCCGGCGGGTGATCGTCCATCCCACGGCCACGCGGGCCAGGTGGCCTGCGCCCAGGTCTTCAAGGCCTCATTGGCCCAGTGGAGAAGCAACGCCTCCCTGTCGATCGACGCGGCCGCCGAGGCCCTCGAGCTGCTCGATGGGCTCGGAGACGAAGCCCTGCCGGTGGTGATGAGTCTGAGTGACGAACAGTCGCTCAGAAGCATGGCCTGGGCCTCGGGAGGCCGCGCCCACTTTCTCGTCGGTCATTTCGAGGAGGCCAGGCGGTGGTTGGAGACCGGGCTGGCCAGTGGCGGAGCGGCCTACTCGGTCTGGAGGGTGCACGGACTGGGATCGCTGGCGCTGCTCGAAGCATGGTGCGGCAATTGCGGTCCGGCCGAGGCCTACGCGGAGGAGGCCCTGGACATCGCCCGGTCGGTCGGAATGCTCAACCATCCCTCCACCGCGGATGCCTTTCTGGCCCTGACTCTGGTGGCTCTGGAGCGTGGCGAGCCCCGGCGGGCCGCCATCTCCCTGCACGAAGGCTCACTGCGGGCCGAAGCCAATCACCGGTCAAATCTTTCCTGGGTGGCCGAGTTGGAACTGGCACTGCTCCAAACGGCCGAGGGTGAGGCGGAGGCGGGGAGGCCCTTCGCTCCGAACCGGGACCGACTGGGAGCGCCGCCGCCGCACATCGTGGACGAACGCCTCCGGGCCCTCCAGGCCCGCTCGCTCCGCCTCAACGGCAACTACCGCGAAGCGGCCCGGGTCAGTGCCCGGGCCCACCCCGGGTCGGAGATCCTTCGTTTCGAGCAGGTGGCCACCGCTCTGGCCATGGCTCGCCCCGACCAGGCTCGCAAGATCGTGGATGCGGCGCCCGAGGACACCTACTCCGGACATCCGGCCGCCGCGGTGCGGGCGCTGCTGCTGCAGGCCTGGCTGTCCCAGGTGGAGGATTCGGCCGACGAGAGCCGGCGTCTCCTGGTACAGGCCTTGGAGGTGGGTGAACGAGCACTCGTTGGTGGAGTTGTTCGTGCAAGCCGGGACCGGCCGTGGTGCAGTTGGTGGCAGGGCTGGACGGGGTCACCCCGGCCTTCCGGGAGGCCATCCTCCGGCGCTCCCGGGAGTCGAGGCCCCGGTCGTCGGGCGACGAGCTCATCGATCCACTGACCGACCGGGAGCTCGAGATCCTCTCCTACCTGCCCAGTCGGGCCACCAACTCCGAGATGGCCGAGCGCTGCTACGTCTCGGTGAACACCATCAAGACCCACATGGCCCACATCTACCGGAAGCTGGACGTGACCAACCGCAACGGTGCGATTCGTCGGGCCCAGGAGATCGGGCTCCTCTAATTGTGTTCAACATGTCAAGTCACCCCTAGTGGGTGATGCCGATGGGACCACTCCGTGGTTCGATCGCACGGTAGCAATTTGCGACGATCCGCCCTCTGGTCCCTTCTTTAGTGGGACACTGCCTGCGACTCGTCGCAACCAGCCGGACCAACCAGGAACAGATCCACAGGAGGCTCACCGATGCTCGCCTATACCTACCCGCTGGCCGATCTCTTCGGCACCATGCTCGGGATCTTCGTCTTCTTCATCTGGTTCTGGCTTCTCATCGTGATCTTCGGGGACATCTTCCGGAGCCACGACCTCAGCGGCGGGGCCAAGATGCTCTGGGTGCTCTTCGTCATCATCCTGCCGTTCCTCGGCATCTTCGTCTACCTGATCGCCCGGGGCGGAAAGATGCACGAGCGTGCCGCAGCCCAGGCTGCCCAGCAGCAGCAGGCATTTGACGACTACGTCAAGCAGGCCGCAGGCAGTGAGAGTTCGGCGGACCAACTGGCCAAGCTGGCCGACCTTCGGAAACAAGGGACGATCACCGATGCCGAGTTCGAGGCCCAGAAGCAGAAGATCCTGGCCTGAGCCGGCCGCCGGCCGAACCGTGCCGGCTGCTGCCTGCCCCCGATCTCGGCCACCGTGGTCAAAAACTGCGGGTCCGTGACGCGGTCGGTCGTTCGAATCAGAATCCGAACCGTCCACTGGAGCCGGGGCCGAATCAGAGGAGAGTCATGTACTACGTAGGAGGAATCGTCTTTGCGGCGCTGGCCATCCTGTTGGTGGTGGTATTCGTCCGCAAGTTCCGCCAGAGCAATGACTGACGACCGCCGGTGCCGACGTGATCCTCGACCTGGTACTCATCGGCCTGGTCATCACTCTCGAGCCCATCCCGCTCACCGCCTTTCTCCTCATACTGGCGTCCAAAGGCGGAGTGCGGAAGGGAGCGGCCTTCATCTTCGGATGGCTGGTCTCGCTGGCCATCGTGGTGGTGGCCACGGTGCTGGTCACCGGGAACAAGCCACCCAAGCCCAGCACGGCGCCATCGCTGGCCGCTCTGGCCGTGAAGATCGCCATCGGCGTGGTGCTCTTGGCCATCGCCGTGCGGCAGTGGCGGAAGATGGGCAAGCCGAAGAAGCCGAAGAAGACCCCGAAATGGCAGACCGGCATCGACAACATGTCGCCGTGGTACGCCATGGGACTGGCACCGTTGACCCAGCCCTGGGGACTGGTTGCAGCCGGTGTGGCCACCATCACCGAGGCCAAGCTGTCGTCGTGGGAGAGCTACATCGCACTGGTCCTGTTCTGCCTGGTGTCCACGGCGATCTACATGGCCCTCGAGATCTATGCCGGCTTCCGGCCCGAGAGGAGCCAGGCCTTCCTGACTTCGGCCAGAACGTGGATCGATACCCACACCGACCAGGTGATTATCGTCGTATCGCTGGTCCTGGGGTGCTGGCTGGTCGGCAAGAGCATCTATCTCATCGTCTCGTGACAGTTGTGTAAGCCCAAACCGAGACCGACGGCGACGTCGTCGGGAGTAAGGCAGGAGCGCAGTGGATACAGAGCGTGGAAAAGGACCCCGATGGAAGCGCATTGTGGCGTGGGTGCTGGTGGTATTGGCCTGCATCCTCTCGGTGCTTTCGGCGATCAGCGTGTTTGCCCGCAATCAGCTGCTCAACACCGACGCCTATGTCAGCACGGTGGCTCCCCTGGCCAGCAATCCGGCTATCCAGACCCAGGTTGCCAAACAGGTCAGCGAGAATCTGATCGCCCGGACCAATGTCGAGGCCCGGGTGAAGAACGCCCTCCCGCCGAAAGCCGGGTTTCTGGCCGCACCCCTGACCTCGGAGCTGGAGTCCACCGTCAACAGCCTGGCCCTGAAAGCGGTGCAGTCCGAGCAGTTCTCCGAGGTGTGGGTGGCCGTCAACCGCGCCGCCCACAAGCAGCTGGTGGTCCTTCTGACCGGATCGAGCACAGGATCGGTGAGCTCGAAGAACGGCAGGGTGACCATCGATCTGAGCCAGGTGGAGGCGAACCTCAAGAAGAAGTTGGACGCTAAGGGAATCACCGTGTTCAACAAGGTCCCGGCAGTAAAGGGCCTCAATTTCGTGCTGTTCCAGTCGCAAAGCCTGGTCAAGGTGCAGAAGGCCACGAAGCTCCTCAACGACGTGGCCCTGGTGCTGCCGATCCTCACCCTCCTGCTGTTGGCGGCCTCGGTGGTCCTGGCCCGAAATCGACGGCGCGGCCTGGTCCGGGCCGCCGTCGGCCTGGCCCTCTCCATGGCTGCCGTCCTGGTGGTCATAGGAGTGGCCCGACACCAGTACCTCTCGGGGCTGGGCCCCCACCAGTCGGTGGCGGCCAACCAGGCGGTGATCGACACGGTCACCGCCAATCTGCGCCTGGGACTCCGGATCATCCTCGGCATCTCCGCCCTCATCGCGGTGGTGGCCCTGGTGGCCGGCAACCGGCGGCTCCAGGCATGGGTGTCACGAGGGGATCGGGCCGACACTCCGGTGCATGGATTCGTTGCGGGTCACCGCGGGATCCTGCAGTGGGGCGTTTTGGGCCTGGCCGTGGTGGTGCTGGTGGTGTGGAGCGAGCCGACCACCCTGGTGGCGGTGATCGTGGTGGCGATCGCTCTGGTGGTGATCGGGGCGATCGGGATCTACGGGGCGGCCCGCCGGACCGTCGGCACTTCGAACCCACCGGCTGCTGTCGGGTCCGGCAGCGACAGCCCCTCGGAGCCTGAAGCCCAGTAGCGCTGGCCGGACTCTCAGGCGGTCTCGACCGGTTTCACGCCGACAGGCGGCCCGGCCTCCGACACGTCCTTGCCGACGGTGAGCTTGGCGCTCATCTTGATGGCTTTCACTGAGCTGGTGGCCCCCGTCTGCAGGACGACGGCGACGACCAATAGCAAGATGGCCAGGTAGCGGAAGGTGTGGGAGCCCAATAGGAGGATGGCCACCCGGCCCAGGGCGAACGGTGGTGTGCACACCACCGCCCCCACTGCTCCTCCCACTGCCGAAGCGGTCAGTTTGTCTCTTCTGGATCGTTCCGACTTCACCCCGATAAGCCGGGCCGGCACCGCCACGTAGGACACCATCATGACTGCGACCACTGCGCTGAGGGACAGCGAGAACCAGAACTTCCCCCAACGGTCGACGACCATGGTGGCAAACCCCAGGGCCAAGCCCACCGCCACACCCCAGGCCAGGACGGTGCGGATGTGCTGACGCGCTTGGGCGAACGCCGGTCGGATCTCCGGTGGCGCGGGCCTGGAGATGGCGAAGGCAAACACGGCGTTGAGAAAGAAACTGGCGGCGGTGAGGGTGGCGATGGCCAGCAGCACCAGGCCCAGCAGCGGTCCCGCGCAGAAGGTGGAACTCCTTGCCGTGTAGGGCATGGGCCTTGAGATCGAGCATGGCGGCCCAGATCCACATGGCCGGCAGGATCTGTACCAGCGTCAGCCGCCAGTTGGTGAAGAGGAGCTTCACCCCCTGGAAGAGCATGGCGAAGGCCCCGACCAGCAGGGCCAGGGGGGCCAACCAACGGCTGCGCCGGCTCAGTGCCAGCACGGTCCGCTCGACCATGGCCTCATCGCCGGTGCGGATGGCCACCACCAACCGCTCCGATTGGGCCAGGATGGCCGTCCGCCGGGAGGCGTCACCGGTATCAACCACCGTCGGCCGCGCCGGCTCCGGCACCTCCTGTGAGGTCATGATGGTGACCTCCTCCGGGCCAGAGCCTCAGGGTCCAGTAACAACCACGGGATACCACCCCACCCGGTCGGGGTGGAGCGAGGTGGAGTGGGTGTTCCTACCCGAGGATCTTGGCCTTCTGCGCCTCGAACTCCGCCTCGGTAAGCGCTCCTGAATCCTTCAGGGCCGCCAACTGGGTGAGTTGGGCGATGGGATCGGGAGCCGCAGCAGCGGGTGGCGGTGGTGGCGGCGCGGCCTCTGCCTGCTGAGCCTGCTGGGCCTGGGCCTGCTTGTTGGCCATGTGCCCCCCGACAACGGCGGCCGTACCTACAACGGCAGTGGTGCGTACGGCCATACGTGCAATCGGTCGTCTTCTCAACATGTCCTGTCTCCTGTCTTGCTCTGGCTCAAACTGCGGGCGGCAGGTCCGCCAATGCCGGTTCGATCAGCTCGTGGGGTATGCGGGCGCCCTCGAGAACCACCCCGCCGGATCGGCGGACGGCCTCGGCGAACGGGGTGGCCCATACATCCTCCCAGATCAACAGAGCCGCTGAGGAGTTCACCTCGAGGGCCTCGGCCACATAGGCGATGTCCTCGGGGCTGATGAGCCCTCCGACATCTGCGTCCAGACTCTCAAAGCCGGTCAACGTGTCCAGTTCGTCGATCTCAAAGCTGACGACCGACCCGTCGGCATCCTTGCCGATGAAGATCAGGTCGAGGATCCGTACCGTCCCCGAATCAACCAGGGCGATCAGCTCCGGAGCGATCTCACCGGTGAACTTGTTCCCAGGAAACCCTACGATGATGTATTCGACTGGTCCTGTAGCCATGTTCTCCCATCCTCGACTTCCGTGTCCTATGAGCTTACGGTCGTTCTGTGAGGCTAACGGTCTGTCGGTCGCTATTTCGTCATCCTGATCGGGTGATTCGAGTTCCCACCGCCACGACGGCGTCGGGTAATCCCCAGGCGCCCCGGGCCAAGGGTAGCGGCGCCGAAGATCAGCCGGACGACCACCGCGGGGCCGGTTCCGGTTCTCCTACTTCTCGAAGACCCGCCCTGGCTCATCCCACAGGTTGCATCGTCCAGCTACTCAGTACCAAGGTGCCGTAGGCCACCGTGGCGGTCATCTGGATCTGGTAGTCGCCGGGCGAACCAGTTCCCGAGAGCTCCGGTCTGGTTGTCAGTGAGGCCCCGGTCATCGTGGCGCCCACCACGGTCAAGGATGGGTCGAAGGTGGTGTCGTTCTCCACCACCGTGCCGTTCACCAACGGTGACGCGGCGGAGAAGGGGACGCCGGGGGCGACGGCCGACCACCAACCAGGTTGATCCTGTTCAGCGGAGCGCAGGGCGGCAAAGTAGAGGGCGAGGACGGCCCCCTCGTCGTTCAGTGGTCCCGAACTCTGTCGAAAGGCCGGCGTGGGTGTGCCCTGGATGCTGAGCGAGCCCAATGGCGCCGGATTCTGCGTCAGGCCCAAACCTTGGGCCGCCAGGGCCGCCGGCGCGGGAACCTTGGGCGTCAGCGGAATGGGCGCCGGGACGGTGGGCGCGCCGGTGTCGATGATCTGATCGAGGCTGGCATAGAGCACGTACCGTTGCGAGGTGAGGAAGAGGGCGTTGAGCGGGTAGCACGTGACCAGCACCAGGCGCGGCGCTGCCGTCTGGTCGATCGGGGTGGTGGACGAGACCACCCGGTGGTCGTAGACCGTGTAGACGAAGGTCTGGCACGGCGTGATGACGGAGACCTGCTCGCCCGGTTGTAGCTGGTCGATCTCGCTGAACCAGGTCACGTCGTGGCCCGCCAACACGGACGTTCCCGACGTGCCCGGCCACGAGCTGGCCGGAACATGACCAACGGCCACACTGAGTTGGGGGTCGCCCACCCCGTTCACGACGGGAGCCACCAGTCCGATGGACGACGACTCCAGCAGTGCATACACCGGTGGTAGCCCGGCCCCGGCCGCCGGGGCCGTACCATCTGCGGCCAGGGCAGAACCCAGAGCAGAGGAGCCCCCGGTGGTGGAGGCCGGGAAGGACGATACACAGGTGCCTTTGCCCCGGACCACCTTGGTGGCGTGTTGCTCGGCATGGATGAGCGCCGTGCCCACCTTGTGCGAGTGCTGGTAGAAGAGAAAGACGTGGGCCACGAGGGCCAACCCACCCACAATGGCCAAGAGTGCTACCCCGTAACCGACGCGTCGAGGCCAAGCCCGGCGCTCACGAGCTGATTCCGCATGTTGACGACGACGTCGGCGGGGCTGATCCGCGGGCACATCAGGCACAGATTGAGGTGAGTCCGAACTATCCCCACCGGCCTTCACCACCGCTCGCGCACCCTGGGCCTAACTGCTGCTGGCCACTGGTTGGAGTTCCACGCTGTAGACGCTGACCTCACCTGAACCCTTGGTCCACAGACGAATCTCGACACGATCGGGCTGGCCGGAGGCGTTGCCCGGCTCGAACGTGAACGGTCCCCAGCCTGAGAACAAGTGCTGGCCGCCGCCCAAGTGGCTGACCTGTACCACCGACTGGATGGCCACATGGCCGTTGGTAGGTGGAACAGTGCGACGGCTGAGCAGGGTGCCCGTGGTCGAATTCCAAACCTCGACATCGGTGGTGATGTTGCTGGCCATCGTTACCGTGGTCTGGTAGTCGCCGGGGCGCACGGTCCAGTCGGCTCCGTAGAGCACGTATCCCGGCTCGGGCTTGGTCAGTGTCATGGCCCAGTCGGAAGTCGGGCCACTCAAGATGGGGGTCCCTGTTGCGGATTGGGCGGCCCAGGCCGGCTCCGTGGGGGATGCCGGCACCGCCAGCCTGGTTGTCGTCGGGGGGCGCTGGTACTTGAAGAGCCATACGCCATTGCGGGCCAACAGCAACTGTGCGTGGAGCGGGCCGCCCAGCTGTCCGATAATTCCCAACTGGGTCTGAACATTGGTGGTCTCGATGCCTTGGTAAGGGGTGATGACGAAGTAGACCTCAGCAGTGTGGACCGGGTAGATCTGCTCGCCACTGGCGGAGATGGCGTAGCACCACACGCGCCCGCACAGCCTGCCCAGCACCCCTTGGGACGCCACCACCTCGGCGTTGACCGGGATCATGGACTCGACCTGGTTGAGCGTGGCGGCCGCGGCCGTCGAGGTCCTCAGCCACTGATTCGGGATCTGGGGAATCCACACTGCCCCCCAGACAACCGCATTGACAGCCAGGCACACCACGATCACCCGCGGGAGCTTCTTCGACCGCAACCAGCCCATCCCACCCCTGGGGAGGTGCGCAGCCAGCCAGCCATGGTCCAGCTGCCTGGTCAACCAGGCCAGGGCCAAAACACTCAATGGGGCGATGAAGAGCACGGCACCAAAGTTCTCGTAGGCGATGGACCACAGGGACGGGCCCTGACCCGCTCCCGACTGGAACAGGATCAGGACCGCGAGCACCGAGAACGGGGTGAACAGGCCCAGCCCTCCGGAGCTCACCGAGTAGGCCCAGATGTCGTCGCGGGCCTGCCACAGGTGTTGGAGGATGGCCCCGGGGTGCAGAAGCGCGCCCTTCGCCACCACGGTGGGGGCGAATTGCCTGGTCACCTTGGCTGCGGACCCGGTGACGAGGTAGCCGTAGTGGCCTGAAAGCGACGAGCCCTGACCACCCCCGATGGCGGTCACCGCCACGAACCAGCCCACCCCAAGCCCCAGCAGGAGGGCACCGCGCCGACGGTACTCATGGCCGGCCAGCACACCTCCGAGCCCAACGGCGGCGAGGTAGGTCCCTGCAATGTCTCCGCAGGCCAGGCAGAGCACCACCCACAGGATCAGCAGACGCATCGAGCCACGGATCATCTCCCGAAAAGCCAGCATGGCGAAGCACGCCGCGCCCACTGACTGGTAGTGCACGTCGAACGAGATGGAGCCGTAGATCCAGGGGTTGGCAACCAGAAGCACCACGACCAAGGCCACCGCCATCCAGCCGGGCAGCCGGGCAGGCCAGCTCGGCCTCTTGACGGCGTCCGCCACCACGAGCATGGCGCCCGCCTCTCCGCCGACCACCATGGCGTCCTGAATCCATGTCAACCACAACGGACCCGGCCACACCCGCGAAATTGGCGCCAGCGGCCAGTTGATCAACTCGAAGTGGTCCTGCCAGAAGTAATGGTGGGCCACCGTCAGATACGGGTCCAGGTTGCCGTGGGCGATCCCCCACAATCCTTGATACCGCAGGGCGAAGTCCCATGTGTTGCCCCAACGGCCGTAGAGGAGCGAACTCCAGAGCACCATGGCCAGAAACTGGACCGCCAGCGCCACCCAGGCCCACCGGACGGCCCGGGCGAACCGGGGGTCGCCCTTCTCCTCTTCCACCATCACCGGGGCGGGCCGGACGGCCACGGCGGTGGCGGTCACGGGGAACCGAACCGGATGGGAACGATCTCGGAGTACCCGTAGGGATAGAACTGTTGAGCGTTCACCAGGTTCGCTTCGAAGAAGACGGGGTCGTTGGAGGCCTGGGTTCCCCGCACGTCGAACGTGGCCACGCCACCGGCGTTGGTGTAGGCCACCACCGGGGTCTGGCCGATCTGGCCCTGGTTGATGATGGCCTGCCCGAATATCAGGCCCTGCTGCCCGTAGATCACCTGACCCAGGTACACCGGCTGGTTGGCCAGGTGCACCTGCTGATTGAACTGGTTGAGGATCTCCGCCTGGAGCAAAACCGTTTGACCGACGGGAACCACGTTGTTGACGGCGCTCGGGTTGATGCTGAGGTGGTAGGTGGTGGGCAGGTACGGCTGGCTTCGGCTGGCCGTGTCCGGTGATTGGCTGAAGGCGATGACCTGGAACCCTCCGGTAATCGGCGGTTGGGCGAAGAAGTTCGGGGCCAGGAGGGTGTAGTGGGCATGCCCGCCCGGAGCAAGGGTCGAAGGCCCTCCTCGGGCCAGCCAGAAGGCGGTGAGCTGGCCTCCGCTCTCCACCGAGAACGAGGGCGTCTCTGACCGGTCTGAGCGGTTGGTCACGTTCACTCCCAGCTGGACCACCGTGGCCAACTGGCCGGTGGTGCGAACCGAGGTGATCTGGACGGTCAGGGGAGCACTCGAGGCGAAGATGGCAGCTACGGCCAGTGCCGAGGCGGCCAGTCCTCCCCCGGCGACCCATCGCCAGTGGCGCCACGGCCGCAGGGTTCCGGTCCGGCCCTGGCGAGCCAAGTCGATCGAGGTGGCCGCGACCACCGCCGCCGGCAACAGCGTCACCAGGTAACTACCGAACGAACGGGCCGAAAAGAAGAGCACGACCGCCGGGCAGACAACCGCCCACGCCTTGAGGGCCGGGTAGGTGGCGATATAGGTGGCCACCAGAGCCAGGAACACGACGAGAAGGGCCACCGTGTAGGCGGAAAGGGACCCACCGCCCAACCCCAGGAAGAGGGTCAAACCGATCAGCCCCTGCCCGGCGGGGACCGTATGGCTGGCGATGGGGGTGAGCACGCCCGACACCCAGGCGTGGGGGGCCATCACGATGAACGGCAGATTGGGGATGGCGAAGGCGGCGAAGGCAATTCCCAGGTAGCGACCCGTGGTTCGAAGGGCCTCCGAACGACCGCCCACACGGTGAGCTTCGATGGCAATGCCGGCCACCAGAAAGGGAAGGACCAGCCAGGGCGTCTGCTTCACCGCCATGGCCAGGCCCAGGAGTATCGGCCCCCGCCAGGCGGCCGGGCCGCGCGTACGCGCAAACCGGTCCCACTGGTACACGGCACCGATCAACAGCGGCACAAAGAGCGCGTCGGTCACACCGCCTACCGCATAGCTGATGTACACGGCGAAGCTACCGATGACGATGGCCAAGGGACGGATCGAACGCGGCAGGAGCAAGAAGGTGAGTGCTATGCCGATGGCCCAGGCGATGACATTGACCCCGATGGCCATCTGGGTCGACCATCCGGCCAGGAGGAACGGGACATACAAGAGGAAGGAGAGCGCCGGGTACGACAGCGAAGTGACTGGCTTGCCGTTCAGCAGGAAGGTGTAGCCGTCCGGCGAGACATGGAACTGCGTGAAGGCCTGAGCCATCGAGTGCGTGTACGGATTGAGGCCGTGCTGGAGAAGCTGTGCGGCGTACTGGTCGAAGGCGATCTCGTCAGTCCCGTAGGACGGAGACGTGAACACCTGGAGATAGCTCCAGAGCAAGAACGCCGCCATGGCCAGACTGAGCGTGGCGATGGCCAAGGACCGGGCGGTTCCGGGCCGTACCCGGTAAGGCTGCCATACGGCGACGATGGTCCCCAGTCCCCACAGACCGAGGACGACCACGGCCACGCTGATGGCCGGGTAGATGTCGACATAGCCGAAGAGTTGGAATCCCCACAGCAGGACCGTCATGCCGGCCACCGTCCACCAGGCGCGGGCACCGGAGGTGAGCTGGCGTGGAGCCGAGGATCTCTCCGCCATGGCGGGGGTCACTTCTTGGGGCCGGGGAGCCGGGGCCACGACGGTCACAGGCTCCACCGAGTCACCATGATCGACGACGCCGGTGTTTTGTTGCACTGGTGTCATGGATCTCGAGTGGGCAGTTGGGACCCTCGGATCCTGTCGGGCTCCGGATCTACCACTTCAGCCGAACGCAGGGAACTAGCGATCTGGTCAGGAGCCGATCGGGAACACTTGGACATTTCCGTAGGACGGCGTCCCCACGATGTCGTACAAGCTTTGCCCGTCGATCGAGACCTGAAGGCCCACCGCGTCGGTGGGGGCCGGTAGCGCCTTGGTCTGACGCTCGGTATTGGCGTCGATGACTCCCACATCATCGACTGTTCCGTCGGTGTTGAGCACGTAGATGGTGGAGCCATTGGGCGTTATGGCCAGTTGAACCGGCTTGGTCCCGACGGTGAAGCTGGCGTTGACCGCCTGACTTCCGATGGTGATTTCGTCCAAGGCCCCACCCGCTCCCAGAGCGAAGAGATCAGCACCTGAGGGATCGACGGCAATGGCCGTGGTGTCGAGCGGCACCGGCACGGAGACCGACGCCTTGTCGGACTGCGAGTTGACCAGCGTCACGCTGGCCGAGGTAGGCGTGCCGTTCAGGGCGTAGAAGGTGGAACCATCGGCCCCGGCAAATACTCCCTTGACCGGTGCCCCGATCGGCACGGTGCTCAAGAGCACGCCCGAGGAGCCGTTTCGGAACTCGACGGCCCCGGTGGTGGCCGTTCCCACTCCCACCCCGAGTACCCCGGAGGGGGACTGGGAGATGGAGTTGGCCCCGGCCGACTCCGGAACCACCTGGACCACCTTGCCGGTTGTCAGGTTCAGCTGTTGGAGGTTTGCCGATCCATGCGATCTGGCCAGTAGCCACATGTAGCCGTTCGGCTGGGGCTGACCGCCGGCCGTCAGGCCGGCGGGACCTGGATAGGTCCTTGTCGGCCGGACGGCATGGGTCGCCACCGTGGTCGAGGTCCCAGCTGCCGAGGTGGACCCGCCGCAAGCTGCGACGAGTCCACCCATGGCGAGGACACCTACTAGCGCTATGGACCTTTGGTGAGGCCCTCTGCCGAATCGCAACGGTTAGGCGGAGCGACGACGCAGGCGCAGACCCAACATCAGGAGGCCTCCGAAGGCCAAGAGGGAGATGGCAATCCCCTCTTCCAGACGGAAGGGCATGCCGGTCTGTCCCGACGTGGCCCCGGCGATGGCTCCCGTGGTCCCAGCCGCGGCGGCGGGGGTGGTGACCTCGACCGTCGGGTCGCTGGTAATGCTGAAGGTGGCAGAACCGTTGGATACCGATGCTCCACTCACAGCCTGAAGGCCAGAGCTGGTCACCAGGTAGACGGTCGATCCCGCCGTGATCCCTGACGAGGAGACGGTCACCGTGATGGCCGGGAACGAGCCCGTGACTTTGGCCCCGTTCTCGTAGATGCCGATCCCGAAGGTGACTACTGCCTTTCCACCCCCGGTCGGGGCTACGGCCGACGACGTGGCATCGGTCAGAACCAGTTGGACCGGGTCGGTGAACGTTCCGGCCGGGACCTTGGCGGTGATGGTGGCCGTTCCCACCGTGCCGCTGGCCGTACCGCCGCTCGGCTGGATGGTCGTACTCGTGACCACCGTTCCGGCCAGCCCGCTGGCCGTGCCTCCGGTGGTTGGAGTACCCACCGGCGTATACCCGCTGCCGGCGGCAAAGGCCGTGGCGGGCACGGCCAATCCGGCGGCCACACTCAGCCCAACCGAACCAGCCAACACAAAGGCAAGTCTCAAAGGGTGTTTCACGAGATGCTTCCTCCTCAAGGAGATGATATGGGTGTCCCTCACAGCTGTATCGGTGATCCCCACGTGAAACTTTAATGATGCAGCACCGTAATCTCGGGGATACCTGAATGCGTTCAGTGCGGAACCCTGATGTGTGAGGGGCTGCACCCTAAAAAATAGGAAAGATTCACGTTTGACAAATTGACAACGTGGGTAGAGCTACGTCCTTCCGACAGCACGCACAGTTAACCCATGTGAATCACCGTTTAGCCGGTGATCTCCTTAGTCTGGAGCGCGGTCCGAGGACCGGTGATGTGGGTAGTCATTCCACGGTCGCCAAGAATTTTGATGACTTTGTCCGTTCCAAATCAGAGGGACCTGATTTGGGTACCTTTTGTCGCGTATTTATCCGTAATCCAGCGTTTCACCTACAAACCACTGACTTATAACCGAGGCGGCCGATGGACCGGTCGGGGTGGCAACGAGGCCGTGCTTTGACGGTGACCGATCCCTCCCCATCGTGTGCATGGGCACCGACAACTCCTGCGAGCGGCGGGGGCCGGCCACGATGACCTCGCCGGCCGTCATGCAAGGCGCCGGTGAGGCCCGGATGGCTGATGGGCACACTGCCTGGTGAGAAGGGAAGCGATGAATCTGGAAGAGACCACTACGCCCATCAGCTTCGTCACTTGCACGATGCCGAGTACAAGCGGGGCTGGCGGCACGAAAGCGCCGAGGACGGCTGATCCCTCAGGACCCGGCCTCTGCGGCGGAGGCTCGAACCAGGGCGTCGAGCACGACGGCCGTGGCGGCGGTGGGCGGGCGATTGGCATTGATGGCTGCAGACAGATCCCAGTGCATGCGGTGGTCATCGATGGGGACGGCCGATAGTCCTCGGACCCCTCGCACCGCCGAGGCGGGCATGAGGGTGGTGCCGAAGCCGCCCCGGACCAGCTTGGTCATGAGGGCATAGTCGGCAATTTCCATCGCCGAGGGTTGGTCTCCGAGTACTCGGTCGACCGTGTCCCGAACCCCCCAACCCGGCGGGAAGCGCAAGATGGTCTCGTCAGCCAGATCCAGTGGGCTCACCGTGGCCTTGCCGACGAGTGGATGGTCGGCCCGACACACGAACACCAGCGCCTCGCTGACCAAGGGATGAAAGAGGACGCCGGATGGGGAGTCTCCGGTGACGGGGTCGGTCGTGCGGGCCGTGAGGGCGATATCCATACTGCCCTCGACAACGGCACCGAGGTTTCCCGCCGACCCGGTCGAGGACTGGCGCAGATGGATGATGACCTCGGGATACCGCCCCCGGAGGTCGGACAAGATGGTGACGAGGTCGAGCGGACCGGTGTTCAGGGTACTGCCGAGGACCACCGTTCCCCGAGTCCTCCCCGATACGGCCAGGACCTCGTCGCGAGCGGCTTGTACCCCGTCCACTATGCGCTGGGAAGCGAGGCGCAGCGCCTCTCCTTGTTCCGTCACCGATATCGGGGTGACCGACCGATCGAACAGTGAGACCCCGAGGTCCCGCTCCAGCCGCCCGATGGCGCTGGACATGGCCGACTGGACGATGTGGGCCTTCCGGGCGGCAGCGGTGAAACTGCGCGTCTCGCAACAGGCCAGGAAGTACTCCAGATCCCGGATCTCCATCGATTCAAGCTACCGATCCAGGTGAACTCCATCAAGATTATTGATGAGTCTCATGGATATCAATCGTTGGACAAGATGAGAGAACGGGAAGAACATGGCAGGTGGACGGATCGATCCCTACCAAGTGAGGTGCCGATATGGAGGAGCAAGCCAACGCCAGGACCGGGAGCGAAGGCCAGGACCCGCCCGCTCCGAAACCCGCCTCCGACCGCGTCCTGCTCATCCTGGCCGACGATCACCGGAACAGCATCGAGCGGGATCTCTACGGTCTCAGCGGAGCCCCGACTCCCCTACAGGCGGCTCGGATCAGCGCCGACAAGCTGTTGGTCTTTCAAGCTCTGCTCGATGCCGCCGAGCTTCTTCCGGACACGGCCCAGCCGGGCATCCTGGTTGACGAGCAGTACGGAGCCAGTGTGGCCGAGTTGGCCTCCCGCTCCGGTGACGCCGTCAATCTGTCCATGCCCATCGAGGCCAGCGGGGAAGAGTGGTTCCACTTTGCCTACGGCGATGAGTGGCAGCGCCATGCCGGGTACTTCAACACCGATCACGCCAAGGTGCTGGTGCGGGACAACCCCGGGCTCGATGCCACCCAACGCCAACAGCAGGCTGAGCGCCTGTCTGAGGTGTCGAGCTGGGCGGTGACGAACGATCGGTCACTGATCCTCGAACTGCTGGTTCCGCCCACGCCCGCCGAAGATCAGGTCGATGCCAACGGACGGCACCTCTACGACGACAAGCTCCGGCCGAAGAACACCCTCGCCGTCATGGAGTATCTCCAGGACCACGGGGTGGAGCCGGCCATCTGGAAGGTCGAAGGCCTCGATGCCCACGACGATGCCGTGGCGGTGGTCGACAGGGCCAGGCGGGACGGCCGCCGGGCCGACTGCATCGTTCTGGGCCGACATGCCCCGCACGACCAGTTGGACCATTGGTTGGAGGTGGCCGCCCCGATCCCGGGCTTCATCGGATTCGCCATCGGCCGCAGCATCTGGTGGGACCCGCTGCACGCCCACTTCCGCCACCACTCGACGGCCAGCGAGACACGGCGACGGATCACCGGGGCCTACCTCGACTTCGCCACCTACTACCTCAATGCTCGAGACGGAGAGCTGACCGACCGCGTTCCGGAGTACTGGTGAGCAAGCCGGTTCCGCCGTCCGCCATCCAAACCGAACGAAAGCGCATCCCATGGCTGTTCCCTCTCCGATCAACACCCGCAGAACTGTCACCGCCCTGCTGGCCCTCACCGTGGTCACCGGCCTTGTCGACGCCGTCAGCTACCTGAGGCTGGGCCGGGTCTTCGTGGCCAACATGACCGGAAACGTGGTCTTCCTGGGCTTCAGTGTCGATGAACACTCCGGGCTCTCCCCGGCGGCCTCGATCATCGCCATCGCCGGATTCGTGGTCGGGGCCCTGGCCGGAGGTCGCTTCGCCGCCAGCTTGGCCCACCGAGCGCATCTCTGGCTCAGCTGCGCCTTCGGCGCCGAGGCGATCGTCCTGACCGCCGTGGCGGTGCTCACCGCTCTCGGCGTGTTGCCCTTCTCAGGACACGGCGACTACGCCACCATCGTCGTGCTGGCCATGGCCCTCGGGATCCAGAACAGCACGGTCCGCCACTTCGGGGTACCCGATCTGACCACCACGGTGCTCAGCCTGACCATCACCGGTTTCGCCGCCGATAGCTCCCTGGTCGGCGGCACCGGCTCCCGACCACTCCGCCGGCTGGGGTCGGTTGCTGCCATGTTGGCGGGGGCGGCGGCCGGTGCCGCCCTACTCCAAGTGTCTCCCAGCGGTGTTCTGGCTATCGCCGCGGCCTTGACCGCGGCCGTGGCCGCCACCTTTATCATCGGGCGGCCTGGCGAGGGCTTCCACCCGATCGAATCGGAAGCCGGGGCGGAGAAGATCGGACGGTGAGTGACACCGTTCCCCGGCACCCCGTGTGGTCACTCAGCGCCACCCTCGGCCTGAGTCGGCCACCAGCCGGAGAAGGACCGCGACCAGATGGTCGATCTCCTCGGTGGTGTTGTAGAAGGCGATCGAGGGTCGGACGGTGGTGTTCAGGCCGAAGCGCCGCAGGATGGGCTGGGCGCAGTGGTGCCCGGAACGCACGGCGATCCCTTCCTCGCTCAGGGCCTCGCCGACCTGCTCCGTCGAATATCCGTCCAGGATGAAGGAGAGCACGCTGGCCTTCTCCTTGGCCGTGCCGATCATGGTCAGGCCCGGCACACCGAGCATCCGCTGGGTGGCATACCCCAGCAGGTCGTGCTCGTAGCGGCTGATGTTCTCGATCCCCAGCCCCTCGACGTACCGGAGGGCGGCCCCGAGCCCGACGGCGTCGGCGATGTTGCCGGTGCCGGCCTCGAACCTCATCGGCGGGTCCTGGAACGTCGAGTGTTGGAGCGTGACCTCATTGATCATGTTCCCGCCGGTCTGCCAGGGTGGCATGGCCTCCCAGATGGCCTGCTTGGCATAGACGACGCCGATCCCGGTCGGCCCGTAGATCTTGTGCCCGGAGAAGACGAAGAAGTCGGCGTCCATCGCCACCACGTCCACCCGCATGTGCGACACCGACTGTGCCCCGTCGACCAGGGCACACGCCCCGACCTGATGGGCCATGGCGATGACCTCGGTGATGGGCGTCACCGTGCCCAGGGCATTGGAGACCTGGGTGACGGAGACCAACTTGGTGCGGTCGCTCAGGAGGCGCTGATACTCGTCGAGGAGGATCTGCCCGTCGTCGTCGACCGGGATGACCTTGAGCACGGCGCCGGTGGCCGACACCAGCTGCTGCCACGGGACGATGTTGGCATGGTGCTCGAGGTGTGAGATCACGATCTCATCACCCTCGTGGATGTTCTGGCGTCCCCAGCTACCCGCAATCAGATTGATGCCCTCGGTGGTGCCCCGGACGAAGACGATCTCGTCGGCGGAACCGGCCCCGAGGTAGCGGGCCACCGTGTTGCGGGCCTCTTCGTAGGCATCGGTGGCCCGGGCGGCCAGATCGTGGGCGGCGCGGTGGATATTCGAGTTCTCGTGCTCGTAGAAGTAGGAGAGCCGGTCGATGACCGCCCTCGGCTTCTGGGTGGTGGCGGCGTTGTCGAGCCAGGTGACCTGGCGACCGTTGATCCTCTCCGAGAGGATCGGGAAGTCCCGCCGGATGGTGGCCACGTCGAAGATCCCTTGGCTGCCGGAGGTGGCGCCCTCCTCGGGAGGGCCGGGCAGGAAGTAGCGCTGCTGGTGCTCGACGGGCCGGGGCTCGGACGAAAGGAGGTTGGGCAGGACCGTGAGCAGCTCCTGAAGGGAGCTCTCGCCGAGGATGGACGTGGGCTGCGGGCCCGAGAGGGCACCGGGGGACGCCAGAGCAGAGGCCGATTCGTTCAGGAAGTAGAAGTCCCCCTGACCCGGGATACCGGTCGAGGTCGCCTGCGGCGCAGTCGTTGGTGCCGGACCGGCCGGAATACCGGTGGGGTTGCCGGTCAGCTCGGTGAGGTCACCGGAGACCGGAGCGGGGCGCCCCGGGGAAACGCCATGCGTCTCTCCCACGCCTGCCGGAGAGGGCGCCGCCGCCAGCGTCGAGTCAACCGATCCGATGTTGGGCGTGGTGTTCGGCGTGTGCGGCACGTCGGCGAGGGCCTGAGGCGCTCCGGGCGGGGGCGGGGTCAACCCCGTGGGGAGGTCGGCCCGCCCGAGGGCGGCGCGACCTTCGGGCAACGGCCCCTCGGTCGCTCCACCGGGCGAGGCGCTGAACAGGGCGTTGGCCATCCTGGTCAGCTCGTCGAGATCGATCCCCGGGATGCCGGCACCCGCCGCGGCGTCCTCGACCCCGGGGATCTCCATCGACACGGAGTTACTTCCGGTACTTCGGGGCGTAGTCGTGGTATCTGTCGATGACTACGTCGTCGAGCACGGCGAGCGCGTCGTCGGTCATCACCGCCAGCGAGCAGTACAGCGAGATCAGATACGAAGCGATGGCGCTCCGGCTGATGCCCATGAACCGCACGGCCAGGCCCGGTCCCTGCTCGCCGGTGAGCCCGGGCTGGAACAGCCCGACCACGCCCTGGCGCTTCTCACCGGTGCGCAGCAGGAGGATCTTGGTCTTGTTCCCCTCGATCGGCACCTTGTCCGAGGGGACCAACGGCAGCCCCCGCCAGGTCTGGAACTGGGAGCCGAACATGCTGACGGTCGGCGGTGGCACGCCGCGCCGGGTGCACTCCCGGCCGAAGGCCGCTATGGCGTCGGGGTGGGCCAGGAAGAAGGCCGGCTCCTTCCACACCTTGGTGATGAGCTGGTCGAGGTCGTCCGGCGTCGGCGGTCCGGCCAGGGTGGGGATGCGCTGCGAGGGGGCCACGGTGGCCAGCATCCCGTAATCCTGGTTGTTGATGAGCTCTCCCTCTTGACGCTCCTTGATGGTCTCGATGGTGAGGCGAAGCTGCTCTTTGATCTGGTCATAGGGGCTCGAATAGAGGTCCGAGACCCGGGTGTGGACATCGAGCACCGTGGCCACCGAGTTGAGGAAGTACTCGCGCGGGCTCTCCTCGTAGGGCACGAACGTGCTCGGCAGCTCTGATTCGTCGCGCGGCGGGCACGCCACGTCGATGGACTCGGCGTTGACGACCTTGTTCAGCCGGTAGATGCCCGCCTCGACCGGGACCCACTGGAGCAGGTGGACGAGCCAGCGGGGTGAGATGGTCGACAGCTGCGCCGGAGTCTTGGTGGCATTGGCCAGCTGCCGTGCCGCACTGTCGCTGAGGGCCAGATGATCCTGCGGACTTGTGGCCATTGCTGGCTCCCTTCTCACCTGAGCATCGAACCTGTCGGCACGCGATCAGTGGCGGTCTTTTGCAACACCACAGCACCCCTCGTGCCGTCACCGGGATCCTAGATCAGCAAGAAACCCCTGGTAAGCCAATGGGATTACTGCAACTTCCCGTCCGGCCATCCGCACCGGGGCGTAGGTGGGGCCGCCCGGAGCGGGTCTACTCCACTAACTTTTGCGTGGAGCCCGGGCTCCGAGCAACCGTTCCTACTCCGTTCGAGATCGAGGGTACCGTGACCTACTGCCTGGCCTTGCGGCTTCACGAGGGACTGGTCTTCCTTGCCGACACCCGGACCAACGCCGGGGTGGACAACATCGGTTCCTACCGGAAGCTCCACCTGATCCAACCCGCTCCGGGGAAGCTCTTCATCATCGAGTCGGCCGGAAGCCTGGCCACCACCCAGGAGGTGCTCGACCGCATCAAGCGGGACCTGCGGGCGGACGTCGGTGAGAGCCTGGCTACCGTCAACCATCTCTTCGAAGCGGCACTGTACCTGGGCCGGCTCAGCCGGGAGGTGGCCCAGGAGCACCATGAGGCGCTGGCCGAGGTGGGGGCCGACGGCACCGCCACCTTCATCCTCGGGGGCCAGGTGGGCAGCGAGCCCCCCGACATCCTCCTGGTGTATCCCGAGGGAAATTACATCCGGGCCTCCGACGAGATCCCGTTCCTGCAGATAGGGGAGAGCAAGTACGGCAAGTTCATGTTGGAGACCGCGGTCCGGTCCAAGGTGGACATCGATACCGCCACATCGATTGCGCTGGGATCGATGATGAGCACCACGCGGGCCAACCTCTCGGTCGGGCCGCCCTACGACGGCTGCGTCTACCTCAACGACACCTTCGCCCCGATCGAGTTCCGCATCGAGAGCGACTCCCCGTTGCTGGAGAACCTGCGCCAGGCGTGGGAGCGCCAGATGGAGGAGGCGGTGAGGGAGATCCAGCGAATCTCGCGGGCTGATCCGACCATTGACTTCCCCGTCACCGGCCGGGGGTCGCCGTCGTAGCAGGAGCCACCTCGATGGGCTTGGAGGCGAAGATGTTGAGTCCGAGCTTCTCCGCCACGTGCCGGGTGGCCAGCTGTCCCCGCACGCTGTTCCCTGCCTGGTCCAGGCGGGGCGAGTAGGTCCCGAGGCCTCCCTTTCCCGGCGAGATGGTCACGATCCCCCCGCTGACACCGCTCTTGCCCGGCAGGCCGACCTGATAGAGCCAGTCACCGGAGTGCTCATAGAGGCCGGCCGTGGCCATGGCGGCCAGGACGTGCTTGCAGTTGAAGGCGTCGATGACCTTTTCGCCGGTCATGGGGTTCACGCCCCCGCTGGCCAGGGTGGCTCCCATCACGGCCAGGTCATCGGCACTCACCAGGAGGGAGCACTGGCGGGTGTAGAGGTCGGTGGTCTCGTCCGGATCGGAGTAGAGGCGCTCGTAGCTTTGCAGCAGGTGGGCGATGCCCTGGTTCCGGAGGTTGGTGGAGGATTCGGATGTGTAGACCTCCTCGTCCAGTTGGAGTGGGCGGCCGGCAAACCGGGACAAGCCATCACGGATGAACTCCCACCGGTCATCGGTGGTGGACCCGGGCACCAGGCTGGTGGTGGCCATGGCGCCGGCATTGACCATGGGGTTCATCGTCCGCTCGTCGTTCAACTCGATGGCCATCACCGAGTTGAAGGCCAGACCGGTGGCATTCACCCCGAGCAATCGACGGGCCTCCTCGTGACCGAGGCTGTCACATACCAGGGCGAAGACGAAGGCCTTGGAGATGCTCTGCAGCGAGAACAGGTGGGCGGCGTCACCGATTGACGCACCGCGGCCCCCGGCTCCGAAGATGCTGACCCCGAAGAGGGACGGATCGGCATCGGCCAGCACCGGGATGTAGTCGGCCACGGCACCGTCGTCCAACGAGCGGTACTGCTCGTAGATCTCGACGAGCAGCGACTGGACCACCACCAGGTTGGGGAGGTCGCCGGTGGAGACGGCCGAAACGGTCGACGTCTCGTGAAACGGAATCGGGATGTGCACGGCGTCGATCCTTCCTCACTCGGACAGCAATGAAGGCTACGTCAGTGCGTTCCCGTGGGGCCCTGCCGGGCCGGCCCGACAAATCTCGGATTTCTGTCATCCGTGGGCGGGGGCGGCATCGATACACAGATGCGGATGAAGTGGTCGGCGTGCATTCCCACCCTTGCCCAGGAGGTCCCGATGAGCGAAGTCAGCCGGCGCATGTTCTTGAAGGGCGGCTCGGCCGCCGTGGTGGCCGCCGGAGCCCTGTCGGCCATCCCGGGCCTCCCGGCCCTGGTCGGCATGGCCGAGACCCAGGGCCCGGCTGATGTGGGTACCGCCGAGTCGGCCGTGACCGAGGCCGAGTCCTCGTCGGCCATGAGTGAGCCCCTCATCGCCCACATCCGGGATCTCGGCACCGGGGAGATCGGACTCTTCTCCGGCACCAGGGAGATCACCGTGCTCAACCCCCAGCTGGCGGCGTCGCTGTTCCGAGCCATGCGCTGAGCTGAGACCTCCTCCTCTCCCAAGGCCTCCATGTCCTCCAAGTCCTCCACCCTGTCAACCATCTCCCACCAGAAACAGAGGTAGCCATGTCATCCCATCGTGAAGCCCCGGAAATCTCCAAAGACCCCGTGGCCGACTCCACCGATCTCTACGCCTTCGTGAGTCCCGACCAGCCGGACACCGTGACGCTCATTGCCAACTACCTTCCGCTGGAAGGCCCGGATGGTGGCCCCAACTTCTACGAGTTCGGCGACGACGTCCTGTACTCCATCAACATCGACAATGACAACGACGGCTGCGCCGATATCAGCTACCAGTTCCAGTTCACCAGCGAGATCACCAACCCGAACACCTTCCTCTACAACACCGCGCCGATCACCTCCCTCCGGAGCCCGAGCTGGAACCGGCGCCAGACCTACTCGGTGACCAGGGTCGATCGCACCGGCTCCCACCTGCTCGGCTCGGGCATCCCCTGCCCGCCGTGCAACATCGGTCCCCTGTCGACGCCCGACTATGTGGGCCTGGCCAACGAGGCCATCACCACCATCGCCCCGGGAACCAAGGTCTACGCCGGGCAGCGGGCCGAGGGCTTCTATGTCGACCTCGGCGCCATCTTCGACCTGGGTGTGCTGCGACCCTTCGAACAGGATCACACCACCTTCGGGTTGGCCAACACCGGGCTCGGCCGGATGGCCAACGGGGTCAACTCGACGGCCAATGTGAATGTGCACAGCATCGCCATCCAGATACCTGTCAACGAGCTGACCGGCCAGTGGCAACGACCGAGCGAGGCAGATCCGGCATCCGTCATCGGTGTGTGGACCACCGCGGCGCGGCAGAAGGCCCGCATCTTCGGGAACTGGCGAGGGCAGAATCTCAACTCGGGGCCGTTCACCCAGGTCTCCCGGCTGGGGAACCCACTGTTCAATGAGGTGCTCATCCCCTTGGGCACCAAGGACTACTGGAATTCACAGCCGCCCGGCGACGACAGGCAGTTCGCCTCCCATGTGGCCAATCCGGAGTTGGCCGGGCTCCTGCCGGTGCTGTATCCCGGCGTATTCCCCAACCTGGCCGCCTACAACGCCACCGGGGCACCGCGAGCCGACCTGCTGGCCATCCTCCTGACCGGAATCCCGACCGGGGTGGTGCCGGGCTTCCAGAACTACACCGGGCCGGCGCAGGCCGACCTGCTGCGACTCAACGTGGCCATTCCCCCGACCACCACCAACCCCTCGAACCTGGGTCTGATCGGTGGGGACCCGGCGGGCTACCCCAACGGCCGACGGGTCTTCGATGATGTGGCCACCATCGAGCTCCGCGCCATCGCCGGCGCCACGCTTCCCCTCGTCGACCCCAGCTACAAGCCGGACGCCGCAGCCGGAGGGATCTCCATGGGCCTGACCTCGGGTCCCACCGACGTCAGGGCCATGGGAACGGAGAACTACCTTCCCTCCTTCCCCTACCTGGGCACACCCCACTCCGGCTTCCTCGTCCCGTCGCAGCCGAGCTGACCGGTGCCCCATCGTCATCAGTCCGAGGCTCTGCCCGGGCCCAGCGGCCAGGGCACCGTGGTCCTCGATGTCGGAGGCACCCGGGGTGCACTGATCCTCTTCACCACCGAGGCACTGGACGGAGAGGAGATCGAGATCCGGCCCATGGGTGGCCAGTGGGATGGGACCCATACCGCGGTACGGCGGCGGGACCTGCGCGACGCCGTGGCCTTCGCCGGAGTCTTCGGATCGCTGGCGGCCGGAGAGTACCAGGTGCGCATCAAGGTCCCCGCTGCCACACCGTCCGGACCCCGTACCACCGTGGATGTGACCGTGGCCGCTGGCGCCGTCACCGAGCGGTTCTGGCCGGACGTCTGAGGTTTGCTCCGATCACGGGTCCAGGGACGCCCTCGGGCAGGGGGGAGTGAGCCGAGGGCGCTTGGCCCGGAGACAGGCGTGCTCGTGAACGCCCACGCTCGACAGGTTCCGCGAGGAGACGGTAACCCAGAGCCGCACTGTTCCGCAACCTTCTTCTGCGAAATTAGTCCATCGGGTTCATATTTTACAGAGGATGATTCTGCCAGCAGAAGACCAGGTCAGTCGGCTGTCTCTTGGGAGCCGGGGAGCCGGTCGTCGACCACCGCAGGTTCCATCCGGGCGATGGTGCGCTCGATGAACGAGCGGGTGGTTTCATGACCGGCGCTGACGCCGAGCGCCTCTTCCAAGGCCAGGACCTGGGACACGCCGGTCAGCAGTAGCAGGGCCACCATGGGGGGGAGCTGCTCGTCGCTCACGCCGAGGGCATCCAGGGCCCTGGTCACCGCCTCGAGCTGGGCGGCCCGAAACCTCTCGGCGTAGCGGGCCATCTCGGTGCGGATGGCTTTGCGGTGATTGGCCAGGGCCACGAATTCGATGTTGAACCTGGCCCCGCGGGGATCGGCGTTGAGCTGCCACAGCGCCCGGAGCGATCCGTCCGTGGCCAGGGCCCGTTCGGCCCGCGTCACATTCTCTTCGGCCCGGCGCCGGAAGACGGACAGGAAGAGATCGTCCATGGTGCGGAAGTAGTAGTGCACGAGCTGGGGCTTGAGGCCGGCCTTGGCGGCCACCCGGCGGGAGGTGACGGCGGCATAACCCTCCTCGAGCAGCAGGAGCTCGGCGGCATCGAGGAGCAGGGCGCGGGTCTTCGAGCTCTCGGAACCGATGCGACGGGGCGAGGCTGCAGACGTCACCTCCATACCTTGTCACACCGGTAAAAACGATGCTCAGCAATTGCTCAGCATCGCTGGGCACCCGCTTAGCACCTCGAACCGAAAAGAGACCGGGATGGGCGACTGGCAGACAACCGACTTCTTCTTCGACCAGTCGTTGGTCGAGGATCCGTACCCGTACTTCGAGGAGCTGCGCTCGGCCGGGCCGGTGCTCCCGCTGCCCCACCTCGGAGTGGTGGCGGTGACGGGCTACGACGAGGCCTTCGAGGTCTACCGGAACACCGAGGCCTTCTCGTCGTGCAACTCGGTGATCGGACCGTTCGCCACCTTTCCCGTCCCCCTGGAGGGCGACGACGTCAACGAGATCGTGGACCGGTACCGGGACCAACTGCCCATGCACGAGCACATGGTGACCATGGATCCCCCCGACCACACCCGCGAGCGGTCCCTCCTGATGCGGCTGATCACCCCCAAGCGGCTGAAGGACAACGAGGAGTTCATCTGGCGACTGGCCGACCAGCAGTTGGACGAGTTCCTCGCCGACGGCCGGTGTGAGTTCATCACCGCCTACACCCAGCCGTTCGCCATGCTGGTGGTGGCCGACCTGCTGGGGGTGCCCGAAGAGGACCACCAACGGTTCCGGGACGGCTTCGGCCTGCTCGGGGTGACCCCGGGCGAAGTCGGGGCCGGCGAGGAGCGGAACGTGGGGGAGAACCCTCTGGCCTGGCTGGACGAGTGGTTCGCCACCTACATCGAGGACCGCCGGCGCCAGCCGCTGGACGACGTGCTGACCGACCTGGCCCTGGCCACCTATGCCGACGGCACCACGCCCGAGGTCTCCTCGGTGGTGCGAACCTCGACCTTCCTGTTCGCCGCCGGGCAGGAGACCTCGGCCCGGCTGCTGGCCGCGGCGCTCAAGCACCTGGCCGAACACCCCGACCAGCAGGACGAGCTCCGGGCGGACAGCACCAGGATCACCGGCTTCCTCGAGGAGGTGCTGCGGATCGAGAGCCCGGTCAAGGCGGACTTCCGCATGGCCCGCCGCACTGTCACGGTGGGCGACGTCGAGATCACCGCCGGCACCCCGGTGATGCTGCTGAACGGAGCGGCCAACCGGGACCCCCGACACTTCGAGTGCCCGGCCGAGTTCCGCGGCGATCGCCCCAACGCCCAGTCGCACATGGCCTTCGGACGAGGGGCCCACTCGTGCCCGGGCGGTCCCTTGGCCCGGGCCGAAGGGCGCGTGAGCATCGAGCGGATCCTGGCCCGCACCCGCAACATCCGGCTCAACGAGGAGCACCACGGTCCTCCCGGGGCCCGGCGGTTCGAGTACGAGCCCACCTGGATCCTGCGAGGACTCTCCCAGCTCCACCTGGAGTTCGAGCCGGTCGATCCCAGCGGGTCGGGCCGATGAGCAGGGTCGCCGTGGTCACCGGCGCCGCTTCCGGGATCGGGCTCGGCGTGGCCCGCAGCTTCGTCGCCGACGGCTATCGGGTGGCCCTCACCGACCGCGACGGGGAAGGGGCCGAGGCCGGGGCGGCCGAGTTGCGCGGCGAGGGGGCCGACGCTCTCGCCGTCACCATCGACGTGGCCGACCGGGCCGCCATCGAAACCGGATTCGCCCGGATCCGGTCGGAGCTCGGTCCCGTCGAGATCCTGGTCACCAGCGCCGGAGTCGAGTCGTTCACCCCGGTGCTCGACATCACCGCCGAGGGATGGGACCGGATCATCACCATCAACCTCACCGGTACCTTCGCCTGCATCCAGGCCGCCCTTCCCGACATGCTCACTGCCGGGTGGGGGCGGATCGTCACCATCTCCTCCTCGAGTGCCCAGTCCGGCGCCCCCGACATGGCCCACTACGCCGCCTCCAAAGGTGGGGTCATCGCCCTGACCAAGGCCCTGGCCGTCGAGCTGGCCCGCCGCGGCATCACGGTGAACACCATCCCGCCGAGCCTGGTCGACACCCCCATGGCCCGGAAGGCCGAGGCGGCCGGCGACTTCCCGGGCGTGGACCTGGTGGGGTCGATGGTCCCCCTGGGGCGGGCCGGCACCCCGGCCGACATCGCCGCGGCCTGCTCCTTCCTCTGCTCCGAGAGCGGGAGCTACATCACCGGCCAGGTGATCGGGGTCAACGGCGGCATGTACATCTGAACTCGGTCGGGCGACGTGTTCGCACGGCCTGTAGACGACGGTGCGGCTCAGGCCCCGCCCCGGAGCTCCCGTTTGAGGACCTTGCCGGAGGGGTTGCGCGGTAGGGCGTCCAAGAAGGTGATCTCCTTGGGGACCTTGAAGCGGGCCAACTGGGCCCGGCAGTGCTCGACCAGTTCGTCGGCCCCGGTGCTACCGGGTGAGCGCAGGACCACATAGGCCACCGGAACCTCACCCCATCGATCGTCGGCCCGGCCCACCACGGCGGCTTCGAGCACCGCGTCGTGCTCGTAGAGCACCCGCTCGATCTCCGAGCTGGCGATGTTCTCGCCCCCCGACACGATCATGTCCTTGAACCGGTCGACGATGTAGAGGTAGTCGTCCTCGTCCCGCACGCCCACGTCGCCGGTGTGGAACCATCCCCCGGCTGAAGGCCGCCGCCGTGGCCTCGGGGTCCCGCCAATACCCCTTGAACACCTTGGGGCCGCGCATGACGATCTCCCCACGCTCTCCGGCCGGCACCGATCGCTCCCTGTCTGGTCCCAGATGTCCAGCTCCAGGTAGAGACAGGGGCGGCCCACGCTCCCGAGCTTGGTGACCATGCTGTCCCGGTCGAGAAAGGTGTCACCGGAGACCGTCTCGGTCAGGCCGTAGGCATCGGCGAACCAGGCCGACGGGAAGGTGCGCTGGAGCCGCTCGATGAGAGGAATGGGCATCTTCTCGCCGCCGTTGATGACGACCCGCACCGAGGACAGATCGCGTTGCTCGATGTCGGGCAGCGCCATGATGGCGTTGACCATGGCCGGTGCCAGCCACACCGTGGTCACCTGCGACCGTTCGATCTCGTCGACCACCTCGGCCGGGTCGAACGACCGGTGGATGATGATCGGTGGCCCCGGCGGCGATGAGTGAGGTCGTCGTGAGATCGAGAGCGCCGACGTGGTAGAGCGGTCCGCAGGCCAGCCCGAGGTCCGAGCCGGTGAATCCGAACTCGACGATGTGGGCCAGGTTCTTCCACGCCAGGTTGGCGTGGGTGAGCATGACGCCCTTGGGCCGTCCGGTGGTGCCCGACGTGTACATCAGCCGGTGCACGTCGTCGGCCGCCACCGGAAGCCGGGGAGCCGTCGTTGGGCGTGGCCCGCAGATCGGCCAGAGCGGTCCATCCCGCCGCGGGCGGGGACGATAGGGAGACCCGGACCAGGGTGGCCTCTATCTCCGCGGTGGCCTCATCGGCCAGTTCGATGAGTGAGCCGTCGCAGACCAGGGCGCGGGCCCCGGAGTGCTCGAGGATGTAGCGCACCTCGGGGGCGGCCAGGCGCCAGTTGATGGGCATGGCCACCGCACCCAGGTAGTTGGCGGCGAAGATGGTCTCGAGGAACTCGGGGCAGTTGTACGAGAGGAGGCCCACGACGTCACCACCGCCGACGCCCTGGGCCGCCAGGCCCCCGGCCAGTCGCGATGGCCCGTCCCGGCCATCTCCCCGTAGGTGATGGCGCTGGCCCTCGAACACCGTCATGGGCTTGTCGGGCGTACGGGCGGCGTGATGGGCCAGCACCGCGAACCAGTTCATGTCGGGCTGCATGGCCGGCACCGGAGCTCACCTTGGCCCTCCCGGGAGAAGGGCCGCGCCCTCCGGCACACGACCCGGGCCCCTCGTCACAGCGCGGCCGCGGCACCGGTTCGAGAAGCAGTCCGCCTCGGGGGACGGCCCGCTAACCTCGCTCCCCATGGCACGGACGGAGGCAGGCGACAAAGCTCCCCGCCGGGCGAACTGGGAAGCGCGTCGCCAGGTGATCATCGACACCTCAGCACCCGTCTTCGCCCGACACGGGTACCACGCTACGGGGATCATGGAGCTCTGCGCGGCCAACGATCTGGGCAAGGGCGCCCTCTACCATTACATCGGCTCCAAAGAGGAGCTGCTGGCGGCCATCCACGACCGGGTGATGGACGAGGTCATGGTGGGCGCCGACCGGGTGGCCGAGGCCGGTGGCTCCCCGTCGCGGCAACTGGCCATGCTCGGCGAGGAGCTGCTCGACGTGATCCACCGCTACCCGGATCATGTCTGGGTGTTCCTCCACGAGTTCCCGGCCCTCACCGGCGAGCGGGCCGAGCAGTTCCGGGAGCGTCGACGGGCCTACGAGCAACGGGTCGAGGCCGTCCTGCAGGCGGGCGTGGACTCCGGTGAGTTCCGGGCCATCGAGCCCAGGCTGACCGCCATGGCCTGGTTCGGAATGCATAACTATACGTACCTGTGGCTGAAGGCCGGCGGCCGGCTGTCCGCCCGGGACGTGGCCAAGCCCTTCGCCGACATCTTCATGCTGGGGATCGCCAACCCGGCCACGGGAGCGCACGACTAGCTGCCCTCACGGCGCGGCGTAGCCGCCGTCGACCACCATGGCCGATCCGGTGGTCCAACGTGACGACTCGCCGGCCAGGTAGGAGTAGGCACCCACCAGGTCACCGGCCGATCCGAGGCCCAGGGGGTGCCGCGCGGCCACGGCGTCCAGCGCCTCGGCTGGAAGGCCCTCGTGGATGGCTGACAGGAAGGTCCCCGGGCACACACAGTTGACCCGGATCCCGTCGCGGGCGTATTCGACCGCCGCCACCTTGGCCAGCTGGATCACCGCGGCCTTGGTGGCGCAGTACGGGGCGGCGTGGGACCAGGCGGTCAGCCCGGACACCGAGGCGGTCAGGACGATCGAGCCCGACCGCTGGGGGCGCATGACCCCGACCGCGGCGCGGATGCCGTTGACCGCGCCCATGACGTTGATCCGGAAGGCCCGCTCCCAGTCCTCGGTGGTCAGATTGTGGATGCGACCGTTGGGTGAGAGCACCCCGGCGTTGCTGATCAGCACGTCGAGCCGTCCGAAGCGCTCGACCGCCCGCGCCACCACCGACTCCACCTCGGCGAAGTCGCTGACATCGGCCAGGAGGGTCTCCACTCCCCCGTCGGTGTCGGGCAACCCGGCCACGGTGGCCTCCAGGGCGGCGGCGCTGACGTCACTCAGCACGACATCGGTGGTGGGCTCACCGGCCAGTTGGTGGGAGACGGCGGCCCCCAGCGCCCCACCGGCTCCGGTGATGGCCACCACCCGTCGGGGTGCGGTCGTGCCGGCAGGCGAACTCATACCAGCAGGTATCCGCCGTCGACGTTGAGCACGGTGCCGGTGACAAAGGCGGACGCATCCGAGACCAGGAACTGATAGGCCCCGGCCAGGTCGGTCGACCTGCCCCAGCGCTGTTGGGCCGTGTGCCCGGTGATGGCCGCCGAGTGCTCCGGCGAGTTCTTCCATCCGTCGGCCAGCGGAGAGTCGAACCAGCCCGGCGCCACCACATTGACGGTGATGCCGGCCGGAGCCAGGTCCAGGGCCAAGCCCTTGGCCACCCCGACCAGTCCGGCCTTGGAGGCGGAGTAGGCGGCCAGTCCCTTGCGGGGCCGCTCCCCCAGGACCGAGCCGGTGAAGATCAGTCGCCCGCCCTGTCCCATGACCCTCGAGGCGGCGCGCGCGCCCCAGAAAGGCCCCGGTGAGATTGACCTCGAGGATCTGGCGCCACACCGAGGACTCGGTCTGACGGGGTCCGGCCACGATCGGGGAGATGCCGGCGTTGCAGATCCAGGCGTCCAGGCCACCCCACTCGGTGACGGTGGCGTCGGCCGCGGTCTCGTTGAAGTCCTCGTCGGTGACGTCACCACTGAGCACCAGGGTCGGTCCGGGCAGCGTCTCGCTGACCGACTTGAGGTCCCGTTCGGTGCGTGCCACCAATGCCACCGAGGCCCCGGCGCGGGAGAACGCGTGGGCCAGCAGAGCGCCCAGGCCGCGGCTGGCGCCGGTGATGACCACCCGTTTGCCTGAGACCGCACCCGGGCTGGGGAAGGACTCGGGGATCTCGATTTCTCCGATCATCGCTCTTCCCTTGTTGTACCGACCGACCGGTATACTACACAATCCGTGGCTACCGACCCGCCCCTGCCGTCCGTGTTCGCGCCGGCCGACCTCTTGGAGATGCACCGGCGCATGCTGGTGATCCGGGGCTTCGAAGAGCGGGTGTCCGACCTCTACCGCGACGGCGAGGTGCCCGGATTCGTGCACCTGTCGATCGGCCAGGAGGCCACGGCCGTGGGCGCCTGTTGGCCCCTGCGCCCGGCCGACGCCATCACCTCCACCCACCGCGGTCACGGCCACTGCCTGGCCAAGGGCCTGGACCCGGCCGGGATGTTCGCCGAGCTGATGGGCAAGGACCAGGGCACCAATCGCGGTCGCGGGGGCTCGATGCACATCGCCGATCCGACGCTCGGCATCTTCGGGGCCAACGGGATCGTGGCGGCAGGCCTCCCCATCGCCGTAGGGGCGGCGGCGGCGGCCCGACTCCGGGCCGACAACGGAGTGGCAGTGGCCTTCTTCGGCGACGGGGCCTCGGCCCAGGGGGCGTTCCACGAGGCCATGAACCTGGCCGCGGTGTGGGAGCTCCCGGTGATCTTCTTCTGCGAGAACAACGGGTACGCCGAGTTCTCGCCGGCCGAGACCCAGCACGCCGCCACCCTCGAACAACGTGCCGCCGGCTACGGCATCCCCCATGTGGCGGTGGACGGCAACGACGTGGTGGCGGTGGCCACGGTCATGGAGAAGGTGGTCCGCGCCACTCGGGAGGGCGGCGGGCCGGCCATGGTCGAGGCCACCACCTACCGCTGGCACGGCCACTACGAAGGCGACCCGGAGCGCTACCGGTCGAAGGACGAGGTCCAGGCCTGGGAGGCCCGGGACCCCCTGCTGGTGCAGGCCAAGGCTCTCGAACAGGCCGGCATCGGAGCCGACCGGGTCAACGAGCTCCAGGCCACCGTGGCCGGGGAGCTCGATGCCGCCGTGGTGGCATCCCGGGCCCTGGCCAACCCGTTGGCCGCCACCTTGACCGACTTCGTGGTGCGGGCCCGGCCGGCCCGGGCCGAGCCGCCACCCCCCGGGGGGACGCCCCGGTGTTCCGGACCATGGACGCCATCCGATCGGCCCTCGAAGCGGAGCTCACCGAGGACGAGCGGGTCTTCGTGGCCGGTATCGATGTCGGGGCCGGGGGGAACGTCTTCGGGCTCATGCGGGGACTGGCCGACCAGTTCGGTGACCGGGTCCGCGACACCCCGATCTCCGAGACGGCCATCGTCGGACTGGGGGTGGGAGCGGCCATGGCCGGCATGCGCCCGGTGGTCGAGATGATGTACCTCGACTTCCTCGGGGTGTGCTTCGACCAACTGCTCAACCAGGCCGCCAAGCTCCCCTTCATGACCGGTGGGGCCGCCGAGATGGCCCTCACCGTGCGGACCCAGTTCGGCGCCGGGCGCTCCTCGGGGAGCCAGCACTCCCAGAGCCTCGAGGTGCTGCTGGCCCACATACCGGGGCTGACCGTGGTCATGCCGTCGACGCCGGCCGACACCTACGGACTGCTACGTGCGGCCATCCAGGATCCGAACCCGGTGGTCTTCATCGAGAACCGGTTGCTCTACGGCATGAAGGGACCCCAACCACCCCCGGAGTACCTCCTGCCCATCGGCAAGGCCGCGGTGGTCCGGGCCGGAACGGACGTGACGGTGGTGTCCATCTCGCGGATGGTGCACGAGGCGGTGGCCGCGGCCGAACAGCTGAGCGAGGAGGGGATCTCCGTGGAGGTGATCGACCTCCGGACCCTGGCCCCACTGGACCTGGCCCCCATCCTCGACTCGGTGCACAAGACCAACCGGCTCCTCATCGCCCACGAGGCGGTGGTGCCGTTCGGCATGGGCGCAGAGATCGCCGCGGTGGTGGCCCGTGAGGGCTTCTGGGATCTCGATGCCCCCATCCAGCGCATCGGGGCCGCCGCCACGCCTCCTCCTTACTCTCCCGACCTCGAACAGGCCTGGCTGCCCGACCGCCGCAACATTGCCGAGGCCATCCGACACCTCGAGCGCGGTGTAGCGATCAGCAGCCCAGGGCCCGGGCGATCACCAGGTGCTGGATCTCATTGGTGCCCTCACCGATCTCCAGCACCTTGGAGTCACAGTAGAAACGGGCCACCGGCGTCTCGAGCATGTACCCGAGGCCCCCGTGGATCTGAACCGCTTCGGATGCCGCCCACGCGGCCAGCCGGCTGGCCTTCAACTTGGCCATGGCCGCCTCCTTCAGGAACGGTTGGCCGGTGTCCCGCAGGTAGGCGGCGCGGTAGGTCAGCCAACGGGCTGCCTCCAGCTCGGTGGCCATGTCGGCCAGCTTGAACTGGACCGCTTGGAAGGTGGAGATGGGCTGGCCGAACTGCACCCGCTGGCGGGCGTACGCCGTGGCCAGGTCCAGCACAGCCTGGGTCAGGCTCAGTGACAGGGCGGCGATGGAGATGCGGCCGACCTCCAGGGTGCGCAGGAACTGGCTCAGCCCCATGTTGGGATCACCGACGAGCTGGTCGTCGGGTACCCACACGTCATCGAGATAGAGCTCGCGGGTGTCGAGGCCCCGCCATCCGATGCCCTTCATCTTCGGCCCCATGGTGAAGCCGGGCGTGTCCTTTACGACCACGAAGCTCCCGAAGCCCGGCCTCTCGTCGTCAGGTGATCCCGTCCGGGCCAGCAGGGTCACCCCGAAGGACATGTCGGTCCCGGCATTGGAGATGAAGGTCTTCCGCCCGTTGATCAGCCACCCGCCGTCGTGCCGTTCGGCGCGGGTGCGGATGCCCCGGGCGTCGGATCCGGCGTCGGGCTCGGTCAGCCCGAAGGCCCCGAGGACCCGGCCCTCGGCCAGCGGTCGCAGCCACCGCTGGCGCTGGGCGTCGGTGCCGAAGAGGTACAGCGGCAGCGATCCGATGGTCACGTGGGCCTGCCAGGCCGCGGCCACCGACTGGTCGGCATGGCCGATCTGCTCCATGGCCGCCACGAAGCCCACCGTGGACATGCCGATGCCGCCCCACTCCTCGGGGATCAGCATGCCGAGCAGACCCAGCTGACCCATCTCGCGGAGGAGGTCGGTCGGGCAACGGGCCTCTTCCCAGGCCTGGGGGGCCCGAGGGGCAATCTGCTCCCGGGCGAAGTCGCGGCACAGCCCGACCAGGTCCTGCTCCGACTCGCTGAGGGATAGGTCCACCGTCCCGCCTACCTCATCGGTCCGGTGTCGACCGGCAGCTCAACGGGCAACCGGGCCTCCGCTCTCGGGGTCCAGGTGGGCCATGAAGGCTGCCGACCAACTCATCAGATCGGCCGGAACGTAGTACCCGGACTCGTCGTTGATGGCGGCCCAGTTGCGGGCCACGTCCTCCATGGTCGCCTCCCCGGCGGGGTGGACATACCCCGCGGTGGAGGCGATGAAGATACGGGAGAACCGCCCGAAGCCGGCGGCGTAGATCTCGCCGCTGACCGGGCACTCCTCGTGGGCCAGGAAGGCCACCATCGGGGCCACCAGATCGGGGGACATCGGTGCCGGTCCCGACTCTCCTGGTGGGACCGTGGAGTCGGCCTCGGCGGGGGCCTGGCCGGCCATCCGGGTCATGGCCCCGGGGGCGATGCAGTTGACCTTGATGCCGTGGGCGGCCCCGGCCGTGCTCATGCTGCGGGTCAGCCCGATCACCGCGCCCTTGGCCGCGGCGTAGGAGAGGTTGGCCGGCAGGCCGAACAGCCCGGAGGAGGTGGTCATGACGATGCGGCCGTACCCCTGGTCGACCAGATGGGGCCAGGCGGCCCGGGCCGTGTTGAACGATCCGGTCACGTGGACGGCCAGGTGACGGGAGAGATTGTCCACGTCGGCCTCGGGGAGACCGGCCCATCGGATGATGCCGGCGTTGTTGATGAGGATGTCGATCCGCCCGAACCGTTCGACCGCGGCGGCGATGAGCGACTCCCCGCCTTCCGGGGTGGACACGTCATTGCCGTCGGCGATAGCTGCTCCCCCGGCCTCCACGATGGCCTCGGCCACCTTGGTGGCCACACCGGGGTCCTCCCCCTTGCCTCCCATCGACCCGCCCAGGTCGTTGACCACCACCCGGGCGCCGCGGGCGGCCAGCAGTCGGGCGTAGGACCGGCCGATGCCCCGCCCGGCACCGGTGACCACCGCCACCCGGCCCACAAAGCTGTGCTCGTCCGCCACCGGTCCGTCGCTCAAGGCCGTTGGTCCCGTGGTGCCGGTGGTGTCTACTCAGGCCGAGGCGGCCGAGGCCACCGGGGCCCGGTAGCCGAGCAGGTCCGCCAGGGTGCCGCCCACCATGGCGGCCTTCTCGTCGGCCGGCACCCCGGTGAACAGCTGGTCCATGAGCTGCAGGCTGCCCCGGAAGGTGCCCTCGGCGTGGGGATAGTCGTTGCCCCACACGATGGAGGAGAGGCCGGTGATGTGCCGGCAGGCCACCGCCACCGGGTCGTCCTGGAACGACACGTGGAACTGGCGCTTCACGTACTCGCTGGGCATGAGGGGATAGGGCCACTTCTCGTTGAGCTTGAACAGCTGGGCCATGCTGGCCTGCTCGGTGGCCGGGAGGGAATCGTCCCAGACGCCCAGCCACCAGTCGGGGTCCTGGCCGATCCCGGTGATCCAGCACTTGTCCATGCTGCCCACCAGCGAGGCCAGCCAGTGGGCGTTGAACTCGATGAGGGCGAAGTGGAGGTCGGGGTAGCGCTCGGGGACGCCGCCCCCGATGAGCTGGCAGATGACCTGCTGGGGGGCGATGGTGCTGTAGATGGCCTGGGTCACCATCCGCTTCGAGGCGGACTTCTCCGTCACCGGCTGATTGACCTGGGCGGCGTTCTCCATCACCACCTTGAGCGTCACGGCCTCGGGGTCGTTGACCTTGACCCCGCCGGTCTGGGTGTGGATGAACACGTGGACCCCGTTGGCCTGGGCCGCCGCCCACACCGGGTCGAAGGCCCGTGAGTAGTAGGGCTGGGGAGGCGTGGCCGGCAGGAGGATGGCCCGGAAGCCACTGGCCGCCACCCGCTCGATCTCCGCCACCGCATCGTCGACGTCGGTGAGCGGGATGGGGGCGGTCGGGGCCAGGCGGGAGAAGTAGGGCGAGAACCGCTCCACGATGTAGTCGTTGTAGACGCGGGCGTGGGCGATGGACAGCTCGTGGTCGTCGGAGTACAGGCCGAAGAGCGACAGGTTGGGGTGCATGACCCCCACGTCGACGCCGTCGGCGGCGAGGTCCTCGATGATCATCTCGGGGTCGCCCTCGGGGGTCCGGCCACTGGTCTGGCGGTACCGGGAGATGGTCCAGCCTTCGAACCCGGGGGTGTGCAGGCGCCGGAAGACCCGGGCCCCGCCCTCGACCAGGGGCTCGATCTCGAAGTCGTCCTCCCAGACCCCACGGTCCCGCAGGTGCTTGGGCAGCCGGGTGGTGAACAGGTCGGTGGGCTCGAGGATGTGTCCGTCGGCGGATATCACGAGCTGCTTTTCTGACATGGCGTGACCTTCCTGCGCTGGGACGCAAGACTCGATGACCGGGCGGGCGCCAACGAGGTACCCTGCGCCGGAGAAGCCTAGACCAACCGGTCGGTACAGGCAACGGCGCCAGCCGGTCGCGGATCGCCGCGGCCAGAAGGAGATGAGACCGTGACGAAGCGGTGGAAGCAGCGCCCACCAGGGTCGACGTGGGGAGACTGGGGTGACGACGACGAGCTGGGCCGCATCAACCTGCTCACTCCCGACAAGGTGCTCGAAGGGGTGCGGGAGGTCGAGGCCGGCGTCAGCTTCTGCCTGAGCCTTCCGCTCGACTACCCCGGGGGGACGGCCCTGAACCAACGCCGCTACCCACCGGTCCTCGCACCCACCGAGGACATGAACGGCGCACCCGACACCTTCTACAACGTGCGGATGAGCGAGATGGAGGATTGGGGGAACCCCAAGTACGTGGACGTGTGGGCCGACGACGTCGTCACCCTGTCATTGCAGTACTCGACGCAGTGGGACTCGCTGGCCCACGTCGGGGCGGAGTTCGATGCCGACGGCGACGGAGTGGAGGAGGCGGTCTATTACAACGGGTACCGGGCCGGGGTCGACCTGGTCGGACCCCAGGCTGACGCGGCCGGAGACGGAGGGGGGCACCGCTGCTTCGCCCGCCACCTCGGCCTGGAGCACATGGCCTACCAGGGGGTCCAGGGCCGGGGGGTCCTCGTCGACCTGGCCCACCACCTGGGCCACGAGTGGCGGGGGGTGAACCTCGAGACGCTGCTGGAGATCATGGAGGCCGACAACGTGGTGGTCGAGCCGGGCGACATGCTGTTGTTGCACACCGGATTCGCCACCGAGATCCTCAAGTGGGAGCGCCACCCGGACCCGGTGAAGATCCACACCCTGTGCACCTACCTCGACGCCCGGGACGAAGCCCTGCTGCAGTGGATCGCCGACTCCCAGATCTCGGCCCTGGTGGCCGACAACTACGCCGTCGAGGGCCTGCTGGGCCGGGACCGCGACGAGAGCCGGCACTCGTTCCTCCCCATCCACCACCTGTGCCTGTTCCGCCTGGGGGTGCCGCTGGGCGAGATGTGGTACCTGCACGAGTTGGCCACCTGGCTACGCCAACACCACCGCAGCCGGTTCCTGCTCACCGCGCCCCCGCTGCGGCTGCCCGGGATCGTGGGGTCCCCGTTGACGCCCATCGCCACGGTCTGAGGGGCAAGGACCGCCATGAGCCGTGAGGTCCGGGGTGTGACCGGCCGGCGGGTCGGCCTCAGGCGGTGACTTCGGCTGGATCCGCCGAACGGGACAGGTGGTACGCCCGGTAGTCGTCGTCGAAGACCCTGCGGATCTCCTTGGACAGCTTGGGTCGGCCGCCCGAGTTGAGCAGGTACTTGCGAGGCTTGCCGGGGATGTTGGTGCCGAAGAAATAGCTGCTCTCCCCGAAGGGGGACGATGCCGCCCCGGCATCGACCATGGCCGTCCAGCGGGTCTCGGCTTCGAGGTCCACATCGATCACGTCGTAGCCGTGCTCACGTAGGTAGACGAGGGTGTCGGTGACGAAGTCCACCTGGTCGCCGTTGTACCTGGGGTTGTTGCCCGCCGCGGCGTGGGGACCTCCGGGGAAGAACAGGTTCGGGAAGCCGGACGTCTGGACACCGAGGAAGGTCTTCGGTCCGTCGGCCCAGTACTCCTCCAGCGCCAGCCCCTGGCGGTTGCGAATCCCCATGCGGTTGAGGGCGCCGGTGCCGAAGTCGAATCCCGTGGCCCACACGATGATGTCGAACTCCCGCACACCATCGGTGGTGGCGATCCCGTCCTCGGTGACCCGCACGATGGGCGTCTGCTTGAGATCCACCAACGACACGTTGGGCCGGTTGTAGACCTCGTAGTAGTCGGTCACGAAGGGCGGCCGCTTCTCGGCGTAGAGATGGTCCTTGGGGATCAGTCGCTCGGCGGTCTCGGGATTCCTGACGATGCTGCGGATCTTCTCCGCGATGAACTCGCACCACAAGGCGTTGGCGGCGGTGTTGGTGGTCAGGTCGGCGTAGTTACTGGTCAGCTTCGAGAAGCCGGGGCTCTCCCACATGGTCTCGAAGAAGGCCAGGCGCTTCTTGAGCTCGTCATCGAAGGTCTGACGATCGCTGGCCGGATGGAGGAATCCGGACGGGGAGGCCTTCAGGACCTCGCACATCGACTCGAAGTCCGCCTTGAGCCGGACCTGCTCCTCCGGCGTGATCGGCCTGTTGTTGAGAGGGGTGCACCAGTTGGCCGAGCGTTGATAGACCGTCAGGGAGGCGACCTGGTCCGCGATGGCCGGGATCACCTGCACGCCACTCGATCCGGTCCCGATGACCGCTACCCGTTGGCCGCCGAAGTCGACCGGCGTGGCCGGCCATCTCCCGGTGTGGAACGACTGGCCGCCGAAGTCGTCACGCCCGGGGACCTCCGGGTAGTAGGGCACCGAGAGAATCCCGCTGGCCGCCACCAGGAACTTGGTCCGGTACTCGGTCCCGTCTTCGGTGGTCACCGTCCAGCCCCCCGGGGACCCGCCGAAGACCGCCGACGTGACCCTGGCGCCGAACCGCATATGGGGGCGGAGGTCGAACCGGTCCACCACGTGATTGAGATAGCGCTCGATCTCCGGCTGCTCGGCGAAGTGCTCCTGCCACTCCCACTCCTCGAAGAGCTCCTTCGAGAACAGGTAGGCGTAGGTGTAGCTCTCCGAGTCGAAGCGCGCCCCGGGGTAGCGGTTCCAGAACCAGGTGCCCCCCACCCCATCGCCGGCCTCGAGGAGGAGAGCGGAGAAGCCGGCCTCGAGGGCCCGGTAGAGCTGGTAGATACCGGTGATGCCGGCCCCGACGATCAGGACGTCGACCGGGCCGGGGAGCCCGGCCGAGCTCTGGTCCTGGGGGGGTTCGGGGGGTGTCATGAGCCTCCGCGGCGATGTGCCCGTCAGGGAGTGCATCGTGCCCACCAGCGTGCACGGCATACGCTCCTAGGAGCCGGCGTAAACTTTGTACCGACCGGTCGACCGGTGAGTATACACTCAACAAAACGCACGCCAAGAGGAAAGGGGGCTCGCGTGGCGATCGTGGATCGGAGATGGTCGGCACTCCCGGTGCCGTTCGCCATGGAGTTCCCCGACCGGGCCCGCAAGGAGCGCTACTTCGACCCGGACTTCTACCGGATGGAAGCCGAGCTGCTGTGGCCGCGGGTGTGGCAGATGGCCTGCAGGCTGGAAGAGATCCCCGAGGCCAACGACTTCGTCGAGTACCAGTTCCTCGATCAGTCGGTCATCGTGACGCGGACCGATGACCTGGGCGTGCGGGCCTTCCAGAACACCTGCCGGCATCGTGGTGTCCGGCTGGTCGAAGGTCGGGGTGCGTGTGCCACCGGGTTCATCTGCCCGTTCCACGGGTGGTGCTACGGCCCGGACGGCAAGAACACCTTCGTCACCCAGAGACGAACCTTCGCCGAGCACAACCTCCAACCCGAGGACCTCGACCTCACCCCGGTACGGTGCGAGATGTGGGGCGGGTGCGCCTGGATCAACCTGGACGACAACGCGCCCCCGCTGCGACAGTGCATCGAGCCCTTCGCCACCATTCTCGACGCCTGGCACGTCGAGTCGCTCCAGTCCGAGTGGTGGCGCGCCTGCCGGCTCCCGGTGAACTGGAAGCTCGCCGAACAGGCCTTCATGGAGCAGTACCACGTGATCGAGACCCATCCCCAGCTGGTCATACCGGAGAGGATTCCCCCGCGTCAGGGCGAGTATGTGGACCCGCGCACCCTGGTCGAGGGGGAGATCCACTATCTACGCATGATGAGTGAGGGCATGGGCGGGATGGTGCACGCCAACGACGTACGGGTGGCCGAGGGCCTGGCCGACCTGGAGCTGCCGGCCGACCCGAGCCTGGCCATGTCCACCTGGAACCGGGCGTTCAACGACGCCGTGGTGAGCTGGCACCGATCAGCCGGCTCGGACATCCCCGACCTCAACGAGCTCGAGGAGCAGGGCCTCAACGAGCCCATGGGCTACTGCTTCCCGCACTACTTCATCCTGCCCATGTACAGCAGCGCCTCCGCCTATCGCTTCCGACCGCTGGGACCCGAGGAGACGCTGATGGAGATCTGGTCGCTCACCCGCTTTCCCGAGGGCCAGGAGCGGGAGAGGCCCACGACCCCTGACGTGTGGGAGAGCGACGACCCACGCTGGCCGCCCATCCCGGCCCAGGACTTCTCGAACCTGCCGCGCCAACAGCGGGGCCTCCATGCCCGGGGGTTCGAGTACATGCGCCTCTCCGAGCGGGCCGAGGGCGGGATCGCCAACTTCGAACGGACCCTGGACGGCTTTCTGGCCGGGCTCCCGTACGACAAGCTCCTGCCCGCCCTGCACTCGGTCAACGTGAACCCCTTGCTCAGCCCCGTGGCCGACATCGAGTTCTGAGAGATGACCACGTGAGCAGCGAACGGTCCTACGCCGACGTCGCCGAAGGGGTCCGGGCCACCATCGCCGCCTACACCCAGGCCCTGGACGACGGTCGGACCGACGACGTGGTGGCCACCTTCTGCCCCGACGGGGTCTGCGAGATCCCCGGGCTGGGCACCCACACCGGCCACGACGCCCTCCGCGCCGCCTACTCGCAGTGGGAGCCGAAGCGGCCCCAGCGGCACCTCATCCTCAACACCCTGGTCACCGCGGTGAGCGACACGGAGGCCACCGCGGTCAGCGACGTAGTGTTCCTACTACTGGGCGGTTCCGGTTGGAACGTCCAGCTGGTGGGCCGGTACCACGACACTCTCGGCTACCACGAGGGTTCCTGGCAGTTCCGACGTCGGGCCGCCACCTTCGTGACCGACGAGTCAGCCCGCAAGGAGAGAGCATGAGCGAAACGATGCCCGAGTACGACGCCATCGACTTCTTCCGTGGCAATGAGCTGGTGACCGATCCCTACCCCTACTTCGACTGGCTCCGGGAGCAATGCCCGGTGCGCCAGGAGCACAGCCAGGACGTCTACATGGTCACCGGCTACGACGAGGCCTGCACGGTCTACGCCGACGCCGAGAACTTCTCGTCCTGCAATGCGGTGACCGGGCCGTTCCCCGGATTTCCCGTCCCCCTCGAGGGGGACGACGTGAGCGAACTGATCGACCAGCACCGGGACGAGCTCCCCTTCAGTGATCAGATCACCACCATGGACCCACCGGCCCACCGCGACCATCGCCACCTGGTCCTGCGACAGCTCACGCCCAAGCGCCTGAAGGAGAACGAGGAGTTCGTCTGGCGCATCGCCGATCGCCAGATCGATGAGTTCATAGGCCGAGGCCAGTGCGAGTTCATCAGCGAGTACTGCAACCCCTTCACCCTGTTCGTCATCGCCGACCTGCTGGGTGTGCCCGAGGAGGAGCACGAGGAGTTCCGCGACGGCCTTGACCCGGCGGCCGGGCGGCGGCGGGGTCGGCAGCACCAAGGCCGAGCTGTCGCACAGCCCGCTCGAGTGGCTCTACGACCGCTTCAGTCGCTACGTCGAGGACCGCCGGCTGGAGCCGCGCCAGGACGTACTCACCGCACTGGCCACCACCACCTTCCCCGAACGGTGAGTTGCCCGAGGTCATCGACGTGGTCCGGGTGGCCGCCAACCTGTTCGCCGCCGGTCAGGAGACCACCGTCCGCCTCCTGGGCACGGCCCTGCTGCTGATCGGCGAGCGCCCCGAGCTGCAACGCCTGTTGCGGGAGCGCCGCGACCTCATTCCCAACTTCGTGGAGGAGACCCTGCGCATCGAGGCCCCGGTCAAGGGCGACTTCCGTCTGTCCCGACGCACCACGAATGTGGGCGGGGTGGACATCCCTGCGGGCTCGACGGTCATGGTGCTCAACGGCGCGGCCAACCGGGATCCCCGCCACTTCGAGGAGCCCGATGAGTTCCGGGTCGAACGGGCCAACGCCCGGGAGCACCTGGCCTTCGGGCGCGGTGTCCACAGTTGCCCCGGTGGGCCCCTGGCCCGCTTGGAGGCGCGGGGGAGCATCGAGCGGCTGCTCGACCGCACCACCCACATCGGGATCGCCGAGGAGCACCACGGTCCTCCCGACGCCCGCCAGTACCAGTACATGCCGACGTACATCCTGCGGGGCCTCATGCAACTCCATCTGGAGTTCACCCCGGCAGAGACGTCCGCCTGACGGCAAGGAGCCAACGATGCCTTCGGATCGCCTTCCGCCGCGCTTTCCCACCTTCGACAACGTCGAAGACGAACGGAGGCACCGCAAGCAGCGCTTGGCGGCCTCGTTCCGCCTGTTCGGGCAGTTCGGGTTCGACGAGGGGATCGCCGGTCACATCACCGCCCGGGATCCCGAGCTTCCCGACCACTTCTGGGTGAACCCACTCGGCATGAGCTTCCGGCTCATCCGGGTCAAGGACCTCATCCTGGTCAACGACCAGGGAAAGGTGGTCGACGGCAATTGGCCGGTCAACAAAGCGGCCTTCGCCATCCACTCCCAGATCCACGCCGCACGCCCCGACGTGGTGTCCGCGGCCCACGCCCACTCGGTGCACGGAAAGGCCTGGTCGTCCCTCCGTCGCCTGCTCGACCCGCTGACGCAGGACGCCTGTGCCTTCTTCGACCAGCACGCCCTGTTCGACGACTACACCGGTGCCGTGCTCGAACTCGAAGAGGGCAAGCGCATCGCCCATGCCCTCGGTGCGAACAAGGCCGTGATCCTGTCCAACCACGGGCTGCTGACCGCCGGCCAGACCTCGGTCGACGAGGCCGTGTGGTGGTTCATCGCCATGGAGCGCACCTGCCAGGCCCAATTGCTGGCCGAAGCGGCCGGCTCACCGGTACGGATCGACCTCGAGCAGGCGGCCAAGACGGCACTCCAGGTCGGCCCACCCATGGCCGGTTGGCGGGCCTTCCAGCCCCTGTACGACTGGATCGTGTCGGTCCAGCCCGACCTGCTTGACGAATGAGTAGCGCTTCGCCGGACCCGCGGGCACCCGTGGTCCGATCCTGGGAAACCCGATGGAGGAGAGTCCGATGATTGTGGTCATCGTCAAGCAACCGGTCCGGGCCAAGTACGCCGACGAGTGGCCGTCCCTGGTGGAGGAGTTCACCACCTCCACCCGGGCCGAGCCGGGGAACATCTCCTTCGACTGGTACCGGAGCGCCGAAGATCCGAACCTGTGGATTCTCATCGAGGTGTTCCGAGACCGCGAGTCGGGGGACGCCCACGTCCAGTCCGATCACTTCAAGGCGGCTTCGGAGATGATGCCCCGCCTCCTGGCCGCGGCACCGGAGATCATCAACGTGGAGGTCCCCGGTGACAGCTGGTCCCAGATGAGCTGAGCCGCTACAGGGCTGACCTGGCCTCACCTGGGACGGCGAGCTGGGCGGACACCAGGCAGTGCACGAGCTTCCCCCTCGTGCCACACTGGTGCCGCTTCGGTCCGGGGGGATGTGGGCTCGAGGCTCTCGACGACCGGCTACAGGGGGGAACATGACGGAACGCCGTTTTGACCGCAGACAGGTTCTGGTCGGAGGCCTCGGCGCAGCCGTCGCTCTGGGCCTACCGGTGGGCAAGGCCTTCGGAGCCCAGGCCCGGGCCACGGTGGAGAAGGCCGCCTCGATCAAGCCGGCCGGGTCCGACCTCGGTGCGGTCAAGCACGTGGTGTTCCTGATGCAGGAGAACAGGTCCTTCGACCACTACTTCGGCATGATGAAGGGTGTCACCGGTTTCGACGACACCGCCAACAGGGGGGCCTTCACCCAGAAGTGGCCCGACGGGACGTACCCCACCCTGCTCCCGTTCCACATGGACACCAAGACCGAAGACGCCGAGTGCACCTACGACCTCTCACACTCCTGGCCGGCCGAGCACAGTTCGTGGCACGGGGGGAAGATGGACAGCTTCGTCTCCACCCACACCTCGACGGGGTACGAGGGGTCGCTCGGGACCAACACCATGGGGTACTACGAGGACACCGACATCCCCTTCTACTACGACCTGGCCCAGCAGTTCACCATCTGCGACAACTACCACTGCTCGGTGTTGGGGCCGACCCATCCGAACCGCCTCATGCAGATGACCGGCACCATCGATCCGGCCGGCGTGGCCGGGGGCCCGATCATCGTGACCAACTCGGACCAGTCGACGGTGAAGGGCACGTGCTCCTGGACGACCATGCCCGAGGTGCTGCAGAAGAAGGGGATCACCTGGAGGGCATACAACCCCTACGGCCCCAACTACCAGCCGGCCTCGAAGAACTTCGTCAACAAGAATGTGCTGCTGTACTTCGAACAGTACCTGGCCGACCCGACGTCGTCCCTGTACAAGAACGCCTTCGGCTACTACGGCACCAACGTGGTGGGTGGACTGACCAAGACCGGTCCGGATGACTTCGCCAAGGATGTGAAGAACAACACCCTGCCCCAGGTGTCCTGGATCATGTCACCTGACTCCTATGACGAGCACCCTCCGGCGCCCGCCGCCTTGGGGGAGTGGTACACGCAGCAGGTCCTCGACACCCTCTTGTCCAATCCGAAGGTCTGGGCCAGCACCGTGCTCTTCATCATGTACGACGAGAATGACGGGTTCTTCGACCACGTACCCCCGCCCACGCCTCCGGCCGGCACCGCCGGGGAGTACCTGACGGTCGACCCCCTGCCGGCAAGCGCCGGTGGCGTGACCGGCCCGGTGGGACTCGGTGTTCGGGTCCCGATGATCGTGGTGTCGCCCTTCTCGGCCGGAGGATATGTGTGTTCGGACAAGTTCGACCACACCTCTCAACTGCGATTCCTCGAGACACTGTTCGATGTGAAGGCTCCGAACCTGACATCGTGGCGGCGCTCAGCCGTTGGTGACCTGACGGCCACGCTCCCCGTGCTCGGGGCTCCGGTGACCAAGAAGCCGACGCTGCCGGCGACCTCTGCCAGCACCAAGGCCGCACCGGTCGGCAACGAGTGCACCACGGAGCAGATCCTCGAGTTGAACACCAAGGTCAAGCCCTTCGTGATCCCCAAGCACCAGTCCATCCCGAAGCAAGCGCCCGGGACCCTCAAAAAGACACCTCACTGAGCGGGAGGCTCCTGTTGGCGCTGCCGCTGGCTCGGCGCTAGCTGCCTCCGAGCTAGCTGCCGGCGATGCCCACCACCGGTTTGTTCAGCGGGGTGCCGCCCATGGAGCCGTAGAAATGGGCATCACCGAAGGCGAAGATCCCGCCGTCCGAGGCCACCTCCCAGTAGCCGTTCCCGTTGGTGGTCGAGGCCAGACCCACCACCGGCCGGTTGAGCGGGGTGCCGCCCATGGAGCCGTAGAAGCGGGCGTCGCCGAAGGCGAAGATCCCGCCGTCCGAGGCCACCTCCCAGTAGCCGTGGCCGCTCGGGGTAGAGGCGATGCCCACCACCGGCTGGTTGAGCGGGGTGCCGCCCATGGAGCCGTAGAAGGCGGCGTCACCGAAGGCGAAGATCCCGCCGTCCGAGGCCACCTCCCAGTAGCCGTGGCCGCTCGGAGTAGAGGCGATGCCCACCACCGGCTGGTTGAGTGGCGTGCCGCCCATGGAGCCGTAGAAGTGGGCGTTGCCGAAGGCGAAGATCCCGCCGTCCGAGGCCACCTCCCAGTAGCCCCTGTCCGTTCGGGGTCGAGGCGATGCCGACCACCGGCTGGTTGAGCGGGGTGCCGCCCATGGAGCCGTAGAAGCCGGCGTTGCCGAAGGCGAAGATCCCGCCGTCCGAGGCCACCTCCCAGTAGCCCCCGTGGTTGGGGGTGGCGGCCAGCCCCACCACCGGTGCATTGAGCGGCGTGGCGCCCATCGACCCGCAGAAGGGCAGGGTCCCGAAACTGAAGATCCCGCCGTCCGAGGCCACCATCTGATAGCCGCTGACGGAGTGGGGCGGGCTACAGGGGACCTGAACCGAGGGGTTGATCGGTGCCACAAACAGCTGCCGGGTGGCGCCGCAGCTGTAACTGGTGCAACCAGCCCCTCCCCCCTGCCATGCCGCGTAGTCGAGCCACCAACTTCCCGACGGGTCGGCAAAGAGCGATCCCCCTCCCGGGCCGAGCACGGAGCCGTAGCTTGTGAGGATCTGCGTGTCCCCACCGCACGGACCTAGCGGACCGCTGCAGGTGGTGACCCCCTGTGAATAGCTGCTGGTCGTATAGACACCGGCCGAGAACAGCAGGGTGAAGGTCCCGTTGACATCGGCCATATCCGGGTCTTCCACTGTGTTCTCCCACGGATAGGCCACCGTGTTGTTGTACAGGAGCTCGCTTCGTGGGCCGACCAGACTGAGCCCATTGGCGCTCAGCTGTTGGGACCAGATCGTCGCCGCACCGGTCGATCCACCGTCATTCTGCTTCCAGACGAGATAGGCGTTGCCGTTGGCCGGGTCGACGAACGGGCTGGGGTCGATGGAACCGGTCGGATCACAGATCATCCCGCCGCTGGAGTTGTCGGTGAACTGGGGATCAGAGCGCGACAGTGTGGGCCCGCCGACAGCTACCGAAATACAGTCGTGCCCGGTGTCGCTGGCATTGGGGTTGACGGCGGCGTCGTAGTACATCAGCCAACGACCGCCCCAGAAGAACACCCCCGGCGAGGTCTGGGTGTTGGTCGTCTGCCATGACGGAGTAGTGGCCAAGGCGGTTGAGCCATAGGACTGCCCGGTGTAGCTCCCGTAGCCACTCGATGGGTTGCTGCTCACCAGAACCTGAATGTGGTTCCCCAGCGGCGTGCCGGTGGTGAAGGCGAAGTACGTACCGCCCGAGTAGACGACGTCAGGATCTCCGGCATCCCCGGCAAAAGCAGGAGTGGCGCTGGGGCGCACCGTCATGGCCCCGGCCCGGGGACCCGTGACCACAGCCAACGCACCCGAAACAATCAGGACCACCGCCAGTGCGCCGACCATCCCTGTCAGACTCCGACGGCGGTGATGATCCCGGAACCCCGGAACCACCCCGTCCGCCGTTGTCCTGCACGCTTGCCCCTCCGCCGCCTGCGCCTGATTCCTTCTCCGCATGCTTCTATTCTGCATGCCACGTGACCAGGTTCGAAACCGCTACGACGAACCCCGTGGCTACCGGCTCCCGCTGCTTCAGATCTTCGCGTACTCTCCCCGCAAAAGCAGCCAGGGATTTTCCCTCCATTATGCGATAGTACTGTTGCGTAATTCGGACCGAAGGGAGACCGCCCATCATGTCCACTGAGGATGGGGCCCGAGCACGTGGACGCCCGCCCGTGCCCAGCCTGTCGAGCGAGGCCGTGGCGATCCTCGAGCGAAATGCCTTCTCTGCCCTCCGCGGACCGAATAGTCGTGGCGCCGTACCACGAAGCGCTTTCGACGGCATCGACGTCTCGACCGTCGACCGCTCGGTCAAGCGGTCATTCAACGGCGAGAGCGGTCGGACTCCGTTCGACCTGGCGTCCCAGCGCTTGGCCGACTTCGACGGTGGGACCGGCTCGACCATGCAGGCCGTCTTCGAGGTGGTGGAGCAGAGCTTCCGTGACACGGAGTCGATGGAGGAGACACTCCGGGTGTTTCTCCGGGCCAACTTCGAGGTGGCTTGCCATGAGGAGGGCCTGCTGGCGGGGTTCATCGTGCAAGCGGCGGCCTGCGCCCACATCGAGAGCGGCAACGCCGACGCACCGGAACAGACCCGGGCTGCAGAGGAGGTGATCCTCAAGCGGAAAGAGCTGTACCTCGAGATGAACTCTGGATTCGTCGCAGGCCTGTCCATCGCCCTCCGACGGCTACGCCGGCGCCCGAGAGCCCACCACACCCTGTCCGAGATCGTCATGGCCGTGGGCGCCACCAGCGACGGGTTCCTGCTACTGCACAAGTTGCAACCGGATCTCTTCGATTCATCGCTGGTCGTCGAGACGCAGTGGAACATCATCTGGAGCATGAGCGAACCGGGGTTGTTGGATCCCCCCAGCCAGTTCGATCCCTCGGAACGGGACGTGGTCGAGGCGGCGCTCCGGGTCTTCTCCGACGGCCGCATCCCCTCGCTGGAGAAGTTGGTCGACGAGCTCGGAGTGCCGAAAGACGAAGCCTTCGCCCTGATCTCCACCGATGAGGCCCTGGCTCAACGGTGCATGGACTACGCAGTGGGGAACTCCGTGGAGACCGAGTCCATTGCCATCAATGTGAAGGGGGCCGAACTGGCCGCGGTGCGGGATCTTCTGATCGCCACCACCAAGCAGGCCACCGAGACGCCGCTCCTGATCGAAGCACTCCGTCGGGACGACCGCAGCGGCTTCTGCGGTGAGGCCCGGCGGCACATCGCCGAGGCGCTCTGGCAATCGACTGCGGTGAGCCTCGATCGAAACGCCGCGGAGGGGGTTGCTCAGATGCTGCTCGACGCAGCCCTACAGGGGGAAGCTGGAAAGCCCATCTGGGAACACGGACTGGACGCCTTCGCCACCGACCCCTGAGAGCCTGGGACTCGGGCTTTCTGCCGTAGCCGGGCCATGCAGCCGGTCGGGGGATCTGACACCAGGTGCACCTCCACCGCTGGCGATCGGTCGCCAGCGGTGGAGAGTGACTTGGCTATAAGCAGTGGCTCAGCGCCTCAGGCTGCGACCGTGATGGTGAAGGTCGCGGTGGCTGTGGCCGCCGGTGAGTTGCTGTCCTTCACGCCCACCGTGATGGTGTAGCTACCAGCGGTCTGCGGCTTGCCGGAGATCAGTCCGGCGGAGGACAGCCGCATGTAAGGCGGCAGCGTCCCCGACGCCAGGTGCCAGGTGTAGGGGGAAGTCCCCCCAGCGGCCGCCAGCTGGGCCGAGTAGCTCACATTCCGGGTGGCCCCGGCGAGCGAGGCGTTCGTGACCCGCAGCCCGGTGACTTTGATCGTCAGGGAGGCGGTAGCCGAACTCTCTGCCACCCCATGTGGATTGGTGGCATGCCCGGTGACGACATTGTCCACGGAACCGGTGTGAACATCAGGCTGGGTCACCGTGTAGCTGCCGGTGCACGTCTCCGATGCCGCCGGAGCCAGAGTGGCGTTCGGGCAGCTCAACGACGTGGCCTTGGTGTCCGTCACATGCACCGCCGACAGCGTGGTGGTCCCGGTATTGGTGACCTTGAAGCTGTAGTGGAGCACGTTTCCGGCGGCATGGAAGCTGGTGGCCGTGGAGGTCTCCGTCACGCTCAGCTTCGAGGTGGCGCTGCTGGCCTCCACTGTCACCGTGGCCGAGGGCGAGGACACCGCCGCCGCATGCGGGTTGGTGCCATTGGCGGTGGCCACATTGGTGACCGATCCGGCGTTGACGTCAGCCTGGGTCACCGTGTAGGTGGCCGTGCAGGTCTCCGAGGCCCCAGGGGCCAGCGACGACTTGGGGCAGCTGACGGTGACTTTGTTGTCCGTCACCCCCACGCCAGTCAGGGACTCGGTTCCCGAGTTGGTCACTACATAGGAGTAGCTGATGGTTTGGCCGGCCTTTCCGTACCCGGTCGAGGTCGTCGACTTGGTGAGGCTCAGAGTCGAGGTCGCCCCGGAAGCGTCGACCGTCACCGAGGAGGGCCCGGAGGTGATCGATGTGCTGGACGGCGGAGCCTTGGCATGCGCGGTGGCCGTATTGGTCACCGAGCCGGCGTCGACGTCGGCCTGGGTGACCGTGTAGCTGGCCGTGCACGTCTCCGACGTCGCAGGTGCGAGGGACGAATCCGGGCAGCTGACCGAGGGGATCAGGGTGTCGCTGACGCTCACGCTCGAGAGGTCGGTGGTCCCTGTGTTGCTCACCTGGTAGCTGTACGGAATGGTGTTGCCCGCCGCGGCGTACCCCGACGAGGTCGTCGACTTGAGGACCCCGATGCTGGAGGTGGCCAGGGATGCGTCCACCGTGACCGAGGAGGTCCCGGAGGAAACAGTTCCTCCACCGTTCGGTGCCGTGGCACTGGCCGTGGCGGTGTTGGTCACCGATCCGCTGTCGACGTTGGCCTGGGTCACCGTGTAGGTACTGGTGCAGGTCTCTGACGCTGAAGGTGCGAGGCTCGCATTGGGGCAGATCACATTGGCCACCAGGTTGTCACTGACCCCCACGCCGGACAGCGTGGTCGTGCCGGTGTTGGTCACCAGGTAGCTGTAGTTGATGGTGTTCCCGGCGGCGGCATAGCCGTTCGAGTTCGTCGACTTGCTCAGGCTCAGGCTCGATGTGGCCCCGCTGGCCAGGACCTCAACCGAAGAGCTGCCCGAGCGGATGGCGTGGTTGGAGGGCGATGTGCCCTCAGCCGTAGCGGTGTTGGTCACCGATCCGTTGTCCACATCGGACTGGGTCACCGTGTAGGTGCCTGTGCAGGTCTCCGAGGTTCCGGCCACCAAGGTGGAGTCGGGGCAGCTGACCGAGGGGATGAGGTTGTCGGTGACACCCACGTTCGTAAGGTCGGTCGTCCCGGTGTTGGTCACCTGGTAGCTGTAGCTGATGGTGTTGCCGGCGGCCGCATACCCCGTCGACGTGGTCGACTTGGTCAGGCTGAGGCCCGAGGTGGCACCGCTGGCCGCCACCGTCACCGATTCCGGAGACGAGTTCACGGGTGTGCTGAACGGCGGGGACGTGGCATCGGCCGTAGCCGTGTTGGTCACCGATCCGTTGTCCACGTCGGACTGGGTCACCGTGTAGCTGCCGGTGCAGGTCTCTGCAGCCCCGGGGGCCAGCGTGGACTGCGGGCAGTTGACATCCGAGATCAGGTTGTCACTGACCCCGACGCTGGCCAGGTCCGTGGTGCCGGTATTGGTCACCAGGTACGAGTAGCCGATGGTGTCACCGGCGGCGGCATAGCCCGTCGACGATGTCGACTTGACCAGGCTCAGGCTCGAGATGGCGTCCGATGCGTCCACGGTGAGTGAAGTGGAGCTCGAACTGACCGCCACGGCTTGCGGGTTGGTAGCCGAGGCCGTTGCCGTATTGGTCACCGACCCGGCGTCCACGTCGGCCTGGGTGACGGTGTACGTGGCCGTACAGGTCTCCGAAACTCCAGGAGCCAGGGTTGCGGCGGGGCAGCTGACCGTGACCTTGTTGTCGCTGACACCCACGTTCGAGAGCGTGGTGGTGCCGGTGTTGGTCACGACGTACTGGTAGTTGATGACGTCGCCTACCTCTTTGTAGCCACCGTCGGAGTACCCGGTGGTGGCGGTCTTGGTGAGGCCCAGGGTGGAAGTGGCATCCGAGGCCAGAACCGTGACTGACGACGATCCCGAGGTGAGTGCCTCACCAGAGACACTGGTGGCGGTCACGTAGGCAGTGTTCATCACGGAACCGTTGTCCACGTCGGCCTGAGTCACCGTGTAGACGCCGGTGCAGTTCTCACTGGTATTGCCGGCGAGGGTGGACCCGTCCGGGCAACTGATATTGGCGGTCGGGATCTTGTTGTCGTTCACCGTGACGTTGCTCAGTGTGTCCGGACCCTGGTTGGTGAGGGCGTAGTTGTAGTCGATCTGGTCGCCGGCCTTGCTGTAACCACCGTCGGTGTAGTTGGTGGTCGAGGTCTTGAGCACCATGACGCCCTCGACGTCGAGCTGGGACGCCGATTGGACGGTGCCGAGGTTGGTGCCCCGGGCCGTCTGATAGGCGTCGTTGGGCCCGTTGCCGGGGAGGGGCGTGGTGTTGGACTCGTCGATATAGACGTTGTAAGCGCCCGGGGCCAGACCCGACGGCACCTGGAAGGTACCCGTGGGTTGCCCCACGGTCAGGGTGCAGGGGTTGGGCCCGACGGTGGTGCTCTCGGCGCCGGTGCAGGCATAGGAGTCCTGGTTGATGGTCACCGTCGAGTTGACCACGGGGACGGCTGTGGCCCGCGAGGTGCCGATGTACACGCTCGGTGCGCTGACCGGGTAGAAGTTCGACGAATCGTTCTGGAAGTCACCGTAGGGTGCGCTGTTGGGCGCACCGTTGCTGGCGCCCCACCAGTTGGTGCCACCATTGACGCGTCACGGTGTCACCGGGCTGGGCCGCAGCTTGCGACAGGCTGGCCGTCGGGGTCTGGGGCACCGGCTGGCCGTTGAAGAACATCTGCATCGTCGAGTAGTTGGTCGAGCCGTTCTCGTCGTTGCCGGACGAGAGCGGTGATCGAGCAGCTGACCAGGCCGGCGTTGACGTCGGCCTGGGTCGGCGGACAGGAGGCATCGCCCGTCGGGCCGTTCAGGGCGGTGGTGTCGGTATTGCCACCAGCCGAGTTGGAACCGAGGCCGCCGTAGGTGCAGTCCCCGCCGTTGACCCATGAGCTGGGCAGGGTCATCGAGCCGAGCTCGACACGAAGGTGGTGGTGCTGGTCGAGGCCAGGATGTTGACGGCGCCCCAACAACCACCCTTCGAGCCGGAGCTGGCGCTGGTCAGGTCCAGGTTGGACGAGGGCAGGTCGCCCGTCGGCCGCCGACGGATTGGTGTCGGTCGGCGTCGGTAGCGGGTTGGCCGTGTTGATGGTCCAGGCGGTCCCCAGTCCGCCCGAGGCCGACACACCTACGCCACCGGCGCAGTTGGGCTGGTTATCGCTACTCCCCATCACCTCACCGTTGGTGATCGGTGCGCCGAAGGCCGACTGCGAGCCGGCCTGATACAGGTCCTGGTTGGAGTCGAACAGGGAGTCCGACGTGGTCGTTCCCGTGGTCGACCAGGTGCACTCGTTCTGCGACCAGAGCGGAATGCTGTCGGTGGCGCTGCCGCCGGAGTTGGTGGCCACCGGGGCCATGGTCACCGGTGCGCTGGCCACGTTGTTGTTGTTGGTCCCGCAGATCTGGGCGCTACCGGTGGCCAGGTTGACATCCTGGATCGAGTAGTTGGTCACGTTGTTCGGCGTGGCACCGGCGGTGAGGCTGGTCAGGGGCAGGGAGGCGGTGCTCCCGGGGTTGGTGCCGGAAGGGCCGACCTGGCCGGCGCTGACTTCAATGTCGTCGCAGAACGGCACGCCCTTGATCGCCGAGAAGTAGTTGCCGTCGGTCGTGCCGCTGGTCGCCCACGAAGGTGCGGGCTGGGCGACGGTGATGGTCAGGGTCCCCGACGTGATGCTGGGGGCGCCGTTGGCGCCGCCGGCCGCCAGGAACGTCACGTGGTAGGTGCCGTTGTTGGCCGAGGTCGGGGTGTCGGTGATCTTGCACTGCAGCTCGTACTCCTCCGCCGTTCCCGAACCGGAAGTGGCAGTGGTGCAGGCCGGGGAGCTGCTGAGGGAGGTCGCCTCCGAGGAGCCCGACGGTAGCGAACCTGAGTTGACGGTGATGGACGACGGATAGTTGCCGGCGTTGGCCGTGGCGAATCCCTGGCTGTAGCAGTTGACGGTCTCGGTCTCGGCCGTGCCGTCGACCCACGAGACCGAGGTCCCGGCCGCAGCCGGCACGGAACAGGTGGTCGAGGGCGGGGTGACGGTCACTGTGAGCGTTCCCGAGGTGACCGTGCCCAGACCGCCCGGGCCGGTGGCCGTGAAGGTCAGGGGGTAGCTGCCGGTGTCGGCACTGGTCGGGGTGTCGGCCAGAGCACACTCGAGGATGTACTCCTCGGTGGCACCTGAGCCCGAAGTGCCGGTGGTGCAGGCCGGGCTGCTCGACGTGGACGTGGCGAAGGTGGGATTGCCGTCAGCCGGGAGGGACCCGGAGTTGATGGCGATCGAACTGGGATAGGCCGTGGTGCCTGACACGCCGCTCTGGGCCTCGCACTCGACCGTGTAGCTGCCGGGCGACCCCTCGTAGAAGGTGGTGGATGTGCCGCCCGAGGCCGGGTCGATGCAGGTGGGGGTGATCGGCGCCACGGTGACGGTCAAGGTCCCTGAGGTGACCGATCCGTAGCCACCGACGCCGGTGGCCGTGAAGGTGAAGGGATAGGTGCCGCCGTCAGAACCGCTCGGAGTGCCTGAGAGGTTGCATTCGAGGATGTACTCCTCCGTTGTGCTTGATCCCGAGGTGCCGGTGGTACAGGCCGGGCTGCTCGAGGTGGAGGTGGCGAATTTCTGGCTGGCGTCGCCGGGCAAAGCGCCAGAGGCGATGGCGATCGAACTGGGGTACGCGCTGACCGAGGCGATACCGCTCTGCGATTCGCACTCAACGGTGTAGCTGGTCGTAATGCCCTCGTGGAACGTCGTGGCCGACCCTGCCGCGGCCGGGTCGATACAGGTGACGGTGGGCGCGATCACGCTCAAGGTCAACGTGCCCGAGGGTGTGACGGCTCCACCGTTCGGAGAGGCCGTTGGGGTGAACTGCAGGGGATAGCTGCCCGCGTCCGCCGAAGAGGGTGTGCCGGTGATCTTGCAGGTGAGGATGTACTGCTCGGTGGTACCCGAGCCTGAGGTGGACTGGGTGCAGCCTGCCCCCGACGCCAAGGTCAGGTCTCCAGAGGAGGGCAGGGAGCCGGAGCTGATGGTGATGGCCGACGGGTAGGCCGTGGTGCCCGAAACCCCGGACTCACCCTCGCACTCGACGGAGTAGGTGGCCGCGGTCCCCTCTACAAAGTTTTGGGAGGTCCCGCCCGAAGCGGGGTCGATGCACTGCGTGATGGTGGTGGCGGAGGCCGGGGTCGCCGCGGTGGTGAGCCCGAGCGTCACGATGCCGGTGAACACCGACAACAGGAGCAGGAGCCCCATGCCGAAGCGCCCAGCCGACCGCAGTCCGAGCCTGCCACCCGATTCTGCCCTACGACCGCGCGTTGACATGCGTGAACTGTCGTGGTTCATCAATTTCCCCATCCCCTAACCGCCTTTGTGCATTGCTTATCCCGCTGTCCCGCCATCTGGCCGGCTGCCATCCGTAATTGCAACTACAGATCACATCCCGCACGACGACTCTGTGCAGTCTCAGGGACAAGCGGTAGAAAGACCATCCTCAAAATTGATCAAATTCAAACGTTTGATTGGTCTGGTTCCGGGTATTTTTGAGCGCCCCACGCCCTGGGGGGAGATCCGGCGGAGTTGGGCATGGGTGGCGTCGGGGGTCACTAGCAGGGAGTATCCCGGCCCAGGTCTCGAGATCCGCCAGACCGTCGAGGCCGATCCGGGTTCACAGACTGACCGCCGGCGAAAGTCCCCCGAGCAAAAGAGTGGTCTGATCGGCTATAACCAGGTCGTGGATGCCGGGGAGGCGGGCCTGATGGTTGTGGCGCGTCCGGCGACACTGTTCGCCCTCCCGACTAGGCTGACGCAACTGGTCATCCGGGTGGCGATGGTGGTGTTCTGCCTGGCCGTCGCGGTGCCACTCGTGGAACTCGGGAGCGCCTCGACTGCGGGTGCTGCGGTTGCGGCCACGCAGGTTCCGGTCTGTCCGCCTGACTGCGGGTTTGTGGCCGCGGGCGATCCGTTGCTGATCCCGTTCATGGCCGTGAATCCCGGGAACGAATGGCGGGCTCTGCCGGCTTCCGACGCCCAGTCCTACGTGGACATGCTCAAGCACAACTTGGCTGGAGAAGACCCCCAGGTCGAGTCCAACGTGGCGGCAGCAAAGTGGCTCTGGTTCAACCAGCAGTACGGCCTACAGATCGTGCTGGTCTCTTCCCCCGGCCTTGCTCATCTCCACCTGGGCACTCTCGCCCAGAATGCTCAAGATCTCTGTACGTCCTCACACGGACGGCCGGCCGGCCGGCTCGGAAAGGTCGCCGGGGTGACTGATGCGGTTTCCGGTCAGTGCGAGCTTTCCCCGGCGCCTTCGTCCAAGACGTCCTCGTCCAAGGAAGCCACGGTGGTCGCCTTCAACCGGGGCAATGTGGCGGTTCTGATCGAGATCACCTCGGAGTCAGGCACGCCGATCGCCTCGTCCATCGTGGCCACCGCGGCCCAGCAGGAGTCACTGACCCTCCCCTCCGAAGGGGTCCCCGTGTCCAGCGGCGGACTGGACCTCGCCTGGGTGCTGGTATGGCTGGTTCTCCTGGCGGCGATCGTTGTCGGCATCGTGCTTTGCGTCCGGCGGAGAGGAAGCTGGCGTGGACCGATCGATGCCATGACGGAATCCTTCGGCCGGCGGAAGCTGGCGCTCGGTGTCACGCTCCTGGCGGTGATCGGAGCCATGGCCTTCTCCATGGTCAACTCCTCGTTGCTGCACGGACAGGGCGAATGGTACGAGGCCGGCTTTGACGACCTCTGGAGGAACTGGGCCGACGCCGCCTACATGACCTTTGCCGGTGGCTACGGGCACATCTACATCCTCGACCGGTCTCTGGAGACTGCCCCGGCACTGCAGCTGGTGACGGCGCCGGTCGCTCGTCTGGCGTTCCATCTCTCGTTCCCCTATCCGAGCCCCGTCCTGTACCCGGCGGCCTTTTGGGTGGCGGGGCCCCTGTACCTGAGCGCCATGGTTCTGCCCATCTGTGCCGCCGACCGTTGGCTTCAGGGCATGGCGGTAGTCGATGTCCGACGGCGGCTGTTGGTCCTGGGCGCCATGGCGATCACCCTGCCTCCGATCGCTCTTTCGGGGCATCCCGAGGACCTCATCGCCATCGGGGCCATGCTCTACGGACTTGTGGCGGCACTCGACGGAAGGCCTCGAGCCGTCGGCTGGTGGTTCGGCGTGGCGCTGGCGTTCCAGTTCTTCGCCCTGCTGGCTGTGCCGTTCGCCCTGATCTTCCTGAGCCGTCGGAAGTGGCTCACAGCGATCTGGCCGATGATCCTGGTGCCGTTGGTGTTTTTAGTGGTCCCGTTCATCGCCGAACCGTCCGAAACGGTGCGACAACTCATCCACCAGAAGGTCTACGACGTTTCGGGGTACATCACACCGACCTGGAAGCTGGATCCGGGGGTAGGTGCCTTCATCCGGGCTCTGGTGGTCCTGTTGGCCATCCCCGCGGCCATCATCGTGGCCCGGCACCTTCCCCGCAGCCGGCGAACGGCGGCCAACCTGGTGGTCTGGACCTTGGCCGCCCTGTTGGCCCTCCGGGTGTTCGAACCGCAGCTCGTGACGTACTTCTTGGCGCCGGCGCTGGCCCTGATGCCGGTCAGCGCGGCCCGAGGGCCATGGTGGAGGCTCATAGCCACCTGCCTGGCTGCGGTGTGGCTCAACTGGTGGGTCCACATCGCGGTGGATGCCCGCTGGTCGCTGTGGCTGATCCTCATCGGACAACTTGTCGTGCTGGGCTGGCTGGCCTGGCCCACCGGGCTCCGCAGCTCCGGCAGCGACCCTGAGGATTCGCGGGAGACGGCGAGGAAGCCGTCACGGGCTGCATCGACCGGCCCGAGCAGAGAGCGGTCGACCGCCGGCGCCCGCTGAGGCGCCACGCCGCTCGTCGTTGCCGCGGCAACGTGAACGCCGCGTGTGGTCCAGCTCCAAGACGACTTCCCGTGGACCAGCACGTTCCCATCGGCCAAGGGACAGTCGGACGTCTGCGATACGGGTGGACCAGCCACCTTGGAGCCCGGCAGCCCGCATCTGGAGAGTGTCCAGCTGGCGAGCCATGTTTCGAGCCCACTCGGAGCTGGTCGGCACATCGCCGGTCGGCACATCGCGACAGTGCCCCCCGATCACGGGGGGCACTGTCACTCACTCGTTCTGATGAATAGGGCCTGAAGCCCTCATTCGGATGACCTCAGAGGTCAGCCTTCGTACCAGGTGCGATGCTGATGGCCCCGGTGGACCGCGTTAAGGCAGATATCCACGGCAAAGGCCTGGCCGACAGGCGTGATGACGGCAGTACTTCCGGTCACCACCTTCCCCTTGGCCACGACTTCGGTGGTCCCCTTCACGTTCTTGCAGGCGGTACCGAGGTAACCGTCGGCGTGCTGATCTTGGTGACCTTCTTGCTCGAGGTCCAGGTGATCTTCCCTCCGGTGGCCAAGGACTCCCCAGGAGTCACCGAAGCGCTTGCATACGTCTTCGCATCGGCCTTCGGTACGGTGCAGCCCGAGACGGTGACCTTGCCGGTGGCGGTACCCGACACCTTGGTGCACACGATGCTCGCAGGTGCCTTGGCCGCCCCCGCCGGTGTCGCACCTCCTACGGCAAGAAGAGAAATCGGCGTGGCCACAAAAGCCAACGCGGCTACGGAAGTGACAATACGGCGCATTGAAGTCCCCTTTGAGTAGAGTAAACGAACGTTCGTTGACGATCGGCATGGTAAACCTTTGGTCGCGAGAGGTCAACCAATCGGTCTGCATTTCTGCTACCCGTCGAAGCCCACATGGTTGGTCTCTCCGCTCGACCTACACACCGTGTCGAACCGTGAGCGACCGGCAAGCGTTGGGCGAATCACTCATGGGTGCCGGCTGAACTGTTGCAGCGCAGCGCCAACACCAACCGAGCCGCAGCGCCACCCTCGCTGCCACTCCACTCACGCAGCATCTCGATCTAGCTCGGAACGACCGCCGGCGTGCGACCTGCACAACAATTGCGGTCCAGAGCGGCCACGCCAACTGAGTGACCGATCACGCCACCTTGCGATTGCGCCGGTGCGCTCCACGATCGCGCCGTGCGCTCGAGGATTGTGCCAAGCGCTCCGAGTCGGTGGAGAGTTTGCACCGACTCTTCACAGCACCTTCACAGCGCACGAATTCCCAACCTTCACCTCCCACAGGTCGCATGGGATCTCATTACTTTTGGGGATGACGTTCCGTGCAGGATGCTTTATCGTTCAAACGTTAGTTGGAGCGCGGGGCAGATTGCGCCTGCGGATGGCGCGCAACGGCGGGGATAAACGCTGGGGCAAGGTTGGCGCCGACCTAGTAGCGAAAGGCGACACACGGATGCGGAGAAGCGTAACGATCGGTGCGGCCCTTGCGGCCCTCGTAGTAAGCGGCACCATGGCCTTACCGGCCACGGTGGCCGGTGCCTCACCAACGACCACCCTTTATGTGAGCCCCACTGCAAACACTCACATAAACAATGACCACCACAATTGCGCCACTGCTGGCTACGCCACGATCCAGTCGGCTGTGAATGCGGCCCCCAACGGGACCAAAATCATCGTGTGCAAAGGCACCTATCACGCTTCGCTGGTGATTCCGGCAACGAAGAAAAACCTGAATATCACCGGGGACACCGGTTCGATCCTCAGTCCCAGGACGCCGGCTGCAGCCGTGAACGACGTCGCTCCGTCGTCGGTAGGCGGTGTAACGCCCATCGTGGCCATCGTCCGGGTTTCTCCGGGGGCCACAGGCACCACGATCACCGGACTGGAGATCAACGGTGCAGGCATCGAAGTCGGCCGTCAACGGTTGCAACAACGACCTTGCTGGCTTGTGGTGGGCTGCAAAATCGGGCGATAACGCATCCGGTACCGCCAGCAATCTCGATGTGGTGAACACCACACCGACCAATTTCAGGATGCGGATCGGGCGACGGGATCTACGTGGACGCCGGTACCGGCAGCACGGCCAAGGTCACCGTGCACCAGAACTCGGTGTCGGGCTACGGCAAGGACGGGATTACCTGCGGCGACATCGGTGCTTCTTGCAGCATCACTGCCAACACCATCACGACCACGCCGACCGCGGACGTTGCCCAGAACGGGATCCAGGTCGGATTCGGGGCCACTGCCACGATCAATGCCAACTACGTGACCGGAAACGACTGGACCGCCTACGGGTCGGATTCGTCGAACCCCGAGGTGCAGTCAGACTTTGCGTCCGGCGTGCTGCTGTATGCCGCTGGAGTCAACTCCGCAGGCGCGGCCAAGACCTCGATCGCCGTGGGTGGCAACACCCTCAAGGGCAACCAGATCGGCGTGGAAGTGGTCGACTCTGAGGCCGACGTGGCAAACAACTCCATCACCGAGACGGCGAGTGGGGCCCTGCCCGACAGCATCGGCGTCTTCGGCGTGGGTTGCGATGACTACTGCGGGTACTTCTCGGACCACCCGGGTGGCGCGGCGCTCAACACGAAGGCCAGCGCCACGCAGGCCATCACGGTCTTCCACAACACGGTGAACTTCTCGTCGACCCCTCCCGGTAGCTACGGCATCTGGCTCGGGGACAACAGCTGGACCGGAAATGCCAGCTACTACGCTCCGGCCGGTCACGAAGTTCCCAGCGTGTCGCAGAACAACATCAGCAATGTTGCGACGCCGGAGACCATCGCCGGAGGCGCTTGATCCCGGCTTACATCGACTGAACGGAACTCCGAAGGGAGGGGTTGGGCTTCGGCCCTCCCCTCCCTTCGCCAATTCCGGACGACTACCGCTCGGCCTCTGCCCGGACGACAACCCGAGGTCAGGCCTGCGGTGCCCTCGAAGAGAGCGGGCGCCGTCCAGGCACTTCAGAGTGTCAGCCGGTCGAGCCCGCTCAGCCCCTTTGGTTGCCCTCGGCCTGGTAGGCCCGACAGGGCTCGCCCCGCAGGGAGTTGCACGCCGGCAGTGTCGTGGTGGCCGACACCCCGCTCACCACATTGACCACCAACGCCGACGCAGTCCGGCCACCAAGTCCGACCGTGGCCCGCTGGCCGTCGTCCAGTGTGGCGAACTCCCAGATGGGGCGATCACCGCCCGGAGCGGAGATCACCACCCGGAGCTCCGTACCGGGCCGGAATGTGTGGGCGATCGGATCGACAGGGATCTTCACCAGCGAGTAGGTGTTGGGAGAGAGTCGTCTGGCCTTGTCGGCCGTATAGGCCGGCGCAGTGAACAACCTGGTGGAATCGGACAGGTCGACCTGGTTCGAGCTACGCAGGAACCCCGACGTGATGTACTCCTCCTTGGACGTCGAAGGCCTGACCTCGGTGATGGTGGCCTGGTAGTCCTCGACCGGAGCCGACGCTCTGACCCAGAGATCGACGGTGGCCGGGCCGACGATGGTGGTGGCCGTCCGGAACGGGGAGGTCTGAAAGGCGACCCCGTCGGCGGGAGGCACCGGGGCCCAGTCCCAGTCCGGTTGAGCGGCCCAGGCGTTTCCGCTGGCCGGCAGGCTGGTCAACGGCCTGGCCTTCGGGTCCAGGGTGAAGGAGGTGGCCGACTGAGTGGTTGGAGAAGCGCCACTCAGTGATCCGTCCGTTCCGAAGCGGAGCGTCTCGATGGTGCCGGCCGGTGGCCAGCTGGGGAAGCTCGCCGAGTACGTCGACTCGATGGCCCCCGGCCCGGCCGTCCCGGCGCCGTTGTCGAAGAGCACGCGCACCAGCGGCGTCTGCGACGCGAACTCGGCCCGGGCCGTGGCCACGTTTGGCGCCTGGGTGAAGCGGATGGCCGGAAGCGGTGCTTGGCTCGAGACTCCTGCCGCGAAGCCGGTGAACTCGTCGAGGAACTTGGCCGCCAAAAGGTCCGGCTGTGTCGGAACCTTCCGGGCCACATAGATGTCCAGGAACTCGAGCCAGCGGCTGATGGTCTGCGGATCAGTCGAGTCGATGTGCCCGCCGTTGACCATGTTGGCGAACACCGGTGTGCCTTTGGGGATGGCGTCGATCAGGGCCGGCCACTGCGGTCCGGTCTGCTCGTCCTGGAGGGCGCCGGAGAGAAAGACCGGCACCTTGACGTGACCGGCCCATTGGATCATGGACCGACGGTCGAAGAGGGATGCCTGGCGCCCGGGGCCGGTGCCCGGGGCCACCAACTTCGGCCCGATCAGGCCGGCCAGGCCTTCGGACTGGTTGTGAAGGGCCTGATTGGCCAAGCAGTTGGACGTTCGACCTCCGCTGGCGGTCAGTTCGGCGTCGATCTCGTAGTACACCCAGGGCTGGCCGACGCCGGCTACGGGCGTGGCCGCCAGCCGGCTCAGAAGGCCGTCGTGGAGAGAGGCGGCGGCCTTGGCATCCGCGATGCGTTGCTTGATCCAGCTGGCTGCGAATCCGTCGTTGTAGATGCCGCCGGGATAGCCGGTCGAAAAGAGGTCGTCGGTCGGGCTCATGGGGGCGATGGCCGCCAGACCGGGCGGGTCGGTGCCGGCGGCAGGGAACTGGGACAGACCCGAGTAGCTGATCCCGACCATGCCCACCCGGTGATAGGCCACCCATGACTGATGAGCCACCACCTCGATGGCGTCGTAGGCGTCGTAGTCCGACGGATACCCGAAGAGGTCGAAGGCCCCTCCCGAACACCCGGTACCGCGCATCTGCAGGCTCACGGTGGCGAAGCCGGACACCCGGGCGATGACCGACCCCATGGCGGTGGCGGTGTCGGGAAGCAGGTTGGCGTTGCCGCAGTCGTGGCACTTGACGTGGAGGGCCTCGGCCAAAAACACGGGGATGGGATCGGTGGGCCCGGCGGTGTCGTAACCGGAGTACTCGATCACCGTCGGGCAGGGGCTGGTGGCCGAGCACGTCCCGCCGTAGGGGTACCGCACAGTGGCCGCCAGCTTGATCCCGTCTCGCATGGTGATGTAGTTGAGGCCCTGGTGCATGGTCTGGTCCGTGTAGAGCGAGGAGTTGGTGGCCGGGTTATGCCCCGGAGCCAGCACCGAGAAGTCCGCGGTGGTCTGGGATGAGGTCTCGTCGTCCCACTGGTAGCCCGGGCCAGGGGTCAGGTTCCGGACGATCAGTGATCCAAGGGAGTCGGCCGTGGTGGATCCACCCGTGCCCGCTACGGCGGCCCCGTTTCTGGTCAGGGTGATGTGATCGCCGGGGCCCGCACCGGTGAGCCACGCCTCGTCGACCGAGCCACTTCCCCGCAGATCGGGTCGTTTGGCCGACCCCGACGAGTCGGCCTTGGACACGCCGATACCCACCCCGACCACCACCAGCACGGTGGCCACGAAGGCCACCCCGATCCGACTCCTGGTCCGCATGGCATTCCCCCTGTCCCCGCCGGACCGCTCCGGTCCGGCCGCCTGATCATGTCATCCACCGGTCGGCCGGGTGCCCACCGGGCCTCTCAGGCCATCGGCGGCTTGGGTTGGTCAGGTGACACGCACCCAGGGAGACCGCCACAGCCCATGCACTCGGTGAGGTCATCGAATGATGAGCCCTTTGGCCTCATGGAAGTGGAGCGCCGAGACGGCGACACCGCTGCGGGCGGCGATCTGGCCCAAGCCCCGGTGACCAAGAAAACTCACACATATGGCAGTCGGAGTGCCAAAATACTCCTATGCCCGATGAACATGAGTGCAAGTGTTCGGAACTGCCGGCCGTCTGGGGTCCCTGCCTGCAGATGACCGAGGGGGTGTGGTCGCCCGGGTGTGAGGAGCGGATGCAGGATCGGGCACGGGACCACCTGGGCTTCCCGACCCGGCAGTCCTTCATCGAGTGGGCCGCCCGGCAACAACCGAATCGATTCGCCCCGTCCCTCCAGGACGGCGACCGTCGCACCGCTGACTACTCCGGCACCGGTCCGGCCCTCCGTCAATCGGCCGAGCAGACGGCTGGGTACAGTTAGGCCCCGCTGCGCAGACCGCCCGACGTGCCGAGTTGGGCACCTCCGAAGAAACCCGAGCTCACCATGACCTTTGACCCCTACCACCGACCCGTCCGGGCTGCCTTCGTCGGGCTGGGTCGGATCTACGACCTCAACATGCGGGCGTACGTCGACAACCCGGACGTCGAGGTCGTGGCTCTGGTCGATCCGAGTGAGGAGCGCCGGGACCAGCGCCAGGCGGACTGGCCGGGGGCCCGGACCTTCAGCTCGGTGGAGGAGCTGGCCGGCAGTGGGCTGGAGGTCGATACCGTCGAGGCCCTCCTTCCCATCCCCCTGCACGTCGACGGGGTCATCGACCTGCTCGGCCACGGCTGGCACGTCAACCTGCAGAAGCCGATGTGCAACGACATCGCCGGCGCCGAACAGATGCTCGAGGCGGCCCGGATCAACGACCGTCAGTTCCGGGTCATGGAGAACTATGTCTTCTATCAGCCGTTGGTAAAGCTGAAGGAGATCGTGCACTCCGGTGAGATCGGAGAGGTGAGCGGCTACACCATGAAGATGGTGGCCAGCGGGCTGGGTGGCTGGGACGTCCCGGGCAGCAGCTACGAGTGGCAGTTCAAGCAGATCCGCCGCGGTCGGGGGATCCTGGTGTTCGACGACGGATGGCACAAGCTCTCCACCGCCCTCTGGCTCTTCGGCCCGGTCAAGGAGGTGAGGGCCTGGATCGGCGCCACCGAGGTCATGACCGACATCGCCATCGACGCTCCCACCACCATCGTGTGGGAGCACGAGAACGGTGTCCGCGGCGTGTGGGACATCACCTTGGCCCCGGACATGTACCTGCGCTCCGACTACTACACCAACGACGAACGGTGGGAGGTCACCGGTCGCCGCGGTTACGCCCGGGTGAACCGCTGCACCGGGCGCGGCATCCAAGAGCCGAGTCTCGAGGTATACGCCAACGGGGAGATGCGCTCGTACCACGCCCTGGACGACGACTGGGCCAGTAGTTTCCGTGATTCCGGCCGCCACTGGTTGCGCTATCTCCACACCGGCGAGGGCCCCTTGCTCTGGAGCGGGACCGAGGCCGTCTCGGTGCTGCGCATGGCGTTGGCGGCTTACGCCAGCAGCGCCAACGGGGGCACCGGGGTGGATCCCGCTTCACTCGAGTAGCTGCGGGGTACCGGCCAGGGCATGGCGTCCCGACCGGGCGGGAATCACGGCCACGACGACCGCAGCCACCGCCAGGAGTCCCAAGGCTGCCCGTAACCCGACCCCTTCGGCCACCCAGCCCACCAGGGCGGGACCGGCCACCAGGCCCAGATAGCCGACAGCGGAGACTGCGCCGACCGCCATTCCCGACCGGGATCGACCGGCGCCCGCCTGCGCCAGCAGCAACGGCCAACACATCGAGATGCCCCCGGCGGCCAGTACCAGACCCACTGCGGCGACCAGAGCGGTCGAGGCCAGAGTCATGGCGGTCACGCCGACGGCCGCGGTGCCGGCCCCGATGACCACACCCCGGGCCGGGCCCCGCTTACCCACTCTCGGGCCCAGGGTGGACCGCGCCACCGCGGCCACCGAGTAACCCAGCATCGCTCCCCCGGCGCCGATGAGGATGCCCGAGGACAGGTACGTCCGTAGGAACAGCACTCCCCACAGCTCGATGCCACCCTCGACCATGGCCGACAGAGCAAAGGCCGCGGCCAGCAGGAGCAGCCCCTCCCGACGCAACAGCGAGATCGTGCCGCCCAGCCGCACCCGTTGGCCCGGCTCGCTGGCCGGCAGGCGGGCCCGGTGGCACACCACGCTCAGCACCAGGGCCGAGGCCGCCACCGCCACCCACACCCAGCGCCACGAGGCGTCGACCGCCAGCAGTACGCCGGTGAGTGCTGCTCCTGCCGCCGCCCCGATGTTGAATCGGGAGTGAAAGGCCACCAGGCGCCCGGGCCGATCGGCCAGGGCCGCCGTGGCGGCCACGTTGATGGTGACGTCGATGAGTCCGGCCGTGGCGAACATGGCCACGATGGCCAGCTCCAATGCCACCGGCTGCCGGACCGCGGCACCCACCGAGAGCATCACCGCCCAACCGGCCAGGGCCCAGGCCAGCACCGTGCCGGTGCCGAACCGCTCGCAGAGCGCTCCGCCCATGGCGTTCGACGACGCTCCCAGCACCAGGCCGGCCGAGAGCAGGAGGCCGAATCCGGCCGAGGAGAGGTGGAGGGCCCGCTCCACGTTGACCGCCTCCACCGCCCAGCCACCCCAGAACACCCCGAACAGCAGGAAGACCCAACCGATGGGGCGGAGATTCACCGTATCGTTGTAGCGCACCCTTCGGTTGCCCGCCCATCGACACGACCACCGGCCAACCGGCCCCGGACGGCGGCGTCACGCGTCGACTCGTTTCGGCAGGCACCCAGGACGACCAGGCCGAGCAGGACCACCAACGGACCGGTACTCGGGTCGGTGGCCTGGCCGCTAAAGAGCTGGCCGAAGCTCTGGCCGACCGCCCAGTAGAGCAGGGCCACCGCCACGCCGGCCCACAGTGCGACCGTTCTCATCGGACGGTGCGTGAAGACCAACATGCCGATGGCCAATTCGACGGCAACCGTCAACACGGTGGCCATGGGTCCGGACGCATGCACGGCTGAAGCCACCCCCCGGTCGATGGCCGCCAGCCACGACGGCACGGTGGACGCGTCGCTGGTGAGCTGAGCGGCGATGGCCCCCGACGAAACGTTGGCGGGCAGGATGCTCAACACCGCGCTGCCTACCCACAGGATCGCCCACGCACCGAGCGTCCATGTCGGCAGGAGCTCACTTCGCCGGGCTTCTTGATCCGACCGACCTGGGCTGGAGCCGGGCCACGCCGCCAGAGCCAGCACGGCGTAGAGGAGTGCCGCCCCCGGGGCGCCGGCCAGCGCGGTCGTGTGCCACCCGAAGACATCGCCGAGTCCCTCGCCGAAGTACCAGACGCCGGCGGCCCAGGCCACGGAGGCCACAACGGCCAGCCGTGCCGTGCGCCGGAACAGGAAGGCCAGCCCCAGGGCCAGCTGGACGGAGGCGAATACGCCGTTGAAGAGGGCCGGGTGCCCCGCGATCAGGCGGGAGTTCCACTCCACGGCGCCGGCTACGAAGCCGGGCTGACCGGCCGCCGACGGGGCGATGATCGAAGTGGCAAATCCTTTGGTGAACATGAACGACTGCAACTGGAGGGCCCCGTCGAGGAGCCACAGCATCCCGAGGGCCAGACGCAGCGACCGGCGGGAGAAGGGACCGACACCAAGCCGACCGGCGCTCTGTTCCCCTTGCTGGTGATAGGACGGCTCCGCGGCTTCGACAGCCGGCGGGAGCAAGGTGCGGGTCACCACGGATGAGCCTCGATTCGGTAGTTGGGGTGGGCCCCGGGTCGCAGGTGAAGTTGTGGCGGGGAACGGCGTGGGGTGGGAAGAACCCTCCTTCCCACCCCACGAACGCACTCCGATGGGCGACTCAGGCAGCAGACCCGAAGAAGGGCATGCCCTCTCCCGGAGGACTGAAGGTGAACACTCCTCCGTCCGAGGCCAGGAGCCAGTAGCCGTCGTACGAGTTGTTGTTGAGCCCGGCGATGACCGGCTTGTTCAACGGAATGCCTCCCATCGATCCGTAGAACGGAGCGTTGTAGGAGAACACGCCGCCGTCAGAGGCCACCAGCCGGTAACCGCTGCCGTCGGACACCGGGGCTATGCCCACCACCGGCTGGTTGAGGGCGATGTCTCCGGTCGATCCGTAGAACGGAGCGTTGAAGGAGAACACGCCACCGTCGGAGGCCACCAGCCAGTAGCCCCCGGTGGCCCGGTCGAGGCTCATGCCGACCACCGGCTTGTTGAGGGGTGTGCCTCCCATGGAGCCCTGGAACGGCGCATCGAAGGAGAACACGCCGCCGTCAGAGGCCACCAGCCAGTAGCCGGTTCCATTGAGGGTGGCGGTCATCCCGACGATGGGCTTGTTCAAAGGAGTGCCTCCCATCGATCCCAGGTAGGGAGCGTTGAAGGAGAACACACCGCCGTCAGCGGCCACCAACCAGTAGCCCCCGGTACTCCGGTCGACGGCCATGCCCACGATGGGCTGGTTGAGGTGGACGCCGGTCAGGGCGCCGTAACAGGTGGCTGCACCGAATGCGGCCACATCACCCTGGGCGTCTACTTCGTAGTACCCGGTGCCGTCATCCAGAGCGGCGCCGCCGACCACAGAGCCCGAAGGCAGGTGGGTCATGCAGTTGGTCTGGGTCGGACCGGGTGTCGGAGCGCTTCCGCCCGGAAGGGTCTGGAACCACAGGTAGGCGTTGGTGGGGACTTCGCCGACACCATCGACACCGATGCCGCTCCCGGACACATTCTCCAGGGACTTCACCGATGCATAGTTCTTGGCGCTCTCCACGGAGGCCAGTCCCTTGGCCGAGGTGACCGGAATGACGATCACGTTCCACCACTCCGGCTGGTCACCGTTGCGGGTGGTCAGCAGGTGGTCGTGCCCGGGAAGGGGCACGTTGTCCAACGACGCCGCCGGGGCGCCGAGGACCCCGGCCAGCTGGGACAGGTCGATGGTTGCCGGGTGGTCGATACAGGTGATGGCGCCCGAACACTGCACATAGGGCACGGCCGGGCTGGTGTACAGCGGGACCGGGATGTACAGCGGGTCGATCTGGCTGTTGGTCCGGGTCGGGGTGGGTGGTGTCCGGTCGGACACCCCGGATGGAACAGACGTCGGGTCGGAGCCGGCTTCACAGCCGGACGAGGAGTGGACCTTCACCGATGTGGTTCCGCAGTAGTACGGCTCGGTGTAGAGGGCCTCGACATCCTGACCGTCGATCCAGTCGCGACTGATCCCGATGCCCTGGCAGTTCGGAGCGGTGGCTCCGCAGTCGTTCTTCAGATTGTTGAACGTCGAACCCTTCTCCACCTGGCTGGCCGGGGGTGCCCCGGGGGCAGACGCCACAGCCGGGCCCGGAGGCGCCGTGGCGGTCAGGTCCGCGGCCATGGAGGCCGACTCGGTACCGGCCAGCACCTGGAAGAACAGGAACACATTGGTGGGCACGGAGACCGCGGTATTGGCGTGGACTGCCGCATTGATGGCGGCAACGCTGGTCAACTTGTTGAAGGTGGCGGGGTCGGCCGTAGCGATGACCTGAACGTTCCACCACGTCGGGAGCCCACCGTTGCGGGTGCCGACAATGTGGTTGTGCGCAGGTATGGCCACGTTGGAGACGCTGGCCGCCGACGGGTCACCGGGCAGCGCCGAGTGGATCCGTGAAAGATCGATCGTGGGCGGATGGTCGATGCATACCGCGGTGGCCGTGCACTGGGTGGCCGGTGCGTTGGCGAACAGCGGCACCGCGATGTAAAGGGTGTCACCGTGGGTGGTATTCCCGAGCGATGTACCCGAGTTACCGGCCGAAGTCGCACTCGGTGAGGAGGATGGGCCTGCACCTGCCTCGCACCCGGTCTTCGCCGCGGAGCTCACGTTGGCGTCGCAGTAGTAGTTCTCGCTGTAGAGGAGGTCGACGTTGGTGCCGTTGTAGTACCCGTTGGACTCGCCTACCTGGCCGCAGGTGGGGGCGTCGTTACCGCAGTTGTACTGCAAAGGGTCGATGGTCGTCCCGTTGTTGCCGTTCGGAGCGGGGTCCTGCACGGCGTGGGAAGTGGCGGCACCCGCCGTGGCGGTCAGCGCAGACCCCGCGCCGAACAGCATCACCGTGACCACGGCGATCGACACGACGAGCAGCTGCTTGGTTCGGGATTTTCCCGGTGGAACGGATCGGATGGGCGGATCGGTTGGCTGTCGGAACATATGGTTCACCTCGCTTTGGAGACGGGCGCCTCCGGGAGACTGTTCGTTACCGATGGGCTGGCGGATGATGTCGCAGGCCGACGTGGCGACATGGTCCACCCACGAACTCGCGGACGAAGCAGGTGGTCAGGTTGAGGAATCCCTGCTCGCACGGCCCGAACACCTGCTCGCCGGGTCGTGATCGGCTCGACGACCAGGCCCGGCTGGTGCAGGCGTGGCTAACCGGACCGGGTCCAGCTTTCGGGAACCGCGCCGTCCAGGAATTCGCGTCGGTGAACGAAGCGCCACCGACCCTCGACCACTCCGTAGCGATCCAGGTAGCGCCCCCAATGGTCCAGTCCGGTGCCACTCAGGACCTGGTAGTAGCAGCGCGATGTTGCTTCGTCGGGCCCGGCCACATCGATCTGGAGAGTGCTGGTGTGATGTCGCACCAGGATGGGCTCCGAGCTGCGGGTCACCATCCGGGCTGCTCCGGTAAAGATGGTCCGGATCTCATCGCGCCCCCGGTAGGGACGGCCATCGAGCTCCATGACGGCGTCGGGAGCGAAGCACTCGAGGACCTGGTCGAAACGACCGGAGTCGGCGTTGGCGTTGTACCGGGCCACCAGGTCGCGAATGCTCTCCCGGGCCACCAACTCCCACAGTTCCATGGTCCCCTCCCGTCCAGGGAAGAAACTAGCGCAGGACCTCGATCAGCCGGCCAGGCCCAGGCTCTTGTGCCACCAGTAGTCCTTCTGCATGGCCAGCACCGAGATCTTCTCCTCGAGCCGCTTCACTATGGCCTCGTGCTCGGACCGCGAGATCCACTCGAACTCGAGACCGGCGGCGGCAACCTCATCGCCGCTGATGGGCCGCAAGGAACAGTGGGGGCCCGGTTCCGGGTCCGAGAGGGATTGAGTCGACGTAGTAAGGGTCTCCATGCTTGATGAGAGTATGAACCCGGTCGGTGAACCACCTGAGTACTTGCGTAGAGCCACCTGTGCATCCCTTCGGCGAGCGGGCGCTTCCAGCGGGACAGCCGGCACGCCTCACGGGGCCGGAACTCGGACCCCGGCGGGGCCGCAACGACCCCGGCACCCTTCGTATCGACGGGGATCGGGGCGGCCTTTAGCCGAGGCGGCCTTTAGCTGAGGTCGCCTTTAGCTGCCGCGGGGCTCCAGAGGGGCCACCGGCACCTGGATCGACGGGGCCTCGGTGCCACCGTCGATCTCGAATACCTTGCCGGTGACCCACGACGAGGCCTCCGACACCAGGTACAGCACGGCACAGGCGATGTCCTCGGGCTGGCCCGGCCGTTGCATGGGGGTGCCCTCGACGAACTGGCGACGCAGGTCGTCATCGGTCAGCACGACCTCGAGTGACCTGGTGGCCACCCCGCCCACGTCGATGGCGTTGACCCGGACCCGCGGCGCCAACTCGGGGGCGATGTTCCGGGTCATGCGGTCCAGAGCGGCCTTGGCCGACCCGTAGGCCACGAACATGGTCTGGGTCATGCTGGCCGAGCGCGACGAGATGTTGACCACCGCCCCCCGGCCCACGGTGTCGACCATCTGGCGGGCGGCCAACTTGGTCAGCGTGAGCGGGGCCGTGACGTTGAAGGCGAAGGTGCGCGCCATAAAGCCCTCGCTGGTGTCCATGGCGGCCCGGGGCATGGCTCCGCCGGCGTTGTTCACCAGGATGTCCAATCGACCGAACTCCTCCACCGCCGCGGTGATCAGGTCCGCACAGGCCTGGGCGTCGAGCACATCGGTGGGCACCACCAGGGCCCGTCGACCGATGGCCCGGATCTGTTCGGCCACCTCCTCCAGATCGGACACGGTCCGCGCCGCCAGCACCACGTCAGCTCCGGCCTCGGCCAGACCGATGGCGATCCCCCGACCGATGCCCAGCCCGGCCCCGGTGACCACGGCCACCCGGCCCTCGACGGCGAACCGGTCGAGGATCATCGGCCGCCCGGGCTCCGGTCGCCCGCGCTCGGGTGGGCCGACCTGTTCCGGTGGAGGCCCGGGGCGGCCCGCCCCGCCACCAGGGGCAGGTCGAGGTAGGTGAGCAGCCCCGGTCGGGCCTCACATACGTAGGGAACGGCGTTGACCAGATGGAGGGCGGTGGCCACGATGCCGGGGTTCCGCACCAGACCGGCCTCGACGCTGATCGGGTGCAGTTTCTTGAAGCTCACCAGACAGTCGGGGTCGCCGGTGATCTCGACTTCGAAGCGCTCGCCTGCATCACCGAACTCCCAGGCCGGGTCGAGGTTCTCCTGACCCATGAGCCAGTTGACCGCCGCGGTGACCACCGGCTCCCCGTCCACCAGGCCCTCCCACCGGAACCGTTGGGCCGCCACCGTGCCCGGCTGGATGGGGCCGATGGGCGAGTCGATGGGGGCGGTGGCCACGGCCATCTCGTGGGTGGTGCGCAGTTGGTCGTCGAGGTCGAAGCCCAGTTCGGCGGCCACCATGTACAGCGACTGGCGGAAGCCGGCTCCGAGGGCCTCGGTCATGATGCTGGCGCTGGCCTCCTCGGGAGACTTGCCGAACAGCATCCAGTCGCGGACCACATCCTGGGCGCCGTAGGTGCGGATGTCGGAGAACTCCTCGGCCCGGACGTGGGTGATGGAACCGGACAGGGCCGACACCATCAGCGGGAAGCGCTCGGTGATCCCTCCGGGATGGATCCCGGTCCCGTGCAGGGTGACTCCGGCCCCGCGGGCCACGGCGTCCATCCGGTCCCGCTCGTCGGGCGGTGGATAGAACCATCCGAGCGGGGTGACCACGTTCTTGCCCGACTCCAGGATGGCGGTCACCACGGTGGGGTCGGCCATGAACGGGCTGTAGATGACACAGTCGGCCTCGGTGGCCAGCAGGGCGGCCACGTCGGTGGTGCCGACCACGCCGAGGGGGTCCCGTCCGACCAGGGTGCCCAGGTCGACACCGTCCTTGGACGGGCTGTGGACCCAGGCCCCCACCAGCTCGAGGTCAGGATGATCGAGCACCCCTTCTATTGCGGCCTGCCCCACCGCCCCGGTAGCCCACTGGATCACTCGTTGGGTCATGGCTCGACATCCTCTGCTCGGTGGGTCCGGCCTGCCATCGGGAATGATGCCACGGGACACCTCCTCACTGGTCTGGGGACCCCGGGGTGCGGGGCCCAAAGGGTAGGGTCTGGCCGTGATCATCACGGCCGAGGCGGGTCGGGTACTCGGGTGCCTGGTGGAGAAGGAGCGCACCACGCCCCAGCAGTACCCGCTCACCCTCAACGCCCTCACCCTGGCCTGCAACCAGGCCACCAACCGCGACCCGGTGGTGACCCTGGAGGAGTCCGAGGTACTGGTGGCCGTGGACGCTCTCCGCCAGGAGCACCTGGTCCGGGTGGTCCTTCCCTCCCATGGGCGGTCGGTGAACCGGTACCGCCACGTGATGGACGAGTTCTTGAGCATCGACAGCCGCGGCGCGGCGTTGGTGGCCCTGCTGATGTTGCGCGGACCCCAGACCCCGGGGGAGCTGCGGGCCCGGGTGGAGCGGATGGCCGACATGCCGACGGTGGCCAGCGTGCAGGTCCAGTTGGATCTCCTGGCCGCTCACCCCGACGGGCTGGTGAGCCTGCTGCCGCGTCGTCCGGGCCAGAAGGAGGACCGCTGGCAGCAGCACCTGGCCCAGCCGTTCGGCGTCGGCACCGAGCCGGCTCTCAGCCGTGCCGATCCGGCCGGCAGTCGTGCCGGAGCCCGGGGCCGGCGAGGCCTATCGGGGCCCCGACCACGAGTCATTTGATACCGGTCGCCCCGGGGTCACCACCGTCGGGCCGGACGGGGCGGGTCGGCGCGACGACGTCGAGGCGCTCAGGGCCGAAGTGGCCACCATGCACGAATCGCTGGCTGAGCTCCGCACCGAACTCGACGAGCTGCGACGGAGCCTCGGAGGCTGAAGGTCACCGGCCTCCCGGTCCGGGGCACCAGGTCCCACCCGGAGTAGAGGTCAGGCGGAGATCAGGCCCCCGCCCCCGGAGTACCTGGCGGAGGGGTGACCGGTACCGGGTTCTTGGGGTCCTTGTTCACGCACACGAAGACCTGCTTGCCCTTGCCGAACACCGGTACGTACTTGCCTCCTTGGACCTGGATGTAGGCGCTGCAGTCGGGCCAGGTGGTGCCGGTGTGGGAGACCGCCCAGTCGACCGGAGCCGAGACCCCGCCGGCGGTGAAGTTGGTGATCTTGTTGGTGGCGGCGATCACACTGGCCTGGGTGACGTCGTTGCCGGCGGCCTTGATCCCGGCGGCGATGAGCGCAGCCGACTGCCATCCCTGGAAGGCCACCCCGTTGTACACGAAGCCGGGTTCGTACTTCTTCATGGCGGCCAGATAGGCCAGCATGCCGGGGTAGGTGTGGCCGTACCGGGCCGTGTCCCCCGCCTGGAAGGGCACCCCGCCCACATTGTCGACGTAGACCCCCTGCATCAGGCTGCCGTACTGGTCCAACAGGGCCTGGTCGTACCCGTTCAACCAGAACTGCTTGATCTTGAGCCCGTACTGCTGGACGTCGCGGGCCATGGTGATGTTGTCCGAGGCCTGCATGCAGGTCACCACCAGCTGGGCGCCGGACTGCTGCAGCCGCTGCACGTCGGAGCTGTAGCTCCCGCCCAGCTGGGCCCCGACATCGGCCAGCACCACGTTGAACCCGGCCTGCTTCATCCCGGTGGCGTACGAGCTGCAGGCGTCGTAGGAGGAGGCGATGGAGGGTCCGTAGCTGAGGAAGGCCACCTTCTTGGCGTCGACCTTCTTCAGGAAGTACGCCAGTGACGAGTACCCGTTGGCGTACACCTGGGTGGAGCCCCCGACGGCATAGAGGTTGGGAGCGGTCTGCCAGTTGGCGCTGACGTTGTACCCGTAGGTGGGAGTCTTGGTGTCCACGAAGTAGTTGGGGGTGAACCAGGCCGAGGCCACACCGATGGCGAACACGTGGTCCTGGTCGATGAGGGTGTGGACGTCCTGGGTGAACTGGGTCGGCGAGCCCCCGTCATCCAGGGAGTTGGTGAGCACGATCTTGTGCCCGTTGACCCCGCCCTGGGCGTCGATGGTGTCGAAGTAGGCGGTCATGCCCGGGGCGATCCCGTCGAAGTAGCCGGCCAGCTGGCCCGTCTTGGTGGAGATGGCCCCGATGTCGATCTGGCCTTTGGCGCCTGAGCCGCCGCCCGATCCGCCCGATCCTGCCGTCGTGGACGGCGAGGTCGAGGCCGTGGTCGACGGTGACGACGATCCTCCCGACGAACAGCCCGCGGCGATGACGGCCATTCCGAGTAGCAGAGCGCCTGTCCACGAAGACAGCGCGATGCGGCTCTTGTTCCCCATGCTTCACTCCCCCTTGACTGACCGGGCCGACCGGATCGTTTCGATGCGGTCGGTCACGGCTTTGGCGGTCCACTCCCCCCGGGAGCGAATCCGGAGCCACCCTAGGCCAGACAGTGCCCACGGGAAAGGAGTCGGGACGTCCGTGTGCCGACAACGCCATGAGGGCGCCCCCGAGGACACCCTTCTCACAGCCAAGTCAGAGGGGGTCAGAGGATGGTCAGAGGATGGTCAGAGGATGAACAACATCTCCTGGTAGGTCGGAAGCGGCCACAGATCGTCGGCCACCAGTGCCTCGAGCGCATCGGCGGCGGCGCGCACCGTCAACATGGCCGGCAGCAGGCCCTTCTGGGCGTGTTCGGCGTGCTTCTCGGCGGATTCGACATCATCGTGGTCGATCTCCGACCGGAGGGCGGCGATCCCCGATCGCAACTCGCTGATCTTCCCGGAGACCTCGTCGAGGGTGGTGGTGTCGGCGTCGACCCCTACGGCGGTGAGGCTGGCCACGTTGGTGGCCAGCTCAGTCTGGTAGCGGATGGCGGCCGGCAGAATGATGGTGTTGGCCATCTCCAGGGTCAGTTCAGCCTCCACGTCTACTGCCAGGATGTACTGCTCGAGGGCGATCTCGTAGCGGCTGTGCATCTCCCGGTGGTTGAACACCCCGTATTTGGAGAAGAGCTCCATCGAGTCCTCGGTGATGAGCTCGGGCAGGGCGTCGAGGGTGGTCCGCAGATTTGGCAGGCCCCGCGCCGCCGCCTCGGTCTGCCACTCGTCGGCATACCCGTCGTCGTTGAACACCACCTTGCCGTGGTTGACCATGATCTCCTGCAGGACGGTCTGGACCGCCGTGTTGAACTCGGTACCTCCTTCGACCAGCGACTCCAGCTCGGTGGCGATGTAGTCGAGGGCCTCGGCCAGGATGGTGTTGATGGTCACCATCGGCCCGGCGATGGACTGGAGCGAGCCGGGTGCCCGGAACTCGAACCGGTTGCCGGTGAAGGCGAACGGGCTGGTCCGGTTGCGGTCACCGGGGTCGGTGGGGAGCACGGGAAGGGTGTCGACGCCGATCTCGATGTGGCCCTTCTCCTTGGAGCTGGTGGCACCGCCGGCGGCGATCTGGTCGAAGACGTCGGCCAACTGGTCCCCGAGGAAGATCGAGATGATGGCCGGAGGGGCCTCGTTGGCCCCCAGCCGGTGGTCGTTGGTGGCCGAGGCCACCGAGGCCCGGAGGAGGCCGCCGTACTTGTGGACGGATCGGATCACCGCGGCACAGAACACCAGGAACTGGGCGTTCTCGTGGGGTGTGTCGCCGGGCAGCAGCAGGTTCCCCTCGGTCGAGTTGCCCAGGGAGAAGTTGACGTGCTTACCCGAGCCGTTGATGCCCCCGAAGGGCTTCTCGTGGAAGAGGCACTCCATGCCGTGCTTCTGGGCCACCTTCTTGAGGGTGGTCATGAGCAGTTGCTGGTGGTCGGCAGCCACGTTGGAACGCTCGAACATCGGGGCCAGCTCGAACTGGCCGGGAGCCACTTCATTGTGGCGGGTCTTCGCCGGGATGCCCAGCTTGAACAGCTCCCGCTCACAATCCATCATGTACCCGAGCACCCGGTCGGGAATGGCCCCGAAGTAGTGGTCGTCGAACTCCTGACCCTTGGGCGGCTTGGCCCCGAACAGGGTACGGCCCGAGTTCAAGAGGTCGGGACGATTCAGGAAGAAGCTCCGATCGATCAGGAAGTACTCCTGCTCGGCTCCGGCGAACGAGACCACGGCGTCGGCGTCGGGATGGCCGAACAGGTGGAGGATCCGGGCGGCCTCTTTGGCCATGGCCTGCTGGGACCGCAACAGGGGGGTTTTGTTATCGAGGGCCTCGCCGGTCATGGAGATGAACACGGTGGGGATGCACAAGGTGTTCCCGTTGGGGTTCTCCAGGATGTAGGCCGGGCTGGTCACGTCCCATCCGGTATAACCCCGGGCCTCGAACGTGGCCCGCAGGCCTCCGTTGGGGAAGCTGGAGGCATCGGGCTCACCCTGGGTGAGGGTCTTCCCTTGAAATTCAGCAATGGCCGCACCGTCACCGCCGGGCTCGAAGAAGCTGTCGTGCTTCTCGGCCGTCAGGTGGGTCAGGGGATAGAAGACGTGGGCGTAGTGGGTGGCGCCCTTCTCCATGGCCCAGTCCTTCATGGCCGCGGCCACCACGTCAGCGACGGTGGGGTCGAACGGCTTGGAGTGTTCGATGGTGCCCATCAGCGACTTGAACACCGGCTTGGGCAGCCGCTTCTGCATCACCGCCTTGGTGAAGACGTTCTCCCCGAAGATCTCACCCGGCGCCTCGGCGGGCGGGAAGATCGCCTTCGGGGGTTGGTAGTTCTTGACCGCGTCGATAGCGTCGATCCGGGCCTTGCTCCCACTCATCGTGTTCTCCTCCGGCTCTCGCTGGGACAGTCAGCAGTATCGAAACGATGATGGTCAGGCCCGCTCCAGCTGGTTTTACCGAAAGCTAGACCGCCATGATCACGGGAGTGTTTCCGGGTCGTGAACGGTGAAAGGCAAGTGAGTGTGTGGCCACGCCGAGAATCGAGAGAATCAGCCGGGCCAGGTGGACCCATCGATCCGAGGACCTCCAGGCCGCCGGGAGGCAGAGCAGGGTCATGGGCACGAAGTATGCCAATCCGAGGATTGATACCGGGATCCCCAGAACGTGCGACGTGGTACTGGTGAGAATCTTGTTACACGACCCCGTGTCCGGGCAGACCAACGAGATATGGGTATCGAAATGGCTGATGGTCAGGTACACCGAACCAGCCAGTCCGATGACACTCAGGACGAGAGTCGCCGCGGACTGCCAGCGGAAGGTCTCCGTCTTCACCGCCGCTCCGTCGCCGTCCGGAACACCGCCTGTGCCACCGCCACCACCGCCTGAATCGCCTGAATCGCCTGAATCGCCTCACGCCGGTACTGCCGGTCATTGCCTTACTGCTGTAGCTCTCGTCTGTCGCTGACGACCGAAATTCCCCTGCGGCCATCAGAACCGGCCTCGATTGGATGGGGATCCGGGCGGTAGTGAGTGCCGACGCCGCCCGGAGTGCCGACGCCCCCCGGAGTACCGACGCCCTACCGACGCCGTCAACTGCTCCGCTCGGTAACGTGCACCTATGGAACGAAGCTCGACAGACCTAGGTCCCTTCGGCATCTGGTGGAGTGGCTCCTGGGCCGGTGCCGACGGCACCCGGGGGGCCGCGGCGGGGGCCATGGAGTCGCTGGGCTACGGGGCACTGTGGTCCTCGGGTGGGTTCGAGCCCCGTTTCCCCGACCGGTTCGGCCGGCTCCTCGGGGCCACCCGGCACGTCCCGGTGGCCAGCGGGATCATCTCCGTCTGGCACGTCACGCCGGCCCAGGCGGCCCAGGGCGCCGATGCGCTGCAGGCCGAGTACCCCGGGCGCTTCTTACTGGGCCTCGGGGCCAGTCACGCTCCGCTGGTCGAGTCGCTGGGGTCGGCCTACACCCGGCCCTATACCCAGGTGGTCAACTACCTCGACCAGTTGGACGACCTGGGACCGACGGTTGCCGCCGACAGACGGGTCCTGGCCGCCCTGGGGCCGCGCATGCTGACACTGGCGGCCGAACGGGCCGCCGGAGCCCACCCCTACTTCGTGCCCGTCGAGCACGTCGCCGAGGCCCGCCGGGTGATGGGCCCCGGACCACTGCTGGCGCCGGAGCTGGCCGTGGTGCTGGAGACCGATCCGACGGCTGCCCGGGCCACCGCCCGCGGCTACACCGAGGGTTACCTGGGCCTGCCCAACTACGCCGACAACCTCCGCCGGCTGGGCTACTCCGACGACGACCTCGGTGGACCCGGCAGCGACCGGCTGGTCGACTCCGTCATCGCCTGGGGGGACGCCGCCGCCATCGCCGACCGGGTGCGGGAGTTCCACCAGGCCGGGGCGGACCACGTGTGCATCCAGATAGTGGAGGACCGGGGCGGGGACTTCCCGTTCGAGGCCTACCGTGAGTTGGCTGGGGCTCTGGCCGCCGGTTGACCAGCCCGTCCGGACCGGTCCCGCTCAGGCGTACTTGAGCGACCCCGGAGTGGTGAGGAGCTCTCCGGTCTCCAGCCACGTCTTGAGCCCCGACAGGATCATGGGCCAGCCCCCGTAGATCTCCGAGTTGGCCCCTTCACGCATCTGGTCGTGGGTCACCACCAGCCGGCACGAGTCGCCCACCGGTTCGATCTCCCAGGTGACCCGGGACGCTCCCTCGCTCTTGACGTCGTCGCTCCACAACGCCGTGAGGGTATGGACCAGCCGCCGCGGGGGGTCGACCTCCAGGGTCTCGCCCTCGCCCAACAGGCCGGGGAATCCCTCGGCGGTCATCTCGATGGGCGACCCGGGCGTCCACGCTGAGCTCACGTGCATGCCGAACTGGTACTTGGCCCTGATGTCGCCGTCGGTGATGGCCTCCCACAGTCGCTCGGGGGTGGTGCGGATGTAGATCTCGAACACCTTTTCCATGGAACTCTCCAGTCTCTCCTTGAGCGCACTGAGCCCGGCGGCCCAGGGCTCGGCGTACTTGCTCACCCATCGGTCGTGCACGAGGCGGATGGGGACCGGGTTGAGGAAGTGCAGCTTCTCCCGTCCCCGACGCCTGGTCACCACCAGTCCGGCCTCCTCCAGCTGGCGGAGATGCTTCATGACCCCGAAGCGGGACATCTCGAAGCGACCCTCCAGCTGAGTGAGCGTCTGCCCGTCCTCCCGGAAGAGCTCGTCGAGCAGGCTCCGTCGGGTGGGGTCGGCCAGCGCCCTGAACACCTCGTCCACTCCCTCATGATACGTGACCTTTTAGTCACATGTCAACACCGGGGCTCCCGTTGGGGCGGGCATCGTCCCACCCCGGTCCGTAGGACCCGCCGCCGATAGAGTGCCCCCGTGTGAGCCGGCGTCCGCTCCGCAGAGATCATCGGGCCGACCGGCGGGGCTCGGGTCGCAGGCCCAGGTGGCCGGCCGTCCGGGGGGCGACCCCGCTGGTGATCCCGGTCCTGGCGGCGGTGGCGCTGGCTCTGGCCTCCTGCAGCACTCCGTCGCCCACCGCCGCCCCACCCCGGGTGGCCACCTCGCCGGTGAACCTCTCCACCCCGGTGGACATGGCCGACGGCACGGCCCACCAGTCGGCCGTGGTGCGCTCCGGCGACGCCCGCATCGAGGTGCTCAGCCCGACCCTGCTCCGCCTGGAGTACTCGCCCACCGCCCACTTCGAGAACGCCCCCACCGTCAACGTGATCGACCGTCAGATGCCCGTCCCCCACTACACGGCCACCGTCTCGGGCGGATGGCTCACCGTGCGGACCACCCGGGCCACCCTGCGCTACCGGGTCGGCTCCGGACCGTTCCGCGCCGACAACACCACCCTGCAGCTATCGGTCGGAGGCCACACCCAGACCGCCGCGCCGACCTGGGAGTGGGAGTGCCCCTTCGACCAGACCTGCCAGGCCGGGGCGGCGACCCTGGTGGGCGGGGCCCAACTCAGCCAGACCGAGGCCGGCTACGACAGCACCGCCGGCTACGTGGGCTACCTCAACTCCCAGGGAGCCGGCGCCACCTGGACGGTCCTGGGGGCGCCGGCCGGCCGGGCCGTCCTGGCGGTCCGCTATTCCGATGTGGGAGGTGTGGTGGCTCCGACCGGCCCCGGGAGGATCGGGATCGTGGTGAACGGGCACCTGCTCACCACCCTGTCCGCTCCCCCCACCACCGCCGCCGCACCGTGGTCGGTGGTCACCACCACCGCCGTGCTGGCGGCCGGCAACGACACCATCGAGGCGGTCAGCGAGTCCGGCCACCACGGTGGGCTCAGCCCGACCAACCTCTCGGCCAACTTCAACCTGGGGATCGACACCCTCTCGGTGGGACCGGCCGGCACGCCGGCCCCGGTCCCGCTGTCGACCGACCCGTTGGGTGGGTGGATCCGCGGCTTCGACACCTACACCTACGGGCCCGGCACCACCTGTGCCAACGGGACCAGCGGTGCCACCTGCCAGACGCCACTGGAGCCCTGGCACACCGACGGCCTGCTGGACCGGGACGGGTGGCGGCTGTTGGACGACACCCGGAGCGCGGTGTGGACAGCCGGGGGTTGGGTGGCGCCGCGGGCCGCGGGCGGAGACGTCGAGGACGGCTATCTCTTCGCCTACGGCCACAACTACACCGGGGCCCTGCACACCCTGGCCCAGTTGACCGGCCCCGCCCCTCTCCTGCCGCGCAGCACGTTCGGGGTCTGGTACTCCGACTACACCCCGTACTCCAGTGCCGACATCGAAAACTCCATCTACCCCGAGTTCACCAAGAACAACGTCCCCCTGGACACCCTGTCCCTCGACACCGACTGGAAGGCCCCCAACAACTGGAACGGGTGGGAGTGGAACGGCAAGCTCTTCCCGGACCCCACGGCCTTTCTCTCGTGGGCCCACGACCACGGGATCGACGTCACCCTCAACCTCCATTCGAGCATCGACGACAACGACCCCAAGCTGGCCCAGGCCCAGAAGATCGCCAAAGGCTCGCTGGCCTCGTCGTCCTGTTCGGCCGGTCCCTGCAAGGTGTGGGACTGGAGCGAGGTGGACCAGGCCGAGTCCAACTTCGCCCTCCAGCAGAGCTTCCAGAAGCAGGGCGTGTCCTTCTGGTGGCTGGACTGGTGCTGCGACGCCTCGATCGTGTCCATGCCCGGGGTGACGCCCGACGCCTTCATCGACCACCTCTACGCCCAGGAGATGGTGAACCAGGGGCAGCGGGGTTTCGTCCTGGCCCGGATCGGCGCCTCCAACGGCCAGCCCGACGCCGTGTACCCGGCCGGGCCGTGGTCGGGCCATACGACGGGCATCGCCTTCACCGGGGATGCCTGGGGCACCTGGAACACCCTGGCCGGCGAGGTGGCCCTCACCCCGGCCGAATCGACCATCGGCGAGCCCTACGTCAGCGACGACATCGGGAGCTTCCTCGGCCCTCCCCCCACCCAGTCCGGCGCCGATCCCCCCGACCTCTACGACCGGTGGGTCCAGTTCGGCACGTTCCAACCCATCCTGCGCCTCCACTCCAACAACGAGGACCGGCTCCCGTGGCAGTACCCGCAGCCGGTCCAGGGCATCACCGAGGACTTCCTCCGGCTGCGCCAGGCCCTGATCCCCTACACCTACACCCTGGCCGCCCAGGCCCACCGCACCGGGCTGCCCATGACCCAGCCCCTCTACCTCGACTACCCCAACCTGTCGGCGGCGTACGCCCACCCCGATGAGTACCTGTACGGGTCGGACATGGTGGTGGCGCCGGTGACTTCTCCTGGCAGTGTGGCCACCACCACCGTGTGGCTACCGCCCGGTCGTTGGGTCGACTACTTCACCGGAGCCACCTTCACCGGGCCTCTCACCACCACGGTGTCGGATCCCCTGAGCCGGATGCCGGTCTTCGTGCGGGCCGGCGGGATCGTTCCCGAGCAGTCCTCGTCCGGGTCGGGGTCTTCGGGGTCTTCGGGGCGTCTGACCATCGAGGCCTTCTCCGGGTCCACAGGCACCTTCTCCCTGTACGGCGACAGCGGTTCGGGCCTGGGCTACACCAGGGGCCAGTACAGCGAGACTCCCATCACCGACTCGCTCGGCCCGACCTCGGGAGGCACCGGCACCGCGGCGGCGTCACGTCTTGCCATCGGCCCGGCCCATGGCTCCTATCCCGGTCAGCCGGCATCGACGGCCTACCGGGTGGAACTGATCGACCTGACCCGCCCGACCCGGGTGACCTTGGACGGCCACACCCTCACGGCCCTGCCTCCCGGATCCGACAGCCCGGGCTGGTACTACGACTCCGCCACCTCGACGGTGGTGGTCGACACCCCCTCCCTGTCGACGGCCCACCAGGTGACGGTGACCGCGTCGGGTGCCTCGGTGGTCAACCGCACCGAGCCGGCTGCTTGAACGTCAGCTGGGCCGATTGCCAGCTGGGCTGATTGCCAGCTGGGCTGATTGCCGGGTGGCCCGGTTGTCAGCTGGCCCGGTTCCGGGACCGAAGGTCCGCCCGGAACCGGGCAGTAGAAGAATCAGCTGGTCAGCCCGTCGGCCCCAGCTCGGCCAGTTTCGGGACCACCTCTTCCCCGAGGCGGGCGACCCACCCCGCCGGATCCGGACCGGGCGGCATCAGCTCCACCAGTTCGATGCCCATGGCGGCGTAGCCCTCCATGGTCTTCACGAAGGCATCCACGTCGTCCAGTGGATCCCCGAATCCCAGGATGGTCTTCTCCACGGTGGCCGGATCGCGGCTCTCGGCATCGCAGTGCCGGGCCAGGACCTCGAGCTTGTGGGCCACCACGTCGGGGTCGGGGGCAAAGAGGTTGCAGGCGTCGGCGTACTGGGCCACCAGGCGCAGGGTCTTCCGCTCCCCACTGCCCCCGACCAGGATCCTCGGCCGAGGTTGCTGGATCGGTCGTGGCGAGCAGATGGTCTCGGCCAGTTGGTAGTGCTGGCCCCGGTACGGCCCGTCGTCGTCGCTCCACATCTGGTGACAGATCTGGAGGGTCTCCTCGAGCCGCTCGAACCGCTCACTGATCGGTGGGAACGGCACGCCGAGCCCTTCGTGCTCGCGCTCGTACCAGGCCGCTCCGATTCCGAGTTGGGCCCGGCCCCCCGACAGCACGTCGAGGGTGGTCACGATCTTGGCCAACAACCCGGGGTGGCGGTACGTCACCCCGGTGACCATCAGTCCGAGGGTCATCCGCTCGGTCAGGCCGGCCAGGTAGCCCAGTGAGGTGTATCCCTCCAGCATCGGGTCCTGCGAGGTGGCGAACTGCTCCATCTGGAACCAGTGGTCCATCAGGGTGAAGGTTGAACACCCCCCTTCTTCGGCCGCTCGGGCCGTGCCCGACAGGACCGTCGCCAACGATGCGGGCTGATCCGGGAGGGTGAAGTTGACGAAGTGGATTCCGGTTCTCATGGTGCACCTCTAGTTGTGTGTGCGTCCGCGTCGTTGACGGTCTGTCTGCGTCGAAGGCGGACGATGGTCGATGGTACTTCCCCCCTACGTGCTGCGATTCGGATTGGCGACTTCGTCCTCCAGCCTGATCGACCCGTCGTTCTGCCACCGGCTTCCGCCATGAGGCTCTGTTACACCCTCCTGTCAGGATGCATCCATGGTCATCGTGAACCGGACGACGAGGAGGACGACAGCGTCACACCCGTCGCCGACCCCGCTGTTCGACACGCCCCCGGACGCGGGTGGCTCTCGTCGTCTCCGGTGGCATTTGAGAATGGATCCGAAGATGGATCTCCCGATGGCGATGCCGGCCTCGGGGCCCGGGTGGATTCGGTCGTGGCCCAGCTGGCCGCGGTGGTGGACGAACTCGATCCGGCCCGGCTGACCGGGGCCGACTCGAAGGTGCTCTACGCCTCGTTGGTGGCCGTCGAGCGGCTGACCAATGCGGGCAAGACCTTGCTGGCCCCCCGGATCGAGGCCTCGGGGATCTGGCGGGACGAGGGCTACCGCAGCGCCCCCGAGATGCTGGGCCAGGTGGAAGGGGTCCCCACCGGCAAGGCCCGGGACACCCTGTCCAACGGACGGAGGCTCCTGAGCCTGCCCGGCACCGAGGAGGCCCTGCGCAAAGGGGACCTGTCGGCCCCCAAGGTCACCGAGCTGACCGAGGCCGGGGTGCTCGACCCCGGGCGGGAGACCGAGCTGTTGTCCGGGGCGGCCGAGGCCGCCTTAGGCGACGTCCGGGAGCGGTGCCGCCGGTCCCGGGCCTCGTCGGCCGGGGCCGACCCCATCGCCGCCCTCCGGCGGATCCGGGCCCGGCGCCACTTCTCGTCGTGGACCGACGCCGAGGGGGCCTTTTGCTACCAGGGCAGCGACACCGCCGACCGGGGGGCCAAGATCCTCTCCCAGCTGGGCGTGGTGGCCACCCGCCTGCGCACGGCCCGACGGTCCCAGCCCGACTACGAGGGCGAGCCCGAAGGGGCGGTCCGGGCCGATGCCTTCTTCGCCCTGATCACCCAACGCCATCCCGACACCGACCAGCCCCTGGCCCCTCGCCCCGGCGCTCCGGCCACACGTCGGCCGGCCCGGGGCAGGGCCAAGGCCAAGGCCGGCACCGGGACCAGGGCCGGGACCCCGAAGGTCCCACCACCCGGGCCTCCCCTGCTGGTCGATCCCGACCACGACCCGGACCTCGACCCACCCGACGCCGGCCTGTCGCCAGAACCAGGAATACCCATCGACACCGCCGACACCGCCGACACCGGCACCGACCAGCCCTCGGAGGACTCCCTCACCCTCATCGACCGCCCCCCGACCTGTTCGGTGGTGATCCGGGTGGACGCCGACGCCCTGGAACGGGGCTACACCGAACCGGGCGAGATCTGCGAGATCGACAACCAGGGACCCATCCCGGTGGCCCTGGCCCGCCAGATGGCCGTCGACTCCTTCCGCCGCTACGTCTTCCACCAGGCCGGGGACATCCGGGCCGTCTCCCACAGGGGTCGGACCATCAACCAGGTCCTGCGCACGGCCCTGGTCTTCCGGGACACCACCTGTGTGGTGCCGGGCTGTCGGGTCTCTTGGGCCCTGGAGATCGACCACGTCGTCCCGGTGGCCGAGGACGGGCCCACCGAACTCGACAATCTGGCCTTGCTCTGCGAGCACCACCACTCCTTGAAGACCTTCGACGGGTGGACCCTCACCCGGCGGGGTCTGGACCGAAAGGGCCGGATCGAGTGGGCGTTCTCCCCACCCGCGCCCTTCGGACAAGAGCCGGGCCTCGGCATCGACACCCCCGAGGGCAACGAGCAGTGGCACAACCAACAACGGGAACAAGACGAGCGGGAGCGGCAGAGCCGGGGGCTGGATCCGAAGAAGGAGTGAGGAGGGCGACGCGTCGGCATCGGCATCGGCGTCGGCGTCGGCGTCAGTGGCCCGGCCTCCTAGACGTAGCGGATCAGTTCAAAGGCGACGCCGAGCCAGACCAGACCGACCAAGCCACCCAGGTAATAGAGCCTTCTCGAGCTTCCGAGGAGCACGAGCCAGCTGAACAGATAGACGTCGTCGAGGCTGCGGAACCCCACATCCCCGAGCCAGATGCCCCGTGCCGTGGAGATGGCCAGCACCACGACCGCCGCCCAAGCCAGCTGTTCGTGAATGGGGATCGACGTGCGGCGCACCGACACCGCGGCGGCCCCGATCAGAATGATCAGCACGGCCAGCTCGCCGAACCAGATGAACGAGGCCCTCGACGGTATTGCTTCGAAATGAAACCGGAACCCGTCGATCACGCCGGTGAACGGCGGACCCAGGTTGGCCTGCCCGCTGCTGAGGAGCGGCGCGTGCCCGGTGACCGAGTAGACCACGGCCTGCCACGAGGTGAACCCCATCAGCGGAACGATCCAGGCGGCATCCTCGGGCGTGATCGGCCGACGCTGGCGTCGGGCCGCCCAACCGATGAGCCGGGTGGCGGCGATGACCAACACGATGTACGCCGAGGTCTCCTTGGACAGGACCGCCCCCAGCAACAGGGCGGAGGCCAACACCCACCGTTGCCTGCGGTAGGCGTAGAGACCGAGGACCAGGAACGCCGCGGCGGTGACCTCGGTGAGATCGCGACCCGCACTCCAGAGATAACCCCAGTACCCCGCCAGCACCAGTCCCCACAGCGCGTGCCGCCCACTGTCTCGGGCCAGGAGGCCGCCACCGAAACCGACGACCCCGAGCCCGATCACGTTGGTGATGACCATGGTGTCGGGCACCACTGACGGCCGGCCGGCTCCCAGCAGCCAGGCGATGGCCGGATAAGCGATGCGTTGGAGCCGAGAGACGGAGTCCAGAGTGATGCCGAAGGCCGACCGGGCCATGTCGGCCGGATCGAGTGCCATCCGGTAGTAGAACTGGCCGTCGTACCCGGTGTTCGGCACCACGATGATCCGTGGGTTCATCAGCCGCGGTGACGAGTGGGTGATGCCGGCCACGATGAAGAAGGAGATGTTCCCGTGTGCGGCGATGGCCACCCGGAGAAGCACGAAGACGGTGGCGGCGAAAACCGACACCGCGGCCACCACCAGCGGCGAATCGGTCCGTGCACGAACCCTCTGTAGGAAGGCAGTAGGTGACCTGCCGTCACTCCCCATCGTCGGTCGCCCGGTGGCGTTGATCGCTACGTCGGAGTCGGGACCGAGGGCATTGCCGATGATTGTCTCACGGCTCCCGACCGGACTGGGGTAGGGCCAGCGAGGCTCGGCGATGGGCTCGCCACAGACAACTGGCCGCCTCACCGCGGTTTACGTCATTCGGCGCTGACGCCCACTCGACACCGGACGGCAGGCCCCAAATGCACGCAGGGAGGGCCAAGGCCCTGGGGCCCGACCCTCCCTGCGGTGAACGCCGTTTACTCCGGGGCGGCCTAGTTGTTGCCGGTCCCGGAGATGGTGAAGTTGCGGCTGTTGTCCTTGGACGCCACCGTATTGCCGGTCAGGTAGTGGCTGTCGCTGATGGAGAACGTCCCAGCGAAGTCACCGGTGGCGGCACGATCGGAGTTGACGTTGACGCCGATCTTCTGTCCGGTGATGGTGTCTGTCGTCGCCGACGAGTTGGGGGCGTAGGTCTGCCCTTTGTACTGGACGATGACGATGCCGTCGTTGCTGGCACCTTTGATGGTGTCGTTGTTGACAGCAGCGTCGCCCTGGTCGAGGAAGACCTGCTCGTACCGGTTGGCATCGAAGGTGTCCCTCAAGATGGTCACCTGTGCGGACACGGGCTTGGTCGGCGCCGTGGAGTACAGGTAGGCACCGATGTCGTTGCCGGACAGTTTCGAGTCAGTCAGACTCGACCCCTTGGCCGCACCATAGAAGAGCACGCCGGTCGACTGGGTCTTGGTATCGAAGTCGGCTCCACAGGCCGTGTTGTCACACTCGTTGCCGGTGATGGTCGTCGAGGTGATCACGGCCTTGGCCCCATTGCTTACCTGGATGCCGTTCTGGGCAATCTGGGTGGTCGGGCCGGCGCCGGTCACGGTGGACCTCGACGATACGGTGGCACTCGAGCCGGCGCCGTCGACGGTGATGCCGTTCTTTTGGTAGTCCTTCACGGAGACGCCCTTCAAGGTGGCGGTGCCGACCGAGACGGGAGAGGTCCACGCCATCCCCACCTCGATGCCGATTCCGCCTTGGCAGCCGTTGATGGGGTAGGCCCCTCCGCCGTTGACGGCCACACTCTGCGCCGTCAAGGTGGCCCCACCGGCCACGAGGATCCCGTAGAGGTCGTCACTGCAGGTGCTGGTATTCCACTTGGGCACCACGGTCAGCCCGCTGATGCTGACGGAGACGTGGCCGCAGATGTCGATCTCCGACTGGAGGTTGTCCCCGATCGCGGTGTTGCTGGCCAGATCGCAGCTCGAGGTGCCGTTGGCCGGTGTGGCCGGTAGCACGATCGAAGGCGAGCCCTTGCCGACCAGCGACAGGGACTTCTTGATCTTCAGCTGTTGGGTGTACGTGCCGGCGCACACATGAATGGTCACGCCCGACGCTCCGGCGTTGATCGCCGCCTGCACCGTTCGGTACCCGGGAAGGGAGCAACTGGTGCCCGGTCCCGCCTGGATGGTTCCGGTCGGGGATACCCAGAGTGCGCTCGGTGGACCCGATGCGCCGGCCACGGTGGCCGGAACGGCCACCAGTCCCGCCAGGGTGGTGGCAGCCAGGACCGCCAGAATTGCAGTTATTTTCCGCATTGTGTTGTGTCGCCTTTCGCTCAGGTCGACACCGAACGACCCCGCCAAAGCCCGCCCCATCCGCTCCGTGCCATCCGCCGATGCCCGCGCCCGCCGGAATTCCAAAGCTGAACGCTAGGCGACTGGCGGCGGCTCGTCATCATCAAATGTGATGAGATCCCCGGCAAAGGGGCCTCCGCCCTGCTCAGTGTGCGCGATCTTTCAGCCACGGATCGGCAAACCACGTCCGGAGGCGCAGTCGCGTCGGGTGAAGGCCGCCGTATACGAGTACCGCATCGCCCGGAGGAATCCGTCGGAGCACATCGGGGGGCGCCAAACGCCGGACTGACGGCGAGTGGGAGGTACTCGGACCGCTCATCCGACCGGTGGTCGTCGTCGGCAGCACCACCTCCTCGTCACCGATGAGATGGCTGGCGTAGTCCAGCGTGGAGGGATCCGAGATCCCCGAGAGGAACAGCTTGGCCCGGTGGTTGTTCACCACGGTGGTGGCCCGAGCTCCGTACCGGGCGCTGATCTGGGCCAGGTCGTGCCAGATGGTGACCAGCTGTATGCCGTGCCCGGCCGCGGTGGATGCCAGAGCATCGAGGTCGGACAACGGCGCAATGTTGGCCGCTTCGTCCAACACGACGAGCAACGGAGGATCAAGGGGAAGCCGGGTTCGGGTCACCTGGTCGTACACGTGCTCGATCACCTGGCGCACCACCGACGCGAACAGCGGAGTCAACCGGCGTTGGTCATGGGCCGGCGCGCACAGATAGAGCGTGTTGGCACCCTGAACCAAGCGGGCAGGGTCAATAGTCAGGCTCTGGGTTCGGGCCCGGTCGCTATACCGGTCGCCCCCATCCGATCCGTGTCGTCCTCCCGGACCCGAGGCGAAGGGCTCCAGGACCGTCTCCACCGTGGTGTAGATCGAACTCCGCTGGCGGTCCTCTTTCCCGAACGCCGAGCGGGCCGCTTGAATGGCTTCGGGAACTCCTGCCTCCAGCAGCAGGTCGATGACCTCGGTCTCCTCCTGGGTGTCCACCCACCGCACCACGTCGTCCATGTCCCGCCGACCGCAGGCCGCGGCGAACAGGAGCGGGGCCAGCATCCTGGTGGCGGTGGCGTACCAGAAGTCCCCGTCGCTCATGGTGCCGATGGATGTCTTGGCCACGTCCGTGAGACCGGCTGCGGCTCTGCGGGCACCCGGCCAGGTCCGAGCCAGTGGCAGGGGTGACCAGCGCGCCGACTCCAGGCCGGTCGAGCCGGAAGGATCGAAGCAGTGGACCGAGCCCAGGCCCTGTCGGTGGCCCATGGTGTGCTCGATCAGGTCCGTCTTCACGCTGGCGGCGATGACCGGTCCCTCCCAACCCAAGATGGCCGGCACCGCCAGCCCGGACGTCTTGTGGGATTGGGTCGGCCCGAAGACGATCACCGACTGGGTCCGCTCGGAGGCCACGATGTGCCTACCGGCCCGGCCCAGTACCAGTCGGCCTCGAGGGGGAGGGCCGGCCAATCGGCCCCGGGCCACGATCAGTGACCGGAGGGCCCGGGGTTGGGCCCAGGCGGCCGACCGCGACCTCCGGGAGGCTGCGCCGCCACCCAGGCCGCCAAAGCCACCGGCACCGCCGCCGCCGACAATGACGCCGCCGCCGCCGCCGACAATGCCGCTCCACCATCTTCGGGGGCCCGACCACGACCGCGAAGATGGCACCCGGCGCCCGGGAGGGGGCAGTGGCGGGCGCCGGGTACCGAATTGAGAACGTCCTGGTGCGCCAGTTCCGGCCCGCCTGCCCCAGGGGTGGTCCACTCCGAGCAGGGTCGTCCCGACGAAGGCTGCGATGCCGGCGACCACGAGTACGTCGGCGGTCAGGCTCACGGCAGCGGGCCCATCGCATGGCCAGCCCCCGCTCCGAAACCCATGCCTGGTCCGTGGATAGCCCCCGCTCCGGAGCCGGCGTCCTCACCGGAACCGGCGTCCTCACCGGAGCTGGCGTCCTCACCGGAGCCGGCCGCGTCGTCGGGCCGGTCCTCGGAGTACTCCCCCATGGCCTGGTCGGTGTCAGTGAGCCACCGCTCGGCCGAGGCCAGCCGGTGCTCGACCAGGAACGAGCGCTGTCCCACCTTCCACAGGGCCATGCCCCGGCGCAACTGGGTGACCAGCTCGGCTTCGGTCTCCGTGAGGCCGAGTAGCTCGCCGGTGCGGGCCACCTCGCCGGGAGACTGGGCGTAGACCACCCGGGTCTCGGAGTCGGCCAGCAGACCCTCGGCCAGGCTGACCTGCTCCGAGCCTTCGGTGCCCACCGAGCGGAGATCGGACAGCCGGTGGAGCACGGCCATGTTGGCCACGCCCAGGGCCCGGGACAGCTTCCACGAGGTCTGCAACCATCGGGCCACGCCCAGGTTGGACAGGATGGCCCACGCCTCGTCCACCACCACGATGATCCGATTGCGGTGCTGGGCGCGGATGGCGCTCTGCAGCCAGGCGGCGGCGCAGGCCATGAGGACGCCCAAGGCCGGGGAGTGGTAGACGGCGGCCAGATCCAGCACCACCAGCGGGCCGTCCAGCCGGAGCCCCGGCGTGGTCGGTCCGTCGAACATGCCGCACAGGTCGCCGTGGACGAGGCGGCGGAGTTCGAGGGCCACGTCCCGGCCATCCTCCATGAGCACCGTCGGGGTGGTGCGGAGAGCCTGGGCCGCCTCGACACCCGGATCCAACAGCGACTCCACCACCTGAGGCAAGGTGGGCGAGGACATCCGGGCGGTCCCGGCCCGCAGAGTGGCCTCCCCGATGGCGGCGTCGACAGCGGCCCGCTCCCGCGGCAACAGGTCCCGGCCCAGGCACGCCACGGCCAGAGAGGAGGTCAGCGCCACCCGGCTCCTCATCACCCCGCCGTCGGGATCCAGGTCGTCAGGGCGGCCGGCCGGCTCGGTATCGAGGGGATTGAGGCGCACCGAGCCGCCCGGGCGCAGGGCCACCGGCGCCACCCCCCAGGCCGCGGCCAGCGAGCCGTACTCACCCTTGGGATCGACCACCCAGGCCCGTCGGCCGAAGACGGCCTGGCGCCACAGGTACGACTTGACGAACGAGCTCTTGCCCCGGCCGATCTGACCGAACACCACCATGTTGGGGTTGGTCACCACCCCCATCCGGTACAGGACGAACGGGTCGTAGACGAAGGATCCACCGAGCACGTCCCGCCCGATGAGCACACCTTCATGGCCCAGGCCGGTCTCGCTCACCAGCGGGTAGGCCACGCACAGGTGGCGGGTCGTGGCCACATGGGCCGGCACCCGCGGGCCCGACCCGTTCATGACAGCCCCCGGCCCAGCGGCAGCGAGCAGGCGAAGGCCACGTCCTGGGCGCCGTACAGCAGACGCAGTTCGATGCCGGCCTGACCGGCGGCCTGTTCCACCGCGGCGCGGGCGGTGGAGAGCTCAGCCCGGCTGTCGGTGGTGACCGTGACGTACCCCGAGAACCGGAACTGGGCGTGGCCATCGGCCAGCTCCACGTCGCGTTCCTCGACACCGGCCTTCTCCCGGGTCTGTCGGGCCGTGACCAGGAACCCGCCCCGTCGGCGTAGTTCGCCGTCGGCCAGATCGGCCGTGCGGGCCTGGGCCACCTGACGGGCGGCCCGGCTCGGGCTCATCGGCTCCATCACCATGCTGAGCGAGCGACGCAGCGGTGAGAACAGCAGTGGGGCCAGGAAATCCGGCGTCACATCGACCCGGGGCCACTCGGCGATCCAGTAGGTGGCGTGCCACGTCCCGTCGGTGTGCACGGCGTCCCAGGACGGCTCGACGGCCATGGGCCACGGCCACGAACTGGGGCGATCGTCGTCCGGCGGCCGGTCGGATCCGGGAGGTGCATGGCCCGCGCCTGACCGGGTCGGGGCGGGGCGGGCCGACCGTGCGGTGTCGGCCGGAGCATTGTCGGCCGGAGCACTGTCGGCCAGGGCGGTGTCAGCCAGGGCGGCCGACGCTTCCCCGATCACCCGGGAGAGGGCGCCGGGTCCCAGTGCACCGTCGACGACGATGTCGGCGCCCTCGAGCGCCCGGTGCAACGAGAGCACCTCCCGGGACAGCACGGCACCGACGGCGTCGACGCCACTCCTGGAGGAACGGGCGGCGCGCAACGGCCGCACGGTGCGGATCGACATGGCCATCAGCACCTGGTGGCGTCGGGTGACCGGGGCCGCCTCATCCACCAGGGTCTGATACGAACGCGCCGCCGGTGAGTCGGAGTCGAGCACGGCGTGCTCGGCTGACGTGTCGTCGGACGGCACTGCCGTCGTCGGGGAGACACGTCTCGATCCACTGCAGCCGGTGGATGTCCGATCCCTCACGGGCCAACGACGACAGGACCCGGGCCCACGCCGCAATCCGGCCATCCTGGTCACCGGTACCGAGCAGAGCGAAGCTGTGACCCCGCACCACCAGGACGGCGGTGGCGGTGCGGGCCCGGGCATCGAGGGTCATACCGAGTTCGCCGGCGGTCTGTCCGGGCCCGGCCCCGAAGGGAACGCCCACCACGGTGAGCCCGTCGAACACCGTGGCCCGTCGGCCCGCTCCCCGTCCCGCGTCCCCGTCCCGCTCCCCGGGCTGCTCCTCCTCCGGATCCCTGTCCTCCGCCCCAGGCCACCGATTCGGCCTGGATGTCCAGCGGGTCCGCTCTGTCATGTCGTGGATCCACTGTGGCGCGGTGCCCCGCCCGCGGCCCCGGAGCCATCTGGCGCCGGCTCCCGGTGGAGGCGGTCCACACCCACCGGGCGGCCAGGGGCAGCCACTGCTCCCCGGTGCGACCCTGGATGGGCCAGAAGGCCAGAGCCATGCCGCAACCGAGACCCACGATGGCCAGGACCACCCCGATCACGGACGGCCGGGAGCGGATGGACAGCACCCCTATGACCAACCCGGCGGCCACCGCGGCGATCTGACCACCGCGCCAGCCGGCGATCATCCCCCGACGCTCGAGCGGAGAGAAGCGGTAGCGGACCCGGGCACCGGACCCTCGGTCAGAAACCACCAACGTCTCCCCCGTCGCCACGCTCCAAGACCCCAGGGTCCTGCGGGGGGAACGGCTCCGAGCCCGGCGGCCGCACACTCGGCTGACTTCCCGAGCCCGACGGGCTGATCGGCCTGCTGATCAACCGCACCCCGAGGGCGTCCCGCCCGAGGCTGTCGGTGACCAGGGCACCGGTCTGCTGGGGCAAGGGCCGGTTGCCGTCCTCCACGCCCGTGCTCGCCGCGCCAGTGCTGGTCGGGGCCGTGCCCGCCGCCCCCGTGCTCGCCGGACCCGAGCCCTCCGGGGCCGAGCCCCCATTGGCAATGGCGGAGGCTGAAGCGTTCGGGGTCCACATCGGGATGCCGGCGCCGGGTGACTCCATGGTCCCGACCCCGGTCGACTCGGCTGAGGACGGACCGGCGTCGGGCCCGGTGCCGGGTGATCCGCCTCCACCCGTTGTGGGGTCCTCGCCGCCGGCCCCGCCGCCCGAACCCGAGCCCGAGCCACCGATACCCGACAGTCGACTTCTCCCGGTGCCGGCTCCGGCGCCCAGCGCTCCCTTGAGCAGATCGCCTCCGCCGCCGCGGGCGTGGAACAACCCGGCGCCGGCGACTCCCATCGCCGTGTGGGCCAGGCTCTTGCCCGGCGCCGATGCGGTCTGGTGGGCCCGGTGGCTGAGGGACTCGAGATGGCCGACCGCTCCGGCCTCCAGAAACGGGAGCAGGCGGAAGAGGGCCCACGGGGCGAAGGCGGCGAACAGCAACAGTGCGGCTCCAGCCAGAACGGCGGCAAACCCGCCTCCGGTGGATCCGCCCTGGTTCCCCCCGGACAGAGCCCCGGCAGCCAGGCTGAGAACGGCGACGATGACGAACTTCCCCAGTACCAGGGCGACCAGGGTGTCGACCAGTCGCCTGCACCAGTGGGCGATGGCCGGCCACGCCAGGCTGGCCAGGGCCAGCGGCAGGAACAGGACGGCCACGTACACCGCTGCGGCCCGGATGAGTAGCTCCACCCACACCATCAGCGCTCCGAACACCACCACCAGTCCCCCGACGAACACCACGAACGCCGGCGCCGCCGGTTGCCCGTCAGCAGACGAGTTCGACAGCCCCTTGGCCACCGACGCCAGAAAGTGCCCGCTGTTGAGGCCGGCACCCTGGGAGATGGCCGAGCTCATGTCGTCGGTGAGGGCCAGTCCCAGTTGGACCAACTTCACCGCCACCGCCGTCAACAACAGAGCCAGGGGAACGTTGACCAGGACCGACCGGATGAGTGTCGAGGAGTTCTGGCGGTAGATGGACTGCATGATCCCCATGAGCAACATGGGCATGATCACCGCCCCGGACAGCACCGCCATGATCCGGTAGTGGTCGGTGAACCACGAAGCACCCAGATCGATGGTGGTGGTGTCGGCGATCACCTTGCCGATCTGGGCCAACAGCCAACTGGCCCCGTTCGATACCCAGCTGCCCAGGGCGTTGAGCACGCTGTCGGCCCCGAACCCGACCACACTCGACGCAACAGAGGTGGCGGCGTGGGTCACACCGGTGGTTACCTGGCAGACCGTGCCGAGGCCGGCACCGGCCAGAGACGAAGCGATGGACGAGCACGGATTGGCGGTGATCTGCGGTAGGTCGCCGATCACGCTCAACTCAGTGCACGCCCTGTCCGGTGTTGAAGAAGAAGTTGACGATCCCCGGGCCGGCCCCGATCAGTAGGGCTGCGAACCCCGAGATGAGCACGGCACGACGGCCGACGAAGCTCTGTTGATAGTTCTGGCCGTGCGAGCCGAGGGCCCACGCTGCAGCCCCGATGACCAGGCCGACCAGCGACAGAGCCAGGGCCCAGCCGTCGAGCCCGTTCATCAGCCCCTGGAGGACCTGTCCTCCCGGCAGGGCCCCGGTGTCCGGGGTGAGCACCAGATGGGAGTCGGCGGTCAGGATCACCCGCACCAGGTGGGCTGCCGGCCACCCCGGGTGCACCACCGGCCGTCCGGCCACGTGCGCTGCCGGCCACCCCAGGTGTATTGGCCGATTGCCCGACTAGGTGCGTCGCCGATCGCCCGGCCGGGTGCGTCGCCGATCGCCCGATCAGGGAGTGTCGGGTGGGCGTCGATCGGAGGGCCCGGTAAGCGATCAAACGGAGCGGGGAGAGGTCAGGTGTCATGGCAGCCACAGTAGGCAGCCTCTGGCCTCGTTTCAATACATTTCATGTATTTTCATGGTTTTCTGGTCACGACAAGGGGAGTACCGCCCACGCACCACCCACCCTTCAAGGCCTGTCATGCTTAGGCCGTGAAGGCGTACGTCATCGGGTACATAGTCCTGGGCGTCGTCGCTGTACTGGCTGTGGCCCTGTCCAACTGGGAGGGCCGGAGGGCCGGCCGGCGCAGCCTGCAACAACGCCTGACCGCCCTGTCCAACCGATTGGGCGTCGAACCCCCTGATGAAGGGGGCGTCGAGCCGGTGTTGAGCCACCTCGAAAAGGTGACCGGCGAAGCTGCTGAAGCGGTGACCGAGTCCAGTTCGGACGCCATCCGGCTCCGCCGGGCCCTCGACACCCTGCCCCAGGGGGTCATCGTGTGCGACGAGAACGGCGACGTGGCCTTCCGCAACGCCCGGGCCGTGGCCCTGATGAACAACCGCCACGGAGATGCCCTGGCCGCCCAGGCCGTGACCGAGCTCCTGGAGAATGCCTGGCAGGACGGGTCGGCCGAGCGGACCCTCGACCTCTACGGGCCTCCCCGTCAGACGCTGACCGTGCGGACCCGGCTGGTGGACGATGGGCGACGGCCTCTGGGGGTGATCGCCATCATCGAGGACGTGTCCGAGCGACGCCGCCTCGAGGAGATCCGGCGGGACTTCGTGGCCAACGTGAGCCACGAGTTGAAGACCCCGATCGGTGCCCTGGGCCTGCTGGCCGAGACGTTGACCGTCGAGCCCGACCCCACCGTGGCCCAGCGCCTGGCCTCCCGGATCAACACCGAGGCCTTCCGGGTCAGCCGGATCATCGATGACCTGCTCGACCTCAGCCGCATCGAATCGGAGGAGGCTCCCCCCGCGAGCCCATCTACGTCAGCCTGGTCATGGCCGAGGCCGTCGAGCGGGTCAAGTCTGCCGCCGACCAGCGGCGCATTACCATCGAGCTCGATGAGCCCAACCCACCGGTGCACGTGCTCGGCGATCGGCGTCAGCTCGTCTCCGCCATGCACAGCCTGCTGGAGAACGCCGTCACCTTCTCCTACGAGGACAGCGTTGTGCGGGTGTCGGGCAGCCACTCCGACGGCGAGGTTCACCTGGCGGTCACCGATGTCGGGGTGGGCATCCCGACCCGCGACCTCGAGCGCATCTTCGAGCGCTTCTACCGGGTCGACCACGGACGAAGCCGGGCCTCGGGAGGCACCGGGCTCGGGCTGTCCATCGTGCGGCACGTGGCCAGCAACCACCAGGGCCATGTCGAGGTGGACTCGCGCGAAGGGGAAGGATCGACCTTCACGCTGGTGCTCCCCTGCCCGCCGGAGTACTCCGCTTGACGCCGCCGTCTGACATGGGCCCCACGCCTGACATGACTCCCGCTTCCGACATGACCCTGTTTCCGACGTAACCGCATTTCCAACCTGAGGCCGTAGCCGACATGAGCAAGAAGACCATCGAGGCCGACGTATCCCAAACCAAGGTGCTGTTGGCCGAGGACGACGAGTCGTTCATCGACGCGCTGGTCATCGGGCTGGCCCGAGAGGGTTTCGACGTGACCGTGGCCCGTGACGGCAACGAGGCCCTCCGGCTGTTCGCCGCCGACGAACCAGACCTGGTCCTGCTCGACCTCATGCTCCCCCGGCTGTCGGGGATCGACGTGTGCCGGTCCATACGGGCCCGCTCGGCCGTGCCCATCATCATGGTCACCGCCAAAGGCACGGAGATCGACACCGTGGTGGGCCTGGAGGTCGGAGCCGACGACTACGTGGCCAAGCCCTACCGGCTGCGCGAACTGGTGGCCCGGATGCGGGCCGTGCTGAGAAGAACCCCCGCGGCCGACGGCGCCGGGAGCTCGGGCAGTGCCAGTGACCGCGATGACCGGGCCGGCGGAAACGGACGGGAGGACCGCGAGGGCCGGGACGCCTCCGACCGGGCGGCCGCCAGCGGCGTGTTGGAGGCCGGTGGCATCCAGATCGACCCGGACCGCCACCTGGTGTTCGTGCGGGGGACCGACGTCCACCTGCGTCGCAAGGAGTTCGAGCTGCTCTCGCTGTTGATGGAGAATGCCGGTCGGCTGCTGACCCGCGATGTCCTCATCGACCGGATCTGGGGCTCCGACTACTTCGGCGACACCAAGACCCTCGACGTGCACATCAAGCGGTTGCGGAGCCACGTCGAAGAGGACCCGTCCTCCCCCAAGCTCATCACCACCATCCGCGGGGTGGGCTACCGGTTCGACCCGCCCCGGGACTGACCCGCCAGCGACCAGCGACCAGCGGGCCAGCGGCCAGAACCCAGCGGCCAGCTACTTAGCCGCCGGGATGACCACCTGGTCCCCGAGGTACGGGCGCAGCACCTCGGGCAGGACCACCGAGCCGTCGGCCTGCCGACCGGTCTCCACCAACGCCGCCCAGATCCGCGGCCACGCCAGTGCCGAGCCGTTGAGCGTGTGGACCAGTGTCGGCCCGCCCCCGGCCAAGGGCCGGTAGCGCACGTTGGCCCGGCGGGCCTGGTAGTCCGAGAACCAGCTCACCGAGGAGACCTCCAGCCACTGGTCGACCCCGGGGGCGTAGACCTCGAGGTCGAAGGTGCGGGCCGCCGAGTTCCCGAGGTCTCCGGTGCACAGGTCGAGCACCCGGTAGTGCAACTCGAGCTGTTGCAACATCTGCTCGACCTTGGCCACCATGTGCTGGTGCAGCGCCTCGGCCTGGGCCGGCGTGGCGTAGGCGAACAGCTCCACCTTGTCGAACTCGTGGACCCGCAACAGCCCCCGGGTGTCACGGCCGGCCGAACCGGCCTCCCGCCGGAAGCACGACGTGGCCGCGGTCAGCCGGAGGGGCAGCTCCTCCTCGTCGAGGATGTCGCCCCGCCACATCGAGGTGAGCGGCACCTCGGCGGTGGGGATGGCCCACAGGTCGTCCCGCTCGATGTGATAGGCGTCCTCCTCGAACTTGGGGAGGTGGCCGGTCGACACCATCGTCTCGGTGAGCACCATGGTGGGGGGTCGGATCTCCTCGAACTCGTCAGCATGACTGTCGAGGGCGAACGAGGTCAGCGCCCGCAACAGGCGGGCTCCGGCCCCCCGGTAGAGCGGGAACATCGATCCCGACAGCTTGGCCCCCCGCTCCATATCCAAGAGGCCGAGCTCGCTCCCGACCTCCCAGTGCGGCACCCGCTGGGCATCGCTGTAGGCGGGGGCCTGGTCGGGCCAGGTCCGGACCACCACGTTGTCCTCGGGACCGGCGCCATCGGGGGCGTCCACCGAGGGCAGATTGGGCAGGTACAGAAGGGTCTCCCGGACGGCATCCTGCGCCGCGTCGGCGGCGACACCGAGAGCACGCTCCTCATCCCCGAGAGCCCGGCTGCGGGCGGTCAGCTCATCGGCCTCGGACGCATCGCCCGAACGCCGGGCCTCCCCGACCTGTCTGGAGAGCACCTTGATCTGGGCCCGGAGCTCGTCCCGGTCCCCGACGGCGGTGCGGGCGTCGGCGTCCAACTTCACCAGGCGGTCGATGTCGGCACCGTCTATCCCCCGGCGACCGAGGGCGGCCTTCACCGAAGCACTGTCGTCTCGGACTGCACGGATATCGATCATGACGAGGACAACGGTAGCGTGACCCCCCGTGAACGACGCGCTCTCCCCGGCAGACCGGGCCGATCCGGGTGGTCCGGCCGGGTCCCCGGGTCCGGCCGATCCGGGTAATCGGGCCGATCCGGCCCACCGGTCTGATCCGGGTGGTCCAGGCGACCGCCCAGACCCGGCCGTGATCTGTGAGGACGTGGTCATCCGGTACGGCGACACGGTGGCCGTCGACCGGCTGTCCTTCACTGCCGACGCCGGCCAGGTGGTGGCGCTCCTCGGCCCCAACGGCGCCGGCAAGACCAGCACGGTCGAGTCCCTGGAGGGGTATCGGCGGATCGACGGCGGAAGGGTCCGGGTCCTCGGGCTCGACCCCGGCCGGGACCATGCCGCCCTGGTCCCCCGGATCGGCGTGATGCTCCAACAGGGCGGGGTGTACCCGACGCTCGGCTCGGCCCAGGTCCTCCGGCTGTTCTCCCAGTACTACGACCACCCCGAGGATCCGGACCGATTGCTCGACCTGGTGGGCCTGGCTGATGTGGCCAGAACCCCGTGGCGCCGTCTCTCGGGTGGTGAGCAGCAACGGCTGGCGTTGGCCTTGGCCCTGGTGGGCCGGCCCGAGGTGCTCTTCCTCGACGAGCCCACCGCCGGCATCGACCCCGAGGGGCGCATCGCCGTCCGCTCCATCATCGCCGACCAACGGGACCGGGGGATCTGCGTGATCCTGACCACCCACGAGCTGACCGAGGCCGAACGCCTGGCCGACCACGTGGTCATCATCGACCGGGGCCGGATGCTGGCCTCGGGCTCGCCGTCGGAGCTGGCCTCGGGGATGGCCGACGGCTCCATCCGCTTCACCACCGCCCCGGGCATCGACACCGGCGACCTGGCCCGGGCGTTGACCGCCGACTTCGGTGGTGGCGTCGAGGTGGAGGAAGAAGGGCCCGGTTCGTACCGGCTCAGGCCGCCGGCGGAGGCGCCGGTGCCGGCGGTGATCGCCGCCCTCACCACGTGGCTGGCCGGTCAGGACCTCTCCCTCGGCGATCTGCGCGCCGCGGGATCCCTCGAAGAGGCCTACCTGGCCATCACCGGGTCCCGCGGCGAGGACGATCCGTCGGACCGAGCCCCCAGCCGCTCGGCGGCCCCGGGTCCGGTCGGTCCGGCCGCTCCGGTCGCTCCAACCGGTTCCAGCCGCTCGAGCCGGTCCGACCGTCGGGGGAACGGGTGAGGGCTCTCCGGGCCCAGGTCCGGGCCGAGGTGATCATGATCTTCACCAACGGCGAGACGGTCTTTTTGACCCTGGGCATCCCGGTGGTGTTCCTGCTGTTCTTCACCGGGGTCCACGTGCTCCCGACCGGCACCAAGCATCCGGTCGACTTCCTGGTCCCGGGGATCCTGGCCCTGGCCGTCATGTCGACGTCGATGACCGCCCTGGGCATCGGCACCGGGTTCGAGCGCGGCTACGGCGTATTGAAGCGGCTCGGGTCGACCCCGCTCGGTCGCCCACGGCTGCTGGCCGCCAAGATCATCTCCGTGGCCGCCGTCGAACTGGTCCAGGCAGCCGTGCTGGTGGCGGTGGGTTTCGCCCTCGGATGGAATCCGGGGGGACCGGGAGGCGCCGGGGCGCTGGTGGGGGCGGCCATCGGGGCCATGGTGCTCGGGACGGTTGCCTTCGGGGGGATCGGGCTGCTGCTGGCCGGCACGCTCAAGCCGCTGGTCAATTTGGCCGTGCTCAACGGGCTCTTCGTGGTGCTGCTGCTGTTGGGCGGGATGCTCGTTCCCCTGGACCGCCTTCCGACCTGGTTGGCCGACATCGCCCGGGTCCTGCCGGCGTCGGCCCTGGCGGACGCCCTGCACGGGACCCTCGGGCACGGTACGCCGGTGACCGCCCGGGATTGGTTGGTGCTGGCAGCCTGGGCGGTGGCCGCACCGGTGGCCGCCGGGCTGACCTTCAAATGGGAGTGAGCCCAGGGGCCCGGATGAGGCCAGTTCACCGGATAGCGCAGCTCACCGTAGCCAGCTCACGCCGGTAGCTCCGTTCACCGGGCGGTTTGGTTCAGCCGCTGCACCCAACTCTGCAGCTCCGCCTGGTTCAACTTGCCCCGCACCACGCCGAGGACCTTCCCGTCGGGACTGATGAAGAAGGTCTGGGGAAAGCCCTCGAGGGCGTAGAGCCCGCTGCTCACCTGGCCGTCGTCCGATCCCACCGGATAGGTGATGCCGGCCTTCTTGCACGAAGGCGAGGGCCGCGGCCTGCTGGTCGAGGCTGTCCACCCCGATGAACTGGATAGCCGATCCCTTGGCCTGCTCGGCCGCGGCCGTCCGGGCCACCAGGGGTGTCTCCAGCTCGCAGGGCCCGCACCACGAGGCGAAGAAGTTGAGGATCACCGGCCGGTGGCGGTCCTTGCCCAGGGCGTCGAGGTCCACCGCCGCCCCGCCGGTGAGCGACGGCAGGGTGAACGTCGGGGCCTGGCTGCCCACGCCGACCACCGGGCCGGAATCCGATCCGGTCCCCGAGCCCGAGCTCGGCCGGAGCCCCACGAAGAGCGCAACCGCCAGGACCAGGCCGATCGCCGAGCCGATCAGTAGGGATCGGAGCCGACGAGGTCCGCTGTGGGGGGGACGAGCCACGACGGGAGAGGCAGCAGGAGCTTCGGAGGCAGCGGGCGCAGGGTCCACGACCGTCAGCCGACCGCCTGGTGCGGCCGCGATGCGCCCGGTGCGCCGTCGCCGGGCGTCTCGCTCAATGCTTGGTGAAGATGTCGACCGCCATCAACACGAAGAGGAGGGTCAGGTAGGTGATGGAGTAGCTGAAGAGCTGCATGGCGGCCTTGGGGGTGGCCCGGTGCCACAGCCGGAGCGCCAGGGCCACGAAGACCACGCCCAGCACCGACGCCGAGACCACGTAGATCACGCCCAGCCTGGCCACCGCGGCCAGCAGCAGCGATACCCCGACCAGCACCACGCTGTAGAAGAGGATCTCCCGGGCGGTCCGCTTGAACGTGGCCACCGCCGGCAGCATGGGAACGCTGGCTGCCTGGTAGTCGTCCTTGTACTTGACGGCCAGCGCCCAGAAGTGGGGCGGCGTCCACACGAAGATGATGGCGAACAGCACCACCGGCGTCCACGACAGGGAGTCCGGTCACCGCCGCCCAACCGACCAGCACCGGCACCGCTCCGGCCGCTCCGCCGATCACGATGTTCTGGCTGCTGGTCCGCTTCAGCCACAGGGTGTACACGAACACGTAGAACAGGGTGGCCGACACGGCCAGGGCCGCCGAGAGCAGGTTGACCCACCCCCACAGCTCGACGAAGGCCAGCACCTCGAGGGCGATGGCGAAGATCAGGGCGCCCGCGGGCCGAGATGACCCCGGTGACCAGCGGCCGGTTCTGGGTGCGGTGCATCAGCTTGTCGATGTCCCGGTCGACCACCATGTTGATGGCGTTGGCCCCCCCGGCGGCCAGGGCTCCCCCGAGCAGGGTGGCCACCATCAGCCACACCGGGGGAAGGCCCCGCTGGGCCACGACCATGGTGGGCAGCGTGGTGATGAGGAGCAGCTCGATGATGCGGGGCTTGGTCAGCGCCACATAGGCGCCGACCTTCGCCTTGACCGAAAGACGCCTGGGCAGGACCACCGCGGGGAGCGTCACGCGCCACACAATAGTTCGAACGGCCGAACGTGTCCTTCCGGCTGGCCGGAGGCCCTTCGGTTGGCCAGGCAGCCCAGGCAGGGGTCCCAGCCGTGCCGGTACCATGAGCAGACGGTGTCCACCCTGCGTGTCAGCCCCCGCCGCTTCCTCATCCTCTGCTGGGCCACTCTGGCCATGGTGGTCCTCAACGTGATCACCGGCGCCGCGGTCCGGCTGTCCGACTCCGGCCTGGGCTGCCCCGACTGGCCCACCTGCTCGCAACACCACCTGACCCCACCGCTCAGCCTGCATCCGGTGATCGAGTTCGCCAACCGGCTGGTGGTCACCCTGCTGGTGGTCGCCTGCGCCGTGACCGTGGTGGCCTCCTTCCTCCGGCGGCCGGCCCGGCGGGACCTGCGCTGGCTGTCGGCCGGCCTCATCATGGGGATCCTGGGCGAGGCGGTGCTCGGCGCCTTCGTCGTCTACTCCAAGCTCAACGCCTACGTGGTCATGACCCACTTCATGGTGGGCATGGCCCTGCTGGCCGTGGCCGTGATCCTGACCCTGGAGGCCGGCCACGGGCCCGGGCCGGGGGACGCTGGTCGTGACCAGGCGAGCGCGCGCTGGCTGACCCGGGCGCTGCTCGGCCCTCATCGTGATCGTGCTGGCCGCCGGGACCGCCACCACCGGGGCCGGGCCCCACGCCGGAGGGAACGGGGCCAAGCGGATCCCCATCGGCCTCGAGGACATGACCCGGATCCACGCCGAGATCGTGCTCGACCGCCGGGGTGCTCCTCCTGGTGCTGCTCTGGGTGCTGTGGCGGACCAACGCTCCGGCCCGTGTCCAAGATGCCGGCCGGGTCCTCTTGGCGGTGATGGTCGCCCAGGGGATCGTCGGGCTACACCCAGTTCTTCACCCACCTCCCGGCGCTCCTGGTCGGGATCCACGTGTTCGGGGCCTCGATGGTCTGGGCCACCGCCCTGTGGTTCCACCATCGCCTCGTCCGATCACCGGCCCGAGGTGATCGGCCGATCCGGACGGGGTCACGGCCGACCCGGATCGGAAGGAGGCAGCCGCGCCGGACGGGCCCGACCACCTTCCCGTGGGGCAGCCGGCGTGACGACCATCTGTCGCCGCGGCCGCCGGGGTCGGGCTGCCCGGCCGGGCGCGGGACCCTTCGGGTGAGAGCCCGCCAGGCCGAGACGCATGCCGGTGGAAGCCGAGGACACCGACCTCGAGGAGACCCCGATCTCCGATCGGCCCTGGCTGGTCATCGTGTGGAACGACCCGATCAACCTCATGTCCTTCGTGACCTTCGTGTTCCAGAAGCTCTTCGGCTACTCGAAGGAGAAGGCCACCAAGCTGATGCTCGACGTGCACCACAAGGGCCGGGCCGTGGTGTCGTCGGGCACCCGGGAGCGGGCCGAGCTGGATGTCTACCGCCTCCACGAGCACGGGCTGTGGGCCACCATGGAACAGTCCACGTGAGCGCTCCCATCCGGCGCCGGCGCGACGGCCGGTACGCCATCAAGTTGGACCCGGGGGTGCGGGCCGTGCTGGCCACCATGTCCCAGCAGCTCTCCCCGGTGGTCAGCCCCGACGACCCGATGACCCGTCGCCTGTTCCCACCGGCCTACCCGGACCAGGATGCACAAGGAGCCGAGCTCGAATACCGGAACCTGGTGGACAGTGCCCTGATCAACCACCACCGTCAGGCCTTCGCCACCATGGCCGAGACCGCCGAGGCCGACACCCTGAGCGAGGCCGAGCTCAACACCTGGCTGTCGGCGGTGGGCTCGATGCGCCTGGTGCTCGGCACCCGCCTCGATGTGAGCGAGGACATGGACCCGCCGGACCCGAGCGACCCCACCGCTCCCGAGTACGCCCTCTACGAACTCCTCGGCCAGCTCCAGTACCTGATGATCGAGGTGCTCGTCGGCGCAGCTCCCCGACGAGGGCCGCCCGGAGGGGACCCTGTGATCCACCTGCTAATCTCCAAAAGCCCTGATCGGGTTGGAGCCCCCATCGTCTAGCGGCCTAGGACGCCGCCCTTTCAAGGCGGTAACACGGGTTCGAATCCCGTTGGGGGTGCTTCACACCCCAGCGTCTGTGCTGGTTGGGGACCTGTGGTGCAGTTTGGAGTGCACGCCGGCCTGTCAAGCCGGAGGTCGCGGGTTCAAATCCCGTCAGGTCCGCCACCTCGGTCCGCCGAGGCGAGGTCGGGTAGCTCAGTTGGTAGAGCGCGCGCCTGAAAAGCGTGAGGTCACCGGATCGACGCCGGTCCCGACCACCAGAGTGCGGGTGTCCGAAGCCGGCCATCCACGAGCGGTGGCCCCGGTCCTCGGTCAGCCGAGTTGCGCCGGGCCTTCGGTCACGATCCGCTCGAAGACCCCGGCATCGCAGGCGAAGACGGAGTCGGGCACCGGCCAGTGGAGCACCAGCTCGTCGAGGCCCAGGGCCTGATAGCGGCCGGCCCACTCGACGAAGGCATCCACCGACTCCAGCGGTCGTTCCGAGGTCAGCCCCTGGAGGAGGATCTTGTCGATCGAGTCGTACGCCCGGCCGGTGTCGTCACAGGCCGCGGCCAATCGCTCCAGCTGAGCCCGGACCACCCCGACGGCGCCCGATGGATCGGCGCGTCCGGGTCCGTCGGGATGGCCGTAGGTGACCCATCCCTGCCCGAACTCCGCAGCCAGTCGGAGGCCGCGTCGGCCGGTGGCGGCCACCACGAACGGCACCCGGGGCTGTTGGAGGCACGCCGGCACGGTCCGGGCCTCCACCGCTGTGTAGTACCGACCCCGCTCCGTCGTCGACGGCTGGGTCAGGACCTGGTCGAGCAGTCGGATCCACTCGTCGAAGCGGTCGGCCCGTTCGACCGGGCTCCACGGCCTCTGGCCCAGGGCGGTGGCATCGAACCCGGTGCCTCCGGAACCGACGCCCACCGTGAGGCGGCCTTGACTCAGGTGGTCCAACGACAACAGCTCCTTGGCCAGCGTCACCGGATGGCGGAAGTTCGGCGACGTGACCAGCGTGCCGATGCGCACCCGCTCGGTGGCAGTGGCGGCTGCGGCCAGCGTGGTCATGGAGTCGAACCAGGGACGATCCCGGAAGCTCTGCCAGGTGAGGTGGTCGTAGGTATAGGCGGCGTCGAACCCCAGCTCCTCGGCCCGGGACCAGACGGTGCGACCCTCCTCCCACTCGTAGATGGGGAGGATGACCGTGCTCAGTCGCATGGGCAGAAGTTACCGGGCCAACTGATGGGAGGACCCTTGGCTACTTCATCTCCGGTGGGAGCGCCGGGTGCGGCTCGGCATGACCACCCGGTCGTCGACCACCTGCACCCCTTCGCCCCGGAGCAGCCGGGAGTGGCGACGCTCGATCCCGGGGACCAACCGTCCGGTGCTGGTCACCACCCGCCACCACGGGAGTCCCGGGGACGAGCGGGCCAGGAGCGTGCCCACCGCCCGGGCCGCTCCGGGGTGCCCGGCTTCGAGAGCCACCTCGCCGTAGGTCAACACGGTGCCGGGCGGTATGCCGAGCAGCACCCGGCGAACGTCGTCCTCGAACTGTCCCGCCTCCACCACGTGCCGACGGCGAGACTTCCCCCCATCCCCGGGAGGGACGCCATCAGGAAGCACCGGATCCGCCGGATCCGCCGGTGGTCTCGCTCCGGAGGATGGCCATCATCTCGGCCTGGCCGATGCCCAGCTGGCGCATCCGGCCGACGAAGGCCCGGGCCTCGATGGCGGCCTGGCGCCGCTCCACCGAGGTGTCGCCGGCCACGAAGGTGCCGTGGCGCCCCTTGGTCTCGACCAGTCCGAGCAGCTCCAGCTCCCGGTACGAGCGGGCCACGGTGTTGACGGCCAGTCCCAGGTCGGCGGCCAGCGCCCGGACCGTGGGCAGCCGGTCGGCCGGTCCGAGGACACCGCTCTCGATAGCCGCGGCCAGCTGGGCCCGAACCTGTTCGAAGGGCGCCACCGCCGACTGGTGATCCAGCACCACCAGGTCCATGCCCCGTTTGTAGCAGAGTCCGTGGCGCCGTCCCCCGGCAATTCCTGCTGCCCGCCAGCGACCAAGGCCGCCGCCCCGTCCGACTCGGTCGGCCCGACCTACGGCGGCCCGCCGATCCTTGTCTTCTTTGGTCAGAACCGACGCCCGACCGCTAGCGCCCGAAGACCGGTGTCCGGTCGCTCCCCGGTGTCGACGACGTTCTGGGCGATGTCCCGCAGCTTGATGTTGAGGTGCTGGGACGCCCGTCGCAGGATGTCGAAGGCCTCGTCCGGGGTGATGCGCTCGCGCTCCATGAGGATGCCCTGGGCCTGACCGATCATCTCGCGGGTGGCCAGAGCGGCCTGGAAGTTGGCCGCCCTGCGCTCTTCGTCCTCGTGGAGGCGGGCGGTGGAGAAGGCCATCCCGGCCATGGCGGCCAGCAGCATCCCCTTGCCCCGGTCGATGACGCCGAAGGCCTGCGGGTAGCGGGCGTAGAGATTGAGAGCGCCGGGATCCTCATTGACCTGCACCGGCAGGGCCAGCAGGCTCCGCACTCCGGCTTGCGCCGCGGCGGGCCCGAAGGTGGGCCAACGGGGCTCGTCCTCCAGATCCTCGGCGTAGGAGGCCACCCGCCGGTTGATGGCGTCGAGGCAAGGGCCCTCGTTGGTGCGGTGCTGGATGGCGTCGAGCTCGATCGACGATGGGATCGGTGGAGTACGGCGTGCTGATCCGGCGATCTTCGATCAGGAAGATGCCGGCATAGTCACAACCGTCGATGGTGGACACCGCCAGGGCCACCAACTGGGCCAGGGTCTCCCCCACGCTGCCGGCCGAGAAGAGGGCCGCCACCGTCCCGGCCATGCTCCCGGCCAGGTCGGCATGCGGATCCGATCCCAGCCGCTGGGAGATCCTGCCTGCCGAGCTCACCCATATCGTCCTCGCCCGCCTCCTTGAAGTCCCTCAGGCCCAGCTTCGCACACCCCCGGGACCGCGCGCATACCGCCCCGAGGCCGAGGTCGGGGGGGCTGGTAGGCTGAAGCGGCCTTCGACAGCGAGGGTCGTCCACCAGAGAGACGACGGCTTCGTGCCTGGTATCGCACCTCCGAAGGATCGCCTGACGGACCCGGTCGATGCTTCGCGTCCCTGGTCAGCCGACCCTCGACGGCCCACCCTCAGTCGCCGTGCCCCCGAACGTCCGGAAGCGGCCGTGACCCTCGGCCACAGCCACCGGGAGCAGTTCACCATCGGGACCGATCTGTCCGATCAGGCCGCGGTGCTCACCGTCCGCGGCCGGCTCGACATCGTCGCCGTCCCGGCTCTGAGCGCCCTCTTCGACATGGTGGTGGCCGGGACCTTCGCCACCGTCATCGTCGACGTCAGCGGGTTGGACTCGATCACCAGCGAATGCCTGGCCCTGCTGGCCCGCTCGGCCGAACGCCTGACCGCTCTGGACCGGCGGTTGGTCATCCGTTCGCCCTCGTTCCGGATCGCCCGGCTCCTGGACGTCAGTGGGCTCAAGGACCTGGTGTACGGGGACTCGTCCGGATCGAACTTCGGGAGCCTGACCCGGTCGGGCTCCCAGGTGCTGGCGCGCCCGCCCATCGAGGTCGGGTCACCCGGACCGCTGGCCAAGCTCCAGATGGGCTCGGAGTTCCCCTCCGAGGACGACGTGGTCGACGGAGCCCTCCGCATGGTGGTGGCGTTGGCCCAGGCCACCATCGCCGCCGCCGACGGCGTCAGTATCTCGCTCCGGCGCAACGGTCGCCTGGCCACGGTGGCGGCCAGCGATCAGACCATCTTGGACATGGACACCTACCAGTACGCCACCGGCGAAGGACCGTGCCTCGACGCGTCCATCGAGGGCCGGGCCTTCCAGACCCAGTCGCTGATCGACGAGCGTCGCTGGCCGGCCTTCACGCCGAGTGCCCACGCCCTGGGCATCAACGCCATCCTGTCGTCGCCCCTCCGCGGCCTCGAAACAGCCGGTCGGGGCCCTCAACATCTACTCGCGCCAGCCCTCGGCGTTCGCATCCGACGATCAGAAGCTGGCGTCGCTGTTCGCCATCGAGGCCTCCATCATCCTCACCGAGGCCCGGGTCGACGTGTCCGCCGAGGACCGGGCGGCCCGCTTCCAATCGGCCCTGCTGGTGCGGGAGACCATCGCCCAGGCCCAAGGCGTCCTCATGGGCCGGGAGGGGATCTCCGCTGACGACGCCTTCACCCTGCTCCGCACCCATTCGCAGCAGACCGGCCAACCTCTGTTCGAGCGGGCACAAGAGATCATCGCTTCCCTCCGGCGACCACCGCGGGACCGCGGCACCGGAACGGTGGGCGATCCGAATGGTTGAGCAGGGGTCCGACCCCCTCGAGCAATTCCGTCAAGAAGCTGACCTGACCCGGAGCGAGCTGTGGCTGCGCTACTTCGAGCTGGGCGGCATGAGCACCGCCCTGCAGCTCGAGGCCATCCTGTACGGCGCCCTCCGGGCCAGCCCCCACGACTACGACGTCATCGCCCACGCCCTCAACGAGCGGTTCGTGGAGCTGGGGGGAAACCACCCGGTCCCCTACGGTGAGGGCGGCCCGGGTGCTTAGTCCCAAACAGTTGATGACCGACATCGTGCTGAGCACCGCCACCCCGGTCCAGGGCCAACGGGATGCGGTCCCACCGCCATGGTCGGGACAGCTCCGGGGATGCCGAGCTCATCAACTCGGTGGCCCGGGGAGACCACGGGGCCCGGGCCCAGCTCTACGAGCGACACCGGGGCTGCGTGCATCAGCTGGCCACCCGGCTCTACGGACGGGGCCAGGCCCTGCGGGTCACCGATGAGATCTTCTCGGCGCTGTGGTCCGCTTCGCAGGTGGTGGACATCACCGACAGCGCCCTGTGCACGGTCCTGCTCATCGCCACCCGTGACCGGGAGTTCGCCGCCGCAGGCGGCCCGCTCCGCAACGGAGCAGCCGGCCGGTAGGTGACCGACCCCGCCGGCGAGTACCGGAGCTCAGCCGCCCTCGTACTCGAAGCCCAGATCGGGCGCAGTCAACAGGGCGCGGAACGGGAGGCCCTCGGCCTCGGCCATGGCCGCCACCGTGCCGCCCCGGTCCACCACCGCCACCAGCAGCACCGGTTCCGCCCCGGCATCGATCACGGCGTGGGCCGCCTCGAGCAGGGAGGTGCCCCGGGTGACGGTGTCCTCGGTCACCACGACCCGGTCACCCGGGTCCAGAGCCCCGGCGATCCGGCCGCCGCCACCGTGGTCCTTGGCCTCCTTGCGCACACTGAAGGCCTTCAGGTTGCGGCCCCGGAGCGCGGCCACGCCGGCGGTGATGAAAGCCACCGGGTCGGCTCCCATGGTCAGGCCCCCGATGGCGTCGGCATCGGCGGGGGTCACCGACAGCACGCCGTCAGCCACCAGCACCATGGCCTCGGGACGACACACCGTCTGCTTGGAGTCGATGAACCAGCTGCTCCGCCGACCCGACTTGAGGACGAAGTCGCCCCGCTTGACCGAGTGCTCCAGCAGGTGGCGGCGGAGCGCCTCGAACTCGGTAGGCGGCAGGCTCTCGGAGGAGCTCACGAAGGCCAGAGCTCCGGACCGACCAGGTCCACCCCGCGGGTCCCCTCTTCCACCCGGCCCACCACGGTGGCGTCCACACCGGCCGCTCGGACAGCCGCCAGGGCGTCGTCGACGCGCTCCGGGTCGACCATCATCACCATGCCGAGCCCGAGGTTGAACACCCGGCTCATCTCGGCGTCGGTCACCCGACCGAGGCGGCGGATCTCCCCGAAGATGCGGGGCACCTCCCAGGTCCCCCGAGTCACCACGGCCCGGAGGCCCTGGGGCAGGGCGCGGGGGATGTTGCCTTCGAAGCCGCCGCCGGTGATGTGGGCCACGGCGTGCACCCCTCCGCCCTCCCGTCCGACCGCGCTGTCCTCACCGGAGGCCTCGAGGGCCGACCGCACCGCCGGGGTGTAGATGACCGAGGGGCGGAGGAGCTCGTCGCCCAACGAGACGTCGGCACCGGGCCAGGCCGGCGCTTCGAGGGACGGACCGCCGTTCGGGGACAGGACCAGGCGGGCCAGGGAGTAGCCGTTGCACCGGAGGCCGGGCGAGGCCAGCCCGATCAGCACGTCGCCCGCCCGCACCAGGTGGGAGCCGAGGGTGTCCTCCCGCTCGACCACCCCGACGGCAAAGCCCACCAGGTCGAACTCCCCGGGCTTCATCACCCCGGGATGCTCAGCCATCTCCCCGCCCAGGAGGGCGGCCCCGACCTGTCGGCACCCTTCGGCCACCCCGCCCACCAACTCGGCCATCTGCGGGGGATCGATCTTCCCCGACGAGATGTAGTCCAACATGAACAGGGGCTCGGCCCCCTGGCACACCAGGTCGTCGACGCACATGGCCACCAGGTCGATGCCGATGGTGTCGAACCGTCCGAGCTCCGCGGCCACCTGGGCCTTGGTGCCCACCCCGTCGGTCCCCGCCACCAGCACCGGTTGGCGGTAGCGGGCGGTCTGCAAGGCGAACAGGCCACCGAAGTCACCGATGCCGCCCAGCACCTCGGGGCGGAGGGTGGAGGCCACCAGGGGCTTGATCAGCTCGACGGCCCGCTCCCCGGCGTCGATGTCCACGCCGGCGCCGGCATAGGTCGCACCCCCCGCATCAGTCGCTCCCCCCGCTCAGTCGGTCCCGCCGCATCAGTCGGTCCCGCCGCAGTGGCCGCTCCGCCCGGAGCCGAGTCCGGAGATCCGTCGGGAGATCCGCCTGGGGAAGGGTGCGGCGGCGTACCGCCCCCGGTCACGCCTGGTTCCCGCTGGCCGCCCCACTCAGTGCCGGGCGCTCCGAAAACTGCACGGGCACCGGCACCGGGTAGTTGCCGGTCAGGCAGGCATCGCAGAATCCGGCCCCGGGGGCGTCGATGGCGGTGACCAGATGGTCGAGGGTCAGGTACTCGAGCGAGTCCACGTCGAGGAAGTCGACGATCTCCTCGTTGGACTTGATGGCGGCCAGCAGCTCGGTCCGGTCCGGGGTGTCGATGCCGTAGAAGCAGGGCCAGCGGAACGGCGGCGAGGAGATCCGGAGGTGGACCTCGGTGGCTCCCGACTCGCGGAGCATCTTGACCATGGCCCGGGTGGTGGTGCCCCGCACGATGGAGTCGTCGACCACGATGACCCGCTTGCCGGTGATGTTCTCCTTCAGCGGATTGAGCTTGCGGCGTACCCCGTTGGCCCGCTCGGCCTGGGTCGGGGCGATGAAGGTGCGCCCGATGTACCGGTTCTTGACCAGGCCCTGCCCGTAGGGGATGCCCGAGGCCACCGCGTACCCTTCGGCGGCCGGGACCCCGGAGTCGGGCACGCCCATGACCAGGTCGGCCGGCACCGGGGCCTGCGAGGCCAGCAGCTGGCCCATCCGGCGACGGGCGCCGTGGACCTCGTTCCCGTACAGGGTGGTGTCCGGGCGGGCGAAGTAGACGAACTCGAAGATGCACAGCTTGGGGTCGAGCCGCTCGACCGGGAAGGGCCACTCCGAGCGCAGCTCCTTGCCGTCGATGATCAGCACCTCACCGGGCTCGAGCTCGCGGATGAAGGTGGCCCCGATGACGTCGAGCGCCGGCGACTCCGAGGCCAGCACCCAGCCCATCTCGAACTCCTCGGTGGCCTCGAGGCGGCCCAGGCACAGCGGGCGGAAGCCGTTGGGGTCCCGCACCCCGATCAGACGCTCGGCGTCCAGGAGGACGAACGAGAACGCCCCTTCCACCGCGGGGAGCACCGAGAGCAGGGCCTGCTCCAGATCGTCACCCGACTGTTCCCAGATGCGGTCGGGGTCGTCGGGAGGGAAGTGCTGACCCAGCAGCTCGGCCACCAGGTCGCTGTCGGACGACACCAGCCCGGGCAGCATGTTGGCCTTCTCGCCCAGGGCCACGGTGTTGGTCAGGTTGCCGTTGTGACCAAGAGCGAAACCGGCCCGACCCACACCGCGGAACACCGGTTGGGCGTGCATCCAGTCGCTGGAGCCGGCGGTGGAGTAGCGGGTGTGGCCGATGGCCATGTGGCCCCGCAGCCCGGAGAGCTTGCGCTCGTCGAACACCGTGGTGACCAGACCCATGTCCTTCATCACGGTGATGGCGTCGCCGTCGCACACCGCCATGCCGGCCGATTCCTGCCCCCGGTGCTGCAGGGCGTAGAGGCCATCGAAGGTCAGGTGTGCCACCGACCGGCCCGGGGCGTAGACCCCGAAGACTCCGCAAGCTTCCTTGGCTTCCATTATCGGTTGGTCACCGCACACACCGGGGTCGTCGGGCTCATCCTTGACCACGATTAGGCCACAGATGGACCTCACCGTGCCAACCCATCCTAGTGGCGGTGTCGCCGGACGTGCCCTTTTACGGCTCCACTGGGGCCCGGGGCCGCCCCTCCGCCGCCGACCCCCACGGCTCCGACCCGGCCCGGGGCCGGAACCCGTCACCGGTAACCTCGCCCACGATGATCGACCTCCACACCCATTCGGACGTCTCGGACGGCAGTGACCCGCCCGCCAGGATCGCCGAGCTGGCCGCCGAGGCCGGGTGTGGAGCGGTGGCCCTGACCGACCACGACTCGCTGGCCGGGATCGCCCCCGCCCGCCGCCGGGCCGAGGAGCTCGGCGTCACCCTGATCCCGGGGTGCGAGGTCTCGTGCCAGTCCGCCGGCACCGGTGGGATGCACGTGCTGGTGTACTTCGTGGAGGACGATGACAGCCCCTTCGGCCTCGAACTGGTCCGGCTCCGGGAGGACCGTCGGCGCCGCAACCTGGCTCTGACCGACCGACTCATCTCGTTGGGCGTCCCCCTCACCTACGACATGGTGGTGGCCGAGGCCGGGGGCGAGTCCGGTGTCGGGCGACCCCACTTCGCCTCGGTCATGGTGGCGGTGGGGGCGGCCGACTCCGTCGATGACGCCTTCGATCGCTACCTCACCAACAAGAGGCCCGGGTTCGTGCCGAAAGCGCGGCTCTCGGCTGCGGACGTGGCCCGGTTGGCCCTGGAGTCGGGCGGGGTGGCGGTGCTGGCCCACCCCTACAGCATGGGTCTCGAGGGGCCGGACCTGGCCCGGGCCGTCGGTGAGCTGGCCGACGCCGGGTTGGTCGGCATCGAGGCCATCTACGGCCGCTACTCCTCCCGTCAGCGCCAAGAGCTGGGCAACCTGGCCCGCCGCTTCGGGCTGATCGCCACCGGTGGTTCGGACTATCACGGGGTGATCAAGCCCGACCTCAGGGTGGGGACCGGTCAGGGCGACCTCAAGGTGCCCGACCGGGTGCTGGCCGAGTTGGAGGCCCGCCGGCCGGCCGCCTGACGGTCACGCAGTTGCTCGCCCCCGCCTGACCGCCCCCGCCTGATCGCCCCCAGGCCGATCACCGCATCGGGTCCGGCTGATCACCGGATCGAGCCCGCTGATCAGGACACGGGGACCGGGGCCACCTCGTCCAGCCGTGAGGGCAGGCAGTCACGCCACGCCGCCGTGACGTCGGCGACGTCCACATCGACCAGGCCCTCCACCACCAACCGGTCCCCCCCGGCGGTGCCGAGCACCCGGAAGGCCACCCCGGCCTCGGCGGCCCGCGAGATCAACTCGTTCCGCCGGGTGGTGCAGACCACCACCCGGGACGGTGCCTCGGTGAACAGCTCGTGGTGGTCAGCCACACCGGCCACCCGCAGGCCGATCCCGGAACGGACGGCCAGCTCGGCCAGGGCCACCCCCAACCCTCCTCCGGAGACGTCGTGGATCCCCGACACCACCGGCCCGTCCTCGCTGCCGCTGCCCTCGCTGGCGCTGCCGTCGCTGCCCTCGCCGCCGCTGCCCTGGCTGCCGCCACCGGCACCATCGGCCACCGCTTCGGCCACCAGCTCGCTGACGAACTCCACCAGTCGGCGATGACCGACCAGGTCCAACTGGGGAAGGGTGCCGTTGCGGTGGTCATGGAGGTCCACCGCCCACCGTGACCCGGCCAAGGACGGTGGGGTACTCCGCCCGGCGGTGGCACCCACACTGGCGTCGAGCAGCACCAGCGCCGCCCCCTCGACCAGCTTCACCCCGGGGGGCGGGGTGGCCAACCGGTCGATCAGCCCGAGCGTGCCGATCACCGGCGTGGGGTCGATGTCGGTGCCGAAGCTCTCGTTGTACAGGCTCACGTTGCCCCCGATGACCGGGAGCCCGAGGGCCGTGCAGGCCTCGCTCATCCCATCGACGGCTTCGGACAGCTGCCACATGACCTCGGGGTGTTCGGGGTTGCCGAAGTTGAGGCAGTTGACCACGGCCATGGGCCGGGCCCCGGCACAGGCCACGTTGAGCGCCCCCTCGGCCACGGTGGCCGCGGTGCCGGCCCGGGGATCGATGGAGCACCAGGTGGGGTTGGAGTCGGTGGTGAGGGCCAGGCCCTTCTCCGACGGGGGCAGGCCCGGTGCGGCCAGCCGCAGGACCGCGGCGTCCCCCCCGGGGCCGTCCACGGTGTTGAGGAAGAGTTGGTGGTCGTACTGGCGGTACACCCACGACGGATCCGACAGCATGGCCAGGAGGTCCGCCCCGCAGTCACCGGGTGGGAGCGATCCGGGATCGTCGGCGGCCCGGGCCTCATGATCGGGGGGCTGGAGCATGGGTCGGTGGTAGAGCGGGGCATCCTCGCTCAGGGCCACCGCCGGTACGTCGCCGAGCACCTCACCGCCGAACCCGTCCAGGATCCGCAGTCGCCCGTTCTCCCCCTTCGGAGGCTCGGTGACCCGCCCGACCACGGCCGACCGAACCTCCCACCGCCGGCAGACCTCCTCCACCCGGGCCAGGTCCTCGGGGGTCACGATGGCCAGCATCCGCTCCTGGCTCTCCGAGGTCATCACCTCGTAGGGGGCCATCCCCGGCTCGCGCCGGGGCACCGCCGACACGTCGACGTCCATCCCCACCCCGCCCCGGGCCGCCGTCTCGCTGGTGGCGCACACCAGCCCGGCCCCACCCAGGTCCTGGATGCCCACCACCAGCCCGGCGTCGAGCAGTTCGAGGCACGCCTCGATCAGGCGCTTCTCCTCGTAGGGGTCACCGACCTGGACGCTGGGCCGCTTGGCGGCCTCCTCGTCGGCGCTCTCCCCGTCGGCACCCCCGTCACTACCGCCGCCGAAGCCGGCCGAGGCCAGCACGCTGACCCCGCCGATCCCGTCCCGACCGGTGGACGAGCCCAGCAGCACGGCCAGGTTCCCCACCCCCGAGGCCTGGCCCAACACCAGCCGGTCGGTGGGCAGCACCCCCATGCACAGCACATTGACCAGTGGGTTCTGGGCGTAGCAGTCGTTGAAGGTGAGCTCACCCCCGACGGTGGGCACCCCCACCGAGTTCCCGTAGCCGGAGATCCCCGCCACCACCCCCTCGATCAGCCACTGCTGGCGGGCCTGGTCGGGGTCGCCGAAGAACAGCGGGTCCATGACGGCAATGGGACGGGCCCCCATGGTGAAGATGTCCCGCAGGATGCCCCCGACCCCGGTGGCGGCGCCCTGGTAGGGCTCGATGGCCGAGGGGTGGTTGTGGCTCTCGATGCGGATGGCCACGGCGATGCCGTCACCGGCATCGATGACCCCGGCGTTCTCCCCCGGGCCGACCAGCACGTGCGGCGCCTCGGTGGGCAGCCGCTTGAGGTGGACCCGCGACGACTTGTAGGAGCAGTGCTCGCTCCACATCACCGCGAACAGGGCCAGCTCCAGGTGGTTGGGCGGCCGACGCAGGACCGCCTCCACTTCGTCACGCTCACCGTCGGTCAGGCCCAGGGCCCGGTGGAGCGGCTCGCCGGACGGGTCGGCTCCGGGCGGATCGTCCGCACCCCGGCGACCATCTCCATGCGGTTGCGGCCGGCCCACCTGGTCATCCGAGTCCATGACTTGAGCGTACCTGCCGGCCCTCCGGTGCCATGAGGTCCCACCGGTCGATCACACGCCCCGGGATCACCAGCCGAGTGCGGCGGCATGTGGGCTCCCCTGGTCGGTCGATGCCCGGCCATTTGCCCCTCGACGCCCACTCGAACTCCGAAAAGCTCCGCCCCTACCCCCGCCATGGCCTGCCACTACGTTGCGGACGGCCCGGCAATGGCCTTGCTGGGATTGGCACTATCCCGGTTGTATCGACTCCGGAGGCGGTTGAAAGAACTTCCGGTGCCTTTCATGCATCGCCGAAAACTCCGCCCGGGTGATACCCGCAATAGCTCCAACCACTAGGCCGTTGAACCAGGTGTACGGCACCGGGTCAATCGCCTGTACCGGTGGTTCATTGGACACATTTGCCATCTATGGATTCGTCTGGGATGCTCACTGTATGGCAGCTACGACTTCGACGAAATCCCGCAAAAAAACTCCCATGTCCGACACCCACAAGGCGGCATTGGCCAAAGGCCGTGAAGAGGGACGAGTGGTACGGCAATACCTTGAGGCCCTGGAGTCCACCAAGCCCCGGCGGGGAAGAAAGCGGACCCCGGATTCCATCCGGCGCCGGCTGGCCACCATCGATTCCACACTGGCGACAGCCGAGCCATTGACCCGGCTCCATTTGATCGAAGAGAAGCAGCGACTCGAAGCGGAACTGTCCCACAGCGGAGACACCGTTGATATGGCCACGCTCGAAAAGGCCTTCATAAAGGTGGCCCGGGTCTACGGCGAGCGCAAGGGGATCTCTTATTCGGCCTGGCGGACGGTCGGAGTCAGCGCTTCGGTACTACAGCAGGCGAAGATCCCCCGCACCCGCAGCTGAGCTCAGGCGCCGACGGCCACCGAGCTGGTGGCGCCTGCGCCCACGCCAGCCGTCGCCACACCCGCCGCCCCCGCTGCTCTCAGCAGCGCCTCGAGCAGAACCAGGCCGTCGACCGAGCCCAGCAGGGGATCGGAGGCCCGTTCGGGATGGGGCATCAGGCCGACCACATTGCGGCCCTCGTTGCAGATGCCGGCGATGTCGTCGACCGATCCGTTGGGATTGTCGCTATAGCGGAGGACCACCCGCTCCTCGGCCCGGAGCATGGCTGCGGTGTCGGCGTCGCAGGTGAAGTTGCCCTCGAAGTGGTTGATGGGGACGCGGAGCGCCGTGCCCACCGGTACCCCGGTGGTCAGCACGGAGTCCGAGGAGTCCACCCGGACCTCCACGGTGGTGCAGAGGAAGCGCAGTCCCCGGTTCTTCTGGAGGGCGCCGGGCAGCAGGCCGGCCTCGGTCAGCACCTGGAACCCGTTGCAGATCCCCACCACCGGGCCGCCCTCGGCGGCGAAGCGCCCCACCGCCCCCATCACCGGGGAGAAGCGGGCGATGGCCCCGGGGCGGAGGTAGTCGCCATGGGCGAACCCGCCCGGCAGGACCAGGGCGTCGTAACCGGCCACGGTGGTGTCCCCGTGCCACACCAGATCGGCGGAGGCCCCGAGCCTACGCAGGGCCAGGACGGCATCGTGCTCGCAGTTGGTCCCCGGAAAGTTGACCACGCCGATACGGGCCGACACTCAGCTCACCGCTCCGGCACCGGCTCCCGCCACGGTCACCGTCGACTCCTCGATGACCGGATTGGCCAGCACCCGGTCGGCCACCACGGTGGCCCGGGCCAGGGCCTCGGCGGCGTCGGCGGCGGCGATGTCGAAGCGGAAGGCCTTGCCGGCCCGCATGCCGGTGACCCCGTCGAGGCCCAGGGCCGGCAGCGCCCGCTCGATGGTGGCACCCTCGGGGTCGGCGATCCCCTCCCGCGGTCGGACCTCCACCAGCACTGAGAACTGTTCCTCCGAGCCCACTACCGGGAACCGTACCAGTCGGCCAACCGACGGCCGCAGACCCGCTCGTACGACTCGATGTACCGGTCGGAGGTGGCCGTCACGATCTCCTCGGGCAGGGCCGGTGGGGGTGGCTGCTTGTCCCAGGGCTGGGCCTCCAGCCAGTCCCGCAGCGGCTGCTTGTCGAAGGAGGGCGGGTTGGTCCCCGGAGCACAGTTGTCGGCCGGCCAGAACCGGCTGGAGTCCGGGGTCAGCACCTCATCGCACAGCGACAGCTGGCCGTCGATGTAGCCCAGCTCGAACTTGGTGTCGCAGATGACGATGCCGTGCTCCTCGGCCCGGGCCGCGGCCCGGGAGTAGGCGGCCAGGCACAGGTCGGAGGCGGCCTCGGCCGACTCCCGGCCCACCAGGTCGATGGCCTCGGCCATCCCGATGTTGAGGTCGTGACCCTCGGCGGCTTTGGTGGACGGGGTGAAGAGGGGCTCGGGCAGGCGATCGGCGTGCCGGAGGCCGGCCGGCATGGGCATGCCGTGGACCGTCCCGGACCGCTCGTACTCCTTGTAGGCCGAGCCGGCCAGGTAGCCACGGACGATGCACTCGATGTCGAGCATGTCGGCCCGGCGGACCAGCATCGAGCGACCGGCCAACCCGGCCAGTCCGCCGGGCAGGGCCGCCGCCCCGTCGGGGAAGTCGGCGGTGTCGGCGCTGATCAGGTGGTTGGGAACCAGGTCGGCGAGCTCCTCCGACCAGTAGGCGGTCATGGCTGTGAGCACCCGGCCCTTGTCGGGGATGGGCTCGGCCATGATCACGTCGAAGGCCGAGATCCGGTCGGAGGCCACCATCAACAGGCGGTCGGGCCCGGCGTCGTAGAGCTCGCGGACCTTTCCCGACTGGAGCAACGCCAACGGTTCCGCCGTCGATGAGATGGTCATGGGTCAAGCCCCTCCAGGGCAGTGGTGAATCGGTGGACATGGCGCAGGGTGCGGGAGAGGTCGAAGGCGTCGTCCAGCTCCTCTTTGGACAGGGTCACCTCGGGGTCCTCGTCGAGCACCTCCCGGAACGGTCGGCCCTCGGCCCAGGCGGCCCGGGCATCGCGCTGCACGATGCGGTACGCGGCGTCGCGGCTCAACCCCCCGCTGACCAGGGCCAGCAGGACGCTCTGGCTGAAGACCAGGCCGTAGCTTCCTTCGGTCAGCGTGAGGAGGGCCCGCTCCGGGTGGATCACCAGTCCCTCCACCAGCCCGGTGGCCTTCCGCAACATGTACAGCGTGAGCATGCTGGCGTCGGGCAGCACCACCCGCTCGACCGAGCTGTGCGAGATGTCCCGTTCGTGCCACAGGGCCACGTCCTCGATGCCGGCCGAGAGATAGCCCCGCAGCACCCGGGCCAAGCCGCACAACCGCTCCGAGAGGATGGGGTTGCGCTTGTGGGGCATGGCCGAGCTGCCCTTCTGGCCCGGCTTGAACGGCTCCTCGACCTCACCGAGCTCGCTGCGGGCCATGTGGCGGACCTCGGTGGCGATGAGCTCGATGGTGGCCCCTACCGAGGCGCAGGCCCACAGGAACTCGGCGTGGCGGTCGCGGGCCACCACCTGGGTCGCCGGAGTCGGCGTGAGCCCCAGGGCCCGGCAGACGTGCTCCTCGACCCGGGGATCGATGTTGGAGTACGTGCCCACCGCTCCGGACAGCTTGCCGACGGCCACCCGGTTGCGGGCACTGTGCAGCCGTTGGAGGTCCCGGCCGGCCTGGAGGGCCCACAGCGAGAACTTGGCCCCGAAGGTGGTGGGCTCGGCGTGCATCCCGTGGGTCCGGCCGGTGACCGGCATGTCGATGCACTCGACAGCCCGGTGCTTCAGGGCCTGCACCAGTTCGGAGCAGCCCACGATGAGCAGGTCGGCGGCGTGGGTCAGGGTGGCGCACAGGGCGGTGTCGACCACGTCCGAGGAGGTCAGGCCGTAGTGGATCCAGGAGCCCTCGGGCTGGCCGATGGCCTCCTGCACCACATCGACGAAGGCGGCCACGTCATGGTCGGTCACCTGCTCGCGCTGGTCGACGGCGTCGACGAAGGCCGCGTCGACCACCGGCGCCCGGTCCCGACAGGCCTCGGCGGCTTCGAGCGGCACGTCCCCGACCTCGGCCCATCCCTCGGTGGCCAGCAGCTCGACCCGCAACCACATGGCGAACCGGGCCTCGTCGGAGAACAGCGCGGCCATGTCCTTGGGTGCGTAGCGGGGGATCATGGGGCCACCTCCACGGCCCGCGGCACGGTGCGGTGCCGGCCGGCCTCGGGTCCGTTGTGGCGGCCCGGTCCGGTGGTGCCGTCCGGTCCGGGGCCAGCTGCCCGGACCACCGTCGACCTCGCACCCTGCCGCAGCGTCCCGGGCGATGTCGGTACGGACCTGCACCCCGGGCCACGAGATGGCCGCCACCCCCTGGTAGGCGCGCTCCCGGGCCTCGGCCACCGAGCCGGCCACCGCGGTGACCCCCAGCACCCGGCCCCCGGCGGTGACCACGGGAGATCGCTCCGGCGACCCGACGCCGCTTCCACTCCCGGAGCCGGCCACGGCCCCGGCCGCGGTACCGGCATGGAACACCGTGGTTCCCTCCAGGGCACCGGCCCGGTCCAGGCCGGCGATCTCGTCCCCGACCCTCGGCGACTCGGGATACCCCTCGGAGGCCAGCACCACGCACACCGCGGCACCGGGGACGAACCGGGGCACGGTGGACAGCGACCCGTCGGCCACTTCGGCCAGCAGGGCGGTCAGGTCGCCCTCCAGGCGGGGCAGGACCACCTGGGCCTCGGGGTCCCCGAAGCGCACGTTGAACTCGAGCACCTTCGGGCCGTCGGGGGTGAGCATGAGCCCGGCGTAGAGCACGCCCCGGTAGTCGATGCCCCGGGCCCGCAGGGCCGCCACCAGCGGGGCCACCGCCTCGTTGACCAGACGGTCGACCATGGGCGGGTCCACGAAGGCGACCGGTGAGTAGGCCCCCATGCCGCCGGTGTTGGGACCCCGGTCGAGGTCGGCCAGCCGCTTGAAGTCCTGGGCGGGAGCCAGGGCTGCCAACCGCTCCCCGTCGCACAGCACCAACAAGGAGCACTCCGGCCCGGTCAGGCCCTCTTCCACCACCACCTGCCGGCCGGCCTCCCCGAAGGCGTCGCCCGGACAGCTTGGCGTCGATGTCGGACTCCGCTTCGGCCCGCGAGTCGGTCACCAGCACGCCCTTGCCGGCGGCCAGACCGTCGGTCTTGATCACCCACGGCCCGGGCAGTGTGGCCAGGTAGGCCTTGGCCGCCACCGGATCGCTGAACACCCCGAAGCGGGCGGTCGGCACGCCGGCCTCGGCCAGCATCTCCTTCATGAAGGCCTTGGATCCCTCCAGTCGGGCCCCGTCGGCACCGGGGCCGAACACCAGACGGCCGGCCGCGCGCAGCCGGTCGGCCAGCCCGTCCACCAGCGGGGCCTCCGGTCCGATGACGAACAGGTCGGCCTCGATCTCCTCGGGGGGGACGGCCACGCTGGTGATGCTGTGCCCCTCCGCAGTGGTGCCGGTGATGCCGGGATTGCCCGGGGTGACCACCACATCGGCGGTGCGCCCGAGCACCACGGCCAGGGCGTGCTCGCGACCGCCCGAGCCGACCACGCAGACCGTGTTGATGCTGGGGGGTTGATGCTGCGGGAGTTGATGCTGGGGGAATCGATCCGTGGGGTCTGGGGCCGTCCGGTCATGCGGCGAAGCGGACGAACTGGTCGCGGCCGGGGCCCACGCCGACCAGGCGGACCGGCGTGCCGATCTGTTCGGCCAGGAAGCCCACGTAGTCCCGGGCGGCCTGGGGCAGGTCGGCGATCTCGGTGGCCCCGGAGATATCGGTCTTCCAACCGGGCATCTCCTCGTACACCGGGCGGACCTGGTGGAAGACGGACTGGTGGTAGGGCGGGTGGGTGAAGCGCTCCCCGTCGGCCTCGTAGGCCACGCACACCTTCACGGTGTCGAAGGTGTCGAGCACGTCGAGCTTGGTCAGGGCCACCTCGGACAGCGAGTTGATCCGGACCGCCTGGCGCATCATCACGGCGTCGAACCAGCCCGGCCGGCGACGGCGCCCGGTGTTGACCCCGTACTCGTGGCCCCGATCGACCAGGATGTCACCGGTCTCATCCAGCAGCTCGGTGGGGAACGGGCCGCTCCCCACCCGGGTCACATAGGCCTTGGCTATCCCGATGACCTCGTCGATGTAGCGGGGACCGATCCCCGCACCGGTGCAGGCCCCTCCGGCCACCGGATTGGACGACGTCACAAAGGGATAGGTCCCGTGGTCGAGGTCGAGGAACGTGGCCTGGGCCCCTTCGAGCAGCACGTGGGCCTGGCGCTCCAGGGCCTCGTGGAGCAGGCCGACGGTGTCGGCCACCATGGGGGCCACCCGGGGGGCCAACTCGTCGAGGTAGTGGGCGCAGATCTCGTCCGCCGACAGGGGCAGGCGGTTGTACACCTTGGCCAGGACGGCGTTCTTCTCCTTCAGCACCACTTCCAGCTTCTGGCGGAAGATCTTGGGGTCCTGCAGATCCTGGACCCGCAGCCCCACCCGGGAGGACTTGTCGGCGTAGGCCGGGCCGATCCCCCGCTTGGTGGTGCCCAGCTTGTTCTTGCCCAGGTACCGCTCGGTGAGGCGGTCCAGCTCGTGGTGGTACGGCATGATCAGGTGGGCGTTGCCGCTGACCAACAGCCTCGAGGTGTCGATGCCCTTGGCGGTGAGGGTGTCCAGCTCGGCCAGCAGCACGGTGGGGTCCACCACCACGCCGTTCCCGATGATCGGGGTGATGTGGTCGTAGAGGATGCCGCTCGGCACCAGTTGCAGGGCGAAGGTCTCACCGTCGACCACGATGGTGTGGCCGGCATTGTGGCCGCCCTGATAGCGGACGACCAGCTCCATCTCCTTGGCCAGGAGATCGGTGAGCTTGCCCTTGCCCTCATCACCCCACTGGGTCCCGACGACGACGGTTGCCGGCACGCGTCACTCCTCCGTTGCGGAAAGCGGATTACGCACCAGTGTAGCCCGCACACCACCGGTCCCGTGAAGGCCACCGGGCCCCCGAGGGCCGGCCGGGCCAGGGTCCCCACACCGGTCTCCGCGCCCCCGGGCGCGGGCCGAGCCCGTCCGTCTACCTGCGTGCCCCCACCAGCTGGCGGACCAGCAGCGACCCACCGCCGACGGCCGGAGCCGGGGACGGCACCGGGGCCACGATGATGTTGCTGGGCCCGAAGCCCAGCCTCCGCTGGAAGTACTCGTCCTCCGACGCCCGCCCGATCATCGGGCCGACCAGGATGGTGGTGACGCCCCGGGCCCGGGCCTCGTCCAGCAGGGCGGCAAAGGCGGCCCAACGGGCCGGCCCCCGCTCCGCCGACATGGCCCACCGGACCTGGGCCACATCGCCACTGGCCACCGCCAGGCACACCGAGAGCACCCGGCCGTCGGCAGCGAACGCCGCCGACGCCATGGTCGATTCGAGAGGCACCTCCAGCAGGTCCTCCATGGCCGAGCGCGGGTCCCGCTCCCAACCGATCTGGTAGCACAGGGCCTGCAACACCTCGGCGGTCTCGTCGGAAGCCAGCGGCCGCCAGCCCATCCCGCTCCGGCCGGCACTGGCCATCTTGTTGCGGAAGACCTTGCGCTTGGGTCCCCGCCAGTACTGCTCGGGGGCCGGAGGCAGCACCAGGGCCGCCTGGGCATGCCGGCCGGTACCCAGCAGCCCGATGCCGCCGAACCGCCTGCGGAGCACCTCGCCGGCCGGGTCGCCGACGGGGCGATGGTGGTCCTCGGAAGCCTCCAGAGCCACTGCAGGAGGCTGCGGGCCTGGCCGGGGTGACGGACCACCCACCGGAGCGGCGGACGAGCTTCCCCTCGTCCATCGGCCGCGGACGCGGGCCACCAGCGTCTCGATCCCGTCGGTGTCGACCGACTTCAACGTGGTTTGCCTCCTCGATTCGGCAACGAATGTGCCGCCACTCCCACTGTAGGGAGCCCTGGGTGCCATCGGCGTGACCCTGGGCCACCCTTGAGACATTCTGAGGAGATTCAAAGCAAGACGATGGACCCATCCTTCACGTCCACGGTCACGGTCGACCCCTCGGGGTAGCGCCCCTCCAGCAGGGCCAGGGCCAGCGGGTCCTCGACCTGGCGCTGGATGAGCCGGCGGAGGGGGCGGGCCCCGAAATCGGGGTCGAATCCGGTCCGGGCCAGCCACTGCTCGGCCTCCGGCGTCACCGACCAGGGACAGCCGGCGCTCGGTGAGCCGGCCCCGCAGTCCCCCGAGTTGGATGGAGACGATGCGGGCCAGGTCCGCCTCGGTCAGGGAGTGGAACCGGACGATCTCGTCGATCCGGTTGACGAACTCCGGTTTGAAGAAGTCGGCGGGCTCGCCCGGCAGGTTGGAGGTCATGATCAGCACGGTGTTGGTGAAGTCGACGGTGCGACCCTGGCCGTCGGTGAGGCGGCCGTCCTCCAGTACCTGGAGCAGGGTGTTGAACACGTCGGGGTGGGCCTTCTCCAGCTCGTCGAGGAGCACCACGGCGTAGGGCCGGCGGCGCACGGCCTCGGTCAGCTGGCCCCCTTCCTCGTAGCCCACGTAGCCGGGGGGCGCCCCGACCAACCGGGCCACCGAGTGGCGCTCCATGTACTCGCTCATGTCGATGCGGACCATGGCCCGGGCATCATCGAAGAGGAACTCGGCCAGGGCCCGGGCCAGCTCGGTCTTGCCCACCCCGGTCGGTCCCATGAAGAGGAACGACCCGATGGGACGGTTGGGGTCGGACAGGCCGGCCCGACTGCGCCGGATGGCGTTGGCCACCGCCGAGACCGCCTGGTCCTGGCCCACCACCCGGGCGTGGAGGGCATCCTCCATCCGGATCAACTTCTCGACCTCGCCCTCGAGCAGCCGGCTCACCGGGACCCCGGTGGCCCGGCTGACCACCTCGGCCACGTCCTCGGCGTCCACCTCCTCCTTCAGGAACCGCTGGTCTCTCTGCAGCTCGTTGAGGGCCTCGGTGGCCTCCTCGATCTGGCCCTCGAGGTCGGGGACCAGCCCGTAGGTGATCTCCGAGGCCTGGGCCAGGTTGCCGTCGCGGGCCAGGCGCTCGGCCTCGCCCCGCTGCCGCTCCAGCTCGCCCTTGAGGGCCTGGATGGTGTTGATGGCCTCTTTCTCCGACTGCCAGTGGGCGGTCATGGCCACCGACTGCTCGGAGAGGTTGGCCATCTCCTCGTCCAACCGGGCCAGGCGTTCGGCCGAGGCCGGGTCGGTCTCCTTGGCCAGCGCCATCCGCTCGATCTCCAGCTGGCGCAGGCGCCGGGTCACCACGTCGAGCTCGGTGGGCATGGAGTCGATCTCGATGCGCAGGCGGCTGGCCGCCTCGTCCATCAGGTCGATGGCCTTGTCGGGCAGGAACCGTCCGGTCACGTAGCGGTCGGACAGGACCGCCGCAGCCACCAGGGCGGCGTCTTGGATGCGGACCCCGTGGTGGACCTCGTACCGCTCCTTCAGGCCGCGCAGGATGGCGATGGTGTCCTCCACCGACGGGGGCGGCACGAAGACCTGTTGGAAGCGGCGCTCGAGGGCCGCGTCCTTCTCGATGTACTGGCGGTACTCGTCGAGGGTGGTGGCGCCGATCAGGCGCAGCTCGCCGCGGGCCAGCATGGGCTTGATCATGTTGCCGGCATCCATGGCGCCCTCGGCGCCACCGCCGGCCCCCACGATGGTGTGGAGCTCGTCGATGAAGGTGATGACCTCGCCCTCGGCGTCGGTGATCTCCTTCAGGACGGCCTTCAGCCGCTCCTCGAACTCACCCCGGTACTTGGCCCCGGCCACCATCGAGCCCATGTCCAGGCCGATGACCCGCTTCCCCTTCAACCCCTCGGGGACGTCGCCCTCCACGATGCGCTGGGCCAGGCCCTCCACGATGGCCGTCTTGCCCACGCCGGGCTCCCCGATGAGGACCGGGTTGTTCTTCGTGCGACGGGACAGCACCTGGATGACCCGGCGGATCTCCTCGTCGCGTCCGATGACCGGGTCGATCTTGCCCTGGCGGGCCAGGGCGGTGAGGTCCCGCCCGTAGCGCTCGAGGGCCTGGAAGGTCTCCTCGGGATTCTGCGAGGTGACCCGGTGGCTGCCCCGCACGTCGCGCAGCGCTTCGAGCACCTGGTCACGGCTCGACCCCGATCCGGTCGGCCATGGCCAGCAGCAGGTGCTCGACCGACAGGTACTCGTCGCCCATGTCGGTCCGCTGGGTGTCGGCGTCGGTGAGCACGTCGCGCAGCTCGCGGTTGATGGAGGGCTCCTGCCCGCCGAAGGCCTGGGGCAGCCGGGCCAGATCGGCAGTCGATCCGCTCGCGCACCACGGCCGGCTCCACGCCGACCCGGGTGAGTACGGGCCCGGCGATGCCGTCGGGCTGGTCGAGCACCGCGGCCAGCAGGTGCTCCGGCGTGACCTCGGCGTTACTGGCGGCCCGGGCCCGCTCGACGGCTGACGACAGCGCCTCTTGGGTCTTGATGGTCCAACGGTCGGGGTTGATGCTCATCGACTACCTCCCTTGCCGCTCCCCCCCGTGCTGCCCTTACCGCTCTGCCCCATGCCGGCCTGCCCCATGCCCCGGCCGCCGTGGCGACTGAACCGGCTCGGCACCAACGTCTGCGACAGCGGCACCAGCTCGCGTCGGTACTGGCGGTGGGTGGTGTCCACGGCCTCGCGGGCCGCAGCCCTTGTCGCTACCAATTCCTGACGGAGTCGGGCCACCTCGGCCTCCAACTCCATGACCCGGCGCACCCCCTCCAGGTTGAGCCCGGCGTTGGTCAGGCTCTGGATATGGCGCAGCCGGTCGAGGTCCAGGTCGCTGAAGCGACGGCTGCCACCTTCGGTGCGACTCGGGTCCAGCAGGCCCTTGCGCTCGTAGACCCTGAGAGTCTGGGGATGGACGCCGGTCAGCTCGGCAGCCACCGAGATGACGTACACGGCTCGGGATCGGGGATCGTCGCTCATGTCACACTCCAAGTACATGGCGCGCCGGTGGTTCGACCACCTTGGCCAGTGCCTCTACGGCGGCGCGCTGGTCGTCGTTCAATTCTTCGGGAACGGCCACCTCTACCGTGACCAGGAGATCACCGGTGGCGCTCTTCTTGCCGGCGGGCACCCCCCGTCCCTTCACCCGGAAGGTCCGCCCCGACGGCGTGCCGGCCGGTACCCGCAGGGTCACCGGATCGGTGAGGGTGGGGACGGTCAGCGATGTGCCCAAGGTGGCCTCGGGATAGGAGACCGGAACGGTGAGGGTCAGGTTCCGGCCCCGGCGCCCGAACACCCCGTGGCGGTCCACCCGGACCACCACATAGAGATCGCCACTGGGGGCGTTGCCCTGACCGGCGGCCCCTTTGCCCTTCACCCTGATGCGCTGGCCGTCCTCCACCCCGGCCGGGATGCGCACCTTGACCGTGCGGTTCCGGTGCTCCACGCCGGTGCCCCCACAGGTCGGGCACGGCGTGGTGACCACGGTGCCCCGCCCGCCGCACTGGGGACAGATCTGGCTCAGGGAGAACAGACCCTGGTTGTCCTGAAGGGTGCCCGTCCCGCCGCACCGGGGGCAGGTCACCGGCTGGGTGCCGGGGGCGGCCCCCGAGCCGTGACAGGTATGGCAGCGCACGTCGGTGGTCAGGTTGACCGACGTGGTCGCCCCGCTGACCGCGTCCTCGAAGGAGAGATGCAACTCGGTCTCGACATCGGCACCCCGCTGGGGCCCGGTGCCCGCGGCACCACCCCGCCGGCCGCGGCCGAACAACCCGCCGAACAGGTCGCCCAGATCGCCCATGTCCTCGACCCGGTAGCTGCCCCCGCCCGCCACCGGGGAACCCGCCGCCACCGAACCCGCCGCCGAACCCACCGGCCGCCGGCCCCATGGCCCGCACCTCGTCGTACTCCTTGCGCCGTTCGGCATCGCCCAGCACGTCGTAGGCCGCGCTGATCTCCTTGAAGGTCTCCTCGTGGCCCGGGTTGGTATCCGGATGGTGTTGCTTGGCCAGCTTCCGGTACGGCGCTGGTGACCTCCTTGGCCGTGGCCGTGGAGGAGACGCCTAGCGTCTTGTAGTAATCCTTCTCAAACCATTCGCGTTGCGGCGCCACCTGGTCTCTACCTGACTCCCTCTCTCCGTCTCTATCCTGCTATCCCGCGTCCCGCTATCCCCGCACCGTGACCATGGCCGGGCGCACCACGGCGCCACGCCAGCGGTACCCCGGGCGCATGACCTCGGCCACCACCGGCTCACCCGACGCACCGGCAGGGGCGCCAGGCTGACCGGACGCACCGAGCGGTCCGGCACCGGCCGCGGAAGGAACAGCCTGTCCGCTTCCGCGGGGACGTGGCCCACCGCCTCGTGGGCGTTGGGGTCGAACTCCTCACCAATGGGGTCGATACGCTCGAGACCCTCCTTGGCCAGGACGTCGCGCAACTGGCTGGAGGCCGCCACCAGGGCCCGGCCGTCCGCGGACCCGGCGTCTCCGATATGGGAGGTGGCCAGATCGAGGGTGTCCAGCACCGGGAGCAGCTTCTCCACCAAGGAGAGGGCCGCCCGGGCCACCTGGTCACTCTGCTGCTTGGCCACCCGCTTCTTGTAGTTCTCGAAGTCGGCCTGCAGACGGCGCAGCGAGTCGAGGTACTCGTCCCGCTGGGCCCGCAGGTCGGTCACCTCGGAGAGCCCGGAGGCTTCACCGCTGATGACACCGGTGGCTTCGTCGTCGTCATCGTCGACGATCTCCGCGTACACCACCTCGGGCTCCTCGGGACCCACCACCGGTGTCCGTGGCGTCAAAGCCGGAGTCGGAGATCACATCGACCTCCGACTCCTGCTCCTCTGCGTCATGACCTGACCCGAATCCGAATCTGTCGGTCATCGACAATCAGCTCTTGTCGTCGACGATCTCGGCGTCCACGACCTCGTCGTCCGAAGACTCGTCCTCGTTGACCTGCCCACCACCGGGGGTGGCGGCGTCGGCCTTGGAGGCTTCCTCGTACAGGCGCTGGCTGAAGGACTGACTGGCGGTCAGCAGGGTCTCGGTCGACGTCTTGATGACCTCCACGTCCGAGCCGGCCAGGGCCTCCTTGAGCGAGCCCAAGGCCGCCTCGACCTTCTCCTTCTCGTCGCCCTGGAACTTCTCGCCCTGGTCCTTCAACAGCTTCTCCGTCTGGTAGACGAGGGTGTCGGCGTTGTTACGCACCTCAGCCTCTTCCTTGCGACGGCGATCGTCCTCGGCGTGGGCCTCGGCGTCCTTGACCATGCGCTCGATGTCGTCCTTGGCCAGCGAGGACTGACCGGTGATGGTCATGGACTGCTCCTTGCCGGTAGCCCGGTCCTTGGCGGACACGTGGACGATGCCGTTGGCGTCGATGTCGAAGGTGACCTCGATCTGCGGCACGCCCCGGGGAGCCGGGGGCAGGTCCACCAGTTGGAACTTGCCCAGCGTCTTGTTGTACATGGCCATCTCGCGCTCACCCTGGAGCACGTGGACCTCGACGGAGGGCTGGTTGTCATCAGCGGTGGTGAAGACCTCGCTGCGCTTGGTGGGGATGGTGGTGTTCCGCTCGATGAGACGGTGCATCACACTGCCCTTGGTCTCGATGCCCAGCGAGAGCGGCGTCACGTCGAGGAGGAGGACGTCTTTGACCTCGCCCTTCAACACTCCGGCCTGCACGGCAGCGCCGATGGCCACCACCTCGTCGGGGTTGACACCCTTGTGGGCCTCTTTGCCGGTCATCTGCTGGACCAGCTCCTGAACGGCGGGGATCCGGGTGGACCCACCCACCAGCACCACATGGTCTATGTCGCCCTTGGACAGCCCGGAGTCGGCGATGGCCTGATCGAACGGGCCCTTGCACGCCTCAACCAGATCCGCGGTCAACTCGTTGAACGTGGCCCGGGTCAGCTTCACGTCGAGGTGCTTGGGACCCTCGGACGTGGCGGTGATGAAGGGCAGGTTGATCTGGGTCTCCTGTAGTGAGGAGAGCTCGATCTTGGCCTTCTCCGCGGCTTCCTGCAGACGCTGGGTGGCCATCTTGTCGGTGGACAGGTCGACGCCCTCGGTGTCCTTGAACGTCTTGACCAACCAGTCGATGATCCGCTGGTCCCAGTCGTCGCCACCGAGCTTGGAGTTCCCCGCGGTCGACTTGACTTCGAACACCCCGTCACCGATGTCGAGGAGGGAGACGTCGAAGGTCCCACCACCGAGGTCGAACACCAGGACCGTCTGGTCGGCGCCTTCCTTGTCCAAGCCGTAGGCCAGGGCGGCCGCGGTCGGCTCGTTGATGATGCGGAGCACCTCGAGGCCGGCGATGGCACCCGCCTCCTTGGTGGCGGTGCGCTGGGCGTCGTCGAAGTACGCCGGCACGGTGATCACCGCCTGGTTCACCGTGTCACCGAGGAACGCCTCGGCATCCCTCTTGAGCTTGCCCAGGATGCGCGCCGAGATCTCCTGTGCGGTGAACGCCTTGCCATCGATGTCGATGGTCCACGACGTTCCCATGTGACGCTTGACCGAACGGATGGTCCGATCGGGGTTGGTGATGGCCTGGCGCTTGGCCACCTCTCCCACCAGTACTTCACCGGACTTGGCGAATCCCACCACCGACGGCGTGGTCCGGCCTCCTTCGGCATTGGGTATGACGACCGGCTCGCCGGCCTCCAGCACGGATACCACCGAGTTGGTGGTCCCGAGATCGATTCCTACGGCCTTGGCCATCTTGCTTCCTCCTGCTCACTTGCCCGTCCGGGCACTCTTCTGTCTTGAAATCCTCTGAGTCGAAGTCTCTTCGCCTCTTCACAACGAGGTCCTGTTCCGGCCTGATCCCCAGGCTTTTCCCAACAGACCCCTTTTTCTTACGAGCACAACTATACCAAAGTTGAGTGCGATATGTATAACTTTTCTATAAGGAATCGGTATTTGGGATAAATCCCTGCTCGAGGCCGTGGAAGTCGAGCTACGGCAGGCTCGGGGAGGGCCCGGGAGCGCCGGTCGGAGGGAGCGGAAAGCGTCAGGAAGGCCCGTCGGAGCCCAGGAAGGGCCCGAAAAAACGCATGGGAGCAGGAGGGGTTACGCTCAAACCATGCCTCAACTGGTACTTCTCCGCCATGGCCAGTCGCAGTGGAACGCCGAGAACCTGTTCACCGGGTGGGTGGACGTCGACCTGACCGAGCTCGGCTGCTCGGAGGCCGAGCAGGCCGGGCGCCTCCTGGGGGCCGAGACCGGCCTCGACCTGCGCATTCTCCATACGTCTCTGCAAACCCGGGCCATCCGCACGGCTGAACTGGCGCTCGAAGCGGCCGGGCGCCCGTGGCTACCGGTTCGCCGGCACTGGCGCCTCAATGAGCGCCACTACGGCGCCCTCCAGGGGAAGAACAAGAAGGAGACCACCGACGAGCACGGAAAGGCGCAGGTCGACGGCCTGGCGCAGGGGGTATGCCACCCCGCCTCCGCCCGCCGAGCCCGGCAGCAAGTACGACCCGGCCGGCGACCCCCGATATCGGGACGTACCCGCAGAGGTCCTTCCCACCTCGGAGTGCCTGGCCGACGTGGTGGCCCGGGTCCTGCCCTACTGGGAGGACGCCATCGTGCCGGACCTGTTGTCCGAAGGCCCACGGGGTGGAGCGGTCCTGGTGGCCGCCCACGGCAACAGCCTGCGGGCCTTGCGCAAGCACATCGACGGTATCTCCGACGAGGACATCGTCAACCTCGACATCCCGACCGGCATCCCGTTCCGCTACGTGCTGGACGATGATCTGAGCCGTGGTGTCCGCCGAGTACCTCGGGGATCCCGAGCTGGCCCGCCGGGCCGCCGAGGCCGTCAGCCACCAGGCCGGCTGAGCCGTTCCGGGCGGTTCAGGCCGCCTGAGCCCGCCGACCTCGTATCGGCCTACCTACCGACCCTCCGTCGGAGCAACTGCTCCGGGGACAGCAGAAGGCCGGCTCTTGCGAGCCGGCCTTCTGGCATTCAGGTCCGTCTGTCCCCACAAACGACACCATGAACTCTGCGATGGGCGACGGTCAGAGAGCCTCCGACCCACGCTCTCCGGTCCGGACCCTGATGACTTCCTCGACAGGAAGGACCCAGACCTTGCCGTCACCGATCTTTCCGGTTCCCGCAGTGTCGACGATGGTCGAGGTCACCTCGTCCACCTGGGCGTCATCGACGAGGACTTCGAGCCGGATCTTCGGCACGAACTCAACCTCGTACTCCGCACCCCGGTAGACCTCGGTGTGGCCCCTCTGCCGACCGAAGCCCTGGGCTTCGGTCAGCGTGAGGCCATGGACACCGAGGGTCTTGAGGCCCTCTTTCACATCATCGAGTTTGAACGGCTTCACTACCGCTACGACTAATTTCATTGCGATCTCTCCTTAGATTCGTAGTGGTCGAGTTAGAGGCCGACGGTATCGGGCGGTGGAAGGTCATTGGGTTTACTGCTCAAGGCGTCGTCCACACGGGACGAGATGGTCAACTCCCCACCACCTCCTCCGCCGCCCCGGGGCTCGTCACCAGCCATGGACATGGCCCCGACCCGCTCGGCGAAGGTCTCCTCGGGGAAGGCCTCCTCTCCGTGGATGGCCAAGTCGCCGACCTCGAGGATCTCGTCCTTGTAGCGAGCGCCTCGGAGTACCAGCTTGATCAGCTGCATGATGATGAAGGTGACCACTGCCGACCAACAGATGACCCAGATGGCCGCTCGGAACTGTTCCCAAAGCTGGTGGGCCGACCCCGTGTAGACGAGCCCGTTCACCCCGAACGGCACGCACTTGCCCGCAGCGGTGTTGTATTGGGCGGTCGTGGTGGCGATGACCTGATTGGAGGCATCGAGATGGCCGCAACCGGCCGAGATGTTGCTCGGATCCCCGAATATCCCGAGGAGCAGACCACCGAAGAAACCGGCGATGCCGTGGGTGTAGATGACCCCGAGGGCGTCGTCCACCTTCGAGAACGGACGGACCTTGGAGAGGAAGTTCCAGGCCACCCAGACGATGGCGCAGCAGATGACGCCGACGTAGATGGCACCCTGCCCATTGACCCAACCAGCGCACGGTGTGATACCGACCAGGCCGCAGATCATGCCGTTCACGGCGCCGAGGAAGGTGGGCTTCTTCTCCTTGGAGAGCCAGGCATCCATAGCCACCCAGGTCAGCAGTCCGGCCGCGGTGGCCAGGTTGGTGTTGACCACGGCTGCGGAGGCGTCGGTGCCGGCGTAGTACGGGTCACCACCGTTGAAGCCGTTCCATCCCAGCCACAGGATGCCGGCCCCGACTGCGGCCATCACCAGGTTGTTGGGGAGGAAGTGTTGTCGGTCTCGTAGGAGTCTGGGCCCGAGTACCCACGCCGCCACGAAGCCGGACACACCGGCAGACATGTGGATCACGTACCCACCCGAATAGTCGAGCGAGCCCTCCTGGGCGAAGTAGCCGCCGCCCCAGAGCAGGAAGGCGTCGATCGAGTACACGAAGGTGGACCACAGCGGCACCAGCAGGCACCAGGCGCTGAACTTGATACGTCCGAGCACGCTACCGAGGAAGAGCAGGGGGGTGATGGCCGCGAACACCAACTGGAAGTAGGCCAGGGTCGAAGTCGGGAAGTGGAACGGCACCGCGGTGTTCGCCGCCGACACCGCCATTCCCTGTTCACCCTGCGGACTGAGTATCGGCCCGGGTTTGCCCCACAAGTTGTCGAAGAAGTAGCTCAACCCCTTCCCTGTGCCGTATTGGGTCTGGATGCCGTTCTTCACGCCGCCCCCGAAGGAGTTGGCCCCGAAGCCGAGTTTGTACTCGTAGACGAACCAGCAGATCATCACCAGCGAGAATCCGGCGAACATCATGGCCAGCACGTTCACCGCCCACTTTTTCGGCACCAACGACGCATAGAGAACCGCCAGTCCCGGGAGGCTCATCAGACCGACGAACGTGGCGGCCGTCATCTGCCACGTGTTGTCGCCCGGATTCAGCCAACTGGGATAGGGGACATATGAGACTGCTGCGGCTAGCACGGTTTAAGTGCTCCTCTCCTCGGTAACTTCTACTCAACGTCCTGAGGGCTTCTGACTCGGGACGTCAAGGGCAAGGCGAGCAGTTTCGACTTGCCGCCGCAAACAATGCTTGGTGGGGATTTCGGCACCGTCACAGCGGTGTTACGAACGTGTGAACTGATCAATAGATCCAGTTCACAGGGGGTAAAGCGCCCCGGAAGGTGCCTGGCGAGGCGAAAATGCCGGGCCTAGGCGAGGCGCCGCCCGTGTCCACGCCGACAGCTCGGCCGGCCCTCGCCGCGGTCAGGAAAAGACCGGCCCGACGGACCGGTGCAGCCGGTCGGAAGGGACGGCTCAGCCCGCTTCGGTGCCCTTGGCCGGGTTGGCTTTGGGGGTCCGGCGGGTCGGGGCGGCCGGAGGCGTGTACCGCTTGTTCGGTTGGGCCCGGATGCCGCCCGGGCCTGCCGTGGGGGCATCACCGGCCTTGGCCAATTTGAGCTTCTGCGAGAGCCGGTAGGCCCGGACCATGTACCAGGCCCCGATCATGATGTAGGGCACACCGAAGCCCCAGTAGTGCAGGTTGAAGAAGGACAGCCCGTACAGCGCTGAGGCGATGCCGATGACCAGGCGCTTCCGGAACCACGCCCCTCCCAACATGACCAGGGCCAAAGCCAGGGTCACCAGTCCGAGTTCGGTGTACACGTTCGGGTCGGTGTGGCGCGGGTTGACCGCACCGTTGGCCAGCAGGGCACTGGGGTCGTTGTGGACGAGGCTCGACATCACCAAAAAGACGATGGCGGCGGCCACCGGAGCCGCCAGCAGGCCGATGATCCGTTCCTTGTCGTTGGCCCGCTTGATGGCGGCTTCGATCTCGGGCACCGTGGTGGGCTCGTCCGCCACCGGCCGATCATCTCCGGTGGCGTTCTCCGCGGCGACGGCCGGCTTCAACGCGAAATTGCTCACCGTTCCGGTGAAGCGCTTCCACCGGCTGACGTCCGGCTCGTCGCCGACGTCGTCAGGATCGGGGCTGGGCATAGCGCAGGCTACCTCGGCTCAGCGGCGGCGGTCCCATCGGGGGCCGCCGCCCTCGACGATCCCGAGCGGCGCAGATACACGGTGACCAGCACCGCCACCACCATCAGCAGGAGGAGTGCGGGGATGATGAAGGGGGTCCACGAGGCGTGCTGACGGGCGATCTGATCGGGCGTGGACAGCAGTTTGGGATCACCCGGCACCGCCACGCCCTGGACAGTGCTCCCCGGCGCGTGGAAGGCCAGGCCCGGTATGGCCTGGCGGTAGACCGTCCCGTCCAGCGAGTAGGTGCCGTCGCACGAGTAGCCGGCGGGATTCTGGCCGGTCCCTCCCATCAGCCCCATGCACTTGGACACCGACACGGTGACCGGCACCCCGTGGTGGCGGAGGCTGTTGATCTGACTGTTGTTGTTGATCCCGGCGATCAGCAGGACCACGCCGGTGACCGTCAGGGCCACCAGGCACACGCCGAGCACCACCTGCCCCGCCCGCCGTTTGTCCACGTCGACGGTGCCACCCCGGTGCGCCGTGACAGGCCCGTCGTCCTCGGCGTATGCAGGGGTCTGCACGGCGGCGTCGTCGTGGGGTTCAGGTGCGGTCATCTGCAGGGATCCCCATGTCCATAGGCCCGGGTCGGGATGGCTCCTGGGCGGGTCCGAGCGTACCAGCGGGTCGGGGACAGTCGACGTCCACCCGCGCCGCTGACGTTGGTGAGCGGAGTGTCAGGTGCCATCACCGGGTCGCCCCCGCGCCTGGCGCCTACCGGCATTTGACCCCGAACCGTCTGCAACGATCGAATCAGCGGTGGGTACCGGGCGGCCGGCCAGCCGGCGGGGTAGCCTCGCGACCATGCCGCCACGGTCGAAATCACTGGATCTCAAGGACATCTGGCTGTTCTCCAGTTGCTCGGCGTCCGAGCTCCGCAAGATCCGGGGTTCGCTCGACGAACTGGTCGTCGCCAAGGACAAGGTACTGGTCGAAGAGGGCCGCATCGGGATGGAGTTCTTCATCATCGTGAGCGGGACCGCCGCCGTCACCCGGGAGGGGAAGAAGGTGGCCACGCTGGGCCCGGGCGACCACTTCGGTGAGTTGGCCCTGCTGGACCGGAGGCCCCGATCGGCCTCGGTCGTCTCCGAGACCGAGATGGACCTGCTGGTCCTGTCCCAGCGCCAGTTCAACAGCCTGTTGGAGTCGGTACCGACCATCGCCCGCAAGATGCTGTCGGCCATGTCGATCCGGCTACGGGAGGCTGACGCCCTCGCCTACGACTGAACGGCCGGCTCGGCGTCTCCCATGGACTCCTCGAGGAGCTGGGAGAGGTCGAGCACCCGGACGTCGTCCTCTTTGGCGTTGGCCCGCACGGCGTCGTCGAGCATGATCATGCAGTAGGGGCAGGCTGTGGAGACCACGTCCGCCCCGGTGCCGATGGCCTCTTCGGTCCGCTCCATGTTGACCCGCTTGCCGATGTTCTCCTCGAGCCACATGCGGGCACCACCGGCACCGCAGCAGAAGCCCTTCTCGCGGCACCGCCTCATCTCGACCTGGGTGGCGCCGGGTATGGCGTCGATGACCGACCGGGGCTCGTCGAAGACCCGGTTGTGGCGGCCCAGGTAGCACGGGTCGTGATAGGTCACCGTGCCCTTGTACCCGGAGCCGGGGGTGAGGCGGCCGGCGGTGACCAGGTGGTCGAGCAATTGGCTGTGGTGGATGACCTCGAAGTTGCCGCCCAGCGACGGGTACTCGTTGGCCAAGGAGTTGAAGCAGTGGGGGCAGGTGGCGATGACCTTCTTGACCCCGGCGCCCTCCAGCGTCTCGATGTTGGCCCGGGCCTGCTCCTGATAGAGGTACTCGTTGCCCAGCCGGCGGGCCGGGTCCCCGGTACAGCTCTCCTTGGGTCCGAGGATGCCGAAGGTGACTCCGGCCCGGTGGAGCATCCGCGCCGTGGCCTGGGCCCCTTTGCGGGCCCGCTCGTCGAGGGCGCCGGCACAACCCACCCAGTACAGGTACTCGATGTCATCGGGGATCGAGCCTTTGATGACCGGGACATCGAAGTCGAGGGCGTCGATCCAGTCGGTCCGCTTCGACCCGCCCAGGCCCCAGGGGTCGCCCTGGTTCTCGATGTTGCGCAGCATGAGACCGGCCTCGGTGGGGAACTTGGACTCCATGAGCACCTCGTAGCGGCGCATGTCGATGATGGTGTCGATGTGCTCGATGTCCACCGGGCACTGCTCGACGCAGGCTCCACAGGTGGTGCAGGACCACAGCACGTCGGGGTCGATGATCGACGGGACCAGGTTCTCCACCTCGACACCGGCGGCCCGGTTCTTCGCCATGACCCGGTCGGCCGAGGCGAACAGGTTGTCGCGCAGGTCCATGATCAAGAGCTTGGGGGAGAGCGGCTTGCCGGTATTCCAGGCCGGGCACTGCGATTGGCACCGTCCGCACTCGGTGCAGGTGGCCATGTCGAGGAGCTGCTTCCACGAGAAGTCCTCGATCCTCCCGGCACCGAACACCACCTCGTCGTCCTCACCCACGTCCTCCATGGACATGTCCGGGGTCGAGGCCAGGGCCCCGAGGGCCCGGGGCCGGCGCGAGGTGGCCACATTGATGGGGGCCAGGAAGATATGGAGGTGCTTGGAGTAGGAGACGAACACCAAGAAGCCGGTGATGATGGCGATGTTGGCCAGGAGGGCCACCGTCTCGATCACGCTGTTGACCCCGGTGCCGAGGGGCTTGAGGAGGTTGGCCAGCCCGTGGGAGGCGAAGGCCCACCAGCCGTAGGGGAAATTGCCGGTGTTGACCTGGGCCGCCCGGTACAGCAGGAGGGTGATCATGACCCCGGCGATCATGGCCAGCACCAACCAGGCGGCCCCGGTGTGCGAGCCGAAGAACCGCGAGCGGCGGTTCTCCCGCTTCGGGGAGTTCTTGACCCGGATGCCCACGAACACGCACAACGAGATCAGGACGGCCACGGCGAAGAAGTCCTCGAGGAAGCCGATGACCGCGGTGTGGCCGATCAGGGGGATGTGGAAGTTGCGCTGGAACAGACACCCGTAGGCCTCGATGATGGTGAGGAAGAGGACGGTGAAGCCCCAGAAGGTGAAGGCGTGGGCCAGCCCCGGCACGGTCCACTGCAGCAGCTTCTTCTGGCCGCCCACCTCGACCAGCTCGGCCTTGATCCGTTTGGGCACGTCCTTGAAGCGACTGGGCACCGCCGGTTGGCCCGACGAGATCAGGCGAAAGAGCCACAAGAAGCGGCGTCCGGCGATGGCGAACATCACCGCGGTGATACCGAGTCCTACGGCGAGTCTGAGGGCCACTACGTTCCTCCTAGATGGTTACTACAGAGTAACAAAGGTCGTCAGCCCGCCTGACCTGGGGGTCTGGTCATGGGCGGAAGTTGTCGGCGTACCGGCTGGGCGTGGGACCCCACTGCCCTTGGTACTTCGACTTGAGTCCATCGGAGCCGTAGGGCTTGTCCGCCGCCGTGGTCATCTGGAGAAAGCTGATCTGGCCGATCTTCATGCCCGGATAGACGGTGATGGGGAGATTGGCCACATTGGAGAGCTCCAGGGTGAGATGGCCGTCCCACCCGGCATCGACGAATCCCGCCGTGGAGTGGATCAGGAGCCCCAGGCGCCCGAGCGACGACTTGCCCTCGAGCCTGGCCACCAGGTCGGAGGGGAGGGTGACCTTCTCCTTGGTGGAGCCCAGCACGAACTCGCCGGGGTGGAGGATGAGGGGGTCCTCCCCGATGTCCACCAGCTCGGTCAGGTCCTCTTGGTCCTCGCGCACGTCGATCACCCGACTGGTGTGATTCCGGAAGAGTCGGAAGTACTGGTCGACGTGAAGGTCCACCGACGAGGGCTGAATACAGCTGTCGTCGAAGGGCTCGATCACGATGGTGCCGGCGGCGAGCGCCTCACGTATAGAGCGGTCAGAGAGAACCATGCCGGACAGACGATAGTGGGACCCGCGCACAGGGGCGTAGCCCACGCAGATTTGACCGGGTGGGTCCTGACCGCCATCGACCCGTTCCTGGCGCCCGAAGGATGGGCGCGGGACCCGGCTACCGGGTGATGAGGATCAGAATGGCGATGGCCACCCCGAGTAGGGCGATCAGCCCCCCGAAGCCGGCGGACAGGCGGGTCCGGGCACCGAGGAGTCGCTCCGGGTCTGCCCGTTGCAGAAGGACCAGGTACTGCCAGGTGCCCAGGGCGGCTGCCAGGCACCCCACCAGGGCAAAGATGACGCCCAGCACGCCGTAGGCCGAAGAGGCCGTCTTGGAGACCAGCGATGCACCACCCAGGCCCACAGCCAGGACATAGGCCCCGAAGGCCGTGCGGCACCAGGCCAACAGGGTCCGATCGTCGGCCAGCAGGGTGCGCTCACGGGCCAGGCCGGTCCGCTCGTCGAGCGATTCGGACCGTTCGACGTGGGAAACGGGATTCGGATCCGGATCCATGGCTTCTCCTCGGGAGTCGGGTCGGGCGCGGCCCGTCAAGTGTGGCGCGTCCACCGCCCGCCGGGTTCGGATGCCTGCCCGGACCTCACCGTCACCACCCGGTGAGCGATGGCGCCTATGGGTCGATGGGGAATTATTGCGACTAAGAGTTGCAATAAACCCTGTCGAGCGGCGATAGTGGTGGTTGTTCGGGTCGGCGGACTACGAACAGGCGGGCGGTTGGCGCGAACATCGCCAAGGCCCGAAGACGGTGAGGGTCGAATGGGTCAGGTCAGGCGGATGACGGCGGAGCAGGTGCCCGAGCGCGAACAGGCGCCGGCCCAGGCCCGGGGTTGGGTGCCAGGGTCCACGCCGGGCTACGTGGCCCCGACCTACGTGCTGGTGGCAGCACTCTGCGTCCTCGAGGGCTACTGCTGGTTGAACGTGATCAGTGCCGGTAGCTGGCGACCTTCAGCTATGGGCTCGGCCCTGGTGGCCTGTGCCGTGACCACCGGTATCTGGCACTTCCGGACCGGGCGACAGGTGGTGGGAGCGGTTCCGGTGGCGCTGGGCTCGGTGGCGCTGGTGGGCTTGACCGGGGCGGCCATCGTCACGCGCCGACCGGCGGCCGCCAGCCTGGCCGGTGCGTGCGACCTACTGGTGGCGTTCCTGGCCCTGGGAGCGGTCGTGGCCACCGAGCGCTGGGGCGGACGAGCCTGGAGCATCCCAGGGCGCCGGCACGTCGGGGGTGCGGCACCGTCCGGATTCAGCGGTCGGGATAGGTGGCGGCAAACCAACGGGACACCTCCGTGCCTGCGACCGCGGCGCGGCCCAGCAGCATCGACGCGGACGCCACCCGCCGGGCCCGCCCGGGGGCTGCACCTTCGAGTAGCTCGTTCCAGAAGATCCCCCACCCGCCGGCCAGGGCCCTGCCGACCACGGGGGCGGTGAGCACCCGGCCCAGGGCGGAGACGGCGCGCGGTCGGCCGACCAGGGCTGCATGCCCGGCCGCCGTGACCCGCTGGTAGGGAAGGTGGGTCCGGGTCAGCTGGTGGCGGTATCGGGACGCCGCCTGCCCCGGAGAGCCCAGGATGGCCTCGGCGGCGGCCCGTCCGCTGGTCATGGCCTGGGCTATGCCCTCGCCCTGCAACGGATTGACCAGCCCGGCCGCGTCGCCGGCCAACAGGACCGTTCCCGAAGCCGGCGTGGTCCCGACCATCCCCATCTTGAGCCACCCGCCGGCCCGGCGGGCCAGCGGGAAGTCGGGCACCCGGTCGAGGAGGCCGAGGCCGACCAGATGGCCCAGATAGGCAGGGAGCGCCCGGACGGCCCCGGCCCCGGCCTGGCGGTCGGCCAGGGTCCCGATGCCCACGCCCACGTTGGCCACGCCGTCGGGTCCGGGGAAGACCCATCCGTAGCCGGGGAAGGCCCGCCAGGGGGTGCGCTCCCACAAGGTGATGGCCGGCAGGTCGACGTGCTGGTCCAGATAGCAGCGCACCGCGAACCCCCACAGCACCCGGGCCTCCTCGACCAGGCCCGAGCTGGCCGCCACATGGCTGGTGGCTCCGTCGGCCCCGATGACGAAGTCGGCCCGTAGCTCGGCCCGACCGACCGAGAACCCGTCGGGGGTCGGACCCCCGCCCAGGGGCCGGTCGGCCCGCCCGTCGAACGGCTCCGCTCCGCTCTCGAGCGCCGCGGTGCGCAGGGCGTCATCGAAGACGGTCCGGGTCACGGCCCGGGCCCGTCCCGGATACGAGTCGCCGTCGAAGCAGGGCAGGACCACCCGTCGGCCGGTCGGGCCGACCACCACCATGTCGCCCACGTCGTAGCCGGGTGGCTCGTCGATGCCCAGATCGGCCAGCACCTGGAGCCCCCGGGGCCCGATGAAGTCCCCGCAGGCCTTGTCCCTGGGAAAGTGGGCCTTGTCGAGCAGCGCCACCCGGGCACCGGCCCGGGCCAGGACCAGAGCGGCGATGCTCCCGGCCGGTCCGGCGCCGACCACCAGCACGTCGAAGCGCGTCGAGCTCACGTCACTCCTCCCGGCGGCGACCGCCTACGGTGAGATCTTCGCACCTGAGGAGGCGCCATGGACATCCCGGCCTCAGACAGACGCAACCGGTTCGCCCAGCAACTCTTCGCGCCGCTTCCGGAGCGCTACGACCGATTGGCCGAGCTGCTGTCGATGGGTCAGAACGGACGGTGGCGGCGGGCCATGGTCGACCACGTGGTTCCGGACCGGCCCGGACTGGTGCTGGACGTGGCCTCGGGAACCGCCGGGGTGGCCCTCCAGCTGGCCGATCGCAGTTCGGCCCGGGTGGTGGGCCTCGACCTGACCATCGACATGCTGCGTCAGGGGCAGCGCAACGTGGCCGGTCGCCATGCCGCCGACCGGGTCCAGCTGGTGGCGGGGCGGGCCGAACAACCCCCCTTTGCTGACGGGACCTTCGACGCCCTGACCTTCACCTATCTCCTGCGCTACGTCGACGACCCCCAAGCCACCCTGGTCGAACTGGCCCGGATGGTGAAGCCGGGAGGGCCGGTGGCCAGCCTGGAGTTCCTGGTGCCGGAGAGCAGGTTCTGGCGGTTCTGGTGGTGGCTCTACACGCGGCTGCTCCTGCCCGCCGGCGGCTGGCTGACCGGTGGGAAGGAGTGGTTCGAGGTCGGCCGGTTCCTCGGGCCCAACATCTCGGGCCACTACCGCCGCTATCCGGTGGCCTGGACCGTCGAGGCGTGGGAGCGGGCCGGCCTGGTCGACGTGGGCGTGCGGCGGATGAGCCTGGGTGGGGGCCTGGTCATGTGGGGACGCCGCGCCGGTGGGTGACCCGTCGACGCCGGCCGGCCCGTCGCCCGAGCCCCGCCCCTCCTACTACGCCGCTCGCGCCGGGGGCTGGCGGGACTGGTGGACACTGCTCCATCCGCCCTACACCGCCTGGCACCTGGCCTACGTCACCATCGGCGCCTGCCTGGCCCCGGTGGTGAGCCTCACCCGCCTGGCCGCCACCTTGCTGGCCTTCTTCTGTGCCGTCGGCCTGGCCGCCCACGCCCTCGACGAGTTGCAGGGCCGGCCCCTCCGCACCCACATCCCCAACGGCGCCCTGGTGGCGGTGGCCGTGCTGGGACTGGCCGGCAGCCTGGCCCTCGGGATCGCCGGGGTGGTCCAGGTGGGGCCGGCCCTGGTTCCCTTCCTGGTGATCGGGCCGGTCCTGGTGGTCGGCTACAACTTCGAGCTCTTCGGCGGGATCATCCACAACGACGTCGGGTTCGCGGCCAGCTGGGGAGCGTTCCCGTTGCTGACGGCCTACGTGGCCCAGACCGGCCGACTGGCTCTGGCCCCGGTCATCGCCGCGGTGGGGGCCTTCGCCCTGTCGTTGGCCCAACGGGCCCTCAGCACGCCGGCCCGGATGCTGCGGCGCCGCTCCACCGACGTCTCCGGTGCGATCGGGCTCACCGATGGAGGGAGGCTGCCGCTCGACCGGGCCGTCCTGCTGGCCCCCCTCGAGCGGGCGCTGCAGTCCATGTCGTGGGCGGTGGTACTGGTGGCCGCCGCTCTGGCGGTGGCCCGGCTGGAGTAGAGCCCGCCGGCCGTGGCGCGGCTCAAGCGAGGCCGAGGGCACCGGCCGACCCCGTCGACTGCCGAAGCCGGCCGGCACCACCTCACCCCGATCCGGCGTCAGCCGCCCCTCACGAACTCATAGGTGATCAACGTCAGGCCCTCGCCGATGGTGGTCACGTCGACGAGACGCATGGGCTTTTTGTCGCTGGTCGCACCAAAGAGGCGCTCTCCCGACCCGAGCACGACGGGGAAGACCACGAGTCGTAGCTCGTCAACGAGATCGTGTTCGATCAGGGTGTGGACGAGTTGGTAGCTGGCGTAGACCAGAATCTCCCCGGCGATCTCCTGCTTCAGCTTCGAGACCTCGCTGACCACGTCCCCTCTGATGATCCTCGAGTTGGACCACTTGGCCTCCTCCAGGGTGGAGGACACGACGAACTTGGGCATGCTGTTCAGCCTGTCGGCCCACTCACCGCTCCGGAACAACCAGCGGGTGGCAAACCATGCGTCGCTTCGGCGCCCCAGCAACAGGGCGTCGGCCCCCAGCGCCTCCTCGGTCTCGACTTTGGCCCACCCTTCCAGGTCCTTGCCCCCGGACTGACCGAACCAGCCGCCCAAGGTGAAGCCTTCTTCGCCGTCCGGGTCCTGGACCACTCCGTCGAGCGAGCTGTTGGTAGTGATGACAATCGTTCCCATTTCGGGTCTCCTTGTTCGTGTCGGTGTTGTCACCGTCACCGATACAGACACCTCAACATCAAGAAAGTGGGCGCCCCCGGACCGCCCAGTTCAACCCTCGAGCGGTGTCTCCATGAGGATGGGAACACGACGGGGATCGAGAAGGAGACGCCACGGTGAGCACGATCGACCTGATCACGAGGGCGCGGTCCGGGGACGGCGACGCATTCGAAGCGCTGACCGGGCCCTATCGCCGGGAACTCCACGTCCACTGCTACCGCATGCTCGGCTCCTTCCAGGACGCCGAGGACGTCCTCCAGGACACGCTGGTAGCCGCCTGGCAGGGCCTCGGTGGCTTCGAGGAGCGCTCCTCCCTGCGGACCTGGCTGTACCGAATCGCCACCAACCGGTGCCTCAACGCCCGTCGCTCGGCCGGGCGGCGCCGGGCCAAGGAGTGGGATGTGCCCGGGGTTGAGCCGCCGGCCCCGACACGAATGGGCGAGGTTCCCTGGCTCCAGCCGCTTCCGGGGACACTGGCAGAGGGCGTCATCGACAGGCCTCCCGGCCCGGAAGCCCGTTACGAACAGTCCGAGTCCATTTCCCTGGCCTTCGTGACCGCCGTCCAACTCCTGCCACCCCGCCAGTTGGCGGTGCTGGTCTTGCGCGACGTGATCGGGTTTCCGGCCAAGGAAGTGGCCGAGATGCTCGACTCGTCAGTGGATTCGGTCAACAGCGCCCTCAAACGGGCCCGGGCCAGCCTGGAGCAGAGGCACCCGTCAGGTGTCGACCACGTCCCCCCACCCGCTTCGGGCTCTCCTTCGGAGCACGCCATCGTGGCCAAGTTCGTCACGGCGTACGAGGCCTCCGATCTCGATTCGCTGGTGGCGCTGCTCACCGATGACGTCTTCATATCCATGCCGCCGCTGCCCTTCGAGTACGAAGGGCGCGAGCCGGCGAACCGCTTCTTCGCCAGTGTCTTCGGCTCCGGCCGGAAGTTCGACCTCGTGCCGACGCGGGCCAATGGTCAACCGGCGCTGGGCGCCTACGTGCGGGACGCCACCGGGACCAGTCACGGGGTCGGCCTCTTCGTCCTGACCCTCTCCGGTGACCGCATCTGCGCCCTGACCCGGTTCGAAGTCGCCGTGTTCCCGTGGTTCGGGCTATCCCGATCGCGGCCAAGCCCCTGGCCAGAACCACCGGACCACGAAGCATCGATTCCCTCAGCCCGTCCTTGGTAACGCTGAATAGTTCATCGTCGTTTTTGATCGACGTGAGCTCATGTGCGGTCGGTGATGAACCCACGTAGGCAGTGCCATGGGAAGTGCACGTACTGCGGATGGCGGGACATCCTCACCAGGCGGGGCATCGGTTGGATGTGCCCGGACTGCCTGACAGAATCAAACCCTGGGCCACCAGTGGCGGCGCGTCATCAGTCAGAGATCACGGATGCGCCGCCGAAAACCCGCCACGGTCATCTCCACGACCCGGTCGTGCCCCCACTGGAGGAGCGGCCGGCTGATCCGGCTGGCCACTCTCATGGCCGGCTGTTGCATCTCCACGGTCCACGCCACGTCGATCCGGGTCCCCGTCCCGTCGGGGTGGAACCGCAGCTGCGCATCACCGGTCAGGTCTCCATCGATGTTGGCGTCGATGGCTCGGGTCGGTACACATCTGACCAACTCGACCCGCAACCGCATGCGATAGGGGAGGGGCGGATTCACCGTTCCACGGAGAGTGGAGCCCGTGGACAGCCCATCGCCCGTGATGGTGAGGTCGGTGAGCCACGGCCACCAACCCTCGAACCGGTCAAAGGCTTCGATCTGATTCCATAGCCGGTCCGGCGGGAGGTCGAAGCCGAAGGCGTTTCGATAGGTCAGCACGGGTGCCGCCACACGACCCAGGGTACGGCCTTCACCGACCCGATGCGGTCGGTGGTCGAAGCGATGACAGGAGTACCGTCGGCTGATGTGAATGGCTGCGCCTCGTGCCGCACCCTCAGGTCCTCGGCCGAAGGGCCGAACCCGGTGGCTGAGATGGTGGCCACCACCCTGGCCCACGGCACCGGAACGGTGACCGAACTGCTGGAACACCTGGCCGGCGAGCCGATCGACGCCGACATTCTTCACCAACGGGGAGTGCCGGCCGGCGTCGACAATCCGCTGGGCCTTCCGATGGCTGCCCGGACCATGCACCGGGCCGTTCTCTTGACCGGCCGCACCACCGCACGGGTCTTCGTCTACGCCGAATCGGTCATCGCCTCTGATCGGCTCCCACCCTCTGCGTGCCTCCGTCTCGAAACGAGCCGGGATCCCATCGGCCGGGTGCTGGTCGACCATCATCTGGACGTGGACCGGCAGTGGTTGGGCACCGCGGAAGCGGCCGAACGCCCGGACCAACGGGTCGCCGCTCTCATGGCGGGAGCGGTCCAGTCGAGGCGGTACCGCATCGCCATCGAACGCCGCCCGGCGATGATCGTCAGCGAGTGGTTCCTGCCATCGGTCTCCGATGCGTTTGCCGATCACCTCGGGACACCCGATCAGTGAGGATCGGAGACGTGGCCCACATCCGAAGCCTCGTAGGGGAGACTCAGGATGCCGGTCCGACCACCGTGACCAGCGTGCCGATCGGAGTCAGCGGCCAGACCACGGCAGCCTCGGCGATGGGCATCTCGACACACCCGTTGCTCTGGGGGGAGCCGTAGGTGGCCCGGATGAACCCGTGCAGGGCGTCGCCGCCGTTGAAGAAGCTGGCCCACGGAACGGCCGGATCGTTGTAGGTGCTGCCGTCGGGATTGGTACCCTGCATCCTCGAGCTGACCACGTGCTCGAACACCGGGTACGTGCCGTCCGCGGTGTCGGCACCGGGAGCCCCGGTGTTGACCGGGGTGTTGACGATCTTTGGAACCCCGTTCTCCCACAACGTGAGGTTCTCGGGCAGCACCTTGGAAACCAGGACGTAGGTGTACGGGTCGGCGTTGACCTTTCCGGTGGCGATGTCGGCGAGCAACGCCATCCACACCTCCTTGCCGGCCAAGCCGTCTACCGTCAGTCCGTTCTGGTTCTCGAAGCTCATGACCGCCGCTTTGGTGATCACGTTCTCGGTGCCTTCGGTCCACAGTGAGGCCAGCGTGGGCGGAGTGCCGGGCCAGCGCCAGTGGAACGCGCCGGTCTGCGGGTTCAAGGCCTGCACCGGCGAGCTCAGCGGGGCCGAGGCGGTGAAGGTGAGTGGGAGATAGCCCAGTTGGGCCAGCAACTGTTGGAGGCGTTCCGTACTGGCCTGGGTCACCGTGAACGAGAGGGTCGTGGGTGCGTCCAACACCTGACCACTCCGACCTCGGGGACCCGACGATCCGTCCGGGATCACCAGGCTCTCGGTGACAGTGGGGATGAAGGGAGCGGCGGCCACGAACGACAAGGTCGACGGCCCTGATCTGGTCCACGAGCCGCGCACCGGGGGATTGAAGGCGGGCATGCCGGCGGCACTGGTCACCGGTGCCGACAGATGGACCCTGACCACCTGATTCGGCGACACGTTGGTGGCGCCGTTGGCCGGCACGGTGGACACGATGGTGAGCGGTCGGGGTCGGGTTGTCGGGGTCACACCACCACCGGACCCGCCCTTGGCGGTAGCACCGGGGTCACCCGTGTGCCGTCCCAGTACATAGGCGCCGCCGGCTGCCACCACGACGACGATGATTGCGACCACGACGATCAGAGACGTCCGGTGCCGCTTCGGCGGTGGGACCAGTATCTGGTACTCGGGCATGGACGTGCGCTCTCCCGTATCGGGTCGTCGGCAATCTGCTGATCGTGATCGCTCACCGGGGATACCGCCTTTTCCCCGCTGTCGACAGTAGCCAGTGCCGAGCCGAATTCGGCTTCATCCACCTCAGAACAAGGACCAGCCGTAGGGCTGCGGACCCGCCGGAAACATCCCGGGCCGACGGACCCGGGGTGGTCACACCGCTGCAGCCTGGGACGCTTTGGGGATTGCCTTCGAAGCTCGCGATTCGATACGATACGTCTTGGATCGTTAATCGACACCAAGCCCGGACTGCCTCGGCGCCGCCGGCGAAGGGAACGGACATGCCAGCCCTCGATCGCAAGTGGTGGACCCTCATCGCCGTGTGCACGGCGACCTTCATGTTGCTGTTGGACATCACGGTGGTCAACGTGGCCCTCCCGGACATCCAACGTTCGCTGCACTCGAACTTCAGCGACCTGCAGTGGGTGGTCGACGCCTACTCGCTCACGCTGGCCGCCTTCCTCCTTACCGCCGGGGTCATCGGCGACATGTTCGGTCGGCGGGAGGTGTTCGCCATCGGGCTGGGGATCTTCTCCGCCTCCTCACTGGTCTGCGGCCTGTCGACCTCCTCGCTCATGCTCAACCTGGCCCGGGCGGCTCAAGGGGTCGGCGGAGCGGTGATGTTCGCCACGGCGCTGGCCCTCATCGCCCAAGCCTTCTCCGGCCGGGAGCGGGGCACGGCCTTCGGGATCTACGGCGCCGTGGTCGGTGGGGCGGTGGCCGTCGGACCCCTGGTGGGCGGGGCCATCACCAGCGGGATCGGCTGGCGGTGGATCTTCTTCGTCAACGTGCCCATCGGCGTGATCGCCATCATCGTCACCCTGACCAAGGTGCGGGAGTCCAAGGACCCGAGCAGCCGGCGCATCGACTGGATCGGTTTCATCTCCTTTTCGGTGGCTTTGTTCATGCTGGTGTTCGGGCTGGTGCGCGGTCCCGACGACGGTTGGGGCAGCCCGCTCATCACCGGCCTGCTGGCCGGAGCCGGCCTGTTGTTGATCGTCTTCCTGGTGGCCGAGTGGCGCCAGCGCGACCCGATGCTCGATCTCACGCTCTTCGAGCGTCCGGCCATGGTGGGGGTCTCGCTGGCGGCGTTCACCATCGCCGCGTCGATCTTCGCCCTGTTCCTGTATCTCACCCTCTACATCCAGGACGACCTGGGATACGGACCGCTGGCCGCCGGAATCCGCTTCCTGCCCATCACCATGCTGGCCTTCATCGTGGCCCCGTTCGCCGGCAAGCTGACGGTACGGATCCATGCCCGCTACCTCCTGGGCGTCGGGCTCCTGCTGATCGCCGGGGGCTGTGCGCTGATGGCCACCACCCACCCGGCATCGGGCTGGACGGTCCTCCTGCCCGGGTTCATCCTGGCCGGCATCGGGATCGGTGTGGTCAATCCGGTACTGGCCTCATCGGCCATCTCGGTGGTACCTCCGGAGCGGAGCGGCATGGCCTCGGGGGCCAACAACACCTTCCGACAGGTGGGCATCGCCACGGGCATCGCCGGATTGGGCACGGTGTTCCAGACCCAGATCCAGCACCACACCCTGGCGGCACTGGCCACCACCCCCACCGGGCAGGCAGTGGCATCCCACGGTGGGTCGGCCCTGCAGGGGGCCCTGGCGGGCGGCGGCGTACGGGAGGCGCTGCCCTCGATCCCGTCGGCGGCGGCACGCAACACCCTCCTGGCGGCGTACCGGGTGGGGTTCTCCGCCACCCTCGACCATCTGATGATCATCGGGGCGGTCATCGCCCTGATCGGCTCGATCGCATCGTTCACGCTGGTGCGTCAGCGCGACTTCGTGCCCAGCTACAGCCCGGCGGCTCAACCTGAGCCCGAGACCGTCAGCGCCACGGCCGAGGCGCCACGGTGATCCGCGCCGGCCACCGGGCGCCGGCACCCGACAGGGCGATGCCGCTCCGTTCGCCGGGACGTCCTCGGGACGAACGGGCCAGCTCGGCCATCACCGAGGCCGCCCTCCGCCAGCTGGCCGAGTGGGGCTATGGCCGGGTCACCATGGAGAGCGTGGCCACGGAGGCCGGCGTGGCCCGTGCCACCATCTACCGTCGCTTCCGGGACAAGGCCGACCTGGTCACCACGGCCATCGCCGGGAACAACACCGCCCATCTGGAAGGACCATCCGACGACCCCCGCGCTGACCTGATCTCCTATCTCCAGGAGTTCGACGAGCGGTTCGCCGAGAGCTGCCTCGAGGTGGTGGGCACCCTCATCGCGGCCCGGGAGGACCCCACGGCCCTGGCCCTCCATCGCCAGCGGGTGGTCGAGCCCCGCTCGAGGTACGTCCGCTCACTGTTGGCCAGGGCGGTGGAGATGGGTCAGCTCCGGGCCGATGCGGATCTGGACCTGGCCTTCCAGATGTTGACTGGTTCGGTGTTCACTCGACGGGTGACCGGGCAGCCGTCGACGCCGGGGTGGGCCGAGCGGGCGGTGGAGACCGTGTGGACCGGCATGGGAGGGCGGTAGCGGCCGAATCCGCCGCGACGGCAGAGCACCGGCATTGTCCTGCCCACGGGAAGGGAGTTAGATGAGGGCATGACCTCAGCCCGACTGGCCGCCATCTCCCTCGACGGACCCGATCCGGTCACCCTGGCCGCCTTCTGGCGCCAGCTCCTCGATCTGGAGGTGTGGTTCGAGTCCGAAGAGTTCATCGCCCTGAAGGGTGCGGCCGTCCATCTCACGGTGCAGAAGGTCACCGAGCACCGGGCCCCGGACTGGCCCAGCGGTCCCATACCCAAACAGTTGCATCTGGAGCTGGCGGTAACCGATCTCGAGAAGGCAGAGGCCGAGGCTCTGGCCCTCGGTGCGGTCAAGGCGGATGTACAGCCGGCGCCGGACACCTGGCGGGTGCTGCTGGACCCGGCCGGCCATCCGTTCTGCATCACCACCCTCATCCCCGATGAGTGACGCCCGGTACTCCCACCGGTAAGCACGGGGCCGAGGAGCACTCAGTCGGCCCGTTGCATCCGTTCGAGGGTGGCCGCCATCTGCTGGTGGACCCGGTTCACCGCCTGCAACGGCCGGATCATCACCCGGAATTCGATGATGCGACCCTCGTCGTTGCAGGTGATGACGTCCACGCCGTTGACGAAGGTCCCGTCGATGGTGGTTTCGAACTCCAGCACGGCGTTGTGGCCGGAGAGCACCGACTTGGTGTAGCGGAAGGAGTGTTGGGGAAACTCGCCCTCCCTGGTGCCGGCCGCGGCCGCCTGGTCACCGGGGAAGGTCTGGGTGGCCGCCTGCAGGTACAGGGTGGTGATGGCCTTCCCCCGTTGGGGGCTGAAGACGATCGGCGAGTAGAAGACCACGTCGTCGTGGAGCAACCCGTCCAGCCCCCCGGGAAGCTCACCCCGGAGGTAGGCGTGCCAGTCCTCGACCACCCGCTCGATCGTCGACGCTGCGCTCATCGGTGCTCCTCGCCATCGGTCTTCCCTGACGTCGGGTGACCGTAGCCGAGCCCGGACCGTCTCGACCATGCCCGGGCGATGGTGACCGCCCCGCGCCCAGTCCATCCCCATGACCGGGGCGCCGATATCGGGTGCACTAGGTTGACCAGGAGAGTTCGCCCCTCAGACAGCAAGGTGATCTGACGTGCGCCCGGCATTCTGGTTCCCACTACTGCTCTGTTCAGCCCTGACTCTGGCCCTGGCCGGATGCGGGACCGGGTCGTCGACACCGACGACCACCACCTCCGACCATCCGACGTCGACCACGGGCTCGCCGTCGTCGACCACCCCCAACGGATCGACCCCGGTGCACTTTGCCGGCGCCACGGTCGTGGCCTCGGGGGCCGGACTGGCATCGGTGTCGTGCGGCAGTCCCACATCGTGCATCGCCTTGGACACCCTCGGTCGGGCCTACCTGTTCAACGGGACCAGTTGGAGCGGACCGGTGCCGGCAGCCCCACAACCGATCGGCCCGGGGGCCATCTCCGTCTCGTGTTCCAATCCGAGCCTCTGCATGGCCATCGCCACCGCCGGCAACCAGGTGATCGGTTGGAACGGACAGGCGTGGTCGGCGCCCATTCCGCTGGACGGGGCCAGCGGCCTCGAGTCGGTGGGATGCGCTCCGGGAGGATACTGCGCCGCCGTCGATGCCGAGGGGAACGCCTTCGCCTTCAGCGGCGGCTCGTGGAGCGGCACCAGCGGCGACTGGGGGTCGGTGTCGGCGATCTCCTGCGTCAATCCGTCGTTCTGCATGTCGGTATCCGGCGGCATCTCCCAGTGGGATGGCGGGCAGTGGACCCAGCCCAACCCCTACGGGGACTCATCGCCGTTCGTGGGCGTCTCCTGCCCGACGACTTCGTTCTGCACCGCCGTCGATGCCTCCGGGGGAGCCTTGCAGTGGAACGGGACGACCTGGTCAGCTCCGGTGCGGATCGAGCCGGGGGCGGCGCCGACCACCACCCTCGGGGTTGCCCCCACCGCCGTGTCGTGCCCGACGGCCTCCTACTGCGCCGCCGCCGACGCCTCGGGTGGCGTGCTGCAGTGGACGGGGACCACCTGGAGCCGGGCCGTCGTCGACCCGGGCCACTCACTGACCTCGATCTCGTGCCCTACGCCGTCGATGTGCGTGGCGGTGGACCACTCAGGTCGGGCCGTGGTGGGACGCCACTGATCAGAGCCACTGATCAGAATGGCAGCGCCTCAGCCTGAGTCGTCACCAGCTCATCGAACATCCGACGGCACGAGAGCTCGTCGTCCGGCGACAGCGGGTCGCGCCGGAGCGCCTCGAAGGCCAACGTCGGGTCGCCTTTGATGGCCGCTTTGACCACCAGTTCCTGCAGTTCGATCTGGACCCTCATGAACTCGGCCAGGGGCTCGAGAATCGCCGGCATGGGCGAAGGGGTCACACCGGCGCGGTCGGCGATGGCCGGCACCTCGACGATGGCTCCGTCGGGCAGGTTGGGCACGTACCCACGGTTGGGGACGTTCACTGCATTGAGGTTGCGGAGCTCTCCGGACCACATGGCCCCGATGACCGGGAACACCTCCTCGTGCGAGCGCCCGGCCCGGTGCATCGGGAGTCGCGAGTCGCCGTTGCCGTAGCGGGTGACCATCCGCTCGACCCGGGCCATGACCCCCTGATGGAAGTAGGGCGGAATCGGGTGCCATCCGGCCACCTCTTGGGCAAAGGGCACGTACTCGCCGATGTGGCTGTCGACCGAACAGGGGAGGAGTCCGTACTCCCGGAACATGTAGGCCACCAACGGCGCGTACATCTGCTCCACGGCCATCTGCACCCAGGGCACCTTGACCAGTTGCCTGGCGGTGGCGGTGACCGGGGGAGGAAAGTCGAAGAACCGCTTCTCCCACAACCTCCGCAACCGGGGGTACAGGTCCTCACCGGTGTCGGACCGGTGGATCTCGGTGAAGAACGTGAAGTGGTTGATCCCCGAGGCCTTGGCCACGATCTTGGAGCGCGGCACCCGCAGCAGCCGGGCCACGCGACTGACGCCACCGGCGAACTCGTGGCAGAGGCTGATGTTCTTGATGGTGGTGCCGGAGTTGATGGCCAGGGCCACCCGGCTCAGGGGATTGGTCAGGTTGATCAGGAAGGTATCGGGGCAGTACCGCTCGATGTCCGCGCAGATGCCGAGCATGGTCTTGATGGACCGGAGTGAGTGGAAGACCGCCCCGGGGCCTCCGTTCTCCCCGGTGATGTGGGTGGCGCCGTAGCGGGCGGGGATCTCGTAGTCCTCGATCCAGTGCTGCCACCGACCGATCTCCGCACTGGTCAGGCAGAAGTCGGCACCGGACAGCGCTTCGGCCGGATCCAGCGACGCCTCGATGGTGATGCGCGAGCCGGTGCGGCTGTTGACCCGTTCGGCGAACCGCCGGGCCACGTCGAGCCGCTCGGGACTCACGTCGTGCAGCATCAACGTGGCTCCGCGAATACGCCGCGAGTTGACGGCATCGAGCACCATGACCGGGCCGAAGGACATCCCGCCGGCGCCGATGAGGCAGATCTTCGGTCCACTCTGGTCTGGCATGCGCTCCCCGATCCCTAAAGCTCAGCCGATCGTACCGGGCGAGCGCAGCTCAGGCCACGTCCCGTCGGCCGCGGTCCGGTGGGGGCGGGTCGGTGCCGGGCGCACCGTGGTCCAGCACGTGCTCGGTCCATTCGGTCCCTGACCAGTACCGCTGCTCGTGCCGCACGAAGGGGTCGGCGAACCAGCCAGGAGCGGTGCCGGTGGCCCGGGTGGCGTCGGCCCCCGAACCGGTCGGGGTCGGCCCCGGGGCCTGTGGGCCGGCTGCCCCATAGGGACCGCCCCGGTACGGGCCACCGCCCATGAGGGAACGACCGGGGCCGGGGCCGGGGCCGGGGCCGGGCATCCCGCGCCGGCCACCCCGGCGGCGCTGGGAAGCGACCATGCGCAAGGCGAACATGGCCACGAAGATCACCACCACAACCCACGAACCGTGCCCGTAATAGATCACGATTGCAGTGTAAAGGGGGTCGGGCACCGATCGTGATCGGCCCTGACCCCGGCGTTCCGACCATGCCGTTCCGGTCGTTGCCGCGCCACATCCAAGCGGCCCGGCGCCCGGCGAACCGCTACCGAAACCGGCGGGTGTAGGGCCACGCGCAGCCCCTCCGCGAACCGTCCGGCCCCGCCGTGCGACGGGTGGCGGATGTAGGGGGCATCGGTGGCCGATTGGGCGAACCGGCCGATGGCGAAGACCGTCCGGCCCCGGCAGACCAGCTCGAGGACCCGGGAACAGGCCGCCAGCTCGGAGGCCGAAGGATTCCTGTTGCCCGGGGCGAACAGCATCGACGCATTCCACAACAGGACCCGGTGTGCGCAGGCCAGCTCCGACAGGACCCGGTGCATGATGGTGGCCGTGGGCTCGGAGGGGCCGGAGCCGGTGAGTTGGCGCATGGAGCTGAAGGGCACGCCGGTCCATCGCGCCCCGTCCTTGCCCGGTGCCTCGCCGACCAGAACGGTGGGGGCGGACCAGTGGGTGACGAGGTAGCGCCGGAGTGCATGGCGTCGTTCGGTGGCCTGGCCGGACCGATCCCCCCAGGCCGTGCTGTCCTCCTCGTCGTAGAGGTTGAGCGCCCCGGACACCCGGATCCGGGCGACCTCGTCGAGGAGTTCGTCGACCGTCGGGTCCACATCCGGGCCGGACCGGACCCCGGTGGTCACCGGGCCTGCTCGACGACCTGCCGGGTGGCCTGAGCGGCCCGGCGGGCCGCCTCGGCCGCGGGGAGTCGATGGAGCGAGTCGGAGAACACCTCGACGCCGATCGGCGCCGTGGTGCCGGTGGCCAGCACGGCACCAACCATGGCGGGCAGGTCGAACTCCCCCTGGCCGGGCAGGGACCGGTGGTGCAGGGTGGCCTCGACCAGATTGTCCTCGGGTTCGACCGGCCCGTCGTCTAGCTGGATGCCCATGATCAGCTCCCCCGGCACCCGGGCCAGGGCCTCGAGATCGGTATCCGACCGAACCAGGTGCCAGGCGTCGATGTTGATGCCGCCGTTGGGCTGGTCGGCGCGTCGGACCACCTCGAGCGCACTCCCGAGGTCGGGGATCTTCGACCAGGGAAGCCATTCGATGTGCACCAGCAGACCGTGCTCGGCGGCCCGGGTGCAGAGGCCGGCGAAGGCCTCGGCGGCGTCATCGAGGTCCCACCGGCCTCCGAACACGTCAACGGCGTTGAGGGAGCGGCCCCCGACGGCGTCGGCCACGGCGAACAGCTCGGCCTCGCCGAAGCAGAAGACGTCCTCGGTGTCCATCTCGGGCGGGAAGTGGACCTCCGAGGCGCCCGGGAGCCACCACCACGCCGGGTCCACCTCGGCCACCGCCAGCCCGTGATCGTCGAGCATGAGGCGCAGGTCGCTGTCGCTCAACCCCTCGGCCCGTGCCGCGGCGTAGTCGCGGCCCCACAGGGAGATGGCGGTGAAGCCGGCCACCAAGGCCGCCGAGAGCCGTTCGGCGAAAGGGACGCCACGCCGCAGGGTGCCCGAGCAGAGCACCAGGTCATCGGGGCCCATCACCGTCCAGCCCCGGCGATGTGGCTGACCGGCCGGCTCACCGTGGCCCTCCGGTGCACCGGTCGATCCACTCGAGGTAGCCCCGGGCCCCGCCCACGACGGGCACGACGATCACCTCGGGCGTCTCGTAGGGGTGTTGGTCCACGACCAACTCGATGACCCGGTCGGTCAGCTCGGTCCGGGTCTTGAGGAGGACCAGCCACTCCTCGGCCTCCTCGAGCGAGCCCTGCCACCGGTACCGGCTGCGCACGGGGCCGGTGCGCTGACCGCACGCCACCAGACGGCTGTCGAGGAGTGACTCCACCATGGCATCGGCCCTCACCGGGTCGTCGATGGCGAACTGGACCTGCACATGTCCCAAGGTGCGTCCTCCTTCTGTGCCCATCGGGGCCGGCCGAGACCCACCCGACCATCGCCCGCCCCGGTACCCTAGGTCGCCGATCGGCGGCGCCCCCGGGCCGGGCTTCGAAGCTCGGAACCGCGCCGCGGATCCCTCGGACCATCAGGCACCGCACCACCTGACAGTCCGATTTCCGGTCTGCTCGGTAGGGTTTGTCGATCCCGGGTCGACTCAATAGGGTTGTGCCCTGGCCGCACGGGTCGGCACGGGTCGGCACGGTGGATCCCCACAGGAAGCGACGGACGCATGGACATGGGTGCAGACAGCCGGTGGCGACGAAACCGAGGACCGGAGAGGTCCCGGAGTGGTGGCACCCGGCGCCCCGGTTCTCACCCCCTGCGGGTGTTGGCCGTATTGGGAGCGGTCCTCATCGGGGTGGCGGCCTGCTCCAACTCCACGTCGGCCAACACCACGACGACGGCACCGTCGAGTGGAACGGGAGCCGGGGGATCGGGTCCGAGCCCGGTGAGCTCGGCCAGTACCTCGAACCGGGGCGTCACCAAGAGCACCATCAATGTCATGTTCCCGGTGGTGGCGCTCAACTCGCTGGCCGGGCAGGAGGGGTTCGCCGCCGACGCCGAGTTCGGTGAGCAGGCCAAGGCCATCAACTTCTACGTCAAGCAGATCAACGACCAGGGCGGTATCAACGGCCGGAAGATCAACCCGGTCATCGACACCTTCGACCCGACCAACGAGACCGAGATGCGGGCGTTGTGCAAGACCTGGACCGACGGTTCACCGGCGGCGTTCGCCGTGCTGGACGGCATCGGCGACTGGACCGGCGACGATCAGCTGTGCATCACCCAGGAGGGCCACACCCCCTTCATCGGTGCATGGTCCACGGTCACCAACTGGACCAACGAAGGCTCGCCCTACCTGTGGTGGACCGGGCCGGACCAGGCCACCATCCTCCAGGCCGTGGTCAACTGGGGGTTGAGTGACCACCTGATCGGGGGAAGCATCAAGGTGGGGGTCATCGCCGGCGACCGGGCCTCGGACGTGCTGGCCCTGAACCAGTACCTGCTGCCCGATCTGCGCAATGCCGGCATCACCCCGGTGGTCAAGAGCATCGACTCGAACCCCGACGACACCGCCACCACCGACGCCCAGGCCCCGCTGGTGGTCCAGCAGCTCCGCAGCGCCGGGGTCACCTCGGTGATCCCGCTCATCCCGTTCAACGTGATGTATCCGGTGCTCCAGGCCGAGACCCAGCAGCAGTGGTATCCCAAGCTGCTCCTCAGTGACTACGAGTCCAGCATCGAGTCGGCGCTGGGTCTGATCCCCATCCCCTACGAGAAGGCCCTCAACGGTCAGGAGGGGCTGACCACCGAGACCCTCGGCGGCGGAACCACGTACTCCGACTTCACCGGTCCCAAGGGGTACGACCCCGGGGTGAAGGCGTGCTGGGCCCCGTGGCACAAGGCCTACCCGCAGATCCCTCAAGGTGACACCACCGACTACCTCGAGCAACAGGGACCGGTGGTCGGTTGGTGCCAAGCCATCACCCTCTTCGCCGAGGCGGCCCGGCAATGCCGGACCGGACCTCAATCGACGGACCTTCGTGACCGCCATGTCGAAGATCACCAACTTCGCCGGCACCTGGTCGCCGGTCCTCAGCTTCGGACCCGACAAACGCTACGGACCGACCGAGTACAAGATCGTGAAACTGCGCAACAATGTGCCACCGACCTCCGATTGCCAGCTGACCTCCCAGGGCAAGGCCCAAGGGACCTGCTGGGTCGACCTCACCCCCTTCACCCCGCTGCCCACCGGCTGACCCCGAACGATGACCACCCTCCCCTTGCCACCGGACGCGCTGCCGGCCCGCGCCGGGCGCTCCTCGATGAACGTCGGGCACGCCACCGACCCCGCTCTCGAGCGGCGTGCCCGACCGGGTGGCCCTGGTGGTGGACGACGACGACCTACACCTTCCGCCAGTTGGAGACGCTCATCCGGCAGTCGTGCTCGGCCCTGGCCGCAGCCGGGGTCCGACCCGGGGACCGGGTGGCGCTGGTCAATCTCGAGCAGCGCGCTGTCCATCGCCACCATCTTCGCGGCGGCGAGGTTGGGGGCGGCCGCCGCCCAGATGAACGCCTACCTGACCCCGGGCGAGCTGGCTCTCCTGGCCGAGCTGGTGGGAACACGGGTGGGTGTGGCCGGTGCGCCATTCACCGACGGCTTGAGCCAGGCGCTCGACGGTCCGGTCCTGAGTGAGGCTGACGTTCTCGCCGCCGATGGCCACGACGAGATCGGCACCTCGGCCATCGGGGAAGGCGACGACACCGCCCTGGTCCTGTTCACCAGCGGCACCACCGGGCTGCCCAAGCCCATCGCCATCAGTCACGGCGTGGTCGCCGACCGTCTGGCCTACTACTCCAAGCCCATCGACCCCGATGCCGCCCAGGTCGTCGACATGATGTCGGCGCCGATCTTCCACATCGCCGGCACCCTGGGCATGTTCATCTCGCTGCACCAGGGCAAGCAGCTGGTCATGATGCCCCGCTTCGACGCCGGGGAGTGGCTCCGCCTGGTGGAGCGGTACCGGGTGACCCAGACCTTCGTGGTCCCGACCATGCTCCGCCGGATCCTCGACCACCCGGAGTTCGCCTCCGCCGACCTCAGTTCGCTGGCCGCCTTGAGCTATGGGGCGGCAGCCTCACCGGTGGACCTGATCCGAAGGGCGGTGGCCGCCCTCCCCGAGGTGGACTTCTCCAACACCTTCGGACAGACCGAGACGCTCGGCGCCTACGCCGCCCTGACCCCGGACGACCACCGACGGGGTGACCGCCTCAACTCGGTGGGCCGCCCGTTGGCCGGGGTCGACGTCCAGATCGTCGATCCGGTGTCGGGCCAGCCGGTGGCGCCGGGCCAGGTCGGGGAGTTGGTGGTGCGGGCCCACCAGAACACCACCTCGGAGTGGCTCCACACCGGCGATACCGGTTGGCAGGACGAGCAGGGGTACCTGTACCCCACGGGCCGGCTCTCGGACACCATCAACCGGGGCGGCGAGAAGTTCGGGCCCGTCGAGGTCGAAGAGATCCTCCGCACCCATCCGGACGTGGTCGACGCCGGGGTGGTCGGCGTGCCCGACGACGAGTTGGGAGAACGGGTGGGAGCGGTGGTGGTGGCGTCCCGGCCGGTGTCCACCGAGGCCCTGGTGGCCCACTGCGCCTCGCATCTGGCCACGTTCAAGGTGCCCGAGTACATCGGATTCGCCGACGAGCTCCCGATCAGCGTGCTCGGCAAGCTCAACCGGGTGGCCCTGCGCCAACTGCTCTCCGATGTCCCACCGGCCCGCCGGCCGCCGTCCTGAGTGGTCGGATCGTGATCGCTACCCGGCGGCCGGGACCCGACGGTCGGCCCGCTCGGGGTCGGGTTCGAAGAACTGGTGAAGGATCGCCTCCAACCCGATGGCGAACAGGGTCCACTCCTGTTCCTCGCCGTCAGGCCCGGTAGGTCGAAGGATCCCTTCCATCCCTTCGTCCACCCGGTGCCGTAGGGAGCACCCTTCGGCCAGGGCCCCGACGGCCACCGACAACTGGCCGAAGGTCAGCGGGGCCCGGATCCTCATGCCCAAAAAGTCCGCCAGCGTCCGGTAGGCATCCTCCCACCGCGCCGTGAAGCCGTCATAGCCCTCCAACAGGGCCACCCGGATCCTCTTTTGGAGATCGGCCGGGTGGGCCGCGCCGTGGGCCGGCTCGGTGGTGGCCAGAGACCACACGGCGATCCACAACGACCAGTTCGGCGACTCCAGGAGGGTCAGGATGTTGGCCGCTCCCCCGATCCGGCACACATCGAGCAGGGACTGCTCCCGGGCCTCCGGTGTGGACACATCGAGGTCCTCGATGAGGGGAACCAGGGCGTTGATGGTCCGGTCGAAGGCCCCGAGCCCCTCTTCTGCCGCCACCGAGGCCAGGACGTCGGCCTGATAATCGGCCTGGTTCTCCCACACCCGCCGGATGATGGAGGCGTTGGACAGCCGGAGCCCGGTGTCCTCCTCGACCCGCTCGAAGACCCGCTTGAAGGTGAGGGTGTCCGCTCCGGTGCCCAGCCCGTCCTCGAGGAGCACCGAGCGACCGGCGTCGAGGAGTAGGGAGCGGAGGGCTTCCCGGCTCTGTTTGGGTTGGCGCTCCCTACGTCCGTTGGCCATCTGCTCGCTGCCCGTCACTCTGATCTCTGCGCGTCACTCTGCTCGCTGCCCGTCGTGGGTCGCCCGTCGCCCCGCCGGGAGCCACCCTGGACAGGCGGCACCCCACGGCCCAGCCTACCGGCGGTGGTCGTCGGCGCGGCCTGGGGTGCCGGCCAGCCCGCCTCCCTCTGCATTTGCCATCCGAACGGCCTCGGGCGAGAGTCTCGGCCATGGACCGGCTCCGCCAGTACCGGACGACAGTGGGATCCCAGACACTCGACCTCCCCCTGGTACCGCTTTCCGACGAGCTGACCATCGCCCTGCTCATCTGCGTGGACCATGGCGTGGCCTTCGCCGAGACGGCGGGTCGGGAGCTGGCCGCCCTCCTGGCCGAGTTCGAGCCCGAGATTGTGGTGTCGGTGGCCACCATGGGCATTCCCCTGGCCATCGAGGTCACCCGGGCCCTGGGCCTGGACGACTATGTCATCCTCCACAAGACCCCGAAGATCCACCTCGGTGAGAGCCTGGCCGAGCCGGTGCGCTCCATCACCACCGATGCGCAGCAGAAGCTCCGCCTCGACCCGGCCCGGGCCCCGGCCCTCGAGGGCCGGCGGGTGGCGGTGGTCGACGATGTCATCTCCACCGGGGCATCGACCCTGGCCGCACTGAACCTGGTCCGCCGGGTCGGGGGCGAACCGGTGGTCATCGGGGCCCTGGTCACCGAGGGATCGGGGTGGTCCTCCGTCCTCGGGGACGACGCTCCCGTCGTCCGGACCCTCGGATCGATACCGGTCTTCAGGACCTCGGGCGGGAAGCTGGTGGAGGACTGGGGCTGAGAGCAGGACCCGTCGAAGGTCGTCCCGTCGAACTCAAGGGCCGGCCCCGGAGGGCCGGCCCTTGGTTGCTGGTTCAGGCACTGGTTGGCCGCCGGTGGCACCGACGGCAGTGCGGCTCAGGCCGGCGGTCCGTTCTCGAGCGTGATGCTGGCCGTCTGGGTCTGGCCCGAGGTGGTGGTCCACTGGAGCTGGACCGAGTCGCCCGGGTGGTACCGCTCGAGGTCGTTGCTCAGGCCCGTCGACGAGGTGATCGACGACCCGTTGACGGCCGTGATGACATCTCCTTGCACCAGTCCGGCCTTGGCTGCCGGCGAGCCCGAGAGGGTGCCTTCGACGTCGGCGCCGGGAGTGGTCGGAGTCGACGTACCGGTTCCCGGTGCTGCCACCGAGACCACCCAAGCCGAAGCCTTCGCCTCCCTGACCACTGGTGCTGGTGGCCCCGGAGGACACACTGACCCCGAGGAAGCCGGTGGCGCCGATGTGGATGGTGGAGGAGGCGTCGCCGTTCTCGATCTTCTTGGCCAGCTTGAGAGCGGTCTCGATCGGGATGGTGTAGCCCTGACTGGCGGTGTCCTGGTAGCCCGAGTCCTCCGAGGCCGCGGTGTCCATGCCCAGGACCTGGCCCGAGGAGTTCACCAGGGGGCCGCCCGAGTCACCGGGCTGGATGCCGGCGTTGGTCTCGATGAGGCCGGACAGGTGCTCGGCGTTGCCGCCCCCGTCGTCACTGGCGGTGATGGACTGGCCCACGGCGGTGATCGAGCCGCCGGCCGCGCTGGGGGTGCCGCCGGAGCCGCCGGCGTTGCCCACTCCCACCACGGCCTGGCCCACGGCGGCGGTGCCGCTGCTGATGGACACGGTGTTGAGACCGCTGGCGTTGACCAGCTTGATGACGGCCACGTCCCCGGTCCGGTCGTACCCCATCACCCGTGCCGAGTAGGTCTTCCCGTTGCCGATGTCGGTCACGCTTATGCTGGTGGCCCCGTCGATGACGTGGTTGTTGGTGAGGACCACGCCATTCGAGGTGAGCACCATGCCGGTACCGGCGGCCTCTTCATCCTCGTAGCTCAGATTGGTGTTGATGTCCACCAGGTCGGGGTCGACCTTGGCGGCGATGGCGGAGACATCCGACGGGGCGCCGGCGCCGGTGGACGAGTTCCCGCCGGAGCCGGAGCCCGATCCGCCGAAGGGGGTGACCTCTCCCCCGGAGCCATAGGGCGACAGCTCGCCGCCGGATCCGTAGGGGGAGCTGGTTCCCCCGGTGTTACCGGAGCCCTGCGTGGCGCTGGCGGTGGTCGTCGAGGGCCAAACGACATGACCGAGTCCGGCCCCGGCCAGCACGGCCACCACGGCGAAGACCGCCACCATGCCCGCTACCAGGCCCCGGCGACCCTTCGGGGAGCTCGGCGGGGGCGGAGGGGCGTAGCCCGGGGGCGGGGGCCAGCCTCCGTATGGCGGGGTGGGGGCGCCGGGGGCTCCCCAGGGACCACCGGGGCCCTGGTAGGGGGGTGCCGGCCACGAGCCGGCCGGTGGTGTCGGTGATCCGGTTGGCGCTCCCTGACCTGGGTAGGGGTTCCCGCTGGTCGGGTAGCCCGGTCCCGTGGCAAAGGGCCGCGGTTGGTGGACCTCGCCGGCAGGCGGGGTCACCGGCTCCTGAGGAGCCCCGGCGTAGGGGTACTCACGCCAGTACGAGGGGGTCGACGGGGTCGCCGGCCCCAAGGGAATGGGGTTGGCCGAAGCCTCGCCGGCGTCGGCGGCGGCGGGGCCGTTCTGCTCGGCGTCGTCCGGGCCGGTCGTGGGGGGCCAAGTCTCGCTCATGTCCATCTGCCTTCTGCCTTCCAGTTCCGCGCTGCTCGCAGGAAATCCTTGCTCCTAATTGACACCCTGGACCTAAACGCACGGTGAACTCAGCATATGAATTCCCTAAACATGGTCCTTGAAGTGCCCATATTCCCTACCGGTGCTCCAATCCCAACCGGCGCCCCCTCTTGGGGGCGCCGGGCTGACGGGGCCGGCGCAGCGCTACTGCTCGGACAGGATCCGCTCGAACTCCACCATCGGGTTGACCGGCACCTGCTCACTCAGCGTAATGGTGGCCGTATGGATGGTGGCCGTGCACCGGAACGGCGCCTCGTAGTCATCCCCGACGGCCGGGCCCAGCTCGTAGCCGCAGGTCAAGCCGGCTCCGGTGGCGCTGAAGGCCGCCACGGTGAACAGCGGTATCTCCCCCTCGGCCACCACGGCGCCGTCGACGGTGAGGACTGTCGTGCCGCCGGCATCGTCCCGGCGGTCGAAGCGGAAGCCCAGGCGGTGACGGCCCGGCTCGACCGGCGCGCTGGCTGCGGTCACGTGAAGCTCCTTGCCGTAGAGGTTGTGCACGTGGCGCAGGCATCCGTCATGGAGATGGAAGGAGAAGCCCCCGAGCACCGAGCCCTGGGCCAGCAGGACCCCTTCGCCCCCACCGGGTGGGACGGTGACGTCCACCTCGATGATGTGGCTCCGGTTCTTGACGTTGGCCGCCACCGGCTCGGGGACCGGTGAGCCACCGGGGTAGTAGGTGGTGGAAAGGCGGGGGGCCCTCCAGTCCGGTTTGCGGTTGATGATGGTGTGCAGGATCCGGTTGTCCAGCGGCAGCACCTGGTTGCGCCGGGCCTCCACCCACCACCGCTCGATCATGTCGTTCAACCGTTCGGGGTGGTCCTGGGCCAGGTCGTGGATCTCGGCCGGATCGGACTCCACGTGGTACAGCTCCCAGCGGTCCTCGCTGAAGGGGGCGTTCCAGTTGATCCCGTCGTTGTAGACCGGTCCGATGGGTTTGAAGGTCACCGCCTTCCAACCATCGTGATAGAGGGCCCGGCTCCCGAACATCTCGAAGTGCTGCGTAGTGCGGTGGGGCGGAGCCTCGGCACCGGCCGGCTCCAGCACCGCGGCGAAACTCACCCCGTCGAGCTCGCTCTGGGGCACGTACTCGATGGTGGTCGGGGCCTCGATCCCGGCCAACTCCAAGACCGTGGGGAGAATGTCGACGGCGTGGGTGAACTGGCGCCGCACCCCGCCACCGGACGGGAACCGATCCGGCCAGCTCACGATGCAGGGATCGGCCACCCCACCTTCGTGGACCTCCCGCTTCCAGCGCTTGAACGGGGTGTTGCCGGCCATGGTCCAACCCCACGGGTAGTTGTTGTGGGCACTGGGGCCGCCGATCTCGTCGATGCGCCGCGCCAGCTCGGCCGGACCGGCCGGATCGACGTTCTCCAACCGGTTGTCGTTGATCGACCCCGACACCCCACCCTCCGAACTGGCCCCGTTGTCCGACACCAGGATGACCACGGTGTCCTGCCGGTCGCCGGTCTCCTCCAAGAAGGCCAGCACCCGGGCCAACTGGGCGTCGGTGTAGGAGAGGAAGGCCGCAAAGCACTCCATGAACCGCGCCGCCACCCGCTTCTGGTCCTCGGGCAGGTCGTCCCAGGCCGGCACCCACGGCGGGCGGGGGGCCATCTCCGTGCCCTCGGGGAAGAGACCCAGGCTGATCTGTCGGGCGAAGATCTCGTGGCGCCACCGGTCCCAGCCCAGGTCGAACCGGCCGCGGTAGCGCTCGATCCAGTCGGCCGGGGCGTGATGGGGCGAGTGACAGGCCCCGGTGGCGAAGTACAGGAAGAACGGCCGGTCGGTGTCCACCGCCCGCAGGTCGGCCAGCTGGGCGATGGCCTGGTCGGCCAGGTCCGCACTCAGGTGGTAGCCCTCGGCCACCGACCGCGGCGGCTGGATCGAGTGGTTGTCGTGATAGAGGGCCGGGACGAACTGGTGGGTCTCGCCCCCGTGGAACCCGTACCAGCGGTCGAATCCCCGGCCCAGGGGCCAACTGTGGCGAGGGGCGGCCATGCTGGTCTCGTCCTCGGGGGTGAGGTGCCACTTGCCCACGGCGTAGGTGGCGTAACCGGCCTGGCGCAGGATCTCGGAGAGGAAGCCGTTCTCCTTGGGGACCTCGCCGTTGTAGCCCGGGTAGCCCATGGCCAGGTCGGCGACCCGGCCCAGGCCGCTGCGGTGGTGGTTGCGCCCGGTCAACAGGCAGGCCCGGGTGGGCGAGCACAGGGCCGTGGTGTGGAAGTTGCTCAGGCGCACCCCTTCGGCGGCCAGGCCGTCGATGGTCGGGGTGGCGATGTCCGATCCGTAACACCCCAGCTGGGCGAAGCCCACATCGTCCAGTACCACCAGCAGCACGTTGGGAGCGCCGGCCGGTGGGGTGGGATGGTCGGGCCACGACGGGGTGGAGTCCCTCCAGTCATCACCGATGACGCCGCGGAAGGGCGGGGTTTCCATTTCGACCTCCTGGTCTGGTCCGGTCGGAAGGAACCTAACGAATCCAGCGCCAAACGGCTAGGGCGCCACGAAGACGGTCTTGCGACGGACCATCTCCTCGATGCCGGCCCGGCCACCTTCGCGACCGAAGCCGCTCTGCTTGTACCCGCCGAACGGGGTGGCCGGGGAGATCCGGCCCATCCCGTTGACCGCCACCGTTCCCGACTGGAGGTCGCGGGCGAAGCGCTGGATGCGACCGAGGTCGCGGGTGTGCAGATAGGCCCCGAGGCCGAACCGTCGAGTCGTTGGCCAGCGCCAGGACCTCGTCCTCGGAGCTGAACCGCAGGACGGCCTGCACCGGGCCGAACACTTCGTTGCGGGCCAGGTCGCTCTGGTGGTCGACCTCCCCGAGCACCGTGGGGGCCACGAACCACCCTGCGGCCAGGCTCGCCGGTCAGCCGGTGGCCCCCGGCCAGCAGCTGGGCCCCGTCGCGCCCGGGCCCGGTCCACGGTGGCCAGTATGCGTTCCATGGCCGCCTCGGTCACCACCGGGCCGACGAACGTGGCCGGGTCCAGCGGGTCCCCGACGGCCAGGGACCCCAGCGCGGCCACCAGCCGCTCCACCACCTCGTCGTAGACATCGTCGTGCACGTAGAGGCGGGTGGGCAGGGCGCAACCCTGGCCGGCCAGCACCGCCGTCCCGAAGCAGGCACTGGTGGCGGCGGTGGAGAGGTCGGCGTCGGGGAACACGATGTTGGGCGACTTGCCCCCGAGCTCGAGAGCCAACGGGGTGAGGTTGCCGGCCGCCGTCTGCATGAGGGAGCGGGCGGTGGCACCGCCCCCGGTGAAGCTGATCTTGTCCACATCGGGGTGCCCGGCCAAGGCCGCTCCGGCCTCGGCCCCACCCACCACCACGTTGAGCACGCCGGCGGGAAGGCCGGCCTCCAGAGCCAGCTCGGCAAAGCGCAGCATGCCGAAGGGGGAGACCTCGGGAGGCTTGGCCACCACGGCGTTGCCGGCGGCCAGGGCCGGACCGCACTTCTGCCCCATCCCCATCATCGACCCGTTCCACGGAGGGATGACAGCGATGACGCCGTAGGGATCGAGTCGCACGAACGACAGCCCCGGCTCGGCCGAGAGCATCTCCCCGTCGAGCTTGTCGCACCAGCCGGCGTAGTAGCGCACCCACGCCGCGGCGTAGGCGCCCGGGTTCATCACGCTGACCGGCGTGCCGTTGTCGAGGGCCCCGAGCTCGGCGGCCTCCTCCCGGTGGTGCTCGAGCAGATCGGCCAGGCGGTACAACACCTTGGCCCGCTTGACCGGAGCGAGGTTCGACCACCCCGGCTGGGCGGCCCGGGCCGCGGCCACCGCGGCGGCAACCTCGACACCACCGGCCAGACCCACCCGGGCCTGCACCTGGCCGGTGGCCGCATACCGGTGGTCGTAGGACCCGGCGGCGTCACTCGACTCCCACCGGTCACCGATCAGATGACCTTGGGCGGCCAACCGCTCCACCGTGGCGGTGGTCGGCGTGGTCCTCATGGGATCACGGACCAGCCGGCGATGTTCGGCCCCTTTTCGTTACGGGGTCCGACCCTCACGCCCTCCACCGCCCCATGCCGGTCATGGTACTGGCACACCCGTGGGCCAACTACCTTGCAGGCCATGGCCCCTCACTCCACCGCCCGGTTCGACGGAAAGGTGGCGCTGGTGTCCGGCGCAGCCAGCGGGATCGGCGCCGCCGTGGTCGAGCGGCTGTCCGACGAGGGCGCCACCGTCGTCGGCGGCGATGTACGGGCCGGCCAGGGGATCGAGTTCTGTGACGTGCGCGACGAAGCCTCGTGCGCCGCGGTGGTGGGCCGGGTGCTGGAGGAGCACGGTCGGCTCGACGTGCTGGCCAACGTGGCCGGCGTCGCCATCGCCCGCGCCATCGGCGACCTCGGTCCCGACGAGTGGCGCACGGTCATCGACATCAACCTGACCGGAACCTTCCTGCTCTCGCAGAGCGCCCTGCCCGCCTTGGTCGAGTCGAAGGGATCGATCGTGAACATGGCCTCGGTGGCCGGTCTGCGAGCCACGCCCTACAACGCCGCCTACTGCGCCTCCAAGGGCGGGGTGATCATGCTCACCAAGTCCATGGCCATCGAGCTGGCCAAAGCCGGCGTCAGGGTCAATGCGGTCTGTCCGGCCGCGGTGGACACCCCGTTCCTCCGCGGGTTCGAGATCCCCGAGGGAGCCGACCTCTCGCTGTTGGCCCGGGCGGCCTCGCCCATGGGGCGCCTGATCCAACCGGGCGAGGTGGCTGCGGCGGTGGCCTACCTGGCCTCGGACGAAGCCGCCACCGTGAGCGGCACCACCCTGGTCATCGACGGCGCCGCTACCGCCTGACATCGGCCAGCGTGACCGTGTCGGTGTCCCGGCCGGAGCGCAGCACCCGGCCCGGCCGCGCCTCGGTCACCCCGCCGTCCGCCACCACTTCGCTCCCGCTGACGAAGACGTGCTCCACGCCGCGTGACCCGGCGTAGAGCCGGTCGCCTCCCCCCGGCAGGTCGTGGAGGACCGTGGACGGGCAGTGTTCCCACCGCCTCGGCGTCGAACACCACCAGGTCGGCGTGGAAGCCCTCGGCGATCCGGCCCCGGTGACGTAGCCCGTAGTGCCGGGCCGGTCGGTCGGTCATCATCTCGACCGCCTCCTCCAACGAGAGCAGGCCGCGGTCGGCGCACCACCTCGCCCAGCACCACCGTCGGGTAGTTGGCGTGGCACATGAGGTCGACGTGGGCGCCGGCATCCGAACCCCCCAACATCACCCGCGGGTCCTTCCACACCGCCACGCGGGCCGCCCACCCGGCGTCGGTCCGCCCCAGTGACGGGGTCAGGGACGGGAGGACCACCGAGAGGGCCAGGTCCTCCACCAGCACCGTGTCGATGAGGACGTCGATGGCATCGGTGCCCCGCCACTCGGCGATCTCACCGAGCGAACAGCCGACCCACTCGGAGTCCGGATCGGCCACTTCCATCAGCCGGAAGTCCGAGAGCACCCCCATACCCCGGGCGGCCACGGCTTCGGCGCCGGACCGCAGTGCCGCCCGCTGGTCGGCGTCGTTGGCCGCGGCTTGGCGGTGCGTCCGATCCAGGGCCAGGACGTCACGCCAGCCCGGCAACCCGGACAACACATTGCTGGAGCGCATCCGCATCATGTCCGGCAGGGCCAGGGCCACCACGTGGGCCCCTTTGCCGGCGGCCAGGTCGGACGCCTCCAACTGCTGTTGGTAGATCTCCTCAGAAGCCAGGCTGCCGAGGAGGTTCCAGTTGAGGGGCCGGTCCGCCGCCAGGGACATGTCGGCCATGAGCTCCATCCGCTCCTCGGGGATCGGCCCCACCGTGGGGATGAACTCCAGCGTGGTGCCGGGATGGTCGCGCACCACCCGGGCCAGAGCGACCAGTTCGCCGGGTCCGGCGGCACGCGACGGCACCGGGCGGCCGGCACCGTCGACGTGTCCCTCGCCGAGCGAGGAGGAGAGTCCGAGGGCCCCACCGGCCAGCGACTCGGCCACCAGTGCGACCATGGCCTCCAACTGCCCGGGCGTGGCAGGACCGACGGTTGCCGCCTCGCCCATCACCGCCCGGCGGACGGTGGAGTGCCCGACCAGGAATCCGGCGTTGACGGCCAGGCCGACATCGATGCGATCGAGGTACTGGCCGAACGAGGTCCACGCCCACTCGCCCCCGCTCTCGAGGGCCTCGAGCGGGATCCCCTCGACCACCGCCATCATCCGCCGGATGTAGGGGGCGTCACCCTCCCGGAGCGGGGCGATGGAGAACCCGCAGTTGCCCCCCAGCACCGTGGTCACCCCGTGCAGGACCGAAGGGTTGGCCGTCGGGTCCCACAGGAGCTGGGCGTCGTAGTGGGTGTGGATGTCGATGAACCCGGGACTGACGACCTTGCCACTCACATCGAGGGTGGCCCGGGCCGGCTCGTCGACCGCACCGACGGCCACGATCCGACCGTCGCGGATGCCGACGTCGGCGATGATCGGTGCAGCTCCGGTGCCGTCGACCACCGTGCCACCCCGCAGCACCAGATCGAGCACCTCAGCCTCCGGCCAGGAGCTGCTCGACGGCTGACTCCACCACGGTCCCCTTGAAGAAGTCGGGGTTGGTGCCGGTGTAGAAGCGGGCCGGGTTGGTGAAGGTGAACTTCTTGAACCCCTCCTGGTCGATCCATCCGTGGTCCACCATCTCCCAGGCCTCGTCGAGCACCTCGGCCATGTCGGGAACGTCCCAGTGGGCGATGTCCGATCCCATCATCACCTGCAGTTCGGCCCCGAACGGATTGACGCCGGTGTTGAAGGCCAGCGAGGTCAGCGGGTCATCGGCCTCACAGCCGAAGTAGAACCGGTCGACGAAGCGTTCCTTGATGTCCTCGGCCGTCCCGATGCCACAGGCGGCCCACTCGTCCAGCGTGTCCTCGGCCTCGACCGGGCGCTGGGTCAGAGGGCCGCGATAGGCCATGGCGTCCGGGGCGTAGGTGGCCACCATCTTGCCCAGCAGGGCCCGGTCGACCAGGGCCGGGTCGAGGTTGCGGCGCAGAGCCCCGATGTTCCGCTTCTCCCAATGGCCGATGAGGTCGCAGTAGAGGGCGGCGGCCCAAGCCACACCGCCCTCCAGGAAGGCGAAGTTCATGGTGGGGAAGCGGTGGGTCACCCCTCCGAGGAACAGGGACTTGGCCAACGCCTGCTGGCCTTCGGCCAACATGGACAAGTGGTTGAACACGTAGTTGGAGATCGACCGGTACGGGGTCATCCCGATGAAGCCGGAGTGGAACGCCACCGACACGCCGAGCTCGGTGGCCTTGGCCCACACCGGGTCGTAGTCGTACTCCGAGTCGATGCCGAACTGGTCGAGCCAGAAGGCGTAGCGGGAGACCTCCGGGTCCCGGCCCTCCAGGGCGGCGAAGGGGCGCTGCACGTACCCGGCGCACACCACCGCTTTGAAACCGAGCTCGTTGACGGCGAACTCCAGCTCCTCCACCGCCTCATCGGGGGTGTGCATGGGAATGGCGGCCACCGGGGTGAGGCGGTCGGCCAGAGGGGCGAAGGTGGCGGCGTTGGAGCGGTTGAGGGCCCGGCAGGCGCCGCGCCGGTAACGCTCGTCGGGGGTGTGGAGGAACACCAGGCCCAGGCTGGGGTAGACCACCCCGAAGTCGATGCCGAGCTCGTCCAACCGCTCGTAGAGGAGGGCCGGGAACAGCGCGGTGGCCAGGTCGATGGTCCGCCCGGCCGGAGCACTCCACCACGGCTCCCTCGGGGTGCGGGTGGCGGCCCGCTCCTCGGGGGTCTGGTCGTGCCAGGTGCGGTCGGTGCCCCCGTAAGGCGGGGCCAGCCGGAGCAACGACGGATGGTCCAGAGACAGGCCCTCGGCCTCGAGGTACGGGGCCAGGGCCGGGAAGAACTCGGCCATGTGCCCATCGATGTCGATGACCGGGTGGCCCAGGCGCTGGTGGATCTCGGACGATGAGCTCATCACGTCTAATCTATGCTCATTAACGGCAGCTCTGCGAAAGTGGCCCCATGCCCTATGACATCGTGATCCGCAACGGAACCGTGGTCGACGGGACCGGCCTCGGCTCCTTCCGCGCCGATGTGGGGGTCGTCGGCGACCGCATCGGCTACATCGGACGGATCACCGAGCGGGGCCGGCGGGAGATCGATGCCGACGGGCAGGTGGTCACGCCCGGATTCATCGACGGCCACACCCACATGGACGCCCAGGTCTTCTGGGACGCCAGCGGGTCGAGCTCGTGCTGGCACGGCGTCACGTCCGCGGTCATGGGCAACTGCGGCTTCACCCTGGCCCCGGTCCACCACGACCAACGGGCCCTGGTGGTGCGCAACCTCGAACGGGCCGAGGACATGGACCCGGCCGCTCTGGCCGCCGGCATCGACTGGAGCTTCGAGACCTTTCCCGAGTACCTCGAGGCGGTGGACCGGCTGGCCAAGGGCATCAACTTCGCCGCCAACATCGGCCACTCGGCTCTTCGCACCTGGGCCATGGGTGAGCGGGCCTTCACCGAGGAAGCCGACGAGGACGACCTGGCGGCCATGGAGGGCCAGTTGGCCGAGTCGCTACAGGCCGGGGCCATCGGCTTCACCACCTCGCGCACCGAGCACCACGAGACCTCCGACAACCGACCGGTGGCCTCGCGCCTGGCGTCGTGGGACGAGGTGGTCCGGCTGGTGGGGGTGATGGGGGCCCTCGGGACCGGGATCTTCGAGGGGGCCGACGCCGGAATGTCCTCGCCCGACCCCGACGTGCGCCGCCTGGCCCTCGACCGGATGATGCACCTGGGCGCCGACACCGGGGTGCCCATGACCTTCGGCATGGTGGCCACCCGGGCGTCGGGCTTCCTGCTCGACTTCCTGGACGAGGCGGCCGCGGCCGGGGCCCGGATGATCGTCCAGACCCACTGCCGGGGCATCTCGGTGCTGTTGTCGTTGCGGACCAGGCTGCCCTTCGACCTCCTGCCGGCCTGGCACGACCTCCGGGAGCTGCCGGTCGACGAACAGCTGCGCATCCTCGGCGACCCCGCGCGACGGGGTCCCTATGTCGACGCTGCGGTCAACGCCGACTACGGCCACTGGTCCGGCGTGGGGGCCCAGGCCCGGCCTCCCGACTTCGATGGCATCCGGGTCTACCAGCACGGACTGCCCCCGAACCCGACGGTCTCCGAGGTGGCCGCCGAACGCGGGGTCCACCCAGCCGTGGCCATGATCGACCTGTGCGTGGCCTCCGGCGGGGACCAGCTGTTCATCCAACCCAGCCGGTACCCCCAGGACGAGGCGGTGCTCCTGCGGGCCCTGCGCCATCCGAGGGCGGTGATGACCTTCTCCGACTCGGGCGCCCATCTCAGCCAGATCGCCGACTCTTCGATACACACCCACCTGCTGGGCTACTGGGTCCGCGACCGCCAGGAGTTCACCCTGGAAGAGGCGGTGCGCATGATCACCCTGGCTCCGGCCCTGGCGTGGGGCTTCGCCGATCGGGGTCTGCTCCGGGCCGGCATGACCGCCGACATCAACGTCTTCGATCCCGACACCGTCGGGCCGGCGGTGCCCTCGCTTGGTGGCCGACCTGCCGGCCGGAGGCCTCCGTCTGGAGCAGCGCTCGGAGGGCTTCGCCGCCACGCTGGTCAACGGAGCCGTCACCATCCTCGACGGCCGGCCCACCGGGGCCACGCCGGGCCGGCTCATCCGGAAACGACCGGCCTGAGCGGGGTCAGCGCATCCACACCATGGTGGACGTGCGACGTTTGACGACCCAGCGGTCGCCGTCGAGCACCAGCTGGTCGAGGTAGCGCATACCCAAGGTCAGGTCGCCCTGGCCTGCGGATTGGTCACCCAGCTGGTACACCACGGCGTAGGTGTCCGAGGTGGCCTCGTCCGAACCTTCACGGTAGGAGATGAGTGGATCGCCGAGGACATGCATGCTGGAGGGGAAGGAACGCCGCGCCCGCATGGTGTCGAGCCACTCCTCCAGCGACTGCGGGCCGCGGGCACCGGTGATCTCCGCCCCGGGATGGAACAGTGCGGCCAAGGCCTCGAGGTCACGATCGTCGACGGCGCGGGCGTACCGCTGCATGAGGGCGCGGATCTCCTCGTACGGGTTCACCGGATCCCCGCCGTACATGTCGGCGCGGTCACAGCACCGCCACCGGATTGACCGGCGACCCGGTGCCCCTGACGATCCGCAGCGGTGCCATGGTGAACAGGAACTCCCACCGACCGGCGTCGGCACACCGGTCACTCAGATGAGCCAGCTTCATGTTGTCGATCAGATGCAGGCCCATGGCGGTGATCCCGATCTGGTGCACCGGGAACGGCCACTGCGGGGTGCCCACGAAGGGCATGGGATCGGAGATCCCGTCGCTCCCGAGGACGGCCACCTCTCGGTGGTGCAGCCAGGGGAGGCACTCGGAGTGGAGCCCGGAGAAGCCGTCGAACCCCCGGGAGGCCGAGCGTCGGGCCTCGCGGCCCCACATCACCATCAACACGTCGCCCCGACCCACCTGGACCCCCTGTGACGCCTCGGCTGCCTCGAGGTCGTCGACCGTCACCACCTCGCCCAGGCCGAAGTAGGGCCGCTGGCGCACCCGGGCCACATCCAACAGGACGCCCCGGCCGACCACACCGTCGGCCATCGACAGCACCGTGTTGGAACGGGCACCGTCGCTGCGCACCTCACTGGCCGGGCGCCCCCCGAACATCTCGCCGCGCACGAACATGTGGGACAGGGCGTCGACGTGGGTGGTCCACAGGCCGTGGAGGTCGAGGGCCAGATAGTCCCGAGCGGCTTCGTACCCCTCGATCCCGTTGGAGTCCCGGGCGTCACCGGAGGCCAGCATGTGATGGAGGACCGGGTGCGGATGGTCGGGTAGCGGCTCGGTGGCCAGGTCGTGGGAGAGGCTGATCGACTCGCCGGTCCCGACCAGCCCCACCGCAGCCACCCGGTCGGCGTCCGTCAGGTAGTTGAGCGCGCCCCGTTGGTCCCCTTCTCCCCAACGGCCCCAGTTCTTGACCGACTCGAACAGGGCGTCGAGCTCTTCGGTGGTCGGTACGTCGAACTCGCTACCCATGCGACCAGCTTGTCAGCCGCCGAGGTGCTCGGCGGTCATGGCCCCGAGGACCATGTCGATGAGATTGTCGACGAACCGGTCGTCGGAGAGGACGGCGGGCCGCTTCTCCCGGACGGCCCCGTCGAGCAGACGGGCCCGGTCGGCGGCGGCCCGGCCGATGAAGACGATGCAGATCTCGCGGCGCTGACGCCACAGGTCGGCAGGGACCCCCGGGCAGCGTTGGCGCAACACGCTCCACGCCGCCTGCCCCACGGTCCGGGTCATGAGCTCGGCGATCTCCGGTGTGGCCCGGTCGATGGCACCGGTCAGCTCCGACCCGATCTGCAGGTAGGCCCGCTCACGCCAGCCCCGCTGGGCGAACTCGGTCAACGGACGCACGATGGCTTCGGCCGCCGACCGGGCGTCGGAGGCCGGTCGTTCCTTGGCCACGGCCAGCAGCTCCTGCCGCCGGCCGGCGATGTCGGGGACGTGACGGGCCAGCACCGCCCGCAGTATCTCGTCCCGGCTCCCGAAGTGGTAGTGGACGGCCGAGGCGTTGCGCTGGCCGGCGGTGCGGACGATTTCGGCGATGGAGACGTTGTCGATGCCCCGTTCGGCGAAGAGCTGCGCCGCGGCGTCGAGCAGCGCCTCCCGGGTGGAGGATGGCTCCCCGTCGCCGCCGGCCGCCGGGCTCACGGCCAGCCGGGAAGCAGCCCAAGCTCCTTACAGAGCGCTTGGGCCTCGATCCACTCCCCGTTGCGGGCCCGGGCCCCGGGCGCGGTCACCAACCAGGCGGCCACGGCCCCCACCACGTCGGGTGGGGCACCGGCACTGGCATCGAAGCCGAACTCGGCCATGTCGATGGTGATGCGCTCGGTGGCGATGAAGCCCGGGCTCAGGTTGTAGGCGCGGATCCCCCGGTCGCCGAGCTCCACGGCCAGGATGCCGGCCATCCGGTGCAGGGCCCCTTTGGACATGCCGTATCCCAGTCCCCAGCCCCCGCTGCCGGCAGCTGACGGAGGGTCCATGGCCCCTGAGGCCGAGGCCAGGTTGACGATCACCCCGTCGCCCCGTTCGACCATCTGGGGCAGCACCAGTTTGGCCAAGATGACCGGGGCCATCACATTGGCCTCGAGGTGGCGGTCCAGCAGCTCCACCGGAGTGTCGAGGACCTGGTCCATGTGGCCGGGGCCCACGTAGCGTCCGTTGTTGACCAGCACGTCGACCCGGCCCCACTCCCCGAGCACAGTATCTACGGCCGCCGTGAGGGACGACCGGTCCAAGAGGTCGAGGTAGACCGACAGCGCCCGAGAGCCCTGCTCCTCGACCAGGGCTCCCGTGGTGTCGAGGGACCCGGGGAGAGCCCGGGTGTTGGAGCGGGACACGGTGGAGGAGTGCTCCCGCTCCTCGCCCTCGTGCACCGTCCGGGCTCCGATGGCCACGTCGTAGCCCGCCCCGGCCAGGTGGACGGCGATGGCCTTGCCGATGCCGCGGCTGGCCCCCGTGACCAGGGCCACCGGTGTGTCGGTCATCGGCCCTGCCCTCCCTTTCGTTCACCGGCGGTGGCGCCGCGGCGGGATGCGACTCCCGACCCGGCCGTTCTCGGATGGAATATAGGCCACCCGGTCCCGGCCTCCCCCGGGGAGCGGGTTGGCCCAAAGTTGCAATCCGCGGTTGCAATCCGGGTGACAATTGCCCATACTTACCTCCACGGGCGGCGGATCACGGGTGTTCCATGGGGCCGTGACCGGGGGGAGACTTCCGGTCAGGGCCGACGGCGGACATGGAGTGCTCGTTTTCGGGGGGGACCGGTGGCGGACCGGTACCCGCCGATACTCCCCGTTTCGGCTCGGGCCCGGCCTGTGCTCCTTGGCCGGCTCCGGCCGCGCCCGCCGCCCCGCCAACGCCGCCTCTCCCTCGAGACGACAATCGCCGATCGGACCACATCCTCCGGGCCCGGGCCGGGAACCTGGTCACCGCTGAAAAGTGGCGGCCCCGGAGCGAGGCGGCGGAACCAGGCTCAACGGGGCCGCCGGGCGCGCACAGTAGTGACGGGAGGGCACCGACGCCAACGACCCTGGTCACACGTGGTCTTTCTGGGTCCGGCCGGCAGGGTGGTTGACGTGAACTGCAGGTGACACCATAATGTCGACTAAATCGGTTGTATTTATAGAGACAGGTCGGAGGCCCATGCAGGCAAGAGCCGGAACACGCTCCACCCTCGGATCCCACTTCACCCTCCTCGTTGATGGCCAGGATGTCGAAGAGGCGGGCTCTGCCGCATACGTCGGCGTCTTCGGGCCCGTCGACCTGGGCGGCGCCGCCGACGGGGCGGCCGTCGCCGCGGGCTCGACACCATCGGCCGCCGGTTTCGACCCCACCCTGCGCTCCCCGGGGCTGGCCCTGTTGGCCACGGTCTGCCTCCTGGAGGGGTACAAGTGGATCGGCGCCCTGCCGGCCAGTGATTCGCGCATCTCCGCCCTGGTGTTCAGCCGGCCGGGAGCCCTGGTGTTCGCGGTCCTGGTGACCGCCTTGGCTCTCGGGCTCACCCGCTCCGGTGGCGAGCTTCGTCGGTCCAGACCGCACGCCGCGGTGGCACTGGCTACCGTTGTGGTGATGTCGGCCAGCGTGGTGCTCGCGGCAGTCACCAACGCCGCCACCAAGGACGTCGTCGGGCTGGCCGACCTGGTGTTGGCCACCGCCTTGGTGGCGGCCCTGGTCGCCGGGGAGCGGCGTCTGCGCCGGGCTGGGAGCCAGCACGGTGTGTCGCCGGCAGACACCGACCTGACCTCGCTGCCCTTCGCCCCGCGGTCGAGACCGGATCCGGGTGTCGCTGCCTGACTTCTTCGTCATCGGTGCCCCCAAGGCGGGCACCACCGCGCTCCATGTCGCCCTGGACCGACATCCGGGGCTGTTCATGTCCGCAGTCAAAGAGCCCAAGTTCTTCCTGTGCGACGGGCCGCCTCCCACGCAAGGCGGAGGCCCGGGCGACGCCCACAGCTATCGCGAGTGGATCTGGCGCCCCGACGAGTACGAGCGGCTCTTCGACGACGCACCCCCCGGCACCCGACGGGGCGAGAGCACCCCGTTCTATCTGTCCGACTTCGCCGCCCAGGAGCGGGTCCACCGGGCCGTCCCCGAGGCCCAACTCATCGTCATCCTGCGCGATCCGGTCGACCGGGCCTACTCCAACTGGGCCCACCTGTGGGCCGACGGCCTCGAGCCCGTCAGTGACTTCCTCACCGCCTGCGCCCAGGAGCGGGCCCGCCAGGAGGCCGGGTGGGGACCGTTCTGGCGGTATCTGTCCACCGGCCTCTACGGGCAGCAGCTACAGCACCTCTACGGCCTCTTCCCCCGCCATCAGGTCCTGATCATCCGGTACCGCGAGCTGGTGGAGGAACCGGCGTCCACACTGGACGGGGTGTGCCGGTTCCTCGGGGTGGAAGAGGGCGTGATCGACGAGATTCCCCCCAGGAATGTGGGCGGGTACGTCTCCCCCTCGCTCTACACCCAGGCCCTACGCACGGCCTTCCGCCACGGAGCCGCCCTGGGCAGCCACTTCCCACCCCAGGTATGGCGCAAGGCCAGCCTGCCCCTCCAGTGGCTCCTCCAGCGGACCCCTCAGCACCGGCCGGAGCTGCAAGAGGCCGACCGGGCCCAGCTGGTCAGCTACTTCGACGACGACATCGCCCTGATCGAAGAGGAGACGGGCTGGGACCTCGAAACCTGGCGCACCTACCGCGAGGGCGGCACGTACTCCGTTCGCAAGTCGTGGGCCCCGTCCCGCCGGCTGGTCTCGTAGTACAGGCGGGTGCCTCCGTCGGCTAGCGGGACCAGCGACACGTAGCGCAGCGATCCCTGGCCGTCGGGCCAGGCACCCACACACCCGTCCTCGGCCACCAGCATCCCGGGCTCGTCACCGGCGGCGAAGCCGGTCCGCTCCTCGGCGTTCTCCTCCTTGTCGGCCCGGCCGTCGTAGTAGGCCAGCCACCGGCCCTCCCGGTGCACCACCTCGGCCACCCTGGTGCCCCGCTGATCCCAGGTACCCGGTCGTCCGGCCAGGGCCACGCCTTGCAGGTCCCACCGCCGGCCGTCGGTGCTGGTCCCGTAACGCGTGGACATCCGGTCGGTGTCGTCGGGGAGGTCCAGCGGATGACAGCACAGCCAGATGTGCCACCGGTCGCCGTCGTTCTTCACCACCGGATCCTTGACGCCGACCATGTCGTCCCCGGGGAGCACGGTGGTGGCCGTCCCTGGTCTGAAGCTCGACGGATCGTCGGCCACCAACACGTCGACCCGCCAGTGCTTGGTGCCGGGAGTGGCACAGCTCACGTACAGGCGCCAGGTTCCGTCGTCCGCCCGGACCAGGGCCGGTCGCTCCAACGAGTCACACTCGAACTCCTCGCGGGTCAGGACCGTCACCGTCTCGAACTCCACACCGTCCTCGGAGCGGGCCACCACATTGGCGTACCCGCGGCCGGCACCTACCGGGCGACGCAGCCGGTAGGCCAACCAGACCACCCCTTGGCTGTCGACGGTGGCCGTCGGCCCTCCGGCCCAGTAGCCCGAGCCCTCGCCAGGGGCCGGCACCACCACCTGGGAGCGGTCCGGGGAAGGCCGGGGAAGTGCGTAGCGGCCGGCCATCTTCGACGTGTACCCCTCCCTAGTGGCGGTCGGCGGGCAGTTCGCCGGACCGTGTGCCCCAGTGAATCTATCGTCACCGGTGTGGACGCCCGGGCCGGGCCCGGGTCACCGAACGTGTACCCGCCGACCATGGCCGGACCACCCAATGTATCGTCAGACCGGGTGTCACAATATCGGGCCCGGGAGGCACCGCCCCACCCCTCCATCGCCGAGCAAAGGAACATCATGAAGCAGTACGACCGGTTCGACGGCGTGATCAACCAGACCCAGGCCGAGTCGTCACCGTGGTGGCCCACCCCGGCCCACCCGGGGGAGGACGCCCCCAACGTGGTGCTCATCCTGCTCGACGACACCGGGTTCTCCCACTTCGGCTGCTACGGCTCCGACCTGGCCACCCCCAACATCGACCGCCTGGCTGCCGGCGGGCTCCGGTACACCAACTTCCACGTCACCCCGCTGTGCTCCCCGACCCGGGCGTCGCTGCTGACCGGGCGCAACCACCACTCGGTCGGGATGCGTTCCCTGTCCAACTTCGACAGCGGCTATCCCCACATGCGCGGGCACATCACCAACCACGCCGCCACGGTGGCCGAGGTGTTGCGGGACACCGGATACGCCACCTTCGCCCTGGGGAAGTGGCATCTGTGCAGCATGGAGAATGCCTCGGCCGCCGGCCCCTACGACCAGTGGCCGTGCCAACGCGGCTTCGACCGTTACTACGGGTTCCTCGAGGGCGAGACCGACCAGTTCCACCCCGAGCTGGTGTACGACAACCACAGCATCGAGCCGCCGGCCGGGCCGGACGAGGGCTACCACCTGAGTGAGGACCTGGTCGACCACGCCCTCGGCTTCATCCACGACACCCGGTCCATCCGTCCCGACCGGCCGTTCTTCACCTACCTGGCCTTCGGCGCCATGCACGCCCCCCATCAGGCCCCGGCCGAGTACCTCGAGAAGTACCGGGGCCGGTTCGACGCCGGGTGGGACGTGGCCCGCCAGCAGTGGTTCGCCCGCCAGTTGGAGATGGGGCTGCTTCCCCCCGACACCGAGTTGGCCCCCCGCAACCCCGGGGTGGAGGCGTGGGACACCCTGCCGGAGAACCAGCGCCTCCTGGCCGCCCGTCTCCAGGAGGCCTTTGCCGCCTTCCTCGAGCACACCGACGCCCAGATCGGCCGGTTGGTCGAGGGCCTGGAGGCGCTGGGCCAGCTCGACAACACCATGATCATCCTGCTGTCGGACAACGGGGCCAGCCAGGAGGGTGGGCCCTTCGGCGTCCTGCACGAGATGAAGTACTTCAACTTCCTGGCCGAGAGCCCGGACCAGGCCGTCGAGCGACTCGATGACATCGGTGGGCCCCACAGCCACACCAACTACCCGTGGGGATGGGCCCAGGCCGGCAACACCCCCTTCAAGTGGTACAAGCAGAACACCCATGAGGGTGGGGTCCACGTCCCGCTCATCGTGCACTGGCCGGCGGGCATCGCCGAGCGGGGGGGGTTGCGCGACCAGTTCCATCACGTCAATGACATCGTGCCCACCATCTACGACACCCTGGGGGTGGAGGCTCCGGCCACCTACAAGGGCCTGGAGCAGATCCCCATCTCCGGGGTGTCCATGCGCTACACCTTCGACGCCCCCGATGAGCCCACGAAGAAGCAGGCCCAGTACTTCGAGATGATGGGCCACCGGGCCATCTACTCCGACGGGTGGAAGGCGGTGACCCGGCACCAGTCGGGCGTGCCGTTCGAGGACGACAGGTGGGAGCTCTACCACCTGGCCGAGGACCGCTCCGAGTGCCGGGACCTGGCCGCTTCGATGCCCGACAAGGTCACCGAGCTGGTGGACCTGTGGTGGCGCCAGGCCGAGGAGTATGGCGTGCTGCCTCTCGACGACCGGACCATCGAGCTGTTCTTCACCCGGTACCACGACCGGTCGCCCCATCCCACCAGCCGGCAGTACTCCTACTTCCCCCCCATGTCACCGCTTCCGGGCCAGGTGGCACCGGCCCTGGGTGGCCGGGGCTGGGACATGGCCGCGGCCATCGAGCGACCGGAGGGGGCCGGCGGTGTGCTCTACGCCACCGGCACCGAGAACTCCGGGGTGAGCCTGTTCATCCAGGACGACCGCCTGGTACTGGACTACAACTGCTTCGACGACCACCACATCGTGGAGTCGACCGGCTCCCTCCCGCCGGGGCGGGCGGTGGTCGGTGTCCGCTTCCGCCGGACCGGGCAGGGCGGCCAGGCCGACCTGGTGGTCGACGGCGCCACGTGTGGATCGATGGACGTTCCGTTCGTCATGTCCATGATCTCCAGTGTGGGCCCGAGCATCGGCTACGACCACGGTTCCCCGGTGAGCAGGCGGTACTCGGGTCCCTTCCCCTTCGAAGGACGCCTCGAACGGCTGGATGTGACCCTGTTCCATCAGGAGCCGACCGAGCGGGACAGCCAGGCCGAGGCCGAGGCCCGGGCGGCCATGGCCCGCCAGTGAACCGGGTCCGATGAGGGCGCCTACGCCGTGAAGCGGGCCGAGGCCCCGGCGTCCACATCGATGACCGTACCGGTGATGTGCCGGGCCGACTCGGAGGCCAGGAACACCACGGCCGCCGTGATCTCCTCGGGCTCCAACCACGGCACCGGCTGGACATGGAGGGCGGCCATGCCCGGGGCCACGTCCTCCCGGGTGGGGTGCTCGAGGTCCGGGCGCATCAGGCCGTAGAGCTGGTCGTTGTGGATCATCGGGGTGGAGACGTTCCCCGGGGCCACGGCGTTGACCGTCACGCCGAAGCCGGCCAGTTCGAAGGCCGCCGACTTACACAGGCCGATCACTCCCCACTTGGAGGCCACGTAGGCGGCGATGCCGGGGTTGGAGGACCGGCCCATCATCGAGGAGATGGCGATGATCCGGCCCTGTCGTTGCCGCCGCATGTGGGGAGCGGCGGCCCGGAGGGCGTTGAACACCCCACCCAGATTGGTGTCGACCGTCTCGCTCCACTCGGTGGCGTCCATGGTGCAGATGGAGCCCAGTGACGAGACCCCGGCGTTGGCCACCATGACGTCGACCGATCCGAGGGCGCCATGGACGCCGTCGACGAACTCCACCACGGCCGTCAGGTCCCGGACGTCGACGATGGCACTGATGCACCGGCGGCCCTGCGCCTCCACCAGCCGCACCGTCTCGGCCAGATCGTCGGCGGTGCCCAGCGGATAGCTCACCGTGGCCAGGTCATGGCCGAGATCGCACACCGCCACATCGGCCCCCAGGCGGGCGAACTCCACCGCGTGGCTCCGTCCCTGGCCCCGGGCCCCTCCGGTGATCACCACCACCTTGCCGGCGAAGGGCCCGGTCGGTTCGGTTCCGGACGTGGGTGGTTGCGACATCAGACCTCCAGTGCGGCCACAAGGGGGCGGTCGGCCCCGGCCGGCTGATCATAAGTCCCCGTACCCGGACCGGACCGGTGCCAGTGGGCGAGCTCCGGGCGGACCGCCCCCGAAGCTCAGGCCGACCGGGCCCAGATGGCCAGGACCCGCCGGTACTCGTGGTCCCACCGGTCATAGACCACCCGCAGTTCCGTCCCGGACCAACCGGCCGGCAGCAGCTCGGTAGGAAGCAGGGGGTCGGCCTGGAGGTGACGGAGGACCGCGGCGGACAGCTCGAAGCCGGGGGCCAGGTCGGCCGGGCCTGCGGGGGGCAACGCCTCCAGCTGCCCGAGCAGCTCCCGGGCCCGCCGGTCCCAACCGGCCAGATCCCACAGACCCGAGGCCAGGGCGACGGGATCCCCGGCGGGGGCCGAGGTGAACAGAGTCAGATGAGGATGGTGGCCCGGGTCCGGGACCAGGTCGATATTGTCCGGACGCAGCCACACCCCCTCCCGGTATTCGGCCATCCGGGCCAGGGCCAGATCCTTCCGCCGGCTCTGGCGTTCCTCGGCAGCCCGGCCCGAGCCGGTGACCACGGCCATGTGCCACCACCCGTTCCACGGCCGGACCTCCCCGCTCCGGCTGGCGGTCTGGCGCCCCAGCCGATCGAGCAGGTGGCCGGTCAACCGGTACCGGCCGCTTCCGTCGGTGACCACCTCACCGGCCGCCGCCATCCGGCTCAGGGCCACCCGGGCCCGGTTGTCGCTGATCCCGAACAGGCCGGCCAGGTGGACCAGATGGGCCACCGGGAGCTCAGGGGGATCCTCCCCCAACAGCGCACTGGCCAGGACCGAGCGGGCGGTCAGCGGCTTCGCTCCGCCTTCTGTATTACCTTCTTGCATCAGTTGGTTGATATCAGTAATATGGTACCCATGGCAACCACCATGGTGGCCGATCCCGCGGCCCGGCCGGAGGTCTTCCCGACCGACCGGCTCCTCGACAACGGTATGGCCCGGCCCGAGCTGCGTCAGGGCCTCCGTCGGATCAGCAACGGGCGCAACGCCTTCACCGTGGTGTCGGTCTGGCTCTGGGTGGTGGTGCTGATCGGGGGCGCGGTGTGGATCGGCAACCCCCTGGCCTACCTGGCCGCCTTCATTCTGATGGGCCCGGTGTATGCCCGCTTCGCCATCCTCATGCACGAGGCCGCCCACAAGTTGCTGTTCACCGACAAGCGGGCCAACGACTGGATCGGCACCTGGCTCATCGCCTATCCGACCTGGACGCCGATCACCATCTACCGGCGGAGCCACTTCGCCCACCACAAAGAGGAGTTCGGTCCCCGCGAGCCGGACATGGCCTTCTACGGCGGATACCGGTGCGACCGGCGCACCCTGGCCCGGCGCCTGTTCCGTGATGCCGTGGGCATCTCCGGCTGGAAGAACTTCACCCCGCTGTTCAAGGGACTCCGGTCCCCTTCGTCGCGACGGGTGGCGGCGTCGATCCTGGGGGTCCAGGTGGTGCTGTGGGCAGTCATGTGGGCCGCCACCGGGCGGTGGTGGATCTACCCCCTGTTGTGGTGGCTGCCGTGGATGACCCAGTGGCGGGTGCTCAACCGGCTCCGGGCCATCGCCGAGCACGGGGGCCTCGAAGCGGGCTCGGACCGGCGGGTCACCACGCACAACGTGAAGCAGGGCTGGCTGGCCCGGTTCTGGTTCGTGCCGTACAACACCGGGTGGCACCTGGCCCACCACGTGGACATGGGGATCCCCTTCCGCAACCTGCCGGCGTTCCATGCCGAGCTGGAGCGGGCCGGCTACGTCACCGAGGGCATCACCTACCCCAACTACCGGTCCTTGTGGAAGGCGCTGTCCTCGAACTGACGGTGGCGCGCTGATGACAGAGGGTTGGCCGTGGCGGGCCGGATCAATCCCCCGCGACCATGGGCGCAGGAAGATTACCCACCATTCATCTTTAAGTGACATGAAGATTGCATCACGTTCACCTGGCCTTCTTAGGGTGAGTAGGGATGCCAGCCAATCGCCACAACGAGTGCGCACGCCCGGTACGGCCGTCGACCCGACCGGGTGAGCCGGCCCGGTCGGATGCCCTCCGGCCGCGGACCTGGCCTCCCCCGCCTCTCACGGCAACCGCCACACCCCCAGCAGCGAGGCACCCGTTCCGGAGCGAGTCGGGACGGCGCCATCAACCTGGTCCGGACGCCACCGGGTGCACCCGGTGGCCGTCGGGCACGGTGCCCCGGTGATTTTGGCGTTCCGCGAGATCGACGATCCGGTACTCCCACCCCTCGGGCATCCCACCATCCTGATCATCGACGACGACACCCAGTCGCGTGACTCGCTGGCCGCCACCCTCTCGGTCGAGGGATTCGACGTGGTCACCGCCGAGGACGGTGAAGCAGGCATCTCCCTGGTCTCTTCGGCCTCCCCCTCACTGGTCCTGTTGGACATGGAGCTGGCCGACTCGCAGGGACTGTCGACCTTCCGGCGCATCGCCGCCATGTCCACGGTCCCGGTCATCATGGTCACCTCGCGCGACGACGAGCTCGATGCCGTGCTGGCCCTGGAGGCCGGCGCCGCCGACCACATCACCAAGCCGCCCAGACCGCGGGAGCTGACGGCGCGGATCCGGGCCGTCCTGCGGCGGATCGGCCGTCCACCAGAGGCAATCTCGTCGGACAGCCCGCCGACCGGCGTTCTCCGCCTCGGCCCGGTGTGCATCGACGTGTCCCTCCGGGTGGCCACCATGGGAGGCAGGGAGATCGACCTCTCCCGCAAGGAGTTCGACCTCTTGACCCTGCTGGTCTCCGAGACCGGCCGGGTGGTCACCAGACAGCAGTGCATGGAGCGGATCTGGCGGAACCGGACCATGGGCGACAGCCGCACGCTCGACACCCACGTCAAGCGGCTCCGCAAGAAGATCGAACCCAACCCGGCCGATCCCAAGCACGTGCTGACGGTGCGCGGGATCGGGTACCGCTTCAAGCCGTAGGGGTCTACCCGACATCTCGCCCTCCTCCGCCTCCCCCGCAGGTCGACGACTGGTGTGCGGGTGGACCCCTACGGTTTGACGCCCGGCCCGGACACCTTCGGCGGCACCCCCGCGGCGGACGGGGCGGATCCCGTCGGCGGTGCCGGGCGCTCCGAGTCCATGCTCTCCGACCACCACCTGACCTAAAGTGGCCGTGGCGATGGGGCTCGCCGTAACCGCCGCAATCGGCTGATGGCTCCTACCGGAACAGCACGTGTCGCGACCCGGAAGGAGTGATGGTGGCCGTAGCCCACAGCGCCGACAGCCCCGGTCACGAGCCCCTGGTGCGGGCGGCGGCCATCGCCGCCGGCGGCGCCCTCGGCACCCTGGCCCGATACGGGGTGGGCCGGGCCCTCGTCCCCCCGGCCCTGGGGTTTCCCTGGGACACCTTCCTGGTCAACGTGGCCGGCTCGTTCGTGCTCGGTGTCATCGTGGTCCTGGTGGTCGAGCGGTGGCCTCCCACCCGCTACGTGCGACCGTTCGTGGCCATCGGGTTCTGCGGAGGCTTCACCACCTTCTCGACCATGGTGGTCCAGGCGGCTCAACTCGGCCAGCACCACCGGGCGGGACTGGCTGCCGTCTACCTGCTGGCCTCGCTGGCTGCCGGGCTGGTGGCCGCGGCGGCCGGCATGGGAGTGGCCCGGGGCCGGCTCCTCCCCGGACCCGGAGAGCGCGCCATTCCCGATCCCGACGACGTCGGCCCGCTGCTGGGCGAGACCACCCGGCCGGCAGTCCCGCCCGGCCAGGGAGCCCCCACCGAGAGGTCCGACGACGGGGCGGTGTCGTGACCATCCTCGGACTGGTGGTGGCCGGCGCCCTGGGAGCGGTGCTCCGGTACCAGGTCGACCACCGGATCCAGCGCCGGGCCGGCTCGGACTTCCCGCTGGGCATCTTGGCGGTCAATGTCAGTGGTGCCCTGGTGCTCGGGGTGTTGGTGGGCTCGGCGGGCCACCACGGCGTCTCCCCGACCTGGCTCACCGTGGCCGGCACCGGGTTCATCGGGGCCTACACCACCTTCTCCACCTTGGCTTTCGACACGGTGCGCCTGACCGAGAACGGGGCCTGGAGAGCCTCCACCCTCAATGTGGTGGTCAGCCTGGTCCTCGGGGTGGGGGCGGCCGCGGCCGGTCTGGCCCTGGGCAGCCTCACCTGAGCTCACCGTCCGGTTCGGGGCCCCAACCGTCGACCACACCGCCTTATACCCCCGCCACCAGGGACAACGCCGTGCCGCCCCACAACGTTCACGGAACGATCACCGTCTTGTCGCCCATGGGCCGTTTCCCGTTTACCTGGCCTACGTAGGGTCGCCTGCGGAGGTCGACCTGCCCATGACTGTTGGCGGTGAGAGCGTGCGTGTTCTGGTAGTCGAGGACGAGGAGTCCTACCGCGCCGCACTCTCTTCGGGGCTCCGACTGGAAGGGTTCGACGTCGACGTGGCGCCCGACGGATCAGAGGGCCTCCGGCTGTTCGCCGATCGGCCGCCGGACATCGTGCTGTTGGACATGCTCCTCCCGGGCATGCACGGCATGGAGGTCTGCCGCCGGATGCGCGCCATCGCCCCGGTACCCATCGTGATGGTCAGTGCCGTGGACACCGAGCTCGACGTGGTGCTGGGGCTGGAGTTGGGAGCGGCGGACTATGTGACCAAGCCCTTCCGTCTCCGCGAGCTGGTGGCCCGGATGCAGGCCATCCTGCGGCGGGTCTCACCGCCGGCCGGCACCTTCGTAGCCCACGGCGGCTCCGGCCCCGAGGTGCAGAGCACCCCGGGGTACACCGACGACAGCCCTCCCATCACGGCCTTCGGGACCGTCCGGGTGGACTTCGTGCGGCGGGAGGTCACCGTCGACGGTCGCCAGACCCATCTGTCGCGGCGGGAGTTCGACCTGTTGGCGGTCCTCCTGACCCCGGCCCGAAGGGTCCGGACCCGAGCTGAGCTCATCGACCTGTTGTGGCCGGACCGCTACCTGTCGGACAGCCGCACCCTCGACACCCACATCCACCGGCTGCGGGCCAAGCTGGAGCCCGATCCCGCCCAGCCCGAGTACATCCTCACCGTCCGTGGGGTCGGCTTCCGGATCGAGCCGGACGGCGCCCACCCCACGCCGCTGGCACCCTCGACCTTTCGCGCGCCCGACGACGTCCCGGGCTCCGGGTCTGCGGGGCGGCGGGCAACCAGTTCCGGCCTGATCGGCACGGCCGCCCGAGACCGAGGCTCAGCCGAACCGGCCGTTCACGTAGTCGAGGGTCCGGGCGTCTGACGGCTCGCTGAACAGCTTGGCCGTGGGACCGAACTCGATCAGCTCTCCCGACTTGTCCTCGCCCATGAGCAGGAAGGCGCACCGGTCCGACACCCGCATGGCCTGCTGCATGTTGTGGGTCACGATGACGATGGTCACCCGGTGCTTGAGCTCGCCGACCAGCTCCTCGATCCGCTTGGTGGCGATGGGGTCGAGCGCCGAGGTGGGCTCGTCCATCAACAGGACCTCCGGCTCCACCGCCAGGGCCCGGGCGATGCACAGGCGCTGCTGCTCGCCGCCCGACAGGGTGCTGGCGTGGGTCTTCAACCGGTCGCGCACGCTGTCCCACAGAGCCGCCGCCACCAGCGCCGACTCGGCCGCCTCGTCGAGGAGTGACTTCTTGCGCACCCCGTTGAAGCGGAGGCCGGCCACGGCGTTCTCGTAGATGCTCATGGTCGGGAAGGGGTTGGGGCGCTGGAAGACCATGCCCACCCGGGTGCGCAACAGGGTGGGATCGGTGGAGGGGGCATAGACGTCGAGGTCGCCGAGCTTGATACTCCCGGTGACCGAGGCGGTCCGGACGGTGTCCTGCATCCGGTTCAGGGCCCGCAGGAGCGTGGTCTTGCCGGATCCGGACGGGCCGATCAGGGCGGTGATCTCCCCGGCGTGGACGTCGAAGGACACGCCGCGGACCGCGGTGCGCCCGGAGAAGGCCACGGCTACGTCGTGCAGACGCATCACCGGCTCACCCTCGGGTTGGGTCATCAGGATCTCACCGGTGTTCACCGCAGGATCCTTGACGGCCGGGGTAGGGGGGACCGGGTCGATCATCGTCTCTCCTTCCGCAGCAGCGCAGCTGCCACGCGACTACCGATACTGAGCACCAGCACCACCACCATCAATAGCAGGGCGGCACCCCAGGCCACCTGGACCAGGTCGGCGTAGGGCTGACTGCTGTTGTCGTAGATCACCAGGGGCAGGGCGTCCATGACCTTGGTGGGGTTCCACTGCATGTACTGGCTGCCGAAGATGGTGAGCAGCAACGGAGCCGACTCCCCGAGGCCGCGGGCGATGGCCAGCAGCACGCCGGTGATGACCCCGGGTAGGGCCGTCGGCACCACCACCCGTCGGGCGATGGTGGCGTTGCGGGCCCCCAGGGCCAGGGCCGCCTCGTTGAGGTTGAAGGGCACGCCCCGGTAGGCCGTCTCGCCGGCCCGGATGATCACCGGGAGCATCACGATGCCGATGGCGAAGGCCCCGGCCAGGCCGCTGTAGCCGAAGTTCTTCACGATGGCGATATAGCCGAAGATCCCGATGGTGATGGAGGGAACCCCGGTCATGACATCGGCGGTGAACCGGATGGCCGCGCCGATCTTTCCCTCCGACTGGGCCAGGAACAGACCGCAGGACAGCCCCAGCGGAACGGCCACCGCCGTGGCGATGAGCCCGATCTCGGCGGTGCCCACGATGGCGTTCCACACCCCTCCGCCGGGGATGCCCTCGGGAGCGGTCGGGTGGATGAAGAAATCGGTGGACCAGGCCGGTAGGCCCTTGGCCACCACCGAGACCACCACCGCCACCAACGGGACGATGGCGATGGCCAGGAACACCCAGCAGACGCCGACGCCGATCTTCGAGTAGAGCTTGCGGCGCCGGAGCGACGCCGCCGCCACCGCCTGGATCTCGTGCCGCCGCTGGAGCATGGGATCTGCCGGGGCCTCGAAGGCCAGGGTGGACGCCATCAGGCCACCGCCACCGAGGCAGCCCCGGCCCGGGCGGTCGATCGGACCAGCATCCGGGCCACGGCGTTGACGGCGACCCCGATCACCAGCAGCACCAGGGCTGCGCCGTAGAGGGCCGCCAGCTCGGTGCCGGTGGCCTCGCCGAAGTTGTTGATGATCAACGAGGCCAGGGTGGCGGCCGGGGCTTTGATGGAGTGGGCGATATAGGGGGAGTTGCCGATGATCAGGGCCACGGCCACCGTCTCGCCCAGGGCCCGGCCCATGGCCAGGGTGAACCCGCCGAGGATTCCGGTGCGGGCCCCCGGGATCACGACCTTGCGCAGTACCTGCCAGCGGGTGGCCCCGAGGGCCAACGCCCCCTCCACCTGCTCCGTGGGTACGACTGCCAGCACATCACGGGAGATGGCCACCATGGTGGGGAGCACCATGATGAACAGCACCACCCCGGCCAGCAGCAGACCGACCCCGTTGTCAGGACCGTGGAAGAGTCCGGTCCATCCCAACACCGAGGTGAGGAAGGGCTCGACGGTGCTCCGGAACACCGGGGCCAGCACGATCAGGCCCCACAGCCCGTAGACCACACTGGGCACTGCGGCCAGCAGCTCCACCGCGGTGGACAACGGCGCCCGCAGCCGATCGGGGACCAGGTGGGCCAGGGCGATGGCGCTGCCCAGGCCGATGGGAACGGCCAGCACCATGGCGATGGCGGTGGTCTCGAGGGTCCCGAGGATGAACGGCAGCAACCCGAATTGGTTGTGGTTGGGGTTCCACACCTTGTGGAAGATCCACGAGAACCCCAGCGAGGAGAAGACCGGTCGGGACTGGGCCACGATCGACACCAGGTACCACGCCACCAGAGCCACGAAGATGGCCGCGGCGGCGGCCAGCAGGACCCGGTAGGCGTGGTTGGGAAGGGAGGGGCGCCTGGATGCGCCCTCCCTCCCCGATGTCGGTGTCTCGACGACAGTCACAGCGTCCGGTCAGCCCCTCGGTGTAGATGGTTGGTCGACCCTGCGGGTCACTTGGTCAGCAGGACCTGCCCGCTCGGGCCCTTCACCGTGAGGAGCTGGGTCCGGTTGGAGTTCTGCAGGGCGGGAGGCAGGGTCACGTACCCCAGGCCGGCGGCCTGGTCCTGACCACCACCGGAGTGGGTGGTCCAGTCGAGGACCTTCACCACCTGGGCGCCGGTGGTGGCGCTCTTCTGCTTCTGCAGCAGGATGGCCCAGCTGTAGCCGGCAATGGGGTAGCTGGTGGCACCGGGCGCGTTCACGATGGAGAAGTCGGTGGGCGTGACGTTCACCTTCTGATCGGCGTCAGCGGCCACTGTGGCGGCCGACGGGACCACGTAGGCCCCGGCGGCGTTCTTGACAGCGGCGAAGGTGAAGTGGTTCTGGAGGGCGTAGGCCAGTTCGACGTAGCCGATGGAGTACGGCGTGGACTGGATGCTCGATGCCACCCCGGAGTTCTTCGGGGTCTGGATGTTCCCGCTGGGCCAGTTGATGGTCTTGGACGTGCCCAACTTCCATACCGACGGAGCGGCGGTAGCCAGGTAGTCGGTGAAGATGTAGGTGGTGCCGGAGCTGTCGGCCCGCACCTCGGGGGTGATGGCGTGGGACGGCAGGCTCACCCCGGGGTTGAGGGCCTTGATCTGCGAAGCGTCCCAGGTCTTGATGGAGCCGTCGAAGATGCCGGCGATGGTGGCGGCGTCGAGCCTGATCCGCTTGGTGATGCCGGGGACGTTGTAGGAGAGGGACACGCCACCGAGGATGTCGGGGATCTGGATCACCGGGCCGGAGGAGGCGGGCACCTTGGCCAGGTCGGAACTCGACATGGGCACGTCGGAGGCGGCGAAGTCCACCGAGCCCTGCTCGAAGTCGGTGATGCCGGTGCCGCTGCCCACCCCGGAGTAGTTGACCATCAGGCCGTTGTTCAAGCCGGTATAGGTGTAGAAGGCCTTGGTGAAGAAGGGCTGGACGAAGGTCGAGCCGGCCGCGGTCAGGGAGCCGGACGGGGCCTTGAGGTCGGCGGCGATGTAGGCGGCGTTGGTGGGGCTCAGCGTGCCCCCCGGAGTGGCCGCGGTGGTGGTGGGGGAGGACGACGACGAACTGCAGGCGGCCAGAAGGGTGCCTCCGGCGACCAGGCCCACCGCCAGGAGGTGGGTCATCCTGCGCCGCCGGCTCCCCGTGGTCGGTTGAAGGGTCATGTCTGAGTCCACTGGTGGTCCTACCTCCGTGTCGTACTGGTGGGCCGTGGGCACGGCCAACAAAAAGAGGTGCTTGAGCACCCCTGGGACCGACGGTAATCACCCGAGGTGAACGTGGGGAGAACCTGCAGTGAACGCAGCACGAACTTCAGGTGCGCTTGCGATGAACTGAATCCGTTACACCGTGGTTCAGGGTCAATCCGTCGGGCCCACATCGCCCTCGTGCTGGTGACGGAGGACCCGCAGCAGCTCCTCGTACGGCCCCAGCAGGTAGGCCTGGTCGCCGGGGGCGAAACGGGTGCCCCGGCGGGGTGGGTGCTCGAGCCGACCCCCGTCGGCCACCCGACTGAGGGCGATCACCCGGGTCTGGGCCGGGAGGTCCTGCATGGCCAGGCCGTCGAGGCCCCGGCCGGGGGCCACCGTCAGGCGACCGACCAGAAAGGGCTGCCGGCCCACGGTGAACGACCCCAGGATGTCGAGCCCCAGGGCCGCTCCCACGAACCGCGGGGCGGCCAGGGCCGAGGTCGAGCGCACATGGCGGAAGTCGAAGTGGTGCTCGACGGTGTGACCGAGGTCGCGGTCGAAGACCCGCAGCACCACCGGCACGCTGAACCATCGTTCGCCCAAAAAGTCCCGCACGGCCAGTCCGGTCTCGATGTTGGTGAGGTCGTCACTGGTCAGGACGGCCACGGCGTCGGCCCGGTGCACTCCGGCGTCCTCCAGGGTCTGTCGCTGGGTGGAGTCGGCGATGAGCACCGGCACGCCACGGGCCCGGGCCTGGTTGAGGAACCGATTGTTCTCGTTGCGCTCCACCACCACCACGTCGCGACCCTCGGCCTGCAGTCCCTCCAGGACCCGGATGCCCACCGACCCCAGGCCGACGACCACCACGTGGCCCTCCATCCCCACCAGCTGCTGGCGCCCCAGGGACTGCTCGATGCGCCATGACACCAACAGGTTGGTGATGAGGGCGAAGACCGTGGTCAGCAGGGCCGCCCCCATGGCGATCAGGAAGATCCCGAAGATGGTCATGAAGGTGGACTGCCCGGCAAACGAGTAGTCCCCGAACCCCACCGTGGAGATGGTCTCCACCGTGAAGTACAGCGAGGTGAGCACGGACATGTGGCCGCCGTGGGGCAGTCGGTACCCGAAGCGGAGGATGACCACCGAGAGGGCGATGAGCACCGAGGCGATCACCACGGCGAACCGCAGGGTGCTGTTGGCATCGGAGCCGACCACGCCGACCACCCGCCGCAGGATCCCGGCACGGCCGGTGGTCCGGTGGACCGTGTCCGGCCCCTCGGTGACCGGGCCACCGGCGAACCCGGCTTCGGCCAGTTCGGCCGGGGTGCCGAGCACGGTGACCTGATCCCCGATCGAGACCATGTGGTCCCGTCCCGGGCAGGCCACGGTGTCCGAGCCGTCGACCGGGACCACCGCGATGGGTGCCAGGGCGCCGAACAGCGCCCGCAGCGAGGCGTATCTCTCCACCCGGACTTCGCTAGTTGCGAAGTGGGTGCCTCCCAGCTCGATCTGAAAGGAGTCGCTCCCCAGGCAGGCTTCCACGATGGAGGGAGCGGCCAGGGCGGCCACATCCAGCACCGTGCCCGGGCCGGTTACGTCCGAGACCGCCGCCCCGACCGCGGCGTTGGCCAGCTGGACCACCACCCGGATCTCGGGGCGCAGCTCGCTGATCAGGAGGGCGGTCTCCAGGGTCTGGACCTCGGTCCGCTCGGCACAGACCACCGCCCGGGCCCGGGCCAGCCCGGCCTGCTCCAGGACCGTGGTGAGCCTGGGGCTGCCCACGATGTAGGGGATGTCCCAGGCCTCGACCACCCGCACCAGGCGCTGCTCAGGCTCGTCGTCCACCACCACCACGGCCACCCCGGCCTGATGGAGCTGTTCGACCATCCGGAGGCCCACTCCCTGGAGGCCACACACGATGACATGGCCCTCCCAGTGCTGGACCTGGGATTGTTCCATCCCGATATGGTGCCCGACCTGCATTTCCTCCTGATTGCCGGAGTGTTTCCAGCAGGTACCGGAGCCCGGGCCCGGCCCGGTTGGACCGGCTCCTGCGGGCAGAAAGGGAATACACGTTCGCCTTTTCTGTTGTACCCGCAAGTACTAATGACGTTCGGAGGAATGATGGACAAATTGAGTGAAAATCTGCCCCTGCTGCCGCTGACCTCGGGGGTGGTGCTGCCGGGGATGGTCTTCACCATGGCCCTGGAGTCAGACGAAGCCAAGGCTGCGGCCCAGGCTGCCGAGGCTGCGGGAGGCCATTTCGTGCTGGTCCCCTTCATCGACGGGCGCTACGCCTCGGTCGGGGTGGTGGCCGAGGTCATCGAGGCCGGGGAGCTTCCCGGCGGCATGCCGGCGGTGGCGGTGCGCGGCCTCGAGCGGGCGCGCCTGGGCACGGCTGTGCCCGGTACCGGGCAGGCCCTGTGGGTCGAAGTCGAGAAGATCCCTGAGGACCCGGCCACGCCGGTCACCACCGAGCTGGCCCGGGAGTACCGGGCTGTGGTGGAGAACATCCTGTTGGGACGCGGAGCCGGCCGGTTGGCCGAGCGCTTGGCCGATGTGACCGAGCCGGGCCGGATGGCCGACATGTCGGGCTACTCGCCGGACCTGACCCTGGCCCAGAAGGTCCAGGTGCTCGAGACCGTCGACGCCGAAGAGCGGCTGCGGCTGGTCATCGGCTGGGCCCGCGAGGTCCTGGCCGACCTGACCCTGCGTGAGCGCATCAAGACCGACGTGGAAGAGGGCATGAACAAGACCCAGCGCGAGTTCCTGCTGCGTAGGCAGCTGGAGTCCATCCGCAAGGAGCTGGGCCAACTGAGCTCCGACGATGCCGACGAGCCCGACGACTACCGGAGCCAGGCCGAGGCGGCCGACCTGCCCGAGGGCGTGCGCAAGGCCGTCGATCGCGAGATCGACAAGCTGGAGCGGATGAGCGAGCAGAATCCCGAGCACGGCTGGATCCGGACCTGGTTGGACACCGTCCTGGAGCTCCCGTGGGGCCAGCAGTCCGAGGACCGGCTGGATGTCGTCGAGGCGGCCCGGATCCTCAATGAGGACCATGACGGGCTGGAGGACGTGAAGGATCGCATCCTGGAGCACCTGGCCGTGCGCAAGCTGCAAGCAGAGCGCGGTTTGGCTCCGGTCGGCGGCCGCGGTGCGGGCGCCATCCTGGCCCTGGTCGGTCCGCCCGGGGTGGGCAAGACCTCGCTGGGCGAGTCGGTGGCCCGGGCCCTCGGACGGTCGTTCGTCCGGGTGGCACTGGGAGGCGTGCGCGACGAGGCGGAGATCAGGGGGCACCGCCGTACCTATGTCGGGGCCCAACCCGGCCGTCTGGTCCGCGCCCTGCGCGAGGCCGGAACCATGAACCCGGTCATCGTGCTGGACGAGGTGGACAAGCTGGGAGCGGACTACCGCGGGGATCCTTCCTCGGCGCTGCTCGAGGTGTTGGACCCGGCTCAGAACCACACCTTCCGTGACCACTATCTGGAGGTGGAGCTGGACCTGTCCAAGGTCTTGTTCCTGGCCACGGCCAATATGGTCGACACCATCCCCTCGGCGTTGCTGGACCGGATGGAGATCATCCGCCTGGACGGCTACACCGAGGACGAGAAGGTCAACATCGCCCGCCACCACCTGGTGGCCCGGCAGCTGGAGCGCTCCGCTATGAGTGCCGAGGACGTCACCATCACCGATGACGCCCTGCGGGTCATCGTGGCCGACTACACCAGAGAGGCCGGGGTGCGCTCGCTGGAGCGCGAGCTGGGTCGGCTACTGCGCAAGGTGGCCGCCCGCATCGCCTCCAAGGAGGCCGAGACGCCGTTGTCGGTCGACGGAGACGACGTCCGCCAGTGGCTCGGACGGCCCAAGTTCTTCTTCGAGGCCGCCGACCGGACCGCGGTCCCGGGTGTGGCCACGGGCTTGGCCGTCACCGGCACCGGTGGCGACGTGCTCTACGTGGAAGCCACCGTGATGGACGGGCCCGAGGGGCTCACCCTGACCGGGCAGCTGGGTGATGTCATGAAGGAGTCTGCGGAGATCGCCTTGTCCTACGTGCGCTCGCACGCCGAGGAGTTGGGCATCGATCCGTCGGCCTTCACCGGCAAGCGGTTTCACGTGCACGTCCCGGCCGGGGCCATCCCCAAGGACGGGCCTTCCGCCGGCGTCACCATGACCACCGCACTGGTCAGCCTGCTCCGGGACACCCCGGTCAGGTCGGTGCTGGGCATGACCGGTGAGGTCACACTGCAGGGTCGGGTCCTCCCGATCGGTGGTGTGCGCCAGAAGGTGCTGGCCGCCCACCGGGCCGGCCTGACCACCGTGGTGCTGCCGATCCGCAACGGCCCCGACCTCGAGGATGTCCCCGAGGCCGTCCGCAACGAGATGACCTTCCATCTGGCCTCGGACATCAGCGAGGTCCTGGATGCGGCTCTGGCCGACGGCGATGAAGCCGACAAGCCGGCCGAGGACCGAGCGGCTGCGGCCTGAGTTCGCAGCCGCGGTCCTGAGCCCTCAGGGCCGGGGGAGGAAGTCGGCCAGGATGCCGGCCAACTCCACCGGCTGGTCACCCTGGATGCTGTGTCCCGCCCCGTCGACCGTAACCACCCGGTCGGCGGGGCGGCGGCGGCGGAACTCGGCCTCGTCGGCGTCGTCGACCACCGGGGAGAGCTTCCCCCGCACCAACATGACCGGCACCCCGATGTGCTCCAGGTCGTCCCACAACGAATCGAAATTGACCGAGTCCACGTGCAGCCCGGTGCTGTCGGAGGGCCGGCCCAACTGATGGCGCCAGGTCCACGACCCGTCCTCCCGCTGCACCGCGTTGTGCAGGACCCCTCGGCGGAGCGATGACTCCGAGCGGGTCGGATTGAACTGGATGGTCCGCTGCAGGATCTCGTCGAAGGTGGCGAAGCTCTCCGGGCCGGCCAGGAACGCCGCGATGTCCGAGCTCTTGTCGTGATTGACCCCGGGGGTGATGTCCACCAGGGCCAGCCGCCGCACCAGCTCCGGATGCCGGGTGGCCAGGGCGATGGCGGTCATCCCACCGAGCGACATGCCCACCACCATGGCGACGTCGGGGGCCAGGCGGGTGACGGCGGTGGCCACGTCGTCGGCCATGGCCCCGGGATCGAGGGCCCGACTGTCACCGGGCCAGTCCGAGTGCCCGTGCCCGGGCAGGTCCACGGCCACCAACGGTTGCTGCAGGGCCAGGGCCACCGTGTCCCAGGTGTGGGCGTTCTGGCCACCCCCGTGGATGAACACCACCCGGGCCGGCTCCGACCCCCACACCAGCGCACTCACCCTCCGGCCGGCCCCTACGTCCACGGCCTGGCGCCGTACCGTCGGCGGCCCGTCCCAGGGCAGTCCGGCCTCCGTGGCGTTCTCCTCGAAGAAGGAGAACTCGTCGTAGGTGTCCTCGTTCATGTGCGACATCTCCTCCCAGGGGACCCGATCCGGAGAGCCTATTGAGTCCGGGCTACGGGTGACACACTGGGGGAATGCCCCCTGTTTTCTGCTCCCCGGATGAGGCCGCGGCCATGATCCGACCGACCGACTCCATCGGGTTCGGACTGGGGCCGGCCATCCCCGACGCCTTCCTCACCGCCCTGGGCGGCCGGGACGACTGGGAGGGGCTGACCCTCGGCGGAGCGCTGCTCCTCGGGTACTACACGGTGTGCACCCACCCCAGGGTGTCCTACCGCAGCGGGTTCTTCGGCCCGGCCGAGCGGATCATGCTGGCCCAGGGGGCCCACGTCGAACTGGTGCCGGGGGGGTTCCGGCAGTTCGCCCCGATCCTGCGGCGGTTCGCCCCCCGGGTCATGACCGCCCAGGGCTCGCCCCCCGATGCCGACGGCACGGTCAACCTCTCGCTGCACCTGGGGGCGACCTATGAGGAGCTGGTCATGGCCGGCAACGATCCCGACCGGCAGTTGGTCATCGAGGTCAATCCCCATCTCCCCCGCACCTGCTCGCTGCCCCCGCAGTACACCAACACCCTTCCGCTGGACCTGATCGATGTGGTGGTCGAGGCCGACGGGGAGCCTTACGTCCTCCCGCCGGTCGCTCCCGACGACATCGACCGGGCCATCGCCGAACGGGCCGGGTCCTTCATCACCGACGGTGCCACCCTCCAGATCGGGATCGGCGCCGTGCCCAACACCGTGGCGTCCCTGTTGGCGGCAGGGAGCGGCTCGTCCTACGGCGTGCACAGCGAGATGTTCACGGACGGCCTGATGGAGCTCCACCAGGCCGGAAAGGTCACCAACGAGGCCAAGGGCATCTTCAACGGAGTATCGGTCACCACCTTCGCCCTGGGCTCCCGGGCGCTGTACGACTGGTTGGACCAGAACCACGAGGTGGCCTTCCTGCCGGTGCACGTGGTCAACGATCCCACCGTCATCGCCCAGAACAACACCCTGATCTCCATCAACGGGGCCCTCAGCGTGGACCTCTACGGTCAGGTGGTGGCCGACCACATCGACGGCAAGCAGATCTCCGGCGTCGGCGGGCACGAGGACTTCGTGGCCGGTGCCGAGCTCCGCCTCGACGACCACTCGCTCATCTGCCTTCGTTCCACCGCGGACGCCGGCGGCGTCACCAAGTCCCGCATCGTCCCCCTCCTGCCGGAGGGCTCGGTGGTCTCCACCCCGCGTCACCACACCGGGGTGATCATCACCGAGTACGGCAGTGCCGACCTGTCGGGACTCACGGTGCACGAGCGGGCCATGGCCCTGACCGACATCGCCCATCCCGACTATCGCGACCAGTTGCGGGCCGTGGCCGCCGACCTCGGCCGGAACTGAGCATGGACGGACAGCACCGTCCGACAGAGATCGTCCTGGCCACCTTCAACACCCACCTGGGCATCGACGGTTGGGGACGGCCGTTCGACCTGGTGGCCGAGTGCCGGTCGCTCGATGCCGACATCCTGATCCTCCAGGAGTCGTGGGCCCCCGATGACGGCACCACCGGGACCGCAGCCACGGTGGCCCGACAGTTGGGCTACACGGTGGTCTCCGAAGTGGGGCTGGCCCACATCAAGCTGCTGCCACCCCGCCACACCACGTCGACCCGCTGGGGTCCGCCGGCCAGCCCCCTGCGCAAGACGTACCACGTCGACCAGGACCGCCCGCGTGAATCGAAGGCCTCGCTCAAGGCCAGATCCGTTCCCGGGGAGTGGAGCCTGGCCCTGCTGTCGCGGATCCCCGTCACCGACGTCCGCACGCTGACCCTCAAGCCGCTGAGCCGGGACCAGGCCCGCCGCCGGGTGGTGCTGGGCTGCACCGTCGAGTTGGAAGGAGGCCCGCTCGAGGTGTTCGGCACCCACATGTCCCACATCACCCACGGGTCCCACCTCCAGTACCGACGACTGCGGGGTCTGCTCCCTCCCCCGACCACGGCGGCGGTACTGGCCGGGGACATGAACCTGTGGGGGCCCCCGGTCAACTCCTACCTGCGGGGTTGGCGGCGGGCCATCAAAGCCCGGACCTGGCCGTCGACCGGGCCCCACAGCCAGTTGGACCATGTGCTGGTCACCCCGCCGGTCTCCGTGCTGGGAGCCAGGGTGGGAGCCTTCGCCGGATCCGACCACCTACCGGTAGTGGTGACCCTGGGCCTGGCCCCGACCCCTTGACGCAGCGGAGCGGCCCGGGTGTGGCCCGCTCAGTCGAGAGCGAATCCGAGGGCGGTGGCGGCATCGTGGGTCGGCCGGCCCGCCCATCGCCTCGAGTAGTTGTCGACGGTGGACAAGGAGCGGGTCTGGACGCGGTCGAGGTACAGGTGCCCGCCCAGGTGGTCGACTTCGTGCTGGACGATGCGGGCCGCCCACCCGGAGAACAGCCGGTCGATGGGCTGACCGTCCTGGTCGAGCGCTTCCACCTGCACCGATCGGTGACGGGCCACGACCCCGGTGAGGCCGGGGACACTCAGACAGCCCTCGTAGAAGCTGACCCGATCGTCGTCGCCGACCGGCCGGATGACCGGATTCACCAGCACGGTGAAGGGGAGATCCTGGCGTTGGCGCAGGGCCCGCTCCTCGTCGCTCAAGCGGCCCCACTGTGGCGGCCCGTCCTGGAGTACCGCGAGCTGGAGCGGCACCCCGACCTGGGGCGCGGCCAGTCCCACCCCGGGGGCCATCTCCATGGTCCTCCGCATGTCGGTGATCAGACGTCGCAGCTCGGGCGTGTGGAGCGTGGACGGGTCGACCGGATCGGCCACCCGACGGAGGATGGGGTCACCGCAGTCCACGATGGGGAGTGGGTGGTCGTCGTCGGTGGTCACGGGATGGGCGGTCATGCCACGGGGTCTCTCTGCAGGTCCACCGGTGCATCGATGCCGAGGCGTCGTCGCTCGATGCTCAGGCAGCGGTTCTCTACGTAGAGGAGGCCGGCGGCGACGCAGATGGCCCGAGCCTCGTCCGAGGAGATTCCCAGCTGCAGCCACACCCCGGTCGCCCCGGCGGCGACGGCCTGGCGGGCCACGTCGGCGGCCTGCGATGCAGGACGGAACACGTCGACCAAGCCCACCTGCTCGGGCACGTCGGCCAAGCTCCGAAAGACCGGTTCGTCGAGGATCCGGCCGGCATGGGGATTGACCGGAATGATCCTCCAGCCGTGGCGCTGCATCTCCCGGGGCACGGTGTGGGCGGCCTTGGCCGGGGCGGTGCTGGCGCCGACCACGGTGATGGTGTCATAGGTGGTGAGCATGCGCTCCACCATGTCATCGGCGTCCGTCACCGACTTCCAACGTACCCGTCGCCACCCCGGGGACGGTCCGGAGGCCACATCGGTGGCCACAGACCACCAACGGTCCTCCGCCATCGGGCACGGGGAGGCAGCGGTCACTACCATCCACCCATGGACGGTCCACTGGGGAGCTTCGAACAGTCCGACTTCACCGCGGACGGGGAGGCCAGGGCGATCTATCGAACCGGCTCCGGCCCGGCGGTCATCGTCATGAGCGAGATCCCCGGGATCACCCCCAAGGTGGCCGAGTTCGGGCAGCGGGTGGCCGATGCCGGCTTCACCGCGGTGCTTCCCCACCTGTTCGGGGAGGACGGGCGTGAAGCCTCGGGCGGGTATGTGTTCTCCTCGCTCAGCCGGGCCTGCATCAGCCGGGAGTTCACCGTGATGGCCCAGGGCCGGACCAGCCCCATCATCAGCTGGCTGCGGGCGCTGGCCAAGGAGGAGCACACCCGGTGCGGCGGCCCGGGCGTCGGTGCGGTGGGCATGTGCTTCACCGGGGGATTCGCCCTGGGGATGATGGTGGACGACGTAGTGGTGGCCCCGGTGCTCAGCCAACCCTCCCTCCCCTTCCCCATCACGAAGTCCCTCCGCCGCGACGTGGGGCTGTCGCCGGCGGACCTCCAACGGGTCCAGCAGCGGGCCGAAGCGGGGACCTGCGTCCTCGGACTCCGCTTCACCGGCGACAAGCTCTCCCCACCGGACCGGTTCGCCCACCTGCGCCAGCTGCTCGGCGATGCCTTCGTGGGCGTCGAGCTGGACTCGGCCCCGGGCAATCCCCACGGGCACCGGAAGGCGGCCCATTCGGTTCTCACCGAGGACCTCGACGACCGCCCGGGGACTCCGACCCGCGCCGCCTTGGACCAGGTCCTGGCGTTCTTCCAGGAGCGCCTGGTGGCGTGAACCGGACAGCGGAGCGGTGGAAGGACCGGGGGCGCACCCTCTCCCTGTGCGGCTACGACATCTTCACCGTCGACATACCGGCCATCGAGGCCGAGCAGCGGGCCCCCCTCCTGATCCTCCACGGCTTTCCCACCTCGTCGTTCGACTTCCACGCCATCGTCGACCGCCTGGCCGTCGACCGTCGGGTGGTGCTCTTCGACCTGTTGGGCTACGGCCTGTCGGACAAGCCGGACCTGGCCTACACCCTGGCCCTGCAGGCCGACATCGCCATGGCCCTGATGGCACAGCTGGGCCTGGACCACCTGGCCCTCCTGACCCACGACGTGGGTGACACGGTAGGGGGGGAGCTCCTGGCCCGGCAGCTCGAGGGGGCCTGGGACGTCACCATCACCGAACGGATGCTCACCAACGGCAGTATCTACCTGGACCTGGCCCACCTCAGCGCGGGGCAGCTGTTCCTGTTGGGGCTGCCTGACGAGAAGTTGCCGGCCGATGCCCCCATCGACGCATCCACGGTGATGGCCGGGGTCGACGCCACCTTCAGCCCGGCCACGACGATCGACTTCGATGAGCGCCAGGCCCAGTGGGAGATGATCTCCCACCTCGACGGGCAGCTCCTGCTCCCCCGGGTCATCCGCTACATCGAGGAGCGGAGGCGGTCCGAGTCCCGCTACACCGGGGCCATCGAGCGCCACCCCTCCCCTCTGGTGGTGGTGTGGGGACAGGACGATCCCATCGCCGTGCCGGCCATAGCCGAACAGCTGTGCTCCCGCCGGCCCGACGCCACCCTCCGCCGCTTGGACGGGGTGGGCCACTATCCGATGGTGGAAGCACCCGATCGTCTGCTCCACGCACTCTTGGGCCCTGGCGGCTGAGCGGGGATCGGCCCGGCGGGCTGCGTGGTCATCGGCTCCTGCGACCGACGGGACCCGTCAGACCGTGCAGACCACCTCGCCGTGGAGCACGGCGAACCAACCGTCGGGAGCCGCGGCCCATCGCCGATAAGCGGCGGCAAACGACTCCAGGTCCTCGGGAGTGGCCAGCCCATGGGCCAGGAGCTGCTCGGCCACCGCCGACAGGGTGAACCGGTCGGCCCACAGTTCGCCCCACCACGAACGGTCCTGAGGGGTGGCGAAGCACCACGTCGACGCCGACGGGAGCACCGAGGTGAACCCGACCTCCAAGGCCAGGTGCAGCAACGTTCGGCCCAGGTCCCAGTTGGCCCCGTTGACCCGGGTCAGGGCCCCGTAGGCCGCGAAGGCCCGGTCGAGATCAGGATCGTCGGGGTAGTACCGCATGGCCGGGTAGTCGGCGTCACGTGCCGCCACGATCCCCCCGCTTCGGCACACCCTCCGCATCTCGATCAGAGCGGCCACCGGGTCTCCCAGGTGCTGGAGTACCTGGTGGGCGTGGACCACGTCGAAGGTCCCGTCGTCGAAGCGGAGATCGTAGAGATTGCCCACCTCGAAGGTCAACGACCCCGCCCCGGCCTCGGCTGTCCCATCGGCGGCGGCTATGGCCGAGGCTTCGGCGATGACCTTGGCCTCGGCGTCCATCCCGACCACCGGGCCCGGGGCCACCGACCGGGCCAGGTCGGCGGTGATGGTGCCCGGGCCGCAGCCCACGTCGAGCAGCGACATGCCCGGGCGGAGGTGGTCGAGGAGGTAGGCGGCCGAGTTCCCGGCGGTGCGCCAACGATGGGAGCGCAGCACGCTGTCGTGATGGCCATGGGTATAGGGCGCGTCGGTCATGCCTCCCAGCATGAGGCCCGCCGCCACCTATTGGCAAACAATACTTTCGAACATCTCATATAAGCTGGTCCAATGGCTGCCTCGGAATGGCTCCGCACCTTCGTGGCCATCTACCGGTCAGGGTCGGTGAGTGGCGGGGCCTCCCAGCGGAGCCTGTCGCAGCCCGCGGCCAGCCAGCAGCTGGCCGCCCTCGAACGGAGCATCGGCCTTCCCCTGTTCATCCGCACGGCCCAGGGGGTCACCCCGACCCGTCGGGGCCGCGAGCTCCACGCCCAGGTGGCCGAGTCCCTCGACCGGCTGGAGCAGGTGCTGGTCGGGCTGGACGGCGGGTCGGTTCCCGACGCGGCCCCCAGCCTCCGGTTCGGCTCCTCGGCGGAGTTCTTCTCCTACGCCGTGGTGCCCCGGATGGAGCCGGGCGCGCCGGCCCTGACCGCCCGCTTCGGACCGGACGACGAGCTCATCGACCTGCTGGAGCACGGTGAGCTGGACATCGCCGTCACCAGCACCACCCCGGGACGTCGCTCCCTGACCTCCACGCCCATCGGCACCCGGCGGTTCGTGCTGGTCGGCTCACCGGCGCTGGCCCCGGGCGACCAGTTCGAGTCACTGACCGCGCTGGGCTCGTGGCTGGTGGACAGGCCGTGGGTGGCCTACAGCGCCGAGCTGCCCCTGACCCGCCGGTTCTGGCTCTCCGCCCTCGGCCGGTCGTTCTCCGCCGACCTGCGACTGGTGGCCCCCGACCTGCGGGCAGTGGTGGCCTCGCGTGGCCCAGGGACTGGGGTTCAGCCTGCTCCCGCACTTCGTCTGCGCCGAAGCGCTGGCTCGCGGCTCGGTGGTCGAGCTCCACCCGGTGGCCGGAGTGGCACCGGCTGAGCCCTGGTTCGCCTGCACCCGGGCCGTCGATCTGGGACGGGAGCCGCTCAACGACTTCCTCGGGCTGCCTCTCGCCACCCGAAGAGGGCTGACTGGCGCCCCGCTACCCTCCGTCCGGATCCGCCCCACCGGTCACACCGGCCACCGGCATGCCCTCCTCGAGGTACACCGTGCCGGTGGTGGCCAGCGCTTGGCCCACCCGCCGCCCCACCGGACCGCTCAACAGGTCGGGCGCCTCGTGGGCTCCGACCCAGCGGTACTCGCTGATCTCTTCGACCTGCAGCACGATGGCGTCCGAGGCCAGGTCGCTGATCGAGCCACAGTCGAACAGGAACCGGAGCCCCCCGGGTCGACGGCTCCTCGGCCGGAGGAAGTCCACACAGGCCAGCCGACCCGAGGTCACCACCAGCCCGGTCTCCTCGAGGACCTCGCGTCGGCATCCGTCCCACGGTGACTCGCCGTCGGCTTCGACCTGTCCACCGGGGACCGTCCACCCGGCCTTGTAGGTGGGCTTGAGGATGAGGACCCGGCCGTCGGCATGGCGGATGAGGGCACCGGCCGATGCCGGTATGCCGCGGGATCTCGTACTCGACCACCCGTCCATCCTCGCCGATCAGCGGTACCAGCGTGGTCGGTGGCTACATCCGGGCCATGTTGTCGAAGCGGGTGTGGTGGCCGATGAAGGCCAGCCTGGTGACCCCGGTCGGACCGTTGCGGTGCTTGGCCACGATGATCTCCGCCGTTCCCGCGCTCTCGCTCGACTCGGGGTTGTAGATCTCGTCCCGGTAGATGAACAGCACCACGTCCGAGTCCTGCTCGATGGAGCCCGACTCCCTCAGGTCGGCCAACATCGGGCGCTTGTCCTGGCGCATCTCCAGACCACGGGACAGCTGGGAGAGCGCCACCACGGGGACTTCGAGCTCGCGGGCCAGGATCTTGAGGCCGCGACTGATCTCGGATACCTCGACCTGCCGGTTCTCTGCGCCGTGTCGCCCGGTCATCAGCTGGAGGTAGTCGACCACCACCAGGCCCAGCCCTTCGCGGCTCTTGAGGCGCCGGGCCCTGGCCCGGATGTCCATGACCGTGAGGTTCGGATTGTCGTCGATGAAGATGGGGGCCTCGCTCATCCGACTGATGGCGTTGCCGATCTTCGTCCAGTCGCCATCTTGCAGCTTGCCGGTGCGCATGCGGTTGGCATCGACCCGGGCCTCCGAGCACAGGAGCCGCTGGGTCAGCTCCAGGTGGCTCATCTCCAGCGAGAACAACAGAACCGGCTTGTTCAACTTGATGCCGGCGTGGGCCACCATCCCCAGGGCGAAGCTGGTCTTGCCCATGGCCGGTCGGGCTCCCACCACCACCAGGTTGGAGGGTTGCAACCCGGCCAGCTGCTCGTCGAGGTCGGCGTAGCCGGTGGCCAGCCCGGTGATCGAGTCTCCCCTGGTGAAGAGCTGCTCGAGATGATCGAGGCTCTGCCCGAGCAGGTCGCGCAGTGGGGTCATGGAGTCGACCACCCGACGCTGGGAGACTTCGAACACCAGGCTCTCGGCCCGGTCCAGCACGTCGGAGACATCGTCGGGAAGGCTGTAGCCCAGTTCGGTGATCTCACCTGCTACCGAGACCAGCCTCCGCAACAGGGCCAGCTCCTCGATGATCTTGGCGTAGTACTCGGCGTTGCCGATGGACGGCGTGTTGGCCTGGAGGGAGACGAACACCGACGGGTCGCCGATGGACTCCAGCAGACCGCGTCGCCGTAGCTCGTCGGTGACGGTGACCCAGTCAGCCGGCTCACCCTGGCTGAACAGTGAGGTGATCGCCGAGAAGATGTGCCCGTGCGACGACTTGTAGAAGTCCTCGGGCTTGCAGATCTCCATGGCGCTGGCGATGGCATCGCGTGAGAGCAGCATGGCTCCGAGCAGCGACTCCTCGGCCTCGATGTTGTGGGGCGGGATCCGTCCCGCCGAGGCTCCGCCACCGCCCATGGGAGACATGAGGTGCCGGGGACGCGTGTCGTCTAATGCCTGAACCATGATCCCTTAACCCTCGCTGAGTATGCCTGTGGAGCGGTAGAGCCTCTTCCTGGGGAAATACCGGCTCAGGGGTGTGGATGAACCGTGGAGAAGAGGGATGACCCTGCGGACGCGTCGCACCATGGCGGCCATCATCTCAGGGGGGTGTAACAGCGCAGGGGGATGCCCGGCACCGCAGCTTCGAAATTGAGAGATCCTCAGCCGACCTCGGCCGACCTGAAGAATGCGGCCGCCGAGGTCAACGCGCCCGGCAGCCCGGCAACCGGGCTCAGGACGTCAGGCTTCGGCGGCCACGTCCACGGTCAGCTCGAACACCACGCCGCCGATCAACTCGACCCGGATGTTGTGCTCGCCCACGGTCTTGATGGGCTCCTCGAGGATGAGGTCCTTGCGGTCGATCACCGCTCCGGTCTGCTCCTCGACGTGGCGCACGACGTCGGCCGCAGAGACCGAGCCGAACAGTCGGTCGCCGGTGGCCCGGGCCGTGATGTGGATGACGTTGCCCACCAGCGTGCGGGCCACGGTCTCGGACGACTCGTGATCGCGGGCGTCACGCAGGTCCCTCGACCGGCGCATGGCCGCGGCCTGTCCCTCCAGCCCGGGGGAGGCCACGATGGCCTTCCCGGCCGGCAACAGGTGGTTGCGGGCGAAGCCGCCGGAGACATCGATGATGTCGCCGCGCTTGCCCACCCCGTCGATATCGCTTCGCAGCAGAACCTTCATCTCAACCCTCGTCGCTCTCGACGATGATCTCGCCCGCCACGGTCTCGGTCACCGTGCCGTCACCGTGGCCCGTGACGTCGAGGACCTCTTCGATGACCTCCACGGCAACCTCGGCCGGCGGTGTGCCGTCAGGGACTGCGGTGGAGGTGGCGTCAGCCGACAGCGAGCGCTCCTCGTCCCGCCGCCCACGGCCACCCGAGCCCTGGCCGGAGTAACCGCCGCCGTCCCGGCCCCCGCGACCGCCGCCCCGGCCTCCGGGCCGCTCGGTGGTGGTGCGCTGGGTGTAGGGGAGCAGCACCAGCTCACGGGCGGTCTTGATGGCGATGGCCACGTCCCGCTGGTGCTGGGTGCAGTTGCCCGAAACCCGACGGGCCCGGATCTTGCCCCGGTCGCTCATGTACTTGCGGAGCATGCCCACGTCCTTGTAGTCGACCCACTCCACCCGGTCCTTGCACAGGGCGCAGGGCTTCTTCTTGATCCGCCGTCCGGTGTCCTTGGGGGACCGGCGGGTGGTTCCTCCACGATCGTTATTGCGCGCCATGACTAGAAGGGCTCCTCACTGTGTCCATACCCCTGGGGTTCCGCGGACGGTCCGGGCCCCCCGCTCGAACCGCTGCCGGTCGGGCCACCTTCGCCGGGTCCACGGCGTTCGTTCTTGGTGACCTGGGCCGTGGCCCACCGGATGCTCGGGCCGATCTCGTCGGCCACCACTTCGACTTTCGATCGCTTGTCGCCTTCGGGAGTCTCCCAACTCCGTTGGTCGAGTCGACCGGTCACGATCACCCGCGAGCCCTTGGTCAGGCTCTCGGCGGCGTTCTCGGCCATCTCCCGCCAGCACACCACGTCGAAGAACGAGGTGGCCTCCTCCCACTCCTGGGTCTGACGGTTCTGCCACCGGCGGTTGACGGCCAAGCCGAAGCTCGACGTGGCCTGGCCGGTGTTGGTGAAGCGCAGCTCGGGATCGCGGGTGATGTTGCCCACCAGGGTCACCACGTTGCCGTTGGCCATGGTCAGGCCTCCTTCGTACTTGCCGCGGCGGCTTCGGCCCGTCGGCCGGCCACCTTGTCCGGAATCCTCATGACCTTGTGGCGGAGCACCTCGTCGGCCAGCACGAAGACCCGCTCCATGTCGGCGACCGCGGGTGGCTCGGCGGTGAGCTCGATGACCACGTAGTAGCCCTCGCGCTTGTGCTGGAGCTCGTAGGCGAAGGTCCGCCTGCCCCAGCGCTCCACCCGGCCCGGGTTTCCGCCCTTGGCCCTGAGGGCGTCGAGGCCCCGGTCGAGGACCCCGTTGACCGCCGCCTCATCGGCACCGGTATCGAAAATAACCATTGCTTCGTATGGCCGCACGAGCGGCTCACCTCCCTCTGGATCGGGCACCTCGGGCACCCGAGCCCCACGGCGTGGGGCAGGTCGGAAATGAAGGGCCACAAGCCGTGACCCGATCTGACAGACGTTCTACCTTACCGGCAATCGCCCCGGGTCCCCGACCGGGCGGGGCCGAGGCTCAGTGGTACACCTCGTTGTCGGCGGGAAAGGCACCGGAGCGGACGTCAGCGGCGTAGGCCGCCACGGCCGCGGTGGCATCGTCGGCCAGCTCGGCGTAGCGGCGGACGAACTTGGGCACCGAGGCGTTGAGCCCCAGCAGGTCGTGGACGACCAGCACCTGGCCGTCGCAGGTGGGGCCGGCCCCGATGCCGATGGTCGGCACGTCCAAGGACTCGGTGATGGCCGAGCCCACCCGTTCGGGGACCCCTTCGAGGACGATGGCGAAGCAGCCGGCCGCGGCGATGGCCTTGGCCCCGAGCATCAGGGCGTGGGCCCCGGCGTCGTCCCGGCCCTGGACCCGGTAGCCGCCCATGGTGTTGACCGACTGGGGGGTCAGCCCGAGGTGGCCCATGACCGGGATCTCGGCCGCCACCAGGGCCTCGATCATCGGAACCCGATTGGTGCCCCCCTCCAGCTTGACCGCCTGGGCGCCGGCCCGGATGAGGACGGCGCCGTTGCGGACCGTCTCCACCGGATCGAGGTGGTAGCTCATCCAGGGCAGGTCGGCCACGATCAGCGGGGCCGGGCGGGCCCGGGCCACCGCCGCGGTGTGATGGGCCATGTCCTCCATGGTGACCTGGAGGGAGTCCTCGTAACCCAGCACGTTGTTGCCCACCGAGTCCCCCACCAGGACGATGTCCACGCCGGCGGCGTCGGCGATGCGGGCCCCGGGGGCGTCGTAGGCGGTCACCATCACCAGGGGCGGGTGGCCGTCGCGGCGTTTGTGGGCGCGCACTGAGGGCACGGTGACCGGCTTCGGTCGCGGGTCGGGCATGGTCATCCTCCTATCGGCCGTCCAGCGCCCGAAGGCTGCCGGCGGCATGGGCGGTGACAGGCGGCCCGGCCGTGGGCCGGTCCGCCAAGTCATCACGGAGCACTCCGTACTGCACCCCCAAGGGTAGCGGGCCAGGGACGATCGGGAAATAGCGGACCCGTGGATCGGCCCACCGGATCGGGGGCCCGGGCCGGGGGGCTGGAAGCCGGCCCCGGGCGGGACCTCAGGCCCCGGCGGGCTCGGGCTCGACCGAGGGCTCGACCGTCTCCTGCTGCACCCCACGCTGTAGCCCGAAGAGTCCCGTCACCGCGGCCGCGGCCATGGCGATGGCCATGCCGATGAGCACGGTGCGGGTGGCGTAGGCGAAGTCCAGCCGCACGAAGTGGGGAATGGACTGGACACTGCCGCTCCCGCCCTGGAACTGGGCGATGGTCGACGCCTCCCTGGCGGCCTTGGCGGGGGGAAGGCCCTGGGAGATGAGCGAGGTGGTCAGGTGCGAGCGCATCTGCGACACCAGCACCGTGCCCAAGATGGCCAGGCCCAGGCTGGCCGCGTAGTTGCGGACGGTCTGGGTGATGCCGGTGGCCTCGCCGTAGGAGAGCCGGGAGGCCCGGTTGACGGCGTCGGTGCTGGCCGGCCCGAGCATCATCCCCATGCCGAAGCCGGCCAGGACGATGTACCACTGCTGCTTGTTGAAGCTGAGCTCGGTGACCTTGCCGGCCCACAGGGCGAAGCCCACCGCCGACAGCACGCAGCCCAGCACCACCGGCCGCTTGGCGCCGCCCCGGTCCAGCATCCGCCCACCGATCTGGGCGGCGATGACGAAGCCGATGAAGAAGTACAACAGGAACAGGCCGGCCTCGGAGGCCGACTTGCCCAGGGAGATCTGGGCGTACTCGCTGGCGAAGAAGAACACCGGGATGAAGGCCAGCATGGAGAACCACAGGACCAGGTTCTCGACGAAGAAGGGCCGGATGTTGAAGATGCGCACCTGCATCAGCGGCGACGGGGTCCCCAGCTCGACGAAGTAGAAGGTCACCAGGAGGACCAGGCCCACGGCGATGCTCAGTCCGATAGCCGGATTGGACCACCCCCAGATGGTGGACTGCTGGAACCCGAAGACGCTGAGGCCCACACCGAAGGCGATCAGCACCAGGCCCCGGTAGTCCATCCGGGCCGGCTTGAAGCTGGTCTGGGGCTTGGAGGCGGCGATGAGGATGAGGGCGATGACGGCCACCGGGATGTTGACCCAGAAGATGGCCCGCCACGTCCACTGGGTCAGATACCCGCCGAGGATGGGGCCGACCGCGGTCAGGCCGCCGGCGATCCCGAAGAAGGCAGCCAGGGCCTTGCCCCGTTCGTGCAGGTCGAAGGTCTGCACCACGATGGCCAGCGCCGCCGGGAACATGATGGCCCCGCCGGCCCCCTGCACCACCCGGAAGGTGACGATCCAGGCCTCGGCGATGCTTCCGGTGGGGGTGAGGCCGCACATGGTCGAAGCGCCGGCGAAGATGATCACTCCGAGCACCACCATCTTGCGGTGGCCCACGGTGTCGGCCAGCCGGCCCCCGAAGGCGAACAGAGCGGCCAGCGACAACAGGTAGGCGTTGACCGCCCACTGGACCCCGGTACTGGTCAGGTGGAGGTTCTTCTGGATCTCGGGTACGGCGATGGAGACGATGGTCTGATCGATGAAGGTCATCGAGACGGCGAAGATCATCGCCGCCAGGACGAGATTCTTCGGCCCGCTCCCGCTGGTCGTGGTGTTGGCCATCGCCATCCTCCCCTGGTTCGGGCCGACCGCCGACGGCAACCTTCGCTCTCGATCCCGGCCGCCGCCTGGCCGGTGCCCGCCGTCACCTTAGTGGGGAGGTCGCGACCGGACCCGGACCGTGTCGGGTCTCCGTCCGCTCCCGGTCCCGGCCTCACCACCGTCATTAGGTCCTACAGTCTGGCCATGGCTCCAGACCGCTTCGCAGGACGCAATGCTCTCGTCACCGGGGGGGCGTCCGGCATCGGACGGGCCACGGTGCTCCGACTGGCCGGCGAGGGAGCGTCCGTGGTGGCCGTCGACGTGAACGAGGAGTTGTTGGCTGAGCTGCCCGGAGAGGCCGAGGGCCTCAGCGGGTCGGTGTCCACCCTGGTCGGCAATGTCGGCTCCGAGGAGGGGGTGGAGCGTGTGGTGTCCACGGCGGTCGACCGGCTGGGCACCCTCGACGTGGTGGTCAACGTGGCCGGGGTGCTGTCGTTCTCGCACACCCACGAGCAGTCGTTGGACGAGTGGAACCGGCTGATCTCCATCAATCTCACCGGCACCTTCCTGATGTGCCGGCAGGCCCTCCCCCACCTGCTGTCGAGCGGCGGGAACATCGTCAACCTGGCCTCGACCGCGGCCCACAGCGGCCAGCCGTGGGCCTCGGCCTATGCCGCCTCCAAGGGCGGCGTCCTGGCTTTCAGCCGGGCCCTGGCCGTCGAGTACGCCGGAGCCGGCCTGCGGGTCAACACCATCAGCCCCGGGGCCATCGACACCCCGATCACCTTGGCCTTCCACCTGCCCGAGGGGGCCGACATCAAGCTGTTGAACCGGGTCACGCCCATCAGCGGCAAGTTCGGCACCCCCGATGGGATCGCCGCCGCCATCGCGTACGTGGCCTCCGACGAGGCCTCCCACATGAACGGGGCCGACATCCTCATCGACGGCGCCACCCTGGCCTGATCAGGGCGCCGGGCGCTTCAGCCCAACGTCGACCGCCCGTCGGTGGCCCACCAGTCGGCGGTCAGCTTGAGCCCCTTGATCGAAGCCCGCGGCATGAGCTCCTCGTAGGTCCGTCGGTAGCCGGTGTGGCTGATGAGCCACTCCCCGTCTCGCTTCACGTACTGGTCGGTGTAGAACGCCGCCCCCTGCACGTTGAGGCCCAGGTCGGTGAGGATCACGGTGTCCTCCAATGCCCACACCCCGGTAGCGGCGTCCGGCCCGGTGAGGTCGATCTCGGGATGGTGGCAGCGATGGCTGCTCAGCATGGTGGTGGCCCCCATCGAGGTGCGCAGGAACTCCATGATGGCGTCGCGGCCCTCGAACTCGTAGAGCCCTCCGCCGTACCGGGCGGTGGCCTCGGGGACGAAGCAGGTCTCGATCTCGTCCCACAGCTTCTGGTCCAGGCACCGCAGGTAGCGGTACTTCAATCGTTTGATCTGTTCCATCTCGACCAGGTCGTCAGGGGTCATCTCGCTCCTCAGTGCGCCGGTGGCGGCTACCGGATCGTACCCAGGCCCGGGATGAGCGGTAGATCGAGGGCCGTGACCCAACCTGGCGGGGCCTCGTTGACGGCCGGGACGGCGTTGAGGGCCCGGAGCCCGGTGGCCAGACAGCCGGCCGCGGCGGCGTCCCGGCCGCTCCCGTCGGTGAAGCGGAAGGCCGTCTCCTGGGTGATCGACGGCGTGCCCTCGATGACCACCCGGTAGACGTCGTTCTGGTTGCCCCGGGGCCAGTCGGGAGCGGCGTCGGCGCCCACCCGGTTCACATGCTCCAGGCAGATCCGCGGCTCGCCGCCGAAGATGCCGTTGATGGTGAACCGGATGGCCGCCACCTGGCCCGGCTCGATCAGGCCCTTGGCCGTCTTGATCGGGACGTCGGTCACCCACTTCTCCCAGGTGGTGGTGATGGTGTCGAGCTCGATGCCGACGGCGTGGGCCATCATCGGCACGGTGGCCCCCCACGACATCACCAGGATGTCGGTGTGCTCGAGGAGCGGGGTGAACTCGGGCGGTCGACCGATACCCATCTCATCCTCGTAGTCGCCCTCGTAGTTGATGTAGTCGAGGATCTCGAGGGCCCGGACCTGGCGGACCTCCCCGCACAGGCCCATCAGGGTCATGGGGAACAGGTCGTTGGCGAAGCCCGGGTCGATGCCGGTGGTGAAGCAGGAGGATCCGCCCGCTTCACAGGCCTCGGTGATGGGCTGGACCCAACTCGGCGGGTTGAGGGCCATGGTCGGCCACACCCACGGGGTCATGGCCGTCGAGCACACGTCGATGCCGGCCCGCAGGAAGGCCCCGATGTCGCGGATGTTGGCGTCGGCGTGGGCCGCGGTGGGCCCGAAGTGGACCAGGGCGTCGGGGGCCAGCGCCACCAACGCCTCGCGGTCGTCGGTGGCGGTGATCCCGATCGGCCCCATGCCGCTGATCTCGCCGGCGTCGGTCCCGGCCTTGTCGGGATTGCTGACGCCCACTCCGACCAGTTCGAACCGCGGATGGCGGACGATCTCGGGAATGACCATCTTTCCCACGAAGCCCGTGCCCCACACCACCACCCGCTTGCGGTCATCGCTCACCGGTGCATCTCCCCCGAGTTGACCAACAGGTACTGCCCGGTCACGGCCTTGGCCCGGTCCGAGGCGAAGAACGCCGCCACATCGGCCACCTCACCGTCCTCGGTCATCCGCCGGAGCGGGAAGGTCCCCACGATGTCGTTCAACACGTCCTCCTGCGACCGGCCGGTGCTGTTGGCCGTGCCGGTCACGTACATCTCGACATTGGGGCCCCACATCCACGACGGGACCACCATGTTGAACCGGATGTTGTCGGGGCCGAGCTCGTCGACCAGGTAGTACATGGCGGTCAGCAGCGCGCTCTTGGATGCCGCGTAGCCGCTCTGGGGCAGGGCGGGCTGGAACATCGACTGGGAGCCGATGAGCACCACCGAGCCCCCGCCACCGGCCTTCATGGCCTCGGCCACCGGTCTGATCACGGTGAGGGCGCCGATGACATTGGTGTCGAAGGCCTTGCGCCAGGCCTCGAACTTGAGGTCGTACAGGCCTCCCCACACGTTCTCGTACGCCGCCACCTGGATCAGGGCGTCGACCGAACCGAACCGGTCCTGAGCCAGCTGGACCAGGGCGGCACAGGAGTCGGGATCGGTGATGTCGGTGGGGTGGACGGCCACCCGCTCGCCACCGGGGTCCAGCTCGGCGGCCGTGGTCACCAGGGTCTCTTCGGTGCGGGCGGCCAACACCACATTGGCTCCGTCGCGCAGCGCGCTGGCGGCGCACTCGCGCCCCAGCCCGTTGCCCACGCCGGTCACCAGGACGGTCTTTCCTTCGAGGATCATTCCCCTCTTCTAGACCATCCGGCGGCCGGCCGCGGAAAGAGCCCCGCGGAGCACGATCACCACGAGGCCCGAATCGGCGGTGCTGTCGGTGTGCCCCGGCACCCATCCGACCGGGTCGGGAGGGCTAGATGCTGGCCCGGCCGCGGAGTGGATTTCGGTTGACCCCTTCGACCCCGGCGCCGGCCGGGTACATCCGCGACAGGTGGTTCCACGAGCACTCGGTGCACACCTCGACCACGTAGCAGACCACCGGCTCCTTGCGCCGCCAGTACCGGTTGAGCTCGGTCTGGGTGGCCACGCACCTGCCGCCGGGGGGGAGCTTGGACCCGAACACGAAGGTCACGTCGACCAGCCCGGACTCCTCGCAGATGGGGCACTCCTCGGCCGCGGGGCGACCCAGGTTGCGCGCCGCCCGGAGCAGTTCGGGATGGGCGTCGCACACATCGAGACGGGAGAGCCGGCCCTTCTTGAACTCGCGGATCACCGAGTTGCGAGCCAGCAGGTATTCGACGCGCCCTCCGTTGGGGGACGTCTGCACACTGTCGAGTGCCCCGGGTCGGAAGCTCACGCCGACCAGGGTACCCCTCGCGGCTGACTTGGCACCGTTGTGCTGCCCGGGCGGACGGGCCGGCTCCGGGAAGCCCGGGGACGAATCCGGACGGACCCGACGGACCCGGGCGGGGGCGCCTCCCCGCGGCCCGGGCGACCGGAGCCCCGGCCTTATCGGCCGATATGTTCGCACGATATATCGAAATGATATATCGTGGCGGTATGCAGTTGACGAACATCGGCCGTCCACTCCCCCGCCTCGGGGCCTGTGACCCGATCCGTGACGCCCGTGGCACCGCCCCGGCCCGTGGATGGACGTCCTGATGCTCGACCTGGCCATCCTGGGCCTCCTCCACGAGCAGGAGCTCCATGGGTACGAGATCCGCCGCCGCCTGCGCGACGAGCTGGGGCTGTTCGCCAACATCTCCTTCGGCTCCCTGTACCCGGCCCTCTCCCGCCTGGAGACGGCCGGAGCGGTGACCGTCACCGAGTCAAGCGGCACCCCCGCCACCGCGCCCATCCCCCCCACCGGATCGCTGAGCGGTGAGCGGGCCGGACTACGGGCCCGCCGGGCCGGGGCCACCCGGGGCACCAAGCGGTCCCGCAAGGTGTACCGGATCACCGCCCAGGGCCGCGAGCTCTTCGAGCAGCTCCTCGACGCCGACGAGCCGGCCGGGACCGATGACGCCCGGAGCTTCGGTCTCCGTCTGGCCTTCGCCCGCCACCTGGCCCCCCAGGCCCGGCTGGCCCTCCTCGAGCGCCGGCGGGCCCAGCTGGCCCGGCGCCTGGCCAGCGATCACCTCCGGGCCGCCGGGGAGTCCCTCGACGTCTACACCCGTTCACTGGTCGAGCACGGCACCGAGGCCACCGAGCACGACATCGCCTGGCTGGACCGCCTCATCGAATCCGAACGCCAGAAGCAGCCATTGCCACGATCCGACAGTCGCGAGCCCCAACGGGGGAGCGCAGTGACAACAACGAAGGGAACCAATCCATGAGCACGATCCGTGTAGCCATCGCCGGCGTGGGCAACTGCGCCAGCTCGCTCATCCAAGGAGTCGAGTACTACCGGGGGGCTGACCCGACAGAGACGGTTCCCGGCCTGATGCACGTGGTGCTGGGGGGGTACCACGTGGGGGATCTGGAGTTCGTGGCGGCCTTCGACGCCGACGCGGCCAAGGTGGGCCTCGATCTGGGCAAGGCCATCTTCGCCGGGCAGAACAACACCATCCGGTTCGCCGGAGTCGGTGAGCTCGGGGTCACCGTGCAGCGGGGGCCCACCCTCGACGGGTACGGGAAGTACTACCGCGAGACGGTGGAGGAGTCGCCGGCCGAGCCGGTCGACGTGGTGGCGGCGTTGAAGGACTCGCGGGCCGACGTGCTGGTCAGCTACCTGCCGGTCGGCTCCGAGCAGGCCCAGCGGTTCTATGCCGACGCCTGCCTCCAGGCCGGGGTGGGCTTCGTCAACGCCATCCCGGTGTTCATCGCCTCGGACCCCGAGTGGGCCGCCAAGTTCCACGCCGCCGGCCTGCCCATCGTGGGTGACGACATCAAGAGCCAGGTGGGATCGACCATCGTCCACCGCATCCTGACCCGGCTGTTCGAGGACCGGGGGCTGGCCCTCGATCACACCTACCAGCTGAACGTGGGCGGCAACATGGACTTCAAGAACATGCTGGAGCGGGAGCGGCTGGAGTCCAAGAAGGTCTCGAAGACCCAGGCCGTGACCAGCCAGATCGAGCACGGCGCCCTGCCGGCCGACGATGTCCACATCGGGCCGTCGGACCACGTGCCGTGGCTCCACGACCGCAAGTGGGCCTACATCCGCATGGAGGGTCGCAACTTCGGCGACGTCCCGCTCAACCTCGAGCTCAAACTGGAGGTGTGGGACTCCCCGAACTCGGCCGGTGTGATCATCGACGCCGTGCGGTGCGCCAAGCTGGCCCTGGACCGGGGCATCGGCGGGCCCCTGCTCGGCCCTTCGGCCTATTTCATGAAGTCACCGCCGGTCCAGTATCACGACGACGTGGCCCACGACATGGTCGAAGCGTTCGCCGACGGCGACCCCGGACCGGTCTGGCCCGAGGCCTGACCCCATCCGGTCCGGCCGGGCCGCTCAGCCCTGCTCGGCCCACCACTCGCTGAGGCGGGCGCGGGCCTCGTCCTCCCCGAGGGGGCCCTCGTCCATCCGTAGGTTCAGCAGGAACTCCAGGGCACGGCCCACGTCGCGCCCCGGCTTGATGCCCAGCTGCTCCATGACCTGGGCTCCGTCGAGGTCGGGGCGGATGGCGTCGAGCTCCTCCTGCTGGCGGAGCTCGTCGATGCGGGCCTCCAACTCGTCCATACGACGGCCCAGGGCCCGGGCCTTGTTGGCGTTGCGGGTGGTGCAGTCGCACCGGGTGAGCTCGTTGAGCTGGTCGAGCAACGGGCCGGCGTCCCGCACGTACCGGCGCACGGCGCGGTCCGTCCAACCCAGCCGGTAGGTGTGGAAGCGCAGGTGCAGGTTGACCAGCTCGGTCACGATCTCCACGTCTTCGTTGGGATAGCGGAGCGCCTGCATGCGGTGGCGGGTCATCCGGGCCCCGACCACTTCGTGGTGGTGGAAGGTCACTCCCCCGTCCACGAAAGCCCGCGGTCTTGGGCTTGCCCACATCGTGGAACAGGGCGGCCAGCCGTAGGAGTCGATCGGGGCTGGTCTTGTCCACCACGGCCAGCGTGTGGGCCAGCACGTCCTTGTGGCGGTGGATGGGGTCCTGTTCAAGCGCCAGGGCCGGCAGCTCGGGTAGGAACTCGTCGGCCAGCCCGGTGCGCACCACGAACCACAGGGCCACCGAGGGCACCGGGACCATCACGATCTTGTCCAACTCGTCCCTGATGCGCTCGGCCGACACGATGGACAGGCGGTGGTGGTCGGCCTTGACCGCGGCCACCAGCGGGGGGTCGGGCTCCAGCTCGAGCTGGGCGATGAACCGGGCCGCCCGGAGCATGCGCAGCGGATCGTCGGCGAAGGACTCCTCGGGGTCCAAGGGGGTCCGCAGCCGGTGCACCGACAGGTCGGCCAGGCCGTCGAAAGGATCGATCAACTCCAGCTCGGGGAGGCGCAGGGCCATGGCGTTGATGGTGAAGTCCCGCCGGGCCAGATCGACTTCCACGTCGTCCCCGAAGGCCACCTCGGGCTTGCGGGAGTCGGGCCGGTAGGCCTCGGCCCGATGGGTGGTGACCTCGTACTTCTGCCCGTTCCGCAGGAACCCGATGGTGCCGAACCGCTTGCCCTGGGTCCACACGGCATCCGCCCATCCGGTCACCACTGCTTCGATCTCATCGGGCCTGGCGTCGGTGGTGAAGTCGAGATCCCGGTCGAGCGGCTGGGGCGCGCCCTCGTCGGCCACGATGGCGTCGCGCACCGATCCCCCTACCAAGTAGAGGGTATGACCGGCCGAGCGGAAGCGCTCGGCAAGCTCCGCGGTGGCCTGCACCAGCGGTTGCAGTCGCTCAGGGAACACGCCGCCGAGGGTAGTGCGACTGGCGTAGGCTGCCGTCCGAAGTGGATCGGGAACGAGGCAGCCCACGCCCCAGTGGCAGCCATCTCCGGGCCGGCGTGCCGATCGGGGACGGGCCCGCCCCGACCATCGGGGTGGGGGTGCATCATGCCCTGCGGGCCCGGTCGAAGGTACCGGTCGCCCTGGTGGCCTGCTTCCTCCTTCTTGTGGCCGTGGTGGTCTCGCCCCGGGCCGGCGCGGCAACCACCCGTCACGTCACCACACCCTCGACCGCTGTGGTTCCGGCTCTGGCCCCCGACAGCCCGCTGACCTTGCTGGGCCAGACCTCCTGGGTGGGGGCGCCGGGCCAGCAGTTCATCCTCCACCTCCAGGCCGGCCGCGAGACGCCCCCGGTGGCCCAACTGGGCGTGACCGTCGACGTCGACGCCTGTCTGTCCAGCCTCTCGGGCTTCGACCAGTCCCTCTCGGCTTTCTCCTCCCAGTCCACCGTGTCCTCGACCACCTCGCCACTGCCGGTCACCGGGCTGCCGGTATTGCCCACCGGGGGCTTCGAGCTGGCCATGCCGGTGGAGGTGGGCAACTCCGAGGCGTCCAGCCCGCCGGGGGGGTTCACCATCGACCTCACCTCGGCCGCCGACCAGTGCGGGCTCTTCCCCTCCGGCGTCTACCCGGTGCGGGTCCAGTTGGTGGACACCGTCACCAACCGGGTCCTGGGGGGCATCACCACCCACCTCATCTATACGCAGGGCGCGGCCGGCACCCAGAGGCTGCGGTTCGCCCTGGTCCTCCCGGTCCGGACCCCGGTGGTGGCAGCCCCTGCCCCCGACGCGGCCACCCTCCAGAGCCGCCCGTCGACTGCACTGGAGGTCCCGTCCGCCGGGGCGCTGACCGATGTGGCCGACACGGTGGGTGCCGTGGCCCGCAATCCATCCGTCCACCTCACCTTGGAGGCCAACGCCCAGACCGTGGGGGCCCTGCAGACCTCCGACCATCAGGCCGCGGTGAACGAGTTGCGGAGCCTGGCCGCGGACCCGTCGTCCACCAGTTCACCTCGTCGACGTACACCCCGGTCAACGCCTCGAAGCTGGCGTCGGCGGGCCTCGGCAGCGAGTTGGCCCTGCAGATCAGCCGGGGCACCGACTTGCTCTCCACCGAGATCACCCACCGGCCCCCTACTCCCAAGGCCTTGGGCGTCTGGGTGACCGATGCCGGACTGAACGGGACAGCCCTGTCCCAACTGCAGGCGGACGGCTACAGCCAGCTCATCCTGCCTTCGGACGCCGTGTCGTCGTCACCTTCCAACGGCTCGGCCGCCGAGACGTTCCAGGTCTGATCCGGGCACCGGGCCGCCCATGACCGCCATCGCCTCCAGCGCCGCCCTGTCGGCCCGCTTCACCGCCTCCACCGTCGACCCGGTGTTGGCCGCCCACCAGTTGGTGGCCGAGCTGGCCCAGATCTACTACGAGCAACCCAACGACGACACCGCCCGGGCCATGGTGGCGGTGGCCCCCTCCCGTGGTCCGACAACCCGGCCTTCGTCAATGCCCTCCTCGGCGCGCTGACGGCAAACCCGATCATCCAGTCGGTGACCACCACCGAGCTGTTCGACACCTTTCCGGCCACCACCACCTGCCGCGGCACCTGCCGGCTGCTGCCGGGTAGCGACAGCTGGACGACTGCCGGTGGCCGCCATCCAGCTCCAGCGGAAGCGGATCGACAGCTTCGCCGCCGCCGCACCGGCGGCCCGGTACCTCAATGCACCACTCGGGGACCTGGTGCTGGCCGGCGAGTCCGAGCTCCTGCGTCCGGTCCAGCAGTCGGCGGTGCTCCACAACACCCAGCTGGCCGTGGATGCCCAGCTACAGCAGTTGACCGTGGCCAGCGGGCAGTCCATCACCCTGACCTCCCAGCAGGGCACCCTGCCCATCGACATCCAGTCGTCGGCGCCGTACTCGGTGTCGGCCACCTTGACCGTCACCAGTGACAAGCTGCTGTTCGCCAACGGCAGCACCGGTCTGACCGAGGCCACCACGGTGCTACCGGGACACGGCCACACCGACGTGGTCTACGTCAAGGTCCGGGCCCGGACCTCGGGGGTATTCACCGTCGACGTGACCCTCCATGCCCCGGTCGGGGGCCTGCTGCTGTCCAGCGGGCAGATCGTGGTGCGCTCCACCGCCACCTCCATCGTGGGCGTGATCCTGTCCGTAGGTGCGGTGGTGGTGCTGGCGGTGTGGTGGGTCAGGACCTCCCGCAAGCGCCGGGTGCTCCGCCGGGCCGAGGACGAGCAGAGCCCCAAGGTCCCGGTGAACGCGGGGTGACCGAGACCGAAGTGGACGGCCTCCCGGCCGCACCCGGCGGCGGTCGGCGGCGCCTGGCCGGTGCCACCGCGGGGATGGCCGTCGGCACCACGATTTCGAGGGTCACCGGCCTGGCCAGCGTGTTCGCCCTCACCGTGGCGCTGGGCGGCGGGGGCTTCGCCGACGCCTACAACCTGGCCAACACCACCCCCAACATCGTCACCGACATCGTCATCGGCGGGGTGCTGTCGGCCACCTTCGTGCCGGTCTTCGTCGGCCGGCTCACCACCAGGCGGGCCGACGAGGCCTGGGAGGCCATTTCGGCGGTGGTCACGGTGACCGTGGTGGTGCTGCTGGCGGCCACCGTGGCCTTCTTCATCCTGACCCCCCAGATCATCGACCTCTACACCGTGACCAACCACAACCACGACGTGGCCGACCAGCGCCAGGTGGCGGTGTTCTTCCTGCGCTGGTTCGTACCCCAGTTGACCTGCTACGGCCTCATCGCCCTGTTCACTGCGCTGTTGAACACCCGGGGCAAGTTCGCCGCCCCCATGTTCGTGCCCATCGCCAACAACCTGGTGGTGATCGTGGTGCTGCTGTGGTTCCACGCTCTCGTCCCCCACCCCTCCCTGGCCGCCCTGGACGCCCACCACACGGGCCTGGTCCTGTTGGCGGTTCGGCACCACCCTCGGGGTGGTGGTCCAGGCCGCGTTGCTGATCCCGTCCCTGGTGCGGGCCAACCTCCACGTCCGGTTCCTGTGGCGTCCGGCCCACGAGGCCATGCGGACCATCACCCGGTTGGCCGGCTGGACCTTCGGCTGGGTGGTGGCCAACCAGGTGGCGCTGGTGGTGGTCCTGGCCCTGGCCGACGGGGTCAAGGTGCCAGGGGCGGTGTCGGCCTATACCTACGCCTACCGGTTCTTCCAGCTTCCCTACGGCATCGTGGCGGTGTCGGTGATGAGCGCGGTGACCCCGTCGCTGTCGGCCCGGTGGGCCCGCGGGGACCTGGCCGCCTTCCAGCACCGGATGGCCTTCGGCCTGCGCGGGATCCTGGCCATCATCATCCCCTCGGCCGTGGGCATGGTGCTGCTGGCCCAGCCGCTGGTCGACTCTGTTGCTGCCCACGGCGCCGAGACCACCAACGAAGCCGGCGCCGCCGGCAGGGCGTTGGCCATGTTCGCCCTGGGCCTACCGGGCTTCTGCACCTTCCTCTACATGGTGCGGGTGCTCCAGGCCATGCAGGACACCAAGACGGCGTTCCGGCTCTACCTGGTGGAGAACGGCCTCAACATCATCTTCGGGGTGGCGCTGGTCGGGCCCCTCGGAGTCCGGGGCCTGGCCCTGTCACTCTCCATCGCCTACTCCCTGGCCGCCCTGTTGGCCCTGTGGGTGATCCGCCAGCGGGTCGGCGGCCTGGGTGGACCGGAGCTGACCATCCCGGTCAAACGGGTCCTGGCGGCGTCGGCGGTCATGGGGGTGGCCACGGTCCTGGCCCTCAACGTCTCGGCGGCGCCGTCCGGATTCGGGCTGCTGGCCCGGGTGGTGCTGGCCGTGGTGGTGGGCCTCGGCGCCTACGTGGCCACCGCGGCGGTACTGGCCCAACGCTCCGAACGGCGGACTGCCGAGGGACGGCCACCGCCCGCGCACCCGAGGAGCCGGCCTCCCTGGAGCGGGTGGGTCGCCAGAGGGGCGGGTTACCCCGACCGGGGGTTCGTTCCATGGCAGACTCGACGACCACGCCGCCGATGAGCCTCAGCGCCAACTCCTGGCGATCCGGTGGTCGAGCAGTCGGGGGGCGAGGAGAAGCCGATGGCCCGGATACGGGTGGTAACCGACAGTGCATGTGATCTTTCAGCGGAACTGGCCGCGGCGAGGAACCTGACGGTGGTCCCACTGTCCATCCGGTTCGGGTCCGAGGAGTTCGTCGACGGCTCCACCCTCACGACCGGAGAGTTCTGGTCGAGGTGCGCGGCCAGCGAGCGTGCTCCCCGAAACGTCGGCGCCCTCTCCCGGCGCCTTCCAGGAGGCCTTCCTGGCGGCGCAGGCCGACGGGTACGACGGTGTGCTCTGCATCAACCTCTCCAGCGAGGTGTCGGCGACCTATCAAGCAGCGGTGGCCGCGGCCAAGGCCGTCGGCGACCAGATCCCCGTCCGCACCATCGACTCGCGCTCGTTGACCATGGGCCTCGGCCTCATGGTCCTGGACGCCGCCGAGCGGGCCGAGGCCGGGGCGACCCTCGACGAACTGGTGGAGCGGGTGGAACAGCTCATCCCGCGGAGCCAGGTGTTCGGGGTGCTGGACACGCTCGAGCACCTCGAGAAGGGGGGCCGCATCGGTGGGGCCCGGGCCCTGTTGGGATCGCTCCTGTCCATCAAGCCGGTGGTGTCCCTGGTGGACGGCAAGGTGGAGGAGGAGTCCAAGCAGCGGACCCGTAGCCGGTCGCTGCGGTACCTGGCCGACAAGGCCGTCGGCTCGCCACCGATCAGCCGGTTGGCGGTGTGCAATGGCGCTGCCGAGGACATCGAGGTGTTCGTGGCCATGGTCAAGGACGTGCCGACCGAGCACCCCCTGGTGGTGGTGGACCTGGGCCCGGTGGTCGGGACCCACACCGGACCGGGCACCATCGGCTTGTGCCTCATCACCGTCGACTGACACCGGCCTGACTGGCGCCTGACCGCGGTCTCGAGCGGGCCGGCCGCCCGCGGGCGAGGCAGGCGTCGTGATGACGCTCCCGTACCGGCAGGCCAGGCAGGGTCTCCGGCTATCCTCAGGCCATGGATCCCCAGCCTTCGACGCCGCCGAACCGATTGCCCGGCGCCGGCATGATGAACGACCTGCCCGTTCGCGGCGCCGACCTGGTCGACACGGTGGTCGAGCTCCTTCGGGACAAGACCGTCCGCCCACTCACGCTGGTCACCCGGGCGGTGGTGTTCGGCATCATCGTGTTCGCCGCCACGGTGGTCACCGTGGTGCTGGTGTCCATCGCCCTGATCCGGCTCCTCACCGTCTACGCCTTCGATGGCCGGGTGTGGCTGTCGGACCTGGTGGTCGGGGCTGTCTTCGTGGTGGCCGGCCTGGCGGCCTGGAGCCAGCGGACCCAGAAGTCCGCCGAGTCCGAGAGCCCGGCATGACTGAGTCCCGCCAAGTGGTGATCATCGGTTCCGGGCCCGCCGGGCTCACCGCAGCCATCTACTCGTCCACGGGCCCAGCTGTCGCCGCTGGTCATCGAGGGCGAGCCGTCCTCCACCAGCGATCAGCCCGGTGGGCAGCTGATGCTCACCACCGAGGTGGAGAACTACCCCGGGTTCGTCGACGGCATCATGGGACCCGAGCTCATGCAGACCTTCCGGGAGCAGGCGGCCCGGTTCGGCGCGGAGTACGTGACCGACAAGGTGTCGCGGGTCGACCTGTCCCACCGGCCCTTCGGGGTGTGGGTCGGCGACCCCGACGCCGCCGAGCCGACCTACGCGGCCGAAGCCCTGATCATCTCCACCGGGGCCCGGGCACTGATGCTCAATCTGCCCAACGAGGAGCGACTGCTCGGCTACGGGGTCTCGACCTGCGCCACCTGCGACGGGTTCTTCTTCAGGGACAAGGAGATCGCCGTGGTCGGCGGTGGCGACTCCGCCCTCGAAGAGGCCCTCTTCCTCACCCGGTTCGCCAATGAGGTCACCGTCATCCACCGGCGCGGCGAGCTACGGGCCTCCAAGGTCATGCAGCAGCGGGCCTTCGCCAACCCCAAGATCACCTTCCGCTGGAACGCCTCGGTCATCGACGTGCTCGGTGACACCAAGGTCACCGGGGTGAAGGTGCGGGACAACATCAGCGAAGAGGAGTCGGTCATCGAGCTTTCCGGGCTGTTCGTGGCCATCGGGCACGAGCCCAACACCTCGCTGTTCAAAGGCCAGATCGAACTGGAGGACAACGGATACGTGCGCACCTTCGGGGGCACCCGCACCAACGTGGACGGGGTCTTCGCCTGCGGGGACGTCCAGGACCACCACTACCGCCAGGCCATCACCGCGGCCGGCTCGGGGTGCATGGCGGCCATCGATGTCGAGCGCTGGCTCGAGGACCGAGGCCGCCGCCGGTCGTTGAACCGACCGGCCATCCGGCCCCGGGAATGCCCCGGTCACCGTGAGCTGTTGACGTAGCGTGTGCCATTGAGGGCCACTGGCACCGCCCGCACGACGGGCAGGAGGAACGACCAACATGAGTGAGAAGATCACAACCCTGAGCGACGCTAGCTTTGATGAGCATGTCAAGTCCTCGGACGTGCCGGTGTTGGTGGACTTCTGGGCCGAATGGTGCGGCCCGTGCAAGATGATCGCCCCGGTGCTGGAGGAGATCGCCTCCGAGCAGGCGGGCAAGCTCGAAGTGGCCAAGCTCAACATCGACGACAACCTCGACATCACCCGCAGGTTCGACGTGATGAGCATTCCGACCCTCATCCTCTTCAAGGACGGGGAGCCGGCAGCCAGGATCGTAGGGGCCAAGGGCAAGGGTCAGCTGCTCCAGGAGATCGCCGCTCACCTGTAGGCCACGTATGCGCAGCTGGCGACCGAGACCTCTGGACACCGTGGACGGTGGCCCGGGGTGGGGCGTGAGCCAGGGTCACGAGGTCCGACTCAAGGTTGGTGACGTAGGCCCGGCGGTGGCGGACGTCCAACAACGGTTGGAACGCCTTGGTTTTTCGACCGCGGTGGACCGTCAGGGCTCCTACCGCGACGGCACCCGGGCTGCGGTGGAAGCGTTCCAGTACCGCCGTGGCCTCCGGGTCGACGGAATGTGCGGACCCCAGACCTGGGCGGCGCTGGTCGAGGCCGGTCGCACACTCGGTGACCGCTTCCTGTACCGGCGGAGTCCCATGCTGCGGGGCGACGACGTGGCCGAACTGCAGCAGCGGTTGAGCGCCCTGGGATTCGACTCCGGTCGGGTCGACGGGATCTTCGGCGATCTGACCTCGGCGGCCCTGGGGGAGTTCCAGCGCAACGCCGGGCTGCCGGTGGACGGTATCGCCGGCGCCTCGACCGTGGCCCAGCTGCTCCGGTTCGGCACGCGCCACGACGACACCGAACTGGTGGCCTCGGTCCGCGACCGTGAGCGCCTGCGGGCCGCACCCCGCACGCTGGCCGACCGCCGGGTGGCCATCGGCGAAGAGGGCGGGCTTCACTCCACACTGGCCGCCCTTCGTCGGCTCCTGGTCAACCAGGGTGCCATCGTGACCACCCACCACCACCCGGACGGATCGGTCCAGGCCTCCGAGGTCAACGCCGGGGGAGCCGAGGTCTATATCGGCCTGCGGCTGGACTCGGCCATCCGGCGCTGTACCACCGCCTACTACTCGGGCTACCGCTACTCCTCGCCCGGGGGGCGGCGATTGGCCGAGCTGCTGCAGGGTTCGCTGGTCCCGGCCCTGGACCTGGCCGACGGAGGGAGCCAGGGGATGTCCCTCCCCCTGCTGCGGGAGACCCGGATGCCGGCCGTGATCATCGAGTTGGGCCCGGCCTCTGTCGTGGTGGAGCAGGCCACCGGCGTTGTACGGGCCATCGTGGCCGCTCTGTCCGAGTGGGTGGGAAGCGCCTGGGATTGACCGGCGATCCACCACTGTGGAGCTTTCCCTCAGGTGATGGCCCGGTTGAAATCCACAACCTCATGCACAGGTTGTGGATAACGCTCTACCACCGATTGAGGGCGATTTCTCACTGAAAGTGCTGCGATCAGCCCTGATATCCCTTTATGTCAACCACTAACCACTCTGAGTGAGTATCAGACGGCGCTGGGCTGTGCGTTTCCCACCATCAGCTTGTAGATTCGCTCCAGATCCTCGAGGGTGGCGAACTCCACAATGACCTTTCCACGCTTCGACGTGAGGTCGACCTTCACTCTGGTGTTCAGATGGCCGGAAAGTAGCTCCTCGAGCTCCAGAATTCCGGGAGGAGGCAGTCGACGAGGGCCCGAAGCGGGTGGCGGGCGGTCCTCTTCCTGGTCGTCGAGTCGCGGCACGGCGACCGGCTGGCGCTCCGCCGGTACCCCCGGCGGCGCTTCGGGAGGCGGTGACTGCTTCTCGCCGTGCTCTCGCACCATGTCCTCGATGGCCCGGACGGTCAGGTTGTCGGAGACGATCGATTTGGCCAGGGCCTCTTGGAACCCCCGATCCGGTGTGCCCAGCAGGGCACGGGCGTGTCCCGGGGTGATCTGACCCTCAGCCAACAACCGCTGCGCCCCGGCCGGGAGCTGAAGAAGGCGAAGGATGTTGGTGACCGCTGTGCGGCTCTTGCCGACCCGGGTGGCCACTTGATCGTGGGTGTAGCCGAACTCTTCGATCAGCTGCTGGTAGGCGGCGGCTTCTTCCAGGACGTTGAGGTCCTGTCGGTGCAGGTTCTCGACCAGGGCCTGCTCGAGGCTGCGGGTCTCGTCCGAGGTCTGCACCAGCACCGGGATCGACTGGAGCCCGGCCCGCCTGGCCGCCCTCCACCTTCGCTCGCCGGCGATGAGCTCGAAGTCGTCGGCCGCCTCTCCCCCGATCTGTCGGACCAACACCGGCTGAAGGATGCCCAACTCCTTGATCGAGGCCGCCAGGGAGCTCATGGTGTCTTCGTCGAAATTGACCCGGGGCTGGCGGGGGTTGGGCTTGATGCTGCCGATGGGTACCTCCCGTAGCGCCGACGATCGATCGCCCATCACCTCGTTGGGTATGAGGGCGCTCAGGCCCTTTCCCAGCCCGCTACGACGTGCCACCGCTGACCTCCTTGGCTAGTTCCCGATAGGCGATGGCCCCACACGACGAAGGATCGAACGCCGTAATGGGTTGCCCGAAGGACGGGGCCTCGGAGAGCCTCACGGTCCGCGGGATGACGCTCCGGCACACCTTGGCGCCGAAATGCTGGCGCACCTCATTGGCCACCTGATCGGCCAACTTGGTTCGGGCGTCGTACATGGTCAGGACGATGGTGGAGATATCCAACTTGGGGTTGAGGTTCGAGGCCACCAGATGGACGTTCCGCATCAACTGGCTCAGGCCCTCGAGTGCGTAGTACTCGCACTGGATGGGGACCAGGACCTCGTCAGCAGCGGCCAGGGCGTTGACGGTGATCAATCCGAGCGACGGTGGGCAGTCGATCAGGACGTAGTCGAACTCCCCGATGACCGACTCGATGGACTTCTTCAGTTTGAGCTCCCGGCTGAAGGCCGGGACCAGCTCGATCTCCGCCCCGGCCAAGGCGATGGTGGCCGGGGCCACAAAGAGGTTCTTCATACTGGTGGGCTCGACACAGTCCTCGAGGGAGGCGTCCCGCATCAGAACGTCATACATGGACAGCTCGAAGTGCCGGGCATCGACACCCAGGCCCGTGGTGGCGTTTCCTTGAGGGTCGAGGTCGATCACCAGCACACGAAAGCCCAGTTCGGCTAGAGCCGCCCCGAGGTTGACCGACGTGGTGGTCTTACCTACGCCACCTTTCTGATTGGCTACGGCCAGTACCCGGGGCAGGGGATTCGCCGACGCCGACTGCACGGTCACCTCGGTGGACTTGGCCGCGCTGTCGCCGGTGGGATCGACGGCGTCGGTTGACTCGGCTTTGGCCGGCGAGGCCGGCGCGGTGTTCACCATCTCTTCGGCAGAATCCGCCACAACCGGAGGGGAGGCAACAACCGCGGTGACAGTCTCATCAGGCTTGCCTTGATCGGACGGAGCCACGACGTCTGATGCCGTGGGTTTAGGACGGGGCTCGGGAGCTGGCTCGGTGGTCACAGGCGACGAGGGTGAAGCTTCTGGTGGCGTCCGGTTGGGGGATTGAGGTGTGGGGGGGACAGTCGATTGAGGTGGCGCCGGGGTAGCCACCGGTTGTTGAACGGCTGCCACCGCTGTCGCTTCGGGCGTCACGGCTCCAGACCGCGGAACCCTGTCGAGATTCCGTTTACCCGAGGGGGGTAGGACGCTATCCAACTCGGCGTGGGCGGTGGCGACGTCGGAGCTGGTCTTCTTGATGGGGGTCGGCCTCCTGATGGCGGCAAACCCCTCCGGGACCCGTGCGGTCGAGGGTTCCACAGGAGTTGGCGCAGCCGGTGCGGGAGGCGGGGGAGGCGGGGGACTGGCTTCCAACTTCACAGCGCCAGTGCTCTCGATCTCCGATTGGATGTCGGAAGTCGGCTCGTCCTGGGGAGCAGATTTGTTTCGGTTTCGACGACGCCCGAGCACTATCGTCTTCGCAATTCAGCAGGAGTCAAGGACATCATCCTCCCCCGCGCTGCAGATGGGGTCAAGTCTTTAGCCGAAAATGTTTCACGTGAAACCCTCGACCAACGGCGAATCCTGGCGATGAGGGCTGGGTCCTCGGGGCGTCGGTTGATGGCTGACCTCTTACCGGGCGGACTCTCTGTTGCGTCCGAGGTCGAGTCGCTGATCAATCCCTCAAGAGGCGGAGTCGGACGTCTCACAGGTCTCGGGTGACTCCATCAGAGACCAAGGCCGCCCGTCCCTTTCCATTACATCGGCGATGAGAACACCCTCCCCTACCCTCCGAACAGGCTCCGCCGGTGAGGCAGTGCGGTCACCCCACCATGTGACGTGGATGGACCTCGGCCGAAACCGCACCCGGTTTGTCCAGCTCCGGCCATGACCTCTACACCTGATTGCTTTCTGTGCCCAGGCCCGCGCACGGGCCCCACGCTTCCGACCGCGATTTGGAAGCACACGCCCTGGACCTACCCCGGTTCGTGATGTCCTCGGGTCCGGACCACGACGGAACACACGCCCAGGCATGCCGCCAAGTGGGCTCCGACAAAAACCCTCGCCCTCAGCTCGACCGAGGACAAAACCGCCTCTTCGTCGACGACGCTCGTCGCTCAGACTCTCTCCCACCCGGTCTCGACATCGAGAGCGGACGGGGCCCGGTTGGGGAGACCGAGCCGGTGGGCTCTGCTGAGCCCCAGAGCATCCGCCGGATCTGCACCATATCTGGCTGGCCGAAAGGTTAGGAAGGGCCAATTGAAACAGCGGTAAGTCCCAGAGGGAAACGATTTGGCCGACTGCGGACGCCGACGAAGCGGTGGGCAACCCTCCACCTGATTAGCCGTCGCCTACAGGGTTGAGCGCTACAGGTCCGGCGTCCAATCTGGAGCCACCAAGGCGGCACGTCCCAATCTCGGAAGGCAGGGGAGTGCCCGAAGGCGCGGTAACCGGGCACGGAGAGGCCGGGTGGACCGGTTATCCAGGGTTGGCGCCAACCACAGGGTGTCCACGGCCATTGGGCCTGCTGCCCCCTGAGGCGACCTAGCCGAACGGCCCTTCGCCTGTCGGTATTTGCTACGGAACAGCACCTGATCCTTTCCGGGCGCTGGACTCTCCACTCCGGCGGCGGAAGGCCCGACGAAGCCGAATTCTCCTGAGCCGTGATTACGGCCGGGCCTTATGCCGATGCCCTCCAAGAGAGAGCGCTCAGAATCGAGGTTCGGAATCTTCTATCTTGAAGGGCCGAGGCCTACAACCGCCTCTAGCCTCCGAATACGTGCTTTCTTGAGGGTCTCGGGTCCTTGATCTTCTGGGTCTCAAGCAGCCAGGCTGGAGGTACCCGAAACGTTTCACGTGAAACAATCGGAGCCGCGCCCGGCCAACCGAATGAATCAGGTCCGACCGGATACCAACACTTATCCACTGTTTCACGTGGAACAATTCCAGTGGCGACCCTCGATCACAGGCGCAAGAGGCGCCAGCCGTCAGAACAGCGGCCGCTTCGTCGGAATACCGACCCGCCGGGGATATCGTTCCGCTGTCGCCTGGGTCTTGACCAGGATCTGATAACCGAAGCGGTCGTCCACCCGAACTCGGGCAACAGCTTCCAGTCCCAGAAGGTCCAGACCGTCGGATGGCCAGCGGACTCCATCGGTGGGCTCGGGTGGCTCCGAGACGATCAATAGGCCTCCCAAGACCAGGAGTGGTGCGCCGCACTCTGCCGTTACCGCCGGTGGGCCAAAGGACCGGGCGGTGACCAGGTCAACTTGGCCCCGCATTTCGGGCATCCGCCCGAAATCCTCGGCCCGACTCCGGACGACCTCGATCGCTCCAAGTCTCACTCCGGCGCTGTTGCCACGATCCCAGGCTGTCATCTCGCTGAGGAGAAAGTCCGTGCGGCGCTCATTCGAGTCCAGCAGGACAATCCGACTCCCGGGCCAGCAAGAACCGAGCACGACCCCAGGAATCCCGCCTCCGGACCCTAAATCGATGACAGCAGACGGGGGTCGACCGAGATAGGACTCCGCTACCGCAACGAACCCGAGTGCATGGTCAACTTGGTCCTCAACGGGCATTCCGCCCAAGAACCCCAGCTCACCCGATCGGCTCAGAGTCTCACCGACCCGAGCCGCCACCCGGCTCCGCAGGGACTCGATGGAGGCCACCGGTGTGGGGTGATCAGGTTGGCTCACAGCGAACCACCGGCAGTGCGCGGCCGGCCTGGCACCGCTCTTGGCTGTGGGAGGGGGTCGAGGGTTTGGGCGACCCGAGATTGGCTCTCTACCTCGCCAGGTAGGCCCGTCCTCATGAACCCTCGAGAGACGTCAGTTGGAAGACTGAATAACCACGTATCTCGTGGGCTCGGTGCCCTCGGATCTGGTCTCCACACCGTCGATCTCGTTCACCGTGTCATGGACGACCTTGCGATCGGCCGGTGACATCGGCTCGAGGACCCGCTCATCGCCGGACTCCTTGACCTCTCCCACGATGCCTTCGGTAAACCGTCGGAGCGCCGCCACCCGCTTCTCCCGATAGCCGCCCACATCGACCAGAATTCGATCCGTCCGGTTTTCCGACTGGCGCTGCACGAAGGTTCGAGTGAGATCCTGCACCGCCGAAAGCGTTGCGCCGCGTGGCCCTACCAACAGGCCCAGGTCTTCCCCGGCAGCGGCGATCTGCACCGTCTCATCGTCGATCTCCACGTAGCCGACATCAGCGTTCAAGCCGAACTCCCGGACCAGCCCGGATACAAAATCCGCGGCGGCCTGACCCTGCTGCTCAAGTGTCAATGACTCTTCCATCGTGCTCTCACTCTCTCCGGACTTGCGCCCAGAACCTCGCTTTTGCTGCTGGTTCGATCCTTCGCCGTTCTGCCCACCGCTTCGTGCCTCAACGGCATTCTGTCCCCCACCTCCGCCCCCACCACGCCTACGTCGGCTGGAGCGGCTCGCACCACCCGATTTCGCTCCGTTGCTACTAGCGTCCGGTCCGTCGCCTTCTGACCTGTCGGCCGGTCCGCCGCCAGCACCCTCTGCCACACCATTGGCCCGCTCACCACGAGCCGAGCCTCCTCCGCCCTTTCGAGGACCGTTGCCGCTGCGAGGACGATCGGCGCCCTCCCGACGTCCGGCCGGCTTCTGCCGACGGCCTCGCTTAGGTGGTGGGGCAACCGGCCTCACCCGGGCTTGAACCCGGGCCTCCCCCCGCAGGCGACCGAACAGACCGGCCTTGGGTTCGCTGAGGACCACGAACTCGGCGTCGTCCTCAGCCACCCCCAAGAGATCGAGAACGATCTCCTTTGCCTCGGGGAGTGATTTACCGCTCGCTTCCACCCAATCCACTGCTTATCGTGCCTTTCTCTCGCGTTTCGCCTTGGAGCGTGGGTGCTCTTTCGGCTGGCCCGCATCTTCGTTCTCCGCCGCCGCATCCCCGGATCCGTTCGATCCGTTGCTCGAGCTCTTGGCGCCGTTCCTGCTGGACCCCGAGCCATTTGGCCCACTGGCTGGACTCCTCCGGCCGTTGGACCCGTTGGTCGACCCGGTGGCCTTTGCGGCCGACCCGGTTTTGCCTCCGGCAGTTCCCTTGGACCCCGCCGCGGGCCGTCGTGACCCATTGGATCCGCCAGCCGCTCCGGTCCCATCGGCTTTGGCAGGTCCACCCGGCTTGGCGGTCCCGGCCTTGGCCGCCCCTGCGGGCTTCGCAGTTCCCGGCCCCGATTTGGCCGTGCCCCCGGCCTTGGCCGATCCGCTCCCCGCCGCCCCAGCCTTGGGCAAGGCCCGTTCCGTCCGGTCGGCCGCAGGCCCCTTCTTCCCTCCTCCGCCACTTCCGGCGGCGGCGGCCGCAGGTGGGCCGGCGACCAGCCCTTTCCGGAAGAGAATTTCCTGCGTCAGGATCCGAATAGCGCTCGAAATGATAAAATACACGTTCAGAATGGCGGCGACATTTAGATAAATGAACCCGAAGATGAGAGGCATGTACTTCTGGAGCATGGCGGCCTGAGGATTGGCCTGCGATGCTTGGGGGTTTCGGGCATTCAGCCGGGACATCTGCAGGTACTGCAGTCCCACGGCCGCGGCCACCAACAGGAGATAGGGGATGGCGATGAAAATCGAACTGTGGTGGGAGAGCAGCTTCTGGGCGAAGTCCATACCAAACGAATTAAGTTGGCCGTGAGCTGCAACGATGTCCGTACGCATCTTCGAGGGATTGGGGATGTACCGGGGGATCGCCTTGACCTGTTCCGGTATGGTCTTCTTGAATCCGGCCACGGTGATTGTGTGGGCAGGGATGGTCACGGTGTTGGTGATCCCTCGGATCACGCTGTACAGAACAAAGAATGCCGGCATCTGCAATAGCATGGGGAGGCAGCCTGAAGCCGGGTTTACATTGTGCTCTTTGTAGAGCTTCATCATTTCTTCGTTCATCTGGGCTCTGTTTTCAGTGCCCTTGTACTTCGCCTGCAACTTCTTCATCTCGGGCCCGAGGGCCTGCATGGCCGCCATGTTCTTGGTGCTCTTGACGGTCAACGGGGTCAAGGCGGCCATGATGACGATGGTGAGGAGAGCTACGTCAACCGGGTAGTTCGGGAATGATCGAGAAGAAGAAGGCCAGAACCGACCCCACGAAGTCCAACAGGGGCTGGAAGATCTTGCCGATCGGCGTGGTCAGTGAGGCGAGCATGGGACCTTCCCTTCGGGCACAGGATCGACGCCGTGTCCACCCCAGGGGTTACACCGGATCAGCCGTCTGGCCGCCAACGTGGCGCCTCGGGCGGCGCCGTGCCGCTCGATGGCCAACACGGCGTACTCCGAACAGGTCGGGAGGTACCGGCACCCGGTGGGTCGCCCGGACCGGAGCATCTGATAGCCGTGGATGGCCGTGATCATCCACCGGGCCGGACCTCGCGGGTGGGCGTACAGCTGTTCCCCATCGATTACGTCCGCTACCAGGGCCTCCTTGGCGTCCGGTGTCGGTCTGGTGTCGAGTTGACCCGTGACAGCGCTCACCGGGCCGCGCCCGTCCGACGGGCCGGGCCAGCCATAGCCCTCTCCACTGCTTGGCTCATAGCCACCTTCAGTTGATCGAATCCCAACAACGGCCCGCCCGGCCCTGCGTGAACCAGGTAGGCACCAGCCGGAAGGTGGGCGGCCTGCTCGGACACGATGGCCCGCAGCCTGCGCTTCAGTCGATTCCTCTTCACTGCATTCCCAACCCGTCGGTTGACGGCGTAAGCAACTTTTACTTCTGACCAGGAAGGTTGCATAACAACACTTACAGCGAGTGGTCCTGCTCGCCCCCGGGAGCTGCTTCGGCGCAGCTCTTCGAAGGTACGGCGCGACCGGATCGGCCCCACCAGGGAGCCGCTCCGGCCTTCCGGCCGGGAGACGGTCACACCGAGAGCCGCTGGCGTCCCTTCGCCCGGCGCGACCGGATCACCGCCCGCCCGGCCTTGGTCGACATCCGCTTGCGAAAACCGTGGGTCTTGGCCCGTTTCCGTACATTTGGTTGATAGGTGCGCTTCATTTCATCCACTTCCTTCCTCGCCCTGAACCGTGGACGCTTAGGCGCCGCGTGCGGCAGGGGGCCCGGTCACAGGGATCGGGGCATTCCCCTACACACTAGGCGCAATCGGGGCTCCGCTCTAGTCGATCGGCAGGAGGCACATCGGGTGGGCACGGTGTACCGTTCCGATCACAGCAAGTGGCTCCACGGTACGAAGGATCCGACCCGGACCAACTTGCCCCCTACGAATCGAGCAGGCAATCCCATCGCAGTAACCCCCAGGCCCAGACCCTGCGGGGGTTGCTCACGTGGATCGGTGCTCGTCCACAGCTGTGGATAGTGCTGTGGACCGAATCAGCTGTCCCAGGGCGGAGGCCCACGTGAACGACACAGAAGGCATGTGGAATTTGTGCTCGGAGGCCCTCCGCGAACAGGTCTCTGATGCCAGCTGGCAGGCCTACCTGTCAGGCATCACGCCACTTTCCATCAAGGACCGCGAAATAGTCCTCGGCGTGCCCAATACCTTGATCCGCGACCGAGTGGAGTCGAGGTTCCTCGGCCTCATCCAGGACACCGTCACCGGGACCGTCGGGCGGGATCTAGTGGTTCAACTCGAGGTGGTGGCGCCCATCCACGAGCCTGTCGAAGAGAGCCCACCCCCTGCCCTGGTTCAGTCCGGTGCCACCCAGGACCGCCGTCGGGAGGATCACCGGGATGGGAACGCCCACCCCGTCCCACCAGGGGAGATCGTCTCGAATTTCCCGTTCTCGACCCCCGCTACACCTTCGACACCTTCGTCATCGCCTCCTCCAACCGGTTCGCCCACGCCGCAGCCCAGTCCGTGGCCGAGTCCCCAGCCCGGTCCTACAACCCCCTGTTCATCTACGGGGACGCCGGTCTGGGCAAGACCCACCTCCTGCATGCCATCGGGAACTACGTCCTTGAGAACTTCGTGGGTCGTCACGTTCGCTACGTGACCACCGAGACCTACATGAACGAATTCGTCGATGCCATCCGGACCAACACCACCACGGCCTTCAAGCGCCGGTACAGGGAGTGCGACGTCCTGCTCATCGACGACGTCCAGTTCATGGAGCGCAAGGAGTCGCTCCAAGAGGAGTTCTTCCACACCTTCAACTCTCTGTACGGAGCGTCCAAACAGATCGTCCTGACCTCTGATCGGCCCCCGAAATCCATCGCCACCCTGGAGGACCGGCTCCGCAGCCGGTTCCTCTCCGGCCTGATCACCGAGGTACAACCTCCCGAGCTCGAGACCCGCCTGGCCATTCTCCAGACCAAGGCCGAGCACGAACGGGTTGACGTCCCCGACGAGGTGCTGGAATTCATCGCCACCCACGTCAAGGACAACATCCGGGAACTGGAAGGGGCCCTCATCCGGGTCACCGCCTTTGCCAGCCTCAACCGCCAGCCCATGAGCCGGGAGCTGGCCGAGGTGGTCCTCTCGGACATCGTCTCCGCCGACCAACCCCGCAGGATCACCCCCCAAGTCATCCTGGAAGCCACCTCGGACACCTTCGGGTTCTCCGTGGAAGAGCTCTGCGGCCCCAACCGGCGTCGTCCTCTGGTCACCGCCCGACAGATCGGCATGTACGTGTTCCGGGAGATGACCGATTTCAGCTACCCCGCCATCGGGAGGGAGTTCGGCGGTCGCGACCACTCCACGGTGATGCACGCCGTCGACAAGATCACCACCCTGATGAAAGAGCGCCACCAGATCTACAACCAGGTCACAGACCTGATCGTCCGCATCAAGAGTGGCTCGTGACTTCCAGTTGCGCCGTGTGGCCGGTGGTCAACCAGGGGAATATCCCCACGTGCATCGAGGGGTACGCCCCCTGCTATCCGGAGGTTGTGCACTATCTGTGGAAATCTCTGTCACAACCTGGGGCAATTCTGTGAACTTGGATGAACTTGTCCATAACCAGTCACCCAATGAACACCTGCCGCTCCCGGACCACCACATTCAGTGGATGAACTCCGGATTCTGACACCACCCCTGGGCAGGGCTGCGGCGTAGTTATCCGCAATCCACAGGGCTTACTACCATCACTACGAATTTAGATACTTAAAAGAAAAGCAAGAAAGGACATCCTGGTGAAGTTCCGATGTGAGCGCGACTCCCTGGTGGAGGTCCTCACCACTGCCGGTCGTGCCGTCAGTTCACGTACGTCGACGTCGATGGCGCTCGGAGGGGTCCGGATCGAGTCGCAGGACAACCACCTGGGCGTGGTCGGGACCGATCTGGACCTCACGGTCCACGCCTCAACCGAGGCCATCGGCATCGCCGACGGGGTGTGTGTGGCCCCAGCCAAACTGCTGGCCGACATCGTCCGCTCCCTCGAGCCGGGCGCGGTAACCGTGGAATCCGAGGGTGAGAAGGTCGAGATCGGTGCGGCCAGGTCGCGCTTCAGCCTGCGGACCTTTCCGGTCGACGACTTCCCGTCCCTTCCCGAGCCACCGCAACCGGCCACGTTCCTGCCAGCAGCCCATTTGGCCAGTGCTCTACGCCAGGTGGTGCGGGCGGCATCGAGCGACGATGCCAGGCCCCTCCTCACCGGGGTGCTGATCGCCGCTGAGGGTGGGGGCATCCGACTGGTGGCCACCGACTCCTATCGGCTGGCTATGCGGGACATCGAAGGAAGCGACGCTCTGACCGACGCCTCCCAGATTCTCGTACCGGCCAGGGCCCTGGCTGAGTTGCAGAGGCTTTCTGCCCTGGGTTCCACACCGAAAGAGGATGGGGAGGGGAACACCGAGGCGCCGAAGGTGGGTCTGTCCATCGGTGAGCACGATGTGACTTTTGTCGCCGGCAACGTCAAAGTGAGCACGCGGTTGCTCGACGGAAGCTACCCGGACTATCGCCAGCTCATTCCGGCTGAGTATCCGAACCGCCTCCACGTGGGGAAGGACTCCCTCCTGGACGCCCTACGACGGGTGCGGCTACTGGTTCGGGACAACACCACACCGGTGCGTCTGTCCATGCGGGGCGGGGGAGTCGACCTCACGGTGGTATCCCAGGAGGTCGGAGACGCCAGTGAGACCGTCGACGCTGATTTCGAGGGAACCGATCTGACCATCGCCTTCAACCCGACCTATCTCATCGACGGGGTCGAAGCGGTGTCTGGAGACGAGGTCCTTCTCGAGACGGTCGACGCCACCAAGCCCGCCACTGTGCGGGCGGCTGAAGAGACGAACTTCCACTACCTGTTGATGCCCGTTCGGGTCTCCTGAGGCCGGTCGGCAGCACACCGAAGGCTCCGTGCACCTCGTCTCGTTGGTCATCACCGACTTCCGCAACATCGCCGAGCTGACGATAGAACCCGACCCACAGGGCACCACGGTGGTGACCGGGCTCAACGGGGCCGGCAAGACCAGCGTGCTGGAAGCCATTGCTTACCTGGCCACGCTGCAGTCCTTCCGGCGCTCCCCCAAGGAGGCCCTGGTCCGCCGGGGCTCCGAGCGGGCCATTCTGAGGGCCCACACCCTGGTCGAAGGCCGCCCGATCTCGATCGAGGCAGAGCTGTCACTGTCGGGCCGGTCACGCACCCTGGTAAACCGGCAGCCGGTCCGACGGCGCGGTGACCTCCATGAGGCCTTGAGGACCACCGTGTTCTCCCCCGAGGACATCGGGGTGGTGCGGGAGGGTCCGGGCGAACGTCGCCGGTTCCTCGATGAAACCTTGGCAGTCGTCGATCCGAAGGCGGCACGGGCGGTCGAGGAGGTCGACAAGATCCTCCGCCAACGCTCCGCTCTGCTGCGGGGATCAGGCCGCAAGCTCAGTGCTGACGCCGCCACCACACTCGACGTGTGGGATTCCCGCCTGGACGCGGCCGGAACGGTGCTGGTGGAGGCTCGTGAGGCTCTGGTGGCGGACTTGGCCCCGATCACCTCAGCCCACTACTCGCGTGTCGCCGGGCAGCCCACCGTGGTGAGCCTGGAGTACCGTCGATCCTGGTCGGGAGGACTGCTGGAGGCACTGGCTGCTTCGAGGTCGAAGGACATCGAGCGGGGGGTGTCCCTGATCGGGCCGCACCGGGACGAGCTCGAGCTGTCGCTCGGGGGCCTGCCCAGTCGAACCCACGCCTCCCAGGGGGAGCAGCGCTCGCTGGCCCTGGCCCTCCAGTTGGCCGCCCATCAGCTGGCCACCGAGCGCCTGGGCTCACCGCCTGTGCTGCTTCTCGACGACGTGTTCTCCGAACTGGACCCGTTTCGCTCGCGAGCGCTATTGGCCGGGCTCCCCCCTGGACAGACCCTGCTGACAACGGCGCTACCTGCGCCAGAAGAGGTCTCGGCGGCCAAGATCTACGCCGTGGCGGCCGGGGGGCACGTCGTACCGGTGCCTGCGACGGGTTCAGAGTGATGGTTCGCAGACCAGACGGGCGCGAGGGTGGTCCGCGATCACTTGGAACGTCGCTTGACGCGGTGACCAGGCAACTGGGGTTGGAGGACTCGAAGGGCGTCGGGCACCTTTTCGCTCGGTGGCCCGAGATCGTGGGCACGGCCATGGCCAGCCACGTGCAACCGATCCGGCTCGACAGCGAGGCACTGGTTGTGAGCGTGGATCACCCAGCCTGGGCCACCCAGGTACGCCGGCTGGGGGACGAGCTGTTGGACCGGGTGGTGGAGGTGACCGGGGCTTCGAGGCCCGGCCGCCTGGAGGTTCGGGTACGCCGGTAGTCGGCCCCGTGGAACTGCGACCATCGGTCTGGGAACCCACCTCTGACGGCTACACTGGAGCATCGGAATCGGAGAAACGCCGTCGTCGCCGGAGAGCGGAGAAACGCACCGCAGATGACCACGCTGCACCGGTTCCCGTTCAATCAAACGATGTTGGAAAGGGCGCGCCTGTGGCGCTGAAAAACGAAGACGACGGCGGGTACGGCGCAGAGGACATCACGGTTCTCGAAGGCCTGGAGCCGGTCCGTAAACGACCCGGTATGTACATCGGTTCGACCGGGCCCACGGGCCTGCATCACCTGGTGTGGGAAGTGGTGGACAACTCGGTTGATGAGGCCATGGCCGGCTTTTGCACGCTGATCGAAGTGTCTCTTCTGGCCGACGGCGGGGTCCGGGTGGCTGACAACGGCCGAGGCATTCCCACCGGCGCCATGAAGGAGCAGGGAGGGCGGTCGGCGGCCGAGGTGGTTCTCACCACGCTCCATGCCGGAGGGAAATTCGGCGAGGGGGGTGGCTACAAGGTGTCGGGCGGCCTCCATGGCGTCGGAATCTCCGTGGTGAATGCGTTGTCCACCCGGCTCCTGTTGGAGATCGACAGCGACGGGGACCACCACGTTCTCGAATTCGTGGACGGCGGTAACCCGACCGGGAAGCTCGAGGTAACCGGACCCGCACCCCGGGGCCGAACCGGCACCACAGTCACCTTCTGGCCGGATCCGTCCATCTTCGAGGAGATCGACTTTCGGGCCCAGACGGTGATGGAGCGCCTGCAGGTGATGGCATTTCTCAACAAGGGGCTCGAGATCCGGTTCGCCGACGATCGGCCCGATGGCAAGGCCTCGCAGATCTTCAAGTACAAGGACGGCATCGTCGACTACGTCCGCCACCTCAACGCTTCCAAGGAAGCGCTCTTCCGCAAGGTGGGCTCGCTGGAGCAGAAAGAAGAGACCATGGAGGTCGAGATCGCCCTCCAGTGGAACACCGGGTTCTACGAGAGCATCCACTCCTTCGCCAACGGCATCTCCACCATCGACGGCGGCATGCACGAAGAGGGCTTCAAGAAGGCCCTCACCAACGTGGCCAACAAGTACGCCCGGGCCAAGGGGACACTCAAGGAGAAGGACGACAACCTTCTTGGTGAGGACATCCGCGAGGGCCTGACCGCCATCATCTCGGTGCGGCTGGAGGATCCACAGTTCGAGGGTCAGACCAAGGCCAAGCTGGGCAACGTCCCGGTCCGGTCGTTGGTCGAGCGGGCCACCAACGAAAAGCTGACCTACTGGTTCGAGGAGAATCCCCGCGAGGCCGGGCAGGTGATCCAAAAGGGGCTGCTGGCTGCCCGGGCCCGGGTGGCGGCACGATCCGCCCGCGACCTCACCCGTCGCAAGTCCGCCCTCGACGGAGCCGGCCTACCCGGAAAGCTGGTGGACTGCTCGTCACGCGACCCCCGTGAGAGCGAACTGTTCATCGTGGAGGGCAACTCGGCCGGCGGCTCGGCCAAGGACGCCCGCAATCCCAAGACCCAGGCCATCCTGCCCATCCGGGGGAAGATCCTCAACGTCGAGCGGGCCCGGGTCGACAAGATGCTCAAGAACACCGAGATCCAGGCGCTGATCTCCGCCATCGGGGCCGGGTTGGCGGACGACTTCGACGTCACGAAGATCCGGTACCACAAGATCATTATCCTGGCCGACGCCGACGTCGACGGCTCACACATCCGCACCCTGCTGTTGACGTTCTTCTTCCGACAGATGAAGGAGTTGGTGGAGGGCGGGTTCGTGTATGTGGCCCAGCCGCCGCTGTACTCCACCGAGGTGGGCAAGGAGAAGGTGTATCTCAAGGACGACTTCGCCAAAGAGGCCTTCCTGCAGGAGCATCCCAACCACACCAAGGAGTTCCAGCGCCTCAAAGGGCTCGGTGAGATGGACTACGCCGAGCTTCGTGAGACCACCATGGACTCGGGGAAGCGGTCGTTGCTCCAGATCGCCGTGGAACAGGCAGCCATCGCCGACGAAGTCTGTTCCGTACTGATGGGTGAGGACGTCGACCTGCGGCGCTCGTTCATCCAGACCAACGCCAAGGACGTCCGCTTCCTCGACATCTGACCGTTGAGGGGCCCCGGGTGGCCAGAGATGGCGACCCACCACATTCGAGATCATTGGAAAAGGTAGGAAGAGTGCATGCCAGGACCTGACGACGGGGCCGGAACCGGCACCGAAGAAGAGACGTCGGGGTTCATCGAGCCCATCGAGATTCAAGAGGAGATGGAGCGATCCTTCCTCGAGTACTCGATGTCGGTCATCGTGTCGCGGGCCTTGCCCGACGTGCGGGACGGCCTGAAGCCGGTCCATCGCCGGATCCTGTACTCCATGTACGACCAGCGCCTGCTTCCGGACCGGCCCCGCAACAAGTGCGCCAAGGTGGTCGGCGACGTGATGGGGTCCTACCACCCGCACGGTGACTCGTCGATCTACGAGGCCCTGGCCCGGATGGTCCAGGAATTCTCCATGCGCCACCCTCTGGTGGACGGGCACGGCAACTTCGGCGGGACCGGGCCAGACGAGGGACCCGCCGCCATGAGGTACACCGAGTGTCGGCTCGGGTCGCTGGCCCTCGAGTTGATGAGCGGGATCGATCAGGAGACCGTCGACTTCATACCCAACTACGACGCCACCTCGGAAGAGCCGACGGTCCTGCCCTCGAGGTTCCCCAACATCCTGGTCAACGGATCGCAGGGCATTGCCGTGGGGATGGCCACCAATATTCCGCCGCACAACCTCGGCGAGGTCATCGACGCCACCACCTACCTGCTGGAGCACCCGGACGCCAGCCCTGACGATCTGATGGAGTTCGTCAAGGGACCGGACTTCCCCACGGGAGCCCTGATCCTTGGGCGCCAGGGCATCCTCGATGCCATGCGGACCGGCAGGGGGTCCATCAAGCTCCGGGCAGTGGCGGAGATCGAGGAAGGCCGAGCCGGTGAAACCCGGATCGTGGTCACGGAGATGCCCTATCAGGCCTCGATCGCTTCGGTCTCGAAGAAGATCGAGGACCTGGTGCGGGCCGGCGACCTGGACGGCATCGCCGAGGCTCAGGACGACTCGTCGGGTGGGAAGACCCGGCTGGTGATCCGGCTGAAGCGCGACGCCAACGCCAACGTGGTGCTCAACAATCTGTTCAAGCAGACCCCCATGCAGACCACATTCAGCGTCAACGCCGTGGCTTTGGTCGACGGGGTGCCCCGCACCCTGAACCTGGCTCAGATGCTGACCCACTATGTGGCCCACCAGGTCGAGGTGGTCACCAGGCGGTCGCAGTTCCTGTTGACCAAGGCCCAAGCCCGGGCGCATGTGGTCGAGGGCCTGCTCAAAGCCATCGACATGCTGGACGCGGTGATCGCAGCCATTCGGGGCTCGGACGATCGGCCGGCCGCACTCGAGACCCTGCAGGCCACTCCGTTCGACTTCTCGGAGGAGCAGGCCAACCACATCTTGGACATGACGCTGTCCCGACTCACCCGTCTAGGCCGGTCCAACCTCGAAGAGGAGCTGGCCAAGCTGCTGGAGGAGATCGCCGAGCTGGAGTCGATCCTCCGTGACCCGGTCAAGCTGCGGGGAGTCATCGCCACCGAACTGGGTGAGATCCGCGACAAGTTCGCCAACGACCGCCGGACCATGATCACCCACGACCCGGGCGACATGAACGTCGAGGACTTGGTGGATGACGAAGAGTTGGTCGTCACCATGAGCCGAGCCGGATACATCAAGGCGGTGTCGGCCGATGCCTTCCGGACCCAGGGCCGGGGCGGTCGGGGTGTACAGGGGGCCAAGCTCAAAGAGGAAGACCTGATCGACGACGTCGTCCACACCACGTCGCACGCCCACCTGTTGCTGTTCTCCAACCGGGGCAGGGTGTTCCGGCTGCGGGCGTTGGAAATTCCGATGAAAGAGCGGACTGCCCGCGGCACGGCCGTGGTCAACCTCCTGCCTCTCAACCCCAACGAGGTGATCCAGGCCATCATCGGCACCCGCGACTTCCCGGCCGAGAACTACCTGGTGTTCAGTACGAAACAGGGACAGGTGAAGAAGACCTCGTTCTCGGAGTACGACAAGTCACGGCGCGAGGGGTTCATTGCCATCAACCTCCGCGAGGGCGACGAGTTGGTCAGGGTGGTCGAGACCCACGGCGACGACGATGTGTTTCTGGTCACCCAGTCCGGTATGACCATCCGGTTCTCGGAGCAGGACGTGCGGGCCATGGGACGTGACGCGGCCGGGGTCCGGGGTGTCCGCCTCAAGGCTGGCGATCAGGTGGTGTCGTGTGATGTCGCCCGGGACGACGCCGACATCCTGCTGGTCACTGATGCCGGGTACGGCAAGCGCACCAAGCTCGAGCGTTTCAACCGGCAGGCTCGGGGCGGCCAGGGGGTCCGGGGTATCCGCCTCACCGCCAAGCGGGGGAGGGTGGTTGCGGCGTTCATGGCCGGGCTGGAGGACGAGATCCTGCTCATCTCCACCTCGGGAGTGGTTATCCGGACGGCGGTCCGTGAGATCGCCTCCCAGGGCCGGGACGCCACCGGTGTTCGGGTCATGAACCTCGATGGCGGTGACGCTGTGGCGGCAGTGGCTGCCGTGGCCGGAGAGGTCGCCGGAGACGGGTAGGACCGGCGGCGCTGACCACCCCAGAACCGGTGCCGGCCCCCGGCTCCGGGGCCGGCCTTCCGGTCGGCTGGGGCCGTGGTGTAGCGTCGTGCACCGGTTTGCGGGGCTATAGCTCAGTCGGTTAGAGCGCAGCACTGATAATGCTGAGGTCGCAAGTTCGATTCTTGCTAGCCCCACCAGTTGGTTTCTTCTGGTAGACCGCCTGACGTCCTGAGGATCGGGCGGCTCGGTTTCGGCTTCATCCCGTGTTTGTCCCCCGAGCCGCCGTTTCGTAGCCGTTTTCGTTGCCAAAGAAGGGCCTGCCCAGCTCGCCAGTGGCCCTACGGTCTCCCACGGTGGTTGCGTGGCATAGATGTCGAGGAGGGTTGAGGAGGGCGACCCAAGAAGGAGGCGAGCCGAGACTTGGAGCTTGTCGGGTTCGAGCGCTCAGCCACAGTTGACAGCGATCCGCTCCCGGCGCTCGGTGGCCCTGTCACTTCTCGTTGAGCGGCTCAATCTCAGACAACCGCCACGTCTTGTCGAACCATGGTTGGAGTGGTCCGTAGAGGCGGAGCAATGGAAACCAACCCTTACCCGGCACTGTCTGAATCCAGTTCGACTCACGCCCCGCTGGCGATTCGGGTCCGAACCAGACCGTATAGGAGCCGTCGTCGTTCGCCACCACCGAGTCCCCAAGGCTCATCACGCTGGGATAGGGATTGTCGGTTTGCAGAAGCGAACGTGTCTGGGTGTCGTAGATGTCCACAGCCCAGAAGTTCTTGGCTGGTGGATTCGGCGGAAGGGTCAGGGTGTAGGTCTTGGCACCGTCAAGAACGGCCCCGTTGCTGTCCACTGCTGTATAGGCATAGGCCGAGCCAGCGCCGACTTGGGCGTGGGCCATGGCGGGAGTGATGACCGTGGCGAAGTAGTGGAATGCGATGCGGGCGTCCAGGAGTCGAGCACCGTTGTGGAGGAACTCGTAGCTGCCGCCGAGGAAGGCATTGCACCACGATGACCCCTCGAAGATGGGGGCCTCGGGATCACGGGGTGAGTAGACGAGCGCCCGGCTGATTGCGGCACCGGTGCGGGCAGCGTTGTCGAGAATGGAACGAAGGCGCTCGTCGGGATCAAAGGGCTTGCCATGCACGATCCCGACGGCTGCCAGTTGACCGGCCCGTTCGGGGTCGAGTGATGTGGTCGGCTCCTCCTGAATGATGGTGTCCACCTCCTCGTAGAACGAGAAGTCGTTGGCGTGCACCGTGTTGAAGTGTGGCTCGGCGATGTTGATGAACTCCACCTCGGGTGGATCATCGGCGGCAGCCAAGGGGTAGACCTTCGTCTCCTTCAACGCCGGGACGCCACCCAAGGCTCGGAAGACCACCCAGTTCGTAAAGGTAAGCGGGCGATAGACGAAGTAGCCGTCGGGCACGTCACCGTCGTAACCCGGAGGCAGGAACAGGTACTTTCCGCCTTCACCTTTGTCGGGACCGGCGATGCCCATGTCTGCGACGTACCGGAACCAGAAGTCGTCAACCACGCACAACGATTGCTTGGGTGGCTCGATGACGAAAGGTCCAGTTGCCTTCAGGTCGAGAAACATCGACCCGTAGGTGGTCTCCGTGTTGGGGGTGAGAAAGAAACTTCCTGAGTTGGCCCGTGGGTCCGTGTAGCCAATCTGGTGGGTCTCAGTCAGACCGATGCTGCGGAAGCCGTTCCGCATCGCGGCGAGCGAGGCACCGGGGAGGGCGTTCAGGAACACATCTACGCCCCGCATGAAGTCCAAGGCGTCGTAGAGCTTGGCGACCGACCCGGGGGTGGGCACACCATCGACCAGGTCGAACGTTCCAAGGGGCGTTTCCAAGGTCGGTGGCGTGCCGACTGCCTCCAGTGCCTTCTTCAGGGCATCTTTGTCAGCATCGTGAACTTGTCCATCGCTCATTGACCTATGTCTCCAGTCAGTCTCGCCGCTCATCGTCGGTGCCCGACCCAACCGTAGTGGCGCTGTTACTAAGCAAGTTATCCGAGCGCCCGGATGTGTCGTTAGCCACGGTCTTTCAGTTACCCACCCACGGCGAATAATCTCCAGGGGTCTCGGACCCCTTTGAGCTCGTACTCACCGCGGTCCTCGGAGAACACTGGCACGGGGCGAGGCCCGATCATTTCATGACCCATCTATCCATCACAGAGGGTCCTCCCACTTGGGATCCCCATGTGTCCGATGCCGAGTACGTGGGTGAGGGATAGCCGGTCGAGGCTGACCCGTGGCGCCCCGAAGTGCCTGGTTGAGACTTCTAGGCAGACGCCCCGATCAGTTCGTAGCGTTCAGAGGTCCAGATGGGTGAGCAAGTTCAACGGGAAGATCGACTTGTCCAGATAGACCTCGGTGACGACAATCACGACCACCTGGTAGACCCCGCCGATCTCATGAAGGTGGCTATCTCTCGGCAGTAGCTCTCGCGGGCGTTCCGCATCAGCACCCGGTGCCTCACTGGCTAATGGATCTGGGCACCACTCTGGAAGGAGCGCACTTCCACCGGCAGGGTGGTGGCCTTTGACAGCTTGCGTCCCCACTCGAGTGCCGCGCCGAGGTCAACGGCGTTGATGATGGTGAGGCCGCCCAGGTGTTCCTTGCCCTCGACGTATGGCCCGTCAGTCACGAGCACGTCGCCGTCTTGGGCCCGCAGGACCTTGGCCGTGTCCGGGGGAAAGAGGCCGTCGGCGAACACCCAGGCCCCGGCTTGTTGCAACTCGGCGTTCAACACGTCGAGGTCACGTCTGATCTGTTCGAGGTCGACCGAGGCGGAAGGTGGACCATCGGGCTGGTAGATGCTGAGCAGGTACTGGGTCATCGTGATGCCTCCTGGGAGTTGGTCGGAGTCTTGTTCGTTCGCCCCCTCTACGAACGGCTCCCCACCGGATCGACAGTTCGGAACGGATTTACGATTTTTACGTCGTGCCCTCTCGGGCCTATGGCTCGTAGGGCTTCCCGACGGGGGCAGCTCCAGGCCGCACGGTACTGCCGGCCGCCGCGGCCCATTCTCACCGTTGGCGCCTGGTGGCGCTGCATCACCATCCGTGTGAGCGGCGAAGAGGTAGCGGGTCACTGAGGGACGCCGGGTTTTGGCATGGCGGCTGACCAAGGATCACGGTCCTGGGTGGGTTGCCAGGGCCACGCATTTTCCCTGTTCGTGCAGGTTTTGCGGACCTGGCAGGGAGAATCTGATCCCGTCCCGCGTTGAATTCCGGACGAAGGGTATGTAGGTGTAGAGGAACGAGGGCAGAGGAGGGCCGTGACCTCACGAGGACACCCACACGGGACCGACCAGGATGTGAGTACGAGGGCTCTGCACGCCATGGCGGATGCGGCGCGTCGGGCCCGGGCAGCCGATGGTGGGGTCCGTCGGCCCCGACCCGATGAGCGGAAGCGGCCTACCGGCAGTCCGGCCGCACCGCGCCCGTCGTCACCTCTGCCCCCAGCACCACCCACGGTGCAGGAGATGCCGACGCTGAGCTTCGACGCCGTGGCCGAGGAGGAGGCTGATGGCGGCTCTGCGTACCCGGCCGTGGGGCCGATGCGTCCTTGGTCCGCCGCCGACGGTCCCCCGCCTGTTCCGCCCGCCGCGAGCGGCAATGCCGGCTCCCAGAAGTCCGACGACGGCGAGCGTGGCCTCCGGAGAGCTGTGGCCGTTGTGTCGGTGGCTCTGGTGGCCGTGGTGGCTGCTCTCTTCGGGTCCACGATCACCGGTGGCAGGACAGCTCCGGTGGCGTCGGGTGTCTACCGGTCGTCGGCCAAAGCGGCAACGCCTTCCACCACCGTGCCGCCGACCTCGACCACGGTGGTGACCACCACCACCGTGCCGTCCACCGTGCCGTCGTCGGTCCCCGCCGCGCCGCCGCCGCCGCCCCCTGTCTATCCGACCACCACGACGGTTCCGCCTCCCCCGCCCGCAGCGCCGCCGGTCCTGACGAACCTGAAACCGTCGTCCGGGGCCGTCGGGCAGTCGGTGGTGGTCAGCGGCTCGGGGTTCCTCAGCCCCTCCGGTCGCATCAGTGCGACGGTGGGCGGCAGGACGGCTCCGGTGGCGTGCCCCAATCAAACGACCTGCACGGTGACGATCCCACCCCAGGCCGGCAAGGCGACCACCGTATCCATGGTGATCGCCACCGACAGCGGCCCGTCCAATCCGATGACCTTCCGGCTGACTTGAGTCGTCGGATCGAAATCCTTGTAACGGTTGACCACCACCACTACCGTGCACGGGTCGCCACTGGTTCGTGGCCACGAATGTGGACATGATCGGAGCCGGCCGAATGGAAGCACATCGTCTGTCTTGGCGCTGGATGCTCTCGCTCCTGAGTACGGGGCTGCTGGTGGCCGGAGGCTGGTCCGCCGTGGGGGCGACCTCGCCGGCCGGAGCGGTCACCACAGGCTGTGTGACCGCGACCGTCGGTACCACCAATACCGTCACCTGTTCGTACACCGGGGCACTGAGCACGTGGACCGTGCCGGCCGGGGTGACCAGCATCACCATTGCCGCTTCCGGGGCCCAGGGTGGGAGTGCCTACGAAGGGGGCGGGTCCGGAGCGGAACTCACGTCCACCTTCACGGTGACTCCTCTCGAGACACTCAACGTCCTGGTTGGCGGCCTGGGCCAAAACGGGGTCATCTACAGCGTCGGTGCCGGCGGCGGCGGCGGAACCTTCGTGTACACCTCGCCGGACCAGGCCGGCCTCCTGATAGCGGCAGGGGGCGGAGGCGGTTCGGGCCTCAACAATCCCGGGTTCGTAGCCGATCCAACCAGTACGGCGGGTGAGACAGGTGAGTATGGCGGCGGGGCCGGTGGCACGGACGGGTCCGGAGGAGGGGCGACCAACGGCGGCGGTGGCGGAGGAGGCCTGCTCAGTGACGGTGCGAGCAACGGCAGCAACGGCGGCGGCGATTCTGTGGCCGCGGGGGCTGCCGGCGGGGCCGGTTACGGCGCAGGTGGCTACGGCGGAGGGGGTGGCAGTGTCTCGGCTCCGGGTGGCGGAGGCGGCGGGGGTGGCTACAGCGGTGGCGGTGGCGGTGGATACAGCGCGTTCGACGTCGGTGACGGTGGCGGTGGCGCGGGAGGTTCCTACAGCGCTGTGCCGCCGACCAGCACCGGGATCAACAACTACAACGGCTCGGTGGTTATCACCTACACCACACCCCCACCTCCACCACCGCCACCGCCCCCTCCGCCGCCCCCGCCCAGCACGCCGGGACCGGCCTACTGGGAGGCCGCTTCGGACGGTGGAGTCTTTTCGTTCGGTGATGCCCCATTCGAGGGTTCGATGGGTGGCAAGCACCTCAACGCCCCGATCGTGGGAATGGCCGCTACCCCTCACGGCCTCGGCTACTGGCTCGTAGCCTCGGACGGTGGAGTCTTTTCGTTCGGTGATGCCCCATTCGAGGGTTCGATGGGTGGCAAGCACCTCAACGCCCCGATCGTGGGAATGGCCGCTACCCCTCACGGCCTCGGCTACTGGCTCGTAGCCTCGGACGGAGGGGTCTTCTCATTCGGGGACGCCGCCTTTGCCGGATCGCTGGCCGGGCAGGCGTCGAGCCCAGTGGCAGGGATCACCGCCTCACCGACAGGCGGCTACTGGCTGGTGGAGCAGGACGGCCAGGTGGCGGCGTTCGGTGCGGCCAAGCCCCACGGCTCCCGTCACGGCAGTTCCTCCGGTGCGCCGATGGTGGCGGCGGCGTCAACCATGAGCGGCCTCGGCTACTGGGAGTTGGCCGGCGACGGCGGCATCTACAACTACGGGGACGCCACCTATGTGGGCTCGATGCGCGGCCATCACCTCGATGCGCCGGTGGTGGGCCTGGCCCGGGCGGCCTCGGGCGCCGGCTACTACGAGGTGGCCACCGACGGCGGCATCTTCGCCTTCGGCACGGCGACCTACAGCGGCTCCATGGGTGGCCACCATCTCAACGCACCGGTGGTGGGAGTGGCCGTGGCCGCCAACGAGGCCTAGGGGCTCCACTGCCAGGCCGGTGAGGTAGGCCGGGTTCCCGTACCTGACCGTGTCCCGATCATGCCGGCCGGTACCGATAGGGTTCGTGTCCATGGAGGGTCCTTTCGCCGCACCTCCCGACCATCCGTGGAGCCGGGTGTCACCCCGCCTGGCCCGCATGCGTCGTACCGAGTTGCTGGTGGTCGGGGTACCCGTCGTGGCCGCCCTGACCGTAATCCTGGCCGCGGAGTCGGTGGCGCCCGGCATCACCGTGGCCGTAGCAGCCGTCGGTATCGTGGCCCTGGTGGCCGGGTGGTTCTCCATTGGCCGGAACCTGGCGTCGTGGGGCTATCTCGAACGGTCGGATGACCTCATGGTCACCCATGGGGCACTGTTCAAGCGACTGACCGTGGTCCCCTACGGCCGGATGCAGCTGGTGGATGTGGAGGCCGGCCCGGTGAAGCGGTCCTTCGGACTGGTCAGCGTCAAGCTCCACACCGCCGCGGCCACCACCGATGCCAAGGTGTGCGGGCTGACTCCCAGCGTGGCCTCCGACCTGCGTGATCGGCTCACCGAGCTCGGCGAGGCCCATGCCAGTGGCCTCTGACGGGCCGGACCAACCCGCTCCGACGGAGCCCGCTGACGAGACCTTCCGGCTCCACCCGCTGACCCCTCTGGCCCTGGGGGGTCGGATCCTCGGCGCCCTGGTCGCACTCACACTGTTCAGCCTGGCCGGTAGCAAGGCCGGCCAAGGGGGTGGCGTCAATGTAACCACATTGGCCATCTACGGGGGCGCCGCCGTGCTGTTGGTCATCCGGGGGGTGATCATGGTGGCCGTCACCCGGTACTACCTGCACGGCGGTGAGCTGCGCATCGACAGCGGCCTGTTGGCCAAGCAGTCCAAACGGGTTCGGCTCAACCGGGCGCAGAGCGTGGACGTCTCGCAACCGTTGGCGGCCCGGATCTTCGGTCTGGCTGAGGTCAAGGTCACCACGGCCGGGACCGAACGCTCGTCGGTCCGACTGCGCTACCTGTCCCTTCCGGTGGCGCAGAGCCTGCGGGCCGACCTGCTCAGTCGGTCAAAAGGCGGCGAGCAGGGCGCCCCCGAGGCACCCGAACGGCCGGTGGTGAGCGTCCCCCGTGGCCAGCTGGTGTGGTCGGTGCTGCTGGAGATGGTGTCGTGGCGACTGCTCTTGCTGTTGGTGGGCCCGGCTTTGGCCGTGTCGGGCCACCGGCACGGGCACGGGGCGGCCGCCGGAGTGGGGGTGGCCCTCATCCTGTGGTTCGGTCTGCTGGTGGTGACGGACATCTGGCGCCGGATCACCCGGCTGTGGGACTACACCGTGACCGAGTCCCCGGACGGGCTGCGGATCCGTCACGGGCTGCTCTCCACCAGCCGTCAGACCGTGCCCCCCGGTCGCATACAGGCCATCCTCATCCACCAGCCGGTGGCGTGGCGGCTCTTCGGCTGGGCCCAGGTCCGCATGAATGTGGCCGGCTACGCCGGCAACGCCAACTCGAGGTCGACCATGCTGCTGCCGGTGGCCAACCTCGAGTACACCCTGGCCTTGGTGGGCTGGCTGTTCGGCGGAGTGGACATCGCCGCCGTGCCCCTGGACCGCCCGCCGCGCCGGGCGGCGGCACGGGCCCCGTTCTGGTGGCGCGCCCAGTTGGCCGGTTCGGACGAACACGTCCTGGTGGCCAAGCACGGCTTGTTCTCCCGGACCATCGACATCGTGCCGCACGAGCGGACCCAGAGCGTCCGGCTGACGTCCGGGCCGTGGCAGCGGACGCTGGGTCTGGCCACCGTGCATCTCGATTCCACCCGGGGACCGGTCCGGCCGCGGGCGTCCAACCGTGACCAGACCGTGGCCCGGGCCATGCTCGATCGTCAGGTCGAGCGGGCCCACCAGGCCCGCCTGCGGACCTGGGAACCGACAGTCTCCCCGCCCCGATGACGGTGGCCTGTGGCGACCGGTCTGGAAGGCCCGGCCGCGGTGGCTGACGACCGTTCCGGCATTGACCCCGACACCACCGGACCCGCCGCTGGTGGTGTGGAGAGGTCTGTGGGGGAAGCTGCCTCACGGGCCATGCTGCTGGGTCCGGGGGAGATCGGGGCGCCAGGCTGGGACATCGTGGAAGAACGGGTGTGGCCCACCGGTGGGCTGGACTCGACCAGCGGCAAGTCGAAGCGCGCTCTCCAGGCCGGATGCATCACGGTGTGGCGGTCGATGGGCCGGACCGACCCCACCCGTTCGGCGTGGGTCGAGGTGGTCCCCTACGCCTCGGCGGAGGATGCCCTGGCGTCACTGCGGCAGGTGCCCACGTTCTTCGTGGGGACCGGTCCGGCGGACGAGGAGATCGAATGGGAACGGACGGTCGACGACCTGGTGGTACCCGGCGTGGCCGATACCTGGGTCTTCGAGAAGTCGACCACCCGCCCCCGCGGGAAGAGCCACGCCCGCTACGTGGGAGGGACCGTGCACCGCATCTTGTTCCTGGTCTGCCTGTCGGATCCGGAGGCCGCCCGACCGTGGGACGAGGTCCTGGCCGTGGCCACCATGCAGGCGGACCGGGTCCGGGCAGCCCTGGGGGTCAGCCCACCGGGCTGAGGACCGTCACCACGGCGTGCCGTAACGGTCGCGGTAGGCCCGCTCCCGGACCGGAAGCCGCCGGGGCGGTCCGGCCGGCCGGCCGGGCCAGCCCAGCGGAACGACGGCCATGGGAAGAACGGAAGCCGGCAGCCCGAGCAGTTCGCCGAGCTCACCGGCGAAGAGGGTGGCCAAGGTGGTCATGGCCGAGCCCAGCCCCAGGGCGCCGGCCGCCAGCAACAGGTTCTGGGTGGCGGGGAACACCGACGCCGGAAGGGTGGCCTCGAGGCCGATGGCGCCGTCACCGCACACCACCACGATGACCGGGGCGGAGCCGATCCCGTGCTCGGCACCGTGGTCCACCTCCCGCAGCAGCGAGTCCTCCAGTCGGCCCTCCGAGTGCTGTCGACCGCCCCCGCGCCACGCCCGACGGGTCAGCTCCCCTATGCCGGCCCGGAGCTCCTCGTCCCGGACCACCACGAAGACCCAGGGCTGGAGGTTCTCGGCGCTGGGGGCGTGCGTGGCGGCCCGCAGGCACTGTTCGATCAACTCGTCGTCGACCGGTTGGTCGGAGAATCGCCGACAGGCCCGCTGGTTGAGTACGACGTCGAAGAACGTTCGGGGTTCGGTCACGGCCATCCGAAACTACTCGACCTGGCCCTTCCTCCCCTGGTCTGAGGCGGGGGAACCGGCGGTTCACTAGTGTCGCCCAGGACCGGTCCGGCCAACCAACCGCGACCGGTGGACCAGGAGGAGACGCCGTGCAGGATCACCAATTCGATTTTGTGGTCGAGGGTACGCCCGACGAGGTGTGGGATGTGTTCTGGAGCCGGATGCGGACCGGCATCGAGACCGACACGGTCAAGATCGAGATCTACCACCCCGGTGACGAAGCCGGCAACGGGCTGGTCCGGCACTGCGACTTCCAGGTCCCCAAGTACCTGCTGTCCAAGGGCAAGGCCCAGTCGTGGGAGTGGATCACCGAAGCCCAACGCCCGGTGTCGTGGCGGTACGACGCCATCGGCAAACCGCTGTGGTCCCGGGCCTCGGGATGGACCCGGATGGAGGACCTGGGGGACGGGAGGACCCGGGTCCACTTCCGTGAGACCTACGAGGCCTTCAATCCACTGATGCGGTTGCTGCTGGAGAAGCGGGTCCATGACTTCATCTCCAAGGACAACGACAAGCTGATCGAGGCCATGGTGGTGCACTCCCTGCGCAAACGGCGTGAACGCAAGGGAACCGTGGCCTGAGCGGCCCGTCGAGGGTCAGTCCACCTCCCAACGATGGGAACGGGCCAGCAGGTCGGTGATGTCCGAGGCCGGGAGGGGCCGGGCCAGATAGAAGCCCTGGGCCAGGTGGCAGTGGAGTGCTTTGAGGTGGGCCAGCTGGCCCTCGGTCTCGATGCCCTCGGCGGTGACCTCGAGGTCGAAGGCCTCGGCCAGGGCGAAGATGGCCGCCACCAGTGCCGAGTCGTGCTGGTCGATGCCCAGGCCGCTGACGAACACCCGGTCGACTTTGACGGCGTCGAAGGGGAAGCGCTTCAGATAGCTGAGTGACGAGTAGCCGGTGCCGAAGTCGTCGATGGCCAGGCGGACCCCGAGGCCTTTGAGGTCCGCCAGGATCAGACCGAAGAACTCCACGTCGCCCATGAAGATGCTCTCGGTCAGCTCCAGGCTGAGATCGGCGGGATCAAGTCCGGTGGCAGCCAACAGGTCGGCCACCACGTCGGTGATGCCCGGCGCTAGCAATTGCCGGACCGAGATGTTCACGGCAATCGACAGGTCCGGGTCGGTCCGCTGCCACCGGACCAGTTGGTCACAGGCCTGACTCAGGACCCAGGCCCCGATGGGGACGATGAGCCCGGTCTCCTCGGCCAGAGGGATGAACTCGGCCGGGCCCACCAGGCCGCGCTCGGGATGGTGCCACCGGAGCAGGGCCTCGGTGCGGACCATGGACCCGCTCGAGAGGTCGACCACCGGCTGGTAGTGCACGGCGAACTCGCCGCGTTCGAGGGCCCGGTTCAGGGCCGAGGCCGTGGTCATCCGCCGTTCGACCTTGGCCCGCAGTGCCTCGTCGAACAGTTCGATGCTGCCCCGGCCGCGCTCCTTGGCCCGGTACATGGCGGAGTCGGAGTCGCGGAGCAGGCTCTCGGGGGTGGCCTGGTCATCGGAGATGGCGATGCCCAAGCTGGCCGTGACCCGAAGCTCTTCGTTGTCCAACCGGCACGGCAGGCTCAACGTGGCCAGGATCCGCTGGGCGATCCGCCGGGCCTCGGCGGCAGACACGTCGTCGCACACCACCACGAACTCGTCCCCGCCGAACCGGGCCACGGAGTCACCCGGACGGATGGCGGCGGCGATCTGGGCCGCAGTGTGGCACAGCAGGGCGTCGCCGGAGGTATGGCCCAACGAGTCGTTGACCACCTTGAAATGGTCGACATCGAGGAAGAGCACTCCCACCGTCGACCCCCGCTGCCGGGCACCGGCCAGGCCCTGGGTCAGTCGCTCGTTGAGCAGGACCCGGTTGGGCAGTCCGGTAAGGGAGTCGTGCCGGGCCTGATAGGCCAGGGTGTGCTCCATCAGCTTGCGCTCAGTGATGTCCTGGAGCTGGACGAAGAAGTACTCGGGTTCACCGGTGTCGTCCCGGACCAAGGTGACGTGGGCCAGCGCCCAGACCATGGAGCCGTCGGGACGCAGATAGCGGCGCTCGTCCTCGTAGGAGTCCAGGCCGGCGGCCACGCCGGCCTGGGCGGCTTCCGCCAACGGCACATCGTCAGGATGGGTGTACTCCTCCATGCGACGTCCGATGAGGAGGTGGGCCGGTCGGCCCAGCAGAAGGCACGCCGCCGGATTGACCCGGATGGGTGAGCCGGTGACATCGGCGATCACCGTGGCGATGGCGGCCTGCTCGAACCCGATCTCGAAGCGGCTCTGGGCGGATCGCATGACCCGGTAGTCCTCGACCCGCTCGGTCTCGTCCATCATGGTGCCCGAGACGCTGACCACCACGCCGTTCACCAACTCGGGGAGACCGATGAAGCGGATCCAGCGCCGCACCGAGTTGGCCGGAACGAAACGGCAGATGACGTCGAAGGCCTCCCCCCGGCCCAGGGCGTCGGCCCAGATCTGCCCGAAGGTGTTGGCGTCGTCGGGATGTACCAGCGAGGCCAGGGGTTCCAACTCGGTCAGCTGCTCCGGATGGGTCTGGAGGATCCGGCCGGCCTCCTCCGACATGGTCATCCGGCCGCTCGCCCGGTCGTAGTCGAAGTTGCCCAAGTGGGCGATGCGCTGGGCCTGGGCCAGCCGGCGCTGGCTCGAGGCCAGGTCCTGCTCGGCCGACCGCCGTCCGGCGATCATGCGGTTCAGGCCGCGGGGCATCTCCTCCGGCTGATCGGCCGGCGCCAACAACGTGGTGCTCCCGATACCGGAGGGCGACCTCGGGACGTCGCGGGGTGGCGGCATGACGCCTCTCTCGATGAAGTGAAGAGGTGGCGTCGAGCCTGTAGTGGGCGACGATGAACCATTCGGTCCGGCCCGACCAGGCGTCCCTCAGGGGTTTACCCAGTATCGGCAGCTAGGGCCCGATCCTGAAGCTTGGACCTCGGGTACCGGGCGGGGAGCCCGGCGGTGTGACCCCCACCAGGACCAGCGGTGGTCAGCTCCGGGGACCGACGTCGGCCCCGTCCCAGGACAGCAGGGAGTGGAACGGCGCGGCCAGCACCGGGCGGACCGGTGCGGTGCCCCACATCCGGTCGAGCACCGGTCTCATCCGCTGGCCCACCTCGGCCGGGTCGTCGTCCAGGTAGCACACGGTCATCCGGTAGTCGCCGTCGCTGAACATGGGCCGCCGGATGGACGGCGTGGTGCCGAAGGACCAGGCCCCGGCCACGCCCGGCACCGACACCAGCTCGGGCAGGACCTCGGTGTGCATCCGCTGCAGGTAGGCATCCTGGACCACCCGATCGGCGGGGTCGGGCTCCTCGACGATGAGGTAGATGCCCTGGTGGGGCCGGAAGGGGACCACCTCGGCAGAGACCAGCACCCGCGGCGCGGCCTGGGCCTCCAAGAGCCGGAGCCCTCCCCGGTACTGGGAGGGCAGGCTGTGGGGGAAGCGGCCGAGTTCGGCCAGGTGGCGGCCGAGGGCCAGGAACCCGTCGATGGTCTCGTCCACCGGGCTCCCCATCAGGTAGCAGACCACGTGCTCCACCTGCGCCCACTCGCCGTCCTCGGCGGCCCGGGCCGCCCGACAGGCCGGGGTGGAGGCCCACCGACGACCCAGGATCATCCCGGGCAGCTGATACTGCTCGGGCAGGTGGTCGAGCTGGTGCCACTGGAGATACGGGCGGTCGTCACCCGTGGGGGACCGGTGCGACAGGGAGAAGAAGCCCACTTTGACCCGGTTCACTGTTCCACCCCTTCGTTCACGCCTTCGGCTCCCATGAGCTCGGCCATGGCCTCGAGCTGTTCGAGGTAGTGGTCCAGCGAGCGGTGGGCAAACCACACCTGCAGGCCGGTGGCTCCGGCCCCGACCAGCCGGTCGACCATGCGCCGGGCCCCCTCGGGGTCGTCGAGGGGGTCGAGGGGCCGGCCGTTGCGGAGCACCACCTCGAGCGGTCCGTTGCGGGCGGCCCAGGCCGGCGTGGCCCGGGCCGCGGCCAGCATGGTGGTGACATCGACGGCCCGGATCCCGAAGGGGGCCCACCCGTCCCCCAGCTCGACGGCCCGGCGTAGCGAGCGGGCCGTGCGCCCACCGATCCACAGGGGCACCGGGTCCTGCCGGGCGCAGGGGTCCATCACCACGTCGGCGTAGCGGTAGTAGTGGCCCGAATACTCCGGCCGGCGCTCCGACAGGGAGGACCGCAGGGCCCGCAGCGCATCGTCGGCCCGGGCGCCTCGGTCGTCGAACGGTCGACCCAGCAGCTCGAACTCCTCCCGCAGGGAGCCCACCCCCACCCCCAGGATCAACCGGCCGCCCGACACCTGGTCCAGGGTGCCGTAGCGCTTGGCGATCTCCAACGGGTGGTGGTAGCCGAGGACCACCACGTTGGTGGCCAGGTGGATCTGTGAGGTCACCGCGGCCAGGTAGCCCAAGGTGGCCAGGGGGTCCCAGTAGCGACTGCCCCGCTCCGCGGCGACGTCGGTCGGCACCACCACGTGCTCGGCACAGGTCACGAAGTCGTACCCCAGGCGCTCGGCCGCGGTGGTTACGGCGGCCACGTCCTCGATGGTCCCGTCCAGCTCCCAGGTGGCCTCGGTCCCGGGGACCATGGAGAGGACCGGAGTGGTGATACCCAGCCGCATGCACCCTCCCAGGCCCGGTGGCGTCGTGGCCGCGGTCGAGGCCGGGCGGCGCGCTCGAAGGGCAGAAATGTAGCACCGACCGCGGTCGGCTTCCCGGCTCAGGGCGGGCCGGCCCCTCGGCCTGCAGCCCGCCGCCGCTCACCGACCGGTGCCATCGACGGCGTCGAACTCGGCGCCGATCCGGGCCACGACGTCGGCCGCCGGCCGCTCTTCGGCCAGTCGGAACCCCTGCCCGGCCCAGAGGTTGATGCCGTGCGGATCGTGCCGGTCCAGCGCCGCCCGGCGCAGGGCCCGGGTGGCGTTGTTGATGTAGGGATAGCCGCTGGGGGCGTCGGGATGGGCCCGCATGAACCCGTTGACCAGCCCCCGGGCCCGCCGGCCGCTGAAGGCCCGGGTGAGAGCGGTGCCGGCGAAGGCGGGATCGGCCAGAGCGGCTTTGTGGATGACGTGGGCCCCGCTCTCGGGGGTTCGCAGCAGGGCGGTGCCGAGGACGGCGGCGCCGGCACCGGCCCGGGTGGCGGCGGCCACGTCGTGGCCGGTCATGAGGCCGCCGGCCGCCAGCACCGGCAGGTCGACGGCGTGCCGGACCGCGGTGATCAGGGCCACCAACCCCCAGCCGGTATCGGGAGGGACGTCATCGGTGAACGAGCCCTGGTGCCCCCCGGCCTCGGTGCCCTGGGCCGCCACGGCGTCGGCCCCGGCCCCTTGGGCCAGGCGGGCCTCGGCCGGGTCGGTCACGGTGACGGCCACCTTCGAGCCGGCCCCGTGGAGCCGGGCGATCACCGATGGCGGTGGGCACCCGAAGGTGAAGCTCACCAACGGGACGGCCTCCTCGGCCAGGAGGTCCAGCTTGTCCGACCAGCTGTCGTCGTCCCAGGCCGCCACGGCCTCCACCCCGGCGGCGGCCGCCTCGGGCCGCAGGGAGTCCACGTAGGCCTCGAGCGCCTCCCGGTCGACGGTGGGGTCCTGGGGTACGAACAGGTTCACGCCGAACGGGCCGGACGTCCTGCGCCGGAGGTCGGCGATCTCCTCCGCCACGATCTCCGGGGTCCGATATCCCGCGGCCAGAAAGCCCAGCCCCCCGGCGTTGGTGACGGCGGCCGCCAGCTCCGGGTTGGACGGCCCACCGGCCATCGGGGCCCCGATGATCGGCCACCGCATCGACATGCCCAGCAGATCCATGGCCCTCGCCACCTCCGGTGGGGTCGAGCCTACGACGACGGGTCCCTGTCGGTTCCGCCCTTCGGCCGGTTCTGCCATGCTGGCGCGGCATGTTCGACGATCTCTTCGAGGCCAATCGAGGCTACGCATCCCGGTTCGGGCTGGCCGGCATCCCGGCTCCGCGCCGCCAAGAAGTTCGGGCTGGTCACCTGCATGGACAGCCGGATCGAGCCGCTGGCCATGCTGGGCCTCGGTCCCGGCGACGCCAAGATCATGCGCAACGCCGGCGGCCGGGTCACCACGGACGTCCTGCGCTCACTGATCCTGGCCACCAGGTTCCTGGCGGTGCGCCGGATCGCCGTCATGCAGCACACCGGGTGTGCCATGGCCGCCCTCGACGACGCCTCCATCAAGTCGGACCTGGCCGAGGAGGGAGTGGCCGACACCGACGGCTGGGAGTTCCTGACCATGGAGGACCCGGAGTCGGCCCTGCGGGAGGACGTAGAGCGGGTCCGGTCGTGCCAGCTCCTGGCTCCCGGCGTGGTGGTGGAGGGGTGGCGCTACGACGTCGAGACCGGGCTGATCAGCCGGGAGGTTCCCAGCTGACGCTCTGACCGGGGCCGGGTCCGGTCGGAGCCTGGCCGGCGGGCCGAATGGGATGCGGCCCGCACGCTCGGTAACCTGGGGCGGTGCCGGACATGAACGGAACCGACCGGTTGGGGTTCACCGTCCACAACGCCACCACCCAGTGGGAGTTCAGCCCGTTCGGCCTGTTGGTGACGGTGGTGGCCATCGGTCTGGCCGTCTGGTACCTGCGGGCGGAGTGGATCCTGTCCACCCGGGGCCGGCGATGGAGCGGTAAGCGGACCGTCTCGTTCATGGCCGGCCTGTTGGCCATCGTGATCGCCCTCGAGTCGCCGGTGGCCACGTTCACCATGGAGTACTTCCAGGCGCACGTGATCCAGCACCTGCTCCTGATGGTGATCGGCCCGCCCCTTCTGGCCATGGGGGCGCCGATGACCCTGGCCCTCCAGACCTCCGGCCGGGCCGGCAAGGTCAGGCTGCTCTCCATCCTCAACAGCCGACCGTTCAAGGTGCTCACCCACCCCCTCCCGGTGTGGGCCCTGTACTACTTCTCGATGTTCGCCTTCTTCCTCACGTCGGCCCTCAACTTCGCCATGCTCCACATGTGGGTGATGGACCTGGTCAACCTGGGCTTCCTCTTCGCCTCCACCCTGTTCTGGTGGCCGCTGGTCGGCGTGGACCCGGTACCCCACTGGAAGATGGGCTACGGGGTGAGGATGGGCAACCTGCTGATCGGGGTGCCGCTGGAGTCGTTCCTGGCCCTGGCCCTGCTCAGCGAGACCAGGCCGGCGGCATCGATGTACACCGTGGCCAGCACCCACTCGGGGGCCGCCATCCTGTGGATCGGCGCCGAGCTGTTCACCTTCTTGGCCCTCATCCCCATCTTCTTCCAGTGGGTCAGGTTCGAGGAACGCAAGACCGCCCGCATCGACGCCCGACTGGACGCCGAGGCGGCGGCGGAGGCCGCTCAGCAGCGTTCAGGGCCGGGGGGCCCGGCGATCCTCCCCGGCCACGGATCGGGGCCGGAGGCCCAGGGGCCGGCGGTCGAGGTGCCGGCGGTCGAGGTGCCGGCTACCCACCGCTTGCCGGGGGGTTGAAGGTATAGGTGAACGGGGTGGTGCTCGGGGAGTTGTGGAACTCCATCTGGCCCTTGATGGTGACAGCCACGGTCACCGCCGAAGCACCCACCTCCACGGTGATGGTCCCCTTCCCCTTGGCCGGGTAGGCCAGGAGCTGGCCGGCCGGCACGATCTCGCTGAGCAGGGGGGTCGACGAGTTGGAGCTGGTGACCTGCACCCAGCATCGGGCCGACGTGGAGATGGCCACGGTGAAGTTGGCGGTGTTGACGTTGAGCACGGCCGACTGGTTGGTGAACGTGCCGAGCTGGACCTTGGAGGGCGGAGGGGTGGGGGTGGTGCCGGGGGTGGTCTTGGCGCCCGAGTGGGTGACGGGTCCGGCCACCCGGAGGATGTGGGTGCGGGCCAACCACTGGGGCCGCCACTTCTGGATGCCGAAGCCCACCGCCACGATCAGCACCAACACCACGGCCACCCAGGTGATCACCTTCAGCGAGGTGGGGGCCCGCAGTCGGCGGCGGGCTTTGGCCACGGCCCGCTTGCTGGACTTGATCTCCTGGCGGGGGACCACCGGGAAGGTGCCGGTGGGGGCCCCGGGCCCGACTCCGTAGCCGTAGGTGCCCTGGCCCACCGGGGCGGCACCCGACCGGGCCATCGGCACTTCGCCGGTCTGGGTGAAGGCCCGCAGGTGGTCCGGCTCCGACGCCACCGCGGTCACCACGGTGGTCACCGGCGTGGCTCCGCTGCCGCCGGACTGCTTCTTGGTGGCCGGGGCCGCTTTGCCGGTGGGGCGCTTGTCCGGGGCCGGCGCGGGTTCGGTGTCGGGCCAGGCGTCGATCATCTGGAGGGCCAGGGAGTCGCCGTCCAGCCCGACGAAGGCGGCGTAGCGCCGCAGGGTGGACAGGGCCAGAGCCTGGTCGGGCAGGCGGGCCAGGTCACCGTTCTCCAGGGCTTCGAGATGGGTGATGGGGCGGCCCAGCTGGTCGTGGACCGTCAGGAGATCCAGGCCGCGCTCCTCCCTGGCCTGTCGAAGCAACGTCCCGATCTCCTCGGTGGAGGAGTCCGACTCTTCATCGTGGTCGTCGCGACGACGGGTGGTCCCGCCGCGTTGCCAGATCACGTTTGTCTCCTGACTTTCCCGGTGGGGGGAAGCGTACCTGTCCACTGGTGTTTTTCGTCGCGCTCGATGCCAAACTTGACCTCCGACCCCGAACGCCCCGTAGCCACCCCGGGGCGGACGTCCCCCCCGGGGAATGTTGCGAGCGCAAGTACTGTTGCACAGTAGGAGGTGAGAGGGGTGGAGTGCGACCCGGATGACGGGTCGTGCGCCCACACCGGCCCGGGCCCACGCCGGCCGGGTAGGACGAGTACGTGCGACGATGATCGAGAACGAAGGAGGTCGGCTATGCCGGCAGTAACGGTGGACGATGTACTGGCGCTGCCCAGGGTGGCGGCGCCGGACCGGTCAGTGAGTGCGGCCAGGCCGGTGGTGTCGGTGACCACCGCCCCCTCGGGCTTCGAGGGTGAGGGCTTCCCGGTGCACCGGGCCTTTGCCGGCGTGGACCGCCGGTACCTGGACCCGTTCATCCACATGGACCAGATGGGCGAGGTGGAGTACGCCCCCGGTGAGCCCAAGGGCACGCCGTGGCATCCCGCACCGCGGCTTCGAGACGGTGACCTACATGATCGACGGCACCTTCCAACACCAGGACTCGATCGGTGGCGGTGGGCTCATCACCAACGGCGACACCCAGTGGATGACGGCCGGCGGGGGCATCCTCCACATCGAGGCCCCACCCGAAGAGCTGGTGGCGTCGGGCGGGCTGTTCCACGGGATCCAACTGTGGGTGAACCTGCCCAAGGCCGACAAGATGATCGCCCCCCGCTATCAGGACATCGGGAGCTCGCACGTGGTGCTGCTGACGTCGCCGGACGGAGGTGCGCTGTTCCGGGTCATCGCCGGCGAGCTCGGCGGTCACGCCGGGCCCGGCTCCACCCACTCGCCCATGGCCATGGTGCATGCCACCCTCTCGCCCGGGGCCCGGGTCGAGATCCCGTGGCGGAGCGACTTCAACGCCCTGGTCTACGTGCTGGGTGGTCGCGGCACGGTGGGAGACGAGGGCCATGCCGTGGACAGCGCCCGGTTGGCCGTCTTCGGGGACGGGGACTCCCTCACCATCACCGCGGCAGCCGAGCAGGAGTCGCGCACGCCCAATCTGGACGTGCTCATCCTCGGCGGCCAGCCCATCCGGGAGCCGGTGTACGCCTACGGGCCCTTCGTCATGAACACCAAAGAGGAAGTGGCTCAGGCCTTCGAGGACTACCAGGCCGGACGGTTGGGCTCGGTCCCCGCCGACCACATCGGTTCGTGAGCACCGGCCCGGTCGGCTCCTGAGGGAGACCGACCCGGGCGGGGCCATCAGCTACCGACGTCGACCGCCGCTCCGACGGTGGGGGTCGGGGCCGGGGTGGTGCCATCGGGCCCGTCCATGCGGTCGCTCCGGTCCCGGCCGTGTACCTCGAGATCGGTGGGCCGGAGGCGCAGGGTCTCGTACCAGTAGCGCACGGTCCAGGTGGGCCAGTTGTTGGTGACCCGCCCGGTGGCGGCCTTGTACCAGCTGGTGCAGCCGGACACCCAGGTGGTGCCGGCCATCAGCCGCTGGGTCCGCTCGTCGTCGCGTTGGTAGGCGGCGCGGTCCACGCCCACCAGGGCCGCCCGCTGTCGGCCCAGCTCGGAGGTCTGGACGGCCAGCGCCTGCAGGATGAAGTTGATCTGCCGTTCCACCATGAACAGGATCGAGTTGTGGCCCAGGTTGGTGTTGGGCCCGTAGAGCAGGTAGCAGTTGGGGAAGCCGGCCACGGCCATGCCCAGGTAGGCATGGCTGGCCTCGGCCCACTCGTCGGCCAGGGCCCGACCTCCCTCACCGGTCACCGGGATGTGGGCCAGGAAGTCGGTGGTGGAGAAGCCGGTGCCGAAGATCAACACGTCGATTGGACGGCGCCGGCCGTCCGCGGTGACCACGGCGTCGGCCTCGACGTGGTCGATGGGCTCATCCACCACCTCGACGTTGGGCCTCATCAGGGCCGGATACCAGTCGCTGGAGATGAGGATGCGCTTGCAGCCGATGGGGTAGTCGGGGAGGACGGCGTGGGCCGGGAGGCGCTCGGAGACCACGTCGGCGTTGATCCCCTTGGTGAACAGCTCACCGAGCTTGCGGCCGGCCCAGCTGTCCTTGCGGAACCAGATCCACCGGAACTCCAGGCTCCAGTAGATCCACCACCGGTAGGCCCGCTCCCAGGCCGAGACGTGTTCGAACAGCCAGCGGGCCCGGGTCCCGTAGCGGCGGTCCTTCTTCGGCGCCACGTAGTTGGGGGTCCGTTGGAAGATGGTGAGTTGGCTGGCTACGGCGGCCACCGGTGGCACGAACTGGATGGCGCTGGCCCCGCTGCCCACCACGCCGATCCGTTGGCCGGCCAGGTCGACGCGGTGGTCCCAACGGGCCGAGTGCCAGCTCGGTCCGCCGAACTCCTCCAGGCCGGGCAGGTCGGGGATGTGGGGCCGGTTGAGCTGGCCGCAGGCGAAGATGACGGCGTCGGCCGTGATCTCCTCGGTCGGGCCCGAAGCGTCCCCGCTGTCGGCCGGCGTCGGGGAGACGGTGACCCGCCACCGGCCCGAGGCCTCGTCGAGCTCGGCCCCGGTGACCGTGGTCCCCAGGCGAAGGTGCGGTGCGAGCCGGTAACGCCGCACCAGCCGGTCGGCGTAGGTGAGGATCTCCGGCTGCTCGGCGTACCGCCGGGTCCAATCGGACTTGGGGGCGAAGGAGAACGAGTAGAGGTGGGAGGGCACGTCGCACCCGCTCCCCGGGTAGGTGTTCTCCTTCCAGGTCCCGCCCACCCCGTCGGACTGCTCGATGATGGTGAACTCCCGGATGCCCGACCGGATCAGCTGGATGGCGAAGCCCAACCCCGAGAATCCCCCGCCCACGATGACCACGCGGGGGACGGGTCGCCCCTCACGTCGGGCCGTCCGCACCTCCCGCCCCAGCCTCCTGCGCCCGATGTCCAGTGCCATGTTCGCTCCCCGGTCCGGGCCCCCGACGCGGTCTCCATCCGACCGTCGGGCAGACCCCCCGTCTCACCTCCGATGGTAGGCCGGGCGCGCCGGGGACGACGCCGGGCCCTTGCGGTGGGGGTGGGGGCTCGTTGAGACTCCTGGCGTGAGCGAGCTTCCACCGGAGTCCGAGCCGTTGGAGCCGGGGCCGGGTGCGCGTGATGCCCGCCCCTCCCGGGTGGCCCGGGCCCGGGCCGCCGCCCAGAGGGCCTTCCGCTCCCTCCTTCGACCGGACGGACTGCCCTCGGAGGCCGCCGCCCAGCTGGAGGCGGCCTTCGGCAGCGTGGGACGGGCCGCCTTGTCGGGGGGGCGGGGACGGATCCGCCGGGTCCGTCGCCAGGTGAGCGCCACGCCTCCCCGGCTGCTCGACTGGATGTCGGGACAGGTGCTCGACCACCCCGCCGTGCTCTACGACCAGCGGGGGGTGGAGCAGTTGGCCGCCCGCCAGACCCGGTCCATCGCCACCGCCATGGGGGCGCTGCAGTTGGCCCTGGTCACCGCGGCCGCCACCACCACCCTGGAGGGCGGGCCGGTGCTGGCCCTGGCCATCGACGGGGCGGTGGGCCAGGTGGCCTCGGTGGTCCATGGCTGCTGCGACTGGTACAACACCGGCTCGTACCTGGTGCGCCGGCTCAACCGGGCCGGCATCCCGGTGGACCGGACCGAGGTGAGGCGGCTGACCAACGCCGCCCTCATGTCCAAGGGCCGGTCGGTGGAGGAGCAGGCCCTCAGCCGCTCCACCGAACTGCGCCTGGTGCGCAGCTGGGTGGGGAGGGGGCTGGTCGACGCCCTGCCCTTCGGCTCCTCACTGGGCCGGGCCTCGCCACGCTCCGCGGCCCGGATCGACCACTCGGACCTGGCCTCCCTGGTGGCGACCCTCCGGGCCCTGCCGGAGTGAGCCCGGTCGGGCGGGCCGCGCCGGGGCCCGCTCCTGAGGGGTACAGGCAGGTCCTTTAGGATGGTGGGTGAGAGGCGTCGTCGATGCCGAGAGGGAGCGATGCATGGCCGAGGCGCCGTCAGTGGAAGTGCCCGCACCGGTCACGCCGCTGAGCCATCGACGGGTCCTGCTGGTCATCGGGGCGCTGATCCTCGGGATGTTCCTGGCCGCTCTGGACCAGAACGTGGTGGCCACGGCCCTGCCCACCATCGTCGGCGACCTGCACGGCGCCTCCCACCTCACCTGGGTGGTCACCGCCTACCTGCTGTCGTCGACCGTGTCCACGCCCTTGTGGGGGAAGCTCGGCGACCAGTACGGGCGCAAGTTCTTCTTTCAGGCGGCCATCGTGCTGTTCCTGGTGGGGTCGGCCCTCACCGGACTGAGCCACTCCATGCTGGAGCTGATCCTGTTCCGGGCGGTCCAGGGGTTGGGCGGCGGCGGACTGATGGTGGGAGCCATGACCATCCTGGGCGACGTGGTCTCCCCCCGGGAGCGGAGCCGCTACATGGGCCTGTTCATGGCCATGTTCGGGGTGACGTCGTTGCTGGGCCCGCTGATCGGCGGGGTCTTCGTGGACTACCTGAGCTGGCGGTGGATCTTCTACATCAACATCCCCATCGGGATCGTGGCCCTGGTGGTCACCGCCGTGGCCCTGCCGGGCAGCCTCAGCCGGGTCCACCGGGTCATCGACTACCTGGGCACGTTCCTGATCGCCGCCGCCGCCACGGCCCTGGTGCTGTTCACCAGCCTGGGGGGGACCTCGTTCCCCTGGACCTCGCCCACCAGCATCGCCCTGGCCCTCGGCGGGGTCGTCCTCACCGTGGCCTTCCTGCTGGCCGAACGGCGCGCCGTGGAGCCGATCCTGCCCCTGCCGCTCTTCGCCAACAAGGTCTTCTCGGCGTCGAGTGCCATCGGGTTCGTGGTGGGGTTCGCCATGTTCGGGACGCTGACCTTCCTGCCGCTGTTCTTCCAGGAGGTCAAAGGGATCAGCCCCATCGCCTCGGGCGTCCGCCTGGCCCCCATGATGGGCGGGCTGCTGGTGGCCTCCATCGGATCGGGGCAGCTGGTCAGCCGGACGGGTCGTTACAAGGTGTTCCCGGTGGTGGGCACGGCGTTGATGACCGTCGGGCTGTACCTGATGTCACTCATCGGCGTCACCACCGGGGCCTGGACCATGGCGGCCTACATGGTGGTGTTCGGCCTGGGACTGGGGCTGGTCCTCCAGGTGCTCACGGTGGCGGTCCAGAACGCCGTCCCCTACGAGGAGCTGGGCACGGCCACCTCAGGGGTGACCTTCTTCCGCATGATCGGCGGCTCCTTCGGCACCGCGGTGTTCGGGGCCATCTTCGCCAACCTGCTCATCGGCAACGTGCTGCGCGCCCTGCACCTGTCCCAGGTGCCGGCGGGGTTCAGCATCAACACCGACAACCCCTCGGTCATCCACCACCTCCCCCCGGCGGTGGAGGCCGGGGTCATCCAGGGCATCGCCCACACCGTCCAGACGGTGTTCCTGGTGGGCGTGCCCATCTGCTTCGGGGCCTTCCTGCTCACCTGGATGCTCCCCGAGATCGAGCTGCGCAAGTCCATCCGCACCTCGGAACCGGCCGAGCACCTCGGAACCCCCGAGCCCCGGACCTCGTTGGGGGAGATCCAGCGCATCCTGGAGCGGGCCGCCAGCCAGGAGAACCGGAGCGAGCTCTACGAGACCCTGTCCACCCGGGCCGGGCTGGACCTGGACCCCCGGGCGTGCTGGATGCTCTACCGGTTGGCCGACCGACCCGACTGCACCCTCGACGAGGTGGGTGAGCGGCTGCACGTGGATCCCGAGCGGCTGGAGCCCGGGGTGGACTCGCTGGTGGCCGGGGGGCTGGTGGCCCGGCTGGGGCCCGAGGCCGAGTGCCAGCTGGTGATCACCGACGCCGGACGGGCGGCCATCGACCGGCTCACCGTGGCCCGCCGCCAGTCGTTGACCGAGCTGCTGGAGGGTTGGGACCCCGAGACCCATCCCGAGGTGGTGGACATGGTTCGCAATCTGGCCAAGTCGCTGCTGGCGGACGACGACAAGTTGTTGGCCGACGCCCGCCCGGCTCCGGTCTGAGTCAGGGGACAGCCGGCCCGAGGAGGGCCACCAGGGCGCCGACCATGGCCGCCTTGGCTTCGGGCACCGGCAGGCCCTGGTCGTCCCGGAGCAGCTGGCGGGCCTCGAAGGAGGCCATGACATCGGCCGTGGCCAACGCCGCCGCCGCGGCCGCCGGCTCCATGGCCGCCAGCTCCGGAGCGAAGAGCTCTTTCATCTGGGTACGCAGGTACTCCCGGTTGGATGCCAGCTGGGCGGCCAACAGGGGCTGGAACGGCGATCGCAACCGGGTCACCAAGGCGGCGTTTCCCACCACGTCGAAGAGCCGGAACCGTTGGTCCACCAGGGCCGACACTTTGGCCGCCAACGGCTGGTCGGGCGAGATGTCGATGGACACCAGGGGGAGGGCCCGGTCCCGCTGGCGGGCCACGGCCGCATCGATCAGGTCGTCGACGTCGTCGAAGTACCGGAACAGGGAGCGGGGCGAAAGCCCGGACTTGGCCGCTATGGCCTCGGTGCTGGGCCGGAGCTCCCCGTCGCGGTACAGGTCGAGCAGGGCCTCCACCACCGCTTCCCGATTGCGCTGGCGTCGCAGTTGGCGACCGTCGGTGGCCGGGGCCGGCAGCGGCGCGGCCTGGTCCGCCGGCGTTCCGGCCAACCCGCCCAACCCGGCGATGCCCGTGCTGTCGGTGCCGTCGGAGGGGGTGGGTGTGGGCATGGTGAGCGAGAGGCTACCGCCAAGGTTGCCAATTCTGTGTACACCGGGTCAACCGTTGTTGCCTTCGGGACTGTTCCCACTGTCCCCCTGTCCGAACAGCCTCAACCGTCGTGGCCGTCGTCGGGTTCGGGGACCGGCTCGTCGTGGCCCAGGTGCCGGGCCACCACCGCGCTCACCGCCGACGCCGCGGCGGCGTGTCCGGACAAGGTCTGGACGAACGGTTCCTTGTCGAGGGAGAACAACAGACACTCGCTGACCGCGGTCACGCTGGCCTGGCGGGGCACCTGGTGGACCAGGGCGATCTCACCGAACCCCTCACCGCGCCCGAGTGTTCCGACCGGTTGCCCGTCGCGGGTCACGGTGAGCTGCCCATCGGCCACCGCGTAGTAACAGTTGCCCGGCTCGCCCTGGGCCACCACCACCGTGCCGGCCGCCACCGCGACCGGCTCGAGCTGGCGGGCCACGCCTTCCAGTGAGGGGGGACTGAGAGCGGCGAAGATGGGGAGCGAGCGCAGCAGCTGGATCTCCACCTGGGGCACGGTGGCGGTGGCGTCGATCCGGGTCAGCTGGCGCCACAGGACGGCGATGAGCACCGCCGCCACCACCGCCGGGGCCAGCAGGGCGGCCCGCACGCCGCCCACGGCAATGGCCGCCCGCACCAGGACGGCTCCGGTGGCCAGGCCGAAGTCGGTGGTGGCCTCGAGGATGGAGAACGAGCCGGCGATGGCGTCCGGGGGTGCGGCGCGTTGCAGCAGGGTGCGGCCGGTGATGTCGAACACCGTCCCGGCCAGGCCCACCGTGGCGATCAGGATGAAGGCCGGGGCCACCCGGGGCACGGCGGCGATCACGGCCAGGGCCCCCACCGAAATGGCCAGCGACAGGGTGAGGGTCCGGGACAGGTGTCGCCGGCCGACCAGAAAAGCGGTCACGAACCCGGCCAGCAGGGCGCCGGCCCCGAGGGCGGCGTTGAGGTAGCCGGCCCCTCCGGCCCCCAGGTGCAGGACGGACAGGGCCAGGATGACGCAGAGGAGGTCCAGCGAGCCGATGAGCACGAAGTAGAAGGCGTGCAGGGTCAACAGGACCCGGAGTTGGGGGTGGGCGAAGGCGGTGGCCAGGTTGGATCGGACTCCGCTGGTGACCGAGGCAGTGGGGTCGGTATCGGCAGTGGGGTCGGTCTGGATGGCGGCCGGCGGACCGGTCACCGTGGCCACCAGCACCAGCGAGAGGCCGGTCATGGTGGCCATGACCGTTACCGCGGCAGCCGGCCCACTCAGGGCCAGCACCAACCCGGCCACCGCCGGCCCGACCAGGCTGGCTGCTCCCTCGGTCCACCCGGTCATGACGTTGGCCGCGGTCAACTCGTCCGGGGTGCGGACGATGGCGGGCAGCAACGCGGCCTGGGCCGGCCTGGTCACGCTGAGCCCGAGCGAGGCCAGGGCCGCCAGTAGATAGACCAGGACGGTGGGGGCGTGGAGGCCCACCACCACGGCCACGCCGGCCATGGTGGTGGCTTGGATCCCGTAGCCGGCGCGGAGCACGGCGCTCGGACGCCGGCGGTCGGCGAAGGATCCGATGAACGGGCTGAGCAGCACGCAGGGGATGAGCTGCACCAGGACCATCACCACCGACGCCGACGGACCGCCCCGCTGGTAGGCGTAGACCAAGAGGATGAGCCAGATGCCGAACTCGGCCGAGCCGAAGAGGGCGTAGGCCGACCCCACCCGGCGCAGGGTGGGGTTGGCGAATGCCGACCGGAAGACCGAGAGGACCGACCGGACCCGGGACAACCGCTAGCCCCTCGACTCCGGGGCCGGCGGCGAGGCCGGCCTGACGCCCGGTCGGGCCGGGTGGAGGCTGTGCTTAGAAGCGCAGGGCCAGACGGAAGAGGCCGCCGAACACACCGTGTCCTTTGTGACCCGCCCCGCCGAAGGCATGGCCCACGCGGTGGGCCATGCCGGCAGCCCAGTGACCGGCGGCGGAGCCGGCCGCCACACCCGCAGCCCAGTGACCGGCCTGGTCAGCAACACCGGCGGACGTTCCGTGCCAGGTGGGCTGGCCGCCCGACCCCTGACCGAGGTGCAGGTCCTTGCCCAGGAACGACTCCACCGTGGACAGCGGGACCACCTTCACCTGCGACGGGGGTGGGGCGGCGATGGTCACCGGGGCGCCGTACTTGCTGAGGTCGAGGGCCGCGCTCGATGTCGGCGTGATGCTTCTTGGTGGTGACAGCCACCTTGGCGTCCGCCTGCACCAGGCGGTCCGCGGTATCCGCCCAGAGGTCTGCGGTCACGTCCGCCTTGCCATGGGCCAGCGTGGTCACGATCTTGTGGCCGGTGGCGGTCACCCCGTCCACGGTCGAGGTGCCCAGCGAGGTCACCGTGGCGTGGTGGGAGTGAGCCAGAGCGACGATGGAGTTCACATCGCCGAGGGCCGAGGCCACCTTGGAGAAGATGCCCGAAACCTGGGAGTTGTCGGCGGCCGGTATCGACACCGCAATCCACGGCTTGCCCACCAGGGCGGAGAGGCCGGGAACGTTCAGGTAGACGGTGTGGCTGACCAACTCCGCTTTGACCACCTCGGGAGCGGCCTTCCCCCCGGGCAGCAGCTTGGCCACCGCGGCCGGGAGTTGCACGGTCAACGAGGCGGCATCGGTGGCCGCGTCGGCCTGGCCCGATCCGGTGATGGTCACAGCCGACGGCGTGAGCCCGCGGACCGAGACCGAGAATTTGAAGCTGGCCGTGGGGGCTCCGGTGACGTGGGAGACCGCGGTGGCCTGGCCCGAAGCGGCACCGGCGTTCCCGACCAACCCGAAGACCGCCCCGGCCCCGAGGGCCGCCACCACTCCGACGACTCCGGCTGTCACGACCCGCCTGGACCTTGGTAGATGCACTGGGACTCCCCTCCGGCGCGTGCCGGCTACGCCAACCGGCTGACCCCCAAAGGGTACACAGACGGGGTGTGGCGGGGGCATCGGGACCGATCGACCCGGCGCCGGCCTCCGGGTCGGCCTCACGGCTGGCGGGGGCGCCGGTCCAGGTCAGGAGGGGTCCAAGAGAGTGGGATCGTCACGGAGCTCCCGCCGGGCCATGGCCTCCCAGAAGCCGATGAAACCCTCGCCGTCCGAGGCCCGGAAGAACGACCGCGACGGCTCGGGCAGCTCCCGTCCCGTTCCCAGCGCCTCGACGTGCCAGGCCCGCCGGGCCCGGTACTCCAGGGCCACGGCGCGCTGATGGGCGGCTCGGATGCTGCCGGCGGTGACGAACACCCCGTGGTTGACCAACAGGGCCACGTCCGCCGGCCCCATGGCCTTCACCGCCCGCGCCGCACTGTCGCGGGAGTTGACCGGGCCGTCGTACTCGTCGACCACCACCGGCTCCCCGCCCCCCAGGGCCGAGCTCTGGTCGTAGCAGCCGGGGACCCGGGCCAGGTCGGCCCAGACCGTGGCGTAGCGGGGGTGACTGTGCACGGCCACCACCACCTCGGGCCGCTGTCGGTGGAGCTCGAGGTGGAGTGGGATGCCCAATGGCACGGGCCAGTTGCCCTCGAGCACGTGGCCATCGGGATCGATGACCAGGACGTCCCCGGGCCGCAGCTCCTCCCACAGCAGGAGCCACGGACTGCAGAGCAACGTGCCGTCGGGCTGGCGGTAGGTGATGTGCCCGGCCAGATGGTCGTCGTAGCCCTCGTGCCAGAGGGTGCGGGCCAGCAGGGCCAGCTCCTGGCGCGGGGTGAGCTCGGGTAGGAGCGAGTCGGCGGTAGGGCGGAACGGCGCGCCGGTCACGGCACCACGGTGTCGGGGAGGGGCCACCGGTACAGCGCGGCGGCGTTCTCGTGGGTCAGCTTGCGCAGGTCGTCGACCGGCAGGTGGCCCCAGCACCGCTCGATGACGGCCTGGGTGTCGGGCCAGGTCGAGTCGCCGTGGGGGTAGTCCACCTCCACCATGATGTGGTCGATGCCGATCCGGTGGCGGGTGTCGATGGTGGAGGGGTCGTCGATGGTGCAGAACCAGAAATTCCGCTGGAGCACCTCGGCCGGCAGCAGCCCGGAGGGGTCGTACTGGCGCCCGTAGCCTGAGCGCTCCACGATGTTGTCCAGCCGGTCCAGCAGCATGGCCACCCAACCGATGCCGCCTTCACTCATGGCGATGTTGATCCCCGGGTAGCGCGCCGGGAGGCCCGACCAGATCCACTCGGCGCAGGCGGTGAGCGACATCTGGCCGAACAGGGTGGCACCCAGGGCCACCATGGGGCTGTCGGAAGGCATGTCGGGCATCCCCGACGATCCGACATGGAGGGAGACCACCGTGTCGGTCTCCTCACACGCCGCCATGATCGGCTCCCAGAAGCCGGAGAAGAGGCTGGGAAGCCCGATCCGGTGCGGGCGCTCGGGCAGGGTGACCGAGCGGAAGCCCCGGGCGGCGTTGCGCCGGATCTCCGCCGCGCCCTGTTCGGCGTCGGCCAGATAGGTGATGCCGCAGGGGATGATCCGTTCGGGGTACGGCTGCCACCAGGCCTCGAACAGCCAGTCGTTCCACGCCCGGGTGACCGCCAGCCCCAACTCCGGGTCCTGAGCCGCCGAGAACACCCGCCCGGAGAACCCGGTGATCATGCTGGGGAAGTTGAGGGAGGCCCATACGCCGTTGAGGTCCATGTCGGCGATGCGGGCGTCGATGTCCCAGCAGCCCCGTCGCATGTCCTCGAACCGGGTCGGCTCCAGGGTGACGCACTCGGGCCGACGGCCGGCCACGGCGTTCATCCCCACCTGGGAGTAGCGCTGGCCGTCGAACTCCCACAGCTGATGGCCCCGGGAGTTCTCGACGATGCGGGGAGCCTGGTCGGCCAGCCGGGCCGGGAGGCGACCCTCGAACATGTCGGGCGGCTCGACCAGGTGGTCGTCGACCGAGATGACGGTGTAGCGGACGTCCCGGGGCTCGGGATCGGGGAGCAGGGTGTCACCCCGGGTGACGGTCGTCATACGGATCTCCGCACCGTTCGATTATGGCAGCCCGGCCCCCCGGCCACCGGGGTGACCGCCCGGCCCGGCCCGGCCCAGGCCACCCCGGTGAACCGCCGGCCCGCCGTGGTCGTACCATCGGGGATCGTGACCCTTCCGGATACGGACCCGGTGTTCGACCCCTACGACCCCCGGTGGGCCAGCGACCCCTTCACCCTCTACGCCGATCTGCGGGAGCGGGCCCCCATCCACAAGAACCCGCTGGGCTTCTGGGTGGTGACCCGGCACGCTGACTGCCTGGCCATCCTGCGCGACCGGCGGGCCAGCTCGGACAGCCTCAACGTGGCCGTCGACCGCATGCCCCAGGGGTTCCGCTCCCCCGTCGCCGAGGACGACCCTATGGCGGTGGCCATGCTGGAGATGCGCCCCTTCCTCTTCCGGGACCCGCCCGACCACACCCGCCTGCGAAGCCTGGTGTCCAAGGCCTTCACCCCCAAGGTGGTCGAGTCCCTGCGGGCCCGTACCCACGAGGTGGTCGACGAGCTGCTCGACGCGGCCATGGAGGCCGACCGGGTCGACCTGCTGGAGGAGTTCGCCTATCCCTTGCCGGTGCGGGTCATCTGCGACCTGCTCGGTGTGCCCCTCGAGGACCAGGAGCGCTTCAAATCGTGGTCGAACGCCTTGGCCCGTGGCCTCGACCCCGACTTCCTCCTGCCGGCAGAGGTCATAGCGGCGCGCACCGAGGGAATTCTCCAGTTCTCCCAGTACTTCTTCGAGCTGCTGGCCGATCGCCGGAAGCACCCGGGTGACGATCTGCTGAGTGGCCTGGTGGCGGTGGAGGACGACGGCACCGTGCTGAGCGAGGCCGAGCTGCTGTCGACCTGCATCCTGTTGCTGGTGGCCGGGCACGAGACCACGGTGAATCTGATCTCGGGCGGGGCCCTGGCCCTGCTCCGCCATCCCGGGCAACGGGAGCGGTTCCGGACCGACCCCGAGGTCACCCGGAGCGGGGTGGAGGAGATGCTGCGCTACGTGTCCCCGGTCCAGCTGACCGGTCGGGCCTTCGTCGAGGACACCGAGGTCGGAGGAGTGGTGTTCGAGGCCGGCGACTTCGCCATGCTGCTGCTGGCCTCGGCCAACCACGACCCCGAGCAGTTCGAGGATCCCGAACGGTTCGACATCGCCCGGACCCCCAACAACCACCTGGGGTTCGGCTTCGGGATCCACCACTGCCTGGGCGCACCGCTGGCCCGCATGGAGACCCAGGTGGCCCTGACCTCACTGGTCCAACGGGCGCCGGCATTGACCTTGACGGTGGAGGATGTGACCTACAAGACCAATGTGGTGCTTCGCGGGATGGAGTGCCTGCCGGTAACGATGCGCGGCTGACCGGTCAGACGCTCAGGACGCCGCGGCCCGGTCGAACACCGGCTGCAGGGCGTCGAGGGTGGACCTCACGTCGTCGGGGCTGAAGGCCAGGAACAGGGCGGCCACGGCGTCGACACCCTGGTCGGCGTAGTGACCGGCGATGTCCCCGTCGAGGGGTTGGAAGTACGGGCACACCGTGATGGTCACGTCGTGGCGGCTGCGGCCCTGCTCGGCCAGCAGGCCGTCGAGCTTGGCCAGCGGCTCGGCCAGCTGGTCGGGCCGCCGGTTGAAGGTGTGCCAGCCCTGGCCGGCCCGGGCCACCCGGGCCAGGGCGGCGTCACTCTCCCCGCCGATGTGGATCGGAGGATGGGGCAGCTGTACCGGCTTGGGGAACATGGCGCACGGGTCGAGTTGGTAGAACTCGCCGTGGAAGGAGGAGGGATCGTTGCACCACAGGGCCCGGAGCACCTCCAGGTACTCGTCGGTGCGCTTCCCCCGTCGGGGCCAGGGGACGTTGACGGCGTTGAACTCCTCCTCCAACCAGCCCACCCCCACCCCGAAGTCCACCCGGCCGTTCGACAGCCAGTCCAGCGTGGACACCTCCTTGGCCGTGTACACCGGGTTGCGCTGGGGCAGGAGCACCATGGCCGTGCCCAGGCGCACCGTGGTGGTGTGGGCGGCCAGAAAGGACAGGGTCGACAGCGGCTCCAGCAGGCCGGACCCGGCCGGGGCCGGTATCCGCCCGTCGGCGGCGTAGGGATACGACGAGGCGTACTCCTCGAACAGCACCACGTGCTCGCCCACCCAGACCGTCCCGATGCCCCGCTGCTCGGCTTCGGCTCCGATCAGGGCCAGGAGCTCGGGGGTGGTGAAGGGGTTGGCCGTCGGCACCCACAGGTCGACCTTCACGTCGGTGCACCGGGTGCCACCAGCGGCCAGGGACGTTCGCGCTCGGCCAGGCGGGCCAGGTCCAACAGCAGCTGCTCCTGGTGGTGGCGGCCGATGACCTGGAGTCCCACCGGCATCCCGTCGATGAGCCCGGCCGGAATGGACACCGCAGGATTACCGGTCAGGTTCGCCGGGATGGTCAGGGCCCCGTTGTTCCCGATGGCCTTGTTGAAACCGTGCTCGGCGATGAGGTCCACGTCACCGACCGTCGTGGGCATGGGCCCGGTGGCGGCGAAGGCGGTGTCGGGGTTGGTGGCACAGAAGATGAAGTCGGTGTGGTCGAAGATGTCGGCCATCCGTTCGTTGACGTCGATCCGGAACATCTCGGTGGATCCGGCGGTCTGCACGTTGAGGTTGTAGGTGGCCAGGTTCATGCCCAGCTGGATTTCGGGGGTGAGGTCGTCCGTGCAGGCCGGATAGCGGTCGCCCAGGGTGCCGGCCAGACCGACCAGGTTGGACATGGCCCACTCCAGGCCGCCCTGGGGCAGGTCGACCACCACGTCGACCCGGGTGAGGCGGGCCCGACGGATCAAGTCCTCGGCCACACCCACCAGCAGAGCCGCCATCCGGGGCTCCACGATGGCCGCCCCCAGGTCGATGGAGACCACGGCCCGCTTACCGCTCAGGTCGAAGGAGTCCAGGCCGGCCTCCCATCCCTCCACCCGGGGCAGGCTCAGGGTGTCGCGGTGGTCGAATCCGTTGCAGGTGTCGAACCAGCGGGCGGTGTCCCGCACCGAGCGGGACAGGCAGCCGACCACCACGGTGAGCGGCGGTTGGAGGGTGTGGGGTCCCCTGGGGATCCGGCCGTAGGTCGACTTGAGCCCGAACAGGCCGGTGAACCCGGCCGGGATGCGGATGGAGCCGCCCCCGTCACCGCCGCTGGCGATGGGCAGCAGTCCTCCGGCCACGGCCGCGGCCGTCCCTCCCGACGATCCGCCCGGGGTCCGCTCGGGGTCCCAAGGGTTGCCGGTGGTGCCGTGGAGCTTGGTGGAGGTGCAGTTGACCCCGCCGAACTCGGAGGCGGTGGTCTGGGCGGCCAACACCGCCCCGGCAGCTCGCAGTCGGGTGACCTGGGTGGAGTCGTGGTCGGCCACCCGGTCCTTGAACACCAGGGAGGCCTCGGTGTACGGCCAGCCGTCGACTGTCTCCAGCTCCTTGATGCCGACGGGCACCCCCCCGAAGGGCAGCGAGACGTCGGCGGCGGCCGCCGCGGCCCGGGCGGTATCGGTGTCGAGGTGGGAGAAGGCGTTCAGCCCGGAACCGTCGATGGCGGCCAGGGTGGCGTCGAGCGCCTCGAGTGGGCTGAGGGTGCCGGCCCGGAAGGCCTCGACCAGCGAGCAGGCGTCTCCGAACCAGGGCCCATCGGTCACGGGCCCCGACGCTACCGGTAATGGATCGACCGGTGCGAGCGTGGGCCACCGCCAACCGATCCCGACGCCGGCCGGCTCCGGCCGGTGCCCAGTGGTGACGAGCCGGGCCCCGCGATGTCTAGCGTGGTGGCATGAGCGACCACACCCCCGCCGACGACCATGCCGCCCCCGATGGCCTGCAGACCTCCCCGGGTGCCGCGGCCCAGTCGGGTGGGGATCCCCGGCATCCGTTCACCTTGGCGGTGGACATCGGTGGCACCGGGCTGAAGGCCTCGGTCCTCGATGCCGACGGGCGCATGGTGGCCGACCGGGTCCGGATCCCGACCACCTACCCGCTGCCTCCCGACAAGCTGGTGACCGACCTGACCCGGCTGGTGGCACCACTGCCGGCGGCCGAGCGGGCCTCGGTGGGCTTTCCGGGCATGGTCCGGAACGGCAAGGTCCTGTCCGCTCCCCACTTCTCGTGCAAAGGGGGCCCCGGCAGTTCGGTCGATCCCGAGTTGGCCGCCCAGTGGAACGACCTTCGACCTGGCCACCGCCCTCAGCGGGGTGTTCCACCTCCCGACCAAGGTGGCCAACGACGCCGACATCCAGGGGGCCGCGGTGGTCAGCGGGAAGGGGCTGGAGCTGACCATCACCCTGGGCACCGGATTCGGGACCGGGGTGTTCTACGAGGGCAAGATGATGCCCCACCTGGAGATCGCCCACCAGCCGTTCCGGAAGGGCGAGACCTACAACGACCAGCTGGGTGAGGCCACCCGCAAGGAGATCGGCGAGGAGCGTTGGAACAAGCGGGTCCACAAGGCCATCGTCAACCTGCGGGCCCTGATGTTCTTCGATCACCTCTATATCGGGGGTGGGAACTCGCGGCGGGTGACCCGTCACCAGCTGGACGATGACGTGACCATCGTGGACAACACCGCCGGCATCCTCGGAGGCATCAAGCTCTGGGAGCAGGACCACGTGGGGGTGAACAAGGTCCCGGGCTGACTCAGCCCTGCCACTCCCGCCAGCGCCGCTCGACCTCTTTGACTTCGCGCTTCCAGCCCTTGCGGGCCAGGATGGCGGCGTCGAGCTGGAGGAGCACCAGCTCCCGGATGGGCTCGGCCAGGTCCAGGTGCTCGAGGGCCAGGGCCCGCAGCCACTCGATGGAGAAGACGGCGTCGTGCAGGTCGCCCAACTTGACCTGCAGGGCTTCGGCGGCCTTGGCCGTCTTGCGGGCCGGGCCCCCCTCCACCAGGGCCACGGTGTTGCAGCCGTAGCGGAGGTCCTTCATCCGGATCCGGAGCTTGTGCAGGTTGGCGTCGCTGGGATCCTTGCGGGCTGCCCGGGTGGCTCCCCGCACGTCGTGCCAGGCCCGGTGGAGCATCCGGGGGAGCACCTCGCCGGCCGGCCGGGCGGCCTTGGACTTGAAGGCCGGGCCGTCCCATAGCACCATCATCTGCTCGGTCAGCTGGAAGCGGCGCGCACCCCCCCGCTGGGCGCCGATGTCGTCCAGGGCCTCGGCCATCCGCACGGTGAGTATCTGATCGAGTCGGGCCACCTGCTCGGGCGTGATGACCCCGGGGCCCTTGTCGTTGATGAGCTCCCGGATGATGTTGAGGTCCCGGGCCTGACCCAGGCACTCGCCGTACCAGGCCAATTCGGCTCGCAGCGACGTGCCCCAGGTGGGGTCCAGCACCAACCGGAAGGTGCGCAGGTTGGAGCGGATCCTGCGCATGGCCACCCGGCTCTGGTGGATCCGCTCGGTCTGGGTCACGGCGCGCTGGGAGCCGTCGAGCTCGCTGGCCGCCGACTGGGCCCACACCGGTCGCGACTGCATCAGGACGTTGAGCGCCCCCACCGTCTCGCACCGCTTCTTCTCGTCGACCAGCTCGTCGCCCATGTCGTTCAACAAGAAGGTGCGGGCCGCTCCGGCCAGGACCCGGTGGAGCACCATGCCGGCCGAGGGCTCGGCCAGGCGGTTGCCGTCATCCTCGTCGGTGACCTGGCGGAGGCGGATCTGGGCCTCCGGCACGGCGCGGCCGCCCTGTTCCGCCAGCCCGGCGCTCATGCCCGGTGCCCTGTGGGGGTGGCCCACCAGTGCCGGATCATCACCCAATCACTGTACGGGGTCAACGGGGCCGGACGTGTTATCGGGGTCTACCCTTGGCCCCATGCAAGCGGTCACCATCGTCGGCGAGGCCCTGGAGTGGCGCCACCATCCCGATCCCGATCCGGGGTTCGGCCAGATTCTGGTGTCGGTGGCCGCGGCCGGCCTCAACGCCGCCGACCTCATGCAGCGGCGGGGCCTGTACCCGGCACCTCCGGGCTACCCACCGGACATACCGGGCATGGAGTTGGCCGGTGAAGTGGTGGGAGTCGGGCTCGGGACCAGTCGGGTGGCGGTGGGCGACCGGGTCATGTCCATTACCGGGGGCGGGGCCCAGGCCGAGTTGGCGGTCATCCCCGAGGCCACGGCCATGATCGTGCCCGAGGGGATCCCCTGGGACCAGGCCGGCGGGTTCCCCGAGGTGTTCTGCACCGCCTACGACGCCCTGTTCACCCAGGCCGGCCTGCTGGCCGGTGAGCGGGTGCTGATCTCGGGGGCGGCCGGCGGGGTGGGCAGCGCCGCCGTGCAACTGGCCCATACCGCTGGGGCCCACGTGGTGGCGTCGGTCCGGTCCACCGAGCGGTGGAAGGAGGTGGCGGCCCTCGGCGCCGACGAGGTCATCGAGCCTGCCGCGGTGGCCGACCACGGTCCCTACGACGTCTCACTGGAGCTGGTGGGCGGGCCGGGGGTGGCCGCGGTGCTCCCGGTGCTGGCCATGGGAGGGCGGGTGGTGGTGATCGGCGTGGGCGCCGGGGCCAAGGTCGAAGTGAACCTGCTGGCGGTGATGGGGCGGCGGGCCACCATCACCGGGTCTACCCTGCGGTCGCGGACGGTGGCAGAGAAGGCTCTGGTGGCCGAGGCCGTTCACGAGCACGTGGTCGGCCTGCTGGCCCAGGGGACGGTCACCGTGCCGGTGGTCGGGACCTTCCCCATGAGCCGGGCGGTCGAGGCCTACGACCGCTTCGCCGCCGGCGGAAAGCTGGGCAAGGTCGTGCTGCTGGCCGACTGACATCCGGCGGGACCCGGACCCCGGTGCCTACCGGGTCGGTGCAATTACCGCGAGACGATGACCGACGACCCGTGGCCGAACAGGCCCTGATTGGCGGTGATCCCGACCCGGGCCCCTTCGACCTGGCGGCCGGTGGCCTGGCCCCGTAGCTGCCACACCAGCTCGCAGACCTGGGCGATGGCCTGGGCCGGGATGGCCTCGCCGAAGCACGACAGCCCGCCGCTGGGGTTGACCGGCACCCGGCCCCCGATGGTGGTGTCACCGTCGCGCAGCAGTCGCTCGGCCTCACCCTCCTTGCACAGCAGGATGTCCTCATACCAGTCGAGCTCCAGAGCGGAGGACAGGTCGTAGACCTCGGCCAGGTTGACGTCCTCGGGGCCGATGCCGGCCTCCTCGTAGGCCGCCATGGCCACGGACTGTTTGAAGCCCGGCCCCACATGGTCGGACGTGGCCGCGGAGTCGGTGGTGATGCCGGGCATGTCGAGGACGGTCTGGGGGAAGGTGGGGGTGACGGTGGAGACGGCATCGATGGTGACCAGATCGTCGGTGCCGGCGTGCCGGCGGGCGAACTCCATGCTGGTCAGGACCAGGGCCGCGCCGCCGTCGGAGGTGGCGCAGATCTCCAGCAGGCGCAGGGGGTCGGCCACCATGGGCGAGGCCAGTACCTCGTCGGCGGTCACCGCCTTGCGGTAGCGGGCGTTGGGGTTCTCCAGTCCGGCTTGGGCGTTCTTGACCTTGACGGCGGCGAAGTCGGCTTCGGTGGCGCCGAACAGCTCCATGCGCCGGCGGGCGTACAGGGCGAAGTAGGTGGGATTGGTGGCCCCGATGAGGTGGAACCGGAGCCAGTCCGGGTCGTCTTTGCGATCGCCCCCCACCGGCTTGAAGAAGCCTTTGGGCGTGGTGTCGGCCCCGACCACCAGGGCCACGTCGCACAGCCCGGCCAGTATCTGGGCGCGGGCGTTGTTGATGGCCTGGGCGCCCGAGGCGCAGGCGGCGTAGGCCGAGGAGACCCGGGCCCCGGTCCAGCCCAGGGCCTGGGCGAAGGTGGCGCCGGCGATGAACCCGGGGTAGCCGTTGCGGATGGTGTCGGCGCCGGCCACGTACTGGATGTCGGTCCAGGGGAGTCCGGCCTCAGCCAGGGCGTCCCCGGCCGCAGCCAACCCGTACTCGACGAAGTTGCGGCCCCACTTGCCCCAGGGGTGCATGCCCGCACCCAGCACGGCGACCCGTTTGTCGTCAGGCATCGGTCGGCCCCCTCCCGTCGGTGGCGCCGGTCACCGGCTGCCACTTCCACACCACGTACTCGTGCTCGTCGTCCTCGTAGAGGGTGTCGAGGACCAGCTCGACCGGATCCCCCACGTGTAGGTCGTCCACGTCAACCCCGGGGACGACCTGGCCCATGACCACCATCTTCTCGTGGGCCAGCTCGACGGCGGCGATGGCGAAGGGGACGTAGGGATCGGCCGCTACATAGGGCTCGGGGGGTTGGTAGCCGGCGTTGGTGTACGACCACACCTTGCCGGTCCGGCTGAGCGGCGTTTCGGTGAACGCTCTCCCCTGGCAGTGCGGGTTCCGACAGAAGAAGGTCTCCTTGGGGAAGGCGAAGTTGCCACAGGAGTCGCACCTGCTCCCGAGGAGGGTGGGGGCGTCCTCGTCGAGGGTGAACCAACCCTCGACGGCAGGTACGCGGGCTTTGGTCGGGGACATGGGCGGATCCTACTGCCGGGTCACGTGGGGCCCCCGAGCCCACCCCGGGCCCGGGACTCGGCGATGCGCTCGTCGTCCCAGCCGAGGAGATCGCGCAGGACCTCGTCGGTGTGCTGGCCGACGGTGGGGGCGTGCTCGGGGACCGGCAGCTCCTCGTCCACGAACTTGAGCGGGGTGCCCAGCTGCTCGGCGCCGAGCTGGTCGACGGTGTACCAGGAGAAGCGGTCGTTGAACTGAGGGTCGTCGGCGATGGTCCGGGGCGAGTTGACCGGGGCCACCGGGAAGTTGGCCGTGGTGCCGAAGTCGATCCATTCGACGGCCGTGCGGGTGCGGAAGATGTCCCGCAGCTCGGCCCGCAGTTCGAGGTTGCCCCGGGCGTGGTCGGCGTACTTGGAGCCGGGCCACCTCTCGAACAGCTCGGGCCGGCCGACCGCCTCGCAGAAGTTCTTCCAGAAGGCCTGCTCCGAGGCCATGAACAGGACGTAGCGACCGTCCTTGGCCTCGTAGACCTGGTAGCGGACTCCCTCGATCATGCCGGCGGTACCCGGCTCGCGGCGCTCGTAGTCGTCAGCCTTGTTGCCGGTGACCTCGGACTGGGGTCGCTCGTAGGCCCTCCAGGTCTCGCTGCGGTACCAGTCCATGGCGGCGGCGGCATCGGACTGGGCCACCTCGAGGAAGGAGCCCTCGCCGGTGGTGCGGGCCCGGAGCACGGCGGCCAGGATGCCCAGGGCGCCGAAGAGGGGCCCGGCGTGGATGCCCATGGAAGCGTGCTCGGGGAGGTAGGCGAAGCCGTCCTCGTTGACCTGGGGGGAGACGATGCCGGCCCAGGTGTCGAAGGCCACGCCGTGGGCCGGGAGGTTCTGGTACGGACCGGTCATGCCGTATCCGGAGATGGTGCAGAACACCAGGCGGGGGTTGATGGCCTTGAGATCCTCGTAGCCCACACCGCGGCGGGCCAGGCCACCGGGCCGCATGGCCTCGACCACCACGTCGGCGGTCTTGGCCAACTCCTTGAAGGTGGCCACGTCCTCGTCATTGCGGAGGTCCATCACGATGCTGCGCTTGCCCCGGTTGATGTGGAGGTGCATCAGGGACACCCCCTCCACGATGGGCCAGGTCATCTCGCGGATGTAGTCGCCGGACGGGGGCTCGACCTTGATCACCTCGGCCCCCAGGTCGACCAGGGGCATGGTGATGGCGGCAGGTCCGAGGGCCGAGCACTCGATGATGCGGATGCCGTGTAGTGGGGCGTCGACGGGCATGGGTGGATTGTATCTGACGCCCCGTCAGACGCCTCTGCCCGTTACCCCGACCTCCGGCGTGGGACCGGTTGGGGTCGGGTAGAGTTGGCAACCGCTTCCGGCCATGTCGGTCCCGGGCACCGAGGCGACTGACGTCGGAGTGCCCGCAACGACGGACCGGAGCAGCAATCTGCGCTCGTAGCTCAACGGATTAGAGCATCTGACTACGGATCAGAAGGTTGCAGGTTCGAATCCTGCCGAGCGCGGCTGAGCGAAAGTGCTGGTGAGGGGCTTATGCGGGCCCGAGGCTGACGGCTCCGTGACATCGTCATCCCTATAGAAATCCCTACAGCTGTAGGGATAGCCGCCCGTTATAGGGATATGGCTGTGTCGATCGACCGGGCAAAGCGAGGTACGGGCTCCATCCGCGAGCGACTTCCAGGCGTGTGGGAGATCCGGGTGGTCGTCGGTTTCGATCCGATTCACTCGCGAAGTGTCCAGCGCTCCTTCACGGTCCACGGGGACAAGGAGGCTGCTGAGCAGCGAAGGCGTGAGTTGGTCGACGACTTCGGCATCAGCCGCATAGCCTTTGCGTCGGAGGCGTCCCGCCTAACCGTGGCGGAGCTGCTGGAGCGATTCTTCGCCGCTCCACACCTCTGGAAGCCCGCCACCGTGGCCTCCCACCAACACGTCATTCGAGCCCTGGTCGAAGATTCGCTGGGTCGGCGCCGCCTGGTGGCTCTGACACCGAGCGATGTCCGAGCGGCGATCTGTCGGTGGCAGTCGACGGGACAGTCCGTGTCGACGGTGTCCTCTCGTTGGCTGGTCCTCCGCTCGGCTCTGTCGTGGGCGGTAAGTGAGAGTGTCCTCCGGTCGAATCCGCTGGTGGGTATGCGTGGTCCCGCCCGACCCCAGCCGCGTCGGCACCATACGCTGAACGAGGTCCGGCAGATCTTGCGATCGGCCGAGGACAGTGTCGAGATGGCCACGGTTGCTCTGGCTGCGGATCCCCAGTCACCCGGGCTGCAGCGTCGACTCTTCGGTGCCGAGCAGGGGCTCCTCCTCGTGCGTCTGGCCGCTGACTCGGGGGCCAGACGGGGCGAGCTCGCCGTCCTCAGGCTCGGAGATCTCGAGGGTCGAGTGCTGACCATCGAGCGCGGTGTATCTCGGGGCGTAGTTGGATCTACGAAATCCATGCGGACCCGTCGGCTGACGCTCGGATCGACAACCGCTTCGCTCATCCATACCCATTATTCCGCGTGGATCGAGCGCGGTCTCACTCCGGAGTTCGACTGGCTGTTCGCACCCAGCCCAATGAGAACGACATTCATGACGGCCGATGCACTGTCACACAAATTCCGTCGTTTAGCAGGGTGCGCTGGTATTCCAAATCCGGCACTGCACCGACTCCGACATGGGGTGGCCACACATCTGGTCGACGAAGGCAAGCTGCTCAAGGCACAGGCTCGGCTCGGACACAGCGATCCGTCAACGACGCTGCGGCACTACTCGCATGCGACTCCTCTCGATGATGAAGAAGTTGCTGACGACCTCGACGCAGCGTTGAGCGGCAGATAGTGGCAGCCGTGCCCGACTGTTGGCTCCATGGCCGGATCAACGGGGTAGCTACCTCCCGAGCAGCCCGGCCCAGTATTCCTCGAAGTTAGCAGGACATTGGCGAGCTTCTGCTTCATCCCTTCCCGTACACCGATGACTCTCATCTTTGCTCCGATCGCGCGAATATGGCGGTCCAGTCTGACCAGCGCACCCAATCCGGTCACATCGACCCCTCGCAACGCAGTCAGATCGAGGAGGACTTCGTAGCATTGGGAACAGCCGATCTGGTCCATTTGTGCTTGAAGGGCTGGAACGGACGAATGGTTGAGTTCGCCGGTCATTCTCAGCACGCAGAGCTGCTCATGAGTCGAAAGTTCGACTGTCAACGTCGGATCCATCCGGCAGTCAATTGAGAAGTCTTCCTCTGTGCGGTTCATGTCCTGCTCCTATTCCGATTCAAGCGAACCATCTTCATCTTGCTTTTCGACTCCCCTGTGGAGTCCCTATCGGGCTGTCGATTACTCCGCCACGCTCACAACTAGGCGGCCCGCGCCGTGTCCCTTCGAAGGGGCACGAGCAGCTCCCGAATCGAGGGCGTGGCCGCGGTCACCCCGCCCTCCAAAAAACTGGCCTCGACTACGCGGTCAGCGCGGTCCTTCGCCATCGGATTCAACCCCATTGCACGAGCGGTCTTGCGGCTTGGCTCGAAGCACACGACGTTCTTTCCTGCCTTCCGGAGGCCAACGACCTCGGCGCGAAGTCGGCGCCGGGCCGCGCCCCGGAAAGCCGTGTCGGCCGGGCCGAGCCCTCCCGACATGGGTGAGATGATGATCACCAGATCGAGATTCAGCTCAGCGAGCAGGTCCGCGTTCGTAGGTGAGTAGAGGCCACCATCGCAGTACTCCGTGTCATCCACGACCACCGCAGAGAAATGGCTCGGGATCGCACTCGAGGCGGCGACTGCGTGCGGTAAAGGGACGGATGGGCTGCCGTGCCTTCCGAAAACCACTCGCCGCCCATCGGCTCGGCGAGTGGCGCAAATCCAGAGCTGTTGGGGCCACGCGCTACCTTCCCAGGCCAGAGGGTTTTCCTGCATCAAATCGAGGAGTGATGTTGGTCCAGTCGGAAGGACCGATGCGGCCATGGCCAAGAGATGTGGAGAACGCCGCTCACTGACGGCATGACGAATCAGCTGGGGGCCTGGTAGATGCCAAGGCCGAAAGAGGTTCAAGACATTGACATCAGGAAGCTGGCTCCGGAAACGGTCGAGCTGGTTCAGGAGCGTCAGCGACGGATCCCAGTTACGCCCTCGCGACCAACAGGCCAGATCGACCGTCGAGACTCCTGTTCGTAACAAGGCTGCCGTGAGTGCACCCGCTGACGTGCCAACGACGAGATCAGCGGTACGAGGATCCCACCCAAGGTCGTTCTCAAGTGCTGCCAGAATCCCTGAATGGTAGGCCTGTCCGACAAGCCCTCCAGCGCCGAGCACCAGTCCAACGCCGGACATCAGGGCAACAAGCTTTCGGTCGCAGCGTCACGGAAGCGGGAGTCCCCTCTGACCGTTCTCGGCATGATGGCAATCGTGTGCGGAGGCAATCTTGCGCCTTTCTGTCTTCTTTGAATGAGTTGACCGGTCCGGCGAGGAACCAGCCGGTGACCAGTACTATTGCACTATGCATGTAAGTTCAAACCTCTCGATTGCGCTTTCCAAAAAAGAGCGACGAGGTTGCCGACGACCTGTTGGATATCGCCGTAAATATAAATCGGGTCCGAGTCTCGCTGGGCACCTTGGCCCTCTTCGATGCGACGAAGTCGTTGCCGCGACGCACTCGCTTCGCTGCCTTCCCACCAGTTCTTCGGGAACGAAGCTCGCCACGCGCCACCGGACCTTCCATGAGTGGGCTGAGCCGATGGATGGGGAAATGAACCTTTGCGTGGTCTATCGAAAGTAGTCGTAGGTTGTCATGTTCGCTGGCCCCAAGGAACTCGATGGCGGAAGTGTCCTCGTTTGTGTGGTCGTCACCGGCGTACCGATGGCAGACGATGCGTGGACTCCCTGCAAGGAATTCGTCCAAGGGTGCGTCACGGTTCCGGATGAGTTTCTGAGAGCAGATCCGCACCGGACGGCTCACCGGCTGCCGCGGCGAAAGCGGTCATCACCTCAACGAGTGGTTGCCGATTGACTCGAGGCAAGTCCTGGAGAATCCGCTTGATTTCCAGCCGTCTTTTCATCGTCGCATCTCGCACGAGCTTGGTCCCCACGTGGGTCAGGTCGATGGTCATGGCTCGTCGATCGGCCTCATCTCGTCGACGGCGCACCAGTTTCTTTCGCGCCAGTCGGTCGACCATGCGACTGGCGGTGGAGGCGTTTACGTTCAACCGCCCGGCGAGATCCATGACGCGCTGGGGCCCTTGGGTGGACAGGATGATGAGGGCCCGGTACTGGGGCAACGTGATCTCGACTCCTGAGAGGCCAGCCAAGCTGCGAGCGGCGATGGCAACCAGGGCCCGACTGGCTATGGCAAAGGCGTCGATGAGCTCGTCGTCGGCCTCCTCGCCCGACGTCATCTCGGGGCCCCAATCGCCATGTTTAGAGATACGTGCACAGTGCAATAGTACTGATCAGCGGCGAGTCCACTCGCCGAGCCAGCCGCTCCGTTGAGGGAAAGGAGTTCGTCTTGCCACCACCGCGGAGGATTGCCGTCATCACCGGCGCGTCCGCGGGCGTCGGAAGAGCGACCGCGAGCGAGTTCGCCAACCGGGGGTTCGATGTAGCCCTCCTGTCCCGAGGAGAGATGGGACTTGAGGCCGCCGCCAAAGAGGTCGAAGTAGCCGGGGGTCACGCACTGGTCATACCCACAGACGTCGCGTCCTTCAACGAAGTCGACCAGGCGGCCGGCCAAGTCGAAGACGAACTGGGTCCAATAGACGTGTGGGTCAACGACGCCATGACGACAGTCTTTGCGCCTCTGCTGGAGGTTACGCCGACCGATTTCCAGAGGGCTGTCGAGGTTACATTCCTCGGACAGGTGTGGGGAACGATGGCAGCCCTCTCCCGGATGATGCCTCGTGACAAGGGCAATATCGTGAACGTGGGTTCGGCGTTGTCGTTTGTCGGGATCCCGCTCCAGTCGGCTTATTGTTCCTCGAAGTTCGTGTGCCGAGGGTTCTTCGAGTCGACACGTGCCGAGCTCCTCCACAAAGGGAGCCATGTGCACATGAGCATGGTCCACCTTCCCGCCGTCAATACACCCCAGTTCGACTGGTGTGAGACCACGCTCGATCGTCACCCCCAACCGGTTCCCCCCATCTACCAACCCGAGATCCCGGCAAAGTTCATCGTCGACGCCGCCCTTGACGGGCGGCGGGCCAAGACGGTGGGCTCTTGGAACAAGATGCTGGTCCTCGTGGACAGCCTCTTCCCGACGCTTGGGAACCAGTATGCGGCCCTCGGTGCATGGGATGCCCAGATGACCAGCGACCCGATTCGCAAGGACCGTCGCTCGAACCTTCGAGAACCCGTGGATGGTGACGCCGACCATGGCTCACATGGGATGTTCGATGATCGTGCCGGCGGGGTACTCGACCCCACCTTCCTTCGCTCCCTGCCCGGCACCGCCTCGACCTTTCTTGAGGCAGGCCGTCGCACAGTCGAGGAAGTGAAGGAGACGCGTGCCAGAAGACGTCGGCAGACGAGAACTGGCGCTGGCCAGTCGTACGCGAACTCTCCGCAATCATGAGACCGAAGAGAGGAGTCATGCGGAATCAAGACTCCCTCGATCTCCTCGGTCGTCAGGATCGAGTTCTCGAGCAGCTGTTCGAAGCCTGGCGCAGCGATGATCCAGAAGGGCGCGACCGGGGAACGAAGATCAAAGCCAATTGGCAGCGGGGTACGGTCGCCAAGCTGGTCCTGGAGCAAGGCGCTCTCCGGATTGCGGCCCTGGAGGACGTGGTCCGGATCTTGAGACTCTGTCATCAAGGGGAGCTGGCCGAAAACGCAGGTGCTTCGATCCCCGCAGCCAAGCTCTGCCTGGATCGCATCGACGAGTGCTCCAGAGGGGTCACCGCCCTCGATCTCCGTTACTCGAGCACGATGAAAGAATCCATCGAGGAGCTCAGGAACCTCTGGATCGAAGACATGCAGCGGAAAGACGCAGCACTGCCGGCCATTGCTCAAACGCTCGGACCCGAGCGTAAGCGGTTGCGCAGTGCCTTATATATCCGTGCCCATGCACCCCTCCATCCATCTGTGCATCAGCGTTGGTACCACAAGATTCCACTGACGGTGCGAATCCACGCCCTCTACGACTTGCTCCGAAGTTTTCCCGACGCCGAAAGCGGGAATTGGGCCGACACGGCTTTGAGCAAGCGGGTCGACAAAGGAGGCCGGATCGATGTGTAAAGGAGCGGCCGTCCAGGCGCCGACACCGTATTTCGCCAGCGTGTCAATTGTCCAGGTGAAGTGAAGGAGAAACTATGAGCCAGTCGATCGGCGCCTATCTGTTGGAACGCTTGGGGTCCTGGGGGGTCGACCGGATCTTCGCCTATCCCGGGGACGGCATCAACGGGATCCTCGGCGGCCTGGGTGAAGGCCGACTCCGCGCCCCAGTTCATCCAGGCCCGCCACGAGGAGATGGCGGCCTTCGAGGCGGTGGGCTACGCCAAGTTCTCGGGCAAGGTCGGGGTGTGCATGGCCACGTCGGGGCCGGGGGCCATCCACCTCCTCAACGGCCTCTACGACGCCAAGCTGGACCACGTGCCGGTGCTGGCCATCGTCGGGCAGACCGACCGCACCGCCCATGGGCGGCTCCTACCAACAAGAGGTCGACCTGGCCACCCTGTTCAAGGACGTGTGCCACCAGTACGTCGAGACCCTCAACGTGCCCCAGCAGCTGCCGAACCTCATCGACCGGGCCATCCGCACCGCCCTGGCCACCCACTCACCGACCTGCATCATCGTCCCCTACGACGTGCAGGAGCTCGACTACGAGCCGCCCGGGCACGCCTTCAAGATGGTCCCTTCCAGCCTGGGGATCAGCTGGCCGCAGCCTGGCACCCGACGACGACGGCATCCGCCGGGCGGCGGAGATCCTCAACGCCGGGTCCAAGGTGGCCATCCTGGTCGGCCAGGGAGCCCGCGGGGCCCGGCAGGAGGTCACCCAGGTGGCCGACATGCTCGGCGCCGGCGTGGCCAAGGCGCTCTTGGGCAAGGACGTCCTCTCCGACGAGCTCGCCGTGGGTGACCGGCTCGCTCGGGCTTGCTCGGGACCCGACCGAGCTACGAGCTGATGATGGACTGCGACACCCTGCTCACGGTCGGCTCCAACTTCCCCTACACCCAGTTCCTGCCGCCGCTCGACCAGGCCCGGGCCATCCAGATCGACATCGACGGCGGCTTCATCGGCATGCGCTATCCCTACGAGCTCAATCTGGTCGCCGACGCCGCGAGCGCCCTCCGAGCGCTCTTGCCGCTCCTCGAGCGCAAGTCGGACCGCTCGTGGCGCGAGACGGTCGAAAAGAACGTGGCGGGTTGGTGGGAGACCGTCGAGCGCCAGGCCATGACCGACAGCGACCAGCGACGGGATTCGTCAATCCGCAGCGCCTGGTCTGGGAGCTCTCCGCGCGCCTGCCGGCCAATGCCATCGTGGCCGCCGACTCCGGATCGGCCGCCAACTGGTACGCCCGGCACCTGAAGTTCACGCGGCGAGCAGCGGGGCTCGCTCTCGGGAACGCTCGCCACCATGGGACCCGGGGTGCCCTACGTCATCGGGGCCAAGTTCGCCCATCCTGACCGCCCGGCCATCGCCTTGGTGGGCGACGGCGCCATGCAGATGAACGGCATGGCCGAGCTCATCACCATCAAGCGGTACTGGCAGGAGTGGTCCGATCCCCGCCTCATCGTGGCCGTGCTGCACAACAACGACCTCAATCAGGTGACCTGGGAGATGCGGGCCATGGTCGGCGTGCCGAAATTCGCCGCCTCGCAGGAGCTGCCCGATGTCTCCTACGCCGGCTTCGCCGCCAGCCTCGGGCTTGGAGGCGATCGAAGTCCACGCATGCCGACGAGATCGGCCCGGCCTGGGAGCGGGCCCTCTCGGCGGACCGCCCGACCGTGCTCGACGTCTACACCGACCCGATGTGCCCGCCCATCCCTCCCCACGCCACCCTCGACGCAGATGCGCGACATGGCCAAGGCCCTGATCGGCGGCGACGAGAACGCCTGGGGGGTCCTCAAGACCGGGATCCGCCAAAAGGCCCAAGAGTTCCTGCCCGGCACCAAGGGCAGACTGAGGATGGCCTGCAGCGATCGAAGTCCGCGAGGCGCTCCGGCGTCGGACAGCGGCGCGGTCGTCACGGACATCCGCACCGGCCGCTTCGAGCGGAGCCTGGCCGGTCTGGCCGCCGCCGGAGCGCTGGTCACGGCGGCCGAGATCTTCACCGAGCACGACGGGGCCAGTTTCGGCAACAAGATGATGTGGTGGCCGGTCGTGATCATCCCGACCATGGCCCCGGCCGGTGTGGCGGCCGTGTTCAGTCGTCGGGCCGCCAAGACCGTCCTGCCGCTGGCCTCGGCGGTGGTCGTGGCCAACGGCATGCAGGGCACCTTCCTGCACTGGCGGGGCATCATGCAGAAGCCGGGCGGTCGGACCAACCTCCGCTACAACATCGAGATGGGTCCGCCCATGTTCGCCCCGCTGCTGGCCGCCATGGTCGGTGGCATGGGCATCCTGGCCTCGCTGCTGCGCCGCGAAGGCGAACGGTGAGCGAGCACCCGTCTCGGGCGCGGGCCCAGCGGCACGGGCCGGTCACCCCGGGCAACAAGGGCCGCTTCGGTGACTTCGACGTGCTGGGCGAGGTCAGCCGCTGGGATCTGGTCACCGCCGGGGTGGTGCTGGCCCGGCTCGACACCGATCCCGCAGCTGTCGTTCTTCGACGCCACCGAGGAGCCGACGGTCCGGGCCCTGCTCGACCTGCTGCTGGCCCAGCACGACGAGCCCAAGGTGCCGGTCACCGAGCTGATCGACCAGCGGCTGCTGGCCGGGCTGACCGACGGCTGGCACTACGAGGACATGCCCGAAGACGGCGAAGCCTGGCGCCAGAGCCTGGCCGCCCTCGACGAGGAGGCCCATGCGGTCTTCGGCCAGCGTTTCACCGACTTGGCGCGTCGACCAGCAGGGTCAGCTGGTCCAAGCGGTCCAAGACGCCGACGAGTGGCACGGCTTCGAGGCCGAGCATCTGTGGAGCCTGTGGACCCGCTACGCCTGCACCGCGTTCTACTCCCATCCGTGGGCCTGGAACGAGATGGGTTTCGGCGGCCCCGCCTACCCCCGGGGCTACAAGAACATGGGCATCGACCGCCGCGAGGGGTGGGAACGCCCCGAGGACGACGCCGCGGACCCGGTTCCGTGGGCCGAGCGCCGGGAGTCGGCCAAACGGGCCCATGAGGCCCAGTTTCCCGGACGCACAGAGGGCCGCAGGCCGGTCCCGAGGGACGGCGACGAGTGAGCCGTCTGCCGCGACGCCGACATCCGGGCCCGCAACGAGTCGGCCTGGCTGCTGCCCACCGGCGACGAGCGCACCAATCACCGGCTGCGGCGCGACATGCGCCGTTACGACGAGAACGACGAAGTCGACGTGGTCGTCGTCGGCTGCGGGGCCGGCGGAGCCACCTTCATCCAACGCCTGGCCCGCGCCGGCGCATCGATCGTCGGCCTCGACGCCGGCCCGTTCTGGGATCCCGATGCCGACTGGGTCAGCGACGAGTGGGGCTCGCACCGCCTGTACTGGACCGAACCCCGGGTCATCAGCGGAGCCGACCCGGTGCCGCTCGGCTCCAACAACTCCGGGCCGGGGCGTGGGCGGGTCGATGATCCACTACGCCGGCTACACGCCCCGCTTCCACCCCTCCGACTTCGAGACCGCCAGCACGCGACGGGGTCGGCGCCGACTGGCCCATCAGCTACGAGGACCTCAAGCCCTACTACGAGGCCATCGAAGCAGGAGCTCCCGGTCTCCGGCCAGCCCTGGCCGTGGGGCGATCCGCACCGCTACCCCTACTCGCCCCAGCCGCTGGGCGGCAACGGCGAGGTCTTCGTGCGCGGCGCGCACGCGCTCGGGATCGAGACCCGGATCGGGCCGGTGGCCATCGCCAACGGCCGTTTCGGGAACCGGCCCCACTGCATCTACCGGGGGTTCTGCCTGCAGGGCTGCAAGGTCAACGCCAAGGCCTCCCCGCTGATCACCCACATCCCCGACGCCCTGGCCCACGGGGCCGAGATCCGGGCCCACTGCATGGTGACCCGGGTCGTCGTCGACGACGACGGCCGGGCCACCGGGGTCACCTACTTCACGCGACGGCGTCGAGCACTTCCAGCGGGCCCGGCATGGTGGTGGTGGCCGGCTACTCCATCGAGACGCCCCGCCTGCTGCTGCTTTCGGCCACCGCGCGGTTCCCCGACGGGCTGTGCAACGACCACGGCCAGGTCGGCCGCTACCTGATGGTGCAGGGCGCGCCGCAGGTCGCCGGGCGCTTCGACGCCGAGGTCCGCATGTACAAGGCCCCGCCGCCCGAGGTGAGCTCCGAGGCAGTTCTACGAGACCGATCCCGACCAAGCCCTACCAGCGGGGCTTCGCCCTCCAGAACGTCTCGCCGCTGCCCATCACCTACGCCGAGCACGTCGCCGCCCAGGGCCACTGGGGCGAGGTGCTGCGCGAGTACATGCGCGACTACAACCACTGGGCGGTCATGGGCGCGCTGTGCGAGTTCCTGCCCCGCTACGACAACTCGGTCACCCTGGCGCGAGGAGACCGACCGCCACGGCCTGCCGGTGGCCAACTTCTCCTACTCGATGTGCGACAACGACCGGGCCATCGAAGACGCCGCCCAAAAGGTCCAAGAAGACATCCTGCAGCGCCGCCGGGGCCACCGAGACCATCGCCATCAAGCGCTACGCCCACCTGGTCGGCGGCTGCCGCATGGCCGCCGACGAACGAGCACGGGGTGGTCAACGCCGACCACCAGAGCTTCGCCGTGCCCAACCTGTACCTCGTCGACGGCAGCGTGCTGCCGACCCAGGGCTCGGCCAACCCGGCGCTGACCATCATGGCCCTGGCCGCCCGCTGCGCCGACCGGCTGCTCGCCGCGAGCCCGCACGGGCTCGCTGAGCCGGAGTCCGAAGGTGACGCCCGATGACCATCACCGCGGCTCACGGCCGAGCGCGTACGCGATCCCGACCGACCAGCCCGAAGCCGACGGCACCCTGACCTGGGACGCCGACCACCATGGTCGTGGTCGAGGTCAGCGACGGCGACCACGACGGGCATCGGCTGGACCTACGCCGGGCCCGGCGCCGAGTCGGGTCATCGACGACCAGCTGGCCTCGGTGGTGGTCGGCGGCGACGAGCCTGACCGTGCCCGCGCACGGCACGAGGCGATGGCCCGGGCGTGCCGCAACCTGGGCCGGCCGGGCCTGGTCGCCTGCGCCATCTCGGCGGTCGACATCGCCCTGTGGGACCTCAAAGCCCGCACCCTCGACGTTGCCCTGACCGACCTGTTCGGGCGGGCCCGCAGTCGACGTGCCGATCTACGGCAGCGGCGGATTCACCACCTACGACGACGCCACCACCGCCGCCCAGCTGCGCGCGCTGGGTCGACGAGCGGGCATCCCCCGGGTCAAGATCAAGATCGGCGAGTCCTGGGGCGCCAACCCCGAGCGGGACCTGCACCGGGTGGCCCTGGCCCGGCAGGTGATCGGCGACGCTCGAGCTCTACGTCGACGCCAACGGCGGCTACACGGCGCAAGCAGGCCATCCGCCTCGGGCCGCACCATGGCCGAGCGACTACGGCGTGACCTGGTTCGAGGAGCCGGTGTCCTCCGACGACCTGGCCGGACTGCGACCAGGTCCGCGGACGCTTTGCGACGCTGACGTGGCCGCCGGGGAGTACGGCTACACCCTCGGCTACTTCGCCCGCATGCTCGACGCCGGGGCCGTCGACTGCCTCCAAGCCGACGTCACCCGCTGCGGCGGCTACACCGTCTGGCTGCGCGTCGCCGCGCCTGGCCGCACGCCCACCACCTCGAGATCTCCGGGCACTGCGCCCCCAACCTCCACGCCCCGTCGCCGTCGGCCGTGCCCAACCTGCGCCACGTCGAGTACTTCCACGACCACCATCGCATCGAAGACCATGCTCTTCGACGGCACCTTGCCTCCCGACCGGCGGCGCGCTGATCCCCCGACCGGACCGGCCCGGCCACGGCCTGACCCTGCGAGTCCGCCGACGCCGACTCGCTACCGGGTGGCCTGACGATGCCTCGACCGTAGACCTATCTCACCGATCAGCTCGGACAGTACTGGCGGCACGGCCCCACGGTGGAGCGCATGGCCCGGATCATGCTGCGCCCGGTCGGCAGCCCGCTCCCGCTCGGCTTCACCGCCTTGGGCGCAGCCTCGCTCGTCCTCACCGGTCTCCAGCTCGCCTGGCTGCCCCAAGACGAATCCCACCAGGTCGCCATCGTCGTGCTGGCCTTCGCGGTGCCGTTGGAGCTCTTAGCCTCGGTGTTCGGGTTTCTTGTCCCGCGACTCGGTGGGCGGCACCGGGATGGGTCTGCTCGCCGGCACATGGCTCGCCACCGGCACCCTGACCTTGACCACAACGCCCGGCTCGACCAGCCGGACCCTCGGGCTTGCTGCTGTTCTTCGTGGCCGCCGCCCTCCTGGTGCCGACCTCCGCCGCCGCGCTCGGGAAAGTCGCCGCCGCCATCGTCATGTTCGGCGCCGGCGCCCGCTTCGCTCTCACCGGGATCTACGAGTTCATCGGCGGGACGGGCTGGGAACACATCTCGGGTTGGTGGGGCATCGGACTGCTGCCTTCGCCCTCTACGCCGCCATGGCCTTCGAGGTCGAAGACACCCGCCGGCAGACCGTCCTGCCGGTGGGCCGACGTGGCTTCGGGACGACAAGCTCTGGCCGGGGGTGTCGCACGATGAGCTCGAGCGCGACGTGAACACGAAGCCGGCGTCAGGGAACAACTATGAGCCCCTCACGACGGACGTCACCGGCGCCGTTCCCGCCGCAGGTTCTCGGCTCCTACGCCTTCTTGGCCGACGGGGAGCGGGGCGCTCTCATCGGACCACGAGGCGACGTCGCCTGGATGTGCGCGCCGGCCTGGGACTCCGACGCCGTGTTCGCTTCGCTCATCGGCGGCCCCGGCTTTTACGCCGTCACCCCCTCCGAGCGGTTCACCTGGGGTGGCTACTACGAAGCCGGACAGCCTCATCTGGCGCAGCCGGTGGGTCACCCACGCCGGGGTCATCGAATGCCGTGAGGCTCTGGCCTTTCCGGCGCGATCCGACCGGGTCGTGCTCCTTCGACGGTTCACTCCCCGGAGACACCCCAGGACGTCGACATAGTCCTTGCCCCCCGGGCGGTTTCGGCCACGAGACCACTCTCCGCGACGTACACCACCATGGCCGGATCTGGACTGGCCACCACTGGGACTCGTGGATGCGCTGGCAGGGCCCGGACAGGTGTCCACTTCACCACTGCGGGCCGACCGCTGACTGGCGGGCCCGGATGCGCGTCATCGCCCGGACCAGCCAATCGACCTGGTCCTTGAACTGTCCAACCCGACCCTTCGACGACGAGCCCGTTGACCCGCGCGACGCCTGGGATGCCACCGAAGACGCCTGGGACGCGAGACGTCCCACTCTTGACGACACCCTCGACCCGAAGGGCGCCGCTCTGCCCTACGCGGTGATGCGGGGCCTGACCAGTGCCGGCGGGGGAATGGTCGCCGCCGCCACCACCTCGTTGCCCGAACGGGCGGAGCAGGGGCGCAACTACGACTACCGCTACGTGTGGATCCGCGACCAGGCCTACGCCGGACAAGCCGCCGCCGCTGCCGGCGGGCTGGCCCTTCTCGACGAGGCCGTCGACGGTTCATCACCGCCCGTCTCCTCGATGATGGCCCCACCTGGCCCCCGCCTACCGGATCGACGGCACCGCCATCCCCGATCAGCGCCGCCTCGACCTGCCCGGCTACCCGGGTGGCTACGACTTGTCGGCAACCATGTCAACCACCAGTTCCAGCTCGACGCATTCGGCGAAGCGCTCTTACTGCTCGCCGCGGCCGCCAGCCACGATCGGGTCGGCCCGGACAGCTTCCGCGCCGCCCAGGTTGCGGCTGCAGCCATTGAAGCCCGCTGGCAGGAACCGGACGCCGGAATCTGGGAGATCGACAATCGGCCCTGGACCCACAGCCGGCTCATCTGCGCCGCCGGGCTCCGCCAAGCTGCCCGAGCCTTAGGGCGCTCACGGCACTCCAGAAACCGCACAGCTGGAGCGCCCTGGCGGATCGGATCGTGGCCGACACCGCCACCGCCTCCACCCACCCCGACGGCCACTGGCAACGGTCGTATGTTCTCGATAAAGTCGCCATGAAGATGGATGAAGCGTCCGGGCTCGTCGTAACCATCATAAGCGTCTTTCGGCAGAACGTAAGAAATAGCAACCGCTTTGGAAATTTTTTGATTCATCTGAATACCTCCTTCGATCGCGCGCGCTTCGCCGGCCCCGGAATCAAACCAAATGGATCCTGCTGGAAGGCCTAAGACGAGTTTTTTAAATGTGATGTGGCCTTTCGTGGAAAGGTGTAATGAATAAGTTTCCAGGTCGCGTCCGAAGGTAAATTTATTTGTGATGAGATTTTCATTTTCAATGGTAACCCGTTCCGTCGCTTCAACGCATGTGGATTGGGACTGTGCCGCGGCGACGGCACTAAAAACAAAAAGAACGGCAATAAGAATTTTAAAAAAACGCAAATTCATCGGTAGTTTAAGAATGCACAACGGAGACCAGAGGGGGGCGCTTTAAGAGAAATTGGCGACAGTTATAAAAGCGAATTGGCAGTCGGCCGTCTAATTCCTCGACATGTCGTTCGTAACCCGCAGCGCCGCCTTCGCCGCGGTTATCGTAGGCTCCCTCAAGAAGGCCGTCGGGAGTGACGCGGATTCCGTAAACCCGGGCTACGGAACCTGATGAGAGGACATGGCCTTTTTTCTCTAAAGCCGTTTGGGTATCGGGGGATAAGGTGCGGTCGATAAAAAGTTTGTCGGGCTTACTTTGATGGTGGACCCGTGGCGCTTGAATAATTTCGTCTAAATTAAAAGGTGTGGTCAACGCATGAAAAAGCACTTGGTAAACAGAGTTTATGATGCGCGGTCCTCCCGGAGAGCCTAGGGCGATCAAAAGCTTTCCATCTTTTTCTACGATCGTCGGGGTCATGCTGCTTAAAGGAGTTTTCAGCGGCGCCACCGCGTTGGCTTTTCCTTGAACCAGTCCGAACATGTTGGGTTGGCCAGGGTGAGTTGTGAAATCATCCATTTCATTATTTAAAAATATTCCAAACTTCTCGGTCGCAACTCCTGAGCCATAGTCTCCATTAAGGGTGGTGGTGGCGGAAACCACGTTGCCTTGACCGTCGACCACGACATAATGGGTGGTGTTTCCGCCGTCGGGAGTGCTGGTCGCGGCACCTTTAAGCTCGAATTGTTTTGGGTCAAAATTTGTTTTCTTAGCGCGGTCTATGGTCTTCACCCATTTTTGTACGTGTTCATCGCTGTAAAGTTGGTCGGCGGGAATAACGGCGTATTTGGGATCCGCTAAGTACTGCCGGTCAAAAAAAGCGCGCGACATGATTTCCGCCATCAAGTGAAGTTGATCGGCGCCCCATGGTTTTTCGTCGCCGACTTTTAAAATTTCTGAAAGCTTAAGTTCCTCTAAAAGAAGGGCGCCCCCGCTTGTTTGTCGGCGGCATCGTGTAAATATCCACACCTAAAGCCCGCGCTTGCAAAGGCTTACGCCAAACAGATTTGTAAGATTCCAAATTGGCGTTATCCATAATGCCGCCGGTGTCTTTAATCGCCTTCACGACGTCGCTTGCGACAGGCCCTTTGTAAAAACCGTCAGCGCCTTTTTTGGCGATGAGTTCAATGGCTTGGGCGAGGCCCGGTTGTTTAAAGTGATCGCCGACGGAAAGTTCTTTGCCCGCGCCGTTGCTAGAATATTTTTTTTCCCGCGTTGTTAAAATCAGCGTAAACCTCGTGGGTGAGCCGGGCAAATTCTTCACCAACTATAAATCCATTCTTTGCAATCTGGATGGCGGGCGCGAGATCGACGGCTCAAGGGAAGTTTGCCGTATTTTTTGTGAAGTTCTAAAAGTCCCTGCACGTTTCCCGGGTGTCCCGACGGCAAGTCCGCCGACCTGAGAGGCGTTTGGTTTTTGGTTTAGATACATATCCTCTTTGGCGGCCTGGGGGCGCGCTCGCGATGGTCGAGCGTTACAATCTCATTTTGAAACTTAACGATCATGAGGCCGCCCCGCCGATGACCATAGTAGGGGCGGGTCACCGCTAACGTAAAAGCCGTGGCTAAGGCGCCATCAGCGGCATTGCCACCTTTTTTTAAAATTTCTGTACCCGCATTGGATGCAAGATCAGAGCAACTAACAACAATCCGTTTTTTCCAAAGTGGGCCTTGCACTCGCGCAAAGTCATGCTTAATAAAGGCGCGGAAAAAGAGCGCAGAATAGATCGGGTCAAGGTTTTCATGGTGATACCTTAAGAAAGGGGGGGCAGATCTACGTCAGGACCGGCCTCGGGTGATCGGGTGAGTCACTTTTTTCGATTAACTTCCGGGTTGTCAAATATCCGGTCACCCCGATGGCCGACTGAATGGCGGCTCCGATGTTTTCTACTTTCCCGGGATTTTTTCCGCCCGCGATCCATAAATTATTAAGGCCGGGCAAAGTGAGATTCTCTTCTAAAACCATGTTTTCAAATTGTCCCAACGCTCCGGGAATAACGAGCAGCCGTTCCCAGGCCTTGTCGTCAATGAGTTGGGGAAACGCTTTTTTGATAAGCTTCTTCATGGTCTTGATCGTCTTTGACGCATTTTCATCATCTTCAAGGCTTTCGGGATCCACAAAGGTCATCCAAGTGGAAAATTGTAAAGTGGGGTGAGTGCGTAAGGATCGGCGTTGCTGAAAAATTGTCCGATCATAAAGAAAGGGTCTTGGCCCTTTTCTTTTGAGTTTTCTTGGAAGACAAAAAGATTTTTTTCGGAAGTGACCTTCTTGTCGGTGGCGATATCTAAACTGACCGCGGTTAACGGCGTCGTGCGGGCGATTCTCTGTAAAGTTTTCG
>CAVZTE010000006.1:0-229500 GCA_963778165.1 uncultured Acidimicrobiaceae bacterium | reverse complement strand
CGAGATCACAGCGTGCCCACGGCAGGAATTGAACCTGCGACACCTCATTTAGGAAACGAGTGCTCTATCCCCTGAGCTACGTGGGCGGGAACCGCTCCATCGATTGTACGCCTCCGAATCCCCCGGCCCCGGTTTGAAGTCAAAACCCCGCTTGTGGTCCACCTTGGACGCCGCTGGGTAGCTGCCGCACGGAACCGGGTACATTCACGGGTCAGATGTCAGGGCATTGGTCCTACGATTGACTCATCCGGACCTCGAATGATGGAGCACGAACATGACGACGAGCGACGATTGGTCACCTGACGAGCCGCTGGGAACCGAGACGTTCGAACAGGGTGACGAGCGCTTCGACGACGAGGACCAACTGGATCCAGACTTTCTCGAGTCGGTGGAGTTGGACCCTTCCCTCGATCCCACCCTGGCCGTGGACGACCGGGAGCTCGAAGAGGCTGGTGCGGTGTTCGATGATCCCGAGGCTCTTACCGTTCTGGACGGTGGTCTCGATGACCCCGACGGCGTCGGCGGCCCTACGGCGGCAGAGCTGGCTCGGGCCGGCGATACCGAGGGGTGGGATCTGGATGCCCCCGAGGTGCCCGGCAGCGCCGACGACACCGACGACGAGATCTGACTCCCGAAGCTGGGCTCAGCTCGGTGATTCGTCGGAGACCAGCACACAACGGGTTCCGCTGTAGATCGTGGGCATGCACTTGTTGCAGTGGATGCACAGACCATCGGCGGTAGCGCCCCTCTCCCACTTGCCCACGAGGTCCGGCTCCCGTAGCAAGGCCCTGGCCATGGCCACAAAGGCGAACCCCTCGGACAGAGCACTCTCGACCGTCTCCAACCGGTTCACGCCACCCAGCAGGATCAGGGGCAGATCCAGTTCCTCCCGGAACTGACGGGCATAGGGCAGGAAGAAGGCCTCCTCGAAGGGGTACGCCTGCAGGAACCGGGACCCCACCGCCTTGAAGCCCACCCGCAACGGAGCCGGGAGGGTGGCGGCGAACTCCTGACGGGGTGCCTCCCCCCGGAACAGGTACATGGGGTTCGACAGCGAGCTGCCACCGGTCAACTCGAGGGCGTCGAGCGAGCCGTCGGACTGGAGCATGCCGGCGAACTCGATGCTCTCGTCCAGCCAGAAGCCGCCCGCCACCCCGTCGGCCATGTTGAGCTTGGCGGTGACCGCCACCCGGTCCCCCACCGCTTCCCGAACGGCGGCGACCACTTGGCGGGGGAAGGCGGCCCGGTTGACCAGAGTCCCGCCCCAGCGGTCGGTGCGACGGTTGAGCTTGGGACTCAGGAAGGCGCTGAGCAGATAGTTGTGGCCCAGGTGGATCTCGATGCAGTCGAATCCGGCCTCGACGGCCACCAATGCTCCGGCCCGGTACTGCTCGGTGATCCGGGCGATGTCCTCCTCCGTGGCCGCTCGGGTGATCGAGCCGGACGGGCTGAACCGGCGCGACGGGGCCAGCGACGGGGCGCCGTTGGAGCGGGCATTGGCCACCGGACCGGCGTGGCCGATCTGTGCCGATACCGAGGCGCCGGTTTCGTGGACGGCGTCGGTGAGCCGCCGCAGACCGGGCATGGAGTCAGGCCCCAGCAGCACGCAGTGGCGGTCGGTCCGCCCTTCCGGCGAGACGGCCAGGTAGGCCACCGTGGTCATGGCCACTCCACCTGAGGCCATGCGGACGTGGAAGTCGATCAGTTGATCAGTGACCACGCCCTTGGGCGCGGCCCCTTCGAAGGTAGCGGCCTTGATGATCCGGTTCTTGAGGGTGAGGGGACCCAGTGGGGCCGGCTCGAACACCGCCGGACCGGGGTCGGCACCGGGGGCGACCGGTCCGGTCATACCGTCCCAGCCGTGGTGTGGGTCATGGTCGTGCCGGCGGTCACGACGCCTCCAGGTCGGCGGCGCCCAAAGCCTCCATGACCGCGCCGGTCAGGGTGGGGTGGCACACCACCAGGTCGGGTAGCCACGGGTCGGGTCGGGAGTAGCGCAGGGGCGAGCCGTCCAGCCGGCTGGCGTGGAGCCCGGCGGCCAGGGCCACGGCCACCGGGGCCGCCGAGTCCCACTCGTACTGCCCGCCGGCGTGGAGGTAGACCTCGGCTTCGCCCCGGATGACGGCGGCGATCTTTGCCCCGGCCGATCCCATGGGGACGGTGACCGCTCCCAGCCGTTCCGCCACCAGAGGAATGAAGGCCGGCGGACGGCTGCGGCTGACCACCAACCGGGGCACCGGGGCAGGCGCGGCCAACGCCGGCGGGTGGAGGGTTCCCAGCACCACCCCGAGGGACGGGAGCGCCACCGCTCCGACCTTCACCTCACCGTCGAGGGCCAGAGCCACATGGACGGCCCAGTCGTCCCGGCCCTCCGAGTACTCGCGGGTGCCGTCCAGTGGGTCGACGTTCCACACCCTCCCGGTGGAGGTCTCGAGGGGCACCGACTGGTCGGACTCCTCGGACCGGACCCGGTCGTCAGGGAAGCGTTGGGCCAGCCGGTCCATCAGGAGCCGCTGCGAGAGTTTGTCGCCCTCGGCCCCCAAGGCCTTACCGGGCTCGGAGCGGGAACGGAGCTCCAACAGCGTGGCCCCGGCCTCGTTGGCCCATTCCACGGCCGATCGGTGCTCGTCGCTCAACACGGCGTCCTCCACTGATCCCACCCCACCTCTCCTACCTCGTATCCCCCTGGCCCCGGCACGGGGCACCACAGTCTGCACGACAGCATGGAGCACGACAGCAGGAAGGGCGGCACCAAGCACGGCGGGCTCCCGTGAGGCTCCCGTTAGGGCGGACCCGGTTGGGTACGCTGCTGCCAGCCATGACCCCTCGTCCTGTCCTGACGGTAGACCAGCTCCAGCAGTTTCTGGAGGACGCCTTCCCCGGAGGACCCCTCCCCTACGTGGTCGAAGAGATCACCGACACCACCATCAGGATGCGGCTGCGGATCGGCGAGATGAACCGGCGGCCCGGTGGGACCGTGTCGGGCCCGTCGCTCATGGCCCTGGCCGACACCGCGGCCTGGCTGGTCATCGTGGGCCAGATCGGGCCGGTGGCCCTGGCCGTGACCACCAGCTTGCACATCGACTTCCTCCGCAAGCCGGCCCTGGTGGACGTCATGGCCTTCGGGACGTTGCTGAAGCTCGGAAAGCGGCTGGCGGTGGCCGAGGTGGCCATGTACTCGGACGGTGGCGAGGACCTCGTGGCAAAAGCCCAGGTCACCTACTCAATTCCGCCCGCTGCTCCGCCCCCGTAGGCCTTCGGTTGTCCGGGGCCTGCCGGACGACCGTCGCCAGGCCGGCCCACCCGAATCCCCTGGCCCCGCCGTCGTTGCGCCGGACAGGCGTGCGTGTCAGCATCGTGGCGGAGGCGACCAAGGGGGAAGAGCGTTATGCACGATCTCATCATCCGGGGCGGAACGGTGATCGACGGGACCGGGGCACCGGCACGGACCGCCGATGTGACGGTCGACCGGGGGCACATCACCGGGGTCGGCTCCTGTGCCGATGAGACCGCCAGCCGGGTGGTCGATGCCGACGGCCTGCTGGTCACCCCGGGTTGGGTGGATATCCATACCCACTACGACGGTCAGGTCACCTGGGACGAGGTGCTGGCCCCGAGCAGTTGGCACGGGGTCACCACCGTGGTGACCGGCAACTGCGGGGTGGGGTTCGCCCCGGCCCGGCCGGACCGCCACGAGTGGCTGATCGGGCTGATGGAGGGGGTGGAGGACATCCCCGGCACGGCGCTGGCCGAAGGCATGGCCTGGGAGTGGGAGACCTTCCCCGAGTACCTCGATGCCCTCGAGCAGCGCAAGTGGACCATGGACGTGGGGACCCAGATCGCCCACGGGGCGGTGCGCTCGTATGTGATGGGTGACCGGGGGGCCCGCAACGAGGTGGCCACCCCCGAGGACATCGTGGCCATGAAGCAGTTGGTCAAAGAGGCCATCGCCGCCGGCGCCCTGGGCTTCTCCACGTCGCGGACCCTGGCCCACCTGGCCATCGACGGGGAGCCGGTGCCCGGGACGTACGCCAGCGAGGACGAGCTCTTCGCCATCGGGCGGGCCCTGGGTGAGCTGGGGACCGGCGTGTTCGAGCTGGCCCCGGCCGGCGTGGCCGGCGAGGACATCATCACCCCGAAGAAGGAGGTGGACTGGATGCGGCGGCTGTCGGCCACCATCGGCCGGCCCATCACCTTCGCCCTGGTACAGGTGGACGACGCCCCCGGGCTGTGGCGCGAGCTGATGGACGAGTCCCTGACGGCGGTGTCCGAGGGGGCCGACCTGTGGCCCCAGGTGGCCGGACGGGGGTTCGGGCTGCTCTCGGGCCACTTCACCACCTACTCCCTCTTCGACCAGATCCCCGCCTACCAGGAGTTGAAGGCCAAGGGGCTGTCCCCCGACGCCCTGGTCGACGCCCTGCGCAGCAGTGAGGTGCGCCACACCATCGAGTCGTGGGAGCCGGACCCGGCCACCGCCGAGCGCATGGACCAGGCCTTCCGCACCACCTTCGCCCTGGGCAGCCCGCCCGAGTACGAGCCGGGGCCCGAGCGGTCCCTGTTCGGCATGGCCGCAGCCCAAGGCCGGCCGGCCCTGTCGGTGGCCTACGACGCCATGCTGGAAGAGGACGGGCGGGGCCTGCTGTACGTGCCCATCCTCAACTACTCGGACGGCGACCTCGAGCCGGCGCGGGAGATGCTGCTCCATCCCCGATCCGCCGCCGGCCTGGGGGACGGGGGGGCTCACTGCGGGGTCATCTGCGACGCGTCGCAACCCACCTTCATGATCACCCACTGGACCCGCGACCGGTCCCGCGGTGACCGGCTCCCGCTGGAGTGGATGGTGAAGAAGCAGACCCACGACACCGCCCGGCTCTACGGATTGGGGGATCGGGGGACCATCGAGGAAGGGGCGGTGGCCGATCTCAACCTCATCGACTACGAGCACCTGCAGATGGGCAACCCCACCGTGGTCAGCGACCTGCCGGCCGGCGGGAGCCGTCTGCTCCAGGACGCCACGGGCTACGTCGAGACCATCAAGTCCGGGGTCACCACCTTCGCCGACGGCCAGGACACCGGGGCACGCCCGGGGACCCTGCTGCGGGGAGCGCGCTGACCGGACGCAGTTGGCGGATTCGGCCCTAGGCCCGGTCGGTGGGAAGGCCGCCGGCTGGGCCCCCGGCCACTCCGGGGTCGTCGACCTCGACCCACTCCCCCGACTCGTCGATGGTCCACTCCTGGCGCATCTGCTGGTAGACGCGGTGCTCGACGATGAAGGCCACGAAGGGCACGAACCCGGCCAGCACCACCGCCAGGATGCGGCCCAGGCGCCAGTGGGCCCGCCGGGCCACGTCCGCGGCCGAGGCCAGGTACAGCAGGTAGAGGTAGCCGTGGATGGTGCCCTCGATCTTCGCCACCCAATCGAAGCCGGCCCACAGCTGTAGGGGCACCCCCACGAAGATCAGGATGATCAGGGCCGATCCGACGATGAAGGTCATGAGCCGGTAGCGGACCAGGGCGCCCTCCATGCTCTTCTTGAAGAGGGCGTGGAACGAGGGCTTCCCCATCGGCTGGCCCGAGGGTGGCGACGCCGTCGGGCCAGTCGGCCCCGAGTGGCCGGGAGGCGGACTCGGCCGCGGCGACCCCGGCGGCGTCGGGGCAGGTGGTGACGGGTCGGTCAATGTGGCAGCAGGGCGTCGGCGGTGCCCGGCTCGGCCCGGTGACCCCTGGTCGGACCCGGCCCGGGGCGTGAAGGATGGGCGCACCCGGCAATCGTACCGTCGGGCCTGGTGGTCTCCCATTCGGGCCGACGGGTCGTTCCTCTGGCGACCGGCGCGTCGTAGCCTGAGCACCCGAGGATCCTGATCCGCCGATCACCAGCCATCGAGGGGAACCCGCCGCCCATGCCTGTCACAGCCCGTCCCTAGCCTGCCCGCCATGACCTACACCACAGAGCACCCCACGCTGTTCCGGCCGGACGTCGAGGTCCGGGTGAGCAAGCGCCGCAAGAAGACCGCCGGGGCCCACTGGGAGGGCGATCGGATCGTGGTGGTGGTCCCGGTCCACCTGCAGGGGACCGAGCGCGACCAGATGGTGGAGAGCCTGTCCCGCCGCCTGGCCCGGCACCGGCCCCACCTGCACGCCTCCGACGACCATCTGGAGCAGCGGGCCCTCGAGCTGGGCCGTCAGTACCTCGACGGGGTGGCCCCCGCCTCCATCCGCTGGTCCACCAACCAGAACAAGCGGTGGGGATCGTGCACCATCAGCACCCGGGAGATCCGGATCTCCGAGCGGCTCCGGGTGGCCCCTGACTGGGTCCTCGACGCTGTCATCGTCCACGAGCTGGCCCATCTCCTCGAGCCCAACCACTCCCGCCGCTTCAACGAGCTGGAGCGGCGCTACCCGCGGCGGAGCGAGGCCGACGTGTTCCTCGAGGGGTACGCCCTGGGGCTGCACATGCCCGATACCGGCTCCTGTGACGACGATCCCGATCCGACTGCCGACCCCGATGCCGACGGAGACCAGGATCAGAGCGAAACTCCTGGTCCGGCGCCGATCGGGCTCACCTCGGTCGGCGGATGAGGGCCGTCGACACGCTCCCCCCGTCCCGACTTCCTTCCAGAAACCTATAAAAGCGACTTGATTCGTCGGCTTTATGGGTTTAAGGTTGGCGCATGGCAATCGCCTACCTCGGTCCGGCCGCAGACCTCGACCTTGTTTCGTCCCCAAACCGCTCCGATGGTCTGCCGGCCGGGCCGAGGGCACCCCTCCCCACCACTCCCGGTCCCCGGAGGCGGGTGGACCTGCTGGCCATCGCCGAAGGGTTCGCCGTCTCCGCCCCGTCCATCGGCGAGCTGCAGGATGCCACCGAGCGCACCTGGGTCCTCCTGGCCATCACCGACCTCTTCGAGGCCTGGGCCATCGTGTGGCCTCCGGGGGGCGCCATCCAGCTCCACGACCACGGCGCCTCCTTCGGTGCGGTGGTGGTAGCCAGCGGCCAGCTGGTCGAGACCACCGTCAAGACCACCTCCTACGGAGTGGCCCTGATCGAGACCCAGGAGATCAGCGCCGGCCAGCACCGGACCTTCGGGCCGCGCTACGTCCACGACCTCGGCAACGACCGGGCCGAACCCGCCGTCAGCGTGCACGTCTACGGGCCCCGCCTGACCACCATGAGCTACTACGAGCTGCGCGGCCGGGGCCGCCTCAGCGTGGTCCACACCGAAGAAGTCGTCCCCCCGGGCCCCTTCGACACCACCGCCACGCACGACCCTTCGTGAGCCCCTCGGCTGACGAGCTGGTGGCAGAGGCCCGCACCCACATCGACCGGGTCGGGCCCGAGCAGCTGGATGCGGTGGCCTCGTCGGGAGGCCTCATCGTGGACATCCGCCCGGTGGCCCAGCGGGCCGACGAAGGCGAACTCCCGGGGGCCCTGGTCATCGAGCGCAACGTCCTCGAGTGGCGGCTCGATCCCCACGGCCGGCACCGCCTGCCCGAGGTGACCGGGGCTGACCAGCAGGTGGTGGTGGTGTGCTCCGAGGGATACGCATCGTCCCTCGCCGCGGCGTCCCTGGTGGCCCTGGGGTTGCGCCGGGCCGGCGACTTGGAGGGTGGTTTCAAGGCCTGGTTGGCCTGGTCCACCCGGGCGGCCGCTGTCCCCCCCGGCGGCCGCCCGGATGCCCTCCGGGCCCCCTCCAACCCCTGAACGGCCGGCAACCCCGCCTGGTGGCGTGCGCACCAGGTGATTTGCGAGTACAACGGTGGCGGTGGCCTACCTCCTGGCAGCGGCTGCTGCCTTCTTCAACGCCCTGACCTCGGTCCTCCAGCGGATCGGGGTGGAGACGGCACCCGAGTCGACCACCATGCGACTGAGCCTGATGGCCCACGCCATCAAACGGGGCATCTGGCTCATCGGGTTCGCCCTGATGCTGGTGGTGTTCGGCCTACAGGCCACGGCCTTGCGCTTCGGCGACCTGAGCGTGGTCCAACCCGTGCTGACCACCGAGTTGGTGTTCCTCCTGCTCATCCTCGGCACCTGGTTCCGCTACCGGCTGGGGTGGCAGGAGTGGCTGGGCGCGGTGGTCATCGTGGGCGGCCTGGGAGGCTTCTTCCTGGTGGCCGCACCGTCGGGTGGCAACGCCATACCCTCCAATCACGAGTGGCTGGTGGCATCGACCATCCTGCTGGCCACCATCGCCGGATGCATCGTCGCCGCCCGGTACGGGCCCCGGTGGTGGAGGGCGGCGGCGTTCGGCGCGGCCACCGCGGTCACCGCGGCATACACCGCCGCACTGACCAAGGCCATCACCTCGTACACCAAGGTCGGCTGGGGGCACGTCTTCGACCATTTCGAGCCCTACATGCTCGCCGTCACCGGCCTGGGCACGGTGTTCCTCATCCAGAATGCGCTGCACGCCGGACCGATCACCGCCTCGAGGACCACCATGGTGACCATCAACCCGCTGGTCAGCATCGTGCTCGGTCTCTGCCTGTTCGCCGACCGGCTGCGCTCCGGACCGCTGTGGGTGTCGTTGGAGATCGTGACCCTGGTGGTGCTGGTGGCCGGCGTGGTCATCCTGGCCCGCTCACCCCTGGTGGCCGGCACCGGAGGCCAGGACGACCCCGGGGAGATGCTGGGCGGTGCCCGTCAGCGGGCGGCCGTGGCGGTCAACCCCATCGATCCGTTGCCGGTGGCCGGCGGGGGACCCACCAGCTGACCGAGGTCAGCCGGTCAGCGATCCGGTCCGACCCCAGACCGTGGGCCGGACCCCTGAAGCCCCCGGCCAGGCCGATCGATGGGCCACCGACAAGAGGTCGGCGATGCCCAGGGTTCCGTCACCGAGCTCGCTGCGCATGGCCCGGAGCAGCGCCCCGGTGACCCGGGCGTCACCCAGCGCACTGTGGTGGTCGTCCCACGACAGGCCGTAACGGTCGCAGCACTCGAAGAGCCGGGCCCGGCCGGCCAGCCCCAGATGGTGCTGGGCCACCACCAGGGTGTCGATGGAGGGGATGGACCCGGGCACCAGGACCTCCCCGCCCAACCGACGGCACTCCGCCCGCATGAAGCCCAGGTCGAACTGGTCGATGTTGTGGCCGACCACCACCCGCCCCGACAGCAGTCCGGCCAGGTAGGGGTGGATGGCGCCGAACGAGGGGGCGCCCACCAGCATCTCCGACGAGATGCCGTGCACGTGGGTGGGGCCGGGGTCGCAGCCCGGGTCGACCAGGGTGCAGAAGGAGGCCACCTCGTGGCCCGACGGGTCGAGGACCACCACCCCCACCTCGACGATGCGCTCGAGGTCGGGGGTGAACCCGGTGGTCTCCACGTCGACCACCGCGAATCCCGATCGACACGCACCTGGGTCATCCACGGAGCCCACGGTAGATGGCGGGTGTGACGTCGCCGCGGTGGGCTCCGGCAGCCGGGGCGGATCGGGGGTGCACTACGGTCGGGGCCGAAAGGACCGCCATGACCTCCATCCGCTGGATGTGCATCTCCGACCTCCACCTCGGGGCGCTCAACAGCCTGCTGACCAATGTCACCTCCGACGGCGAGCGCTGTCGACAACACCTGTTCGTCGCCGGTGCTCACCGCCTTGTGCGAGTGCCTCCGCTCGCTCCGGACCCCGGGCCAGGATCCCCCGGAGCTGGTGGTGCTCGGTGATCTCTTCGAACTGGCCCTCACTGCGCCCGAAGATGCCGCCGGGGCCTTCTCCCAGTTCATCGCGGGCCTGAGGCCGGGGAAGCCCGACGCCGCCGTGGCTCCGGCCTTCCGGTTCGTGCCCGGCAACCACGACCACCACCTGTGGTCCCGGGCCAGCGACGACCGCTACCTGCGGGTGCTGGCCTCGGACGCCACCTCCGTCCCGGCCCCCCGGGACCGCCACGCCACCCACCTGCTCCCGTCCAACGACACCGAGCCGGTCCGTGACCGCTTCGTGGAGATCCTGGCCACCCGGGGCGGTGCGGCCGACGGGGTCAGCGTGATCCAGAGCTATCCGAACCTGGGGCTGGTGAGCGCCTCGGGCGACCGGTCGGTCATCCTCAGCCACGGCCACTTCATCGAGCCGCTCTACCGGATGATGTCGGTGCTGGACACGGTGTTCGGCTCCCCCCGGAAAGGGACCATCGAGGCCTGGCAGTTGGAGGCGGACAACGGAGGGTGGATCGACTTCTTCTGGTCGTCGATGGGCGACAGCGGCGACATCATGCGGGTGACCCGGTCCCTCTACGAGTCCCTCCAGAGCACCCAGACCATCCACGCCGAGATCGATGCCATCGAACGGGCCATCAAGAAGGCGGGGGCCTCGCGGATCCGGGCCGACACCGAGGCCCACGCCGTGGCCGAGCTGCTGAAGGCGGGCATCGGCACGGCCATGCGGGAGCGCCACCGCCAGGGGATCGTGCTCAGTCCCCACGCCCAGGAGGGGCTGGGCAGCTTCCTCAACGGTCCGGTGGCCACCCAGGTGACAGCCGAGATCGGCACCCCCACCGACGTCACCTTCGTCTTCGGGCACACCCACAAGCCCTTCGTCCAGAGCCGGGCCGTCCCGGCCTTCCCCGTGCCGGTGTCGGTGGTCAACACCGGGGGCTGGGTGGTGGACACCCCGCAGCCCAACCCGTTGAAGGGGGCCTCGCTCATCCTCATCGACGATGAGCTCAACGTGGCCAGTGTGTGCTGCTACACCGAGGGTGCCGATGCCTCTTCCTACCGGGTCCGCATCGACCCGTCCCGACCCGACCGCCCCAACGCCCTGGTGGACCAGTTGCGCTCCGCCATCGACGCCGACCGTGAACCGTGGTCGTCGTTGGGCCAGGCCATCCGGACCACCGTGGTCGACCGCAGCCGTCAGCTGGCCGAACGGCTCAAAGAGGACGCGACGGCCCTGGACCGGCTCAACCAGCCCGACCAGGACCCGAAGGCCGAAGCCGATCCGGACCCCACACCGGCGTCCAGCAGCCCGGCCCCATAGGCCGGCCCGGTCCGGCTGACCGGGCCGGGGTCAGGCGTTCGCGCCCACCAGCTCCTTCAGCTCTCTGGCCACGTCGTCTTCGTGCTCCTCTCGTCCTCCCGGGCCTTCTTCGGGCTCCACCGGCCCCGGTTGAGGAAGATGGTCGGGATGAACAGCACCATGCCGGCCACGCAGACCCAGAACCAGTTCTTCCACTGCTTGGCCGACTTGTTGACCACCGCGTTCTGCAGGGCGGTCAGCTGGGCCTGGTGGGTCGACAGGTAGGCCAGCTGGGCTTGGTTGGGCACCACGTACTTGTTGAACTGGGCCTTCAACGAGTTGAGCTCGAGGGCGTTCTTCTCCCCGAGGGCGGCGACCACGGCGTCCGAGTTCGGCGCCGGTCGGGTTGGGCACGTTGGCCGCCTCGACCACGGCGGCGTGCTTCTGCACCAGGGTCAGCAGGGCGGCATGGTCCTGGGCGAAGGCCACCGCCTGGGGATGGGTGGCCGCGAACACGGCGGCGCTGGTGTGGGTGCCGGGGATGGTGGCCGTACCGACCTGCAGGTTGTTCACCACCGGATTGACCGAGTTGATCACCACGGGCAGGAAGATGAAGGAGATCCCCACCACCAGGCGGAGGATCCATCCCCACAGGGCCAGGCCCGTCCCGACCAGGGCCGGGTTCTTGGCCTCGACGCATCTCCGTGTAGCCGGCCATCCACGGCGCGTAGACGACGGAGAGGAAGGCGGCCAGGATGACCTCGAGGACGACGATGGTGTAGTAGCCGGTGAAGGGGTGGCCGGTCTGCATGAGGAAGATGATCAGCATGACGATGGCCCCGATGGCACCCACCAGCATGAACGGCTTGCGGACCTTCAACTTGTCGGAGAGCACACCGAACACGATCAGGGCCACGATGTCGGCCGCCCAGAACCAGGTGTTGAGCCCGTTGGCCTGGGACACCGTGAAGTTGGTCCCGTCGCTGTTCTTGAACACCGTCGAATAGAAGATGGTGAAGAAGCCCGAGGCGGCGTAGTACACCAGAGGAAGACGGCGATCCCGAAGGAGGACCCGATGAGGTCCCACTTGAAGATCTGCCTCCACGGCTTCTGGGTGGCGGCGAGGACCTGCTCCGCCGACAGGCCACGGGCCTTGGCCTCGACCAGGGCCCGGTCCTGGGCCGAGACCATCAACTGGTCACGCAGCTTGGAGGAGAGGTCCTTCATCCAGTATCAGCGAGATCACGAAGACCACGATGCGAAGTGGCTCCCGAGATCCGGAACTGGCTGGTCCATCCGTCGAGGTTGCCGTTGGCGGTGAAGTGGTCGAGGGTGTGGTTGGCCACGATGCTGGTGAGCAGACTGCCGGCCACCGGTCCGACCGTCCAGAAGCCCATGGCCGAGGCCCGGCCCATCTGGGGGCTGAAGTCCCGGACCATGGCCGGGGTGGCCACCAGAATGGCTCCTTCGACCAGACCCATGGCCGAGATGACGACGGCGAACTGCCACTCGGTGTGGGCGGCCGGAACCCCGAAGAAGATCAGCAGGCCCACCACCAACAGGCCGTAGATGATGACGTTGGACCGGCCCAACTTGTCGGTCTTGCTGGCCGGCAGGGAGGCGAAGGCGCCGAGCAGGTTGGAGATGATGACGATCCACACGTAGAACTTGAAGGACATGTGGAACGTCTGGAGGATGTTGGGGGTTACCCCGGTCTGCGTGTAATAGGTGTAGTAGAGGACGATGGTGGCCAGCACGGCCAGGGCCAGATAGCCGGTGCGCCGGCCGCTGTTGGGGTACTCGTCGATCTCGTGGACGAAGAGGAACCGGAACAACGGCCCGTGCCTTGATGCGCCCTGGCCGGACCAGCTGTCACCGCGGCCGCTGGTGTCTGTCGCCATGCCAATCTCCCCCTGTTGCTTCGGTGGTACGATCCCTCCCTACCCTGGCCGAACGTAGCGCACCCGGAGGGTCCGATCAGGACATCAATGCCAATTCCGGGCTAGGTCGGCCTCCGTCGGGCCGGGTCGGGCCCGAGGCTCGGCCGCCAGGGCCGGGTCAGGCGTCGAGGACCGAGGCGGCCACCAGCTCCTCGAGGTAGCGGGTGTCCCACCAGGAGATCTGCAGCTGCTTGGCCCGGCGGAAGTACAGCTGGATGTCGAACTCGACGGTGAACCCGATGCCCCCGAAGATCTGCTGGGCCATGGCCGTCACGTCCCGGAAGGTCTGGCATGCGTACAGCTTGGCCATGGGGGCCAGCTTGGCCACGCTGCGGCCTTCCGAACGGGCCCAGGCCGCCTCGTGGACCAGAACCTCGGCCCCGTCCACCGTGGTGGCCCCGTCGGCCAGGTAGTGGGCCAGGGCCTGGAACGCCCCCAGCGGCTTGTCGAACTGCTGGCGGTCCTTGGCGTACTGGACGGTGATCTCCATGGCGTACTGGGCGCCGCCCACGGCCTGGGCCGCGGCCAGGATGATCCCGTCGTGCATCACGGCGTCCCAGGTGGCCCACCCGGTGCCGGCGGCTCCGATCCGGTCGGCCGGGGTGACCCGGACGCCATCGAGGTCCACCCGGTACTGGGTGTCCGAGGCGATGCTCATCTGCTGGGTGAGGGTCACCCCCGACGGCCGTCGGATCCACCACGAACAGGTCGACGTCGGCGGGGCCGTCACCGGTGCGGGCCAGGACCACCAGGGCGGTGGCGGCCCGGGCAAAGGCCACGTGCCGCTTGGTGCCGGAGATGAGGAAGCCATCCCCATCGGGCACCGCCCGGACCTGGACCCCTCGGGGCCCGAAGCCGTTCTCCGGCTCCAACCAGGCCGGGGTCAGGATGGCCTCACCACTGACCACCCGGGGCAGCCACTCCTGCTTCTGCTCCTCGCTTCCGGCCCGGGCCAGGACCCCGCCCGAGAGGACGGAGCTGACGAAGTGGGGCGACGGCGCCAACGACCGGCCGAACTCCTCGTAGACCACCACCGACTCCAGGGCGCCCATGGCCGAGCCGCCGTACTCCTCGGGAAGCTGCAGCCCGATCAGGTCCAGATGGGCCAGCTGCTTCCACAGCTCGGGCGAGTAGCCGATGGGGTCGTCCTCGAGCTGGCGCACCACGGCCAGGGGACTGGTGGTGGCGCACACCCCCCGCACCGTCTCGCGGAGCATCTCCTGCTCGGCAGTGAATCTCAGGTCCAACATGGTCGATTCCCCTCCTCGGGTGATGCAGTCAGTGGTGCACTCGGTGGTGCCATGGGTGGTGCGGCTTCGGGTGTGGTCATGGCCGCCAACGAGGGCCCTGGCGGGTCCAGGGGTTGTCCCGGTCGTCGATCGGTAGGGCCACCCGGGCCTTGCAGGTGGTTTTGGGATCGTCCTCGACCGACACGGCGATGTCGATCTCCACCCAGCCACAACCGGTCTCGTCCACCCCGGTGTCGGTCACCACACCTCGGAACACCATGGTGTCGCCGGGGAAGATGGAGCCCAACATGCGGAAGGTCATCCGCTGCAGGCGACCGTAGGGGCCGGTCCAGTCGGTGACGAACCGCTCGAACCAGGCCGCCTGATTGGGGGTGTTGAGGAAGATGTCGCGGGTGCCGTTGCGGTTGACGGCGAAGTCCTTGTCGTGGTGCATGGGCCGCCAGTCGCGGGCGGCCAGGGCGCCCAGCACCACCGTGGTGGCGGTGACCGGATAGGCCAGCTCGGGCAGGTGGTCCCCGACCGACACGTCCTCATGGAGCAGCCGCACGGCTGCGGGCGCACTCATGACGGCCGGCCCGACTCGGTAGGGCGCTTGTAGCCGAAGCCGGTGTAGCTCTCGACCGCCACCAGCTCGTCCCGCTGGTTGGTGTACTCGACGTCGATGACCCAGAACCGTCCGGTGCCCAGCTTGGTGGTCTTCTCTTCGCTCACCGAGCGGAGGATCTGCCGGGTGGACAGCCGGTCGCCCGGGCGGACCGGCTCGTGGAAGACGATGGTGTTGTCGCTCATCACCGCCTCGGGCAGGCCCAGGCCCTCTTTGAGGTCGAAGTGGACCTGGAGGGGCAGTCCGGGGGTGTCACGGTTCGGGGCCCAGTGGTGGGGGCGGAACCACACCGAGACCATGGTGGGCGGGGCGATCGGTCCCCCGGTCACCTCCTCGGCCAAGGCGGCATCCCAGAACAGCGGGTTGCCGTTCTCCACCGAGGCGCAGGTGGTCCACACGTAGCCCTGCTCGACGGGGAACTCCCCCACCTCCGGATACAGCTCGGTGCCGATGAGGCCCTCGATGTCGTCGACCTGGATGGCGCTCACGCCACGATCCCCCGTTCTTTCAGTTCTCTGATGTGCGATGGAGTCAGACCGGCCGCGGTCAAGAGCGCTTCGGTGTCGGACCGCGACGGGTCCGGGAGGGGAACCGACCCCTCCGGGTGTGCCATCCCGGCCAGGACCGGACCGACCTGACGGAACCGCGCCGGCGCCGGGCCGGACGATCCCACCGGCGGGGTGGCGGCCTCGACGAAGGCCCCCCGCGCCGCGTACTGCTCGTCGGCCACCACCTCCTCCACCGACAGCACCGGGGTCACGCAGGTGTCGGCGGCGGCCAGCTCGGCCACCCAGGTGTCCCGGTCCTTGGTGGCGAAGGCCGCCCGGAAGTCCGCCCTGATCTTGTCCTGGGCCTCGTCGTCGAGCTGGTGGTCCACCCACTGCGGGCACCCGATCAATCGGCACAGGTTGGCGAAGAATTTGGCTTCGATGGCCCCCACGGCCAGCCAGCCCCCGTCGGCGGTCTGGTAGGTGTCGTAACAGGCGTACCGACCGGTGATGATGTTCTGCCCGTGGCCCACATCGGCCCCGGTGGCCAGGTGCTCGTCCACAGCCAACGAGGTCAGCCACAGCACCCCGTCGGCGATCGACACGTCGAGGTGGACGCCCGGGCCGTGGTCGCCCCGCCCGACGAGGGCGGCCATCACCGCCATGGCCGCCTGCATCCCGCCTCCGGCGGCATCGGCGATGGTGGCACCCGACACCGGTGGCCCACCGTCGGCGCGCCGCTCGGTGGCGGCCAGGTACCCCCCGGTGGCCAGGTAGTTGATGTCATGGCCGGCCCACGAGGCCCGGGGGCCGTCCTGTCCGTAGCCGGTGGTGGAGCACAAGATGATCCTGGGGTTGACCGCCGAGAGATCGTCGAAGCCGATGCCCAGCCGGTCGACCACCCCGGGCCGGAAGCTCTCGACCACCACGTCGGCCGTGGCCGCCAGGGCCAGGAAGGCCCCTCGGCCCTCGGGCTCCTTCAGGTCGAGGGCCGTCCGGAGCAGGTAGCGAGATCCGCTGTAGGCGTAGAAGGGGGGATGGATGGGCTCGGCGCCACGCCCGGGGACCGCTCCCACTTTGACCACGGTGGCGCCGTAGTCGGCCAGCAGGCGGGTGCACCGGGCCGCCGGGCCCACCGTCGACAGATCGAGCACGGTGACCCCGCGCAGCGGTCCGCCCGGCCCTTCGGGGACCAGGGGCGCGACAGCGTCGGTGGTGGAGGCATCGGTCACGGGCGTCGGACGAGGTCAGAAATTCTTGGGCAGGCCCAGTTTGCGGCGGGCGATGATGTTCTTCTGGATCTCCGAGGCGCCCCCGCCGATGGTGTCGATGACCGTGTAGCGGTAGGTGGACTCGGCCCGGCCGACCATGGGGGCGTCCTCGTCCCGCACCCGCAGTTGGGCCCCGGGCCCGGCGATGTCCATGGAGGCGTTGGCCAGGCGGCGGGAGTACTCGGTGGTGAACAACTTGTACTCCGAGGCTTCGGACGTGGGGGGCGAGCCGCCCTGGGAGGAGGCGAAGACGAACTTGAGGCCCAGCACCCGGGCCACCTCGGCCTGGGTGTGCAGCTGGGCGATCTTCGAACGGGTCACGGCGTCGTCCTTCAGCGGCTCACCGTCCCGGGTGGTGTTCTTCACGTACTCGGTCAGCAGTTCGAGGCGTTGGGCGATGGGCGAGTAGGTGAACAGGGTGAAGCGCTCGAGGTCGAGGGCTTCGGAGATGTACTGGAACCCTTTGTTGAGCTCCCCCACCACGTACTCGTCGGGCACGAACACGTCGTCGAGGTAGACCTCGTTGGTCCGCTCGTCGCCCATGGTCCAGATCTCTTTGACGGTGATGTTGGGATGGTTCATCGGCACGAGGAACAAGGTGATCCCGAAGTGCTTGACGGCATCGGGATCGGTGCGGGCCCCCACCCAGTACCAGTCGGCGAAGTGGGCCGAGGTGGTCCAGGTCTTCTGGCCGTTGAGGTTCCATCCCCCGTCCACCTTGGTGGCCTTCAGCTGCATGGAGGCGGCGTCCGAGCCGGCGTTGGGCTCCGAGTAGCCCACGGCGAACTCGACCTCGTTGCGGAGGATCTTGGGTAGGAACTCCTGCTTCAGGCGCTCGCTGCCGTGGCTGATGATGGTCTTGCCGATGATGCCCACGCCCTTGCCGATCTGGGGGCCGCCCCGGGCGGCCAGGGCCTCGTTGAGGAGGTACTCGTAGATCCCCTCGCCCTCTTTGCCGCCGTACTCCTCGGGCCAGGTGATGCCGAGCCAGCCCTGCTCACCGACCTTGGCCATGAACTGGCGCCGGAGCGGCGTATCGACGATCTGCGCCATGTTCTCGCGGGTGACGTCGAACACCTCCGGATCGTCGTTGGCGTCGAGGAACTCCTCGACCTCCTTGACGAAATCAAGCTGCTCAGGGGTGAACTCGAAGTCCATGCGGGCCTCCGTGGTTGGGGCGTGGTCGGGGCACGGCTCACGCCGCAGTGGTTTCCTGACTGACCGTCAGATACTGTGGACATCATAGGATGAGCAGGCAGCCGGGGCCAGCGTCGCCCGTCCGGCCGGTTCTGCCCCATCGGGCTGTCCGTCCGGGTCAGGACCGTATCCGGGGGGTCCGGATCGGGAACCCGACGTGCCGGTGACCTGGCCGAACGGGCCGAATGGAGGGCCCGGGTCCCGGTCGGGACCATGGGAGGAGCGGTCGAGACGGCAGGAGGCCACCCCTCCGCCGTCGACATCGTCATCAAGACGTCATCAACACCGCGAGAAGGGAACACCGAACCAGATGAGAGGCATCATCAGCATCGCCGGGTATGTCCCCTACCGCCGGCTGCCGCGTGCCGCGGTGGCCCAGCTGTTCGGCACCGGCGGTGGGAAGGGCTCCCGAACGGTTGCCTCCCACGACGAGGACACCACCACCATGGGGGTGGAGGCGGCCCGTCTGGCCCTCAAGTCGGCGCCCGGGTCGGCTCCTGAGGCCCTGTGGTTCGCCACCGCCACGCCGGCCTACCTGGACAAGACCAACGCCACCGCCATCCACTCGGCCCTGCGCCAACCCTCCCATGTGGGGGCCTTCGACTTCGGTGGGGCCCTGCGGTCCGGGACCGGGGCCCTGCGGGCCAGCCTGAGCGGGGCCGGTACCACCCTGGTGGTGTTGTCCGACCTGCGCGACGGCCTGCCCACGTCGACCGACGAGTCGGCCGGGGGCGACGGCGCCGCCGCCGTCCTGGTCGGCGACGACACCCCGGGCACGCCGGTGATCGCCGAGTACCTGGGTGGCGCCTCGGTGAGCGACGAGTTCCTCGACCGTTGGCGTACGCCGGGCGACCGGCGCTCCCGGGTCTGGGAGGAGCGGTTCGGGGAGACCCGGTACGTGCCGCTGGGGGCCGAGGCCTGGGAGTCGGCGTTGAAGACCACCGGGGTCACCGCCGACCAGGTGGACCAGGTGGCCGTTACCGGCATGCACGGTCGGGCGGTCAAGGCCCTGGTCCGCAAGTTGGGGGTCGACACCGGGGCGGTGGCCGACGACCTGGGCTCATCGGTGGGCCAGACCGGTGCCGCCCACCCCGGGCTGGTGCTGGCCTCCATGCTGGAGCAGGCTCAGCCGGGCCAGATCCTGGTGGTGGTGGCCCTGGCCGACGGGGCCGACGTGCTGGTGTTCCGGACCACCGAGGCCCTGGGCTCGTGGGCCTCGGGGAGCACGGTGGCCGACCAGATCGCCGGCGGCGCCGACCTGGAGTACGGCAAGTTCCTCAGCTGGCGGGGCATGGTCACCACCGAGCCACCGCGGCGGCCCGAGCCCCCGCGGGTGTCGGCTTCGGCGGCGTGGCGCAACGAGGAGTGGAAGTTCGGCTTCGTGGGATCGCAGGACCGGAGCAGCGAGGCCGTGCACCTCCCGCCGTCGCGCATATCGATGAAGGGCGGAGCCGTCGACGACATGGACCCGGTGGACCGGGCCGACAGCGAGGCCACCATCGCCACGTACACCATCGATCGGCTGGCCTACTCCCCCAGCCCCCCCATCGTCTTCGCCATCCTGGACTTCGACGGGGGCGGGCGGTTCCCGGTGGAGTTGACCGATGTCGATCCGGACACCGTGAACATCGGGGACCGGGTGGCCATGACCTTCCGCAAGCTGTACACCGCCGACGGCATCCACGACTACTTCTGGAAGGCCAAGCCGGTCCGGAGCGACGGGGCCGACTGAGACACCCGGCACCACGGACAGATCGAACAGGAATCGAGCAAGAGGAGAACGACGTTGGGATCGCATGGCATCAAAGACCGGGTGGCCATCGTGGGCATGGGCTGCACCCGCTTCGCCGAGCACTGGGACAAGGGCCTCGACGACCTGATCATCGAGGCGTCTGAGGACACCTTCGCTTCCGCCGGGGTCACCAAGGAGGACGTGGACGCCTACTGGTTGGGCACCGCCCAGTCGGGCATGAGCGGCATCACCCTGGCCCGTCCGCTGCAGTTGGAAGGCAAGCCGGTCACCCGGGTCGAGAACTACTGCACCACCGGGTCCGAAGCCCTCCGGGCCGCGGCCTACGCCGTAGCGTCCGGCGCCTACGACGTGGCCATGGCCGTCGGCGCCGAGAAGGTCAAGGACTCCGGGTACCAGGGCCTCAACGCCTTCCCCATACCCAACGACGGCACGGCCCGGACCCTCACTGCGGCGGCCATGTTCTCCATGGTGGCCCCGGCCTACGGCAAGAAGTACGGCGTCAGCGAGGACGAGCTCACCGAGGTGCTGGCCCGCATCTCCTGGAAGAACCACCGCAACGGGGCGGTCAACCCCCGGGCCCAGTTCCGCAAGGAGGTCTCCACCGAGACCATCTGCGCCTCCCCCCGGGTGGCGGGGCGGTTGGGGGTGTTCGACTGCGCCGGCGTGGCCGACGGGGCTGCCGCGGCCATCGTGGTCCGGGCCGAGGATGCCCACCGGTACACCGACAAGCCTGTCTACATCAAGGCCCTGTCCTTCTCCGCCGGCAGCGGGTCCGGACTCATCGATCCGGAGTACGACTACACCTGGTTCCCCGAGTGCGCCCGGTCCGCCGAGGACGCCTATGCCCAAGCCGGCATCACCGATCCTCGCCGGCAGCTGGCCATGGCCGAGGTGCACGACTGTTTCACCCCCACCGAGTTGGTGCTCATGGAGGACCTGGGCTTCGCCGAGCGGGGCACGGCGTGGAAGGAAGTACTGGCCGGGACGTTCGATCGCGACGGTGAGCTACCCGTCAATCCCGACGGAGGGCTCAAGAGCTTCGGGCACCCGGTCGGGGCGTCGGGGCTGCGCATGTTCTTCGAGACCTGGCTGCAGCTGCGAGGCGAGGCCACCCCGGAGCGCCAGATCGACACCGATCGGACCTTGGCCCTGACCCACAACCTGGGCGGCTACCCCGGCGAGATGGTCTCGTTCGTCTCGGTGGTGGGGACCGAACTGGGCTGACCCCGACTCGCTGTCCGGTCGGACCGGACACCGGCTCGCCTGAGGTGGCCCGGGCCGCCTGGCGGTAGGTTGTCGAGGTGGATCAGGCTCGGACGGACTCGTTCGCCAGCTTCTTGGCCCTCCACCACCGGGAGCGGCCCCTGCTGGTGCCCAACGCATTCGACCGGGGCTCGGCCCGGCTGCTCGCCTCCATGGGTTTCGAGGCCCTGACCACCACCAGCAGTGGAGCGGCCGCCGCACTCGGACAGCTGGACGGCTCGCTCGACCTGACCGAGACCTTGGACAACGCCGCCGCCATCGTGTCGGCGTCGGATCTCCCGGTCTCGGCCGACCTCGGCAACGGGTTCGGCGAGACGGCCGACGACGTGGCGAACTCGGTCCGCCAGGCCAAGACGGTCGGCCTGGCCGGGGTGTCCATCGAGGACTATGCCGGCCCCGGCCCGGCCCCCATGTTCGATGTGGCGACAGCGGTCGAGCGGGTGGAGGCGGCGGTAGAGACCGCCCACGACGGTCCGACCCAGCTGGTGGTGACGGCGCGGGCGGACAACTTCGTGCACGGGATCACCGACCTGGGCGACACCATCGACCGCCTGCAGCGATTTCAGGCCGCCGGTGCCGACGTCCTCTTCGCCCCGGGCATCACCAAGCTGGACCAGCTGGCGGACATCGTCTCCGCCGTCGATCGACCGGTCAGCGTACTGGTGCGGCCGGGATCGCCTTCGGTGGACGAATTGGCAGAACTCGGGGTCAGACGCATCTCGGTCGGCGGGGCCCTGGCCTTTGCCGCCTACGCCGCGGTGTTCGAGGCGGTCTCTGAGCTACGGGATCAGGGGACGTTCAGCTATCTGGACGGTGCCGCCGCCGGCGTGAGCGCTACCCGCGCCGCCTTCGGAGCCTGAACCCCACGCCCCTGAAGGCCGGCCACCGAAAACCAAACCAACGCTGGCCCTCACTGAGCCAGCCGTCGGCTAACAGCCGGCGAGAGCCGGGGCCTCAGCCTGACGCTCGTCGAGCAGGGCCCACCAGGCATCGGCACCACGACGGGCCGCCTCGGCCACCACCTCGGCATCGGCGCCGAGCAGCTCCAGGGCGGCCACAGCCCACTCGCCGTGCTCGGCATCGATCTGGGCGTGAATGTCCCAGAACTCGGTGCCCTCCGGCGGCGTTCCGTACCAGCGGCGGAGGCCGTCGGCCTTCGACGAGGCAATCGCCGAGGCCTGGGTCTCATAGGCGGCCAGGCCGGCCAGGGCGGCCACCGGCCCTTCGGCCACCAGGTCGAAGTACGTCCCCACCAATGCCTGCGCGGCAGGACCGGGACCAGCGGCGTCGGCCGGGCCCATGGAGTCGGCGAAGCGGTCGAACAGTGCCAGGTGGGCTTGGGGTCGCCCCAGCTCGTCGGCGAGATTGCCTTCCACCAGAGCAGCGGCGTCATCGGCTCCGTCGGCGCGGAGCTCGGTGGCCACCGCGGTCAGCACGGCGGGCAGCGCGGCCTCGAAGGCCCGATAGTGGACGGCATACTCCGCCAGCTCGCCCGCCTCCAGCTCGCCGGCTTCCCATCGCTGGTAGAAGGGATGGGTCAGCAGCATCTTCCCCTCGAGGGATCGTGCTACGGCGTCGGCTGTCTCTGAAGTCACCGGGTGCGAGGTCATGGCGCATCATATCCAGCCATGGCCGACCCGGTCCGGATCAGTGGGCGACAGCCTGGTACGAGGGGTGGGAGTACCGGCCGGCCATGGAGGCCGATCCCACCCGCGAGCCCGGCTCCCCGAACGCAGCGGCCGTCCCGTACTCCGGAGGAGCAAACCCCTCGGGTCTCAGGTAGCGGAGCTTCCGGTCGCGCTCCTCGGCCAACCTACGCATATGGACCAGGAGGACCAGGTAGGCGCCGAGTGCCACGGCTGAGAGTGCGGTGACCACCCAGGCCACTGCGGCCCCGGGTACGAACCCGATGGCCAGGCTGACGGTGAACACGGCGGCCAAGAGGCCGAGGGTGTCGCGCCGGCGCTTGCGGACCCGGTAGCGGCCGTCGGCCACGGCCATCCGCTCCTTGACCGCCACCGGGTCCACCGGACCCCGAAGATTCAGCGGAGCGTTGGGGCGGAACCGGTCGGCGGATCCCCGGGTTTCAACAGGATCTTCGGCCAGGAAGGCCAGGGCCGGCCGTGGCAGCTGGCTGGCGCCCACCACGGTGAGCACCGGGGCGGGCGTCGGGCCGGCAGTCGGTCCCGTTGATTCGATCGGCATGCCGCGGCCATCGACCGACCGCAGTCGGTAGGCGGGAGCCACGATGGGTTCGGGGCCGGAATTCTCGAGCACCCGGAGTTGCTTGTGAAAGTGGGAGACCGAGCCGATCTCGCCGGCCTGCCACCGACGCTTGACGAAACCGGGGCCCAAGACGGCCAGCCAGGCCATCGCTATGATGATCACGAGGATCACGGGCATCAACTCCTCAAACCACGTACTTGCACAAAAACCCTAACCACGGCCAATTAGGCAGTGGTGGATGGTCGATGAATCAGGTCGTGCCGACCGTGGCCATCCCCACCATGGCGGCATTGAGGTGCTTCCCTCCCATGGACCCCAAAAACGTGGTCCCGTACGAGAACACACCACCATCGGCCGCCACCAGGTAGTAGCCGGTGCCGTCGGCGGCGGCGGCCATGCCGACCACCGGCTGGTCCAGCGAGAGTGCTCCCGCCGAACCATGGAATGGCGCGTCATAGGAGTAGACGCCGCCGTCAGCACCCACTTCCCAGTACCCACCAGTGGCGGCATCCAAACTCATGCCCACCACGGGGGCGTTGAGCCTGCCGATCGAACTGGCCTCACCGTGGCTGCGGGCGTCACCGAAGGGGTAGACCGCCCCGTTCGAACCCACCAGGTAGTAGCCCCCTCCGTCCGCGGTGGCAACCACTCCCACCACGTTGTCCACCCGGCGACCCGGACCGGGCGCCGAACCGTGGAACGGGGCATCGAAGGAGTAGACCCGGCCGTCGGAACCCACCAGCCAATACCCCCCGGTGGCCTTGTCGACCGCCATGCCCACCACGTCGGTGACGGACAGCCCCAAGGCCGGGACCGAACCGTGGAACCGGGCATCGCCGAAGGAGAAGACGCCCCCGTCCCGGGCCACGAACCAGTACCCGTGGCCATCAGGGGTGGAGGCCATCGCCACCACCGGCTGGTTGAGGGCCATCCCACCGGTCGATCCGTAGAAGTGGGAGCCGAAGGAGAACACTCCGCCGTCGCTCCCGACCAACCAGTAGCCACCGGTTGGCTGGGAAGGCTCGGGGACCACTACGGTCCGGCTGGTGGCTGCAGCCGGTCCCCCGTTGTTACTGACGGTCTGACCGGTGAACGTCTGGGTGGTCGAGGTCCCGGCGGAGTCGGTGACCGTCAGGGTCGCCGTGTAGGTACCTGGGCCATACCTGTGGGAGGTGGAGGGCGTCGCTGTCGTGGCGGTGGTTCCATCACCGAAGTTCCACGCGTACCTGGTGATCGACCCCACCGGGGCCGAGGACGCCGCGGCGTCGAACGATGTCGGAGAACCAGGGGCGCCGGCGGTGACGGTGAACGAGGCTGTAGGGGCCTGGTCGGGGGTTATGGCAACAGCGTCCGGGCCGGCGGGGTCGGCGATGGCCGGACCAGCCGTTTGGGTGGCGGTGTCGATCACCGAGACCGAGTCCCCGTTCAAGTTCGCTACATAGGCCGCTCGACCATCGGGCGTAACGGCGATCCCCTCGGGGAAGAGACCCACCGGAATTGGTGTGCCAGCGGTGCCGGTGGCGATATCGATGGGGGATACGGTCCCGGGCGTGCCGCCCGGTCCGCCGTTCCCGCTGTTGGTGACGTAGGCGGTGGTTCCGTCCGGAGTAATGGCCACCTGGGCCGGCCCCTGCCCGACGGCGATGGGAGTACCTGTGGTGGCACTGGCCAAATTGAGGGCGGTTACTTGGTTGTTCGCCTCTTCGGCCAGGTAGGCGGTCCGGCCGTCAGGGGTGATGGCGATGCCATAGGCAGCACCCCCGACGTCGATCGCGGTTCCCACCGTGGGAGGAGAGGTGGTGAGGTCGAGGGGTATCACCTCCCCGGGATTTGACGGGCAGACGACATAGGCGGTCCGGCCGTCAGGGGCGATGGCGATGCCGTAGGACTCGAAGCACTGAGACCCGAGGGCGATGGGGGTGCCGGCGGTATTGGTGGCCGTGTCGATGGCGATGACCGTGTTGACGTAGGTGGTCACGTAGGCGGTGGTGCCGTCGGGGGTGATGGCGATGGCGTCCGGGTAGCTACCGGTGGGGAGGTTGATGGCCGCTCCGGGCGTGTCGGTGGCGGTGTCGATGGGGATCACCGTGTTCCCGTCGCTGTCCACGTAGTACGCGGTCCGGCCGTTGGGGGTGATGGCGATGGCCGCCCCGTCACCGGTCGAGGCACCGGCATGGATGGTGGGACCGGCGACGCCGGTGGCGGTGTCGATCGGGGTCACTGTTCCGTCGGTGTTCGCCACATATGCCGTCCAGGCGGTAGGCGCCGAAGCACCGGCGGCACTCACAGCCCCAGGCGAAGCCACCGTCAGTCCGACTCCCCCGATGGTGGCAGCCACGAAGAGGACCAGGCTGGCACCCACGTTGCGCAGAGGTCGCCGTGCGGCCGCTCGGACTGGTGCCCCTGGGACCCGCGGCAACAGACTCGTCTGTGCACCTACCGGGGGCCTTCCGGGCGGGGATGATGGATCTGCTGACGTCATCGCCGTCTCCTTTGTGGCACGAGCCCACCTCTCGACCGCCTCTCGGCATGCCCCGTGGCACCTTGTCGGGCCGAGGTTGCCTTACAGACGCCACTGGTCGGACGTAGCCGTACGGTACCGACAACCGTCGTCGAGCCGGTGGATACCGGTGGTGGCCGGCGGGTTCGGGACCGGGCGCTGCGTCGTCGGTCCACAACGTCCCGTCAGGTCGGTGGGTGTCCCGCCTTGACCGGAGTCGGAGCAAGGCCGGCCAACATCACCGCGCACAACAGGTCCGCTCCCGCCTGGTGGTCCTCGACGAAGCCGATCCCACTCAGCTCCAGCGAAACCCAGCCGTGGATCCCGGCCCAGATCACCTGGGACGTCAAGGCCGGATCCCGTCCGACAACCAGCCCGGCCGCCATGGCCCGGCGCACCACAGCCACCAGCCCGTCGAAGGCCCGGGTAGCGACCGACTTGGCCTGCTCGCTGGGTTCGAACCCGGCGACCGCCCGCAGGAACATCACCTGGTACGCCATGGGGTGGGCCAGGGCCAGGGCACGATACCGGCGGCCACCCTCGAGCAGAGCCTGAAGGGGATCGGCGATCTCGTCGAGGGTCACCATGGCCTCCTGCAGCCGCTCGAACCCCTGGACGAAGAGGGCCTCGACGATCCCGGACTTCGAGGCGAAGTGGTTGTAGACGCCCATGGGAGCCACCTCGGCGGCGGCGGCGATGCGCCGGATGGACAGGGCGTCCGGCCCCTCACGCTCGAGCAGTTCCGATGCCGCCCGCAACAGGACCGATTCCATCCCCACACTCGGGGTTCGGTTCCGGCTCGGTGGGGGCATCTCGGCCATGGTACAGAAGAACAGCGTGCTATAACAGTGGAACACTGTTATACATCATCCCGGGAGGTGGCCAGATGCCAACCACGAGACCCATCGCTCCTGACGCCGGCGCCCCGGTCACCGTCGGCGACGCCCACACCAGCGGTCCAGGTGCCGCCGCCCGCCCGTCGACTCCCCCGGGTTCGCACGAACGCCGCTGGATGATGCTGCCCGTCCTGTGCCTGTCGGTGTTCCTGGTCGTGGTGGACAACACGATCGTGAACGTGGCCCTGCCCAGCCTCAGCCGCGATCTCGGAGCCTCCACCACTGCCTTGCAGTGGATCGTCGATGCCTACAGCCTGGCGTTCTCCGGCCTGCTCCTCGCCGGTGGCGGCATCGGCGACCGCCTCGGACGCAAAGGGGTGATGGAGGTCGGGCTGGTGTTCTTCGGGATCTTTTCGGCCGCCGCCGCCGCCAGCCACTCCACCGGGACGCTGATCGCCAGCCGCGCCCTCATGGGCGTAGCGGCGGCGTTCATATTCCCTGCCACCCTTGCCATCTTGACCTCAGTCTTCACCGACCACCGAGAACGGCAGAAAGCCCTCGGCATCTGGGGCGCCACCTCGGGGATCGCCGTGGCCTTCGGTCCGATCACCGGGGGCGCACTCCTCGAGCACTTCTGGTACGGCTCGATCTTCCTCGTCAACATCCCCATCGTGGTCGTGACCCTCATCGGCAGCCACTTCCTCATCCCCAAACCCGATGCCAGGGTGCGCAACCGGTTCGACACCCGCGGCGTGCTCATCTCGACAGCCGGGGTCACCTTGTTGGTGCTGGCCATCATCGAGGGCCCGCAGTGGGGATGGGCTTCGGTAGGAACGCTGGCGTGTTTCGCCGGGGCGGTCGGCCTGCTCGCCGTGTTCACCATGGTCGAACTGCGCACCGACAAGCCGCTGCTCGACGTCCGGGTGTTCACCATCCCCCGCTTCAGCGGTGGTGCGCTCTCCATCGCCGTGGCCTTCTTCTGCCTCTTCGGCTTCATCTTCCTGGTCACCCAGTACTTCCAGTTCGTGAAGGGCTACTCAACCCTGTCGGCCGGGGTGCACACCCTCCCCTTCGCCATCGTGGCGGCCATCGCCACACCGGTCGCCGCCGTCGTGGCGCTCAAGGTGGGGACACGATTGGTGGTGGGGTGCGGACTGTTGTTGATGAGTGGTGGCCTGGTGATGGCCGGCCTCACCTCCAAGCCGGACGCCGCCTTCTTCGGCCCGATCATCGTGGCCATGGTGTTGCTCGCCCTCGGCCTGTCCTCGATCACCGCGCCGGCAACCGAAGCGGTGATGGGCTCACTGGCCGCGGACCAGTTCGGCTCCGGCGCCGCCGTCAACAACACCACCCGTGAGCTCGGCGGCACCCTGGGGGTGGCCGTACTCGGCTCGGTCTTCGCCTCGGCATACGGACCCAGGATCATCGGGGCCTTCGCCCCCTATCCGATACCGGCCGCGGCCCGACAGGAGGCCCACCAGTCCATGGCGGCGGCGCTGGCCGTGGTGCACCACACCCCAGAGGTCGCCCGCCCGGTCCTGCAGGCTTCGGCGTTCTCCGCCTTCGGAGCCGGCTTCACCGCTGCCTGCCTGGTGGGTGCCGGCGTGGCGGTGGCAGGCGCCCTCTATGCGTTCGTCTCCCTACCGGGGCAACGCGGCGTGACCGAACCGGCGGCCGAGCAGGCAACCGGTTCGGGACAGCAGCACCAGCCGGCGGCCTGAGTTATCGGGGTCGCGGTGTGCCGGCGGGCCGAGTTGAACCCGGCCGCGTCAAAACGCGGAGCACCGTCCGTGGTCCGACGGCCGGCGCAAAGAGGGATCAGTCGAAGATCGGGGGGACGTCGCGGCTGCGCTTCAGTTCGAAGAAGCCCGGTGTCCCGGTCACGGCCAGGATGCCGTCCCAGAGGACGCCGGCATCCTCGCCCTTGGGAGCAGGCGTCATCACCGGACCGAAGAGGGCCGCCCCATTCACGCTGATCACCGGCGTACCCACCTCGTACCCGACTTGATCCATGCCTTCGTGATGGGACTTCTTCAGCGCATCATCGAACTCCTCGGAGTCCGCGGCGTCGGCCAGGTTGGTGGGCAGACCCGCCTCGACCAACGCCTCTTCGATGGTGGCCCGGTCCTTGGGCTTCTGCTCCAAGTGGAACCTATTTCCGAGGGCGGTGTAGAGCGGTCCCAGCACATCAGGCCCGAAGGCCTGCTCCGCGGCGATACAGACCCGCACCGGCCCCCAGGCCTGAGCCAGCAGCTCCCGATACTCGTCGGACAGGTCTTCCTTGCTGGCGTTGAGGTACGCCAACGACATCACGTGCCACTTGACGTCGATGGGCCGGACCCCGGAGGCATTGATGATCCAGCGTGAGGTGATCCACGCCCACGGGCACAGCGGATCGAACCAGAAATCGGCGACGACCTTCTCGGTGGAACGCTGGTTGGCTTCAACAGTTTGGGTCTGGGACATCTCGCTCCTTGATGGTGCCGGCGTTTCGCCCGCTTCGCTCCGTGTCCTACCCAACACGGAAGGAGGGATTCCTGTTCCCGGCCCTTCCTGGCCTCAGTCGGTGGTGCGCTTCCGGTAGAGATGGACCGCCAAGGGGGCGAAGATCACCAAGATGGCGCCCGACCAGAGCAGGGCCGCCTCCACCGGGTGCTGCATGGGCCAGGCCTGGATGGTCCCCGAGGGGTTGGGGTTCCCCCACAGATGGCGGAGAGCAGACGCCACCGCGCTCACCGGGTTCCAATCGGCGATGGTGCGCAGCCAACCGGGCATGTGCTGGGTCGGCACCATGGCGTTGGAGACGAAAGCAAGAGGGAACAAGATGAGCAGGCCCACCGACTGGGCCGACTCGGGGCCCTTGCTGACCAGGCCCAGACAGGCACATCCCCAGCTCATGGCGTAGGCGAAGAGCAGGGCGATTCCGAACCCGGCAACCACCGAAAGGGCGCTGGCATCGGTGCGCCACCCGATGGCCAAGCCGGTCAGGGCCACGATGGCCGTACACGTGGCGGCAGTAAGCACATCCGCTATCGAACGACCGGCCAGGACGGCTGCCCGCCACATGGGAAGGGTGCGGAACCGGTCGATGACACCGGTGGTGAGGTCGGTGGTGAGCCCTACGGCGGTGCCCATGGCCGAGGTGGTCAGGTTCAACATGAGCAGCCCGGCGATGGCGAAGTCGGTGTAGTTGCCCCCACCGGGCAGGACGATGCCGGCCCCGAAGATGTAGACGAACAGCAAGGTGAACAGCACCGGTTGAATGGTGACGTCGGAGAGCTGCAACGGCTCTCTCCGGATGTGCACCAGGTTCCGCCGGGTGAGGACCACAACGTTGTGCCACGCCGCGGACATCTTTTCTCCGACGCCCTGTCCGGCAGTGGTGGTCGCGGCCACCGGGGTCGTAATCGTGACGGTCATGGCCGTGCCACCTCCAGTTCGGGAACCGATTCCTCGTCGGTGATCGTTCCTTCCAGCGGATTGCCGGTCAGGGCGAAGAACACGTCGTCCAGCGACGGCTGCCGGACCTCGATGTCGTCGACCAGAGCACCGATCGAGTCGAGCGCCCGGACCACGGTGTTGGCCAGTCCCGAGCTGCTCTGCACGGCGGCGGACAATCGCCGACCGTCGTCGCTGACCGACACCCGGCCGATGACGTACGGGGCCAAGGCCTCCACCGCTCCGTCCTGTGCCATGGTGAGCGTGATTTCCAACCGGGCTCCTCCGGTGGCCGCCTTCAACTCCGGCGCGGTGCCTTCGGCGATCACCCGGCCGTGGTCGATGACCACGATGTTGTCGGCCAGTTTGTCGGCCTCGTCCAGGTACTGCGTGGTCAACAGGATGGTGGTGCCCGCCGCCACCAGCTCCCGGATGACGTCCCACATCCGGGTGCGGCTGGTGGGATCGAGCCCGGTGGTGGGCTCGTCGAGGAACAGCACCGGAGGCCGGGTGACCAGGCTGGCCGCCAGGTCCAAGCGCCGGCGCATCCCGCCGGAATAGCCCTTGACCACCCGGTCGGCGGCGTCGGTGAGCTCGAAGCGCTCGAGGAGCTCGATGGCCCGTTGGCCGGCAGGTCCCCGGCCCATGCCGCTCAGCTCGGCCACCATCTGGAGGTTCTGACGTCCGGTCAGGAGGTTGTCCAGAGTGGCATCCTGCGCGGCCACTCCCATATTCCGGCGCACCGAGTCGGGGTCGTTCACCACATCGAAACCGGCCACGGTGGCCCGGCCCGAGTCGGGCTTGGCCAGGGTGGTGAGGATCCGCACCGCCGTGGTCTTGCCGGCCCCGTTGGGGCCGAGGACCCCGAGGATGGAAGCGGCCGGGACGGAGAAGCTCACGCCGGCCAGAGCCTGGGTGTCTCCGTAGCGTTTGGTGAGCCCCTCCGCATGGATCATGGGGGTGTCTGCCACTGTGGCCTCCGGGGTCGATCGTCGGTGCCGGCGGAGCCGCTTGCCGGGGTGGTCGTTGCCGGCGGAGCCGCTTGCCGGTACGGTGCTTACTTGTCGTATGGTAAGTGACGTACTTACCGGTCGTCAAGTAGAATATTCCCCATGGACGCCGAACCACTAAGCAAAGAGCCTGTGGCTCAGGCCGGCGGCGCCGTGGCCCCGGCCGCCGAGACCAACCCTCATGACACCCGGGAGCGAATCCTCGATGTGGCCTTGGACCTCTTCATCGAGAAGGGCTACGACAAGACCAGCCTTCGGGAGATAGCCGAGCAGCTCGGGGTCACCAAGGCCGCGTTGTACTACCACTTCAAGAGCAAGCAGGACATCCTGATGGCCCTGCACTACCGGATGCACGGACTGCTCGAGGACTCCCTCCTGGGGCTCGGTGGCGGTGTCAGTGCCGACCCTCAGAAGTGGCCGGCCATGTTCGACACCCTTCTCGACAAGATGCTGGCCAACCGGAAGCTGTTCCTGATGCACGACCGAAACCGTGCCGCCTTCGAGGGCATGCACCGGGAGGGACACGAGGAATCCCACCTGGACATCGAGGCCGAGTTCCGGCGAATCCTCAACGACCCAGCCATATCGCTCCGGGACAAGGTGCGCTTCACCTGCGCCCAGAGTGCCCTACTCGGCGGGCTGTTGATCACCACCGGCATCGACCTGCCAGCAAGTTCGTTGGACGAGCTCGCCGAGTTGTTGAGGGAAGCGGTCCACGGCGTGCTGGGACAGCCGACGGCCAACTAGGCCCTGGCTCTGGTCGGTCAGTCGAGGCCGAGCACCCGTAGGGCATTGGTGCGCAGGAATTTCGGCCACACCTCGTCCTTGAACCCCACATCGGGCAGCTCGCGCATGGTTCGCTCGAGGGACAGCCCCATCGGGAAGTACCCGGCATAGATGATCTTGTCTGCGCCCCGGGTGTTGGCGTAGTTCACGATGTCCTTGGAGTAGTACTTGGGGGCGAAGGCACTGGTGGAGAAGTGCAGACCCGGCCACTTGAGCATCAGCTTGACCGCCAGTTCCGTCCAGGGCTCGCAACCATGCCTGGTGACGAAGACCAGCTCGGGGAAGTCGAACATGACCTCGTCGATGAGCTCGACGTGCTGGCAGGCGGCCTTCAGGCGGGGCCCGGGGATCCCGGCACAGCAGAAGATGGGGATGCCCAGCTCCACACACTTGGCATAGAGCGGGTACATCAGCTTGTCGTTGATCGGGACCTGGGGGAAGGTGCCCGCCGGAAACACGCCCACCGCCCGAACTCCGTGCTCCTCGTACTCGCGGACCAGCCGCCTGATCCCCTTCATGCCTTCGTTGGGATCGGCGCTGGACGAGGCGATGAAGCGGTCCGGGTGCCGCTTGAGGGCGTCGACCCCCAATCCGTCCGGATCGCCGATGCCGATGAGTCCCTTCTCGATCCCCCACAGGTCCATCTCCCGCAGCGTGACGCTGATGGGGTCGGCCGAGCCGGTCAGTTCCTTTCCGGGAACGTCCTTGAAGATGTACTCGACCGGGAAGTCGAACTCCTCACGGGACTCGTCGTCCTTGGTCTGGCGGGTGATGAACCGGTAGGCCTGTTTCATGTCGGGGTGCGGAAATCCGAGCATGGTGTCGATCACTCCCACGTCCCGCGGCATGCCCATGATGGTGCGTTCCTCTCCCTCCGCGACTCTGCCGTCCAGATCGAAACGGTGGTGCGCGGTCTGCTGCGGGATGCTAACCGATGCGATCTTGACCCTCCACCGTCCAGGCGGTGGCGCCGGACCCAGGTGTCAGGGTGGCGGGGTCGCAAGCTGCGAGCGGGCGGTCCAACGCCCGTCACGCCGCTCGACGGTTACGGCCACGCCGAAAGCCTCCGACACCGCGTCGGAGGTAAGTACCTCTTCGATCGGGCCAGCACCGACCAGACGGGCTTCCCGGATCAGTGCGGCATGCGTCACGCCGTCGGGGATCTCCTCGAGGTGGTGGGTGACCAGGACCATGGGAGGTGTGGTGGGGTCCGCGGCCAACAAAGCCAGCCGGGTGAGCAGTCGTTCCCTGGCCCCGAGATCCAGTCCGGCAGCCGGCTCGTCCATGAGCAGCAGCCCGGGGCGACCCATCAGGGCCCGGGCCAACAGCACCTGCTGGCGCTCACCCTCCGACAGCAGTCCGAAGGGCCTCTCGGCGAAATCGGGGTCACCGAAACCGGCCTCCTGCAAGAACCGGTGGGCCTCGGTCCGATCCTCGTCGGAGTACTCGTTCCACCATGTCTCCAGAGCGGCGTACCGCCCGGTCAGCACGACATCCAAGGCCGGGATCTCCGGACGGAGCGAGCGGCTGACCGACGCGCTCGACCACGGCGATCCGGCGCCGGAGCTGACGCATATCGACATGGCCCAGGCGCTCACCGAGGATCTCCACCGCCCCGCGGGTGGGCCACAGCGATGAACCGACCACTCGCAGCAGGGTGGTCTTTCCCGAGCCGTTCGGGCCCAGCAGCGCCCAGCGTTCGCCCAGTCCCACCGACCACGAGATGTCATCGAGCAGGGCCATGCCGTTGCGCACCACCGACACATGCTCCAACCGGACCACTGCATCGGTCCAAGGGTCGGAGCCGGGCTCAAGGGTCGCATCGGTGCTCATGGCCCGCGAGTCTGGCCCACCGGGCCAAGCGGCTCTAACCGAGCCACTTATGCCTGGGTCGGCCGATCATCGCTATCCCGCCTCAGGCTCGGAACGCGCCTGACGGGCAGCCCAGATCATCACCGCCTGAAGCGGGAGGCGACCCCAGGCCAGAGCGACGTTGTCCATGGTTCCCGGGTGTCGCCCCGAGCCCGCATCGAGCGCCATCTGCAGGTTGGCCGGAAACACCGCCACCAAGGTGGCCACGCTGGCCCCAGACGCCCATCGGGTCCTTCGTATCAGACCTGCGGCACAGACCAGTTCCACCGCACCGCTGGCGTAGAGCAGCCACCGGTGGTGAGCGGCCGGGATCCATCTGGGCATGATCGGTTCGAAGACCTGTGGTCGCAGGAAGTGGACGATCCCGCTGGTCACGAAGGCAGCGGCCAGTACCTTCGGCGGGACGCTACGGCGCGGGCTCATGAACTGACTGTACCGGCGGGCCACCCGCGGTCGACACCGGTACCCCTGTTGAGGAAGGGCACTGAGGCTACCGACCGAAGTCGCTCTGCCCGCGCACGACGTCCAAACCTGCCACCACCTCATCCTCCACCCTGGCCGGATCGGTCTCGAACTCCTCCCACCGCGTCGCCCGGGTACCGAGCACGAACCGGTGGTGGTGCCCGAGGGAGTTGGACATCAGCACGTAGTGCGGGAACACCAATCGGGTCGGCGATAGTTCGACCACCAAGGCCTTGTCGGCGAAGAGCAGATTCGTGAGACCGGCCCCATGAGCGGCCACCACGGCCTCGGCATCGTAAAACAGCTCGACCTGTTCGGGGAAGGGCAGCGTTTCCAACTGCACCGGTCGAAAGCCGTGGCGGCCCAGCGTCCGCAGCAGGTCGTCTTCATTCGTCACTCGGCGATGGCCCCGCCGCACGATGTACAACCGCTCGGATCGACGGGAAGGCCGGTCGGGCAGCAGCGCTGTACGCAGCTGGTCCAGATACCACTGTGGTAGCCACCCGCTGTACCTCCACGCAGGAAAGGTGGGCAACACGAACGTCTCGGCCCGCACCAGGGCCTGGGAAGCCAGAGGCTCCAGGGAGACATTTGGCGGTCGGATGCGGTCCAGGACGTAGCGCTCCACCGCGGTGAGTGGCTGGTAGTACACCGCCTTCACCTGGGTTGAGGCCAGCCCAGGCAGGCCCAATCCGCCCAGCCGGGCCAGATTGTCCACCAGCGAGTGGTAGTAGTTGCGGTTCGGCGAGAAGAGCAACGTCGAAGTCCCGTCGACGAACGTAGGCCGTGGTTGCGAGAGTCGACGCACCAGCCGAAGCGTCTGTTCCTGACCCATGTTGAGAGACTCCGGGCCGGTATTGAGTGACTCCGCCACGGCGTTCCGCCACCGGCCCGCCAGGACCACCCCGTCGGCCGGGGCAACCAGGGTGCCCGAGAGAAACCAGGCTCGCATCGGTCGGGACGCCGTCGAGACGGAGCGAACGCCGATCGACTCAGGTTCGAGGGGAAGGCTTTGAAGGTCTGAGTCGTGCCATGGATCGCCCTCGGTGAATTCCACCACCGGGGCTCCCGGAGCGAGATCGTTCACTGACGCCGGAGAAAAGAGATGCCGAAAGATCTGAGCGCGAACGACTTCTTGGGACTTCTGGCGAAAAGACGTGGACGTTCCGCCTTGGCGCCAGCGAGTCGTGGGGTCGTTTGGCATCGAAGCTCAAGGGGGAACGGAACCCCGGTGCAACAGGGGCTGCCCGCAAGCTAGCAAAGATGCTCGACCGTCGGCGCAGTGGCTGTGTCGAATCGCTCCGGCGAGGTCGGTGCTCGATGAGCCGCATCTGCTCCTCGCTGTGATGGTCGCCGGCCACAGGCGTGATCTTGCCGAGGCGCTCGAGCTGGTCCGAAGTGAGCTCGACATCGAGCAGCTGCTGCCCAATTCTATGCGGAGTCACTCCACGTGCGAGGGACAATCGAATCTCGTATAGTCCCAACCGGCGGTGACGACGAGCTTGCCGCATAGAGGGGGTGGCCGTGAATCTCCGTTACATTGCTAGTCGTCTCGTGGTAGTGACCACCCTCCTCTGTCTGGTCGGTGGTCTGCTGGTCGCGACGTCGGGCGTCGCTCATGCCGGCACGTCGACGCTTGCCTACGTTTCAAACTACGACGACGGCACTGTGTCGGTAGTTAACACGTCCACCGATGCCGTCGTGGGCACTGTAGCGGTGGGGGCCGGTCCCCGTGGTATCGCGGTAACGCCCAATGGGGCGTTTGCCTATGTAGCGGACCAGCTGTTTGGTGGGCAGAGTGTCTCGGTGATCGACACGTCGACGAATGCTGTGGTTGCGACGATACCCGTAGGCGGTTCGCCCGGCGCTGTGGCCATCACGCCGAATGGAGCTTTCGCATACGTCGCTGGCGCATCCGGCGGCATCGCGGTCGTCAGCACTTCGTCAAACGCGGTCGTAGCTACCGTCACGTGCTCCTGTAGCCCCGTGGGCTTGGCCATCGATCCGGACGGGGCCTTTGTGTACTCACCGAATATAAGTCAACAATCCGTGGAGGTCATTGACACGTCCACGAATACCGTGGTCGCCACTGTGCCGATCAACGGTGATCCATTTGCTCTGGCAATGACCCCTGACGGGTCATTGGCGTACGTAGCGAACGACGACCTCGCCGGCAGCGTTTCAGTGATCAACACCTCGTCGAACACTGTGGTCGACACCATAACCGCGGGCAGCTATCCGGACGCCGTGGCAATCTCGCCCAATGGAGCATTTGCGTACGTGGCGAACTCAGGAGATAACAATGTCTCAGTTATCAACACTTCCACCAACACCGTTGTCGAAACCGTGGCAACGGGAACCGCTCCAGCCAGTGTCGCGTTTACGCCAGACGGGTCGTTCGCCTACGTAGCCAATCTATCAAGCGACAACGTATCGGTGATCAATACTTCCACCAATGCGGTCACCGCTACCTTGACGGTCGGAAACTATCCGGATGGCGTCGCCATAACGCCCAAGGCAGTGGTATCTCCGCTTTCCCAAGCAGACCCAACATCGTCAACTGTGGCAGGAGGTACCGGCTTCAGTGGCCAACTAGCGGTCGTCAATGGAAGTGGTGCCGTCACGTTTAGCGAGAACACTTCTGTCAGCTCATCCGCGGTTGTCGTGAGTTCCAGCGGAGCCATTCACGCCGCAGACACCCTTGCGCCGGGCACCTATTCAGTGACCGGATCCGATATCGATTCCGCAGGTGATAGCGGAGTCTGGAACTTCAAACTCACCGTCACCCCGTCGGCTGGAACGACCTTCTGTATTACCTCCTCGACAGTCATTCCTGCGGGGTGGGTCGAGACGGCCATCTATTCCAAGCACCCGGGCTGTGGGCCGAATAACTCTCTGGGCTTCAATGCAGAGCAGATCACGAAAGCAGCCAACGGCGTGATCATGTGCATCGGAGCGGGGACGGTCATTCCATCGGGTTTTGTTCAGACCGCCATCTATTCCAATCATTCCGGCTGCGGTCCTAATGATTCCGTTGGCTTCAATGCCACCCAGATCACGAAAGCAGCCAACGGCGTGATCATGTGCATCGGAACGGGGACGGTCATTCCATCGGGTTTTGTTCAGACCGCCATCTATTCCAATCATTCCGGCTGCGGTCCTAATGATTCCGTTGGCTTCAATGCCACCCAGATCACGAAAGCAGCCAACGGCGTGATCATGTGCCTGGCTCAGAAGACCGTCATTCCATCGGGCTTCGTTCAGACGGCCATCTATTCCAAGCACTCGGGCTGTGGGCCGAATAACTCTCTGGGCTTCAATGCCACCCAGATTGAGGCCGCAGCGAACGGCGTGATTATGTGCCTGGCGCAGAAGACCGTCATTCCATCGGGCTTCGTTCAGACGGCCATCTATTCCAAGCACCCGGGCTGTGGGCCGAATAACTCTCTGGGATTCAATGCCACGCAGATCACGAAAGCAGCCAACGGCGTGATCATGTGCATCGGAGCGGGGACGGTCATTCCATCGGGTTTTGTCCAGACCGCCATCTATTCCAATCATTCCGGCTGCGGTCCTAATGATTCCGTTGGCTTCAATGCCACCCAGATCATGAAGCCCGCCAACGGTGTCATCATGTGCATCGGAGCGGGGACGGTCATCCCATCGGGCTTCGTTCAGACGGCCATCTATTCCAAGCACCCGGGCTGCGGGCCAAATGATTCCGTTGGCTTCAATGCCACCCAGATCATGAAGCCCGCCAACGGCGTGATCATGTGCCTCGGGCCTTCCACCAAGATCCCGTCAGGTTTCATGTCGTCCGAAATTCTTCTCGAACTATCCCAACTGCGGAAGTGGTAATGCCCTGGGTTACAACGCCAGCGTGATAACCGCGGCATGAGCCAGTGCCGGCCCGAAAGAATTGCGAATGGCGGTTGGCTGCGGTGTTTCGGCATCGGTGCCGGTGCGGTTGATGACGCATCTACAGTGTCCTCGTCAGAAGATGCCCTCGTCAGAAGCGATCCTGCGGCGAGGCGAGGCCAGCAGCGTCGGCAGAACTGCATATAACTGAGCGTCCCAAGGCTGGGCCGAGAGTATTCAAAGACGCCGAAGATTCCCAGCGCCAGTGTCACGGCAGGGGTAGGCATAGGTTCCTACTGTCCGTGGACCGGTGACGGTCCGTACACGGCGAATATGCCGTCGTCGTCGGGGGTGTCCGGTGTGCTGCGGTCGATCACCATGCCGCAGCGCCGACAGAACCTGTCCTGTGGCGCTGCGACGTCCGCACAGCCGCCGCAGGACCGGCGGACGGTAATAGCGGGTGCGGGCTCGCTTCGCCGCAGGAGCTTCATCGCGACGCCTCCCTCGGGAATCCGGGTACGTCCTCGATGTTGTCGACGGACAGATCGGGGCGCAGCTCGACGAGAGGGTCGTCAGCGCGCCAGGCCTCGCCGGCGACCAGTGTTACGGCGCTGCAATGGCATCGGACCTCGACCGACCACGGCCAGCGACGATCGGCGACGCTTGTATCTCGGCGGGTCACCGGCCTCGACCCCTGCAGCCTTTGCCTTGGCTACGTGGTCGCAAGGACCGTCGCAAAATAGGCACCGAAGCTGACCCGACTTTCGGGCCACCTGATAATCGGCCTCGAGGAACTCGCCGTCAGGCAGAGCCTCCAGCGTGGCCTTAGTCTGCCTGCGGTGGTCGGCATGCTCGTCGGACCACCTGTTGTGACCCTTGCTGATCCACGCCTCGTACACGTAGCCCCATCGCTTCGAGGTCTGCCCTCGGTAGTAACTCAGGAACTTGTCGACCTGATCGTAGGTGCTTTCGCCGGAATACGCCTCGGTGAGGCGGCCGGCGTCCAGGTGGGCGATATCGATTTCCTTCGCCGCACGCTGAACGTGTCGCGGCAGATCCGAGCGCGGGAACCTCTATCTGGCGCCGGCGCTGGTCGAAATGCTTACTGAGCACATACGGCTCTATCGGCCCGGTGACGATCCCGAAAGATGGCTATTCATCGGCGAGGGCGACGACCCGCCGCACCAAAACACGATCGGCGCAAGGTGGCGGGCGACAAAAGCGAATGCCGGCGTCGCTGACCTGAGGCTGCACGGCTGCCGCCACTTCTACGCCCCTGGCCTGATCGCCCAGGGCTGCGACGTCGTGACCGTGCAGCGGGCGTTGGGCCATGCCAGGGCCACCACGACGCTGGACACCTACTCGCACCTATGGCCGACCGCCGAGGACCGGACTCGGAAGGCGGCCGAAGCGATGCTCGCCGAGGCGCTGGCCGTGAAAACGCCGATTTTTGAGGACTCTGTGAGGGCTACTACGGCCGATTAGGCCTCTGAACAGGCCAATTGCTCTCTGCTACACGTTGAAGCGGAACTCGACCACGTCGCCATCCCGCATCACGTACTCCTTGCCCTCCACCCGGGCCTTGCCGGCGGCACGCACCGCGGCCAGCGAGCCCGCCTCCACCAGGTCGTCGTAGCTGACGATCTCGGCCTTGATGAATCCCCGTTCGAAGTCGGTGTGGATGGTGCCGGCCGCCTGGGGCGCGGTGTCCCCGATGTGGATGGTCCACGCCCGCGACTCCTTGGGGCCGGCCGTGAGGAAGGTCTGCAGACCCAGGGTCCGGAAGCCCACGTGGACCAACTGGACCAACCCCGACTCCTCCTGCCCGTAGCCGGCCAGCAACTCGGCGGCGTCGGCCGGATCCAAAGCTGCCACTTCGGCTTCGATCTGGGCGCACAGCACCACGGCCTCGGCCGGTGCCACCAGTTCCCGCAGTTCGTCCCGCAGCGCATCGTCCCCGAGAGCATCCTCGTCCACGTTGAACACGTAGATGAACGGCTTGGCACTCAACAGGTGGAGGTCGGCGAGCAGGGCCGGGTCGACGTCCCCCGCCGCGGCCGCAGTGGCAATGGTCCGACCACTGTCGAGGATGGTCCGGGCCTGCTCGGCCGCCCGCAGCACCGGAACCAACTCGGGCTGCTTGCGGGACTCCTTGGCCAACTTGACGATGCGGCTGTCCACGGTCTGGAGGTCGGCCAGGATCAACTCGGTATTGATGGTCTCGATGTCATCGACCGGTGAGATCCGACCATCCACGTGGATGACGTCAGGATCGGTGAACACCCGGACCACCTGGCAGATGGCGTCGCTCTCGCGGATGGCGGCCAAAAACTTGTTGCCCAGCCCCTCCCCGACCGATGCTCCCTTGACGATGCCGGCGATGTCCACGAACGTGACCATGGCCGGGACGATCTCTTTGCTCTCGAACAGCTCCGCCAGCCGGTCGAGGCGGGGGTCCGGCACGGCCACCACCCCCACGTTGGGGTCGATGGTGGCGAAGGGATAGTTGGCCGCCAGGACCTCGTTACGGGTCAGGGCGTTGAACAGGGTGGACTTCCCCACGTTGGGGAGGCCGACGATGCCGATGGACAGTCCCACGGATACTTCCTCCGATGACGGTGCAACCACGCTGGTGGTGCCACCCACGCTGGTGGGCCGACTCGCGATCGTAGGTGATCGCCCGGGCTGACGGAACAGGCCGGCCCCGGACCCCTCTCAGCCGGGCGACTTGATCAGGTACTCGCTCATGGTCGAGCTGCGTAGCCGGCCCAGGTCGAGACAGGCGTCGACGCTGGCGATCATCCGGGACACGTTGGCGTCGAGCTCCTCGGAGGTGGTGGCGTTGAAGAACAGCATCGGATCGGCCACGTGCCCGGTGGAGGGCCAGCCCTCCTCCACGATGCCGTCGATCTCCGGGGCCCCGTCCGACAAGGACCTCACCACCTCGTTGCGTACGTACCGGGTGCGGGGCTGGAGCTCCCCCGACACCGGGGACTGGGTCCCGTGCCAACGCGAGATCCACTCCCGGTACTCGAGCCCTTGGGGACGGTGGATCAGGGCCACCGTCAGCACCCCCGGTGACCGGACCCGGTCGGGCCAGAAGCGCGGCACGGCGTGCGGCGTGGTCCCGTAGTCGTCGTAGAGGGACTCGACCACCAGGTAGGCGGCCGATCGGTGACCGAGCGCATCGATGGCCGCCCCGATGTCGGCCCGTCGCTCATAGGTGTCCAGCCACACCGACACCTCGGCCACATGGGGCTGTTCACCCTCGGGAGGCGGTGCCGGCGAAGGAGCCGGGTCCGCATCGCTGTCGTGGACGTTGACGCTCAGGCCCCGCACTCCACCGTCCAGCAGGCGGGGGACGGTCTCACCGAGGAGATGCCGGCGAAGGGAGTCGCCTTCGGGCCCGGTGCCGTCTCCCCACAGCAGGAAGATGACCTTCTCCATCAGGTCGACCCGGGCCGCTCAGGAAGAAGCCGGTGCCGGTACCCGGCAGGCCCCGTCGATGTCGAAGACCTGGTTGAACCGGCCGAGCGCCAGCCACGACCCCACGCACAGGGCCAGGTCGACCAGTTCGTCATCGCTGAAGTGACGGTGGAGGCGGTCCCAGAAGGCGTTGTCCATGCCCAGGTGGTCGGTGGAGTACCGCTCGGCGAACTCGGCGCTCAGCCGCTCCCGCTCGCTGAGGCCGTCCAAGTTCCCTTGTACCCCGACCTCCTCGTAGAACGATTCGGGGATCTCATCGGGGTTGTCGGACCGGCTCGGCACGTCGCGGGCGGTCCGCCAGTCCATGCAGATGGCGCACTGGTTGATCCGGGCCATGGTGGTCCGGGCGGCTTCGAACTCACGGAGCGACAGCGAGGACCGCTCGTACACCGCGCTGGAGTAGGCCCCGGCGGCCGCGGTCAGAGGCGGGGCCAGCTCGGTCCACACGTAGACCAACGGGTCCTTCTCTACAGGTACGGTGACGCGCGGCATGGCTTCCCTGCTCTCGCTAGCTCTCCGGATAGACGCTACAGGCCGAGTTGGGTCCGGGGACGCCCCACGGTGGCGGCTACGGAGTGTCGGTGGTGGGAAGCCGGCGGATGATCCGGCCGGCCATGGCCGTGATGAAGGGGAACCACTGGCGCTCTCCCAGCAGCCACAACCAGATCTCTCGTCCATCGGCGATGACGGCGTCGACAAACTCCTCCCGCCCCATCCCGCCCGGCTCAAGGGCCGGACGCCACATATTCCACAGCCAGACACCGAAGCAGATCTCGTCGCTGAACCCGTCCCGCCAGCTACGGCCCTCCAGCAAGGCATCCCGCAGGCCCACCCTGATATCGACGGGTTCTTCGGGCAACTCCAGCCTGGGAGCACCCTCCACTTCGAACACCGTCATGCTCATACAAAAACCATAACAATTCCGCCCCCATAACGCCTTGGGAGCCGAGGCTCCAGCTGAACTTCCTGTTCAGAGCCGGTGCAACCCCTTACCGCCCCATGCCCCCGACACCGGGGCGGGACGCCACAGGTCGCTCAGGGGGCCACCCAAGGTGCCGGTCGGATCTCGCTCAGCGGTCAGAAACGGTGCTCAGCGGTCCTGGACCACCGGGGCCCGGTCGCTGTCCTCGTAAGCCTTCACGTGATCGGCGTAGTCGATGAAGAGCGGAGCGTCGGGGTCGAACTCGCGGCGCAAGCTGTCGAAGGCGATGCGCTTGTCGAACGAGTCCAACTTGACCAGGGCGGCGGGATTGTCGAGCTCCCGGAAGTCGAGCCGGCCACGGGCATTGTCCAGGGCCCGCTTGCCCCGTTCGGTCCGGACCAGCACGCTGCTCCACCCGTCCATGGCGCCGACGCTGCCCACCGAGAGGTCGGCGCTGCGACCCAGGAAGTCGGCGCACTCGTCACAGCCCTTCAGCGCGGCACCGTGGAAGTTCTTGATGGGCTCGTCGACGGCCAGCTCCCCGTCGCGGTACTCCACGATCATCCGGCCCCTGATGACGTCGACCTTGCTCACCCGCTCGATGTCGATGCCCCGGTCCTCCTGCAGCAACTGGAGCATGAGGCCCTGGTAGTCGAAGCTCTTGGTGCACAACAAGGCGATGGTCAGGACCACGGAGTCGATCCTGTGGGCCCCGGTGGGCCACCGCCTCGACTGCATGGCCCGTATCCCCTGGATCTCACACGGGGTGCCCACCACGGCGATCCGCGGCTTGGGGGGTAGGTCGTAGCGGGAGAGGTCCAGCTCGGCCAGAGCCATGGTCTGGTTGTAGTAGCTGCCGGCCGAGTCGATGATCTCCTTGGCCGTGGTGGCCAGGTGGGCCACCCCCTTCCAAGGCTCGTCGGGGTCGTCACTGGGCCGGGTCACCAGAGCGCCGTCGATCTCCCCGCCGGCCAGAGCGGCGATCAGCAGGGCGGTGACCACGCCCCCGTCCTGGACCTCGTCCGAGCGGGCACCGGCCCGAACCGCGTACGAATCCATCACTGCGCCCAGCCCGTCCCCGGGGGGACCTCCGGTGATCTTCCAGTAGTTGTCCGAGGAGTCCGCCCGCACCACGGCCCCGCCGTCGGGGAACTGCTCATCGCTCGAGTCACCGGTGACGGTCGACGGCGGCCACAGGGCCTCGTAGCGCAACCCGCCCCGAGGGCAGAAGTCCCAGCACAGCGAACAGCCGGTGCACATCTTGACCAGCTCGGGAAGGTCTGTGTCCTCGTCGATGCCGATCGAGTTGGAGGGGCAGGCCGCCACGCACGTGCCGCACTGGATGCAGCGACCGGCATCGATGACCCCGGCCTGCAGCTCCCAGAACCACGTCTTTCCGGGAGGCTCGGCGATGCCGTTCATCTCCTCCCGGATCCGGTAGGCCTTCATCCGACCGGCTCCGCCGGGACCGCGGCCGCCGGGGTCGGCGTGCCGGTCCCCTCCTCGGCCAGGGTCAGCCGCAGGTCGTCGTTGGGAGTACGGCGGGCCCAGTTGTAGAACGGCTCGTCCTCCCGCCGCTCCTCCTGGTAGCGCCGGACCACCCGCAACAGGGCGTCGGGTACGTCGTTGACCGGTCGGGCGTGCTCGATCCAGTCGATGAAGCCGGCGTCGGCTCCGAGCGAGCCACCCATGCCGATGTCGACCGCCTCGGCCAGGTGGTTGCCCACGTGGGCCACCTCGCCGCGGAATCCGATGTCGGCGATCTGAGGCTGGGCACAGCTGGCCGAGCACCCCGAGAAGTGCATGCGGATGACCCCGGCGTCCTCCTTGGGCCCGGAGCGACCGAAGGGGACGGGAACAGCACCTACCGGCTCCCCGGCCAGTTGGTCATCGAGGAAGCGGGCCCACTTGACCGCCCGCTCCTTGGTCTCGGTGATGGCGTAGCGGCAGAACTCGGATCCGGTGCAGGCCACCACGCCGCGGGAGAACGGCCCCGGATAGGGGGAGTACTTCTGCAGGAGGTCCTCGGAGAGCATGGTGTCGATCCGCTCCTCGGGCACACCGGTGAAGGTGATGTTCTGATCGGTGCCGATGCGGACGGTGCCGTCGCCGTAGGTCTCGGCCAGCCGGGCCGCCTCCACCAGCTCCAGTCCGTTCATCCGGCCCACCGGGACCGAGCAGCCCACGTAGAACAGCCCGTCCTCCTTTTGAGGGTGGACCCCGACGTGATCGCCCCGGTACCGGCGGGTCAGCGCTTCGCCCGCGGGCACCAACTCGAAGCGGGCCCGGGCCGCCAGCTGCTCGCGGAACCCTTCGGCCCCCAGCTCCTGGACCAGGTAGCGCATACGGGCCAGGCCCCGGTTCTCGCGGTTGCCGAGCTCGCCGAAGAGCTGGGCGATGGCCCGGGTGACCTCGACGGCCTGGTCCTGCCGGACGAAGACGTCGATGTCCGAGGCCATCCGCTCCCCGTCCGACAGCCCTCCCCCGGCCAGCAGGTTGAAGCCCAGCGTGCCGTCGTCCGCCCGGGCCGGCCACAGGCCGATGTCGTTGATCTCGGCCTGGGCGCAGTCCTCCACGCAGCCGGTCACCGAGATCTTGAACTTGCGGGGCAGATTGGCGTACTCCCGGTTGCCGGTGAAGAACTCCGAGACCGCCACGGCCACCGGGCGGGCGTCAAAGGCCTCGTGGGCGTCCACTCCCGACACCGGGCAGCACGAGACGTTGCGGGCCGAGTCCCCACAGGCCTGCACGGTGGTGAGGCCCACGGCGGCGAACCGCCGCCAGATGCGGGGGATGTCCTCGATGCGCAGCCAGTGGATCTGGACCGTCTGTCGGGTGGTCAGATCGGCATAGCGGGACCCGAACATCCGGCTCTCGGTGCCGTCGGGGCCCTCCCCGAAGGCATCGGCCGCCACGCCGATCTCCCGGATCTGCGGCGCCGTCAGGTAGCCACCGGGGATCTTGATGCGCATCATGAAGGCGTCCCCACCCTGCTTCTGGGGGTAGATGCCCGCCCACTTCAGGCGCTCGACCTCACCGGGAACCTTGGCGATTCCGGCCGGCCCCTCCTTGGAGTAGGTGTCGATGATGGCATCGGCAATCTCCAACGGATGGCGTTCCAGTTTCCACTGCTCGATGTCGTTGAGCTCGCCCTTGGTCCGGTAGGGATTGACGAACGGCATCGGGCGGTCGGTCCCACGGAGGTGGAGCCCGTACAGCTCGTCACGATCCTTGGTCATGTCACAGGTGCAGCCCGCACTCGACTTTGTCCGAGTCGGACCAGCGCCCGGCGCGTGGGTCCTCGCCGTCATGCACCGGCCGTGTGGTCGGGGCGCAACCGATGGACAGGTAGCCCTGGGCCAGCAACGGGTGGGTGGGGATCCCGTGATCGGCGCTGTACCCGGCGATGTCATGCTCGGTCCACGTGGCCAAGGGGTTGATCTTGACCAGGCCCCAGTTGTCGTCGAAGGACACGATCGGGGCCGCCCGACGGGTCCAGGCGTCAACCCGCTTGAGACCGGTCATCCACGCCTCTTTGCCCTCCAGGGCCTGCTTGAGCGGACGGACCTTGCGGAACTCGCAGCACTGGGCGGTGCCGCAGGGCCACTGCTCGGCCTCTTCCACCGGCTTGGTCACGGTGAGGTTGAGGTCGTAACGGTCCCGGATGACCTCCACGTACTCCAGCGTCTCGGGGAAGTGGGCCAGAGTGTCGAGGAAGATGACCTCGACCTGAGGGTCGATCTGGACGGCCAGATCGATGAGCACGGCCTCCTGAAAGGACGAGGCCATGGCCAGCTTTCCCCCGAACCGTTCCACGGCCCATTTGATGACGGCACTCGGCGGCTGCGTCTCGAAGGCGTTCGACCGCTCATTCATCTCGTCGCGCAACTGTGCCAGTTCAGACTTCGCGTCCAACATGCTCACGTTCACAACCCTCTCTGCGCTTTGTCCCCTAGAGCGGTGTGTGAGCAACCCACACTCACGTTCCCCAAACCGCTGCTCCAACCCCAACCCTGCTCGAAACCCCAACAATTCAGTCAACAATCACTACAGGAGAACGCGATCCGCCCCACTTCCATTCCTCGACCTCCCGAACAGGGAGGCGACCGGCCGTGAGAGCCTTCTCCTCAGGTCACCGATCCCACCCGTTGAAGGCCTGCTCTGCACCCCTCAAGCGGAACGGATTCCTTGTCGGCGATTATACATGACTAATCAGATCAAGTTTTAGGACAATCCCGACCGATCTGGTAGGTAAAGCTCTGACCTCCGGCTTTGTAGCCGGCAGGCTGGATCCCCCCACAGGAGCCGACCATCCATGACCACCGCGCCGCCGCCGACCGACCCACCTCCGGGCTACCCGGTGGTCCTCACCGTGTCCGGTCGCCGGTGCCTGGTGGTCGGAGGTGGCCCGGTGGCCGCCCGCCGGGCCCGGGGCCTGCTCGAGGCCGGGGCCACCGTCACCGTGGTGGCCCCCGACGTGGTCCCGGCCATCGAGCTGCTGGCGAACGGGGGGACGCTCGAGGTGGTCCGGCGGCCCTACCGGTCCGGTGAGGCGGCCCGCTACCACCTGGTGCTCACGGCCACCGGGGTCCCCGAGGTGGACCGGTCGGTGGTGGCCGACGCCGAGTCGGCCGGGGTGCTGGTCAACACGGCCGCCGGGGATACCCCGGGTACCGTGCAGCTACCGGCCGTCCACCGGGAGGGACCGGTCACCGTGGCCGTCTCCACCGCCGGCACCAGCCCGGCACTGGCCCGGTGGCTGGCGGATCGACTGGCCGCCTCCCTCCCCGCCGAGGTGGCCACCATCGCCGAACTGCTGGAGGAGGCCCGCTCGGCCCTGATAGCGGCCGGACGGCCCACCGGATCGGTGGACTGGCAGGCCGTGTTGTCCGAGTCGGTGGTGCCGCTGGTGGAAGCCGGTCGGATCGAGGAGGCCCGGGCGGTGCTGCGGGCGGTGTGACCCGTCCTCGCCCACCCGGCCGGCCCTACGACGTGCCGGTAGTGTGAGCGCATGCAGCCGGAGCCTGTGCTCGAACTCGACCAGATCGATCTCTCCGACCTGGCCTTCTGGGAGCGGCCGTGGTCGGAGCGCGAAGGGGCCTTCCAGGTGCTGCGCCAACAGCGCCCCCTGGCCTTCTTCGAGGAGCCCGACCTCACCGAGGCGTCGGCCCTGGCCCCTCCCCCCGGTCCGGGATACCGCGCCGTGACCCGGCACGCCGATGTGGTCGAGATCAGCCGGCACCCCGAGATCTACGGCTCCGGTCAGGGTGCGGTGAGCATCCCCGACCTGCCCCCCGAGATGGTCGAGTACTTCGCCGGCATGATCTCCACCGACAACCCCCGCCACGCCCGCCTCCGCCGGATCGTCTCGGCGGCGTTCAACCCCCGCCGCATCGCCAGCATCGAGGACACCATCGAAGAAGTGGCCAACCGGGTCATCACCCGGGCGGCCGGCTTGGGCCAGTGCGACTTCGCCGTGGAGATCGCCGCGCCGTTCCCCCTCGAGATCATCTGCGACATGATGGGCGTGCCCGAGTCGCAGTACGCCACGGTGCTGCGCTGCTCCAACATCATCCTGAGCGGCGGTGACCCCGAGTACGTGCCCGAGGGCTCCGATCCCGTGCTGGCCTTCATCACCGCCGGCCAGGAGCTCACCGATCTGATGAACGAGCTCAGTGCCCAGCGGATCGAGCATCCGGCCGACGACCTGACCACCGCCCTCATCACCACCAACATCGACGGCGAGGCCCTGACCCACGGCGAGCTGGCGTCCTTTTTCATCTTGTTGCTGACGGCCGGCAACGAGACCACCCGCAATGCCATCTCCCACGGTCTGCTGGCGCTGACCGAGCACCCCGACCAGCGCGAGCTGTGGCGGGCCGACCCCGCCGGCATCGGGCCCACCGGGGTCGACGAGATCGTGCGGTGGGCCTCCCCGGTCATCTGGATGCGCCGCACGGTCAACGAGGACACCGTGCTCTCGGGCCAGGAGCTCCACCCGGGCGACAAGGTCCTGTTGTTCTACAACTCGGCCAACCGCGACGAGTCGGTCTTCGACGACGCCTTCCGCTTCGACGTGCGGCGCAGCCCCAATCCCCATGTGGGGTTCGGAGCGGCCGGCCCCCACTTCTGCCTGGGCGCCCATCTGGCCCGCCGCGAGGTCGAGGTGATGATCCGGGAGCTGCTGGTGCAGCTGCCCGACATCGAAGCCGTCGGCGAGCCTGACCGGCTGCACTCCTCGTTCATCAACGGGATCAAGCACCTCCCCTGCCGGTTCACCCCGCACTGAGCGTTCCGGCTCGGGGTCAGGGCTTGGCCACCATCACCACGGTGGCCACGATCAACAGGATCAGGACAGCGGCGGACATCGCGGCCACCCGCAGGCACTGGGCACGCAGATCGGTAACGGGTGCCGGATCCCCCACCGCCACCTGCAGCCGTCGCTCGGCCGGCCACAGGGCCAGCTCCCCGATGGTGGCCACCACCGCCCACAGGACCAGTCCGGTGCCGACCCACTGGTCCGAGTACCCGTACTGGCCGTGGCTCATGAGGATGAGCACGATGCCGAAGATCGGGACCAGGAACAGGAAGCGGCCGGCCCAGTTGACCCCCGGCTGGTAGTAGCGCCGGATGGGCTCCGATTCCGGGCCCGAGCGGGCCAGCGCCACGGCATACCCACCGGCCGCGGCCACGGCGCCGAACCCCACCAGGACGCTCAGCACATGGGCCAGCAGGACGACGTCGTACCCGGCGCCGCGGGCCAGGTCCGGGGCGCTGGCGGACAGGACCGGGTGGAGGTGGGTCACGGCAGCGATTGTGGCACCGGACCGCCCATGGCGGCCGGCAGCCACTTGACGCATGTCGAGGCTCTCCGATTGCTACGTTAGGGGCTTGGGGTTGGCAGCCCTGGGCCGGCTGCGCCTTCGGGATGTAGGGCTTTGCGCCGGCCGTAGAATGCTGATGGCCGCGGGAACATGAATTGAGGTGGCGACGATGGTGCGCACAGACAGGACCCACTCACCGAGGAGCGCCACGCACCGTTGTTGAACCAGCTCCGACTTGATCCCCTCACTGGCCGCTGGGTAGTGGTCAGTACCGACCGGGCCACCCGACCCCAGGCCTTCGCTCCCCGGGTGGCGCCCATCCAGGCGGACACCTCCCGCCCCTGCCCCTTCTGTCCCGGCAACGAGGAGAGCGCCACCCCCGCCCTCGAGACCCGGGGGCCCGACGGCAAATGGCTGGTCCGGGTGGTGCCCAACCTGTACCCGGCCTTCGAAGGCAACGCTCCCTTCGTGGTGACCAACCGGGGCCCGGTCTTCACCCAGGCCACCGCCGGCGGTATCCACGAGGTCTTCGTGCTGTCCCCCAGCCACCAGAACTCGTGGTCCATGCTGAGCGACGAGCAGACCACGGCGGTGATGTCGGCCATCCGGGACCGCATCGAGGAGCACTCGACCATCCCCGGCCTCCGCTACAGCCAGGCCATCGTCAACTCCGGGCGCGAGGCCGGTGCCTCCATCGAGCATCCCCACGGACAGCTGCTCGGGATGTCCTTCGTCCCCCGCGAGCTGGTCGAGGAGCAAGCCGGCTTCGCCCGCTTCGCCGGCCGGTGCCTGCTGTGCACCACGGTTGACGCCGAGGACAACGTGAACCACCGGGTGGTCTACTCCGACGAGCAGGTTCTGGTCATCTGCCCGTTCTGGAGCGGAGCGCCCTACGAGATGCTGGTCATCCCCCGGGCCCACGGACCCCATCTCCACCACAGCCCCCACACCGACCTGGTGGCCGTGGGCAAGGCCCTCAAGGTGGCGCTCGGAAGCCTGCGCGACGTGGTCGGGGACATCGCCTACAACCTGGTCTTCCACTCGGCCCCGTACCGGGCCCCCGAGCCGTACCACTGGCACGTCCACGTGGTGCCCAAGCTCACCACGGTGGCCGGCTTCGAACTCGGCACCGGCGTGCTGATCAACATCGTGAACCCCGAAGAGGCCGCCGAGGAGTTGGCCGTCAGCGTTCCGGTGGCCCGGGCCGGCTGAAGCAGATTCTGTTCCAACCGGGCGGACGGAGCCCGGCTTTGATCAGGCCAGCTCGAAGCAGAGGGACCCGTACGAGGCCACGGTGACCGGATAGGGATCGGTCCCGATCAGGGGGAAGGCCACCCGACCCAGCAGCTCGATGGGCTGGCGGCCCACCCACCGTTCGATGTGCAGCTCGGCGGGTTGGGACAGCCGGCTGAGGTTGTGCACGCACAGCACCGGATTGATCGGGCCCCGGTCGGCCCGGTCGGGCGCCGAGCGCACGAAGGCCAACACCGAGGGGTTGGCCGAGGACACCACGTGGAGCTCCCCGGTTCCGAGGACCGGGAACTCCCGGCGGACGGCCAGGATCCGGCGCATCCAGTGCAGGAAGGAGCTCGGGTTGCGCTGCTGGGCCTCCACGTTGACCGCCGAGAACCCGTACACCGGGTCCATGAGGGGCGGGAGGTACAGCTGGGCGAAGTCGGCCCGGCTGAACCCACCGTTGCGGTCCGGGGTCCACTGCATCGGCGTGCGCACCGAGTCGCGGTCACCGAGGTACAGGTTGTCCCCCATCTGGATCTCGTCGCCGTAGTACAGGACAGGACTCCCGGGCAGGGTGAAGAGCAGGTAGTAGAGCAGCTCGGACAACCGCCGGTCGCGATCGAGCAGCGGGGCCAGACGGCGCCCGATCCCCATGTGACGCTTCATCCGCGGGTCCTTGGCGTACTCGGCGAAGAGATAGTCGCGCTCCTCCTCGGTGACCATCTCCAGAGTCAGCTCGTCGTGGTTGCGGAGGAAGATGGCCCACTGGGCGCTACCGGGCGGGTCGGGGGTGTGGGCCAGAATTTCGGTGATGGGGTAGCTCTGCTCGCGGCGGACCGCCATGAACAGGCGGGGCATGAGGGGGAAGTTGAAGCACAGGTGGCACTCATCGTCCTTCCCGAAGTACTCGGCCACGTCCGAGGGCCAGCCGTTGGCCTCGGCCAGCAGGATCCGGCCCGGGTAGTTGGTGTCCAGCTCGGCCCGGATCCGCCGGATGAAGTCGTGGGTTTCGGGCAGGTTCTCCCCCGCTGTCCCGTCCTTTTGGAAGAGGAAGGGCACGGCATCGAGCCGGAACCCGTCGAGGCCCAGGTCGAGCCAGAACCGGACCACGTCGAGCATGGCGTCGGCCACCTCGGGGTTCTCGTAGTTCAGGTCGGGTTGGTGGGAGTAGAAGCGGTGCCAGTAGTACTGGTTGCGCTGGGGGTCGTAGGACCAGTTGGACCGCTCCACGTCGACGAAGACCACCCGGGCCTCGGGCCACCGCTGGTCGTCGTCGTTCCAGACATACCAGTCGGCCTTGGGGTTGTCGCGGCTCTGGCGGGACTCGATGAACCAGGGGTGTTGGTCGCTGGTGTGGTTCATCACCAGGTCGGCGATGACCCGGATCCCCCGGGCATGGGCCTCTTCGAGGAGCCGACGGAGGTCATCGACGGTGCCGCTCTCGGGATGCACCGAGTTGAAGTCACTGATGTCGTAGCCCCCGTCGCGCAGAGGCGACGGGTAGAACGGTAGCAACCACAGGCAGTCCACGCCCAGCCACTGGAGGTAGTCGAGTTTGGCGATGAGCCCGGGGATGTCGCCGACCCCGTCGTTGTTCCCGTCGAAGAACCCTCGGATGAAGACCTCGTAGAAGATGGCCCGCTGGAACCACAGCGGATCGACTTCGGGCGGGACCAGAGGCTCCCGACGCAGGGCGGAGCCCTCCGACAGCGTGCTCAGCGTGGTGAGCGGTATCGGCCCGTTGGACAGGCCCGGGGAGGATTCGACGGTCACGACCGCACGCTACCCGAGTGCTTCTGGGCCAAGGTGGTGTTTCCGGCCCCGGATCGGTCGGATCATGACAGCCAACGCGGCGTCATGATCCCGGCGAGGCGTCGGTGAACCCGGGCGCCATGCCGACCAGGAGCCGTTCGGCCGCCTCATAGGGATCGATCTCGCCGGCCACCATGGCCTCGGTGATGTCACCGAAGGCCTCGGTGGCCACGGCCTCGTCGATCCTGGCCTTGATGCGGGCCACCACGATCTGGTCGAACTCGCCGATGAGCCGCTCCCGCCGGAGCCCGGCCAACAGCCCGTTCTCGATCTGGTGCGCCCGGTGGTCGGCGACGGCGCTCCACAACTCATCGGTCCCCTGGCCCTTCGATGCCACGGTCTCCACGATCGGCGGGCGCCAGTCGCCCAACCCCGACAGGTCCAGCATCTGTTCGAGATCCCGTCGGGTCTGGCGGGCGTTGGGGCGATCGGCCTTGTTGATCACGAAGAGGTCGGCGATCTCCAGCAGGCCGGCCTTGTTGGCCTGAATGGAATCGCCCCACCCCGGGTTCACCACCACCACGGTGGTGTCGGTGGCCGCCGCCACCTCGACCTCTTGCTGCCCCACCCCCACCGTCTCGACCATCACGATCGGTATCCCCACCGCCGAGAGCACCCGGACGGCATCGGGCACGGCTACCGCCAGCCCACCCAGGTGGCCGCGGGTGGCCATGGAGCGGATGAACACCCCGTCATCGAGAAAGTGGCCCCCCATGCGGACCCGGTCGCCCAGGATGGCCCCACCGGAGAACGGCGAGGAGGGATCGATGGCCAGCACGCCCACCTGGCCCCCCGCCCCCTGGACCTCCCCCCCCGTGCTCTCATCGGCCGGGCCCCCCTCGAAGCCCCGTTGGCGGGCCACACCGATCAGCCGATCGGTGAGTGTCGACTTGCCCGCCCCCGGCGCGCCGGTGATGCCCACGGTGTAGGCCTGTCCGGGGGTGCGATAGGCCAGCCCGGCCACCTCCTGCGAGGCGGGGCCGCCGCGCTCCACCAGCGACACCAACCGGGCCAGGGCCACCCGGTCGCCGGTGCGCGCCGCCTCCATCAAGGTGGCGGGATCGGAGTGACGGGAGACGGACATGGAGTGACGAGCGTATACGTGAGTGGTTGGCCGGTCAGGCCCGTGAGACGCAGGCCCCCAGCGCCACCAGCTTGCCGTCGAGGTCCTCGTAGCCCCGGTCCACATGGTGGGCGTCGGTGATGACCGTCTCCCCCTCGGCCACCATCCCGGCCAGCACCAGGGCCGCGCCGGCCCGGACGTCGAAAGCCCTGACCGGGGCTCCCGACAGCCGGTCCACCCCCCGCACCACGGCGTGGTGTCCCTCGGTGCGGATGTCGGCACCCATCCGCCGGAGCTCCTCCACGTAGCGGAACCGTCCGAAGAAGAGGTTCTCGGTGACGATGCCCACCCCGTGGGCCACCGTGAGCAACGTGACCAACAGGGGTTTGTAGTCGGTGGCGAAGCCCGGGTACGGGAGGGTGGCCACGTCCACCGACAGCAACCGCTCGCTGCGGTCACGGGCGGCCCGGAGCCCGTCGGGTCCCTGGGTGATCTCGATGCCGGCGGCCACCAGCTTCCGGATGAGCATGTCCATGTGGTCGGGTCGCCCGTCCTCGACCACCACCTCCCCCCCGGCCAGGCCGGCCGCCACCAGAAAGGTGGCCACCACCAGGCGGTCGGGTATCACGGCGTGGGTGGCCGGGTGGAGCTCGTCCACCCCGGTGACCTCGATCCGCGACGTGCCGGCCCCGGTGATGCGGGCCCCCATGGCGTTGAGGAACTCGGCCAGGTCCCGCACCTCGGGCTCGCGGGCGGCGTTCTCGATCACCGTGGTCCCCTTGGCCAGCACCGAGGCCATCAGGATGTTGTCGGTGCCGGTATGGCTCGGGTACTCGAGCACCACCCGGTTGCCGACCAGGCGGGGCCTCGATGCCACGGTGGAGTCCACCCGGGCCTCGACATACCCGTGGGCCGACTCGAAGGACGCCCCCAGGGTTTCGAGGGCCCGCAGATGCATGTCGATGGGCCGGGGGCCGAAGTCGTCCCCGCCCGGCATCGAGACCTTGGCCCAGCCGCACCGGGTCAACAGGGGCCCGAGCACCACCACCGAGGCCCGCATCTTCTCCACCAGCTCGTAAGGGGCCTCGGGGATGACCTCGGCCGGCGTGGTCACCACCAGTTCGTCGGGGGTCCGCCCGCGCCGGACGTCGACCCCCATGGCGCCCAGCAGCTCGCCCATGATGTCCACATCGGTGATCTGCGGGACGTTGGTCAGCACATGGCGGCCCTCGGCCAGGAGGCAGGCCGCCATCAGTTTGAGCACGGAATTTTTCGCCCCTCCGGCCCGTACGCTCCCCTGGAGCGGGCCGTTGGGTGTCACGATGAACCGATCCACCCGGCAAGTATGGCCCGCCCGGACCGGCACCTCTTTGATACCGGTGGTCCGAGCGGCTCTCCGCCGGGCCCGGGAACCGCCCCGGCGGTTTCAGCCAATAACCACTCCGCCAGCCACTATCGTCATCATCCGTGACCGCCGAACCGCAGGCCCCCGATCGCAATCTGGCCATGGAGCTCGTCCGAGTAACCGAGGCCGCGGCCCTGGCCGCCTCCCGCTGGATGGGGCGGGGCGACAAGGAGGGTGCCGACGGCGCCGCCGTCCACGCCATGCGGGTGGTGCTGTCGTCGATCGCCATGGACGGCGTGGTGGTCATCGGCGAAGGGGAGAAGGACAACGCCCCCATGCTCTTCAACGGGGAGAAGATCGGTGACGGCACCCCTCCCAAAGCCGACATCGCCGTGGATCCGATCGACGGCACCACCCCCACCGCCCTGGGTCGGGGCGGGGCCCTGTCGGTGATCGCCGTCTCCGAGCAGGGGACCATGTTCGACCCCGGGCCGTGCGTCTACATGGAGAAGCTGGCTGTGGGCCCACGAGCGGTCGGCAGCATCGACATCACCCTGCCCATCGAGGACAACCTCAAAGCGGTGGCCAAGGCCAAGGGCACCACGGTCCGTGCCCTCACCGTGGTGATCCTGGACCGGGACCGCCACAGCGAGCTCATCGCCACCGTCCGGAGTACCGGCGCCCGGATCCGGCTGATTACCGACGGGGACGTGGCCGGCGCCATCGCCACCGCCTGGCCCGACACCGGGGTGGACCTCCTGGTGGGCACCGGGGGCACGCCCGAGGGGGTCATCGCCGCCGCCGCCCTCAAGTCGATGGGCGGCGAGATCCAGGGTCGCCTGTGGCCGCGGGACGAGGGTGAGCGCCAAGCGGCCCTCGACGCCGGTTACGACCTCGACGCCGTGCTGACCACCGACGACCTGGTCCGGGGGGACAACTGCTTCTTCGCCGCCACCGGGATCACCGACGGCGAGTTGCTCCACGGGGTCCGCTACGACGAGTTCGGAGCCATGACCCAGTCCCTGGTCATGCGGTCCAAGTCGGGCACCGTCCGGCTCATCTACGCCAAGCACCCGCTCCACAAGCTGGCCGAGTACAGCGCCATCGAGTTCGGGTAGGCCCCCGGCTCCGGCCGGTCAGCCCGCGGCGCGAGTCACCCCGTGTAGGGATAGGCAACGGCGCAGTTCAGCCAGCCGCGGTGGTTCAGGCCGAAGCCGTCGAAGCCGATGCCGTGACTCCGGCCGTGGCATCGACGGTCTCCAGGCGGACCTGGGCCCGCAACAGGGCCGCTTCGGCTTCGACCAGATCGGCGTCGGGCTCGTCGCCGTCTCCGGCCCGGCCCCGGACCCCGAGCTCGACGGGCGCCCACCGGCGCCGCCCAGCTCGGCCACCCTGGCCTCGGCAGCCTCGAGAGCGGCGCGGGCCCGAGCGGCGTCGATCTCCTCGGCCAGCTCGGCCACCCCGATCAGCAGGGTGACCCGGGTGCCTCCGGTGAGGACCGGGGCCGGGGAACCACCGGGCCCGTCCTCATCCACCAGACGCTTCTCCACCTGGACGAAGCCACCATGGACCGCCACCAGCTCCACCTGGCCCTCGGGACGGATCACCCGGAGCACACCGGGTTGCACCGTGCCCACCAGCGGGGTGTGGCCGGCCAGAAACGAGGCGTCCCCGTCACCGGTGCGCAGGATCACCTCGGAGGCCGGCCCGGAGAACAGGATGCGCTCGGGGGTGACCAGTTGGACATCGAAGAGGCCGTCGTCAGCCATGGTGCGCTCGGCTCCCGGTCAGTCGTTCTCGAGGGCGTGGGCCTTGGCCAGCACCGACTCGGCGCCGCCCACGTTGAGGAAGGCCTGCTCGGGGACTTCGTCGAGCTCCCCGTTGACCAGGGCCTCGAACGACTCCACCGTCTCGTCGACCGGGACGGTGACCCCCTTCAGGCCGGTGAACACCTCGCCCACGTTGAACGGCTGGGACAGGAACCGCTGGATCTTCCGGGCCCGGTTCACCGTCACCCGGTCCTCCTCGGACAGCTCGTCGAGGCCCAGGATGGCGATGATGTCCTGGAGCTCCTTGTAGCGCTGCAGCACTCCCTGGACCCGGCGGGCCACGGCGTAGTGCCGGTCGCCCACGATCTCGGGGGCCAGGATGTTCGAAGTGGACGACAGGGGGTCCACAGCCGGGTAGATGCCGAGCGAGGCGATGTCCCGGGACAGCTCGGTGGTGGCGTCGAGGTGGGTGAAGGTGGTGAACGGGGCGGGGTCGGTGTAGTCGTCGGCCGGCACGTACACCGCCTGCAGGGAGGTGATCGACCGGCCCCGGGTCGAGGTGATCCGCTCCTGCAGCTGGCCCATCTCGTCGGCCAGGGTGGGCTGGTAGCCCACCGCCGACGGCATCCGGCCCAACAGGGTGGACACCTCGGATCCGGCCTGGACGAAGCGGAAGATGTTGTCCACGAACAGCAGCACGTCCTGGTTCTTCACGTCCCGGAAGTACTCGGCCATGGTGAGGGCGGCCAGGGCCACCCGGAGCCGGACCCCGGGGGGCTCGTCCATCTGGCCGTAGACCAGGGCGGCCTTCTCGATGACGCCTGACTCCTGCATCTCGATCCACAGGTCGGTTCCCTCACGGGTGCGCTCGCCCACGCCGGCGAAGACCGACACACCACCGTGGTTGGTGGCCACCCGGTTGATCATCTCCTGGATGAGCACGGTCTTGCCCACACCAGCTCCACCGAACAGGCCGATCTTGCCACCCTGCACGTAGGGCTCGAGGAGGTCGATGACCTTGATGCCGGTCTCGAACATGACCGCCCGGGGCTCCAGGGTGTCGAAGTTGGGAGCGGCGCGGTGGATCTCCCAGTACGCCTCGGCCTCGCCGATGGAGTCGGTGTCGAGCGGCTGGCCCAGCACGTTGAACACGTGGCCCAGCACGGCGTCGCCCACCGGGACCTGGAGGCCCCGGCCGAGGTTGCGCACTTCGGCCCCGCGGGTGAGCCCGTCGGTGGCCTTGAGGCAGATGCACCGCACCCGGCCGTCGCCGATCTGCTGGGCCACCTCGGCCACGATCAATTCCTTCTTGCCTTCGAGCTCCACGTCGACCTCGACGGCCCCGTTGATCTCGGGCAGGCCGTGGGGCGGAAACTCCACGTCGATCACCGGGCCGGCAATGGCCACCACCCGTCCGGAGGGAAGGGTGCCGGCCTTGGTCGGCTGGGGGGCTGTGGTGGTCATGAGCGTCGGGCTCCCTTTTGTTCGTCAGTAGTTGCGTTCGGTCCGCCGGTACGGGTGGCGGCGGGTTGGTGTGTCATGCCATTCAGACCCGGGCCTCGATGACCTGGCCGCTCTCGTCGTCGTCGGCTCCGGCCCGCAGGGCCTCGGCCCCACCGACGATCTCCATGATCTCGGTGGTGATGGTGTCCTGGCGGGCCCGGTTCATGATCCGCGAGTACTTCTTGATCAGTTCGCCGGCGTTGTCGGTGGCCGCGGCCATGGCCCGCTGGCGGGCGGTGACCTCCGATGCCGACGCTTCCAGCAGGGCGGCGAAGATGGCCGTCTCGGCGGCCCGGGGCCCCAGGGTCTCGAGCAGGATGGCGGCGTCGGGCTCGAACTCGGTGTAGCCCAGCGGTCCCTCGGGGGCGGTGGTCTCCTCGGCATCGTCGCCCGACTGGCGGGGATCGATCAGCGGGAGGAGTTGGCGTACCTCGACCTTCTGGGTCCCCGCCGAGATGAACCGGGTCGATACCACCACCACCTGGTCGACCTCGCCGTTGATGAAGGGGGTGAGGACGGCGGCGGCCACCTCCCGGGCGTCGGTGAACGTCGGACGCTCGCTCATGCCCATGAACGACTGCTCGACCGGTTGGCCCCGGAACCGGAAGTAGCCCTGGGCCTTCTTCCCCACCGTGAACAGGCGGTACTCGGTGCCGGCGGCCTCGTCGCCGGCGATCAGGCGCTCGGTGGCCCGGAGTACCGAGGTGTTGTAGGCACCGCACAGCCCGCGGTCGGCCACCACCGACAGCACCGCCACCTTGTCGGTGTTCTCGGGCGTGCCCAGCAAGCGACCGGCGGCATCGGGATCACCCAGGACGGTCTCCAGCACGATGCGGGCCATCCCCTCCTGATAGGGCCGGGCCGCGGCGATGCGGCTCTGGGCCCGCACGATCTGGGAGGCCGCGATGAGCTCCATGGCCTTGGTGATCTTCTTGGTCGACTGGATGCTCTTGATCCGTCGGCGCAGGATGCGCTCTTGCCCACCGGCCATGGCTCAGTCGACCTTGCCGGTGTCGAAGGACTCGTTGAAGGATCGGAGCGCGGTCTCCAGCTTGTCGCCCTCGGGCAGCTTGCCCGACGTGCGGATGTCCTCCAACAGGTCGGCGTGGTTGGCCCGGAAGAACGCCCGCACCTCGGACTCGTACCGCTGGACCTCGGAGACCGGCACGTCGTCCACGTAGCCCTCGGAACCGGCGAAGATCACCACCACCTGCTCCTCCACCGGCACCGGGGCGTTGAGCCCCTGCTTCAGGAGCTCGGTCAGTCGGTAGCCCCGGTCCAGCTGGGCCTGGGACACCTTGTCGAGCTCCGAGCCGAAGGTGGCGAAGGCTTCCAGCTCGCGGAACTGGGCCAGGTCCAGCTTGAGGGTTCCCGACACCGCCTTCATGGCCTTGATCTGGGCGGCGGAGCCCACCCGGCTGACCGAGATGCCCACGTTGATGGCGGGGCGCACGCCGGCGTAGAACAGGTCGCTCTCCAGGTACACCTGGCCGTCGGTGATGGAGATGACGTTGGTCGGGATGTAGGCCGACACGTCGCCGGCCTTGGTCTCGATGATGGGCAGCGCCGTCAGCGATCCGCCTCCGAACTCGTCGGAGAGCTTGGCCGCCCGCTCCAGCAGCCGGCTGTGGAGGTAGAAGACGTCACCGGGGTAGGCCTCGCGCCCGGGTGGGCGGCGGAGCAGCAGGGACATCTGGCGGTACGCCTCGGCCTGCTTGGACAGGTCGTCGTAGACGATGAGGGCGTGCTCGCCGTTGTCCATCCAGTGCTGGCCCATGGCGCACCCGGCGTAGGGGGCCAGGTACTTGAAGGGGGCGGGGTCGGCCGCCCCGGCCAGCACCACCACGGTGTACTCCAGGGCGCCGTAGCGCTCCAGGGTGGCCACGGTCTGGGCCACCGACGACTCCTTCTGCCCGATGGCCACGTAGATGCACTTGACCCCGAGGCCCTTCTGGTTGAGGACGGTGTCCACGGCCACGGTGGTCTTGCCGGTCTTGCGGTCGCCGATGATCAGCTCGCGCTGGCCCCGGCCGATGGGGGTCATGGCGTCGATGGCCTTGATGCCGGTCTGCAGGGGCTCGGTCACCGGCTGGCGCTTCACGATGCCGGGGGCCTGCACCTCGAGGCGTCGGGTGGCGTCGGTGGCGATGGGGCCCTTCCCGTCGACCGGCTCGCCCAGGGCGTTGACCACCCGGCCCAACAGGGCGTCGCCCACCCGGACCGAGAGGATGCGGCCGGTGGCCTTGACCAACTGCTCCTCTTCCAGACCGGTGTCGTCGCCCAGGATGACGGCGCCGATGGTCTCCTCGTCGAGGTTGAGGGCCAAGCCCTCGGTGCCGTCGGCGAACTCGAGGATCTCGTTGACGGCCGCGCCCGGGAGCCCGGTGACACGGGCGATCCCGTCACCGACCTCGACGATGCGCCCGACCTGCTCGGTGCCCACCTCGGGGGTGTAGTCATCGACGTGCCGCCTCAAGGCGGCGGTGATCTCGTCGGCGTTGATGGTCAACTCAGCCATCGGCTGTTTCCCTTCCCTCTGGAATGCGGTAGTCCGCCTCGGATGCGAGGAGGTGCTCTTTCAATTCGTTCAATCGGTGGCGGGCGGTGCCGTCCACCAGCAGGTCGCCCACCTCCACGATCACGCCGCCCAACAGCTCGGCGTCCACGATCACCTGCAGCTCGACCGGGCCCCCGGTCAGGCGGCCCAGGGCCTCCCCCAGGCTCTGACGCTGGGTGTCGTCGACCGTGTTGGCCGAGTGCACCCGGGCCACCCGCCAGCCGCGGGCGCGGGCGGCGTCCTCCACCAGGGCGTCCAGGGTGGCCACGATGTCCCGGGCCCGTCCCCCTTGCACGGCGTAGGCCGCCAGTCGCTTGGTGGCCGGCAGGACCTTGTCGGCGAACAGGTCCACGATGACCTGCTGGCGCACCGACACCGGTAGGTCGCGGTCGCCCAGGGCCGTGCGCAGGGCCCGGTTGTTCTCCACCGTCCGGGCGAAGCGGAACAGCTGGTCCTCGATCTCTTCGAGCTCGGCGGTGGTGGCGCCTTCGAATACCGCAGCGGCATACCCCGAGACCCGGTTGCGCGATCCCATCCGGCCCAGGACGGCCAGGTCCTCGGCGCTCCCCCCGGGATCGGCACCGTAGGCGGCAGCCGAGCCCAGCCGGGTGGCCAGCCAGTGGAACGACGTGGTCACGTCGGCGGCGGGGACCACGGTGACGGCCTGGTGGACCAGGCGCCGGACCTCGGAGCGCACCTTGCCCTCCAGCAGGTCGTCGAGCACGGCACGACGGACCGTCGCCGGCACCGAACCGTCGTCGATGGCCAGGGTGAGCTCGTTCGAGGCGTCGACCATGTCGGCGACGGCGCGCATCTCGGAGGCAGCATCGGCGAGCGAGCCGGCCTCGGCCAGCGACTCCTCCATGGCGGCTAGATAGCCCTGGAGGGATGGGTTCACCGACGGCTCCCGGCGGCCCCTGCCGCAGCACCGGTGGTCGACTCGGCCTGGACCGCAGCGATGGCCTCGTTGATGAGGTCCTGGTGGTCACTGGCCTGGATCTCCCGGCCGATGACCCGTTCGGCGGCGGCCAACACGATCTCCCCGACCCGGGCCGACACCTCTTCGACCGCAGCCTGGCGGGCCACCGCCACTTCGGCATCGCCGGCCTGGACGATCCGGTCGTAGGCCTCTTGAGCCCTCGCTTCGGCGTCACGCAACTTCTGGTCGGCGGTGGTATTGGCCTGGGCCACGATGTCGCGCGCCTGCACCCGGGCCTTCTCCAGCTCGGCCCGGCGCTCGACGTCGGCCTCTTCGGCATCGGCCTTGGCCTTGTCGGCCGCCTCCAGCTCGCCGCGGATCTGCTCCTGACGCTCGGTCAGGGCCTTGTTCAGGATCGGCAGCACCTTCTTGCCGATGACCCCCAGCACGATGATGAAGGCCAGGAGCACGACGATGAAGGTCCCATTGGGGACGAGGAAGTTACTGGTGGCGATGAGCATGATCGTGGCCCTGCTACTTCCCCAGGGAGAAGACGAACAGGGCGGCGAAGACCAGGTTGATGAAGTATGCGGCCTCGCACAATCCCACGGTCAGGAACATGATGGTGGTCAAGCGGCCCTGCGCCTCGGGTTGGCGGGCGATGCCGGCGATGGTCTGGCTACCGGCCAGTCCGTCACCGACCGATGCGCCCACGGCGCCTCCGCCCAGTGCCAGGCCGGCGCCGACGAACGCGCCCGCCATCTTCACCGAGTCGGCCATTGAGGTGTCTGCCATTGGAACTTCTCCTTTGTGGGGTTGTCGTTGAGATCAGGCGTTGATGACGTCGCCGGACTTCTGGTGCTCTTCATCAGGAGCCATGGCGACGTCGAAGTACAAGATGGTGAGCAGGGCGAAGATGAAGGCCTGGATGGCTCCGATCCCCATGTCGAACAGCTTCCAGACCACGGTGAAGGGGACGGAGAGGACGGCGCCGATGGGAGCCGGGCCGAGCTTCCAGATGACCAGTGAGGCCAGCAGGGAGAGCATCAACCCCCCGGCGAACAGGTTGCCGAAGAGACGGAGCGTCAGGGTCACCGGCTTGACCAGCTCCTCGACCCCGTTCATGAACAGGTTCACGAACCAGAGCTTGGTGGAGAACGGCCGGGTGAAGTAGTGCTTGAAGTAGCCACCGACGCCACGGTTCTTGATGGCCGCCCGGTGCACCATGAAGATGACGTAGAGGGCCATGGCCAGAGGCAGGTTGATATCGCTGGTGGGGGCGGGCAGGAAGTCGTAGGTGCTCCCGATGCTCAATACCTCGAACAGGTTGCAGGTGAAGATGAAGATGAACAGGGTCACGGCCAGCGGCACCACCTTGGCCCCACGGGGACCGATGGTGTCGTTCACCTGCTTTTGGACCGCGCCCACCACCAACTCCCAGAACAGCTGGAACTTGCCCGGCACGCCGCTGGTGGCCTTGGAGCGCAGGACCATGCCCAGGGTGATGACCACCAGGCCGGCGATCACCGTGGCCCAGATGATGTCGGCGTCGAAGGTAACGGGGCCGATCTTGAACTGGGGATGGACCCCAGGGGTGATGTCGATGCCGAGGAGCGGCGCGCTGATCAGGTGTGATCCGAGGAGCATCGGGTCAACTACCTCCGGTGGAGTCGGGTCCGAGGGCGGGCGGGATCGGAGGGGTGTCGTCCTCGATCACATTGGCGGTGACCACGCCGTCGACCGAGGCCATCGGTCCACCTTTGGCCATGGAGCGGGCGGCGTTGGTCAACAGGATGACCTGGAAGGCGAACAGGCCGCCGAACACACCCCAGCCCAGGCTGTGGGAGACCAGCATGAGGCCGATGGCCACCACCGTGATGATCCCGAGTCGCCCCAGGGTGTTGATGGCCAGGGGCTTCTTCTTGTTCTCCACGTCGCTGGCCGAGACCTTGGCCACCGAGTTGCCGATCATCCGGAAGTTGAAGGTGCCGAGGCCCAGGCCGATGCAGGCCCCCAGGCCGACCAGGACGTTGCCGAAGGACACCGCAGCCACCAGGGCCGCCACCCCGACCACCAGGGCCATGGAGACGGTGCGACGGGCGACGTCAGGAATGTTGGGCAGCTCGAAGTGGGCGAACACTAGCGACCCACCGACTTGACCAGGGTCACCCGCATTTGAGGGCTCACAGGTACTTGCGCACCCGGGAGACGGCGGTGAGCACAGCGGCGGCGATGCCCAGCACCAGTCCTACCAGGGTGAAGATGGGGCTGGTCCCCAGCCACCGGTCGACCAGGTAGCCGAGGGCCCCGCCGACCAGCACGGTGACCGCCAGGGTCAGCCCCAGGGTCAAGAACTCCACGGCCCCGGTACCCAGCCCCGGTCCGGGCCTCTGCGGCTGAGGGGAATCCTCGGAGTCCGCTGGTGAATTGGGGTCTTCCATGGTCGGGTCGTGCCGCGTCAGAGTGTCGGGAGGGATGGAGCTTCACGAGTCGTTCCTGAATTCACGCAGTGGTTCTGCAAACGCCGGTCGGGCCGCCGGCAGGATCAATGCCCCCGAATTGGGTGGGAGGCCTGCAATTCACGGGCATCATCATCGCACTTCTGCGCCCTCGGCGGCAAAACGGCGGAAACACTCCGTTTACACTTCGCCCGGCGGGCCTCCGGTGACCACCGGCACCCCCGGTGGTCGGGCGCTCACTCCGTCGAGTTCCACCCGGTCGGGAGCACCGGGGGGAGCGCCCGGATCGCCGGTCCCGCCGGCGGTCGGGGTGGAGGGGCCGGCCGGCCCGGCTCCTTCTTCCTTCTCGGTCCCCGGATCGACCTGCCGCCTCAGCGAGGGGTGGAAAAGGGTGTACAGCACCACCCCGAGGGCCAGCACCCCGAAGGGGATGACGGCGTTGACGCTCGAGATGTACAGCGGGAAGAGGATGAAGCCGGACAGCAGCACGGTCCAGGCCCACAGGATCAGCACGCTCCGGCGGTGACCGTGGCCCAGTCGGAGGAGCCGGTGGTGGAGGTGGTTCTTGTCCGGGGTGGAGAAGCCGGTGCGGTTGGCGGTGCGCCGCACGAAGGCGAAGGCCATGTCCACGATGGGCACGCCCAGGATGAAGAACGGGATGAACAGGGGGGCGAAGAAGAAGTAGGTCTGGCCGCTGTGGGCCGCCACCCCTCCGACCGTCCCGGCCGACCGGCCTCCGATGAGCATGGTGGACGCCGCCATCAACAGGCCCAATAGGAGGGCCCCGGCGTCGCCCATGAAGATCTTGGCCGGGTGGAAGTTGTGGGGCAGGAAGCCCAGGCAGATACCGCAGGTCACCACGGCGATCAGGGGACCGATGTTGTTGGCGGGCAGGTTGCCGAGGTGTTGGAGGTGGAACCCGTAGACGGCCAGGGCCCCCGAGGCGATGGCCACCACCCCTGCGGCCAGGCCGTCGAGGCCGTCGATGAGGTTGACGGCGTTGGTGATGGCGATGACCCACAGTGCCGTCAGCAGCGGGGTCCACTCCGGTGACAGCTGGACCGGGCCGGCCAGGGGCACCTTGAACTGGAACCAGGTCACCCCCATGAAGTTGAGGATGCAGGCGGCCAGCACCTCGCCGGCCACCTTGGCCGGGGCCGACATGTCCCGCAGGTCGTCGATCACCCCCACCACGAAGATGGCTGCGGCCCCGAGGATCAGGCCCAGCGGCTCCCAGTCGGACGTTCCCTGGAACAGGGGCCGGAGGGCCGGGATGAGGGCGGCCACGGCCCAGGTCACCAGCAGGGCCACGAACAGGGCCGCCCCTCCCGCCTGGGGGGTGACCCGCTGGTGGACCTTGCGCTCGTCGGGCTGGGCCACGTACCCGATCTCGACGGCCAGCCGGCGGGCCGGGAAGGTCAGGGCCCACGACGACACCGCGGCCACCACCAACAGGACGGCGTACCAGTTGAGCGGTACTCCCGCGCTCACCGGTGGCGCCGCTCCCCGGGCTCACGTCCCGGACAGGGTGGGGTAAGGGGGGAAGGCGGCACACAGCTCGTGGACCTCGCCTCGGACCTGCTTGATGACGGCCTCGTCGTCCCGATGGCGCAGGGTCCGCCCGATGAGAGCGCCCACGACCTGCATCTCGGCCGGTCCCATGCCGGCGGTGGTCTGGGCCGCCGAGCCCAGGCGAAGGCCCGAGGTGACGAAGGGCGATCGGGGCTCGTCGGGAATGGTGTTGCGGTTGCAGGTGATGCCGGCCCGGTCGAGGACCTCCTGGGCCGCCTTGCCGGTCAGCTCCTCGTCGAAGGTGCGCAGGTCCACCAGCAGCTGGTGGTTCTCCGTCCCCCCCGAGACCAGTCGGATGCCGGTGGCCACCAGAGCCTCGCCGAGGGCAGCGGCGTTGGTCACCACCTGGGCGGCGTAGGCCCGGAACTCGGGCTGGGCCGCTTCGGCGAAGGCCACGGCCTTGGCCGCGATGACGTGCTCCAACGGACCGCCCTGGAGCCCGGGGAAGACCGCACTGTCTATGGACTTGGCCAGGTCGGCCGAGCACATGATGGCCCCGCCCCGCGGCCCCCGCAGGGTCTTGTGGGTGGTCAGGGTGACCACGTCGGCCACCCCCACCGGAGAGGGGTGGGCCCCTCCGGCGATGAGGCCGGCCGGATGGGCGGCGTCGAACATGAACAGGGCGCCCACCGAGTCGGCGATCTCCCGGAAGGGATGGGGGTCGATGATCCGCGAGTAGGCCGTGGAGCCGGCCACGATCAGCTTGGGGCGCTCCCGGCGGGCCACCTCGGCCACCTGGTCGAAGTCGATGATCTCGCCCGGCTTGTCGGGGTCGGTGCTGGCCGGGGAGACCCCGTAGGACACGAAGCGCCAGATCCGGGAGGTGATGCTGGCCGGGGAGCCGTGGGTCAGGTGACCCCCGTGGTCGAGGCGCATGGCCAGGATGGTGTCCCCCGGCTCGAGCAGGGCCTGGTAGACGGCGAGATTGGCGTTGGCCCCGGCGTGGGGCTGCACGTTGGCGTGCTCCGCTCCGAACAGCGTCTTGAGGCGGTTGCGGGCCAGGTCCTCGACCTCGTCGATGACCTGGTTGCCCCCGTAGTACCGGCGCCCGGGGTAGCCCTCGGCGTACTTGTTGGTGAGGACGGAGCCCGAGGCGGCCAGCACGGCCGGTGAGGTGAAGTTCTCCGAGGCGATGAGCTGCAAGGTGGTGGACTGGCGCTCGGCCTCCTCGCCCAGCAGGCGGCTCACCTCGGGGTCGCCGGCCAGCCACCGGTCGAACGGTGAGGCGGCGAATGGGCTGGTCATGTCAGCGCGTCCTTTCTCGGTGTCGGTCACCCTGCGGCCGGCCGGCCGGCCCGCCTGCTGGACCCCGGTCCACGGCCTGGCGCTCGAAACCGGCAGGATCCGAGCCGACGGCGATGCGCATCACCGAAGTGTACCGACGGGACGGCCCCCGACGGCGTCCCGGTACGCTTTCTGTCTTCATGAGCGTCGACCCCAACACCCCGGTCATCGTGGGGGTGGGCCAGGTCACCAACCGGCCCGGGGCCGACGGCGGTGGACTGGACAGCCGCCCCGAGCCCATCGGCCTCATGGCCCAGGCGGTGCAGGCGGCCATGGAGGACTGTGACGGGGCCGAGCCCGGGGGGTCCGCCCCGGCCGGCCGACGGCTGGTGGCCGGGACCCAGTCCCTGCGGGTGTCCAACCCGCTGAGCTGGCGCTACCTCAACCCCGGGCGGGCCGTGGCCACCTCCCTGGGGATCGAGCCGGCCCAGATCATGGTGGCCTCCACCGGCGGCAACAACCCCCAGGCCATGGTCAACGCCACCTCCCTGGCCATAGGCCGGGGCCAGCTGGAGGTGGCGGTCCTGGTCGGCGCAGACTGCGTGTACACCCAGGAGGCCGCCCGGCGGCACCCGGACCGGCCCGTCCTGAGCTGGGCGGTCCAGCCGACCGACGTGGATCGGCCCGATCCCTTCGGCACCGAGCTGCGGGGGACCACCGAGGCCGAGGAGGAACGGGGACTGGACCTGCCCATCCACGTCTTCCCCCTGTTCGAGAACGCCCTCCGGGCCGAGCACGGACGGACCCTCGACGCCCACCGGGACCACATCGGCCGGCTGTGGTCGGGGTTCTCCGACGTGGCCGCAGCCAATCCTCACGCCTGGATCCGCCAGGCCCGCACGGCCGAGGAACTCACCACCCCCACCGAGGCCAACCGGATGATCGCCTTCCCCTACACCAAGCTGCTCACGGCCAATATGCAGGTGGACCAAGGGGCCGCGCTCATCATGTGCTCGGCCGCCGCCGCCACGGCCGCCGGCATCCCCCGAGAACGTTGGGTGTTCCCCCTGGCCGGAGCCGACGCCGACGACCACTGGTTCCTCTCCCACCGGCTCAACTTCCACTCGTCACCGGCCATCCGCCTGGCCGGGGCGTCGGCCCTGACCCTGGCCGGGGCCACCATCGACCAGATGGCCCACGTCGACCTGTACTCGTGCTTCCCATCGGCGGTGGAGATCGCTGCCGCGGAGCTCGGCCTACCCGACGACCGGGCGTCACGGCCCCTGACCGTCACCGGTGGCCTGACCTTCGGGGGTGGGCCGGGCAACAACTACGGCACCCACGCCGTAGCCGCCATGGTGGGCGCCCTGCGGGCCGACCCCGGCTCGAAGGGACTGATCACCGGGCTCGGCTGGTACCTGACCAAACACAGCGTCGGGATCTACGGCACCGAGCCCGGGTGGCCCGCCGGATCGGCGGGCTCCCCGGGGCCGGAGGACCCGGCCCTGCCCGAGGGCACCGTGACCGATGAGGCCGGGGGGTTCGCCTGGGCCAGCCCCCAAAAGGCGGTGTCAGCCCTCCCCCAGTGCTCACCGGATACCGATGCCGACGGCGAGGTCACCGTCGAGACCTACTCGGTGTCGTACGAGCGCTCGGGGGCGCCGGTGCGGGCCGTGGTGGCCTGCCGCACCCCGGACGGCCGCCGGGCCTGGGGCAATGTCACCGACACCGATCATCTGGCCGTGCTGGTGACCGAAGAGGGATGCGGCCTGCTGGGCAAGTTGCGTCCCGACGGCGAGGTCGATCTGCGCTGACCAGCTAGGTGGGTGAGGGCTGCGTGGCCATCGGTGGAGGGGCCTTGGGGGAGCGGTAGCGGTACTTGAAGGCCCCGTAGGCGAAGGGTCCCGAAAGCAGCGGTAGCCAGTACGACGCCAGCCGGTAGGCCAGGGTGGCCAGCACCGCCTGGACCCCGGACAGGCCGGCCAGGACCAAGAACCCACTGAGGCTGGCCTCGACGATCCCCAGACCGCCCGGCGTGATGGGCACCAGGCCGATGATCCCGGATACGGCGTAGGCCAACAGGATGAGGGAGGGACGTGGGTGGGCCCCCACGGCGCGCACCGAAAACAAGAGGCACAGGTAGTCGAACAGCAGCCGGCCGGCTGACAGCAGCGTGGCCTGCCACCACTGCTGGCCCAGGACCTTGCGGATCAGATTGCGCTGCTCCAACAGGCGTTCCGGCAGGCCCATGATCGGGGTGCGCTTGCGGACCACCCGGTTGCGGATCGACTGGGCCCACTTGCCGGCATGCAGCAGCGGTGCATCGGCCACCATGACCCAGGCGCCCAGCCCCACGAACACCACGAAGCCGATGGCCCCGATGATGGCGGCGTCGGCCAGGCCCTGGCTCACCGGCGAGCCGAACAACACCACCGGTAGGACGAAGACCGGTAGGGCCAGGAGGCCGCCGATGCCCAGGAACGAGAATGCGGTCAGCCCGCCGACCGCATCAGTGGCATCCATGCCGCTGGCGGCCAGCATGCGGAACTGGGTGGCGGCACCGGCGGCGGCCCCGCCCGGCACGATCAGCGAGATGGCGTTGCCGGCCAGTTGGGCGGTGATCACCGAGAACCACGCCTTGGTCCGGAGGGCGATGCGCTGGAGCGAGAACGTACAGACGAAGTGGATCCCCTCCGCCAGCAAGGCCGGGATGAACCACAACAGGTTGAGGGTGACCAGCCGGGGCCAGGCGTGGAAGACGTCGATGACCTCGGGCAGCACCAGATACAGCGCCACCCCGGCCACCACCACCACGATCAATCGCTTGACGAGCGACTTCCACGGGAAGGGAGTCTGCTGCTGCTGCTCGAACTGGGCCTCGAACGAGCGGGGGCTCTGCTCGCCGCTGCGCGACGGGTCGGTCACCCGATCGGTCCCACAGTCTCAGTCAAACTCCGGCATCTCCTTCTCACCCTGTCCCCGTCAGATCATTCCACGGGCGCCCGAAGGGGGGAAACATCGGGTCCGACGGCACGGCCGGGTCGGTTCGGGCCCCACGCCTGCCCGTCAGGGGGTCGGGTCGACCGGGCCGGGCCGGTCCCTCCTGGGCCCGGATGCCCTTTTCACCTATTACCCTGGTGCACCGTGAGCGACACCGCCGACTCCCAGCTGACCCGCGACACCTACGACCGGTTGCAGGCCGAACTCGAGGATCTGACCACCCGGGGTCGGGTGGAGATCGCCGCGGCCATCGAAACGGCCCGGGCCCTCGGCGACCTCTCGGAGAACGGCGACTACCACGCGGCCAAGGACGCCCAGGGGAAGATGGAGTCCCGCATCCGTCAGCTGCAGCGGCTCCTCAAGACGGCATCGGTGGTTGATGCCAGCCAGTCGGCCGACGGGACGGTGGGCCCGGGGTCGGTGGTGACCCTGCGTTACGACGGTGACGACGAGGATGAGACCACAGCCTTCTTCGTGGGGTCGATCGAAGAGCGCCAGGGGGACCTGACGGTGGTCTCCCCCGGCTCACCGTTGGGTCAGGCCCTGCTGGGCCACGCCAAAGGGGACGCGGTGGAGTATGCGGCACCCGGAGGTACCCTCAAAGTAGAGATCGTCGACGTAGGGAACTGAGACCGATGCCAGCCACCACCCCCCAATCCTCCAGTGGTCACGCGCCCAGCGGACCCCGCACGCTCTCCGAAAAGGTCTGGGACCGCCATGTCGTGCACCACGGGGGCTCGGACGAGCCCGATGTCATCTTCATCGACCTCCACCTGGTCCACGAGGTCACCTCACCCCAGGCCTTCGACGGGCTGAGAATGGCCGGCCGGCAGGTCCACCGACCCGATCTGACCATCGCCACCGCCGACCACAACGTTCCCACCATCGACATCGACAAGCCGGTGGCCGACCCCATCTCCGCCAAGCAGCTGGCCGTTCTGGCGTCCAACTGTTCCGAGTTCGGGATCACCTGCTACCCCATGGGCGACGCCAACCAGGGCATCGTCCACATCATCGGTCCGGAACAGGGACTCACCCAACCCGGCATGACCATCGTCTGCGGTGACAGCCACACCTCGACGCATGGGGCATTCGGCGCCCTGGCCTTCGGCATCGGCACCAGCGAGGTCGAGCACGTGTTGGCCACCCAGACCCTCCCCCAGCGCCGGCCGGCCACCATGTCGGTCACCGTCAATGGGGACCTTCCCCCCGGGGTCACGGCCAAGGATCTGGTCCTGGCCATCATCGGGCAGATCGGAACGGGCGGCGGCACCGGTCACATCATCGAGTACCGGGGGGCGGCCATCTCCAATCTCTCCATGGAAGGCCGGATGACCGTGTGCAACATGTCCATCGAGGCCGGGGCCCGGGCCGGCCTCATCGCCCCCGACGACACCACGTTCGCCTACCTCGAGGGGCGGGACCACGCCCCCAAGGGTGCCGAGTGGGAAGCGGCTCTGGCCGAGTGGCGCTCGCTGCCCACCGACGAGGGCGCCACCTTCGACAAGGAAGTGGTGCTGGACGCCACCACCCTGGCCCCGTACGTGACCTGGGGGACCAACCCGGCCCAGGTGACCCGCATCGACGGGGTGGTCCCCGACCCGGCGGCATTCGACAGCGCCCACGACCGCGAGGCGGCTACCCGGGCCCTCGAGTACATGGGGCTGTCGGGAGGCACGCCCATCCATGACATCGCCGTCGACACGGTGTTCATCGGTTCGTGCACCAACGGCCGGATCGAGGACCTGCGAGCGGCGGCCGGCGTGTTGGACGGCAGGAAGGTCCACGCCGGAATGCGGGCCATGGTGGTACCGGGCTCCCACCGGGTAAAGGCCCAGGCCGAGTCCGAGGGCCTGGACCAGGTGTTCACGGCGGCCGGCTTCGAGTGGCGGGAGCCGGGGTGTTCGATGTGCCTGGCCATGAACCCCGACAAGCTCGCTCCCGGTGAGCGGGCCGCCTCCACCTCCAACCGGAACTTCGAGGGGCGCCAGGGCCGGGGCGGCCGCACCCATCTGGTCTCGCCGGCGGTGGCGGCGGCTACTGCCGTGGCCGGCCACTTCGCCGCTCCTGAGGACGTGGCCTGATGCGGGCCATGCAGCTGGTGAGTGGGCGGGCGGTCCCCTTGGACCGGTCGAACGTCGACACCGACCAGATCATCCCGTCCGACTGGTTGAAGCGGGTCGAGCGGACCGGCTTCGGCGCCGGGCTGTTTGCCGAGTGGCGCGACGACCGCGACTTCGTGCTCAATCGGGAGGAGTTCGCCGGGGCCACCATCCTGGTGGCCGGTCCCAACTTCGGCACCGGCTCGTCACGGGAGCACGCGGTGTGGGCGCTTCAGGATTACGGCTTCGAGGCGGTCATCGCCCCGGGATTCGCCGACATCTTCCGGAACAACTGCACCAAGGCCGGACTGGTCCCCGTTCAGGTGGAGGCGTCCGTCGGGCGCATCCTGCTGGATGCAGTGCTGGCCGAGCCCACCATGCAGATCACCATCGACATCGAGCGGGGCACGCTCGAAGCGCTGTCCGCCCGCATCGAGACCACCTTCCCGCTCGACGAGTTCACTCGGGCCCGCTTGGTGAACGGCTGGGATGACATCGGGCTGACCCTGCGCTACGAAGACGAGATCGAGAGTTACGAGGCATCTCGACCGTCGTGGTTGCCCTCGACACACTGAGTGGTCGGGCTACCGATCCGTAGCGTCACCGGATACATGCTCCAGCCTCTCTGAGTGAGCGAAGGTTCCGACCGTGTGGCAACCGTCACCCGGGGCGGGGGCCGACTCAGGAGGCGGGCTTCGGGCTGGTGAGCCCGGTGCGGGCTGGAGAGCCCGCCGGGTCCCCGGCGCCGACTACCACGAGGGGCAGGGGGGCAGCCAGCGTCGGGGGACCCGGTGGATGATGAGCTGCGAAGTACAGAGATCCTTTCGCAACTTCGATCTTGTGCGCCATCACTGGTACGTGGACAAACGGTACACGAACGCGCGCTCGGGAACACGGATCATGGACGGTCGGATGGCTGTGATCCTCGCCGCCGAATGCCAGTCCCCTCCCATAGCCGCCAATTCGTAGATCTCCCTGTGTGGTCCGCGGCCGTGGTCCGGCTACGAGACGATCTACCCCGCTTCCGCGGTCATGGTAGGCCCCAGCGCCCATCGGGTCAATCCGAATCCGTCCCGGGAATCGGAAGAGGGGGTCCGGCTGAGCCGGACCCCCTCTGAACTGCATCCTTTCGGATGCTCCGCACTGCTGTACTGCTTTACAACTTTGTTACTCGTACTGCGGTGTTGCTACGGAAATGTCCATCTGGTGGACCGACCGCTCAACCGTTGGTGGTCAGGCAGAACCCGTAGGGATTGCTGGGGCTGTTGGTATCCGCAGTCGGGATTCCGTTGCCGGCCGTGGTGGCCGATCCAACGCCAGTTCCCTTTTCGGCGGTGAGGGTCGGATCGACATCCTTGTAGTAGGTGTCGGTGATCGACGCCGGGAAGTTCAGAGCCGTGGGCTCCTCCTTGAAGGGCTTGGCATCACTGGTGTCCAGTGGGTAGAAGCCCTGCTTGAGGATGTTGGACTCGATCTCCGTCCGGTAGTTCACACCGGTCAGCGGGTCGTAGTCGCCCACGGTGCCTGGCTTGCAGATGAACCCGTACTCACTGACCAAGTTGAGCGTGGCCTGGTTGGCCGGGTTGGAGGAGTTGGAGTTGTTGTACACGTTGTACAGGTTGCGCAGCACCGGGAACTCGTTACCCGCGGTGTAGGCACCGCCACCGAGGCCCTGGATGTCACTCTGGCTGGGCGCCAGGGTCTTGGCCGGGCTACCGCTGGTGATGTCACCGAGCTGCGTGGTGTACTTCGTGGCTCCTGCGCACTTGCCGGTGATGGCCGTCAACGGGCTGGACTTGGCCGCCGTGATACCGGTGCAGGTGGCCTTGAACTTCCCGTACGACATGAAGTAGATGGCCCGGGGCTGGTCGGTGTTGGTGACTCCGTTGACCTTGCCACTGGCAATCTGGGCCATCTGGTTCTCGAACAGGTTGATGTGCGAGGCCGCGGTGCCCTTGCTCTCGGTGTTCAGGCAGCCACCGGTGGTCTCCTTCTTGTTGTACCCGAAGTCCGTGGCCCAGGTGCCGGCCGTGCCGGAACCGGCCTGCGGAATGTAGCAGTCGATCGGCGCGTGCACTGCGGTGTAGACCGCCGTGGTCATCGTCGAGGCGGTGTCCAGGCAGGCCCAGTCGTTGGCTGCGATGGCCGTGCTCTTGCCGTTGACGGTCTTGGTACACGCCGGGACGGTGCCGGCCCAGATGTTGGTGAGCTGGGCCATGGTCAACGTCGGGACGTAGTACGCCGGGTAGTGGGTCGAGCCCTCGCCACTGAAGGCGGTCCAGCTGACGCCGTCCACCGCGTAGGCGACGTAGTTCTGGTTGGCGGTGCCGTTGGAAGCCGCGGGGTTACCGGACGACCGGGCGTAGTTGGGCTGGAAGCCGGCTCCGTTGAGCTGGTTGACTCCGCTACCCGAGCCGACCGCCGGTGCCTGCACGGTGTAGTCGTTGTAGGGGTTCTCCAAGGCCTGGGCGTAGCCGTTCTCGCCGGAGTTCAGCGTGTTGACCTGGGCATCGCCCGGGGCCACCGGATCCGTCCCACAGTTCATGTTGATGTAGTCGGCGCCGGCGCCGGTCAGGTCACAGCCGGGAGACGAGTTGAACAGGTCCCCTTCGGCCACCATCAGGGCGTACGCGGTGTTGGAGCCGCTGCCGACGATCAGGCTGGCGTTCGGGTTGGCGTCCGCCGCTCCTGATACACCGGCGAATGCCAGCGACATCCCGGAAAAGCCGAGAGCGACGGTGGCCACAGCCACTGCCCTCCGGCGGGTGAATAACTTCTGAAACATAGTCAGGTTCTCCTCTGTAGGGGGACGAGAAGGCCGGGCACCCCAAGCAGCCGGATTTTGCGGCCTTCAGGGGCATGGTACGAATCCCAAGTAATCGCAACGTCACGGATGGGTGCTGTCCCGATGAACTCTTGGTGACGAAGCCGGGCGCCCCGGGGGAAGAGGATCGCCCCGCCGCCGGCCGTCGAGGAGGAGGGCCGGATCGGGGGTCAGAACGTGGCCGGCAAGGCCCGGGCCACGCTCTCGCAGGCCAGTAGCCCACAGGCCACCACCACCGGTGCGGCGAAGACGTAGATGAGGGCGGGCCGGCGCCAGCGCCAGACCGCCACAACCGCTCCGACCAGGACGATCAGTGTGATCAGGGACCACAGCACGGCCAGCCCCCCGGCCGCCGCGTCCCCGCTCAGCCCCAACTCGTCGTGGGGAACGGCCACTCGGGCGCTGGGCCCGGCCCAGGGCTGTCCCACCAGCTTGGCCTCGACCACCAGCCGGCCGTTGGGGGCGACACCGCCGTTGGAGGTCACCAGGGTGAGGCGGTTCTGCTGCGTGGGCACCACCACGTCGTGTTGTCCCGCTGCCACCTGGAGTGTTCGTACGACCCGGTAGTTGAACGTCCCGAGACCGTCCACCATCCGAATGCGGTCGCCGGCATGCAGCGTGTCGAGCGCCCCGAACGGGGCTCCGAAGGTCACCCGGCGCGCCGCTATGACGGAATTGCCCGGGGCACCCGGCAGGGCGGTGAGCGGCATGAGCCCCGGACCGTTCATCAGGTCCGCGGCGCTGGTGCCCTCCACCACCACCTGTTGGAGGTGGAGGGTCGGGATCGACAGGATCCCCAGCGGTTGCCCGTTGGCAGGAGCCCGGCCGGTGGTGAGCTTGAACACCCCGACCGTCTGCCCGGCCAGCGTCTGAGCCAGGCGCTGTTGGTTGCGGCTGGCGCTCAGGGGGGTGAAGGCAAAGAGGTAGACCACGAAGAGCACGATGAGCAGGCCCACCCCGAACACCGCCATGGCGGTCATCTTCAGGTACGGCAGGTTCGGCAGACGGCCACGGCGGGCGGGCTCGTCGTAGTAGTAGTCGTCGTAGTTGTGAACGGTCGACTTGGAGGGTTCCGCTGGTGGACCGAACGGATCCTCTTGGCGGTGACCGGACAGCGGTGGGCCGTAGGGGATCTGTTGGTCGCCACCATGTGCCGGCGGAGCGGTAGTGACGCCGAAGTTGGTCATGGGGCGCTCATTCCGATTCGACCTGCAGCCCGCCGGTCTTCCGGCGCCGGCGCCTCAGGGCCGGAAGGAAGTAGAGCAGAGGGCCGGCGATGAGGCACAGACCAGCCAGCAGCAACAGGAACGGCAGCAGGTACCGCGAGGCCTCGTCGAGGCCCAGCAAGGCCACGAACGAGGGGAACGGCTTGCCATGGGTCTGCGTGGATCCCCCCTTTCCGGAATGGGCCTTGGCGGGGGCGGTCGCCGGCAGCCGGACTCGCGCCGTGCCGGAGCCCGGCGAACCGCCTGATCCGCCGGCGCCGTTCAGTCCGCCGGACGTGCCGGTGGTCCCGGTGGTCGTGGTCGCCGACGTAGGAGCCTTGGCCTTGGGGGGCGTGACCCCCAGGTTGGCGATGTCTTTGACCGCCGCCTGGTACAGGGCGGTGGTGAGGGGGGCGTAGCCCTCCGGAAGGCTCGAACCGTGGGAGTAGGTCACCAGGTTGGTGAGGAGATCCTTGAGAGACGTCTCCCCCGCGGCGGTCGGCTGCTTCTGGGACGAGACCACCGCATAGGTGACGTCGGGCATGGGATAGCTGGACGAGTTGGCCGTGGCGGCATAGTTGATGTCGTAGGTACCCGGTGGACAGGTGGCTTGGCCGGCGGCGCACGGGGTCGCCTGGTTGGCCGCGGACTCGATGTTCGCCGTCGAGGGATAGACGAAGTGCCCGTCGGCATTCTGCAGGTTGGCGGAGTTGAGACCGTTGAAGTCGGCTTCCGACGAGTCCATCACGCCGAATCCGGCATAGGGCACGTTGGTCAGCTGCGGCACCACGCTTCCCTGGTAGGCGAACGATCGGATCGACTTGGCTTGGAAGGCCGGATTCTGAGACTCGCTGTAGTCGGTTTCCTCACTGGCCAGGGCCGGAAACGTGGAGTATCCCTGGCAGGTGGGGAAGACCCAGGCGGGGCCGTCGGGTTGGGCCTTGGTGGTGTAGGGCGGCCAGATGCTGGTCCCGTTGGGCGGTGTGGTGAGGGTGGTGCCGGCCACGTGGCTGTCGGTCAATTTCTGACTCACCATGTGGAAGGCACCGTGCGGCGTGGTCTTCTCGTCCACACTCACCGTGATCGGGGCGTTGGGAGCTTTGCAGATCCAGTTGGTCACCTGATAGCTCGAACCGGTGGACACGTTGGACATGAAGGAGCCGAACTCCTGCGGCCCGATCACGTTGGTGGTGGACGGGTTCAACAGGGCGAAGGTGTTGTAGCTCATCTCGTTGTACACCTGGAGCCCCTGATTGTTGGGGCACTCGAACAGGTCGGCACAGTTGAGGGGCGGGATGAGGTTGTCCGACTCACCGGGCACCTCCTGGGAGCCGACCTGCTCCGGCGAGCCGTCCGGGGTCTGGTACTCCGAGGTGATCAACCCGGACACCATGTTGGGGGTGAGGTTGTACTCCGACAAGGGGTAGGGGATCTGGCCCTCGAAGTTCTGGCCGGCCAGAAAGCCCACCACCGTCGCCGACACTGCTATCGGGATGTAGGTGTAGGACTTTTTGGCCAGCAGGGCCTGGACCTGCGGGTCCCCGGGATCGTCGATGAAGGCCACCTCGGACCCACTGGTGGTCAGGTCGGTGACCGCGGACAGGTTGTCGGTGGCGGTATTGAGGGCCACCACCCCGCCGGCGCCGGCGCAGGTGGCGTCCACCGCGGTCGGGAGGAAGTGCTCCAGGCTGAAGGAACTGGCGGTGTCAACCTTGCCGTCGGTCGATGGGCATCCGGACGACTGGGCCTGGAAGGTGAGGGGGAAGATGGCGGTGTTGGCGTTGGTGTCGGGAGGACCGTCCCCCACCCCGGTGCCAACCTCCTCGGTCACCTCGAGGGCACAGGGATTGTTGGTGTTGTCGCAGAAGAACCCGCTTCCCACGCCGTTGGCGTTGAGGACGTCATGGGACGGCAACGGACTGTCGCCGCCTCCGGACTGGTCGTAGAAGGCCGGCAGGGACACCTCGGTCAGGTTGGCATGGGCCGGGTCCTGGGCGATGGGAACCTGGGTCGGCGACCAGTAGTCGGCCTCCCACAGCCCGTTCAGGCAGTTCGGGTCGGCCGGGTCGAGGGACGGCGAGTACTGGGTGGAGCAGATGGCCACCCGCATGGTGTCGCCGGTGGGAAAGTGGCTGGCCTTGACGTAGATGAACTGCCCGTCGGTCAGGTCGCTGACCGGGGTGGCATCGACGGTCGGACAGGCTCCGCTCGCACACGGCAGGGTGGTGGTGCAGCCTCCCGACCCGTCGCTCTGGCAGGCCGCGGCCGCTCCGGCTTCGGCCACCGAGAGCGAGGTGGGCGACGAGACCCCGATCACGGTCAGGCAGGCCGAGGCGACGACCATAGCCACCACCAGGGCCGACCGACGGCGCCACCGGACCCCCGGCCGGCGCGGCGCCCTGCTCATGGCGTGCCCTCCGGATCGGGCCCAGGCCCACCCGCCGACGGGCCACCCGTCGACTTGCCGCCCCGGCGACGTCGGCGGTGGCCGATGAGGAGCGGGATGCCCACGAAGCCCACCGCCGCAGCCAGGGTCCATCCGAGGAGCTGGGAGAGCGGAAGCCCCTCGACATCCTTCGAGGCACTCACCAGGGCCGCAGCCCGCAGGAACTTGTTCGGACCGGCGGCCACCGGCTTGACCAGATGGCCGTTGACGATCCTCTCCCCCGCCGCCACCTGTGCCGCGGTCAGGCCCTTGGTGCTCCCGTGCAGGGCTGCCGGCCCGGTGGCGGCACTGGACGTGCCCGACACACCGGCCCCGGCCGATGCGCCCACCGCCGCGGTGCCCCCGCCTGCGGCTGCGGTCTGGGCGGCGGAGATTCCGCCTCCGGCCTGGCCTGCGACCGCCGGCTCGCCCGGCAGGGGTATCTGACCGTCCACGTACGGGTTCTTGCAGTTGGATGCGTTGGCTACCGCAGGGGTCGGCACACCCCCGGTCATCCGAGCCACGGCGTCGAGGTCGTCCTGCACCAGGTTCGGTGGCAGCGGCGAGTACCCCAGGGTGGCCATCTGCGACTGCCCCAGGCAGGCCATGAACGACACGAACTGGCCCAGGGCATAGCCCTTCTGGGATGGGAACGTCGACGCCGCTGCCATGTTGGCAGCGCAGGCCCCATGCTGGGCCACGGCCAGCGACGGCGAACACGGGGTGACCAGATAGCTGTAGGCGGAGAGGGGATAGGCGTTGGCCAGGGGGTTGGTGTACACGTTGGTGAGGTTCTGGGTGAGGTCGGAGTAGAGGATGGCCGCCTCCAGGGCCGTGGCCACGTTGAGCGAGGTGGGTTGGACGGCGTTTCCACTGGCGTTCATGAGGGACGCCACCGGAAAGTCGTGCTCCTTGGCGTAGGCCGTCTCCACGTAGGTGATGGAGCCCTGGCTGGACAGGGACGATACGTAGTTGGCGGCGTTGTCCGATCCGCTCTGTCCTACCGGGTTCGCCGCCGCCCAACCCGGGTAAGCCGACTGGTTGTAGGACACCCCGGGGGTCGGGGTGGGCCAGACGGCACTGGGCTGCCCGTAACCGAGGCTCCCGCCGGATTGGAAGGCCCTCTGGGCCGCGGTGAAGTTGGCCCCGTCCCGATGGAGGAGGTAGTCGGAGAGGAGGTAGTTCTCCCCGGAGGCGTCGGTGCGGTAGACCGGCACGATCTTGGTGCTGGGGAGGTCGCCGACCAGCTGCGGGTTGAGCTGGGCGATGGACGGGCTGTTCCAGGTGGTGATCTCACCCAGAAAGATCTGGTCGATGGTCTGGGCGTTGAGGATCAGGCTGTTGATGCGTTGACCGTCATTGCCGTTGAGGTTGTACATGAACGACAGGCCACCGGCCACGTCCGGCATGTACTGGTAGGGAAAGGTCGGGGTGGACTGGGCCTGCTGCGAGCTGTAGGGGATGTCCGAGGCCGCGAAGTCCACCGAGTTGGTGGCGAAGTCGTTGAGGCCGACCACCGAGGACTGGACCTGCCAGTTGATGTTGAGGCCGAACAGGGTGGCGGTCTGGGCCACCCACTCCTGGATGGCCACGGCGGCGAAGCTGGATCCGGTGGACTGCATGGTCGGACTGCTGGCCCACGCGGCCGACTGGCCCGACACCAGCGTGGCCACAGCCACCAACACGGTGGCCACCACGGCCAGGGCCCGGAGGCGGGCCCCCCGACTAACCGAAATGGCCGTTGACATAGTCGTACGTCCTTTGATCGGTGGGTCGAACGAACATGGTCTCGGTGTCGGCTGACTCCACGACCCGGCCCGGTCGATTCTCCTCGGCCAGGAAGAAGGCGCAGTAGTCGGACACCCGTTGGGCCTGTTGCATGTTGTGGGTGACGATGACCACCGTCACCTCCCCGGCGATCTCTTTGATGGTGTTCTCGATCCGGATGGTCGAGGTGGGGTCGAGGGCGGAGCACGGCTCGTCCATCAGGAGGACCCGGGGTCGGACGGCCAAGGCCCGGGCGATGCACAGCCGCTGCTGCTGGCCACCGGAGAGGGCACCGCCCAACTCGCCGAGGCGGTCCTTGACCTCCTTCCAGAGGCCGGCCTTGGTCAGCATCTCTTCCACCAGGTCGGCGCGGTTGGCCGGTGACACCCGCGAGAACCGGAGTCCGGACAGCACATTGTCGGCGATGCTCATGGCCGGGAAGGGATTGGGCTTCTGGAACACCATGCCGATATGCCGTCGGGTGTCGACGGCCCGCTGTCCGCCGCTGTAGATGTCCAGCCCGTCGAGCTTCACCGAGCCGGCCAGCTGGGCCCCGGGGACCACTTCGTGCATCCGGTTGAGGATGCGGAGGAAGGTCGACTTGCCGCAGCCGGACGGACCGATCAGGGCGGTCACCTTGGACCGCTCCATGGTCAGGGTGACCAACTCCAGCACCAGTCGGCCCCCGAACCAGGCGCACACGCCTTCGGCCTCGAGCTCGCCGGCCCCGCCCAGGCCTTCCGGGTGTGGAGCCCGGACCGTCCGTGTGGGGGTGTAGGGCATGCTCAGGTCCGTCGTCATTGGTTCACTTCTCCATCTACTAGGCCCGGTCTGTCCATCGGGACCGGCACGAACATCCGGGCCATGAAGTCGTCCTCGCCGGTACCGCCACGACGCTTCTTGCCTTTGGTTCGGCTGAAGAACCGGGCCAGGACGAAGAGGATGAGGACGATGGACATCAGCACGAACGCCGCTTGGAAGGCCAGGTCGGTGTAGACCGCCTGGGGAGCTTTGAAGTCGGACCAGATGGTCAGGGGCAGCGCCCCCTGATCGTGCTCCAAAGGGTTGTAGTTCATGACCTGGGAGCCGAACGCCGTGAACAGCAGGGGTGCGGTCTCGCCCACGATCCGGGCCACACCCAAAAGGACGGCTGTGACCACACCGGACCGTGAGGTGGGGAGGACGACGGACCACACGGTCCGCCACTGCGGGGCCCCGAGAGCCTGGGACGCCTCCCGCAGCCCACCCGGAACCACCCGGAGCACCTCTTCGACCACCCGGGTGACCCAGGGGAGCATGATCACCACCAGGGCCAGCGAGGCGGCGAACCCCGAGTAGCCCAGAACGTGGGTCAGGATGAAGATGGAGTAGATGAAGATGCCGGCCACCACGGCCGGGGTACCGCTCATGGCGGTGACCACGGTCCGGACCAGCTTCACGCCACGTCCACCCACCTCGTTGAGGAAGACGGCGGTGGCGATGGCCAGGGGGACGCCGATGAGGGCGGCGATGCCGACCTGTTCGAGGGTGCCGACGATGGCCTCGGAGATCCCGACGTGGTTGAGCACATCGGGATTCGACACCTGAAGGTCCTGTTGGTCCTTGGTGAAGATCGAGCCCCAGTGGATGGTGGGGATGGCCTTGACCGCCACCCACAAGATGATGAAGAGCACCAGCCCCACCATCAACAGGCCGGCCGAGACCACCACCACCGCCACCACCCGGTCCGTGGCCACCTGCCGCTCGATCACCTGGGCCGTGCCGAACCAGGTCAGGACCACGAAGACCAGATACCAGCACAGGAAGAACCCGAAGGCCCCCGAGAGCAGGGTCAGTTGATAGAACACCACCCACACCAGGGCGAAGGCCGAGACCGCCGCGGCCAGGAGGAGGCCGACGTCGGTCAGGCCGAAGTCGCTGGGCCTGATGGGGTTGGGCAGGCGCCGGGGCCTGGGCACCCCGGGAGCAGGGGGCCCACCGGCTCCCCTTCCCCCACTCGGTCGGGCCGGAGCCGCCGGGCGCTCCACCGTGGGCTCGATGGTGGCGGTTCCCGCCGACGTGGAGCTGGGCCCGAGCACGGCGGGCGAAGCGGGCAGATCCTGTCGAAAGGTCACAGATCGACCCCGGCGCCGCTGCGGGAGCGGTTGACGATGGCCGAGGCCGCCAGGTTGATCACCAGGGTGATGGCGAACAGCACGAACCCGAAGAACAACAGGGTCTGGGTTCCGAGCTTGCCCCCCGAGCCGAATTGGGTGGCGATCTGTTGGGCGATGGTGGTGCCTCCGTGTTGGAGGATGTGGTCGGTGATGGCAAACCCGCCGCCCAGGATGATCGACACGGCGATGGTCTCTTCGAGGGCCCGGCCCAGGCCGAGCATGATCGCTCCGATGATGCCGCCGCGACCGAAGGGGAGGACTACCGCACGGATCATCTGCCAGCGGCTGGCCCCTAGCGCCAGGGCCGCTTCCCGCTCGCCCGCCGGTGCCAGCGAGAAGACCTCCCGGCAGATCGAGGTGATGATGGGGACGATCATGATCCCCACCACCAGCCCGGCGATGAAGATCGAGGCGTTGTAGGGCGGGCTCACCACCTTGAAGAACGGGATGAAGGCCACATGGCGTGAGAGCCAGGTGCTGACCCCGACCACGTTGTTCGAGAGCTCGAAGACGGCCCAGAGCCCGAAGATGATGCTGGGGATGGCCGCGGCCAGGTCCACCAGGGAGATCAACGTGCGCCGGCTCCACGACGGGGCGTACTCGCTGAGGAACAGGGCGGTGGCCAGGGCCACCGGGACGCCCACCACCATGGCCACCATGGCCACCTCGAGGGTGCCGACCAGGGAGGCCAGGACGCCGTAGAAGGGGTGCAGTCCAAGGGTCCCGAAGCCCGAGCGGGTGAAGAATTGGAAGCCCTCCTTGCGGAAGGCCGGCCAGCCCTGCAGGAAGAGGAACAGGCCGATCAGGAAGAGGAGGAGGAGGACGAAGTAGCCGGCGGCCCTGACCGTGCCCCGGAAGAGCGTGTCCCCGACCCCGTGCTCGTCGGTGACGACGATGGGGGTAGGTGTGGTCTCCGGCGCAGAGTGGGGCAGATCGACGGTGGCAGACAAGTCCTCGGGCCTTTCTGGCTGCTCGGATCTGGTGTCGGACGAAGCTCGGGGTGGCACCGGTATCCGGTCGGCATGGTCCTGCTCGGCAACCGGAGCGCTCGCGCCCAAAAGTAGCGGTCGAAGGTAAACGGATTGCTAACACTGGGCGATACGGGAGTAATCGTTGAGTGAATCCTGGGCATCACCGGAGCCACCCCAACCGGCCGCGCCGGCTGGGCCGGCCGGACCGCCGATCACCGTCAGGCCAGGGGGCCCCACATCTCGCCCCGCCCGATGATGAGGGTCATCTGGGGATTCTTCCAGGCGAAGTTCTTGGCGGCGATGGTGATGGGCAGCAGCGAATTCTTGACGGCGAACAGCGGCGTGATGCTGCTGGCGGCCTCGGGGTTGGCCTTCTGGATCTGTTTGATCTGGACCCAGTAGAGGTTGGGCCCACCGCACGACACGAAGAAGGCCACCCAGGTATTGCTGCTGCGGTCGGTCCAGACCACCGGCTCGGCCACCAGGATGTCGTAGTTGGCCGGGATGGTCCCGACGGTGGGCTTGGAGGTGTCCGGTCCGGCGTACAGCTTGGTACCACCCGGGATGTTGAAGCCGTCGCCCAGGGCCACGCCTCCGTGCTCTTTGACCTGCTTCATCGCCGACGTGGCCGACTCGTCCGGCTCGAACGACTTGAAGCTGGGCTGCACACCCTGGGGCTCACCGGACGGGATGGTGTTGTCCAGCACATACGTGCACCCCTGGAGCTGGAAGTCCGGTGCCTTGACCACCACCTCGTTGGCGGGTGTGGGCGGATCGGAGGAGGCGGTGCTCCCACCGCAGCCGGCGGCCACAGCGGCCACGGCCAGCACGCCGGCCAGGGCCACGGCACGGCGCCGGTAGGGCGCCCGGAGTGAGCTCATCACCGTCGGTCCTGCCGATCCAGGCAGGTCCGCGGGCCCGGGACCGAGGACGGGGAAGGGGTCGGTGGGTGCATGCTCCGGGGATCCTATAGAGACCCCCGCCCGATGTTCATGGCGCCGACCCGTTCTGTGGCCACTGGGGCACCGATGTAACCGAAAGATCACCCTACGGTCATCTTCGTGTGACCCGATGGACCTGACCGTGGTCGCCGCCCGCTGACCTAGGGTGGCCAGGTGATCAGAGTCCTGTTCCGGTGGTCGGTGCGGGCCGCGGTGGCCGCGGCCACCGTGGCGGTGACGGTGCGGGCCGTGCGGTCGCTGACCGGATCGGCATCGTCGGGGGACGGGCTGGTCCCCTCCATCGGCGGCGACACCTGGCCACCGGTACCGGCCAATCCGAAGCGCCAGGGCTGAGGGGGGCGGGGCCCTGGCCGGCCCCGTGGGCGGTCAGCCGGGCGGTCGGGTCCACCGGGAGGTGTGGTCGCACAGCCCGACTTGGATGGAGTACTCGAGGTAGAACTGGTCCCGGCCGCGCTGCTGGGCCTGCCGGTGGCGGGGGTCGTCACGCCAGGCCTCATGGGCGGCCCACGAGTCGAAGGTCACCAACGACACCCGCTCCCCGTCTTCGGCCACGAAGCTCTTGAAGTCGACGAAGCCGGCACTGGCCCGGGCCGCCGACTCCATCTCCTCGGCCACTTCGAGGTAGGTCGCCTCGGCTGAGTCCCGTCGCCGCGACCGGAACACCGTCATCACCTGGCCCCGGGCAAAGTGCGGCTCGGTGGGCCCGGCGCCGGTCATGGCATTTGCCGGTGGGGCCTCAGGACTCGACGGTGTGGACGTCGCTGATCCCCGGGTTCCCCCGCATAGGACCAGGGCCTCGTCGGGCACCTGCCGGTCGGTGGACAGCACCATGAGGGCGGTGTTGCCGACCGCCGACGGGCCGACCGCCATGGACGAGATGGACACGCCGGCCTCGCCCAGGACCGTTCCCACCGTGCCGATCATCCCGGCCCGGTCGTCGTTGCGCACCACCAGCATGTGGGGCGCCGGCGGGACCTCGACCACATGGTCGTCCATCATGACCAGCCGGGGCTCGGTGCGGGGCCCGGTGAGGGTGCCCGCCACCGAGTGGTCCCCGCTGCGCAGGGTGATCAGGTTGACGTAGTCGTGGGCGGTCACCGTGGAGGTCTCCCGCACCTCCAGTCCCCGCTCCGCCGCCAGCTGAGGGGCGTTCACGTAGCTCACCGGCTCCTCGGTCCCTGCCGCGAACAGGCCCTTCAGGACCGAGAGGGTGAGGATGCCGGTTCCCGCTCCGGCCAACCCTCCCTGGTACTCGATCTCCAACGTGCCGGGCAGGCCGTCGTTGAGGCACGACAGGATCCGGCCCAGCTGCTCGGCCAGCCCCATGAACGGGCGCACCGTCTCGGAGACGTCGGTGGCGGCCACGTTGACGGCGAAGGGCACGAAGTCACCGTTGAGGGCCAGGATGACCTGCTCGGCGATGGTGACCCCGGCCTTGTCCTGGGCCTCGGCGGTCGACGCCCCCAGGTGCGGTGACACCACCACCGAGGACAGCTCGAACAGGGGCGACTCGGTGGTGGGCTCCTTGGCGAACACGTCGAGGCCGGCCCCTTGGACCTGGCCCGAACGGATGGCCTCGGCCAAAGCCTCCTCGTCCACGATGCCACCGCGGGCGGTGTTGATGATGCGGAGTCCCGGCTTGGCCTTGGCCAGCAGGTCCTTGCCGATGAGGCCCAAGGTTTCGGCGTTCTTCGGCAGGTGGACGGTGACGAAGTCGGACACCCCGATGAGCTCCTCGAGGCTCATCAACTCCACGCCCATGTGCTTGGCCCGATCGGCGGAGACGAAGGGGTCGTACGCCACCAGGCGCATGCCGAAGGCCAGGGCCCGCTGAGCGACCAGGGCCCCGACCCGGCCCAGGCCCACTACGCCCAAGGTCTTGCCGTGCAGTTCGACCCCCTCCCACTTGGACCGCTCCCACTTGCCGGCCACCAGGGCCGAGTGGGCCTGGGGGATGTTGCGGGCCTGGGCCAACAGGAGGGCCATGGCCTGCTCGGCGGCGGAGAGGATGTTCGACTGCGGGGCGTTGACCACCATCACGCCGCGGTCGGTGGCCGCGGCCACGTCGACGTTGTCCAGGCCGATGCCGGCCCGGCCCACCACCACCAGGTCGGTGCCGGCCGCCAGTACCTCGGCGGTCACCGTGGTGGCGGAACGGATGACCAGGGCCTCGGCGCCGACCACCGCCGAGAGCAGCTGCTCGGGAGAGAGATCCAACTGCACGTCGACCTCGTGGCCGGCGTCGGCCATCAGCTCCAGGCCGGCCGGGGCCAGTTTTTCGGTGACCAGTACCCTACCCATGGTGATCCTTTCGTTGGCAGAAGCTTCCGTGTCCTTGACCGGGGGGCGTCACGAGGCCTCGCCGAACAGCTTGGCCAGGCGGGCGACCCCCTCGACCAGATCGTCGTCGCCCAGGGCGTACGACATCCGGAAGTAGCCCGGAGCGCCGAAGGCCTCGCCGGGCACCACCGCCACCTTGGCCTCGTCGATGGCCAGGTCGGCCAGCTCGGCGCTGGAAGTCGACCGGCGACCCCGGATGGTGCGGCCGTAGAGCCCCTCGACCGAGGGGAAGGCGTAGAACGCCCCCTCGGGCAGGTTGCACGACACGCCGTCTATCTCGTTGAGCATGGTGTGGATGGTCAGACGCCTCCGGTCGAAGGCCAGGCGCATCTCCTCCGCCGCGGTGAGATCACCGGACACTGCGGCCAGGGCGGCCCGCTGGGACACATTGGCCACGTTCGACGTCTCGTGCGACTGCAGGTTGGTGGCGGCGGTGATCATGTCGGTCGGCCCGATCATCCATCCGACCCGCCAGCCGGTCATGGCGTAGGTCTTGGCCACGCCGTTGACCACCAGGCACTGATCGGCCAGCTCGGGGACGACCACCGGCATGGAGAAGTGCTCGGCGGTTCCGTACACCAGGTGCTCGTAGATCTCGTCGGTGAGGACCCACAGCCCGTGCTCCACCGCCCACCGGCCGATGGCCTCGATCTCGTGGCGCGGGTAGACCGCACCGGTGGGGTTGGAGGGCGACACGAACAGCAGCACCTTGGTGCGCGGGGTCCGGGCTGCCTCCAGCTGATCGACGGTGGCGCGGAAGCCGCTGGCAGCGTCAGTGGCGATGACCACCGGCACCCCGCCGGCCAGGACGATGACCTCGGGATAGGTGGTCCAGTAGGGCGCCAGGACCAGTACCTCGTCTCCCGGGTCGCACAGGGCCGCGAAGGAGTTGGCAATGGCCTGCTTGCCGCCGTTGGTCACCAGGATCTGGGCCGGGGCGACCTCGAGGCCCGAGTCCCTCTTGGTCTTGACGGCCAGGGCCTCGCGCAGCTCGGGCAGGCCCGCCGTCGGGGTGTACTTGTGGGTCTTGGGATCGCGGCAGGCAGCCTCGGCGGCAGCCACGATGTGCTCGGGCGTGGGGAAGTCGGGCTCCCCGGCGCCGAAGCCGATCACGCTCTCGCCCTGGGCCTTGAGGGCCTTGGCCTTGGCGTCGACAGCCAGGGTGGCCGAGGGCGAGACCGCAGCGATGCGCGCCGAGACGCGCCGGCCGCTCACGGCCGACCCCCGTCGCGCCGTGCGCCGCCAACCGGGCCGGTTTCTCTCTGAAGAGCCATGGTGCCATGATTCCATACGTGACTGATATCCCTGACATCACCATTCCCGCCAACCTCCTGCCGGCCGACGGACGGTTCGGCTCCGGTCCCTCCAAGGTCCGGCCCGAGGCCGTGGAGGCCCTGGCCGCCGAGGCCGGCCGCTACCTCGGGACCAGCCATCGGCAGAAGACCGTCAAATCGGTGGTGGGGAGCTTGCGCCAGGGACTGGCCGAGTTGTTCTCCCTTCCCGAGGAGTACGTGGTGACGTTGGGGAACGGTGGGACCACCTGCTTCTGGGACGCCGCCACCTTCGGCCTCATCGAGCGCAAGAGCCAGCACCTGAGCTTCGGCGAGTTCTCATCCAAGTTCGCCGTGGCGGCCTCGGACGCCCCCCACCTCGACCAGCCCGAGATCATCAGCTCGGAGGTCGGCACCCACCCGGACCCGGTGGCCCGGGACGACGTCGACCTCTACGCCCTGACCCACAACGAGACCTCCACCGGGGTGATGATGCCCATCGCCCGACCCAGGGGTGCGGCCCTGCCGGCCGAGGGCGGAGGGCTGGTGGCGGTGGACGCCACCTCGGGGGCCGGGGGCCTGCCGGTGGATCCCCAACAGTTCGACGCCTACTACTTCGCCCCGCAGAAGTGCTTCGGCTCCGACGGAGGCCTGTGGGTGGCCCTGCTGTCTCCGGCAGCCCAGGACCGGATCGCCCGGATCGCCGCCACCAAGCGTTGGGTCCCGGCCTCGATGGACCTGACCATCGCCCTCGACAACTCCAAGCTCGACCAGACCTACAACACGCCGGCCCTGGCCACCATCTTCCTCTTCGACAACCAGGTGTCGTGGTTCAACAAGCAGGGCGGGCTGAGCTTCTCCACCGGGCGGTGCGACAAGTCGGCGGAGATCCTCTACACCTGGGCCGACAACTCCGACTTCGCCACGCCCTTCGTGACCCGGGCGCAAGACCGGAGCCACGTGGTCGGCACCATCGACTTCGACGACGCCGTCAACGCCGCCACCGTGGCCGCGGTGCTCCGGGCCAACGGGATCGTCGACACCGAGCCCTACCGGAAGCTGGGCCGCAACCAGTTGCGGGTGGCCATGTTCCCGGCCATCGACCCCGACGACGTGGCCTCCCTGTGCGCCTGCATCAACTACGTGGTGGGGGCCATCGCCGCCTGAGTGAGCGGGCCGCGCCCGTCGGCGCCGGGTCCTGAATCGGACGGGGAGCTTACGAGACGCGAGCCGGTCGCGATAACCAGGAGTCGGGTTCAGCGACCAAGGTCCTGACCGGCTTGGGCAGTTGCCCGCTCACGATGTCGGCGATGGTGGTCTTCTCGAGCACGCCGCGCAGACTGGCCCGCAAAGCGACCCAGACGCTTTGAAGATCCTCGGCCGGCCCCACGTAGGTTGCCGCCTCCGGGCGGAGACCCCGTACCTCGGCAAGCGGGCCTTCCAGCGATCGAATCACATCTGCCAGTCGGATCCTCGACGCCGGCCGGCCGAGAACGTAGCCGCCGTCGGGTCCCCGTCTGCTGACGACAAAGTCCTTCCGACGAAGCTCGATCAGGATGCTCTCCAAGAAATTCGCCGGCAGATGCTGGCCAGCGGCCAGGGCCGCCGAGGTCACCGCGCCCTCGCTGTCGGCCAGGCCACAGAGGGCCCTGATGGCGTAGTCGACCTTGGCGGAGATGTACATCGCCCCATCCTCTCAGGTCCGGATGGTGTGGGGATCGACCCCTCCCCGAGGCCATGACCCACTGGCCATCAGCCCGACGGGGACCCCCTGGGCTCAACCGATTCTGCCGGTCGGGCCGTGGTGACCGCAGAACTGGTCAGGGGGACACCGCTCTGCCACGGTCGCACATACAGCAGCCAGATGACGACCACGGCGAGGAGTACCGCGCAGAGCACCCAGCCCAGGGTGGTCGTACCGAGCCCGACGTATTTGAGGCCGGAGGCGAAGATGACAAACGTGATCGCCGGCCGGATGTACCGGTCCGGGGCCCTCGACGAAATGAAGGATCCCACGATGACGGCTGGGATGCTTCCGATGATGATCGACGTGGTCACCGAGAACTCGACATGTCCGAAAGCGAGGGCTCCCAGGGCGGCGGCAACGGTCAGGGGAACCGCCTGGGTGAGGTCGGTGCCGACCAACTGGTTGGCACCCAGCATGGGGTAGAGAAAGAGAAGCATCACGATCATCAGGGAACCCGACCCGACCGAGGTCATTCCGACGATGAGCCCACCGACCATGCCGATCAGCACGGTGGGGACGGGCTTCACCACGAGGTCGTGCACCACCGCGGTCCGATCATGGCCGTGCCGACGGTCGAGGAGATAGCGGATCACCATGGCTGCCGCCCCGACCAGAAGCGCCGCACCCAGGACCCGTTCGATAGTGGCCTGTGAGGTCTTGGTGTGCCCCATCAAATGAAGCAGATAGGCACCGAGAAAGGCCATCGGAACAGACCCGGCAACCATCCATCCGACCAACCGGAAGTTCACCGTCTTCTTCGAGATGTGCACTGCCGCACCGAATGGTCGCATGAAGACCGCGGCGACCAAGTCGCTGGAGATCGCCGTCGAGGGCTTGACGCTGAACAACAGGATGAGCATCGGAGTCATGAGCGCCCCACCACCCGCTCCGGTGAGACCCACCAGAAATCCAACGACGGCGCTTCCCAGGACGATGTATGGATCGATGGCCAACGGTGCCCCCCGACACGAGAATAAGGCCGATACTCAGCCCCTTTTGGCCACAGTACCGGACCCTGAGCAGCAAAGTCCATGGGTTTGCTTGGATGTGGCGGCCGTGGCCCACCCCGGGTCACCGGACACAGGGCGCCTGACTCCAGCCCGGGGCCGGATCGAGATGGCCGGCTCAGGCGCGGGACGAACGCCGGAGGTAGGTACGCAGTGGCGGGCTATCGCCATCGTCAAGGGCCTCCAGCAGAGCGAACAGGCCGGACATCCCCTCCGCTCCGACGGTGGCCGTCAACTCGTCCTCGATCTGGCCCGCCGCCGCTCGCCGTGCCTGCAGGTACTCGTTCCCGCGGGAGGTCAGGGTGACCGACTTCTCCCTCTTGCTGGTGGCCGAGTCGGCGACCTCGACGTAGCCGCGGTCACTCAGGTGCCCGACCACCTTGCCGGCCCCTTGGCGGGTGATGCCGAGCTCGCGCCCGATGGCCGAGATGGTCGAGCCGGACGGACCCGAGCACGACCGGAGAACCCGCCCGTCGGGAAATCCCCGCTCGCCGAATCCGGCCTCGGCCATGGCACGGTCAAGTCGTTGTTGATAGCCGATCCAGGCCCGTCGCAGGGCCGGTCCGAGGGCCGCCGATGGCCGACCGGCTGAACCGCTGTGTTCGTCCCTATCCGGACGGGACGTCTCGGAGTCCACAGGGCAGATGTTAGTAGATTGTTAACCAGGTTGACAGTTATGGCCCCGTACCCGATACTCGCAAGTATGGGTTTCACCGTCGACACCATCCGTCCGTGGTCCTGGCGGGCCGGGGCGTTGCTCGTGGCCTCGGCATTGGTGCTGGCGGCCTGCGGATCCGGGAGTGCCACCGCGCCCGCACCCTCGACCACCGTCGTCTACCGGTTCGGCGTGGTCGGGAACCGGGGCGCCATCAGCCAGCTGCAGCTCGACAAGCCGACTCCTGTCGCCGGAATAGACGGCCGGGTCGTGCAGATCGCCACCTCGAACTCCGATGGCTACGCCCTGACCTCCAGCGGCACCGTGTGGGCCTGGGGTGTGGCCAGCTATGGCGAGCTCGGCAACGGGACCAAGCCCGCCTATTCGACCCGAGCGGTGCAGGTCGACTTTCCCGCCGGCGTCAGGATCACCTCCTTGGCCAACCCCATGCCGTTCGATGGGGCGTTGGCCATCGACGCACACGGCCGGGCCTGGGGGTGGGGCCTCAACCCCAACGGCGACCTCTGCCTGTCGGGCGACATGGAGCTCCGACCAGCGGAGCTCTCTCTCCCGGACGTGACGCTGGCCACCGGGGCCCGAACCCACTCCCTGCTGGCCTCGGGGGGCAAGGTCTACGCCTGTGGCTCCGGCCAGTACGGCGTCCTCGGCACCGGCTCGACAGCGGACAGCGCCGTCCCCGTCCCGGTGGTCGGCTTGCCCGGCACGGCGCACGTGACCACCCTGACCTCCTCGTGGGAGGGCTCGGGGGCCCTCTTCAGCACAGGCGCCTATTACAACTGGGGCTACAACGCCGCCGGTCAGCTCGGCAACGGCACCACCACGGACAGCGCCGTGCCGGTGATGGTCACGTTGCCCGCCGCGGTACGTCAGGTGTTCCAGGGTGGGAGCGGGGCGAAGAACGGGCAGACCATGGCCATCCTGGGCAACGGCTCCGTCTGGGCCTGGGGCAGTAACGACCGGGGCCAGCTCGGTGACGGAACCCTGGTGAGTTCGGATGTCCCGGTGCGGGTCGACGTGCCCCGTGGAGTGACCTTCGTCCAGGTCAACTCCGGCGGCTTCGCCAGTTACGCCATCGACAACGACGGCCGGCTGTGGGCCTGGGGCGAGAACTCCAGCGGGCAGCTCGGAACCGGAGGCCGACCGGCCATGACCAGCCGACCGATCGACGTGGGCCTGCACCTCGTGCAGATCTCGTCCACGGCCCAGAATGTGGCCGGCCTCCAGCGCCGGTCGTAGGAGCCCACTCCCCCGGGGTCAGCCTCCGGAGACGTGCTGCACCTTCTGCCGGCCTGAAGGCGTGAACCCGTCCGGTCAGTCCGGCTCGGGGTCGGGGTCCCCGGTGGCCCAGGCCGAACGGAGGTCCTCGAGCCAGTCGGGCAGATCGATGGGTGGGTCCGGTAAGGCCTCGGCCCCACGACGTTCGAGGGCTTCGGCGAAGGATCCGGGGTCATCCCCCCACGACCTCGGGTCGCCCATCATCACCTCCAGAAGCTCGGTTCCCTGCTCGCCGGCCACGAAGGGCCCGAACGCCGCCCCGAGGGGCAGCTCGACATGGGTGCCGGCCGGGCAGTGGCGCTCGCCGCACCACATGTCCCCCCGGATCACGAAGATCACGTGCGGACTGAAGTGCCCGTGGCGCCGGATGACCATGCCCGGGTCCCAGCGGGCGTAGAGCGACAGGTACTGCGGATCGGGCGAGAAGGCCAGCCACTTCTCCCACACCGAGGAGGTCGAACCGTCGGCGTTGCGCACCGACTTGACCTGCTGCCACTCCATGTCGGGATCGTCGAGCGACCGGAAGGTGGGCTCGAGGCCCTCCACCCGCACCTCGGGAACCGCCCCGTCGGCTGGTCCTGTCCCGGGGTCAGCCCCCGGAGACATCCTGGATCTTCTGCTTGCCGGCGGTGACGAACGGCATCATGTCCCGCAGCTGGGCTCCGACCTTCTCGATGGGATGGTCGAATCCGGCCTGGCGCAGGGCCTTGTAGTTGGGGCGTCCGTTGGCATTTTCGGCCACCCACTCCCGGGCGAAGGTGCCGTCCTGGATCTCGCCCAGGATGCGCCCCATCTCCTCCCGGACCGCCTGGTTGATCACCCGCGGTCCGCGGGTCAGGTCGCCGTACTCGGCGGTGTCCGAGATCGAGAACCGCATCCCGCTGATGCCCTGTTCGTACATCAGGTCGACGATCAGCTTGAGCTCGTGCAGGCACTCGAAGTAGGCCGACTCGGGCTGGTAGCCCGCCCCCACCAGGGTCTCGTAGCCTGCCTGCACCAGAGCGGTGAGCCCACCACAGAGCACCACCTGCTCACCGAACAGGTCGGTCTCGGTCTCCTCGGCGAAGGTGGTGTCGAGCACCCCGGCGCGGGTGGCGCCGATGGCGTGGGCGTAGGACAGGGCCAGGTCGTGAGCCTTGCCCGACGGATCGGCCGACACCGCCACCAGTGAGGGCACCCCGCCTCCTTCGGTGTAGGTGCGTCGAACCAGGTGCCCGGGCCCCTTGGGAGCCACCATGGCCACGTCGACGTCGTCCGGCGGCGTGATCAGCCCGAACCGGATATTGAATCCGTGGGCGAACAGCAGGGCATCGCCGGCCGACAGATGGGGGGCGATCTCTGCTTCGTACACCGAAGCCTGCTCAGTGTCGGGCAACAGCACCATGATGACGTCAGCCTCGGCCGCGGCGTCGGCCACCGACAGGACCCGCAGGCCGGCCTCTTCCGCCTTCTGCTTCGACGACGAGCCCTCACGCAGTCCGACGCGGACGTCGACCCCGCTCTCCGACAGGTTGAGGGCGTGGGCGTGCCCCTGGGAGCCGTAGCCGATAACGGCCACCTTGCGGTTCCCGATGAGGCCGGGGTCGGCGTCCTTCTCGTAGTAAAGCGTGGCCATGGCGGTCAACCTGCCTTCTCTGTGTCGTGATCGTGCGTTGCGTTCTGATCGTGGTCGTGTCCGATGGTGGATCCCGCCAGGAGGTGCGGCCGATGGTCGCCGGACCGATCCAGCTTAGGCAATGCCACCCGGCCGGTCCGTTGCATCTCCACGATGCCGTAGCTGCGGATGAGGTCCTCGAAGTCGTCCAGCTTGGTGGGGGCACCCTCCAGCGCCACCGTCAGCCGTTCGTGACCGACATCGACGATCTTGCCCTCGAACACCCCCACCAGCTGGATGATCTGGCTGCGGGCGTCCGGCCCGGCTTCGAGGGTGGCCATCAGGAGCTCCCGCTCCCGGGCCAGCGCCGGGTCCAGCTCGGTGATGGACACCACCGGGATCAACTTGTCCAGCTGCTTCATGATCTGGTCCAGCGGGGCCGACTCCACGTCCACCACGATGGTGATGCGGCTGAACCGCACGTCATCCGACGGCGCCACGGCCAGGCTGTAGATGTTGTAACCCCGTCGGGAGAACAGCCCGGCCACCCGGGCCAGCACTCCCGCCTTGTTCTCCACCAGCACGGTGAGGGTGTGGTGGCGCTTATCGGCTCCGTACACGCTCATCAGCGCTCATCCCTGGTGAGCGAGGGGTCGACAATGATGTCGTCGTTGGAGGCGCCGGCCGCCACCATGGGGAAGACCTTCTCGAAGGCGTCGGTCCGGAAGTCGATGACCACCGGCCGGTCGTCGACGGAGTTGGCCTTGTCCACGGCCGGGGCCACCTCCTCGGCCGACTCCACCCGGATGCCCAGGCAGCCCATGGACTCGGCCCACCCCACGTAGTCGGGCAGGTCGGGCGAGAGGTACACCTCGGAGTACCGCTCGCCGTAGAACATCTCCTGCCACTGGCGCACCATGCCCAGGTAGGCGTTGTTGAGGATGGCGATCTTGACCGGGATGCGCTCCGACGACGCCGTCACCAGCTCCTGGGCGGTCATCTGGAAGCAGCCGTCGCCGTCGATGGCCCACACCGTCTTGTCCGGCCGGCCCACCTTGGCCCCGATGGAGGCCGGCACGGCGAAGCCCATGGTGCCGAGCCCCCCGGAGTTGACCCAGGTGTAGGGGTAGTCGAACTGCCACCACTGGGAGGCGAACATCTGGTGCTGGCCCACCCCCGAAGCCACGATGGTGTCGTCGGGAGTGGCGTCGCGGAGGGTCTCCAGCACGAACTGCGGCTTGAGGGCGCCCGAGCCCGGCTTCTGCTCGTAGACCAACGGGTACCGGCTCTGCCACTCGCTGAGCTGGGACCGCCAGGGGATGAGGCGCTCGCGGGGGAAGGCTGCGGCCACCGAGCCGGGGGCGGCCGGGGCACCGGACACGGCATCGCTCGGCGCCCCACCCTGTCCGCCGCGGGTGGCATCGGAGTGGGACAGTCCCATCCCGTCCAGGGCGGCCAACATCTCGTCGATGACCAGCCGGCAGTCGCCGGCAATGCCCACGTCGGCCTGACGCACCTTGTTCAGCTCGGCCGGGTCCACGTCGACGTGGATGACCTTGGCCTCGGGGGCGAAGGCGTCGACCCGGCCGGTGACCCGGTCGTCGAACCGGCTGCCCAGGGCGATCAACAGGTCGGAGCGTTGCATGGCGGTGACCGCGGTGTAGTTGCCGTGCATCCCGGGCATCCCCAGGCACAGCGGATGGGAGTCGGGGAAGCACCCCCGGGCCATGAGGGTGGTCACCACGGGGATGCCGGTCCGCTCGGCCAGCTCACGGAGCCCGTCGGCGGCGCGGGACTTGAGGATCCCGCCTCCGACGTAGAGGACCGGCCGCTCGGCGGCCAACAACAGCTCGGCGGCCTGGCGCACCAGCTCAGGGTCCCCCTCGGTCACCGGGTGGTAGCCGGGCAGGTCCAGATCGTCGGGCCCGGGCCAGTACCACTCCATGGGCTTGTTGGCGATGTCCTTGGGGATGTCGATCAGGACCGGGCCGGGGCGGCCGGTGGTGGCCACGTGGAAGGCCTCGGCCACCACCCGGGGAATGTCCCGGCCGTCGGTGATCAACCAGTTGTGCTTGGTGATGCCCATGGTGATGCCGGTGATGTCACTCTCCTGAAAGGCATCGGTCCCGATGGCGGTGGTGGCCACCTGGCCCGTCACCACCACCAGGGGGATGGAGTCCATGTAGGCGTCGGCCAGCGGCGTCACGATGTTGGTGGCGCCGGGACCGCTGGTCACCATGGCCACACCGGGGCGCCCGGTGACCTGGGCGTACCCTTCGGCCATATGGCCCGCCCCCTGCTCGTGCCGCACCAGGATGTGCCGGATCGACGAGTCGATGATGGGGTCGTACACGGGCAGGATGGCTCCGCCGGGAAGCCCGAACATCACCTCGACCTGTTGCATCTCGAGGCTCTTGATCAGCGCTTGTGCTCCTGTGAGTTCCATCGGGTGCTCCCTTGTCGTCGATGGCGGGACTGTCGGTGGTGAGGGGCAGGCCTGCTCGGCCGGCCGGGTGTCCGTGGCGGGACATGAAAACGACCTCCCATCTGGGAGGTCGGAAAGCGCACACGGCGAAGAGCGTCGTGTGCGCTACGACACGAGTACCTCGGTGATCAGTTGACGTGCAGCGGCGGTACCCATGACCCCGCCATTGTTACATGGACCGGGTGGTCGGGACAAGCGTTGGTGTGGCGGCGACCCCGAAGGCCCGCTCAGGGCTCGGTGACCGCACCCCGGTCGGCCCCGGTGACCAGTCGGGCGTACTTGGCCAGCACGCCGGTGGTGTAGCGGGGAGCCGGGTGCTTGAGCCCGGAGCGACGGCGGTCGAGCTCGTCGTCCCCGACCAGCAGGTCGATGGTGTGCTCCACCACGTCCACCACGATCTGGTCGCCATCGGCCACCAGGGCGATCGGTCCCCCGTCCACCGCCTCGGGGGCCACGTGCCCGATACAGAACCCGTGGGTGCCGCCGGAGAACCGGCCGTCGGTGACCAGGGCACAGTCGCCGCCCCGGCCCACGCCCTTCATGGCCCCGGTGATGGCCAACATCTCCCGCATCCCCGGACCACCTTTCGGTCCTTCGTAGCGGATGACCACCACGGTGCCGGGCTCGATCAAGCCGGCCAGGATGGCCTCCATGGCCCGGTCCTCACCCTCGAACACCCGGGCGGTCCCCTCGAAGCGCAGCTGGTCGATGCCGGCCACCTTGACCACCGCCCCCTTGGGGGCCAGCGAACCGGTCAGCACGGCGATCCCACCTTGGACGTGGATGGGATGCCCCATGTCGTGAACCACGTCGCCGTCGGGGGCCGGTGGGGCCAGAGCGGCGATGTTTTCGGCCAGGGTCCGGCCGGTGACCGTCAGGCAGTCTCCGTGCAGCTGTCCGGCCTCGAGCAGCTCCCGCATCACCACCGGCACCCCGCCGATGCGGTCGAGATCGCTCATGTGGTACTTGCCGTGGGGCTTGGTGTCGGCCAGGTGGGGGACCCGGGCCGCCACCTTGTTGAAGTCGTCGAGGGCCAGGTCCACCCGGGCCTCGTTGGCGATGGCCAACAGGTGGAGGACGGCGTTGGTGGAACCACCCAGGGCCATGACCACGGCGATGGCGTTCTCGAACGCCTCTTTGGTCATGACCTGGCGGGGACGGATGCCCGCCTCCAGCAACGCCACCACAGCCTGTCCCGAGGCGAAGGCGTCGTCATCGCGTCGACGGTCGACCGCCGGAGCCGACGAGCTGCCCGGCAGGGACATGCCCAGGGCCTCGGCCACCGACGCCATGGTGTTGGCGGTGAACATCCCGGCGCACGATCCCTCGGTGGGGCAGGCGTTGTGCTCGATGAGGCTCAACTCCTCGTCGGAGAGGGCGTCGACGGCGTGGGCCCCCACGGCCTCGAACACCGAGGTGATGTCGAGGGCCCGGTCCCGCACCCGCCCCGGGAGGATCGACCCCCCGTAGAGGAAGACGCTGGGCAGATTGATGCGGGCCGCGGCCATGAGCATGCCCGGCAGGGACTTGTCGCAGCCGGCCAGGGTGACCATGCCGTCGAAGCGCTCGGCGTGCATCACCGTCTCCACCGAGTCGGCGATGACCTCGCGACTGACCAGCGAGGCCCGCATGCCCTCGTGGCCCATGGAGATGCCGTCGGACACCGCAATGGTCACGAACTCCAACGGGAACCCGCCGGCGTGGCGCACTCCCTGTTTGGCCTGCTTGGCCAGACGGTCGAGGGGCATGTTGCACGGGGTGACCTCGTTCCACGACGACGCCACCCCGATCTGCGGCTTGTCCCAGTCGTCGTCGGTCATGCCCACGGCGCGCAGCATGGCCCGGGCCGGCGCCCGGGTGGGCCCGTCGGTGACCTCGTAGCTGCGCGGCTTCATCCCGACCAACGGTTGCTCGGACGGGTCGCTGCCTGTGACGTCGCTCATAGGTGCATGGTACGACCCGCGGACGACCGGGCGCGCGGGTCCCCACCGTCCGTTTTGCCAGTATCGTCCGCCCCATGCCCTCCGACTGCGGCCGGACCGTTCCCACCAACCGTCGGCGGGCGGTCTCCGGCGTGGCCTTCCTTCTGGCGGGGACGGCCCTGACCCTGGGACTCAGCGCCTGCTCCAACACCTCCACCTCGGTGACCGAGACCATCGTCACGGTGCCGATCGACGGGACCCCGTGCGCCCTCGTCACCGCCAGTCAGATCAACACCGCCATGGGCACCACCGTCACCACTCCGACCGCCAGTGTTCACAGTTCGGTCACCCTCTGCTCGTACCAGGCCGCCGACTTGGGCAAGTCGGTGATCATCTCCTACGACTCCAGGTCCAGCGCATCGAAGTTCGCCAAGAACCGGGCGCTACTCCGGACCCAGGGCGACAAATTGGGGAAGATCGTGGGCCTCGGTGACGAGGCCTACTACGCCGTCACCACCTCCAAGGGAACCACCGTCAACACCGTGGTGGCCCGGCGGGGATCACACCAGGTACTGGTGACCTCGACCGCCGGCTCCCTCACCGACCTGGAGGTCGTGGCCGAAGACGCCCTGGGCGCGGTCAGTCCGTCCACGACCACCACGACCACCGCCTCCCCCGGCCCCACCACCACGGCGGGATAACAGTCATGGGCACCACGGAGCCCGGGGTGTTCCGGCCCGGTGAGATCGACCACCTGGCGTCGTACTTCGAGCAACACGGCTATGCCACCCTGCGCGGTGCGCTCGACGACCGGGCCCTGGACCAGGCCCAGGTGGAGCTGGTCGGAGCCCAGGCCCGGTTGGCCGAGGGCAGCCTCGACGACCGCCACGGCACGGTGATCCTGGACGATCCCGAGGCCACCATCGACGGCCGTCCCTTCGCCCACTACGTGTGCTTCGCCACGGTGGCATCGCCCGGGGCCGACGCCCTGGTGCACCAACCGGCCCTGGTCGACGTGGCCCACCGGATCCTCGGTCCGGAGGCCTGGCTCCTCGACTACGAGCAGTTCGGGGTGGTCTATCAGGACGCCCGACCCGACGCCGGCTCGGCCTACTCGCGGATCGGATGGCACACCGACCACCAGTCCGGTCCCCATCTCGACATCTGGCCGGGGATGGCCTTCACCATCCACTTCGACCCGACCTCCCCGGCCAACGGCTTCCTCCGGGTCCTGCCCGGCAGCCACCTGGGCGGGACCGAGGGGATCCCACCCGGTTTCGAGCGGGTTCCCGGCGAGCGGGCGGTCTACCAGGAGCGCGGCGACATCCTCTTCCACCACGCCGACCTGTGGCACGGGGCGGCCCGGGGCACGGCGGACGGGGCCGCGGCGGTACGGCGCCACCTCCGGGGCAGCTGGCACGGCGGGACCAGGCTGCCGGTCGGACACGGGACGGACGACTTCGTGAAGAACGCCCTGCGCTGATCGTCAGCCGGGCGGAGATGCCCGAGAAGGCGTGAAGGTCCGGCTGTTACTGTCGGGCCGGCACAGCAGCCCATGGGCGGTGCCGACGCCGGTCGGCCCGCCCCCGATCATCGAACACCGTGGAGGTGGCCAGGCCGATGGAGGTTCTCCGCACCCCTGACTCATGCTTCGAAGGGCTGGCGGGTTACTCCTTCGAGCCCCACTACGCCGAGCTCCCCGACCAGGACGGGGGCACCCTGAGGGTCCACTACCTCGACGAGGGGCCGGCAGGTAACCAGGTGGTCCTGTTGCTCCACGGCGAGCCGTCGTGGAGCTACCTGTACCGGTACATGATCCCGGTGCTGGTGGACGCCGGTCTGCGGGTGGTGGCCCCCGACCTGGTGGGATTCGGTCGCTCGGACAAGCCCACCCCCCGCGGCGAGTACACCTACGCCCGCCACGTCGAGTGGATGCGGGCCCTGCTCTTCGACGAGCTGGCCCTCTCCGAGGTCACGCTGGTCTGCCAGGACTGGGGTGGCCTGATCGGCCTCCGGCTGCTGGCCGAGCACCCCGACCGCTTCGCCCGGGTGGTGGCGGCCAACACCTTCCTGCCCACCGGCGACAGCCCCCCGGGCGAGGCCTTTCTGGGCTGGCTCAAGTTCTCCCAGGAGGTCGAGACCTTCCCGACCGGGACCATCGTCAACCTGGGCTGTGCCACCGAGCTGGCCCCCGAGGTCATGGCGGCCTACGACGCTCCCTTCCCCGAACAGTCCTACGCCGAGGGCGCCCGCCAGTTCCCCACCCTGGTCCCCATCTCACCGGAGGACCCGGCGGCCGCGGCCAACCGCCGGGCCTGGGAGGTCCTCGAGGCCCTGGACACCCCGTTCCTCACCGCCTTCAGCGACGGTGATCCCATCACGGCCGGGGGCGACGCCCGCCTGCAGGCCCGGATACCCGGAGCGCGGGGACGCCACCACGTGACCATCGAGGGGGGCGGTCACTTCCTCCAGGAGGACCGGGGCCCCGAGCTGGCCCGGGTGGTCGTGGACTTCGTGGCCTCCACCTGACCGCTCGACGGCCCCTCCCCGGCCGGGCGGCTGGAGGGACACCTTCGGGCGCCGCTATCCTGCGGCGGAATGGATCTCTTTGTGGCGTTTCTGGGTGGCCCCATGCCCGACGGGCAGATGGGGGAGGGCCATGAGATCGTGATGGTGGTGGCCCCCGATCTGGTGGAGGCCAAGACCCTGGCCCGGGCCAAGTGGAGCGGCCCCGGTCGGGGCCACGTGGACGCCCTGCAGCGGATCGACATGGTCGACGGGTTCGAGGTGGGCTTGACTCCGGCCGGCGAGGGCGACCGGACGGAGCTCAAGAGCTTCAACACCTGAGCCGGGCGCGCCACCGGCTGGGAGCGGCCGGGGGCGGACGGGACCGCCGGGATCACCGTGGTGTGGGGGCGGCAAACTGAGCGATACTGCACGCATGGCTGACCGCAACGTGCTGGGTGGTGAGTTGGAGCCGTGCAGCACCGATCCGCTCACCGGCTTCTACCGCGACGGGTGCTGCACCACCGGGCCGGAAGACCTCGGCAGCCACACCATCTGCGCCGTGGTCACCGCGGAGTTCCTCGAGCACCAACGCCGGATCGGCAACGATCTGACCACGCCGATGCCCCAGTACTCGTTTCCGGGTCTGGTCCCGGGTGACCGCTGGTGCGTGACCGCGGTCAACTGGTTGCGGGCCCACCACGACGGGGCCGCGGCCTACGTGGTCCTGGCCTCCACCCACGAGGCCGTGCTGCAGACCGTCCCTCTGGCTGCCCTCGAAGAGCACGCCGTCGACGTGCCGGCCAGCCCGGACGGCCTCGACCGCTGAGCGAGGCTCAGCTCCGCTTGCGGAGGGCCTTCTTGAGCACGCCGTCGTAAGCCTCCAGGCCGTCGCGGTACAGCCGGGCCTCCGGGCCGGCGGCGATGCCCACCCGTTCGGGGATGATCCCCCAGATGGGGACCTTGGAGTCGTTCCACCAGGCCACGGCCTCGGCCAGGTCGTTGGTGCCCAACCGGGCGGCGGTGATGACCACCCCGTGCGGGGTGTTCTTGCCGATCATCTCCAAGGTGGCCAGCACCCGGGAGTACTCGACCCCACCGGCCCGGGTGGGGATGACCACGGCGTCGGCCCGGTCCAGGGCCGCCCGCACGATCCGCTCGTCGCCCGGCGGGGTGTCGACCACGGCCAGTCCGTCCCCGCCGGCCAGGGCCCGGGCCACCGTCCGTTCCGAGGGGGCTTCCACCAGCTCCACCCCGTCGATCGGGCTCTCCTCGAGCCACTCCGCCGACGAGGCCTGGCGATCGGAGTCCACCAGGAGGACGGGATCCCAGCCCCGCTCCACGGCGGCCGCCGCCAGGTACACCGCGGTAGTGGTCTTGCCCACTCCGCCCTTCACATTGCTGACGACGATGTTCATCGTGCTCCCGGGTTTCTGGGTCGGGTGTTGCGCTGAGCGGACGGTGCCACGCCGTGACATTAGCCGAAGTCGCTGGCGTTTCGACCCGGGATGTTCACGTCCTGACCAGGGGAAACGATCCAATTGCGCCGGGGGCGGGGGCGGCCGGGCGTCAACCGGCCGGTGCAGGCGCCGGAGCATCCGATGTTGACACCGGGGGCGGCGCCAACCACCATCGTCAGTCGTGACCGACTCCTTTGCCGCCGTCACCACGGTGACGGCTCAGGAACCGGGCCGTTACGTGGGGGCCATCGACCCGAGCTGGAACCTCCGGCCCCTCCCCCAGGGCGGGATCGTGAGCGCCATCGCCCTGCGGGCCATGGCCGAGCTGCTGGACGACCCCTCCCAGCAATTGCGTGGCCTGCACACCACCTTCGCGGCCCAGGTGGCCGACGGGCCGGTGTCGATCGAGGTCGAGTTGCTCCGCCGGGGCCGCTCCATGTCCCAGCTGCGGGCCGAAGTGACCAACCCCGGGGCGGCCCGGGGCCACCTCACCACCGGCATCTTCGGAGCGCCCCGGACCGGCTTCTCGTTCACCGATCTGGAGCCACCCTCCGGGCTCCGACCGCCGGCCCAGTGCCGCTCGTTCCGCGATCCGCTGCCGCCCGGGGTGGAGGGGTTCCCCCCTACCCCGTTCTGGGACCGGCACGTCGAGGGCCGGAACATCATCGGCCATCCCTACTGGGAGGAGTACGTCCCCGACCGGGCCGAGAACGCCCTGTGGTACCGGTTCGAGGACCCGCCCTTCCTGGAGGACGGCACTCTCGACCCCCTGGCCCTGGTGGTCCTGGCCGACACCATGCCCGGCGCCGTCGGCGAGAAGGTCGGCCGATCCGACCGGAGCTGGTTCGCCCCCAGCATCGACCTCACCGTCCACCTCCTCGACCACTGCCGGTCGCCCTGGGTGCTGGCCCACAACCGGGCCCGCTTCGCCGGGGACGGCTATGCCTCGGCCGACATGGCCCTGTGGGACTGCGGGACGGACGGTACGGAGGAGCCCCGCCTGGTGGCCTACGCCACCCAGCTGTTCCTGTTCACCTTCGGGCCCTGACCGTCGGCTGGAGCACCGGCCGTGGGGCTGGACCCGCCTCGTTAGACTTCGCCGTCGGCACGAACGAGGAGGCGCCGTGGCTGTGACCGGTCTGGCCAATCTGGCCGTGAAAGTGGCAGACCTGGACCAAGCCTGTCGCTACTACCAGGCGGCCGGGGCCGAGGTGCGTGACCGGATGATGTGGCGCAACGGCGAGCGGGCCGACGTGTTCCTCGGCCCGGTCATGATCACCCTGTTCACCCAGGCCATCTACGAGGACGACGTCGATCTCCCGGCCGAGGGGTTCCTGCACCCGGCCCTGTTCACTGACGACCTCGACGCCCAGCTGGAGGGCCATACCGTGGTCTGGGGCCCCGAGACCGTCGAGGGCACCTTCGGCAAACGGCGGATCGCCTTCGTCGAGGCCCCGGGGGGTATCCGGCTGGAGTTCATGGAGCAGATCGAGCCACCGCCCTCCTGAGCCCGGCCAGACGGGGATTTTCCGTCGATTTCCGTGGGCAACTACGGTGGCGGGACAAGGTCGTGGTGGGCACGACGACGGAAGAGGGACGATGGACAAGCAAATTCCCCTGGTGGACTACCTGGTGCTGGGCGACCAGCCCCATCTGGTGGCCAATGAGTGCACCAATTGCAGCGCCCGTTTCTTCGACCGGCGCAACGCCTGCGCCCACTGCGGCAAGACCGAGTTCACCAAGGTCGATGTCCCGACCACCGGTGAGGTCAAGGCCTTCACCATCGTGGCCTTCGCCGCTCCCGGGGTCCGGGTGCCCTACGTCGCCGCCCTGGTGGACTGCGGCGGGACGAGTGTGCGGGCCAACCTGATCAACGTGGAGCCCGATCCCGAACATGTCACCTTGGGCATGAAGGTGGGGTTGGCCACCGAGGTCATCGGAACGGACGACAATGGCACCGACGCAATCGGGTTCGGCTTCGAACCCCTGGGAGGTTGAGCACCATGGCATCTGACGACCTGTGGATCCTGGGTATCCACATGACGAAGTTCGGCAAGCACCCCGAGATGGACCTGGTCGACCTGGCCTCTGAGGCCGTGCTGGGAGCCCTCTCCGACGGCGGTGTCGAGATGAAGGACATGGGGGTGATCGGCGCCGGCAACCTCATGGCGGCCAACGCCGGCATCGGCCAGCAGCTGCAGAAGCAGCTGGGCCAGACCGGCATCCCGGTGTTCAACGTGGCCAACGCCTGCGCCACCGGGGCCACCGCTCTGCGGGTGGCCTGCATGGCGGTCAAGGCCGGCGAGGCCGACATGGGCCTGGCCTTCGGAGTGGAGAAGCTCTCCGGGGCCGGACTCCTCTCCGGCGGGAGCCGGAAGGACGACTCGGGTACCTTCACCCCCTCGGGCCGCTACGGCGCCGTGGCCCCGGTCGACGGGCGCATCGGCACGGAGATCATGCCCGGGGTCTTCGCCCAGATCGGCATGGAGTACGGGCACCGCTACGGCGGGACCAGCTTCGAGCTGTTCGCCAAGATCAGCGAGAAGAACCACTCGCACTCGACCCTGAACCCCTTGGCCGCCTACTCCAAGAAGATGACCCTGGAGCAGATCATGGGCGATGTCATGATCGCCTATCCCAACACCCGGCCCATGTGCTCGGCCAACTGTGACGGCGCCGCAGCCGCCGTGGTGGTGAGCGGTGCCAAGCTCAAGACCCTTTCCCTCGAGCAGCAGCGTCGGGCGGTCAAGATATCGGCGTCGATCCTCACCACCGACCCCTGGGAGGAGGCCTGCCAGATCCTCCCGGACGTGAACACCCTGACCCGGAACGCCGCCACCCAGGCCTACGAGCAGGCCGGCGTGGGCCCCGACGACCTGGACCTGGTGGAGCTGCACGACTGCTTCGCCACCGCCGAGCTGGTGCACTACGACAACCTCATGCTGTGCGAGGTCGGTGGCGCCGTCGACTTCTTCAACTCCGGGGCCACCTGGCGGGACGGATCGACCCCGGTCAACGTCTCGGGCGGGTTGGAGTCCAAGGGCCACCCCATCGCCGCCACCGGCATCGCCAATGTGTGGGAGGTGGCCACCCATCTGCGGGGCGAGGCCGGCGACCGCCAGATCAAAGGGGCCAAGGTCGGACTGACCCACGTCATCGGATTGGGATCGGCCTGCGGCGTGCACATCCTGGAGAAGGCGGCCTGAGGCTCGCGTAGGGAACACGATCCCTTCCCCTCGGAGGGGGTCAGCCGGTCACGCGGGCGCTGAACACCACCGGGGGTAGGCCGGCGCCGTCGGCCGTGGTCAGGTGGACGTCGACCGTATAGGTGCCGGCCGCGGTGGCGGCCAGCGTCAACGTCTCCGTCCTCGGCGACGTGGCCGTGCACCCCGGCAGGCCGGCGCCTGTCGCCGAGGTGGTGGTCGGGCCGGCGATGACGAACGAGCCCGAGGAGGGTGAGACCCGCAGGCCGGTGGGCCCGGAGGCGACGGCACTCCAGTGCACCACCTGCGGCCCGGACGCAGCCGGCTGGACACCGAGCCGGACGGTGGTGGTGGCGCCGGCGTGCAGTGAGGTGCCGCCGCTCGGCACCGAGTAACCGACAGCCGGAAGCCGGCCGGTCCCGTACGACGGTGGGGCCAGGGCGGGGTCGGATCCCCACCCCGGGTCCGGGCTCGAGGACAGTCCGTAGGTCAGCGTCCCCCCGGTGGTGATGATGGAGGCGGGCAGCCAGGGCTGGTCCCACACCGTGGTGCCGGCCTTTGGCGCCGCCGTGCCCGAGGCGCAGGTGGGGGCGGCTGCCGGTACGTCGGCCCCGCTCACCGTCAGGGAGCGCACATAGGGGGTGGAGGCCGAGGCCGACGGGGCGTGCATCACCAACCGGTGACCGTCGGGCAGGACCATCGAGACATCGGGGAACAACGGACTGGCCAGTGCCAGGTCTGCCGAACCAGGGGTCACCGGGTACATGCCCATGGCCGCCCAGACGTACCACGACGAGATGGCGCCCAGGTCGTCGTTGCCGGGCTCGTCGACCGGGGCCACCGAGTAGAGGTCGGCGATCGCCCGGACGGTCTTCTGGGCCCGGGCCGGAGCGCCGAAGTAGTCGTACTCCCATGGGGTCCACAGGCTCGGCTCGTTGCCGGCCCAGTCGAAGGGACGGTCCCGGCCGGCGTTGAGCACGGTGAAGAAGGTGTTCAACTTCTGGACCGCCCGGGCATTGCCTCCCATCAGGGTGGCGAGGGCCCCGAGGTCCTGGGGCACGGACCAGGTGTACTGGATGGCGTTGCCCTCTTCGAAGCCCAGCTCACCCCCGGGTTCGAGCAGGGCGGTCTGGAAGGCCGGACCGGTCGGAAAGGCCCCGGCGGCGTTGCGGCCCTGGATGTAGCCGGTCGAGGGGTTGAACAGGTACTCCCAGTTGTGGGCCCGGCTCATCATGGAGCTCTGCAGGGCCTGGTCCCCGAGCGATCCGGCCAACTGGGCGATGGAGAAGTCGTCGATGGCGTACTCCAGGGTCACCGATCCCCCGATGGAGTAGTTGCTCGAGGTCAGATCCAACGAGGCCGCGCTCACGTAGTGCTGGGACAGGTACTGATCGAGGTACTGCCGCTCGATCTCCAGCCCGTGGTCGGTCTCGTCCTGCGTCGCCCCCTTGACCATGGCGGCCAGGGCGGCCCCCACGTCGAAGTCCCGCACCCCGAAGGCGTAGGCCGTGGCGATGATCGGGTCCGCCGAGTCGCCGTTCATCTGCCCCGAGTCGCCGGCCACGATGGCCCACTTGGGCAGCCAGCCCCCCTGTTGGGCATCGTTGACCAGTGACTGGACCATGTCACCGGCCTGGTGAGGAGCGAGCAGCGCCACCAGTTCGATCTCGCTGCGGTAGATGTCCCACTCGGAGAAGTTGGCGTACTGCTCCCTGGTCGACGATTGATGGACCCGCCCGTCGGCACCGGGGTAGCTGCCGTTGTCGTCACTGACCACGTTGGGGAAGAGCAGCGAGTGATAGAGGGCGGTGTAGAACGTCCGCTGCTCCTCTTGTGTGCCGCCCCCCACCCGTAGGCGACCGAGCAGGCTGTTCCACCGGTCGGTGGCCTGCGACTCCACCTGGCCGAGGGACCAGCCGGGGTCCTCCACGCGCAGGTTGTCGGCGGCGTCGGCCACACTCACGAAGGAGATGCCCACTTTCATCCGGACCACCTGGTTGGCCTCGGTGTCGAACGAGACGTAAGCACCACACGCCTTCCCCTGGCACGAGGTGCCACCCGGGGTCACGGCCTGGCCGTTCCAGGTGCCGCCGGCCGAGACCGGACGGTCGAAGGTGGCCATGAAGTACACCGTGTAGTTGGTGCCGGTGCCGCAGAACTGGCCACTGGTCACCTGGCCGCTGATCCCGTCGTCACCCACCATCTGGACCTGGGTGGCGCTCACCGGGTTGGCACTCCCGGCCACCTTGAAGAGCAGGTCGGCCTGGTGGGTGCGGGGAAAGGAGAACTGGGAGATCCCCGTCCTGGTGGTGACGGCCAGCTGGGTTCTCACACCCGACGGCTCCAGGGTCACCCCGTAACGGCCGGGAGCGGCGGTTTCGGTGGCGTGCGAGAACGAGGCCACGTCCTGTTCGGGGTGGTCGCCGACCGGTCCCACCGTGGGGAGGATGGGCACGTCCCCGTAGGCCGCGCACCCGGTGCCGCTCAGGTGGGTGAGGCTGAAGCCGGAGATGTGGGAGTCCCGGTACGAGTAGCCGCCCCCGGCGCCGACGGCGTTGGGGCTGGTGTCCGGGCTCCACTGGATCATCCCGAAGGGAAGGTCGGCCCCGGGGAACTCGCCGACGGCCCCGGGCGACACCCCGCCGGTTCCCGTACCGGCCATGGGGTCGACCAGGCCGGCGGGGTGGCTCACCAAGCTGGCCGGAGCGGCGGTCGAGCCCGAGCCGGCCGGCGACCCGTCGGTCGAGCCGCACCCGGTCAGAACCAGCGCGCCCACCACGGCCGCCACCAACGCCGTCCGACTTCTGGATCTCACCGGTGCGCCACCGCCACGCCGGTGACGGTAGCGGAATCAGGTCCCGGGTGGCGGACACAGCCGGGTCGACAGGGTTAGCCTGACCCGACAAGAGCCCGGGGGGACGGGGCTCGGATCGGGGGACGGCCGTGAGCGATCGAGGAGACCCGCGTACCGTTAGCTGCCGCCGCCACAGCCGCAGCCGCAGCGGCAGCCACGGCGGCGTGATAGCGGCGGTGCTGGTGGCCGTGGCGTTGACCGCCGCGGCCTGTTCGGGCGGCACGCCGAGCACCTCGCCATCGAGCACCGCACCGTCGAACAACGCACCGTCGAGCACGGCGGCGGGACAGTCGGGGCCCGGCATCACCCCCACCGAGGTCAAGGTCGGGGTCATCGCCACCCGCACCGGGGTGGGCGCCGGGGACTTCGTGACCTTCATCCCCGGGATGGAGGCGTACTTCGACATGGTCAACAAGGAAGGCGGGATCAACGGCCGCAAGCTGGTGCTGGCCGACAACCTCGATGACGGTGGCGACCCGGCCACCTTCTCCCAGCTGACACACACCCTCATCGAGCAGGACGGCGATTTCGCCGCCTTCATCTCCACCTTCTGGTTCACGCCCAACCTGTTCGCCGAGACCGGCACCCCCACCTACGGCTACAACGTCAGCGGGAACTGGGCCGGCCCCGACAACCTGTTCGCCGCCGGCGGGTCCATCCAGGACTACCACGCCCTGGCCGCTCCAGTGTCCTATCTGATGAAGAGAAGCCACGCCACCTCGGTGGCCCTGATGAGCTACGGGCCGGGCATCCCCGGCTCCTATCCGGCCTGCACCACGGCCGCCGCCGACCTGAGCAAGGCCGGGATCAACGTGAGCTACGCCGACTACGACGCCACCCTGGGCGGCAGCTTCACCTCGGCCGTACAGCAGATCCAGCAACACCACTCGCAGTTCTTGATGAGCTGCATGGAGGGCTCGGACGACATCACCCTGGCCCGGGCCCTCCAGCAGTACGGGGTCAGCATCCATCAGCTGTGGTTGAACGGCTACGACCAGGACCTGCTCGATCAGTACCCCTCGCTGATGCAGGGGGTGTATGTGGACGCCAACGGGTTCGTGCCGTTCGGGGCGGCCGCGGCCTTTCCGGGGGCCTACCCCGGGCTCCAGCAGTACCTGTCGGTCATGAAGGCCTACGAGCCGGCCCATGTGAACGACCAGCTGTCCATGCAGGGGTGGCAGTCCGCCGCCCTGCTGGCTGCCGGCATCAAGGCCGCCGGCTCGGACCTGACCCAGAAGAACGTCATCGCCCAGACCAACCGCATCACCGACTTCACAGCCGGCGGCATCACCGCCGTGGTCAACTGGAGCCTGGCCCACACCACGCAGGCCTATCCCATCTGCCCCTCGTTCGTGCAGGTGCACAAGACGTCGTTCGTCCCGGTGGTGAGCCACGGCCACCAGGTCTTCATCTGCTTCGGCCGGAACGTCGACGTGGCCGACCCGGTGCCGGTGGCGGCCCCCCCGGGCACACCGGGCAGCTGAGGCTGGGCCGGCCCGGTCAGATCCCGGTGTTGGCGGCGATGCGTCCGTCGTCGACGGCCTGTTGCAGCCGCGCGTAGTCCCGCTCGTTGGTGTCGGCATAGGCCGCCGAGAACTCGGTGATGGCCACGTCGAAGGCCTCGGACTTACCCAGGTAGGCCCCGATGGCTATACGGTCACCGGAACGGGCATGGGCCCGGGCCAGGGTCCAGCCGCACATCCGCCCCCACACGTCCATCCCCTCCGGGGTCATCCCGTTCACGTCGACCGATCCCTTCCAGTCCCGCAGCTGCCGGAAGTAGTAGTCGCGCTCGGCTCCCCCCCAGGCGAACCGCTCCCACCCGAGGAAGATGTCGCTGGCCGCCTGCACCAGGCGTTGGCCCACCACCACCCGCTGGCCGTGGTTGGAGAACTTGCCCTTGGAGGTGAACCGCTCCAACACCGAGGCCTGGGCCTCTTTGATCTGGAGGAACAGAGGGGAGCCGTCCTCCCGGGCCAGGAACAGGGCGATCCAGGCGTCGGTGCCGACGCTGCCGACCCCGACCACCTTGCGGGCCAGGTGGGCCAACTCATACTGCTCGAGAAGGTGCCGGCGGTCGGGTTGGAGCGTGCGCCGGTAGGCCCGGACGATACGGGACAGCATGTCCTCGGCCACGTCCGGGGCCAGATCCGTCACGAACTCCTCGATGGGGACGATCAAGGGTGGGTCGTGGATGATCCTGGTCTCGCCGTCCTGGACGCAGCACAGCTTGTCGAAGGCCTGATGGCTGTCGTGGGCCCGGGCCTTGTTGATGGCGTTCCATACCTTCGGCGTCCGCTTCGGGTCCAACAAGGCGCTGAATCGGGGCAGGATCTCCTCCACGTCGAGGTGGGCGTACCACACCGACATCATCGGGACCATGGCCAGCTCCCGCATGGTCTGGCGGTAGGAGCGGGCGGCACGACGGACGACGCGGGCCCGGGTCTTCCTCGAGAAGCCGTTCTCCCGCGCCGCTATCTCCAGGCTCGCACCCAGTCGCTTGATGTCCCACTCCCACGGGCCGGGGGCGGTCTCGTCGAAGTCGTTGACGTCGAAGAACAGGTGCCGCTCGGGTGAGCCGAACACCCCGAAGTTGGACATGTGGGCATCACCGCACAGCTGGGCATCGAACCCGGTCACCGGCGTGGTGGCCAGGTCCTCGGTCATCGGAAGGGCGGCGCCCCGGAAGTACGAGAAGGGTGAGACCAGCATCCGCCCGTAGCGGATGGGCACCAGTTCGGGAATGCGCGACTCGGCCTGGCTCTCGAGCAGGCTGACGGGGTCGGTGCGGCCGGCCTGTGGTGCCCACTCGGCGTGCCGGGCCAGAGGGACGTCCAGGCGGGCCTTCTTCCCCTGCCGCACCCGCTCCGCCGCCGAGAACGGGTCCGTCCGGACGCTTGAGTGGCGAGCCGGGCCCGGGGAGCGGGTCGGTGATCAATGTCGCCACCTCGGGCACCTCGGTCGGCCCCACCGTGTCCTGCCTCGGAATGACGCTCACCGGCTCCCCCGTTCGACCCGCTCCGAAAGGGCTCCCGCCCACCGGCGAATCTATCGCTTTCGGTGTCACGGTCCCAGGTCGGCCCGGCCCGCACCATTGCCGGTACGGCTACTTCATGATGTTGACGGCTCGGGCGATGACCAGGATGGCCACCAGGAGCGAGACCGACTCCTCCAGCATCATCATGAGCTTGGCCCACGGTTTGACCGGGGACACGTCGGTGGGGCTGAAGGCGGTGGCGGAGTTGAAGGAGAGGTGCAGGTAGTCCACGAACTTCGGGTACCAGCCGTCCGCCACGAACCGCGGGTTGATCATCTCGGGGAAGACGAAGGCCGGCTTGGTGCCGGTGCCACGGGCCCGGGCTGCGGCTCCTCCCTGGTCGGCCTGCCAGTACCAGAGCCCGAAGGCGATGACGTTGGAGAACCAGATGGCACCGCCGGCGATGAGCAACGTGTTGGCATCCTCGGTGAAGGGCTTGGTGCTGAGAATGCTGACCACCAGCCTGCCGGCTTCGAGGGCGTTGTCGGCTGAGATCACCGCGATGAGGGCGAAGGTCAGGGCCCGGAGCCAGTGGTCCTGCTTGTCGATCCGGCCGGGATCGCCCACGATGATCACCCCGAGCAGCACCGCCACCACCACCAGGTACAGCCAGCGGGAGTCCCCCAGCAGCTCGGGAGGGAGCGATCGCAACTCGGTGGGCAGCGCGGCGTGGAGCGCACCGGCGGTCAGGGCGGCCAGCGCCATGGGCCAGCGCGGCTCACCCAGGGTGCCCCGTTTGCCGGAGTCGGACCGGCCCGCCGAGCCGGCCAACGCCTCGCTCACCCGGACACGGCCCGGTCAAGGGTGGGCCCAACAGCAGTCCTGGGCCCAGCCGTTCTCCCCGGCTCCGCCCACCTCACGTCGAGTCCCGCCTGGGGCCTCACCGACCTCACATGGCCTGTCGGGCCGCGGTGATGCAGGCCTGCATCAACCCGTAGCTCCTGGTGTCCCCGGTGGTCCCCATGTCCATCTTGTTCATGACATAGCCCATCCCCAGCTCGAGCTCGGGGTCGGCCCAGCCGGCCGAGCCACCCATGCCGAAATGGCCGAATGAACGCGTGCTGCCCAAGTCGGCCAAGGCCACCATCCCCCGGTTGAGCATGAAGCCCAACCCCCACTGCATGTCGAGCCCCAGCAGCACCACATCGGGCCCTTCGGTCTGTTGCACCAGGGCCCGATCGAGCTGCTCGGGGGTGAGGGTCCGGAAAGTGCCGCCCGACTCCAGAGCCACGTCGCTGACACAGGCGCCGTAGAGCCGGGCCAGTGACCGGGCGTCACCGATCCCGTTGGCCGCCGGTATCTCGGCGGCACGCAGGCGTGGATCGTCCCACACCTTGGGGTCCGAGAACGCCCCGCCCGGGGCGGCCAGGGCCATGGCCAGTGGCCCCCCCGGAGCCAGGTAGGCGGCCATCTCGGGCGGCATGGCCACATCGCCGGCATCGGCCAGGGCCCCGAGCGAGCCGCCTTCCGGACCGGAGCCCCCCGCCGCCAACTGGTCGAGGAACGACACCAACCGGGCCACCCGGGGCTCTTCGGATGCGGGCAGGCCCACGAAGAAGTCCGCACCCAGCGGTCCGGCGATCTCCTGGCGCAGATAGGTCCCGAGGCTGCGTCCACTGATCCGCCGCACCACCTCACCGACCAACCAGCCGTAGGTGGTGGCGTGGTAGCCGTGGGCGCTACCAGGGGGCCACGATGGCGCCTGCGCTTCGAGGGCCCGGACCACCGGGTCCCAGGCCAGAGCATCTTCGAACGACATGGCGCCATCGGTCCAGGCCAGCCCGGCCCGGTGGGACAACAGCTCGGCGACGGTCACCGCCTCCTTGCCGGCGGCGGCGAACTCGGGCCAGTAGGTGGCCACCGGCGCCTCCACCTCGAGGAGGCCCTGCTGGGCCAGATGGTGGGCGCACATGGCCGTGGCGCCCTTGGTGGTCGAATACACCAGCACCATGGTGTCCTCGCTCCAGGGACGCTCGGTGGTGGCGTCGGCGATCCCACCCCACAGGTCGACCACCTTGTGGCCCCGGTGGTAGGCGCCGAATGCCGCCCCCACCTCGGACCCCCGGTCGAAGTTGGCCTGGAATGCCTGGCGGACCCCTTCGAAGCCCGGTGCCGTCCACCCACCGATGGTGCTCATGCCCATCCCCCTGTTCTGACCCGGACCCTTGTGGCCCGGGAGTGGCCGCCCTGTCCTGGGCCACCGCTCCACCATCATTGCCGAGGTGGAAAGCGGTCTGGGGACGGGCCCCGGCCGACTGGCTGTCCACGGGCGGAAGGAACGGGGCCGGATACGACAACGGCGTGCGACCGGAGTCGCACGCCGTTGTCCCGGCATCAAACACATGTTGCCCTGATCGTTCCGGCCTGCCCTGGCCGGCCCGACCGGGGAGCACACCTGCTGGTGCACTCCCCAAGCCTTGCGGCGCTACGAAGCGATGACCAACTTCAAGGTCTTCGTGGCGTACTGGATGGGCTTGGTGTTGGCGGCCACCTGGAACTCGATGTTGAAGGTGCCGCTGACGGTGGGCGCCCCCGAGATCACTCCGGTGCTCCGGTTGAGCTGGAGGCCGTGGGGGAGCTTGACCGAGCCCAAGGTGCGCCAGGCGTACGGCTTGGCCCCACCGTGGGCCACCAGGGTGGCCGAGTACGACTTGCCCTTGGTTCCGCTCGGGAGCGAGGTGGTGACGATGGTCACCGGCCCCTCGACGTTCACGCACTCGGCCGTGGCTGTGTCCGAGCTGGCCCCATAGCTGGAGTCGCCGGCGTATTTTGCCGCGAAGCACCAGTAGCCGACGGCGGTGGGCTGGAAGGCCATGGAAGTGGCTGTCGAGGAGCTGCCGCTCCCTTGGGTCAGCGCCACCGGGCTACCGACCGGGTCCGCAGTCGACGTGCACTTGGCCGCCGCCGAACTGGGCCCGCACACGTAGAACCTCACCGAACCGTCCGGGGTTCCCCCTGGTGCGGTGTCGGTCACCGTGGCCTGGTCGTTGACCTTCTGGCCCAGCTGGATCGTGGAGTCGATCGGCGCCGTGGTCGTCTTGGTCGGAGCCAAGGTCACATCGAAGCACTCGTCGAGGCTGGCATCGGTGCTGGCGTGATAGCTGGTGGTGCCCAGGTAGTAGCCGGCGAAGCACCAGTACCCGCTGGAGGTCGGGGTGAATCCGGCCGAGTTGGCCGTGGCCGTGTCGGAGGGACCGGCCGTCAGCTCGCCCTCGCTGATCAGGTTGTCGGTCGAGGTGCACGGTGTCGGGTTCGGGACGGGCCCGCACTCGTAGAAGGCCACCGTGCCGGTGGGACTCCCTCCCGAGTTGCCGGTCACCGTGGCGGTGTCGTAGTTGGTCGAGCCGTACACCAGGGTCGTGGACTGGGGCACGGTGGTGGTGCTCGAGTTCGCCGCGGTGACAGTGAAACACTCGTCGGTGGTGGTGTCCGAGCTACCGGTGTAGTTGGAGTCGCCCGAGTACACCCCGGCGAAGCACCACGTACCGGCACCCGTGGGCGTGAAGGAGACCGACGTGGCGGTCGACGTGTCGTTGGCCCCGGCGATGACATTCACTGCGCTTCCCACCTTGTGGGAGGTGGAGGTGCACGGAGTGGCCGAGGTGGTCGGGCCGCATTCGTAGAACTGCACCGAGCCGGTCGGGGCTCCCCACATCGGCATTGCCGGTCACCGTCGCCGAGTCGGAGGCGGTGTTACCCAGCACAATGGTCGAAACGGACGGTGTCGTGGTCGTGGCGGTTGTCGGTGCCGTGGGGTCGAAGATGTACTCCGTGGTGGCACTGCTGGTCCCGACGGTGAAGTCGGCCACATTGCCCACCATGGCGCCCCAGTTGCTCCCCACGTTAAATCCCGCACCGCCGCCGTCGGCCACCGGGAGGATGGTGGCGTTGGGATACTCGCTCACAAAGGTGCTCCACGAGATTGGGGCGCTGTTCGGGGCGCCGGTGAGGTGGGTTCCCCACACCACACCGTCCATCACATTCCAATTCTGCCAAACGCCATTGGTGACGCCGGGGGACTGCAGGTAGGGCTCGAAATTGAGCGTCGAGTAGGTCACACCCTGGTCGGGCCCGGACGTGGTGTTGCCCGGGTCGATGACCAGCTGGAGCGAGGGATCGTACGTGTTGGAGGTGTCATTGGTGAGGCTCGAGTACGAGAGCGTGGTGAGGTTGGCCAGAGCGGTTCCGGACTGGTCGTCGGTGAACACCGACCAGTGGGAGCCGGATCCGGTCGTACTCAACTGCAGGCTTCCCTGCGAGGCGTCCGGGCCGGTGGTGACGTCACTCACCGCACCGGTTCCGTCGCCGTTGTTCTCCACTACGAACTGTCCCGGCCCCGGCGTCGTCGAGACCAGGTCTGCCGACGTGACCACCTTGGGTGTGGTTCCGGACTGCGCACCGGCAATGGTGGCGGGCACGGCGGCCAAGCCCACCGTGACCAGGCCCACCAAGGCCACCAGACTCAATAGGACTCTTCGCATAGGTGTCGCCTCTCGCTCAGATCGATTAGGTCCGCGGGCCTGATTGCCCAGTTACGTGTAGGACCAACCACCTTTTAACATCGGGCACTTGACCAAACAGTTACGCCACACCAAACACCCGATGAACGTTGCGCGACCGGCCGCGTTGCACTTACCGTTTGGTGAAAACGACCACTGCGAGCACTCAGGCGATGACCGTGCGTGAGCAAGCGAGCGCGCAGGAGTAGGTGCGGGCGTCAGTTCGAGGAGCTGACCAACTGGTCCAGTCGTTCGGGGGCCAGGGGCCGGGCGAAGTAGTACCCCTGGCACCGGTCGCTACCCAGTTCGGCCAGCGCCAGGTACTGGGCCACCGTCTCCACTCCCTCACTGGTGACGGTGAGGCCGAGGAGGTGGGCCAACTCCACACTCTTGGACACGATGGCATGGCTGTACTTGTCGCGGTCGATGTCGGTGACGAAGCTCTGGTCGATCTTGACGATGTCGAAGGGGAACTGCTTGAGATAGCTCAACGATGAGTAGCCGATCCCGAAGTCGTCGAGGGCCAGGCTTAGGCCCAGCTCCTTCAGGTCGTTCAACACGATGTGGGCCCGCTTGGAGTCGCGGATGAGCGCCCCCTCGGTGATCTCGACGGTGATGAGGCCGGGGTCGGTGTGGGTGTCGGCCAGTATCTCGGCCACCATGGCCACAAACTCGGGGGCCATGATCTGGTGGGCGGACATGTTCACGGCCAGCTTGAAGGCGCCCCCGTGGCCGTCCCATCGTTTGCGGTCGATGCAGGCCCGTTCGAACACCCACCGTCCGATCTCACCGATCATCCCGGACCGCTCGGCCAGAGGGATCATGGTGACCGGATCGATCACGCCCCGCACCGGGTGATCCCACCGGATCAGCGCCTCGGCACTGGCGATGTGCCCGTTGCCGGTGGTGACGATGGGCTGATACTCCACCCGGAGCTCGTGACGCTCGATGGCCTTTCCCAAGGCGCTCAGAATTCCCGATTGGTACTCCTCGAGGTGCTGGGCGTGGACATCGACGATCTGGTGGTTGGCGCCACCGGTGCGCTTGACCTGGTACATGGCCAGGTCGGCCGTGTGCAGCAGTTGGTCACCGTCGTGATGGCTCTGCCCGGCGAAGGCCATCCCCACGCTGGCCGAGATGGAGAGGGTGCACGAGCCGAGGGCAAAGGGCGGCTCCAGGCACTCGACGATCCGCGAGGCCACGATCTCGACCTGGGCCACGTCGTCCAGCTCCTCGCACAGGACCACGAACTCGTCACCCGACAGGCGGGCCAGCGTGTCCCCCGGCCGGAGACGCACCTCGATCCGTTCGGCCACCGCTATCAGCAGCTCGTCGCCGACATGGTGACCATGGACATCGTTGACCGACCGGAAATCGTCCAGGTCGATGAAGAGGATGGCCACGATCTTCTTCGAGCGCCCGCTCCTCACGATGGCGTGTTCGATCCGCTCGAGCAACAGGATGCGGTTGGGCAGGCCGGTCAGTGCGTCATGGACGGCCCGTTCGTGGGAGCTGGCCGAGGAGTCCTCGAGGTCGGCCCGTCCCTGGGCGTTGACCAGATAGGCCGACGTGACATCGGCCAACGTCTGGGCCGTGGTCATCTCGAGGTCGGACAACCCTCCCGGTCGGTCACGGTAGAGATCCAGAGCGCCCAGCCGGCGGTGCCCCTGTCGGAGCGGGAAGGTGAAGACGGCGGCCAGTCCCAACTGCAGGGCCCGGGGGGAGAAGGTGGCGAAGGTGTCGTCCAGGCGGAGGTCCGGCACCGCCACCGCCCGGTTGGTCCGGAAGGCCCCGAGGCACGGTCCTTCTTCCAACTCCGACTGCAGCTCCTCGAACCGCCGGGCCGAGGGGTCGGACGCCGCGATGTAGTGGGGGCCGCCCTCGGGCGAGACCAGGGTGACGCCGGCGGCGCTGATGGGCAGCACGTCGACGATGCGCCGGACCAGGTGATCGAGGATCCCCTCGATGGGGAACTCGGTGAGCATGGTCCGGGCGAACTCACTGAGGATGTCGGCCAGGTGTTCGCCGCTCGATCTTCCGCCGTCCGCCAAACCGGGCACTGGGCTTTGTCTGTCACGGAGCACATGACCCAAAGGTCTCCGCCTCCTACCAGCCAAGCCCTTCTTTTCAAAGGCCAAAGCGACTGTATCTCAGTTCAAGATCCATGTCACCAGTCGCTTTTGGCAGTTGGCGGCTGGCGCCGGGCTGCTCCTGCCGGCCTCCCAGGACCCCGGGACCAGCTCCGCGATTGTTAACCATGACGTTAACGTTATGATGTCGGCATGTCGCCTGAGGAAGCCGTATCGGGAGCAGGCCGGACCACCACATCGGGCCCCGTCGGCGTCGGGGTGCCCGCCCCCCGAGGGGCCGGCCGATGACGGTGGGCTCGACCCTGGGTCGTCCCCCGGTGCAGTCCGGACCGGCAGGCTCCCTCGCTCCCGATTCCCGCTACAAGTGGGTGGCGCTGGCCACCGTCACCCTCGGGACCCTGATGGTGTTCATCAACCAGTCCATCGTGCTCATCTCGCTCCCCGACATCTTCCGGGGCATCAACCTCGACCCGCTGGCCCCCGGCAACACGGGCTACATGCTGTGGATGCTCATGGGGTTCATGGTGGTGCTGGCGGTACTGGTGGTGTCGCTGGGCCGGGTCGGCGACATGTTCGGCCGGGTGCGCATCTTCAACATGGGCTTCGCCGTCTTCACCCTGTTCTCCGTACTCCTCTCGGTGACCTGGCTCACCGGGTCGTCCGGGGCCATCTGGCTGATCGCCATGCGGGTGGGACAAGGGGTGGGCGGGGCCATGCTCTTCGCCAACTCGTCGGCCATCGTCACCGACGCCTTTCCCGCCGACCAGCGGGGGCTCGGGCTCGGCATCAACAACGTGGCCGCCATCGCCGGTTCGTTCATCGGCCTGATTCTGGGCGGGCTGCTGGCTCCGGTCCAGTGGCACCTGGTCTTCTTGCTCTCGGTCCCCTTCGGCATCTTCGGCACGGTGTTCGCCTACCTGAAATTGAAGGACCGGGGCGTCCGCACCCCGGCGAAGATCGACTGGGCCGGCAACATCACCTTCGCAGCCGGGCTCATCCTCATCCTGGTCGGCATCACCTACGGCCTCCTCCCCTACGGCCACCACACCATGGGCTGGACCAGTCCGGTGGTGATGACCGAGATCTTCGGTGGCATCGTCATCCTGTTGATCTTCGGTTTCATCGAGACCCGGGTGAAGCAGCCCATGTTCCGGCTCTCCCTGTTCCGGATCCGCCCCTTCTCCGCCGGCAACACGGCCAGCTTTTTGGCCTCGCTCAGTCGCGGTGGCCTGATGTTCATGTTGATCATCTGGCTCCAGGGGATCTGGCTCCCCCTCCACGGCTACAGCTTCTCCCAGACGCCCCTGTGGGCCGGCATCTACATGATCCCGCTCACCGTGGGCTTCCTGTTGGCCGGACCGGTCAGCGGGGTGCTGGCCGACCGCTACGGGGCCCGGCCCTTCGCCACCGGCGGCCTGTTGATCGTCTCGCTCTCGTTCATCCTCTTGCTGATGCTGCCGGTGGACTTCTCCTATTGGGGCTTCGCCGCCCTCATCTTCATGAACTCGGTGGGCATGGGGATGTTCATCGCCCCCAACCAGACCGGGATCATGAACAGCCTCCCGGCCAGTCAGCGGGGGGCCGGGGCCGGCATGGCCGGGACCTTCAACTCCTCGGCCCAGGTGCTGTCCATCGGCATCTTCTTCACCTTGATGATCCTCGGACTGGCCTCCACCCTGCCCACCGCCCTCTATCACGGGCTCACCGCCCAGGGGGTGAACGCCGCCACCGCCATGCGGGTGTCCCACCTGCCGCCGGTCGGCAGCCTGTTCGCGGCGTTCCTCGGCTACAACCCCATGCAGACCCTGCTGGGGCCGGCCACCCTGTCGCATCTCCCCCCGGCCACGGCCCACTACCTGACCAGCCGGGCGTTCTTCCCGCAGCTCATCTCCAAGCCGTTCTCCGACGGGCTGACTGAGGCCTTCGCCTTCGCCGCCGGGGTCTGCGCCCTGGGAGCGGTGGCCTCGCTGCTGCGGGGAGGCAAGTACCACTACCAGGAGCCGGGCGAGGCGGCCGATCCTGTTCCGGGTGGGACCCTGGTGGAGGAGCACTCCGACGGAACCCGGCCCAATGGGAACGGGGCATCGGTCGGAGCCGAACCGGCGATCTCCGCCCAGGAAGCCGTGGCCGAGACCGAACCCCTGCTGGCCGACTGACATGACACCCACCAAGACCACCGTGGCCAACGACCCACCGGCGGCGATCGAGGCCGAAGGCGGGGTCTCGATCAGTGACGCCGCCACCGCCGCCGGCGTGTCGCCGCGCACCCTGCGCTACTACGAGGAGCTGGGCCTGCTCACCCCGTCGCTGCACACCCGCGGCGGGCAGCGTCGTTATACCGAGGGTGACCTGGCCCACCTCGACCGCATCCTGGAGCTGCGGGAGGTCCTGGGGATGAACCTGGACGAGATCCGGGAGTTCCTGTCCCTGGAGACCAGGCTGGACGAGTTGCGGGCCACCTACCGGGCCACCAAGGCCTCCCCCACCAAAGCGGCCCGCGCCGAGCAGAAGGCCACGCTCCTGGAGGCCCTGACCCTCAATGAGTCCCTGGCCGAGCACCTCAACGCCAAGTTGGCCCGGATGGACGCCTTCCGGGCCAAGGTGTCCGGTGACGCCGAGCGGTGTCGTCAGCTCTTGGCCGAGCTGGACTGACCGGGCTCTCCGACTGCAGGTGGAGAAACTTGCGTGGACAAAGGAGCGCCCGCCGAATAGCTTCAGAGGAGGGGGATGGCCCGGGCAGCCGCGTTACCTCCCTCAAGCCGGGTGGCTGATCGGCCACCGCACGGACCGCAGCATTCCCGTTGAGAGAAGGTAACTGTGCCGAGGATTGAACCCATCCCCCTGGAGAAAATGGCCGACGAGCCGCGACGGATCATCGAGGAGGGGGTGGCCGACGGCACCTACGCCACCCCGGTCCCGCTCCAGATCTTCGCCTACCGGACCCAACAGATCCTGATGACCCATGCGGCCCGCGGGGCGTGGGGCCAACAGAGCCTCCTCGGGGGACGGATCCTCGAGCTCATCCGCATCCGCAGTGCGCAGCTCGGGGAGTGCCAGCCGTGCATGCAGTCGCGCAAGCACGACTCCATCACCGACGAGGACGTGGCCTGCCTCATCGCTCCGGGTGGCGGTGATCTCACCGAGCAGGAACGCCTGGCCGTCAACTTCCTCGACCTGCTCTCGGCCGATCACCACGCCATCGACGACGAGGTGTACCGCGACCTGAGCCGGGTGTTCACCGCGGCCCAGATCATCGAGCTGGGCTTCACCTGCGCCAACTCCATGGGCCTGCACCGCTTCATCCACACCCTCGACGTGTTCGGGGACAGCGCCCCGGTCATCCCCTTCGATCCCGACCAGGTGGACACGGGCTACCCCGACGTTCCGGCCCAGGCCCCGGCATGAGCCAGACCGTATTCGTCACCGGTGCCACCGGCCTGACCGGGGCCAACGTCTGCGCCCAGTTGATTGCCCGGGGCGACCGGGTGCGGGCCCTGGCCCGCCAAGGAGCCGACACTGACCCCCTGGTGGCCCTGGGGGTGGAGGTGGTGGCCGGTGACATCACCGTGGCCGACGACGTCCTGCGGGCCGCCACCGGTTGCGACACCGCCATCCACTGTGCCGCCCTCCTGGGCGGAGCCAGCCAGGACTTCGACGACTTCCAGGCCGTCAACGTGGACGGGACCCGGTTCGTGCTCGACGCCGCCGAGGCCCTGGGCATGGGCCGGGTGGTGGCGGTCAGCACCGGCACGTTCTTCGACACCTCCGACGGGCTCGACCGGGAGGACGCACCGGTCACGAAGACGCCCAGTTCCGATCCGTACACCCTCACCAAGATGGCGGCCTTCGAAGACGCCATGGCCCGGGCCGCGGCCGGTCGGGACGTGGTCTCCACCCACCCCGGCGCCATCTTCGGCCCCTCCCCGGTGCCCAGCAACGCCCTGGGCAAGACCAGCTTCAACCGGGTGCTCCTGTCGGCGCTGCGCGGCCGCATCACCCGGTACCTGCGCTTCCCGGTGAGCTGGGTCTACGCCGAGGACGTGGCCCGGGGGTGCATCCTGGCCCTCGACCGTGGGGTGTCCGGTGAGCGCTACATGCTCGACGGGCGACCCGAGGACATCGTGAGCATCGCCAAGGCCTGCAACCGGCTCTGCGAGTTGGCCGGCCTCGACCACCGGGTGGAGGACGTGGCCCCGTCGGACGATCCCGAGCTGGCCAAGGTGTTCGGGCCCACCCTGGTGGCCATCGCCGCCAAGCAGGACTCGGCCCGGCCGCCGCGGGCCAAGCTCACCGAGTCCAAGACCTACAAGCGGCTGGGCTACGACCCCATCAGCCTGGACCAGGGTCTGGAATCCACCACCGCGTGGCTGCGGGAGCTGGGCAAGGTCGACTGAGCCGGGCGGGCCGTGCCCGCCCTCACCCCACCGGTAGCGCGGTGGCCTCGGCCAGCACCTCGTCGGCGAACCGCCTCAGCCCGTCGATGGTCCCGCTGCCGCGGGCCCAGGGCCGCACCAGGGCCCGGCCCACCCCGGCCTGGGCCGCAGCCTTGAGGGAGTCCGGATCGGCGGCCACCCCCATGGTGATCTCGACCGTCCCGGGCCGGCCGGCATCCCGACGCATGGCGGCCAGGCGGGCCGCGGCCTCGGGGATCTGGTCCACCTGGTGGTTCATCGGTATCCACCCGTCCCCCACCAGCGCGGCCCGGCGGAGTGCGGCCGGCCCGTCGCCTCCGATGTGCATGGGCGGCCAGGGCGACTGGACCGGCTTGGGCTCGAACATCACCGGGCCGAAGTCGAAGTGCTCCCCGTGGTGCTCGACGACGCGCTCGGACCACAGCCGCTGGCACACCGAGATGGCTTCGTCCACCCTGCGGCCCCGGGTGGCGAAGTCGAGGCCCACCGCTTCCCACTCCGCCTCCAGCCAACTGGCCCCGATCCCGAACTCGGCCCGGCCGCCCGAGACGACGTCCAAGGTGGCCACGGCCCGCGCCACCACGAAGGGGTGGCGGAGACCGATGTTGTACACGTGGGTGCCGAAGCGGATCTGCTCGGTGCGGCCGGCCAGGTAGCAGAGGTAGGCCGGAGCGTCGAAGACCGGCACCTCGGGAGGGATGGGAGGGTGGTCGGCCCCGGCGAACGGGCTGCCGTCGCCGGCCACCGGTAGCACCAGGTGCTCAGGCATCCATACCGACTCGTATCCGAGCCGGTCGGCCTCGCAGCTGACCTCGTCCCAGCGGTCGGGCCGGACCGTGCCCAGGGCGATGCCGATCTTCATCGGGCCCCGACGATCACTCCCACCCGGGTGGTCACTCCCACTCGATGGTCCCCGGGGGCTTGCTGGTGACATCGAGGACCACCCGGTTCACGTCGGCGACCTCATTGGTGATCCGGGTGGAGATGCGGGCCACCAGATCGAGGTCGAGCCGGGCGAAGTCGGCGGTCATGGCGTCGTCGCTGGTGACCGGGCGCAACACGATGGGGTGCCCGTAGGTCCGTTGGTCGCCCGACACCCCGACCGATCGCACCTCGGCCAGCAGCACCACCGGGAACTGCCAGACCAACCGGTCCAGCCCGGCGTCGGTGAGCTCCTGGCGGGCGATGGCGTCGGCCTGGCGCAGGATGGCCAGGTTCTCCTCGGTGACCTCGCCCACGATCCTGATGGCCAGGCCCGGTCCGGGGAAGGGCTGGCGCCACACCATCTCGTCGGGCAGCCCCAGGGCCAGGCCCACCGCCCGCACCTCGTCCTTGAACAGCCAGCGCAACGGTTCGACCAACTTGAACTTGTTGTCGGCCGGCAGCCCGCCCACGTTGTGGTGGCTCTTGATGCTGGCCGCCCCGGTTCCGCCGCCGGACTCCACCACGTCGGGGTACAGAGTGCCCTGCACCAGATACTCGATCTGGTCGTAGCCGTTCACCTCGATGATCCGCTGGGCCTCGGCCTCGAACTCCCGGATGAACAGCTCGCCGATGATGAGGCGCTTCCGCTCGGGATCGGTCACGCCGGCCAGCGCCGACAAGAACCGCTCGCGGGCGTCGACCACCCGGAGGGTGATGCCGGTGGCCCGGACGTAGTCCTTCTCGACCTGTTCCGCCTCGCCCTCGCGCAGCAGGCCGTGGTCGACGAAGATACAGGTCAGTTGGTTGCCCACGGCCCGGTGGACCAGGGCGGCGGCCACCGCCGAGTCCACTCCGCCGGACAGGCCGCAGATGACCGGGTGGGGGCCGACCTCCCGCCGGACCGCCTCGACGGCCTCATCGATGATCCCGGTGGTGGTCCAGCTGGGGGCGATCCCCGCACCTTGGTACAAGAAGCGCTCGATGACCTGCTGTCCGTGGGTGGTGTGGCGGACCTCGGGGTGCCACTGCACGCCGTAGAGGCGGTCGGACGGGTTCTCGAAGGCGGCCACCTCGGCGTGGGGGCTGGAGCCGGACACCACGAACCCCTCCGGCGCCCGGGTGACACTGTCGCCGTGGGACATCCACACCGTCTGGACCTCCGGTTGACCGCTGAAGAGGGAGGTCGACCCGTCGACGGTGACCGGGGTCCCCCCGTTCTCCGACGAACCGGTGCGCTCGACCACCCCACCCAACGCCGCGGCCATGGCCTGGAACCCGTAACAGATGCCCAGTACCGGCACTCCGGCCTGGAACAGGGCCGGGTCGACGGTGGGGGCGCCGTCGGCGTAGACGCTGGAGGGCCCGCCCGACAGGATGATGGCGGCGGGGTGCTTGGCCAGCATCTCCCCCACCGGCATGGTGTGCGGGACGATCTCGCTGTAGACGTTGGCTTCGCGGACCCGGCGGGCGATGAGCTGGGCGTACTGGGCCCCGAAGTCCACCACCAGCACCGGTGCGGCGCCCTCGCTCGGGGCCTCAGCCTCAGGCCCGGAAGGGTCTGGCGGGGTCATGGTGCGCCTGTTCCGACAGGTCGGCGGCGGGGGGTGGATCCCATCCCAGAGTATGTCACGCCCTTCGCCGGAACGGCGCAACCCCGGGGTCCGCCATCCCCTTGCTGCTCACGCCACGGCCCCAGTACCTGGGCCCCATGTTGGTGCCGAGCCGATGGTCGGTAGCATGCCTCCCATGCCGCCGGCCCCCCGGACCGCCCGCAGCGAGCGGACCAGGGAGGCGCTCCTACGAGCAGCACAGGTGCGGTTCCTGGCCCAGGGCATCGAGGAGACCTCCGCCGAGCAGATCGCCACCGATGCCGGGGTGACCCTGCGGACCTTCTACCGCCACTTCGCCTCCAAGCACGACCTGCTCTTCGAGGACTACGACGCCAGTCTGCGCTGGTTCCGCACCGCTCTGGAGGCCCGGCCGCCGGGTGAGCCCATCACCGAGGCGGTGCTGGCCGCCATCGACTCGTTCCCGTTCGACCCGGCCAACATGTTCGAGATCGCCGCCCTGCGCCACCGGGAGCTCGACCGTCAACGGGTGGAGGGGCACATCAGCCAGGTGCAGGCGGAGTTCGCCGTCGAGGTCGAGCGGCACCTGCTGCGCCAGGGCCCTGACGACCGGGGAGACACCCGGTTCCTCTCGGCCGTCTCGGCCCAGTGCGTGGCGGCGGCCACCTTTGCCGCTCTGGACACCTGGATGCGATCGGCCCCCACCGACCTGGAGGAGTTGGCCCGGCTGACCAGGTTGGCGCTGAGCCTGGTGGAGCGGGGACTGGGGTCCGTGGCCGAGCCGGTTCCCGAACCGCGGCGCAGGTAGTCGGGCCCGGCTACAGAAGCCCGACCCGAGCCAGGGCCTCTTCCACATCGGCGGCTGACTCCACCAGGACGGCGGGCATGCCCACCGCCAGCGCCCCGGCGACATTGGCCGGCGTGTCGTCGAAGAACAGCACCTCGTGGGGCTCGGCTCCCATCAGCCGGGCCACCTCCCGATACGCCGCCGGCTCGGGCTTGCGATGCCCCAGATCCGACGAGACGAACACCGATGTGAACACGGCCAGCTCCTCGGCGAACAACGAGGACCACGCCGCCTGGTGGGACGGATTGGTATTGGTGAGGGCGTACAGCGGAACATGCCGACTGGCCCGGGCCAGTAACTCGGGCATGCCGGCCACCACACCGACGTAGATGTCGTTCCATCCGGCGGCCAGGTCCTCGACGCTCAGATCCACCCCCAACTGGGAGCCGAGGAGAGAGAAGTACTCGGACGAGGAGAGCTCGCCCCGCTCGTGGCCCTCGTAGGCCCCGTCGAATCGGAACCTCTGTTGGAGCGAGGCCGGGTCGGTGTCCGCCCGTTGCGCCCAGAACTGAAGGGCCCGGCCGAAATCGATGTCGACCAAAACGCCCCCCAGATCGAACAGCAGTGCCCGCGGTGCTACTTCCATGCGTCATTCTGGCCCGGACCGGCCCGGTGGTTAAACGTCAAATTAGACGAAACAGGGGGACCTCACTACGGTGACGGTGATGCCGGACTTCGATGCCATCGTGATCGGCGCAGGCCACAACGGGCTGACGGCGGCCACCGTCATGGCCCGGGGTGGGATGCGGGTCCTGTGCCTGGAGAAGAACCACTTCATCGGGGGGATGGCCACCACCACCGAGCTGGCCCGGGGCTACCGCTTCGAGTTGGCCGGCTCCATCCAGTTCCCCATCCCCACCCAGATCTTCGACGATCTGGGCTTCGCGGCGTGCCCCATCTACGAGCCCGAGGTCCAGTCGGCGAGCATCGGCCCCTCGGGTGAACCGCCGATCCTGCTCTACAGCGACCCCGAGCGGCTGCTCGAGCACCTGAGCGGGATACTGGGGTTGGAGGCGGTGCTGGGCATGGCCGAGGTGGCGGCATGGGCCGACGCCCCGGCCCGGGCCATCGGGCGGCTGGATGTCCGCAAGCCCCCCAAGTCGCTCGACCAGATGTGGGCCTGCGCCACCAACGAGGCCGAGCGGGAGGCCATCCGCACCGCCATGTTCGGCAGTGTGATGGATGTGGTCGACCGCTTCCTGCCCGACCGCCAGAAGCACGCACAGGTCCGGAGCATGTTGGCCTTCCTGGCCGTCAACTCCACCTACCGCGGGCCCTACTCCCCCGGCAGCGCGCTGTGCCTGGCCTTCGCCCTGGCCTCCCCCGGCGACGCCACCATGTCCAAGGTGCAGGGCGGCATCGGGACCATGTCCCAACACCTGTTGGGACTGTTCGAGCAGCACGGTGGCGAGCTGCGTCGGCACGTCAAGGTGGCCAGGATCCTGACCGCCGGCGGCCGGGTCGAGGGGGTGGCCCTGGCCGACGGCGAGCAGGTGACCGCGCCGGTGGTGGTGTCCAACCTCGATCCCACGTCCACCTTCCTCCAGCTCCTCGACCGTGACTCCCTGCCCGACGGCTTCGCCCGTCGGGTCGAGGCCATCGACCACCGGGCCGCGTACTTTCAGATGCACTTCGCTCTGTCGGGGCTGCCCGAGTACGCCGGCCCCTACGAGGAGCTCAACCAGGGCGATCTCCGCCACAACGTCACCTTCTTCGGGACGGCCGAGGACATGCAGCGCGACTTCGAGGGGTGCGTCCGCGGGGTGGTGCCCGACTCGCCGTCGTTCAACCTGTCCATCCCCTCGCTCCGCGATCCGGACCTGGCCCCGGCCGGCCACCACGTGGCCAGCAGCTTCGCCTTCTATGCCCCCATCGGTTCCTCGCACGAGTCCCAGGCCCGACTGCGCGACGAGATGGCCGACCGCATCGTGGCCAAGATCACCTCCAAGGCCCCCAACTTCCCCGACCTGATCGAGCGCCAGTTCAACTACCCCGCCTACACCTATGAATTGATGTTCGGGTGCACCGGTGGAGACTTCTGCCACGGCCTCTTACAACCTGAGTTCATGGGCCCGTTCAGACCGGGGCCGCGCGGTTGGCCCGATGCCCCGGTCCCCTTCGAGGGCCTGTACCTGTGCGGTGCGGGATGCCACGGTGGACCAGGCATCACCTTCATCCCCGGCTACAACTGCGGGTTCGACGTGCTGGAGACGACCGGTTCGACCGGTTCGGCCGGCTCGGCCCGGCTGTAGCGGATCTGGCGTTCGACGAAGGCCAGGTAGAAGGCCATGGCGAAGGCCAGGCTGGTGAACAGGCTCATCACGAAGAAGATCCACGGAGCCCGCAGGCCCCGCCTCCGGCCGTCGACGATGGTCCACAGCGGGAGGAGCACCAGGTTGACCATGGTGTAGTCCTGGGCCGCCGAGTCCGAGGCCCAGTTGGTGAAGAGGGCCTTGGTGTAGTTCACGTAGCTGGCCTGGTGGCCGTACTGGTGGGTGTAGCGGACGTTGAAGTACCAACCCAGGAACAGGGAGACCAACCCGAAGAAGTAGAACAGCCCTTCGAGCAGGGACGGGGATCCGGTCGTTCCCCCGCTGAAGAGCCGGCGGTTGGCCCAGAAGGCAAACGCCGTGCTGCCCAGGCCCAGGATCCCGTAGAACAACAGCTGCGTCGTCATGGCCGCTCCCCCAACTACCGGTCGACAACCTGTCCACCGTGGTCGATGTCAATTGTGACATTTGAACCGATGTCGGCGTCGACCGGTTCGGGCCCGATCCCTCTGACCGGCGCCTGCCGGCTGTGCCGCTCCGGTTTGGCGCATAGGCTGATCGGGTACATGACCAGGTAGAACGTGCCCACTCCGCCCAGCAAGGCCGGGGTGGAACGAACCAATTCTGATGGAACGACGACAAAGGAGAATGGGCCGTGGCAGACCAAACCGAACCGAATGAGGCAACTGTCGAGGCGGACGAGGCCGAGGCCGCCAGCAGCCACGATCCCGACCGGGCCGCCACCGTCAAGGAGGAAGAGGAGGCCGAGGCCGCCCGGGCCGCCATGAGCGACGAGGAGCGCAAGTCCGTGGCCGCCCACGAAGAGGAGATGATGAGGATCGGCGCCGAGGCCAAAGGCGAGGGGAAGATCAGCTGATGGTCGGAGTAGAGGCCCCCCGGCCCACAGAGAGCTGGGGAGCCGGGATCGAGCCCTTCGTGGTGGCCATGGCCCTGGCCATGGTGGCCGCAACCGCGGTGCTGACCCGATTGGGATGGCGACACCTTCGTGCCCGCCAAATCTCCCCCAGCGACAGCCCGATCCAGGTGGTCGAGTAGGGGTTACCTGGCGGGCCCCGGCAACGACGACGGTGCGGCGCGGCGGGTGTGACGAGCGTCGGGGCGTCGTGGGGAACCAGAGGCACTGGGCAGCCGCCCAGACGAACACGCCCGCGGTCCACGGCGCTTGGCGGCCTGGCTCCCACCGGCCGCCGCGGCCTGGCGTCGGCCTCCTGCTGATAGACCGCTGCGCGCCTTGGCCTTCCGCCCCTCCGATGCCGACGCCTCGGCTCCGGACGCGGAGGCCGGATCCAGCCGGACCACGTACCAGACGGTCTTGCCCGAGTCGTCACCGGTCTCGACCATCCCCCACTCGTCAGAGAGCTCTTCCACGATGCGCAGCCCGCGGCCGTGGGGCTCATTCGATGACGGCGACCGCAACCTCGGCTCACCCTCGCCGACGTCGGTCACCTCGACCCGTACCTGGGTCGAGCTCCGTTCGATGCAGACTTCGAATCCGGTCAGCGTGTGCACCACGGCGTTGGTGGCCAGTTCCGACATCATCAGAACCGCCGACTCCCGGATGTCCTCGGGGACATCGGCCAGGGTTTCGGCAACGAACTTTCTGCTGGCGCCCACCGAGGCCCGGTCCAGCCCGAAAGAACGTCGCACGGTCATGATTGGAGACCCAGGATCTCTTTGAGGCCGGTCGCTTCGATCACCCGGCGAACGATCGGCGTGGCGTCGTGGATCTCGATGGCGTCCACCTTCTTTGACACCTGCAGCATCAGGGCCAGGCCGGTGCTGTCCATGAAGGTCAGTCCGCCCAGATCGAACACCACCCGGCGGGAGTCGTCGCTCAGGTACTCATCGATCGCTTCGTTGACTGCGCCGACGCTGGCGATGTCGAGCTCACCGACAATGGTCAGAGTCAGGGCACCCGAGCTGTCGCGACCGCTCGAGACCGACGCCGTCAGGCTGTCGCCTACTTCCCCCATCGCATCCCCAAGATGGCGATGTCGTCGTCGGACCCCTGCGGCGTCAGCTGGGCCACCACGTCGGAGAGCAGTTGGGGAAGCGGCTTGCCGTCGCCGGCCGCAGCGGCTTCGCGGAGTTGGGCCAGCCCGATGTCGATGACCTCACCCTTGCGTTCGACCAGCCCGTCGGTAAAGGCCAGCAACGTGCCTTCGGGAGGGATGGATACGGTCGTGGTGGGATAGGCCCTTCCACGTGTCGTACCGATCGGTGGTCCAATGACCATTTCCACGAAGCTGCCCTTCTGTTGACTCACCAGGATCGGCGGGAAGTGCCCAGCGCTGGCCAATGTTAGCTCACGCCTGTCACTGTCGACGTGTCCGCACAGAACCGTGGCGAAGTGCCCGTCCCGTTCCACGTCGAGGAGGGCGCCCAGTTTTTCGAGGACGGCGCTGGCTGAGTCACCCTCAGCGGCGTAAGCGCGGATGGCGTAGTGGAGCGACGCCATGTACACGGCGGCTTGCACCCCATGGCCCGACACGTCGCCGACCACGAAGATGAAGCCACCGTCGGCGCAGGTGATCACGTCGAACCAGTCACCACCGATGTCCATGTCTTCCAAGCCCGCCTCATAACGGGTGGCGATCTCCACGCCCGTGATGTCCGGCGTCACCTTGGGCAGGAGGGCGCGCTGCAGAGCCGACGACACGGTCTGTTGCTCGCCGTACAGCCGGCGGTTCTCCTCGGCCAATATCTCGGCGGAGCGGCGGCGGCGGACCAGCCGTTCGGTCATGGCCGTGGCACCGACGGTGAGCACCAGGCCCGACAGGATGACCCAGAAGGTCAACCTTCGCGAGAGCGAACCGGCCAGCGGTTGGGTCGGTGTGCCGACCAGGGTCAGCACGGTGTCGGCGAAGGGCAATTCCGTGGTGGCCTTGGGATTGCCGATGGGCAGATCGGAGGTGGTGGACTCGACGAGATTGCTCTCCTGTTCACTGTGACCCAGGTACAGGGCGAAGCCCAGATTGGAAAAGGCGAATGATTTCGGGAAGACGGCGCGTCGACCCGGGGGCAACGGGTACTCGGCGTAAACACCGAGCGGTGATGATCGGGGCCGCGGTGCTATGTACTCGAATGCCAGTCGGGTGGCGTTGTCGACCGGTCCGGTGACCGAGAATCCCGACGTCGCCCCCTTCTTCGTGAGGAAGTCGCACTGGGCCCCATTGCCGGCAGCGACGTCGGCGCTGGAGTTCCCGACCGAGCTCAGTACCACCGGGGTTCCATCCGACGTTCCACACAGCGACACATAGGTGAAGGGTTGGCCCCGCACGTAGGACGACATGAACTTGTGGAAAGGGGCGCTCTGGGCCCCGGTCACCCCGGCCACGGCCGCCCCCGAGGCGATGGGTGTTTCGAGGTCGGGAAGAAAGCCGGCCAGCGCGGTACCGGCCTCACGTACCTGGGCCAGGAGGAGGCGGCTCTCATCGCGGTTGTTGACGGTGGCGGTGACGGAGGCCAGAGCGGCCGTGATGGCCAGCCCGAGCACGAATACCATCACGGTGATGACGCTGGGCCTCCACCAGGGCACCGTTCTGGGCGACTGGGATGGCTGGGCCGCCATACCGGGTGCTTCTGCCGCGGTCACCCGACGGTTCTGAGGCTGGTCCCCCGCCGCCTGGTTCACCTGTTCAGCTCGCGTTCGGGCTGCTCATGACTGTCGGTCCTCCCGGCCATGGCGCATACGGTACATGGCCGCCGGAGTCAGATTGCAGAGCTGATGCCCGGCCTGTTTCGGATGGCCCGGAGGTGGGCACGTACAGGGGTGGAAAGGGCATACGGTGGCGCGCCAACGGGACGGATCCGGCCGGTGGAGAGACCGGTAACGGCGCCTCTGGGAGGGGGTGGGAGAGCCTCATGAAAACCGATATGGACACAGACGGCATCACCGTGGTGGGAGAGGATCCGACCAAGGCGGCCATGGAGGCCTTCACCTCTACCGTCGACTACCCGCTCTACGTGGTCACGGTGGGATCCGCCCTCGGCGAGATCAGCGGGTGCCTGGCCGGATTCGTCACGCAGTGCAGCATCGCTCCCCCCCGCTTTCTGGTCTGCATCTCGAAGGTCAACCACACGTTCTCGGTCGGCGAGCGCTCCCCGGGCATCGCCATCCACCTCCTGGGGCGCGACCAGACCGAGCTGGCTTCGTTGTTCGCCGAGGAGACCGGCGACTGCATAGACAAGTTCGAACAGTGCCGCTGGCACCCCGGTCGCGGTGGTGCCCCGGTGCTGGAGGAGTGCGCGGCCTGGTTGGAGGGTTCGGTCATCGGGCGGGGCAGCGTAGGCGATCACGAGGCCTTCCTCATGAGTCCGTTGGCCGGCGGCGATGGCGAGCACGACGGGCTGTTGACCTACCAGGAGTGCAGGGACCTCAAGCCGGGTCATCCGGCGGTGCTCTGAATCCGGCTACTTGGAGAATTTGGCTACTTGGACCGGCCCACCGCTCGTTCGAGCTGAGCCTTCGACATCGATGAGCGTCCTTTGACGTTCGACCGGCGCGCCTCTTCGTAGAGCTGGTCGCGGGTTCGCCCTCCGGCCCCACTGTGCGACCGCAATCCGCCGCGTCGACCTGACGAGATGTCGTTGATCGATTCCTTGCTGGCGGTCTTGGACTCTCCCGCCCGGGCCCTGGCCTTGTTCACCGTCCGGGCCGCGATCTCCTCAGCCAGACGCTCGGAGTCGCCCCGCTCCAACAGGCCGTCCTTGATGTGCTCGTACTGCTTCTCCCGCTTGTCGCTCCACTCGGTACGGGGCATAGGGCCACCATCCTTTCCTGCTCGACACGACTTCATCCGGCGTTTGCGGACGTCTTGGGCCTGCCTCCGGACCACTCGGAACCTCGAACGATCGAACATGGTGCCGGGGATGCGTCGGTTGGTCACGTCCGGGCTCCACTGTCGGCGCGGGCGAACTGATCGAGGAGCGTGGCACAGAACACATCCAGATCGTCGGGCTTCCTGCTGGTCACCAGAACATTGGGCCCCGAGCTGCACACCACCACCTGCTCATCGAGCCAACTCCCGCCGGCGTTGCGGATATCGGTGCGGAGACTGGGCCACGAGGTGAGCGTCCGGCCCCGCACCACGTCGGCCTCGACCAGGGTCCACGGGGCGTGACAGATGGCGGCCACCGGCCGGCCCGCGGCGAACATCGCCCTCACCAGCTCAACCGCCGGCCGGTCCAGTCGTAGCCGATCCGGATTGGCCACCCCGCCCGGCAGCACCAGGGCGTCGTAATCGGACGGGTGGGCGTGCTCCAGGGTCCGGTCGACGGGAAACCGGTCGGCCCGGTCCAGATGGTCCATCATCTGCACCTCGCCGGCTTCCGGGGCCAGGAGGAAAGGCTGTCCTCCGCCCTGCAGCACTGCTTCCCAGGGTCGGGTGAACTCGATCTGCTCGACTCCCTCGTTGGCGGTCAGGAAGGCCACCCGAAGACCGCTGATGGGCTCCTTCATCACCGGCTCCTTCCGTCGGAGTGCTGTGGCTCGGCGTGCGAAGTCGGTTTTTCCATCCCGATCCATCGGACGCCCGGCGGAAGCTTCCGGGTCCGTCCCTCGGAGCGCACCCGGGGGTGGGATCGCATCCGGGTGACGGCCAGAGACACGGCATCGGCTGGAAGGACGTCCCAACAATCGGGGACCATGAGGGTGAGCTCCACCGGGATCACGCAGTCCCGCTGCAGGGCCAGTACCACCTGGGGATCACCACCGGACAGAACCACCAACTCGCGCAACAGGGTGTTCACGGCCCAGGCCCAGGTGCCGATGAACCGGTCGTTGTCGTCACACCCGATGGCCGGCTCGAGCAGAGCACCGGGTGGCGCATGGGCGATCCAGTTGAGCTGGGCCCACACCGGCATTCCCTCGGTATCGGGCCGGAGCACGTCGAGGTACCGACCGGCCAGATAGGCCTCGGTCTCCTCGACCAGTTGCTGGTCTTCGGTCTCTTCAGGTGCTCTGAGGGCCCACTTGCGCCAGTCCATCGGGTGCTCCTTGCTCTGGCCTGTGTCGGTTCACGCGACAGCACGGGGCCACACGTGGACCTGTGCTGTCGGCAGGGCGCCGCTCCGGAGGCGGGGGTGGCGGTTCCCTCACCCTCGGGGCACTGCACTTCTGCAATTTCCATGCCCGCTGGCCGGGGAGCCCAAACCCCGACCGTCCCCGCCGCGGGGTTGGTTCAGGCCGTTTGGCTCAGGTCGTCGCGGATGTCGGAACCCACGGACTCCAGCTCCTCCGGCCCCCGGCCGGGCTCACCGAAGATGTGGCCCACGGCAGCCGGCGACCGAAGGATCGGCCCGGTGGACTCGTGCAAGGCGCACACGTCCGAGCTGTTGTAGATGGAGAGACGTACCCCGCAGCCCGGAAGGGCGCAGGTGCGGTTGCGCTCGTGCACCTTCGGTCCGGCACTGGACCCGGTGAAGCGCTCACCGCTGATTCGACCGTCCTGACTTCCATGCAGCTGCATTCTCCACCGTCCTTCTCTGGCATAGGCCTACCCGGTGGACCGGGGCCCAAACAGATCGAAGGACGATCTCTGGAGGTTCTTTGTCGGCCTGGCTCAGGCCTCGCGCTCGAAGGCCTCTCGGAGCTTGGCCAGACTGGCCACCAGCAGCCGGGACACGTGCATCTGGCTGATCCCGACCCGGTCGGCGATCTCCGACTGGCTCAGACCGTCAACGAACCGGTACCGGAGGATGAGCCGCTCCCGTTCCTTCAGGTCGGCGAGGGAGATGGCCAGTACCAGGCGGTCCTCTGCCCCCCCGAACCCGGACTCGATGTCGCCCAGGCGGTCCGAGATGGTGCCCTCTTGGCGATCGGGGGCGTCGATCGAGGAGGTCCGATAGCTCTGCCCGGCCTCGATGGCCTCCAAGACGGCCTCCTGGGAGGCACCGATGGACTCGGCCATCTCCGCCACGGTCGGTGACCGCCCCAGCTCCTGGGAGAGCGTTTCGATGGCCGGGCCGAGTTCGAGGTAGAGCTCCTGGATCCGCCGTGGGGCCCGAATGGCCCAACCCCGGTCCCTAAAATGCCGCTTGAGCTCGCCGATGACCGTTCGGGTGGCGAAGGTGCTGAACTCGACGCCGCGGTCGGGATCGAAGCGGTCGACTGACTTGACCAGGGCCAACGAGGCCACTTGGACCAGATCGTCGTAGCTCTCACCCCGGCTCACGAACCGACGGGCCAACTGATGGGCCAGACCCAGGTGAGACTCGACGAGCTCGTTGCGGAGTCGCTCGTCTCTGGTGAGAGCGAACTCGACGAACTGCTCACGGGTCGCCCTGGTCGGCCGAGCCGATGAGGCCATCAGACCTCTTGCCGGACTCGCCGCTTGCGCAACCAGGCCCGTTGTCTGCCGCCTTCATCTTCTTGCCCGTGCTCGTCCACCAGAGCGTCGAGGATCCGCTGGGACAGGTCGTCGGTGGCGGCTCCCTCCGGGTCGTCGAGCTGTCCGCTGGGACCGGCCAGGTGGGTACAGGACACCTCGACCGTGTCATCGTCCCTGACGAACCTGAGCGCCAAGCTCCCGTCGTCGTTGTCGTGGACCAACGAGACGCACAGTTCGTCCACGGCCAGCCTCAGGTCCTCGACCTCTTCGACGTCGAAATTGGCCCGAGCAGCGATGGTCGATGCCGTATGCCGGGCCAGCGCCACCAGATCGGCACTAGCCGGGATGGTCAGGTCCACCACGTCGATCATCGGTCCGCGTCCTTCCACAGGCCCATCCAGTCAGGTCCGCTCATCCGGCGATCGCCTCCTGGCGGGTGGAGCGGATGGCGAAGATCTCGGTGAGACCGGTAATGGAGAAGACCTTGAGGATCCGGGGCTCCGAGGCCACAATGCGCATGACCGCACCTTTGGCGTCGGACTGCTTCAGGGCCTCGATAAGGACGGCCAGGGCCGTCGAATCGATGAAGGTGACGTCGAGAAGGTCGACCACCAGAAGCGGGGAGTCACCCGATATCACCTCGAGTAACCGGTCACGGAGCTCCGGTGCGGTGGCCACGTCGACCTCCCCAGCCACCGAAACCACGGTGCAACCCTCATCGGGGCCCACCGAAACACTGAACCTATCCTCCACCTGCATCCTCTTCTCTCTGGTCGGCACGGCGGGGTCCATTTCTACGGGTAATGAGTGCGGGCGCACCTCTCGTCACCGAACAGTCGGCGTGCCTTCTGCCTCAAAGATACCGCACCCTTCGGATACGGGGACTGGCCATGACTCCGGCGGGCTAACACGCCTCCGGCTCCGGCCGCCCTTCCGACCGGAGTTCCTCGCCACGTCCCTGAGGGCTCCCTCGGGTCGGCCTGGCGCGTACCAGTCACGGCGGCGTGGTGGCGCCAGACCGGATCCCAGCAGCCGAGGAGGCTCGAAAGGGTCTGGCCGGGCCGAAATCCCGGCGTGACTGCCTACCTTGACGCCGGAACCAGCTCCCCGCCCGATCAAACGCCCGATAGCCCGGACGCCGCCGTAGGGGCGATCAACCAGACGTCAGGGCTGGGGGCCCGCTTTGGCGCCGGCTGCTTCCATCCGCGGGGGGTCGTCGGGGTCCACGGAGGAAGGCGGACTGCCACCGGTTCCTGACCCTTCCCGTCGGCCCTCGTTCTCCAACCACGCGCTCTGGGACATCGGTGGCTGGTCGAACTCCACCTTGATCTCTTCTTCGGGATGCCGGCGAGTCTGCGTGGCCTGAAGGCTCAGCGACCGCTGGTCGGCGTCGGTAAGGGGGGGCTGGACCATCCCGCGTGGCCACAGCCGCCGGGCGAGGACCGTGTTCACCTCAGCTGAATACACCGTGATCTCCGCGCCCAGGTAGATCCAGGCGATCAACCCCAGGACCACTCCGAACACCCCGTAGAGGGCGCTGGCATTCCGGAGGTCATGACCGATGAGATAACCCGCCACCGCCTGGAGGATGGTCCACGCCACTCCGCCAACGCAGGCCCCGGGAACCAGCTGTCGAGTCACGACCGACTTAGGAGTAAGAACACGGAACACCAACAAGAAGACCAGGGCGTTGACCAGCACGGCCAGTGCCTCGCTGATGATGCCGGTGCCGAGGTTGTGGTGTCCGAACGTGCCCACTCCGGCCAGAAAGGTCGACAGGACCAGGCCGACTCCGAGCACCACCAAGAAGAGGAGGCTGCGGGCTCAGGCGGTCGGCAAACTTGGGACGCTCGGTACCAGGGAGGTTCCACACCTGGGACATGGAGAACACGCCGGCCTGGGCCAGACCGGTCGATCCCCACACCAGGGCGAGGATTCCGATGACCAGGCCGACAACCGAGCTGTGTTGGACGGTATGGATGTTGCTGCCCAGCTGCGGGCCGATGATCGGGAACTCGCCAAGTGCCGAGTGGAGTAGGGACCTTCGGAGAGCGGTGTCGCCGGCCAGCGCGATGTTGAGGACCGTTATCAGGATCAGCAGGAGGGGAAAGACACAGACGAAGCCGGAGTAAGCGAGATTGGCGACCAGGGTTCCGGCATTGTCGTCGCCGTACTTCTTGACCACGCCGAACACGAAGGCCGCCGGTCCGAACTCCTGCTGCTTGGCATCCACACGACGGATGAGCGTCTTCAACGAACTCATGACCTTTGGCCTGACATCGGCGCGCCAGTGTGATCGACCACCCCTGTGGCGAAGTGAGCCTGTCGTCCCGATGCACTGACAACAGTGCTTCGGCTATCAACCATGACGGCTCACTACCCGCGGTGGGCCACTCCAAACCCGACGGTGCTGTCATCGGCGCAGTGATGACGATCTGTCCAGAAGGACGATCGGGGCCCATCGAACACGTGGTTCCTGTACGAGACTCCCAGGGTATTGGGGCTGGTCGGTTGTTTGACAACACCGTGACTCGGGTAGCAACAGGTCACAACATCACGAAGGGAGTATCCGATGGTTGGTGGACTTGTTGCCAGCATCATTGCGTTTGCCACAGGTGCAGTTCTGGATTTCGCGCTCACCACGAGTCCGTACCAGCACGGGTTCAACATCCGTACTGTCGGAGTCATTCTGATGATCGTCGGAGCTGTGGGCGCGGCCTTGTCCCTCATCGGTTTGCTCGGTACGGGATTCCGCCGCCACCGGACAGTGATCGACGACGGTCAAGGAAACGTGGTTCGCCGCGACGACACGTACGTTTGATCGATTCGTGTCTGATCCATTCGTTTCGGGAGTTTGTCCGGCCCTGAGTGCTCATCCCGGTTCGTCTCCTCTCCTTTGCCAGTACCTCGTGCTGGATGGATCCTTAGGCTCAGGCCTACCTAGGTGTACTGCTCACAGCGAGCAGTAGCCCGGAGCGGCATGGTCTCAACTATGAAGGCGCAGCTGGTGATGCGAATGACCATGAACTTCACCCCAGAGCCGGCGTCGGTGGCAGCATGCCGCCGCTTCGTTGAACAAGAGCTCTCGACGTGCCCACCGGCCTTCGTGGAGAACGCCGTGCTGGCCACCAGTGAACTGGTCACCAACAGCATCCTTCACGGACACTCCGGAGGGGCGCTGGCGGTGGAGCTGGACGGACCGTACCTTCGGATCGAGGTCAGTGATGACAGTCCTGACGTCCCGGTCGAGCGGGAACATGGACCCTCACTGGAGCATGGCCGAGGCATTCCCATCGTGGCAGCCCTGGCAGATGCCTGGGGCGTCTCCTCGAATGAGGGTGGCAAAACGGTGTGGATGTCCATCGCCGTTCCGCACTACTGAGGTCCGGTGGTCGATGGGGCACCTCCGGCACGTCGATTGAGGGGTTCACTCAGTCCACTCGGGCGACCACTCCACAATCCAGTCGGAGAGACCCACGACGTCGAGGGCTCGTTCGACAATTCCCACCGGGCCTACGAGCACCAGCTGATGGCCTTGTTCGGCCTGATGATTTCGTGCCCTGACCAGCGCGGCGATCCCCGAACTGTCCATGAACGCCAAGGCCGAGAGATCGACGACCACCGTTGCGCCGGCCAGCCCCTCCGCTCGCTCGACGAATTGCTGGGCCACCGCCACGTCGAACTCACCGGTCAGCGAGATAACGTGGGCCCCTGGGACGTCCCGAATCGCAATGCCAAACGCATCTGGCGACATTCGCTTGTATTCCCCTCCCGCCGCATGCCCATCAGCAGAGCGCTGAGGACGATCAGCCCACGGAGACTATATAGGAGGCGAATGTCACGGCTCGTCAGCTCCAGTGACGCTACCGGGTTCCCCCACCCGGCCCTGGGAGGAGAAGACCGGCGGGGGAGGCGAGCTGTCTCCCCATGATGAAGTACCGGTGGACCCTTGTGGCCATCGCCTATTTTCTGGGCGTTCTCCTGGTCGATGTCCTCGTCACTCCTCATCAGAACTTCACGGGACTTCTCACCCTCACCCCGGTTCTTCTGGCCTTGGAGTGGAGCCCGCTGGTCGTGACGTTGGGTTCTGTTCCGCTGGTGGTCCTGGCGGCGGACAATGCGTTCGGGACGAACCAGACCACTACCGAGGGAATCGTGATACGGACCATCGGCATCGTGGTGGGCATCGGCATCGGCGCCTACCTGGCCTACTCTCGCCAGCAAGGCGCCACCACGCTGGATCTGAGCAGAGCGGCCACCGAGGCGGCACACCGGGCCATCCTGCCCGCCGTGCCGGCATCAGTGGGTGACTACCGCCTCTCCTCGGCTTACCGCTCGGCATCCGAAGAGTCCCTCATCGGTGGAGACTTCTACAAGGTCATCGAGACCGGGACGGGGATGCGACTCATCGTGGGCGACGTTCAGGGAAAGGGTCTTGATGCCATCGCCATGACGGCGGCGGTGCTCGGTTGCTTTCGGGAGTGGGCACCGGAGACGGACTCGCTCCAGCAACTGGTGGAACGGCTCGATACCAGGGTGATGGACAAGGCCAGTGGGGCCGGAGACTTCGTCACGGCGGTGGTGGCCTCGCTGGAACCCGACCTCGGAATCGAAGTGGCCAACTGCGGGCATCCGTCTCCGGTCCACCTGCCCGGGCGCTCCCGGGGTGGGGCCATCGTCCCCGATCGACGGACCAGGCCCCTCGGGCTGTCTCCCGAACCGAAGATCTCGTCCACACCGCTGTCACCGGGTGACCGGCTGTTGTTCTTCACGGATGGACTCTTCGAGTGCCGGGACGCTTCGGGGACCTGGATCGAACTCGACGAGGCCCTGATCGGTCCGGTGGCGAAAGATCCGTTCGATCGTGCCCTGGAGCTCCTACTGGCCCGGGTCGAAGACCGTGTGGGGACCCTCCGAGACGACGTGGCCCTGTTGTTGGTCGAGGTAACCGGGCCGGCTTGAGTGGGCTCCCAAACCTTCCCAAACCTTAAGGAAGGTGGCCCAAACTCTTAGGGAAGAGAAAGCCGCTGGTCAGGGTGCGGCTAGGGGCGCCGTCGGGCCTCGAGGGGTCTGGTCGGCGTTTCGGGGCGCAGGCTGACGGGTAGCGCGAAGGCATGGACGATCGCCGGTCGGGACCAGGTGCGGTGGTCGACTTCCTTCGCCGTGAGGCGCCTGGAGAGTTGGACCGCCTTTGCTCGATCAGCGACATCGTGCTGTCGCACTCCGAGTTCGACCCGTCTCGCTCCGAACCCCGGGACCCTTCCTATGCGGCCTGGCTTCGCGAGACATTCGGCATGTTCTGTCCCGGAGTGCCCTGAGTCGGGCGGCCTCCTGCCTGGCCTGATGACATGACCGGGAGCCGTCCCTGGTGGCACATCTCCTGCTCACGGCCACGAACTAGGCAGGGTTGGGTGGCATCACCGCTACCGGCAAGGTACCCAGACGGGGTCCGCAGGCCTTGATGAGCACCGGCCCCGGGGACTGATCCCGTGGCTCCCTGTGCAGGGGGTCGGCATTGGGACCAAGATGGAGTCGGTGCCCAGGGCCCGAAGGGTGGCAAGTCAGGGGTCGGTGAAGACGCTCCGACCGAAGGGGAACGCGTGCGCTCTGGTGGCGGTCGCCTTGTTGGTGCTGCTGGTCAGTGCATGTTCCAGCCTGTCGTCCACCCGGGCTCCTCCACCAGGCGGGATGGCCGTGGGCGGCGCGGTCCGTGCCGGCGTGGGCACACATCGCCTCACGGCCCCAGCCAGAAGCCCGGCTACCGGTGCCGACACGTGCGCCGATCCGGGTCCGGTTACCGACCATGGCGGTCCGGTGGAAACGGCACCCAAGGTCTACGTCGACTTTTGGGGATGGCGGTCCGATCCGGCCGGCGAACGACCATATCTGCTCTCCTTCTTGTCGGCGGTAGGCGGTTCACCGTGGCTGTCCACGGTGAAGCAGTACTGCGCCAGCGACGACCCTCAGTTGGCCGGGTACTGGGACAGCAGTGGAGTTCCTCCTCTGCAGCCCACAAATGCGGACGTCCAAGCCCAAGGGCGGGTCGCCGTCCGGCACTTTGCCCTCGGAGGGCTACCGGCGTCGGATGCTACGAACATCCAGATCGTGGTGGCGCTGCCCCCCGACGCTTCTCTCCCGGACGCCGACGACGAGGACTGCGCCTACCACGAACGCCTCGAGAACAGCGACGGTGCGGTATCCGGCCACGCCTTTGTCCTCACCGCCCTCCCCTACGTCCCCGGTAGCAACTTCGGGCCCGAGTGTGGGGCCTTCACCGTGAATGCGGGGGCCCGCGGGACACTCGACGGCGTCAGCATCACCGAAGGGCACGAACTGGCAGAGTCGATCACCGACCCCGAGGGGAACGCCTGGCATGACGACGGTCATCCCACCGAGGAGATCGCCGACCGGTGCGCCACCCAGACCGACTACGACATCGAAGCGGGAAGCCAGACATTTGCCGTCCAGCAGCTATGGAGCAACGAGACGGAGAGCTGCACGGTGGTCGACTCCCCACCGGGTGTCCCCGGCAGCGTGCGGACCGTGGGGGTGGATGAGCACATCGATGTCAGCTGGCAGGCACCGGCCAGGGACGGCGGCACGCCGATCACCGGATGGACCGTCACCTCCAGCCCGGGATCATCGGCGTGTTCCGTGCCGGCCGATCGGACCAGCTGCGTGTTGGCGAACGTTCGAAACGGGTCGACCTACTCCGTCCAAGTCACTGCCTCCAACGCCGCCGGTCCCGGCCCGCCGTCGACTCCCGACCACGCCACGCCCTCGAACGCCCAGAGGTGCGACTTCTTCGGTCCCTACGCCGACCTGCAAGGGTGCGCCATTGGGCCCGGACCCACGGCCGGAGCCGATCTCAATGGTGCGGACCTGGTCGGGGCCGGCCTGACCGGAGCGGACCTGGTACGAACCAATCTGCGCAATGCCGATCTGGCCGGCGCCGACCTGTCCGGTGCCGATGCGTCGGACGCTGACCTCTTCGGAGCCAACCTGGTCGGAGCGGACCTCGACGGAGCCGACCTGCTTGGTGCCGACTTCACCAGCAGCGACCTGGCCGGAACCCTGATGGCCAATTCCAATCTGATGGGTTCCACCTCCAGTGGGGTGACCAGCTCGCCGTCGACCCTCCCGACGGGCTGGAGTGTGGTCAGCGGCTATCTGATCGGACCCGGTGCGGACCTGGAGGACGCCGAGCTCTCCTTCGCCGGCCTGGCCGGAGCGGACCTGAACGGAGCGGACCTGATGCACGCCGAGCTCATCTCCGCCGACCTGGCCGGTGCCGACTTGGCCGGAGCGAACCTGTTCGGCGCCAATGTGTCCAATGCCGACCTGCGGGGTGCCGACGTGTCCGGCGCCGTGTGGACCACGGCGAACCCGCTCGAGCTCCTCTGTCCGGGCGCAAACAGCAGCCGCGGCGGAGCCAGTTGCCGGGCAGCTCCTTGAGCCGATGCCCGATAGCCGGATCCACCCCGATCCTGGCTGGATCGATACGACGGCCCCGGGGATAGTCAGGCGGCCCCGTTCTTCCTGGTCAGGGAGTGGCAGTAGCCACAATTGGCAAACAGAAGAAAGGGCCGGAGACGCTCGGATGCCGACGCCGCTGCTAGTCCCCGCTTGTGGTGCGGCCCGACAGCCCTAGCCTCGGCTCTATGTCCACTGAACCAGAGATGCCGGATGGGATCTCCCCTGACCCCGACCTCGAGGCCGGATCGGCTCCCGCCAACGAGGACACCGGGGATGCGACGGATCGCTCTCGAACCCCCACCCGATTGAGTGCCAGTTGGACCGCGGTCGTTGCTTCGGTCGTGCTCCTCATTCTCTTGGTGGTGTTCATAGCGGAGAACACGCAACGGTCGGAAGTCAACTTCCTCGGACTGCACGGGCACGCCCCGACAGCGGTGGCCCTTCTCATCGCGGCGTTGGCTGGAGCCGGGATCGTGATCGTCGTGGCTATCGCCAGGATCCTCCAACTGCGGAGGAAAGCCCACCGGGAATCCGCCCCTCGTTGATCCTCGGGGCCGGCCCCCGTTGGCACGGAATTTCCATCTGGGCTTCCTTCCGAGATGGGACTAATCTTTTCCGCATGGCGAACAACAGACTTGACCGGGTGGCCCGCAAGATGGGACAGGCGGTTGGAACTCTCGAAGGGGCGGCTGAAGCTGCCGGCAAACGAGCACGGGAGGGCGTCGTCGGGGCGGCGGCTGCCATCAGCAGTTCGGACACCGCAGAACGGGTCAAAAAGCGAGCCGTTCCCACCAAGAGCGCGGTCAAGAAGAAGGCCACCGGGGTCAAGAGGGCAGCGAAGGCTACGCCGAAGAAGGCCGCCTCCAAGGCATCCGCCACAAAGAAGACGGTAACGAAGAAAGCCGCCACCAAGAGGGCGCCGGCTAAGAAGGCACCGGCCAAGAAGGTGGTCACCAAGAGGGCACCGGCCAAGAAGTCCGCTACCAAGAAGGCGGTGGCAAAGAAGGCCACGGCCTCCAAGAAGGCGGTGGCAAAGAAGGCCACGGCCTCCAAGAAGGCAGTCAAGTCGGCCAAACGAACGGCAAAGAAGGCGACCGGCGCCACGAAGGCCGCTACGCGGAAGGCCTCCTCAACGGCTAAGAAGACCACAACTGCCCGGAAGAAATCGACGGCCAAAAAGGCCACAACTCCGACCAAGCGGTAATGGCGGGCGGCCGTCGGTGGCCCCTCCCCGCCGCAGTGCCCCGGACCGGGCCAGGCCGTCGCTCAGAGGACCGATAGGGTATCGAGCAGATCCGCTGCACCTCGTTCGCGGGTGTATCCAACCTCTCACCTGATCATTGGCCCATGGCGATACCCCCCAACGCAACCGAGATGGCCAGGCTCACAAGAGAGGCTGCAGAACGGGGTGAGCACCTGTTCCAGCAGCTGGGGACCCGGGACCTTCCCTGCCCCGAAGGTCACCTGGTCATCGAGATGGACATTCGGCCCGAGTTCGCCAACGTCCGTGGAGCGCTCCAAGGTGGACTGATGGCAGTCCTCATCGACGTCTGTGCCGGTCGGTTGGCCTATCTATCGTGTGATCACGAGAGAGGCTTCAGCACGGCAACCTCAGACCTCACCATCCATTACCTGTCGCCCGTGGCTGTTGGCCCTGCCCGCGCCGACGCCCGAATTCTCCGTAAGGGCCGGTCCACCATCGTGCTCCAGGTGGAGGTGACCGACGTTGGGAGGGACAACAAGTTGGCCGCAGTCTCCACCATTGCGTTCACGGTGGTTCCCCCCCGACCCTGAGGTGGCCACCAGACCGAGGTGGATCAAAATCACCCGGAAGGGCCGATGATCAGGGGGCCTCACCATCGGGGTCAGTTCCGAGCCCGTGGCGGGCGGCACTGACATCGAGCCGACCATCACCATCCTCCAGCAGGGCACGCCAGCGGGCGGCGATGGCCCGAGCTATCGGTGTGGTCTCAGGCGGTACAGCCTGGCCCACCAGATCGAGGTCCTTCAGGGCCCATTCGAGCGGAAACTCGGGGGCGTCGTCGTGCGCCAGCATCTTGACCAACTTGGCCGAGGCATACGGAGAGACCAACGGGCTCCCGTCCAGGGCGTCGGTGAGGGTGGTCGGCGAGATGCCGAACTTGTCCGCCAGGGCCGCAGCTTCGGCTGCCGCTTCGATCTCGAAGGCCAGCCAGGTGTTCAGCACCAGTTTCATCCGGCTGCCGGCGCCGGTAGGACCGAGCCACAGGGTACGGCGACCGAGGGCCGCGAACACCGGATCGACGGTTGGGGCGGCGTCCTCCGGGCCGGATGCCAGCACCACCAGCTGGCCGCGTTCGGCTGGGATTTTGCTTCCGGACACGGGGGCATCCACGAACCGGACGTCAGGGCGACGGCCTTGAACCGCGGCGTCGAGATGAAGGGTGGCCTCGGCTCCGATCGTCCCCATTTGAGCCCATACTGCTCCTGACGCCATGGCTTCGAGCACCACACCGTCGAGGACCACGGCGGTCACGACCTCGGCGGTCGGCAACATGGTCAGCACCACCGCCGCACCGGACACGGCCGCGGCCGGATTGTCCTCACCGATGGCACCGGCGGCAGCGAGCACCTTGCGGGGCTCCGCGCTCCGGTCCCAGACCCGCACCCGGTGGCCCTGATCGAGCAGGCGTCGGGCCATGGCTGAGCCCATGGTCCCCAGCCCAATGACCGCCACGGTTGGTGGGCTCGACGGATCAGTGGCCATGGTCAGCCTTCGCCCACCCTGATGAGCACGCTTCGTCTCATCAGGCGGCCCGGTAGTAGCTGCTGGCGTCGCCTTTGACGGCTTTGCTGATGGATCCGTCGAGGCCCACCGCCACGTCGCCGTCGGTGGTCACCCGTTGCGTCCTGCGCCGTTGAGGGGCGTAGTCGGCCACGGCATAGTGTTGGGTTGAGCGGTTGTCCCACACGACCACATCACCCATGCGCCATCTCCAACGGACCGTGTTCTCCGGCCGTACGACGTAGGCCTGGAGGGTCCGCAGGATATCGAGCGATTCGTAGGTGGGATGGCCCACGAGGCGCTGAGCGAACCCTCCCAGCAGCAGGGCCGGCTCGCACGTCTCCGGGTGGATGCGGACCACCGGGTGCTCCGTCTCGTACACGGTGGACACGAAGGACTTGAGATGGTTGAGTCGCTCTTCGCTGAGCGAACCGTCACGGGCGGCCACGTCGGCTCGGCCGTAGTCATTCCCGTTGCTATGGACCGCTCGTAACGAGTCGGCCAACGTTCGCAGATCGGGCCGGAGGTCCTCGTAGCCGGTGACGGTATTGGCCCACAGGGTGTCACCTCCCACGGGAGGGATGATCACCGAGCGAAGCACGGAAAAGGCGGGCGGGCGTTCGACGAAGGTGACGTCGGTGTGCCAGTGGTTGGCCGAGGCACCGGCCTGAGAGTCGATGTCGAAGAGCTCAGGAACCTCCTCGGTCGCCGGAAGGGTGGGGTGCGCATGGGTCAGAGGACCGAGGCGCTGGGCGAAGGCGATCTGGCCCGCGGAGTCGAGTCGCTGGTTTCGGAAGAACACCACCCGGTGATCGAGGAGGGCCTTCCGGATGAGGTTCACCGTCCCGTCACCCAGCGGGCCGGCCAGATCCACCCCCTCCAGAACAGCTCCGATGCGGGGGGTCAGGGGCTGAATGTCGATGGATGCTTCGACGGTGGTGGTCATGGTGTCTCCTCGGGGCCGGAGATGGATTGCCTGCCAGAGCATCCACCGGGTCCGGCTGGTCCGGACCGCGGTGGGCCGCTGGAGGCGATGAGCTAGCTACTCCTACATGTTCCTAACTGCTGAGGACGAGCTTCAACGATGCCGTGGCCCTGGCCGATGCTTACAGGCACGGACGGTGGCCTGGCCGAGATCACCCCGGTCGACAGCTTGATGCTCAAGCCTGCGGGAAGCCCGGTGGCGCTCTGCGGGTACGACGACTTACCCCCGAAGTATAGGGCTGATCGGTTGCTCGCTGTCGTGGCCGTCACCCCGGCTACCACGGGCTCAGTGACCCGGCCGCACACGTTGGCGTGGTGCTGGCGGTCGTGGCCGGTGGCGCGGGTCTGGCTACTTCCACTGGCCGGGCCGGTACGATCCGGCCGGCTGCCGGGTCACCACATTCACCCGGGTGAAGGCGTTGACAAATCAGAACCACCTGCCACGAACACCTGCACGCTCACCACCTCCCTCTGAGCCCAGAGCCGAATTCTGAACCACATCCCATCGGTCAGACGAGGTAGCCCCGCTGCCTGTGACACCGGTAGCGGGTAAACGGGCAAAAGGGAAGTGGGAGTGACGAGATGGGGCTCAGCCGCAGGCGCCATCTCCGGACCACGCCGTCTTGACCTGGCTCCCCGACCAGTTGGCACTCTCCACCAGCGAGGCCCGCCTTCCGAAGAACAGGCCGGCGGCGGTGGGATCGTGGCGCAACTCGGCCAACAGCCAGGCGGTGGTGTAGGCCAGTAGACCGCCCGGATTACCACCGTTGGCGGTGTCCTCGATCGAGAGATGGTCGGCGCGCTTGCCGTCGGAGCGGCGAACCAGGCCCAGGGCGGCCGGCGCTTTGATCTCGTCGAAATAACAGCGCTCGACGCCGGGGTTGGCGATGACAGCATCGAGAGGCCCCCGGGTCGAGATGAGGAACGTGGGCTGGCGAAGCAGGCCGGGATCCGGCCAGCAGTCGAGTGCCGTGGGACAGCCCGGGTTCGCTCCTGACCACCCCAGCGGCTCCGGGCCATGGACGGGGCGATCCCAGGTTGATCCAGTCGGCCCGTGACCGTTCCAGGGCAGCGAGAAGGCCACGACCGCGGAGATGAACGATCCACCCGACTCGGCGGCCCGGACCGCGCCGGTGGCGCCCTGGGAGTGACCCACTGCGGCAACCTCGTGGACGGACAGGTGATGGAAGAAAGGGCTGCCCATCCGGTCATCAGCGTCGACCAGGTCGTGAGCACCTTGGAGTAACTGCCGACCACTGCCGGTGTCGGGCAGCGTGGAGGCGATGACCGTGAACCCCCAGGAAGCCAGGTGGCTCAACAGGGTGCCGTAGTCGGAAGGATTGGCACCGGTTCCATTTCCCCACGTCACGATGGGGCTCGGGAACGAGAGGGCAGAGTAGGGCGAGGGCCGGAACACGGCGAAGCTCGACCCGTCGGTGCCCACTCGGGTGACGACGACGTTGAACGGACCTGGCCGGGCGTAGTTCGGGACGGCGCCTGTCGAGCGGGGCTGCGAACACCCGAGCAACAGAATCGAGCACAGGGTTGCGGCTGCCACCCAACGGAGATGTCCCACCGGCCGGCCGCCGGAGCGCTATTCGCCGGTCACGTTGTCGATGAGTTCCCTGGCCACGTCGAGATGGCCGGCGTGTCGGGCGTACTCCTGGAGGACGTAGACCAGAATCCAAGCCAGGGTGGGCGGGGGATTCTCATCCGAGAAGCGTCCCCCGACGGCCCCTATCTCATCGAGTTCAGCCTCGTCCACGATCAGACGGGTGTGTTCGCCCTCCGCCCGGAGAGCGGCGATCAAGGTGGCCGGGGTGTCCCCTGCCTCGACGTGCCAGCGACGAGCCTCGTCCATGTCCCCAAAGGGATCGGAGACCTGTTCCGCCGTGAATCCCCAGCGGAACCAACGGCGCTCCATGTACAAGAGGTGCTTGACGAGTTCCAGCGGGGTCCAACCCGACGGCAGCTGAGCAGTACGCAACTGTGCATCGGAGAGGCCCTCTATCTTCCGGGCGATGACCGACCGGTAGTAGTCGAGGAAGCCCAACAGGAGCTCGTCGGGTCCGGAGAGCGCCCGATCGGGTTTGTGAACGGCCTCCGACACAAGGCTCAGTCTGCCAGTGGACCGGTCCATCTGCCATCCATCCGGGCAGATTTGCCGGGCTACAGCCCGGACGAACCTGGTCTGGACACGAAGCCCGGTCGGAACCGCCAGTCGCTCTTCGCCGGAGCAGATCATCCAGAGCCCGAGGGAACACATCTGACCAACGACAGTGGTCAGGTGGAAGCGCCTTCCAATCCTCGGGTTTGATGGCGGGCGGAGAAGTTCACGATCTCCTGGAGGGCCCGCATGTGGCGCTCCAGCACCTCTCCGCCCAGTTCCGACAGCGACAACCACGTTCGCGGCCGCTTACCCACGTATCCCTTTCGGATATGAACGTAACCGGCGTTCTCCAGTTGGCTGAGCTGCCGAGAAAGTACCGAGTCACTCACGCCCAGGAGGTCCCGAAGGTAGGCGAACTCCACCTCCGCCGCCGCCGACAATGCTCCGACGATGGACAGTCGCACTCCGTGCTGGAGTAGATCGTCCAGCTCTTCCCTAGGATGCGACATGCCGTTGGTCCCGATCGTGGATGACCAGTGCCGTGACGAAATACGGAACGGCGGCCACGACCGCCGCCGCCGCCCACGTGTAGCGGAAATGGCTCTGAACAACTACCGCCGTGGCCATGACCAGTCCGTACACGACGAATATGGTCAACCAGTTCCGCCACGTCGACATCCGGTGCCAGTGGAGCCGGCGCGATCGGGACACGAAGTAGACGGTGGTCGCAACCCCGCCGGCCACCGACGCCACGACGACCACGGGCCACCACAGGTTCCCGTGGAGGAAATCGAAGGGAGCCACGAACACCAGCACCCAGATGCCCCACAGCAGGAACACCTTCCACTCCTTGGGCGTGTTGGACCGGACATTCCTCTTGGCGGCGGCAGCCGAGCGGAGAAGCTCGCCGGGGTCGCCCCTAGGCTCGCTATCGAATTGAGAAGTACTTGTCATTATGGAAAGTACTTTACGATGGGCGAGAGCTGGCGTCAAGGTGCTGCACCAGTTCAAGGGCCGGGGGGTGGAGTGAGACTAGTTAGTAATATTTATAGGGATATTGCTATACTTTTGAGATATCACTAGATTTCGGTGGCTGAAGCGCGGTCACCGGATCGCCTCCCACGTGGCGAAGCCAGCCAGGCACACCAGAATCACCGCGGTGATGATGCGGATGGTCCTGATGTTGACGAAACGAAGCAAGCTCTGTCCGCCCACCACCGCTACTCCGGCCACAGCCCACAGGGCCAGAACAGCACCCACCGCCACCGATAGGGGTGCGTGATAGCGGGCGGCCAGGTTGGCCGTGAGTATCTGGGTCAGGTCCCCCCACTCAGCCAGGAAGATCACCAGGAACGCCGTGGTGATGACCCGACGATTGGAGGCCACCTCGTGTTCCACGATCTCCTCGTCGTGCGCCTGCCTGGCCTCACGGATGGCCAGCACCGCCCCGACCAGGAACATGAATGCCACCACGGCGTCGAGTACCCGGTGCGGCAGCAGGTGAAAGAGGGCCACACCGATGGTGACGGCAATAGCCACGTGGATCAGGAACGCCGCGGCGGCCCCCAGCCACACGGAGAACGGCTTACCCCGGGTCGACATGACCAGGGAGGCGAACATGGTCTTGTCCGGCAATTCGCCGATGAAGATGATCGGAAAGACCGCGGCGGCGATTGCGAGGTTCACGTCAACCTTTCTCGCCGAGCCGAAGGGGCCTCCTTCGCCCCGGCCACGATGTCATGGCTGGTGCGAAGGTCTCGCCCACCTGCGAACAGGTCCGGTGTCCGGGCTCGTCGCGGAGCCGGGTATGGCGAACACCGATTGGGGGCTACTCCCCTTCAGTGCCGACCCTACCGTGGCCCCCGGCCTCTCGCACCATCCCGCTCCCGGCCACGCCCATGACCAGCCAGGACCGGTCATAGTTCGGACTACGAACTATCCGTCTAGTCTGGTCGTATGGTCGCCCGCAGCTCGGACGGCGCGCCCCACGCCCTGGACCTCAGCGTCGACGCCGTGCGGGCGTTGGCCCGAGTGGCCCGGGTTCTCGAGCGGGCATCGGGCCAGATCAGCCTGGCCCAGTACCGGGTGCTCTCCGCCATTGCTGCGGGAGACGAGCGGGCCTCCCGGATCGCCGAGCGACTCGAACTGGGACGGCCGACCATCAGCGCCGCGGTGGCAGCCCTGTGCCGCCACGGGCTACTGGTGCGGGACGAGGTCGTAACCGATCAGCGGGCCACGGACCTGCGGCTGACCCCGTCAGGCGCGGAGCTGCTCGGGAGGATCGAGTCCGACATGGTCGACAGCCTCGAATCCCTCCTGGCGCGCACGCCCGACGGCAGTGAGGTCCGGCGGGCCCTGGTGCTGCTGGGCGTGGCCATCGAGGAGGCCCAGGCCGAGCGGGCCTCGGCCAGGAGGTCCGCCCGACGGTGACGGACACATCCACACCGCCGCCGTCGTCAGCCGCCGCTGCCAGCGAACCGGGCGATGAACTCATGGGCACCCACCGCTCACCGGGCAACGCCAGCTGATCGCCCTGGCCCGGGCGGAGTTGGTCGATCCGGCGGGTGCTCCAGTTGGACGAGGCCACCTCCAACTTCGATTTGGCCACCGAGGCCCGGGTGGCCGCGGCCTTGCAGGAGGTCTCCAAGGGGCGGACAACGGTGATCATCGCCCACCACCTCCAGACCGGCCCGGTCAGCCGACCGGATCGTGATCCTGCACGCCGGGAGGGTGGACGAGGTCGGCTCCCACGACGAACTGATCCCCGAGGGCGGCCGTTATGCCGCCATGTGGGAGGCGTTCGAGTTGTGGGGCACGGCGCTGAGGGGATCCGCAGCCAATGAGGACCGGCAGACAGGGACGTAGGCCCGCTGTCGGGTCCGATCCACCGCTAGGTACGCTGGGAGACTGATGCGCAAGTACTTCACCCGGCGTTGCCTGTGGATCCACCTGCTGGCCCTCATCGTGGTGCCGACCTGCTTCTTCCTCGGTAAGTGGCAGTACGACGCCGCTCGGAGTGGGAACACCCTGAGTTGGGCGTACACCATCGAGTGGCCCTTGTTCGGCATCTATGCCATCTACACCTGGTGGCAGCTCATCCACGACCAGCGGACGGCCTTCGATCGCCTGTGGGCGGCCAAACAGCGGTCGGCCACCGAAGCATCGGGCCGGCCGCTACAGCAGATACCGGGTTGGGCCTTGGACAAGTCGCTGTCCAAGGCGGTGACCGAGGCCAGCCTGGGCCCGGCCAAGGCGCCCGAGCTCACCTCCACCAGCCCGGCCCCGATGCCCATTCGTCGCCAGGCGGAGCTGGCCGACCCCGACTCGACCACGCTCACGCCCTACGACGGTGAGGTGATCGACGCCGACGTCTTGGACTCGAAGGTCGAAGTCGACGAGGAGCTGGCCGCCTACAACCGCTATCTGGCCGAACTCAGTTGGGAAGACCCGCCCAAGCGTTGGTAGTTCTCAATGAGGCCGCATGGCGGCTGTGCGGCGCCACGCTATGTACCCACCTGTCCGTCACCACTCACGTAATGGCGGATGAACGTCGGGTGACCGGTTCATGACGCGCTCGGCGGCGTCGCCGCCGGCTGACCGACCCGATAGCTGCCTACGCGGGAATGACCGCCTGCCATCGGAGCACCTTCGACACGACCGGCCATCTGGCGCATCGCCCAGCCGAGGTCAGCACACTGGGCCGCCGGGTGGGCCGGCGCCAACACCTGAAGGTTGCGCGGCGGCGGCCGACTTGGCCCGAACGTCGTAACGCAATCGGTGCTGCCTCGTTTAAGGACAGGTCATCGGAAAGCGGTTCGAGGACCCGTCATCAGACGAGCCTCCGCAGCGGAAGCGGGGGTCGGCGAAGGAGGAAGTACATGATCCGAACGTTGACGTCCAAAATTGGACTGACAGGCATTGCTTGCGTGGCGGCCCTGGGCGCGTCCGCGGTGGTGGCATCGCCGACGGCCGTGGCCAAAACGACGGCGCCGCCCGCCACCATCATCCTCACCAACTCCAGCAACGGCAAGACCGTGCTGGCCGAACGAGGGGAACTGGTCCAGGTCCGGTTGGCCTCGAAGGACGGCGTGAAGTGGTCCGAAGCTTCCGTGGTGCCCAAGGCCACGGTCTCTCCGCTGGTGAAGGAGTCGGGCCATGTCAATCCGAACGGTTCGTCGGTGACCACCTTCAAAGTTGTGGGGTACGGCACAGCCGGGCTCCGGGCCACCGGTACGCCGAAGTGCACCGGAACGGGCTGCCCGAAGTACGTGCTCCTGTGGAAGGCCACGGTGCGGGTACCGGTTCAGGACCCTCCCGGCACCTGACCATCGAGTGCGCTCACCGGGTGCTCTGAGGTCCTGAATCCAGGCACCGCCGACAAGCCAGCCCGGGCCGAGGCTCCCCCCGGTCCGGGCCGGCCGCCCCGATTCCCGCCAGGAACTCCGCGGCGGAGATGGAGAAGCAGGTGAGCCCGGCAGTGCCGATGAGCAGATACGCCCGGATCAGGCTGAACCCGGAGATCACCCCTGCCCTCGGTCCGAGGCCCCGCATCGTGCACCCGCACATCGAACCCGACAGCGCCGGCCGCTTGGCGAACTGATTCAAGCAAACCGACCACGAAGAGCAGCATCACGGTGCCGAACGCATAGGCACCCACGGGCCGTTTCCGACGTCGCCGTAACGAATAGCGATAGTCAGCACCGCAGTCATGGTCGGCGAGATCAGTCGATGGTGGCGCGATGGGTAGGCGACCCGAAACGCGCCACTCGAATCGTCGGCGGCCAAATTGACGTGGACGATCCTCCTCTCCGGCTGTTGCTCGAGGCCGGAACAGTCGAATCGGCGGCCAACTCGTCACGGATTCGGGCTGAGGAAGCCGAGCGTTAGTCGGCCGTCAGTCGGCCAACTACGACACCGACCCCCGGTACCCATCGCTCCCAGCCGCTAGGCCTTACCCCGTGGACGGCGCAGCCCGGCCGATTTCCATAATTTCCGCGCATAAACAGCGGCCCATGGGGTAACTGACACGGAGAGTATTGCCCGTGGGGGGTCTGTGGAGTCCTGGCGGGTGGCACAGTTTGGCGCGCTGTCGAAACAGCCGCCCCGAACAGTAGGGAGATAGCTGCGTGCGCCACCGGACCTCTGTCATCGCCATCGTCGGAACGGGGATCGCTCTCCTCTTGGGCGTTCTGTTCTACGGAGGGCAGGTCGTCGCCGGTGCCCCGACTGCGCTCTCGCCCGCCGACCACGGAGCCCTCATTCCGACCCACAGTGGCGCCACGTTGCCCCGGCACGGGGGCACCGTCGACAGCCTCAACTGGTCCGGGTACGCCGTCACTCCGTCCAAGCACGACATCACCGCCGTGAAGTCGACCTTCGTGGTGCCGGCAGCAGGAGCGGTCCCGCCGGGATTTGCCGCCACCTGGACCGGCATCGGGGGCTACAGCTCCTCCGATCTCATTCAAGCCGGTGTGTCGGAGAACTCCACCCCCGACAACTCGGCGGCGGGTGACCAGTACGGTGCCTGGTACGAACTGTTGCCCGCATCGGAGACCGCTCTCACCAAATGCACCGGTAAGTCCAGCTGCCCGGTCTCCCCCGGCAACAGGGTGACGGTCTCCATCGTCAAGGCCGGGACCAAGAAGTGGACGATCTCCCTGGCCGACCCTACGGAGCATTGGACCTGGACCAAGACGGTCACCTACACCTCAACCGAGTCCTCGGCCGAATGGATCCTCGAAGCTCCCACGGTGGGCGCCCAGACCGTCTTGGCTGACGTGGGCACGGTCAAGTTCGGACCGACGTCGACCTACGTCGCCAACGGCCACACGTACACCATCGCCCAAGGTTCGCCGACGGAGATCGACCTCTCCCCGGGCGGTGGAGTCAACGAGGCAACTCCCTCGGCCCTGGCCTCGAACGGGGAGTCCTTCAACGACTGCGCCTACGCCCAGACCTGCGCGGCGCCGTAGGGAAGTCGACGGGCCACCACCCGTAGGTCGCCCGCTATTCAGCCAGCCGTTCCATCGAAGGCGACCGTGGTCGGCTCGGATCGGGCATTGAAGTCCAGGCTGCACCGCCAGGCCCGGGCACAATCACAGGCAGTATCCTCCGGTCCATGGCCAAAACGGTGTTCCTGGGGGCCGGCAGTACCGTGTTCGCCCGCAACCTGCTCGGCGACATCCTCGGCTACAAGGAACTGGCCGACTCCGAAATCGTGTTGCACGACATCGATGCCGAACGCCTGGCCACGTCGGAGCTGGTGGCCCGCCGGGTCTGCGAAGCGTTCAACGCCCCGGCCACCATCTCCGCCACCACCGACCGGCGTGCCGCTCTGGACGGCGCCGACTACGCCATCAACATGATCCAGGTCGGCGGCTACGAGCCGTGCACCGTCACCGACTTCGAAGTGCCGAAGCGATTCGGTTTGCGCCAGACCATCGCCGACACGCTGGGTATCGGAGGGATCATGCGCGGGCTGCGCACCATCCCCGTGCTTCTGTCCATGTGCGCGGACATGGAGGAAGTGTGTCCGGACGTGTGGTTCCTCAACTACTCCAACCCCATGGCCATGAACTGCCGGGCCGTCAACCGGGCCGGCAAGATCCGAACGGTGGGACTGTGCCACAGTGTGCAGGGAACGGCCTTTGAACTCTCCCTGGACCTGGGCATCAACTACGGCGAGATCGACTACCTGGCTGCAGGGATCAACCATATGGCGTTCTACCTCCGCTTCGAGCGGGACGGCGAAGACCTCTACCCCCAACTGCGGGCTCTGGCCGACTCGGGCCGGATCCCCGAGGACAATCGGGTTCGCTACGAGATGCTCCGACGTCTGGGGTACTTCGTAACCGAGTCCAGCGAGCACTTCGCCGAGTACGTACCGTGGTTCATCAAGCGCGACCGACCCGATCTCATCGAACGACTCAACATCCCGCTCGACGAGTACCCCAGACGTTGTGTGGCTCAAATCGAGGACTGGGAAGCCGAGCGCAAGCGACTGGAGGATGGCCCTGCCGTCAGGGCCGGGCCGAGTGGCGAGTACGCCGCCACCATCATCCGCAGCATCGAGACCGGCAGACCGCGGACCATCTACGGCAATGTGGCCAACCTTGGTCTTATCGACGATCTCCCGAGCGGCTGCACCGTCGAGGTGCCATGCCTGGTGGATGGGAATGGCGTGCAGCCGACCCGGATCGGAGCGCTACCGCCGCAGCTCGCCGCTCTCATCAGGACCAACGTCAACGTGCAGGAACTCACGGTCGAGGCCGCCCTGACCGGGCGACTCGAGCACGTGTACCACGCAGCCATGCTCGACCCCCACACGGCAGCCGAACTCGACATCGATCAGATCTACCAGCTGGTCGACGATCTGCTGGCCGCCCACGGAGATTGGATTCCTGAGCTGAGCTGACCCGGGACCGACCCGGACCCGATGACCGGACAGGTCAGCCCAGGTACTTGCGGACCAGCGCGGCGGGAGCGGTGTAGGAAGAGCCGGCGAGGATGGCGGTATTCGATCCCGCCGCCGAGGGAAGCCCCTTGTCCAAATCGAGAACCTCGTCCAAGACCCCGCCCGGGCCGCAATTGTCGGTTCCGGGGACGGCGAACGAGTTGTCGACCAGGGTCATGTGAGACACGGTGATCAATCCTTGGGGCGTGCTCGAGGTCTTACCCGGCGTTCCGGTGATCGGAGTGTTGGGCCCCGGGGGGTTCGTCTTGCCCGTGGTCAGTTCGAGCGTGATCGGGCTGGCGGCATCGCCGATCGTGCAGTCGGAGCCCAGCAGCCCCGTAGGCGTGCTGACCAGTACGTCGATGGGCAACGTCAGGCCCGGCCCCTTACCGCCCAGGAGATTTCCCAGGTTGACGGTGGGCAATCCGACGAGCTGGGGGGTGACCGTCACAGCCAGCTCGCCGCTGCCGAGCTCCGAGATCCCCGTAAGACCGCCGGGGAGGGGGATGGCCGGCGACTGCAGGGCCTGGGACCCATCGTCGGGCAGTACCACCACCGGTTTTCCCGACTTCGTGTAGCGCAAGCCCAACGAGAGCGTCGTCGGGCTGGTCGAGCTCACCGTGGTGGACCCGATCTCGAACTTCGTGCTGGTGGTCGACGAGTACAGGCAGGTCGCCACGGCGCTGTCCTTGACCGGGCAGTGGGCAAAGTGGGCCAGATCGGCTGGGAGCCCTTTCGATGCGGCGCCCGCCGTCCCACCGGAGAGCGCCAGCAGCGGCGTGGTCAGGAGGACTGCTGCCGCCACCCCCGCCACCAACCTCGGGCCGCCGACGGAATTCGAGCGACCGCCGATGCCAAACTTCCGAAGCATCTTCTTCCCCCTTATCGCCCCTGGCCAATGGACTACCGCTTGGGTACCCGCCTCGTCGCCGATCAAAACATCGCGCCGGGATCAGGGGTAACCCTGCCGGTCACAGCAGGGTTACCTGGTCGATGAGCCACTTGCCGCCCGAACTGACCAGGGTGATCTCCACCTGGCTCCGGTCGGTGGTGGCCTTGGCCTGGGTGGCGTTGGCGATCTTCTGGTCCAAGAAGACCAGGGCCACGGCCCGCGACGGGCTGGCCGACACCAGCCCGGCCGAGACCACTGTGGCGTCCGCCGTGGCCTTGTACTTGGTCAGGGTGGACTTGAGTGCGTTGCTCGACTCGGTGAAGCTGCGACGGAACGAGGGCGTCGACTCCGCCACCACGGCGCTGAAGTTCCGGTCCAGCGAGCGGTAGTTGTAGCTGGCCAGCTGAACGGCGTCGGTCCGGGCCGCGGCTAGAGCGCTGGTGCGGGAGCTGGCCGCGGCATTCTGGTTGCCCAACGCCAACAACGAAAGGAGAAGGGCCACGGCCAGCCCTACGATGACCACTCCCCCGCCGATGAGCGCGATACTCGAGCGTGCCCACCGCCGACCGGTGGAGCTCGGTGCGGCGGCGAGGGGCCCGGCCTCGTCGGATCCGGCCCCCTGGCTGTCGCCGTCGACCTCCGCGGTGGCCGGGGCCGGCACCACCAGGCCTGGCGGCTCCGGGTCCGCTAGTGCGGGACCCGGCTCCACAGGTTCGGCCACCGGCTCGGGCCCCACCGGATCCACCACCACCGAGCCCGTGGCCACGGAAGACACCGCGTCCGTGGGAGTGTCGATGACCGCGGGCATCGACTCGCCCTCACCGGAGCCGTTGGTCCGATGACCGGTGCCGTTGGTCCCGGCAGAGCCGTTGGTCCGATGGCCAGGCTCACCAACCTCCCAATCGATAGGAGCGGAGGACCGCGTGGTGGCCGATGGGCCGGGGCCCTTCGCCGTCTTCTTCTTCGACTTCTTGGTTCCCTTGGCCTTGCCCTTCGACGGCCCGGAGCCGTTGAGCTCTGCTTTGATCGCCGTGGAACCTACTCCGGCTTCGCCACCCATCACGTTGAAACTCCTCTCTCCATCGGTACTGTCCGGTCTCACAGCGCCCGACCCGGTGTGGCTGTCTCGTCGACCTCCATGGTGGGCGGGCCGTCAGGGCTCTCATCGGGACCCCCGCCTCGGCGGGAGGCCAGATCGGTCAACGTCGGAACGTCCGGATCGGACGGTGCCAACGCCAGCTCATCCTCCACGGCGTCGGCCATCTCGTCCATGCCGATCGGCCCCTCCGGCCGTCCGGCCAGGAATTGCTCGACCACCGGGACCTTCGAGGTGGTCATCTCCTCCTTGGAACCGAAGCCCACCAGCCTCGACCTGAAGAGCAACCCCAGGTAGTGGGCCGTTCTCTTCACCGACTCGATGTTGTGGCTGATGATGAAGAACGTCGCCCCGGTCTCTTCGTGAACGCTGTTGATGAGACCGTCGAGGTACGCCACCCGGACCGGATCCAGACCCGAGTCCGGCTCGTCGAAGAACAAGATCTTCGGTTCGAGCACCAGGGCCCGGGCCAGGCCGGCGCGCTTGCGCATGCCTCCGGACACCTCGCCCGGAAGCTTGTGAAGGTGGTTGACCAGCCCGACCAGCTCGGATTTCTCGAGGACGATCCTCCGGACTTCCTTGTCGGTCTTATTGGTGTGCTCGATCAGGGGGAAGGCGATGTTGTCGAACAGGTTCATCGAGCCGAAGAGGGCGCCATCCTGAAAGAGCACGCCGATCTTCCGCCGGATCCGCAGGACCTCTTTCTCACGGACGCCAACCATCGGTTCGCCGTCGATGAACACCTGGCCGGCCTCGGGCCGTAGCAAGCCGATGATCACCTTCAACAGGACCGACTTCCCGGTACCCGAAGGGCCGAGGATCGCCGAGGTCTCGCCCCGTGGTACGTCGAAGGTGATGTCCTCCAGCACCACGTGCTCACCGAACCGTTTGGAGACGCCTTGGATGGAGATGGCCGCCTCCGGAACGCGGGTTCCTGTCACCGGCGAGAGCGGGGAGGACTCGCCTTGGAGGATCACCGCTCCTTTCTTCGTCAACTTGGCTCCTTCCCTTCGTCGTCAGGCTATCGAGTGACCCGGCCTCCAGGCTTCAGAAACTGAAGCCTGGAGGTGGCCCGGTGGGAAGGCCGAGGGTGACGATGGTCGTCGTGGCAGTGAACTGGGCCCAACCGGGCTCAGCCGAAATCGGGTTGGTCCCGCCCTTCAGGTAATAGAGCCCCTCACCCTGGTCAGCGAAGACCGAGTCCCATCCGCCGGCGTAGGTGTTGAGGCTGTCGGCCAGGAAGAGGGAGCACGGTGTGCCGCTGGCATCGGGGATGAACGCCGGTATGGCGAAGTCGTTGCTGGCCACGGTGCTGGTGGCGTCGGCCAACGCTCCGGTCTGGGGTTGCGGCGGGGTCTGGAGTGTTCGGTGGTCGGCGTTCGGGGCGGTCGGGGTGGGCGGCGCCGTGGCAGGCAGCGGCGTCGACTGAGTCGAGAGGGTCACGTTGACCGGGGCGGTCTGGCAGGTGAATCTGACCGTTGACGGTGGCGGTGGCACCTCCTTCACGACGGTGATGGCGCGGGTCGACACGGAGAGTTCGAGGGCGCCGTCGCCGGCCACTCCGGTGACCGCCAGCGAGGTCGTCCCATAGGGTTTCAAGCTCACCACGTACGGGAAGCACTCGAACGTCGGGGTCGAGTAATTGCTGCAGCTCTTGCCTTCGGGGTGATAGCTGCCCAGGGCCGGCGGGGGCGTCGTGCTGGCCGGCGAGGGGCCGTACTGGGCCTCGATCTGGATGCACTGCCCGGCGGGCCACTTACCCGACAGACAGCTCGGCCTGCCCTGATTGTCACAGAACACGACGTCTTGGGGAGCGACCTGAGCGGTGAGACTGGGCAGCTGGAGCAGGCCCGTCACCCACCCGGTGATGTCGTAGATCTTCGACTGCCACGGGTACAGGTGGAAGGTCTGCTTGCCGGCCTTGTAGACCAGGTGATTGGCGGTCCACTCGTCGTAGCCGGCCAGGACTTGTCCTTTCGTCACGGCCGCCAGGAACGGCACCCCATAGGCCGCGCCCGGGGGGTAGGTGGCGGCCGGAACCGGTGGCGGTGCACACGTCGGCATTCCGGGGCTCTGCACGAATGCGGTCAACCGCGCCTCGCTGGTGGCGCTGGCCCGACGGAGCACCGCCTCGGCGGCGGCCAATCGCGAGGCTGCGCTGGAATGTGTGGATGGGGGCGACTGCCGAGACCGGCCCGCCGCCCCGTGCGGTCTGGCCGGGCCGGGTGGCGACGAGGCGACGCCTCCGGCGATGGGGATGGCCACCACCACCAGGATGCCGATGGTGGCGAACAATGCCGCCCACCGCAGACTTCGACGGGTCATCGGCGCCGACCGCCACCTTCATCCCGCGGCACGGGTGGACGGTGCACCTGGCACCGTCCACCCACCGTGCTCCACCGGGCACGACCACATGGCCGGGCACGATCGGCACTTCTTGCCGCAGGATGGGTGATCAAACGACTAGAACGGCGGTTTTCCGGGCGCCGGGCTCAGCACGATCGTGGCCGTCGTGGTGGCGGTGGTGCTGGTGCACCCCGTGCCCTTCGTCGGGATCTTGGCGTTGGTCACCGTGTCCGTATTCGAGTCGTTGTACTTGCCAGTTACCTTGGCCACTGCGGTCGGGGCGACCGTGATGGTGCAGCCGGAAAGAATGGTCGACTTGAACGTGGCCCCGGTCTTGGGGATGTTCAGGGTCATCGTGGTCGAGGTCTCCGACAACGTCCACGTGCCCACGGTCTTGATGGTGTCCGTTCCACCCGACGAGTCGGTGCACCCGGTGATGGAGGGCGGAGCCGACAGGGTCATGGTGTCAGAGGCCTTGCTCGGGACCTTGCCCTTGGCCGTGAACTTGGTACAGGTGACCGTGATCGGCACCGAGTCGATGTCACCCTTGAAGGTCATCTTGGTGCCGGACTTGAGCGTTCCGGTGACCGTCGTGCCGGCCTTCAGACTGGCGTAGGCCGTCGTGGCCAGCCCGAAGAGGAGCATTCCGGTGGCCAACATGACCACCAGGGTCTTCGAGCCCACGGATGTGACCCGTCGAGCCTTCCCGGGTGGGTGCGTCCCTAGTGTGTTGTCTGGTCGTGACATGGTTTCTGGTTCCTCCCTTGTGTTGGTTGTCTTTTGCTGCAAGATCGTGGGCACCTGCCTTCCGTCACTGACTTGGGGCGGTGCGCTACGGCGCCGGTTGGTAGATCGAGGCGGTGACCGGCAGGGTGGCGGTGGCCCGGCCCGCCGCCAGCGGCAGCCCGGCGATGTCATCGACGTTGGCCGCCACCGCACTCGGACAGGTCGGGGACGGCTGCACGGCGGGAATGCTGAAGTCGTTGCTGGTGAGGGTGGCGCGGGTGGCATCCAACGGCCCGGTGGCCGCCCCGCCCAGGGGGATGGTCACCGAAATCGTGCAGGACACGCCGAACAGTGGCGCGGTACTGCCACTGACTGCGGCGTTGAGGCCGACGGACAGCCCGTTCTGAGAAGAGCCGCAGTTGAACCCGCCGGTGATGGTCCCCGGGTTGGCCGTGAACCCGACCGTCGGGTTCATACCCGGTACCAGGGTGAGCGCGATCGAAAGTGCCCCGTACAGCTGGCCGTCGTGAGGTGACTCGATGTAGCCGGTGGCGTAACACGGCGGCGTGCCGTTGACCAGGGTGACCAGTCCGCACACCTTGGCATCGATGCCGGATACCGTCGCCGAACCCGTGGCCAGGGAACCGCCGGTCGCCGTTCCCACCAGTCCGAGTTGGTAGGGGGAGGTCGGGGGACCGGACGCCGCGGGCACGCAGTCGGCGGGCAGGGGTTCAGCCGCCAGGGTCCGGGCCTTCGCCGGTGGCGACGGCTTCGTGCTCGGCGGCTGGGCTTGCGCGCCGGCCGGTGCCGGTCCGGTGCCCAAGACCACCAGGGTGACCGCCACCCCCAGAAGCGCCTCGACCACCACCAGTGCCACCACTGCCATGACCGGTCCCCGTCGGTGGGCACCGTCCACAGCCGCGCCCCTCGGCCGCGATCTGCCAAGGTGTGGTTGCACTTTCCCCCTTTCGGCGTCACTTCCTGCCATGCAGCACTTGTTACGTCTCGGTAATATTCCCGGCGAGTTGGTACCCAAACCTCCCCGATCAACTACCGGGGATGCTGCCCGACCCCCGCGCCAACATGCCGGGGGCGGTGGTAGTGCAGGCGTTGTCCACCGACGGGGTGGTCACGGTCTGGGTCGGCCCGGGCATCTGGCTCCCGGGGATATAGGGGCACACCGGTTCATCGGTGTTGAACTCGAGTTGGCCGTGCACCTGACCGTTGCCGACCACCGAGGCCAACTGCCCGGAGACCACCGGCAGCAGTTGGAAGACGGCTCGGACGTCCGGCTGGTTCGTTTCGGTCGCCGCCGAGTCGATCCCGAGGTTGGTGACGAGCTGGGAGATGGCGGCGCCATCCTTGGCCAAGAACGGGTTGAGCTGTACCTCGGCAGCCTGGCTGTTGCGGATCAACGCCTGGACGTCCCCGTTGGAGTCGCGGAGCTGCCGGGTCAGGGACACCAGGCCCTGGCTGAAGGTGGCCAGGTCGCCATCGGTGGCCTCCAGCGTCTGCAGATCGGTCTGACCATCCACCACGAGGTTGACCGTCTCCGGCTGGGCTGCCACCAGGGCGTCGAAGAGCCGTTGGCCGGTCACCACGATGGTGCGGAGGTCGGGCCCGGTGCCGACGAAGGCGCTGGCCAAAAAGTTCTCGTCGACCTGCAGGTCCTGGGGGTTGATGCTCTGAAGCATGGTGTTGAGGTCCACCAGCGTGCTGCCGATCGGCGTGGGGAGGACCACCCGGTTGGCCGGGACGACCGATCCCGATCGCAGGTCGGGGCCGGATCCGCGGGTGGGTTGGAAGTCGAGATACTGCTCACCGAGCGCCGACAGCTCCTTCACCCGGACCGGCCCGTTGTCGGGGACGTGCTGCCCGGCGTCGATGGACACCTGCACCCCCACCCCACCGGCCCGGAGATCCAGGGCGGTGACCGTTCCCACCTGCACCCCCCGGTAGGTCACGTCGGCGCCCGAGTACAGGCCTCCGGCACTCGGCATGAGCACGGTGACCGGGAAGGGTCGGGAGACCACGTGGTACTGCATGACCTGGAACACGATGTAGTAGACGCCGACCACCACCACCACGACCAGGGCGATCATCCGGGGGAGCAGCTTGTTGTTCATGGCTTGGCCTTCATCACAGACTGGCGGCCAGGAGGTCGGACACGGCCGGGCTCCCCTGCGGTGGTTGGGATGTGGAGGTGGCCCGGGTGTCGGCGGAGAGCGCCGTGCCCAGCGGGGTGGGTTCGAACCCTCCGGCCGGCAGGAGCACGTTGACGATGGCGTCGACCTGCAGGTAGTCGCCCGGGGCGATCTTGGGGGTCTCGGCCTCGAACTTGGCCAGCACGCTCAGGTCCGGTCCGAGCTGAGCGGACACCGAGTTGAGCTGCTGGATCACCGGCAGGAGGTCTTTGGCGTCAGTCACCGCGTTCTGCCCGCTCTGCTGGGCGATCTGGGCGCCGGCCGCTCCGAGGCTCGACAGGTTGTCCAGCAGCCCGGAGATCTGCTTGTTCTCGCTGGCCAGCACGCCGACCGCCGGCGCAATGGTGCCGATTCCCGTGGCGATGGTGGTTCGGCCACCGTTCAGTTTGTCGGTCAGGTTCGAGATGGAGGTCAGCGCATTGTCGATGGCGACCTTTCCACCGGAGAGCGAGCTCACCCCGTTGTCGATGGTGGTCAGGAAGGACCGGATCGGCGTCTGGTTGCCGCCGAAGGTCTTGTTGAGCTGGTCGATGATGGTCTGCAGCTGGTTGATCCCACCGCCGTTGAGCACCAGCGAGAGGGCCCCGAAGGTGTCCTCGACACTCGGTGCGGTGCTCGTGGCGGACTCGGGGATGTGCGCTCCGGGAGCGAGGAACTCCCTGTTGACCTCGCCGGCCGCGGTCGCGGAGGTGGTGGGGGTGGTGGGGGCCTGCAGAAGGATGTACTCGTCACCCAGCGGGTCGTCAAAGCGGACCTGGGCGGTGGTCCCGACCGGCAGACGGACCGACTTGTCGATGTCCAGGGTCAGGTCGGCCCGGTAGTCCTGGGTGGAGATGGCGCCGATCTCGCCCACCACCTGGGCGCCGGCACGGACCTCAGCGTCGTTGGGCAGGTTGAGGACATTCGAAAAGGTGGCATAGACCGGGTAGGTGGGGCCCTGGTGCCCACTCACCTTGGGGAGCGACTGCAGACTGAGGGCACAACTGCTCAGCGCCACGGCGGCCACCCCGCACAGCGCCGGCCCGGTCAAGCGCCGGACCCAGCGGTCCCGTCTGTGCTGCCGTCGGCCCATCACGGCTGACCACCCACCAGGGCGTTGATCGAGAGGTCGGGGCCTGAGGAAGCGCCCGGCGGGGTCTGGAGGTTGGCCAACAGACCGTTGACTCCGCAGTCGAGGTCGGTGATCGGGGACTTGTCCTGCGAACGGTCGATCGAGAGGAGCAGGAGGCGGAGGAGCGGGTTGCCGCAGACGGACTGGGAGTACCCCGACGAGCCCGTCATCGGGTCGAGGCGGGCCCGCAGGGCCGGACCACCGGCTGCACCGGGGTCGACGGCGCCCGAGATGTTGCTGAGCGCCAAGGGCAGCGCCTGGAACGCCTGGGCCAGGGCCTGTTGTTTGGAGGCGACGGCGCCGGCGAAGGCATCGAGATTGGTGACGCTGTTCCCGAGGGTGGATGAGTTGGTCTGGGCGAACTGGGCCAGGGCCTGAAGGGCGCGCTGCAGATTGGCCAGGGTGGCGCCGATGTTGCTGTCGTCGGAGGCCAGATCGGTGCTCACCGCGGCCAGGTTGTTGGCGAACGCCTGGTAGGTGCTGGTGTACTGGGACGCCACCTGGCTGAGGTTGCCCAGGTTGTCGAAGAGCGAGGTCAACTGGGGGCTCTTGGACGAAAGGGCGCCCAGGGCCGAGCCCAGCGAGGTGAGGGTCGAGTGGAGAGCGGCGCCGTTTCCTCCGAAGGCGTGCGCCGAGCTGGCCACGAAGGCGGACAGGGCCCCGTGGGCGTTGGCTCCATTGGGACCGAGTGCCTTGGCCAGTTGGTCGAGGCTGTCGACGATGGCGTCCACCGAGATCGGCACCGCGGTGCGGGTCAGGGGGATGACGGCCCCGTCCTGCAACCGGGGCCCACCGCGGTAGCCCGGATTGAGCTGCACGTAGCGGTCGTTGACCACTTGGGGAGCCATGATGAGGGCGTCGGCGTCGGCCGGGATCGGCGTGGAGGTGGGCACCCGCATCGTCACCGTCACGTAGGAGGGCCCGGGGGTGATGGCGGTGACCGACCCCACCGGCATGCCGAGAACGTCCACCGGGTTGCCCGTGTACAGGCCGGGGGCGGTGGCGAACCTGGCCGTGATGGTCATCGAGGACGGCCCCCGGACCACCAGGGCCAGCAGGCCGCCCACCAGCAGGGCCACGACCGCGGCGGCGGCGATGCCCAGGGCTACTCGGACCGGTCTGCGCTTCAGGATCGACGGCCGCCGGCCGGTCCCCAACCCGTAGATGGGCGAGGTCATGGCCTGCACCCCACCTCGGGGTTGCTGCTGGGGAAGGTCCCGGGCTTGGAGCACTGGTCGGCCAGATCGTCGGGGATCAACAGGGTGGGAACCGACACGTCGACGAAGGGGCCCGAACCGGCGGTATTGGCCGCGTACCGGCTGAAGGCGGCCAGGACTGGTATGGCCTGCCCGAAGTCGTTGCTGTCCTTGGCCAGTATGGCCGACACCGACTGGAGGTTCTGGAGCAGTGCGGTGAGTGCCGGCTTGTTGACCGACAGGATCGAGGTGATCTGCTGGCTCAGCGTGGCCGTCGAGGCCAGCAGCTGGTCAATGGCGGCCCGACGCTGCTGGAGCACCGACAGCACCAGGTCGGTCTGGCCGAACAGGTTGAAGAGCTGGTGGCTCCGCTGCGAGAGGACGCTGCTCAGATTGGCCCCCTGCGAGACCACGGCGGCCAGGGACGTCCCCTCGTTGCCGATCACCCGTGAGATGGCGGCCAGGCCCCGGAAGGCGCTGGTGGTCTGGCTCACCTCGGTGGCATTCAGATCCTGGCTACCGACGTCGAGGGCCTTCTCCAGCTGGGGGATGTTGTACTGCTGGATCTCCGAGCCCAGGCCGGACAGGTCGGTGACCAGGTTGTAGGGCACGCTCGTCCGCGACACCGGAATCGGCCCCTGCAGAGATCCGGAGCCCGACGGCGTCACCTCCATGTACTCGGTCCCGACCGGGCTGAGCACCTCGGCCCCCGCGGTGGAAGTCGTCCCGATCCGGGTACCCGAGGCCGTGAAGGTCACCTGCACCTCGTCCCCGCGGAGAGCCATGCCGGTGATGCTTCCCACTTTCACCCCGTCGACGGTGACGATGTCTCCGGCGGCGAGTCCGCCGGCATTGGCGAAGTCGGCCTGGTAGGTGGCGTTGTCGTGGATGAGCGGCAGCCTGGGGAAGTTGAGTGCCCCCACCACGAGGCATAGGACGACCACCACTCCGACCAGGCCGGTCAGGGCGCGGTTGCGCTCGCGGAACCGCTTCACGAGCAACTCGCCGTGTGGTCGGCCGGGTCACCGATGACCCCGGAGGGCAGTTTGACCGGATTCGGGTACGCGTTGACCGGGCTCACCCCCGGGATGAGCGAGATGTCCAGTTGCCCGGACACGTTGATGGTCAGGTTGCACAGGTAGACACCGACCCAGTTGCCGTTGGACTGGATCTTGGCCAGGGTGTCGACCAGGCCGGGGAAACCGCTGAGGACTGAGTCCAGCCCCTGTTGATTGGCACTCAGGGACCGGGTGGCCACGGCCAGCGATTGGATGTCCTGGTTGAGCGTCGGTTGGGCCTGGTTGATGAGACCGGTCGTGGTGCTCTCTGCTGTGGCCAGGCTGTCGATGGCCGACCCCAGCTGGGCGCGCGAACCGGCCACGCTGGTCATCAGGGTGTCGAAGTTCCCGATGAGTTGACCGAGCTGGGTGTCGTGGACCCCGACGGTGTTGAGGAGGCTCGACAAGCTGGTGAGGAGGGTGTCGATCACCTGTTGGCGGTCGGCGAGGTTGCTGGTCAACGAGGCCGTCTGGTCCACGATGTTCGACACCGTTCCCGACTCACCCTGGAAGACGTCGACGATCGACCCGGCCAGATTGTTCACCTGCTGAGGCGAGAGTGCTGCGAACAGGGGCTGGAACCCGTCGAACACCGCGGTGAGATCGATCGCCGGAGTGGTGTGCTGCAGGGGGATCACCCCACCGGGAGCTAGCGGTCGCCCACCGCCCGGACCGGGGAGGATGGCCAGAAACCGCTCACCGAGGAGGTTCTCGAAGTGGATGGCGGCCAGTGACGTCGTGGTCAGGTGCTGCGAGCTGTCAACGCTGAACGAGACGTCGGCATGGCCCTGCTGGAGGGTCACGCCGCTGACCTTGCCGACCTCCACACCGGCGATGCGGACCGTGTCGCCGGCCTGCAACTCGGAGGCGTTGGTGAACTGGGCCACGTACCCCGTGGCCGACTGGGTGTTGACGTCGAGCAAGGTCGAGATCACGATCGAGGTGATGATGACGGAGACCACGGTGAAGATCACCATCTTGACGGTGACTCCGGTAAGCCCCGGGCGGCGATGGTGCGATCTCACGACCGGGCCACCAGGCTCTCGAGGACCGGCGAGAGCAGGAGCGTCGAGACCGCCGGCGACGACGGCGCGGCACCGTTCACCGCGGTGACGATCCGTGACACGGCCCGGGTCTGGGCGGGTTCGGCCATCACCGGGGCGGGAGTCGAGGTCGGAGTGGCGGACGAGAGCAGGGCCGAGGTGGGCACCGGGCTGTTGTCGTCGTCGGTCAGGGTGCCGGCCGAGGTGTATGTCGGAGGATTCACGAAACCTGGCCCGAGGCCGGCGCCGAGGTAGGCGGCGGCCTGGGGACCTCCCAGCACGGCCAGCCCGAGATCGGCCGGATTGGCCACCACCTCGGTCTGGGTCAGTTTCAGATACGGCCCCGAGGCCTCGGCCGCGATCCAGGCATTGGCCCAGGAGTCGAGGCCCTGGAGCAGCTGGCTGATCTCCTCGGGGTTCTGGGAGATGGCCGTCAGGAACGGGCCGGAGTCAGCGGCCAGAACGTTGAATGGTTGCTCGATGGCGGTGAAGATGCGCGAGAGGTCTCCGGTGAGGACCTCGCCCCCACCGATGGCGTTGCGGACCTCCGAGGCCTGGCCGTCAATGGTCTTGGCTGTCGTGGTCTGGTTGGCCAGGATCTGCAGGATGTCGGGAGTGGAAGCAGCGAACTGATTCGCCACCGGGACCAGGGTGTCGAGGTTCGAGACCACCGTGGGCCACAGCGGCAGCATCTGGTCGAAGTAGGTGTTGGCCCGGACCAGGTTGTGGCCCAGGGACGTTCCGTTGCCCTGGAGCGAGCTGGCCAGTGCGGTCAGAGCGGCATCGAGCTCGCCGGGTTGGAGCTTGGTCAAGAGGGAATCGAGGCTCCCCAGAGTGGCCTGCAGCGATCCCGTCTGGCCGACCTGCAGAGCGGGAATCGTCGCCCCGGGCAGGAGTCGGGCTGTACCCAGCTTGGGCGGCGGGACCAGCTCGATGTAGGGATCCCCGAAGAACGAGACCGGAGTCTCGGTGGCCCGGACCTGGGCGGGGATGGTCTGGAGCATCGAGCTCTGCAGGTGGAGGGAGACGAGAACCAACCCCCCGGGGACCGACTTCCCCTGGCTGGCCACGGTACCGACCGTCACATTGCGGTACTCCACCGGCGCACCCAGTGGCACCGCCGTGGATGAGGCCGGAAGCTGGGCGTCGGCCACGGCGTAGGTCGAGAACGCCCCGCCGAAGGACTCGAGCACCAGGACCACCACCGCGGCCAGCAGCACCGCCAGCACCGCGCCGAGGACGACCAGTCGCCACGACCAGGTGCGAGGGGCTTGGACGGGAGCCGGAGCCGTCTCCCGGTCGGGCGCCGGGGGAGCGACGATGCTCAACCGGTCACCTTCACCGGGACCGACACCCCCCAGAAGAGCAGGGTCATCAACATGTCGGAGATGGCGATGATCACCGTGCTGGCCCGGATGGCCCGACCGGTGGCCCGCCCGACGCCTTCAGGTCCCCCTGATGCCGTAATCCCGTAGTAGCAGTGGATGATGGTGACCAGGACGGCGAAGACGATGACCTTGAGTACCGAGTAGAAGATGTCCCGCCGGTTGAGGAAGAGGTAGAAGTAGTGGAGGTAGGTTCCCGAGCCCTGATGGGCGATGGTGAGCACGGCGAACTGGGTGGCCAGATAGGCGCCGGAGAGGGCCAACAGGTAGAGGGGCACCACGGCGACCAGAGCGGCCAGCAGGCGGGTGGTGACCAGGTACGGCAGTGACGGTATCGACATGACCTCCAGGGCGTCGATCTCCTCGTTCACCTTCATGGCCCCGATCTGCGCGGTGAACCGGCATCCCATCTGGGCGGCCAGGCCGTAGCCGGCCAGGAGGGGCGACAGCTCCCGGGTGTTGGCGAACGCCGAGAGCAGCCCGGCCAGCGGGGCCAGACCGATGATGTTGAGTCCTTGTAGCCCCTCGATCCCGAGCTGGACCCCCACCACCGAGGCCAGAAGGGCCGAGACCAGGATGGTGCTGGCGGCGATGGCCAAGATCCCGCCGCCGAAGGTCACCTCGGCAATCAGGCGCGAGAGCTCGCGCCGATGATGGCGCAGGACGGTGGGCACGGCCCGTACCACCTTGACCACGAACACCAACAACTCCCCCAGCCACACGAACTGGTTGCGGACCCGGTAGCCGAGGTTGGTGCCGTGGAAGGACACCCGGTGGGTGACCGCAGCCAGCCGCCCCGCCCCCGGCTCCCCGGCCACCGGCAATCCGTCGCTCATGGGAAAAGACCTTTCATCAGAGGATCCTCGGTGGGACGATGGCCAGGAACACATCGGTCACCAACAGGTTGAGGATGAACAGGAACACACCGGTGATGACCACCGAGCGGTTGACGGCTTCACCCACTCCGGCCGGACCCCGTTTGGCGTTGAGGCCCTGGTGGGAGGCGACTACTGCGGCCAGCAGCCCGAACAGGGCCGCCTTGAACTCCGACTCGATGGCATCAGCCGGCTGGGCGAAGGAGCTGAACGAGTTGAGGAACCCGCCGGCGCTGGTGTGGAGGATGAACACCGCGGCCAGATAGCCGCTCATGATGCCGGCGAAGGCCACCACCCCGTTGAGGAGCAGGGCCACCACCACCGTGGCCAGGACCCGGGGGGCCACCAGGCGCTCGATGGGGTCGATCGACATGACCCACATGGCCGCGATCTCGTCCCGCATGGTGCGGGATCCGAGGTCGGAGCAGATGGCCGAGCCACCCGCTCCGGACAGGATGATGGCGGTGATGACCGGAGCGGCCTCTCGTACGATGCCGATGGCGTCCACCGCACCGACGATGGCGTTGGCACCGATCTGGACGGCGAGACCGCCGACCTCCAGCACCAGCACCAGCCCGAACGGGATGGCGATCAGGATGGTGGGGAGAATGCAGACCGAGACCAGAAACCAGCTCTGCTCGGCGAACTCCGACCAGGAGAAGCGCCGATGGACGATGGCGTCCACGGTCGAGGACACGGCATCGAGCATCATGGCGAAGAGGTCGCCGATGATGGCCAGACCGGCAACCACCTTGGCCCCCGCTTTGCGGAAGTCCACCGGCACCAAGCCGGAGGCCCCCACGAAGAGCCCGTTGTCCGCGTCAGCCACCGCCCCCCTATCGTCTGCCTCGACCCTCGGGCCCATCAATCCCCCTTCTGCGTGCGACCCTCATACCCGGCGGAGTCTCGGTTGTAACCTGCCAATGAGCCCGGGTCGCCCCGACCCCGTGGCGGACTCCTGTTCCGCCCACCCCATGCGGAAAGAGGGCCGGCCCCACCGGCGCACTGCCGGCCGATAGCGGTGCCGGTACAGTGAGGCCCGAGCCCACTTCCGGGTGAAGAATCCGATGAGGTCACAGAATGTCGCTGCAGGACCAGGAGACCGAAGACCCTGAGTACAACCCGTACGACACCTTCGTCGACGTGGTGGGAGGGGACGCCAGGGACCCGTACCCCGACTTCGCCCTGAAGCGCCGGGACGAGCCGGTGTGGACCGGCAACTTCATGAACCCCGAACTGCTCCCCGAGGGCCTCGAGCTGACCGACGAGTGGATCCTCTTCCGCTACGACGACTGTTCGAAGGTCCTCCGCGACCCGAAGACCTTCACCTCCACCGGGTACGACGCCACCATCGGCGTGGTGATGGGCCACATGATCCTGGGCATGGACCCACCTGAGCACCGTCAGAACCGGAATCTGGTGACCGAGGCGTTCCGCGAGAAGTCGCTGGCCCGGTGGGAACCGGAGTTCATCGCCCCCATCGTCGACGAGTTGATCGACCGCTTCATCGACCGCGGTGAGGCCGATCTGGTCCGGGAACTGACCTTCGAGTTCCCGGTGCGGGTGATCGCCCGGATCCTGGGGCTTCCTGAAGAGGACTTCGCCCAATTCCAGCGATGGTCGATCGAGCTCATCAGCCTGGGCGCCGATATCGATCGCGGCCTCAAGGCGTCGGAGAGCCTCCGTGAGTACTTCGCCGGCATCGTGGCCGATCGTCGTGTCCACCCGCGGGACGACGTGATCAGCGATCTGGTCCAGGCCCGGGTGGACGGGGAGTCGCTCGATGACGAGGCCATCTACGCCTTCCTGCGGCTCCTGCTCCCGGCCGGGGCGGAGACCACCTACCGATCGTCGGGCAACCTTCTGTACCTACTGCTCACCCACACCGATCAATTCGAGGCTGTGCTTCGGGACCGGTCGCTGCTGGCCCAGGCCATCGAAGAGGCCTTGCGCTACGAGCCGCCCCTCCTCCAGATCAACCGGACGGCCACCCGCCAGGTGGAGATCGCCGGTGTGACCATCCCGGAAGGGGGCAGCGTCACGACCTGCCTGGGCTCAGCCAATCATGACGAGACCAGATGGGAGAACCCCGAGGAGTTCGACATCTTCCGACCGGCTCTGCCCCACCTGGCCTTTGCCCACGGACCCCACATGTGCCTGGGCATGCACCTGGCCCGGCTCGAGACCCGCACCCTGGTCAACAAGGTCCTCGATCGGCTTCCCAACCTCACGCTCGACCCCGGCGACAGCGACCCCCACATCCGGGGAATGATCTTCCGGTCGCCCACTTCGTTGCCGGTGCGTTTCGACGCTCCCAGGCGGTAGAAGCTCTACGCCGGGCCGCTGAGTCCGAGGGCCCGCCACAACACCGAGAAGGGGCCGCTGACCAGGCCGAGTTCTTCGCACAGCTCGCGGACCTTGGACAGGGACACCCGGGTTTCCGCCCGATGGGCTGGATTGTGGTCGTAGGCATCAGCGATGACCGCAGCGGGGATCTTGTACCGGGCCACCAACTGCGATGAGGGCTTGAGCATCATGGTGGACATTCCCGCCAACACCAGGGGGGCGAATACCGCCAGCAGGCTCCGCCGCAAGCTGCCCAGCCGGGGGACGTTGCGCCGCAGGTAGCTCCGGGCGAAAGACAGGTGGCGGGCCTCTTCGGTGACATGGATGCGGATGATTCGCTCGAGCAGCGGATGCATGGTCCGGTCTGATCGGAGCTCACGTCGCTGAACATGGTCGATGGGGTCCTCGCCACCCAGGACGAAGATGAAGAACAGCTCCGGAAACAGCCGGCCCAGCACGACGATCCAGCGGCTGGCCGCCCGATCCAAGGGTCGGAGCCCGCCGACATCAAAACCGCTCCTATTGACGAATTCCTGGAACATGAGGGAGTGCTGCGCCTCTTCGATGACCTCGTGATAGGTGTAGCGGAACTCCGGCGAACCGTTGGGGAGCGTGGAGGCAAACTCCAGCAGCCCTCGCTTCAGCACGCTCTCGAACTCCAATCCGATCTTCATCTTGGTAGCGATCATCTCGCAGCCCAAGCGAGCTCTGGTCTCAGGGGGTTGAGCCTGATACCAGGCAGTACGGCTCAGGGGTTCGTCGTCACCGAGCTCCCAGCGCGGATCGGTAGGGTCGAGTTGCAGTTCATCGCTGTCCCAGTCGACATCGGCGTAGGCGTCGAAATGGCGATTAACCGACAACCGGTTGAGGCGACCGAGCAAGGTCGTCCATGCGGTTTCCGAGGGACTCTCCTCGGTCTGGCTTTCGATGTCTGTCGTGGCAATGCTCATGGCATCCTCCTAGATGAAGCCTCGGCGGCCAACAACGCATGGGCCATCGCTTTGAATGCGTCTGTCACCGCCGAAGCGGGATGGGGTTCGTACTCTTCGATCATGCTGCTCAGTGCCAGCCCACCCATCAGCACAAACGCCGTGTGGAGGCCCACCCGGCGAAACATCTCGTTGTCGAACTCGCCCGCAGCCGGAAACATCTCGGCAAAGAGCTCGGAACTGGCCTCGACGAATTCGCGGTCGACACGGGTTACGGCCAGGGCCAACTCTGGATCGGTACGAGCACCGACCCACAGCTCGACCCATGCCGTGAAGGTCGGACCGGAGAACATCGACCACAGAGCGTCTATGGAGGCGTCGAGGAGGTCCGCACCGGGGTCCACGTTGGCCATGATCTTTCGGAACTCGGACAGTCTGCGCTCCAAGAGGTGGCTGACCGCAGCCGTCAAAAGGTCCGCTTTGGATGGGTAGTGATGGACCAATGCGCCCAGGGACACTCCGGCACGTTGAGCCACCGCCGTAGTGGTGGTTCGGGTGAAGCCGTCTTCAATGAGCGAAGCCACCGTGGCGTCGAGTAGCGCAGTTTTGGTCGCATTGGACCGATCGGCTTGGCTGCGACGCACCCGGGCGGAATCTCCCACGTTGGCAGTGTGGCACACTTACAACAAACAGTCAATGTTATTTGTAAGTTGGACTGCTCTTACCATTTACCTACCCTGAACTGGGGTTTCTGGGGAGCAGCCGAGTTGGAGGGGTGACGTCACCCTGTAGTCGGTCCCGCGGATCAGCCGGAGAGCTTCGCCCCGAACAGGTCGGAAAGCGCTCGCCAATGACGGGAGGCGGCCTCGGGATCGTACGTGGGATTGTCCGGCACGGCGAAGCCGTGGTGGGCCGGGTAGGTCTCGATGGTGTGGTCGACACCGGCTTCGGTCAAAGCCTCCTCGAGCAGCTTGGCCTGCTCGGGTGGGAACGAGTCGTCGCTCTCCGCGGCAGCCACGTAGACCCGTCCCTTGATGCGCCCGACCACGCGGTGTGGGCTGCCCGGTGCGTCGTTCGCCAGGTGGCCGCCATGGAATGATGCTGCCGCCACGATCCGCTCGGGATGATACGCGGCGGCATTGAGCGACAACGCTCCTCCCATGCAGTAGCCGGTGGTCCCGACCTTCGAGCCGGCCACCTCCGTCCGGTCGGAGAGGAACTCCAGGAATGCACCCGCGTCGCTGGCCACCATGTCCTTGGTGACACTCCGGGCCAGGGTCATCAACCGGTCGCGCTCGTCAGGGTCGGTAAACGCCGTTTCAATGTTGAACGGCTTGTACGGCCCTTGTCGGTAGTACATCTCGGGCAGAAGGGTGAGATAGCCCATGCCCGCCAGATGCCCCGCCATCTCGATCATGGCCGGGCGCACCCCTCCCGCGTCCATGAACATGATCACCGCAGGCCAAGAGCCCTCGTCATCCGGCGCCATCACGATGGCGGGACAGAGACCATCGGGCGTGCGCACCTTCACGTCAGTCTGTTGGATCATGGGGCTCCTCTCGGGGGCGGGATGGCCACATCATGCCGGGTCAGGCGTGGGACCGTCGGCACGCCGGCCCATTCGTTGACAACACTCCCCCGTCTGTCCCAACCACCCCTACGCCGGTGGCCTGCCCATCGCCACCCGCCTGCTGCTCCAACCGCGGTCTCCGGAGCCGGAGCGGTGGTCGACCACCCTGTTCCCAACGCAAGTCGAAAGCGAGTTCGCAAACCATCGCGGCACCACTTTCTTCGATCCTCCCGAACTTTCTCACACAACCTAAAAGCCCAATGGCCCGGTTCGCGTGCCGATCCAGCCAGAAGAATCTCCAGGTCAGCACCCACATCTTGCCAAGCAGACTCTCTGTCAACGGAATCCTGACTAATCCGATCCGCATTTGTATGATTTCCTATAGATCAACTAGGGATTACGATGGTGGCATGGGGCCAGGGTGTGAATCAGTTGGGATGGTCGGTGGCGCAGCATCGGGAAGTAGGGGCCGCCATCCATCTCCCGAGGGATGCGCCCGTCCCGATCCGGATCATCATGATCGATCGAAAGTGACGGTGAGTGCGTGATGCAAGTGATCCCGATCGATGCCTCGGACCTCGGGAATCGGTCCTACCTGGTTACGGATGGGTCGGCGGCCATCGTCGTCGACCCACCTCGCCCCTCGGACCCAGTGGTGGACCTCCTACGGTTTCACGGACTGGCGCTCGAACTCGTCGTGGACACCCATCTACACAATGACCATGTGAGCGGGGGCCCAGAGCTGGCCCGGGCCACCGGGGCCAGCTACGCAGTGAGCGCCGGAGAGCAGGTCAACGGGGCCCACGGCATTGTGGATGGCGATGTATTCCGCATCGGGTCACTTTCTTTGACCGCGGTGGCCACACCGGGCCACACCCTCCTCCACCAGTCGTTCGTGGTGACCGAAGGGAACCAGTGCGTGGTCTTCACCGGTGGGTCCATGCTCATCGGTTCCGTCGGGCGTACCGATCTGCTGGGTGTCGAGCTCGCTTCGGGCCTGGCCGCTGAGCAGTGGGCTTCGGTGCGATCGATGCTCTACAGCCTGCCGGGTGAAGCAGTGGTGCATCCGACCCACGGGTTCGGCAGTTTCTGCTCGGCGACGCCATGCACGGGAACGGAGACCACCATCGAGCGTGAGCGCCGGGACAACCCGGCTGCCCGGCTCGATCGGGACTCCTTTGTGGAGACGTTGCTCGCCGGCTACGGGGAGTACCCCAGCTACTTCTCCCACATGGCCGACCGAAACCGCGCCGGACTGGTCTCCCCCGCCTATGGCCAATCCGTCCCCGACCTCCCATACGACGGCCTCGAGGAACTGGCCGCGCTGCTGTGGATCATCGATGTGCGACCCCGCGCCCTCTTCGGGACGGCCCATGTCCCCGGCACCGTCAATGCCGGTATCGACGGTCCGCTGGCGACCTATGTCGGATGGACCATGCCCTGGGGTGCCCCCTTCGGTCTCCTGGCCTCCGACCAAACTCAGCTGGACCGGGCCAGGAGCACACTGGCCCACATCGGCTTGGACCTTCCCGTCGGCACGGTCATACCCCCGGCCGATTCACTATCGGGCCATCTCCGCCTGGCCACGTTCGAGAATCTCGCCGCTGAGTGGACCGACGACGTCACAGTCGTCGATGTGCGACGCCAAGGGGAGTGGGACCAGGGGCATATCGAGGGGGCCCTCCACATTCCGGTGCACCAACTGGTCGATGCCGACATCCCCGAGGGACATCTCTGGCTCCATTGCGCGGCGGGCTACCGAGCGGTCCTCGGTGCGTCCCTGCTTCAACGCGACGGACTCGACGTTGTCGCCATCGACGACGCATGGACGGCGGCAGGAGATGCCGGCCTGCCCATCGCCACCCCGTCAACCGCCGGAGTCACTGTTTAGCGCTGGCGATGCGGAGGGGCACCTCTCCGAAAGGATTCAGGTGGTAGGCCAGAGAGACGCGGTGGTAGCCGTCGGCGATATCGGGGCCGACCTCGCCCGCCACCACCAGCACAGGGCTGAGTTTCTGGCCCGAAACCGCCTTGATCAAGTCTCGCCGGACTCCGGGATCGTCAAGGGGTAAGGCGTCTCTCCCGCAGGCGCGAAGGATGTCGTTGGCCCGGCGAGCGGTCACTTTGGCCGAACGAAGGCGTGAGACGAGAGTCTCGGCACGTTTGGCGTCCAGTCGGAGTGACAGATAGGCCTCGGCGGCTTCGAAGTCGTGGTCGGCCACGTCTGGCAGCCACTGCAAACTCGATTCCGAATCCGTTGAAGAGGAATCCTTCTGCGTGTGCTCTTTCATCGGCCAGGTCCTCCCTCGAACGGGTCTCATCCTCGATGGCCGACTCTACCGGCGATCGATCAGGTCGCTCCCTCAAGAAGTAAGCCAGGGGGACCACGCTCCCACCGTCCGATCAGCGGTCAGAGCAGCCCACTGGCAATGGCGGCACCAACGAGGATCAGCACGATGCCCCCGATCTCCTGACTACGTTTCTCCACCGCGCCGCCGAGGCGATGGCCGAGCTCCAGACCGACCAGGGACATGCCGACGCTCACCCCGCCGATCACCAGAGCAGACAACAGCACGGAGACCTTCTGCGTACCCAAGGCGAATCCGGCCACCAGGTTGTCGATACTCAGCGCAGCGGCCGTGACGATCAGCGCCACGGAACTGCCTCCGATCGGAATCGGCTCCGGTGCACCCCGTCGGGCTTGGATCACCCCGTAGGCTCCGGTAGCGACCAGTAACCCCCCACCCACGAAGGCGCTGGCTGAACCGATGGCCTGAGCGAGGTGGTGGCCGAGGAGAAGGCCGACCAGCGGCATGATCGCTTCGAAGAGGCCGAACGTCACTCCGACGCGTAGGCGGACCCGGGCATCAACGCCCGCGAGTCCGATCCCGATCGAGGCGGCAAAGTTCGACAAGCCCAGGGCGACGGCGACGAGGACCAAGCGGATCACGGGGTCAACCTCACCATCATCGTGTGCTGCGCAGGATTGCTGGTGATTATGTGAACCTCGGGCCGGTGGAGGCGGTCCGGAATCTGCCGGCGGAGTGGCTCCGGCGAGGCCCCAGCTGGAATGTCGTCAGCCGGGGGCTTACGAAGTCGGTCGAGGCTGCTTGAGGCTCCACGCCGCGATCGCCGCCAGGCTCATTTTGCTGGCCTTGCGCACTGGTTCGTAACCCAGGTCCCGAAGGCACTGTTCGAAGTAGGCGACCACCCTGGCCACGGTGTCTCCTTGCAGGTCAAAGATGGTCTCGACCACAGCGCTCCGGCTGACGAACTGGGGCCAACTCCGTCGGGCCCGTCCGGAGCTGAAGATGACGTACCAGCCTTCGTCATCGGGGACCAGTTCGGCCCGCGTCGCCTGCTGCTCGAAACTCAACACCATCCTCCCTAGGCTAACGGCGCGTCACCCCGGATTTTGGGATACAGGTTGCCGCAGTACCTGGCGGGCTCCGTCGCCGTCATGAACCGGCGCTACCGGTCCGTCGAGATCTCCGTGGCACCGGCCAACAGCGTTGGAGACTCGCCCGCACCGGGAACGGTGATCCCTACTTTGCGCTGGCCGAGACGACATGTGGAAGAGCCAGGACTGCCTCGAGCGGATCACCTGACTCCTGACCACTGGCGCGCCGGGCAAAGGTCGCCAGCGCTTCCTCGTGGGCCACGTAGGCCCGGGCAACATCCAGCTCAGCCCGATCAGCAGCCAACGCCACCAACTCGTGATACTTGCCGAGGAACTCTGCGGTGACAGGAAGAATCGATGCGGCAAAGTCCTCCCAAGACACGGACCCCAAAGCGTCGGCGAAGGCCCGGGCGGTGGAAAGGGACTCAGAGCTATCGCTGCGATCGATCTGCCGGATGTCCAGTACTGGCTCAGCCAGGACTTTGGTGGAGTGCTCGAGGAGCGCAAGCACCTCCAGCTGATGGCGGCGAATCGGGTCCTCCTGCCGTTCGGCTAGCAGGCCGAACAAAGCCTCACCGAGGACCTCACCCTGATAAGACTCTGCCCACAGTTCATCCGCTCGCATGCCTAAAACCGTACCTTTATCTGCCCTGGCGCGCCTGGCATTCTGACGACTCGGAAGGTCCACGTGATGCCAGCTGGGACTGTCGAGGTTCGGCTACCTACCGAAGGTGGCCATGGGCCGTTGCCACCTCGTAGGTGTCAGCTTCCGGTGACCAGGCCGCCAGGTCCGCAATGGGCTCAAGCGAACTGGAGAGGAGCCCATTCAGCGCCCGCTCCCGCTGATCGGGTCGACCTTTTGGCGGTGCCAACTCCACGGCGGCCCAGTCCAAATGGGATGTGCCTCCGCCTTGGAGCCGGAACAGCATGTGTGGGGGCCAGCAGTGCCAGAGCACCAGATCGAGATCCTCGCCACCCGGGCACGGTAGCCCGGTATCAATGGGGCTACGCAGCCAGATTTCGGGGCGATCCCGTCTGGCATAGGCCATGGGACGGTACCCTTTGGCTCCGACCACAGAAGGTTACAGTTGCCTCCCGTGGCCACCTCGACTGCGACTCCAGCCCTGGGTGGCGGCACTACTGAACCCACGAAGGCCGAGCGGACCCCGGACACAGCCCTCAAGGGCAGCCTCCGTACGGTGTGGCTGCTAGGGGTAGCGGTCGTTGGCGCCCAGTTCGTTCTCTTGATGCTGCACAGCTGGTACCTCTGGGACCACTTCGACCTGACCGCCGACTTCGGCCAATACAGCCAGGCCTGGCAGCAAATTGCGACAGGTCACCTCAACCCCTACGACACCACCTACCCGTGGTTCTACCCACATTACGGATACCCGTTCTATCAGGGCGACCTCGAACTGATCATGTGGCCGTTGGCCCCCTTGTACTGGGTATGGCCGCACGCTATCGACCTGCTGATCGTTCAGGACGTAGCCCTGGCCGGCTCGGGGCTCTGCGTCTTTCGTTGGTCACTCGAGCATCTCCAAACGCACGCTCCGAACCGACGGTTCGCTGTGGCCGTATCGAGCTGCGTCTTAGCCATCGTGGTGCTACAGCCTTGGACCTATTGGGCGGCATCCTACGACTATCACTCAGAGCCGCTGGCCACCTTCTTCACGTTGTTGGCGGGTCGAGACTTTTGGAACGGTCGCCGCCGCGGTTGGATCTGGGTTGTCTTCGTCCTCTTGTGCGGCAACGTTGCAACCTCGTATATAGCTGCCTTGGGGATAGCCGCCATCGTGAGCGGTCGGCACCGATGGCGCATGGGGGTCGTTCTCGTCTTCATCGCCGTGGTTTGGCTGGGGGTTGTCGGCCTCGTGCACTCGGGAAATGGCGCCGCCTTGGGTGCCTATGCCTATCTGGCCCACCGGATGACCGTGAACGACACCCTCGGCGGGATCTTCACCATTGTGACCGGAGTGGTGAGGCATCCCGGCACTGCGGCTCACGTACTCGATACCCGTTGGGGCCAGATATACAAGTTCGTGGGCGGGGTGGGAACTGTCGGAGTGTTCTCCTGTGTGGGGGCAGTCTTCTCCGTGATCGTGCTGGCACCCAGCGCTCTCAACTCATCCCCCGGTTTCATTTCCGATGTCGGAGGATCCCAGAACATTATGGCTGTCATGGCCTGTGCCGTCGGAATCGCCATGTTGGCGACCTGGCTCACCCGCCAGGGTCAACGCCGCGGCCCGTTGCTGCGGATCGGATTGATCGCCGTCGCTCTGGCCCTGAGCATCGGCGCTGTGGCCCAAACCGCGGTCGAGAGCGCGCACTGGACACCCTTGTCCGGTCAGACATTCGAGCGTGTCGACTCCGCCGCGGCCGGCGAGCTTGCCTCCGTGAGCGCCCAGATACCCGGGAATGCCGAAACCATCGTCTCGCAAGGCGTCGTGGGCCGATTTGCCCAACGTCACGTCTTCTACCCCTATCTGGATGTATTTGCCGATGGCCAATCCGTCCCGTTGTTCGGCCATGTCGTCTATGTCGTCCTGCTTCCTAACCAGGGGCTGGAGTCGGCACCGGCATCAGGCACCATGGCGGCGATTGCCCTCATGCACCGGCTTGGCGCTCGCCAGATCACCGACCGCCACGGGGTGTACGCCTTCGAGTGGCACGTGCCACCGGGCAAGACCGAACTTACGTTTCCACCGCCGTAATCGCTGCGGACCCGGCGTCAGCCCTTGACAGCCTTCCATCCGGTTGGACCGACAACGGGAACTGGTCCCGAGAGGTTGATCGGTCGAATGAACCTACCCGGCTGTACGGGTACCCGGCGGCCCTGGGGGTCCTGGCATGAAACGCAAGCCACTAGGCACCTCAGCGGCCCGCAAATGCCAACTCGCCGCCGGGCCCATCCACTTCCGGACCACCGAAGAGGAGGGGAACCGTGGAGACGTTGTGATGAACGGTCCGGTCGGACCCGCACAGGTCCCGCTTGATGTCGAGCCGTACGATGCGCGCAGCTTCGTTCACTTAGCGGGAGTAAAGGTGAAGCTGGACACCCTCACCGACACCGGTTGGCCTTTCGTTGGTGCCGCCCCGCGGAATAGCCACAGGCTCATGTGTACCTGCTCCGAATCGTGATTCGGGACAGAAGAAGAGCTATTCGTCCATGACTGGAGCGGCGCCAGGTGCCCGCTCTGCCCCGCCTCGCCGGAGTAGGCCACGCGACCCGGCGTCCACCGGAGGGTGATCTCCGTGACGCCGCCTTTCGGGATGAGGATTCGCTTTAGGTTGCCTGCCGTGGTGTAGGGCTGAACCACATACTCCGCGTTCGTCGTCTGGTTGTAGAGGCCCGAAAACCTGGACGCCTCAAAGTCGATCTCTCTATTCGACGGGGTCGAGTTTGTACTGTCATAGGTGAAGAGCGCCAGCACGACGCTCGGGTTGAGGATCGCCACGGGACCAAGGACTGTCCAGTGGTAGGTGCCGTACCCCAGCGACGGCTTGAGGACAACCTCGGAAGACTCCCACCCCGATGCCGTCTTCAGGATCCGCAGGTGCATGTACCCGGACGAATCGACGTACGGCCCGCTGGGGTCAAATAGATTGGGGCCCGGACCGACCGGTGTCGTCGAGCTCTTCACCGCCCACGTGTAGCCGTCAAACTTCAGGTCTGCAGCCGGCGCGGTCATGGACCGCGCTCCGTTTCGGTTCGCTGCCGTACCTTCGGCAGAGGCACCGCTGGCGGCTTGGACCGATGCGTTACCGGGGATGCCAACTGGCAGTGTCCGATCGAACTCTACGGGCGTCAGGCTGGCGAACACGGACCGGCCGACGACTGGATATGACCCCGGGATCGCCGCAGCCGGGATCGTAGGCGTTCCGACCGCCCCAACTTGGCCCGTCGATGTGGCAACCACCATCAGCGTGGCGGCGGCAACGGTCGCTCCGGCCGTCCAGACCCGAGGCGTCACCCGGCGGTGGACCAGGTCGTGGAAGCCCGCTGGACTGCGAAAGGAGAGTTTCAACTCGACGACCATCTGCCGGCCGTGAGCACTGGCGGAACGCGGACGTCCTCCAAATGGCGCGCAGACTGCTCACGAATCGGTCTCTCTTGCGGGCTGGGACCTCGAGCAGGTTTGCTCTACCCTCCCAATCGATTCTTCACGGAAACTGTCACCGGTCGATAGGGGGGTCCAGCCTAATAAATGGTGAGTACACCCTTGAGACAAATCGACGGGCAGGTGCCTCCGTCCCTTCGGCGGCTGATCAATCGCTCGTCAATGGGTGGCACCATTACTGGACCATCACTCCCCTGGGCGTTCACGTTCGCGGCTAGAACGGTCGAGGTGTTCTGGACCTTCATCTGGTGCTCAGTGCATTCCCAGCTCATCGGGCTGTCGAAGTAGAGACCCTGAAAGAAGTCGTCTCCAGGTCATCAGTGACTCAATAGGGCAGTTCCGTTGCAGATCGCAGACAGGGCGTGTCTGTCATCAGGCTTCGGTGTTAGGTCGACCTGCCCGGATGGACTTGCATACGCTCAGCCGACCATCTCACCGCCTCCCGCACTTTCCGCCTTCTCTGGGTCTCCGCGAAGGCGCCATTGTCTACCGCGCGGTTGTGACAAGGAGGGTATACCCACGCACCATTAGGGCTCACCCCACTCTTGCGGGTGCCGCAAGCGCCCGATACTGATTCAACGGAGTTACGACCAGTCAACCGTGGCAGGGGTGACTCCTAGGCGCCAACCAAGGCCCGAATGCACCGACGAGAGGAGTACAGTGAACCACTCTATACGCAGCAGGCGTTCTATCGGCGCCGAGCATGTGATCCGCAGGTCGTCAGGTACGCCGACGACCGCCAGCACCGTACAGTCCCGTGCCGAGTGCGGCCAAGCGGAGGCCAAGACATGACGATCGACGTTTTAGATGATGCCTCATTGGGCTCGGCCCTCGCCGCACTGTGGCAACGCCATCGCCAATCAAACCTGGACCGCATCTCGTCCCTGGAGGCCGCAACCGCGGATGTGCTCCGTGGCATCGTCGACGATGAGGTCACTGCGGCGTGCGCCATCGCCGCTCACCAGCTGGCAGGTTCCCTCGGCACGTTCGGATTCGATGCCGGCAGCCGAGCCGCTCTCGAGGCCGAGTTCCTGCTCCGTGAGCCGTCCATTGACGGTCTCCGGCTGGCCGAAGCCGTAGTAGCACTGCGCTATTCGGTGGAGGAAGTCGGAAGTGCGTCGAATACCGTACCGACTGCGGGGCCAGACCTACCGGCCCCGGAAGCGGGCAGTACGGCGCTGATTCTCTCTCTGGATCTGGACCTCATCTCCCGGCTCACGGCCGAAGCGTCGGCCTTCGGAATCACCGTTATTCCGATTATGGATGGGAATTCTCCTCGTCCGAGAGATGCGGATTCGACCACCCCGGTATTCGTTGACGATGACCCCACGAGATCGTGGAGCCGGTCGGAGATGCTGCATCTGATCTCCGCACTGGCAGACGGGGCATCCGTCAAGGTGCTTACCGACGGCGACACCTTGGCTGAGCGGCTTGAGCTGGCCAGAGCCGGGGCTACAGGCGTCATCCCCCGCTCGCAGAGCGCCCGCCAGATCGTGCTCGATCTAACGGAGTCGCTGGGGAACTGGGACTCGCCTCACTCCATTGTTCTCACCCTCAATGGTGACATCGAACTACTCGACATGATCAACAGCTCATTGAATGCAGCGAACTGGCGGGTGGAGAACCATGACAACGCAACACAGTTCTGGCAGGCACTCGAAGAGCGGGGTGCCGACCTGGTCATCATTGATGCCGAGAGCGGCGAGGCAACCAGTCTGGAGCTCTGTCGGGTCATTCGGGCCCACCCTGGATGGCGACAGCTCCCGTTAGTCCTTGTTGGCGAGCAAGGAACGGATCGGCGGCATCGCGCCCTTCTCGCCGGGGCTGACGACTACCTCGACACGCGGCTGTCACGTCACGATGCCGGAGCCCGGCTCCGTATGCAGCTGGAGCACGGCCAGGCCGTGAGGACACGAAACCATATCGATCCATTGACCGGAGCGGAGAACCGCCAGGAGGCTGAGCGGTCGATGGACCGGCTCCTCCGTCGCTCCCATCGAAATGCCACATCCTTGGCCTTCGTCCTCATCGTCATCGACGAAATGGACCAAATGCGCCAAACAGAAGGCAACGCCATGGCTGATGTGGTGTTGCGGGGGCTCGGAGCGCGGCTCATCGACCACTTCCGAGGCGATGACCTCGTCGGGCGGTGGACTCCCGACGGGTTCGTCCTCGGTATTTACGGGGCCACCCGGGAGATCGCATCCGAACGGGTCCGCGAAGTGTCCCGGGCGTTCTTGGCCGAATCGTTCTCGACCACGTCCGGGGCCAAGGCCAAGTACACCTTCAGCGCCGGCATCGCCTCATCGCCGGCTGACGGATCGAGCCTGTCGTCCTTGGAGCGCGTCAGCGAGACGGCACTTCGCCGTGCCGCGTGCCGGCCAGAACTCAGTGGTATTGGCCGGTGAGCGACCCGCCGAACACCCCAGCAATTACGTCGATGTCGTCGTCGTTGAAGATGACGACTCGGTCGCCGACGTCATCGAGTATGCCCTGAGCCTTCGTGAGTATGACTTCGTCCGGTTCAGCGACGGGGCCGAAGCAGCGCGGGCGCTTGGGAGTGGAGAGGTCAAGGCGCAAGTCGTACTGCTCGATGTAGGTCTCCCGAGCCTTGATGGGTTCGGAGTGCTCCAAACCCTCAGCGACCAGGGCGTGCTGAGCGACACCAGGGTGATCATGCTGACCGCCCGATCGAATGAGGCTGAGATGCTCCGTGCGCTGGGCCTTGGTGCCACCGAACACATTGCCAAACCGTTCAGCCTCCCAGTGCTGCTGGGAAGGCTCGACCAGATACGGGTACGGGTGCAGTCATGAGTGCTCTCGATCTGCTGATCGCCATGTTGATCGCCATCACCTCGGCCATTCTCGTGGTCTTGGCGACAGTGTGGACCAGCAGCCTCATTCGCGCCCACCGCATCAGGATCGAACCGTCACTGTCAAAGGCACGGTTATCCATCATTACATCCCTGTCCGGTGCGGAATCGACTGCGGACGACGAGTTGTCTCATCTGGGGTGGTTCTCCAAGCGCTACATCATCGGCGTCCTGCTCGATCTGGCGCCCTCTGTCACGGGAACGTCGCGGTCGATCTTGGTTTCCTTGGGCGAGACCATCGGAGTGGTCCAAAAGGCCCGAAGGAATGTCAACTCAAAGAGGTGGGGGGCCCGGCTCTACGCCGCCAGGGTCCTTACCGCATTCGGCGTCGAATCCGATGCCCTGTGCCGGTTGCTTGTGGACCGCGCGCCAGAGGTGCGGGCCCAGGCCTCCGCCTGGACCGTCGTCACCCCCAACCCTCAGGCCATCGACCTTCTGGTGGGACAGCTCGCCGATCCCGATGGTCTGTGCCGGTTTGCGGCCCGCGATGCCCTGGTCCGTCTCGGTCTGCGAGCGACCGAACCCCTGCTCCGCGCCCTGGACATCGCCGATGTGGACGTGACCAACCAGATTCTGGAAGTGGCCGCGGCCATGGGTCATGATCGATTCTTTCCGAGCGCCATGGTCTGTACCAGAGCATCGGAATCCAGGACCAGAGCGCTGGCCGCCGAGGTACTGGCGAGTACAGGCGACAGGGACGCCGGCCCCGCTCTGGTTGGCCTACTGCAGGACGACGCCGAGGAGGTCGTCGTGGCCGCCGCTGCGGGTATCGCCAAACTGTCGTACTGGCCAGGTGCCTCAGCTATCGAGCCGCTGTTGAGCAATCAGTCGTGGACCCTGCGGAAGCAAGCCAGCATCACCTTGCTAGGGCTCGGAGCACCAGGCACCGTTCTGCTCTGGGCGAACACACGAGGCGAGGGCGATAAGCCAGAGATGGCGATTCAGGCTCTCCATTTGCGATCGATATCCCACCGTTCGGAGGCAGCATGAGACACTTCTACACCACCTTTATCGTTCCGCTGAACTGGGGCGTGCTTTGCTACTTCGCCGCACTCGGCCTCTTCTACCTGGTCTTGTATGTCTCGGCTGCGCTGGACATGCGCCAGTACCTGCGAGAGGTGCGGGCCGAGAAGTACCGGGAGGTCCTGTCCTCGGAAATTGCCCCGAGCATCTCCATGCTGGTTCCTGCCTTCAACGAGGAGTCGAGCGTAAAAGAGAGCGTTATGGCCCTGCTCACCTTGGCATACCCTCAGTTGGAGATCGTGGTAGTCGACGACGGTTCGACAGATGAGACCCTGTCCATCCTCATGGAGACGTTCCATCTGCTGCCAATCCAGCCTGTCTACGACCGGCGGATCCCCACCAAGCCGATCCGCGCCATCTTCCGCTCCCAACAGTTCCCCAACCTCATTGTCGTCTCGAAGGGCCAGGGCGGCAAGGCCGACTCACTGAACACTGCCCTGAACGTGTCCAGCAGCGAGCTCGTGTGCGCACTCGATGCAGACACGATTCTCGATCCGGACGGACTCCGCCGCCTCGTCCGTCCGTTCATCCGATCCCACGACGTGGTAGCGGCGGGGGCCACCATCCGAGTGGTCAACGGCTGCACAGTGTCGAGAGGGCGACTTGTCTCCGAGCGTGGCCCGCATCGCGCTCTGGCAGGCATCCAGGCCGTGGAGTACCTGCGCGCCTTCCTCTTCGGGCGCCCTGGTTGGAACAGGCTGGGAGGGAATCTGCTCATCTCCGGCGCCTTTGGCCTCTTTCGCCGGGAAAGCCTGCTCGAAACCCACGGCTACGCCAAGTCCGTCGGCGAGGACATGGAGCTGGTGGTCCGCCTCCGACGCCACGGTTACGACACGAACCAGCCCGCTCGTGTCGAGTTCGTCCCTGATCCAGTTGCGTGGACCGAGACCCCCGTGTCGTTCAGGGAACTTGGTCGACAGCGAGAGCGCTGGCAACGCGGATTCACCGATACCCTGTGGCGTCACAAAAGCTTGCTCCTGAACCCCAGGTATGGCGTGTTGGGCCTCGTGGTGGTCCCAGCTTTCGTGCTGTTCGAGTGGCTGGCCCCGATTATTGAAGCTGTCGGCCTCTCGCTGGTCGTGGTGGGTCTCATCTTCGGAGAGGTTTCGGCCAAGTTCGCCATCCTGTTCTTCTCGCTAGCTTGCGGAATCGGGATCCTGCTATCCATGCTGGCCCTGATGCTCGAGGAGCTGTCCTTTCGCCGTTACGGCCGTGCTCGCGATCGGGCGTTGCTCGTGGTGTGGGCTGTTCTCGAGAACTTGGGCTTCCGGCAGCTCACGGTGTGGTGGAGGCTTCGCGGCGTGTTCAGTTACCTGCGTGGCAAGAAATCGTGGGGGAAGATGACAAGGAAGGGCTTCGAGTCGGCCGATGACGAAGGCTCCCAGCCCGTGGGCTCTGAGGAGGAGGGCGCTGCTGGGATCGCAGGTCCACCCATAGCGGTGATGGTCCCTCCCATCCGGATCGCCGCCATGTCCGGATCCGTGCCGGCTGAATCGAATCAGGGATCATGAGCGTGGTGACCGCTAGGCCGCTCCCAGACGTGGATGGTGCCTGCAGTTGTCGGGTGCTCGTCGCTGAGGATGATGCAACCAGTCAGGACATTGTCCTGTTGATGCTGGACCGCCTGGGATATCACGCCGACGTGGCTAGCGACGGAATCGAAGCCGTCTCTGCCTTTCAGGATGCGTTCTATGACGTTGTTCTCATGGACGTCCGAATGCCCCGCATGGACGGAATGGAAGCAGCTCGGCACATCCGAGCCGACCTCGATCCCAGTGAACAACCGACCATTATCGCCATGTCCGCCGATACGACGTCCCAATGCCGCGAGGAATGCTTCCGAGCCGGAATGGATCAGCACCTGGCTAAGCCGCTGCGTATCGATGACCTGGCCACTCTCCTAGCCGGTCGGCTCAGCGCTCAAGGAAACCTTGCGGCGCTTGCTGGTGATCACGCCAGCGACGATCTGACTAGCACGGACTCCAGAGCTGACGTCTTCGACTCCGAAGTTCTCGACGTTCTCCTCGCCGACCTGGGGGGCGACGCAGAACTACGCACCGACCTTATTGAATCCTTCATCCAAGACGCCACGGCGCGTTCCGACGCCATCCTCACTGCTGGCAGGTCGGCTGACTTCGATGGGCTCGTGTTTCAGGCTCATGCCTTAAAGTCAGCCAGCGCAACTCTCGGGCTGCTGGCGCTAGCTGAGTTAACTCGCGAAATTGAGGAGTCTCCGAAAGCATCATCGGACGGCTCATCGATCGCATCACAAGCATCTCGCCTGGTCGCAGAATGTCGGAAGGCTATCGAGGTACTGGCTGACGTGACGGCTTAGCGACGAATCCGAGTGGGGCAGACGACAACATCGTTGGCGTCGATCACCTGGACACGGTCCCATCGCAACTAGGGCCGCTCAATCCCTCAAGACGGACGATCTGCTCCGGCCGAATACAGGTTGGCTCCCTTTGAACGCTGGAAGCTCAACGCAGCCGTTACCCTTCGATCAACATTGCTTCGGTCATTGAGATCCAGGTTCCTGAAGATCACCGTGATGCACTTCTCAATCGACTTGATCGAGATGTTCATCTCGTGGGCGATGGCCCGATTGGACAGGCCCTCAGCCATCAACTCTAGAACCGTCGACTCTCGAAGAGAGAGGTCGTCGATAGAGACACGATGGTGCTTCACCAGAAAATCCACAATGCTCGGATCGATCACTGACTGCCCAACGGCCACCTCATGCAAGGCTATGACCACCGAATCGATGCTCGGGAGTTGATCGTCCAAGAGATATGCCAGGCGGGATGCTCCGTGACGCAGGAGTTCGACGGCGAAGCCACTGCCACAATCAGAGATGAGGACGATTCCCATCTCCGGCCATTCCTGACGAAGCATGCGGGCTGCGGCCACGGTCATCATCGAGTCATCATCCGGATAACGGATGCTGATGATGACGGCACGTGGCCTGGTGGTGCGGCACAGGTCGGTCATTTCGCGGTAGCCACGTGCCCGGCCGACAACGTCAACATCGGCACGATCGGCCAACAAGGAGGCAAGCCCATCTCCCACCAGGAGGCTGTCGGTGGCCATGATCACTGTAAGGGGTCGCTCTAGCAAATGTGGTTGTGGCAAGGGGGGTTCCGCGGACAGCGAAGTGACCTGCTCGGGGCCTATGGCCTGTGACGCATCCGGGAGTATTTCAGAAAAGAGCACCATCCGACCGACGACTTCACCAGCGGGATCGCGGACAGCGTTGCTGGTCGATCTAGCGTTCACCGTGGTGCCGTCCCTCCGGTATACCGTAAGGGGTCCCGACCATGTCGCTCCCTCGGGTAGCGGTGTTCCCCCCAGCGAAGCGACCTCGGGGCATGAGTCGCCGAACAGGTCATCACATCTGCGACCCATTGACTCTTCCGGACTCCAACCGAAGAGGAGGCTGGCTCTCTTGCTCCAGTAGGTGATTCTTCCCTCATTGTCCGTCGCCACAGCTGGAAGATCGAGAGTTTCGAGCAAGACCCCGGCGTTGCCAATCACCAGGGACGGACTGGAAGCGGTGCTGCTCGTTGTTCCGTTCTCGGAAGGCCCATCGGGCACCGGCATCAGGGGTTGGAAGGTTGGAGCGGGCAATCGAGCTCCGGCTCAGGCCGACGAGCTACAGCCGCAGTTCTCAGCTGTACAGCATGCTCATCGTCCATAGCCACCACTTCAAATAGCGCCCACCCGTACGGTCACCATCCCATGGTGTGGGCCCGCTGTCTAGGGGGCACACCCTAAATTCTGAAAAAGCGAAGTCGCCTTCTTTGGCTGAGAATGCCGTATCCGCGACTGGACAATTGCTTTCCACAGGGCGGCTTCCGCCGTTGTTCAGAACCGAGCAATCGGAGGGCGGTAATAGCCCCGGAAGGCCAGGGGCATAATGCGAACCTTCGAGCTTCGGTGGCTAACGTCCGGATCTCGTCCGTGACATTGTGTACCGAAAAGGGCATTTCGCAGACACCCACTCTCTCCCTCCATCGACAGTTTTTATGGGCTTCTGAAGTCTGCGATCACAACTCAGACTTGGACCTACTAAATGGGTACGGAATCCAAAATACTGCTGGAGTCATTGCACCTTTCAGGAACCCCAGGTGTATAGTTAGAGCAACGCATTAGCTGCTCTAGACCCAGGCGACCGATGCTCCCGACGGATGGGGAGGCATAACGGTGGACGGGCATAGCAAGCAGATCGGCGCCGAGCGTCGGTGCTCAACATTTGAGCTCACCGGCAGTACGTATTGCGGAGCCGGGGAACGATGACAGCGTCTCGATACTGCCATAGAGCATTTCGACATCGTCCACCCGATGACCACGAACCTCTACCGGAGACCCAGGCGAATCGGACGCGTCCGCAACGGCACCCGCTGCTGCTGGACGATTACTTTGTACGTTGCACTTCGTCTCGGGCAATCGTTCCACGGAGCCGATCCATCGCATTTTCCTACACCAGCTCTGTCGATAGCCAGCCCCAATGACGAACAGGATTGATACTCAGCTCGGTATATCCGAAGGAGAACCCCACTCAGCCTCGCCCCCGTTGTTGCCACTGCGAGCCCTCATCGTTGACGACGCAATATCGGCGCGGCGCCTGCTCAGGGCGGTGCTCGAGCACAGTTCCCACTTTGTCGTCGTCGGCGAAGCCGGCAATGGTTCGGTGGCTATTGCTTTGGCCAAGACGCTACAGCCCGACTTTGTGTTGCTCGACATCACCATGCCTGGGCTAGACGGAGCCAGTGCATTGAGTCGGTTGGTGACCGTGGCACCCAACGCCTTGATAATCATCGTGTCGGGAGCCACATCGAGCGCATGCGATGCTTTGATCGAGGCGGGCGCAACTGCCTTCATCCCCAAGGGAATCGCCCCGCACGAACTACTCATGCGACTTGGGACCATCGTCGGTCGGTGGGTCGATAGTGAAAGCCCGATCGGATGGCAGGAGGGGACTCCCAATTCTCGCCATCGTGAAATCAAGGCAACTCTCCCTCCCGCCTCGAGTCAGAGGGCCGTCGCCTACGACGCTGACCCCGTGGTGCGACAGTTGGTAACGGAGGCGTTCAGGAGTTGCGACGTCAGCGTGATCGCCGAAACCGACGAAGCATCAACACTGTTCACGGTCATCGACCTTGCCCAGCCAGAGTTTGTCGTGCTGGACATCGCTGTACATGGAGCGCCCGACACCGCCATTCTTGCCGAAATTTCCCGGCGGTCGCCCCGAAGTGTCGTTGTGGTCTACTCGGCAGTCACCACGTGGCGAGAGAACATCCTCGCCACGGGAGCTTCTGCGTTCATCCCAAAGCCACGGATCGGTGACTTGACCGAGCGGTTGGCTCAATTGGCATTGAGGCGATGAACATGACCGACACGCTCGTTGAATCGATGACGGGAAGCCCCAATACCGTAGAGATCCAAAAGGGCGATGAGGTCGCCAACTGTAGTTTCATCGCCCGTTTGGGCGGGTACTGACGTGACCTCACCAGGAAGAGAGATCTTGCCCCCGAATCCAGTTGAGACCATGGACGACGACTTCGACCCCGTAGTGCTGCTGTCGGTGCTCTCTCGACTCAAACAGGGCGATTTTTCATCCCGTATGCCTCTGGCGTGGACCGGAGTGGCCGGCAAGATTGCCGACAGCGTCAATGACGTAATCATCAGCAACCAGGTGCTCGACGCAGAACTGTCTCGAATCAGTCGGGTCGTGGGCCAGCAGGGCGAACTTTCGCAGCGAATGGTTCTCAGTGGACTTGGCCACAACTGGACCACGAGTGTCGAGTCAATCAACGGGCTCATTGACAGTCTGGTGCGACCGACTGTTGAAATGCAGCGCGTGATCGGTGCGGTAGCCGACGGCGATCTGAGCAAAAAGATCTCTGTCGACGTTCACGGAGAGATGCTGGAACTCAAGAACACCATTAACGGCATGGTGGATCAACTCAATCGGTTCGTCTCTGAAGTAACGAGGGTTTCTCGCGAGGTGGGTACCGACGGAAAGCTTGGTCAGGCGGCGGCAGTCACCATCGAAGTCGGTGGCGTCTGGAAGGACCTGACGGACAACGTCAATCTGATGGCTGGCAACCTGACCGGTCAGGTGCGAAACATCGCCGAGGTGACTACTGCCGTAGCCAAGGGAGATTTGAGCAAGAAGATCTCGATCGATGTCAAGGGCGAGTTCCTCGAGCTCAAGAACACCGTCAATGGCATGGTGGATCAGCTAAATGCATTCGCCAGCGAGGTGACGAGGGTTGCTCGAGAGGTCGGCGTCGAGGGCAAGCTGGGAGGCCAAGCCCAAACCAACGAGGTCGGCGGAGTGTGGAAGGACCTTACCGACAACGTCAACCAATTGGCCGCCAATCTCACGAACCAGGTGAGAGCCATCGCCGACGTGGCCACAGCGGTGACGGACGGGGATCTGACCAGGCAGGTCCAAGTAGAGGCGAGCGGGGAGGTCGCCATCTTGAAGGACAAGCTGAACGAGATGATTGGCAACCTTCGCGAAACAACCAGGCAGAACGTCGAACAGGACTGGCTTAAGACAAATCGGGAGCGATTCACCCGCTTGCTACAGGGCCAACGTGACCTCGCCGCGGCGTCGAACATGATTCTCTCCGAGCTGGCTCCACTCGTGCAGGCTCAACATGGGGTGTTCTATTCGATGAGTGTTCCCTCAGATGAGAGCCCGCCGAGGCTTGTATACCAGGCTGGCTACGGGTTGGAAGAACGAAAGAATCTCTCACTTTCCTTCGGACTCGGCGAAGGGTTGGTTGGACAGTGTGCGAGGGAAAAGAAGCGCATCCTGATCACAGAAGTGCCCAGCGACTATGTGAGGATCAGCTCCGGACTGGGCGCCTCGCCCCCGCTCAACATCATCGTGTTGCCCGTGCTCTTCGAGGGATCGGTCCACGCCGTTATCGAGTTGGCGTCATTTTCTCCATTCAGCCCGATCTACCAAACGTTTCTCGAGCAGCTCATGGAGAATATCGGTCTCGTTCTCAACACCGTCGAGGCCAACACACTCACCGATGAGCTGCTCAAGCAGTCCCAATCGCAGGCCGATGCCCTCCGCCTACAGCAAGATGAACTACGCGAATCCAACGAAGATCTCGGCCGCCAGACCAGGCTCTTGGCCGATCGGAATGTGGAGGCAGAGAAGAAGAAGCGCGAGATGGAGGAGGCCAAGCTTTTGATCGAGGAGAAAGTTGGACAACTGGCCGTCTCTTCACGCTACAAGTCCGAATTCATAGCCAATATGTCGCATGAACTCCGCACCCCTCTGAACAGCCTGCTGATCCTGGCAGAGCAGCTTGAAGACAATCCGGGCGGAAGCATGACCGGCACTCAGGTCGAATATGCCAGTACCATCCGCGCCTCCGGCCAAGACCTGCTCAAGTTGCTGAACAGCATTCTGGATCTGGCCAAGATCGAATCCGGCACCACCACCGTCGAGATGTCGGAGATCCGCTCCGATCAACTCCGGGATGACCTCGTGCGCGATTTCGGACCAGTAGCCCAAGGAAAACATCTTGCCTTCTCGGCCCAGGTGGCGCCTGCGGGTCCGGTGAGCATAGCGACCGACCCTCAGCGGCTCAGGCAGATTCTCAAAAACCTTGTCGCCAACGCCTTCAAGTTTACCGAACGTGGTGGCGTCTACGTAGAGATCGACTTCGCGGACTTCGGGTGGAGTACCGACTCCCCCACCCTTACCAAGGCGCCTTCGGTTATTGCGGTCTCCGTCCGCGATACGGGTATTGGGATCGAGGAAGATCAACAGCTGAGAAATTTTCGAAGCATTCGCCCAAGGGGATGGAACCACGGCCCGACTCTATGGAGGCACGGGCCTGGGCCTCTCCATCAGCCGAGCTCTGGTGGCTCTGTTGGGAGGCGAGATCGTCCTGGTAAGTACACCGGGTCAGGGGTGCACGTTCACCATCTACCTTCCCCAAGGCCTCCAGGCCGGAAAGGAACCGAGCGCCAGTACGGAAGAGCCCCCTTCGGCCCCTGGGTCAGGCACACCGAAGGCCGCCACGAACGGCCTGATCAGCAAGGGCGGGCGGGCGGACTACTCCCTCAGGAGCACCACTGGATTGGACGACCACCCGTTTGCCGGAACGACCGTCCTCGTCGTCGACGATGACTTCCGCAATGTATTTGCCCTATCAGCTCTTCTCGAACGCGGAGACGCCAAGATCGCCGTGGCTGAGAATGGCCCGGATGCAATTGCCAGGTTGGAGCAATCGCCAGGCATCGACATCGTCCTGATGGACATCATGATGCCTGGTATGGACGGGTACGCAACCATTCGAGCCATCCGGACCCAGGATCGATTCGCCTCCCTTCCGATTATCGCCGTGACCGGAAAAGTAGTGAACGGGGAGCGCCAACGTTGCTTGGATGCGGGGGCGAATGACTATGTCCCCAAGCCGGTCAATACTGAGGAGCTGCTGAAAGCCATCGGCCCGTGGTTTCAGGCAACGACGGAGTTCGCCTAGTGCCATCTGTTGGACTGGACCGAGCAAGTGCGCCCGTTGTTGCCGACTACCAGCGATCTGATCTCATCCTGGTGGTGGACGACGACAAGGCAAAGCGGATGGCGCTGAAAGCCGCCTTGTCACCGCTCGGATTCAGCGTGGTGGAAGCAGACTCCGGGGTGGCTGCTCTAAGGATTCTCATGGATCAGCAATTTGCCGTCATTTTGCTCGATGTCTTCATGCCGGCCATGAACGGGTTCGAAACAGCCTCATTCATTCGACAGCGCCAGCAGTCGGAAATGACGCCGATCATCTTCATCACCGCGTACGGAAGTGACGAGATCGCCGATTCGGACCGATTCGCAGAAGGAGCGGTGGACTTCATCTTCGCGCCCGTGGACCCCACCGAACTACGGGCCAAAGTATCGTACTTCGTCAATCTGTTCATGAAGGCGGAACAGTTGGCCACCCGCACTCTCGAGCTGGAGATGTCGGCCGACCATTTGAGACTACTTACCGATGTAGCGCCCATCGGCATCTTTCAGACTGACGCGGACAACAGATATGTCTACACCAATCCGCGATGGTCTGCCCTTACCGGGATCGCCGCGGAGACCGCCAAAGGACGTCAGCTGGATACGGTCATCGCCTCGGAACTCCGTTCCGACTTGATGAACCAGCTGAGAGACCCCCAAGTGCACAGAGGGGAATTCTCCTATCGGTTCGAGATACCAAGACCGCACTCGGACCCATTGGTGGCATTGATGACCGCGGTGGCGATCCCCGATGATAGAGGTGGGATCGCCGGCTGGATCGGGACGATTGCCGATGTCACGGCTGAAGCTGGGGCGGAAGCAGCGATGGCCAAGGCCCGAGACGTGGCTACCGCCGCCTCGCAGCTCAAATCTGATTTTTTGGCCAACATGAGCCACGAGATCCGCACCCCGATGAACGGTGTGATCGGCATGGCCGATCTTCTACTCGATAGCCACTTGGACGAACGACAGCGCGACTACGCACAGATGGTTCGCGATTCGGGAGAGGCCTTGCTGGCCATCATCAGTGACATTCTCGACTTTTCGAAGGTCGAGGCGGGAATGTTGTCTGTCGAGAGTCAAGACTTCGATTTGCGGGGCGTTCTTCACGATGTAGTGGACCTATTGGCAGGATCGGCGCAGAACAAGGAAATCGAATTGGTGGCCATCGTCGAACGCCATGTCCCGGAACTGCTTCGGGGCGACGCCGGTCGCCTCCGCCAGGTCTTGTTGAACCTGGTGGGAAACGCCATCAAATTCACCGACTCGGGCGATGTGTCGGTTCGGGTCGCTCTGGACAGAGCGAAGTCTGTTCTCCGTTTTGACGTACGAGACACTGGAGATGGAATTGCTTCCGACAAGATAGGGGTCATCTTCCAACCGTTCGTTCAACTGGACACCTCTACCACCCGACGATATGGCGGCACCGGGCTCGGGCTGGCAATCAGTGGCCAACTGATTTCGCTGATGGGTGGGGACTACGGTGTGGCCAGCACACCGGGAGAGGGCAGCGATTTTTGGTTTACTCTTCCGGCACCCCCGAGTTCCTCCAATCCCAGCATCGAACCACCGGCGGTCCACTCCGAGCTTCACGGACTCACCGCCCTCGTCGTCGATGACAGCCTTTCTCAACGCAGCCTTCTTGTGGAGTTGCTCTCGGAATGGGGAATGGATGTAACCGCAGTTGCCTCGGGCGAGGAAGCCCTGTCTACCTTGACGAGCGCCTCTGATCGGGGAACGCCCATGGCCTTGGCGCTGCTGGATCTGTCGATGCCAGAGATGGAAGGTTACGACCTGAAGCTGAGCATAGAGTCGCTGGGGCTCCCCACGGCCTTGATACTCATGGTTGGTATGGGTCAAGGAGTCGAGTTGGACAACGCCCAGGAGACGGGATTTCGCGCCGCTCTGTCGAAACCGGTGCACCGATCACATCTCTTGCACTGCGTACGTTCTGCGCTTGGGCTTCCTCTGGCCGTACCGAGCCTGGAGCGGGAGGTCCGCACCACTGAAAGTCTGGACATAACCCATAGAGGCCGCATTCTGTTGGTCGAAGACAACATGATCAATCAAAAAGTGGCGCTGGCCATGCTGTCAGGTACGGGATATCAAGTCGACGCCGTCGCAGATGGAGCAGCCGCGGTCGAGGCGTTTGGCCTTGAGCACTATGACACCATTCTCATGGACTGCCAGATGCCCGGAATGAACGGCTACCAGGCGACAGCCGCAATTCGGGAGAGCGAGGGTCCCGACCGCCATACGCCAATTATCGCCTTGACCGCTGGAGCGCGCTCCGAGGACCGTACGCGCTGTCTATCAGCAGGCATGGACGGCTATCTGGTCAAACCGGTCGACAAGAACGTGTTGTTGGAGTTGTTGGCAACATCAACTGGTGCTGGGCCAGATTCGTCGGCTTCGCCTGCGAGTGGTGGCGGGTCCACCGACAGTTTTGTCGACTCAATGGTAGAGCAGCGCGGCCTCGGCCTCGATAATCCTCAAACCGAACCCGCTGCTACGACCAACGGCAATGGTGTCATTGAGGGCACTCGGCCGGCGCTCGACAGTGACATCCTCGATCAGCTCTATCTGCTGTCCGATTCAGCCGGCGATGACTTCGTGTTCGATCTGTTCGACCTCTTCGTGGCGGACGCCGGTTCACAAATGGAGTTGCTCCGCCAAGGATTTGCCGATGCGGACGTGGGGTTGGTCGCTCAATCCGCCCATAGTTTGGCTGGGACCAGCGGCAATGTAGGCGCCTCTGAGCTCGCAGGACTATGTGCCAAGTTGAGTACGGATTGTACCGAGGCCGGAGTCATGGGTGATGGCGCTGTCCTCGGGGACATCGAGATGGAGTTCGCCCGCGTCCGGAGTGCGATTGATTCGCGTCGACCGAGTAATCGCTAAAACCTGACAACGGATGACGATGGCCAAACTGGTTCGAGTTGATCTCTACCCGTCGAGAGCGAGTGAGACTGCAGTCAGCTACCATTGCTGGCGTCGACCCGGTCCCCGGCGGCCTGCGCAGTCGTGAGGGAGGGAAGTCGTGGACCAGGGAGGTTGGGAGCATTTCGGCGCTGCTCTCATCGGCTCTCCCGATGGCGAGCCACTGTCGCTTACGACGGTCTGTCGCGGAATTGCGACATTACTCCCGGTATGCGGAGCGGCCATTGTTTTGATGGGCAATCGATCTACTCAGGGGATTGCCAGTACCACTGATTCCTTGACGGCATCGATCCAGGACCTCGAGTTCACGCTGGGAGAAGGCCCTGGCATCGACGCATTCAGTCAGATTGAGGATGTCTGCATCCACGATCTAGGCTCAGCCACCCTACGGTGGTCATTTTTCGCTCCTGCTGCGTCAGGCCTCGGGGTTCGTTCGATCTATTCGCTTCCGCTACGTTCCGGACGCATGGCGTTGGGTACGGTCACGCTGTGGTCCGACCGAGCCGATGGGCTGGACGATGCCCAACTGGTAGATGCTGTTCTCGTCGCAGAATTGGTTTCCGGACTGGTTTTGACCATGCAGAGCGAGACGACTTCAGAATCTCTGGCCTGGCCGCTAGATGTCAGCGACCATCGCATAGTGGTGCACCAGGCTACGGGCATGATATCTGCACAGTTGAACTGTGCCATCGATGAAGCTCTGGTGCGTCTTCGTGCCCACGCATATGCGGCAGAGCTGCCGATCGACGAAGTAGCGAAATCGGTCATAACTCGCCAACTGCGATTCGACAGATAGGGAGGTACAAATGAGGAACTTTGAGGGTATGCTCGCCGGAGAGCGGAGAGTGACTATGGCAGAGGGTTTAAGAGGTTTCCCACATCTCGTCCCATCATGAACCCGGGTGAAGGGAGTATGGACGATAGTCGTGAGGAGTGGCTGGCAGATACCTTCGTCGAGCTGGCCGACACGCTGGTGGCAGATTTCGATGTGGTCGAGTTTTTGGGAATGTTGGTGGCACGGTGCGCCGTCCTGCTTGACGGGTCCGAAGTGGGTTTGGCAGTAGCGAACCGTCGAGGACGCCTTCGGGTGCTCGCCTCCTCGAGTGAACGTATGAGAATTCTGGAGTTGCTTGAAGTCCAGAACGAAGAGGGACCGTGCAGGGACTGCTATCTCACGGGAGCCCAGATTCTCAACAAGCGAGTCGATGCTACGGAGCCGGAATGGCCGCACTTCGCTCCGATGGCTAGAGAAGCCGGCTTTCAGATGCTGCACGCGGTCCCTATGAGGTTGCGGGGTCAGACCATTGGTGCCATAAACATCTTCGACCCCAGGCTCCGGAACCTATCCGACCACACGGCGAACATGACGCAAGCGTTTGCCGACGTCGCCACCATCGGTATCCTCCAGGAGCGGACCTCCAAGGATCAGGTGATCTTGGCGGCCCAACTCGCAAAGGCACTCGACACTCGGGTGGCAATTGAGCAAGCCAAAGGTGTGCTTGCCGAGCGTCTGAAAATCGGCATGGATGAAGGCTTTGGGCTCCTGCGCGGATATGCACGTAGCAACAACTTGCGACTTTCGGATGTGGCTCAGGCTGTCACGAGTGGAGATCTGCCCAGCGCCGCTCTTGTAGACGATCATGCAAGACGGCTCACCTGAGTAGCTCATGTGCCTTGGGGCGAACTACCGATCGACCGTCTCACGTCTCAGTCCGCCATAGCGCGTGAACTACAGGGGCGTTCGTTTCTTTCTCAGGAGCCTTTCAGCTCTTGGGCGATGCGATCACCGATCTCCTTGTCGATGTGGCGCCAGTACTCGAAGGCCCGCGCGAGGACCGGCTCGGAGACACCTTGGCTCAGGTGTCCAGATACGTTGGCGACCAACCGGTCACGCTGGGCGTCGTCCATCACTTGGCGGACCAAGGTACCGGCTTGTCTCCAGTCGTCATCCTCCTGGTGCAGGGTGTATGCCGCGTGGACGAATTCTCCATCGGCCTCCCACCGTTCAACGGCGGGATATCGCTCAGGATCCGCAGCCGGGCCGCCTTTGGAATTGGGGGCGTAGACCGGATCGGCCACATTGCGGGTCCGCATGGCCCCGTCCTTGCTGTAGCTGTGGACGGGCACTTTGGGAGAATTGACCGGGATCTGCTTGTAGTTCACCCCAAGCCGGGCCCGATGGGCATCGGCGTAGGAGAAGATTCGCCCGAGCAGCATCTTGTCCGGGCTGACGCCGATCCCCGGCACCAAGTTGTTCGGCTCAAAGGCGGCCTGCTCGATCTCGGTGTGGAAATCGGTGGGGTTCCTGTCGAGCGTGAGCCGCCCGACCTCATGGAGCGGGTAGTCGACGTGCGGCCACACCTTGGTCAGGTCGAAGGGGTTGAAGCGGTAGGTCCGGGCCTCATCAAAGGGCATGATCTGGACCCGCAGCGTCCAGGTCGGGTACTCGCCTCGACCGATAGCCCCAAAGAGATCGCGCCGGTGGTAGTCACCGTCCTCGCCGGCCAGGCGGTCCGCATCGGCCTGCGTGAGGAAGTCGATGCCCTGGTCGGTCTTGAAGTGGTACTTGACCCAGAACCGCTCTCCCCCACCGTTGGCCCACATGTAGGTATGGCTCGAGTAGCCGTTCATATGCCGCCACGACTTGGGGATTCCCCTATCCCCCATGAGCCAGGTCACCTGATGGGCCGATTCGGGCGAGAGTGTCCAGAAGTCCCACTGCATATCGTGATCGCGTAGATCCGAGTCAGCCCGGCGCTTCTGAGAGCGGATGAAGTGCTGGAACTTCATGGGGTCACGCAAGAAGAACACCGGGGTGTTGTTTCCGACCATGTCGTAGTTGCCATCTGACGTGTAGAACTTGAGGGCGAAGCCACGGGGGTCCCTCCAGGTGTCAGGACTACCTCGCTCGCCGGCCACCGTGGAAAAGCGGGTGAGCGTCTCCGTCGTCGTGCCGGGCTGGAACACCGCCGCCTTGGTGTAAGCACTGACATCGGCCGTTACTTCGAAGTGCCCAAAGGCGCCTCCACCCTTGGCGTGGGGTTGGCGTTCGGCGATGCGCTCCCGGTTGAAGTTGGCCATCTGTTCAATCAGATAGTGGTCCTGCAAGAGAATTGGACCATCCGGCCCCACCGTGAGCGAGTGGTCGTCGCTCGGTACTCCAATGCCCGCATCCGTCGTGGTCGGCCCGGTTGTTCCGTCGGTCATGGCAACATCCCCTTTCGGCAGGGTTTTAGTTCAGTCCTCCGCCATACCTACCCAAATTAACTCGGAATTGTTGGTCCAATCTTCCGAGTCCCGCCGGACCTGGGACAATGCCGCCATCCGTTCGATCCGGAACACCTTCAGGGGTGGGCTGGCGCTCGCAGGCCTTCACACATGATGGCGAGAAGTCGACCAGATTGCTCATCGTCCCCTCGTGCGAGGCAGATCGCATAGGCAGCCCCGGTCAAGACCGCCATGACGTCATTGACGGTTATGTCCCTCCGTACCGCGCCAGCGCGCTGGGCACGGCCCAGTAACTCACCTAGGACATCGATGAGCGTCTGGAACACTGGTGTCTCGCCGAGCCGGAGGTGGATCCCATCGGAGCTAAGGGTCTCGACGAGATCACGCTTCAGTGCTCCTTCTCGTGCCAAGAGCTCGACGAACCCCGAAAAGGCACGGCCGGGATCCGGATCGTCTGTCCGTGCCCGAGCCTCCTCGACCAACTCTCCGATTCGATGGAGGACGACGGCCTCGAACAAGGCCACTTTGGTGGGGAAATGCCGATATACCGTCCCGGCACCAACGCCAGCAGCACGAGCGATCTCATCGAGCGAGGCTTGCGAGCCGTCGGCGGCGAACGCTACGCGGGCCGCCTCGAGCACCCGTTCCCGGTTGCGTCGCGCATCGGCACGGAGTGGGCGGTCTGGCAGGCCGTCGACGGAGATGGTCTTGCTGGCGGGAACCGGAGTGTCGAGTCGAGCCATCGGATACACCTTTCCACACCTCTGGCAAACGGGGCGCTCGTTCCGTATAGTGTAACCGGGGCAGTCGTTCCGCTTACGCCTGACAGACAACGAAGGGACCCAATGGGCGAGCCGCCAGCTGAGCAGGAACTTCGAGATCTCGTCGAGCACCAGCGGGTGATGGCGCTGGTCGATCGCTATGTCAGCACCCTCGATGAGCCCAGCAGCCTCGACGAGGAATGGGCTCGTTCGTTGTTCACTCAGGACGTGCGGCTGGAGCATGAGATCGCCGTGCTCGAGGGCATAGAGGAGGTCGCTGCCGCCCACCGCCTGGTCATGGCCCGCTGGGAGCGCACCTTGCACTTCAGCACCAACCATTGCGTCACGTTCGACGGTGAGCATGCCCATCTGACTGCTCGACTGATTGCCATCCATGTACACCCCGGTGAGAACCCACCGGACTCGCTGATCGCTGCCAACTCCTTGGATGCAGATGCTGTCTTGACAGCCGAAGGATGGCGGTTCGAGCGGTTCGCCCCCACCACCATCTGGAGAACTGGACAGTCTCCACAACCGATCGAAACGGGCCACAGGTGACTCGACGCAACCAAAAAGCGGCTCAGAGTTCGGCGTCTGTCCCATCTGATCGGACCCGTCATGCCGTAAGAGTCGAGAAGGGCATCGTCTTGTCGCGCGTCAACGCCCACCGGCCCGCCCGATCTGGCGAGTTGCCCCGAAGGTCGCGCCACTGAGCCATGCCCGAACTTTCCATTGAACTCCGCGACCTGATCGAGTCTGGACCCATGGCTCACCTCACGACGATCAACCTCGACGGGAGCCCTCAGGTGACAGTCATCTGGGTGGGGCTGGACGGCGACGAACTGGTCAGCACCCATATGAGGAACAACGTCAAACTCAGGAACATCAAACGCGATCCCAGGGTCGCGCTCTCGTTTGATGGACCGCGCGAAGCTGGACTCTGGATTAATCCCTACGCGGTTGTCTACGCTCAGGCCACGGTAGAGCCCAGCGATCGTATCTGGGAACTGATGGCCAGACATGCGAAGGTGTACGTGTCGCCTGACGCCGAATTGCCCGTACCGGACGAGGCAGAGCCCGGCTTCATCGTGCGCTACTCAATCACCCGGATCGGCGGCATTGGCCCCTGGGTGACTAGTCCGTCACTGTGACCTCTGCCTGAACGATCACAAGGAAGTAGCCCTGATCAGGGCCTCGGGTGTGGTTGGAGAACCGGCCCTTACAGTCCCGTAGTTCAGTGTTACACCCTGCCGCTCAGAGGGAGAGGCGACCGGAGGGTGCCGGAGGGCGCTCCGCCGACCCGCTCTATGGTGGGCTCATGGAGTTCAGCCGAGAGCTTCGTCCCTCCGTGTTGTCCGGTGACATAACGGTCTCGTTCCGCCTGTGGCAACGCCCGCAAGTGAAGGTTGGTGGCCGGTACCGCGTCGGCGATGGACTGATAGAAGTTGAGTCGGTCGAACTGATCCCATTCGCTTTCATCGACCAAGCCGACATCCGCCGAGCCGGCGAGGCAGATCGGGAATCACTGCGGCTACGGGCCGCCCATGCAGGACCGATCTATGACGAGACGGTCCTGTATCGGATCGAGTTCCACGTAGTGGGATAGTCGACTCGGACGACACTGGCAACGATGGGAATACCGACGCATCCATCAACCCGTCAGTCACATGGAGCCCGAGAACGACAACGGCTCCCTTAGCGACTCAAATCGTAGCCCCGAAGTCTCAAGCCTTCCCAGGAGGCTCACCGCCGTGGCGTAAGTCACGCCAACTGTGTTCGGACATCTGTACATTGAACTTCTTGGCTGCCGCCACGATGCGTTCCCATGCACTGTCGCGTTCAGCGTCACTTACGCCTTCGACCTGATCGAAGCGAGCAATTGCGTTTCGAACATGGCTGGCATCGATCAGCGGCTCCTTCCGTTGTTCCCGGAAGGCGAACTGGTCGTCGTCCAATCGCTCCTGCTCAGCGGCACTCAATCTCTCGGACATTCTGAGTCCTCTCTTCACATTTGGTTTAATCTGGCAACCGGCTACCTCGTGCTAGTGACTACACAGAGCCCAGAATTTACTCGTAAGGCATTGGCGAAGGACATCCGACTTCCCACGGGCGCTTGATCTGGCCGACGCGGCTGAGTACTTTCTGAGCGCGACGGGCTTGGTCATCTAGTGGACTCCTGTGGGATCTTGGACCTGACCCTTTCAAGTTTGGAGGCCACATGCGCAGCGATATCCGTGAAGGTGAAACGTTCCCCGACTATGAGCTCGAGGATCAATCCGGCAAACGGCGGTCCCTGTCGGAGCTCCAGGGTGGCAACCCGATGGTGCTCCACCTGTCCCGTGGCGGCTTCGATCCCAAAGAGCACCAGTTCGTAGGGCAACTAGTCGGGGTATATCCCGAATTCAGAAACGCCTACACACGATTAGCGCTCATCTCAACCGACAACCAGCTGAATATCAATGAATTCCGGGACGCGCTGGGTGCCACGTGGCCGTTCCTTTCGGACCCCGATCGGGTTGTCCAGAAGGACCTGGACATCAAAGAGTTCACGGATGAGCCTCACGATCCCATGATCCCCCACACATTCGTCCTCGAGCCCGGACTCAAGATTTTTAAGATCTACAACGGGTACTGGTATTGGGGTCGGCCCACGATGGCCGAGCTCCACGTAGACCTCCGGGACGTGTTCCGAAAAATTCGGCCTGACTTCGACTTAGCTGCTCCGGGGTTGAAGGAGGCGTGGGAACGAGGAGACCGGGATCAATTCCTCGTCGACACGTTGGAGCCGCCGATCCGGTACACCGAAGGCAAGAGCATCGGCGTCAAACGCTGACCTTCAGATCGAGACTTGCCAGCGCGCTCTCGTCTTGTTTTGACTCGCTAGCCGAGACGTAAGGATCCTCCGTAGCTGGTCAGCGGCAATGCGATGGAAGTATCAGATAGTAGAACTCGCCTCCGGCGGCATCACGCAGAGGGCCTGGCGCACCATCGAGCTATGGCCTGCGCTGAGGTCGATTTCCGACCGTTGCCTTACACAGGTGCCACGACGTCGCCTACATGCAGAATATACCAGTCGTGAAAGAATAGAGGTCTGTCCCCAGTCGGGCAGAAGACGGCCAGGATCGAAGGGTAGGTGGCGGTAGTGCGAACACCGGTGTGCGAATTGCTCGGGATTGAACAACCGATTGTTTTGGCGGCCATGGTGGCAGTGCCCGAGCTGGCCGCAGCCGTCTCGAATGCCGGTGGGCTCGGCATGGTGACACTTACATGGTCCGATCCGCCAGGTGATGTGGTTCGCGACACGGCCGCACTTACCGACCGGCCATTCTGTGGCAACCTCGTTCTCACCTCTGATCAGCACCGTCGCCTCGATGAAGCTCTTGAGGCCGGCTTGCGGATCGTCTCGCTGTTCCTGGGAGATCCCTCTGGTTACGTCGAGCAGGTCCACGATGCCGGCGGGCTCGTCCTGTGTACGGTCGGAAGCGCCGAAGAGGCACGGCGGGCGGTCGCGGGCGGCGTTGATGTGATCGTGGCCCAGGGCTGGGAGGCTGGGGGTCATGTCGGGAGTCGGATTGCGACTCTCCCCTTGGTGCCTGCCGTCGTGGACGCAGTGGTGCCGGTGCCAGTGATCGCGGCTGGCGGGATCGGGGACGCTCGGGGTGTGGCCGCCGTCCTCGCTCTGGGCGCTCAGGCAGCGTGGGTGGGTACCCGGTTTCTACTTGCCCAAGAGATGCCCATCCACCAGGAGTACCGCAATCGGCTGATCAACGCGGTCGAAACGGACGCGGAGTGGTACCCCGATCTCTACGACGTCGACTGGCCAGACTCGCCCCACCGTGCCCTTCGGAATTCAACGGCCAAGATGTGGGACGCCGCAGGCCGGCCGCCTCTGGAGAGTCGACCCGGGGTGGGCGACGTCATCGCACATTTTGCTTCGGGCGAAGCAATCGTCCGCTATGAGCCAGCACCGCCGATGGTTGGCACCACGGGTGATATCGAGGCATTGTCCATGTGGGCGGGACAGAGCGTTGCTCTCGTCAGGCATCCACAACCAGCGGCGGAGATCGTCAGTGAACTCGTCTCACGATTGTGACCAAGCCCTGGGTCGGTAGCAGGCTCAGGCCTTGCCGCCTTCAAGGTGGACGGTCTCGCCTGTGAGAAATCGGCGGTGAGGATCCAGAGCACCGGGAGACGGTCCGACGCCGCTGGGTTCGCCGCAGGAGCAAGCCCTGAATCGATCCTCAGAAACATTCGACCTTCAACCGTGGGCCGTCTCAGGATTACCCACCGGAGAGTTACTCTGCGTCGGGTCGGGCAGATGCCGCGCCGTTCTCCAGTCGTTCGCCATCATGCGAGGTCGTCCATGGTCCGCTCCCAGTGGCGGTGCCATCCGATGGACTCGATGAGATCCTGAGCGAAAGTCCGACCGGGCTTCACTGAGGTGACCACCCCAGGGGCGCCAGTAGGAATTCCTACGGCGTCGAGGACTTCGATGCCCCGTCCCCATGCGGCAATGGTCTTGTAGTGGCGATAAGCCTCGCTGAGGTTGACGGCGGTGTAGGGGTCTCGGGCCAGCGCCTGTGCACTCGCTCCCCCCGCCACCACCAGGGCGTCGTACTCGACGGACTGGGTCGTCAGGGCGCTCTTGGTCACCTCCAACACATCGTCGTCATCGCCATCGACCGTCCCACCGTGGGAGGCAATGACGACCGCCTCGGCTCCGACCTTCTCCAGAGCTCTGCTCACCGATACCGCACCGGAGCGGTCCACGCCATCCCCCACAAGAATTCCCACCACCCGGCCCTCGATGTTCCCAGGTTCCTCGGGGACCAGCGAGAGTGCCGGTGATGGCCTGACGTTCTTGGCCGGTTTTCCCCTCGGTGCCGATGCGCCCAAGCTGGCCGCCACTCCCCCCGCGAGGGCGGCGTCAACGTTTGCCAGGTTGGCCAGCATGCGATCCTTGACCTCCGCACTCAGGCACTTGCCCAGCTCGAAGGCGAACGCCGCGACGATGTGCTCGCGTTCGGGGTCAGACATGCTCTCCCAGAACAAGGTGGCCTGCGAATAGTGGTCGGAGAAGGACCGGGCTCGTACCCGCTCCCTCGTCCCCGACACTTGGCGAGGGACAGCCACGTATCCCGCACTGCCAGCCGGAAATGGACAACCCCCACCCAGAGAATTCGGGTTGTAGGCGGCCACCCCCTCAGCCACCGCCTGCTGGCTTAATCCGTCGCGCTGAGTGGTGTTGACTGGCGAGTGGGCCCGGTTGATGGGCAGCTGGTCGAAGTTCGGTCCCCCTAGCCGGGTCAGCTGGGTGTCGAGATAGGAGAAGTTTCGTGCCTGCAGGAGCGGGTCATCGGTGAAGTCAATCCCCCTCGGCACGTGGGCCGTGCAAAAGGCCACCTGTTCGGTCTCCGAGAAGTAGTTCGTCGGATTCCGGTTGAGGGTAAGGCGTCCAATGATCTGAACCGGGGCGAGCTCTTCCGGTACCAGCTTGGTCGGGTCCAGCAGATCAATTTCCTTCGAACATCTGGTCCTCGCTGTCGGGGAAGACCTGCACCCCGAAGTCCCATGCCGGGAAGGATCCGGATTCGATGGACTCCCACAGGTCCCGTCGATGGAAGTCCGGGTCGATGCCCCCAAGCTTCTGGGCCTCCTCCCACACCAGTGAGGCCATTCCGGCAACCGGCTTCCAGTGGAACTTGACCAAGGTCGTCTTCCCTCTGGCATTGACCAGACGGAATGTATGTACGCCGAAGCCCTCCATGGTGCGGAAGGAACGCGGAATGGCCCGGTCCGACATGACCCACATCAGCATGTGGGTTGACTCGGGGGCCAGAGAGGCAAAATCCCAGAAGGTGTCATGCGCCGTCTGTGCTTGGGGGATCTCGCGGTCGGGCTCAGGTTTGGCTGCATGAATGAGGTCGGGAAACTTGATGCCGTCCTGGATGAAGAAGACCGGGATGTTGTTGCCGACCAAGTCCCAGTTACCTTCATCGGTGTAGAAGCGCACGGCGAACCCTCGTACATCGCGGGCGGTGTCAGCCGAACCCCTGGATCCGGCGACGGTCGAGAAGCGGACGAAGGTAGCGGTGTCCACATTCGGCTCGCACAGGATGGGGGCACAGGTCAGCTTCTCGATCGACTGGGTCAGCCGAAAGGTCCCGTGGGCGGCCGCACCCCGTGCGTGCACCACTCGCTCCGGAATGCGCTCGTGATCGAAGTGCATGATCTTCTCACGTAGGTGGAAGTCGTCGAGGAGGGTGGGACCGCGCTCCCCTACCCGCAAGCTGTTGTCGGTGTCATCCACGGGAACGCCGGTGGCGGTGGTCAGCGTGTCCCCGCTCTGGGCCCACTCCGGGGCCTCGGTCTCGTTGGGTGCACCAGCCGAGATGGTGGGCTTGCGCCGGCTTCCGGACGCGGGCTTACTGGGAGTGCGGGCCATGACGACCACCTTTCGGGCAGGGGATGAAGCTACCTCCGGCGGAGAACACGTCCCGCGGAGTGATCAGGCGATACCCGGACCACCGCACAGCAAACCGATACCGGAGTAACTCACCCGTTCGGGTGAACTAGAAGCGTGGCCAACGGCTAGGTGAGGAACCGTCGCCCGCGCTCGAGCACAGCACGGTAGACATGGATCACGCCTGACTCACTCCGGACAAATCAATCCGGCTGGCGAGATGAGTTTTCACCGACATCGCCGTTCCACGATTGAACCGGGTCGCGATTGGGCAGGTGCTGTGCTCACACCCGCTCCACTCGTCGAGGAAGGCTCTGATGTCGAAATCGCCCAGATTTAGGAACACGAGATTGGCGAGACCATCCTTGCCCGTTCCTCGGGGACCGCTGACCGAATACATCTGCGATCGCCTTCAAGGGCCTCCTCGAACAATCCATCCGGGAGCGATCCCTGGACAGGCGTCACTGGATGATGAGGATACCCAGTTGGCTCTGCACGTCTGTTACGGATTGCACTACGACGGATTTGCCGGAGTCGAAGACCAGTGGGAGTGGCAGCCTTCGCTCCTGGCCCTCACCGCCCGTCTGGAGGATAGCTTTCTCGCTGCACTTCATCTTTCGGCTCCCTCACAAGCCGGGGAGTCGGGTGGTGGGCGTTCTGGTCAGGACGTCGTAGAGCAGGTTCAGGATCTGCTGGCCACGGAGAGCGGCCCTTCGCTGTCCACTTATCTGGCCGACGCCGGGTCTGTTGATGAACTTCGAGAGTTCGTCATTCATCGCAGCATCTACCAAAGGAAGGAGGCGGACCCTCATACGTGGGCAATTCCTCGGTTGAGGGGGAGAGCGAAATCTGCCATGGTCACCCTCCAGACGGACGAATATGGGGCAGGCATAGCCGGGCGATCCCATGCAGAGCTGTTTGCCATCACCATGATGGCATTGGAGCTCGATCCTGCACCCGGGGCCTATATCAACCAAGTGCCCGGGGTTGCTTTGGCGACTGACAACCTTGTCTCCGTCTTCGGCCTTCACCGTCGATGGCGAGGTGCCCTGGTAGGCCACCTCGCAGCCTTTGAGATGACCTCGGTTGTCCCTATGTCAAAGTATGCGAGAGCAATGCGACGGCTTGTGGGCGGTTCTGACGGAGCTGAGTTCTATGACGTCCATGTAGAGGCCGACGTGATCCATGAGAGAATCGCTGCTGATGATCTGATCATGGGGTTAGCGGAATCTGACCCGGACGCTTTGAACGACGTTCTCTTCGGCGTTTCAGCCCTACTCGAGGTCGAGCGCCGCTTTAGCAGCCACCTGCTCGAACGATGGACCGCTCACCAATCGTCGCTCTACGCACTGCCTGACACCAGGGCTACCACGGAACAATCGCCCTTAGGGTGTTGTGCTTAGAGGAGGTTCCTCTCGAAAGGACGGCTGAGCGACCAGCGTCGTTATTAGGAGGGGGCCTCTTCCTTCAGTATTGCAAGTACGGACGCTGTCCACGGCAACTCGGCTCGCCACAGAAAGCGAGCCATACGTCGAATCGCAGAAAATGCGACTCTACAGGCGATGTGATCCGCTTCAGCGTTACCGGCGAGTGAGCCCAGAGCCCCTCCGGAATGATGCGTTGTCTCACATCGGGTCGACTCTTACATGAGAAGCCTGGCCAACGGGGATGTGAAGAACTGTTGTCCGAGTTCGCGTACATCACGGTAAACGTGGAGCGCCCCTGCCTCACTGAGCTCGTGATGGCTGAATCCGCCCGTCTCAACCGCCACGCAGCCGATCCCGGCACCGCGAGCTGCTCTGATGTCCCAGATACTGTCACCAACGGCGAGCGTGCGCCGAGGGTCCAGCGAATGGCGGGCCATGGCGGTGAGGAACACCTCTGGGGACGGTTTGGACTCGCCAATGTCGTCGGCTGTCGTCCTTCCCGCAAGGAAGTCCCCGATATCCAACGCTGCCAGCAGAACATCCAGTTCGTCGGCCGGGGATGAGGTGGCCAGTACGGCAGCCATCCCTTGCTGGGAGACGATAGCGACGAGATCCCTGGCCCCGGGGAACGGTTGGGCCTCACCGATCAGTTCCTGATAACGGGGCGACCTGGCTTTCACCGCCTGATGGCTGTCGTGGCCAAGAGCTTCCGGAACCAATTGGTCGCCGCCCATCCCTACGAGTCGGTGAATCGCATTCATCGGCGCCCACTCTCCAGCATCGCGGAAGGCTCGGGACCAGGCCAGGGTGTGAAGGTAATTGGTGTCCATCAGCGTGCCGTCGACATCGAATAGCACGCCGGCCCGCAAGTCCTCGTCTTCTAGGTTCATGCTTTCCCTTCTGCCCACCCATTGCGAATTGGGCCTGGGACGTGGCGACTAATTGGCCTCCACTGACTGAACGGCCATCCTTCCCGTCTGAGACTCTGGATAAACGGCGTGGAGGGCAAGGACGTAGCAGGACGGGACGGCGGGCACTCTATCCAGGTGGCGCGGTGATTGACTCTCAAGGACTGGGCCCAGGGATGCTCGGGGTTTTGCCGCCGCCCCATCTGGGAATCTTGAGACCACCCGATTCTGATTGGAGGCATTTCACAATGGTTTTGCTACTCGCCTTTCTGGTGGTCTTGATTTTTGCCGGTCTGGGATTCGCCTTGCATGTCCTGTGGATCGCAGCCGTAGTGCTGCTTGTCCTGTGGCTCATCGGATTTGCTCTGGGACGTGGCGAGGGGGCGGGGAATCACCGGTTCTACCGGTGGTGATCTGAGCCAGCCACTTTGTCCGCCATCCGCTTCGACCATGTGCTTACTGTGCCCTGGACCATTTTGGATTCCAGCCATGGATCCATTCTGCTAATCCCGTGATCTCAAACAGTCGCCTTACGTTTGCACGAGGACGGGTGAGCACCAGCTGGTCTCCCTTCTCGATCAGTCGATTCCTTGCCGAAACGATGGCACCGAGCCCGGAACTATCCATGAAGGTCAGTTGGTCCAAATCGATGACCACGGTGGAACCCGATACCTCAACCAACCAGTCCGCCAGCCCTGCTGAGGTAGCTACGTCCAACTCGCCCCGCAGTGAGACGATATGTACATCGCCAACGTCGGTCACAGAAAACGAAAAGGCCGGACGCACTTCTCACCTCCCTTGTCCGCCACATGCGTTTCTTCCTCCCAAGACGGATGAACCCCGACCCCGACCGGAGAGCGGTTGGTGACAGTCCACACTCCGGCCAGTATCCGAGGCTCATGTAGTTGCGAGTTGCTGGTGATCGCCCCTTTCCGTGCTCTCGATCCGACACGGCTCGGCCCGTTCCACCACCGGGATTGCGAACGTCAGGACACCAGCCTCGTATTCTGCCCAAACATGCTGGGTGTCGAGATTGGTGCCCAAGAACACCTGTCGGGTGATGGTCCCGAAAAACCGTTCGGCGATCACCACCTCAATCCCGTTCGAGGTCGTCGGAGCACCACGTTCAGCCTTGATGGTGAGAACGTTCTCCTTGACCGTCAGCTCGACTGCGTCGGCGCACACGCAGGGTAAGTCGAGCCGGATGAGGAAGGAATTGTCCTTCCTGTAGGCGTCCATCGGCATAGTCAGATTTCGGGAACCTCTTCCGTTCTGACCGCCCCGGCTGCTGGAAGCGCCGGTCGACGTCCCTCAATGGATCACTGCGCACAAGAGCCATGATCATCACCTCCTACGAGCAAGACTTGGTTAGCTCTCGCGCCGCCAAAAAGCGGTGACGGCCCAATTATTAGCACTCTCATCCCACGAGTGCCAGCTCCATTTCGATGGCGCACCCGGCCACCGTGGCTTATGACCATTCACGGCCTGGATGGCAATCCGGAAGATCACCGACTGTCCTCGAACCCACCTTGGATCCCACTGCGCCGGCGGAGTCCCGTGGAGATGCTTAGGGCGAGTGGCTCGCAGCCGGCGCTCGCCAGGTGTTCATAGAGCAGGTCGCTCGCTCGATTGAAGTTGCCGGCTGCCGCCGCACAGATCACTTCGATGTGATGACGTTCCCAGTTCATCTGGCGACCGCCGATGCGGCGCCAGGGCCGTTCAGAATCTGTAAGGGCTTCGAGATCCGCAGCGGCGAGCTGAAAGGCCGGATCGGCATGGACTGCAAGACGAAGAGCCACCGCTGCCAGGGCGCACTCACGGCCTGCTGCGCTTGGCGGTATAGAGCGGCAGCCTGGATGTTGGTGGTGAGCACGCGGCCGTGGTCGTCGACAGCACGTCTCGCCAACCCCTTTTGGCCGTGGCCGGAGGTCTGTCCTCGATCTCTGGGCGTGAGTACAGAGTGGGCATCGTGGCTGAGGTAGCCCCCAGGGTGGCACTGAAAGCCCTGCCGGCGGCACTCGAAACGCGCATACCCGAGCAGTGGGAAACCCCCCGCTGTGCATTGATTGGCGAGTTCGCCTCACCGGGATTTCCACTTCCGGCCTCTGACCTGGCCTTTCAGTGGACCTTGGAGGACACGATGAGGACCAGGCCCCTTGGTCGGGCTAGACATCGACCTTTATGACGGGTCCACGGGACCGATCTGTCACCCACCAAGACATTCTGAATCGTAGCAGATCGTAGCCTTTTGTGCTACAGTCCGGACTGTGCCAAGGACCATTGCCCAGCGCGAACTCCGCAACGAGAACGCCAAGGTGATCGAGGCCGTCGCCGCTGGCGAGAGCTTCGTCGTAACCCGAAATGGCGTACCCGTAGCGGAACTACGGCCGATCCAGCAGACCCGCCGGACCTTTGTGCCTACTGCCGAGCTTGCGGATCTCATGGCGAGCGGACCAAGGATCGACCGAGCAGGGTTCAGAGAGGATCTGGATCGGGTCGTGGACCAAGGGCTATAGATGCCATCGGGCTTACTCGACACCTCGGTGGTCATCGACTGGGACGACCCGACCGTCACCAACGCACTCCCCGAAGAGGTCGCAGTGTGCGCAATCACTCTCGCCGAGCTGGCCGCCGGGCCACACCTTGCTACTTCCAATTCTGAGAGAGCGCGCCGTCAGGCTCGTCTCCAGCAGGTAGAGGCGACCTTCGAGCCACTCCCCTTTGATGCCGGCGCGGCTCGGAGCTACGGACAGATCGTGGCCGCCGTTGCTGAGACGGGACGGCCACATCGACGGCGTATCGCCGACCTGCTCATCGCGTCCACTGCGCATGCCAACGGGCTCGCGCTCTACACCCGAAATCCCGACGATTTCGCCGGGCTCAGCGATCTCGTCCACGTCGTCGGCGTCTGACCGCTGAACCCGCCGAACAGACAACTGGAGCCGGTTGTGCGGGCAGCCCACTCTCCATCCGCCGAGGGAGCGGAAACGGCAACATGGGCAACGGTCGACCTGAGCCCCCCAGCACAACTTCCCTACGGTCGGTGCGCGTCGAACCAAGCCTGGGTAATCTCGGGTCGCAGTCGGCCCTGCCTGGCGACAGGTAGCCCCATGGAGCGGGCCCACGCTCTGACCTCGCTCGTAGGAGGTTCGGTTACCACAGGCACGCCGGCGTTGGCCGATTCGACGCCGATGCGGGCAGTGGCCGCGGATTCGCTCCTCGCCCAGGCGTTGGCTGCTGCGAGATAGCGGTAGGTCCACTCTTCGGCGAGTGGGCGAGTTTCGCAGAACACAATTGGTACGCCGGGCCAGCGGACCTGCAGTTCGGCGAGCCCGTCAGCGACCACAGCCGGGCGGATGCGATCGAGCTTGAAGACCTGCGAGTAGCGCTCCTCGACCACAACGGCGGCAAGCGGCAACGAGGCTAGTTCAGCGATGGCGAAACGCAGCGTGCTGTTGGTCAGGCTGGAGACGAGATCGGGTAGGGATTTGCGTTCCACTGCTGCAACCAGCCGGCCATCGAGTTCCAGGCCGTAGTCGCCACAGGGAAGTGACCGTTTGGTGGTGTGGACCTGCTGGTCGGTGAAGCGGTAGGCGTATCGCTCCCGGGAGTCGACGATGATCTCCAGGTCGGCGATGCCACTGGCGCGGGCGGTCGGGACCCGTACCTTCGGTCGGGCTTGCTTCCGGGTACGTGGAGACTGCCAAAACACCGCATCTCGGCCACGAGCGGTGGTGAACACCAGCTGCGAACGGTTCTCCCGACCGCGAGCGAGTACGAGGTCGATCGACGCGCCGCGGCGCACACACGAGCGCACCGGGACTTGCTCCACGATATCGGGCTCGCTGGGCCACTCGTCTTTCGCGACCGGGTAACAGAACAGCGCCTTGGTACGCGGCCACGTGCCGGCGGTACGGAACACCAGCCCATCGCCCAGCGGAACCCGCATCAGGTAGGGCAGGCGTGATTCGGGGTCGGGATTGCTGACGATCAACAGTTCAGTCATCGACACCACCAAGTGAGCTCTTCCGTCGCCGGGCGACAACTCGCCGGGGAGCCGGCCACTCTCCTCAACGAGCTCGATACACAAGAATTCCACCGGCATCAGCCCCGACCGTAGACGACGGTCGCGCAGCCAACCCTACGGGTTTGAAGCGATCGAACGTGTCCAGCAAATCGGCGAGCTGGCTGGAACACCAATCGCCACCCGATCAGCCGCCTGGATCCTGGCCAATCCAGCATTGACATCGGCGTTTCCTGGTGCGAGCCGCGGCGAGCAGCTGACCGACACGCCGGCTGCTGCGGATTGCGAACTCGACAACGCTTTGAACGTGCAACTGGATGAGGTCGCCGTCGAATCCGCAGGGGCGACACAACGGCAGGAGGAGACGTGTCGGAAGCATCAGGACATTCAGGCACTGCACCATGCCGTTGACCGTTGAGTCCGCTGAGTCCTGCTGAGCCCGACAACTCACAGTTCCTAGCCTCACTGGCAGCCTCGGGATCTACCACCGGTTGACCAGGTAGTCCGCCACCGAAGCCAGCGGACCACAGTGTGATCTCAACCACTCCGACGTAGCGCTCAGCACTCTACCGGTGATTCCACTTTTAGGCCCCTGAACTGGACCTTCAGTGGAGGTGAACGGACTCGAACCGTCGGCCTCTACATTGCGAACGTAGCGCTCTACCAGCTGAGCTACACCCCCGGACGAGACGAGATTAGCCGCCTCCGGAGGACTCGAGGTCCCCCTGGCTCCGCAACCGTGGCCTTCGAACCATGCCGTGGCGAGCCCGGAGTGGCGAACACAGGCCCGCGACTCGGGCCTATCCAGACCCCACGGCGGCCGTCGTTGCCGTCGTAGTGGTGGTCGGCGGGGGTGTCGTGGTGGTGGAGGTGCTCGTCGTGGTCGTGGTGGGCGGGACCGTCGTCGAGGTGGTCGAGGTGGTGGTCGGCGGCGTCGTGGTGGACGTGGTCGACGTCGAGGTGGTCGAGGTGGTCGACGTTGTGGTGGTGGTGCTCCCACCACCGTCTCCGGTGGCCTTGCCGGGTCGGAACGTAAAGAGCGCCTCGGCACAGTCCTGAGGTTGGGCGGCCACCACCACATCCACGCCGGGCAGCGAGCTGTACGACCAGACCCCGAGCGGCGCTCCGCTCTGCAGACAGGCCAACGAGGGGTCGTTGGTGGTGAAGCGGGTGAGGGTGCCGAGGTACTGGGCGCTACCGACAGATGTTGGCGGGCTTACCGGTCCCAGCGGGACGGCACCCCCCTGCCACACCCCGATGGTTACGTAGCCCGACCCGGGAATCGTCGTCGTGGTGGACGTGGAGGCATTCAGGTTGGTAGGTCCGGTCGAGAAGTCCTTGGCCACCGGGGCATCCCCCAGGAGAGCCGCCATCATGGCCGGGTTGTTCCCATCCATGCCCAACGCCCAGATCCCCACTCCGGCCACGTGGAACCTATTGGCCAGTTTGGCCTCCAGAGCCAGGGACGTTGGGTTGTCGAAGAACGTCTCGTGCCACTGGTTCCCCACCTTGTACGAGGTCCAGGCGGTCTGCGTGGTGGCATCCCAGTAGGTGGGGTGACCCGACGAGGCGATGACGCCGTCACTGAGCGGTGTTCCCGCGCCGGTGGCCTTGGCGGTGATCGTCCCGTTGTTGGTCGGCCAGTCGTAGCCGTAGTAGGGCAGGCCCAGGATCACCTTGCTGGCCGGGGCTACCGCGGTGTACTGCTGGAGGGCCTCGGTGTCGCTGAACCCGCCCGGCGCCTCCGGCGAGGTGGCGCTGGGCGAGAATTGGTTGTTCACGTCGTAGGCCATGATGAAGAACCCGTCGACGGCCGGCGCCAGCGCGGCGATGTTGTAGAAGCCTCCCGGGTCCCCCGCCGAGCTGGCATAGGTGGCCATGGTCACCTGCCAATGGGGGTTGGCCGCGTGCAGTGCGTGCGACACCTGGGTGATGAGGTGGGTGAGCCCGACCTGATCCCCGCTCCCCTCCCCTTCGAAGTCGAAGTTCACACCGTCGAGGTTCTTGGCCGACACCGCGGCGATCAGCGCCGCCGACAGACGGGCCGGAGCGGTGGGATCCGAGGTGATGGCATCGAGGGAGCTCTGGCTGAAATCGGTCACGGTGAGAACCACCCGGTCGCCGGCCGCATGGGATCGGTTGACCAGATTGACCAGGTCCTGGCTCTCGTACCCGTTCCATCCGGAGCCGCTCTCGTCCAGCGAGCCGTTGGGATTGGCGTCGACGCTGAAGTAGGCCAGGGTGGTGAGGTCCTTGACGTCGTATCCCGACGACTCGGGAAGCGTCCAGTACGGGGCGTACCCGAAGATCTCATGGGACTGCAACGGCGCGGACCCGGCCACTGAAGGCGGTGCCGGCTTCGGCTTGGAGGTGGCGGCGGCCAGGTTGGCGCTCCGCTGTTCGAGGGCCTGGAAGCCGTTACCGACGTCATTGGTCTGGGTGCCGGTCGAGGCCGGGGCGCTGGCGCCGACAGACGAGACGATGGTGCCGCTTCCGGCCAGCAGCAGCAGAGCGATCATCCCCACCGCCACCGGCCCGATCCGTCGGCGTCCCAGGCCGTGCCGAGGTTCGTTCCCGTCCCCCGAGGTGAGGCCGCTCCACCGGGCCTTGAGGGAAGCCAGGGCGGCGAGAACGGCCGCGGCTACCGGCGAGCGCGGCGCCGGGTCTTCGTCGAACTGAGTGGGCTCGGCGGCTGTCGTCAATTGGCGATGTGATGTTGCCGCCAACAAGAAGGCTCCCAGGCCGGCCGTCGGTGCCACGAATCGCTGCACACGGTCGCCAGCTGACCAACCTCCGTCGGAAAGGCAAATCTCGAGTAGTTCACCGCGTGATCCATCCGCCCGTGCGATCACACCCTCTGCCTTGACACTACACACCAGGGACCAGGGGACCAGGTCTGGCACCGGCCGGCACTCCCCGGTGACCGCGGCAATGACCAGTCCGTGCTCGGTGGACCACAGCTCGTACCCAGCTGCGGTCGAAGCTGGTGCTCCCTGTTCCGACGAGTCGGTGCCGGCCACGCCGGACGACGGGACCGCGACGACGCCGCTCAGGACCACGTCGTCGAGGTCCGACAGGTTGGTGGGTGGGCGGCGGAGGGAGTTCATGGAATGGACTTCACGACACGCGGGGGTTCTCGTACCGACGGCGGAACGTTCCGCACACTCAGCGTTCAGATTACTACTCTGTGCGCACTTTGGCTATAGGCGGTAGACGCCGACGCTACCGGCTCGGTGGCCGCACGACGATCACTCGCCTGGGCCTGCTGGTCGGGCGCCATCTTGAGAGCGGCATTAAAGATTCTTCCCCACGATTCCGACAATTAACCCGCGGCCCCATACCCGAGGCGAAATCAGCAGAGTGGTCCCCACATGAAGTCACCGATCCACAGCGAATCGGCCGGAACCGGCATGATCTTCGTTGAAGGGTTCCGCCTGCTGTTCGTGCTGGCGGGCTCGGCAGCCGGCTTCGAGATCGGCCGCTGGGCCGATGGAAGCAAGAGTGCTCCCGTTGTCGGGCTGATGTTCGGGGCCGCGGTCAGCTACGTCCTGGGCGGAGTGGCCGGACGGCTGGTGGACAAAGGACTGCAGCGGGCTGTCTTCCTCTTCCGTAACACCCCGGCCGGCGAGATGTTCGCGGCGTCGATAGTCGCCACCACCGGCATGTTGTTGGGCCTGGTGGTCGGACTACCCCTGCTGGTGATGTTCCGGTCCGGTTTCGCCCTGATCATCACGGCAGTGGTGTCCTGGGTCCTGGCCTCACTGGGGTGGAGGCTCGGTTCGGTCAAGGGACGCCAGATCGTGGCGGCAGCCGGCCTGTCCAGAATCCTGGCCCCGCAGACCGAGCCGCCTCAAGGCCATGCCATCCTGACCGACCCGTCGGCCCTCATGGACCGGTTCTTGTTGGTGCTCGGGCGGGACGGGCTGCTGCCCGGCGGGCTGGTCGTCCCACAGTTCGTGCTGGACCACGTCCACGCCGTGGCCCTCTCCCCCGACCCGGTCACCTCGCGTCGGGCCCGTCGGGGGTTGGAGTCCCTCGAGGCCATGCGGGAGGCGGGGGTGCCGGTGCACATTGCCCCCGACGAGGTGCCCGAGGTCGACGACTCCACCATCAAACTTCTCACGTTGGCCCGCCGGCTCGGACTGCTGATCGGGACCTGCTCGACGGTGGTGGTGGACGAGGCCCACAAGTGGGCGCTTCCCGTGGTCGACCTGCGCAGCGTGGCCGCCGCCCTGACCCCGGACCACCTCCCCGGGGAGCTCCTGCAGGTCGACCTGATCAAGGAGGGGCGTCAGTCCCGCCAGGCCGTGGGCTACCTGCCCGACGGGGACATGGTGGTGGTCAACGACGCCACCCACCTCATCGGCCGCGGCGAGGTGCCGGTCACCGTGCTGTCGACCCGGTCCACCAGTCAGGGTGTGATGGTCTTCGCCAAGCTCGCCGCTGACGCCGACGCCGAAACCACGGAACAGGCCGGCGAGCCCGGCGCCAGGTCCGGACGGGAGCTCCGACAGGCCCGCCGGATGGGGGTCGGTCAGTAGCGAGCGCCCACCGGGCGGCCCTTGGGACCGGCTACCGGCCCGGTGGGCTGTTGCCGCAGATCGACGTGCGGGTGGAGGGGCGTCCCGGAAGGCCGGGCCGACCGGTCCGGCCTACCGGGAGCGCCCAGCGCCAGTGCCGAGGCCCGGGTGAGGGTCAGGCCTCTTTGACCGCGGCCACCAGCTTGGTCAAGGTGTCCTTGGCGTCACCGAACAGCAGGGTGGTCTTGGGGTCGAAGAGCAGCTCGTTGTCGATGCCGGCGAACCCGGGGCGCATGGACCGCTTGAGGAACACGATGTTCTCGGCCAGGTCGGCGTGGATGATGGGCATGCCGTAGATGGGGCTCCCCGGGGTGTTCTGGGCGGCGGGGTTCACCGTGTCATTGGCTCCGATGACCAGGGCCACGTCGGCGGTGGACATCTCGGGGTTGGCCTCGTCCATCTCCTTCAGCTCGTCATAGGGCACATTGGCTTCGGCCAGCAACACGTTCATGTGCCCGGGCATACGGCCGGCCACGGGGTGGATGGCGTAGAACACCTCGACCCCCCGGGCCATCAGCAGGTCGGCCAGCTCCCGGACGGTGTGCTGGGCCTGGGCCACGGCCAGCCCGTAGCCGGGGATGATGACGACCTTGCGGGCATAGGCCAACAGCACCCCCACGTCCTCGGGGGTCCCGGCCTTCACCGGTCGGGACTCGCCGGTCCCGTCGGCACCGCCGGCCGCGGTGACCACCGAGCCGAAGGCGCTGAACAACACGTTGGCCAGCGAACGGCCCATGGCCTTGCTCATCATCCGGGTGAGCAGGATGCCCGACGCTCCGACCAGGGTGCCGGCCACGATGAGGAGGTTGTTGTTGAGGGTGAACCCCGACGCCGCCACGGCCAGCCCGGTGAACGAGTTGAGCAGCGAGATCAGCACGGGGACGTCGGCGCCGCCGATGGGGAGCACGAAGATGACCCCGAGGACCAGGGAGAGCACGGCGGTCGCCACCAGCAGCGGCACGCTCCCGGTGACCAGCGTGCCGACGGCCAGTCCGACGATGGCCACCGCCACCACGGCGTTGATGACCTGTTGGGCCGGGTAGGTGATGGGCCGCCCGGTCATCATCTCCTGCAGCTTGGCGAAGGCGATGGCGCTCCCGGAGAAGGACACGCACCCCACCAGCACCCCGAACAGCACCTCGGCGATCCGGTACACGGCCGGCTTTCCCGGGGCAATGATGAGGAAGACCACGATGGAGATCAGGGCGGCCGCCCCGCCGCCCACGCCGTTGAAGATGGCCACCATCTGGGGCATCGCCGTCATCTTCACCTTGCGGGCCGCCGGAACGGCCACCGCGGCCCCGATGACCATGGCCACCAGGGTCAGGACCAGGTTGAGGGAGTGGGCCCGGACCGTGGGGTTGGCGAAGGTGAATCCCACGGCCACAGCGGCAGCGGCCGCCCCCACCAGGTTGCCGTTACGGGCGTGCTTGGGCGAGCTCAGGCCCTTGAGGGCCAGGATGAACCCGATGATGGCCAGGAGGTAGACCAGGTCGATCCACGTATTGAGGGTCACGCGGCACCATCGGACTGGTCGTTGGTGGCGCCGTCACCGGCGCCGGGCCCGGGGGCCCGCTCCGACGGCTTGGTCTTGAACATCTCGAGCATGCGGTCGGTGACCACGAAGCCGCCCACGATGTTGAGGGTGGCCAGCACCACGGCCAGGAAGGCCAGGGTGATCTCGGCGGTGCCGTGGGCGGTCCCCATGATCAGGATGGCCCCCACCAGCACGATTCCGTGGATGGCATTGCTGCCGGACATGAGCGGCGTGTGCAGGATGCTGGGCACCCGGCCGATCACCTCGTTCCCCACGAAGGCGGCCAGCACGAAGATGGTCAGGAACTCGACGATTCCGGTAGTGCTCATGAGCCTTCCTCCCCGTTCGCCGCCGGCGCCAGGCCCAGGGCCTCGGCGGTTGGACTGTGGACCACGGTGCCGCCCCTCACCACGCAGGTGCCGGCCACGATCTCGTCGTCGAAGTCCGGGGCCAACTCGCCGTCTTTGACCAGCAGTCCCAAGAAGTTGGCGATGTTCCGGGCGTACAGGAAGCTGGCGTGGGTGGGCATCGACGCCGGCGGGTTGGACAGGCCCACCACCGTGACCCCGTGGTGCTCGACCTCCTCACCGGCGACGGAGAGCTCGCAGTTGCCTCCGGAGTCGGCGGCCATGTCCACGATCACCGCACCGTCGGACATGCCGTCCACCATGGCCGTGGTCACCAGCACGGGGGCCTTGCGCCCGGGGATCTGGGCCGTGGTGATGACCACGTCCGACCCGGCTACTTCGGCGGCCAGCAGTTCCTGCTGGCGGGCCAGGTACTCCGCCGACTGCTCCTTGGCGTACCCCCCGGCACCGTCCTGCGTCTCCAGTCCGAGCTCGACGAATCGGGCCCCCAGGCTCTGCACCTCTTCTTTGGCCGCCGCCCTCACGTCGTAGGCCCGCACCACCGCTCCCAGGCGCCGGGCCGTGGCGATGGCCTGCAGGCCGGCCACCCCTGCTCCCATCACCAGCACCTTGGCGGGCGGGACGGTACCGGCGGCGGTCATGAACATGGGGAAGAACTTGGCCAGGTGCTCGGCCGCGGCCAGGCCGGCGCGGTACCCGCCCACCGTGGCCTGGGACGACAGGGCGTCCATGGACTGGGCCCGGCTGATCCGGGGCAGCAGGTCGAGGCTGTACACGGTGGCGCCCTTGTCGGCCAGAGCCTTGACCACGTCGGAGGCCTGGACCGGTTGCAGGAAGCTGACGACCGAGACCCCGGCCGGAAGGTCGGCCACCTCGCTCAGGGTCGGGGGCTGCACCCGGGCCACCATCGAAGCGCCGTCGAGGGTGGAGGCCACGTCGGATCCGACGGTGGCTCCGGCGTCCCGGAAGGCCTCGTCGGAGAACCGGGCCGCTGAGCCCGCCCCCGACTGCACGGCCACCTCCACCCCGGAGGCGATCAGCTTCGAGGCCACCTCGGGGACCACGGCCACCCGGTCCTCACCGGGGCGCGTTTCTGCAAGAACTGCGAGTTTCACCGCCAGAGGTATAGCGGCAAATACAGCAGGCGACCACCCAACTTCCCGCCATCCCCCTCCAGCCACCGGCCGTTTTCGCTGTTCACCAGGGATATTCGGCCCTGAACCGCCGCCGGCGACAGGGGTCGGTGGAACCCTCTTCCGGCGGTTTGATCAAGCCTCTGGGGCCAGCTCCTGGTCGGATCCGTCCGGTTGGGCATCCGGCGACCCGACCTCATCGGAGGCTCCGTCGAGTCCCAGTTCCGACTGGGCCAGGGCCTCGGCCACCTCGTCCTCGAGGCCGTCGGCCACTGCTTCCGCCGCCGCTTCGGCCTCGATTTCGATCTCGGCTTCGGCTTCGGCTTCGGCTTCGGCCCGGAGTCGGGGTCCTCCCCGGAGGCGGCGTCCACGGCGATCCGCTCCCGGCCCAGGGGCTGGGGGGCCACGTCCTCGTCCAGGGACACCAGGAAGCTCTCCCCGTCACCGGGGACCACCAGGGACCGGATGGCGGTGCAGGAGAACTGGGGAACGCCGGGGCCGCTGGCGAAGACCCGGGCATCCTCGTCCGACATCGGCCGGGAGAAGAAGAACCCCTGGGCGGCGTCGGCACCGAAGCCCCGGACGATCTCCACCTGGGCCGGGGTCTCCACCCACTCGACGATGGCCGACATGCCCAACGAGTGGGCCATGTGGATGACCGTCTCCATGACCAACCGGTTGATGCCCTGGGTCGATTCGAGGCCGGCGGTGAAGGACCCGTCGATCTTGACCGTGCTGATGGCGTTGCGCTTGAACGGCTCGAACGACGACCAGTTGGTCCCCACGTCATCCACCGACAGCTGGACTCCCATCTCCGAGATGGTCCGGAGGTCGGCGGCGGCCTCCGAGTCCACGATGGCGTCCTCGGCCACTTCGAGGGTCAGCTGCCCGCTCCGGAACCCGGTCACGTCCAGGGCGTCGGCCACCGCTTTGGACACCTCGCCCCGGCGGAGCTGATGGATGGTGCAGTTGACGCCCAGTTGAATGCTGGGCGACCAGTCGCGGGCCTTCTCGCACGCCTCCATCAGGATCCAGCGGGTCAGGGGCCCGATGTCCCCACTGAGCTCGGCCTGGGGGATGAGCTGGTTGGGTGAGATCAATCCCTGGGTGGGGTGCTCCCACCGGACCAGGGCCTCCATCCCGAGGAGGCGGCCGTTGGACAGGTCCACCACCGGCAGGTACTCGAGGTAGGGAGCACCGGTCAGGGCGAAGGTGGTGGGCTCGGCATGGGTCAGCACGGCCCGGCCACCCGTCCGGCGGTCCGGCCGCCACTCCCCGCAGGGAGACCTCTCACAGAATCTGGAGCCACGTTGGAAGCATCGACCGCCTTTGCCCTGCACTTGAGGCCGTTCCGGCCCCGGGTGCCCCTGTCGGCAGCAGCCCGGATCCCGGGCCGGAGCACACCCTGGGGGCCGGGAGGACAGACCCTCGGGGCGCCGGCGGGGGTGGCCGGGGCCGAAGGCCAGGCTCGTCTGGCCCCTGGCGGGCAATTTGGGCCTCCTACCTGGGTGTTCTTGGGTGTTCCGGGCGTTCCGGGCGTTCCTGGTCGCCGGCCCTGGTATCCGGGCCCCTGGTCGGCCCGTGTCTAACCGCCCGTTCCCCGATCGGACCGGGCGACGGCGGCCAAAAAGGCCGGCCGCTCTCCCCCGCCGTGGGCCACGAGGTTGGCCCCGGTGACGTAGGCCGCCAGCGGCGAGGCCAGGAACAGGCACAGTCCGGCCACGTCGGCGGGGGTGCCGAACCGGCCCAGGGGCACCGTGGCCGCCACCTCGGCCATCCCCGCCGGTCCCCCGTAGTGGTCCTCGGCCGCCTCGGTGGCCACCATCCCGGCGGTCAGGCAGTTGATGCGGACCTTGGGGGCCCATTCGATGGCCAGCGACTGGGTCAGGTTGACCAGACCGGCCTTGGCCGCTCCGTACGCCGCCGTGCCCGGCGACGGTCGGATCCCGCTGACCGATCCGATGTTCACGATCGACCCCTGCTCGGGCTGCTCCTGCATGATGGCGTTGGCCGCCTGGGCGCAGTACAGGGGGGCCATGAGATTGAGGGCCACGATGGACTCCGAAAAGCGGGGCGAGGCCTCGGCCGCCGGAACCTCGGGTGAGCCGCCGGCGTTGTTGACCAGGACGTCGAGGCGGCCGAACCGGTCGTTGGCCGCGGTCATCACCGACGAGGCCTGGTCGGGTCGGCGCACGTCGGCGGTCACGAACTCGGCCCGCCGGGTGGCACCCCCGGCGTCCACGGCGGACGGAAGGTCCTCGACAGGCGGCTCGTTCCGGCCGCACACCACCACGTCGGCCCCGGCGGCCAGGAAGGCCTCGGCGATGGCCCGCCCGATCCCCCTCGACCCCCCGGTCACCACGGCCACCCGACCGGAGAAGTCGAGCACGCCGGAGGCGTGAGCGAAATCGAACGTGGTCACAGCGGCCTCCTGGTCCTCGACTGGTACTGTCCTGACGCTGTATCAGATCACGTCATCAGACCACGCCGAGTGCGTGCCCGCTCCCTGCCCCCGATGCCTGGCGCCTCGAGGGCCACGAACGGAGTCGGGCCGCCCTACTGGACCACCCGGAGCCGGCCATGCCCATCACCACCCATCAGAAGCTGCCCGGCATCGCCGAGGTGGTCATCGACCACCCCCCGGTCAACGCCCTGGACGTAGCCGGGTGGTTCGGACTGGCCGCCGCCGTCACCGATGCCGGCCGCGTCCCCGACAACCGGGTGGTGATCGTACGGGCCGAGGGCCGGGGGTTCTGTGCCGGGGTCGACATCAAAGAGATCCAGGCCCAGGGGGATCAGGCCCTGATCGGGGCCAACCGGGGCTGCTTCGCGGCCTTCGCCGCCGTCTACGAGTGCGAGGTCCCGGTCATCGCCGCCGTCCACGGCTTCTGCCTGGGCGGAGGGATCGGGATCGTGGGCAACTCGGACATCGTGGTGGCCTCCGAAGACGCCACCTTCGGGCTTCCCGAGGTCGACCGGGGGGCGCTGGGGGCGGCCACCCACCTGTCCCGACTGGTCCCCCAGCATCGGATGCGGTCGATGGTCTACACCGCCCAGCCGGCCACCGCGGCGGAGTTGCACGGCTACGGGTCCATTCTGCGGGTGGTGCCCAAAGAGCAGCTGATCGAAGCGGCCTACGAGGTGGCCGGCGAGATCGCCTCCAAGAGCCCGACCATCATCCGCCGGGCCAAGGAGTCCCTCAACGGCATCGACCCGGTCGACGTCAAGAACAGCTACCGCTTCGAGCAGGGGTTCACCTACGAGCTGCACGTGGCCGGCGTGGCCGACGAGCAGCGGGCCGCCTTCGTCGAGAAGCGCGACGCCGACACCACCACCTAGCCATGACACCACCACCTAGCCATGGAGTCCGGACATGACTGACAAGCGGCTGTCACTCGACGAACTGGTCGGCGAGTTGCGCAGCGGGATGACCATCGGCATCGGGGGATGGGGATCGCGGCGCAAGCCCATGGCCGCGGTGCGGGCCATTCTGCGGTCGGACCTGACCGATCTGACCGTGGTGTCGTACGGGGGCCCCGACGTGGGGCTGCTGTGCGCGGCGGGCAAGGTGTCCAAGGTGGTGTTCGGATTCGTCACCCTCGACTCCATCCCCACCGACCCCCACTTCAAGGTGGCCCGCCAGACCGGGGCCATCGAGGCCATGGAGATCGACGAGGGCATGTTCTACCTGGGCCTGCTGGCCGCAGCCCAGCGGGTGCCGTTCCTGCCCACCCGGGCCGGCCTGGGCTCCGATGTGCTCCGGGTCAATCCCACCCTCCGCACCGTGACCTCGCCCTACGACGACGGCGAGGAGCTGGTGGCCGTCCCCGCCCTCCGACTCGACGCCGCGGTGATCCATGTCAACCGGGCGGATGCCAACGGGTCGGGGCAGATTCTCGGGGCCGACCCGTACTTCGACGACGTGTTCCTCGGAGCGGCCGACCGCCGCTTCGTGACCACCGAGCGGATCATCGACACCGACCAGTTCGCCTCGGAGGGCCCGCTCCAGTCGCTGTGCATCAGTCGGTTGCTTACCGACGGCGTGGTGGAGACCACCGGCGGGGCCCACTTCACGGCGTGCGTACCCGACTATTCGCGGGACGAGGAGTTCCAACGGTCGTACGCCACCGCCGCCGGGGACGCCGACCAGTGGGCGGCCTTCTCGCAGCAGTACCTCGAGGTGCCCGAAGCTGAGTATCAGGCCGCCGTGGGGGGCGCTGGTGCCGGGAGTGCCGGGAGTGCCGGGAGTGCCGGGTCCGCCGGGTCCGCCGGGAAGGGGGCATCATGAGCTCGACGTCCGGGTCGTCCGGATTGGCCCGCTTTTGCGACGAGGCGACACCCACGCGTCACATGATTGCGCGTAGCGTTCAGGACGTGCTCGCTCGGGTCATCACGTTCGCCATCGACGGCGTCTCAGCCCCGCCAGGTCTGGGTTGAGGTCGACATCCGCAGCGGGCTGCCGACGTTCACGATCGTCGGGCCTCGGGCGACACCGCCGTGCGCGAGTCGCGGGACCGGATCCGGGCCGCGATCCTCAACTCCGGGTTCAAGTTCCCCGACGGCCGGATCACCGCCAACCTGGCGCCCGCCTCCCTGCGCAAGGCCGGGCCCGGGCTTTGACGCCGCGCTCGCGCTGGCATTGCTCGCCGCGGCCGAGCAGGTTCCGCGCGAGGCCCTGCGCGGTACGCCGTCTTTGGTGAGCTGTCGCTGGGCGGCGAGCTGCGCGACTCGCCCGGCGCGCTGGCGGTCGCCGAGGGCGCGCGCCAAGCCGGTTGCGCGCGCCTGATCGTGCCCCGCCAGCGGGCCCGCGAAGCCGCGCTCGTCGAGGGGCTGGAGATCGTCGCCGTCGGCAGCCTGCGCGCGGCGGCGACGGTCGTGGCCGGTGGTCCGCCGCCACGGCTACCCGGGCCGGTGACGGAGGAGCCTCGAGCTCATCGTGGCGCCGACCTGGCCGACGTACGCGGACAGGAGGAGGCGCTGCTGGCCGTGCAGGTGGCGGCCGCCGGCGGTCACAACCTGCTGATGGAGGGCGCGCCGGGGACCGGCAAGACGATGTTGGCCCGGCGCGTGCCGTCGATCCTGCCGCCGCTGGACCGGGCGGAGGCGATCGAGGTCACGCGCATCCACAGCGTGGCCGGCCTCCATGCCGATGGACTGATCGAGGACCGGCCTTCCGGGCTCCTCACCACACGATCTCGGCCTCCGGTCTGGCGGGCGGCGGCTCGCCGCCGCGACCCGGTGGGCGTCGCTGGCCCACTTCGGAGTGCTGTTCCTGGATGAGCTGTCGGAGTTCCAGCGTCCGGCGCTCGACGCGCTGCGCCAGCCACTGGAGGACGGGAGCGTCACGATCGTGCGCGGTCAGCGTTCGCTGCAGTTCCCGACGCGGTTCATGCTTGTGGCCGCCACCAATCCGTGCCCGTGCGGCTTTGCCGGGGTCGGCGATCGCTGCACGTGCGGCGAGCTCGATCTGCGCCGTCACCGTCGCCGGATGAGCGGGCCGCTGCTTGACCGCATGGACCTGATGGTCGACGTTCGGCGTCCGAGCGATGCGGACTTGCGGGGCGCTCCGCGGAGCAATTCGGCACAGGCGCGAGCCCGCGTGGTCGCCGCGCGCGAGCGTCAGGCGAGACGGTTGGAGGGGACGGGTGCCCGGTGCAACGGCGAGATGGACGTGCGCACCGTCCGGACCCTGGCGCGGCTGGATGCGGAGGCCGAGGCGGAACTCGGCCGCGCCTACGCCGTCGGTCTGCTGAGCGCCCGTGGACGTCATCGGGTCGTTCGCGTCGCGCGCACGGTCGCCGATCTGGACGGTCGCGAGCGCGTCCGCCGACCGGACGTGCTGCTGGCACTCAGCTTCCGCCAACGATCGGGCGCCGAGGTCGCCATCCCGTCATGAGCTGGCTCCAGTTCGCCGATCACGAGGATGAGGCCGTCGGCCATCGGGCCTGCGACGACTGCCTGCGGCGCACGTGGCTACTGACGCTGCTCGCCGGATACCTCGATCGGGTGCGCGACCGGATCGATGAGCTGCTGCCGCTCGACGACGCTGAGTTGATCGCCGCGGTCACCGGACGCCAGCGGGAGACGGTGCTCATGGACTACGAGCGGTTCTCGGCCGGCGACCGGCGCCGGCGTTGCGCCAAGCTCGAGATCGATCCGGTGTGCCGGTGCGATCCCGCCTATCCCCAGCGCCTGCGCGCGCTGCCCGCGCCGCCCGCCGTGCTGCATCTGATCGGTGGGGTGGACCGGCTTGCCGAGTTGCTGACCGAGCCGGCGGTCGCGGTGGTCGGGGCGCGCCGGCCATCGCCGTACGGACGCTCGGTGGCGCATTCGCTGGGACGTTCGATCGGTGCCGCGGGACTGACGGTGGTCAGCGGCATGGCGCTGGGGGTGGACGCGGCCGCCCACCGCGGCGCGCTTGACGCCCGCGCCGCCACGATCGCCGTGCTGCCCGCCGCCGCCGATCGTCCGTACCCGGCGGCCTCCCGTTCGCTGCACCGGCGAATCCCAGAGCGGGGGGGTGCTCGTCTCGGAATTCGCCCCTGGCTCCAGTCTGCGTCGTTGGAACTTCATCGCGCGCAACCGCATCATCGCCGCGCTGAGCGAGATGACCGTCGTGGTCCAGGCCCAGGAGCGGTCCGGCTCGCTGGTGACGGCGCGCTGGGCCCGTGATCTGGGCCGGCGGGTGGGAGCCGTCCCGGGCGAGGTGGTCTCGCCGCTGTCGGCGGGGCCGCACCGGCTGCTGCGCGACGGCGCCGACCTGATCGGCGGCGGCCAGGACGTGTTGGACGCGCTGTTCGGCGTCGGCGAGCGCCCCGTGCCCGGCGAGGGGCGCCCGCCGCTGCCGCCGCCGTTGGCGGCGCTGTTCGACGCGCTCGCGGCGGGAGAGCCGGTGTCCGCCGCGTTCGGGCGGGCGCAGCTGGACACCGCCGGTGGACTCGGCGCGCTGGCGGCGCTGGAGCTCGACGGGTGGATCCGGCGCGAACCGGGGGGTGGGGTGACGGTGATCGGCTGAACGGGACACACAACGAGATACAGAACGACTGCGGGCTAGGCTCGCGGGGTGATCCAGACGACCCCAGGCCGGCGGACATTATGCGCGTGCTGTCGATCGCCGGCTCGGACTCCGGCGGCGGCGCGGGCATCCAGGCCGACCTGAAGGCGTTCGCCGCCTGCGGCGTGCACGGGATGACGGCGATCACGGCGATCACGGCCCAGAACACGGTCGGGGTCACGGCGGTCCAGGCGGTCGACGCGGACGTGATCCTCGCGCAGGTGCGAGCGGTTGCGCAGGACATCGGCATCGACGCGATCAAGATCGGGATGCTGGGAACCGTCGCGGCGATCGAGGCGGTCGCCCAGGCGCTCGACGAGCTCACCGACCGGCCGCCGGTGGTGCTTGATCCGGTGATGATCAGTGAGTCAGGCGCCGAGCTGCTCGAGTCCGACGCCCGCGGAGCGCTGGTGACGCTG
>CAVZTE010000005.1:0-891716 GCA_963778165.1 uncultured Acidimicrobiaceae bacterium | reverse complement strand
GCGCCAAAATCCAAGCGGTTGGCTCCAACATTAAAATACCCGATGGCGTCGCCGTCATCGATCTTTCGAAGATGACGGTGCTGCCGGGCTCGTCGACTGTCACACTCACTTAGCCGATCTGCACGGTGCCGAGCCCCTGGTTTCTTTACGCACTACTGCAGTAGAGACCGCATATGCCGCCATTCCGAATGCTCGTGTCACCCTGTTGGCTGGTTTTACGACGGTGCGCGACGTCGGCGTCTATCGCGCCTTCAACGATGTCGCCATGCGTGACGCCATCGCCAGTGGAATATTCATCGGGCCGCGCATGTATGTCGCGGGCGCGTATGTGACGATCAGCGAGGGAGCGGGCGCGATGACGGGACTGGCCAAGGATATCCAGCTGCCCTTGGACTTCGCTACGGCATTGCCAACGGTCCTTGGGAGGTCCGCCGAGTTGTGCGCGAACTCGCGCATCTTGGTGCCGACCACATCAAGATTCTGACAACCGGCGCCGTTCTCACGCATGGCAGCAATGCGAAGTCCATCGAATTCACCCCGGAGGAGATCAAAGCCGCCGTGGAAGGAAGCGGCCAACTTCGGCCTACGGGTCGAGGCGCACGCACATGACGCGGACGGCATCAAGAATGCGATCCGCGCAGGCGTCGCGTCCGTTGAACATGCGACCCTTATCGATGATGAGGGAATTGCACTCGCGAAACAACACGGCACGTATCTGGACATGGACATCTACGACGAGGAATGCATTCAGTCGGATCCCGCCACACCGGCCGACTTCCTTACGCACGATGCGGGCTTGGGGAAATTCAGCGTCGCAACTTTACCAAGGCCGATCGCGCGGGGGTTAAAATGTCATTTGGTACGGACGCAGGGGTTTGTCCTCATGGGATCAACGCCCGGCAGTTTGCATTCATGGTCAAGTATGGAATGACCCCGATGCAGGCGATTCAGGCGGCTACCGTGAATGCCGCCGACCTCATTGGTCATTCCGAACTCTTCGGTTCGATTACCCCAGGAAAGTCCGCCGATATCATCGCAGTGAACGGTGATCCGATCGCTGACATTCGTGAGCTCGAACATGTTCGGTTCGTGATGAAGGAGGGAAAGGTTTACCTGCAGGAGCAGTGACCTGCTCAGGCCCTGTGATAAGACCGTATCAAACCTTTGCGGATCCCGTACCGTGCGCTATGCATCGTACCTCGCAATGCTCGCCGCATAGGGCCTAATAGTTGCGAGCCCGGTTTCCGCAGCTTAGGATCATTCAACGGCATTTCCTGCCTCGGTTCCCGACCCATTTAACATGTACGACAGAAATAATCTTACAGCTGCTGGATCAGAGCCGTCCCGGCTTCTCCCTGCCTCGCGCTTTGTATCGAGACGAGGATGTCTTCGAGTTCGATGTCGAACAGATTTTCACTCGGTCGTGGCTACTGATTGGATTCGAGGTGGAACTTACCGACGTCGGCTCGTATCTGGCCCTTACCGTCGGGACAAATCCCATCGTGGTCGTACGCGGACCAGACGGCTCGATTCGTGGCTTCCACAACACTTGTCGGCATAGAGGATCTCAGATTTGCGCGGATGGCCGCGGGCGAATGAGCAAGCTCGTATGCCCCTATCACATGTGGAGCTATGACCTCGAAGGCCGCCTGGTCGGCGCCGCGCGGATGGGAGGTCGCTTGCGGCTGGGCCAGACACGGCCCGAATCTATCGCCGTCCAAGTGCTGGCCGGCTGCATCACTACGTCGCGCTTAGCCCCAATGCCCCGGACTTTTCCCCCTCTAAGGCTGCCGTTGGGCCGATTCTCGAGAAGTATCGATTGCGCGAGACGAAGCTCGCACATGAGTGCATCATCATCACACAGGTCTCCGTTACCGAGGACCGGAATGGAGGTCAGGGCGGCCTTGAGCTCGGCGATGGCGCGCCAGTCGGCCGAGCCCGAGTACAACTGCTCGGCGGTCCGGGCGTGCAGGGTCACGGCGGCCACCCCTTCGCCCTCGGCGATGCGACCGGACTCGGTGAAGGTGATGTGGTCGTCGTCGAGCCCGATACGCATCTTGACGGTCACCGGGACCGAGCCGGCCGACCCCACCGCAGCCGACACGATGGCCCGGAACAGCTCCCGGTGCACCGGCAGGGCCGCGCCTCCGCCCTGGCGGGTCACCTTGCCGGCCGGACAGCCGAAGTTCAGGTCGATGTGGTCGACGCCGATCTCGGTTACCAGGCGGCGCACGGCGGCCCCCATCACCCCGGGGTCGACCCCGCACAGCTGCACGCTGCGCACCGACTCGTCCGGGTCGAAGGCCGCCATGGCCAGGGTCTTGGCGTTCCCCTCGACCAGGGCCCGGGCGGTGATCATCTCGCTCACGTACAGACCGGCGCCGTAGCGGCGGCACAGGTTCCGGAACGGGACGTTGGTCACCCCGGCCATGGGGGCCAGGACCACCGGAGGGTCCACGGCGATGGGTCCCAGCTTGAGGGCCGGCATCGGGGTGATCACCGTTCGGCCGTGGCCCACAGGTCGGTGATGGCGATGCCCAACCGGGTCAGCAGGGACCGGAACAGAGGCAGGGAGAGGCCGATGACGTTGCCGGGGTCACCGTCAACCCCGTCGATGAAGGGTGCTGAACGGCCATCGAGGGTGAAGGCCCCGGCCACCTCCATGGCCTCGCCGGTGGCGAGGTACGCCTCCAGTTCGGCTTCGGTGGTCACCCCGAACCGCACCGTGGTGCCCGCCACCCCGGTGGCCCGTCGACCGCTGGCCCCGTCGATGACGCAGTGCCCGGTGAACAAGGTGGCATCCCGACCCCGAAGGGCCTGCAGCCACCCCCGGGCCTCCGCAGCCGAGGACGGCTTGCCCAGGTGCCGGCCTTCGAAGTCGAGCAGCGAGTCGCACCCCACCACCACGGCGTCCCCCGAGCGTCCGGCCACGGCCTCAGCCTTGCGCTCCGCCAGCACGGTGACCAGGGAGGCTGTGTCGTCGGCGCGGAAGGCCTCCTCGTCCACCCCGCTGACCACCACCTGAGGATCGAAGCCGGCATCCTGCAGCAGCCGCAACCGGGCCGGCGAGCCCGAGGCGAGGATCAAGGTGGGGCGGGACATGGCTGAAAGCGTAGGGGGTGAGCCCGGGGGGACCCGACCGGGCCCGGTCCTGAACGGGATCTACGGACCGGCCTGGGAGTCCAGCCGGCGGACCGGTCGGCCGGTCCAGGGGGCGTGTGCACGGCCACCGGATGCGCGATCCTGTTGGCATGACCGACACCGGCATCACCCTGGCCCCTACCCAGGTCGACCCGGAGCTGGACGGCGATCACGAGCGGATGTCCCACATCGTGCTGGAGGGGTTCAAACCGGAGAAGGGCGACTACGTCGCAGCCGGACCCACGGTGGTGGAGGGCATGGTGAACGGGACCGCGGTGAAGGCTCTGTGCGGGAAGATCTGGGTGCCGGGTCGCAATCCCAAGCGCTACCCGCTCTGCCCCACGTGCAAGGAGATCGCCGAGGCCCGGGGGTGGAAGGTCCCGGCTGGCTGACGGCACCAGCAGAACGGCCGGAGCCCCCGGAAGTGCGGCCTGACGCGGCGTGGCGGCGGACAACTTCCCTAAGGTGGTTGGGTGGTCGTGCCCGAGGTCGCCTGGTTCAGTGCCCTCTGCGACGATGACTACGAGTTCCTGGGGGATCCCGATCCCGCCCTGGCCAGCAGCTGGGACCACTGTCGGGCCATTGCCGTGGCCGCCGACTCCTATGGGTACGACAGCATTCTGCTGCCGTCGGGCTACGCCCTGGGCATCGACAGCGTGGCCTTTGCCGCCGCCGTAGCCACCCAGACCCGGCAGATCCATCTGCTCCTGGCGGTGCGCATGGGCGAAATGGTCCTACCCCAGCTGGCCCGGCAGCTGGCCACCATCGACCAGATCTCCGGCGGCCGGCTGACCCTCAATGTGATCTCCAGCGACGTGCCCGGAGAGACGCTGCCCGGCCCAGCGCGGTACCGCCGTACCCTCGAGGCGATGGCCGCTCTGCGGGCCCTCCTGACCGGCCAGCACCTGGAGATGTCGGCTGAGTTCGTCAACCTGGACATCGACCCACCCCGGGTGGCGACGTCAGGCTCCTGCCCGCCGTTCTACTTCGGAGGCCTGTCCGAGGAGGCCAAGGAGTGCGCCGCCGCCGGGGCGGACGTGTACCTGATGTGGCCGGACACCCCACCGGCTGTGGCCGCCGTGATCGGGGACATGCGGTCCCGGGCGGAGCGGTGGGGACGGGACCTGCGCTTCGGGTGGCGCTCGCACGTCATCGTGCGGGAGACCGAGGCCGAGGCCCGCAGCGCCGCCCGGCGTCTGCTGTCCAAGCTCGACCCCGAGGTGGGCCGGGAGATCCGATCCCGCTCGTTGGACAGTGCGTCGGTCGGGGTGGCCCGCCAGGCCGAGTTGCGGTCCGAGGCCGATGACGACGGCTACGTGGGCCGGCACCTGTGGACCGGGGTGGGACGGGCCCGGAGCGGCGCCGGAGCGGCCATAGTGGGCGATCCCGACCAGGTCCGGGCGACCCTGGGGGAGCTCACCGAAGCCGGGGTGGAGTCGTTCATCTTGTCGGGCTATCCCCACCTGGCCGAGTGCGACCTGTTCGCCCGGCACGTGTTGGATCGCATGGACCACGCTCCGCTGGAGGTGGCCATCCAACCGGTGGCCGGTCTGTAGCGGTCGCCGCCCCCCCGCCCCCGCCACGGTCGCCGGGCCGTACTCTCATGCCTGACCCGCAGCCGTGGTGGCCGAGACCGGCCGATCCCTCAGTGGGCGTGCTCCCGCACCGCCGCTTCGAAGGCGTCGGGGTCGTCGGGGGTCACGAAGGGAATCATCCGGGCACCGACATCGATGTAGAACCCCACCGACTTCTTGGGGCGGCCGCCGTCGAGGTTGGCCCAGTGTCGGAAGTCGCCGGACCCCCAGATCCGCCCCTTGCCTCTCAGGGCGGTCATGTCGAAGCGCTCGAGCGAGCGGACCGAGGAGTAGGGGATCCGCTTGCTACCCCAAGGGAAGTAGTAGCCGTGGATGATGATCTCGCGGTCGGTGCACTCGATCTTCGGGTCCTGGTACGTGGCCATGGGGAGTAGTCGATCACAGCGGCGGAACCGTGACCAGGATCAGGTGGCCATCGAGCCGGCTCTGGTCCCTTCGACCGGGTCACTGCCGGGTGACTGGCGGGTCACTATCAGCCCTCCGTTGCGCCGGAACCCCGGACCGGTCACAATTCGCCACATGGAGCCCCTCGCCATCCACCACGTGGCCATCAATGTGGCCGACGTCGATGTCGGGGTGGCCTTCTACACCGACACCCTCGGCGGCACCCTGCGCCGGGACCGGCCCGACTTCGGTGTGCCGGGAGCCTGGATCGACCTCGGCGATCAGCAGGTGCACCTGGTCGAGGCGCCCGTCCCGCGCAATCTGGGCCAGCACTTCGCCATCCGGGTGGCCGACCTCGATGCCGTGGTGAAGGAGTTGCGGTCCAAAGGGATCGACGTCGCCGACCCCGTGGGCACCGGGCCCAACCGCCAGACCTTCATCAACGACCCGGCCGGCAACCCGGTCGAGCTCCACGAAGTGGGCACCCCGGCGACCTGAGTCTCGAGCTTCAGTCGACGAGCACCGGTCCGCAGTCCCGACACTTCGCCCGGTAGCCACCGGGGCTGACCGCCACCGTCAGGCGTCGCCCGCAGGTAGGGCAGAACCGGGGAGGGTCGAGGGGTCGACGGCATCCGCTGCACGCCGAGGATGGCGATCCGCAACCGGTGCAGTAGGCGCCCGCCACCGGCTCCGCCGCCACTACCTCCACCACCAGTTCCGGCTCAGAGGATGCCGGTGAGTGCTCCCACCGGCATGCGGAGATCGGAGAGCATCTGGAGATCCTCGTCGGCGGACCGGCCCAAGGTGGTCAGGTAGTTGCCCACGATCAGGGCGTTGATCCCCGAGGTCATCCCCATCGACTGCAACTCCCGCAGGGTGACCTCCCGACCACCGGCGTAGCGCAGGATCACCCCGGGTAGGCCCAGCCGGAACAGGGCGATCCAGCGGATGGCCTCCCAGGCGGCTACCGGGTCTTCGTTACCGAGCGGGGTGCCGGGTCTCGGGTTCAGAAAGTTGAGCGGAACCTCGGTGGGATCGAGCTCTTGGAGTTGGAGCAGCAGCTCGATCCGCTGCTCGTCACTCTCGCCCATGCCGATCAGAGCGCCGCAGCACAGCTCCATGCCGTGGTGGCGTACCAGTCGACAGGTGGCCTGGCGCTCGTCCCAGTCGTGGGTGGACACCACCTGGGGGAAGAACGACTTGGACGTCTCCAGGTTGTGGTTGTACCGGTGGACACCGCCCTCGGCGAAGCGGCGGGCCTGCTCGTCGCTCAGGAGCCCGGCGCTGACCGCCACGTTGAGTCCGGTCCGCTCGCGGATCAGCGGCACCAACTCCAGGAGCCGGACCATGGTCCGCTCATCGGGCCCCCGGACCGCCAGGACCAGGCAGAACTCGGAGGCTCCGGCGGCCTTGGTCTCCTCCGCCGCTCGAAGCACTTCGTCGGTATCGAGGAAGGGCGTGGCCTTGACCGGGCTGTCGAACTGGGACGACTGGGAGCAGAAGTGGCAGTCCTCCGGGCATCCTCCGGTCTTGGCCGAGAGGATGCCCTCGACCTCGACCTCGGGCCCGCACCAGGCCAGCCGGACCTGGTGGGCCAGGGCCGCCAGCGAGGTGACCCACTCGTCGGGGAGCTCGGCCAGGGAGGTCAGCTCGTCCCCGCTCAACAGGCGGCGTTCGTCGAGGAGGGCCACTTCGGCGGCGTGCAGGCGGGCCCGGGCCGTGGGCGAGTCGATCTCCGGGCGCACCGGCTCGGCCGATCGCCGGCCCCGATTGAGCGCGGAGAACGTGACGGTGGTACGGATGGGGGTGGAATCGCGGTCACCGGGCATGCCGTTACGGTAGTTGGCCCGGGATAGGACGCGAAAGACGACAGGGGGACCGCCGTGGCTTGGGATTTTTCCACCGAACCGGAGTTCGAGGAGCAACTGGCCTGGATGCGCCAGTTCGTGCACGACGAGATCTTCCCGCTCGAGACCCTGTCCCTCGAGTACGACGCCGTGATCGAGGCCATCAAGCCCCTGCAGGACCAGGTCAAGCAGCGGGGGCTGTGGGCCTCCCACCTGCCCCCCGAGCTCGGGGGAGGCGGGTTCGGCCAGGTCAAGCTGGGTCTCATGCACGAGATCCTCGGCCAGACCCCGTACGGGCCGGTGGTGTTCGGCAACAACGCCCCCGACTCGGGGAACGCCGAGCTGCTGGCCATCGGCATCGAGTCGTCCGGACGGGAGGAGCAGCGGGAGAAGTGGCTGCTGCCCCTGCTGGACGGACGGATGCGCAGCGGGTTTTCGATGACCGAGCCGGGGGCCGGTGCCGATCCCACCATGATCACCACCTCGGCCGTCAAGGACGGGGACGAGTGGGTGATCAACGGCCACAAGTGGTTCACCAGCAACGGCTCGGTGGCCGACTTCCTCATCGTGATGGCGGTGACCAACCCCGACGTCCATCCCTACCAGGGGTGCTCGATGATCGTGGTCCCAGCCGACGCCCCCGGTGTCGACATCGTCCGCGACGTGGCCACCATGGAGGACCCGGTGGAGCACTACGGGAAGTTCGGCGGGCACGCCGAGATCATCTACCGCGAGGTAAGGGTGCCCTACGAGAACCTGGTGGGACTGGAGGGCGAAGGGTTCGTGCTGGCCCAGAAGCGGCTGGGTCCCGGCCGCATCCATCACTGCATGCGCTGGCTGGGCCAGTCGCGGCGGGCCTTCGACATGTTGTGCGAGCGGGCGGTCTCCCGGACCACCCACCACTCGTTGCTGGCCGAGAAGCAGACCATCCAGAACTGGGTGGCCGACTCCCTGGCCGAGATGACCGCCGCCCGCCTGATGACCCTCTACGCGGCGTGGAAGATGGACACCGAGGGGGCCTCGGCCGCCCGGGTGGAGATCGCCATGATCAAGTACTACGGGGCCGGGGTGCTCTACAACGTGATCGACCGGGCCATCCAGGTCCACGGAGCCCTGGGGTTCTCCACCGACCTGCCCCTCGAGCAGATGTACCGCAACGCCCGGGCGGCCCGTATCTACGACGGTCCGGACGAGGTCCACAAGGTGACCGTGGCCCGGCACACCCTCAAGGGCTACAAGCCCACGGAGGTCCCGAGTGAGCACGTGCCCACCCGACGGGCTGAGGCCAAGGAGCGGTTCGCCTACCTGCTGGACCGGGAGACCGCCGACAGCTGATCCGCCGACTGCTGACCCGCCAACTCCTGACGTAGTGTGGTTGGTCCAACGCTATACGTGACTTGACGGAATCTCCCATGCGATCTTCACTGGCTAGCCGGCGACCTCCGGTCGGTGTCTACCTCCTGGTCTGCCTGGTGGCTCTGCCGGTCCTGCTCTTGGGGGTGGGCCCGGTTGGGTCATCGGCTCCGGCCGGGGCCAGCCCCGTCGGCACCGCCACCGAGACCGCCTTGGTCAGTACGACGTGCCCCTATCAAGTGGCTCTTGCTCGGGCCGACGGCTCGGTCTCCACGCTCGGACCCTCGGGCGACAGCTGCCCCAGCCGGTACTACGGATCGATGGCCGGCCAATCCCTCAACCAGCCCATCGTGGGGATGGCCTCCACCCCCGACGGCGGGGGCTACTGGTTGGTGGCGTCTGACGGCGGCATCTTCGCCTTCGGCAGTGCCGGCTTCTATGGCTCGATGGGTGGCCAACCGCTCGATCAGCCCATCGTGGGCATAGCGTCAACCCCCGACGGAAGGGGGTACTGGCTGGTGGCGGCGGACGGCGGCATATTCGCCTTCGGCAACGCCCGCTTCTCCGGCTCCATGGGAGCAGTGCCGCTCAACCAGCCGGTGGTGGGCATGGCCACCGACGGGTCCACCGGGGGCTACTGGTTGGTGGCAGCGGACGGAGGAGTGTTCGCCTTCGACGCCCCGTTCTACGGGTCGATGGGCGGCCAACATCTCAACGCCCCGGTGGCCTTCGTCACCGGTACGCCGGACAACGGTGGATATCGAATGGTCGCCTCCGACGGGGGAGTGTTCGACTTCGGCGACGCCCGGTTCTTCGGATCGGCCGCCACCGCCGACAGCAGTGGTTGGGAGGCCTTGGCCCCCACGCCCGGCGGAGGCGGCTACTGGCTGTTCTCCGGATCTTCTACGCAGGCCTTCGGTGATGCCGCCTCCGCTCTGGCCGTCACGGCCGGCAACGCCAGCAGCGCCACCGTGGTAGGCGCGGCCACCCTCGGCGCGGGGACGGGGACGGGCAAGTCCTCTGCCGGTGGGTGGTTCAACGCTGTCTCTTGTCCCAACAGGTCCATGTGCATGGCGGTCGGCTGGACCGGCACCGGGGCGGGCCTGGTCGAGGTATCCACCGACGGGGCCAGAACCTTCCAGAGCGTGGCCATCCCGATCCACACCCCGATGCTGGCCGCGGTCACCTGCCTGTCTGCGGTGCGGTGCCTGGCGGTCGGCCGGAACACCATCTTGTCCACCGACGACGCCGGGCGTAGCTGGACGTCCAGCCGTGGTGGGACCCTCCTGACCGGTGTGGCCTGCCAGAGCAGCACCCACTGCATGGCCGTCGGAGAGTCGACCAACATCCACATCCGATCGTTCATCTACACCACCAACGGTCGGACCTGGTTGAAGTCTTCGGCCCCGGCCGGGGGCGTGGCCAACGGCGTGTCGTGTCTCCGGACCGCCTGTGTCACCGCCGGTTGGAGTCCCTTTGTCAGCACCGACGGGGGCCGTACATGGAACGTGAAGGGTGTGTTCGGAGCCTCCGTTTCCGCCGAGCTCCTGGGTGTCAGTTGCATCCCCGGTACCGGGACCTGCCTGCTGGTCGGATCGGGGGCCCACAACAGCACCGCCGGTGAGTTGGTGGTGACCAACAACAGCGGGGGGTCCTTCGTCAACAAGAGCTCACTGTTACCGCGGTCGACGGGGACGGCTGCCGAAGTCTCGTGTAGCGCGTCAGGGGGATGCGGAGTTGCCGGCTACCCGGCGCTCTTCCTGTGGTCGGGGTCTTCTGGACAATCGTGGTCGAAACATCCCGGTCCGACCCGTTTCGACAACCCCGACGCCGGCTATCCCCACCTCCCCGATCTGGGCATCTCCTGTCCTTCACCGCGTTGGTGCGTAGTGGTCGGCCACCGCGTTGACGACCCGTCCGTCGGGGCCGCCGCTGCGGTCACCACCAACGGCGGCTCCACCTGGAAGGCATCGGTGACCCAGTGAACCGGGAGTCTGCAGCCCGCAGTCCTAGAAGCCCCAGCCGTGTAGGCCGCAGCCCCAGAGGCCACCGCTCCGGTGGACCGTACCTCCTGAGCGGTGGCCCCGGTGGCCCGGAACCTCAGTAGCGGTAGGTATCTGGCTTGTAGGGACCGTCCACCGGCACACCGATGTACTCGGCCTGCTCCTTGGTGAGTGTGGTCAGCCGGACGCCCAAGGCTCCGAGATGGAGCCGAGCCACCTTCTCGTCAAGGTGCTTGGGCAGCACATAGACCCGGTTCTCGTAGTCGTCGGCGTTGTTGAACAACTCCATCTGGGCCATGGTCTGGTTGGTGAAGGAGTTGGACATCACGAAGCTCGGGTGCCCGGTGGCGTTGCCCAGGTTGAGCAGCCGGCCCTCGGACAGGACGATGACCGTGTGGCCGTCGGGGAACACCCACTTGTCCACCTGGGGCTTGATGTTGACCCGCTCGACGCCGTCGATCTTCATCAGACCGGCCATGTCGATCTCGTTGTCGAAGTGGCCGATGTTGCCCACGATGGCCTGATGCTTCATCCGGCTCATATGGTCGGCGGTGATCACGTCCTTGTTGCCGGTGGTGGTCACGAAGATGTCAGCCGTTCCCACCACGTCCTCCAGGGTGGCCACCTGGTATCCGTCCATGGCCGCTTGGAGAGCACAGATGGGGTCGATCTCGGTGACCACGACCCGGGCGCCCTGACCCCGCAGCGACTCGGTGCAACCCTTGCCCACGTCGCCGTAGCCGCACACCACGGCGACCTTGCCGCCGATGAGCACGTCCGTGGCCCGGTTGATCCCGTCGATGAGGGAGTGACGGCATCCGTACTTGTTGTCGAACTTGGATTTGGTCACTGCGTCGTTGACGTTGATGGCCGTGAACAACAGCTCGCCGGACTGCTCCATCTCGTTCAGCCGGTGCACGCCTGTGGTGGTCTCTTCCGAGACGCCCTTGATGCCGGCGGCAACTGCGGTCCACCGGCCCGGGTCCTCGGCCAGGCTCCGGGTCAGGACGCCCAGCACCACAGCGAACTCCTCGGAGTCGGCAGTGGACGGGTCGGGAACGGCGCCGGCCTTCTCGTACTCCACTCCCTTGTGCACCAAGAGCGTGGCGTCGCCGCCGTCGTCGAGGATCATGGTCGGTCCCTCGCCGGGCCACAGGAGGGCCTGCTCGGTGCACCACCAGTACTCCTCCAGTGACTCGCCCTTCCAGGCGAAGACCGGCACTCCCTTCGGGGAGTCGACGGTGCCATTGGGCCCGACAGCCACCGCGGCAGCGGCGTGGTCCTGGGTGGAGAAGATGTTGCAGCTGGCCCAGCGGACCTCGGCTCCGAGCGCCACCAAAGTCTCGATGAGCACCGCGGTCTGGATGGTCATGTGCAAGGAGCCGGTGATCCGGGCGCCACGCAAGGGCTGTTCGGCGGCGTGCTCGGAGCGCATGGCCATCAGGCCCGGCATCTCGTGCTCAGCCAGCTCGATCTCTTTGCGGCCGAACTCGGCCAGGCCGAGGTCAGCCACCTTGAAGTCGGGACGATCCTGTTCGCTGGCCATGGTGGCTCCTTCTCTATTGGTCTCTGTGGATTCGGTGCCCGGCCACCGTGGGGGCCGGAACTAGCGGGCGAGGACGGCGCAACTCCGGTTAGTTCAGGCCCGGGCCGGTCTTGCCGCCGGGAGAGGTCCTGCGCCCCAGTTCACGCTGACCAACCAGTTCACGCTCCTTAAATCCTAGCCCAACCGCTCCTGGCCACCCCCGGGGCCGGCGTCGATAGCGGGTCTCGTCAGGTTCTACGGCGGTGCGTTCGGCCGGCAGGACGCGAACCATGGGCTCGGGAGCACGGTCCGGTACCATCGGCTGGCGCGTTCGGTCATACCAGCCCGCCGACCGCCAAACGGGGACCATGGGGAGGGGCGGAATGGGGGAGAGCCAGTGGCGAGAGACCGACGTGGCGTACTTCTGGCCGGAGCCTGTCTGCTAGCAGGCGTCCTGCTGGCCGCCTGTAGCTCCTCGAGCGGGTCGGCTCCGCCCAGCCCCAGCCCCAGCGGCTCCGTGCTCCTGGTTGGGACGTTCCACGGCCACGCCGGCGGGTATCGGACCATCCAGGCCGCGGTCGACGCGGCCAAGCCCGGAGACTGGATCCTGGTTGCCCCGGGCGACTACCACGAGGACGCCGACGAGTCCGGCGCCCACACCGACCCGGGCGAAGGGGACACCGGTGGGGTGTTGATCACCACCTCGGGCCTCCACCTACGGGGTATGGACCGCTCCACGGTGATCGTCGACGGGACCAAAGCAGGCTCCCCGGCTTGCAGTGCCAGCCCGGACGCTCAGAACTACGGAGCGATGTCGGACGGAAAGGCCGTTGGGCGGAACGGGATTCTGATCTGGAAGGCCGACCACGTGTCCGTCGAGAACTTGACCGTGTGCAACTTCTTGGGGGGCACCGGTGACGCCGGCAACGAGGTCTGGTGGAACGGCGGGGACGGGAGCGGGAAGATCGGCCTCACCGGTTACACCGGGGAGTACCTGACGGCCACCTCTACCTTCTTCAGCCACACCGGTACTTCGACTCAGCAGGAGGCCACCGCCGCCGAGTACGGAATCTTCTCGTCGAACTCACAGGGGCCGTCCTCATGGAACCAGCTGTACGCCAGCAACTTCAACGACTCGGGCATGTACGTCGGAGCGTGCCTTCAACTCTGCGACGTCACCATCAACCACGCATGGATGGAGTACAACGCCCTCGGGTACTCCGGTACCAACTCGGGTGGAGCGGTGGTCATCGAGAACTCGCAGTTCGACAACAACCAGGACGGGACCGATACCAATACCCAGATCAACGGGGACCCTCCGGCGCCGCAGAACGGGGCGTGCCCGAACAACGGGATCAGCCCGATCACCCACACTCACTCCTGCTGGGTGTTCATCCACAACTACTCCCATAACAACAACAACCCCAATGTCCCCGAGGCCGGAAACGCCGCCGCCGGGCCCATCGGGACCGGGATGACCCTGTCGGGCGGCCGCAATGACACGGTGATGGACAACACCTTCGCCGACAACGGCGCCTGGGGGTTCTTGATGGTCCCGTACCCCGACTCGGGAACACCGTCACTGGGCCAGAGCTGTCCGAAGACCGGCGGGGTCGAGGAGTCCGGCCTCGGTTGCGTGTATGACCCCGAAAATGACGCCCTGTTGCACAACACCTTCAGCCACAACGGGTACTTCGGAAATCCCAGCAACTCCGACTACGGGCAGATCGTCTTCACCAAGGGCCAACCCCAGAACTGCTTCGCCGGGAACATCGCGCCGAACGGCAGCGCGCCGGCCAATCTGGAGCAGATCCAGCCGACCTGCGGGAAGATCACCACGGCGGCCAACACCGGTGGTCCGCTGCTCGATCAGGTCCTGTGTGACACCGGCTTCGGCTCGTGTCCGGCCGGTGCCGTCTACCCCAAGCACACCGGCGTGGTCATGCACCCGCTACCCAAAGGCCTGCCGACCATGCCTGATCCCTGTTCCGGGGTACCTGCCAATGCCTGGTGCGCCGGGGGCAAGCCGATCTGAGGCCGGCCTCTCACGGGGCCGTCACTGATGTCGACAACGGCAGGTCTGAGGACGACTGGCCCACCGACAGCTGGTAGCGACCAGGGACGGTGGTCCAACCTCCGTTGAGGTAGGCCTGGAAGGCCGTCGAGGGTACGAACAGCGATACAGTCCGGCTCCGTCCCGGTGGGAGGGTCACCGGGTAGAACGCCGCCAACTGCGCTGGTGGCTCGCCCGCCTCGGAGGGATAGGTCAGGTAGGCCTGGGGGACATCCGTGCCGGCCACCCTCCCGGTATTGGTCACCTTCACGTTCAGGGTCACTCCGGATGGGGAGGGACTGGCGGTCAGTCCCTTGAGGGAGAAGTTGGTATAGGAGAGCCCGTATCCGAAGGGGAACAGGGGCTGGATGCGGCGGGCGTGGTAGTAGCGGTAACCGACATCGAGCCCCTCGGTGAAAGACGAGTTCCGGTTGATACCGGGCCACTGGGCGGCGGTGTGGACTGCCGACTGACCATTGGTGGTGGGGAACGTGATCGGCAGCCTCCCGGACGGGTCGACTTTTCCGAACAGGATGGAGGCGATGGCGTTCCCGTCTTCCTCACCGGGGTACCAGGCCTCGATGACCCCGGCCACGTGCTTCAGCCACGGCATGAGCGCCGGGCCACCGGTATTGAGGACCACCACCGTATGGGGGTTGGCCGCGGCGACCGCCGCGATGAGGTCGTTTTCGTCCCCCGGGAGCAAGAGGGTGGAACGATCGGAGCCTTCGAGCTTCATAGTCGCCGACGAAGACAACGGCCACTGCGGCCTTGCGGGCGGCCGCCACGGCCGCGTCGATCTGGCCGCCCACGTAACTCCAACCCAGCGTCAGCGGAGCAAAGCTGCCGGTGGGGACGCCCAAGTTCGTGGCGGGGCCGAAGGGATCCCAGTGCAGGGAGAGCCGATAACGCTGGTGGGCCCGGAGAGGCACTGTCGCCGACCAGAGTGAGTGGTTCAGCCCGATCATGTCGGAGACGACCGGCACACCATTGAGTGAAAGGGCAACCGCTCCGCTCCCCTGGAGTGACAGAGTGTACAAGCCGCTGCGCGGAGGTGTGAGTCCACCGGTCCAGGTGGCGGTGGCGTTGGACCACCCAGGCGGCAGTTCGATACGGGAGCGGTTGGTGATGATGGCGCCCCCCAGGTCCAGCGGGCCGGTCACCGGTGGATGGGCACCGTGGACTCGGTCCACCGGAGCGGACGGGGTCACGGGCGGCAGAGCTTGGCTGGTGTTCGGGTTGGGCGAGACCTCGGCATTGATGTTGGGTTCGGTGATGCGGATCGACCGCACCGCTCCACCGGAGAGAATCACCGCACTAGAGCTCGCCACAGCTCTGGACTTCGCCGTCGCCCCGGACGTGGCCGCCGCACCCGAGTGTGCTGTGCCCCCCGACCGCGTGGCGGCAGCGGGGGGAGTTCCGGCCACAGGCCGCGCGCCGACGAGCGGTCGTTTGACGGCAGCACGCGGCGGGGTGGAGCCCGGGCCGGCCCTGGTCAAGGTGAGGGTGAGCCCATGGCCGCCGCCCGATGCCGGAGTGAGCAGGCCGGTGGGAAGGGGCGGAAGGTTTCCGGTGGTGCTCCCGCCGTTGGAATAGGTGACCGAGGCACCGGCACCGGCCAGTCGACGGATGGCGCTCAGGGGCGTGGATGTGAATGTCGGGTCCACCTGTGAGCTGCCGAAGCCGGTGGTCACCGGATCTGTTGAGGCGTCGGCCCCGATGACGGCCACCGACCGGGCTCGGGGACCGAGCAGGGGAAGCACCGAGCCGGTGTCCTTCAACAGCACCGCGGCATGCTCGGCGGAGGACAGGGCAAAGTTCGTGTGCGCCGTGGTGTCCACCGGATCTCCCGGCGGTGCCGGAAGCCTTTCCGCCCACCAACCCATGGGCGAACATCTCGGTCAGGACCTGGGTCACCGCGGTGTCGACTACCGACATCGGCAGCTGGTGCTGTTGGACCAGGGCAGCCAGCTGGCTCACATCAAGCGGTTTGATGAGGTCGGTCCCGGCGCTGAGGGCGGCGACCGGATCGTGTACTGCCCCGAGGTCCGACCGAACGAATCCGGTGAACCCCCACGTACGCAAGAGGCCGAGCAGCTGGGCGGACTGGCACTGGTACGTGCCGTTCACCTCGGGGTAGGCGCACATGATGGACGAAACGTGGGCCTGGGTAACGGCGGCCTTGAACGGCGGCAGGTAGATCTCCTCGAGGGTTCGCTGGGACACCAGGTCGTTGAGGCTGCTGCGGTTGGTCTCCTGGGTGTAAACGGCGAAGTGCTTGGCCATGGCCATGGCCCCGGTGGACTGGATCCCCTCGATCTCGCCGACTCCCATGGCCGACACCAACAGCGGGTCCTCGCCGAAGCTCTCCCAGGCCCTCCCGGCCTCGGGCACCCGCGCCACGTTGAGGTTGGGTCCCTGGATGACGTCGATGCCCTGGCCCAGGGCCTCGGAACCCATCACTTTTCCGTAGGAGCGTGCCATGGCGGTGTCGAAGGTGGCGCCCAGCCCGACTGGTGCGGGCAGTTGGGTCACATTGCCCGCCCCGAAGGACACACCCTGGGGGCCGTCCTGGAGGGTCAGCGGCGGGATGCAGAGCCGGCGAACTCCGCTGTCGATGTTCTCGCGGATGTCGGTTTGGATCAGGTCGATCTCCCCCAACTTCTCGAAGAGGGTCATCCGTCGGACCACCAGGTCGGCCAGGGCGGCCGGTGACTGGTGGTGGGCCATGGCGGTCTGGAGCCAGGGGCACCGGTCCAACCGGGCCAACTGGACGGGGTCGGTGCCGCCGGAGCTCGGTGCGGCTCCAGGGCCGGCCCCACCCGCGGTGACCCCGGTGATCTCGTCGGCCAGCCGGTCCGAAGCTGGGCTACTGGCCAGCAGCAGCACCAGGATGGCGAAGAGCATGGCCGCTGTTGGAAGTAGGAACCGGGCTCGGAGCAGTCCCGACCGGGCTCTTCGGGGTGGCTTGTTGGCGGTGTTGTTCACGGGCTCGGCGGCCAAACATAGCGACTACGGCTGCCAGATCACCGTCGCCCGGACGAGGTCTGGTCGCCCCGGTCCGAGATATCTAGTTGACCAATTACATCGGGTTTGCAACCATTGGGGGCGCTGAGCGATGCAACACCGCGGCGATGGTCGCCCAGGGACCGCTCCGAGGAGGCCACTGCTATGTCCGATTGGGGATTCGAAACCCGCCAGATCCACGCCGGAGCTGTGCCCGACCCCACCACCGGGGCCCGCGCCGTTCCCATCTACCAGACCACGAGCTACACCTTCCGCGACACCGCCCACGCCGCAGCGCTCTTCGGGCTGGAGGAGCTGGGCAACATCTACACCCGGATCATGAACCCGACCCAGGCGGTGTTCGAGGAGCGGGTGGCTGCCCTCGAGGGCGGGGTGGCGGCGCTGGCGGTAGCCAGCGGTCAGGCGGCCGAGACGTCGCCCTCCTCAACCTGGCGGAGAACGGTGGCCACGTGGTGTCATCGGCATCTCTCTACGGCGGGACCTACAACCTGTTGCACTACACCTTGCCCAAGCTGGGCATCGAGGTCAGCTTCATCGAGGACCCTGACGACCTCGACGCGTGGCGGTCAGCCGATCAGGCCCAACACCAAGGCCTTCTTCGCCGAGACCATCGGCAATCCCAAAGGTGACGTACTGGACTTCGAGGGCGTATCCGGCATCGCCCACGAGCACGGGATCCCGTTGGTGGTGGACAACACCGTGGCCACGCCGTACCTGTGCCAGCCCCTGCTGCACGGCGCCGACATCGTGGTGCACTCGGCCACCAAGTTCATCGGTGGGCACGGCACCTCGATCGGCGGGATCATCGTCGACGGCGGGTCCTTCGACTACGAGGGCAGCGGGCGGTTCCCCAGCTTCACCGAGCCCGACCCGAGCTACCACGGGCTGGTATTCGGTCAGCTCCCCGAGGCCCTGTTTCCGGCGCGGTTCGTGCTCAAGGCCCGCCTGCAGTACCTGAGGGACATCGGCCCGTCGATCGCCCCGCTCAACTCGTTCCTGTTCCTCCAGGGACTGGAGACCCTCAGCCTCCGGATGGAGCGCCACGTGCAGAACGCCACCGAAGTGGCCGACTGGCTGGAGGCACGCGACGAGGTCAAGTGGGTGGCTTATCCCGGCCTGGCCTCGAGCCCGCTGGCACCAGCGCCAGGAGCAGCTATCTGCCCAACGGGGGCGGGGCCATCCTGGCCTTCGGGATCGAAGGCGGCGCCGACGCCGGTCGTGCCTTCATCGAGGGCCTCGAGCTGTTCAGCCACCTGGCTAACGTCGGCGATGTGCGCAGCCTGGCCATCCATCCCGGCCTCCACCACCCACTCCCAGCTGACCGAGGCGGAGCAGATCTCCACCGGCGTGACGCCCGACCTGATTCGCCTGTGCATCGGGCTCGAGTCCATCGGGGACATCCTGGCCGACCTGGAGTCCGGGCTTCCGGGCCGCCAAGGGAACATGACCTCGGACCCGTCGGACCTATCGGGCGAGGCGGCGCCCGAGGCCGACGATGCCGGTGGCCGCCGGTTCGATCGAGGTCACCGGCGGTGCCGGCATGACTCTCGAAGCCGGGGGCACGCTTGGCCCGGGTCACCGTGGCCTATGAGGCCTGGGGCCAGCTCGACGACGCCCGGGACAACGCAGTACTGGTGCTGCACGCCCTCACCGGTGACTCCCACGCGGCCGGTCCGGCCGGACCCGGGCACCAGACGGCCGGATGGTGGGATGGGATCATCGGCCCGGGCGCCCCCATCGATACCGACCGCTACTTCGTGGTCTGCCCCAATGTCCTGGGTGGATGCCGGGGCACCACCGGACCGTCCTCCCCGGCCCCGGACGGCACTCCCTACGGCTCGAGATTCCCGGTGGTGACCATCCGCGACCAGGTGGCGGCGGAAGCCGCCCTTGCCGACCAGCTGGGTATCGACCGCTGGGCCGGGGTGATCGGGGGCTCCATGGGTGGCATGCGGGTCCTCGAATGGTGCGTGGGACACCCTGGCCGGGTCCGCCGGGCCGCGGTGCTGGCGGTCGGGGCGGCCGCCACGGCCGAGCAGATCGCGCTGTGCTCCCTGCAGGTCCGGGCCATCCGCATGGATCCGGCCTTCGCCGGCGGCGACTACTACGACCGGGCGACCCGTCCGGTGGAGGGCATGGCCCTGGCCCGCGGCATCGGCCAGATCAGCTATCGGACGGAAGCCGAGCTCGAAGAGCGCTTCGGCCGGACGGCCCAGGCTCCCGAGGATCCCCTCAAAGGGGGCCGCTACGCCGTCGAGTCGTACCTGCAACACCACGGGGACAAGCTGGCCCGCCGGTTCGACCCCAACTCGTACGTGATCCTGAGCGAAGCGATGAACCACCACGACGTCGGTCGGGGGCGTGGTGGGGCGGCCCGAGCTCTGGCCGGGGTGAGCGCCGAGGTCACCGTGGCCGGCATCGACACCGACCGGCTCTACCCGTTGGAGCTCCAGCAGGATCTCAGTCGTTGGCTGCCAAACGCCCGTCCGGTGGCCGTCATCCGGTCGGCCTCGGGTCACGACGGCTTCCTCTTGGAGACCGAGCAGGTCGGAGCGATGCTGTCTGCGGCCCTGGACGGCTGAGAGGACCAGTTAGCCGACTGGCCTGGGGGCCGAGTCCAGCTGCCGGAGTATCGATTCCGCGGTAACACTCCCCGGTGGCCGGCGCTCCGCCACGAACTGGCGGGTCAGGTCCTGGATCAGCCGGTTGGCGGGAGTGGGCACGCCGTGCAAGCGGCCCAGCAGTACGATCTCGCCGTTGAGGTAGTCGGTCTCGATGTTGCCGGTGCCCCGTTCGACGCTCTGCCACGACGAGCCGCCCGGCCGCCGACGCCCGGCGATCTCGCCCAACTGGAGGAGGTCGCCGCGACGGGCACGGTCCTCGTCCCGCGAGGCGGTGTCGAGCCCGGCGGCGGTCAGCGTGGCCTCGCCTTCGGAGACCAACTCCTTGACCAGTACGCCGCTCCGCTCCCCGGGTCCGCACATGGCCTCTACGGCGTTGGCCAGATTGGTGAGCAACTTGCGCCGCTTCCACCGGAACACGTCCTCGACAGCCTTCGAATTGAAGGTGGCCGATCCGAAATCGTCGGCTATGGCCTGGCTGGTCCGGTCGATGCCATGGGGGGTCCGTCCGATGTCCAACATGCCGCTGATGGGCGACGACCAGGCTTGCACCACACCCGGCTCCAGATGGCCGGCAGGGCACATGACGCAGACCCCGTAAACCTCGGAGAAGAATCGCAGCACGGTGGGCTCGTTGACCATGCCGTTCTGGAGGCAGGCGATCGGGGTGTCAGATGGTGCCACGTCCACCAGGTCAGAGAGCGCCGCGGCGGTCTGCTGGCTCTTCATGGCCAAGAGGACGGTGTGACCGGCGGTCCAGTCGATCTGGCTCGGATGCCCCACCGCAGGCACGGGCAGGATGACCTGGCCCGCAGGTGACTCAATGGTCAACCCGCGGGACCGGAGAGCCTCAAGGTGCTCGCCACGGGCGATCAGGGTCACGTCCAACCCGGCCTCGAAGAGCCGACCGCCCACCAGGCCTCCGATCGCTCCGGCACCGAACACCACGTAGCCCACAGCCTCATCGTGCCACGGCTCGGTGTGTCCCAAACACTCTGTCGGTCCCTGTCGCCGGCAGGTGTCGGACTTCGGTTTTCGGTGGTCCAAGGCTGTCGGGGACGCCGGAGTTGTGGAACGGGGTGCGGTACGTGGGTTTTGCGAAGTTGGCCTGTTTATCGCCTATGGCCGGTATCTTGCCTCAGCAAGTATCGTCCCTGGCCGATAAAAGGGCCGAATTGGGAAACCGAACGTACGAGACTCCCGACGGTGCATGTAATAATGGGTGTATTGTAAGTATGTAATCAAACGCCCACCGATCATCAGAGCGGGTGGGACAAGAGTGAATGGAGCACCCATGGGACCTCGAGCAAGCAGTGGACACAACGAGGGGACGCACCGGGGTGGGCGCGGTCGGGGCGGCCGCATCCAAGGTGGGTCTGCCGAAGAGAAGCCCTCGGCCGAAGGGGTGGCCGGCTGGCTGGCCGGGCGGCTGCCCGACCGGTGGTTCGAAGCTGCACCAACCGTTACCGTCGACCGTGACGAGATCGTGATCTTGGGCCGGATACCGGCACCCGAAGTCCCTGACGGGGACGACGAGGTGACCAGGACGGCCGCCGAGGCGGGAAGGATCACCCGCTTCCGTGAAGAGACCCGCGAGGAGCGCATGGCCATCGATCGCGAGGCGCAGCACCTCTTCGGTAGGAACATCGCCTGGGCTGCCGAAGCCGGCGGGACCACGCAGGTGTTCACCAACCTCTCGGTTCCGGTGATGACCCGGCTCCGTCAGCCAGAGCGCCTGGTCCTCGACACCCTGGTCGACAGCGGGGTGGCCCGCAGCCGGTCCGACGCTCTGGCCTGGTGCGTCAAGCTGGTGGCCAACCACACGGACGAGTGGCTGCAGGACCTCCGTGATGCCATGGAAGCGGTCGAGTCGGTGCGTCAGCAGGGCCCGACGGTCTCGTAACGAGGTTGGAGGCTGGAGGTTGGAGGTTGGAGGTCCTGGGCTCGGTGGTCCGAGCCCAGGATCATCCGCCTCGGAGTGACGTGGCGTCGAAGGCCGACGTCGGATCGTCGAGAGGAACGATCATCAACGGATCGATCCGGGTGTGCTCGCCCAGGAGCCGAACCACGGTTCCGTAAGCGGTGAAGCCCACGGCGTGGTTGGCGAACGACATCGGGCCTTCTTCCACTTTCACCTCGACGACCCCGGTTCCATCCATGGCCAGGGCCGACTCCTGCATCCGCTCCATGGCTGACTCCCGCGCCGAGTACATGGCTTCGGTGAAGTTGGTCAGCTCCACGTTCTGACTCTTCTGCTTCATGGCCACCCCAGCTGTCCGGCGGGGGGCGTAGACAAAGCTGGCCCCCGCGGCCAGGCCCACCGCCGCCCACCCCGCCCGGTGGAGCAGGGCGAAGTCTCGGCCGGAGAGGTCCGAAACGAAGACCGGATCGGCGGACAGGCCGGAGCTGCCGACCGGGCGCACTGCGGTGCCGACGATAGATACGTCGACGTGATGGCGATGGACCTCAGCCTCGACATGAGCGCCCACCACACCCCGTCCTCCCATTTTCGTGCACTCCTCGTGGATCCGGTCGTTGGCGCCGGCAAAGGCCCGGGCGTACGCCTCCGAGGCGTAGCTGATCTCCCCCACGCCCCAGTTCCAGACACCCATGGGCACCGAGTACAGCGAGACGCCGCACACCAGTTGGACCGGCTCCCACCCGATGGAGTGGAGAGCGAACTCCTCGTCGATCGACAGGTCGGAGGTCTTCGACGACTTGCGGGTTGATGACGCGGCGGTTGACGCCGGCTGGCTGAGGTAGGCCGCGGCGTCACGCATCTCCTGGGCCAGATCGACCGAGTCGGCCTCGGCTTCGAGGCCTTTGTCCGGGGTCACAGGAGCCGCACCGTCGGCCGAGGCGGGGACAGCGGGTCGAACTTCTTGAACCGACGCACCCGGTTGCCCCGCATGATGCACTGGAGTTCGGCATCGCCTTGGCCCAGCTCCCGCTCCGTGGTGATCATCGACGCCCCGTGGATCGAGTCGCCTTCGAGTCCGGACCGCAGCTGTTGGCGGGCCAGTCGGCGTACGGCCATGTGGGCCCGGGACATCTGTTCGATCTCCGAAGCCGGTGTCTGGTACCCCCAGTTGGCCGAGGATCCCTCGGTCAGGTACTCGGTCATGCAGTAGGCCCACACCCGGACCGATGCCACCGTGGCGGCGATGGACACCGGTGCGAATCCGGCCTCCACCGACTTGGCCAGTCGCTGGCCGGCCAGGTAGGTGGTCCAGGGGCGACCACCGGCCGGAGGAGCTCCGTCCTTTACCTTCACCGCGGTGCCCTGGACCCGGAACTCGAGGACACCGATGTCGCCCAGGCGCTCCGAGGCATCGACCAGGCCCACCACGCCGTGGGCCCCGACCGTGGTGGCCTCTTCGATCATGCGCTCGTAGGCCGAGGTGAAGCCGTCTCGCCAGGCATCCTCGATCCAGGACTGCTCGTAGTTCTGTCCCCAGGACCGGTGTTCGGCGGAGACGAACCCGTGAGGACACTGCCAGGTCTCCGAGTAGCCGCGGGCGTTCCCGCTGTAGGGGTTGCCGAAGGTGCCGTAGGGCGAGCCCATCCCGTACCACTGCCACTGCATCACACAGAAGCCCTGGACGAACCCGACCGGTTCGAGGCCCATCTGCAGGCAGGCTGCGAAGTCAGGGACGGTGAGACCCGAGGTGAACGCACCCTCGGCGAAGCGACGGCTGGCCGCCTCGGGGAGATCGTTCGGCTCGGCGTCCATCAGTTGTCGAGCGAGATGATGGTGGTGGGGCGGGGCAGGGTCACCGAGTCGGAGGTCTTGCCCACGGCGGTCCCGAGTGAGAGGAACTCGATGGTGTGGCTGCCCCACTGGTGGGACTTCTCCTCCAGCCGCACCCCGACGATGCCGGAGGCGTCGAGGCGTGTGGCCTCGTCCTGCATCCGGGTCATGGCCAGCTCCCGGGCCTCGTACAGGGCCTGGGTGAAGTTCGGGAGCTCCACGTTCTGGCCGGCCGAACCCAACGTCTGGCCGAGGCCGCGATGGGCGATGTGGTAGACGCATGTCCCCATGACCAGGCCCTGGGGGATGTAACCGGTCTGCATGAGGGTCCAGAAGTCCTGACCGGAGAGGTCCGAGGTGAAGGGCTTGCCCAACTTGTTGAGGTGGGACACGCCGCTCTCCGCCTTGACGGCGGTGCCCACGGCGATGAACTCGGCGGCGTCCTTGCCCCACTCGTAGTAGTTGACGTCGAGCCTCACCCCGACCACGCCGTCCGCCCCGAGCTCGGCGGCCTCCTCCTCCATCCGGGTCATGGCCAGCTCCCGGGCTTCGTACATGGCCCCGGTCAGCTTCTCGAGCTCCTGGCTCTGGCCCCACTTCCGGGTTTGGATCCCGGTGTGGTAGATCGACGACCCCATAACGAACCCGAGCGGATGGAAGCCCACCTCTTTGATGAGCAGGAACTCGTTGACCGAGAGGTCCGAGGTGAACAGCCCATGCTCGAGCTCTTCGAGCCGGTGACCCGCCTCCTTGGGTAGATCCTGTGGGGCGTCACTCATGTGTTTCCTCCGATGACCATGCTCTCGAGTGCCTGGCGAACCGCCTGGCTGTGGGCTGCTTCGGCTTTGAGGAGGGCCAGCAGCCGGGCCAGCCACTCGTCGACCCCGACCTTCTCGCTGCGGATACGGATACCGCCCGAAGTGTGGCCGACACTGCACTGGAGTGAGGTCCCGTCGACCACCGCTTCGAACTGATCGTCGCCGATGGAGATGCCGATGGACTTGATCTCGTCTGACTTCCGGAACCGACCCCCGGCCCGCTTCACTTCGAGCCGTGACCCGAGAGCCTCGGCAAGCTGGTCGGCCAGGACCTTGACCAGGATGCGCACATCGGAACCGTCCGCCCGGAGGGAGGCTGCGGCCAACTCCAGGTCCATCGAGTCATCCGTTCCGCTCACCTGTTGAACCCTACCCCTCGGGGCTCAATGTCGTTCAGCGGGCTCCCACGGCGTCGCGCTCCTCTGCCCCGCTGCGGACCAGCGGGAGCAGGCGCTCGCCGAAGTCGACGGCGTCGGCCAAGGGGTCGAAGCCCTTGAGCAGCAGTGTGGTGATCCCGAGGTCGTAGTAGCGGAGCATGGCCTCGGCCACCTGCTCGGGCGTGCCGACCAAGGCTGTGGAGTTGCCGGCCGCACCGGTCAGATTGGCCACCTTCATCCAGAGCCGCTCGTCGTGGACGTCCTTGTCCGACGGACATCTCGATCAGCCGCTTGCGGCCGACCGACGTGGTTCCCCCGGTGTCGCGGTCGACCGAGAAGGTGGCGTTCTTGTCGCCCGCCCAGCCCCTGGTACGTGTCCTTGTGGCCGGCCATCCGCTCCTTGGCCAGGGCGATCCGCTCGGCGGTGGTCTCCGCGATCCATTCGGCCTTCTCCCAGGCCTCCTCCTCGGTGTCGGCGATGATGGGCCGGAGGGAGATGCTGTAGCGGAGCGTGCGGCCTACCTTGGCCGCAGCCTGGTCGATGGTCTCCATGCGGGCCGGCTACGGCTGCTCGGGGCTCCCCCCAGAAGGCGTAGACGTCGGCCTGGGCTGCGCCGACCGCGATGGCCGGGGGCGAGGCGCCGGCGAAGTACAGCGGGATGCCCCCCGGCGTGGCCGGCTTGACCGAGCTGAAGGCCCCCTCGTAGCGGAAGAACTCCCCTTCGAAGTCGAAGGGCGAGTCCTCGGCCCAGATGCGGCGGACGATGGACATGACCTCGCCGGTCCGGCGGTAGCGGGCGTCGTGGGGGACGAAGTCGCCCTCCCGGCGCTGGTCGGCCTCGTCGCCGCCGGTGATGAAGTGGATGGCGATCCTCCCGCCGCCGGTCAGCTGGTCCAGGGTGGCGGCCATGCGGGCCAGCAGGACCGGCTGCACGAAGCCCGGTCGGTGGGCCACCAGCACCTTGAGGTGCTTGGTGCTGTGCAGCACGGTGGCGGCCACGGCCCAGCCTTCCGGGGCCACGGCGCCGTAGCCCACCAGGACCCGGTCGAAGCCGCCGTCGTCGTGGGCCTGGGCGATGTCGACCAGATAGCCCGGGTCGATGACCGGGCCGTCCATCCAGTCGACCACCGGTCCGTCGACCAGCGGCCCTTTGATCTCCGAGGCGTCCCTGGTGCCCACCATCCCGATGATCTCGACTGGCATGGCCCGTGACTCCTCTACGTCGATCTGATGTACGTGATCTGACCCGGATGGGTCTCCTGTGCCGGTGCATCCCACCGATCAGCAGGCAATCTTCCAGGCGAACACCCAGTTCGACGCTAACATCTGCCCGGTGGTCAGGGGCATAGAACGCTTCCACATCCAACGAGAAGCGACCGCTCGTCGCCGTGGGCTACGGGCCGCGCTGCGTGCCCGTCATGCAGCTGGCCGAGGCGGCCGCCGGTCGTGTGCGACCTGCTGTGGATGATCGACGGCTCCCTGCCCGAGATGAGCCAGATGGCCGACCTGCTGAACCGTTCGGCCCAGTGGTCGACATCAGCGGCCTCGGACGTCGAGCAGATTGCCAAGGCCCTCTCGGCCTACGAGCCCGACGGCCATCGCCACCTATCTCGATGCCGGCATGGTCGGCCTACGCCGAGGTGGCCGGCGGCGCTCGCACCTGCCGTTCCACTCGGCGGCGACGGCGGCCGCCCTCACCGACAAGTCCGAGCAACGCCAGGTCCTGGCTCGAGGCCGGGCTGCCCATGCCCGCCTGCCAGGTGATCCGGCCCGACGACAGTCCGAGCCGGAGCTGGCCGCGATCGAGGCTCCGAGGTGGGCTGGCCGGCGGTTCTCAAGCCCCGGTCGGCCCAGGGCAGCCGCTACACCTTCCTGGCCAACGACCGCCAGCGAGCTGGACCGGCTGCTCGAGGCACTCGGGCCCGAGCCGCCCGGAGATGGTCCTCGAGGGGTACCTGGCCGACGATCCGGCCCGGGCTGACGACCCCTACGCGGCCTACGTGTCGGTGGAGAGCGTGGTGGCCGGCGGGGTCATCAGCCATCTGGCCCTCACCGGCCGGTTCCCGCTGGCGGAGAACTTCCGGGAGACCGGCTTCTTCATTCCCGCCGGCTCTCGACGACGCCGAGCAGGAGGCGGTGCTGGCGCTGGCCACCGCGGCCATCGAGGCGCTCGGGGTCGCGCACCGGCTGCCTGCACACCGAGGTCAAGTTCACCCCCGACGGCCCCCGGATCATCGAGGTCAACGGTCGGGTCGGCGGCGGCGTGCCCGAGATGCTCGGACGCGCCGCCGGCATCCCCCTGCTCGAGCTGACCCTGCGGGTGGCGCTCGGCGAGGAGATCGCGCATCGACGGCCCGGTGGCCACCGAGCGCATCGGCTACCGCTTCTTCCTGCAGCCACCGGCGGTGTCGGCCACCGTGGCGGCCATCGCCGGCGTCGACGCGGTGAGCGACCACCCCGGCGTGGACACCATCAGCGTGCACCAGGGCCCGGGGGCCGACCTCGACTGGCGGGACGGGTCGCGGAACCACATCATGGCGGTGGTCGGCTCGGCCGCAGGACTACGCCGAGCTGCAGGCGGTCGACCGCCTGCTCCACCAAGAGGTGACGGTCACCTACGCCGACGTGAGGCACTAGTGGCGGTGCGGCTGGTCCGGCCGCCGGCGGCCGGACGCCGAGGCCTCGCCCGACCGAGGCCCGGGTGCCCCGTTGGACCTGTGCGCTTCGTCAACAACATGCCCGACGGCGCCTTCGACGCCACCGAGCGGCAGTTCCTCGGCCTGCTCGACGCCGGGTCCGGGACCGAGGTGATCGAAGTGCGCCGCTACACCATGGCCGGCGTGCCCGAGGGGCGAGCGCGTCGCGGCGCGGATCGCCGAGGAGTACCTGCCCGTCGACGCCATCTGCGGCGAGCCGCGCCCGACCTGCTGATCGTGACCGGCTCGAACCCGCTGGAGGCGCGCATCGAGGACGAGCCCTACTGGGACGATCTGGCCGACCTGCTCGTCGTGGGGGCAGTGAGCACGTCCCGCTCCATGCTGCTGTCGTGCCTGTCGGCCCACGCCGCCCTGACCGTCTTCGACGGCATCGAACGCGACCACGCTGCCGGCCAAGTGCACCGGCGTCTTCCCCCAGCAGGCCGACCCGGACCCATCCCGCTGGCGCTCGGGCTCGGCACCGACGTCGTCCTGCCCCACTCCCGCATCAACACCGTGCCCGACGGACGTGCTGCTGGCCGCGGGCTACGAGATCGCCGTGCAGCTCCGACGCAGGTGGGCTGGAGCGTGGCCACCAGGACCATCGGTGCCGTCGCCGAGGTGGTGCTGGTCCAGGGCCACCCCGAGTACGACCCCTCCAGCCTGCTCCGCGAGTACCACCGCGACGTCCGGCGCTACGTGCTCGACGAGCGCGACGAGCTGCCGCGCCTGCCGCTCGCACTGTGTGGCCCCCGAGGACTGGGACGCAGCTCGAGGACCTCCACGAGCCGTCATCGGGGACGAGACGGGACCCGGCGCTGGTCGAGTCGTATCCCCTTCGACGAGGTGGGGGACCGGGCCGACCTGGCCGTGGCGGGACGACGGCCACGGGCTGTACGCCAACTGGATGGCCGGCGTCACGAAGAGGAGCGACTGAGCCAATGCACGACGAGACCATCGCCATCCACGGCGGCTACGCGGCCGACGGCACCCGGGCGGTGGCCGTGCCCATCTACCAGACGGTGGCCCACGACTTCATCGACGCCGAGCACGCCGGCGCCGTGCTCGACCTCGAGATCCCGGGCTTCCACTACAACCGGATCAACAACCCCACCAACGACGTCCTGGAGAAGCGCATCGCCGCCCTGGAGGGAGGCACGGCGGCGCTGGTGCGTGGCGTCGGGCATGGCCGCGGTCAGCTACTCCATCCTCACCGTGGCCCGGGCCGGCACGAACTTCGTGGTCGCCCCCCAGCTCTACGGGGCCACCTTCACCTACTTCGCCCACGTGCTGCCGACCCTGGGCATCGAGGCCCGGTTCGCGGCCGACGACCGGGCCGAGTCGATCGCGCCCCTGATCGACGACAACACCTGCGCCGTGTTCTGCGAGACGATCGGCAATCCGGCCGGCAACGTGGTGGACCTCGAAGCGGTGGCCGCGGTGGCCCACGCGCGCCGGCGTGCCCCTGATCGTCGACAACACCGTCGCCACCCCGTTGATGCTCAAGCCGATTCGAGCACGGGGCCGACGTCGTCGTGCACTCGCTGACCAAGTTCGTCGGGCGGCCACGGCACGACCCTCGGCGGGGCCATCGTCGACGGCGGGCACGTTCCCGTGGGCCGAGCACGCCGACCGCTTCCCGATGTTCAACCAGCCCGAGCCGGCCTTCCACGATGTCGTGTTCGCCCGGGACTTCCCCGAGCGGCCGTTCGTCGTGCGGGCCCGCTCCATCCAGCTGCGCAACACCGGCGCCACCCTGTCGCCGTTCAACGCCTTCCAGCTCCTGCAGGGCCTCGAGACGATGGCCGTCCGCCTGGACCGCCACGAGGCCAACGCCCGGGCCGTCGCCGCCTACCTGGCCGCCGACCCCCGGGTCGAGTGGGTGAGCTTCGCCGGCTTCCCCGACCACCCCCACCACGACCTGGTCCAGCGCTACCTCAAGGGCCGGGTGCCGTCCATCATCACCTTCGGCGCCGCCGGGGGCTACGACGCCGGACTGGCCTTCTTCGACTCGCTGCAGCTGTTCAAGCGGCTGCTCAACCTGGGGGACGCCAAGTCGCTGGCCATCCACCCGGCTTCGACCACCCACCGCCAGCTATCCGACGACCGAGCTGGTCGCCGCCGGCATCCGTCCCGAGACCATCCGCCTGTCCATCGGCCTCGAGCACATCGACGACCTGATCGACGACATCGACCAGGCCTTGACCGCCGCTACTGCCTGACCGCCGGCCGATCGCCGGACCCTGATCACTTCCGGCCGGTGCGGCGGTGGGCGCCGGACGGCCGGCCGGGACTCAGCCGATGATGGCCTCCACGCACTCCTGGGCGTCGAGCACGGCCCGCAGCCGGCTGCGGGGCGACGGCAGGTAGTGGGTGAAGTAGCGGACGCCCTCGGTCAGCACGCCGAGCAGGGAGAGGTTGGGCTGGAGGCGGCCCTCGGCGTCGTAGGGGTGGAAGTCCTCGCTGATGGCCACGCTGCCCACGGCAGTGTCCCCGTAGCTCAGCTGGGTCAGGCGTCCCTTGGTGTAGAGCCGGCTCAGCAGCGGAGAGCTCGAGCGGGCCAGCGACGGCAGGTCGAGGTGGCCGCGGACCACCCCGTTGACGGTGGCCTCGACCGGCTCGGTCGAGCTGGGTGGAGCGCAGGGCCACCCGGCCGTCGGCCAGTGGCGGTCACCTCGGGGTCGGGACCGAACGGGATGTGGACCACGCCGGCGTCGAGCAGGGCCAGCAGCTGCTGGGAGCGCAGGGGCGGCGGCCCGGCCTCCAGCCGGTTGATCCGGCCCCGCACGTTGGACTGGAAGTCGATGTACGACTCGAGGGACAGCCCGCCGAACTCGATGACCGAGCGCAGCTGGTCGCGCAGGATGCGGAGGACCTCCTGGGCCGCCTTGACCGGGCTGCCGCCGTCGGCCAGCGCCTCGTCGAGGTCGGTCTCGACCATGTCGTAGACCTGGGCCTGGTAGTCGGCGCTCGAGGTGTAGTGCCGATCGGCCCCGGCGAAGACGTGGCTGGCGGGGTCGAAGCGGCCGTAGATGCGGCTCGAGCTGCTCGACGGCCTCGTCGTAGCGGCCCGTCCGCCCAGGCCGCCCGGAGCTGGGTCGCGGGCCGCGGTCGACTCCTCCAGCCCGCCCTTCAGGAAGGCGGCATGGGTGTGGTAGCGGGCCTGCATCTCGGCGAACAGCAGCGGCAGCAGGTCGTTGCGGAAGTCGACCTGCCGGCGCACGCGGCGAGCCGCCCGGGTTGGTCAGCTCGGCTGAACGCTTCGGGCGTGCACACCACCGGCTCGGTAGTCGCCGTAGGGATCGACCCCGTGGGCCGACTTGGCGCAGTAGGGGACGCCCGAGCGCGAGTAGAGGTAGATGTCCGGCTCCCGGCCGCTCGGCACGTAGCGCTTCCGGTCGCCCACCGACCTCGAAGGTCCCGCCCCGGCCCGACGGTGAGGGCGGTCAGCACGTCGAAGCCCACCAGGCCCATGCCGGCGATGGCCATCGGCGCAGCCGGGGGGGATGGGGATCGTCGAAGTACTCCACCGGGTAGGGCCGCAGGTAGCGGACCCGGGCCGAGTCGCCGACCTGCTCGTCGTTGAAGGTGTGGCCAGAGGTCAGCACCACGTGGTCGACGCGAGAGGGTCTCGCCGTTGTCGAGCAGCACGGCCTCGCGACCGCCGATCTCCGGCGAGATGTCGATGGCGGCGGCGTAGTGGCGCACGATCTCCAGGTTCTGCGGGCGCGTCGGCCAGCAGGGTGTCGTAGAACCAGACCAGGTACTCGCCCATGAGCCGGCGGGGCAGGTAGTCGGTGGGCCGGATCGGTTCGCCCTCGGTGCCGATCCGGCACTCGTGGCCCACCCAGCGGAAGCCCCGCACCACGGCCCACTCGTAGAGCCCGACGGCGTAGGGGGGGTGCTCGTCGCTGTTGGGGGAGGCGTAGAGCGAGAGCTGGCCGCAGGCGTTGTTGAGCACCAGGTAGTCGGGCTGCTCCGAGGAGTAGACCCCGCCGCCCGAGCTGGCCCGGCTCGACCAGGTGCACCCGGATCGGCGCACGTGGACTGGCGGGCCCGGACCACGGTCCGCTCCAGAACGCACAGGCCCCACGAGCCGAGCCCGACGATGGCGAACTCGATCATCGGCCGATTCGCGCGGACATACGGAGGGAGCCCGGCGTGGAGTCAGCCGTACGAGCCGTCGGGATGGACACCAGCAACTTCATGCTCACGCCGGCCCCTTCTTCGGCATCGCCGCTACTACCAAGGTACGCCGTCGCCGAGGGGCAGGACAAGCATTTGCGCCTGTGAGGCGCGGGTGGCCAGGTAAGCTCGAAGCAGCCCAGGCCTGGAGCTTCGCGGCGCGTTGTACGACACCGCAGCGGCAGAGACGAAGGAAGTGAGGACGATGGTCGACGACTCCGGGACGCTGCAGCTGGGCACGCTGACGGTGCACCGGCTCGGATTCGGCACCATGCAGCTCACCGGCTCCGGCGTGTGGGGACCCCCCGATGACCACGACGGGGCCATCGCCGTGCTCCGACGGGCCGTCGAGCTGGGCGTCGACCTCATCGACACCGCCGACTCCTACGGGCCCGACGTGGCCGAGGAGCTGATCCGCGAGGCGCTGCACCCCTACCCCGACGGCCTGAAGATCGCCACCAAGGCCGGCTTCACCCGGCCGGGTCCGGGCGCAGTGGGAGCGAGTGCGGTCGTCCCGACTACCTGCGCCAGCAGTGCGAGGGCAGCCTGCGACGCCTCGGGGTGGAGCAGATCGACCTCTTCCAACTGCACCGGGTCGACCCCGAGGTTCCGGCCGACGACCAGTTCGGTGTGCTGAAGGAGCTGCGCGACGAGGGCAAGGTGGCCGAGGTCGGACTGTCCGAGGTCGGTGTGGACCAGATCGAGGCGGCCCGGCGGATCGTGCCGGTGGTCAGTGTGCAGAACCAGTACAACATCGCCCAGCGCGGCGCCGACGATGTCGTCGACTACTGCGAGCAGCACGGGATCGGCTTCATCCCGTGGTTCCCGCTGGGCAGCGGCAAGCTGTCCCGGCCCGGCGGCCCCATCGACCAGGTGGCCGCGGCAGCTCGGGCGCCACCGTCTCCCAGGTCTGCCTGGCCTGGCTGCTGCGCCGTTCGCCGGTCATGCTGCCCATCCCGGGCACGTCCTCGGTGGGCCACCTCGAGGAGAACTGCGCGGCCGCCGGCCTCACCCTGACCGACGACCAGTACGACGAGCTGACCGACGCCCGCAAGACGCTGCGCCGGTGGGCGTTGAGCCAGCTGAGCGGAGGGGCGCACGTCATGACGGCCGATCTGGTCATCCGCAACGGCACCGGTGGTCGACGGCACCGGCGGGCCGTCGCGCCGGGCCGACATCGCCATCGAGGGGGACCGGATCACCGCGGTCGGCGACGACGTCGGCCGGGGCCGGCGCGAGATCGACGCCGACGGCCTGCTGGTGACGCCCGGGCTTCGTCGATCCCCACACCCACTACGACGGCCAGGCCACCTGGGATCCGCTGCTGGCACCGTCGTCGCACCACGGGGTGACCACGGTGGCCATGGGCAACTGCGGCGTGGGCTTCGCCCCGGTGGCGCCGGACCGCCACGACTGGCTGATCGCCATGATGGAAGGGGTCGAGGACATCCCCGGCACCGCGCTGCACGAGGGCCTGCGGTGGGACTGGGAGTCCTTCCCCGAGTACCTCGATGCCCTCGAGCGCCAGCCCCGGACCATCGATGTCGGCACCCACCTCCCCCACGCCGCCCTGCGGGCCTTCGTCATGGGCGAGCGGGGTGCCGACCCGGCCGCCCATCCCGACGAGGCCGAGCTGGACGCAGATGGCCCGGCTGCTCGAGCAGGGGCTCGATGCCGGAGCCATCGGGGTGTCCACGTCGCGGACCGAACGCCACCGCACCAGCACCGGTGAGAACCTCGGGCACCCTGCGGGCCCGCGAGCCCGAGCTGTTGGCCCTGGCCTCGGTGCTGCGGGCGCAGGGCAGCGGCGTCTTCCAGTTCCTCTCGGACAGCTACCGCACCACCGACGACGAGTTCGCCCGTTCCGAGTTCGAGCTCGTCACGCGCCTTCGCCCGGGCCAGCCGGCGCCCGGTCAGCTACACCGTGCAGCAGGACATCGAGGCGCCCGAGCGGTGGCGCGACCTGATGGCCCTGGCCGAGAGCGCTCCAGGCCGAGGGACTCGACGTCAAGGCCCAGGTGGCCCCGCGACCCATCGGGGTGCTGCTCGGCCTGCAGGCGTCGGCCAACGTCTTCACCCCGACCCGGGCCTACAGGAAGATCGCCGGACTGCCCATGGCCGAGCGGATCGCGGCCCTGCGCGACCCGGACCGGCGCCAGCGGATCCTCGAGGGCCACGCCCAGCTGACCTCGGGATCGGACGCCTTCGCCGGCTACGCCTTCTTCGGCCGCTTCGACGACATGTACGTGCTCGACGACCCGGTCGACTACGACCTCGACACCAGCCGGTCGCTGGGCGCCGTGGCCCGCCGGCCGGGGTCGACCCCCGCGAGTACGCCTACGACGTGCAGCTGCAGCGGGACGGCGCGCCAGCTCATCTACACGCCCCTGTTCAACTTCGCCCACGGCAACCTCGACGACGTCCACGAGATGATCACCTCCCCGGTGGCCATGTTCGGCCTGTCGGACGCCGGGGCCCACTGCGGACAGATCTGCGACGGCAGCATGACCACCAGCTACCTGTCCCTGTGGGCCCGGGACCGCCAGGGCCACGACGGACTGCCGGTCGAGTCGGTGGTGCACCAGATCACCCGCCGCCCGGCCGCCCACTTCGGCTGGCTCGACCGGGGGCTGGTGGCCCCGGGTCTACCTGGCCGACCTCAACGTCATCGACCTCGAGAACCTGGAGTGCGCCCCGCCGGAGATCGCCACCGACCTGCCGGCGGGCGGGCGCCGCCTCCTCCAGGCGGCCACCGGCTACCGGTGGACGATGAAGCGGGGCGCGGTGACCTTCGAGGACGGGGAGCACACCGGCGAGCTCCCCGGCGGACTGGTCCGGGGCTCGCAGGCCGGCACCCGAGGGGACCGTGGTTGCCCACGCCTGACGTCCTGTCCGTGGTCCTCGACCACGGCGCCACCGGACCCGACCGACCCGCGGTCAAGGACCTGGACCAGGACCTGACCTACCTCGAGCTGCGGGAAGCGGCGGCCGCGGTGGCCTGGGCCTCTCGGCCCGAGGGGTGGCCGAGGGCGACCGGGTCGCCCTCCACCTGCCGAACTCGGTGGACTTCGTGGTGGCCGCTCTGGCCTGCCTGTGGATCGGGGCCATCTTCGTGCCCGCTGGCCGTCACCGATCCTCCGGCCCGGCTGGCCGCCATCCTGGCCGACTGCACGCCGGCGCTGGTGGTGACATCCGACGCCTCGGGCGATGACCCGGGTGATGGCGACGCCAAGGGGAAGGGCCCCGGGCCGTACACGCCGATCGACACCGGGTCGTGGGTGCCCATTGGCGCACTGCGGCTGCCCGGAGCAGAGCCCCCCGCACCGAGCCGTTCCTCCGAGCGGGGGGCGTACGCCATCTACACCTCGGGAACCACCGGGACCCCGAAAGGGGTGCTCATCGGCAACCGGGCCTTCGCCGCCGCGGTGGCGGCCACCGCCGAGGCCCTGGGACTGAGCGGAGAGACCCGCACCCTGTGCGTGTCGCCGTTCCACTTCGACGGATCGTTCGGCACCCTGTTCCCCACCTTGTACTCCGGGGGAGCCGTGGTCATCCGGCCCCGCGAGGCCCTGCTCTTCCCCCGCACGTTCTTCAATGCCGTCAAGCGTGAGGCCGTCACCTACACCGGCTTCTCGCCCAGCTACCTACGGCTCCTGCTGTCCAGCCCCCAGATGGGCCAACTGGCCGACACCGCGCTCGGCGTGGTGGCCCTCGGCGGCGAGGCCAGCTCCATCGCCGACATCCGCGCCCTGTGGGCGGCCGCCCCCCAGGTGGCGGTGTTCAACCGGTACGGCCCCACCGAGACCACCATCGCCGTCACCCACGTGAAGGTGACGCCGGAGTCGATCGCCGGGGGGACGGTGTCGATGGGACGGCCCCACCCGGGGGTGACCTTCCACGTGGTCGACGAGGCCGGTCGGGTGGTGGAGGCGGCCAACCAGGTGGGCGAGTTGTACATCGGCGGGGACCAGCTGATGGAGGGGTACTGGGGTGCGCCGACCCTCACGGCGGAGGTGCTCCGGACCGACGTGGTGGCCGGGCAGACGGTCTACCGCACCGGCGACCTGGTCTACCGGACCGACGACGGCGAGTACGTCTATGTGGATCGCGCCGACCGGGTCATCAAGCGGCACGGTGTCCGCATCTCCCTGGTCGAGCTGGGGGAGGCGATGCGCGGGCTGGACGGGGTGTCGGCGGCGGCGTGTGTGGCCTTCGACGACGGAGGCCAGACCGGCATCGTGGCCTTCGTGGTGTGCGACGATCCGGTCGACACCCTCGACCTACGACGGGCCGCCGCCCGCCACCTCCCCGAGTCCATGCTCCCCGACCGGTTCGACGTGGTGGACAGCCTTCCGCTCACCCGTTCCAGCAAGCTCGATGAGCGCCGGCTGCTGGCCGAGGCCGGGCTGGACGAGTTGCGGGGCGGGGCGGTACCGGTGGGCCCGACGCCGAGCTGAACGGGCGGCGCCGGCGACGGGGGCCGGGGGTCAGGCGTTGGCCATGACCCAGCGGGGGCGCGACCACAGCTGCCAGTGCTCCAACTCGGAGTACCCCAGGGCACCGTAGAGCTTCTGACCGGCCAACGAGGACTGCAGCAGCGAGCCACCGACCGCTCCCGCTTCGAACTGCTGGTCCAGGACCGTGCCCAGGAGGCGACGGCCGTAGCCCCGCCCCTGGCAGTCGGTCCGGGTGGCCATGGACCACACCACCAAGAGCCCGTCTGCCATTGAACCGGTGAAGCACGACTCGAGCTGATCCCCGTCGAACAGGCCCCAGGCTCCCAGGTCGGCGTCGGTGAGGGCCTGATCGGGCACGGCGGCCAGGGCGGAGCCGTGGTCGAGGCCGTAGGTGTCCGACAGAAGCTCGCGGGCGACCGGCAGGTCCTCGGGGGCGAGGGCCCGCACCCCGGAGCTGTCGCCACCCGGTTCCGGTGGGCGGGTCAGCTCCATCAACGGCAGGGCCCCGACGTCCACCCATCCGATCTCGACCAGTTTCTGCGCCGTGCCCAACCCCGGCCCCGCCAGCATGACGATGGCCGGCCGTCCCAGGTCGAGGATCGGTTGCAGGCACCGGTCGGTGAGCACGGCAGGATCGGCCGACTGGCTGAAGGCCACGTTGTAGTTGACGTTGCGCTCTCCGCTGCAGGCCACCCACCAGCTCTCGCCGACCTGGTGGTGGGCGGGTGACGACCACAGTCGGGCGGCGCTCCCCAAGGTCTGTCGAAGGTCCCGCTGGCTCCGACCCATGCAGCGGGATCATAGCCACGGCCTTCCCGACGGTCCGGTGATCGGACCTGGTGTTCGGCGATGGTGTCCGGCGCCCGAGGTCTCCCGTGGCCTCCGGGGTGCTTCGGTATACTCCGCCCCCATGACCTCCCCGGATCGGGCCCACCATCGCCAAGCGCCCTGTGCCCACTGACAGCCTCTTCCTCAACGCCCCCATCCACCGCACGGTGGCGGCCGGTGAGACCATCTACTCCGAGGGTGAGGTCGGAGCGCACATGTACGGGATCGTCTCGGGGGAGGTGACGCTGCACAAGGGCCCGGCGTCGGTGGCCACCCTCGGCCCCAACGACGTGTTCGGCGAGCGGGCCCTCATCGACCACCTGCCGCGCAACCTCACCGCAGTGGCCACGGTGGAGACCGTCCTGGCCGAAATCGATCGGAGCCTGTTCCTCTTCCTGGTGCACGAGTCGTCGACCTTCGCCCTGGGCATCATGGGGGCGCTGGCCGGCCGGTTACGCGACTACGACGAGCTCATCGCCGGCCTGGCCGGCGGAGCCGCCGGCACAGCCGTCCCCCGGTAGCACCGAGTCGCACCGGGCCCCGGCGCTCGGCGCGGCCACCGCTACCCTGGGGCCGATGGAGCGGTCGGTGACTCCCGTACAACGACAGTCCTGGGAGGAGGACGGATGGTGCCTGCTCGAGCAGGCCATTCCGCCCGACGACCTGCGGGCGGCACAGGCCTCCGTGACGAAACTGTTCCCGACCGCCGAGGAGTTCGCCGACGCCCGCCCAGGTGACGGCCACGAGCGCTGGCGGACCTGGGATGCCTCCTGGCCCGAATTCCCGTTCCGTTCCCGCTCCCTCAACGAGGTGGTGGTGCACGACGTCCTCATCAACCTGGCCGCCGACCTGCTGGGCACGGACGACGTGAGGATGTACATGGCCATCGCCTCGGCCAAGTACGCCGGGCAGCCCTCGGAGTACAACCAACTCCTCCACACCGACTTTCCCAACCACACGTTGACGGTGCCCCGGCCGGAGGCTGGCTATCAACAGGTGGAGCTGTTCGTGTATCTCAACGATGTGGATCCCGGCAACGGGGCCACCCGGTTCGTCTCCCGCACCCGCACCGGTTCGATCCCGGTGGAGCGCCATACGTTGAGCTACGAGGAGTTCGGCGAGCTCTACGACGACCCCGGGGTGGCGTCGGCTCCGGCCGGATCGGTGGTGGTCTACCGGCCGGACGTCTACCACCGCTCGACCGATTTCACCGATCCCTCCCGGGCCCGGTTCATGCTGCACATCGCCTTCCGACCGGCCGGGGTGGAGTGGGGAGGGTTTCAGGCCTGGCCCATCAAGGGGTTCTCACCGGAGTGGCACAACTTCGTACAGCGGGCCACGCCCCGTCAGCTGTCACTCTTCGGCTTCCCCCCGCCGGGTCACCCCTTCTGGACCGACGAGACCCTGGCCGGCGTGGCCGGTCGTTACCCGGGGTTGGACCTGGCCCCGTGGCGGGAGGCCCGGTCCGTTACCGGTTGACCGGCCCGGCGCCGGGCGCCGGTGACCCCCCGCTCTCACCCGGCGGGCGAGGGGGGTGCCAGCTGGGCGTCGATCTCCTTGAGGTCGAAGTAGTCGCGCCACCGGGTCACCAACCCCTCCCCGTTCACGTCGACCACCGTGGACCCGTGGATCTCGATGGGGATCGTGCCCCCGAGCGTTCCCCGCCCGATCCACTCGAAGGCCCCGCCGGTCTCGTCCCCGTGGACCCAGAGGATCTCCTGGCGCCAGTCGGGAAACGAAGCCAGGGTCATGGCCTCGATGGCGGCGATGTCCGTCGTCGGAGGGTTGACCGGATCACTGAAGAGCGCACCGGGGGCGAAAAAGGCGGGAAAGTCCCCATCGGGACCCAGGGCCTCCTCCAGCCTCGCCGCCCACGATGTCCACTCCATGGAGCGCCACCGTACTCCTCGGAGCTGCGGACCGACGGCGACGAGACCCGTGGCACCGGGCCCGAGCTGGGAATCCCCTCACCGGCGCCGTTCACCAAACGTACGCTTGACGCCAGGGCGCCCATCAAACAGACTGCGACTGAAGATGGCCCCCAGACGGGGGTTGGCGGTAGGAGCGATTTCGTCAGTCGGCGCGGTCGTTCCCTGTTCCGGGGGAGACCATGAGAAACATCCTGCACACCATCCGTAACGCGGTCAGTGGCACGAAAGCCCCGAGCGGAAGGGCCGGCGCAACCGGCCGGCGCTCCTTCCGCTGGGCGGCCCTGATCATGGTGGCATCGCTCATCGGCGGAGCGTTCGCCCTCCTGGGCTCGGTGAACTCGGCCTACGCCGCCTCATCGGCATCGACTGTCAGCGCGCCCAGCAGTTCGACCATCGTCCTCGGCCAGTCCGACACCGACCTGGCCACCGTGACCGGCGACGATACGAGCGGCAGCCCCTCGGGCACCGTGACCTTCTACCAGTGCGGACCGACCACTACTCCGACCGCCTGCACCTCGACCTCCGATCAGGTGGGCGAGGCCGTGAATCTCGACCGCCGGCTCCGACGACACCTCCACCGCCACCTCGGACGCCTTCACTCCCACGGCCACCGGCTACTGGTGCTTCGCCGCCGCCTACTCCGGCGACTCCAACTACAGCCCCAGCTCCGACGAGACCACCGACGGATGCTTCGACGTAACCAGCGCCACCTCGTCGACCTCGTCCGCTCCGACCAGCTCGACCATCGCCCTGGGAGGAGACAACACCGACGGAGCGACTGTTACCGGCAATGCCGCCGGTGGCAGCCCCACCGGCACCGTGAGCTTCTACGTGTGCGGGCCGACCACCACTCCCACCGCCTGCACCTCGACCACCGAACCGGTGGGCAATCCGGTCGATGTCGCCGCCGGCTCCGACGACACGTCCACGGCGACCTCGGATTCGTTCACCCCCACCGCCACCGGCTACTGGTGCTTCGGCGCGGCCTACTCCAGCGACTCCAACTACAGCGCCAGCTCGGACGACACCACCGACGGGTGCTTCGATGTGACCACCATCAACTCGCCCATGGTGACCATCCCGGCCAGCTCCACCATCGTGTTGGGAGCAGCCAACTCCGACCAGGCCACCTTGACCGGAAACGCCACCTTCGGCAGCCCCACCGGCAAGGTGAGCTTCTACGAGTGCGGGCCGGCCTCCTCGCCCACCCCGTGCACCTCGACCACCGATCCGGTCGGCAGCCCCGTCGGCGTCACCGCCGGTACCGACGACACCTCCACGGCCAACTCGGCCACCTTCACCCCGACGGCCACCGGCACCTGGTGCTTCGGCGCCACCTACTCGGGTGACTCCAACTACAGCCCCAACACCGACACCTCCACCGACGAGTGCTTTGACGTGACCGCGGCCACCCCGACCATTGCCACCACACCCTCCGCCTCGACCGCCGCCTTGGGGGTGGCCGTCCACGACGGGGCCACCGTGACCGGCAACACCGCCGGCGGGAGCCCCACCGGCTCGGTGACCTTCTACCAGTGCGGCCCGACCACCACTCCCACCGCCTGCACCTCCACGGCCGACCCGGTGGGCAGCGCCGTGATCGTCACCGCCGGCGCCCATGACACTTCGACGGCGAACTCGCCGGCCTTCACTCCCACCGCCCTGGGCTACTGGTGCTTTGGCGCCGACTACTCGGGAAGCGCCAACTACAGCACCAGCTCTGATGCCAGCACCAGTGAGTGCGTGAACGTCACCCAGGGCACCTCGACCACCACCACCGTCCCGGCCAATACCACCATCACCTTGGGACAGGCCGACACCGATGTGGCCACGGTGGCCGGCAACGCCGGAGGCGGGAGCCCGACCGGCTCGGTGGCCTTCTACGAGTGCGGTCCTTCCCTGACCGCCACGGCGTGCACCTCGACCGCCGACCCGGTGGGCAGTGCCGTGGACGTGACGGCGGGGGCCCACAACTCCTCCACGGCCACGTCGGCCCCGTTCACCCCGACCGCCGTCGGTTACTGGTGCTTCGCCGCCTACTACTCGGGTGACACCAACTACCGGGCCAGCTCGGACACCCTGAGCAGCGAGTGCGTGAATGTGGAGGGGCCCCTCTCCGTCACCACGACGTCGCTGCCCCACGGCCTGGTCAACAAGCCCTATTCGACCACGCTCAATGCTGCCGGCGGCATGCAGCCCTACACCTGGAGCCACACAGGATCGCTCCCGTCCGGGTTCGGCTTCTCCAAGACGGGGGTGCTGTCGGGGACGACCAAGGTGAGCGGCAACTTCAGCATCGTGTTCAAGGTGGCTGACTCCAGCAAGCCACGCCAGTACGCCACCAAGACTCTGACCTTGGTCATCGACCTTACCGCCGTCACCACGTCTACCACTACGAAGCCGACCGACTCGACCGTGGTGTTGGGAGCGGGGAACACCGATGCCGCCAAGGTCACCGGAACCAGCGTGGAAGGGAGTCCCACCGGTACGGTGACCTTCTACCGGTGCGGTCCGACCACCACGCCCACCGCGTGCACCTCAACCGCCGACCCGGTGGGCAGTGCGGTGACTCTGGCCGCCGGGGCCCATGACACCGCCACGGCAACGTCCTCGTCGTTCAAAGCCACCGCCACGGGGTACTGGTGCTTCGCCGCCGTCTACTCCGGCAACTTCAACTACGACTCCAGCACGGACACCGCCACCAACGAATGCTTCGATGTGACGGCGGCCACCAGCTCGACGTCCAGTGCTCCGACCAACGCCACCATCGTGCTGGGCCACGGCGACTCGGACAATGCCACGGTCGCCGGCAACGCCGCCGGGGGCAGTCCTACCGGATCCGTGACCTTCTACCAGTGCGGTCCGACCACAACTCCGACGGCGTGTACCTCCACCGCCGATCCGGTCGGTAGCCCGGTCGACGTCACCGGTGGGCCCGGCGCCACGGCCACCGCCACGTCGGCGACGTTCGTTCCCACCGCCACCGGTTACTGGTGCTTCGCCGCCGACTACTCGGGCGACACCAACTACGACGCCAGCGTCGACACCACCACCGACGGGTGCTTTGACGTGACCGGGGCCCGTACCTCGACCACCACGGCCACCACCAACGCCACCATCAAGCTGGGGCAGACGGACAGCGACCTGGCCACAGTGACCGGCAATGCCGCAGGGGGAAGCCCCAGCGGATCGGTGACCTTCTACCGGTGCGGACCGGAGTCGTCGGCCGCGGCGTGCACCTCCACGAAGAACAAGGTGGGGAGTGCCGTGGACCTGACTCCCGGAGCGGGCAACACCTCTTCGGCCACCTCAGCCACCTTCAAGCCCACCTCCGTCGGGTACTGGTGCTTTGCGGCGGCGTACTCCGGAGACACCAACTACAGCGCCAGCACCGACACCTCGGTCAAGGAGTGCGTGAACGTCACCGGACCACCGGAAGTGGTGACCACGTCGCTGCCCCGCGGGACAAAAGGCCAGGCGTACCCGACGACCACCCTGGTGGCCCGGGGCGGCACGGCCCCGTACACCTGGAGCCACACGGGAGGCTTGCCCGCCGGGATGGGCCTGTCCTCGACAGGGGTGCTGTCGGGGACGCCCAAGTCCGACGGCACCTTCACCATCGTGTTCAAGGTGAAGGACTCGAGCTCTCCCGTCCAGTACGCCTCCCGTAGTATCCAGCTGGCCATCGCTTCCTGATCCGGGGGAGCGTCCCGTGGGCCCGGTCAAACGTCGGACCGGGCCCAGGAGCCGGTGGAGGCCGATGGGGCCGCTCATGGGCACGACAACTCCCTAGGCTGGCCCGGTGCGCCCCTTCGGGTTGGTGATCTTCGACTGTGACGGGGTGCTGGTGGACAGCGAGCGCCTGGCGGTGCGGACCGAGGCGAAGATCTTGGCCGGCCTGGGGTGGCCCCTCACCGAACGGGAGATCGTCGACCGCTTCGTCGGCCGGTCGGCGGCCCATATGCAACGGGAGATCGAGCGACATCTCGGTCGGAGCATCGACTGGGACGGTGAGTTCGAGTCCCGCTATCACGAGGTGTTCGAGCGGGAGCTGGTGGCGGTACCGGGTGTGATCGAGGCCCTGGACAGGATCACCACGCCGACGTGCGTGGCCTCCAGCGGCAGTCATGACAAGATGCGGTTCACCTTGGGCCTCACCGGTCTGTTCGATCGCTTCGAGGGGCGGATCTTCAGCGTCGACGAGGTGGCCAACGGAAAGCCGGCCCCCGACGTCTTCCTCTACGCCGCCGAGCGCCTCGGCGTGCCACCGGATCGCTGTGCGGTCGTCGAGGACAGCGTCTCCGGCGTCAGGGCGGGATTGGCGGCGGGCATGACGGTGTTCGCCTTCGCCGGCGGTGTGACCGGGCCTGAGGATCTGGCTTTCGACGGCGCGGTGCTCTTTGACGACATGCGGGACCTTCCCGCCGCGCTGGGATCAGGGTAGGAGCTGAGGACCGGTCTCCAGGGTGCCTCGATCACCCTTGATCTCGACAGGAACCAGGGTCCCATGCGGCGGAAGGCTTTCCACGTTCCGTAGCGGCCCCGGCCTCCCAGGTCGGAAGCCAGGACCGACAACCCTGGGGATGACCCCCAGCTATCGGGTGAGGAGGTCAGGGTGCCGCTGAGGGCTCGGTGGTTGGACCGCGCCCCCGTCGCCGCCGTGACCGGACCTCTCCCACGGCCACCGCTACTACCAGGAGGACGGTGGCGATTGCGGCCAGCACGATGCCGACAGTGAAGGAGCCCGGCCAGTAGTGCAACTCGATGGTGTGGTGACCAGGCGGAATACGGGCCTGAAGCATGACGTCGGCAAACGGGGACAGCCGGAGCGGCTGACCGTTGATGGTGGCCTGCCAACCGGGCGTGTTGTTCAATCGCAAGCGCAGTACCTGGGCTGTCGAGGCGTCCGTGGTGATCGTCCACGACGAGGGGCTGGGGTAACTGACCGGGACCACGGTCCCCACGACGTGTACGGGAGGGAGGGCCCCGTGGCGGGAGAGCGGCGTGAGGGTGGCCGCACCGGAGTTCGGAATCCGATAGAGGTCCTCGTCACCGATGGTCTTGACGAATACTCCGCCCCTGGGCCCCCGCGAGCCTCGATCCTCGAGTACGAAGCCCACCCCGTAGATCCGGGCGACGGTGGCCGACCTGATCGCCGGAGAGTACGAGAATGCGCCCTCAAAGCCCGCCGAAGCGTCGGGCTTCCGGGTGACGAGCCCCCACGAGGTGAAGTACGAGCTGGGAACCGATCCGTCGATCACGGCGAACTCGTGGACCCCGAACACGTCGTTCACATCTCGCCAGATGCCCAAGTTCGCATTGGCCACACCGAAGCCCACCAGGGAGGTGCCCACTGCCTCCTGCAGAGCGGTCTCCGCCGGCTTGGAAGGCAGTCCGGGGCTGGACGACCACAGCGGACCTCCGGCGGCGACGAGGAAGGAAGTAATGCACACCAACCAGGATGCCGCTATGTACGTGGCAGCCCGGCGCGGCCCCGGTCCTCTTCCTGTCCGCTCCCGTCGGCGCGCCCACAGGAGGAATCCCACTCCTACCAGTCCGACTGCCGCCTCAATCCCAGCCCACACAAGGGCCTCATCCCGTCGCCCCGCCCTCGGCGCCGAGGGGGAACCCACCGCCGCAAAGATGAGAAGGGCCACCGCCGCCAGCAGATACCCGGCTCCAAGCCAGATGGTCAGCGCCCGATCCCGAAATCGGCGCAGCAGGAGGTCAAGGCCCAATCCACCCAGCGCCACGACGGCGAACACCGTCGGGACTGCGGCCCTGGCCCACTTGACGGACTGAAGGTGGGGAATGGCGTTCAACCCGTCAGCTACGGGATCGACGAAACCAATGGCTCCCAAGATCAACGCCACGGCGACCAGGGCGGCCACTTCAGGTCGGCGCAGACCGAGCCCGATGGAAGTCACAGCCAGGATCACCACGATCAAGCTCAGATAGGCGGCCTCACCGGTGATCCGATGGCCGTCGAGCCCGGGGAAGGCCAGCTCCCCGAGCCTCGACAAGGGGTAAGCCGAGTGGAGCCCGTACGCCCCCCGTTCGACACTGATGACTGATCGGCTGATCACTTGGTAGCCGGGCAAGGCCAGCGGGGCGGCCAGGGCGAATCCGGCCACGGAGGCCACGACGAGGTCGATGAACGGACGCAGGATCGGTCCGGAACCTCCCAGCGCGGGGATCCGCATGACCAGCAAGGCCACGGAGAACACCACGGCCCCCAGGACCAGAAGGACCAAGGCGTCCGGTTGTCCCGCGTAGATGGCAAGGGCCAACGCCACGGCGAAGAACGCTACGTGGCGGGCACGATGCCTCTGGCCCACGATGAGGATGACGCCGGCGAACAGCCATCCGGTCCACGAGAGCACGGAGGCGATGGGCCAGCCCAGAAACGCCATCAGGGCGCCACTGAGCTCAAAGGCCGTTCCCACCAGGGTGGCTGCCAGGGCGCCCATCTTCAGGAGCCTGGCGAAGAGATAACCACCGGTGCCGGCCACGATCAGCGTGGTGAGAATCTGAGACGTGTAAGCCAGCCGAAGGGGGAACAGATAGCCCACCAACGCGGGAAGGCTGAACGTCGCCGAGTTCCAGTTGAATGCCAGTGGCATTCCGAGAGCGCTGTAGGGGTTCCACAGCGGCAGATGACCTTGGTGGACCTGCGTCCACCCGAGTGCAGTCCAGGGAATCAGCTGAGAGATCTGATCAGACGTATCAGTGATGGTGTGTATCAGGGTCCTGGATTGATGGGTCAGTCCGTGGTTCAACGACAATTTGTAAGGACCCAGCGCGCTGCCATGGACCAGGGCCGGGGTCAGGACGGCGATCGCCGCGGCCACAACCCATCCGAGTCCGAGTACGTCGAAGACCCAGCGACGCCCGGGGGCTTCATGGCCCCGTGTCGTGGGGGATGACCCGGGCGTCGACTCAACCCCGGGCGCGCCTGCTACGGACCCGCCATCCATCTCCTCACGCTACTCGGGCTTCAGTCCACGTGGGCTGTCGCAGGGACAGCCCTCCATCGAGGCCGCCGAACGTATCGACCGGACCCAGCTGTCGGAGCCGCGGGTGTTCCCGGTCCCGTAGCCGGCGGTCAGCGAGTCTCCGGGAACCTGGCCTCGCGCTGACGCAGGATGGCACAAAGCGTCTCGTTGTACGGCGCCTCAAGCCCGAAACGGCGGCTGAGGGTGACGACCTGGCCGTTGATGACGTCGATCTCTGAACGTCGGCACGCCAGGTGGTCGAGTCGCATCGAAGGGCTGGCGTTCGGAATGGTGGCGGCGAAATCCGAAACGTACTGCAACGGGTCGTCGAACGGGAACCGGACCCCCATGGTCATAGCCACTCGGTAGGCCTCAGACGTACAGGCCAGCGCCACCCTCCACGATTCGTCGTTCGACATCAGCTCCCCGACGGTGACGTCGAAAGCCGCACAGGGAGCGCTGAGCGTGACATTGCAGAGGAACTTCTCCCAAACCATCAGGTTCACATCGGCAAAGGCCCGGACGTTGAAGCCGGCGTTTCCCCACGCCTGTTCAATGGCCTTCAGACGGTCCGTCATGCCTCCGTCCATCTCGCCGAGGCGTATGAGGCGCATACCTTCGTGGTGCACATGTCCCGGCTCGGGGATCGACGACCCGAATCCCTCGGCGATGCCTATCAGGATGTGTTCCGGTGCTATGTGGTTTGCCACCCGTTCACCGGCGCCGAGGCCATTTTGGAAGGCCATCACCACACTCTCGGGCCGGAGCAGCGGAGCGATCTCCCTGGCCACCTCCTCGACGGCTGCAGCTTTGGTGGCGATCACCCACACGTCGCACGGACCGGCATCGGCCGGAACGCGTCCGACGTTCAAATTGTCGACGACGTACGTGCCGCTGGCGCCGGAAACCAACAGACCCGTGGTGTCTATGGCATCGATATGGTCCTGCCACGTGTCGATGGCCCAGACTTCGTGTCCGGCCTTGCCGAGGAGGCCGGCATAGACCGAACCCATGGCACCGGTTCCCACAATGGCGATTTTCAAGATCGTTCCCCAAGAAGTAGCGAATGAAGCCCATCGAGTGCCCCGTCGAACCTCCACCCGTGGAGATCGCCCCACCCGAGGGAGGCCGGCAACCGCCTCCCCGGGTGAGCGGGTTGGCCCCAATGGTCCGGCCGAGTCTGTCGAAGGCGCCCGGCTGGTGCTGAAGGGCGACATGATACTTGGATTGGGCCTATGTGGCCTCCCGGCTCAGTGGACGGACCGGGAGGGTGTCCAGAGGGACAGAATTTTCTGCACACCCGGAGCGTTCTTTATACAATCCGGGGGGTGCTCGACGAGGGCACACCAATGCTTGGTGGCGGGCGGTCCACCAGCGAACAAGGCGACGGTTGGTCGGGCCGTGATCAGGAACAAGGGCCAGGAGGAGATCCCAGGATCAATGGAATCAGGAGGCGCTTTCATGAGCGGAAGAACCAGAACCCGTCGGTGGCTCACCGTGCTTGTCGGTGTGGTGGGAGCTTCGGCGCTCGTCATCCCGACCATGGCAACGGCCGCAACGGCGGCGCCGAACGCAAGCACCGGCTCGGGGCTGTTCGGTCATGTCAGCCTGTCGGCAGGCGCCCGCCAAGCCCGGTCTGCCTCCCCGCGCACGTTACCCGCCAATGTCCAAGTGGTGGCCACGGGCCTCAACCAGCCGCGCAAGATCACCGTGGGACCGAACGGCGACCTGCTGGTGACCGAGGCCGGCCTGAATACCGTGCCCGCAGGTTGCAATACCGGCGCCGAGCCGGCATGCGCCAACCCGTCGGGCGCCATCGCCAGCGTGACGCCCAGCGGCCACGTGACGACGGTGGTGGGGGATCTGCCCTCGATCAACAATGGCCCCAGCAACGGCCCCGGCGCTTCGGGACCTTCGGGTATCACGGTGGTAAACGGCCAGATCCAGTTCCTCATCCAGAACTCCGCCATCAACAGTGTCACCGGTGACCAGACCTACGGGTCGGCGGGGGCACTCCTCGGCAACCTCCTTTCCGCACCGATCAGCGGTGGGTCGCCGACGGCCGAGGCCAACCTCGGACAGTATGAGGCTGCCCACAACCCCGACCACGGGGAAGGCACGGTCCACCCCGGACTCAGCTGCCTGAACGAACCACCCATCGATTCGGACCCCTACGGCGTCACCCCTTACGACGGGGGCTTGGCCATCGCCGACGCTGCCGGCAACGATGTGCTGCTGTACAAGAACGGCACCCTCAGCACGCTGGCTGTTCTGCCCCTGGTGCCGGAGACCATTGCGGCCAACACCTGCGGAGCGGGGCAACCCGCCACGGCCACTCAGGAGATGATGCAACCGGTGCCAACCTCGTTGGCTGTGGGTCCTGACGGCGCCCTCTACATCAGTGAGCTCGGCGGCGCGCCCAACGACAAGGGCGCGGCCAGCGTCTACCGCTACTCGAACGGCCAGCTGACCCAGTACCAGTCGGGGTTCACCATGATCGGTGACATCGCCTTCGATCAGGCCGGTCGGCTCCTGGTGCTGGAGATGGACCAGGCGGGCTTTGCCGATCCCAGTCCAGGCGGGTTGCCCACTTCGGGTGCCCTGATCCGGGTGAATGCCGATGGCAGCCGGACCGTGCTGGCCAGTACGGGCCTCGTTTACCCCGGTGGGATCGCCGTCGCCGGGGATGGGTCGGTCTATGCCACCAACTGGTCGGTTCTGCAGGGCTCAGCTGACCCCAATCTGCCCCCCGGGGTCAATTTCGGCGGTGAAGTGGTCCGTATCAGCGACCCTTCGCCAGCCGACCAGATCGGGGGGAACCTGGGGGGATACCGAGAGGTGGCCTCCGATGGTGGCGTCTTCACATTCGGAGCTTTCGGCTTCTACGGCTCGATGGGCGGGACTCCCCTGAACAAGCCGGTGGTCGGAGTAGCCTCGACACCGTTGTCGCCCGGATATTGGGAGGTGGCTTCCGATGGCGGGATCTTCAACTTCGGGACGGCCCAGTACTACGGCTCGATGGGTGGCACCCCGTTGAACGCACCCATCGTGGGAATGGCCGCAACTCCGGACGGCAAGGGCTACTACCTCTTTGCCTCCGACGGTGGCGTCTTTGCCTTCGGTGACGCCCCCTTCTACGGGTCCATGGGAGGATCGCCCCTCAACGCACCTATCGTCGGGGGAGCAGTGAGCCCGGACGGGAAGGGCTACAATCTATTCGCCGCTGACGGGGGCGTCTTCTCCTTCGGCGATGCCCACTACTACGGCTCGATGGGTGGGACCCACCTGAACCAGCCGGTCGTCGGGGGAGCGGAAGCTTCGCATGGAGGTGGTTACTACCTGGTGGCCGCAGACGGAGGCATCTTCACCTTCGGAACCGCTCACTACGACGGCTCCATGGGTGGCATCCAGCTCAACCAACCGGTGGTCGGCATGCAGGTGACCCCCGACAACGGGGGCTACAACCTGGTAGCCGCAGACGGAGGCATCTTCTCGTTCGGCGATGCCGTCTTCTACGGATCGATGGGTGGCAAGCCACTGAATAAGCCGGTGGTCGGCATCGGCTGAGAAGACGAGGGTGTTTCGCCAGTCTGGCGGAGAGCTGGTCTCCGACACACTGGCGCCCCGTCGGAGCAGCTCCGATCGACTCCTTCGCTACCTGACGAGAGCGAGGACCGGGTCATCGAACGGTGAGCCGAGCAGAGGGTGCAGGCTCTCCCAGAACGAAAGGTGACTGCGCGCGCCCGTCGATCTGGATCCACAGAGTGGGAATGGTGGGGAAAACCCGCTGGCCGAAACACCAGTAGCCTCCAGTGACCGGGGCGTCCCACCTTCGTAGGCTGGCAACGTGCTCCTTCGTGGTCTGACCCTCATCAATCGCCACCACCGTCCGGGCCAGATTGCTGTGCGGATGGGGGACCTATCGTTGCCAGAGGAGAGATCGTGATCGGATTTCTCGTTCGGCCCTGGCGGGGCATGGCCCTCTGGCGATCGCTGGCCTGGCAGGCGCTGGACTTTCCGCTGGGAATTGTCCTGGGGGTCGTGGTCACGGTGCTGGTGGCGCTGAGCGTCGGCTTCGCGCTGACCTTTGTGGTGGCCGTGCCCTTGGTCGCTCTCACCTTCCTCCTTGCTGCTCAACTCGGCCGGATGGAACGGTCTCGGGCGGCGGCGTTGCTGGGCATCAACCTGGCCAATCCGCATGCTCCGATGGTGCCGGGGAACTGGTGGAGCAAGCTTCGCCAACTACTGACCAGCGGCAGTCGCTGGCGGGAGATCGGCTATCTGTCACTCGGACTTCCGATTCAGGCCGCCCTGGGCTTGGTAGTCCTGTCGCTCTGGACCGGGGCAGTGGTGTTGGTCGCCCTCCCCGCCTATGTAACCCACCTGCCCGGTCACTACGCCGACTTCGGGCTTGTCCATGTCCACTTGGACTCGGGAGCAACCGGTGCCCTCCTCATCGGCGTCCTCGTCCTCTTGGTGTTGGCTCCCCAGGCAACGATGGGGCTCGCAGCTATCGACCGGATGATGGTGAGGTGGCTGCTCGGTCCTCGCCAGAAGTCGGACCTGGCCCGACGGGTCGACGAACTGGAGATCAGCCGAACCAGCGCCGTCAGTAGTGCGGAGGCCGAGCGGCACCGGATTGAGCGGGACCTGCACGACGGAGCCCAACAACGATTGGTGGCGTTGGCCATGGACCTGGGGCGGGCGCGGGAACGGTTCGACACCGAGCCCGAACGGGCCCGCCAGTTGGTGGATGAAGCCCATGAGGAAGCAAAGGCGGCACTGGCGGAGCTGCGGAACCTGGCCCGCGGCATCCACCCGGCAGTACTCACTGACCGTGGCCTCGATGCGGCGCTATCGGCGGTGATCACCCGATGTCCGGTGCCGGTGTCGCTCACTGTCGACGTGCCGACCCGGCTCGAGGCGCCAGTGGAGAGTGGCGCATACTTCGTGGTGGCGGAGGCGTTGACCAATGTGGCCAAGCACGCTCGAGCGACACAGGTTGACCTCTCGGTCGTGGTCCGGAACGACAATCTGGTCATCGAGATTCGCGACGACGGCGACGGTGGCGCCGACGCCTCTCGTGGGAACGGTCTGTCCGGCCTGTCCGATCGGGTCATCGCCCTGGGTGGGCGGATGCAGGTGGTGAGCCCCACTGGGGGGCCGACCAGCGTCACGGTGGAGATTCCATGCGGATCGTGATCGGCGAGGATGCCGTGCTGTTGCGGGTCGGGCTGATCCAGGTCCTGGACGAGGTCGGCGAGGATGTGGTCGCCGAGGTCAGTGATGCGCCGTCCCTCATCGAGGCGGTGGAGCAGCACCAACCTGATGTCGCCATCGTCGATGTCCGCATGCCTCCGGATATGACCGATGACGGGCTTCGTGCGGCGATCGAGATCCGTCGGCGTTGGCCAAGGACCGCCATCCTGGTGTTCTCCCAGTACGTGGAAGAGGTCTTTGCCTCTGAACTGCTGGCTACCGGCACTCAAGGACTCGGCTATCTGTTGAAGGACCGGGTGGCGGAGGTCGCAGAGTTCGTGGAGGCGGTGCGCCGGGTCGCCGCCGGGGGCACGGCGCTGGATCCCGAGGTGGTCTCCCAACTGGTGGCCCGGAGCAGCCAACAGGATCCGCTGGGCCGCCTCACGGCCAGAGAGCGGCAGGTTCTGGCCTTGATGGCCGAAGGCAGAAGCAATCAGGCCATCGGCGCAGCGCTGGTGGTCAGTGACGGTGCGGTGGAGAAGCATGTGAGCAATGTGTTCACCAAGCTCGACCTTCCGCCGGCCGGGTCCGACAACCGCCGGGTACTCGCCGTCCTCCGCTGGCTCAACTCATGACTCCCAACCCGCCGACCCGTTCAGCCGGGGCCCGCAAGGTCTGGGTCTTCGTGGGCCTGGTCTTCGCCGTCGCCATTGTTGCCGCCCTGGCGGGGAGTGTTGTCGGGTCTGTGGCCTACGAGCCCGTTGCCCTGCGCCACCGCGAGTTCACTTCACTGATCACGGCAGTCTCGGTCCACGTGACCAGCGGTGATATCACCATCGAGCCCAGCCCGGACGCCGATACGGAGGTGACCACTTCGGGCATCCACGGTTTGACGTATCCGACGGACCAGGAACGAGTCGTAGGCCACACCCTGTTCATCACCTCGAGTTGCGGCACTTCGGTCCCATTCAACAATCGGTGCAGCCGCGACTACACCGTGCGCCTCCAACCGCACGTGGGGGTGATGGTCAACTCCGAGCAGGGCTCGATCAACGTCACCGGGCTGGACGGTTGGCTGTCGGTCCACTCCGACCAGGGGGATGTGACCGTCACCGGCGGGTCGAAGACGCTGGTGGCGTCGAGCGGCCAGGGAGACGTCACCGTCTCCCGATCGGCGGCCACGTCGCTGTCCGTCCGTTCGGGTCAGGGCGATGTGTCCGTCAATCTGACGGCTCCGCCCACTCGGGTCATCGCCTCCTCGGGTCAGGGCGGTGTGACCGTTGAGCTGCCGAGGGGTCGGACCTCGTATCGGATCCAAGCCACCTCGGGGCAGGGGAGCGTCACGAACGGCGTCGGGACCGACCCCGCCAGTGGTCGGGCCATTGACGCCACCTCGGGGCAGGGTGACGTGATCGTCCGCTACAGCCCGGGCTGAGGCCCGGGTGCCGCTATCTGACCTTCCTCGCCGAACGGCGGACTCGGTGCCGTTTCTTTAGCTCCCACCGTCAGCGACGATCCAGGTCGGCACCGGCACGAAGTTGGAGGCGTGGCAGAGAGAGGTGGGCTCGTCGTGCGCCGTTCACTAGGAGGAACCGGATCCAGATCCACACTTGGTCAATCCAAGGGCATCAAACTTTTGGTTTACCGAGGCGTCGGAAGCATTGAGCGCCGTCTCCTCCGATTTGAAGGCCGTCTCGTTGTTGGCCCGGATGGCGCTCAGGAGGTGTTTCAGGTCGCTTACCTGTTGCTCCTGGTCGTTATAGGCGGCACTCAGGGAGGAGGATTCTCCAGAGGGCCTGGACAGTGCTTCGAGCTTCGAGGTTCCCTGTTGTCCAAGCGAGATCGCACGGCTGAGCGCCTGCTCCACCTGAGAAGTGCTGGTACTCGACTGCAGGCTCGCTCCGAGTGTGCTCAGTTTCGAGCTGTAGGTATTGCAGATGGCGTTGGCCTGCTTGTCGTAGGTTGCCTTACTCGGTGCCGATGGCGTGGCACTTCCGGAACTGCTGCAACCAGCGGCCAGCAGGCCGACCGCGGCCGACGCCAGTCCCACGAAGGAAAGTCTTCTCAAGAAATAAGTTCGGCGTCGATGAGTTCCTCTTGGGTGGGTCATGGCAAGACCTTTCCCAAGATCGAAAGATACGAACCATCAGATCAGCGCCACGCAGAGCGCTGATTGTTGTTGGTGACAGAGTCGAAAGCGGACGCGCCAGTGACTAGCGCCCACGTGGCACTTCGCCATCAGGATCGTTGATGACGTCCATGCCCAAACGAGCGAGATGTTCCGGATATGTTTCCACTGCGTCGAGGACCGGCGTGGCGAGGATCTCGGCGATACAGTCACGGCTTGCCGCCAAGTAGCTCCACGAAAAGTCGGTGTCAGTGCACAAGCACCAGGCCCGATCATCGGGCCACCAAAAGCTCGGATCGTCGGAGAATCCTGCATACGAGGCGAGTGGACCGTTCAACAGGTAGAAATCCCGCATCGCATGGTGCACCTTCGGTATACGGGAGTTGAACACCTTCTCGTTCAGATTGCCGAGGCCGTCCCACAACAAAAACCAACCCTGGGCCGAGTCGGTGTGACGGGTGAGGATCGGCAACAGGGCCTGAAACTGCTCAGGGCTTAGTCGGTTGGAACTCTGGTCGATGGACCCCCGCCGGTCGGGTCGTGAAGCGATGGTCTCCTCCTCCATCTGAGCGTGGACCACCCGGCCATTCTCTAGGGCCTACAATTGTGATCCTGCTTCATTTTCTGGGTGTCGCAGATCTGGGACCAGGTCGTCATCGGCGGCACATTTGTTGCCGTCTCGTCCTGCGTCGCCCACGCCCAGCAACGCCCCACTGACCAGCCACCGTCGAAGTATCCCGGAAACGGTTGCCGGGACGTCCCGGGGCATGGGGCATCCGATCGGTGTCAGCTCCCATGATCAAGTCCTGGTTACTTGGCGTGATTTCCTGCAATTCCAGCCCGGGACGCAAAGCATCCCAGGCCAGTACTCCTCTGACCTGGGATTTCGAGTGGAGGCGAAGGGACTCGAACCCTCGAACCTCTTGACTGCCAGTCAAGCGCTCTACCAGCTGAGCTACGCCCCCGTAGCGACCCGGATCCACTGCTTCCGGGCTCTTCTTCTCAAGTAACGACCACGGGGCAACCGTCATCCGATGTCCACCGCAGCCCGAGCATCGTAGCCGAGCCTGGACCCACCATCTCTCCGCTGGCCTCGAGTCGACCGGAACGGTTCGGACGGGGATCGTTCCGGCCCGGTCGGGACGAATTCCCAGGTCCTCTCACCTGCCGAGGTGGAAGAATCCCCGGATGGGCAACTCCCGCCTGCCGGAAGCCAGAGACGAGATCGCCCGCCGCCACAGCCGAGTCTGTCAGCGGTTCGGCCGGGCTGTCCTCGAAGCCCAGGATCGTTGGGACCTCCCTTCGCCCTGTACCGACTGGGACGCCAGGGGGGTCGTCGAACACGTCATCGGCTTCCACGATGTACTCCTCCTCCGGCCCATGGGCGCCAAACCCGAACGACCACGGGGAGATCCGGCAGTTCGGTGGGCCGTCACCTGGGATGCCCTTCGGCCACTACTGAACACTCCGGGGCTCTTCGACGGACCAGTCGAGGTCCCCGCCGTCGGCAACAACCCGCCCACCCGGATCGAGGCTGCCCCGCTGGTCGGCCTACTGAGCCAGGATGTCCTGATCCATACCTGGGACCTGGCCCGTGCCGTCGGAGGCGACGATCGGCTCGATCCCGATCTCTGTGCGTTCTACCTGAGCCGGCTTCCCGACGATGCGACCCCCCAAGTCAAGTCGGGAATGTTTGCCACCCCGGTTCGCCTGGCCGATGGCGCCGACCCCCAGTCGGCACTGCTTGCCCGTCTGGGGCGCCAACCCGACTGGCGATCACCGGGGCCAGCCGGCAACTGAGGACGAACCGAAATCCGGACTTCATTCGTGGCGAGCTCCCCGGCTGACTGGCGCGCTCGTCGCAGAAGTCGGTAAGAGTCCGATAAGAGGAGGCTCGTTCGCACGGGGGCTGCCGACTAATCCGGCAAAGGCGTCGGTACGATCTCGCCCGAGCGCGGTCCGCTGACGGAACGTTGATCGCAGAGCACGGCCGAGGGCCGAAGAGGGGCAGGGACGATGGGCGAGCTGATCAGGTACGAGGGTGGCTCCATGGTGCCCGCCGCCGACCCGCCGGGTCGGTCAATGGTGCCCGTGGCCGACACGCCAGGCCGCTCGATGGTCCCGGCCGCCGAACCAGCCACGTCGTTGTCGTATCCCGGTCCGGTCCCTACCTTGGACCCGGCTCGCCGCCGCCGGCCGACTCGCAGAGCGATGATGGCGGCCGCTCTGGCGGCTCTGGTCGTCGTAGGGGTCGGTGCCGCCGCTTTCGCCGACGGCCACGGCACGACCGGCTCCCGCTCAGCCGCCGGCCCCGCGGATCTGGCCGGACCGGCCGCCGAGTCGACCGCAACGGGGAGTGCCGCCTTCACCCTCTCGGTGACGGCGGATAGCCCGGGGATCCAGTCCACCCTGATCTCCGGCACCGGGTCCATCGACCTGGCCTCGCACGTCGACCGCATGACCGTATCGATCCCCACCGTTTCCTCGGTCCTGGGAGGCCGAACCGGCACCACCGTGGTCACCGACGGCAACGGTGTCTACCTCCAGGTCCCCGCCCTGTCCGTGCTCACCGGGGGCAGGAGCTGGCTCGAGGCCTCCACCTCGGCCACCAGCTCTTCGGGTTCGTTGGCCCTGGCCGCGCTGGGGGATCCGTCGAGACTGCTCGGCGCCCTCGGGTCCGTGACCGGATCGGTGACCAAGGTGGGCACCCCGCGGCTCGACGGGGTCAGCACCACCGAGTACCGGTCCACCGTGTCGCTGACTGGTCTGGTTTCCGGCCTTGCTCATCGCACTCAGTCGAGTGCGTCGGCCTCAGCGGCGGCCGAAGTGGCCGATGCCCTCGGAGCACCCACCGTTCCCGTCACCGTCTGGGTCGGTGCCGACGGCCGGGTGCACCAACTGGCGGTCTCCCTCGACCTGAACCACCCCACGGTCAGCGGCGTGCTGCACTCGCTGGACCCTTCCCTGCTCGGTTCGGGCCTCGCCGGGGCCGGGCCGGATCTGACCCTGACCGTGGGGCTCTCCAACTATGGAGCCCCGGTCTCCGTCTCCGTGCCTCCCGACACACAGGTGGTCAACCTCACCCACGCCTACTCCTCGGTTCGAGGGGCCGTGTCCCGGCTCGGAAGCGGGGTCAAAGGGCTCGTCGACCGGGTCTGAGCCGGTCTGATCGGCGGAGCGTCACCCAGAGACCGGGGCCCGACCCCGACCCCGGTACGATCGTTAGCCATGGCACGGGCCTACGACGTCATCGAAGTCGAGAAGAAGTGGCAACAGCGCTGGGCTGACGAGGGCACCTATGAGGTGAATTCCGACGATCCCCGGCCGGCCTGGTACGTGCTCTCCATGTACCCCTACCCGTCGGGCCCGGCCCACATGGGCCATGTCCGCAACTACACCTTCGGGGACCTGTTGGTCCGCCATCGCACCATGCTGGGCTACGGCGTGCTGTCCCCGTTCGGCTTCGACTCCTTCGGCCTCCCGGCCGAAAACGCCGCCATCAAGACCGGGACCCACCCCCGGGTCTTCACCGACGCCCGGATCGCCGAGCTCAAGGAGTCCATCACCTCACTGGGTGCGGTCTACGACTGGCGCCGCGAGATCCGCAGTCACGATCCGGAGTACATCCGCTGGAACCAGGTCATCTTCGAGAAGATGCTGGCCGCCGGCCTGGCCTACCGGGCCAACGCCCCGGTCAACTGGTGCCCCGGCTGTCAGACCGTGCTGGCCAACGAGCAGGTGCTGGCCGACGGGACCTGCGAGCGATCGGGCGACCTGGTGATCCGGCGGGAACTGGAGCAGTGGTTCCTGGCCATCACCCGCTACGCCGACGAGCTGCTGGCCGATCTGGACACCCTGGAGTGGCCCGAGCGGGTCAAGACCATGCAGCGCAACTGGATCGGTCGGTCCGAGGGGGCCGAGTTCGACCTGGTGGTCGAGGGCCGTGACGGATCGGCCGGGCAGGAGGCGTTGGCCCTCCGGGTGTTCACCACCCGCCCCGACACCTCCTTCGGCATGACCTACGCCGTGGTGGCGCCGGAGCACCCCCTGGTCGATGAGCTGACCACCCCGGGCCATCGCGCCGAGGTCGAAGCGCTGCGGGCCCGGGCCGCCACCACCAGCGACGTCGACCGCATGTCGGAGAGCGGATCGACCAGCCTGGCCAAGCGCGGTGCCTTCACCGGCTCCGCCGTGATCAACCCGTTCACCCGACGGCCGGTACCGGTCTACGTGGCCGACTACGTGCTCATGGGGTACGGCACCGGGGCCATCATGGCCGTGCCGGCCGAGGACGCCCGCGACTGGGACTTCGCCCAGACCTACGGGTTGCCGGTGGTGCGCACCGTGCAGCCCCCCGAGGGATGGGACGAGCCCGGTGGTCCGGGCGGCGCCTATACCGGGACGGGCGAGAAGATCAACAGCGAGTGGCTGAACGGATTGGATATTCCTACCGCCAAGGCCCGGGCCATCGAGTGGTTGGAGGCCGAGGGCATCGGCAAGCGCACCGTCAACTACCGTCTGCGCGACTGGTTGGTCTCCCGGCAACGGTTCTGGGGCTGCCCCATCCCCGTCGTCTACTGCCCGGTGCACGGCATCGTCCCGGTTCCCCCCGAGCAGCTGCCGGTCCTGGCCCCTGACGACGTCGAATTCCAGCCCACCGGGCAGTCGCCACTGGCCACCAACCCCGAGTTCCTCAACACCACCTGTCCCATCTGCGGTGGACCGGCCACCCGCGAGACCGACACCATGGACACCTTCGTCGACTCGTCGTGGTACTTCCTGCGCTTCACCGACCCCTGGACGCCCGACCTTCCCTTCGACCCCGACATCGCCCGCCACTGGATGCCGGTGGACCAGTACATCGGGGGGATCGAGCACGCCATCCTCCACCTGCTCTACGCCCGCTTCTTCACCAAGGCCCTCTCCGATCTGGGGTTGGCCCCCGAGGACCTGCGGGAGCCGTTCACCCGCTACTACGCCCAGGGGATGATCCGGATGGACGGGACGAAGATGTCCAAGTCCAAAGGCAACCTGGTGGCCCCGGCCAAGTACCTGACCACCGTCGGTGCTGACGCCCTGCGGCTGTTCCACCTCTTCGTCGGGCCACCCGGCGACGACATGGACTGGACCGACCAGACCGACAGCGTCATCGACGGGTGCTCCCGATTTCTGGATCGGGTCTGGCGCCTGGCCGTACCTCCCGAGGACCACACCCCGACACTGAGGTCCGGGCCCCTCACCGACCAGGACCTCTCGATCCGCCGGGCCACCCACCGCTTGATCGAGCGGGTCAACCGCGACTTCGAGCGGTGGTCGTACAACACCGCCGTGGCCGCCTGCATGGAGTTCGTCAACCTGGTGCAGCCCTATGCCCGCGACGGGGGGCACACCGAGGTGGTCGGCGAGGCCGCCGACACCCTGCTGCTCCTGTTGGCCCCGATGACGCCCCACCTCACCGCCGAGGCCTGGGAACGCCGGCACGAGGACCACATCCACACCCGACCGTGGCCGGAGGCCGACCCGGAGCTGTCGGCGGTGGAGTCGGTGACCATGGTCATCCAGGTCAACGGCAAAGTGAAAGACCGCCTGGAGGTGAGCCCGGACATCAGCGAGGAGGAGGCCGAGAGCCTGGCCCTGGCCTCCGCACCGGTGGTCGAGGCCCTGGGGGGTGCCGGACCCCGGCGGGTCATCAGCCGGCCCCCCAAGCTCGTCAACGTCGTCACCGGATGAGCGCCAGGTTCCACCTGGGGGGCGCCCTCACTTGAAGCCGGCCAGCACCTCGGCCCACCGCTCGGGCTCCATGGGGTAGGGGGCGTAGAAGTTGAACCGGTCGACCACATCCCCGAACCGCTTGAGCACGATGCCGGCCACGTCGTCGATGGGGGCGACCACGGCGAAGGTGTTGAGGACCTCGTCGTCGATGAGCCCGGCCATCTCCGTCCAGGCACCGCGCTTGGACAGGGTGTTGAGCTCGGTCTGGAGATCGCCCCAACCGTGCAGCTCGAGGACCGGCCGGTAGGCCGGCGTCGAGCCGTAGAAGGCCAACTGGGACTTGACCGCCGCCGCCGCCGCCTCCACTCCGGCGTCGTCGGCGCCGGTGACTACGAAGCCCGGGTAGGAGATCTGCACGTCGGATCGGGCCCGCCCGCTGGCGGCCAGGCCCCGCTGGAGGGCCGGCACGGAGACCTCCCGCAGGTACCGCTCGGTGGTGAACCCGTGGGACAGCAGCCCGTCGGCCACCTCGCCGGCCACCTCGGTCATCTTCTCCCCGACGCCGGCCAAGAAGATCCGGGGATTCCCATAGGGGTGAGGTCCCGGATCGAACATCGGTGTCATCAGGGTGTGCCGGTAGAACTCCCCGCGGAACGCCAGTCGGCTGCCATCGGCCCAGGCGGCCCAGATGGCCCGGATGGCCAGGATGAGCTCGCGCATCCGGGGAGCGGGGTGGGACCAGGGCATGGAGAAGCGCTTCTCGATGTGGGGCTTGATCTGGGACCCCAGTCCCAGCATGAACCGGCCCTTGGACAGGACCTGGAGATCGTTGGCCACCATGGCCAGGTTCATGGGGTTGCGGGCGAAGGCCACGGCGATCCCCGTGCCCAGCATGAGCCGCTCGGAGTGCTCGGCGGCCAGGGCCAACGGGAGGAACGGATCGTGATTGACCTCGGCCGACCAGATGCCGTCGTAACCGACCCGCTCGGCCCACTCGGTGGTCTCGATCACCCCGGCCGGGTCGAACCCGATACCTCCGTCCACGTCCATGGGCCACGATATCCCGCTTGACCGGCAGAGCAGATGGTTGCGTCCCGGGGTCGCGGTGACCCACAATTCAGAGGTGAGCGATGATGCCAGTGACGGCCGCCCGTGGCCCATCGATCCGGCTCGGCCGCCCTCGGACCACGATCCCCGACCGTTGCCCGAGCTGGGTGGGCTCGACGACGTGACCAAGACCCTGTCCGGATTCGCCGGATCGACCAACGGCGAGGAGCGTCACGGGATCGACGATCCCGTCACCGACGACGACCGCACCCGGTACGGGGTCCTGTTGGATCACGCCGCCGAGCGCGGGCTGCTGAGCGGAACGGAGTATCAGGTCAGGATCGGCGAGCTGGCCGAAGCCACCACCATCGACGAGATGCGCCGGATCGTGACCGAGCTGCCGGCCTTCGCTCCTCCTACCCCGACGTCCACGCCGTCGCGGTCGCGGTCCCGCCGGTCCGCACCGGTGCTGGCCCCGGACGCCCTGTTGATGACCGCGGGCACCCGCCGCCGCAATTCGTCGTGGGTGGTGCTGGCCCTGTTGGTGGTGGTCATGGTGGCGCTGCTCGTCGCCTTCACCATCTACGCCGAGCACCTGTCGAAGAGCCACAGCGCCGCGCCGACCGGCGCGGCGGCGGTGAGAACCGTCAGTGCCCCTCGCCCCTGAGGAACTGCTCGAGCTCTGCGGCGATCTCGTCCCCGCTCGGGACATCCCCGTCGAGACCGATGGGCGGTACCTCTTCGGAGTCGAGGGCCGTCTCCAGCCGGTGCACCATGTCGAGGTGCTCCGGGTTCGATCCGATCAGCTCGTCCACCTGGTGGCGGGAGGCCTCACCGGCCGTTCTCAGCGCTGAACTGTCCAGCACCGATCCGGTCACGGCGCACAGGCCTTCGATGAGGGCGGCGCTGGCTTCGGGGTAGGGCATGGCCGACACGTAGTGGGGGACCCGGGCCCACAGGCCGATCACCGGCACCCCGGCCAGGCCCAGCGACACTTCGAGCGCGGCCTGGACTCCCGCCGGCACCTCGAGCGTGCCGTGCACCGTTCCCACCCGGCCGGCCAGCTCTGCCGATTGGGGGGGAACGGTGGAGGCCAGCCGCACCGGTCGGGTGTGGGGCGTGGGCGCCGGAAAGGCCCCCAAGCCCACCACCACTCGCACCTGGAGGTCCTTCACCAGTCCCACCACGGCGTTGATGAAGGTCGGCCAGCGGAAGTCGGGCTCCGGTCCGGTCAGGTACAACAGGTCGGCACCCACCCGGTCCTTGCCCGTCACCAGCTGGATGGTCGGCCAGGTCAGCTCGGTGGTGATCCCGTCCTCCAACCGGGCGATGGGCCGCCGGGCCCGCTGGTCGATCAACAGCTCGGTGTCGAACGTGGCCACCGGGGTGACCGGGGCCGAGGCCAGGAGCGAGGCGATGGCCGCCGAGGCTCCCAGTCCGGCGTCCACCCAGCCCTCCAGCCCGACCACCAGGACCGGGCGGGAGAGGGCGGCGTCGATGGGCTGGCCCCAGCCCGGATCGAACTCGTAGAGCGAGGACGGGTCATGGTCGGTCATAACGACTCCACTTCGGCCAGGGCCCGTTCTCCGAGCCGCCCCACATGGGCCGCGAACTGATCGGTCCCCGAACGGTCGCCGGCTGCGGCTCCGCTGGCATAGCGCACATAGACCCCTTGGAGGATGCAGGCCAGCTTCCAGAAGCCGAAGGCCCGGTAGTACGAGATCTTCGACACGTCGAGGCCGGTTCGTTGGGCGTAACGATCCATCAGCTCGGCCCGTCGGGCGAACCCGGGCAACGACGTGGGAGCCACACCCACCAGGGCCTGATCGGCGTCCTCGGGCTCGGCCCAGTACACCAGCAGCAGGCCGAGGTCGGCCAACGGGTCGCCCAGCGTGCAGATCTCCCAGTCCAAGATGGCCTGCACGTCGCCGTTGTCGTCCAGCACGGTGTTGTCCAAGCGGTAATCACCGTGGACGATGACCACCCCCTGTTGTTCGGGGATCCGGGCCGCCAACAGCTCGTGGACCTGATCGACCACGGCCGGGCCCGGTTGGCCGTCAAGGGTCGATTGGGAGAACTGGCCGTGCCACCGCTTGAGTTGGCGGGCGATGTAGCCGTCCCGCCGGGCGAAGTCCCCCAGGCCCACGGCGTCGATGTCCACGGCGTGCAGCTGGGCCAGGGTGTCGATGAGCGACGGTCCGGATCGGGCCCGGGCCGCCTCGGTCAGCCGCGAGGCGGCCCGCTCGTCGCGGACGATGTGCCCTTCGACGAAGGACATGACATAGAACGGCGCACCGTTCACCGACTCGTCGGTGCACAGTCCGAGGGCCCGTGGCACCGGCACCCCGGTGTCACCCAGGGCACTGATCACCGTGTACTCGCGCTTCATGTCGTGGGCGGTCGGCAGCACGTGGCTGACCGGTGGCCGCCGGAGGGCATAGGAACGGCCGCCGGCGTCGGTGACCCGGTAGGTCAGGTTGGACCGGCCGCCGGCGATCAGCTCGAAGCCGAACGGTGACTCGGCACCCGGGATGGTGTCGGTCATCCACGCCGTGACCCCGGCGACATCGATGCCTTCGACCGCGGCCTCGACGGAGGGCTGCCCTGCTTCCATGGGTACGACGCTACCCGCACTCGGATCCCGCCCCGGGACGCCCGGACCCCGACCTGGTCCAGGTATCGTCATACGTCATGGTTGACGTAACCGATGCCACGTTCGAGCAGGAGGTCCTGCAGCGCTCGATGGAGCAGCCGGTGGTGGTGGACCTGTGGGCCCCCTGGTGCGGTCCGTGCACCACCCTCGGACCCATCCTGGAGCGGGTGGTCGACGCCACCGAGGGCGCAGTCACCCTGGTCAAGGTCAATGTCGACGAGAACCCCGCCATCTCGGCCAGCTTTCAGGTGCAGTCGATCCCCGCGGTGTTCGCCCTCAAGGACGGCAAGGTGGTCGACGGCTTCATCGGGGCCCAACCCGAGGCTGCGGTCACCGAGTTCGTAGCCAAACTGGCTCCGGCCCCGTCGGAGGCCGACCTGCTGGTGGAAGAGGGACTTCGCACCAATGAAGAGGCCCCCCTCCTCCAGGCCCTCGAGCTCCAGCCCGACCACCACGGGGCCATCGTGGCCCTGGCCACCATGATGATCGCCCGGGGCGACACCGACGACGCCATGGCCCTGCTCGGCCGGATCCCCGAGACCCCCGAGACCCGCCTGCTGTCGGCCGAGGCCCGGCTGGTCTCCCAGCACGTGGACGTGGACGGAGCTGACGTCGGGGACCTGCTGGACGGGCTGCTGGAGCGGGTACGCGAGGATGCCGCCGCCCATCAGGAGTTCCTCGACCTGCTCGAGACCCTGGGGCCCGAAGATCCGCGGGCCACCGACTACCGCAAGGCGCTGGCGGCGCGGCTGTTCTGAGTACCGGCCCCGCGGCGTCACCGCCCTCGGCACCGGGGGATAGCGTCAGCCCCGTGCATGCGGCTTCGGTGACGTTGGGCGACAGAACCTTCGACATCCGTGACCGTGCCCTGGTCATGGGGATCCTCAACCGCACCCCCGACTCGTTCTACGACAAAGGGGCCACCTACGCCCTGGACGATCTGGTGCGCCGGGCCGAGCGGCTGGTGGACGACGGGGCCGACCTGCTCGACGTGGGCGGCGTGAAGGCCGGGCCCGGCCCCGAGGTGGGCGAGGCCGAAGAGCTGGAGCGGGTCATCCCGGCCATCGCCGCCCTCCGGGCCCGCTTCGACATCCCCCTCTCGGTCGATACCTGGAGGGCGTCGGTGGCCCGGGAGGCCTTCGGCGCGGGGGCGGTGGTCGGCAACGACATCAGCGGCTTCGCCGACCCCGAGTACCTGAAGGTGGCGGCGGCGGCCGGAGCCAGCGTGGTGGCCACCCACATCCGGCTGGGCCCCCGGATCCCCGATCCCGAACCGCACTACGACGACGTGGTGGCCTCGGTCACCTCCTTCCTGGTCGAGCGGGGCTCGTGGGCGCTCGAGGCCGGACTGGCCCCGGATCGGATCATCATCGACGCCGGCCTGGACCTCGGGAAGACCGCCGGGCAGTCGCTGGAGTTGTTGCGGGCCTCGGACCGGCTGGCCCGACTGGGCTACCCGCTGCTGTTGTCGGCCTCCAACAAGACCTTCCTCGGCAAGATCCTCGATCTGGAGATCGACCAACGGCGGGAGGCCTCGCTGGCTGCCACGGCATTGGGCGCGGCCCTGGGGTGCCGGATCATGCGGGTCCACGACGTGGCCGCCCACCGCCAGATCTGCACCGTCATGGCCGCCATCAGTTCGGCGCGCCGGAGCGGGGTGGCACCGCGCCAGCCGGTGGCGTCGTGAAGGGGTTCCGTCGATGAGCCCGGCCAAGGCCGCCGCCGCCCCCGGTGCGGCTCGACCGGTGTACCTGGTCAAGGGGGAGGATCCCTCCCTGGTGGCCCAGGCCACCCACGCCTTGTGCGAACGGTTGGTGGCCGGCGGGGATCCGTCGCTGATGGTGGAGGAGTTCGGGGGCCCGGGCGCCGACCAACTGGACGTGGGCGCGGTCATCGACGCCTGCACCACGCCCCCCTTCCTGGTGGAGCGACGGGTGGTGGTGGTGCGTGAAGCCGGTCAGCTGAACGCCGCCGACGCCAAGCGCCTGACCGCCTACCTCGGGGACCCGCTGGACACCACCTCGCTGGTCCTGGTGGGAGGGGGCGGGACTGTGCCCGCCGGGTTGTCCAAGGCCGCCGGCTCGGTCGGTGAGGTGGTGGACACCTCGGTGGGCCGGACCACCAGGGACCGGTCCCAGTGGCTGTCGGACCACCTGAAGCAGGGCCCGGTCCGTCTGGACAACGCCGCCACCAGCCGCCTGTCCGAACACCTGGGCGGGGACATGGGGCGGTTGGCCGGCCTGCTCGACACCCTGGCCTCGACCTATGGACCCGGGGCCACCGTGACGGTGGGCGAGTTGGAGCCGTTCCTGGGTGAGGCCGGATCGCTGGCCCCCTGGGATCTCACCGACGCCATCGACGCCGGACGGACCGAGGTGGCCCTCAGCGTGCTCCACCGCATGCTGGGAGCCGGGGACTCCCATCCCCTGGTGGTCATGGCCCAACTCCACCGCCACTTCCGCCAGCTGCTCCGATTGGACGGGGCCGGAGCCACCTCGGCCGAGCAGGCCGCCGACCTCCTGGGCCTGAGGAGTGCCTTTCCGGCCAAGAAGGCGCTGGCCCAGTCGCGGCGGTTGGGCCCGGCCCGCACCGCCCGGGCCATCGGGCTGTTGGCCCAGGCCGACCTGGACCTGCGGGGGGCGACGCAGCTCCCCGGGGAGACGGTGCTCGAAGTGTTGGTGGCCCGGTTGAGCCGGTTGGTGGCCGCGGCCCGGTAGGGGAGGACCGCGGCCACACCAACGGCTGCCGGCGGGTCAGGAGCCGGCCGAGTCCCTCGACTGCTCCCCGGCATCGGCCACGTTCTCGGTCCACTGGAATCCGTTCCAGTAGCGGAACTGGTGGCGGCCGGTGGGGTCGGCCTTCCATCCGGCCGGGACGGTCGGGCGGGCCTCGTCGGTCTCGTTCAGGCTGGTCCGCTGGCGGGGACGGTAGGCCCGGGCCAGTCCCACCGGGGAGTGGAGGCGGGAGGTGGCCCCACCGTTGCTGAAGAAGGTGGCCGCCGTTTCGACCGGCGCCACCGCCAGCTGCACGCCGCCACCGCCGTCGTCGGTGCCGGCCCCGATGACCAGGCCCCCTCCGCCGCTGACGGGAGTGGCGGCGCCGAAGCTTCCGAACCCGGTCGGGATGGGGACGGTGATGGGCCGGCGGTCCTGGCGTTGCTCCTCGCGTTGCTTCTGCTCCGCTTCGACCCCGAAGCGCTCGAAGGGCAGGCTGGCGGCCCGGCCGCCGCCGGCCACGGCGGCCACCTTGGGACGGGCGGAGAAGACGTACAGGGCCAGACCGGCCAGCGGTAGGAACACCACCAGGACGAGGTAGGCGATCTTGCTCTCTTCGGCCCGTTTCCACGCCCATCCCGGTAGCCGGATCACGTCGATGGCGCCGATGATCATCGACAGCCCGATGACCAGCCCCACCAGTTCCAGTGTGAGGACACTCGGTCCTGCAATCGTTCCGTTCATGAGCCACAGCCTCCTGTTGTCACCCTCGTTTTCACTGCTTCCTCTGTCATTGCTCCGTACCGGGCACGGCCGCCCGCTCGGGGCCTCGTTTGGTGCTCGGCGTGTTCTCCTGCGTCCACGGTGGACGCTCGTTCTGTGACGGGGTGCGCAATGGAATTAATGGTGGCGCTGTGGCACTTCTATGATTTCACTCTAAGTGTTTACCTCAGCACGCAAAGTAGTCAAGACCCTTTTATCGGAAATCTCGTGACGGCGGCACCGGTCCCAAGTCGAGGTTCTCGAACCGCTCCGCCACCAAGGTCATCGAGCCCTCGGACCGTTCCACCCGGCCCACCACCAAGAGGGCCGGAGAAGCCCGGGCCACCGGCTTCCACCGGACCCAGGCGCCGCGTGAGCAGACCACGTTGACCATGCCCGTCTCGTCCTCGAGGTTCAGGAACACGGCACCATGGGCACTCTCGGGTTGTTGGCGGTGGGTCACCACGCCCCCCACGGTGATCCGGTCCCCGCCCGGCCTCGACCGCAGAGCGGCGGCCGGGAGCACGCCCCGTTGGCTCAGCCGGTCCCGGGCCAGCTCCATGGCGGTGGTGTCCGGGGTCATCCCGAGGGACCACAGGTCGTCGGCCACCCCCTCCCACAGGGTGGGGGTGGGGAGCGGTGGCGGGTCCGACCCGGTGACCACGCCGGGGAGCCGGTCCGCGGTGGCCTGGGCGGCCGCCCCCGCCCCCCACACCAGGGACCGCCGGTTGGGGACCCCACCGGTTCCTCCGGCCCGGTCCCGACCCAGACCGTCGAGGGCCCCGGCCGTGGCCAGGGCCTCCAGCTGGGCCCGGGTGACCCCGGCCCGGCGGACCAGATCCTCCTGACCCGACCACGGACGCCCCTCCTCGATCCTCGTGGCCGTCTCCTCCCCGACGCCGCGCACCGAGGCCAACCCCAGTCGCACCACGCCGGGCCCGGTGCCGCCGATCTCCTCCAGCCCGGCGGTGGCCCGCCCGGCGTTCACGTCGGGGCGACGGACCGCCACCCCGTGGCGCTTGGCGTCGGCCACCAGGCTCTGGGGAGACCAGAACCCCATGGGCTGGGCGTTCAGCAACCCGGCGGTGAAGGCGGCGGGATAGTGCACCTTGCACCAGGCGGTGGAGTACACCAGGTAGGCGAAGGCCACCGAGTGGCTCTCGGGGAAACCGAAGTTGGCGAAGGCGGCCAGGGCCGTGTACACCTGCTCGGCCACCTCCTCGGACACCTGCCGGGCGGCCATGCCGGCGAACAGGCGGTCGCGCAGCCGGGCCATCCGCTCGCCCGACCGCTTGGCGCTCATGGCCTGCCGGAGTTCGTCGGCCTCGGTGGTGGTGAACCCGGCCACGTCGATGGCGATCTGCATCAACTGCTCCTGGAAGAGAGGTACCCCGAGGGTGCGTTCCAGGGCCGGTTGCAGGAGGGGATGGAGATAGGTGACCGGCTCGGTCCCGTTGCGCCGACGGATGTAGGGATGGACGGCATGACCCTGGATCGGCCCCGGTCGGATCAGGGCCACCTCGATGGCCAGGTCGTAGAAGCACCGGGGCTGCACGCGGGGGAGGGTGTTCATCTGGGCCCGCGACTCCACCTGGAACACCCCGACGGTGTCGGCCCGGCACAACAGGTCGTAGACCTCGGGCTCCTGCTCCAGCCGGGCCAGGTCCACCTCGACGTGGTGGAACTCCCGTACCAGGTCGACCATGTTGTGCAGAGCGGTCAGCATGCCCAGGCCCAGCAGGTCGAATTTGACCAGTCCCACCGCGGCGCAACCGTCCTTGTCCCACTGCAGCACGGTGCGGCCGGGCATCCGCCCCCACTCGACCGGGCAGACCTCGACCACCGGCCGGTCGCAGATGACCATGCCCCCCGAGTGGATGCCCAGGTGGCGCGGGAAGTCGATCAGGTCGGTGGCCAGTCGGCCCACCAGGGGAGGGAGGTCGTCCCGCTGGCCGATCGGCTCTCCACGGTCGACCGACTTGGACCAGGCGTCCACCTCCTCGGTGGTGTGCCCCAGGGCCTTGCCCATGTCGCGCAGGGCCGAGCGCGAGCGGTAGGTGATCACGTTGGCCACCTGGGCGGCGTGCAGCCGGCCGTAGCGCTCGTAGACGTACTGGATGACCTCTTCGCGCCGGCCGGACTCGATGTCGACGTCGATGTCCGGCGGTCCGTCGCGGGCAGCCGAGAGGAAGCGTTCGAACAGCAGGCCGAGGTCGACGGCATCGACGTTGGTGATGCCGAGGGCGTAACAGACCGCCGAGGTGGCCGCCGAGCCCCGGCCCTGGCAGAAGATGTCCTGTTCCCGGCAGAACCGGACGATGTCCCAGACGGTGAGGAAGTAGCCGGGGAACCCGAGCTCACCGATGATGGCCAGCTCGTGGTGGAGCTGGGCGTAGGCCCCCGGCACCCGCTCGGCTCCCTGCGGCCCGTACCGGTCGGCGGCCCCCCGGTGGACCAGTTCGACCAGCCAGGTCTGCTCGGTGTGTCCGGGGGGCACCGGAAAGTCGGGCAGCCGGGGGGCCACCAGTCGTAGGTCGAAGGCGCAGTCGGCGGCGATCGCCGCGCTCTGTTCGATCACCCCGGGCCACCGGGCGAACCGCCGGCGTTGTTCGGCCTCGCCCCGCAGGCAGGCGGTGGCCGATGACGGCAGCCATCCCTCGAGGTCGGCCAGGGACCGCCGGGCCCGGACCGCGGCCAGCGCGGTGGCCAGGGGGAATCGGGACGGGGTGGCATAGTGCACGTTGTTGGTGGCCACCGGGACCACGCCGCGTTCGATGGCCAGCAGGGCCAAAGCGTCGTTGCGGGTGGCGTCGATGGGGTTGCCGTGATCCCACAGCTCCACGGCCAGGTGGTCACGGCCGAACCGCCCGATCAGGTGGTCGAGGGTGTGGGCGGCGGCGGCCGGGCCGCCGGTGGTGAGGGCGGTGGCCAGTGCCCCCTTGCGGCACCCGGTGAGGATCTGCCAGTGCCCGCCGTGACAGTCGGCCAGTTGGTCCAGGGTGACGACGGGCTTCCCCTTCTCCCCGCCGGCCAGGTGGGCTTCGGCGATGACCCGGCTGAGGCGGGCGTACCCCTCGGGGTCCCGGGCCAGCACCACCAGATGGGTGCCGTCGGGGTCGGGCACTCCGGTCCGGGCCGCCGACCCGCCGACGCCGGTGATGGTGAGCTCGGCCCCGAAGACGGTGGGCAGGCCCAAGGACCGGGCCGCCTCGGCGAAGCGGACCACCCCGTAGAAGCCGTTGTGATCGGTCAGGGCCAGGGCGGTCAGCCCGAGCCGGACGGCCACGGCCACCAGCTCCTCGGGGTGGCTGGCTCCGTCGAGAAAGGAGAAGTTGGAGTGGGCGTGTAGTTCGGCGTAGGCCATGAGGAGAGGGGCGGCCGGTCATCCGTAGGTCGCTTCGACCCACCACCGACCCCGTTCGGCCAGCAGGAGATGGGCGCCCGCTCCGGTGACCGCCTGCAGGCGCGCCGCCCTCCGGCGGGACCTCGACCACCACCGCTCGTCGGAGGGCCATGGGCCGGCCCAGGCGGTCACCGGGGACCACGGGCCCTGCTCCACCGACAGCCGGTCCGGAGTGGCGGTGAGCAGGCCCCGTCCCGACACCGACACCGGTTGGCCGTGGGTGTCGGACAGTTCGGCCCGGAGGGGGGCGGGATGCACCAGGGCCGGCGCCGGTGGAGGGATCTGGCCGGGCCACGGGGCGCCGAGGGTGGTGTCATCGTGGCTCTCCCGGCCGTTCCAGGTGACGAAGCGGGCCCGCTGGGCCGGCCCCCGGCCCCCCTGGAGCCGGGCCGTCACCACGCCGTCCGCCCCGAGGAGGTCCTGGACCGCCACCAGGGCCCGGGCGGCCCGGGCGTCGGTGTCGCTCACCCCACCCCAGAATTCGGGCTCACCGGCCACCGTCCCGGGACGCCGGGCCCCCCGGCGCTGGGCCTCCACACGGTGAGCGGCCACCGGTTGGCGCAGGTCGCCCGGTTCGCCGCTCCGCCCCCCGGCCACCTGATGGCAGATGACCCCGTCGGCTCCCAACCGCCCGAGCACATGGGCATCGGGGAGGGCGGCGAACCCGCCCAGGGTGCGGATGCCCAGCCGGTCGAGCAACTCGGTCAACTCGGGGCGATCGAGGAGGCCCACCGGCAGGGGGGCCAGGAACGCCGGGGTGCCGCCGGCGGGGACGATCAGGCGGCGGCGGGCGGCGAGGACCGCGGCGAACAGCCCGTCGGCCACGCCCACCTCGACCGGGGTGACCTCGGAGGCGGCCGCGATGATCTGTCGGGCCAGCGGGACTTCGCCACCGAAGTAGCGGGCCGGCCCGCGGGCGGGGAGTGAGCAGATGCCGGGCCGGACGACGGTGACCCAGGGACAGTAGGACTCGACGGCCTCGATCACCTTGACGAACGACCGGAGGGCCGCCCCGTCCTCGTCCTCATCGAGCAGTTCGGGGCAGCGCACGATGAGGAGGCGGTTCATCCCGTCACCACCGGGTCGGCAGTGGGTATGACGCCGGCATCGACGGCGGCATCGACGTCGGCCACGGCCCCGGTGGCCGACGGCAGCCACAGGTGATGGTGACGGGGGCGGACCGAGGACCGCCGACCGGTGGCGGTCACCGTCATCTGCCGACGGCGCAGATAGCCCTCACCGGTGCCGACACCGTCCCAGTGCATGTCGTCGATGCTCAGGCGGACATCGGGAGGCTCGGGCCAGGCGTGCCGTCCTGCCACCACCAGGACCGACCGGCGGTCCCGGGCCCGGGCAGCCAGGCGGCGGGCCATGGCCGGGCGGGGAGGGAACGGGGGACAGAGCACCACCAGGTCGACCCCGTCGATCAACGCCGCGGTGACCTCGGCCCAGGCCGCGTCGGGCCGGGGCACCACGGCCAGCCGGGCCAGGTCGATACCCAGGTCGTGAGTGGCGACGGCACCGAGCCCGGCCACGCCCACCACCGCCCCCCAGTACCCCGCCCCCGACGCCGCGGCCAGGAGGGCCAGCGCCATGCTGATGCCACCGTCGGCCGGTCCGGCCGGCCCGCGGGCGGCGGCCAGACCGGTGACCACGACGGTGCTCCCCCGACGCAGGCTGCCGTCGGGGAACAGACCGACCAGGGGTGGGGCCACCGGAAGGAGGCGGATCTGACTCGACGAGACGGGGCGGGTCCGCTCGGCCAGGAGGGCCAGGGACTCCCGACCCCCGCCCGGGCCGGCGGCTCCGGGGCGGGAAGGTGGTCGACCCGTCGACGATACGAACATATGTTCGATCGTACTGCCACCGGCCGGAAGGGGCCAGTGGCTCTCACCAGGTCATTCGCGGTTCCCACAGTGGGTCCGATCTGCTCGCTAACATGGGGTTCACCAGAGAGAGGAGGTGGTCCAACTGAGCAGTCAACGTTTTGGGACCCTGGAGGTGGCTGGCCGCTAAGGCGGCTCGCTGTACCACCTGGCGAATCCCAGCCAGACACCCACCGGGCGACCTAGCCGGACCCAGGTCCCATCCGGCGCCTCACGGGAATCTCGGTGTACTAATCAGCAACTTGTACCTGCAGGGCGTCTCTTCGGAGGCGCCCTGCAGCACGTTCCGGAGCCGATCGGCGCTCACGGTGGAGGGCGGGCCGGAGGATTCCATCGAGGGTCCCCGATGCCACCCCGCCGCTGAGCGAGGCTGAGCTGGTGGCCCAGCGGATCATGGAGCCCGGTGATGTCATCCAGTGAGGAGTGGGGTTAGATGCGACGCCGTCTGGCTGTCATCGGCATGCTCCTGGCTCTTGGGTGCTCGGCATGCGCCAACACTTCGCCGACGGCATCGGAGAAGGTTCCGCCGGAGGCTCCGACCGGTTTCATCGGTCACCATGGCCGTTGGTTGACGGATTCCGAGGGCCGGGTCCTCCTGCCGCACGGGATCAACTATGTCGTCAAGCAACCTCCATTCGATCCTCTGAACGGATTCAACGCCGCCGATGCCTCGTTTCTCGCCGACCACGGGTTCCGAGCCGTTCGTCTGGGTGTCCTCTTCGACGCCCTGATGCCCGAACCAGGCAAGATTGACACCACCTATCTGCACCAGATCGCCCAGACGGTCGACTTGCTGGCCCACGATCACATCTACGTGCTACTCGACATGCATCAAGACGAGTACGGACCGGTGACCGGGGGAGATGGATTTCCGGCGTGGGCCACGTTCACCGATGGAGCGGCCAATCCCGAACTCGCCTTCCCCAACGGGTACTTCAAGAGCCCGGCGGTACAGACGGTATGGGCGAACTTCTGGGCCGATCGGAAGGGACCGGGAGGCGTCGGTCTCCAGGAGCGCTACATCGCCGCCCTGGTCGCTCTGGCCAACACGTTCAAGGAAAGCACGTCGGTCCTCGGCTACGACATCATGAATGAACCGTGGCCCGGCGCGGACTACGCCAGCTGTGAGAGCGACACCGGGTGCCCTGGCCTCGAACGGCGTTTGCTGGCGCCGTTCTACACGAAGGCTGCCCGTGCGATCCGGGCCATCGATCCTCACCATCTCATTTTTGTCGAGCCCTTCCTCACCTTCGATTACGAGGGAGGCACGTCACTAGCGGCATTCGGCTCTCCGGCCAACGCGCTGTCGTTCCACCCGTACGTCCCCCAGTTTCCGGGTCAGACGGCCAAGGCCGTCGCCCTGTCGTCCATGAACGGCGATGCCCTTCTGGCCACCGAATTCGGCGCCACATCGAACACTCGAACGATCAACCAATTCCTGGATGGCCTCGACTCACAGTTGATTCCCTGGTTGTTCTGGGACTTCTCGGTGATCGCGCCGAAGCAGGGATCGTCCGGTGAGACCGGCGCCCAAGCCTCGGCGGCGCTCGGGGCCCTGGCCCGTCCCTACCCGTACGCCGTGGCGGGGATCCCGGTCAGTTACAGCTTCGATTCCACCTCACGGGCGTTCAAGCTCAGCTATACCTCGCACCGTTTGAACGGCCAGCCCTTTCCCAAGGCCACCGTCACCGAGGTCATCACGCCAAAGATCACCTATCCCCACGGGTATTCGGCGATCGTCGACGGGGCCACAGTGACCTCCCTGCGGTGCGCCTCCGTGCTCACCCTGCAGGCGACCGCACCGTCGGTGACCGTGCAGGTCAGACCGGGCGGCGATTGTGGCCGCTGAGGATCCGGCCTGGATGAGCCAGCAGTAACCTCGCCGTCATGCCCGATGCCCCTCCTTACAACCTGCGCGTCCCTCTGGACTCCGCCTTCGACGCCACCATCGGATTCGTGGTGCACGAGAGCGATGAGATCGACCGGTGCTCCGGCCACCTGCCGGTCCGACCCCAGGTGTGCCAACCACTGGGCATGATCCATGGCGGCGTCTATGCGGCCATCGCTGAGACGTTGGCCTCGACGGGGACGGCCCGTGGGGTGTTCGCCACCGGTGGTGCCGCTCTCGGCATGGCCAACAACACCAGCTTCCTGCGGCCGATCACCCAGGGATCCGTCCACGGCTCGGCGGTGGCCGTACACCGGGGTCGGACCAGTTGGGTCTGGGATGTCGAGATGCGCGACGACGAGGGCCGCCTGTGCGCCACCTCCCGGGTGACCATTGCCGTACGGCCGCGCGCCGAGTTGCGCTGACCACCGCGGCGAGCCGCTGCAGCCCCGGCGGGCTCAGGGCCGCATGGTGGTCTCATCGACATCGAGCTCGGCCCGAATCTCCTCGGCTACCCGCTCACTCACCTTCCGGCGGGCCACCAGGTGACCGAGCTCGGTCCGCTCGGAGGCGATGATCAGCCGGCGCAGCTCCCGCTCCGCATCGAGGTACCCGGGTCCGTCGGCCGATGGGCGCACCCCGTTGGGGGAGTCGTCGGCGTCGACCACCCCCTCCTCGATGGCTTCGAGCCTGCGGTCGATGTGGGCCAGCTGGGACTGGTACCCGGTGCGGATCCGGTCCACCACCTCGTGGGGGAACTGGTCGCCCCGGCACAGATCCTCGATGCTGGACAGGGCGATGACCGTCAAACGGTGGCGGGCCTCGGTGGCCAGGACCACATCCTGTTCGCCCCGGGTCACCAGGCCGAGCCGGCGGATGAGCGGGGGGAGGGTCAGGCCCTGTCCCACCAACGTGGCCACGATGACCGCGAAGGTCAGGAACACCACCAGGTCCCGTTGGGGAAAGGTCTGGGGGAGGGCCAGCGCCGCGGCCAGGCTGACCACGCCGCGCATGCCGGCCCAACCGACCACGGTGGTCTCGCGCCACGACCGCTCGGAGCGTTGCGCCGCGCCGACGAAGCGGTGTCCACCCGGAAGCACGGTGACCCCGGCTATCCAGAGCAGGCGGATCACGATCACCACCCCCACGACGGCCGAGGCCTCGAGGGCCAGCGAGCCGGACTCCCGGTTGACCAGGCTGTCGAGGATGGGACGGAGCTCCAGTCCCACCAGGAGGAACGACACCCCGGTGAGCAAGAAGACGATCAGGTTCCAGATCTCGCGTTGCTGCAGTCGGGCCGCCGGGGTCAACTCACCCGAACCGTAGCGACCGAAGTACAGGCCGGTGGCCACTACGGCCAGCACGCCGGACGCCCGGAGCTTGTCGGCCGGGAGGTAGGCGGCGAAGGGCAGGATCAACAACATGGTGTTCTGGATCACCGGAGTCTCGGTGAACCGGAGCATCCGGCACCCGAACCACGCCACGGCGATCCCGATCGCCACCCCCGCCACCACGGCGAAGAGGAACTTGCCCAACACATCGGCCGCGGTGAAGGTGGTGCCCACCGCCGCCACCGCCACCTGGTACACGGTCAGGGCGGTGGCGTCGTTCATCAACCCCTCGCCCCCGAGGATGGTGACCAACCGCCGCGGCAGTCCCAGCTTTCCGGCGATCTGGGTGGCCGACACCGAGTCCGGCGGGGACACGATGGCGCCCAGGGTGAAGGCCACGGCCCAACCCATCTCGGGCACCAGGGCGTGGATGACCACGGCCACCGCAGCCATGGTGGCGATGACCAGCCCCACCGCCAACAACAGGATCGGTCGCCACTGGGTGCGTAGCTCCCGCGCCGAGGTGTCGAGCGAGGCGTCGTAGATGAGAGGCGGTAGGAAGACCAGCAGGACCAGCTCGGGCTGGAGCTCCACCCGGTGTTTGACCGGCAGCAGGGCCACCCCGATGCCCACCACCACCAACAGGATGGGGTAGGGGATCCGGAGGCGGTCGGCCAGGATGGCGATGAGCACGATGCCGATGAGCAGCCCGATGCCGTCGGCGATACTGATCATCGAACCCGGTCCGGTCCGGTCATTCTTCGGTGAAGGGCAGCGACCTTTCGATGTCCAACCGGTGGTGGAAGGCATCGTGGGCGTTGGCCGACACCACATCCGACAGGGACTGCCCCCCCCGCTCGGGAAGGATGAGGATGATGCCGTTGGTGCGGGCCTGGCCCACGGCCTGCAGCCAGCCGGCCACCGATCGGGACAGGGACCACTGGGCGGCCTGGAGCGGGATGTGCCGGTACCCGCGGGCCTCGGCCAGGCCGTCCTGGTCGTAGCCACCGACTTCGGGAGGAGCCCCGCCGGTCACCCCGGCCAACCGCTCGGCCCAGATCCTCAGGTTGTCGGCCACGTGGCTGACGTACGCCGACACCGACCATGTGAGGTCGGGATGGCGCTCCCGGCCGGTGGCTCCGGCCAGGACCCGTCCGTAGGTGGCCGGCACCTCCGAGACCATGACCACGGCGTCGCCGTTTCCGATGTTCCACTGGTAACCGCACTCTCGGCACGGGTCCCCATACAGGGCGATGGCCCATTCGCTCATCCCCTGATTGTGGCTCATCTCCGGTCGGTGGGGGGCGGTATCCCCGACTCCTCACCGAAGGGGCCCCGGATCGGAGTGGCCCGGGCCGAAGTGGGGGAGTGCCGATGGCCGGGGGCGGGCCCGCCCGTTCAGGTGGGGCCGGTGCGCAGCCGGAACTGGGCGCCGGCCGGGTCGGTGACCGTGGCCATGCGGCCGTAGGGGGTATCGGCCGGTTGGGCCAGCACCGATCCCCCGAGGTCGTTCACCGTGGAGACCGAGGCGTCGACATCGTCGACCTCCCAGTAGATGCTCCAGTGCGACGGCACGCCCTCGGGGAGAAAGCCGGCACCGTCCATGATCCCCGCCACCTCCACCCCGTCGGGTCCGTTCAGGGTGGTGTAGCGGAAGTCCGGGCTGTCGGCCACCACCGCCGGTTCCAGCGGGAACACGGACCGGTAGAAGGAGACTGCGCCGGCGTACTCCCTCGTGGAGAGCTCGAACCAGCTGGGGGCGCCGTGCTCGGAGAGCACGGTGAACCCTGGGAAGGTCCCGGCCTGCCAGGCGCCCAGGTCGGCTCCGGTGGGATCGGTCATCACCGTCTGGATGCCCAGGTCGGCCACGGGCATGGGCGGCACGGTGATCTGGGCTCCCTCCGCCTCGGCCTTGCGGACCGTCCCGGCCAGGTCCACGGTGTTCAGATAGATCTTCCAGGTGTTGTTGGCGGGCATTCCACCCATGTCCCCCATGCCACCCGCCACCGGCACGCCCTGGCGGTTGAACATGAAGTAGCCCTCGAACTCCGCGCTCGGCTCCTGGGCCTCCCAGCCGAACAGTCGGTCGTAGAACGCCCGGCTGCCCTCGACGTCAGAGGTCCACAGGTCGGCCCAGCACGGTGCTCCGGGGGGTGCGCTCTCCCGCTCGGTCATAGTCGCTCCTTGTGGTCGTGGTCGTGGTCCTGGTCGTGGTCCTGGCGCACCGGTCATCGGCCGGCCGGGCCGGACGATCTGGAGCGGCCACTGTCCACGCATCATGGCCCAACTCTGCGCCGGGCTGCCTCGGCCGGTCAGCGCGGCCGGGCGAAACCCGATAGAACGAGGCACCTTGAACGTGATCATCCTGGGCAGTGGGAGCCCGATACCCGACCCGGAGCGGGCCGGTCCGTCGACCCTGGTCCGCACCTCGGCCGGCGACCTGCTGTTCGACTGCGGGCGGGGGGTGTTGATGCGGGCCGCCGGGGCCGGATCCGGGGCCGGTGGGTTCCAGGCCGTGTTCCTGACCCATCTGCACAGCGACCACGTCACCGACCTCAACGACGTGTTCACCATGCGTTGGGTCATGTCCCTCACCCCCAACCCCCTACCGGTCGTCGGCCCGCTGGGAACCGCCGACCTGGTGGCGGCCATGGAGGCCATGTTGGAACCGGACATCGGTTACCGGCTGGCCCATCACGACGACCTCACCTGGCGGCCCACCAGCGTGGTGACCGAAGTGGAGTCGGGCGTGGCCTTCGAACAGGGTGAGGTCCGGGTAACGGTGGCGCCCACCGACCATGCGCCGGTCCGGCCCACCGTCGGCTACCGCATCGAGGACCAGGGGCGGTCCGTGGTCATCGCCGGTGACACGGTGCCCTGCGCCGGCCTCGACCAGCTGTGCGATGGAGCCGACGTCCTGGTCCACACGGTGATCCGCCGTGATCTCCTCGAGCCCATCGGCCTGCCCCGGGTCACCGACATCATCGACTACCACTCCTCGGTTCCCGATGCCGCGGCCACCGCGGAGCGTGCCGGGGTCAAGACCCTGGTCCTGACCCATCTGGTGCCTTCACCGGCCCCGGGAACGGAGCAGGAGTGGTTGGACCAGGCCTCCTCGGCGTTCGGCGGAGCGGTGGTGCTGGCTTCGGATCTGCTGACCATCCCGGTGGAGTAGCGGACCTGCCCCGCCCCCCTGCCGCGGTCGCTTCAGGATGGTGGCTCAGGCGGCCAGGAACTGTTCCAGGGACCAGTCCAGATAGGACTGCGGGAAGAAGGCCAGGGCCGACGTGCCCGGAACCGACCCGATGGCGGACGCCGCCGCCTCGGCGTACCGCCGGGCCGCCTCGATGGTCTCGGCGATGCGGTCGGACTCGGCCACCATCCGGGAGGCCTGCTGCAGGTCCGAGGTGGTCCGGCGGGTCAGGAGGGCCCGGAGGTCGCCGCCCGGCCGGTCGGCCAGCTCCAACAGCACGGGCATGGTGAGCACGCCACCGGGCAGGTCGGCGCCGACCGGCTTGCCCAGCCGGGTCGGGTCGCCGATGAGGTCCAGCACGTCGTCGATGATCTGGAAGGCCATGCCGAAGTTGTGCCCGAACTGGCCGAAGAGGTCGAGCTGTTCGACCGGCAGGTCTGCGCTCAACGCGCCCACCCGGCACGAGCAGGCGAAGAGGGCTGCGGTCTTGCCTTCGATGTTGAACAGGTACTGGTCCAGGTCCTGGTCGACATCGAAGATGTGCTCGGTCTCGGTGGCCTGCCCAACGCACAGCCGGGCCACCGTCCGGGCGATGTCCACGGCCACCAGCTGGCCGGCCGATGCCGCTTCGGCCCCGGCCCGGGCCAACAGGTAGGTCCCGGCCAGGAGGGCTTCGTTGCGGCCCTCGACGGCGTTGATGGTCGGGGTCCCCCTCCGGGTCAGGGCCCCGTCGAAGATGTCGTCGTGAACCAGCGATCCCACCTGGACCAGCTCCACCGCAGCTGCGGCGGCGATGACCCGGTCGTCGAAGACGTGGCCCAGGTTGGCGACGGCCACCGTCAGGGCCGGGCGGAGGCGCTTTCCGCCGGCCACGACCATGCGGGCACTGGAGGCGGTGTACTCCGGGTCGCCCACCGAACAGGTGCGGAGCAGCCGGGCGTTCACCGCTCCCAACCGGTCGTCCAGATCAGGGACGTCCAACAGGTCGAGCGGCGACTCCATTCCGTGACAGTAACTGGAGTGGCCGGCAACCCGATCGGATCAGCCTGCTACGGGTTCTCGCTCTTCTCCAGGACGATCCGGATGGACTCCGACACACAGGGCCACGCCTTGCCGCAGGCACTGCACTTGTCCTTCTGCAGCCGCTTGATGTGCTGGTTCACATTGGCCAAGGGTCGAAGCTCGTCGCGGATCCGGTCGATTCTCCCCTGGAGCTCCAGGTTCTTCATCTCGGCATTGACGTAGTGCTCGTTGGTGTCGACCAGAGCGGCGGTGAGGCGGTCCCGCTCCTGGCGGCACTCCTCGGCGAAGAGGGTGGCCTTGCGGGCCTCTTCCAGGGCCCGGTCCCGCTCTGCTTCCAACCGGGCGATCCGCGAGTTGCGTTGGCGGTTCACCGGTGGATCGGCACGCGGCTCGGTGGTGCTGGTACTGGTACTGGTCCTGGTGTTTGTGCTGGTGCGTCGACGATTGCCTGACGTAGTCACGGTGCCCCCTCTTGGTCCTGGACGACGGGTCGTTGGATGACCGATCGTCCCCTATGACGATAGAACAACTCGCTCCGGTTGGAGAACTCCACACCCCGCCGGCCGCCGTTCTGAGAGCCGCCACCCTGACGACGGCTCAGGCGTCGAGCGTGTGGGCGGTGGCGTGCCGGGGCTCGTACAGACCGATCTCGCCGGCCCCGGGTACCTGCAGTCGCACCAGGAGACCCCAGCCCTGATTCTCGATGTCCGTGGTGAACTCCACGCCGGCGGCGGTGAGCTCGGCCACCGTGCCCCGGATGTCGTCGCACATGAGGTAGAGCTCCTGGCGTCCGGCCGGGGCACCGGTAGCGGGGTCAGCCGGGTGCGGACGGGTGGATCCCCAACTCGGCCGGGGGCAGCTGGAAGATCAGCCATCCGTCGTGGGCGTCCACCGAGGGGAATCCGAGGGTGTCACGGAAGAAGGCCCGGGCCGCCCCGGCGTCCTCGGCATAGATGATGGCATGGGTTCCGGTGATCATCCGTCAACGATCCCACGGTCGTTCCTCCGCGGCCAGTGGTGCTCTGCCCTCCCGGTCAGGAGCGGATGCGGGCCATGAGCTCGATCTCGACGGCAATGCCGAAGGGCAGTTCGGCGAGGCCCACCGCGCTGCGGGTGTGGCGGCCCGCCTCCCCGAAGACCTCGACCAACAGGTCGGAGCAGCCGTCGAGGACCGCCGGGGTGCGATCGAAGCCCGGAGCCACGTTGACCATACCGAACACCTTGACCATCCGGACGACCCGATCGAGCTCTCCGAGCTCGGCCTGCAGCGTGGCCAGGATCGACAGCCCGGTCAGTCGGGCCGCCCGTCGGCCCTGGTCCAGGGTGAGGCTGCCGCCCACCTTGCCGTGGACCACCTCGGATCCGTTGACCGGACCGTGACCACCGACATAGACCATGTCGTCGAGCACCACGCAACCTTCGTACGTCCCGACCGGTGGCGACACCGGGGGAAGCTCGATCCCGAGTTGCACCAGTCGATCGGCGATCACCCCGGCAGCCTACGGGCCGGCGTCCCTCTCGCCGCCCTCGACCCAGTGCCTGCTCGCCGTCGCACTCTGCGCCACAGCCCACTTGTAGCTGAACGTCGGATCCCCCGGCCCTCACTCCGGTCGGCGACAGACGGCCTCGACGTTGTTGCCGTCGGGATCGCGGACGAAGGCCGCCGAAGTAGTCCGGGTCGTACTCGGGCCACAGCCGCGGCGGGTGCAGCAGGGGTGCGCCGATGGCTTCGGCGGCCTGGTAGAAGAGCCGCACCATGGCCCGGTCCGCCGCGGCGAAGGCCAGATGGGTCTCGCGGAACCCGTGGCCGGTGGAGCGGGGCCCGATCCACAGCTGAGGCGCCGGAGGCAGGCCGAACCCCATGGCCTGGCCGAAGTCGAGCACCCGTCCGAAGCCCAGGGGGGCCAGCACGGCGTCGTAGAAGGCCGCACTGGCGGCACATCGGCGCACTGGATGGAGACATGGTCGATCACCGGCGCACATCCTGCCAGACGGGGCGGTTGCGCGATGCTGGGCCGTGACCGTCCTGCCGAACACCCAGCCCCTGCACCGGTTGCCGCACCAGCCCACCGAGTGCCCTGGCCCGCCGCGGAGTGGCCGGTCGGCCCACTGCCGGAGGGCGTGGCCATCGACGGCCTCATGGAGGAGGCCTTCGATCCGGCCGGGCCCCTGCACCAGACCTACGCCGTGGCCATCGTCCACCGCGGCAGGCTGGTCTTCGAACGCTACGACGGCCTCCTGCCCCAGTGGGACAAGCCGGGCAAGCCGGTGACGGTGGAGACCCCGCTGCTCTCGTGGTCCATGGCCAAGTCCATGCTCCACGCCGTGGTCGGCATGTTGGTGGCCGAAGGGAGATTGTCGCTGGATGCCCCGGCGCCGGTGCCCGAGTGGCAGTCGGCCGGCGACCCCCGGGCCGCCATCTCCCTCCAGCAGCTGTTGGACATGCGGGACGGGCTCGACTTCAACGAGGTGTACGAGGATCCCGAGGTCTCCGACGTCCTCCAGATGTTGTTCGGCCGGGGCCAGGCCGACATGGCGGCCTTCGCCGCCGACCGGCCACTGGCGGCACCGCCGGGCACCCGGTTCAACTACTCCAGCGGGACCAGCAACATCGTGTCGGGCATCGTGGCCCGCCTGGTCGGGGCCGGTGAGCCCTACCGGCAGTTTCTGGCCGACCGGCTGTTCGGCCCGCTGGGCATGACCTCGGCCACGGTGACCCTGGATGACGCCGGCACCTGGGTGGCGGCGTCCTACGCCTACGCCACCGCCCGCGACTACGCCCGCTTCGGATTGCTCTACCTCCGGGACGGCCGGTGGGGCCAGCGGCAGCTGCTACCCGAAGGTTGGGTCGACCACGGCCGGCGGCCCCGCTCGGTGGACCCCGACGACGGCGACTACTACGGCTCCCACTGGTGGACCCGTGACAATCCCCTGGGTACCTTCTGGGCGGCCGGCCACGAGGGCCAATACATCGACATCTGCCCCCATCTCGACCTGGTCCTGGTCCGGATGGGTCGCACCGAGGCCGACCACAGCGAGGACCTCAAAGGGTGGCGGACCCGGGTCATCGAAGCCTTCGACACCGGATCCTGAGCCCCGCCCCGCTCAGACGCCTTCCCACAGGCCCACCGGCGCCTGGCCCACCCGGTAGTGGCCGGGCTGCCGCTTGCCGGAAGTGGCCTTCTCCATCCGCTTGGTCATACCCGGGGTGAGCACGCCGGCCGAGATCATCTCCAGGAAGAGGGCGGTGGCGTTCCCCACGTCGAAGAAGTCCCGCTGCCAACTCCACTTGAAGTCGCCGGCATAGCGGAACCAGCTCCCGCCCAGTCCGGCGATCTCGTAGGGGCTGCCGTCGGGCCGGGTGGCGTCGGCCACCTGCTTCCACAGGCCGAGGATCTCACCCTGGACGTCGTCGATCAACACCCGTTGGTAGGGATAGACCCATCCCCCCAGCCCTTCCATCTCCAGGCCCAGGGCATACTCACGGATCTCGTCGCGGCCGACGGCCATGAACTCGTCGGTAGGGCCGACGTTCCATCCGTAGGTGGCGTCCTCGGTGTACATGTCGGCCATCGGCGACCAGTCGAGTTGCTGCTCGCAGCGGTGGTTGATGTCCAGCCACCGCTGCATCATCTCTTCCATCTCCTGGCGCGGGAATTTCGGCATGGACCTACTCCTGTTCGGTGAGGTGAAGCGCGGATGTGGGGCAGAAGCGGACGGCCGCTTCGACTTCGGACCGGAGCTCATCGCCGGGCGTGTCGTCGAGAATGGTCACCGTCTGGTTCTTGCCCAGCTCGAACACGCCCGGCGCCTCGGATTCGCACACCCCGTGACCCTGGCACAGGTCGATGTCCACCGAGACCCGCATCAACGTCACGCCGGCCCGGAACGGCGGGCTGCCGCTCTTGCGCCGGTAGCGGACCACGCAGGGTTGCTGGAGTTGGACCACCATCTTCGAGTGGTCGTTCCGGTAGGTGTCGGGCGGCTGGGCCAGCTCGAACTCCCAATCCAGCAGCAGGACCGAGAAGATGGCCTTGAGTTGCATCATGGCGAAGGCCGCCCCCACGCACCGGTGGCGTCCGGCGCCGAAGGGAATCCACGTCCAGGGATTGGCCCGGTCCTCCTGGCGGGGTTCGAGGTACCGACCGGGAAGGAACATGTCGGGTTCGGGGAAGTCCTCGGGGATCCGGTTGGACACCGACGGGCTGGTGGCCACCATCTGGCCCGCCTTCACCTCGAACCCGTCGACTTCGAGGTCCTCCTTGGCCACCCGCAGCAACAGGATGAGGGGTGGATGCAGCCGGAGGGCCTCTTTGACGGCCGACTCCAGGTGGGGCATCTCGCGGAGGGCCTGATAGCTGACCTCGGCTCCTCCGGCGTACAGCTCATCGAGCTCCGAGCCCACCAGCTCCATCTCCTGGGGATGGCGCAGCAGCTCGATCAGGGTCCATGCCGCCGTGCCCGAGGTGGTGTGGTGCCCGGCGAACATCATGGAGATGAACATGCCGGTGACCTCGTTGGCCAGAAAGCGGGGCGAACCGTCCTCGTTGGTGATCGACATCAGTACGTCCAACAGGTCGCGCTGGTCGGCCTCGGCCGGGGGGGAGGCGGCCCGGCCCTCCATGATCTCTTCGACCAGCTGCACCAGTCCCACCCGGGCGGCGTCACGACGGCGGAAGCTCTCGATGGGGGCGTAGGGATCGACGTAGGCGATGGCGTCGGTTCCCTGTTCGAGGTCGTGGTAGAGCCGGGCGAACCGCATGTCGAGCTGGTCCCGGAACCCCTTGCCGATCAGGCAGGCCGACGAGGTGTAGATGGTCAGCTCGGCGAACCAGTCGAGCAGGTCGATCTCCCCCTGGTCGGCCCAACCGGCCACCATGGCCTCCACCTCGTCGGCGATGGTGGAGGCGTGGCCGCGCATGAACTTGTCCCGGAGGGCCTGATTGTGGAGCATCTCCCGACGGCGCTCAGGTGGCGCGTCGAAGACCACCCCCTCGCCGAAGATCGGGGTCATGAAGGGGTACGCCTCGGCCTGGTCGAGGACCTCCTCGGGGGCCCGGAAGAAGAACTCGTTGGCCTCCGCCCCGGTCATCAGGACCACGTCCCGCTCCACCAACCGGAACACCCCCACGTCGCCGCACTCGGCCCGCACCCGGTTCATGAGGGCGATGGGATCGTCACGCAACTCCTCGAGGTGGCCGTTTGCCTCCTCGCCGCCGGACACCCGGGGTGGTTGTCTGTGCTCCACGGCAATGGTCATGGCTCTCCCTACTCGTCGGGATCGGTGCGGATCGGTGCCTCGGGCTGCAGCTCGATGACGGTGGCGTGGGTGCCGCGGGCCAGCCCCACCACGGCCACGATGGCCTGGGCCACGCCGGCCGGGCGCATGAAGTTGTCGTGGCGGGCGAATCCCCACGCCACCCACTCCTCGATGACCTGACCGGTCACGGCGGGATCCCAGTCCATCCCCATGCCGGTCAGGGTCGGCCCGGGCCGCACGATGGTGGCCCGCACCCCGGTCCCCTCCAGCTCCATCTGGAGTGAGTTGACGTACCCCTCGAGTCCCCACTTGGAGGTGACATAGGCCGCCATGGACGGTCGGGGTCGCTCCGCCACGTCGGAGGTCACGAAGACGATGTCGCCCCGCTGGCGTTCGGTCATGGCCGGAGCCAGCGCCCGCACCAGCCGGTGGGTACCGCTCAGGTTGACCGCCAGCACACCGTCGAAGGCCTCGGAGTCGGTGTCGAGCACGGTGCCGGCGATGTTCTGGGCCGCGTTCGACACCAGGATCTCGACCGTGCCCAGCGCCTCCACGGCGGCTTTGGCGAACTGCTCCACCGAGTTGGCGTCGGCCAGATCCAGATGGATGGCCACCGCTTCGCCGCCGTCGGCCCGGATGGCGGCCGCGGTGTCCTCGCACTCGGCCACCCGGCGGGCCCCGAGAGCCACCGGGTGCCCCTGGGCCGCCAGGGCCACCGCCGTGGCCTGTCCGATGCCCGACGACGCCCCGGTCACCACGGCCGGGCGCCGGACCGGGTGGTCCTCGAACCGGGGCATCAGCGCAGGGTCACCGTGGTCGGCAGGGCGGCCAGCCCCCGCACGTTGATGGAGTGGACCCGCTCGATGGCGGACGGATCGACCTCGTAGGTGGCCACCCGGTCGACCAGTTCGGTCAGACCGATACGGGCCTCGAGCCGGGCCATGGGCGCTCCCATGCAGAAGTGCCGGCCACTGCCGAAGCTGACCAGTCGGCTGGTGTCGCGGTCGAGGTCGTAGCGGTCGGCGTCGGGGAAGACCGTCTCGTCCCGGTTGGCCGAGCCCACCAGCAACAGGACCCGGCTGCCTTCGGGGATCTCGACCCCGTGCAGGGTCATGGGGATCCGGGTGACCCGCAGCAGCATCTGGCTCGAGGTGTCGTAACGCAGCGTCTCCTCGATCCAGCTGTCCACCCGAGTGCGGTCGTCGAACGGCTTGGCCCGCTGATCGGGGTTCTGCCAGCCCCAGTACCAGGCGTTGCCCAGCAGCTTGGTGGTGGTCTCGTTGCCGGCCACCACCATCAGGAACAAGAAGGCGATGATCTCCTCATCGGTGAGCTTGTCCCCGTCGAGCTCGGCATCGAGCAGGGCCGAGGTCAGGTCGTCCCGCCGCGAGCGTCGCCGTTCGTCCACCATCTCCTGGTAGTAGGCCACCAGGCCGATGGCCGCCTCCATGCCGGCCGGGGGCACGTCGAGCAGACCGTCCTCCCGGTGGACCACCAGATCGGCCAGCCGGCGGACCTCGGTCCGGTCCACCCGGGGCACCCCGACCAGTTCCGAGATGACGTCCATGGGCAGCTTGCCGGCGAAGTCGGCGATGAAATCGAACGTTCCCTGCTCCAGGGCGGGCTCGAGATGCTCGAGGGCGATGCCTCGGATGTGGTCCTCCATCCGGGCCACTTTGGACGGGGTGAACCCCTTGCCCACCAGCGAGCGCATGCGGGTGTGGCGGGGCGGGTCCAGAGCCAGGAACGACATGAACTTGTGGGCCTCGGGCCCGATGGCGCTGGGCTCGAGGGATACCCCCTGGGCGTTGGAGAACCCGTCGAGGTTGCGGAAGGCCGCCAGGACGTCCTCGTGGCGGGACAGGGCCCAGAAGTCCAGCTCCTCGTTGCGGTAGACCGGGGCTTCGGCCCGCATGCGGGCATAGACCGGGTAGGGGTCCTCGTGGATCTGGTAGGCGTAGGGGCTGTAGGTCAGCGGCGTGCTGGTGGTGGTCATCCGGTGGCCCTCCCGACGACGGACACCGGATCCCGGCCCAGCATCAGCTCGGCCGCGCCGGCCAGAACCTCGGGGATGTCGGTGAAGGGCATGTGGCCCATCCCGGCCGCCAGCAGCGATCCCATGAACGAGGTCTCCAACACCCGCACCACCAGTGGATCGACCCCGGCACCCAGGGCCGCGGCCAGCCGGCGGTGGATCTGGAGGCCGATCCGGTCCCGGAGGTGCTTCACATCGGGGTTGGGGCTGAGCAGGGCCACGGTGCAGGCGTCGACCAGGGCCGGGCTCTCCGAGGTGAACATGACCATGGCCCGCACGGTGTCGGCCAGGCGCACGGCCACCGGTGCCCGCTCGGCCGGCGGCACCGGCGGCAGGGCCTCCATCCGCCGCCACAGCACCTCGGCCAGCAGGTGGTCCTTGGAGCTGAAGTAGGTGTACGCCGTGGCCGGTGCCACCCCGGCCCGCCGGGCCACGTTGCGCACGGTCAGCCCGGTGTAGCCCACGTCTTCCACTTCCTCGGCGGTGGCTTGCACCAGCTGCATGACCACGCCGGCCTGGCGGGGGCTCAACCGACGCCGGGTCCCCTCGAGGTGGTGGCCGTCGCCGGTGGCCGGGCGGGCCTCGACGATGGTGGTCGGAGTGTCCGGCACCGGTCAGCGGCCTTCGCCGCGCCCGGGGACGTGGGGGGTGCCGTCCCGCATGGGTGGGAACTCGAAGGTGGCTGCGGTGGTCATCTTGGTGATGGTGGTGATGTCGGCCTCGGGCAGGGTCTCGGTGTCGTCGTCGATGACGAGCTCCCAGCGGCAGTTGGGCGACCGGTCCGAGGGGATGCGGGGCGGTCGGTGGACGTGGCGGATGTGGGCCTTGGGGTTGATGGCCTGGGCGGTGACGTCGAACGTCCCGTCCTCGATGTGGTGGCACATGCCGGTGACCATCTTGTCGCCCCACGGCTCGGCGTCGGCCAGGGCGCCGCAGTAGGCCAGCTCGAAGAAGCCGTGCTTCTCGTCGACCACCTCGTAGCGGACGTCCAGATAGTGGTGGGGGAAGCCCGGGTCCAGTTGGAGGACCTTGAAGATGGCCTCGACATCGTCCCCCTCCACCCCCATGATCCGGCGCAGTCGCTGCCCGTACACCGGGCTGGCCCCGCGCCACTCCTCGATGGCCAGCCGTTCCATCTCCTCCATGCCGTGGGACATCCCGATGGCCGCGCACATCGACCGGTCGAGGATGTGGACGGCCTGGGCGTACTCCCGTACCAGCCGGACCAGCGCCTCCCGGGAGAGGTCCTCGTACCGGAAGTCGGAGTGGAACGGGCCGGAGTAGTCGGGGAGCCCGTTGTCAGCACCGTTGACGACCGCTCCCCCCGACCCTTCCGCGTTGCCGTCATCCATGGGTTGGACTATAGTCCAGACACTTGTCCAAATCAACGGGACCGGGGCTCATGGGCCCTACTTCCGGGGCAGGTGACCGGCCCGGGAGTCCGTCACCCGGGGTGGTCCAGAGTGCGCCCGGGTGGCATCATCGCCCGGGCAGATGCCAGCCACAACAGGGGGAGTCCGAGTGCCAGAGATCCAACCACCTGTCGGTGACGCCACGACCAGGCCGCCGGTGGTCGGCGTGATCGGCCTCGGCGCCATCGGCGACGGGGTGTCGACCAGTGTGCTGCGGGCCGGGCTTCCCCTGGTGGTCTTCGACGTGCGACCCGAGGCCCTCGACCAGTATCGGGAGGAGGCCACGGTGGCCGGCTCGGCGGCGGAGGTGGTCCGCCTCTCCGACGTGGTGGTGGTGGCGGTGGTCAACGACGAACAGGTCCATGCGGTGTTGTCCGGGCCGGAAGGTGGGCTGGCCGCGGCCGATCCCCAGACCACCGTGGTCATCGTGAGCACCATCTCGGCACCGTGCGTCCAAGCCGTCGGGGCCGAAGCCGCCGCCCTGGGCGTACCGGTACTCGACTGCGGGGTGACCGGTGGGCCGGCCGCCGCCGCCTCCGGGGACCTGGTGTGCATGGTGGGTGGTGATCCTGCGGTCATCGAACGGCTGGAGCCGCTCTTCGGCGCCATCGCATCGCTGACGGTGACCATGGGACCGTTCGGCACCGGGCTGGCCGCCAAGTTGGCCCGCAATCTCATCACCTACGGCTCGTGGCTGGCCGCCTTCGAAGGCCAGCAGCTGGCCGAGGCCGCCGGCATCCCGCTGGCCCGGTTGGCCGAGGTGGTCAAGGCCAGTGATGTCCATGTAGGCGGGGCCTCCCGACTCATGTTCCGACCGACGGTGGCACCCTTCACCGACCAGGACGATCGGGGCCTGGTCGGGGCCATGCAGGCCGGGGCGTCCCTGGCCCACAAGGACCTGCGGGCCACTCTGGAGCTGGCTGCTGAGCTCCAGGTCGACCTGCCGTTGGCCGAGATGACCGCGGACCGCTGCGACCAGATCTTCGGCCTGGGGACGAAGCAGTGAGCGGGTCGGGACCCGACGGGGTCGGGGAGGAGCGCCTGCTGATCGGGGGCCAACTACGGGGCGCCCGGAGCGGCCGGACCTTCGAGACGGTCAACCCGGCCACCGGCGAGGTGCTCGGCGTGGTGGCCGATGCCGGCCCCGAGGATCTCGACGACGCCATCGAGGCGGCCCGCCAGGCCTTCGACCACACCTCGTGGGCCACCGACGTGTCCCTGCGGGTCCGGGGCCTACGCCAGTTGCAGGCGGCCTTGGTGGCCCACGCCGACGAGATCCGGGCCATGACCGTGGCGGAGACCGGGTCACCGCTCTCGTTCACCTACTCGGCCCAGCTCGACGTGCCGGTCGACTCGCTCGGATGGATCGCCGACCTGGCCGAGGGGTATGCCTGGGAGACCGACCTCGGGGATGCCTCGCCCATGGGGATCCCCTCGCACCGGTGGATCCGCCGCGAGGCCACCGGGGTGGTGGGGGCGGTGACCCCGTGGAACGTGCCCCACCAGATCAACCTGGCCAAGTTGGGCCCGGCCCTGGCCGCCGGCAACACCGTGGTGCTGAAGCCGGCCCCCGACACCCCCTGGTGCGCCACAGTGCTCGGGCGGCTCATCGCCGAAGAGACCGACATCCCGGCGGGGGTGGTCAACATCGTGCCGTCGTCGGACCACTCGATCGGCGCACGGATCACCGCCGATCCGCGGGTGGACCAGGTCAGCTTCACCGGCTCCACCGCCACCGGCCGGAAGGTCATGGCCTCGGCGGCGGAGTCCTTGAAGAAGGTCTTCCTCGAACTCGGGGGCAAGTCGGCCTTCGTCATCCTGGACGACGCCGACCTGCGAGGGGCCTGTGCCACCGCGGCGTTCACCGTGTGCACCCACGCCGGGCAGGGGTGCGCCATCACCACCCGCCTGGTGGTGCCCCGAGCCCAGTTCGACGAAGCGGTGGACTCCACCTCCCGGGTGATGGCCAAGCTGCCCGCCGGTGATCCCACCGACCCCGGAACCATCTGTGGCCCGCTGATCAGTGAGCGCCAACGCCAACGGGTGGAGGGCTACATCCGCCTGGCCACCGAGGAGCACGGCTCGATCGTGCTGGGCGGCGGCCGGCCCGACGGCCTGGAGGCGGGGTTCTTCGTCGAGCCCACCCTCATCGTCGGAGTGGACAACCGCTCCCGGGTGGCCCAGGAGGAGATCTTCGGACCGGTGTTGGTGGTGATCCCCCACGACGGGGACGACGACGCCGTGGCCCTGGCCAACGACTCGTCCTACGGCCTGTCCGGCTCGGTGTGGTCCACGGACCGTGAGCGGGCCATCGGCGTGGCCGACCGGATCCGCACCGGCACCATCGGGATCAACGGTGGCCTGTGGTTCAGCCCCGACGTCCCCTTCGGTGGGTACAAGCACTCCGGAGTGGGACGCGAGTCGGGCGTGGCCGGATTCGAGGAGTACCTCGAGATCAAGTCGATCGCCGAGCCGGCGTGAGCCGGCACCGGGGAAGGTGGAGTTCATGAGCATCGAGAAGCCGGACAGCCATGCCGGCCGGGACGGGCGCGACCCGGACTCGGCCCGCGCCAAGGGCATCGCCAAGATGGAGGAGGTCTACGGGTTCTCCGTCGACCCCGACGACCTGCCCGGGCCCTACGCCGCCGTCACCGTGGACCACCTGTTCGGCGAGGTGTGGACCAGGGAAGCGCTGGACAACCGCGACCGCCGGCTCATGACCATCGGGGTGCTGGCGGCCCTGGGTCAGGCCTCGCTGATCGAGATCCAGTTCCAGTCGGCCCTGGAGCGGGGCGAGCTGACCGAGGAACAGGTGCGCGAGACGGTGCTGCACCTGACCCACTACATCGGCTGGCCCCTGTCGACCGAGGTCAACGCGGTGGCGGAGAAGGTCATCGCCCGGCGCGGCAAGGCCGCAGCCAAGGAGGCCGGCTCGTGAGCGACCCCATGATCCGTTTCGACTTCAGCGGCAAAGTGGCCGTGGTCACCGGCTCGGGTGGGGGCATCGGGCAGGCCTACGCCGAAGCCCTGGCCGCGGCGGGAGCCTCGGTCATGGTGGCGGACATCGCCGAGGACAACGCCGCCAAGGTGGCGGCATCCATCCGGGATACCGGTGGCCGAGCCGAGTCGGTGCGGGTGGACGTGGCTGACCCCGAGTCGGCCCGGGCCATGGCCGAACGGACCGTCGAGCAGTTCGGTGGCATCGACTACCTGGTCAACAACGCCGCCATCTTCGGTGGGATGCAGCTCGACCTCCTCCTCACCGTGGACTGGGAGTACCTCAACCGGTTCCTCTCGGTCAACATGCTCGGCGCCCTCAACTGTGTGCGGGCGTGCTATCCGGCCATGCAGGCCCGCGGCGGTGGGGCCATCGTCAACCAGTCCTCGACGGCGGCATACATGTATGCCGGGTTCTACGGACTGGCCAAGGCCGGCGTGAACTCCATCACCCAGCAGCTGGCCCACGAGCTCGGAGGGCAGCACATCCGTACCAACGCCATCGCTCCGGGCCCCATCGACACCGAGGCGTCCCGCACCGTGGTCCCCGATGCCTTCATGAAGCCGATCCTGGCGTCACTGGCCATCAAGCGGCAAGGGCAGACCTCCGATCTGGTGGGCATGTGCCTGTTCCTGCTCTCCGACGAGGCGTCGTGGATCACCGGCCATGTCTTCAATGTGGACGGAGGACAGGTGGTCCGCCCGTGACCTCACGGCGGATCGCCGTCGAGGACGACACCGGGGTCCGCCTCATCGCCTTCGACCGTCCCGAGGTCCGCAACGCCTTCGACGCGGCCATGTACCGGGCGGTGACCGAGGCACTGGCCCTGGCCCTGGCCGACGACTCCATCCACGCCGTGGTGCTGACCGGGCGGGGGAAGGCCTTCACCGCGGGACAGGACCTCCGCGAGATGGCGCTGCTGGCGTCCGGCCAGGCCGACCCCGAGGCCGGGTCGGGCTTCCGTGACCTGTTGGATCTGGTGATGAGCTTCGACAAACCGTTGCTGGCTGCGGTCCACGGGGTCGGGGTGGGACTGGGGTGCACGTTGCTGGGCCACGTGGACCTGGTGCTGGTGGATGAAGGGACCCGGTTGCGGGTCCCCTTCGCCGAGCTGGGCGTGCCTCCCGAAGCGGGCAGCAGCTGGTTGCTCCCCGAGCGGATCGGGTGGCAGCAGGCCTCGGCCATGCTGCTGGCCTCCGACTGGGTCGATGCCCCCCGGGCCGTGGAGGTGGGGCTGGCCCTGCGGATCTGCCCGAAGGGGACCGTGCTGGCCGAGACCATGACCCTGGCCCACCGCATCGCCTCGTTCCCCCCCACGCCACCCGCCAGATCAAGCAGCTGATGATGGCCTCACGTCGACCGGCCATCGAGGAGGCCCGGGCCCGGGAGGAAGCGGCCTTCGCCCAACTGTTCGCCGACGCCGCCCACAACCCGGGGTCACAGCTGACCGCCGGCCTGGACCGCTGAGCCATGCGCCTGGGTATCACCGCCTTCCTCACCGACCGGGCCATGTCCCCCGCCGAGCTGGCCGTGGCCGTGGAGGAACGGGGCTTCGACTCGCTGTACCTGCCCGAGCACACCCACCTGCCGGTGCGGGCCGACACACCACCGGCACTGGTGGATGGGGTGGTGGCCGACGACTACCGGCGCAGCCTCGACCCGGTGGTGGCCCTGGCCACCGCGGCCTCGGTGACCCGTCGCATCACCCTGGGCACCGGCGTGATGCTGGTGGCGCAGCACGACCCGATCGCCTTGGCCAAGCAGTTGGCCACCTTGGACCACCTGAGTGGTGGCCGGGTGGTCCTCGGGATCGGCTTCGGTTGGAACCGCGAGGAGGCCGCCGACCACGGGGTGGTCTTCGAGGAGCGGCGGGAGGTGGCCCGCGAGCACATGCTGTGCCTGCAGGCCCTGTGGTCCGAGGAGCAGGCCGAGTTCCACGGCCGCTACGTCTCGCTCGATCCCTGCTGGAGTTGGCCCAAGCCCGTCCAGCAGCCCAGGATCACCACGCTGATCGGCGGCGGGGCCAACGACTCGGTGTTCGGGGCGGTGGCCGAGTATGCCGACGGGTGGATGCCGGTGGGCGGAGCCGGCCTGGGGGAGGCCTGGCCCCGGCTCCGCCGGGCGGTCGAGGAACGCGGCCGCGATCCGGAGACCATCCGGGTGGTCCCGTTCGGAACGGTCCCCACTGATGAGAAGCTGGCCCACTTCGAGGCCCAGGGAGTTCACGAGGTCGTCCTCCGGGTGCCGTCGGGGAGCCCGTCGACCATGCTGTCCGTCCTCGATGGGCACGCGGCCTATCTGGCTCGATTCGGAGGAGACGATGACTGAGGTTGGAGACCATGTGGCCGGCCCGGCTGCCAAACCGTGGAGCAGCGAGGGGAGGGAGGAGCTGGCCGAGGCGGTGCGCCGGCTCATGGCGGTGACCGTCACCTCGGTTGCTCCCCCCGACCTGCTGGGCGATGTGGCCCGGCAGGCTGCGGCACTGGCTGACCGGCTGGAGGGCTTCGTCCCCGAGGACGGCCCGGTTCCCATCACCCGGTTCTCCGAGACCACGGTCCACGCCGAGCAGGCCGACGTGCTGTCGGCGGCCATGCCGTTCGACGTGATCATCGGCTCGTGCAACCCGATCGCCCTTCCCATCACCATCGAGTTCGATCCGCCCAAGGCTGTGGGCCGGGCCAACTTCACCGCACCGTATGAAGGGGCCCCCGGCTGTGTGCACGGCGCCGTCCTGGCCGGGGCGTTCGACATCATCCTGACTGCGGCCAACGTCATGGCCAACGGCGCCGGACCCACGGTCAACCTCTCGATCAGGTACCTCAAGCCCACCCTCATCGGTCAGCCGGCCCTGTTCGAGTCCTGGGTCACCTCCCAAGATGATCGACGCACCCACAGCCGCGGCCACCTGGTCCAGAACGGGGTGGTCACGGTGGAGGCGGTCGGTGAGTTCGTCAACATGGAGCGCGCACGGATCGCTGCCATGCACCGGCGTGACGACGACGGGGCCGGACCGGGCCCCCGTGGGGAGGGCTGATGGGCATGGCGCCACAAACCGCCCGGCCCGAAGGCCCGACATTCTCTAGAGTCGTACCTATAGGCGCAGACCGAGGGGGACGGGTCATGGACCCGGGGGAGCCTGCACAGACATGGGGGAGACGTGACTGATGCCATCCAAGCCGGAGTTCCGGAACGGGGTTCGTCCCAACAGCGGTTGGGGGAGGAGTCGGGCCACACGGCTGGCGGCCACCCTCAGTGTGGTGGTGCTGGCCGCCTCACTGGCGGCATGCTCGTCCACGAACACCGTCACCCCCACCACCAACGGGACCGACTCGGCGACCAAGGCCCCCATTCCCAAATCGGCCTTCAGCGACTACACCGGCATCACCTCCACCTCGGTGTCCATCGGTAACGTCTCGACTCTCTTGGAGGGGATCTTCAAGGGCGCCGCGGTGGGAACCGAGGCCTACGCCGACTACGTCAACTCCCAAGGGGGGATCAACGGCCGGAGGATCGTCGTCGACAGCAGCGATGACCAGTACGCCGGCGCCACCAACAAGGATCAGACTCAAGAGGACATCACTCGGGACTTCGCCATGGTGGGCGGGTTCTCCCTGTTCGACAGTTTCGGCGGCGCGGTGCTGGCCGCCAACCCCCAGGTTCCCAACGTGACCGTATCCCTGTCCACCTCCACCGCGGCCCTCCCCAACTCCTTCAGCCCGGCCCCCACCCCCGACGGGTGGATCCTCGGACCGATCATCTACTTCAAGAAGAAATTCCCCTCTGCCATCACCCACACCGGGGCGCTGATCGCCGACGAGCCGTCAGCCACGGTCAAGTGGACGGCAGAGGAGGCGGCCATGGAGCACGAGGGCTACAAGGTGGTCGACGATCCGACCTTTGACATCAGCACCACCAACTTCGACCAGTACGTGGTCACCATGCGCAACGACGGGGTGAAGATCCTGTTCATGGAGCAGATGCCCCAGAACTACGCCGCCGCCGTCATCCAGGCCCTCAACCAACAGGACTTCCACCCGATCATCGTGCTGGGGGGATCGACCTACAGTGAGGAGTTGGTGCCCAACTCCGGTGGGGCGAAGGCCATCGACGGTGCCTACATGGAGCAGAACACCTCGTTGTTCCTGGGCGAGGACGCCTCCGGCATCCCGGCGGTCAACACCTTCCTCACCTGGGTGCAGAAGGCCTCCCCCGGCTTCCACGCCGATCTCTACACGCTGTATGGCTGGCTGTCGGCCGAGATGTTCAGTCAGGCCCTGAAGGCTGCCGGCTCCCACCCGAGCCGGGGCTCGTTGCTCGAGGCGCTCCGCCACATCACCTCGTTCTCGGGAGGCAACCTGGTCGGCATCGCCAACCCGGCGGCCAAGATCCCCACCAACTGCTACATCATCGCCAGAATCGAGAACGGCAAGTACCAGCGGCTCGACGACCCACCGCTGGATGGGCCCACCCACGGGTACCGGTGCGACGAGCCCTTCTACTACTACCCGTCCGGGAAAACGGTCTCCGAGGGCTAGCTACCCGACCCGAGGGGCCGCCGTGGAGCTGGTCCGGGCGCCCCGGTCGGGGCCCCGGGGACTACTCCGCGGCGGAGTGGGCGGCCCGGGCCATCAACCGTGACTTGCGGTTGGCGGCCTGGTTCTTGTGGATGACACCCTTGGCCGCGGCCTTGTCGATCCGCTTGATGGCCAGCCGCAGAGCCTCTTCGCTGTCCTCGGCGCCCGAGTCGATGGCGTTGATGGCCCGCTTGGTGCGCGTCCGCAGCTCGGAACGCACCGCTTTGTTGCGGGCCTGACGCTTGATGGTCTGGCGGTTCCTCTTGATCTGGCTCTTGATATTTGCCACTGGTGGTCCTTCTCGTCCTCGTGCGGGTGGTGCGGCGGCCCGTGCACGGCCCACCGCCAATCTGGAGATCTGACTCCGGACGTGCCCCGAGGGGCCCAGTTCCGGAAGCTCTTGAGGATAGCAGTCCCACGATGTCCCTACTCACCGGCCCGGTGCGCCCCGGTGTCGGACGGCCCCCGGCGGTGCTTGGGTACGCTGGAAATCCTGTGCTGTCCATCGACCTCATCCGCAACTTCTCCATCATCAGCCATGTCGATCACGGCAAATCGACCCTCTCGGATCGCATCCTGGAGCTCACCGGGGCGGTGGATCCACGCCTGATGCGCGAGCAGTACCTCGACTCCATGGACATCGAGCGTGAGCGCGGCATCACCATCAAGGCCCAGAACGTGCGGGTGCCCTGGAAGGCCCACACTCTGCACCTGATCGACACCCCCGGTCACGTGGATTTCGGGTATGAGGTCAGCCGGTCGTTGGCCGCCTGTGAGGGGGCGGTGCTCCTGGTCGATGCGTCCCAGGGCATTCAGGCCCAGACCCTGGCCAACTGCTACCAGGCCATCGAGCACGACCTGGAGGTCGTGGCGGTGCTCAACAAGATCGACCTGCCGGCCGCCGACCCCGAGCGTTGTGCCGCCGAGATCGAGCGGGTGCTCGGTCTGGATGCGGCCGGGATCCTGCGGATCTCGGCCAAGACCGGCGGGGGTGTGCCCGAGCTGCTGGACGCCATCATCGAACGGATCCCGGCCCCGACCGGCGACCCCACCGCTCCTCTGCAGGCCCTCATCTTCGACTCCTCCTACGACCAGTACCGGGGCGTGGTGAGCTCGATCCGGGTCATGGAGGGCACGTTGACCAAGAAGGACCGGCTGCGGTTCATGCAGGCGGCCAGCAACCACGAGATCGAAGAGATCGGGATCCGGACCCCGATCACCGTGCCGGTGGATGAGCTCGGTCCCGGTGAGGTGGGCTACCTGATCGCCGGGATCAAGGACGTGGGCGGGGCACGCTCCGGTGAGACCGTGACCACCACCGCCCACCCGGCCAGCGAGGCCCTGGCCGGCTACCGCGACCCCAAGCCCATGGTGTTCTGCGGGCTGTTCCCCATCGACGGCGACGAGCTCCCCGACCTGCGCGACGCCCTGGAGAAGCTCCGGCTCAACGACGCCAGCTTCACCTACGAGCCCGAGTCGTCACGGGCCCTGGGCTTCGGGTTCCGCTGCGGGTTCCTCGGCCTGTTGCACATGGAGATCGTCCGCGAGCGCCTGGAGCGCGAGTTCGACCTCTCCCTCATCGCCACGGCCCCGTCGGTGGCCTACCAGGCGTTCCTCAACGACGGGACCCGGGTGGACGTGGACAACCCCAGCGAGCTGCCCGAGCCCACCGTCCTCGACCATGTCGACGAGCCCATGTTGCGGGCCACCATCCTCACCCCGTCCGAGTACACCGGCACGGTGATGGACCTGTGCCAGAGCCGTCGGGCCGAGATGGTCAAGATGGAGTACCTGTCGCCCGAACGGGTGGAGTTCGTCTACTCCGTCCCGCTGGCAGAGGTGGTGGTGAACTTCTTCGACCAGCTGAAGAGCCGGACCAAGGGCTACGCCAGCCTCGACTACGAGCCCGACGGGTACGCCACCGCCGACCTGGTGAAGGTGGACCTGCTGATCAACCACACACCGGTCGACGCCTTCTCCACCATCGTCCACAAGTCCCAGGCCGACCTGTACGGCAGGCGGATGACGGAGAAGCTACGGGAGCTGATTCCGCGGCAGATGTTCGACGTCCCCATCCAGGCCGCCATCGGGGGTCGGGTGCTGGCCCGGGAGACCGTCAAGGCCCGGCGGAAGGACGTCCTGGCCAAGTGCTACGGCGGGGATATCACCCGAAAGCGCAAGCTGCTCGAGAAGCAAAAAGAGGGCAAGAAGAAGATGAAGAACATCGGGCGGGTGGAGGTCCCCCAGGAGGCGTTCGTCTCCGCGCTCAAGCTGGACGACTGAACGGTCGATCCTGGTTACACCATTATTTCGCTCGATCGAGGTCCATCCGGTGCTCCAACAACTGGCGTCTAACGTGTCCCCAGTGTCCAAGGATGCTTCTATTGCCGTTTCGGGACTCTCGAAGACCTATCGGATCTACACCCGGGAGCACCAGCCGACCACGGCGGCCGAGGCTGTCATCAAGAAGATGAAGCGCTCGCGGCCCGAAGAAGGTGGTCGAGCAGTTCCAAGCCCTCCACGACGTGAGTTTCCAGGTCAACTGGGGTGAGGTGGTCGGGATCATCGGCCGCAACGGGGCCGGCAAGAGCACGCTCCTCAAGATCATCAACCGGATCACCGCCCCGACCACCGGCCGGATCGAGCTCGGGGGCCGGGTCGGCAGCCTGCTCGAGGTGGGGACGGGCTTCCACCCCGAGCTCACCGGGCGGGAGAACATCTATCTCAACGGGACCCTGCTCGGGATGCGGCGGCGGGAGATCAAGGAGCGCTTCGACGCCATCGTGGACTTCGCCGGCACCGAGAAGTTCCTCGACACCCAGGTCAAGCGGTACTCCACCGGTATGTACATCCGGCTGGCCTTCGCCGTGGCCGCCCACCTCGACAGCGAGATCCTGGTGGTCGACGAGGTGCTCGCCGTTGGGGACTCCGACTTTCAGGCCAAGTGCCTGCGCAAGATGCGGGAGGTGGCCCGCGACGGGCGCACCGTGCTGCTGGTCAGCCACCAGCTGCAGACGGTCTCTGATCTGTGCACCTCGGCCCTCTACATGGACGCCGGGCGGCTGGTCCTCCACGGCACCGTCGAGGAGGCCATGGAGGAGTACAAGCGCAGCTTCGCCCGAGCCGCGCCGATTCTGAAGGAGGCTTCGGCCCGTCCCGGGACCGGCGAGCTCCGTTTCCTCGAGGTCGACGTGGCCAACGACATCACCAAGCCCGGGGAAGAGGTGATCGTCGAGTTCTCCATCGGAGCCAACCCTTCGTTCGGGAACCGCTATCACATCTCCGGGTTCGTCAACGACGAGAACGGGATGGTGATCGCCCAGTGCGACTCCCGGGTGATCGACTTCTGGCTCGATCCGTCCACCGAGAACGAGGGCCGCCTGGTCCTCCGGACACCCTGGCTGAAGCCGGGCGCCTACACCGTGGACATGATGATCCACGCCGGCGGACACCCGACGGACATCTGGGAGCAGGCCTGCCACTTCCAGGTCCTGCCCGTCACCCCCTATCCCCACCCGACCACCCCGGACGGCACCGACCGGGGGGCCGTGTTCCCCGACTTCGACTACTCACAGCGCTGAGGACCCATGGCCACCATCGTCATCACCCCGCCCAAGAAGTTCTCCATTCCGAAGGTCGGCGAGCTGTGGGAGGCCCGCGAGGTCCTGTACCGCTTCGGGGCCCGGGACGTCACGCTGCGCTACCGCCAGACGCTCCTCGGGGTGGTCTGGGTGGTGCTCCAGCCGCTGCTGACCGCCCTGGTCTTCGTGCTGGTCTTCACCAAGGTCGGCCACGTGAACTATGGGAGTTCGAAGCCGATCGTCTTCATCTTCGCCGGCGTCGTGGTGTGGAACCTGTTCAGCGGGATCATCACCCGGGCCCAGGGCTCGCTGGTGTCCAATCGCGACCTGGTATCCAAGGTGTTCTTCCCCCGGATGTTGGTTCCCCTGGCGGTCGTGTACTCATGCCTGGTCGACTTCCTGGTCTCGATGGCCTTCCTGGTCGTGCTGATGATCGTGTTCGGGGTCAACCCGGGTGTGGCCGTGCTGCTGGGCCCGCTCTGGACGGTGATGGTCATCCTGTTGGGCAGTGCGGTCGGGTTGGTGACCTCGGCGTTGACCGTGCGCTATCGCGACGTCAACTACTTCGTCCCGTTCCTCCTGCAGTTCCTGCTGTTCGCCAGCCCGATCATCTATCCGATCTCCGAGGTGCCATCCAAGTACCGGATCATCTATGACCTGAATCCGCTGACCTGGCTGATGCAGGCGTTCCAGTGGTCCTTCGTGCGCCAGCCGGCTCCCTATCCCTGGGAGATCGCCGCCGCCATCGTCGTCCCCATCCTTGCCCTGGTGGCGGGGGCGATCATCTTCGAACAGATGGAGCGGGGCTTCGCCGACACCATCTGAGGACCGGCGGGCTCACCGAGAAGTACCCACTCGCCGCATCACCGACTGACGATCCACCGCCACCACACGGAACGGGGCTTCCCGCCGTCCTGCCCCAGTCAGAGCTGGGATGTGACCACCGGTGTGCCCACCGGGGCCGGGCGGGCGAAGCGGCTCTCGATCCACCGGGTCAGGATGGGATAGGCATCGGCCCGACCGTCCACGGTGTAGAGCGAGTGGTCGTTTCCCGGTACCACTTCGATGTCCAACAGGGAGCGCCACCGCAGCCAGTAGCGGGCCAGCCACCAGTAGGCCGAGGGCTCGAACTCGCGCTCGTCCATCTCGCTGACGATCATCAGCACCGGAATGCCCCGCCTGGAGACCCCGGCCACCGGATGGATGGGTGATCCCTTCACCCACACCTGGCAGAGCGCTTGCCACGACCAGGTGGCCAGGCGCGAGTGCTTGACGGCCAGGGTGCGAAGGCTGGACGGCATCGGCCGGAACGCCCTCCGGCGCGGGTCGACCTCCCCGAGGTCCATGTCCGGGACCCAGCCGGTCAGCCCGGGGTTCACCGCGCACACCCCCAACGGATGCAGGCGCAGCCCGGCCTCGATGGCGTGGTAGCCCCCTGAGGACAGACCGACCAGGATCAGGTTCCGCCCCTCGGGATCACCCAGCGCCGCGGCCAGGTCGTCGAGATCGTCTATGGCCTCGGGGGGCTTGGGGACCCGCCGGGGCAGGTCCGGCCGGCCGAAGCTCTCACCGACACCGTCGATGTCGACCCGCACACACCGGAGGCCCCCGGCGGCGAACCGCCGGGCCAGCTCGACCCACATCCGACCGGCCCCGATGTGGTCGAGAGCCCCGGCGGAGAGGAACACCACGGTGGGCGGCTCCCCCGCTCCGATGGCGGGTGGCTCGGTCACCACCGCGAACAACGAGTTCGGTCCCAGCCACTCGGCCCGTTCGGAGATGGCCCGACCCTGGCGGTCCCGGGCCACCTCCGCCGACGCCACCGCGTCGAACCGGACCGGGGACTCCGCACCCTCGACCGCCCGGCTCACCCAGTCGGCGATGGTCTTGATCGTGGTCGCCGGCAACGTGATCAGCTGGGGCGGCACGTCCAACAGGTCGGGCTGGCCTTCCACCTCGATCCACTCGACGCTGGCCGCCGACGAGCTGTCGCCGTCCATCGACACGCTCCGGCCCTCGCTCCGCATGGCCACCAGCGCCCGGTCGACCTTGGAGAAGTCCCCGGTGGCCAGCTTGAGCCCGGAGAGAGCCTCCACCGTCTCGGGCGAGAAGACGAAGGCGGGGCCGGTCACCGAGCCGTCGCCGACCTGGGCAGCCCCGTAGCCCGTGGCCAGCAGAGCCTTTTCGATGCGGAGGTACTCCCGTCCCGACGCGCATGGGTCCCACAGGACCAGATGGTCGACGGCGGTACCCCGGTCGATGGCCTCGAGGGCCAGCAGCGCTCCCATGCGCATGGCCACTGCCACCACCGGTCCCGGGCACGTGCTCCGGGCGAACGACACGGCGGCATCGATGCTGGCCACCCAGTCCGTCACCCGGTCCGGGTCGTCGAGGCTGCCGGCCGAGTCACCGGTTCCGGCGTAGGAGAACCGCAGAACGGCCAGACCGGCGTCGGTCAACTGGTCGGCCAGCGACTGGACGGCCGGCAGGGCGTTGGACCACTCGCGGCCGAGTGGACCACAGACCACCACCACCCCCCGGGCGTGGCCGTCTTCGGGCAGGTGGAAGAAACCGAACAAGGGGCGTTCGGCCGGTCCGAACCATGTGGGTGTGGACGTCATCTCACTTCCTGTGGCCGCGTCGGCGCGTCACGCACATGCTTCGATACATCGGCACTCCGCAGCCGAGTATTGAGGGGCGTGTACGTTTTGTGAGGCAATGACCGATATCTCCCCCTTCGCCGGTTCCCCGACTGGTGGACCGTCGAGACCGACGGGCTCCCTTCGGCTGGGCGCCTACCTTCTCCTGGGTGATCCTGCCTTCCTCGAGCAGAGCATCCGCTCCATCTACGCTATCGCCGAACGCATCGTGGTGGTCTATGACGAGGCCGGACTGAGCTGGACCAAGCAGCCGCTACCCATCGAGGCCTGTCTGGCCACCGTGGAGCGGATGGACCCCGACGGAAAAGTGGAGTTGCTCCCGGGTGCCTACCACGACACCGGGCTGCCGCCGCTCCAGGCGGAGACCTTGGAACGAAATGCCGGGGTGGCGGCTCTGAGCAACGACGTCGACTGGGTGGTCCAGATCGACACCGACGAGGTGCTCGGGGACCCCGACCGTTTCGTCCGCGCCATCGAGCGGGCCCACGCCGAAGGGAGATCGGCCCTCGACTACCCGGCCCGATGGCTGTACGGACACGTCAGTGGGAACACCTACCTCGAGCGGTGTCGGCGGACCTGGGGGATCTCCGCCGGCTACCCGGGGCCGATGGCGGTCAAGGCCGGCACCACGTTGAGGCTGGCCCGCCAGTGCGATGTACCCCTGTGGCGGATCGACTTTCGCCGACGCAACACCGATCCCGCCCACCCCCGCAACACCCGGGTCGACGAGCTGGTCCGTCCGGAGGAGGGCATCTGGCACTTCTCCTGGGTTCGCTCCGAGCAGCAGATGCGGAACAAGGCCGCTTCGTCGGGCCACGTGGACGACGTCAACTGGGGCAAGGAGATCGACCGGTGGCTGGAGCGCTGCCGGCACCCCCATCGGACCACCTTGCTGACGCCGGTGCGCCGGCCCCCGGCCGTGGTCGGCGCCCCGACCTGGTTGCGCACGGCCCGGGTTCCGGCCTCGGTCCTCGTCGGAGCGGAATGACCACGCCCACGGCATCGGTGGTCATCATCACCTACAAGCGGCCCGACTTCGTGACCCGCTGCCTCGAGCACCTGTTGGTCCAGACCCAGCCACCGCTGGAGGTCATCGTGATCGACTCCTCGTCGGACGAGGAGACCGAACGCCTGGTGCGCCAGCGGTTCCCCACGGTCATCTACGCGGTGTGCGACGCCGGCATGGGGGCCATGGCCACAGCCCGCAACCTGGGCTACCGGATGTCCCGGGGTGAGGTGCTGGCCTTCATCGACGACGATGCCTTTGCCGAGCCGGAGTGGTTGGAGCGGTTGCTGCCCTTCTACGACGATCCGATGGTGGGGGCAGTAGGTGGCCGTCAGATCCGGCGGGTGCCCGGCGAGCTGGAGGAGGGTGTGGACTCGATCGGGCAGTTGCAGGAGGACGGCACCATCTCGGGGAACTTCGCCGCCGACCCGGGTGGCCCGGTGCCGGTCGACCACCTGCTGGGGGCCAACATGTCGTTCCGCCGCTCGGTCCTCGACCAGATCGGTGGGATCCACGACGGCTACGGCGGGACCTGCGTGCGCGAGGAGACGGATCTGTGCCTTCGGGTGGCCCACGCCGGCTACAAGTTGGTGTTCACCCCCGACGCCGTCGTCGAGCACCTGGCCGCTCCCTACGCCAAGGGTGCCCGGTTCGACCTGCGCTACGCCTACTGGGCCCAGAAGAACCACCTCATCGTGCTCATCAGGAACTTCGGTGTCACCGCGCCCATCGTCCGTCGCTACCTGTCGACCTCGGCCGGCAACGCCGTGGGCGACATCGGCGAGCGCACCTCGAGGGCCCGGAGCCGGGCCGCCTCCCACGACGTGAGCGGCGCCGTGCGTTCAGCCGGAAGTGCCGTCCCCCGCACCGCCGTGGTGGTGGCAGCCACCGTCACCGGGGTGTGGGCCGGCGTCACGTTGGCCCGTGAGGATCGGCGCCGCTGACCATCGGCGCATCACGGTTGCCGGGCCGAACGGAAGGCGGATTCGATCCCGTCCACCGTATGGCTCAAGGTGAACTGCTCGACGATGTGAGCCCGGCACTGACCGCCCAGGTTGGGCTCCCGCTCCCGCCAGTCCCGTAGGGCGCGTAGCTGCTCGGCCAGTGCTTCGGGGTTGTCCCGTTCGAACAAGAAGCGTTCCAGCGGCCCGGTGAGGATCTCCGGTATCCCGCCCACCCGCGACGCCACCACCGGCCGTCCGGTGGCCAGGCCCTCGATCACCGTCCGCCCGAACGGCTCCCGCCACACGGAGGGGACCACCACCACGTCGGAGGCGTGCAGCGGGGTCACCACGTTGCGCTGACCCTCGATGAAGTGGACGCTGTCCGTGGCCAACTTCTTCAGCTCGGCCTGATAGGCGTCGGCATCGTGGCGCACCGTCGACGACCCCACCACCAGGAGCCGGGCCTCGTCGGCGTGGAAGCCCAGACGTTGCCAGGCTCGGAGCAACACGTGCACACCCTTCTCGCGGTCGAGGCGACCGAAGTAGATGACGACGAACGCCTGCTCGGGGCAGCCCAGTTCCCGCCGCGCCGCCGAGCGTTCGTCCAGGCCGCCCAGGGGGTACTCGTCCGGGTCGACCCCGTTGAAGACCACGTCGATCTTGTCGGGGTCGAGGCCGGAGCCGATCCACAGATTGGCCACGAACTGCGACACCAGCACGAACCGGTCCACGTGGTGATTGAGTCTCTCGATCCGGCGCAGGGAGAGGTGGTCGCTGTGGCCGTGCTCGTGGCAGACCACCGGCGCCCGGGACACCTTGCCGGCCGGCACGGCCCACCCGGTGGACATGATCCGGTTCCCGTAGATGACCTCGGGTCGTCGCCGGACCGCGGCCATGGCGGCCGGGATGACCCGGGCCAGCTGCCGGGGCCGGCCGCGTCGGCCCGTCGGGAACCAGTAGTCGACCTCGGGCACCTTGGTCACCGAGCGGCAGAACTCCCGGTAGTCGGGCACCAGCGATCCGGGCTCGCGGTAGAGGAGATCGATCTGGTGGCCCCGGCGGGCCAGCTCCCGGCTGACCTGGAACACGTTCAGCTCCACGCCGCCCATGGGCTTGGTGCTGTGGACGTTGGTAACCAACCTCATCGAACGGACCCTTCTGACCGGAGTGGCCACAACGTCACTACCGGGCCCGCCGGCCTTCCGGGGTCAACGCACCCACGAACGCCACACCGCGGCATGGGCAGCCGCACTGGCCTCCCAGGTGAACATCTTCGCCCGCAGTCTCCCACGGGCCACCAGGGCCTCGGTGTCGGGCCCCCCGTCCAGAGCGGCGATCATCCCCTCGGCCAAACCGACACCGTCCGGTTCGACCAGGTAGGCGGCGTCGCCGCACACCTCGGGCAGCGAGCTCCGGGCCGATGCCACCACCGGCACCCCCACCGCCATGCCCTCCAACGCCGGCAGGCCGAAGCCCTCGTAGGTCGAGGGCAACACCACCGCACCGGCCGCGGCCATCAATCCGCGCAACGTCCGGTCGTCGACCCGACCGACCCGGACCGAACCGGCCAGGGGGGCGAACAGCCGATCGCGTCGATCGTCCGGCGGCCCGATGAGCACCAGCGTGGCGTCAGGCCGGCTGGACCGGACCCGGGGCCAGGCATCGGCCAGGCCGGCCAGGTTCTTGCGTTCGGTGCAACCACCGGCGTGGACCACGAAGGGCGGGCGGATCCCCAGGGCCTCGAGCTCGTCCGCCGACAGGGGAGTGGATCCGAAGAACCGTTGGTCGACCCCGTTGTGGATGGCCACCGGGGCCAGCACCCCGAGTTGGGAGGCCACCTCGTCCGCGGCGAACTGGGACGGGCAGATGACCGCCACGGCCCGCTGGGCCGCCGATGCGGCGTCGGCGGGCAGGGTTCCCTCGTCCGGGAACCGCAGGGGGACCACGTCGTGCACCGTCAGCACCTCGGGCCGGGGCGCCGGCGGCAGCCGGAGGTCCATGCGGTGGACCAGGCCGCCGCGGCGGTAGACCAGCCGACCGGCGGCCCGTCGGACCGGGGGCGAGGCCCCGATGAGCAGCGCCGAAGGGAGTCGCACCGTCCCCGGCAGTGGTGACCGCAGCGAGCGCACCACCATCTCGGTGACCTCCCACCCCGGACCGAGCTCGGCCGGGGCCCGCTGGGCCAGCTCCCGCTCGTAGACCTGCTGGCCCATGGGCTGGCTCACGGCCATGGTGGCCAGGGTGAGACGGGACGTCACCGGCACTCCCTGGCCTGAGGGCGGTGGAGGGCGTTGCCGAGCCGGATGCACTCTTCCGCTCGCTCCCGTCGCCGGCCCAGACCGGGCGTCGGAGGGGTCACGGGATCGGCCGAACGGAGATGATGGGTCACGTTATCGGGCCGGGACCGGACCAGGGCCCACCACCATCGCCGCGGTCTGCGGCGCGGGTCGGCCTGTACGATTGGAGCGGAGGTGAGTCCGCTGGAAGCAGCCGAGGTCTCAGCGGCACGGGGTGTCCCGGTTGGCGATGCCAGCGGCTCGGCCGACGGTCACCTTCCTGATCCCCGTGATCACCAGGCCCTGGTGGAGACGGCCGTCGGCGTGGCGTTGGTGGTAGTGGTGGCGGCCCTCGGTGTGTACTTCTCGTTCCGGCCCGGGGCCACCCCGGTCGACCGGTGGCTGTTGCGCCCGGTGCCCAACACCCAGGGCGGGTGGTTCACCGCGGTGACCTGGCTCCGCTACCCGGTGGTCACCGTGGTCGGCGCGGTGGTGGCCGCAGCCGTGGTCTTCCGGCGGGACCGCGCCCGGGCGTTGGCCTGCCTGGTCGGGCCGCCGCTGGCTGTGCTCACCAGCGAGCTGGTGGCCAAGCCCGCTGTTGGTCGGACCTTGGGCGGGGTCTACACGTACCCCTCGGGCTCGGTGGTCGGTGCGGCGGCCCTGGCCACGGTGGCCGTCCTGGCGGCCCCGGCCCGTTGGCGCCCACTCACCACCGTGGCGGCCGTGTTGTTCGCCCTGTGGATGTCGATCGCCGTGGTGACGCTCCACTGGCACTACCCGACCGATGCGCTGGCCGGGCTGGCCTACGGGGTCGGGGTGGTGCTGGTGGCCGATGGGGTGGCCCGGACGCTCGGCGCCCAGTGGCCGGGCACCCAGGGGTGGCGGTCGCAACGACACCGCCACCGGTCCCGCGCCCGTTCTGACGTGGCCGACCCTGCCTGACGGCTCAGGACGAGGGCGGGGGAGTCGTGCCGTCCGACCCGGTGGTGGCCGGGGGCCTGCGGATGATGGCCACGGTGTCGGCCGGACTGTCCGGGTCGAAGTGGAGGTCGATGGGCTTGTCCGGATCGTCGGGCTCCCCCCGGGCCTCGATCACGAACGGCACCTCTTTCTTCTGGGGCTGGAGCGCCTCTTTGAGCCCCACGGCAATCCCGGTCATGACCGCCCCGGTGGCGGACCGCTTCATCCAGTTGCTGAAGCGGAGCGGGTCCTTGCCCGGGTCGGACCCCTCGTAGGGGTCGACGACGTCCTCGCCGTAGGGTCCGGCAGCACCCTGTCCGTCGTCGGCACCCTGCTCATTGTCAGCAGCAGGGTCCGGGCCGCCACCGCCCTCGTGGCTCGGGTCGCCGGCCGTGTCCGCCCCGACGACGTCCGCCCCGGAGGCCACCGGCTCGCCGGAGTGTTCGGGACCGGTCTCGCCATCGTCACCTGCGGGGTGCCTGGGGCCGGTCTCCACCTTGTCCACGGTACTGTCCGGCGGTCCCACGCCGGTCGGGCCGAACCACCGCTGACCCCGGTACCGTAGGATCGGCGCCATGCAGGACCGCTTCCACCCCCCGGTCGAGGAGTACCTCGAGACCATCTTTGCGCTGGAGGAAGAGGGTATTCCGGTGATCCAGGCCCGCCTGGCCGAGCGGCTGGGAAAGGCTGCTCCGTCGGTGTCGGAGATGCTCGACCGCCTCGAGGCCGACGACCTCATCGTGCGGAGCTCGAGGCAGATCGCCATGACCGCCAAGGGGGCCGAGCTGGCCCAGGGCGTGGTGCGCAAGCACCGACTGGCCGAACGGCTGCTGGTGGACATCATCGGTCTGGACTGGGACAAGGCCCACCTGGAGGCCGGCCGGTGGGAGCACGTGATCTCCGATGACGTGGAGGACCGCCTGGTGGTCCTGTTGGGCAACCCGACCACCTGCCCGCACGGCAACCCCATCCCCGGGGTCGAGCCGGTGGGCCCGGAGCAGCGCCGGCTGGCCGAAGCCCAGCCCGGCGACCGGATCCGCCTGGAGCGCATCACCGAGAGCGTCGAGCACGAGGCGGCTTCCCTCTCCTACCTCGGCGAACACGGCCTGACCCCGGGCACCACCGCCCTCATTCAGGAGCGGGCCCCCGACGGCACCCTGACCCTGGTGGTCGGGGAGGCCACCATCGCCCTGGGGCCGGCCATGACCCGGAGGATGTTCGTGGCCTCGGCGTGACCCGCCGACCCGGTGGCAGTCCGTGATGGTTCAGCACTCACTAGAGTGGAGTGCCAGCACCACCCGAGTCTGAGCCCACCACCATGCCCACCATGCCCACCCCTGAAAACAGCCGATCCGACGAGGCCACCAACGAACCGGTGGAGCTCGACGCCCGCAAGGCGGCCATCCTGAACGCCGTGGTCACCGAGTACATCGGGTCGGCCCAGCCGGTCGGATCCCAGCACGTGGTGGACGCCCCCGGGGTGTCGGTGTCCTCGGCCACGGTGCGCTCGGACATGGCCGCCCTGGAACGGGAGGGCTTCCTGGCCCAGCCCCACACCAGTGCCGGCCGGATCCCCACCGACAAGGGCTACCGCTTCTTCGTCGACCATCTGGCCAACACCACCTCGCTCGACCCCAGCGGCCGCCAGCAGGTCCGCCGGTTCTTCAACCGGGCCCACGGCGAGATCGAGATGATGCTGGAGCGGACCTCGGGTCTGCTGGCCGGCCTGACCGACTGCACGGCCATGGTGGTGGGCCCGTCCCACGAGTCGGCTGCCATCCGGTCGGTGCAGCTGGTCGGGCTGGGACCGCGCCTGGCCCTGTTGGTGGTGGTGCTGGCCGACGGAGCGGTCCAGAAGCAGTCGCTGGAGTTGGCCGACGAAGCCGACGACGCCCTCTTGTCCGATGCCGCCGCCCGGCTGGCCGCCCACTCCCTCGGCGTCCCGCTGACCCAGGTGGGCCCGGTGGCCGCCCCCAGCGGCAGTCCTGCCATCGACGCCGTGGTGACCTCGGCGCTGGGGGCCCTCCGGGCCCTGGGCAGTGCCGAGCGCGGGGACCAGCTCTTCGTCGGGGGCTCGTCCCGGATGGTGGCGGCCTTCGATGCCGTCGAGACGGTGCGATCGGTCCTGAGCATCCTCGAACAGCAACTGGTGGTGGTCACCCTGCTCCGCGACATTCTCGACACCGGGCTGTCGGTGGCCATCGGCACCGAGCACGGCATGGAGCCGCTGGCCTCGTGCGCCATCGTGGTGATGCCGGTGTCGGTGGACGGGATGGAAGGCGGCACCATCGGACTGCTCGGCCCCACCCGGATGAACTACCCCCTGGCCCTGGCGGCGGCCCGGATGGTTGGTGACCGGCTCGGTGAGCGGCTCAGCGAGGCGCAGCGATGAGCCGAGTGGGGTCACGGTGACCGACAAGGACCTGTACGAGCTGCTCGGGGTCCGTCGCGACTGCAGCGATGAGGAGCTGAAGCGGGCCTACCGGGCCAAGGCCCGTGAGTTCCATCCTGACGCCAATCACGACGACGACGGCAGCGCCGAGCACTTCAAGGAGATCAGCCTGGCCTACGAGGTCCTGAAGGACCCCGAGCGCCGAGCCCGCTACGACAGGTACGGGGCCCAGGGCGTGTTCGGCTCCGCCGCCGGGGGAGGGGCCGCCGGCGATCCCTTCGGTGGGGGCCTGGGCGATCTGTTCGATGCCTTCTTCAACGGCATGGGCGGGACCGGCGGCGGCCGGCGGAGCGGCCCCATGCCCGGCCCCGACGCCGAGATCGTGCTGCGGCTGTCCTTCCGCGAGGCGGTGTTCGGAGTGGCCCGCCAGGTGGAGGTGGACACGCCCGTCCACTGCGACACCTGCGAGGGATCCGGAGCGCGGATCGGCACCTCGCCGGTCCGCTGCCCCGAGTGCGAGGGCGCCGGGGAGCTGCGGCGGTTGCGCCAGTCCATCCTGGGGCAGGTGATCACGGCGGTGCCGTGCCCCCGCTGCCAGGGCACCGGGCAGTTCATCGAGAACCCCTGCACCGACTGCCGCGGCGAAGGACGCCGGAACGAGCACCGGACCCTGACCGTCGACATCCCGGCCGGCGTGGACGAGGGCTCGACCCTGCGCCTGGCCGGTCACGGTCCGGCCGGCTTCCGGGGTGGGGCCAACGGGGCCCTGTTCGTCCACCTGTCGGTCCTGGCCGACCCGGTCTTCGAGCGCTCCGGTGTGGACCTGCACGCCTCGCTGCACGTGCCGGTGACCCTGGCGGCGCTGGGGGGGAGCATCGGCTTCGAGACCATGGACGACCAACGCGAGCTGCCCATCGCCGCCGGCACCCACTCCGGCACCGTCATCCCCCTCAAGGGATTGGGTGTCCCCAAGCTGCGGGGCCGGGGTCGGGGGGACCTCCTGGTCCACGTGCAGGTGGACACCCCCACCGAGCTCGACGATCGGCAGAAGGAGCTCCTGGTGGCGCTGGCCGAGGCCCGGGGCGAGGAGCTGGGTTCGGCGCCGCAGGCCGAGGGGATCTTCTCGAAGCTGCGCTCGGCCCTGAGCTGACCGTGGCCGGGGGAGCGGCGGGCCCCGGTGGCCAGGGCCCCGACCCCGTGCTGGTGGCGGCCCGGGCCATGGTGTTCGTGGACGATCCGTCCCATCCCGTCCTCACCAGGGAGGACGCCCGCCATCTGCTCGACGTGCTCCGGCTGCGGCCCGGGGAGTCGGTGGTGGCCGGCGACGGCGCCGGCTCGTGGGTGCCGTGCCGGGTGGCCGGTCCGGCCGGGGGACGGGCCCCCGGAGAGCTCGAGGCCGTACTGGTGCCCGACGGCGAGCTGGTCACCGCCACCCGGGCCGTGCCCGCGGTCACCGTGGCCTTCGTCCCGGCCAAGGGGGACCGACCGGAGTGGGTGGTCCAGAAGCTCACCGAGCTGGGCGTGGACCGCATCGTGCCGGTGACCTCCCGGCGCTCGGTGGTGCGGTGGGACCAGGACCGGGCCGAGCGGGCCGCCGCCCGCCTCGGCCGGGTGGCGCCGGGAGGCCGCGGCCCAGTGCCGGCGGCCGTGGCTGGCCCGGGTGGACCATCCGACCACCTTGGCGGCCCTGACAGCCCACTCTCAGCCGGCCCCGGTCCTGGCCCACCCGGGCGGGGGAGCACCCTCGCTGGACCATCCGGTGGTGGCGGTGGGCCCCGAGGGGGGCTGGACCGACGAGGAGTTGGAGGCGTCGGGAGGGACGGTGGGACTGGGTCCCACGGTGCTCCGGGCCGAGACCGCCGCGGTGGTGGCGGGCACCATCCTGTGCGGAATTCGGAACGGTCTGATCGGCACCCTTGCGCAACCACGCTCCGTGAGCAAAACTACTACATAGAGAGGCAGGGGCTGCTGTTGAGGCGATCGTGCCACCGTACGCACGCATCGGACCGCTCGTTGTCGGACACGTGCCTGCGTCACAGTTAAAGGACCGGAGCTCAGGGGCGACCGGTACGTTCACCGGAGGTGCGCATGACGGTTATTGACAAGAGCATCAATCAACTCGATGACGAGGACGAGCAGGAAGAGGCGGCCCGCATCGCCTATGCCCAGGCGGTCGGGGCCCGGCTCCGGACCATGCGGAAGCAGATGCGGCTCTCCCTCCAGGCGGTCGAGGCCATGTCGGAACAGGAGTTCAAGGCCTCGGTGCTCGGCGCCTACGAGCGGGGCGAGCGGGCCATCTCGGTTCCCCGCCTCCAGCGCCTGGCCAAGCTGTACGACGTGCCGGTGGACCAGCTCCTCCCGCCCGACGACGTGGTGGCCACCCGGTGGGGAGCCTCGGGGTCGTCCACCGAGGAGGTGGCGCCCCTCAGCGCCCGCCGGGCCATCCAGGCCGGGTCGGGTGCCGACAAGGTGGCCATCGACCTGACCAAGCTCCACACCGTGAGCGGGCCGGAGCGGGACCTGCTGCGCCGGTTCCTCAGCATGATCCAAGTGCACCGACAGGACTTCAACGGTCGGATGATCACCATCCGGGCCGAGGACGTGCGGGCCATCGCCTGTCTGTTCGGAGTTACCCCCGACAGCATGGGGTCGCGCCTGGATGAGCTCGGGCTCCTCGTCAACGTCTGATGATCGGTAGGGCCTGATGGCCGGCAACGTGGCCAAGTCCGAACCGATCACCTGGCTGAGCACCAAAGAGGCCTCGGTACGCCTCAGCATCACCCTCCGGAGCCTCTACCGGTTCATCGACGAAGGCGATCTGGTGGCCTACCGGTTCGGCCGGGTCATCCGCATCAAGGAGACCGATCTCGACCGGTTCATCGAGGCCAGCCGGATCACCCCGGGCAGCCTCGAGCACCTGTACCCCGAGGTGAAGGGCAACGGGCGGACCCACGCCTCGGCCACCACGGCCAACGGAGCAGGCTGAGCGCAACGTGGCCGACTGCCTGTTCTGTTCCATCGTGGCCGGCCAGGTACCGGCCGACATCGTGCGCACCGACGACCTCACCGTGGCCTTCCGGGACATCAACCCCCAGGCCCCGGTCCACGTCCTGGTGGTCCCCAAGCGCCACATCGTCAACGCCGGCACCGTGGTCGAGTCCGACGCCGCCGAGGTCACCGCCCTGCTCACCGCGGCCCGGGCCGTGGCTGAGGCCGAGGGCTTCGCCGGGCCCGACCGGGGCTACCGACTGGTGTTCAACGTGGGGCCGGACGCCCTCAACTCGGTGGACCACCTCCACCTGCACGTGTTGGGTGGACGAGCCTTCGAGTGGCCTCCGGGCTGAGCCCCAACCTGTCGGCGGCATGAGGCGGCAGCCGGGCGCGACAGATGTTGGGCTCGTCGGCCGCGGCCCGCTGGTAGGGTCGGGTCCAGAGCGCACGTGGCAGGCACCCAGGTCAAGATCCTCGTTCCCGGCAACCATCTCATGGCCGGCCTACTTGGCCAGCGCGACGAGTTGTTGAGGTTGGTCGAGGGAGCGTTCGACGATGTGCGGATCTCCGTGCGGGGCAACGAGATCTCCATCGAGGGGGACGGCGCCGAGCGGGTGGGGGCCCTCTTCGAAGAGCTGATCATCCTCCTCGAGTCGGGCCAGGGTCTCGACGCCGTCCAGGTCAACCGGACCATCGACATGATGGACGGCGACGTACGCCCGTCGGAGGTCCTGACCTCGGAGCTGTTGCGCTCCTCCCGGGGCCGGGCCGTGCGGCCCAAGACCGGTGGCCAGAAGGCCTATGCCGACGCCATCGCCTCCAACATCGTGACCTTCGGCATCGGACCGGCCGGCACCGGCAAGTCGTACCTGGCGGTGGCTTTGGCCGTGCAGGCCCTCCAGGCCCGACAGGTCAACCGGATCATCCTGACCCGGCCGGCCGTCGAGGCCGGCGAGCGCCTGGGGTTCCTGCCCGGCGACCTGATGGCCAAGGTCGACCCCTACCTCCGGCCTCTCTACGACGCCCTCCACGACCTGTTGGAGCCCGAGGGGGCCCAGCGGTTGATCGACCGGGGTGCCGTCGAGGTGGCCCCGCTGGCCTTCATGCGGGGGCGGACCCTGAACAACAGCTTCATCATCCTGGACGAGGCCCAGAACACCAGCCCGGAGCAGATGAAGATGTTCCTGACCCGCATCGGCTTCGGGTCCAAGGCCGTGGTCACCGGCGACATCACCCAGATCGACGTGGCCGGAGGGCGCTCGGGTCTGGTCGGACTGGAGCCGGTGCTGTCGGGGGTACCGGACCTGGCCTTCGTCCACCTCACCCAGCGCGACGTCGTGCGCCACCGGATCGTGGCGGACATCGTGGCCGCCTACGAGCACGGGAGCTACAAGCCCGCCCGTCCCGACCCCGTGAGCCCCGAGGACCGGGGCGACGGGACCGACGGGCTACCGGGCAGCCCGGCATGAGCCTCGACATCTACGCCGCCGATGAGCAGTCCGACCATCCGGTGGCCGTGGACCGCTGGTCGGAGCTGGCCCGCTCGGTGCTGTCGGCCGAGGGGATCGTGGACGAGACCGAGGTCTCGCTGCTGTTCGTGGACGAGGCCACCATCGCCTCGTTGAACGAGCGGTTCCTCGAGAAGCCGGGTCCCACCGATGTCCTCTCCTTCCCCATCGAGGACGACGCCGGGCGCAGCGGGCGGTCGCCCGACGAAGGGGGCACCGGACCCGGTTCCATCGAAGCCGACACCGGACGCCTGGTCCTGCTCGGGGACGTGGTGATCTGCCCCTCGGTGGCCGCCGTCAACGCCGTCGAGCACGGGGTCACCTTCGACGACGAGATCGCCCTGTTGGTGGTGCACGGGATCCTCCACCTGTTGGGTATGGACCATGAGGTGGACGAGGAGGCCGAAAGGATGGAACGGCGCGAGCAGGAGCTGTTGGCCCGGTACTACCGCGTGGTCTCGTGACCACCCACCTCGGAGTGCTGACCGCCACCGCCACCTTCACGGTGAGCGACGGGGTGCTGATCGTCGTGGTGCTGGTGCTGCTGGCGGCCTCGGCCGTTCTGGCCCTGGCCGAGACCAGCCTGGTCCGGATGAGCCGGGCCAAGGCCATGGCCCTGGTGGAGGAGAAGCGCCGTGGAGCCAAGGTCCTGGCCCGGCTGACCGAGAACCCCCAGGGGTTCCTCAATCCGGTGCTGTTGATGGTCCTGATCTGTCAGCTGGTGGTGGCCACCCTGGTCGGCATCCTGGCCCACAGCTGGTTCGGCGCCTGGGGAGTGGTGGCGGCCACCGTCTTCGAGATCGTGGTCATCTTCGTGCTGGGGGAGGCGGTGCCGAAGAACTGGGCCGTCCACCACCCGGAGCGGGCCGCCCTGTTCAGCGCCCCCTTGGTCTCGGCCGTGGTGCGCTTCTGGCCGGTCCGCATGGTCTCGGCCGCCCTCATCGGCCTGGCCAACCTGCTCATCGGGGAGCAGGGCCAGTACCTGGGATCGGATGTCACCGAGTCCGAGCTCTTGGCCATGGCCGACGTGGCTGTCGAGGGGGATGTGATCGAGACCGAGGAGCGGGCCTTCATCCGCTCCGTCATCGAGTTCGGCGACACCGTGGTGCGCGAGGTCATGGTGCCCCGTCCCGACATGGTGACCATCGGAGCCGACGAGACGGTGGAGGCGGCCCTGGAGCGGGCCCTCGAAGTCGGCTTCAGCCGGATGCCGGCCGTCGAGTCGCAGGTCGATGACGTGGTGGGGATCGCCTACACCAAGGACATGATCCGCACCGTCCAGTCCGGTCACGGTGGCGACCCGGTGCGGCCCCACCTCCGTGAGGCCCACTTCGTCCCCGAGACCAAGCGGGTCTCCGACCTGATGCGGGAGATGCAGGCCCAGACGTTCCACCAGGCCGTGGTGGTCAACGAGTACGGCGGTATCGCCGGGCTGGTCACCCTGGAGGACCTCATCGAGGAGTTGGTGGGGGAGATCGTCGACGAGTTCGACGTGGAAGAGGAGCCCTACGAGCGGCTGGGGTCCGGGGAGGTGCGGGTCAACGCCCGGCTGCCGGTCGACGAGGTCAGCGAGTTCATCGACACCGAGCTCCCCAGCGGGGCCTGGGACACCATCGGGGGACTGGTCTTCGACCTGCTGGGCCACGTGCCGGTGGCCGGCGAGTCCGTCTCGGTGGACGGGCTGCGCTTGGTGGTGGACCGGGTCAACGGCCGGCGCATCGAGCGGGTCCGGATCGTTCCCACCGCCGTCCCGGTGGCCGAAGTCGACGGGTGAGTGGGTCGGTGAGTGAGTCGGTGAGTGGGCCGGGGGGCGTCTTCCGGTCCGGGTTCGCCGCCGTGGTGGGGCGTCCCAACGTGGGCAAGTCCACGCTGGTCAACACCATGGTGGGCACCAAGGTCACCATCACCTCACCCCGTCCCAACACCACCCGGTCCCAGGTGCGCGGCGTGCTCAACCGGCCCGACGCCCAGGTGGTGTTCGTGGACACTCCGGGGCTGCACAAGCCCCGTACCGCCCTGGGCGAGCGGATGAACGAGTCGGCCACCTCCTCCTTGGACGACGTGGATGTGGTGCTGGCCATGGTGGAGGCCAGTGGGGCCGTGGGGCCGGGTGACCGGATGGTCCTCACCCAGTCGGCCCACCGGGTGCGCTCGATGGCCCGGGCCGCGTCGTTGGCCGCCGAGCTCGGCGCCGGCGACGACGAGGAGCAGGGCCGTCCCACCCTCTTGGTGGTGGTCAACAAGATCGACCGGGTCGGGGGGGACGGGGTGCTGACCCATCTCAACTCGGTGTCGGCGGTCATTGCCAGCATCGATGAGGAGGCCGGGGGGACGCCGACCCCCGTCGAGTACTTCCCGGTCTCGGCCACCACCGGGGAGGGGGTGCCCGGCCTGGTCCAGGCGGTGGTGGCCCGGATGCCCGAAGGTCCCCGCTACTACCCCGAGGGGATGGTCACCGACGTGGCCGAAGCCTTCTGGGTGGCCGATCTGGTCCGGGAGGAGCTGCTCCACCGGGTGCAGGACGAACTGCCGCACAGCATCGCCTGCCGGGTCACCGAGTGGGAGTGGCCGCGGGTCCGCTGCGAGATCCTGGTGGAGCGGGACTCGCAGAAGGGCATCGTCATCGGCAAGGGCGGCTCGACCCTCAAAGAGGTGGGCACGGCGGTGCGGGCCCAGATGCCGCCCGGGGCCTACCTGGAGCTCTTCGTGCGGGTGGAGAAGCGGTGGCAGCAACGCCAGGACGCCCTCGACCGGTTGGGCTTCTGATCCGGCCGCCGACCCGGCGGTGACTCACGTCCGGAGTGACTCACCCAGCGGCGGTGATCCGCCGGAGGAAGGCCTGGACCTCGGAGCGGTCCACCGACCGCTTCATGGGCGGCACCCGGGCCAGCAGCGCGCCCCGGTAACGGGCCGTGGCCAGGCGACTGTCGAGCACCGCCACCACCCCGCGGTCGTTGGCCGAGCGGATGAGCCGGCCGGCGCCCTGGGCCAGCAGGGTCCCGGCCCGGGGCAGGTCGACCGTGGTGAAGGCCCCGGCACCGGCCCGGTCCCGGCGGGCCTGCAGCACCGGGTCGTCCGGTCGGGGGAAGGGGATCCGGTCGATGGTCACCAGGCTCAGGGTGCGACCGGGGACGTCGACGCCCTGCCAGAAGCCCAGGGTGGCGAAGAGGCAGGTGGCCTCGTCGGCGGTGAACGCCTCGATGAGGGCCGGCTTGGGCAGGTCGGACTGCGAGAGCACCGGGAAGGGCAGGCGTGGGCCCAGGGCCTCCACGGCGGCGCGCATGGCCCGCCAACTGGTGAACAGGGCCAGGGTGCGGCCACCGGCTGCGGTGATCAGTGCTTCCATCTCGTCGTGGAGGGCCTGTTCGGCCCCCGGTCGCCGGGGGTCGGGCAGGGACTTGGCCACGTACAACATGGCGTGCTCCGGGTAGTCGAAGGGGCTGCCCACGTCGAGCTCGTCGGTCGAGCCCGCCGGTAGGCCCAGCCGCCCGGTCAAGCCCAGGGGCACGGTGGCCGAGGTGAGCACACCGGTGACCGTGTCCCACAGGCGATCGGACAGGAGCGGCCCCACGTCGATGGGGGAGACCCGCAGGCTCAGCGACCGGTCGCCGCCGTCGACCCAGGCCACCTCGTCCTCGGAGACCGATGACAGCCGGCCCAGGTCGTCGGAGAGATGCCCGGCGGCCAACTGGACCCGGTCCCGGCGGCTGGCGGTGGTGGCCGACTCGTCCTCCGCCTCTCGGGCCGACTGGCGCAGCAGGTCGACCAGCCGGCCCACCCGGCCGTGGGCCAAGGTCAGGACCTGGGGGAGCCCGGCCTCCCCGACCAGCGCCGGGCCCGGACGGGGCCGGGGGGCCCGGGCCCGGTGCCACCGGCTCGACCGGCTCCAGTCCCAGCTCCAGTCCGAGGGGCTCGGCCCGTGCCGGGGGAGGTTCGTCCGGGGCGCCGTCCGGACCACCCGAACCCGGATCACGACGCTCCGGTCCCTCGCCCACCAGCAGGTTCGGGGGTACACGCCGGCCGGCCAGGGGGCGGAGCACCCGCTGCAACATGTCCCCGACCTCGGTGACGGCGTCAGCGGCGTCGGCCGCTCCGGCCAGCTCGCTGTCGAGCAGGGCCCGGGCGGTGGCGGCCAGGGCCCGGAACCGACCGGGGCCGATCTCCACGCCCGAGGCTGTTGGTCATGACCTCTTCGACCTCGTGGGCCTCGTCGAACACCACCAGCTCGTGGGGTGGCAGGACCACCCCACCGCTGGCCAGATGGGCGCCGTAGAGATGGGTGTTGACCACCACCACGTCGGCCTGGGCCGCCCGGGCCCGGGCGTCCTCGGCGAAGCAGTCGTGGCCGGAGGGACAGCGGAAGGCCCCCGGGCACTCGCGGGCGGTGGTGGAGACCGCGGCCCAGGCCCGGAAGTGGGGCTCGAAGTCCAACTCGGCCCGGTCGCCGGTGGTGGTGCTCTCGGCCCAGCGGACCAGGCGGACCGACCTGTTCCCCCAGCCGGCCCGCCTCCACCGGGTCCACCGGGGTCCCGCCACCGCCACCGCCCCCGGCTCCGTGCCGGCGTCGGACTCGGGGGTCAGGGTGTCGTCGGCATCGGGCGGGTCGGCACCGGCCGGCGCCAGGGAGAGCTGCTCGCCGCGCCCGCCCATCTCGGAGATCCGCTGCCGGCACAGGTAGTTGCTCCGTCCCTTGAGCACGGCGAAGGTGAAGTGGCCCTCGAGGGCCGCCGCCACCAGGGGCAGGTCGTGGGTGGCCAGCTGGTCCTGCAGGGCCTTGGTGGCGGTGGCCACCACCACCCGTTGGCCGGAGAGGGCGGCGGGGATGAGGTAGGCCAGCGATTTACCGGTGCCGGTTCCGGCCTGCACCACCAGATGACGACCCCCGGCCATGGACCGGGCGACGGCGGTGGCCATCTGGTGCTGGCCGGGGCGTGACTCGCCCCCACCCGGGAGCGCCGCGGCCACCCGGTCCAGCGCCGCCACCACGTCGTCGGTCATCGGACGACACTACCGGCGGCCTGGTCCGGCTCCCGGTTGGGGTGGAACGGCCGGTCCACGAGGGGTGCGTCTCCGCGCCGCAGGTCGACCGGCCACACCGTTCAGTGCCACACGACGGCCAGAGCGACGGCCACGGCCAGTCCGACGACCACGATGGCCCCCCGGAGCGCCGGGGCCGGCAGCCGGCGCCCGAACTTGCCACCGACCTGGCCGCCGATGAACGACCCCACGGCGATGAGCCCGGCCACCGACCACGAGATGTGGGTGGTGGCGATGAAGAACACCCCGGCCACGGCGTTGACCGTCAGGGCCAGGGCGTTCTTGGTGCCGTTGAGCCGCTGCAGCTCGTCGTCGATGAAGATGGCCAGCAGGGCGATCAGGATGACCCCCTGGGCCGCTCCGAAGTACCCGCCGTACACCCCGGTGAGGAAGACCCCCACCGCCAGCACCGGTCCGCCGTTGACCCGCCGGTTGCCCCGGCGCTCGATGCTGGCCGTGATCCGGGGTTGCAGGACCATCAGGACCGAGGCCAGGGCGATGAGGCCGGGCACCGCTTCTTTGAACACCGAGTGGGGGAGCCCGAGCAGCAGGATGGCCCCGAGCAGCCCGCCCAGCAGCGAGGCCGAGCCCAGCACCACCAGCCGGCCCCGTTGCCCGACCAGCTCGCGCCGGTAGGCCAGGGTGGCGCTGATGTTGCCGGGGACCAGGCCCACGTTGTTGGACACGTTGGCCAGCACCGGCGGATAGCCCAGGGCCAACAGGGTGGGGAAGGTGATCAGCGATCCCGAGCCCACGATGACGTTGATGGTCCCGGCCGCCAATCCGGCAGCGAATATGGCCAGGGCATCCAGCGGGGACATGGGGAGGGTCTAGTTCCGCCAGCTCCGCCACTCAAGACACCCCGGTCCGTCCCGGAGCGTGGGCCGCGGTCCGCACCCACCACCCCGCCCGGGCCGGTCGCCGGGGTGGTGACAGGCCCGGCGGACCCTGGTCGTGGCGGCGAGACTGTAGGTTCGCGCCGTGGAACAGGAACGGGGAGGACTCGGAGACGGCGCAGACAGCCCCAGGCCCACCCTGGTGGCGGCGGAACTGATCGGTGGCCCGATCCCGGCCCACGTGGCCTGTGTCATGGACGGCAACGGCCGGTGGGCGGCCCGGCGGGGCCTGCCCCGCACCGAGGGCCATGCCGCCGGCGAGGCGGCCCTGCTCGATGCGGTGGAGGGTGCGCTGGAGCTCGGCATCCCCTGGATCACCATGTACGCCTTCTCCACCGAGAACTGGCGCCGGCCGGCCGACGAGGTCCGCTACCTGATGGGGTTCAACGAGAGCCTGCTGGTGCGCCGACGGGACGAGCTGCACGAGAAGGGGGTCCGGATCCGTTTCGCCGGCCGGCGCGACTGGCGGGTGCCCAAGCGGGTCCTCCGGCGGATGGACGAGTCGATCGCCCTGACGGCCAAGAACCGGCGTTGCACCCTGACCATGGCCTTCAACTACGGCGGACGGGCCGAGATCGTCGACGCCGTCAAGCAGCTGGTGGACGATGGGGTGGCGGCGGCCAAGGTCGACGAGAAGGCCATCCGGTCCCGGCTGTACTTCCCCGACCAGCCCGATCCCGACCTGGTCATCCGGACCTCGGGCGAGCGCCGCATCTCCAACTTCCTCCTGTGGCAACTGGCTTACAGCGAGCTGGTGTTCGATGATGTGCTGTGGCCCGATTTCCGCCGCACCCACCTGTTCGAGGCGGTACGCGACTTCCAGCAGCGCCAGCGCCGGTTCGGTGGGGTGACCTGATGGGCCGGGGCCGCCGCTTCGATGATGCCGGTGGGGTGTGGATCGTCACCGGCATCGTGCTCGGGGTGCTGCTCTACGGCTTCATCGTCCTGATGGATGTGGCCGGGTTCACCCCGGTGGCACCGCTGGTGATCCTCCCGCCGATCCTGGTGGCCCTGATCGGCGCCAACAGCCTGTTGGGCGGTGGCCGTACCCGGTCCACGCCGCAGCCGGTCCCCCGGAGGGCGCCGGTGTCGTCCGACGCTGCGCCGTCCAATGGGGCGCCGTCCCGGCAGCTGTCGTCCAACGGCTCCGCCGGCCGGCCGGCGGACGGGACCCTGCCCCCGCCGGCCCCGAGCGCCGAGGAGCCCGGCGAAGCCCCATGACCCTCTTTCGCGACCGGGGTGTGGTGTTGCGCACCATCCGGCTCGGCGAGGCGGATCGCATCGTCACCTTGATGACCGAGCAGCACGGCAAGGTCCGGGCCGTGGCCAAAGGGGTCCGGCGCACGACGTCCAAGTTCGGCTCGCGCCTCGAGCCCCTGAGCCACGTGGCCCTGCTGGGCTGGCAGGGCCGCGGTGACCTGGACACCATCAACCAGGTCGAGGTCATCGACACCTTCCGGCCGGTGCGGGAGGACCTGGACCGGATGAGCGCGGCCATGTCCATGCTGGAGGTGGTGGACCAGATCGGCCAGGAGCGCCACGGCAACCCCCGCCTCTACGAGATGCTGGTGGGGGCCATGGGGGCCCTGGCCGGCCACAACTCTCCCATGGTGGCCCCGGCCTTCTTCCTCAAGGTGCTGGCGCTGGAGGGATCGGAGCCGGTCCTCGAGGTCTGCGTGTCCTGTGGCGAGGAGGACACCGAGGCCCTGGTGGCCTTCGACCTGGTGGAGGGCGGCGTGCTCTGCCGCAACTGTCGGCGGGGCCGGGCCCTGTCCCCCGGCGGGCTGGACCTGCTGCGCCGCACCCTGGGCGGGGGTCTGGCCGGGGTGCTGGCCGAGCCCCGCTCCCCGATCACCGACGAGGTCACCGCCCTGGCCACCGAAGCCATGGAGGCCCACCTGGACCGGCGCCTCCGCTCCGTGCGCACCGGACCGGTGTCGTGAGCTTCGGGGTCTACGTCCACGTTCCCTTCTGCCGGTTCCGCTGCGACTACTGCGCCTTCGCCACCTACACCGACCGCGATCACCTCATGGAGGAGTACGCCTCGGCCTGCGTGACCGAGCTGGGACGGGCCGGGGCCGACGAGGGGATGCCTCCGGCCACCTCGGTGTACTTCGGTGGGGGTACCCCCTCCCGGCTCCCGGCCGATCTGTTGGTCGAGGTCCTCGCCGCCGTGCCCCGGGCGGCCGGTGCCGAGGTCACCGTGGAGTGCAATCCCGAGGACGTCACCCCCGAGCGGTTGGCCACCTACGTGTCCGGTGGGGTGACCCGGGTGTCGCTCGGGGTCCAGTCGACGGTGGGTCACGTCCTGGCCGGCCTGGGCCGGCGTCACGGTAGTGAGCAGGTACTCGAAGCGGCCGCGGCCGCGGCCGGGGCCGGGCTGGCCAGCTGGAGCATGGACCTCATGATCGGAGGGGCCGGCGAGCGCCACGTCGACTGGGAGCAGAGCCTGGGTGACGTGATGGGGCTGGCCCACCCGCCGCCCCACCTGAGCGCGTACTCGTTGACCGTGGAGCCGGGCACCCCCCTGGCCACCGACCCCGCCCGTCACCCCGACGAGGACGTCCAGGCCGGCCGGTACGAGCGGGCCGATGCCCTCCTGACCGCGGCGGGCTACCGGTGGGAGGAGATCTCCAACTGGGCCCGGCCCGGCCACCACTGCCGCCACAACAACCTCTACTGGGAGCAGGGCGACTACCGGGGCATCGGATCGGCCGCCCACTCGCACCGCTCGGGTCGCCGGTGGTGGAACGTCCGGACCCCGGACCGCTACGTGGCCGAGGTGGGCCGGGGCCGGACCGCTACCGCCGGCGAGGAGGTGCTCACCGCGGAACAACGGCGGTTCGAAGCGTTGGCCCTGGGACTGCGCACCCCGGCGGGGGTCCCCTCCGAGGACCTACCCGACGACCCCGACCTCGACGGTCTGGTCGAGCGACACGAGGGTCGGGCCGTGCTGACCGTCCGGGGCCGGCTGCTGGCCAACGCCGTGACCACCCGGCTACGGGTCGACGGTGGGCAGAGCGGACCGGCCCGGGTCGGAGAGCCGCGGGCAGCCGGTACCATTCCTCCCTATGCCTGAGCCAGAAGCCTCTACCGACGCGCCCGGCACGCCGTCGGTGCACGAGGACCCGCCGGACCGCCCCAACGACCTCATGGAGAAGGTGGTCGGGCTGTGCAAGCGGCGCGGCTTCATCTTCCAGTCGGCCGAGATCTACGGCGGGTTCCGCTCCACCTACGACTACGGCCCGCTCGGGGTCAACATGTTGCGCAACGTCAAGAACCTGTGGTGGGAGGCGATGGTGCAGCGGCGCGACGACGTGGTGGGCCTGGACGCCGCCATCCTCTCGCCGCCGGCGGTGTGGGAGGCCTCGGGCCACCTCTCCAACTTCACCGACCCCCTGGTCGACTGCCTCTCCTGCCACCAGCGGTGGCGCCAGGACAAGATCGACGGGGTCTGCCCCAACTGCCAGTCGACCGAGTTCACTCCGGCCCGGGCCTTCAACCTGATGTTCAAGACCCACGCCGGTCCACTGGAGGACGAAGGGGCGGTGACCTACCTGCGCCCGGAGACGGCCCAGGGGATGTTCATCAACTTCGCCAACGTGGTCCAGACCACCCGCAAGAAGCCGCCCTTCGGCATCGCCCAGGTCGGGAAGTCGTTCCGCAACGAGATCACCCCCCAGAACTTCGTCTTCCGCACCCGCGAGTTCGAACAGATGGAGATGGAGTACTTCGTGCCGCCGGCCGAGGCCGGCCAGTGGTTCGACTACTGGTTGGACGAGCGGTTCCGCTGGTACCTGGGCCTGGGCATCCCCCCGAGCGAGCTGCGCCTGCGCCACCACGACCCTGACGAGCTCTCCCACTACTCGGCCGGAACGGCCGACGTGGAGTTCCTCTTCCCGTGGGGTTGGGACGAGCTGGAGGGGATCGCCAACCGCACCGACTTCGACCTGAAGGCCCATGCCGCGGCGTCCGGGGAGCGGCTGGAGTACTTCGACCAGGTGTCCAACGAGCGGTACGTGCCCTACGTGATCGAGCCGGCCGCCGGGGCCACCCGGACCATGATGGCCTTCTTGTTGTCCTCGTACCACGAGGACGAGGTGGGCGGCGAGGCCGCGCACCGTGCTCCGGCTGCACCCCCGGTTGGCTCCCTATCAGGTCGGCGTGCTCCCACTGTCGAAGAAGGAGACCCTCGAGCCGTTGGCCCGCCAGGTGCTGGCCTCGCTCCAGCCCCACTTCATGTGCGACTACGACGTGACCCAGTCCATCGGCAAGCGGTACCGCCGCCAGGACGAGGTGGGCACGCCGTGGTGCGTGACGGTGGACTTCGACTCGCTGGAGGACCAAGCGGTCACGGTGCGGGACCGCGACAGCACGGCTCAGGAGCGGGTCCCCATCGACGGACTGGTGGCGGAGTTGCAGCGGCGGGTCGATCAGGCCTGAAGCTGCCGGCGCCCGTGACCACCGGGCCGCCACCGGTCGGTGACCCCCGGGCATCGTCGGGGGGCCGGACGGGCGCCAGGTAGGCTGGTCGGCGCGCCACCGCCGGCCTCACCGGTGGCGGACGTTGCCTGCACGCCCACGTCGACCCACCAGGAGACCCTTCCCCGATGCCGTACGTCTTCGACTTCGACCATGCCCACAAGAAGCCCCCTATGGACATGAAGGACCTCCTCGGAGGCAAGGGCGCCAACCTGGCCGAGATGACGTCGGTACTCGAGCTCCCGGTCCCCCCGGGGTTCACCATCGGGACCACCGCCTGCCGTGACTACATGGAGGCCGGGTGGCCCGACGGGCTGACCGCCGAAGTGGCCAAGGCCCGGCTGCGGCTGGAGAAGAAGATGGGCAAGCGCATCGGGGACCCGGTCGACCCCCTGCTGGTGTCGGTGCGCTCCGGGGCCAAGTTCTCCATGCCGGGGATGATGGACACCGTCCTCAACCTGGGGCTCAACGACGAGTCGGTCGAGGGCCTGGCCAAGCAGACCGACGACGAGCGCTTCGCCTACGACTCCTACCGGCGGTTCGTGGCCATGTACGGCCGGATCGTGCTGGGTATCCCCGCCGACGAGTTCGACGACCTGCTCGACGCAGCCAAGGAGCTGGCCGGAACCACCTCGGACGCCGGGGTGCCCATCGAGCTGCTCCGGTACCTGGTCGACGCCTACCAGCAGATCGTGGAGCGGCACACCGGCTCCCCGTTCCCCCAGGACCCCGACCTCCAGCTGCGGGGGGCCATCGAGGCCGTCTTCGCCTCGTGGAACGGCCCTCGGGCCATCGCCTACCGGGTGCGGGAGCGGATCGCCCACGACCTGGGCACGGCGGTCAACGTGCAGGCCATGGTGTTCGGCAACCGTGACGACACCTCGGGCACCGGGGTGGGCTTCACCCGCGACCCGGCCACCGGGGCCACCGGCGAGTACGGCGACTTCCTGATCAACGCCCAGGGCGAGGACGTGGTGGCCGGCATCCGGAACACCGAGCCCCTCTCGGCCCTGCGGGACCGGTTCCCGAAGATCCACCGCGAGCTCCTGGCCATCTTCGACCGGCTCGAGGCCCACTACCGGGACATGTGCGACACCGAGTTCACCATCGAGCAGGGCAAGCTGTGGATGCTCCAGACCCGGGTGGGCAAGCGCACCGGGCGGGCGGCGCTCAAGATGGCCGTGGACATGGTGGGGGAGCGGGTCATCCACCTGAGCAAGGAGGAGGCGCTGGAGCGGGTCACCGGTGACCACCTCGACCAGGTCCTCCATCCCCAGTTCGACAGCATCGGCCACACCGTGCTCACCAGCGGTCTGGGCGCTTCGCCCGGAGCGGCGGTGGGGCGGGTCTACCTGACCGCCGACGACGCCCAGGCCGCGGCGGAGCGGGGCGAGAAGGTCGTGCTGGTCCGCAACGAGACCTCCCCCGAGGACGTCCACGGGATGTTGGCCGCCGAAGGCATCCTCACGGCCCGGGGCGGACTGGTCAGCCACGCCGCCGTGGTGGCCCGCGGTTGGGGCAAGCCCGCCGTGGTGGGTGCCGAGGCCGTCCGGGTGGCGCAGTCCTCGTTTTCGGTGGGGGACGTGGTGGTCAACGAAGGCGACTGGATCTCGCTGGACGGGACCAACGGGACGGTGGTGATCGGGCAGGTGGCGGTGTCCGAGGGCCAGACCCCACCGGAGTTCGAGACCATCCTGGGCTGGGCCGACGATGTGCGGGCCGGTCACCTCGGGGTGCGGGCCAACGCCGACAACGGGCCCGACGCGGCCAACGCCCGTCGCCACGGGGCCGAGGGCATCGGCCTGTGCCGCACCGAGCACATGTTCCTGGCCGAGGACCGCCTGCCCATCGTGCGGCGGATGATCCTGGCCTCGACGCCGGCCGAGGAGGAGGCGGCCCTGGAGTCCCTCCGGGTGGCCCAGCGGTCCGACTTCGTGGAGATCCTCGAGGCCATGGACGGGCTTCCCGTCACCATCAGGCTGTTGGACCCGCCGCTGCACGAGTTCCTGCCCGACACCGGTGAGCTGGCCGTAAAGGAGGCCACCGTGGGGCTGACCGAGGAGGAGGGGCGACTCTTCGAGGCGGCCAAGGCCTGGCACGAGTACAACCCCATGCTGGGTACCCGCGGGGTGCGTCTCGGGGTCATCAAGCCCGGGCTCTACGCCATGCAGGTGCGGGCCCTGATGGAGGCGGCCTTCGACCGGGTGGCCGCGGGCGGGTATCCCATCGTCGAGATCATGATCCCCCTCACCGTCTCGCGTGAGGAGATGGCCCTGGCCCGTACCTGGGTGGAGGCAGCCATCGCCGAGGCCCGGGCCGCCGCCGAGGTGCCTGGTCCGGGCGGCCGTTCCCCCGCGGCCAAGGCGTCCCGGACGGCCAAGGCGTCCTCGTCCAAGCGGGGCTCGATGGAGGTTCTCATCGGCACCATGATCGAGACGCCACGCGCCGCTCTCCGGGCCGGCGAGATCGCCGAGGAGGCCGATTTCTTCTCCTTCGGGACCAACGACCTGACCCAGATGACCTTCGGCTTCAGCCGTGACGACGTCGAGGGCCGGATGATGTCGGCCTACCTGGAGCAGGGGCTGCTCAAGCGCAACCCGTTCGAAGTGGTCGACCCCGACGGCGTGGGTGAGCTGGTCCGCCTGGGCGTACAGCGGGGCCGGGCCACCCGCCCGTCGCTCAAGATCGGGGTGTGCGGTGAGCATGGGGGTGACCCCGAGTCCATCTCCACCTTCGCCAAGGCCGGGTTGGACTACGTGAGCTGCTCGCCGTTCCGGGTTCCCATCGCCCGGTTGGCCGCGGCCCAGGCGGTGTTGGCCGGTGACATCCCCGGAGGGACCAAGGCCACCGCCAAGGTCACCAAGGCGGTCAAGACGGCAGCCAGGGCCACCAAGGCCACCAGAGCGGTGAAGACGGCGGCTACGAGCACCAGGCCCCCCACCAAGAGCCGGGCCAAGGCCCGCCGCTAAGCGACCAGGTCCAGACCCAGCCGGGGCCTGGCGGACGGCCCGGGGTAGCCACGCGGTACCGTCGTCTCCCATGGGAATCCCCGACGAGGACGTGGCCCGGGTGCGGGCCGCCACGGACATCGTGGCCCTCATCGGAGAGCACGCCGCTCTCAAGCGGCAGGGCCGGCGATGGGTGGGTCTGTGCCCGTTCCACGCCGAGAAGACCGGCTCCTTCAGCGTCAACGCCGACGAGGGCTTCTACTACTGCTTCGGCTGCCAGGCCAAGGGTGACGTCATCAGCTTCGTCCGGGCCATCGAGCATCTGGACTTCGTCGACGCCGTGCGGCGACTGGCCGACAAAGCCGGGATCACCATCCATGAGGACGCCAACTCCAGCCGGGACACCCAGCGGCGCAAGATCTACTTCGATGCCTTGGAGCAGGCGGTCGAGTGGTACCACCAACGCCTGTTGGACGGGGCCGACGCCGGGCAGGCCCGCGACTACCTGCGCAGCCGGGGGTACGACGGGGGTGTGGTCCGCCGGTTCCGGCTGGGCTGGGCCCCCGACGCCTGGGACGAGCTGTGCACCGGGCTCAAGCTGCGCCAGGAGGTGGCGGTGGGCGCAGGTCTGGGCTTCGTCAACCGGCGCGGCCGCCTGCAGGACGCCTTCCGGGCCCGGATCCTGTTCCCCATCTGCGATCCCTCGGGCCACCCGGTGGCGCTGGGAGGACGGGTGCTTCCCGGCGGCACCGACCCGGCCAAGTACAAGAACTCGACGGAGTCGCCCATCTACTCCAAGCGGCGCACCCTGTACGCCCTCAACTGGGCCAAGCAGGACATCATCAAGACCGGCGAGGTGGTGGTGTGCGAGGGCTACACCGACGTCATCGGGCTGTTCGAGGCGGGGGTGGAACGGGCCGTGGCCACCTGCGGGACGGCGCTCACCGAGGACCACGTCAAGGTGCTGCGCAACTTCGCCTCCCGGGTGGTGCTGGCCTTCGACGCCGACGGAGCCGGGCAGTCGGCCGCCGGACGCTTCTACGAGTGGGAGCGCCGACTGGAGATCGACGTGGCCGTGGCGGCCCTGCCCGCCGGCTCGGACCCCGGGGAGCTGGCCCGCACCGACCCCGAGGCCCTGCGCGCCGCCATCGAGGGCGCCCGGCCCTTCCTGGCCTTCCGGGTGGAGCGGATCCTCGACGCCGCCGAACTGGGCACCCCGGAGGGCCGGGCCAAGGCCGCGGACACCGCTCTGGCCGCGGTGGCCGAGCACCCAGACGACCTGGTCCGGGACCAGTACCTGATGCAGGTGGCCGAGCGATGCCGGCTCGAGCCGTCCCAGTTGCGGGACCGGCTGGAGCTGCTCCGCCGGGAGGGACCGCGGAACCCGACGCCGGCCGCGGGGTCCAGGAGTGGGTCGTCGGCCCCGGCTGCCAGCCGCCGGCCGGCCAACGACTCGGGTGAGCCCTGGGTCCGCGAGCCCGAGGACGACGGTTGGGACGCCGACGGGTTCGACGGCGGGGGAGTGTGGTCCGATGGCACGGAGCCCGGATCGGGTCGGGGCGGTGGAGGACGGTCGGCCGCCTCCGGTCGCTCCGTCCGCGAGTTCCGCCCCGGCCTCGAAGCGCTGCGCCTGGCCATCCACCGGCCCGAGGACGTGGGCCACCAGCTGGAGGCAGCCCTGTTCCGTGACGACCTCCAGCGGACGGCGTTCGAGGTCCTGGCCGGTGCGGACGACGATCTCCACCGGGCCATCGAGGCCGCTCCGCCCGAGGTCCGGGCCCTGCTGGTGCGCCTGACGGTGGAAGAGCCCCGGGGCGAGCCGGGCGACGTGGTGCTCCAGTTGGTGCGGGACGCCTCCCGCGGGGAGCTCTCGGTGATGGCGGCCGAGGCCCGGACGTCGCCGGAGGCGGCCGCGGAAGCCATTGCCGTGGCCGGATGGGTCCAGGAGCTGGACGATCCGGTCGCCTCGATCGAAGCCACGAAGAGGTTGGTAGCCTGGCTCGTAGTGAGGGCTCAGGACGGTACTTCGGAGCGGGGCACGTGACCGCCGAACAAGGATCACCACCGGTATCGGTCGTGCCCCGGTTGGCCGGTCCGGCTCCCCAGACGGCCGTGGGTTCCGGTGCTCTCAACGCACTGCCCGTCGATCAGTTCGAGGCCCTGATCCGGATGGGCAAGGCGCGGGGCGGTCTGACCCAGGACGATGTCATGACGGTGTTGCGCACCGTGGAGCTGAGTGCCGACCTGATCTCCGAGGTCGTCGAGAGGATCCGGCAGTCCGGCATCGAGTTCACCTACGACACCGGCGAGACCACGGTGGTGCCCATGACCGGGGCCGTGGCGGACGACCTGTCCGACCGGCTCCTGGAGGGGTTCCCCGCCGTGCCGCCCGGCCTCGACCATCCCCGGGGCGATGAGGCGGCGGAGGCCCACCTGCCGGCCCCCCTCCGGGTGGCTCCGAACAGTGACGCCGCCGAGCTGGTGGCCGAGCCGGCTACCGCCACCGCGGCCCGAACGCCGACGGCCAAGCCGGTCAAGAAGGAACGCCAGGCTCGACGGAGCGCCAACGCCGACGGGTATGCCGACGGTGACGGGTTCCGGGGCTCGACGGCCGACCCGGTGCACATGTATCTCAAGGAGATCGGCAAGGTCAAGCTCCTCGACGCCGCCCTGGAGGTGGAGCTGGCCGAGCGGATCCTGGCCGGCAACGAGGCCGCCGAGCGCCTGGCCGCGTTCGACGGTGGGCCGGGCGAGTCCTATCCGGGGCGGGTGGCCGACCGGGTGCTGGTGCGCCGCGGCCAACAGGCCAAAGAGGCCCTGATCGAGGCCAACCTCCGCCTGGTGGTCTCCATTGCCAAGCGGTACCGCAACCGGGGCCTGGCCTTCCTCGACCTCATCCAGGAGGGGAACCTGGGCCTGATGCGGGCGGTCGAGAAGTTCGACCACACCAAGGGCTTCAAGTTCTCGACTTACGCCACCTGGTGGATCCGTCAGGCCATCACCCGGGCCATCGCCGATCAGGCCCGGACCATCCGGATCCCCGTGCACATGGTGGAGACCATCAACAAAGTGGTGTGGGCCCAGCGCCAACTCCTACAGGAGCTCGGTCGGGAGCCCAGTGCCGAAGAGGTGGCCGGTCGGGTCGACTTCACCATCGAGCGGGTCCGCGAGATCCAGCGGATCAATCAGGACACCGTCTCCCTCGAGCAGCCGATGGGTGACGAGGACGACTTCAGCCTGTCCGATCTGATCGAGGACCGTGAGGCGGTGGTGCCCGACGATGCCGCCGCCCGGATGATGCTCGATGACGCGGTGAGGGAGGCGCTCGGTCACCTGTCGCCGCGTGAACAGGACGTCGTCCGGCTCCGATTCGGCCTCGAGGACGGCAAGATCCGCACCCTCGAAGAGGTGGGCAAGGCCTTCGGGGTGACCCGTGAGCGCATCCGGCAGATCGAGGCCAAGACCCTGGCCAAACTGCGCCGGCCCGAGTCGGCCCAGTTGCTGCGCGACTACCTCGACGAAGCCTGAGGGAACGGAGGCCGGCGTCTCAGCGCCGGTGGCTGCTGAGCGCCGTGGCCAGGTCCTCGGCCAGGTCGAGAGCGATGGCGTCGGCGGCTCGTTCGCCGTCCCGCCACCCCAGCCGCACGCCGATGGCGTCCTTCATCCGCTCGACACCCAGCGTGGCCACGGCCTTGGTCTTGTCACCGATCAGTGATGCCGTGCCGGTCACCGGAGCCGAACGGCCGACCCCGCCGGTCAGGCGCACGATCTGCTCGTAGCGTTCCCTGCCGGCTTTGGACCCCAGCGCATACCCGACCCCAAAGGCCACGGCCCAACCGATTCGGAGCTTCACGGGTCCCATTGTGCCCGGGCCGGGGCGGCCGTGCATCTTTGCCCGTGGCCCTGTTGGCCACCGACTAGTGTCCTCACTCGGGCTGCCGGACGTCGGGCAGCGGAATGTGCCTTTCCGGGGTAGCTCAATCGGCAGAGCGAGCGGCTGTTAACCGCTAGGTTGAGAGTTCGAGTCTCTCCCCCGGAGCAAGGGCGCGATCCGGCGTGCCATGGCCCGGCCGGGTCGGCGGTGGATCGAGGCCTGGGGGCAGGGTCCGACCAGGTTTCCCGGGGTTGACGTGCCTTCCCCGGTGCCAGCCCCGGCCACCACGGGTAACGCCACAGTCCCGGGGCCGTTTACCAGGGAAGACGGTGCGCCACGGATCCAGACGGTCCGGGTAATCGGGCGTCCAAGGGTTCCAAGGTCTAAGCTCCGTGACGCGCAATGAGACGGTAGGGGCAGTTGGGTTCGGATAGGTGAACGATGAACTGATCGCCGAACGAAACTGGGAGCGGCTGCGCCTCGATCATCGCGGTTCGGAGCGGCGGGAGGTGCTGTCAGGGCGCCTCGACGACGGCGAGACCATCCAGTTCGACTCCCTGGCCATATGGCGGGAGCTCGGAGATTGGGGACGGCAACCCGAGGCTGAAGGCTTCCTGGTGCTGACCGACCGTCGCCTGCTGTTCGCCACCTTCTCGCACGGGGTGGAGATCGATCTGCGCATCTCCCGGATCAAGAACGCCTGGGCCACCCGCCTCAAGCTCCGGCTGGCCCATCTGGAAGTGGAGACGGGCGACCGGCGGGTCCACGCCTTCTGGACCGCTATCCGTCCGGCCTGGTTGATCGTCGGAGCGGTACACGGCGGCACGTGACGCGCCGACCCCCCGACGGTCGGCGCGGCTGTCGGCCGCCACTAGTCTGACCGACGATGAGCGACCGTGACCGGCGTGCCGGGGAGCCGATCGTCCTTCCGGTGTTCCTGTCCGACGACCGGCAATCGGTGGAGACCGCCGACGGTGAGGTCGTGGGCCTCGGGTACAAGCCGTTCCTGGACGGGGCCCGTACCTTGGAGATCAAAGAGGACGACCGGGCCCCGGTGCTGCCGGGGGTGTTCTACACCCGGGTGGTCGGGGTGTCCTTCCACGACGACGTGCTGCAGCTACCCCACTTCGGCGCCGGTCAGGAGATCGTGATCCACCATGAGCCGGCCAACTCCCGGGACCGGACGGCGTTGGCGGTGTTCGGCGGTGACCACCGTGTGGGCTACCTGCCCGATCCGGTGGCGGAGGTGTTGGCTCCTTCCGGCACGCGGAAGGGTCGGGGTGTCATCCTGATGGAGTGGTCGGCCAACGGCGTACGCAACGGGATATCCGTTCTCGGGTCCATGCACGTCAATTTCGAGCTGTCTACGGAGGACGGGCCGGACGAACGTGGCGGACCTTAGGCTTCCTCCTGTGACCACCACCGGCGGCTCGACCGAAGACGGGGGACCGACCCCGAGTACCGAGGCTCGAACGGCCATCCTCACCGTGGACGACGACCCTGCGGTGTCCCGGGCGGTGGCCCGCGATCTCCGCCGGCGCTACGGATCCCAGTACCGGATCATCCGGGCCGAGTCGGGCAGCCAGGCGCTCGACGCCCTCCGGGAGCTCCGGCTGCGGGGTGACATGGTGGCGGTGATCCTGGCCGACTACCGGATGCCCAACATGACCGGCATCGAGTTCCTCGAAGAAGCCATGGACCTCTTCCCCGACGCCCGTCGGGTGCTGCTGACCGCCTATGCCGACACCGACGCGGCCATTTCGGCCATCAACGTGGTCGACCTGGACCACTACCTCCTGAAGCCCTGGGACCCGCCCGAAGAGAAGCTGTACCCGGTGGTCGACGACATGCTGACCCTGTGGAAGGCCACGGGACGCCGGGCGGTGGAGGTGGTCAAGGTGGTGGGCCACCGGTGGTCGGCCCGGTCGTCGGACGTGCGGGAGTTCCTCTCCCGCAACCAGGTGGCCTACCGCTGGTACCCGTCAGCGAGGAGGATGAGGGGAGGCAGCTTCTGGCCGCGGCCGGAGCCGACGACCATCATCTGCCGGTGGTCATCACGCCCTCCGGTGAGGTGTTGGTCGAGCCCACCGACTCCGAGTTGGCCGCCCAGGTGGGGATCGGCACCACGCCGGCCGTCGGAGTTCTACGACCTGGTGGTGATCGGCGGCGGGCCGGCCGGCCTCGGGGCCGCGGTCTACGGCGCCTCCGAAGGGTCTGCGCACCCTGCTGGTCGAGCGGACGGCGGCCGGCGGGCAGGCCGGGCAGAGCTCCCGGATCGAGAACTACCTGGGCTTCCCCGACGGGGTCTCGGGAGCCCAGCTCACCGAGCGGGCCCGCCGTCAGGCGGCCAAGTTCGGCGCCGAGCTGGTCACCACCCGCGAGGTGGTGGCCATCGAGGCCAACGGCTCGGCCCGGTCGGTCCTGTTCGCCGACTGGGCGCCGCATCGACGCCCACGCCATCATCCTGGCCACCGGGGTGTCCTACCGGCAGCTCACGCGCGCCGGGCATCCCCGAGCTCACCGGGCGGGGCGTCTACTACGGGTCGGCCATGACCGAGGCCGCCAACTGCGCCGGACCAGGACGTCTACATCGTCGGCGGGGCCAACTCCGCCGGCCAGGCCGCCGTGTACTTCTCCCGCCGTTCCCGTTCGGTGACCATCCTGGTCCGGGGACCGTCGCTGGAGGCGTCGATGTCCTACTACCTGGTCCAGCAGATCGACACCATCCCCAACATCCACGTCCGGACCTGCACCGAGGTCGTCGAGGCGAAGCGGCGACGAGCACCTCGAGCACCTCACCCTCCGCAACAGCGCGGACGGCACCACCGAGGTGGTCGACGCCCAGTGGCTCTTCGTCTTCATCGGGGCCGCGCCCCACACCGAGTGGCTGGAGGCATCGTGGTGATCCGTGACGACCACGGATTCGTCATCTCCGGGCCCGACCTGCCCCTCGACGGCCAGCGGCCCCGGGGCTGGGACCTCGACCGGGCGCCCTACCACCTCGAGACCAGCGTCCCCGGGGTGTTCGTGGCCGGCGACGCCAGGGCCGAGTCGGCCAAGCGGGTGGCCTCGGCGGTGGGCGAGGGGGCCATGGCGGTCATGCTGGTCCACCGCTACCTCGAGACGGAGCTGAGCCCATGCGCGACCTGCGACCCGAACGAGCTGCGGACCCTGTTCCTGTTCGAGAACCTGCGACGACGACCAGCTGGCCTGGTTGTGCGAGAAGGTCGGATCGAGGAGTTGGAACCGGGCTTCGCCTACCGGGAGGGCGACCCGGCCACCTGTTTCTACGTGCTGATGGAGGGAGCCCTGGTGATGTCCCGCCGGGTGGGCGAGGACGACGTGGAGATCGTCCGCTCCAGCAACCGGGGGGTCTACGCCGGAGCCTTCCAGGCCTACCTCGGTGACCGGATCCGCCAGACCTACACCAACTCCATGCGGATCACCGAGCCGTCTCGCTTCTTCGTCCTCGACGCCGACAAGTTCACCTGGTTGATGCGCGAGTGGTTCCCGATGGCTCTGCACCTCCTCGAGGGCCTGTTCTTCGGGACGCAGTCCACCCAGAAGGCCGTGGAGCAGCGGGAGCGGCTGCTGGCCCTCGGCTCACTGTCGGCCGGGCTGACCCACGAGCTCAACAATCCGGCTGCCGCCGCCGTGCGGGCCACCTCGCTCCTGCGCGAACGGGTGGCCACCATGCGCCACAAGCTTTCCGATCTGGCCACCGGAGCCGTGGACCGGCAGGCCATGGAGACCGTGCTGGGCCTGCAGCGGATCGCAGTGGACGGGGTGGCACGACGCCGCGGCACTCTCCCCGGTGGAGGCAGCCGACAGCGAGGACCGGCTGGGGGAGTGGTTCGAGTCCCACGACGTGTCCGACGGATGGGAGCTCGCCGCCATCTTCGTCCAGGCCGGGCTGGACGAGTCGTTCCTCGACCAGGTGGCCGCCACCGTCGACCGGACCCACCTGGAGGGGGCCGTCCGCTGGATCAGCTGCAGTGTGGACACCGAGCTGTTGTTGAACGAGATCGAGGACTCCACCACCAGGGTGTCCTCACTGGTGGGGGCGGCCAAGCAGTACTCACAGATGGACCGTTCCCCCTACCAGGTGATGGACGTGCACGAGCTCATCGACAGCACCTTGGTCATGATGACCGGCAAGTTGGGGGACGGCATCAAGCTGGTCACGTAGTACGACCGGTCGCTGCCGGCCATCCCGGTGTTCGCCGGCGAGCTCAACCAGGTCTGGACCAACCTGATCGACAACGCCATTGCCGCCATGGACGGTTCGGGGACGCTGACGGTGCGGACGGCCAGGGACGGGGAGTATCTGCTGGTCGAGATCGGGGACACCGGCCCCGGCGTGCCCGAGGAGATCCGGTCCCGGATCTTCGAGCCCTTCTTCACCACCAAGCCGTTCGGTGAGGGGACCGGGCTGGGCCTCGATATCTCGTGGAGGATCGTCGTCAACAAGCACCACGGTGACCTCCGGCTGGAATCGGCGCCCGGCGACACCCGCTTCCAGGTGCGGCTGCCCCTGGTGGCCCCGGAACCGACCGAGATCGCCACGGCGGTGGTCTTCGAACCTCCGACCTGATCACCGCCACGCCGGTTCAGGGGATGAGGACGATCTTGCCCCGGGTGTGGCGCAGCTCGAGCTGACGGTAGGCGTCGGCCACCCGCTCCAGCGGATAGGTGGCGGCGATGGGGATCTCGATGACACCGGCAGCCACCAGACCGGCTATTTCGGTGAGGACCTCAGGCGTGGACGCCGTTCCGCTGCCGTCGGCCTTGGTGCCGAGCTCCGCGGCCTTGCCGAACGAGATGATGGTCTCGATGCGGTCGGGGGCGACGCCGAGGTCGGCGGCCAGCTGCACGTACTCCGGGCCGAAGAGGTCGATGAAGGCGTCGATCCCGTTGGGCGCGGCCGCCACCAACCGCTCGGCCAGTCCGTCGCCGTAGGAGACCTGGACGGCGCCGTGGGAGGCCAGCCAGTCGGCGTTGTCCGGTGAGGCGATTCCGAGGACCCTGGCGCGGTGGGTGGCCAGGAGCTGCACGACCACCGTCCCCACGCCGCCGGCGGCCGCCGAGACCGCCACCGTCTCGCCTTCCTGCACGTTCACGGCCCGCACGGCGGCAAAGCCGGTGCACCCCACCACGTACAGCGAGCCGGCCACCTCCCAGCTCAGCTCGGGGGGCTTGTGGATCAGCTGGCCGATCGGCACCGAGGTATGGGTGGCGTGGCTGGAGCGCTCCCAGGAGAACCCCAACACCTCGTCCCCGACTGTGAACTCGACGACCCCGTCGCCCAGTGCGGTCACCACCCCGGCCAGGTCGCTCCCCTCGCCGGAGGGGAAGGTGGCCGGGAACGGGCTGGTACCGCTGCGGATGGACATCTCGCCGGGGTTGATGCCCGCAGCCCGCACGGCCACCACCACCTCGCCCGGCTCCGGAACGGGCATGGGGATGTCCGTGACGTAGAGGACCTCCGGCCCGCCGTAGTGGTCGAAGCGGACGGCCCGTGCTGTTGCGGTCATGGCATCCTCCTGTTGGCCGGTCCCCTCCGGGTGTGCACCTGCACCGACCCCAGTCATACCCGGAAACCGCTGTCGTCGAGCCGGAGTCCGACGCCGTGCCACGGCTTACTGAGTCAGTGACCGGTCAGCTGGTGACCCTCAGTAGCCATAGCCACCGGCGGCGGGCTGGGTGGTGGAGGTGGTCGACGGCTTGGAGGTGGTCGACGGAGTCCTGACCGCCGAGGTGGTCGATGGGGAGAGCACGAACCAGATGCCGCCCACTCCCTGCCCGTGGGCCTGGCCCGGCCCCGAGTCCCCCGAGAAGCGGTACAGGGGCATCCCGTCGAAGGTCACCTGCAGCGCACCCCCCGGTCGGGCGATCGTTCCGAGTGCGGTCGTGCTCACACCCCCGGACCCGATGGGTGTGGTGGTCCCGGCCGGCAGGGTCAGGGGCGGCCAGTCCACGGCGCACGTGCCGGTGCAGGTGGTCTTGCCCTTCCCGTCCGGGGTGTAGCGGTAGAGGGTCAGTCCGGACCGGTTCACCAGGATCGTCCCGAGCGATCCGACCCGGGCCGAGGTAACCGTGACGGCACCAGAGGTGGGTACCGTCGCCGGCGGATTGGTGTGGGGGTGGGTCGTGGTGGTCGGCGTGGCGGCGCTCGATCCGCACGCTGCGGCTACCAGGGCCAATCCTCCGAGCGCCGCCCCGATCAGCCATGGTGATTTGGATCTCGACCGGTGCCGGGGCTGGGTGGTCGACGGTGTTTTGTTGGCGGGTTCCATGCTGTGATCTCCTCGTTGGTCGGTCGGTTCAATCGGTCCGACGTTGTGAGGGGACAACGGCTCAGGTGGACGAGGGGATTGCTCCCGACCCGAATTCCCCTGGTCCGGACCACCCGGCCGACCCGGCCCCCATGCGAGCTGCCTGGGACGCAATCTCCCAGGCCCCGTGGCCCGTACACCCCTGGAGATGGGACTCTTTGATGTGGCTACCAACGAATTGAGTGACGAAGCGTTGCTGGCCGGAGTGGCCCACCGCGACGACGCCGCCACGGTGGCCTTCGTGCGGCGGTACCAGAAGCGCATCTTCGGGCTGGCCTTCTCCATGCTGGGGGACCCTGGCGCTGCCGAGGAGGTGGCTCAGGAAGCGTTGATCAGGGTGTGGCGCCACGCCCCGGTGTTCGATGTCCGCCGGGGCTCCGTCACCACCTGGGTCCTCAGCATCACCAGGAATCTGGCCATCGACGCTCTCCGTCGGCGCCGGTCCGTCCCGACCGACCCCGATGAGTTCGTGGCCCGGGGCCTGATCAGCAATGAGGGACTGCCGGAGGAGTCCGCCCTCTCCCGGGACTCGGGGCCCGCTCTACGCGGCGCCTTGGCCCGGCTCCCGAAAGAGCAGAGCCGGGCGTTGGTGCTGGCCGCGGTGTACGGCCGGACCGCAGCGGAGATCAGCGAATCCGAGTCCATCCCCATCGGCACGGCCAAGACGCGGATCCGGGCGGGCATGTCCAAGCTCCGTGCGGCGATGTCTGAAGTGACCATGGTAGAGAGGGGGCAGTGATGACGACCGACCGGCCGACCGGAGGCGGCGCCTGCGACGACATAGAGGGCTCGCTGTCAGAGTTGGCCCTGGGCATCCTGCCCGGTGATGAGCGGGCCATGGTGCTGGCCCATCTCGAGGAGTGCGACCGGTGCCGGGCCGAAGCCGAAAGCCTGGCCGATACCGCTGACACGTTGCTCGATCTGGCTCCCGGGGTCGAGCCTCCGATCGGATTCGAGGTCCGGCTGTTCGAGAGGCTGGGGGTCTCCGAGCCCCAGCCGGCGGCGCGGCGGACGTCGCGGCGCTTGGCGGCACCGGTGACCCGGTGGACGAGCAAGGGCCGGGCCCTGGCAGCCGCGGCCGCGGTGACCGTGGCTGTCGGGCTGGGATTCGGAGCTGGATGGGTGGCCAACCCGGGATCGACGGTGGCCACACCGGAGTACTACCCGAGCGCTGCCACCAGAACGGCCTCCCTGACCTCGTACCACCAGGTGGTGGGAACGGTATCCGTCTTCCACGGCTCTCCGGGCTGGATGTTCATGACCGTCCACGGCGTAGGGTCCGAGGATCATGTCCTCTGTCAGGTGACCCTGTACGACGGCCGACGCATCACGGCCGGGACCTTCCGTCTCGACCATGGTTACGGCGCCTGGGGGGCCAGCCTGCCGGTCCCGTCGCAGGACATCCTGTCGGCGCAGGTGGTGGGAGCCGGGGGAGCGGTGCTCGGGTCGGCCACCTTCGCCTCCTGAGGTCAATCGGCAACGGCTCAGGCGCTCAGGCGATCCTGGAATGCATTCCGGTAGGCCTGGGGACTGGTGAGCACGACCCGGCTGAAGTGCTTGCGCAGGTTCCCTGCCGTGCGGAAGCCGCAACGCTCGGCTACGGCTTCGATCGATAGGTCGGTAGTCTCGAGCAGCCGCTGGGCCAGCTGGATTCGCTGGTTCTGGAGCCACTGGTGGGGAGTCGATCCGGTGGAGGCGACGAACCGCCGGGCGAATGTCCGCGGGCTCATGGCGGAGCGGGCCGCCAGGTCGCCTACGGTCAGCGGATCGTCCAGATGCTCCTGGACCCAGGCCACCGTGGCGGCCAGAAAGTCCGGCTCATCGGCGTTCGCTATCGGCGTCTCGATGAATTGAGCCTGTCCTCCGTCGCGCTGGGGCGGGACGACGAGTTGGCGCGCCAGCCGGGAGGCGACCTCGGACCCGTAGTCGTGGCGCACGACATGGAGGCACAGGTCGATGCTGGCGGCACTGCCGGCCGAGGTGAGAATGTCGCCCTCGTCGACGTAGAGGACTCCGGGGTCCACCGACACCTCCGGAAACTTGGCTGTCAACTCACCGCACTCGGTCCAGTGGGTGGTGGCACGACGTCCGTCGAGCAGACCGGCGGCGGCGAGGACGAAGGCTCCGGTGCAAAAAGAGACGACGCGACACCCACTGGCGTGGGCCCGGCGCAGCCCATCGATCACCTCCGCCGGTACCCGCTCCAGATCCTGGGTCGGGAGAACCACGATGGTCCCCACCTTCTGGATCTGCTCCAACCCGTGATCCGGCTGGATCGTGAAGCCGGCGTCTGCGGTGACCGGTTCGGCATTCGATCCACACACGAAGAGCCGGTACCAAGGAATCCCCAGTTCCGCCATGTCGCCGCCGGTGACTTCGCCGAAGACCTCGCAGGCTACGCCCAGTTCGAAGACGTTCACCCCGTCGGAGACGATGACTGCCACCTGGCGATCCCTTCCGGTCTTCGCACGGCCGAACCCGGCACGCCGGGGGTTTCGAGGGTTGGCAGGTTTGTCGCGCACCTCGTCAATCATGCCACTTTCGTAGATCCGGCGTCAGGCTCACACTGGCCGGTATGAGCATCCGCCCGCAGTCCCGAGCCGTTGACCACGACCAATACACCACTGATGACCAGGCTGTTCGCCGGCCGGATCGAGTGGTGGAGGCCCCGCCCCGATCCGTCCCGGACCGGACCAACCCGAGGTCGGCAGCCTGGTTGGTCGGCGACCCGGCCGGGGCGGGGTGGTTCAAGGCGGAACCGGCGAACGCCTGGATCCGGTGGCTGGCCCACCTGCGAGCCTCCAGCCTCGATCGACAGCTGGCCTCTGGCCTGGCCCCCGAATCCAGCCGCACCATGGCCGCCCGAGCCGAGATGCTGGTGTCCCGGCCCCGGCGCAAGTCGTTGGCGGAGAACTGGCGGAAGCTGTCCGAACGGGCTGTCGGCAGGCCCGCGATCCCGACCGGTGGCGCTCCCCTGTGCCGGGATCGGATCATCGACGCCGACCGTCACATCCGCGAGATGGTGCGGGCGCTGTCGACCCCCCTTCCTGTTCCGGCTCAAGGCGTCGCCATGGCCAGCTGCTTGCTCGCCGACGGCGCCGGCCCTCTGTACAACCGGAAGTGCGCCATGGATCTCTCCGATGCTCTCGATCGGGTGGTCGAGCTCCTCGATCCGACCAGGGCCCTGAGCCATCAGGGGTGACGCCCTCTCGTCCCGCATCGGCGTTCAATTCGTCAGTGGCTAGCCAGGAACTCGATGATGCGGGGAAGGGCGCTGGGATCTTGAGCGAAGAAGACGTGACCCCCATCGAACTCCTCAAGCTGGCCATTGGGTAGCTGGGACACAATGGCTGCTCCGTTGGACACCGGAGCAATCCCGTCGTACCGACCCACGGCAACCAGGGTCGGGCAGGAGATCCGGGGGAGCCGCTCGTAGACGTCGTGCCCGGCCCGAGCCTGGAGTTGCCGGGCCTCGGCTCTCCGCACCAGGTCCGGCTTGTCGGTGGTGAAGTGTTGGGTCAGGAGGGTGGCCAGGGCCCGATCGCCATCGTGGGCCGCCAGCCATTCATCGCTAAAGCGGGTGTCGAGGAGGAGGGCCGAGGCCATGGCCCGTTCATCGGGTTCCATGGCGGCGAGATTCTGCAGGGGATAGGAGGCTCCGCCCCGGCCCCCCGACGATGTACAGAGCAGAGCCAGCCGGTCGAGACGCCCGGGAGATGAAACCGCCACCTCCTGGGCCACCATGCCTCCGAAGCTGAGCCCCATGAGCCGGAACCGGGCCCAGCCCAGATGATCGGTGAGGGCCAACGCATCTCCGGCCAGATCGGCCATGGTGTAGGGACTGTCGCTGAAGGTGGTGCGACCCAGCCCGCGTTGGTCGTAGGCCGCTACTTCAAAGTGATCGGCCAGCATCGCGATGATGGGCCTCAGGTTGTCGACGGTGGCCCCTGTCCCGTTGAGGAACAGCAACTTGTGGCCGGAACCGGCAACTTCGAAGTAGAGCTCGGTCTCACCGGAAGTAAAGAAGGCCATGCCCTTGTCCATCCCCTCTTGTGCCACCCCGTCCTCCCGCAGGTGGAAGATCCTGTTGAGCCCACGGCCACCAACTTCGAAGGATCCGGTGACCGACGCCCGATGCCCCAGGCATCAGGCATGCCCGGAGTCCCTCAGGGCGTCACCACGTACGGCTCGCCTTGGAGATTGAAGTCCAACTTCACCTGGGCAAGAGGTCGCAGGGACGAGTCACGGAATGGTCCCTCCGGGTTGTACGGCATCCATGTTTGGCCGTACTGGTCTGTGGACAGGGACTCTTCCCCCGGTCCGTGCCCCTGCAAATTCGTACTCACCAGAGCGACCACCTGATCGATGTAGCACGGCCCGGTAATGGACCGGCAAGGGACAGCTTCGATCTCATACGAGGGGTCGAGGTTGCTGAAACTACCGGTGGAGAACACCAACCACCAGCGACCGTTGGACTGGTTCTGGATCATCCTCGGGGCCTCGACCATCCCGAACTCCCAGGGCTGCCCGGACTCGAGGAGGAGGTGCTCAGGTCCGACGGGCAGTCCAGTGGGGCCTATCTGCTCCGCGATGGCTTCGGTCGGCTTACCGAAGGTGTTGCCGTTGATCTTGTAGATCAGGTACCAGGTTCCGTCGTCTTGGGTCATGGAGGGGTCGATGTCGCCGTCCATTGAGAAGTCGTGGCATTGGGTCCGGGGGTCCAAGTTGTAAGGGCCGGCCTCGGCCCGGGAGGTCGCCCGGTAGAGGCAGTTGATGTCGGGGAATGAAGCGATCCTGGTCGACCCCCACATGGTCCACGTGCCGTTGACGTCCTGGATCTCGGGTGCCCACATGTCGAAGCCCGGCCAGGCCCATGCCGGCCGGGTGGGGAGGGCATCCCGGACGAATTTCCAGGGGCCGGTTTCGCTCTTGGACACGTATTCCGGCACGTTGCCCCATATGGTCTGGGTGGAGAACAGCAGGTAGACGTGCCTGGTCGGGTCCCACCTGATGTAGGGGTCCGGAAAGGTCTGGGTTCGTTGCACAAGGACGGCGGGGTGTACGAAGGAGGCCTGCGGGGCCAAGGTGACGGTGTCGCCGCCCAGGGGGCCGGACCAAACCAGGAGGAGGGCAGCCAGCGAGACGCCGATCAGCACGGTCTCCACTTTGCGCACGCCACACCTCCTCCCCAATTCGGGCTGGACCCATAGCGCCAATAGGTCAACCCACAGCCCAGGACGATACCCCATAGCCCCTGGTGGACCACAGTACCGCCCTTGATCTTCGTCAGCGGGCAGGCCCGCCACGGCACCCACCCCTTTCAGGCCACCGAGTAAAAAGGGGGGCCACGCCCCGGGGGGACAAGGAGGTCCACGAGGATGAACGTCGTAATCGGTGGAGGGTCGGGAATCGGTGAAGCAGTCACCGCCCTCCTGCCGGGCCGGACCCTGGTGGCCGACCGGGTGGGCGGGGACGTGGAATGCGACCTCACCGACCAGTCGTCGATCGATGCAGTCACCCTGCAGGTTGACGAACTCGATGCGCTGGTGGTGACAGCCGGCGTTTCGCCGGCTATGGCTGACGCCCGGACCATATTTGATGTCGATCTGGCCGGTATGGCCCGGGTACTCAGTGCCTTCGACCACCTGGTGCGGCCGGGGGCCGTCGCCGTCTGTGTGGCGTCCATGGCCGGCCACCTTGGGAACTGGCCCCAGGAGTGGCTGGAGGTGTTGGACGATCCATTGACGAGTCCGGACGCCGGCATCACCGACGACCCCGGGACGGCCTACGCCCTGGCCAAACTGGGAGTGGTCCGTTTGATCCGCAGGACCGCGCCGGCCTGGGGGCGGCGCGGCGCCCGCATCCTCTCCGTATCACCGGGCGTCATCGACACACCCATGGGTCGCTTGGAACTGTCGGAGACGGCAGGCACGTCCGCCATGGCCGAGGGTTGCTCGTTGGGCCGCGCCGGGCGTCCCGCCGAGGTGGCATCGGTGATTCGATTCCTCTGTTCTCCCGAGGCCAGCTATATGACGGGGACGGACATTCTGATCGATGGGGGAACCGTGGCCCTGTTCACCTGACCGGGGCCTGCGGTGGTCGTCGGCACAACCGGCCCTCACATGACCGTCGAGTAGTCCTGCTGCAACCGTTCGGGTGTGTGGTTGAACGATCGGACAATGGCCTGGACGGTCTTTGACGCCACCAGGTTTCCGTCGGCCGTATACACCCGGATCTGGGATTGGGTGGAACCGCGTCCGGCCCAGATGGAGCGGGTTTCGGTCAGTAGCCACTCGGTCACGTCGACGTCGTCGTGAAAGGCGATGGTGGCACTGACCGGACCCATCGAGACGGTCCGGTGGGCGTCGCCCTCCGAGATCCCTTCGTGTGGGCGCAAGGCCGCTCCAATCGAGAAGTGGGTGGTGGCCTGGGCCAGCAGGGCCTGGTGGAGCGGGTACGAGTTGGGCGCCGAGGCGAATCTGGTCCACACATAGAGCTCAGGTGGACCGGCAGGACCGCCCCGCTGGGCATAGGCGTCGTCGACCACCCGGACCTCACGGCCCAGCACTCCGAAGTCGTGCTGCGGGCAGCGGGCCGGCGGGGGAACGTCCGGCATCGGCGCGCTGTGGCGAATCAGGTCGTCACCCCCGGCGTCGGTCATCACCTGTCCGGTGGCTCGGAGCGAAGAGGCCTGCTCTACCTTGATGTCGAACAGCGACAAGGTCGAGCCCCGGCGTTGAGGGGTGACGGTGTACTGGATGGGTTGGTCAAAGGACGCGCCCTTGGCGAAGACCATGTGGGCTGAGGTCACCCGCTGGTCGGGACGACTCTTCGACGCCGCCACGATCGCTCCGCCGAGCAGCTGGCCGCCTTCGACGATGTTGCGGCGCTGGCTGTGCCACTCCATGGAGAAGAAGGTGCCCAACGGGGGGTTGGGATAGGACGGTGCAGTGAATTGGCCCTCGGCCAGGGGGGCCACATCCATGAGCTCGGCCAGATCCTCAGCGGTTCCCCATAGCGGGAACCGGGCGGTGGCCTCGTCACCACCGTCCAGTGGAAGCGAGAGCGTCACGTCGATGTGATCGGTGTAGAACGCCACGTAGTCGGCCAAGGCGGAGACTTCGTGCAAGGGATTCGGATACCACCACATGGCGTTCTCGAGCCGGGTTCCGGCCACGGAGACGTGGCCGTAACTGGCCTCGCCCTTGAACGGACAGATCGTATGGTGGTCCGACCCGACGATCACCGAGTCATCGACGTCCTGGCGGGGAAAGTAGAGCTGACCGAGATGGTCAGACTCCCGGACCAGCAGGCATCGGCTGCTCATGGCCACCGGAGTTCCGGCCACTGTGGCCCGTCCGATGCCCGACCAGGGCAGGATGTCAACGGCGTAGCCGGGGTACTTTCCCCAAGCACTGGCCACACTGGTCACGGCAAGTCCTCACGTTCCGTCGGATCCCACTCCACGCTAGTGGTGGAGGAACGTTATCCAGGATAGGAACCCTGGCTCAGCCCGGACCAGGGGGAGAGGAGAACGCCGGCTCCGTAGGAGAGGAGCGGCTCACCCCCCTGGATGGGACCGACAGGCCCAGAGAGTTGGCTCGGAGCTCGAGAGGCCCGAATTGCGGGCTCCCCGTTCCTCAACCTCACGGGTCAGATACCCTGTTCGACCTTGACCTTTACAAATGTGGCCTTGGGAGCTCCGGTCGTCCCAGCCCAGGGGCAGTAGCTCAGTGGTCAGAGCAGGGGACTCATAATCCCTCGGTCGTGAGTTCGATCCTCACCTGCCCCACCAGTTGGACCCGGCGAGGTTGGAGGAGCGGCTCGCTCAATCGACGAACGCCAATCGTCGAGGAAAGACCTCGTTGAGAAGGCACGGCCTAACCAACGCCGAGGGGCACGCTACGTGGCGTCCTCCGAGACTCGCTGTTCCAGGGAATCCAGGTCGCTCAGGTCTTTGGCTGCTAACGACTCGTCCTTCAGTGCTCTGGCTTCATCGGCTTTGGCCTCGTCTGGACTTGCAGACAGATGGAGGTGTCGTGAGCCCTCTGACTTGAGCGCATCCTCGGCAGCCGCATCCGAGTCAAGTGACGCCGCGACCGCGTCATCGGCATCCTGTTCAGCCTGAGCCTCTGCCGCTTCGGCATCCTTTGCTTTGTCGCTCCCTGGCGCAGCCTTCTCCACGGACTGGACGAGTCCCTCAATCTTGAGTCGCTCCTGATCCGCCTCAGAGCCGATCTCTCCATTCACCCGGGCTGCCGTCTCGGTCGCTTTGGCCGCGTCGACTGCCGTGCCCGCCCGTTGCTCATGCTGAAAGACCGGGTTGAGGTGAGATCGGACAGGCCCTGAGGTCTCGTCGCGAAGTGTGGTCAATTTCAGAGCTCATCTGGTCTTCCAACTGCGCTGCTTCCGCATTCGGAGGGAGGTCGGCTTGCTCGGATCCGCTCATACTCCCGCTTCGTCATATTTCGGAGATTTCTTGAGAAATTCGCCAGAATCGACGGCATGGGATTCGAAGGAAGTGCTGGCCCAGCAGTCAGGCGCTACTCAGAACCGATTCATGACCCCTGCGGACCCTGGTGCCGGCCGGTTGCCGCTCCGAAGTCATCTTCCAGGCGGATACCACTTTCCGCCCGCAGCCAGCCATCAGCCCGGTTCCACACGATCCGCGCCAGAGATAGGAGTACATTCAGGGCAGCAACCGCCGACAAATCACGAAGAAGGCTGATCGAGGGAAGCAATCGAAGCGCAGGTCAGAGGACCTGTTGATCAACCGTGATGAACGCCGAGAAGAGCCTTTTCATGCTCACAGCCCCTCGGTCGCAGATGCGATACAAGCCTGCCGGCAGCCCCACCGAGTCGGCTCTCAAAAGCCGGAACAGGAGACCCATGGATATCGAGCAGTTCTACAGCGCCGATGAGCGTCGCCGGCAGTCGGCAGAGGTCGAGCTGGGCACCAATTGGTTCGATGCCAACGGCAGCCGGTACGAGCTGAGCTGGGTGGAGGACACAGGTGAGCTCTACACGATGCTCGAGCTGGTGGCGGAAGCGGACTCGTGGACACCCTTCGGGGACATCGAGGTCGAAGAGATGCCGGCAGACCGGGTCTTGGTAATGGTCATCGGCACCATCGCCACCCTCGACGAGGTGGAGGAGATCCTCGCCGGTTGGCCCGAGCAGATGGCCAAGCCGGACGGGATCTCCTGGGTGGGGGAGCGCCTCCGGGCTGCCGGGGTGACCGCCACTCCTCCCGGGTGAGGCGGGTGTCTGGTGCGTGGGCCGCAGGGCCAGCAGGGCTGACCGACCGTTGTATGGTCCTGGGCGGGGCTCGGCCGACGTGGGGGGAGCGAGTACGCATGGAGTTGGTTGTTGATCTGTCCACCGGGGCCGTGGGGCTCCGTGACGGCGACGACATGGGGCGGTTCTCCCTCCAGGTCCTGCCAGGGGAGCCGGGTGACGCGGCGGAGAGTGCAGCCCTCGGCGCGTTGGCTGCGGCACTGAGCATCCAGGGGGCCGGAACGGTCGAGCCGGACGGGCATGTCCTGGTTCCGGTCGATGCCGTGCGGCGGTTGGCCGAGGATGCTGCCGCGGCCCAGGGACGGAGCCTCGGCGACCAGTGGGAGAGTGGCTTCGCCGGCATGCTCGAGTTCGCCGCCAAAAAGGGATGGACCACCGACGACGGATCCATCCGCGCCCACGTCGAGTGGGAGGGCTGAGCCATGCGGTTCTCGTATGCCGAGTCGATGGTGGACCCTTCCTTCTACCTCGAGCTGGCCCGGGCCGCCGAGGCCGCGGGCTACGACGGGATGGTGGTGCCCGACAGCATCTGCTACCCGCTGGAGTCCGACTCCACCTATCCGTTCTCGCCCGACCACAGCCGGGAGTTCCTCGAGGACAAGCCGTTCATCGAGCCGTTTTCGCTCATTCCGGCCATGGGTGCGGTGACCGAGCGGCTGCGCTTCATCACGTTCGTCCTCAAGCTCCCCATGCGGCACCCATTGCTGGTGGCCAAACAAGCCACCTCGGTGGCCGTGATGACCGACAACCGCTTGTCCCTCGGCGTGGGATCGAGCCCGTGGCCCGAGGATTACCAGTTCTGTGACGTGCCCTGGGAGGGCCGGGGGCGGAGGATGGACGAAGCCATCGCCATCGTGCAGGGCCTGTCGGCCGGGGGCTACTTCGAGTACCACGGCGAGGTCTACGACCTACCGCCTGTCAAGCTCAGCCCCACGCCCAGCCGACCCCTCCCGATCCTGGTGGGTGGACACGCCCCGGCTGCCCTGCGACGGGCCGCCCGGGTCGACGGCTGGCTGCACGGTGGTGGCGACCCCGCCGACCTTCCGGGACTGCTCGAGCGTCTCGGTCAGCTGCGCGAGGAGGAGGGCACCGCCGATCGCGACTTCGAGGTCCACGTGATCTCGCTGGACGCCTTCTCGGTCGACGGCATCCGCCGGCTCGAGGAGCAGGGCGTCACCGACGTGATCGTGGGGTTCCGCTGGCCTTACGCCGTGGGCCCCGACACCGAAGTGCTCCAGACCAAAGTGGACAACCTCCGCCGCTTCGCCGAAGAGGTCATGGAAAAGGTGCGGCCGTGACCACCGCCCGAGACCTGGGCCGGGCTTCGATGGCGGCGGTCGAAGCCCGGGACCGCCAGGGGTGGCTGGCCCTGTTCGCCGAGGATGCTGTAGTGGAGGATCCCATCGGGCCTTCGGCGTTCGACCCCGAAGGAATGGGTCACCGGGGACTCGAGGCCATTGCCGCCTTCTACGACTCTGTCATCGCCGTCAACGAGTCCATCACCTTCACCATCCGCCAATCGATCCTGTGCGGCGACGAGGCGGCCAACGTCGGGGTCATCCGCATCGCCTTCGCCGGGGGAGGGGCGGTCGAGGTCGACGGGGTATACATCTACCGCCGCTCGCCCGACGACAAGATCGCATCGCTCCGGGCCTTCTGGGAGCCCGACGCCATCCGCTCGGTTCCCTGAACCGAGGACGAACCCCGTCACTCCCAGCCGGTGAACCCGTACTGCTGGTGCGGGCCCATCACAGCGCACTCGAACATCCCGTACCCCACGTGGCCTTCATAGGTGAACCGGGCGGCGTACTCGGTGAGGCCCCAGTTGGAGTACGAGGGGTCGGCCGGCGGGACCTCTTGGCCCTGCACCACCAGGTCCCCCTGGTACATCCCGTGCTTCCAGTCCGGTTCGAGCCCGTAGCCGCTACCCAGGAGGAGCGGGAAGGCCAACAGGGTCTCCACCTCCACCTCGGCGGTCTTGTTGCCGTGAGCCCCAAAGTACGAAAGCGTGGCTCCGGTCACCGACCGGGTACCGGGGGCGAACCGAAGCTGGTGCTCGGGCCTTCCGATCCACTCCGGTCCCTGACCGGAGCCCAGCGGAAAGACCCGGTGGGCGTCCTGCATGATCCGTTCGCCACTAGGGCGCTCCTGCACGATGGTCACCATGGCGTGGTCCTCGAACCGGACCGGCGCGTAGATCCAGAAGAACCCTCCCTCGGTGTCGGTGGCCCGGATGCCGGGTGGCTCGGGCTCTCCCACCGGGCGCACTCCCCACGAGCGGTCTCGGGACCCCCACCAGCGCTCCGGGGTCAACTGGAGCTCCCTGTCGCCAACCCGCAGAGTGCCGGTCCACGAGCCCACCTGGGCGAACCGGGTGGAATCGAAGGTGACCCGGCTGAACTGGCGGTCGAAGTGCCGTGACTCCAGATGGGCCTCGGAGAAGCCGTCGTAGACCGCGTCGAGCTCGATTCCCCATTCGTTGGGCTCCACGATCACCCGGACCTTCTCCAGACCCTTGATCACCTCGACCCGGATCGGGCCCACCGAGGGGTCCATCCGGTCAGCCCCGAGGGTCTTGGAGGACCGGACCACCCGGTGCTGGTCGCCCCACAGGACGGAGACGAAGGCATCGGCCACACTCAGGTTGGGGTACTGGCCGACGCCGATCACAGCGAAGAGCTCGTCCTCGGAGCCGTGCACCCCGTCGGCGCCGTGGATGTTGAAGTAGTAGCGGTCGTAGAAGTTGCGATCCGAGGTCCCGACGAAGCGCATGGGCTCGGAGATCTGGTGGATCGGGTAGTCGTCCAGGGGAGAGAGCATGGTTATACCTCGGTGTATGGGGCCGTCGGGTTGAGGGAGGCCGGTCGGCGGGAAGGGGGCGTTGGGAGCGTAGCGAGGTTTACGCCAGGGGGCGTGGGGCCCTGAACCCGGGCTACAATTTGCTCCAACCAGCCAGTACCACCGCTGGCTCCCGCCCTGACCGGGGCCGGGGGGCCGGTCGGGTCAGGTCCGGCTAACGACCAGGGAGGTCTTGTGAACTCGTACGATCGTCTGTTCATCGGAGGAGAGTGGGTGGAGCCGTCCTCCTCCTCCACATTCGACGTGGTGTCTCCCACCACCGAGCAACTGATCGGCCGGGTCCCCGAGGCCCAGACCGCCGACGTGGACCGAGCGGTCGCCGCCGCCCGTGAGGCGTTCGACCACGGCCCCTGGCCCCGGATGACCCCAACCGAGCGTGGCGCCATCCTCTCCAAGGTGGCCGAGGCCATCCGCAACGACATGCAGGGCATCTCCGAGCTGATCTCCAACGAGATGGGCTCGCCCATCTCCTGGGGGACCCTGGCCCAGGTGCTCGCCCCCACCATGATCCTCGATTACTACGCCGGCCTCGGCTCGACCTTCGCCTTCGACACGGTCAAGGACGGCCTGCTGGGCCCGGTGCTGGTAGCCAAGGAGCCGATCGGCGTGGTGGCTGCCATCACCCCATGGAACGTGCCCCTGTTTCTGGCTTGCGCCAAGCTGTCTCCCGCGTTGTTGTCCGGAAGCACCGTGGTGTTCAAGCCGGCTCCCGAAACCCCGCTCGACGCCAACAAACTGGCAGAGATCTTCGCCGACGCCGGTCTGCCCAAGGGTGTCCTCAGTGTGGTGCCGGCCGGACGTGAGGTGGGTGAGCACCTGGTCAACCACCCCGGGGTGGACAAGGTCTCCTTCACCGGATCGACCGCCGCCGGCCGCAAGATCGGCGCCGCCTGTGGGGCCAATCTCAAGAGGGTCAGCCTGGAGTTGGGCGGCAAGTCAGCAGCCATCCTCCTCGACGACGTGGATCTGGGCACGGCCATTCCTCTGATGCTGCCCAACGCCATCATGAACAACGGCGAGGCCTGTATCTCGCTGACCCGGATCCTTGCCCCCCGTGACCGCTATGCCGAAGTGACCGAGGCTCTGGTGGAGCAGGTGCGGGCCCTCAAGGTCGGCGATGCGCTCGATCCCGCCACCGAGGTTGGCCCCCTGGTGGCCGAACGCCAGCGCGATCGGGTGGAGAACTACATCCGCATCGGTCAGGACGAAGGGGCCAAGGTGGCGGTGGGCGGTGGCCGTCCGGAAGGCATCGACACCGGTTGGTTCGTCGAGCCGACGGTCTTCGTCGACGTGGACAACAGCATGCGCATCGCCCAGGAGGAGATCTTCGGGCCGGTGCTGTCGGTGATTCCCTACGACGGTGATGCCGATGCGGTCCGGATCGCCAACGACTCGGACTACGGGCTGTGTGGGGCTGTGTTCAGCGGCGATGACGACCGCGGGCTCGGCGTTGCCCGCCAAGTCCGCACCGGCACCTACATGGTCAACTCCAACATCCCCATCGATTTCTCCTCACCGTTCGGCGGCTACAAGGCTTCCGGGGTGGGTCGGGAGTTCGGTGAGGACGGACTCGAGCTGTTCCTCGAGAAGAAGACCATCAACCTTCCGGCCGGATACAGCCCCAAGGTGTGAGCGGTATCCACCGGCCGCGGGGCCTGCGCCCCGGGCCGGCCGGTGGGTCCGGCCAGGTGGGGCCGCGTCCAGGCGCACCGCCCGACCTGCGATGATGGAGGGAGTGGACCGTTGCCCGGCTTCGGAACCGGACAACGCCGGTGCAGCCGGAGGCACCTGACCCGATGAGTTCTGGAATCCCTGCCACCGAGGTCGAGGCCCCGGTGCCCGCCATCCCGCCGACGGGTCGACCGATCAGCTTCCGCTTCGTCCCAGCTCTGGATGGGATCCGGGCTGTGGCCGTGCTCGGGGTCATGCTGTACCACGGCGGGGCACCCCTGGTCGGCGGGGGGTTCATGGGCGTCAACATGTTCTTCGTCCTGTCGGGCTTCCTGATCACCTCCCTGCTCCTCGGGGAGTGGGTCAAGCGGCATGACCATCCGGCTGGGCCAGTTCTGGACCCGACGGGCCCGCCGGCTGCTGCCGGCCCTGCTGGTGATGCTGGTCGGGGTGGCCATCTACGCCAAGGTGTTCGCCACGCCGGGGGAGTTCGCCAGCCTCCGCCTCGACTCGCTCTCCACGCTGTTCTACGTGGCCAACTGGCATTTCATCTTCAGCGGGAGCAGCTACTTCGTTCAGACGTCACAGCCTTCACCGCTGGAGCACATGTGGTCGCTCTCGATCGAGGAGCAGTTCTACATCGTCTGGCCGCCGGTGGCCCTGTTGATGCTGCGCCTGGGCCGGAGGCTCCGGCCGTCCAGGCGGCTGTGGCCCATCTTCGCCACGGCAGCGGTAGGAGCCCTGGCCTCGGCGGCCGATATGCGGTTCTCGTTCTTCCACCACGCCTCGGTGACCCGGCTCTACGAAGGTACCGACACCCGTTGCCAGGACATCTTCGTCGGCGCTTCGCTGGCCATCGCCATGGCCATCTGGGCTGAGCGCCGCAGGCCCGAGACCGAGCGGTCCCGACTGCGCCGGAGCTCGCGCCCCGAAGCCACGGTTCGGGGCCGACCTCTCCCTCATCACCGCCTGGGAGATCACCTCGCCGCTGGCGCGGATGTGCCTGCAGGTGATCGGATGGGCCGCGCTGGCCGGGGTGCTCTTCCTGTGGACCCGGGTGACCAGCACGCAACCCCCGTCGTACCTCTTCGAAGGGGGGTACCTGCTCTTCGCCGTAGCCGTGGCTGCTGTCATCTTCTGCATCGTCACGGCCCAACGGGGCTCCCTGTCCCTGGCCCTGGGCAATCCGGTCTTCCGATACATCGGGAAGATCTCCTATGGCACCTACCTGTGGCACGTCCCGCTCTTCGACCTCCTCGACGCCTCCCGGGTCCATCTCTACGGCCTCCCCCTGTTGGTCGTGCGGATCGGGGCCACGTTGGTGGTGGCCACGGGCTCGTTCTATCTTGTCGAGCAGCCGATCCGTCGGGGCAGGATGCGATCGATCACCGAGTGGAAGGCCTGGTTGATGACCAGCGCGGCGTTCGTGGGCGTGGTGGTGGTCACCGTCGCCGGCACCCTGCCCACTTCCGGTGCCGCCGGAGCCGCGGCCATCCCTCTGCCCAGCGGTGCCCAGTACACGGGCCGCCCGGTGGGGGTGACCATGTTCGGGGACTCCCTGGCCTTCACCGCGGGATGGTCCATCGCCACCAATAACGCTCAGGACCCCTACGACGTCAAATTCCACAGCCAGGGGCTGCTGGGCTGCGGGATCATGGTGGTGGACGGTCAGTTCAGCGGGGGAATGGAGTACCCGACCTCCGTGCCGTGCAGCTCCTCCAGCCCACCGTCGAAGCAGTGGCCGGCCTACTGGGCCGGCCTGCTGGCTACCCAACGTCCCAACGTGACCATGCTGATGGCCGGTCGCTGGGAGGTCTCCAACCAGGTCATCCACGGCCAGGTCATGCACATCGGGGAGCCGTCCTACGACGCCGTCCTGCGGGCCGACGTGGAGGAGGCCGTCCGGGTCGGCACCTCCACCGGTGCCTACATGATGCTGCTCACCGCCCCGTGCTTCGACTCCGGCGAGCAGCCCAACGGACAGCCCTGGCCGGAGGACTCCACGGCACGGCGGCTCGACTACGACCGCATCCTCGACCAGGTCGCTGCGGCCCACCCCCGCAATGTCGAGGTGTTCAACTTCGGGGGCGAAGTGTGCCCGGGGGGCCACTTCGAGTCCACCATCGACGGCGTGCGAGTCCGACTGTCCGACGGGGTCCACTTCCCCTACCAGTCGGGCGTCGATGGATCGGTGGCGCCCACGGCGAAATGGCTGGCCTGGAAGCTGTTCCCCGAGGCGGTCCGGGTGGGCCGGTTGCAGATGGCGGGAAACCCCCTGCGATGAGTCCCGGCGCTCACACCGTCTCGAAACAGTCGTCGCGGGCTTCGGCCACCCCGGTGGTACGGGGCCGCAAGATCACCTTCGGTTTCGTGCCGGCCCTCGACGGACTGCGGGCCATCTCCGTGCTCGGCGTGATGCTCTACCACGGTGGCGCCCCCATCCTCACCGGCGGCTACCTGACCATCGACGTGTTCTTCGTGCTGTCGGGCTTCTTGATCACCTCACTGCTCCTCGGGGAGTGGGCCAAGCGCCTGTCGATCCGCTTGGGCCAGTTCTGGACCCGACGGGCCCGCCGGTTGCTACCGGCCCTGTTGGTGATGCTGGTCGGGGTGGCCATCTACGCCAAGGTGTTCGCCACCCCGGGCGAGTTCGCCAGCCTTCGCCTCGACTCGCTCTCCACGTTGTTCTACGTGGCCAACTGGCACTTCATCGTGAGCGGCGGCAACTACTTCGCCATGACCGCCCAGCCCTCACCGCTGGCCCACATGTGGTCGCTGTCGATCGAGGAGCAGTTCTACATCGTGTGGCCACCGGTGGCCCTGTTCATGTTGCATCTGGGGCGCAAGCTCCGCCCGTCGAGACGGCTGTGGCCCATCTTCGCCACCGCGGTGGTCGGGGCCGTGGCCTCGGCCCTGGACATGCGGTGGATGTACTACGGGGGCGCCTCGGTGATGCGGTTGTATGAAGGAACCGACACCCGCTGCCAGGACATTCTCATCGGAGCAGCCCTGGCCATCGGGATGGCCCTGTGGGCTCAACACCGCCAGGCCGAACCCGTACCGGTACCGGGCGGTGTCCCGGGCCCGGTTCCGGTCCGGATGGTCCGGGCCCACCCGGCCGCCGGTACCACCGGAATCGTCCCCCCCAGGCCCCATCGGCGCGACCTGCATCGGCGCCGGGGTCCGAGCCTGAGGCTCATCAGCGCCTGGGAGATCAGCGAGCCCGGGGTGCGGCTCTGCCTCCAGATCCTCGGGTGGTCGGCACTGGCCGGAGGGGTATACCTGTGGACCCAGCTGAGCGGTTTGACCGGCCCCAGCAGCTTCCTGTTCGAAGGGGGGTACTTCCTCTACGGCCTGGGCGTGGCCCTGGTCATCTTCTGTGCCATCACCGCCCAGACCGCCTCGCTGTCACGGGCCCTGGGCAATCCGGTGTTCCGCTATGTCGGCAAGATCTCCTACGGCACCTACCTGTGGCATTTCCCGCTCTTCGCCCTGTTGGATTCGGCCCGGATGCACCTCTACGGGTATCCCCTCCTGGTCGTCCGGATAGGGGTCACCCTGATCGTGGCCACGGCCTCGTTCTATCTGGTGGAGGAGCCGATCCGCCGGGGCAGGATGCGCTCGCTCACCGAGTGGAAGGCCTGGCTCATGACCAGCGCCGCGTGCCTGGGAGTGGTGGCGATCACCGTGGCCGCCACCCTGCCGTCGACCGCCGAGGCGGCCGGGGCGGTGCGCATGGTCGGAGCCGAGTACAGCGGCCCTCCGGTAAAGGTGGCCATCTTCGGGGACTCGGTGGCCTGGCGGCTGGGGTTCGCCATGTTGGCCAGCCAACCCCAGAACAACTACGACGTGAATATCTACAACGGTGCCATCGTGGGCTGCGGGGTTCTGCGCAGCTCTGAGTACATGGCCCATGGGGTTGCCGACCCCATGATCTCGCAGTGCAACACGTCCACGCCCGAATCAGGCCAGTGGCCGGCTTTGTGGATGGGAGATCTGAGACAGTTCCGGCCCAACGTGGTGGTCATGTTGGCAGGCCGGTGGGAGGTGGACGACCGGATGATCGACGGGCGGTGGATGCACATCGGTCAGCCGGCATTCGATGCCGATCTCCACTCCTCACTCGAGCAGGCCGTGGATGTGGCCACGTCGACCGGGGCCTTGATGGTGTTGATGACATCGCCTTGCTTCGACTCCGGTGAACAGGACAACGGCCTGCCATGGCCCGAGGACTCGGCCACCCGGCTGGCCCAGTACAACGCCATGGTGCGGCAGGTGGCGGCGCAGCATCCCTCAACGGTCAAGGTCTTCGATTTCGACGCACTGCTCTGTCCAGGTGGTCAGTTCACCACCTCGTTCAACGGGATCCAGGTCCGGGACGGCGACGGCGTGCACATCGTTCCCACCGCGGCGGCCGGCCAATGGCTCGATGCCCGGGTGCTGCCCCCGGTCATCAAGGTGGGCCGGCTTCAGATGGCCGGCGACAACCTCGCTACATCGAGCTCCTCGACCAACCCGTCGTCGACTCTGCCGGCCCCGTCCCGGTCCACCGGGACGTCCCGAGGTCCCTGATCCCAGCCCGCCGGGGACCGCCACGTCAGTGAGATGTCGGCCCGGACGGGAGATCGGTGGGTGGGGGGGCGGCGGGCTGGCCGAAGACTGAACTGTCCACCTCGCCACACTGAGCTTTGAGGGCCGTAACCAATGTGGTCTCCGGCACCCGGTTGCTCTCTGACACGGTAGTCATGAGGGCCTGCCACTGTTCGTTCTGATAGGCCGCCTCAGCGGCTAGGGGCAGGGCGTTGCGCAGCTGGTCGTAGGCATTTTCCTTCAGTTGGGTGGCATCATGCTGATCGGCCTTGAGGTCCGAGGCGTGCAGCAGTGTGATCGACCGGTCGATGTGGGTGCAGGCCTGCTTGGCCAGGGTCAGTCCGGAGTTGCTGCAGGCGGTGAACAACACTCCGAGTCCCACGGCCAGAATCACTGCGCCGGCCAGGCGCTGAATGGACGAAGGGCTCGAGAGCCGTTTCACCCCAGCCAACTACCGGCGGAGTCGAGGAGGTAGCGGCTGACCGCCAGGCACCGGTCGAAGACCTCGCACATCATCTCCTCACCGGCCAGAATCCGGGTGAGCGAGACGGGGGAGCGGGCCACGATATTGAGCCGCCGTTCGGCGGCGTCGGTGGCCGAGGCGTACGAATCGATGGCCGACACTTCGAGAGGCAGCTCGATGCCACCCACCCCGGCCAGGTCGATGGCCAGCCGGAGCAGGTCAGGCCCGTGGGGGAGGGGTGGGAGAGCCCACGTGAAGGTCAGTGGGAAGTGGAACTCGTCGGGTGGTTCCTCGTCCTCAGGTAGGCCGAATACCGCGTCCTCGAAGGACAGGAGGGTCCGAGGGTCGACCTCGAGGGCCAGGTGCAGGTCGAGGGGGCCTCCACACCCGTCTTCCGGGTGGAGCTCCACCTCCCAGACCTGGCGGAGCGAGTAGGTCTCCACGAAATGGCGCTCATCGTGCACATGGAAGCCATGATCGACAGAGTGATCCTTGAGATCGGCCACGTATCCGGCCACATCGATGACAGCCACAGGACGCTCAGCCTACCGGTCCCCGGCTCTCTCCGGTATCGTCGGCCCGTGGACGACGATGGACTGCTCGAGGTGCTGCACGCCACGGCATCGGCGGTGTTCGATGCGCTCGGGGGCCTTGACGACTGGGGATTGGCCGGAACCCGCCAGGGACAGTACCGGTCGGACCTGGCGGCGGACGCGGTGGCCGTGGAGATCCTCACCAAAGCCGGGCTCGGGGTGATGTCCGAGGAGTCAGGGAACCACCATCCGGACCGGCCGGTAGTGGTGGTGATCGACCCGGTGGACGGTTCTACCAATGCCTCCAGGGGGATTCCCTGGTACGCCACCAGCCTTTGCGCTGTGGACGACGAGGGGCCGCGGGTCGCCGTAGTGGTCAATCAGGCCTCGGGGGTCCGGTTCGAAGCCGTCCGGGGTGGGGGTGCCCGCAAGGATGGGCGTCCGATCAGTCCCTCCGGATGCGAAGTGTTGGAACAGGCCATCGTGGCATTTTCGGGGTATCCGCCCCGGTACCTCGGATGGTCCCAGTACCGGTGCCTCGGGGCGGCGGCTCTCGACCTGTGTGCCGTGGCTGAAGGAGTGCTCGACGGGTACGCGGCGCTGGGAGGATCCCAACTGGGCAGTTGGGACTACTTGGGAGGCATGCTGGTCTGCTCCGAAGCCGGTGCCGTGATGGTCGAGTCGCAAGACCGCGATCTGGTTACCCTGGAGCATGCGGCCCGGAGGACGCCCGGTGGCTGCCTCGACCGCATCCCTCCTGGAATCGTTGCGGTTGGCCATCGTGACTTAGCCAGCTACACGCGGGCGCTTAGCTCAGTTGGTAGAGCAGCTGGCTTACAACCAGCAGGTCATCGGTTCGAGTCCGGTAGCGCCCACTTCGAAAAAACTGACCGGTTCGTCGAGTTGGAGCCGGTTTGCGGAGGTGGGGAGTCGATGGTCTAACAGGTAGTACCTGTGACTGGAGTCGTGTTCGGGTCGTTGAGGTAGACCCCGCCGGCTTGGGTGGCGTCCCAATACATGTAGGTCAGGCCAATTGGTTGGGTTAGACCGGCGAGTGAGGTGGTGTCTGCCGGAGTGAAGCCGATCCCCCCGTAGAGGGCGTCCCCGAAGTTCAGCAGATACCCCCGGCTCGAGTTGGCCATGATGTACCCGTCGCCAGTCTTGGTTGTGGCGAACGAGTTGAAGTCAGTGACGCCCTGGACCAGTTGTGGACCACTTCCAAAGAACGTGGCCGTTCCGAACGTGAAGATCCCACCGTCAGCGGCCGCAAGCCAGTAACCGTTGCCGTCCCGAGTTGCCGCCATGGCTACGATGGGCTGATTGAGAGTTACATCTCCGGTCGACCCGTAAAACATCGCGTCGCCGTAGCTGAAAATGCCTCCATCAGATGCAACCAGCCAATAGCCCTTTCCGTCCGGCGTTGCTGCCATCCCCACCACTGGCTTGTTCAGCCTGAGATTGCCGGTCGATCCGTAGAACTGGGCGTCGCCGTAGCTGAACACGCCTCCATCGGACGCCACGATCCAATAACCCTCACCATCTGGAGTGGCAGCCATGCCGACAATCGGCTTGTTGAGTACGAGATTGCCGGTCGAACCGTAGAACCGCGCGTCGCCGAAAGAGAAAACGCCGCCGTCGGATGCGACCAGCCAGTAGCCCTGTTCAGTCGAGGTTGCCGTGATGCCAACGATTGGCCGGTTGAGCACTGTGCCGAGGAGGGAGCCGTGACAGGTCAAGAAGGGCCGAGGCAAATCGGCGGGGGTCGGAGTTGCCCTATGCGCGTCCGCTCCCGCTCGCGGGGCGACGCCCACCACGACCGAAATGGCGCTGAGACCCACTGTTCCAACAAGTGCTGCGAGCCAGGTTCGAGTTCTCCACCGCATTGGGGCCCTCCAAGAACTATGGATGAACACGGACCATACTGTGAACTGATCCGTTCGACTGTCGGATGGCTTCAATCCTCCGGAAGGCATGACGCCGGTGCCTCATATCACTTGGGGCACGTTTTTACCCGTATAACCACGATACCGATACATGGGGCGTGGAGCAGGGACTTGCCTGTCTCGGGGGTGCTCCGAGACCACAGCGGCGTTAGGTCTTCGTGGTGTGGGAGATGGACCGGAAGGTAGTTCGGACTGAATGGCGTTCGGCTCGCTCAGCAGGTCATCGGTTCGAGTCCGGTAGCGCCCACTGGAAAGGCCTGATCCCATGGCCGGCACCACACGGTGTGACCGCCGACGAGGATCTCAGGGCGGTCGAGGATATTGGTCGGCTCCTCCAAGGAATGAAGGCGGCTATGGGGGTGAGACGCATGGATATGCGTCTACGGCCGAGGTAAGCCGACGAGTCGAGCCGTACCTGCCGGACCGGTTTATCGAGAAGTCGTTCGTATCCGGCCCTGTGGGCGAGACGAGGAGAGTCAATCCAATCCGCCCTGAGTGCCTGCATCCTGTCGCTGGCTGGTCCGGTATCGGTGGGCCGCTGCGCCAGTGTGTCCCGTCGAACGACGGTTGATTGACATGAGTGGCCAATCCGCCAAGACTGGGGTCAGAGAGCAACCATCGGGAGTCGCAGCGATGAGCACGAAGATCTACCAGTTGCCGGTGGACAAGACCGGGTGGCAAACCGGTGACCAGTCCGGAACGGCGGAGTTCACTTGGGACTACGACAACGGTCGCGACAAGCTGATCAACCTGTACGACAAGGGTAAGAGAAAGCAGTGGGATGCCAAAGAGCGCATCGACTGGTCGCACGACCCAGACCCCGAGAACCCACTCGAGATGCCCGACGAGTTGGTTCCGATCTTCGGCTCGCCCATGTGGGACAAGCTCACCGACGAGGAGCGCGGTCATGTGCGTCGCCATATGGTCGGCTGGCAGTTCAGTCAGTTTCTCCACGGGGAGCAAGGGGCGCTGATCTGCACGGCGAAGATCGTCCAGTCAGTCCCCGACATCGATTCGAAGTACTATGCCGCCACTCAGGTCATGGATGAGGCGCGGCACGTCGAGACCTACTCTCGCTATCTCGACAAGATCGAAGTCGCCTATCCGATCAATGACAATCTGAAGTCGCTCCTCGATGACGTCCTTACCGATTCACGGTGGGATATGACCTACCTCGGAATGCAGGTTCTCATCGAGGGCTTGGCACTTGCTGCATTCGGTCTGATACGCAACACAGCCGGCGATCCACTGGGGAAGGCGGTGAACGCCTACGTCATGCAAGACGAGGCACGACACGTCATGTTCGGACGCCTGGCATTACGCGACTACTACCCACAGCTGACCCAGGGTGAGCGTGATGAGCGCGAGGAGTTTTGTGCCGATGCGTGCTACCGGATGCGCGATCGGTTCCTGGCCAATGAGCTATGGGAGCGGCTGGGCTACGACGCTGAAGCCTGTATCAAGTACGTCGACGAGAGCGAAAGCCAGAAGCTCTTCCGGAGCCTTCTGTTCACCCGGATCGTCCCCACTCTGAAGGACGTCGGGTTGTGGGGTCCGAAGATGCGCAATACCTTCGCCGACATGGGTGTCATCGGCTACGAGTCGACTGACCTCGATCAGGTGATGGCCGATGACGAGACGGTTGCCGAGCAGCTCGATGTCGATCGGCGTCATCTTGCCGAGGCGGTTGCCGAAGGCATGACGGTCGACGACTGAATCGGCCCGAGCGGCACTCAGCCGGCGTGTGCGTACTCATAGACCGTGGTGTGGAGGATGCACGACCCGGGCTGAATGATCTCCACCCGAAGGATGCCTGACGCCACTGCGTAGTCGACTCCCTCTGCCTCGAAGGTGCCCGTGCACGTGCTCTTCTCGGGAATCGAACCGAGGTCGATGACGTGTGCGGGGAGGGTGGTGCCTTCTAGCGGGTGTGGCAACACTACCTCCAGCAACGGCTTCTGGTTCGAGAACAGGGTCTTTGTGTCGTCATCCGACGCGCAGATCAGGGTCGTCTTCGATGTGAAGTCACATCCCTGAATGTTGTTCACCCTGTGGTCGAGCTTGATATAACCGGCGAGTGAAAGCTGGCCACCGTGCGGGGAGGTCCGGTGGTTCAGGTCCGGAGTCGGATAGATCTGGAGATGGCTCATGGTCCCCCATTCGCCGGCCACCATCCACTGTGCTCCCGGGGCGATCGTGTCGAAGGAGTTGTTGTAGAGCTCCTTGGACACGAGTGTGTGCACGTACTGAGCGGTGGCGCCGGACGGTGTGGTCACCAGGAACATCTTGGAGTGACGGGAACTGGGCCCCTGATAGGCGTCGATGATGTAGCCACCGGTCGAATCGGGATCGCCGATGTGACTCCACCCTTCCGCGCTCAGGCTCTTCGGCACCGAGGTCAGCCCTCGGTAGAGGAGATAGCTGGCTCTCCCGGGTTGGACCACGGTGGCCACTCCCTCACCGGCATCCAGGCTGCTCTCGTCGTAACTACCCACTTGCTTCCAATGGTCAATCCCGGTCGTCGATAGCGGCTTAGTCGGACCGCTGGCCTTCGCTACCGTCGTCGGAGTAGCCGCCTGCGAGGAGCACCCAGCCACCACGAAAGCGACTAGAACCAGACCGATCCATCCCCCCCAGCCCCACGGCCTCGTTGTCATCGTTGAGAATCTGACTGCGGTCCGGTGATCATCGACCAATCATGGCATCGGTTAGCTGTCGGTGTGGCACGCTGTAACACGAACACCCTTGCTCAATCACCGTCCGCGCAGACGCTCAGTTATCTGAAACCATCAGGGACTCGTTCGCTTGTTATGGGTGTCGGGGCTACGCTGCCTGCGAACGCTTAGGTGGAGGAGGTGGTGACGCCATGAAGGGTCATCGCATTAGGGCAATGCTCGGTGGATCACTTGCTTGCGGGCTGCTTTTCGCCACAGCGTTCTGCGTCCTCTCACCCCGGCCCGCAGAGGCGGCAAGCTGCACCCCGGGCCAAGGGGCCAACTTGAAAGGCTGTAATTTCGCTCACAAGGATCTCGCTAACGCCGACCTCGGTGGGGCCAACCTGACCAGCACGGACCTCGACGGTACCAACCTCACTGACGCTTATCTCAATGGCGCCGATCTAACTGCCGCCAACCTCACCAACGCCAAACTCACCAACGCCACACTCACCAACGCCAAACTCACCAACGCCACCCTCACCGGTGTAACCCTCACCGGTGCCGACCTCGCCGGAGTGACCTCAGGAAAAATTACTCGGAGTGCCGGCAGCGCTGCCGGCCGGATGGCAACTAGTGGCCGGCTATCTCATCGGTGATGCGGCCCACCTCACTGGTGCCAACCTCACTGGTGCCAACCTCACTGGTGCCAACCTCACTGATGCCATTCTCACCGGCTCTACCCTCACTAACGCCACCCTCACCGGTGCCACCCTCTCCTTTGTGACCTCAGGAGGAATCATCGGGATTCCGGCAGCGCTGCCGGCCGACTGGCAACTAGTGGCCGGCTATCTCATCGGTGATGAGGCGAACCTCGCCAACGCCAACCTCACCAACGCCGACCTTACAGACGCCGACCTCAACGACGCCAGACTCTCGGGCGTTACCCTGACCGGCGCCACGCTAACCGGTGCTACTTTTACCGGCTCTTTATTCGTCAACTTAGGAAGTCACACCTTCGTAACCTCAGGAGGCGTTATCGGAACCCCGGCGACGCTACCGGTCGGATGGCAACTATTCGACGGCTTTCTGGTCGGCGATCAGGACAACCTCACCGACGCCAACCTCACCGACGCCAACCTCACCGACGCCAGCCTCTTCGATGACATTCTCACCGGCACTACCCTCACCGGCGCGACCCTCACCGGTGCCGACCTCACCGGAGTGACTTCAGGAGGAATTATCGGAGTGCCGGCGGCGCTGCCGGCCGGATGGCAACTGTTCGGCGGCTTTCTCATCGGTGACGCGGCCCACCTCACCGACGCCAACCTCACTGACGCCAACCTCACTGACGCCAACCTCACTGACGCCATTCTCACCGGCTCTACCGTCACCGGTACCACCCTCACCGGCGCAAAACTCTCTGAGGTACGCTCAGGAAAAATCGTCGGGGTCCCAGCGGCGCTGCCGGGCGGGTGGCGACTGGTGGCCGGTTATCTAGTCGGCACGCAGGCCGATCTCGCGGGGGCCGATCTTCAAAGCACCAATCTCGAGCGCGGCCCAGCTGTATGGCGCCAACCTCAGTAATGCAGATCTTGCAAAGGCTGACCTCAAAGGCGCCGACCTCGAAAAGGCCACCCTCTACAGTACCGACCTCAACGGCGCCAACCTCACGGGCGCGACGTTGAAAGACGCCGTCTGGTGGGATACCACCTGCCCCGATGGAACTAACAGCAACAAAGACAGCCCCAACTATACCTGTGCACACCACCTGACTCCCTGAGAGGTGTCAGTAGGACCACGCACGAGTGTGTTTTGGTCGACCGCTACTCTGCACTGTCAGAATGTCGCTTGACCTAGGAGCCTGCGGATCGAATCCTTCAAAGGCGAGCTCCTCCGGTGTTGTTCTCATCCTGGGCCATCCTCGGAAGAGTAACCATTGGCTGACCGGACTGCCCCGACCACCGGGAGCACGTCAGGTACTTGCCCCTTTGGTTGGGGATGGGAGCACGAATATGACCACGGTGTGGGTGAAGTTCGTACCGTCGATCTGGAACCCATAGCAGCCGGGTTGTCGGATCCAGACATAGGCGATCCCCGGGCGGTAACCGTCCCCACCGTTGACCGACGCACCCGGCGGCACAACAAAGGTGCTGCGATGTGGGCTGTCGCCAATCCGGACCGGGCCAGTGCCGTCCAGGCGTTTACCTCGGATCAGATAGGGCCCCTTGTAGGCCGGTAGGGAGAGCCAGACGGTTTTGAGGGCCCCCCAGCCCGGGCTTGAACTCGGGCCCCAGGGCACTACGGCACCGTGGACAACCACATGGCCGTCAACTGTGGCCGGCGAGATTGGTACCGACTCTTCGGCCATCACCAGCCACACAGGGCCTTGCCCAGCCACATAGCCGCTGATTCCACCCGTAATGCCGCCCCACCGGATGTTGACGGGCCTAGCACCGCTCACTGGGCAGTCGCCTTTCACCTCGGGGAGCCGGATCGGACGGGCATACAACGCAGAGGCATCGCCCTGTAATGCAGCAGAGGAGGAGTTGGTCGCCCGGCCCGGGATAGCACTCGTGCAGGCGGAAAGCAGCAGTCCGACTCCAAGGCCTGCCACCACCCCAGCCGGAATCTTCACGTTCTCACGGTACGCCCAGAACACGGTTCTTCGGCCGTTATCCTCCCTGCCTTCGACCGGCACATGGGGGATAGGCGGCCGGTCCTTCTTGGACCAATACATCGGCTCATTTCGACTCCGCCAAGCCGCGCGCGATGGGTTGGCTTGACATATCCCTATATCGGCATATGATGCTGGGGTGGCAAGGATCGCTACGACAGAGGATGCATTCAACGCCGTGGCGGAGCCCAAGCGCCGCAAGGTGCTTGATGTCCTGATAGGTGGCGAGCGTCCGGTGAACGATCTCGTTGATCTCCTGGGCTGGCCGCAGCCACAGGTCTCGAAGCATCTGCGGGTCCTCAAGGATGTCGGGCTGGTTGAGGTGCGCGGCGAGGGCAAGCAACGGATCTACCGAGTCAACAGTGCTCCGCTAAAGGCGATCCACGACTGGGTGTCTCCGTACGAACAACTTTGGACCGAGCGTTTTGAACAATTGGATGCCGTCTTGGACGGCTTAAAAGAAGAGGAGAACAAGGCATGACAAGCAAGCGGGCAGTACTGAGCTTTCCCAGTGACACCGAGATCCTCATCACCAGAACGTTCGATGCGCCGAAGCACTTGGTGTATCGCGCCTGGACTACGCCCGAGTTGATCAAGCAGTGGTGGAGCGGACAGCGAGGGACCATGACGGCAGTCGAGGTCGACCTGAGGGTCGGAGGAAAATGGCGTTACGCAATGACTGCATCGGCAGGTTTTGAATTGGTGTTTCATGGCGAGTACCAAGAGATTGTCGCCGACGAACGAGTGGTCGCTACCGAGCTGCTTGACATGCCCGGAATGGAGCCGGTCCCGGCTGGTCAAGAGCCTGTGAGTGCCGTTTCTTTCGACGAGACTGACGGCAAAACCACGGTGCGCATCCTGACGGCTACCAAGAGCAAGGAGATGCGAGACACCATCGCCAACTCCGGGATGGAAGATGGCATGCAGGAGCAGATGGATCGTCTCGAAGAACTGCTGGCCTCAGATGAAGTACGTGTCTGAATCACGATTGGCCGGCGGGCACGACGGTTGACAAATCAGTACCGGGGGCCAAGCGTGACCTTGCCCTGGCTCGGCTTCGGGAGAAGCTCTCGGACTCGTAGGTGCGCCGATGACCGGGCCAGGGACCACTTTTGGTACTCATCTCCGACCGGGACCTAGCCTGCGACGGGACCTAGGGCTGTCCGTAATTGTTTATTAGCCAGCCCCCGGCTGGTGCTCGCTGCATGTAGACACTCCAAAATGAATCTGGATTCCCTTCAGTCGGTGACGCCGACTCCTTGAAAGTGCAGCGAACGGCCGCCTTGTTGGCCGATGCGGACTCCGATGCACAGTGAAGGTCAGAGAACGTTGATAAATCTGAACGAGGTTGATTCATCCAAGCGATTTGCCGTCGTTGATTTGGCACGAATAGGTCACGGGCAGCAGTGATATTGCCTGTGTTGATCGCATGGAACCACGCCATCGCGGTCTCGACTGGGGTCAATACCGTGGTTGCCGTCGAAGCGGATCCTGATGTGCAACCAGACAGACCTGCTGAAACGATGACAACAATCAACCAAGGCCATCGGCGCCTATTCATAAGCACAACCTAGGGCATCCCTGACCACCGGCTCGGCGGCGCTTATCTCCGTGGCTGAACCCGATATCAGGCGGTCTCGGCCTTCCTTGGGGATACTGAAGTGGTGAAGCCATCGATCGAAGACCTTTTGGCGGCCCCGGTCGGGGTGGCTCTGCTCGATCGACTTGAAGCCCAACATCGAGATGAGTTCCACCCGTTTGAAGCACTCCTGGATAGTCAGCCCCCGGCGGTCCGGGAAGCGGCAGAGCAGGTGGAGCTCATGTCCTCAGGTCAACTTCTGTCGGCTGCATTGGAGGCTGCGGAATCCATCGCTGGGCCATGGAGCGGCGGAGCACCTGATTCACTGGCCCTCGCCTACACGAAAGCCCCAGCCCGGGTGGCAATTGCCGAAGCCCTGCAGGATCGGTTTGCCGACGATCTCTTAGGCTCCTCGGAGCCAGCCTTGCAGCAATGTTGGATCACCGACACCAAAGAATGGGAACCAGTGGCGAGGTTTCGCGATTTCGACCGGGTCTACAGCAACGGGGAATTTGTTTGGGACGGCTTCTGGACGGTTACCGATCCTCCTCCAGAGATCCATGACGATCTCATCTCGGCATGGGAGATGATGCCGGGGCCGATCACACGATGGCTCCTGCCTGTCCGCCCGGATACTCGGCTGTGGACGATCGATCATCCATCCGACTGGGTACGCCTAGTGGAGTCGTATCCCAAGGCCGCCTCTCAGGGGCATCTCGGCTGGGAGTTGCCGGGTCCGAATCAACATATGGCGGAGATTCGCGGCCTTTGTGCGGTGGAGACCCAGCACGCCGCCCGGGCTGGCAGCGTGCACCACGTCTTGCCTGATTGGGGGGCGGTCGCGAGTGAATACGACGGCGTCCACTTGACGTGGGCAGGTTTCGTGACCACCGAGGGCTTCGTCAGCGACCTGGCGGACGGTGGTGTAACCATGCTTCGCTACTGGGGAAGTGAACGGACACTTTGGCTCAGGGATGTATTTGGTATTCCTGAACCCCTGGTCAGCCCCAAACTGTCCGGATGCGTCAGCGAGATAGTCGGAAGTGACGCCGATGCGGGGGACGAAGACCGCACGAGGGCCGACCTGACGTGGATTGCCGTGACGCTGGGTCGTCAATGAACACAGTGAGGTCCGTCATGATGGCGCTGTTCGGACAGCTTCGAACAAGCCAAGGTCTGACGTGGCACGTCCGCACGGCCTTGACCTGATACCCCGAATGACGAAGTCCAGAGGCAGGACTATCCTTGACCACCGGATGAGCCGGGCGTTATCGACCGTGGCCGAATCTGCACTTTGATGGCGGTGTACCTGCCACGAGGTCGCCCACGTGCTGGTCTGGGACCACCATCTTGCACCGATTCCGGCGATCAAAGCCATGCGTTCTGAAGGGAACGTGACCACGGGTTAGGCGAAGGAAGTCGTTCATCGCTACCTGCTCATCGAGCAGCAGCGGGCCGCCGAGCGGCTCTGGGACCAACTAATCGGTCACGTCGAGCGGATGGCAGGCGAGGGCCAGCAGGGGGTATCCCGAAACACCGGGTCGGTGGGGTACAGGTAGTAGTGAATGCGAGAATGAGCAGATGCGCCGGAACGTAGCGAGGATGGTCGTCGTCGCAGCCCTCGGATTCGCCGTTGCCGGTTGCGGGGCAACCACAAGCCCCGGTGCAGGGCAACCCTGCGTTGGGGTCATGCACCAAGGACACCGGTACCCGGAGAACTGCGCCAGAGATGAATGAACTTGTGGCGACGTGGAGCGTCGACTGCCCCGACCGCCGGGATGGGGCCGATTACTAAGGCATCACTGCCTTTACCCGAGGTCGAATCGAAGCCAAGTAAACAACGGAGAGTATGACTCCAACGATTCCGGTAAAGAGCCAGAACAGTACGATCAGAGCGATCCACATGCCCTTTGAGGACCCAGCGGCCGTGAATGCGCCCGTGGGCCGGGAAATCGAATCGACCAGCGCCCAGATCGGGATGATGAGCGTTACCAGTGCGATCAGAAGTACGAATACGCCGTCCAAACCAAAGAGTACGCCGGTCACACTTACCTCCCGATCGGATAGGACGAACCTACACCCAGCCCGCCAACGTGTCCCGGAACACCTGTGCCCCGGATACGGGTGCCGGGCCGCCCGGCCCGATGAGGAGTAGCTTTTCGGTCCGTGATGTGCACTCACGATGGCCCCCAGACCCAGCTCAGGGGGACCATCTCCCTCCTGCTCTTTCAGTAGGGCTCCATGACGCTTACGTCGCCGGTGTCAGATCGGTCGGGTTCAATCAGGACGGCGGAGGCCCTGTTGCCGAGGTGGCGATTGACAGCAGCAGCGAATCAGATCTGAGACCTCTGCGTTCCATACCGAGCAACCATCGCGGAGGGCTCCATCGCCCTAACTGGTCAATGGATCCTCTGACGTAACCCCGCTGTCGGCAACGTTGTTGCCCCAGCTGTACCCATCCCAGATTCGATACTCATGACGGCCCGTTGGATCAGGATGCCACCCAGCACTCATCGCAAAGGGAGAGTGCTGCAATCCGCGCGTCGGTCCGATACCCCGCAGCCGCTCATATTCCGGTCGGAGGAATGCCAGCTCTGAGTTGGCAACAGCGAGTTTTCGCCGCGCTTGCGCATTTAGTGTTGCAAACAGTGCAACCGCACCAATGATGGCCGCCAGGATGACCAATCCCAGTGCAGCGTTACCCGCTTTGGTCGTGCATGTTGTGGCGGCAGCTAGAGCAGTTCCAGTATGCATTTACCAATCGTATGCAGATCGACGATCCTTGCCCGTGACCCGCCCCAAAGGCGAAGCCGGACAGCCCCGCTTAATTGGGGGTGCCCCGGATCACCGGCTCAGCTACCGAACACGACTAAGGGGTGCCCCCGATCACCGGCTCGGCGGCGGCTATCGACCGGGTTGGCTCGCGGTCCGCGAACTGTCACCGCAGCGTGTAGATAAGCTGACGGTCAGGACGCGATGCGGTATCGGATGTGCGTGGCTTCTGGGGTATCGATCACTCGCACGATCTCCAACTCGATCCGCTCCGGCAACACGTCAAACAGTCGGCGCCCGTTTCCGAACATCACTGGGACCTGATGAATCTGCAACTCGTCGAGGACACCCGTGGTAAGGGCCGCCTGTGCCGTGTATGCGCCATGCACGAGGACGTTGCGGTCACCCGCGGCGGCTTTCGCCTGCGACATCGCGCTGAGTGATGCCGTCCGCTACATACGTCACGAGTGGATATTTCTTAGCCGATGGACCCGGCGGCCTGTGACTGGGTACAAAGATCGGTACGCCATCGTGGTGGTCACCACCCCAGTGATCGGTCTGTTCCACAGTATTGCGTCCAGAGAGAACGGCACCGGTCTCTCTGATTTCGTCAAGAAAATGTCTGCCCATCCTCGCGGATTCAATAGTCTCCTCGCTCGGCCCAGTCACTGCCGCAAATCCGTACCATTCGTGCAGCCTCATGAAGTCGTCACCGCCGGGGTTGCCGGGTCGGTCATTTGGGCCGGCGATGTACCCGTCAAGTGACATCGACATGTAGAGCACCGATTTAGACATGCTATGACCCTTTCCTCTGGAACTCCTGATCTAATCACCAGTAAAGACGGTGCATAGTCGAACAAGTCATCGGTGCATCTACCACCTGCCACAGAAAACGGGTCGGCGGCGGTAGCGACGTTGTATCCCCGTATGTTTGTAGGACGGTGACTCGACAGAACAAGTGGAACTACTGGGTCTATCGTTGGGACATGAGGGGGACGAGTCGGACCAAGCGCTCGACGCAATCGGAGTTGTCGCCGTCTTGATAACCGCTTGCGGTAATGGAAGCCCAGCCGCAGTCCATGACGGACCTACGGCTATCCCCGCTCTAGGCCCCAAAACCGATTCGGCCGCCCTGTGCGGGACGTACTTCGGATCTCACCTGGTTCGACTCGAAGTGGCCTCTGTCGATACGGTACGACTGCTGAGCGGACGCACCGGATAGGCGTACGCACCAGGGTTGTGTAGTTCTGCTCCATCCGATATTGGAGATCTTCTCTCATGGCCAAACGTCCTTCGACAACCACTGCCGCTGCGATATTTATGACGGCTGCCCTACTTTGTGCTTGTGGGGCCACCGCATCAAAGACCACACCTTCGAAGGCCTACCTGGCTGCTTGCACGCAGCTCAACAAACAAGGCCCTGAGAAGACCGCACCACCTACCGGTGGATTCTACGTCTACCGCACAGCTCCGCGCCTCCAAAGCGCATTGCAGCATTCAGGTAGCCCGACCTTGAAGAAGATTGGCAGCGACCTGAGTGCCGCCAACAGCGTGACCGACACAAAGTTGTTCAATAGTGAGCTTGACCGAGGAAAAAGCCTCTGCCACTCCCAGCAATAGGAGCCGCCCGACCATCCCTGATCACCGACTCGGCGGCGGCTATTGACATGGTAGATCGGCACTTTGATGGCACCCCCGTTGACCTGCTTAGGCTTTCGAAATCACCGGTCGAGAGGGCAATGAGGGTCGGTCCTCATGCTGGATCGCGACTTGGAGTCAGTCACGACTGCCGATCATTGACATCAGAGGATGCGTTCCTGACTCAGTCGCCATGCGCAGGTGTGGCGCCTGACAAGGCAGCTGCGATCCGGTCAAGGTGGCGCTCCCAGAGCTGTGGATAGAAGGCGGCGTCCTCAGCACTTAGGCCGGAAAATTCCACCTTTACGTTTGTGCCTCCACTCGTCGATGTGAGCGTGATCTGAATGAAAATAGGTGCCGAAGTCGCCATGTCGATTCCTTGACGGTCCCATCTCAGCAGCATGCGGTTCGGGGGGTCCACTTCGATATAGCGGCCGGCGATTGCCGTCCCGTCGAGGTCGAGGTGAAACGGCTCCCCCACGAGCGGAGGTGTCACAGGGTTCCGATCATCTTGACGAGGCCAGCCCACATCCAAGAGCCGTGAGCCGACTGCTCTGACGGCCGCTGTTGATCCTGGCTTGGCTCATTTGCCGATGGCAAGGGCGAGAAGGGTATTGACGGCAGTCTCGAACGGACGAGGATTCTCATGTACCTGTGCGAGTAGAAGTCCCCCTTGGAGTGTGGCAAGCAGAGTCGTGGCGAGGGCCTCTGGGTCGATGTCCGACGGGAGCTTCCCGTCGGCATGAAGGGCTCTCAGCCCATCGCTGAGGGCGGCTGCCCACTGATCGAACCCCGCCGCGATCAGCGTTCGGGCCACGGGATCACGCTCGGCGAGTTGACCAACGAGCGAGCCAAGTTGGCAGCCCCCTTTTGCTTTGGTGCGCTTCGCTGCGGCGATCACCATGCTCCGCCAGGCTTCAACTCCTTCCGCGCTGCTGAGCGCCTGCCGCTGGCGATTGACGATGCTCTCAGCCTGGTGGTCGATGACTGCCTGCACGAGCTCGTCCTTGTCGGGAAAGTAGTGGTACATCTGAGAGCCGCTCACTCCCGCCGCTGCCTTGACGTCGTCCAAGGTGGTGCCCGCCACTCCGCGCTCATGGATCAGGGCGGCGGCCTCCTCCACAATTCGTGCCCGGGTGCGCGCTCCCTTGGGGGTGAGCTTCGGCCGGTCGCTCGTCTCATTGACCATGCACCAACCTTATCAAGATTTTGGGTTTGACAACCCATTATCGAGGTGTCAGAGTGAGTCACGTAACCCATTTCTACGAGAGCAGGGCACGTATGACTGATCTAAGCGGCAAGACGGCACTGGTAACGGGCTCGACGAGTGGAATCGGCAAGGCCACGGCCTTGGCCTTGGCCGCTCGCGGCGCTCACGTACTGATCGTCGGACGCAACGAACAACGAGCCAAAGATGTGGTCGCCGAGATCGAAGGTAGCGGAGGCAGCGCGACGTTCCAGCTCACTTCCTTGAGCGATCTGAAATCGGCACAGGACCTGGTGGAGTGGGCCATTGAGGCAGGTGGCGGTCACGTCGACATCCTCATCAACAACGCCGGTGTCGCCTTGCTCGGACCGAGCAGCGCAGCCACCGAGGCTCAGTTCGACGAGACCTTTGCACTGAACGTCAAGGTTCCGTTCTTCCTCGTTCGGTCACTGGCACCAGCTATGGCCGAACGTGGGTGGGGCTCGATAGTCAACATCTCCACGATGGTGGCCAGCTTTGGACAGGCTGGCATGGCGTTGTACGGCGCCAGCCGAGCGGCTCTCGAGCTGCTGACCAAGACTTGGGCCTCCGAATACGGCCCGAGTGGTGTTCGAGTGAACGCCGTTGCCCCCGGCCCGACGCGCACCCGCATGATGGAAGCGGTCTCCGACGAGGTGGTGAATCAGCTCGCAGCACTCGCGCCAGCAGGTCGCGTTGCCGAGCCAGAGGAGCTTGCTTCCGCAATCGTCTTTCTTGCCAGTGACGATGCCAGCTTCGTCCACGGCGTCACTCTTGCAGTCGATGGAGGCCGGGTCGCCACGTAGCGCCTGTCGGAGTCTGAGATTGAAGACGCAGGAAGCCGATAACAACCGACAACCAGGGAGTTAACCCCATGAGCGCATACGTAGTCGTCGAGTTCACCGTTAAGGACCCAGATGTTTACCGGGAGAAGTACGCCGCCGCCGCTGGAAAGACCGCTCAAGAGCACGGAGCCGAGGTTCTCGCCGCTGGCAACTGGGAAATTCTGGATGGCGAAACCGGGCAATCCTCAGGGGTGATCGTGCAGTTTCCGGATCATGAGACGGCACTCAGGTGGTACAACTCTCCCGAGTATCAACAGCTGATCGAGGTCCGAGGTGCCGCGATGGATGCCCGTTTCAGCTTGCTCGACGGCCTCCCTACGCCCACAAAGGTTGGGGGAGACTCAGAATGAGCGCGCTCCAGGGAAAGACGGCACTCATCACGGGCGCCAACGTCGGAATCGGCAAGGAGGTCGCCCGTCAACTGGCAGTACGTTCTGACTTCGCGCGGATCTACCTGGCGTGCCGAAACCAGGATCGGGCGAAACAGGCAAAGGCCGATCTCGAAGCCGTGACCGGCCGAGACATCTTCGACATCATTCTCATGGACGTCGCGGATCTTGGTTCGGTCCGCACCGGCCTAGTGGCAATCAGCGGATCTCTCGACGCACTGGTCATGAACGCTGGTGTAATCGGCAACAAGACCTTGATGGACTTGACCGCTGACGGGGCCACCAAACTGTTCGCAACGAACGTTCTCGGTCACGCCGTTCTCCTCGAAGGACTCCTGACCGAGAATCGACTTAGCGAGGTAGCGGTGTTCGTCGCAAGCGAAGCAGCCAGGGGGATTCCGAAGTTGGGGTTCAAACGGCCCACCTTCGTCTCAACCTCCACCGACGAACTAACTACCGTCATCGACGGCAGCTACTTCGCTGATCGAAAATATGATCAGAACCTTGCTTTCGGTCAGGTCAAGTACATCGGGGCCTTGTGGATGGCCCACTTGGCGCGCCACTACCCCGACCTCCGCTTCATCACTGTGAGCCCCGGCAACACCACGGGCACCGAAGCTGCCGCTGGCGCTGCGCCACCACTGCGCTTTGCGGCCAAACACATCATGCCCCGCCTAGGTATCTCCCACGAGCTTGGCGTGGGCTCGAAGCGACTCGTCGACGGTGTAACCGACCCGACGCTTTTGAGCGGCGTATTCTATGCCAGCGCGGCGGGCAAGTTGAAGGGTCCCATGGTCGAGCAATCGGGTATCTTCCCTGATTTGGCCAACTCGTCCTATCAGGACCACGCCAACGAGGCTATCCACCGTTTCATCCCCCAGTGACATTGGCGCGGTTACGTTCGCAGACTGATTCCACAACGGCCAGCTTCACACGTGCCGCAAGGAGGCCACCGACTTACAAGCAGCTCCATCTGGGGGCACGGCCGAACTTCAGCCCCTGCCTATCCCCAAATGCCGCTATTGCCCGACTGCGGAGAAATGTCAGGATTGGGTGCCCGGGAGAAGCTTCACGTAGCAGCCAGAACACACCCACCGCTGGCTGTCCTCGGGAGCCAGGAACGCCTCGTCCTGCTTGAGCGCATTGAAGCATTCGGCACAGCGGTGGCCCTGGTCGTCGAGGGTCACCCTCAACGGGGCGTGAATTTCTCCGAATGCCATGTTGGTCTTGTCGGCACCCAGGCACCGCATCTTGACCAAGGACCCGGATGCGGGTCACACGAACTGCGTTCCGGCACAACGGTGACTCGGGGGAACTGCAGCTGGCCTGACTATCTCCTATCACCGGGTGGATGACGCTTTCCCTACTCACTTGCTAGCAAGCCAGTGACGTTCAGTTCGTCAATATCACTTGCTCTGACCAGGTGGTTTGCCTTTTGGGCCTGCCCCACGACCAGGCACTACGTCATTGCCGCTCGCTCTTGCAGGTCGTGGAGCCAAAACGGAGGTAGTTTGGTAGCCGGCGCGAATGGTTCGTTGCCGTGAAGAGTCAGCGGGGGGAAGTATGCGTAGATTTCCAGTAGTCATTGCCTTGGTCGCGGCGTTGGCCGTGCCGAGTGCAGTCGTCGTCGGTGGTTTGTCCGGCACTGCCGGGGCAACGACGTCTGCGAGCTGTTCGAAGTTGTCTGCCAAGAGCGGAGTCGTCACCATCACTACTTGTACTCCGAAGGTGACGGGGTACACCAGTGCCAGTGGGAGTGAAGCGGCGCTAGCTAACGGCGGAACGCTTACCTGGAGCACAAACAAGAAGACAACCGTCATCGCCAAGCCGACGCTCACGAAAGTCACGCCGAACAAGTGCACCGGCAGCGGCAACACGGAGGAAAAGGCCGTTGGCAAGATCACCGGCGGTACCGCAACCTACACGCCGAAGGGTCAGTCTTTTACGGCCTACGTGTGTACCAAGACGATCACTCTTGCTCCGGGAACGAAGGCGACCTTCTGAACGGCACTCAGTCAGTGGTTCCTGCGAAGTGCGTCTTGAAGGGGACCTAGATAGATCAACGAACCACGGTCCCTCGCCTTCTTGGCGAGGGACCGTGGTTTTATTGTTGAACAGCAGAAATACCGGAGCACCTCATCAGAACGGCAAACCGCTGCCAGTCGAGATGGTCCAAGGCAACTCGAACCCCCACCGTGCCCTGACCACCGGCTCGGCGGCGGTTGATCTCTGGCATTGACAGGCATCCGGGATGGTGTGTTGTGGCCGCCTATTTGTCGGACTGGGTACTCGTCACCGGCGCGGCCCCGGCCCGGAGAAGAGCGTTCCATGCCTCTTGGATGGGCACATCTATGGGCCTCACGGCCAGCTGCTCCCGGCCGTTTACGTCCTTTCCGTCTAGTCGTATGCAGTCACGCTTGCCGATGGGAAACCCTCACCAGTCAATGCGGTCAAGCCGCATAGTGGTTTCAGCAGCGTTCAGAAGCACATCTGTGTCCATAAATCGACTGATTGGTGGAGCTTTGGAAACTTCGATGCCGCGCGCTCGGACAACTAGCTGCGCTCGGGAAGGACTCTTCAGGAGGCCCCAGCCTATGAGCCTAGGTTGCCCTGCTGTCCTACCCCTGCTGGGTGTAAAGGCTCACCTAGGGATCTACCGGGACAGACTAGGAAGACGCCCGCTCAGTAGAGTCCTGCTCTGTGGATGAGGTAAATCGCAAACTCGTTCGGGTGGGCACGAATGCAGAGGCTGATTCAATCGGTCAGCTCCTTTACAACTTCAACTGTGAGTTCAATGAACCGACACCTTCGCCTTCGGTTCTTGCCGCCCGCATCAAACTGTTGCTTGAGGGTGGAGACACGCAGATTCTGTTGGCCGGAGAGGGTCCCGACGGACTTGCTGTTCTCAGATTCCGTCAGGCCATTTGGAGCAGCGGCTTCGAGTGCTATCTCGCAGAGCTCTATGTCGTGCCTCATCGACGTCATCAGGGCATCGGTCGTGCACTAATGGTCGCTGCCATGGCCGAGGCCCGTGAGCGGGGAGCCGATACGATGAATATAGAGGTGGACGAACCCGATACCGAGGCTCGCAGTCTGTACGAGCGCCTGGGATTCTCCAACCGAACGGGAGGAAGTGACGGCCCTTTGATGTTCGTCTACGAGCGGGAACTCTAAGAGAGCGACTCTCGCCCGGAGGTATCCCAGAACGATGCTCCTATGGACTGTCAAGTGCGAACTGTGAGCGTGGGAGCGCTGCGAACACCTCCCTCGCCACGTAACGCTTGAGGCAGCGGATCGCCTCCTTCTTGGTCCTCCCGTCTTTCATCCGGCGTTCGATGTAGGCCCGGGTGTTCGGGTCGCAGACCATTCGGGTGAAGACGATGTGCCACAGTGCCGCATTGGCCTGACGGTCCCCTCCGCGGTTGAGTCGATGACGTTGGTGCTTCCCGCTCGAGGCGTCGAGAGGTGACACACCACAGAGCTTGGCGAAGGTGGATTCGCTCTTCAGGCGCTCGGGGTTGTCGCCGGCGGCCACCAAGAGGGCCGAGGCCACGTCGGTGCCCACCCCGTCGATGGCACTGAGCTCCGGAGCAGTCTCGGCGACAAGGACCTTCAGCATCCGGTCGATCTCCTTCACCTCCTCTTCGAGAGAGATGGCCCGACGGGCCAGTGTGCGCAAGGTGATCTTCGTCACACCGGCAACGTCGGTCCGTCCGGTGTGGCGATAGGCGCTCGAAACGGTGAGCACCTTGTAGATGGAGAGATCCCGCAACTCTGCCCGGAGCGCCTCGGGAGCGGTCGAGATGAGACTGCGCATCTGGTTGATGGCCTGGGTCCGGCTTCTCCTGGCCGAGCTACGGGCCACCCGCAACACCCTCATGGCTTCAACATTTCCGTCCCTGGTCTTGGCCGAGCCGGTGGCGTCTCCTCCTTGAGCGGCCCGGGCGGCGGCCACGGCATCTTCGGGATCGGACTTGCCAGTGCGACGACGGCGTTGGCGGTTCGGTCGATCCACTTCGACGACGGCGAGCTGGTTGCCCAACAGGTGCCGGGTGAGCCCGGCCCCGTAGCTGCCGGTCCCTTCGATGCCGACCAGCTCGACGGTGCCGAAGCCCTCCAGCCAGAGCTGCAGCTCCTGGTAGCCGGCGCCCGTGGCGGCAAAGCTCTGGACGCCGAGCAGGGCACCTCGTTCGTCGAGGGCGGCCGCCACGTGGGTGTCGAGGTGCGTGTCGACCCCTCCGGTGATGCCGCGCGCGATAGTGGTCATCGTCATCTGTTCCTTTCGCTTGGGGTGGGTGGCACCGCACCGCCGGGACGATGGACAGGACAGCGATGGGCCTGGGAGGCAGGCTCCTATGAGGTCACTCCGTCCAACCGGTTGGTGCCGGATGAGTGTCCGAGCCAGGCCGACGAATCGTTTTCAGGACAGTCCGAAAGGACGTCAGCCGGTATCAGAAGAGTCAGACCTGGCTCGGGCATTCACCCACACGCTGGCCAGTTCTCCGTCTGGAGTGGTGGACCGTCAGCGGGCTACGTCAATCCTCGCTGCCGGGTTGACGGCGTTATTCACCGAGGGTCCAGAAGTATGCACTCGCCGTCGCCCTTATGGTGCTGTTCCTCCGAACTCTCAACTTGTTCAAGGGCTCAATTTCAACCCAACTCTCAAGCTCTGATGGGGGCAGTTGACTGAGCACACCGGAAGCCGCTCGCCTTCGGTCGGCATTCGAAGAGACTGGTTCTCGGAAGCCGCTTCAATGAGCGACTACGGTCGGTCGGCGTAGGTGGTCCAGAATCGAGATGAAGGGCGGCTGACCAATGGAAGGGACAACGAGGAGAATCAGATGGCGGGGCCGCCTTCGGCGAGTGAAGATCGTCGGACTTGTTGCCGTCCCCATAGTGTTGGTGGTGGCGACCGGGAGTGCGAGCGTGACAACTGCTGGGGCGTCAACGACCGGTTTCTCTCGCCTGGCTCCGAGTCTCATGATCCGACCGGGCCTTACCCACGTGGCGAGCGGTCCCGAGGCACCCCGGATCCACGGGCTTCCCAACATCTCCAAAGTGACCACCGCTGCGACCTTGTTCCCCGACGTCACGCCCCAGGTCTCGACCACGACAATGGGCATCTCCGCCACCTACAGTGGTACCACGCTGGTCGTCCATTGGCACCCGGGACGGGCTCTCACGGTGGTAGGCAAGGGACCGCTGTCTGCGGGATCGTCGGTCGAGGAGGGTCCGGGCAAGCTCGGCGACGGCACGATTTCGCTCACTGGCAGCAATGCCTGCAACGCGACCGACGGTTTCGGAGTTGTCACCATCGACCAGATGGTGGTCGATCCGTCCGGCACGGTGACGACGCTGGCGCTCCAGTTCTTCTGCTTTGGTACCTCATCCACCCCCAGCTCGGTTCAAGGGACAGTCGGATTGAACGTCCCCCCGACCACGCGTCCACCGGGCTACAGCCTGTACGAAAGCGACGGCTCGATCACTACCTTGGCATCATCGGGCAATGAATCCTCCGTCAGCGAGATCTCCGGTGAGCTGAGCGATGCGGCGCTGCCGGTCGTAGGGATGGCCACCACGCCGTTGGATGGCGGCTACTGGCTGGTCGCCCACGACGGCGGGGTGTTCTCGTATGGCGACGCGCCGTTCTTCGGCTCGACCGGTGGGCTGCGGCTCAATAAGCCCATCGTGGGTATGGCCGCTACCCCCGACGGCAACGGCTACTGGCTGGTGGCCGCGGACGGTGGCGTCTTCTCGTTCGGCGCCGCTGGCTTCCACGGCTCGACGGGTGGGCTGCGGCTCAACAAGCCCATCGTGGCCATGGCCGCCACCCCCGACGGCCACGGCTACTGGCTGGTGGCCGCGGACGGTGGGGTGTTCTCGTTCGGCGACGCCGCCTTCCACGGGTCGACCGGCGATCTCCATCTCAATAAGCCCATCGTGGGTATGGCCGCCACCCCCGACGGCAACGGCTACTGGCTCGTGGCCTCCGACGGTGGGGTGTTCTCCTTCGGCGACGCTGGCTTTCACGGCTCGGCTGGATCGCTCCGGCTATCCAGCCCGGTAGTCGGGATGGCCGCCTCTCCGGACGGCGAGGGGTACTGGATCGCCAACGCCAATGGAGGGGTCTTCTCCTACGGTGACGCTCCTAACGAGGGAGATCTGGTGGGGGCTGGCACTACCGATGTGATTGGCATTACCCGCTGACGCGGGTGACCCATGCAGCCCGAAGGGGGGTTCAGCGCGTGGCATCAATCGGCGGTCAGGGACGACAACCCTCGGCCGGATCGCCTTACCTGCGGTGCGGGTAGAACCTGGACCGTGTTCGAATCTTTGCGGCTACCGGGGCCGAGTCCTCGTGCTTCAGGCACAGGTTGGCTCACATCTGGGCAATGTGGCTGCGGTCGCCACCGCGTCGCGCTGCCACTCGTATTTCGCTCTACGGTCACAGAAGGATAGGGAGCTGACTTGGCGATGGGGGACGGCCCAAGAACTCCGCCGCCAGTGGCTAGAAGCCACCAGGATTGGGTAAAGGTCCCTCTATGCCAATTGACCACGTACTTGCTGTGATCCCGGTCGCCGATCTGGCGATTTCTGCCGACTGGTACGAGCGACTCTTCGGCGCAGAACCGACCAACCGACCGATGCCAAACCTTGCCGAATGGAGGCTCACCGATACCGGGTGGGTGCAGGTGTTCGTCGATGTCGAACGTGCCGGTGCCTCGTTCTTCAACCTCGCCGTTTCGGATCTCGATGAATACGTTGAGGGGCTTCGTAGGCGCGGGTTAGCCCCTGGCGAGATCCAGGACGCCACCAAGGGCGTACGCATTTCGACCATGGCGGATCCCGATGGCAACACGGTCAACTTCATCGGAGGGTTTCGGATCGCGTACTGACGACGTGACCGTGACCCGTGATCAGGGGCAGTCAGCCAGGTGATAGTGCCGGACACCCGGCGCACTCGAGCTCGTGGCTTGATGAACTGCGGGATCTCGGGCAGTGGCAGTGGCTCAACGTGGTGGAGGTTGTAGGTACCGGCTTCCCCAAGAGCTGGGGCGCACGCACGACTCTGCCCGCAAGCCGCCGCCAACGGCCCGGCATACGTCAACGTGGCGGCCACAGCCGCCATTCTCTCAGGACGATCGCCGCATTGGGAGTTGTCCACCGCTGGCCCCCGATCTTCCCGACCGGGCGGCGGGCATTCCGGGTGTTCAATAGCACCCAACTCCCGATGGTAGGAACTGGGGTATGGACGGCACGATCGAACTTCCAGACGGGCGCACAGTTGGATTCGCCACCTACGGTAGCCAAGGTGGAGCTCCCGTCATTTGGTGTCATGGGGGTCCAGGCAGTCGTCTGGACGCTGTCCGCTTGGATGTAGAGGCAACCGAAGCCGGTTTGCTATTGGTGGGCATCGACCGACCCGGTTATGGGAAGTCGACGCCCTTACCAGGACGGACGATCTCCGATTGGGTACCCGACGCACTCGCCGTCATCGACGAGCTGGACATCGACAAGCTTGTGGCGATCGGAGTCTCGACTGGTGGTGCCTACGCCCTGGCGCTCGCCGCCCTTTTGCCCGACCGTGTACTGGGGGCAGTCGCCTGCTGTTCGATGACCGATATGCGGTTCGAGGAGGCCAGAGCCACCATGAGCATTCTCCACTGCCATGCCGTCTGGGATGCACCTGACCGGCAATCGGCTCTTGCGGCAGCCATCCATGCGCATGGTGAAGGAGGCAGCAAGATGAGGGGTGGTGGTATGAGCGAGGCGCTCGCACCCTCGGATGAGCTTCTGTTCCATGACCCTATCTGGATGCAGACGACGATGGCCATCTTCCCGGAGATGTTCGCTCAGGGCCTAGAGGGTTATACAGACGACCGTCTGGCCGACGGCGTCGGCTGGGTGACATTCGATGTGACGGCCATCACCTGTCCGGTCACGGTCCTCCATGGCGGGAAGGATCGGATGTGCAGCCCAGTCAACGCTTTCCACACGGCCGAGATCGTTCCGAACGCAAGACTTGACCTCTATGAAGACCTTGGTCACTTCAGCATTGAGACCAAACTGATTACAACAATCAGCGATCTCCTGGCATGCTGAAGAGTGTCACCTGTGGCCCCGAGGTGCGATCGGTCACCTCGATCACCCTAACCAGCGGTCGGGGATGGTGTTTCGCAGGTTCGTCCCCGGCCGTCGACTCAGACCACCCAGGCCCCGTTACGCATGACGGTACGCCCGGTCAAATCTTCGGCCTCCCGCCAAACCTGGATCCGCTCGGGTCCGAACACAAGGTAGACGTAGTCACTGCCGTCAGTTCGAGGGTCCCAGCCCGCCTGGACCGCATACGCTTCGGCCAGCACCGCCGGAGCCTCAGACCTGGGGATGGCTTCGGTTAGGACGGCATCGATCATGACCACGTCTCGGGTCTCGCCCAAGGCGAGGCGGGCTTGTGGGTTGGTGGTGACGTTGGCCGCCGTACGCGACCCCGGCTCGGTGGCCAGAACGATCTGGTTGCCGTTCCAGGTATGGGTTACCGGCACCAGGTGGACGGCACCGGTGAGGGACGCGGAGGCGATCCACACGTTGGCCTCAACCGCGGTCAGCTTCGCCAGGGCATCCGCCTTACGCTCAGTCGGTGACCGGGTCACCATCCCAACAGCATGGCACGACCGCAGCCGGTCCGCTAGATCGAAGCGAAGTCAGATCGCTCCGGCCTCACTTAGGCGGCCCACCGTCGTACGGGCAACTAGCGCAAATCACCACTCAGCGAGAGTAAGTACCTGACCCCGGTCACTTTCAACGTGCCAAAATCGTGCGCCCCGCGCAGGCACCCGAGGATAGACAGCGAGACCGGGCAGAGCGGCTTTACCGCGGCCGGTATTGCGTGGCTGTGCCGAGGGAGTCACCATGTAGTCATGGCAACGGAGTGGGTGGTCTATTCGGAAGATAAGAGCAGCGACGGGACCAAACCTCAGGGAACCCTGCACCTACTTGACGCCGAAAGAAATGAGTTCCCATGCGGGATCCTGACGGCTGTTCACGAATGGTCGACGGAAACCGCCGTCGCTGTACTCAAAGAGAGTGATCCGCCGACGGTGGACATGTGCCCGGTTTGCGAGGAAGCCAAGGAGGTAGACGCCTGACTGGCGGCTCCTCGATGCGGGCAAGGCACGACTGCGCTCCGAGGTGTCCGCTCATCCGGTGATGGGGGCACCCCCTAGAGACCAATCTGTCTAACGAATGGATGAGCCAAATCGGATGATGTTCCCGTCGGGGTCGGCGACAGATCCCTCACGCTTGCCGTAATCCTCGTCCCGGGGGCCATCTACGTCGAGACCAGCCTGCCTCCACTCTTCCGCCACCCGGTCAGCGTCTTGGCAGTGGATGTAAAGACCAGCACGGCCCGGCAGCTCGCCCTCAGCAGTCTGTGAAAGATGGATTGTGAGGTCCCGATCCCGGTGAGCAAAAGCATAGGTGTCGTCGTGGGCCGACACCTCAAATCCTGCCTTCTCAAACCAGGCAACGGAGCGAGTCATTTCGGACACACGGAATATCGGCTCAAATCCTGTTGCCACCCAGGTGCCCGTCATCAGTTGCACTTGACCGTCCCGCTGCCCATTCAGTCCGGCAAGGCAGTCGTGGCAGATGGGCAGGTCGGGGTGCGAGCGCAATCGAACCCACCAATCGACGGACATCGAGCAGCAGGTGCAAGTAGCGGCCATGGTCAGATCGTAGAGGGTGCCTCCGTCCCACCGACCCGGTGGTAGGGGCAGAGGCGATCCACCGAGCGGACTACTCGGCCTCGGTACGGTCCCCAGGTTCAGCCCACGACAAAGCGCCCCTACCCGGGCGTTAAGACGTTCGGCCCCCATCCGTCGGCCGACGGAGCGGTGCGGACGCCCGTTGACGGGTCTGGTCGAGTTGGGTTTGTAGTTCTTGGTTGGCGGCCTGAAGGGCTAAGACGGCAGCGATACCGGCCAAATTGAGGCCGTCTTCGAGGAGCCGGCCGATCTCTCGGAGCCGGATGAGGTCGTCGTCGCTGTACCGGCGGGTGCCCCCCTGGCTGCGGGCCGGATTGACCAGCCCTCGAGTTTCGTAGAGGCGTAGGTTCTGTGGTGCGCTGCCGACCAGCTCGGCCGCCACGGAGATTCCGTAGACGCCTCGCGCCGGATCGGGACGGTTGTCCTGCCCTGTGAATCGACTCTTGGGAAAATTTTCAGCGGAAGCACTTGCACCGGACATGGTCACCAGGGTATAACAAATCTGTAGTCATCACCATAGATCCGGGTGCGCAGAAAGGACGCTCCCGGCTGAATCAAGGAGGTATGTCATGCTTGTTCGTTCTGATCCATTTCGTCAGTTCGACCGGATGGCCGAACAGGTCTTCGGGACCGTCGCCCGGCCAGCGGCCATGCCCATGGATGCGTGGCGTAACGGCAACGAATTCGTCGTCGAGTTCGACCTGCCAGGAATCGACCCGGCCAGCATCGACCTCGACGTAGAGCGCAATGTGCTGACCGTTCGGGCCGAGCGTCGGTCGGCAACGGGGCCAGAGGTTGAGTTGGTGGCCTCCGAGCGTCCGAGAGGAGTCTTCAGTCGACAGGTGATCCTTGGGGACGCGCTGGACACCGGGGAGATCACCGCTTCCTACAACGGCGGAGTGCTCCGGCTTACGATCCCGGTTGCGGAACGGGCTAAGCCACGCAAGATCACCGTCTCCACCGACGAGCAACACGCCGTGTCGCCTGCCGGGGACTCACAGGTGATCTCAGCCACCGCAGAGGACCGGCAGCCAGTCTCGGTGTGACTTGTGATGTTCACGGTGAGAGCCGAAGTGGCGGCAAGGTTCGACTTCCTTGAAGAAGGTTATTCCTTAAGTGGTATTGGCCGATCCGGAGTTACTCGACTTGGCCTTTGCCGAGGTAATCGCCTCATGGGAGGTGGCTGAACCGCCGGAACCGCCGAAACGCACGCTGGTGGGTGTTTCGGAGGGGCGACATTCACGGTCCAGGATCTGGGGGGTGGACCGCGACCACCAAGGTTGGCATGCATGGTTACGAGTCATTCCCAGACCCCGGGTGGCACGGTCGCCTCCGGGGCCTTCGGTGGCGAGTCGCTTCTGATAAGGCATCGACCTGGGAGGACAGTTCCCAGGCGGAAACGGCAGAGGAGGTGGTGGTTCCTAACGAACAGGGTCTGACCTACGAATACGAGCTCGACGAGGTCGCTGAAAACGTGGATGATCTGCTCGAAATGGCGCCAGCAACGGTGCCACACACCCTTGGGGTGATTACCCACTGCCACGGTCAGCGTCCTGGTCGAGGAGAGTCACAACGATACCGCCCGGCTCGAAAAAGTCGGGCGGTATCTTTTGTTGACCCGAGCTGGTAACGGATTGCCGTCCGGTTCGTTTAGATGGCAGAACGGGAAGACCCTGCCGGCCCCTGCGTCGTGAAGGTCGATAGGGCCTTCCCGGTTTGGAGCCTACAAGGGCGAAGGTAGGCACTCCATCAAGCCAGCGCTCCCATGATGTCCTCCTGGGTGGCCGATATTTGCAGGTTTACCAACGTCGATTCGGGGGTAGCTGACTCGGTCGGAGGCGAATCGTTCGTCGCCGAGGTATGAATAGGGGAGGAACGTAATGCGCAAACTTCCAGTGGTAATAGCCCTGGTCTCAGCGTTGGCGGTGCCGAGCGCAGTTGCAGTCGGTATGTCCGGCACAGCTGGGGCGACCACCACTCCGAGCTGCGGCAAGCTGACAGGGACCGCAGCCACGACCGTCACCATCAGCGCATGCACTCCGGCGAAGGCTGGGTACACCAGTGCCAGTGGAAAGTCCTCGTCGCTCGAGAATGGTGGGACGCTCACCTGGAAAACCAGCAAGAAGACCACCGTTATCGCGAAACCCACGCTCACGAAGGTGACGAACAAGTGTGGGTCGGGTTACACGGAGGAGAAGGCCACAGGCAAGATCACCGGTGGCACCTCGACCTACACCAAGAAGGGTGAGATCTTCACGGCCTATGTCTGTGTAGGTGCAGAGCTCAAGCTCGCTCCCGGAACGAGGGCGACCTTCTAGCTCACCAGCAACTGGTAACCGCTCTCTGCGAGGCACTTCGCTTCGCAGGGGCTACAAGTATCGCCAGACCATCGGTCCCTCGCCAAAATTGGTGGGGGACCGATGGTCTGTCTTAAAGCGGGTCCACCAGTGTGGCGTCAACGATTACTAGGAATCGGCGGCAACGTGCCGGTGAGCGGCGATCAGGATTGAAAGTAATTTCTCCAGACGGTTCCCTGTGGGCGCATTATTGGCGCTGTTGGCAGCCCCGACGAGTTGCAATCCATACCTAGGAGCCGGATCTCAGGGCCTATAGGTGGCGCTCAGGTTCAACACGTAGGGGGTTGCGGCCTTGATCACGAGCTTGTGGGAGGGCCCGGCCACCGGCACTATCTCGAGAAATTGCCACCTTCAGGTACGTCATAGTTCTAAGGCTCTGCGATCCACCAGGTACCGGCCGGAACCGCCAAGTCGGTCACCAATCGGTCCGATCTCCGTACTGCTCACCGGGGAGTACGTCACCGGGCGAGGTGGACGCTGGCGAAGGACAGGCTTCGGCGCCGTAGACGCCGCTCAATTCCGGGGGCGCATCGAGCAAATCGGTTGTGCCGGTGACAAGCCATGTTACCGCCGGCAGTGGCAGCGAGTAAGGCTCCTGACTGGACGACGAGGCAACAGCCCGGTACCGTGTATCAGGACCCATCTTGAAGTGATCGCCGCATTGCGGAGCAAACGAGATGATGCCGGCGCCGGATGGTTCTCCCGAGCCCTTGGTCAGCTACCGAAGTACTTCGGCTCACGGCCTTGGCGGGTGGCCGCCTGGAACTCGGCAAAGTCGTCCGACCGATTGATGAAGGTTTGATAGATCAGCTCATCTGCCATCGACGAGCGGACCTGCGGCTCGCTCAGATGGTGAAGGACCCGACGGGCCAGCTTCACGGTCACCATCGGGGCCGCAACGATTCTCTCCGCCATCTCCCATGCCGTGTCGTCGAGCTCCTCGGGAGCCACCACGCGGGACACGATGCCGCGCATATAGGCCTCGTCTACTGACATCACCCGCCCGGTGTTGATGAGATCGCTCGCCACCCCGGATCCACAAAACTCAAAGAGGCGACCCATTCCGCCGGTGTCGGGGATCACCCCCTTGCTCAGTTCGGGTAGCTGGAACCTCGTTCCTTCTGCCGCGATGCGCATGTCACAAAGCAGTGCCCGCTGGAAAGACCCTCCGATGGCCCAGCCATGAAGAGCGGCGATCGACGGCACGTCCAAGTCGAAGAGCTGCAGAATGCCCTTGTGTCCCCGCGTCATGAGCTCGTGATGGCTCAAGCTTGTGGTGTTGGTGCCGATCACCGAAACGTCTCTTCCTGCCGACCACACCGGCCCTTCGCCCCGCCAGATGATGGCCCGAACGTCCCGGCGCTCCTTGAGCTCGGAAAGAATCTCGAAGAGGCGCACGTCCATCTCGTCATCGAAGGCATTGCGCTTTTCCGGACGATTGTTGGTGATGACAGCTATCGAGCCCTTTACATCCAGTACTACCTTTTCCGTCATAACGTTCCTTCCGGTACTCGGTGGCGGAGGCTGATGCGATCCTATGCTCGCTGCGGCGGTCCCCGTCGCCCCGCAAGAGGTGTCAAGTTCCATCCCTACCTCGAACCCTCTCTTACAGTAAGTGTTGCCGTCAGCCGACCTCGAACGTACCGGCCTGTGGGTCAAATCCCCGGGTGGGCCATGACGGCAGATCCCTGAGGGTTCGTCCCGACCAGACCGATCCGTGCGGTAGCGGCCACCAGTGGATGGTAGCGAGGGACAGCGGAGTCTTCGCCTTTGGAGACTCCCCTTTGGAGGGATCGGTAGGCGGAGGGCCCATCGATGCCCTGGTGGTGGGGATCGCCCCCGCCCACCGCACAGACCATGTCTGTCCGCCGAGCCGACTAGCGGGGGACTTCGGGGCGCGTGGGCGTAGTGGCTTGCCTGGGCATGCTGTTTCGGTCCGGCAGCGGGTAGGTCACGCCGACATCCTCGGTTCCAGCCAAGGCGTTGATGACGGCCTGTTCGGCTACTTTGATGTCTCCCAACGATGTCGCCGGCAGTTTTGGTACCGAGGTATCGGGCCGATCGACAAAATTGAGCGCCCGGGTCATGTCTCCCGTCACCGAGCGGCGCCAGGGAGAAAGATTCGGAACGGCCACCCCGAAGCGAGTTTCCAAAAACCGCAGGATCGATGTGTGATCGAACACTTCGCTGCAGCGGTACCCTCCGCGGCTGAATGGCGAGACGACCAGACAGGGGACCCGGAAGCCGAGGCCGATGGGACCGGCGATCCCCGAGGCCTCGCTGGGGAGTGGCTTCACCGTCAACCACTCACCCGCTTCTCCGGATGTTGGCACCGGGGGCGGCACATGGTCGAAGAATCCGCCGTTTTCGTCGTACATGATGAAAAAGACCGTGCGGGACCAGACGTCGGGATTCGATACCAGGGTGTTGAGAATCTGTTGCACCAGGTATTCGCCGTATTCGGGAGGTGCGGCCGGGTGCTCGCATTCGGCCAGGTTGGGCATGATCCACGACACAGCCGGCAAGGTCCCGGCCACCACGTCCGCATCGAAGGAGGCCGGATAGGTGGGTACGAGAGCTCGGGTGGCCATGGCGGCCTGGGCGGCGCTGTCCGGCTCCCAGAAGGTCTTGAAGTACGGGAACGGGCTCAGCTCCAAGAGAGCGGTGGGGTCGTTGTACACCTTCCAGCTGACTCCGGCTGCACTCAACCGCTCCGGCATGGTGTCCCATGTGAACGTCCCATAGTGACTCTGCCGGTCGCTGGTCAACGTCTCGAGCACAGGCCCCCCGGCCACTCCGGCCGGGTCGATGGTGGCCGAGATCGACATCACCCGATTGGGGTCGGTCGGGCCGAGCACCGAGCAGTGGTACCCGTCACAGATCGTGAAGGCGTCGGCCAGTGCGTAGTAGAAGGCGAGATCCCGCCGGTCGAAGTAGCCCATGGTCAACGGGCCGTTGGAGTCCCCGTCGCCAGCGAGGTGGGCCTTCACGAAGGCATCCATCGCTCCACCGTTCCAGCTCTGGTGCTGAGGACCCCAGCTGTGGGTGATGTCGTTGGTGGTCTGCCCGTCCTTCCGGGGTGGGTCACTGGCCAGATGAAAGGGCTGGAGGTAGCCCGACGGATCGACACCGACCCCGGGGGCGTACCCGAACTGATCGAAGATCGGATGCTTCTTTCCGTGGACCGACTGATCGATGACCCGTTTGTCAGCGAAGCCCCGGGTACCTGAAAGGGTCCCGAAGTAGTGATCGAACGAGCGATTCTCCTGCATCAGGATCACCACATGCTCGATGTCCTTGAGGGTGCCTCCTCCGGCCGGCGTTTGTGCCGCGGCGGCTTCGATCAGGCCTCCGGCTCCGGAGCTCAACGCCACCCCGGCGATTCCGGTGGCCACGCCAGCCTGAAGGAACCGTCGCCGAGTTACCTTGGGCCCTGGCGGACCAGATGCCTTACCGAATTCTTCGGGCTGTTGCCCATGCTCGCTCTTCAATCCCCGTCTCCTCGACTGGCCTGGTGGATGCGTCTCTCCGCGGGCGGGTTGGCACGATGTCGTTCTGGTCTCTGGCGCGGAGGGCTGGCGCCTGTACTGCCAGCGGTAGCGAACCACGGATGATCTTTACCAATCAACCGTTTTCGTGTGAACGATTGGTGACAGATTTCCGACGCCGCCTTGGAGGTTTAGGCGGAGGCGAGACCGGGAATGCTAGGAAGCTTGTGGGTGGTGCTGCTCGGCATCAGACCAGATGAATCTGCAGGCGTGGCACTGCCAACTTGACCAGATCCCGTCGGGCCGTCCGAGTCCGACGATGAGCGTCGGCACCTCTTGCGAACCACAATGGGGACAGATGCGGAACGCTTCGGCTTCGCTCATCATGCCTACCTCCGACTAGGTGGCTCTGTGATGCACTGCTGGAGGCTTCATGCTACCCCGCCAGCTCGCAGCCAAACTGGTCGGTATCAACTCGACGTTGGTGAGTGTCATCATCGATGCGACGTCGGGCCGAAGTTCTTGATGGCTTTCCGCTGAGTCCGATCGCCCCGGTGAACCGGTAACACACAATGTTCACCCAGGCTTCAGTATCCCTTGACAGTTCTGTCATCTGGCATTGGTAAACCAGTAGTGGTCCTGGGCGCCTCGGGCGCAGCCCATTGTCGGGGACCGCGGGGAAGTCACACCGTCACGCTGGTCCTCTCCCATCCGCCAGCGTGACGGTGGTGGCCCCCAGCAGCCCTGTTCTCCCCCTCTGCCGAATACCGGTCTGGTGGCACCTTCCGCATCGGATGCGCCAGGGACGCCAGCTGCCGTGTGGACCGTGAGGGATTGGACCGGCTGACACCAAACGTTCACCTTGTCTTAAGGGTCTCGTGACGTCCCTGTGACCCAACCCTCGCTAGAACTGAGGGCGGATCGGGAGCACCGCGCCTCGGTGGCTTCCGAAGATGGGGCAAGAACCCCGTCGCGCTGGTTCCCCTTCCAAAACCGCCAGCGCGACGGTGTTCTCATTCACCCGGAGATGGGCCGGTGCCGATCTACTTTCGGTCCTTGGGGTTCGGGGTGGCTGGGCCCCGACTCGACAACGTGGCCAGACAGAATCCCACGATGTGGTCGATCTCGGCACGGGCCGGGTGGGTGCCCTGCTGCAGGTAGTCGGCCAGCATCCCGATGACGGCGTGCGTGGCGAGCGATGCGTCGAGCCCGGGCCGGGCGCTGCCCAGTTCGGAGAACGGCCCGTGGAGCAGGCCGGCCAGGGGCGCGTTCATCGATGCCGTCCCGGAAGTGAGCCCTTGGCGCACATTGCCCCCGTTCCAGAGCACGGCCAGAGTCGTGGCGGCGATCTCATCGTCGATGGCCTGTGACAGCACTCCCTCCACCCAGCGGCGGACCTGTTCCTCCGGTTTCGGGGCTTTTCCCATCTGGTGGGCCACATAGCTGGCCAAGCGCTCCGCACCGTCCTCGAGGATGGCGGAGACCAAGGCGTCCTTCGAGGGGAAATGCCGGTAGAACGCCTCGTTCGACAGCCCTGCTTCTGCCACGATGTCGCTGACTCGGGGGCGGGTGGTCGTCCCGCACCGGCGCATGGTCTCGACTCCGGCGTCCAGCAGTCGCCGGACCTCGTTGGCATAGACGGCACTCCGCTTGGCCAGAGACTGCTGCGCGATCCGGTCGGCCAGGTTGTCCTGCGGTTGGCCCGCTTGATTCTGGGGTGTCAGAATCCTATTCTTCACTATCAGAACTTTAGACTGGTTACGCCGCCGAAGCAGGCGGGGAGGGCTCCGGGGCTGGGACTCAACGGGGGATGACGGTCGGCGCCACTGCCCGTCAGCCACGAGGCCTGCCGCGCCGGACCAGTTGCGCTCGGTGTCTCGACTACGAAAGAGGGAGCTTGTGATGGACCTCGAACCATTGGCCAGTTGGATGGATGGCGCCGGGCTGCCGGGGGCCGGTGAGCCGATCGAAAGTCGCTATGTCTCGGGGGGATCGCAGAACGAGATCTACGAGATCCGGCGGGGCGACCTCCACTGCGCCATGCGGATCCCTCCGCCCACCGCCCCGGCCAGCCGTGACGAGGGCATCTTCCGTGAGTGGCGGATCATCGAGGCGCTCGATGGCTCCGATGTGCCCCACACCGAGGCCGTGGCCATGTGTGTCGACCAGTCGGTCCTGGGGCGGGCCTTCTACCTGATGGGCTTCGTCGACGGATGGTCGCCCATGGGCGTCGATCAGTGGCCCGCGCCGTTCGACACGGACCTGGAGGCTCGGGCGGGTCTGTCCTATCAGCTGGCCGAGGGGATAGCCCTGCTGTCAAAGGTCGATTGGAAGGCCAAGGGCCTACAGGACCTGGGTCGACCCGACGGGTTCCACGACCGGCAGGTCGATCGATGGACGTCGTTCTTGGAGCGCATCAAGGGCCGTGACCTTCCGGGCATGGACGTCGCCGAACGGTGGCTGCGTGAGCATCGCCCGCTGGACTACATCCCCGGCCTGATGCACGGTGACTACCAGTTCGCCAACGTCATGTACCGCAACGGCTCGCCGGCCCGGCTGGCGGCCATCGTCGACTGGGAGATGGGTACGGTTGGCGATCCCAAACTCGACTTGGCGTGGATGGTGCAGAGCTGGCCTCAGGACACCAACGCTCCGGACGCCGCCACCTCCAGCTATGTCGACATGACCGGCATGCCGAGTCGCTCACAGATCCTCGACCACTACGCCGAGGTCTCCGGGCGACAGGTCGACGACATCGACTACTACCTGATCCTGGCCAAGTGGAAGCTGGCCATCGTGCTGGAGCAGGGATTCCAGCGCTCCGGTGATGACGAGAAGCTTCTGGCCTTCGGCCCGATCGTGCTCGATCTGATGAGGGGCGCAGCCGAACTGGCCGAGACGACCGACTACTCGTCATGAGCGACGACGAACTCGTTCGTGAGCGCCGGGGGTCGGTGCTGGTAGCCCGGCTCAACCGGCCCGCAGCCCGGAACGCCCTCAGTCCTTCGTTGATGAACGGCATCGGCGCCGCCCTGCTCGAAGGGGAGAGCGATCAGGGGATCCGTGCCGTGGTCCTCACCGGAACCGGTGATCGCGCCTTTTGCGCCGGCATGGACATGCAGCAGTTCACCGACGGCCAGGAGATGGTCCCGAGCGACGACCGGTCCGCCCAGGCGTTCTATCGGTTCCTTCGGGGCGAAGTCGGGGTCCCCGTGGTGGGCGCAGCGAATGCCACAGCCGTGGCCGGGGGGTTCGAACTCCTGCTGGGGTGTGACGTGATCGTGGCCAGCTCGGGGGCGAAGTTCGGGCTTCCGGAGGTGAAGCGAGGCCTGTTTCCAGCCGGCGGGGGCACCCGCCTGGGCATGAGGATTCCCCTCAGCATCGCTTTGGAGATGGTGCTCACCGGTGACAGCATCGATGCCGGTAGGGCTTACGAACTGGGACTGGTCAACACCGTCGTCGCCCCCGAAGAGGTGCTCCCCACCGCTATCTCGTACGCCGAGCGCATCGCCGCCAACGGTCCGCTCGGTGTGGCAGCCGGCAAGGAACTCGTCCGGCTAGGGATAGCTGATCCTGCTCGGGCCGAGGAGCGGCTCCGCCAACTCCAGGTCGAGGTATTTGCCAGCCAGGACGCCCGCGAGGGCGCACTGGCGTTCCTCGAGAAGCGCACTCCCGACTGGCAGGGTCGCTGAGAGCAACGGGTCATGATGTCGGTGCCCGAGCCCGAGCGGGTGGTCCTCCGATACCTGGACCGCCTCAAAGCCCACGATTGGTCGGCCATGGCCGACTGCCTCCATCCCGAGGTGGTCCGGGTCGGTCCGTTCGGCGATGTCTATACCCCGAGGGACCCCTATGTGGAATTCTTGTCCACTCTGCTTCCGAGCCTGGTCAACTACACCCTGAGCGTCGGGCGGACGGTCGCTCGTGAGTCGGTGGTGGTGGTACAGCTGACCGAGACCATGGAACTCAACGGATCCCCGGACGTCACCCACGAGGTGCTGGTCTTCGACACCGATTCGGCCGGCCTGATCACCCGCATCGAGATCTTCATCCAACGCCCCACCTGAACGACCTCGGACCGCCGACCGGCTTCGAGATCTTGCCGGTTCCCGGTCCTAGCGGGTATAGAGCAGTCGTCGGATCACGCGGACCCGGGCCACTCCTGGGTTCGGGACACGGCCACGGAAGGAGAGGTAGCCCATGGCTGAGGTGCTGTTGTTCCATCATGCGCAGGGTCGGACCCCGGGCTTCTTGGCCTTCGCCGATGAACTTCGAGACGCCGGGCACTCCGTTCATGCCCCCGACCTCTTCGACGGTCGCACCTTCGACCTCCTCGATGAAGGTGTCGCCTACGCCACGGAGATCGGCTTCGCCACCATCATCGAGCGCGGCGTGCGCCTGGCGGGCGAACTCCCCGACACCTTGGTATACGGCGGATTCTCACTCGGTGTGCTCCCGGCACAGAAGTTGGCCCAGACCCGCCCAGGGGCCCGAGGGGCACTGCTGTTCCACTCCTGCGTTCCGGTGGGGGAGTTCAGTCCTTCGTGGCCGGCTGACGTCCCGGTTCAGATCCACGCCATGGAGGAGGATCCCTACTTCGTCGGCGACGGTGACCTCGAGGCGGCGGAGGCACTGGTCGAGTCGGCCGACCACGCGGAGCTGTTGCTCTATCCCGGCGACCGACACCTGTTCGCCGACCCCAGTCTGGCTTCCTTCGACTCGGTGGCGGCGGCCCTGCTCACCGAGCGGGTCTTGGACTTCCTGGCCGTCTGGTGATGCCGGACGCCGGATGGGCGCAGCCATGAGTCCCGATCAGCTCTGAGGGTCCCGCCACATGGGCCACAGGGTCGGTCCTCCGTTGGGGAGGTGCAGTTCGCTCAGGACCTCGAAGCCGAAACGACGGTAGTAGGGAATGTTGCTCTCCTTCGAGGACTCGAGATAGGCGGGTACGCCGTCCCGGTCAGCCCGGTGGAGGACCGGCTCCACCAGGGACCTGCCGATACCCGATCCCTGCCAATCGGGGTGCGTGCCCAGCGTCGCCAGGTACCAGTGAGGGTCAGTCGGATGTGTGCTCTCCAGCATCAGGTACACCTCGATGGACCGGGCCAGGTTGGTGCCGACGATGGAGCGAAACCGGTCGATCGAATCGGACGAGTGGTCCATGCTGAGCTGCCACTGGCCGGGAGGCGCCCATATCGACGCTCCCACGCCATCGGCCGTGGAGTAGGTCTCGCCCAGGGCTACCTGTGATCCGAGCAGGAACGTGAACATGGCCAGGGAGCGCAGGTGCCGTCGGGCCCGGGGAAGCATCCAGTTGACCAGGGGGTCGCCATCGAAGGCCCGGGCCAGCGTGGCCGCCAACCGGGGAATGTCCGCGGGGGTCGCCCGTCGCACGTCGGTCCGGGTCGTCGGCAGCGGCCCGGTGCCGCGGCTCTCGTCGCTCACTGCTGGTTCGCTGCTCACGGACAGAGAGTGTCCCACGTCGTGCGCCGACACCGGCGGCCGGGGCTTGCATGAGCTGAGCCGTTGGTGGGCCTGCTTAGGGGCGGCGGACCGGGAGAGACAGCACGGCGATGTCCACTTCGGCGTGCTGGCTGATCGGACCCGGTGGCAGCGATCGGGTGGCTTCGATGGCCGGCATCGTGACTTCCCGGTACTCGGCGTCGCCGAGCCCTTGTAGGGCCGGCCAGACCCGATCCCGGATGGAAGCCCTCAGCTCGTCGGCTGAGGTCTCCCACGTGCGGCTCTGGAAGGTCTCGACATGGCCCACAAAGCCCGCCTCGGTTCCCCAGGCCAACAGATCGGTGACCGTGATGGGATTCCGTCGCCAGGTGGGGTGAAGCCGATGGGCCCGTTCGAACATGGCTTCGCAGATCGGCTGGATGGGATCACCACGGGCGAGGCGATTGGTCGGGCACACCAGATACCTGCCCCCGGGCTCGAGCACTCGGGCCACTTCGGCGAAGAGAGCCTCGGCCGGGATCACCGCATGGACCACCCAGACCGACACGGCATGGGGAATGGATCTGTCGGCAAACGGAAGCTGGCGCCCGTCGCCACGGATCAGCACTGGGCCGAGGCGGTCGTAAGCGCGAGCCAGCATCGCTTCCGCCACGTCGATTCCCAGCACGGTCCTCCCCCGACGGACCAGTCCGAGCGAGATGACCCCGGTTCCCACTCCGACCTCGAGTACCGGCCCTCGACCCTGGGGGAGGCGCGCATCCAGCTCTGTGGCGAAATCGTCGCCCCGCTGCTCGCCTCCCCTGGAAGCGTCGTAGCACTCGGCTACGTCGTCATACACCGCCACCTCTACAGGGTTTCACAACGGGCGCGGCTGGGGGAGCGAGGCCCCTGTAGATGGATCGGATCAGGTGCGGCGCCTGGGCTTGGTGCTGTCGATGACCTTGGCGGTGGTCTCGATGATCCGCACCGTGGGCTGGAAGTGGCCTTGGGCCTGGCGTCGCTCCCGGTACCGGGGCGAGAGGGCCACCATCAGTCGATTGACGCCGAGCGCCACCAGTGCCACCACGATGGCCGCCACGAAGACCACGGCGATGACGGCCAAAGCCAGCAGGAACAGCACCAGACCGAGCAGGAAGACCACCCCGACGGCCAGCGAGCCCAAGAACCCCAATCCGCGGCCCTGTCGACCCGGCCCGCTGACGAAGACATGAGACGTCAGGTGGTCGTCGGGAACCCCCAACGGACCACCCGTCTGCGTGGGAGCTGATTCCATGTACCTCATGCCACCAGAATATGGGTAGGCGGCCAAAGATGGACTCAGAGCGTTGGTTCCCTCCGGCCCCAGTTCACCGCGGATGCTCCGCATTGAACGACCGAAGATCGGCGTCCGCCTTTTTCACGGCATCCTGAAGCTGCTTGAGGCGATCGGTGGAGAGCGTGCCGGCCACTTTTCCCGACAGGGGTGAGGATTCGACAGCCCAGGTGCGGTAGGCCTCCCGGGCCTGCTTCAGGGCCGCCATCTTCTGGCTGCGCACCCGTTCGGTCTCTTCGTCGGCCATGGTCCCGCCCTCTCCTTTGGGAGCGTACAACGTGGTGGTCCGGCCCTACCCCAAGTGCGGCACTCCATCACCTCGAGTGCGCAACGTCCAATCCGGCACCGAGGGGCCCCTTGGGTCGAGGTGGTGCGGCCCCGGGGAGAGGAGCCTTGGGAGTCCACCGCCACAGCCCACGGGGGCCGGCAGCAGACCCGGACGAAGGACCAGAGCACCTCTGGACAGGCGAACATATGTTCGATACCGTCGCATCATGCTCTACGAAGTCGATGTCACCATCGTCAAACTGCTCGATGACCGGACCCGGCGCTTTCTCGAGGCCGTTCAGCATTCGGCCAACCGGGTGGTCCGGTTCAATGGGCATGGCGGCTCGACCACGGTCACTGTCGAGGTGGCCGGACTGTGTCGCGAGGACGCCATCCGCTCGGCTGCAGCTGAAGTGGCGAGGATCTTTCCGGCCAGCAATGACGAGCGCTACGGGGAGCCCCGCCTGACGAACCGTCCCTGAGGCCAGCCGCGGATCGCCGGAGCGGTCACCCTGGGCAGGTCACGGCCGGTGTTTGCGTCGGCAACGGTCGGCCGTACAATGGTGTGGCCAGGCCCGTTGAGCGAGGATCCGCCGCCCCGCTCCGGACCTGGCCCTTTTTCTGCCTCTGGCGTCGGGTGTCGTCCGCAGGCCCGACCCGAAGCCACCACAACGACCGGAGCCGCCGTCTCCTGTCGTTGTGGCAACCAGGTTCCCGCCTGCGGGCAGGGTAGCAATAGTAACTCTGAGTTGCAATCGCGTTTCCCGTCGTACCGGAGACCGGACGTCCCGTCCCGACCGAGGTCCTGGTCAGAGGTCCACTCTCATCACCTCGATGGTCCGTGTCGGGTCGTCGGGTACCGCCATGGTCTCACCGGTCGGCCTCAGCCCCATGCCCACATACGCCGCCCGCGCCCCATGGTTGTCCTCCAGCACCCCCAGGGACAACGTGGATGCCCCCTCGGACTTGGCCCACCCGACCACCCGGTCCAACAGGGCCCGGGCCACTCCCTGGCGCCGGTGGGAGGGAGCCACCCACATCCCGACCAGCTCGCGTTGGGACGGATCACCCGACCACCCCTCCACCCCTCCGGCTATGCCCACCGTTCGGTTTCCCTCCGTGGCCACAAACCACTGACAGGTGGTGGCCCGGTGCCGCCAGGTCGGTTCGACGAATGAGGACTCCCGTTCGAAGCTCGAGGTGAAGGCGTGGGGAGCGTCGCGCAGGGCGCGCAGCCGTGCCGCTTTGATGATCTGCCAGTCGTCGGCGCTCAAAGGGCGAACCTCTGCCATGGCCCTGTGGATAGTAGGCCGGCCATCGGGCCGGCCAGTAGTGTCCGCTCGAGAAGAGAGGATCCACCAATGAAGACACTCCAGGACGCCGTCGATGTGGCACGCCAGGACCGGTTCCTCGCCGTGGTGTCCACACTGCGATCAGATGACACCATTCAGTCGTCGGTGGTCAACGCCGGCGTGCTGAACCACCCGGTCAGTGGGTCCGAGGTGGTCGGCTTCGTCACCTACGGTCGAGTCAAGCTGGCCAATCTGCGAGCCCGTCCCCAGGTGAGCGTGACCTTCCGGGCCGGATGGAAGTGGGCTGCCGTCGAGGGATGGGCCGAACTGATCGGTCCCGACGACCCGCACCCCGACATCGATGCCGACGCCCTCCGGCTCTTACTCCGTGAAGTGTTCAGAGCAGCCGGGGGAGAGCATGACGACTGGGATGCCTACGACCGGACCATGGTCGAGCAGGGGCGCACCGTGGTCCTGGTCGACGTGGCGCGCATCTACAGCAATTGAGCGCACCGGTCTTGACCAGGGATGGACCCGGTTGACGGGAGGGCACCGGGCTAGGATGGCCGACCGCCCCGGACCACCAGGTTCGGGCAGGATCCCACTCCGATGAGCACCGAGACCCCACCTCCGAGCCCACCTTCCCAGCCGGCCAGGCACTCCGCGGCCCGGTCACCCAATCGTGTCCGCAACATCCTGGCGGTGGTGTTCGTGGCTCTGGTGGTGGTGGGCGTGGCCATCTACGGGGTGGTCACCTCCCGGAGCTCCTCCAGCCAGACGTCGGCCGTGACGTCCCCCCATCATCACCTTGAAACCGCCGCTCCTCCCTCGTCGAGTCACGCCCCCGACGCCGCGGCCCCGACCACCACGGTGGCGCCTGCTGCGACCACCACCACTACCGGGGTGGCCACCGTGGCCTCGGGGGGCCACGGTCCGATCACCTCACCGCCGCTTCCGGCTCCGGGCCCGGGGTTCAACGAGGGTCAGGTGACCGCGGTGGGGGACTCGGTCATGCTCGACTACCAGACCCCACTGCAACAGGACATCCCCGGCATCAATGTGCAGGCGGCCGTGAGCGAGCAGTGGTCAGCCGGCGAGTAGGAATTGCAGCAACTCAAGTCCGAGGGCCAGTTGGGCGCAGTGGTCATCGTAGGCCTGTCCACCAACGGGCCCATCTCCAGCTCGGACTTCGACGCCATGATGAGCATCCTCTCCGGGGCCTCGAGGGTGGTCTTCGTGACCGTCCATGTGGACCGCCCGTGGCAGGATTCGAACAACGCCGTGCTGGCCGCCGGAGTCCAGCCAGTATCCCCGCACCGTGCTGGCCGACTGGGACGGCCTGGTGAGCCAGAACCCGGGCTGGCTCTACTCCGACAGCACGCACCTGCCCATCGACGGACCCGGTGCCCAGGCCCTGGCCAACCTGGTGGCGTCCAAGGCCTGACCGCCGGCCGCCCAGCGGTGGCGGGTCAAACGGACCTGCGCAGTCAGTCGCCGCCGGCGGCTTCGCCGAAGGTGTCCCAGACCGCAGCGACGGCGGCGTTGGGGTCGAAGATCGGCTCGGCCCTCGGCGGCGTCGGCCCGAAGCAGATCCTCCCCGTCGGCCGGCTCGGAGTCGGGCAACGGTTGCAACGCACCCTCGAAGGTGGCACTCGGTGGCGGGTCCTGTGACTCGACCCCGCCGTCTCTGACCAGAGCAGTCGGCGTCCCGTCAGAGATCCATCGGGCCTCGTGGAGTCTGAATGGGTCCTGATACCAGCCTTCGGCGTTCATAACGACTCCTTCGACGCTCGCGCCGAACCCTACCCGGTGAGTACCGGCCAGCCCATGCCGGTGCCGGGTCAGGCCCAGCCCAGCTCCTTGAGCCGTCGATCGTCGATTCCGAAGTGGTGGCCGACCTCGTGGATCACCGTCTTGCGCACCAGACTCGACCACCTCTCGTGTGGTCTGGCACGCCCCGCAGATGGTGGCCATGTAGATGGTGATGCGATCCGGTGCGGTGGCCGAGTAGTGGTTGCCCCGGTTGGGTGAGAGGGACCCCCTGATAGAGGCCGAAGAGCCGGCCGGCCGGGCTGAGGTCGTCCACCACCACGGCCACGTTCTCCATCTGCGTGCCCAGCGCGGCCGGTATCCCGTCGAGGGCATCAGCCACCAGCTGCTCGAACTGCTCGGCCGGCATGGTGATCACACGCCATCATGACAAGGTCGCAACCGCCTGCTGTCAACGGGCTCGGGGCCAAGCGCTAACGAGCGGCTGTTCCCCCTTCGGGGCTGCGGGGGTCAGCGGCCCCGACGTAGTGACCCGGATGGGGCCCCGGCGCCTCCTACCACTTCGATGACCTGGGCGCAGCCGACGGCCACGGGATCGAAGGCACTGATGCGCTGGACCTGGTGGCCCCGATCGGCGAGACCGTCGATCCACTCCGACGGCGCATGGGCTTCCACCCGCACCCCCAGGTCGTCCCCCCACCACAAGCGGAACGGTCCCGCCGACGGTGCGTCCAGGGCCAGCCTGGCCCCACGCACCGCCATCAGCCGGGTCCTGCCCGGAGCAGAGCATCCGGGCCAGCAGCTGGCTGAGGATCTGGGGCTGGGCATCACCGCCCATGGCTCCCACCAGATGGGTCAGCGGACCGGACGGGTCGGTGGCCAGCATGGGGGACAGGGTGTGCGGCGGCCGGCGACCGGGCGCCAGCTCCGCCGGGTGTCCCTGTTCGAGGGAGAAGCCCACCCCGCGGTTGTGGAGGAAGATCCCCGTCGAGCCCGCGGTGAGGTGGGCCCCGAAGTCGAGGGCGTTGGACTGGGTCAACGAGATGCCCAACCCGTCCGCATCGATGGCGCACAGGTGGGTGGTGTCTCCGTCACCGAGGTGGGGGACGCCCACCGATGGCGCCCGCATCCTCGGTGGCCCGCCGGTCCGGAGCGGCGGCCCGGTCCGGTCGGATCCGCTCTGCGGCGGCGCGGAGCCGGTCATCGGCCAGCAGGCTCTGCCCATCGGCCCCGTCGTGGAGGACGGCGGGCCGGTCATGCCCGGCCGCTCGCCACGCCTCCACCAGGAGATGGGCCCACTCGGGATCCGAGGGGTCCTCACCGAGGCCCAGGTGTTCGGCCATCCATGCTGCCGGCCAGGGTCAGATAGCCCTGCGACGGAGGTGGAACCGTCCAGAGGTCGTGACCCCAGACCCGGAGACGCAGCGGTTCGCACCAGTCGGCCAGGTCCGAGGCCAAGTCGTCGGCGGTGAACACACGCCCCACCCACCTCGAGGAGGGCCTGTCCGAACTCCCCTTGGTAGTGCCCGTCCCGACCGTGGCGGGCGATGGCCCGCAGGGCCCGGGCGACCCCCGGCAGCCGCACCCGGTCCCCGGGCTGTGGCGGTCCATCCGGGCACAGCTCCCCGGTACCGCGCACCCCGGCGATCAGGTGACTGGACAGGGCCAGCAGGAGGGAGGCCACGAACCCCTCTTCGGCCAGCTCGATGGCCGGTTCGAGGACGCGGTCGAGCGGCAGGCGTCCGAACCGACCATGGAGCGCCAGCCACCCGTCGACGGCGCCGGGCACGGTGACGGTGCGGACGTCGCCGCGGAGAGGCATGACCGAGTGACCGTCGGCCCGCAGGCCCTTCGGGTCGGAGCCCGAGCCCGCCCGGCCCACCGCCAGCAGTGCCTGTGGGTCGGAGCCTGGCGCTTGGACCATGGCCAACAGGTCCCCGCCCATCCCACACAGGTGAGGACTGGTTACCGCCATGACCGCGGCGGCGGACACCGCGGCGTCGGCGGCCGTGCCACCTTGTTGGAGGGCGCCGACCCCGGCGATCGAGGCCAGCTGGTCGGCGGCATTGACCATTCCCCGCATGCCGGTTCGGGGCGCGAACGGGGCCCACGGAAATCCCATGGGCCAGGCATACCACGGCGGGCCGGGTCCTTCGTCCCGGTCGGGCGGCCCGGCTCAGACGAGGTCAGCCGGCCCGCTCAGGAAAGAGCACCCAGCGTGGCGCGGGCCGCCTTGCCCGCGGCCATCGACGAGTCGCGGCCCAATCGCACGAAGCCGGGGATCCGCCGGGGCCTGGCGGCCACCAGCCGGAGAGCGGCCCAGACGTCGGTGGTGCCGTCCGGACGCAGGGCATCGAGTACCGGGGCTTCGGTCAACCCGTCGTCAGGTCGGTCGCTGATGACCCGGACGACGGACCAGGGGATGCCGGCAGACTCACTGGCCGCCGCCACCCCTGCTGCTTCCATCTCGAGGGCCAGGACCCCCTGTTCGGCCAGGCTCGCCAATCGGGTCGGATCCACGATGAGCTCGTCCACCGTTCCGATCGTTCCGGCCAGGGGCACATCCCCGAGGGGCGAGGGGTGGTACTCCCGGCCGGACGCCACGTCGAGCACCACCGCCGGGAGGATCACCGTGCCGATGGTGGCGCCAGGATCGAGCCCCCCGGCGATGCCGCTGACCACCACGTGGTCGACGGGGATCAGATCGAGAAGCCGTTCCGTGACCCGGGCGGCCATGGTCGGTCCCACCCCGATCTGGGCCACGGTGATGTCGACGTCGTTCCGCTGAGCCCGGAACACCTTGATCCCGTCGATCCTGCGACGGCCGCGCCCCGAGTCGTTTGACGATGGGCCGCAGCTCGAGGGTCATCGGAGCCAGAACCAGGGCCCGGCGGGGTGCGCTCACCGCCCCAGCTTGCCCGATTATCGACCGCCACACCGGTTGGCTGCGAGAGTCCCCTCCCGGAGCAGTGACGCGGTGGCACTCGGTGGCGGCAGTGCCCCGGGTACGCTGGTGACGGTCGGTCGAACGCTCACGGGCCGTCCGTGGGAGAGACGACGAGAAGCAACGAGACGAAGGACCCGGACCTACATGCGACGAAGGATGTTGAACGGCAAGATCCACCGTGCCCGGGTGACCGATGCCGATCTGAACTACATCGGGTCGGTCTCGATCGACCCCATCCTGATGAAGGCTGCCGACATCCTGTCCAACGAGCAGGTGACGGTGTTGAACCTGAACAACGGGGCCCGGTTCGAGACCTACGCCATCGAAGGGACGGACGGGCAGATCTGTCTCAACGGAGCTGCCGCCCGACTGGCCCAGGTCGGTGATCTGGTCATCATCCTGACCTACGTCGACGTGGACGAGGACCAGCTCCAGGGCCACCAGCCGTCGATACTCTTCGTCGACGAGGAGAACCGGCCCATCGATCAGGAGTGAACGGGAGCTCCCGCCGGAGCGTTATCCCTGGCCAGGGGGGCTTCTGCCGTCCGAATCCGGACGGTGAGGGTTTTTATGGCACCCCCTGGGGTTATACTTCCATCTGTCCGTAACTCGTTGTCCGTTTGCACCGAGCGGGGTCCGCTCGGTGCTTCGGCACGAATGTCGTGTGCGGATCGTCGAGCCTTCATGGTTCCGGACCGGTGTCGCGACGAGGGGGCTGTTTGATGAAGAGTTGGGCGCAGGGATTGAAACAGTGGTCACTGTGGCTCTTCGGCGAGGGGGCCCTGCCCGGAAGGCGCGCCCGGATCATGCTGGCGGCAACGGTCGTGGTGGTGGCGGTGCTCGGGGTGGGGACGGCCTGGGCGGTCCAGCCTCAGGGAAACGGCCCCAAGTCGGCCGCTTCACGGCAGCGGATCGCGGCGTACGACCTGGCGGTCAAGGAGCGTGCCAAGAAGCACCACGAGAAGGACAAGAAGGCCGGCTCGGGCAGCAAGGACACGTCGAAGAAAAAGAAGAAGAAGAGCAGCACCACCTCGGCCCAAGAGCAGCGTGCGGCGGCGTACCGCAAGGCGGTGGCTCTCGCTCTGGCCAACCGAGCCAGTAAGAATCACAAGCACTCGGGCAAGAGCAGCAAGAACAAGAAGGCTAAGAAGAACCAGCACGCCAAGGATTCCTCGGTCACCGAGAATTCATTGTCTGCGGTGGGCGGCTCCTCGTTGCTCAACTCGCCGACATCGGTGTTCGCCACGACGAACGTCACGGGGACCGGCGAGGACAGTGTTCCCGGTGCGCCATCGGCCCCCGATCTCAACGGGGCCACCTCCGGCCACCGGGGGTCGCGACTCAACTGGTCGGCCCCGGCTTCCAACGGCTCGTCCATCACCGGGTACAACGTGTACGTCGGTATCCATCCCGGTGCGGAGTACCCCGAGCCCGTCAACGGGGCCCAGCCGGTCACCGGTCGGAGCTATCTGGTCAACCACCTCAGTGCCGGAACGACCTACTACTTCACGGTGCGGGCCATCAACCGACTGGGGATCTCGGCGCCGTCGAACGAGGTGTCGGCGGTACCCGGTGTGAGCTTCCAGGCCGTCGGCGCACTACCCGCTCCGGTGGTGACCATGGCCTCCAGCCCGCAAGGGAACGGCTATTGGATGGCCAACCCCCAGGGCGCCATCGCCACCCTCGGGGCGGTGGGGGACTACGGGTCCACCGACGGCTTGGCGTTGAACGCCCCCATCGTCCAGCTGGTGGCCACGTCCGACGGCTACGGCTACTGGGAGGTGGCCAGCGACGGAGGGATCTTCGCCTTCGGTGACGCCGGCTTCTACGGATCGATGGGCGGCCTGCCTCTCAACGCCCCCATCGTCGGACTGGCGGAGGTGCCCGGCGGGGGCGGCTACTGGGAGGTGGCCAGCGACGGAGGGGTCTTCGCCTTCGGTGACGCCGGCTTCTACGGATCGATGGGTGGCAAGCCCATGGACCAGCCGGTGGTGGGCATCACCGCCGACCCGGCCAACGGTGGGTACTGGGAGGTGACCGCCGACGGTCACGTCTTCGGATTCGGCGGGTGCTCCGGTGTTCGGCTCGCCCGCCGGCCAGGTCTCCGGCAACTCGGTGGTCGCCCTGGCCAGTGCTCCCGACGGCCAGGGCTACTGGGTGGTCACCAGCGGCGGCGCGGTGTACTCCTACGGATCGGCGACGTTCCGCGGCTCGACCGGCAGCCAGCCTCTCAATGCTCCGGTCGGGGGCATCTCGGTCGATCGGTCCACCGGCGGGTACTGGTTGTTCTCCGAGGACGGCGGCCTGTTCGCCTTCGACGCCCCGTTCGAAGGGGTGGGCTGAGCCGGAGCGACCAGCCCGGGCCGGCCCGGCCGGCCCCGTTGCTCGGGCTCAGGCTCCGATCATCCGCTCGAGGGCCCGGGACTTCCACGTGGTGCGCCCCTTCTTCTCCTCGGACCGGTCGGCGCTGCCGGCCAGGCGGAGCCCGGCGTTGATGCCGAGGAAGCGCAGAGGCTCGGGCTCCCAACGTGGTGACCGGTGTCCGACCCACGGCAGCGCCAACAGTTCGGTGTCCCGCTGCAGGATGAGGTCGCGCAATGTGCGTCCGGCCAGGTTGGTGGTGGACACCCCGTCGCCCACGTAGCCCCCGGCCCAGGCGGTGCCGGTCCGGCGATCGAGGCCCACCGAGGGGAACCAGTCCCGGGCGATGCCCAGCGGGCCGCCCCATCGATGGGTGATCCGGGCCGTCGACAGGGCCGGAAACAACTCGACCAACGTGGAACGCAGCGACTGGTGGACCCGGCTGTCGCGGTCGAACTCCGGCCGGATGGTCGAGCCGAAATGGTAGGGCGCACCCCGACCACCGAAGGCCATCCGGTTGTCGGCGGTCCGCTGGCCGTAGATGATCATGTGGCGGTGATCGGAGAAGGTCTCCCGCTCCGCCATGCCGGCCTCGGCCCAGAAGGCGTCGGTCAGGGGCTCGGTGGCGATCATCAGCGAGTACACCGGGACCAGGGCGCGCTCCTCGCCCTGCAGGGTCCGGGTGTAGCCCTCGGTGGCCCTGACCACGGTGGCCGCTCGCACCGTGCCCCGGGCCGTCTCCACTGCCCCGGGCCGGATGGCGCCCACCTCGGTCTGTTCGTGGATGACCACGCCGCGCCGTTCCACCGCCTGGGCCAGCCCCCGCACCAGTCGGGCCGGGTCGAGGGCGGCGCAGTGGGGGGTGAATGTCCCCCCCAGTACGTCGGTGGCGCCCACCCGGAGCCGGGCCTCGCCGGCCGGGAGGAGTCGGAGATCGTCTTCGCCCACCCCCGAGGCCCGGGCCGCCGCCACTTCGTCCCGGGCCCGTCGCAGTTGGACCCCGCTCCGGGCCAGCACCACCGTCCCTCCTCGGGCGTAGTCACACTCGATGCCCTCGAGGTCGGCCACCCGACCGACTTCTTCGACGGTTGACTCCATGGCCAGCCGGGTGGCCCGCCCCGCACCCGGACCTCCCACCAGGTCCAGGCGGTCCTCGCCGGCGGCGAACAGGGCCGAGCACCAGCCACCGTTCCGGCCCGACGCCCCGAATCCGACCACATCACGTTCGAGGACGGCGATGCGGAGGGAAGGGTCGGCTTCGGCCAGGTAGTAGGCCGTCCACAATCCGGTGAGACCCCCACCGACCACGGCCACGTCCACGTCGGCGTCGCCGGGCAGGGCGGCCCGCACCCCGATCGGCTCGGGCAGCCGGTCCCACCACAGCGAGAGGTGCCGGTAACGCTCCCCGGAAGGCGGGCTCAGATCTGCTTCCACGCCTCGGTCAGGACCGAGCGCAGGATGGTGGTCATCACCTCGAACTCCTCCTCACCGCAGATGAGGGGAGGAGCCAGCTGGACCACCGGGTCGCCGCGGTCGTCGGCCCGGCAGATCAGGCCGGCCTCGTACAGGGCCCCGGACAGGAAGCCCCGCAGCAACCGCTCGGACTCGTCGTCGTTGAAGGTCTCCCGGGTGTCCTTGTCCTTGACCAACTCGATCCCGTAGAAGTAGCCCGCCCCCCGCACATCGCCCACGATGGGCAGGTCGCGGAGCGTCTCCAGTGACGCCTTGAAGGCGGCCTCGTTCTTGCAGCACGTTCTCGAGGAGCCCCTCCTTCTCGAAGATCTCGATGTTGGCCAGCGCCACCGCCGTGCTCACCGGGTGGCCACCGAAGGTGACCCCGTTGAGGAAGCTCTCCCCGTGGAGGAACGGTTCGACCAGCCGGTCGCTCACCGCCATGGCCCCGAGCGGGCTGTACCCACTGGTGAGGCCCTTGGCCATGGTCACGATGTCGGGTTGGTAGTCGTAGCGCTCGGCTCCGAACCAGTGCCCGAGCCGACCGAAGGCGCAGATCACCTCGTCGGAAACCAGGAGCACCCCGTACCGGTCACAGATCTCCCGCACCCGCTGGAAGTAGCCCGGCGGCGGCGGGAAGCAGCCACCCGAGTTCTGGACCGGCTCGAGGAACACCGCCGCCACCGTGTCGGGCCCTTCGATGAGGATGGCCTGCTCGATGGCGTCGGCGGCCCACAGCCCGAAGGCCTCGAGGTCATCGGCGAAGTACCGGGCCCGGTAGAAGTTGGTGTTGGGCACGTGGATGGCGCCGGGCACCAGCGGTTCGAAGGCGGTCTTGATGGCCGACAGGCCGGTGACGGACAAGGCTCCCATGGTGGCTCCGTGGTAGGCGATGTCGCGGCTGATCACCTTGGTCCGGCTGGGTTGGCCGGTCACCCTGAAGTACTGGCGGGCCAGCTTCCACGCCGCCTCCACGGCCTCGGATCCTCCGGTGGTGAAGAAGATCCGGTTGCAGTCGCCCGGGGTCAGCTCGGCCAGGCGGTCGGCCAGCTCCACCGCCATCGGGTGGGCGTAGCTCCAGATCGGGAAGTAGGCCAGCGTGCCGGCCTGGCGGGCCGCGGCCTCGGCCAGCTCGGTCCGGCCGTGGCCGACCTGGCTGGTGAACAGCCCGGACAGGCCGTCGAGGTAGCGCTTGCCGTTCTGGTCGTAGACCCAGACCCCCTCACCACGGACGATGACCGGGATGTCGTTGGTGTCGGACATCCGGGTGAAGTGCATCCACAGGTGGCGGTGGGCACTCTCTTCGAGCGTTTCGTCGGAATCGGTGGTCATCGCGTCCCCCACGTATAGGTCTGTTTGGTGAGTCTCAGGTACATGAACGTCTCGGTGTCCCGCACACCGGGGATCTGGCGGATCACGCCGTTGAGCAGTTCGAGGATGGCGTCCTCGTCCTCGCACACCAGCTCCACCAGGATGTCGAATGACCCGGTGCACATCACGACGTAGTCGATGTCGTCCACGGCGGCCAGGCGCTCGGCCACCATCCGGGTGTCGCCGTCGGCCCGGATGCCCACCATGGCCTGGCTCCGGAAGCCCACTTGCAACGGGTCTGTCACCGCCACGATCTGCATCACCCCGGCGTCGCGCATCTTCTGCACCCGCTGGCGGACGGCGGCCTCGGAGAGGCCCACCGCCTCGGCGATCGAGCCGTAGGTACGGCGCCCGTCCTTCTGCAGCTCCTCGACGATGGCCTTGTTGACGTTGTCGAGCAGGCCGTTGGTCGAGGGACCGCTGACCGAGGGGCCGTTGGCCGATGGGGTGGGGGCCGTTGAGCTCATGGTCAGGGGGCCTGATCCCACTTCCGCCGACCGCCGCCCGGCTGTGGTGACCGACGATGGTGAAATGTGCACATGTACCGCCTTTTATAGCAGTTCAAGCAGATTACGTCCCAAAAATCAATGGGAATCGCAGAAGTTCGCCGGAACAGTGCAAAAATCACTTGTCTGCTCGGAATTCTTCGGCCACTATGACTGCACGAAGTCGGGGAGCGCGCACGAAGCCGGGGAAGGGCCCGGGCTCCGGTGACGCCTGCCCTGGCTGATCAGCTGTTCCAACGCCCAGGGGAGGACGTGTGAGCGACAAGCATCCGGAGCAGGGGTCGACCGGCCAGGGGAAGCTGTCGAACTTCATCGGCGGTCGTCCGGTCGAGTCCACCGGTGGGGCCTCAGCCATGCTGATCGACCCGAGTACCGGTGAGGAGTACCTCGAAGCCCCGGTATCCGGAGCCGAGGACATCGACCTGGCCATGGCCGCGGCGGCCGGGGCCTTCCCGGAGTGGCGGGATGCCACTCCGTCCGAGCGCAGCCTGGCCCTGTTCCGCATCGCCGACGCCCTCGAGTCCCGGGCCGAGGATCTGGTCCGGGTGGAGTCCGAGAACACCGGAAAGCCGGTGGCGGTCACCATGGCCGAGGAGATCCCGCCCCTGGTGGACCAGATCCGCTTCTTCGCCGGAGCGGCGCGGCATCTGGAGGGGAAGTCGGCGGGCGAGTACATGAAGGACCACACCTCGTTCATCCGCCGGGAGCCCATCGGTGTGTGCGCCGCGGTCACCCCGTGGAACTACCCGTTGATGATGGCGGTGTGGAAGTGGGGGCCGGCTCTGGCCGCCGGCAACACCATGGTGCTGAAGCCGTCCGACACCACCCCGGCGTCGTCGCTCCTCATGGCCGAGATCATGTCCGAGTACCTGCCCGACGGGGTGATCAACGTGGTCTGTGGTGACCGCGAGACCGGTCGCCTGTTGGTGGACCACCCCACCCCGGCCATGGTGTCCATCACCGGGAGCGTCCGCGCCGGCATGGAGGTGGCGGCGGCGGCGGCCTCCGATGTCAAGCGGGTCCATCTGGAGCTCGGGGGCAAGGCTCCGGTGGTGGTCTTCGACGACGCCGACATCGCCGCGGCGGCCGAGGGCATCGCCGTGGCCGGGTACTTCAACGCCGGGCAGGACTGCACGGCCGCCACCCGGGTGCTGGCCGGCCCCAGGGTCTACGACGAGTTCGTGTCCTCGCTGGTCGAACAGGCCCAGGCCCAGACCGTCGGGGGCCTCGACGTCGAGGGTGCCGACTTCGGTCCGCTGAACAGCGACGCCCAGCTGTCGCGGCTGACGGGATTTCTGGAGCGGCTGCCCTCCCACGCCGAGGTGGTGACCGGCGGGAGCCGGGTCGGGAGCCGGGGCTTCTGTTTCGCCCCCACGGTGATCGCCGGGCTCGAGCAGGACGACGAGGTGATCCAGGAGGAGATGTTCGGGCCGGCCATCACCGTCCAGCGCTTCACCGACGAGGAGCAGGCGCTGGCGTGGGCCAACGGGGTGCGCTACGGGCTGGCCTCGAGTGTGTGGACCCGTGACCATGGACGGGCCATGCGCATGGCCAAGGGGTTGGACTTCGGAGCGGTGTGGATCAACACCCACATCCCCATCGTGGCGGAGATGCCCCATGGGGGGTTCAAGCACTCCGGCTACGGAAAGGATCTCTCGTCCTACGGCTTCGAGGACTACACCCGGATCAAGCACGTGATGAGCTACATCGGTACCTGAGCTGCCAGCGGAGCGGCCCGGCCCCGTCTCGACGCAACCAGGACACTGATGATTGAATGAGGCGCCCGACGGACCATTTTCGTCATCCTCATGAACCCGAGACGACTCCCAGCGCCTGACAACGACGCCCCTCCCGCGGGCGCTCTGTCTGCAGATATCGGCGAAGCCCCGGCTGTCGCCTCAGGCAGTTCGGTGGCCCATGGGCTGGAGCCCGACGTCGTCACCCTTCCCGAAAGCGTCGTCATCGGCGTGGCCACCTCGGCCCCGGGCCAGTCGACAGCGGTGGCCCTCGCAGGAATGGTGGCCGTGGCCGCCTATGCCACCGGTCCGGCGATCATCGTGAGCATGGTTCCGATGCTGGCCATCGCCGTGTGTTACCAGCGACTCAACCGGTGGGACCAGAACTGCGGCGGTCCCTATGTGTGGGTGGCCAAATCGATCAACCCCTACGTCGGCTACCTGGTCGGGTGGTCGATGCTCGTGGGGTTCGTCCTGGGCTCGGTCAGCAACATCCTGCCCCTGGGTCCGGCGCTGCTCTCGTTCAGCGGGTTCGATACCTCGGGTACGGCGGGCAATGTGCTGACCGCTACCGTGTTCGGGCTGGCCCTCACGGCCATCGCCGCGGTAGGGATCAGAGCCACGGCACGGTTCCAGCTGGCCATCGCTTCGGTCGAGTACGTGGTGCTCCTCGTGTTCAGCGTCCTCGGCTTTTGGGCGGTGTTCGTGGAGCATCGGGCCGGTACTGTCCACCCCAGCCTGAGCTGGCTGCACCTCAACGGGGTCGGAGGTCACGGGAGCCTGGCTGGGGCCATGCTGATCGCTATTTTCTTGTTCACCGGGTGGGACGCCACGATCTACATCAACGAGGAGACGACGAAGCGCCGCACCAATCCCGGGAAGGCGGCCATCATCTCGGTCGTCATCCTCGGCCCGGTGTTTGCCTGGCTCTTCGTCAGCCTCCAGGGGGTGGTTCCCGCTGCCCAGCTACAGGCCCACGCCACCGATGCCCTTCCCTATATCGCGCAAACGCTGGTAGGCAACGGGTGGGCCAAGTTCATGATCTTGGCCGTCGTTCTTTCCGTGCTGGGCACAACGTTGGCCACCATCGTCTCGATTAGCCGGGTGACCTACTCCATGGGGACTGACCGCCTGCTCCCGGCGCCGTTTTCACGGGTTCATCCGAGGTTCCGGACCCCGTTCTTCGCCACCGTGTTCTGGGGGTTCATCACCGTGGCCGTGGCCGATTTGTATGTGCTGTGGTCCTCACTGGCCAACGCCTTCACCACGGTGGTGAACGCCGAGTCAATCGCCTTCATCCTCTTCTATATCGGTACGGCGTTGGCCACCGTCTGGTACTACCGGGCCCTTCTGCGGAAGAGCTTCGTCGACCTGCTCCTGGTCGGACTCTTTCCCTTGTTCGGGGCGGGCGTACTGGTCTGGGTTCTGGTCAAGTCGATCCCCCCTCTGGGGGACACGGCGAAGTGGACCGTGGCCGCCGTCGGCTTGCTCGGTGTCATCCTGATGGCTGTGAGCGCTTGGATCCTGCGCTCGCCCTTCTTCTCGATCCGGCCTACCGCCTACGACGGCGAGGGAACCTGACCTACGCCGTGGGGGTGTGTTCCCCTGTTTCGAAGGGTTCGATGCCGAACAGTCCGACCTCCCGACCGACGTCCTCGGGCACGAGTGTTGGTGTATCCCGGTTGAGGACCTCACCGCGGAAGAAGGCGGGACGGACCGAGGCGTAAGCCACCATCAGGACGATCCCGACGACCAGGGTGAAGAAGTCGATGAGGAAGACACCCCCGATGTCCCAATGGGGCCAGAACTGCATCTGCCAACTGGTGTAGCTGTTTCCTGTGCCCCAATAGAAATAGAGGTTGTAACCCAGAGCGCCGAAGAGCATGAGGCCTCCGAGCACTGGCAGTATCCCCCGCAGCCAGAGATTTCGCGCACTTTCCGTGAGCGTCGATCGGTAGTACCAAGCACAGGAGAATCCGGTGAGGCCGTAGTAGAAGGCGATCATCACGCCGAGCGCCGACACGGCGTCGGAGATAACCGATCCAGCCGAGATGTAGTTCATGACGACGTAGAGGACGATTGACACGAGCCCCATCACCACAGTGGACGTGGTCGGGGTGAGAAAGCGCTTGTGAACTCGTGAGAACGTGGAGGGGATGGCCTTGTACACACTCATGGCCAAGGTGGTCCGGGCCGTCGGCAGAATGGTCGTCTGGGTGGAGGCCGCGGCGGAGCTCAACACCATGAGGAGGAGGAGGTGGGAGAGGACGTTGCCGAACCCCGACGAACCGAACACCGAATGGCCGAGGACGGACAAGACGTCGCCCTGGTTGTTGGGGTTGCCGAGCCCGATCCCCTTCGTCCCGATGCCGGCATAGGTCTGGGCGGACAAGATGACCAGGACATAGGTGCCAAGCAGTACCAATGTCGAGAGCACGGCGGCCTGACCGGGCACGGTGGCCGGATCGGCCGTTTCCTCGTTCACTGAAACCGTCGTATCCCAGCCCCAGTAGATGAACAACATCAGCAGTACACCGTTGATGAATGCGGACGCCGATGGGATGTCGAAGGGGTTGAACCAGCTCCACGCCGGGGTGAGGTGGCCGAGCGGTGCACTCCCATCTCCCACCTTGACCAGAGCCACCACCGACAGCACCACCAACATGGTCAACTCAATTCCCAGCAGTCCCTTTTGGAAGTTGGCTGACACTTCGATGCCGACGTAGCAGATGAGGGTCATAATGACGATCCAAAGGATGCCGACCACCAGGACCCATACGTTGCTTGGATCTGTGCCGATGCCGTTGGCGTTGAACAGCAGGAAGACATACTGGCCGGCGATCTGGGCCAGGCTCGCCATGACCAGGACGTCGGCGGCGATAATGCCCCATCCACCAGCCCAGCCGGTCTTCGGCCCGAATGCTCTTGTCGCCCACGTGAAGGTCGTCCCGCAGTCCGGGTCGGCGTTGTTCATCTCCTTGTACCCATAGGCGATGCAAAGCATCGGGATGAAGGCGATGATGGTGATGATCGGGGATTGGAGTCCGATGCCGGCGACGACGAAGCCGAGGGTGGCGGCCAAGCTGTAGGCGGGAGCGGTCGAAGCAACACCGATCACCGTGCTCGAGATCAGGCCAAGGGCTCCGGACTTCAGGCCTTTGTCCGCAGGTCGATCGGTACTAGGTGGGCTCGGCGCTTCTGTGGCCACGATCGACTCCTCACTTCCGATGGCATCGCAAGGTGCGCTACCAGAGCGAGTACCTGCTTCTCCGGGTGGTCGCCCGGCCACCCGGCTAAATAATGCTGATCCGTAACGGTCGCGTCAATAGCTTCCGTCGATCTCCGTTCCACCCCGGTCCGGCCCGGCACTGCGAACGTCCGTTCACGACGCCGACGGAGGCAGCGCAGCCGTTGCCGCGGGAGTACCATGCGTCGGAGAACGACGTGAACCCGCTCAACGGCTGTAGTCACCGGCCCAACGACATGTCAGGGGTACTCCGATGATCATTGTTGGTCATACCGTCGAGTGGAGTTCCGTGGGGCAGCCTTGCCGAACCGGCGTCGGCGATCGGTCGGCACCATGATCGTCGGTGTCCCGAAAGAGGTAAAGGCCGACGAGTACCGGGTGGCTATGACCCCGGCCGGCGTCCGCGAGCTCACCTCGGCCGGGCATACCGTGCTGGTCGAGGCCGGGGCCGGCGTCGGCTCGTCCATTCCCGACGCCGACTTCCTGGCCACAGGGGCCAAGGTCGTGGAGGATCCGGTCGCCATTTGGGCTGAGTCCGACATGATCCTCGGGGTGAAAGAGCCCATTGCTGAGGAGTACCCGCGTCTTGGTATCCGTAAGGGACAGGTCCTGTTTACCTACCTGCATCTGGCCGCGTCGCGGCCGTGCACAGAGGCGCTGCTCGAGGCCGGCAACACCGCCATCGCCTACGAGACGGTGCGCATGGCCGACAACTCCCTTCCTCTGCTCACCCCGATGAGCGAGGTGGCCGGGCGGATGGCTCCCCTGATGGGCGCCCACCATCTGATGAGCCCGGGCGGCGGCCGGGGGGTGCTGGTGTGCGGGGTACCGGGGGTGCGCGCTGCCAAGGTGGTCATCCTCGGAGCCGGGGTGGCCGGTATGGCCGCGGCCACCATGGCGGTGGGAATGCACTCCGAGGTCTACATCCTCGACCGCAACCTCGAACGCCTCCGCCAGGTCGACCACCACTTCCGAGGCGCTCTGGAGACGGTGGCGTCGAGCACCCACGCCATCGAGGAGTCCTGCATCGATGCCGACATCGTCATCGGCGCGGTCCTGGTGGTCGGGGCCAAGGCCCCCAAGCTGGTCTCGGACGAGCTGGTGGCGCAGATGCCCCACGGTTCGGTGCTGGTGGACATCTCGGTGGACCAGGGTGGGTGCTTCGAGTCCACCCGGCCGACCACCCACTCCAATCCCACCTTCGAGGTCAACGGCTCGATCTTCTACTGCGTGGCCAACATGCCCGGCGCCGTCCCCCATACGTCCACCCACGCACTGGTCAACGCCACGCTGCCCTATGTGCTGGAGATCGCCGGTGGTGGTTGGCGGGACGCCGTGCGGGGTGACGAGGCCCTGGCCGAGGGGGTCAACGTGGTTGAAGGATCGGTGGTCTACGCCCCGGTGGCCGAGGCCCATGGGATGCCGTCGGTTCCCCTCGTCTCCCTACTCAACTGATCGCCCGGACGGTGTCCTGTCCGGCCCAGTTCCCAGCCCGGTCAACCCGGACGGAGGTGGCGCAGCGGAGTCGATCCGGGGGCCGGTCGCCCATCGGAGAGATGGGCCGGGACATCGATGCCGGCGCGAAGCGTGGGGTCGGGGACCGGGTCCAGGCTGACCAGCTGCAGGGGGATCTCTCCGGCCCAGACGTCCAGGGCGGCGTCGGGCCCCTCCCCGTCGTCGGGAGGCCCGCGCCGGATCTTCACCGAGCACTGGTCGAGGGTCAGCCGCAGCACGGTGGTGGCGGCCAGCTCCTTCGGGCTCGGCGAGCGGGCGTACTCCCACTGACCGGGGGCCACCTGGTTGCTGATGGCCCGGAGGCCGACCAGCTTCTCCTCGGGATCGCTCAGGACATCGGGCGTCCCGTAGACCATGGCGCAGCGATAGTTGACGGCGTGCTCGAACACCGACCGGGCCAACACCAGACCGTCGACGTGGGTGACGGTCACACAGGCCGCCACCGGCTCACGGGCGGCCCGAAGGCTCCGGCTGGCCACCGATCCGTGGAGGAAGAGCCAGTCGTCCAGCCGGGCGTAGCTGGTGGGCACCACCATCGGCCACCCGTCCACCAGGAGCCCGAGATGGCAGACGAAACCGGCGTCCAGCACGGCGTGGAGATCGGAGCGCCGGTGCGATCCCTGTTCCGGGATCCGCCGGAGACGGGTCCGGTCGGTGATGGCTACCGTGGCACCTGCAGCCGGATCGTCGGTTCCGCCCCGGGTTGGGGCCTCGGTTCCGTCCCCGGCTCCGCCCCGGGTTCCGCCCGGCGGGGTCGGCGGCACGGACATGCCGACGAGTTTGCCACGTGGCCATCGTCGGACCGAACCAGTGAGGAAGCAGGAGTCCCAGTGAGGGTGATCCAGTGAGACGAATCGGCACATCGGTCGAAGGGGACCGGGCCAGAACCGCTCCGGTGTACGACCCGGCCAGCGGCGATCAGACCGCAGAGGTGGTCCTGGCCTCGCCCGCCGATGTCGACCGGGCGGTAGCGGCGTCGCGGGCCGCATGGCCCGGGTGGCGGGACACGTCACTCGGCGCCCGGAGCCGGATCCTGTTCGCCTTCCGTGAGCTGGCCGATCGTCACCGCGACGAGCTGGCCGGCCTGATCACCGCCGAACACGGCAAGGTCCTCGAGGATGCCCGGGGCGAGGTGGCCCGGGGCATCGAGGTGGTCGAGTTCGCCTGCGGCCTTCCCCATCTGCTGAAAGGCGAGTTCTCCGAGGACGTCTCCACCGGAGTGGATGCCTCGTCGGTCCGCCAACCACTCGGTGTGGTGGCGGGAATCACCCCGTTCAACTTCCCGGTGATGGTTCCCATGTGGATGTACCCGGTGGCCATCGCCTGCGGCAACTGCTTCATCCTGAAGCCCTCGGAACGTGACCCTTCCCCGTCGGAGCTGATCGCCCGGCTGTGGCAGGACGCCGGCCTGCCCGAGGGGGTCTTCACGGTGGTGAACGGCGACGCTGCGGCGGTCGACGCCCTGCTTGACCATCCCGATGTCGCCGCGGTGTCGTTCGTGGGCTCTACCCCGGTGGCCCGGCACGTGTTCGAACGGTCCACCTCCACCGGCAAGCGGGCCCAGGCCCTGGGCGGGGCCAAGAACCATGCCGTGGTCATGGCCGACGCCGACCTGGACTCGACGGCCGATGCCCTCGTCGCCGCGGGCTACGGATCGGCCGGCGAACGGTGCATGGCCATCTCCGCGGTGGTAGTGGTCGGTGACGGTGACCCCCTGGTGCAGGCCCTGACCGAACGGGCCCGGGCCCTGGTCACCGGGCCGGGCACCGACCCCGGTTCGGACATGGGTCCGTTGATCACCGAGGTCCACCGCGACCGGGTGGCCGGCTACCTCGACTCGGCCAGCAGTGACGGCGCCGAGGTGGTGGTGGACGGTCGTCAGGTCAAGGTGCCCGGACACGACGACGGCTTCTTCCTCGGTCCGTGCCTGGTGGACCGGGTCACCCCGTCGATGCAGGTGTACCGGGACGAGATCTTCGGACCGGTGCTCTCGGTGCTTCGGGTGGACCACCTCGACCAGGCCATCGAGTTGGTCAATGCCAATCCCTACGGCAACGGCACGGCCATCTTCACTCGGGACGGGGGTGTGGCCCGCCGGTTCCGCCGCGACGTCCAGGTGGGGATGGTCGGCATCAACGTGGCCATCCCGGTGCCCATGGCGTACTACTCGTTCGGGGGATGGAAGCAGTCCCTGTTCGGTGACGCCCACGTGCACGGCATGGAGGGTGTCCGGTTCAACACCCGGCTCAAGTCGGTCACCACCCGTTGGCCCGAGTCCGCCCCGGGCTCCGAGGCCACCATCGCTATGCACTTCCCGTCCGGAGATCACTGAGTACGGTCGGGGTGCAGGCATTCGTACGAGAGGACCGGACCCCCATGAACTCCGACGTCGCACGAAACGAGACCACCCATGAACATTGACGTCGACGGCGTCGACATCCATTTCGAGGTGACCGGCACCGGTCGTCCCGTGGTGCTGCTCCACGGGTTTCCCGACTCCGGACGGATGTGGCGCCACCAGGTAGACGCTCTGGCCGCGGCCGGCTTCAGCGTCATCGTGCCCGATCTGCGTGGCTACGGGGCCAGCGACAAGCCCACCGAGGTGGAGGCCTACTCACTCCTCTACCTGGCCGGTGACGTGGTGGCCATCCTCGACCTACTGGGCCTGGAGCGGGCCCACGTCATCGGCCACGACTGGGGATCGGCCCTGGCCTGGGTGATGGCATCGCTCCTCCCGGACCGGGTCGACCATCTGGTGACGCTGTCGGTGGGGCACCCCTTGGCGTTCCGGGCCGCCGGCCTCCCTCAGATGGAGAAGTCGTGGTACATGCTGCTCTTCCAGTTCGAAGGGGTGGCCGAACGCTGGCTGTCCGACGATTCGTGGACCAACTTTCGCCAGTGGGCCAACCACCCCGACGTCGATGCGGTCATCGGCGACCTCGAGGCCAACGGTTCCCTTACGCCGGCGCTCAGCTGGTACCGGGCCAACATTCCGCCCCAGGCCTTCGTCGATCCGCCCTTGGAGCTTCCACCGGTCCAAGCCCCCACCATGGCGGTATGGAGCAGCGGCGACTTCGCCCTGACCGAGGAGCAGATGACCGGCTCCCGCCAGTTCGTCTCGGGTCCGTGGCGCTACGAGCGACTGGAGGGCCCGGGCCACTGGCTGCAGTTGGAGGCGCCCGAGGAGGTCAACCGACTGCTGATCGACTTCCTGCCGGCGTGAGCCTGAGCGCCGCCAGGAGCGCGGAGCGATGCGGCCGTGACCGTGGCCGGGCCCGGGCGGAGCCTGGTGTGAGCCGGAATCTCACCACCGACCGGTAACCTTGGATGGTGAGCCCACCGACCGACGGTCTCTTGTCCGGCACCGTCGATATCGATGGTGCAACCCACTTCGTGGACTTCGGCGGGCCAGCCGCCGGTCCCCTGTTGGTCGGTGTGCACGGCCTGGGGGGCTCCCACCTCAACTGGTCGGCCATCGCACCCCAACTGACTCGGGACTCCAGGGTGTTGGCGCTGGACCTGGTGGGCCACGGACTCACGCCCACAGGCGATCGCACCCCGGATATCGAAGGGCATCGACGGCTGTTGAGCGGTTTTCTGAAGTCGGTGGGAGCCGGCCCGGCCATTCTGGTCGGCAACTCCATGGGTGGATTGGTGGCGGCGTTGCAGGCGGCGACCGAGCCGGACTCGGTGGCCGGTCTCATCCTCATCGACCCCGCACTTCCGACCGCCCGGCCGGGCCTGATCCACCCCCGGGTCATCGCCAACTTCGCCCTGTGCGCCGTCCCTCTGGTGGGGGAGGGCTATCTCACCCAGCGGCGCCGGCGCACTACCGCCGAGCAGAGCGTGCGCCGGGTCCTCGGGGTGTGCTGCGTCGATCCCTCACGGGTACCGGTCGACGTGGTCGATGCCCACATCGAGCTGACCAGCCGGATGAACCGGGCGCAGGCCGACGACGCCTACCTCCGCTCCGCCCGCTCCCTGTCGATGATGATGGCCTTCCCCGGCGCCACCATGGAGAAATTGCGGTCGCTGGACCAGCCCACCCTGCTGATCCACGGCGATCGTGACCTACTGGTCCCTCCCGCCGCAGCCCGACGGATGAGCACTGATCACCCCGGCTGGCGGGTCGAGATCGCCCCCGACACCGGCCACGTGCCCATGCTGGAGGCGCCGGGCTGGACCACGGTGATGATCGACGACTGGCTGACCCACGAAGGAACCGCCGCGGCCGATCGGGCCTCGACCGCACCCTATGGGAGCGGGGACCGATCGGGAAACCCGGTCGGGTGAACGTGAGGTAACTCATGGGATGGGCGTCCCACCTATCCGGTCACGGACACCGAAGACCCGGCCGACATCAGCACCACTTGGGTGATCCGGCCGAATCTGTCCGATCCGATGGTGACTCCCGACCGACGGATGCCGGCGGCGTCCGGAAGTGTCTACTGCCACTCGACGCTTGCCACATCGAGGGCGACGGATAGCTCCTTCAGATCGAGTGCACGGCGGTTACGAGTCCGGAAGCGGTCGGTTGCCGAGTCGGTGACGGCCGCGGTCACAAGGATCTCCCCAGGGCCGGCGGCGAGCCGTCGAACGAGGTCGGTTGTGGCGGGCCCACTGGCTCTCTTGTGGCGGGGCAACCTAAAGGGACTCGTCCGAGTCACCATTGACCAGAAGTAGCCGATCGGCTATCTTCGGCGAAGCCGACTGGGCAGTCCAGTGGAGTGCGAAGGGGGTTTCTCGTGTCGGATATCGACGGCCGCGTGAAAGAGACATTGTCTGAAGTTCGGAAGGTCGGGGCCAACTACGAGGAGAATCAGCAGGAAGTGGGGCTGGATATCCCCGTAGATCTCGTCCACTTCAAAAAGTTCCCGGTTGTCGACCCACCGGGCAAGTACATGAAGGCCGGTCACGATACCCGGTCCGACATCAGTCCGGACGACAGTCCCGAGCTGCCGGACTACAGCGGTCCGTTCAATGGGAATCTCCGGTTCTCGGACTTCTCCAAGGCTGCACTCATCAACATGCTGGAGATGAGTGACGAGTACTACCGGGTGTGCATCGAGGGCTGGGCAGACTCCGTGGCCGAGCGCTATGGACGAGACGAAATGGAGCGCATCCAGGCGGAGGCGTGGCGGGACACCATCCTTCCCCAACTGCCGGGGATGATCAACGAATGGATGGAACTCACTGACGAGGAGTCCGTCGCCCTGGTGGCGGAAACCCGGAAGGAAGTGGAGGCCCAGGTGGCCCGGGGTGGTGCGGTCCTGGCCAACCCCTACAAGCCCAATCCGGACTGGGCGGTGTACTCCAAGGAGCGACTGGTCAAGCTGGCCCTCGGCAGCCACGAGTTCCTCCTGGCCGCCATCGAATCGTGGGCCCTGGTGATCGTCATGAGAGACGGTCTGGACGAGATGTTTGCCTTTCAGTGGACACTCTGGAGTGAGAAGCTGCTGCCTGCGGCCAAGGACATCAAAAGACGCTGGATGAAGATCTCCGGCGACCCGGTCGAGGCCTTCATGAAGGACATCCAGGTAGACGCCACCTCGTTCCCTGGCAAAGCCTTCGAGATGACATTCGAGATGCCCGAAAAGGAGGTTGGCGTCTTCACCTTCAACAAGTGTGTCTCGGTCGACCAATGGGAAGCTCTGGGTCGGCCCGACATTGCCGAGAAGGCATCGCACACCTCCTGTCCCGCCGCCATCATTGAGACGGCCAAGATGTACGACCCGAATATGAAGGTGGAGATCTTGGCCATTCCTCCCCGTGTGAGCAAAGACGAGGTTTGCTGCAAGTGGAGGCTTTCCATTCGGGACGAGTCAGATCCCGAGTTCGTCCATTCCGAAGAGGCTGCCGGAGGGACCTCTTAGCGCCCGGTGGCGGGTGGCGGGGGCAGGGGAGGGAGAAGGCGTTGGGCCAGCCGCAGCAGCTGCGGTCGAAGAACGTCGTCGTCAAGTCCTGCGACGAGAGGGTGGATGACGGTGCCGCTGATCGCCGCCGTCAGCATGGCCGTTGACACCCGTCCCTCGTGTCCCAGACCGTCGCCTACGAGGACGCGACCCATCCGGTCCATGACAGGCCGAAATGATTCGTGCTCGGCAAAGAAGCGGACGATGACCGGATCGTTCAAGATGGAGCTGGCCGTGCGGCGGTTGGCAACAGCCAGATCCACCATCCCAGCTACCAGCGTCCTGCGAGCCTGCCGCGGCGTCGGCTCAGCCTCGGCGGCAAGGACCATCGCCTCGACTGTCTGTAGCTGCGCCTCCGCCACGGCGAGCACGATCTCGTCCTTGGTGTTGTACTGGTGATAGACAGCAGCCTTCGTCACGCCGATGGCGTCGGCGATCATCTGCAACGACGTTCCTCCGACACCGTGTCGGGCAAACAGATCCAGGGCTGCGCCGATGATTCGGGCTTGAGCGGCGCTGGGGGCGGTCCCCGCCGCCACTGCCGGCCCCCGATCGTCCATCGGATGAGATTAGTGGCCATCATGGCCGGAGGAGGCCCCTCCCCGATACCCGATGGAGATCCTGCCGTGCAAGGCTGGGTGGGTGATCGAGGCTCGGGGGCTGTCCAAGCGGTTCGGCAATGTGGTGGCGGTCGACGACCTGTCCTTTGACGTGCGCCCCGGGAGTGTGACCGGCTTCCTTGGGCCCAATGGGTCCGGCAAGTCGACCACCATGCGCATGATCATGGCCCTCGACTCGCCGGACGTCGGGCTCGGTGACCGTGTTGGGCCGGCCCTATCACGAGCTCCCGTGGCCCATGCGTGAAGTGGGCGGCCTCCTCGAAGCGCGGTCCATCCATCCCGGCCGCACGGCCCGTGCCCACCTGCTGACCCTGGCCCGGAGCAATGCCATCGCCCGGGCACGGGTCGACGAGGTCCTGGAGCTGGTCGGGTCTCACCTCGGTGGCCGGCAAACGGGTGGGCAAGTTCTCGCTCGGGATGGGCCAGCGCCTTGGCATCGCCGCCGCCCTGCTCGGCGACCCCGGAGTGCTGCTGTTCGACGAGCCGGTGAACGGCCTCGATCCCGAGGGCATCCGGTGGGTGCGTACGCTCTGTCAAGCACCTTGGCCGGCGAAGGCCGCACCGTGTTCGTGTCGAGCCACCTGATGGCCGAGATGGCCCTCACCGCCGATCATCTGGTGGTGATCGGCAAGGGCAAGCTGATTGCCGAGACCTCGGTGGCCGACTTCGTGGCCGGCAGCTCGCGGCAATCGGTCAAGGTGCGCACGCCGACTCCACATCAGCTGTCCGACGCCGTGACCGATGCCGGCGGGACGGTCATCTCCGACCCCGACGGGTCCATGAACATCACCGGCCTGGCCGCGCCGGAGGTGGGTGACCTGGCTGCATCCAAGGGCATCGCCCTGCACGAACTCACCCCGGTGGCCTCCTTGGAGGATGCCTTCATGGAGTTGACCGACGAAGCCGTCGAGTACCGGGGTGGATCGTGACCACGGTGCACGAGAGTCCCACCCCGTTCGGGCGCCGAACAGCTACCGCCGGGACGGGTGGGTCTGCGCCTGGCCATGGCCGCCGAGTGGACCAAGCTCTGGTCGGTCCGCTCGACCACCTGGACGCTCGTCGGCACGGCGGTGGCCGTGGTGGGGTTGTGCGCATTGGGCACCGGCACGGTGAGCCCATCCGAGATCATCGACGATCCGACCCGCCGGAGCCTGATCGGCGTCTTCCTCGGCCAGCTCATCTTCGGGGTGCTGGGTGTGCTGGTCATGAGCGCCGAATACGGCACAGGCACCATCCGCGCCACGTTGTCGGCCGTGCCCCGCCGCTCCGTCGTGCTCACCGCCAAGATCCTCGTGTTCGGAGCGGTGGCTCTGGTGGTCAGTGAGATTCTGGCCTTCAGCGCCTTCGCCCTGGGCCAGGCCATCCTGTCGGCCAAGCACGCCGTCGGGACCAAGGCCGCGGCCACGCAGCGGGCCCAGCAACTCGGGGTGAAGATCCCGCACGTCATTCAGGGCTTCCTGACCAGCGGCTCGGCCTCGTTGGGGCAGGCGGGCGTCCTTCGGGCGGTGGTCGGTGCCGGTCTCTATCTGGCGGTGCTCGGCCTGCTGGCGCTGGGACTGGCCACCATCATCCGGCACACCGCCGGCGCCATATCGGCCTTCGTAGGTGTGGTGCTGGTGCTGCCGATCATCGTGGAGGCGTTGCCTACCGGTATCAGCAATGCCGTGGCCCGCTACCTGCCAGCCAACATCGGTCTGGTCATGTTCTCCACCCAGGGTGTGCCCGATCACCTGGTGTCGGCCTTCAGCCCGTGGACGGGGTTTCGCCCTCCTGGTGCTCTACACCGTGGTGACGTTGGGGATCGGCTGTTGGGTGCTGGTGCGCCGCGACGCCTGAGCGTCGCCACCCGTGGAGGCTGTTCGCCACCCGGCTGTCAACCTGACCACCGGTTGGACCGGCGTCCGATCGGGGATCTACCCGACGGCCATGTTGCCACGAAGGGGGATTCCCGCTCTCAGTCCGCCCCGTCTTCCTCGAGTTGATCCTCTGATGGCTTCGGAAATGGTTGGTCGATCGGGTCCGAGGTGCGGGCGCCGGCCGCGATGCGGTCCTCAGATTCCTCGAGGATCGCTTGCGCCTGGGCCTCGGGATTGTCGCTGGTAGCTTCATCCGGTGGCCTGCCGTCGGCCCGGCTGGCCACCGCCTCGGGATCCGGTGCACTGCCCAGCTCGGATTCAGGCTCTTGCGGATTGCGACCGCTTCCTTCGGGTGCCATTCAAAGACACTACCCAGCGACGGTGGTTGCTAAGCCGGCGCTCGCCGCAACCATCGGCCGGTGGCTGGTGATCGGCGCCGCTACCGGTGGACGCTCCTTCTCCGGGATCGCTGCGGTCAGCCTCTCCAATGCACGTGACGAACGTCCCCTGGGAACCCGGTCGCCAATGTCCCTGCCGGCTTGCCGGCTTGCCGGCTTGCCGGCACAACATGTCACCCATTCCACAGGTCGTGGTGGGGATGGCCGCCGCGGTCATGGCCGCCTTCGCCGGGCAGTGGGGCCGGTCCCGCTTTGTCGGGCGCTTCGGGACCGATCGGCCAGGAGCGTTGATCGAGGACGGTGTGGTGCAGCCATTGCCGATGCTGCCCCGCCGGAGCTCTCGGGGCATGGCACAAGGGTTTGTCACATGGGCGGTTCAGGGGCGGTCGACTGGGACCCCCGCTCAGTTCACCCGCCGCTCCCGTCCCTCCCAGTAGGGGGCCCGGAGCCGGAACTTCTGGAGCTTTCCGGTGGCGGTCCGCGGAAGCTCCTCCCGGAACTCCACCTGTTTGGGACATTTGTAGCCAGCCAGGACTTTGCGGCAGCAGGCGGTCACGTCCTCCTCGGTGAGGCCGCTGCCCGATACCGGCACCACCAGGGCCACGATCATCTCGCCCCAGGTGTCATGGGGAACCCCGATCACCGCCACCTCGGCCACCCCGTCGAGCGAGAAGATGGCATCCTCGACCTCGATGGAGGACACGTTCTCACCCCCGGTGATGATGACGTCCTTCTTCCGGTCGAGGATGCTCACGTGGCCGTCGGCGTCGAGCACCCCGCCGTCGCCGGTGTGGAACCACCCCCCGTCGAGGGCCGTGGCGGTCTCTTCGGGCTGCTGCCAGTAGCCGGCCATCACGGTGTTGCTGCGGGCCAGGATCTCGCCCTCTTCGTCCACGGCGATGGACGTGCCCACCGCCGGGACCCCGGCCCGCATGAGCTGACGGGCCTTCTCTCCCGAGGTGTGGTCGTCCCACTCGGAACGGGTCCGGTTCACGGTCAACAGCGGTGAGGTCTCGGTCAGCCCGTAGATCTGGATGAACTCCCATCCCAACTCGCTCTGGATCCGCTCGATGGTGCGGCTGGGCGGCGGCGCTCCGGCCACCACGATCCGGGTGGTACCCCTCCCGGGGATCGGTCCCGACCAGGCGGGCACCGCATCGAGAACGGCGTTGACCACGGCGGGAGCGGCACAGAGGAGCGTGACGCCGTGCTGCTCCACCCGACGCAGGATCTCGGTTCCGTCGACCTTGCGCAACACCACCTGCGGGCAGCCCATGGCCGTGGTCGACCACGGCATGCCCCAGCCGTTGGCGTGGAACATGGGCAGGGTGTGGAGGTACACGTCACGGTCGCTCAGTTGGATGTGCCAGCCGAACACCGAGGCATTGACCCAGCAGTTCCGATGGGTCAGCTGCACCCCCTTGGGCCGGGCCGTGGTGCCCGAGGTGTAGTTGATGGTGGCGGTGGCGCTCTCATCGGCCGTCCACGGCCGGGGCTCCGCAGAGGCCGTGAAGAGCTCCTCATCGCTCTCGGCTCCGAGCTCGAACCGCCGGGTCGTTCCGCTCTTGCCGCTCTCTCATGCCGGCGGGGAGCTTGATGCCCGACAGCGCATCGCTCAGCTCCGGATCGACCAGGAGCACCGACGCCCCGGAGTGCTCGACGATGTACTCGACCTCGGCCGGGGCCAGGCGGAAGTTGATGGGGACCAGGATGCGACCCCAGCCGCACACCCCGAAGAAGGACGTCAGCAGCCGGGAGGCGTTGTGGGAGATGATGGCCACCCGTTCACCGGGGGCCACGCCCAGCCGGTCGAGCCCGGCGGCCTGGGCGCGGGCCCGCTCGGCCATCCCGGCGAAGGTCAGCGGCTCCCACGGCTCGGCCGGCTGCTCCGGCTCGTCGATGAGCCCGATCCGCTCCGGGTAGGACACTTCGGCCCGGTCCAGGAAGTCACGGACATTGAATTGAACGATCATCGATCCCCCGATCGTGCGGCCGGCCGGGCTTGGGGTTGTCCGGTCGCCCGTGGCTGGCTGGCGGGACCATTCAAGCAAAGCCCGGGTCGGCTCGGGGCCTGGTGGGGGAGTGTCCGGGGTCGATAGTCTGCGGCCCATGACCACTCCCCGTATCGCTATCGGCCCTCGAGCCGCCTCCTTCGCAGCCGATGCGGTGGTGGCCGGTGGCGGGACCATCGTGGGGATCGACGACCATCCAGACGCACTGGTCTGGATCGATCCCGCCGACGTGAAGGGCCTCGGCGAGCAGATGAAGGCCGCCCCCGACCTCCGGTGGGTACAGCTCCCCTTCGCCGGAGTGGAACGGTTCGTCTCCTTCGGCCTCCTCGACCACGACCGGATCTGGACCTGCGCCAAGGGCTCGTACGCCGAGCCGGTGGCAGAGCACGCCTTGATGCTGGCCCTGGCCGGGTTGCGGCACATGCCCACCCGTATCGCCGCCCGAACCTGGGGCACCCCGGCGGGAACCAGCCTCTACGACCAACAGGTGACCATCCTGGGCGGCGGTGGCATCACCTCGGTCCTGCTGGAGCAGCTGGCTCCGTTCCGGGTCCACTCCACCGTGGTCCGCCGGAACCCGGACCCGGTCCCCGGCGCCACCCGGACCGTGCCGGTGACCCAGCTCCACGACGTGCTCGCCGGATCGCTGGTGGTGTTTCTGGCTCTGGCCCTGACCCCGGAGACAACCGGGATCATCGGTGCCCCCGAGCTGGCGCTGATGGACGAGACCGCCTGGCTGGTCAACGTGGCCCGGGGCGGTCACGTGGACACCGATGCCCTGGTGTCGGCGTTGACCGGGGGCGCCATCGCCGGCGCCGCCCTCGACGTCACCGACCCTGAGCCGTTGCCGGACGGGCACCCTCTCTGGGACATCCCGAACTGCATCATCACGCCCCACACCGCCGACACCATCGAGATGGTGATGCCCCTGCTGGCCGAGCGGATCCGCACCAATGTGGGCAGATTCGCCGCCGGCGAGGATCTGGTGGGGCTGGTGGACCCGGAGGCGGGTTACTGACGGGATCGGGTTGTCCTGCGTGGCCGGGAGCCTCTGCCTGGGCCGGGTCCTCGGCGCCGACCGGTCCCGGTCGACTTGGACCTGGCCGGCCCCTGCGAACGGGTGGCCATCCCGTTGGAGAAGAAAAGAGGCGGCCCCGGAGCGCGGTCGGCGGAAACCATGCTCAACGAGGCCGCCGACAAACATACTACCGGGGAGTAACTACCAGAAACGCGGATAGAACCCGGTTCTTATGTTTTATCAGCGCCGATGGGCCGATTTCTTACGAAAAACGTCCCGGTCGGCTGGTCTGGGCGCGGAAATTCCCGGGACTTTTGACCGGGAATTCCAGCAGCGGCGGGGATTTGCGGCTGCTTGGGGAAAAAAGTCAAGGCCCGGAGCGGGGCGGCGGGACCTCGCTCAACGGGCCTGACTCTGTCCTTCGCTCTACCCGCCCCCTAGGGGCCTAAACATCATTGCCCAAGTTTTTTTCTGGCGGGTGTCCCGGGCTCGGGAAAAGTGCCGCTGACCTGGGCTTGGCTGGCATCCTCCGGTTCCTCCCGGGGCGGGAGTGGCTGGGGGCAGGGCCGGGATTGGGGGACAGGGCCGGGATCTGGGGGCAGGGCCGGGAATCGGCGCCGAGCCCCCTCTGCTCGACTCCGGCTCGGGCCAGCCTCACCAAGGCCGGCCCTCTACCCCGGAAGGGATAGAGGGTTGCCGCTGAGCCGAGGGGCAGGTGCTCAGCGGCCTTCAAACCCGGAGCGGGAGTATTACCTCCGGTCGACGGATCTGCGTGCTTTGTCCCCTTCCCCTCGTTCCGCCGTTCAAACATGCGAATCTCGGAATCTTTTCGGGGGCCGGGTCTACGATTCGAAGATGCCTGGCGAGCGCTTCTCCGGCGACGACGAACTGCTGAACATCGAGGGAGAACCTGACGAGGCTCTCAATGTCCTCTTGGGCGACGAGGTGGGCGAAGGGGACCCGGACGTGGTCGAACCGATGCTGGACGAGTAGCGGTGCCTCTGGCGGGCTTGCCGTGCTCGTTCTGTGGGCTGACACGAACCGGCGGTGTGGCTGGACCCACGCCGAGCATCTACATCTGTTCCGACTGCATCGGCCTGTTCTCCGAGATCGTCCACCGCGAGGAGAACGTCCAGATCCGCTTCACGGCACCACGACCGACGGAATCCGGACCGGACGGGCAGTCGACGTGAGACGGTTGGTTACGGCGGTGGCGCTGATCACCTGTCTCCTCCTGGCGGGCTGTACCAGGGACATCCCGAACGCCTCCTACGAGGACGGTTACTACTGGTATCAAGCTGACGGCGTATCCGTCATCAAGGCGAAGACACATGCCGGGGAGTCGCTCTCGGCAGCTTGCTCGTCGGAGGTTGGGCACACGCCCAAAGGCGAGAACGCCGGCCAGTGGAAGTACGGGTGCGTGTCAGCGGCGCAGGGCGACAACCTGCCATAGCCCGGGGCGGGCCCGGGTGCGGGCGGGCCTATCCGAGATAGGCGGGGTGGGCGGGTCTGGCGTCGCAGATCGATACGCGCGGTGGGAGCTCAGACGCGCTCGGCCCCGGTGCAAGGGGGCGGAATTCGAGCTTCCCTTCGGAGTGGGACAGAGAGAGCTGGGCCGGGAGCGGGGCGGCGGGCCCTGCTCGACCGGCCCAGCGGGTCGGCAGGTTGCCAGGAGGTAATTTGCTCATTCCTAGTCGAACTTTAGGAATTGGCTCCCTTCGGTCAGTCGGCCTTGCCCTTCGTGGCATCTCGGCCATTTACGTTGTTGTTGGTGGCGTTTCGGGGAGTGTCACACCCTCCTGGAACACTGGTGTCCATGACGGGTTCCACCGCCACCCCGACGAAACAGAAGAACGACAGCGCCGGCTCCGGTCAGGTAGCCGGCTCCGGGGAGGCCGCCTCGTTCTTCGCCGCGGTGGACGATCTCGCCACCTTTGTGGCCGACTTCGAGCCCGGTCGCTACGGGCCCGAGGACTCTGTCCTGCTGCTGTCCGCCTTCGACCGGGTGGAGCGCCTGGGGAGGGCGGGCAAGACCCTGGCCGCCACCCGGGCGGCCGAGTCCCATCCCCATCTGCGCACCGGGCACCGTTCCCCGGCCGAGTGGTTCGCCGCCCAGACCGGGGCGGGGTTGAGCGAGGCCATCGACCAGTTGAAGTTGGGCGAGGCCCTGGCCTCCCAACCCGAGGTGGAAGAGGCCTTCCGGGCCGGGAAGCTGTCCGGGGCCCAGGCCTCCCTGATCTCGGGTGCAGCCAAGGCCAACCCCGACCAGGAGCACGACCTGGTCAACGGGGCCCAGCACGACACCCGTCGCCAACTCAAAGACCGTTGTCTGAAGGCCCGCCAGGACGGACGCTCAGCCGAACAGGCCGAGCGGGCGGCCGAGGCCATCCACCAGGCCAGAAGGCTCCGGACCTGGACCGACCAGGAGGGGGCCTTCCGACTGGACGGCCTGTTCACCCCCGAGGCCGGGGCCCGGTTGCTGGCCTCCCTCGGGCCGGTGACCGACCGCTTCTTCCACCAGGCCCGCAGAGACGACAACCACGAGCCCAGCGAGGCCTACGCCGCCGATGCCCTGGTGGCCCTGGTCACCGGGACGGGCATCCCGGCCCGGACCAGGAACACCTCGGGCGGGTCCTCCACAACCGGTGGGACCTCCACAATCCGGTGGGACCTCCACGTCCAGCGGGACCACTACGTCCACCGGGTCTGCTGGGTCCACCGGGTCCATCCGGAACGGACCCGACCCTCAGGCCGACCTGTTCGGCTCCCTGGCGGGGGCCGGCTGGCCCGGCACCGAACACGCCAACGGCTCCGACGACCGGGCCGGCCCGGACACAAGCGCCCAGCCCACCGACCCCGAGGACCTGATCGGGTCCATCGAGGATGAGGCGAACGGCACCGGGCCGGGTTCCCGACCCCCGTCGACCACGGTGCTGGTGCGGGCGGACCTGGAGGCCCTGCGCCGGGGCTCGCTCGGCCCGGGGGAGATCTGTGAGATCCCCGGGGTCGGACCGATCCCGTTGTCCCGGGCCCAAGCGCTGCTGGGGGAGGCCCTCTGCTACCTGGTCATCACCGACGGGGTGGACGTGACCACCATCTGTCGGATGGGACGCTCCATCCCCTGGGCCTTGAAGGTGGCCCTGTGCGAACGGGACCAGACCTGTGTGGTGCCGGGCTGCGATGTGCGCAAGGGCCTCGAGTTCGACCACTGGAAGACCGACTACAAGGACGGGGGCCAGGTCAGCCTGGACAATCTGGCCCGGCTCTGTCACTTCCACCACTACCAGCGCACGTACCAGCGCTTCGTGCTCTCGGGGGGAACCGGCCACTGGCGGTTCGACCCCCCGGCCCGTCCCCAACCACCTCCGGCCCGCAGGAAGCGGACCAAACGGCCGACCACCGGGGGCAAGGGGCGGCGTCGGGGGCCACCGGGAGCTGACCAGCGTAGGCCGAGTCGGGAGCCGACACCTAAGCGCTTCCCTCCCGGTAAGGGCTGACAGTTCCCCTGAGTGCTCGTCACGTCTCGACGACTCAGGCTCCGCACCGAAGGTGAGTGTCACACCCTCGGACCATGATGCCTGAGTCATGGAAAACACCAACGAATCAACGAACCGAGGAGTCCACGCCATGCCACTCACCGCCGTCCCATCTGCCGTTCCGGTCTCGATGCCAGGCGTGAGGCCGCAGGAATCACTTACTGCACCTGAAGCGTTCACCATCGACTGTGCCGACTGCATGCACCAGCAGACGTCCGTATGTGACGACTGCGTGGTTTCCTTCATCGTCGGCCGACAGCCTGAGGACGCTGTGGTGGTGGCCGCTGACGAGGCTCGAGCCGTTCGCCTCCTCGAGCAGGCCGGGCTGGTGCCAGGCATTCGTCACTCCCGCCAGGTCAGTTGACCGATCGCCGATCAGAGGGCGGACCTTCGAAAAGTGGCGATGCCGGAGGCCGGAACGCCCGGCATCCGAGCCCTGCAATAAGAGAGCGTGTCGGGTCCTGACTCGTAGGCGTGTAACCATGTTGCGTGACCCGATCAGCCGTTACCGGACCGCCTGGACTATCCGGCGCTATGTCGGTCGAGGCACTCTCCGAGTTGAGTGACGGTCTCGTCGGTCTGGGCCTCGGTGCCGGGCTGGCTGCGGTGGGGATCTGCGGAGCGGGCATCTTCGAAAGGACCCGCGAGGATCTATTCGAGCGCAAACAACGCGGGCTTGCAGCCGATATGCAGTTCACCTATCGCAACCCCGAGCGGTCGACCGATCCTGACCGAACCCTCCCAGGAGCAAGGGCACTGGTGGTCGGGGCTTGGAGCTATCGCCACCGGGAACCCGTTGACCGGGTCCGTCTTCAGTCGCAAGACGCGAATCAAGCCCAACAGCCCACCGAGCTGAAACGCAGACGACCAAGCGATCCGACGCAGTCGACAGAGTTCGAACGGCCCGCCGCCCGAGTGGCCAGGTACGCACGGCGCGATCACTACGCCTCCCTCCGCCAGGCACTGAACCCGATTGCCGAATCCCTGCGCGGACTCGGATGGCGGGCGAGCGTGGTCTGTGATGACAACGGGTTGGTCGACCGTGCCGCGGCCCACCGGGCGGGCCTGGGTTGGTTCGGAAAGAACTCGCTCCTGCTCCTGCCCGAGCTCGGCTCATGGTTCGTGCTGGGTTCGGTGGTCACAGACGCCCCGCTCCGACCCACTGCTCCGACGACCGCCTCACCACACGCCGAGGGCTGCGGCACCTGTTCCCGCTGCATGTCGTCCTGTCCCACCGGAGCACTGGTGGCGCCGGGGGTGCTCGATGCCCGCCGCTGCCTGGCCTGGCTGGTGCAGTCCCCCGGATCCTTTCCCGAGCAGTACCGTCGGGCCCTCGGCGATCGGATCTACGGCTGCGACGAGTGCCAGCAGGTCTGTCCGATCAACCTGCTCGCCGATCGGAGAGTCCCGGCTTCGCCCCCCGAGCCCGACAGCGAACCGACGGTCGACCTCCTCGACCTTCTCAGTGCCACCGACGAAGAACTCCTGTCGCGCCACGGCCGTTGGTACATCCCCGAACGCCATCCCCGCTATCTGCGCCGCAACGCCCTGGTGGCACTGGGCAACGTCGGCGACGGCTCTGACCCCGCCACCGAGGCCGCCTTGCGACGCTGGCTGTCCGTCGACGACGAGATGATCGTTGAGCATGCCCGGTGGGCGGCCAGAGAGTTGGGTCGAGACGATCTGCGTCGACGGCGATCCCGAGGCGGCGGGGTGAACCGGTGACCCACCTACTGGTCACCAATGACTTTCCCCCCAAGCTCGGAGGCATCCAGGCCTACCTATGGGAGCTGTGGCGACGCCTCGACCCCGACACCTTCGCCGTCCTGACCGCCCGGTCCCACCCGGACGCCGCCTCCTTCGATCAGGAGCAGGCGGCCCACGGGATCCGGATCGAACGGGTATCGACCCGCGTGCTCATCCCCGGCTCCACCCCTGGTCCGCCGCATCCGGGAGACGGCCCACCGTGTCGGTGCCGACCTGGTCGTCCTGGACCCGGTGTTCCCTTTGGGCCTGATCGGACCACAGCTGGGAATTCCGTACGCCGTCCTTCTGCACGGTGCCGAAGTAGCCATCCCCGGTCGGCTCCCCGGAGGACGCGACCTCGTCGCCCACGTGCTGGGCCACAGCGCACTGATCCTCTCAGCCGGCGGCTATCCGGCGGCCGAGGGCCTCCGGACACTGCGCAAGTCGCGACGGGCCAAAGGTGTGCCGCCGGTGGTGGAGATACCTCCGGGGGTCGACCTCGACCGGTTCCGGCCCCTCTCCGCCGACGAGCGGGCATCGGCACGCACCGACTTCGGGCTTCCCGCCAGCGGGCCCCTGGTGGTGAGTGTCAGCCGGCTCGTCCCCCGCAAGGGGATGGATATTCTCATCGACGCCTCGGTGCAGCTGGCGGCCCGCACTCCCGACCTCACCGTGGCCATCTCCGGCCGGGGGCGGGACGCCGACCGCCTGGCCGGCCGGATCGCCGAGTACGGGGCGCCGGTACACATGCTCGGCGCCGTCTCCGACAAGGCCCTCCCCTCCCTGGTCGGTGCAGCCGATGTCTTCGCCATGCTCTGCCGGAACCGGTGGCTCGGTCTCGAACAGGAGGGATTCGGCATCGTCTTCCTGGAAGCGGCCGCAGCCGGCGTTCCCCAGGTGGCCGGGGATTCAGGAGGAGCGGGAGAGGCAGTGGCCCATGGCGAAACCGGCCTGGTGGTCGGCCGACCGACCAACGTGGGCGCCGTGGTTCACGCCATCGGCCGCCTGCTCGACGATCCCGTCCTCCGACAGCACATGGCAACGGCATCCCGGCGTCGGGCCGAGGCATCCTTCGACTATGACAAACTCGCCCCTAGGCTGGCTGCTTCGCTGGCCGACGTGGCAGGCTGAGCCCCTCCGCGGCCATGGCAACCGATTCGAGGAGGAGGGCCGATTGTGGCGGAACTAGCCACTGAGCGAATGGTCGTTGCGGCCACCCCGGAGCGGTGTTTCGAGGTCAGCTCGGACATCGGCGCCTACCCCGAGTGGGCGGCCGACATCAAGGATGTCACCATCGACGAGCGGGACGACCAGGGTCGCCCCCTGGTGGTGACGTTCCGGGCTGCGGCGTTCGGGCGGAGCACCAGCTACACCCTCCAGTACGACTTCAGCCAGGCTCCGGGGGTGCTCGCCTGGGTGCAGACCCGGGGTGACATCACCTCCAAGCTCGACGGGCAGTACGTCTTCGCCCCCAATGGCGCCGGGGGCACTGAGGTCACCTACCACCTCGAAGTCGAGATGAAGGTGCCCCTCCCCGGATTCATCAAGATGCGGGCCCAGAGCCGGATCATGTCCATCGCGCTGCGCGAGCTGAAGGCCCGGGTCGAGTCCACCACGTGATGGCCGCGGCGCCGGCAGGGTGACCGCTATCGCCGCCCCGACCGGCACCATCGCCCCGGCCGGCACAGCCGCTCCGGCCGGCCCCGGCCGCCCCGGCCGGCACCGCCGACGCAACCCCCGAAGCCGCCGCCGCCAAGCCGGGAACGGCATGAAGATCGGGATCACCCTTCCCCAGTTCCGGGACGAAGCCGCATCAGCCATCGAGGCGGCGCGCCGGGCCGAGGATCTGGGCCTCGACGGTGTGTTCTGTTTCGATCACCTGTGGCCCATGGGACGGCCCGACCGCCCCGCTCTCTCCATGGCCCCACTGTTGGGCGCCCTGGCGGCATCCACGTCCACCGTCTCGGTGGGCGCTCTGGTCGCCCGCGTGGGTTTGGTTCCCGACGGCGTCCTGGTGGCTGCCATGTCGAGCCTGGCCACCATCAGCGGCGGCCGGATGATCGCCGGCATCGGCACCGGTGACCGCCTGAGCCGCCAGGAGAACGAGGCCTTCGGCATCCCGTTCGAGTCGGGTGACGAGCGCCGGGCCCAGCTGGCCGCCACCACCTCGGCGCTGCGCAACCTGGGGCTCCCGGTGTGGATAGGGGGAGGCCGGCCCATGACGGTGGCGGTGGCCCGGGACCTGGGCGTCGCCGTCAACCTCTGGGACGGGGAGCCCTTCCGGGTGGCCGAGCTGACGGCAGAAGGGATGGAAGTCACCTGGGCCGGGCCGGTGGGCTCCAACGAGTCGGCCGCCGCCGCCCGGCTGTTAGAGGTGGCCGAGGCCGGTGCCACCTGGGCGGTCTGTGCCTGGCCCGAGTCGCTGGAGGCGCTGGCCAAAGCGGCGGAGGTGGCCCGGGCGGCGATGTAGCCCGGGGCTCGGCGGGAGGTGGCCCGGCCGGCGATGCAGGTCGGCGGAGGTGACCCGGGCGGCGATGTAGGTCGGCGAGGTGGCCGTGGCCGTGAGGCCGCCGGCCCCGGTGGCCGGGCCGCCGCTCAGGGTGTCCATGGCCCCTGGACTCCGGAAGTAACCTCGCGCCATGGAGTTCCGTCGGATCAATGGCCTGCCGCCGTATGTGTTCGCCACCATCAACGATCTGAAGGCCGTAGCCCGACGCGACGGCCGGGACGTCATCGACCTCGGCTTCGGGAACCCCGACCTCCCGTCCCCGGACGTGGCCGTCGAGAAGCTGGCCGAATCGGTGCACAACCCCCGCAACCACCGCTACTCGGCCAGCCGGGGCATCCCGAAGATCCGCCAGGCCATCTCCGACCTGTACCTGCGCAAGTTCGAAGTCGAGTTGGACCCGGAGACCGAAGTCGTCAGCACCATCGGCGCCAAAGAGGGACTCTCCCACCTGATGTGGGTCCTGGTGGCCCCGGGCGATACCGCCCTGGTCCCGTCGCCTTCGTATCCCATCCACATCTACGCCCCCCTGTTCGCCGGAGCGGACGTCCGCCACGTGCGGCTCGACGCCGACGGGGCCGTCGACAGCGGCCGCCCCGGTGAGGCCTTCTTCGACAACCTCATGGAGGCCTGGGAGTCGGCGTGGCCCAAGCCCCGGGTGGTGGTGCTGTCCTTCCCCCACAACCCGACCACCGAGTGTGTCGACCTGGCCTGGATGACCCGCCTGGTCGAGTTCGCCCGCGAGCACGAGATCGTCCTGGTCCACGACTTCGCCTACGCCGACATCGCCTTCGACGGCTACACCCCGCCGTCGATCCTGCAGGTCCCCGGGGCCAAGGACGTGGCGGTCGAGCTCTACACCATGACCAAGTCCTTCTCCATGGCCGGCTGGCGGGTGGGCTTCCTGGTCGGCAACGCCCCCATCGTGCAGGCCCTGACCAAGCTCAAGAGCTACCTGGACTACGGGACGTTCCAGCCGATCCAGATCGCCGCCATCGTGGCCATGAACGAGGCCCCGGACTACCCCAAGCTCATCAACGAGACCTACCAGGCCCGGCGCAACGCCCTGTGCGACGGCCTCAACCGCATCGGGTGGGAGATCACCCCGCCGCGGGGCACCATGTTCGTCTGGGCCCCCATCCCCGAGCCCTACTCCGACATGGGCTCGCTGGAGTTCTCCAAGTTCCTGGTGGAGCAGGCCGACGTGGCCACGTCTCCGGGGGTGGGCTTCGGCCCGGGTGGCGACCGCCATGTACGGTTCGCCCTCATCGAGAACGAGCAGCGCATCGGCCAGGGTGTCCGGAACCTCCGCAAGGCGTTGACCCGGCTCCACTGACCGCCGCCGGTTCCGGGACTGACGGAACTGTTGGCCCTCCCGGAGCCGACTGGCCTCCCGGAGCCGGTGGTCCTCCCGGAGCCGACTGGCCTCAGGGCAGGCCGGCCCCTCCCACGGCGACCCGGGCCTGCTCGATGCGAGCGGTCCGCTCGGCGCTGACCATCGACTCGGTGCTGGTGGGCGCCGTCATGATGTAGAGGGTGCGCCGGTCGGCGCCGCCGAGCATGCAGGCGAAGCTGTTGAGCGAGGTGGCCACCCGGTCGATGACCTCACCGCCCTCGGTGACCAGCCAGCACTCCCGGGAGATGGCGTTGGCCACCCACACGTTTCCGTCGGCGTCGAGGCAGATGCCGTCGGGCGCGCACCAGGGCAGCTCGGCCCAGACCCGTCGCCCGCTGAGCTCGCCGTCGGGACCGACGTCGAAAGCGGTGAGGCGGCCGCCCAGCGTCTCGGCGAGGATCATCGTCGCCGCCGTCGGGAGTGATCACCGTGCCGTTGGGGAACGAGATGTCATCGGCGGCGATGTGGGCCGAGCCGTCGGGGTCGATGCGGATCAGCGGGGTGGTGGGAGGCCCGGGGGGCTCCACCAGCGCCACCGGGCCCCGCTCCTCGATGAAGCCGTCGAGGTCGAACCCGAAGTTGCCCACGTAGGCCCGCCCGGCCGGGTCCACCACCATGTCGTTGCCGTAGAACCCGGCCATGGGCTTGAGGTCCCCGTGCTCGACCAGCTGGCCGTCGGGCTCCAGGCGGAGCACGGTGCGGGGCTTGCGGGCCACCACCAGCAGTCGGCCGTCAGGCAGCCAACCGATCCCGGCCGGCTCCCCGGGCACCTCGAGCTCGATCCGGGTGTTGGCGTCCTCGTCCGTCGACACCACCGTCCCGGCGTAGAAGTCGACGTACCACAGGCGCCCGTCGTGCCATCGGGGGCACTCGCCGAAGTGAAGCCCCTCGATGAAGGGTGCGGCTTCCTTGGTGGTCGTGTCGGTCACCGGTTCCTCCTCGAATTCAACTGCTCCCCCTCGTCATGCTCATCGCGCCCGTCACGCAATTCTCCTCGAAAGCGCCGAGCCCTGCTCGGCCACGTACCCCTGGCGGCAGAAGGCGATCGCCGCGGCGGCCACCCGGTCGGCATCCTCCCCCTGCTCGAGGACCAGGACCCGGGCCAAATGTCCCGTCACCCCCAAGATGGCCAGGGTCAGGACCTCGGGATCCTCCCCCCGGAGGAGGCCGGCGGTGATGCCCGCACTCACATGGGGGAGGGCGTCGGCCACGGTCTGCTGGTCGCCCAGCCGCATGATCGGGGCGAAGCGCTCCTCGGTCCGGGCGAACTCCATCAGGACGAACAGGTGACGGTGCTCGGACAGCCAGCGCAGCGAGGAGCGGATGCCCTGCTCGATCCGACGGGCCGGGTCGTGCTCGCCGGCGATGGCCTCCTGTTGGGCCAGGCGCATCGAGCGCAGGGCGTCGTTGAGGATCTGGCTCAGCATCTCGTCCTTCGACTGGAAGTACCAGTAGAAGACGCCCTTGCCCACGCCCAACCCGTCCACGATGCTGGTGACCGAGGTGGTGTGGTAGCCGTCGGCGGCGAACTTCCGGGCGGCCAGGTCCATCAGGTCGTGTCGACGCTGTGTTCCTTTGGGTGTGAGCCGGCGGGACATGGTCCCAAGACCGTAGGGGCGTGGTGGGGCGCGGTCAATGCGGACGGGCTCGGCTCGGGCCGAGCGACGGGCCGAGCGACGGGCCGAGCGACGGGCGGAGAGACGGGCCGAGCGACGGGCGGAGCGCCGGGCGGAGCGATCGGCGACGCCGGCGAGCCAGCTACTGCAGGGCCCCCGTGCCAACCGCACGGGGCGTCACCACGTCCGCCCGATCGAACGAGGCCCGCATCTGAGCCGTGGTCGAAGAGAAGAGCGCCCGTTTGGGCAGTCCCAGCGACCGCAGCTCGTCAGCCATGGGATGGTCGCCGAGCACCAGCCTGGCCCCGCCCGGCCGGCCGGTGGTCCCTTCGGCCGAAGTGGTCCATGTGGTGCGGCGCAAGACGCCGTCCCGGAAGGAGTAACTGGGGGGAGATTGCGACGGCAGGCTGAGCCGGACTCCGGGAGCAACGGTCAGGGTCAGCACGTGGACACCCTCGTCGACCAGGCGAACCGTGGTTCCCGACCCGCCCGCCGGGGAGCCCACCGGCGGCTCGTCGATGTCGATGGTGGTGACCCACTTGGGAAAGCCCCACACGTCCCGGCCGGCCCGGCAGGAGAACTCCTGGTCGACCGGCAGGCGGTGGATGTACGCCCCGATGGCTCCGGTGAAGAACTCCTGCAGCCGCTGGGTCGCCGTGGCCGGCGGCGCGTCGTGGGGGCGGACCACGAAGCTCACCGCCACCTCGTGGTAGGGGTCGAGATCGGTGTCGTCGTAGCGGCACACCGCCAGGGCCACCAGTGCCCGGCCCGGTACCGGTCCGGTGACCTCGAGGCCGGTCGGAGCCACCAGCCGCTGAGCGGCCGCCGTCGGCACCAGGTACTGGACTCCCCACTGGGCGGCCCGGCGAACCTCGACGGGGAGCTTCACGGTCCGACCCATGATCGACCACGGACCGGCGGAGCCCATGGGCCCGGCGTCGCTGGATTCGAGGTCGGTGGCGCTCATCCGGTGCAGTACACCACAGTCGGCGGTACCGTTTCCCGTGGCCTACTGGATGCTGAAGGTGCTCCTGACCCCGGTGTTCTACATCCTGTGGAAGGTCGAGGTCGAAGGCCGGGAGAACATCCCGACCGAGGGCCCGGCCGTCCTGGCCGCCAACCACCAGTCGTTCTGTGACTCCTTCTTCCTCCCGCTGGTGGTCCGGCGACGGGTGACCTACGTGGCCAAGTCCGAGTACTTCGAGCACTGGCGCACCGCATGGTTCTTCCGGGCCGCCGGCCAGATCCCCATGCAGCGTGGGGGAGGGGACGCCTCCCAGCGGGCCCTCAACACGGCCATGGAGGTGCTCGACCAGGGCAACCTCCTGGCCATCTACCCCGAAGGGACCCGGGCCCCCGATGAACGGCTCCACCGGGGTCACACCGGGGTGGCCCGCCTGTCCTTGAACTGCAAGGTCCCGATCATTCCGGTCGGCATCATCGGCACCCGGGAGGTGCAGCCTCCGGGGAGCAGGTTCATGCGCCCATTCCACAAGGTGACCGTCCGGTTCGGACCCCCGGTCACCTGCCCCGATGACGGGACCGACACCACCACCACCGCCACCACCACCAACGCCACCAACCGCCACCACCACGCCACCAACGCCACCGGAGGGTGCGTCGATCCGGTCAGCGACCCGGCCACCGACCCCGCCACCGACCCCGATCGTCGGACGGACCCCGACCGGGCTGCCGAACTCGAGCGGCGGACGGGCTCCGAGCGCCGGGCCGACCTGGAGCGAGCCGGTGAGCCCGGGCGCCGGGCCGAGGGTGCCGAACAGCTCGAGCTGCGCCGGCTCACCGACGCCCTGATGGCCGACATCGCCGCCCTCTCGGGCCAGGAGTATGTGGACCACTACGCCAAGCGGAGCAAGTCCTCGTGATCCCCTCCGGGCTGGACCGAGGCCCCGCCGGATCGGACCCGATCCCCGCAGAGTCGGCCCCGGACCCCACCGGATCGGACCGAGGGATACCGGTGATCGGTCCTCCCGATGTCGTAACCAGCCGGAAACAGTCTGTACACAGACTGGGCCTAGCCTGAGTAGGTGTTCAACTACCTGATCAGGGTGAAGCTCCCCGATCGACCAGGTGCTTTGGGGGCGGTGGCCAGTCGTATCGGCTCGGTGGGAGGGGATGTGGTCTCGATCGACATCCTCCAGAGGGCCAACGGCGTGGTGGTGGACGAACTGGGGGTCGGGCTGGCCGGCGACAATCTCATCGACCTCCTCCGGGACGAGATCCTCGAGGTCGACGGGGTGTCCATCGAGTCGGTGCGACCGGTGGACGGGGCCATGCCCGACCGCAGCACCGAGCTCCTCGACGTGGCGGCGGAGCTGTTCAAGCAGGCGTCGCCCACCGCCCTGCTGAAGCACCTCACCTCCCGGGTGCGTCGCAGCCTGGCGGCCACCTATGCCGCGGTGGTCACGGCCGACGCCGCCGAGATCGCCTGCTGTGACGGGGAGCCTCCCGAGCCCGCCGAGTTGAGCGCCGAGGTCAGTGCCGAGCTGAACGCCGAGCTGGACGCCGAGGTCGGATCGGTCAGCGGGGCCGCCCGCGGCGCCGGCGCCGACGGGGAGACCGGATCAGTGGCCCGGAATGGGTCCGGCATCGACGGCCGTGACGGTCAACGGCCCGACCTGTCGTTGGCCCATATGAACCACGCCCGGATGGTCCTGGTGGTGGGCCGGACCCACCCGGTGCTGCGCAACCGGGAGCGCCGGTGGATCTCGGCCATGGCCGAGCTGGCTGACTACAGCTGGCGGGAGCTCAACCAGTCCTGAGCGGACCCCGGAGACGGCAACCCGGAGACGCAACCCGGAGACGCACGCCAAGACCGGCTCAGCCCGGATCCGGACTCCCGCCGTCGGAGGACCAACCCCGGGACCGCTCGACGGCCCGCAGCCACCCCTGGTGGGCCGGTTCGGTCTCCTCGACCGGGGCCACCGGCCGGAACTCAACATCCTCGGTCCACAGCGAGGCCAGGTCGTTGAGCGAGCCCCAGACCCCTTCGGCCAGGCCGGCCAGGGTGGCGGCTCCGAGCGCGGTGGTCTCGACCGACACCGGTCGCACCACCGGGAGCCGGGTCTGGTCCGCCACCACTTGCAACAGGAGTCCCATCACCGACGCCCCACCGTCCACCCGGAGCACGGAGGGGGCGGTGGCCGTGGCGGCCATGGCATCGACCACGTCACGGAGCTGGTAGCCGATGGCCTCGACCATGGCCCGGGCCAGGTGGGCCCGCCCGGTGCCCCGGCTCAGTCCCACGATGGTGCCCCGGGCGGCCGGGTCCCAGTGGGGACTCCCCAGTCCGCTGAAGGCCGGGACCACCACCACCCCTTCGCTGGAGTCGACCGAGCGGGCCAGCGGCTCCATCTCGGCGGACTCGGCGATCAGGCCGAGGCTGTCCCGCATCCACTGCACGCCGGCTCCCGAGACGAACACCGATCCCTCGAGGGCGTAGGCCACGGCCGATCGGGGTAGCCGGCCCCCTCCGCCGGAACCGGCCCCGGGAGGACCGCCGGTCCCCGCCGGCCCCCCGCCCCCGGGCGGACCGGCCCCGGGCGGACCGGCCCCGGGCGGCCCCCCGTCCCCGTCAGCTCGGATGGCCAGGTCGCCGTCGGTGCCCAGGTCCCAGGCCAGGGTGGTGATCAGCCCGTCGACCGGGTTCGGGGCGGTCGGGCCGGCGTTCATCAGGACGAAGGTGCCGGTCCCGATGGTGGCCTTGGTCATGCCGGGGTCGAAGCAGGCCTGCCCGAAGAGGGCGGCGTGCTGGTCTCCGGCCATCCCGCTGACCGGGACCCCTGCCAGGGGCGAGTCGCTCCCGAGCACCGTGGCGGCCACCCGGCCCAGGCGCCCACACGAGGGATGGACCTCGGGAAGGGACCCCTCGGGGACCCCGAACAGCTCGCACAGCTCGGGTGACCACCGGCGCACCACGATGTCGAAGAGCATGGTCCGCGAGGCGTTGGTGGCGTCGGTGGCCATGACCCCACCGTCCACGCCACCGGTCAGGTTCCACAACACCCACGAGTCCACCGTCCCGAACTGCAGGTCCTCATGACCGGCCAGACCACCGGTCCGGAGCAACCACTGCATCTTGGACGCCGAGAAGTACGGGTCCAGCACCAACCCGGTCCGCTCCCGGACCAGGGGCAGGTGGCCGGCCTCCTCCAACTGGCGGCAGGCCGCCGCCGTCCGGCGGTCCTGCCACACGATGGCCCGGTGCAGGGGTTGGCCGGTGCGGCGGTCCCAGGCCACCACGGTCTCCCGCTGGTTGGTGATCCCGATGGCCCGGGCCACCCGGCCCTGGTCGGCCAGGCGACCGGCCACCTCGTCGAGGGTGGCCCGCACCACGTCCCAGATCTGACCGGCGTCGTGCTCCACCCAGCCCGGCCGGGGGTAGTACTGGGTGATCTCGCCGTAGGCCACGTCGACCACCCGGGCCCGCTCGTCCACCACCAGGGCCCGGACCCCGGTGGTGCCGGCGTCGATGGCGATGGTCACGGGGACGCGGCGGGGCACGCAGGGGACTGTAGCGAGGGCCGAAGCGACGATCTGGTGCTAGCGGCCAGCATTCCTTTGCGTTATTTCGCGAACAGTCCCCGAACAGGAAATTCGGCGTCCCCAATGGACCGAATTGCAAAAGAATTCATTGACAGGGGTGTAACTACGCTGCTGTAATGTACCCACTATCTCGTACCTCGGGGGAGGGCCAACCACAACATATAGTGTTTTCAGGTGATTTTACGGTTCGGGCGGTTGTCGGGTTCACCCGGTGCTGCGACCCGGTTCGGCAACGCTCGACTGAGCGGCGCTCAGGTCCCAGACACGGTGAGGAACCGGTCCAAGGCACTCGGTAAGGTCGGGCAGGGCTCGATCCGGGTGTCGGGGGCGGACCGGGCAGGGCCGGGCATCTGTTCGGTGCGGCCGTTCGGTGCGTTCGTCTGGTGGGAGCCCACCGGGCATCCACCAGCACCCACCGCCGACAGCACCCGCCGCTCGAACCACTGAACCAACCGTCAACAACTGAGTCACCCGCTAACCACTGAGTCAACCGTTCCCAACCACACACGATCCCCTCCGCCATCGCCACCATCACCCGTACTGCTTCGACTACTGCCCAGTTTCACTACCGCCCGAGCGACCCAACGGAAGCTTCGAGAAAGAGGTCCACCGCATGACGATCGCCCCACAGCGCACCGGTATCGGCATACGCCGCCACTTCACCACCCCCGAGGTCCATCCCTACGATGCGGTCGCCTGGGAACGGCGCGATGCCAGGATCACCAACTACCGGGACGGTGCGGTGGCCTTCGAGCAGCTCGGCGTGGAGGTGCCGGAGACCTGGAGCCTGAACGCCACCAACATCCTGGCCCAGAAGTACTTCCGGGGAACTCCCAACACCAACGAGCGGGAGTGGTCGCTGCGCCAGGTGGCCGACCGGGTGGTCGACACCGTCACCTCGTGGGGCATCAAGGACGGCTACTTCGTCGACGACGAGGAAGCCGAGACCTTCCGGGCCGAGTTGAAGCACCTCATCATCCACCAGATGGCCGCCTTCAACTCGCCGGTGTGGTTCAACATCGGGGTGGCCGGGGTGCCCCAGCAGGGGTCGGCCTGTTTCATCCTCTCGGTGGACGACACCATGGACTCCATCCTCAACTGGTACACCGAGGAAGGAGTCATCTTCAAAGGTGGATCGGGTGCCGGGGTCAACCTGTCGCGCATCCGCTCCTCCCACGAGTTCCTCAAGGGCGGGGGCACGGCCTCGGGGCCGGTCAGCTTCATGCGGGGGGCCGACTCCTCGGCCGGGACCATCAAGTCCGGGGGCAAGACCCGGCGGGCCGCCAAGATGGTCATCCTCGACGCCGACCACCCCGACATCGAGGACTTCATCTGGTGCAAGGCCATCGAGGAGCGCAAGGCCCGGGTCCTGCGCGACGCCGGCTTCGACATGGACCTCGACGGCAAGGACGCCATCAGCCTGCAGTACCAGAACGCCAACAACTCGGTGCGGGTGACCGACGAGTTCATGGATGCCGTGGTCGAGGGCCGGGAGTGGGCCCTCACCACCCGGGGCGACAGCAAAGAGCCCGTCCGCTGGGTGCCGGCCCGCGACCTGTTCCGCCAGATCGCCCAGGCCACCTGGGAGTGCGCCGACCCCGGCATGCAGTTCGACACCACCATCAACAAATGGCACACCGCCGCCAACACCGGGCGGATCAACGGGTCCAACCCGTGCTCGGAGTACATGCACATCGATGACTCGGCCTGCAACCTGGCCAGCCTCAACCTGATGAAGTTCCTCCACGAGGACTCCTCGTTCGACGTCGATGGATTCCGCTCCGCCGTGGAGGTCATCTTCACGGCCCAGGAGATCATCGTGGGCAACGCCGACTATCCCACCGAGAAGATCACTGAGAACTCTCGGCGCTTCCGTCAGCTGGGCATCGGGTACGCCAACATCGGTGCTCTACTCATGGCCCAGGGTCTGCCCTACGACTCCGATCAGGGCCGGGCCTGGGCCGGTGCCATCACCGCCCTCATGACCGGTCACGCCTATGCCACCTCGGCCCGGACGGCTGCCCGTATGGGCCCGTTCGCCGGCTTCCACGAGAACACCGAGCCCATGCTCAACGTGTTGCGCATGCACCGCGATGCCGTGGCGGGCATCGACGAGGAGGCCGTGCCCACCGACCTGCTGTCCGCCGCCCAGGAGGCCTGGGAGCTGGCCGTCGAGCTCGGCGACCAGTACGGCGTGCGCAACGCCCAGGCCAGCGTGCTGGCCCCCACCGGCACCATCGGTCTGCTGATGGACTGCGACACCACCGGGGTCGAGCCCGACCTGGGTCTGGTCAAGACCAAGAAGCTGGTGGGCGGGGGCACCATGTCCATCGTCAACCAGACCGTGCCCCGGGCCCTGACCCGGCTGGGTTACTCACCCGATGAGATCGACGCCATCATCGCCTACATCGATGTCAACAAGACCATCGTGGGCGCACCGCACCTGGCCGCCGAGCACCTCCCGGTGTTCGCCTGCTCGATGGGCGACAACACCATCCACTATCTCGGCCATGTCCGGATGATGGGTGCGGTCCAGCCGTTCATCTCCGGGGCCATCTCCAAGACGGTGAACCTGCCCGAGGACGTGACGGTGGAGGACGTCGAGCAGCTGCACATCGATGCCTGGAGGATGGGCATCAAGGCCGTGGCCATCTACCGCGACAACTGCAAGGTGGCCCAGCCCCTCTCCACCACCAAGACGGCCGGTGAGGAAGCCGCCCAGGACGCCCTCGACGCCGCCTCGGCCGCTCCGGCCGGGTCCGAGGCCGAGGCCCACGCCCGCGAGCTGACCGAGAAGATCGCCAGCCTGGAGGCGGCCCTGGCCCAGGAGCAGGTCCGCACGTCGGAGACCGTGGTGGTCGGGGCGGTGCGCGAACGGCTGGCCCGTCGGCGCAAGTCGCAGACGTTCGCCTTCCGGGTGGCCGACTGCGAGGGGTACGTCACGGTGGGCGAGTACGAGGACGGCCGCCCCGGCGAGGTGTTCATGAAGGTCTCCAAGCAGGGCTCGACCCTGGCCGGGATCATGGACGCCTTCTCCATCTCGGTGAGCCTGGGGCTCCAGCACGGTGTGCCGCTGGCCACCTACGTCCGCAAGTACACCAACATGCGCTTCGAGCCCGCCGGCATCACCGACGATCCCGATCTGCGCATCGCCACCAGCCTGGTCGACTACATCTTCCGGCGGTTGGCCGTGGACTACCTGGCCGTGGAGGAGCGCGCCGAGCTCGGTGTGCTGTCCACGTCAGAGCGGATGCAGCCCACCCTGCCCGGTGTGGAGGAGACGGCCACCAAGTCGTCCGGTGTGGTCGAGGTCGACTCCATCGATCCGGTCATCTCCACCATCCTCGATGGCAGCGACGGTCCTGCTTCGGCGGGCGGGATCGCTCAGGCTCCCGAGGCCGGGACCGGCGTCAGCGAGCTCCCGTTGGCCACCGAGCTCCCCTTGGGAGTGCAGGCCGACGCGGATGGCTCGGCCACCGCGGCTGGAGCCACCCCGGTGGCCTCACCCGTTCCGTCCTCTCCGGCCGACCAGCTGATGGCCCGGGCCGAGCCCCGGGACGCCCCGTACTGCTACCAGTGCGGCAACGCCATGCAGCGGGCCGGGTCGTGCTACGTGTGCGGGAGCTGCGGGACCACCAGCGGCTGCTCGTAGCCGGAGTTGCCGGAGTAGCCGGAGTAGCCGGCCGGGTCGTAGCTGATCGGGTCAGAGCCGTGGAGAAAGCGGGTGCACCGACCCCGCCCGACGTCAGCGGGACGTTTTGGTCTCGGTCGAGTTGGTCTCGGTCGAGTTGGTCTCGGTCGAGCCGTCCGGGCTCCGGTCACCGTGAGGGGCCGGGGTTCGGGCCGACTCGAGGATGCGGGCCAACGTCTCCATGTCGGCGTGGGGCAGATCGGCCAACCCCACCGGTAGCCGGGCCAGGATCTCCTCGGCCCGCTTGGCCGCGGCGGATCCCTCGGGCGTGGTGGCCACCAGCTTGGCCCGACGGTCCGTCGGATGGGGCTGCCGCTCCACCAGACCCTGGCGCTCCAACTCGTCGACCACCAGGGTGGCGTAGGGGGCGTCGATCCCCAGCATGGAGGCCAGCTCGCCCATGGTCATGGGGTGCCGGGCGATCCGCCGCAGGGCTTTGGCCCGGCCGAAGCTGAGACCGAGGGCGTCACTGACCTCCCGGCGGCGCTCGTTGTCGAGGACCAGGTCGCACATGGCCGACCAGGCCCGGCGGGCGGCGTCATCGGGGGCGGGTACCGTCACCGGACCGACTGCTCCAGGTATTCCGGGTTGAGCAGCCTGGCCGTCCGGTCGGCGGTGGCGTGCGCCCACTTGGTGGTGACCACCTGACCCATCACCAGCACCACCAGGCCACACCCGGCCAGCACCCACCAGCCGGCGTGGGTGGCCGATGCGGCGTCGATCCTTCCGGAACTGCCCAGGGAGGAGGCCACCAGTGCGCCCACCACGGCCACCCCCAGGGTGGACCCGATCTGTCGGGAGGTGGAGGCGATGGCCGCGGCCACCCCCGCCTGGGCCCGGGGCATGCCCGAGACCGCAGCGTTGGTGATGGGGGCGTTGACGAACCCGAACCCGATGCCGAAGACCACATAGGCGGCGAACAACCAGGTGAAGGAGGTGGCGGCGCCGATGACGCTGAGCATGACGCAGCTGGCGGCCAGGGCCACCCCGGAGATGACCAGGGGTATGCGGGCCCCGCGGGTGCCGACGATCCGCCCGGAGATGGGTGGCAGCAGCATGGTCATGGCGGCCATGGGCAGGGTGCAGAGGCCGGCCTTCAGGGGCGAGAACCCCCGCACGTCCTGGAGGTAGAGGGTGTTGAGGAAGAGGAAGCCGCCCAGGGTGGCGAAGGCCGCCACGGCGATGATGGCCGCTCCCGAGAACGGCACCGACCGGAAGAAGCGGAGGTCGATGAGCGGTTCTTCTCGGCGGCCCTCCCACACGATGAGCCCGATCAGGGCCGCGACGGCCAGGATGAAGGCCCCCAGGATGACGGGGGATCCCCAGCCGCGGTCGGGGGCCTCGATGATCCCGTAGGTAAGGGAGGACAGGAGCAGGATCACCAGCACCTGGCCGACCCCGTCGACCTTGCGGGCCTTGGGCGCCTTGGACTCGGGGATGAACCGGAGGGTGAGGACGATGGCCACCAGGCCCACCGGGATGTTGATCCAGAAGATCGAGCGCCATCCGACCGAGCCGACCAGGAGCCCGCCGATGACCGGTCCGAGGGCCATGCTCACCCCGACCACGGCGGCCCACACCCCGACCGCCTGGGCCCGTTCCTTGGGGTCGGTGAAGGTGTTGGTGATGATGGACATGGCCACCGGATTGAGCATCGAGCCGCCGACGGCCTGGAGCATCCGGAACACCACCAGCAGGGGAAGGCTGGGGGCCAGGCTGCACAGGAGCGAGCCGGTCGAGAACAGCACCAGTCCGATCACGAAGGTCCGCTTCCGGCCCAGTCGGTCGGCCGTCGAACCGGAGAGCATCAAGAGGCTGGCCAGGACCAGGGTGTAGGCGTCCACCGTCCACTGGAGCCCCGACACCGAGGCGTGGAAGTCGTGACCGATCGAGGGCAGGGCCACGTTGACGATGGTGACGTCGAGGCCCACGATCAGCAGGCTCATCGAGCAGATGAGCAGCACCCCGACCCGCCGGCGTCGGCTCAGTTCGGTGGGGGGAGCTGATCCCGGCATTTCTTGTAGAACCACAATAGTGAATATATAATAACTATTTGTAGACGAGTCAAGGTCGGGCTTCTGACGTGGGCCTTTGTGGAAGACGCCGGCGCCGGATCCACTGCTGACGAAGTCCCGTCGATTGCCGATTCGGATGGCTCACGCGCTACCTTCTACGGGCCGAGGGTACGAGCCCTACCGGTGCTGTCCGAGTCGGCTACCAAGCCACTGACCTGGAGGTTTTCCAATCCCGACGGCCAGATCTTGCGGGGACAGCGGTGTCACCTGTGGCTGACGCACGACGCACCGGCGGACCGGGGGAGTCGGATCCCGTCGAGCCGATGGGTCCTCCCGATCGAGTGGATCCGGTTCAGCCGGCGGCGAACGCCGCGGAAGGAGCGGCGACGGGGTCCGACCAGACGGACGGGGAGACCAAAGGCTGGGAGACGAAGGGGGACGGGGAGACAAAGGAGCGGGGAGACCAAAGGGCATGGTCACCACACCAGTGAGGATCATCCCATCACCAGTAAGTGGCTCGGGGGAGGTGGCTCGCGCCGATCGGTCCACTGGCTGGCCGACTACATCTACGGCACCATCTCCACCCTGGTGGCCATAGCGGGCCTCACCTTCGAGACCAACCCCGGCGCGGTGACCACGGCGGGCGTGGTGGTGATCGGCGCCGTGGCCATCTGGTTTGCCCACACCCTGTCCCGACTGGTGGCCACCCGCTCGTGGGAGCATCTGGAGATCCACTGGTCCGACGTCGGTGACCAGCTGGCCGGTTCGTGGTCCATCGTGGCGGCGGCCATCCCGGCGACGGTGATCTTCACGCTCGCCGGTCTCCATCTCTTCGAGGTCCGGACGGCCTTCGTGGTGGCTGACGTGGTGGGGGTCCTGGCCCTGGCCGTGGTGGGCATCGGGACGGTTGGCGGCCCGGAGCGATCGTTGAGACGTCGGATCCTCTATGTCGTGGGATTGGTCAGCGTGGGGGTGATGATCGTCGTGCTCGAGTCGGTGATCCACTTCTTCTAGCCCTTTCGGCTCCGCCCTGCTCTGGGTGCTGCCCTGCTTTGAGCCCCGCCCGCGGCGAAGTGTCGATCGCCTCTGGGTACCATGGAGAGAGACAAGGGAGGCCGACGGTGAACGACCAAGGCAGCACTCCATTTGACGGGGACCAGGCCGGATTCGACGGAGACCAGGCCGGATTCGACGGCGACCAGGCCGGATTCGACTGGGATCAGGCCGGGAGGGTCGGGACCACGGAGTTCGAGCTCACCGAGGCCGAGCTCACCGAGCTGGCCCTGGCCGCGGACCCGGACGCCCCGATGTCGGACGACGCCGTACCGCTGTCGGTGTATCTCAGTCAGGCTCCCGGGCTCCTGCCTTCGTGGTACATGCCGTCTCCCATGGCCCGCCCGGGCAAGAGCTGGCGGATTCCCGTGGTCCTGGTCATCGTGGCCGCCTTCGTGATCATCGAGGCCTTCGGCCTGTGCAGCACGTTCGGGCAGCTCGTCCCGGCGTGATTGAGGCCCGGACGGACGAGATCCATCTGCCAGGTGAGATCGTTTCCCGATTCTCCATAGGACTGGGCTGGGAGCTGAATGTCGAGGTGAGGGGCTAAATCCGCCGGAATCACCACAGTGAGTGATGGGATAAATGCTCTGCGTGTTTATGGCGCAGAATCCCGCTGTGGCGCGTTGCGGATTGGCCAAATCACCGGGCAAGATGGATCACACAGCCAGCCGTATCGAACGGTTAGCATGGTATGTGAGGGGTACGCAGGGGATTTCCCCCCTACGGGAAGAAGGGCAACCATTATGTTGGCAAGACGCATGTTGATCGCATCCGGGATGGCAGTGGCTTCGATGTCGCTGGTATCCGTGGCTCCGGGCATCGCTGGCGCTGTGACGTTCTCGCCACAGACCATGGCGTGCTCCTCGACGGTCACGCAGAACTGCATCACGCCGCCCACCACGCCGGGCACGGTGTTGAGCAAGACGGGCAACCTGCCTTACACGGCGTCGCCCACTCCGGGCGTCACCAGTCCCACTGCCGCCACCACCAGCAGCCTGCCCTTCACCGGGGCGGACGTGGAGGAGCTGGCAGTGGTCGGATTCGGTGCCGTGCTGGCCGGTGGGCTGCTCATGCGCCGTCGGCGTCGGACCGCCTGAACCCTTCGCTCTGCCAACCGGCAAGGCCGGTTCGGTGTGAAGTTCATGCCGTCAAGGTCGCCATATGTCATCCTCGGGTCTCCGTCCCAGGGTTACCGATGCGCCCAAACCCCCAGTTGCCCGGGGTATGGCGCCGTAGCCCCGTAGCCCCTGTAGACCTGGAGACCTGGAGACCTGGCCAATGGCTTCCATGCGGTGAGTCCAGCGAGTCACCAATCCAGCCAGCCTGGCCGCTCGAGCTAGTCAGCCGATGGAGCGGATTCAGCAGTTGGCCGGGCGAAGCAGCGCCACCAGCCGGACGGGGAGTGGGGGCAGCTCAGTAGCTGGCGGGCAGTAGTGGCGCCAGGGCCTCGAAGAAGAAGAACACCACCACCAGCCAGGCCACCAGCCCGCCAGTGATGATGGCCACCCGCCGGCCCCGGTGGGAGCGCCGCTCCCAGATCCACACGCCGGTGGTGATGGCGGCCACCAGCAGGCCCAACAGGATGGCCGCGGTCCAGTCGTGAGCCGGCGTGGACGAGACCACACTGGAGGTCACCGGTGCGGTCGTGGCGCCCGCGGACCGATGAGCGTGAGCCAGGATGCTGGCCACCAGGGTGGCGTGCACCACCAACCGCTGGCTGGCGCTGTAGCGGGGGGTGCAGGTGGTCAGGGTCAACGTCGGGTTTGTCGTGGCCGAGATCACCGACACATCGCTCGGCAGCACGGACTGGCTCGACGTCACGTGGAACAGGAAGATCCCCTGCAGGGTGACCACGGTGATCGGGTCGCCGGGCACCAGCTCGTTGAGGTCGTAGAAGGGGTGCAGGTAGGTGGTTCGGTGCCCGGCTATGGCGGCGTTGCCGTTTTCACCGGGCAGCGGTGTATTCGAGTAGTGCCCCGGGCCGGCCTGGAGCTGTGCGGTCCCGGTGCCCTCCACCACCACCATCGACACGTCGATCGAGGGGATGGTGATGGTGCCCACCGGGCTGCCGATCGGCGGGTTGCGCCATCGGCGGGGCAGCGGCGGCCGTCGGCTGGGAGCCCGGTGCCGGGTCCACGGATTTGGGCGTGCTCCGGGTCCCGGCCTGCGATTGGGCGTTGGTGAACTCGGTGCGCAGCTGGGACTGACTGCGGGCGGTCTGCAGCCCGGTTCCCCACAAGAGATACGGGATGAACAGGAGAACCAGGATCCCGGCAACCAGAACCACTCGCCCCACTGTCATCCGAACGGTCGTGAATGACACGCAAGAATGCTAGTGGCCGCACTCGTCAACTCCGGGCCACGCCAGGTCGACGGTCAAGTGATGGCCGGCCGGCAACCCCTTGCCGCCCCCTGCCCTCGCCCCAGCCCCGATCCACGCCCCGATCCAAAACGACTTCACCCACCTGCACTCCCGCCCGCCCCCGCCCGGGATCCCACCCCCGGTACCTCGTTCCCGAGGCCCGGTCCAGTACCATCAGTCCGTTGTCCACCGCCCGTCGAGCCCCGAACAGCTGCACCATCCTCCGGCCGGGACCAGGCATTTCTAGCGGCGGCACCCGTGAGCGCAGCCCAGCCCGGTGGCCGGGGTGACCGATACGGCGAGCGGGTCGGCAACCGAGCCCGAGCCCACGCCCATGCCCACTAGTCGGAGTCGCCGACGCCGACGCCGGTGGTTGATCGCCCTGGCCGTCGTGGTGGTGGTGGTGATCTGGGGGGCAATCGTGGGCGTGATGACCCTCTCGGCCTACCATCACGACCGGAAGGGCCTGGCCGTCCTCGAAGAGGTCAAGGCCAACCTGTCGCCAGGCGACCTGACCTCGGCAAGATCGATTCAACTGCTGGACCAGGCCCGCGCCGAGTTCGCCAGTGCCCAGTCGGAGCTGTCGTCGCCCCTCTTGGCCCCGATCACCGTGGTCCCGGTCATCGGTCGCCAGTACCGGGCGGTCAAGGCGCTGAGCTCGGCGGCCGGGACGGTGTCGGCGGTGGGGTCGTCGTTCGTCTCCCAGGTGCAGGGCCTGCTCGATAAACCGCACGGCGCCGGGCCCGAGCGGGTGGCTTCCCTGAGACGGCTCGGTGCCCTCTCGCTGTCCGCCGAGCATCAACTGGCCCAGGTCAACACCGGGCCCTCGCAGCAACTGGTCGGGCCGCTGGCGTCCAAGTACGACCAGTTCGTCACCCAGCTGTACGACGCCCGGGTGCGCTTGACCAAGTCGGCGGCGGTATCGGCGGTGGTGGCCAACATCCTCCAGGGTCCCCAGACCTATCTGGTGCTGGCGGCCAACAATGCCGAGATGCGAGCCGGCTCCGGCACGTTCCTGCAGGCCGGGACGGCATCGACGGCCGACGGCTCCCTGACGCTGGGCAGCCTCGGGCCGTCCGCCAACACCACCCTTCCGGCCGGAGTGGTCAAAGCCACCGGCCAGCTGGAGTACAACTGGGGTTGGCTCAACCCGGGTTTGGACCTGCGGAACCTCGGGACCACGCCCCAGTTCGACGTGTCCGCACCTTTGGCCGCGGAGATATGGACTGCCTCCACCGGCCAGAAGATCGACGGGGTCCTGGCCCTCGACGTCGTGGGGCTGCGCCAGATGCTGGTGGCGTCGGGTCCGGTGGTGGCCAATGGGCAGGTGATCGATGCGGACAACGTGGAGCAGTTCCTCTTCCACGATCAGTACGTGGGTGTGACCGACGACTCGCCGGGGGCCGATGAGCGTGCTGACGCCCTGGGGTCGTTGGCCAGTGCGGTGCTCCAGCAGCTCCAGAGTCAGAACGAGCGATTTGCGATCGCTGGCCAACGCTCTGTCCAGTGCTGTCGCCGGTCGACACCTGATGGTGTGGTCGAAGAGTCCCGTCGCCGAGAGCGCCTGGGCCGTCAGCGGCGTGGCCGGGACCCTGGCCCCCCACTCGGTCGATGTCTCGTTGATCAATATCGCCGGCAACAAGCTCGATCAGTTCGTGCCCATCAACGTGGCGGTCAGCCACCGGCCCCAGGGTTCGGGGACCGCCGTGACCATGACCATCAAGGTGTCCAACCAGACTCCTCCGGGCGAGCCGCAGTATGTGGCCGGGCCCTTCCTGGGGTCGCCGCTGGCCTACGGCGACTACGGGGGTGCGCTGGCGGTCAACGTGCCCGGTTCGGCCACCCACATCACCATGACCGGCCTGGGTCCCCTGGCCGTCCGGGGCGGGGAGGGCCCGACCTGGGTGCTGGCCGCACCGATCTCGCTAGATCCCGGGGCGGCGGCCACCGTGGTGGTGCACTTCGTCGTGCCGGGCGCACACGGGTCGATGGACGTGGTCCCGTCAGCCCGGGTGCCTCCCGAGCAGTGGAGCGCCGGCGGGCGGACCTTCGAGGACACCGCGCCGACGACCATCGCCTGGTGAGCCCCCGTCCGGCCTAGCCGACGCCCCGCCGAGCCGGTCAGCCAGCGAGCCGCCCATGACCGACACTGAGCCGCCGTCCCTTCCGGGAGGTGCATGGTCCGCCGCAAACAGGAACCAAAGGGATCCGGTCAGCTCATCCCCACCACCGGGTCGACCAGAGGAAACCCACCGGTCGATCCGTAGAATTTGGCGTCCCCGAAGGCGAAGATCCCTCCGTCCGAGGCCACCAGCCAGTAGCCGCCGCCACCCGGGGTGGGGGCCATGCCCACCACCGGCTTGTCCAGGGTCAGCGAGCCGGTCGAGCCGTGGAAGCCGGCGTCACCGAAGGCGAAGATCCCTCCGTCCGAGGCCACCAGCCAGTAGCCACCGCCACCCGGGGCGGAGGCCATGTCCACCACCGGCCGGTTGAGGGTCAACGAGCCGGTCGACCCGTAGAACGCCGGCGTCACCGAAGGCGAAGATGCCCCCGTCCGAGGCCACCAGCCAGTAGCCCCGCCCGTCCGGCGTCGAGGCCATACCCACCACCGGCTTGTTGAGGGTCAACGAGCCGGTCGAGCCATAGAACGCCGCGTCACCGAAGGCGAAGATGCCCCCGTCCGAGGCCACCAGCCAGTAGCCCCGCCCGTCCGGCGTCGAGGCCATGCCCACGATGGGCTTGTTGAGGGCGAGGGAGCCGGTCGAGCCGTAGAAGCCGGCATCCCCGAAGGCGAAGATGCCCCCGTCCGAGGCCACCAACCAGTAGCCATGTCCGGACGGGGTGGCGGCGGTGCCCACGATGGGATGGCTGAGGCTGAGCGGTCCATCGGGGCCGTAGAACTTGGCGTGTCCGAAGGAGAACACACTGCCCCCGCTGGTGACCAGCCGGTAGCCCTGGGACCCGGTGGTGGTCCGTTGATGCTCGGCGGGGCGGTGGTCGGTGGTCGTCCGGTCGGTGACAGGGGGCGTGGTCGTGGTGGTGCTGCCAGGGGGCGTGGTGGTCGTGGTGGAGCCCGGCGGAGTGGTCGTGGTGGTGGTCGTGCCACCGCCCGTGCCGCCACCGCCGCCCCCACCACGGCAGCCACCAGCCGGGTCAGGTCGGAGCCCTCGATCCGGTCAGTAGTGGCGGTGCCCTCGTAGACCTGCAGGGCGTGCACGAAGGCGATGCCCGGTTGGGTGGTCCACCACGGGGGGATGCCTCCGCCGTAGTAGCCCCCGAAGTTGACCTCCGACACCGAGATCCTGACGGCGCTGGCCGACACCGGGTTGAAGGCCAGTTGCAGTTCGTGGGTCCGGTACTGGCCGACCACAGTGGCCACCGTGGTCCAGCCCAGAGGGGTGTCGACCGAGACGGTGTAGTTGCGCACACTGAAGGCCGTGCTCCCACCGACTGGGTGTCCACCACGACCCGGTTGATGATGGTGGGGTTGGCCAGTTTGACCGTGAGGCTGGGGCTGGAGTCCCCGACCGCTGAGGCCCAGCCCAGGGAGTAGCCCACCTGCAGCCCGTCGATGGCGTCGTCGGCGTTGCCGGACGAGGCGGAGGCGGTGGCGCCGGCTGACAGCAGGGCCAGGTTGGACCCGTACGACTCGGTCGGCTGACGGTGAGGGTGTCACCCACCGGGTAGGAGATGTAGGTGACCTGATCGGAGATGGGCAGGCCGTAGGCGGTGCCCGAGGTGGCCGTCACCGAGGTGGCGTTCGCCGTACTCCGAGGTCACCGTGACCGGCACCGAGCCTCCCCCCGGAGCGGTCACGGTGGCCGACCCGGTGGTGTCCAGTCCGTCCGACCACACCGCGGCCAACTGCGTGCCCCCGCCGGAGCCTCCCGAAGGGGTGCCGAAGTCGGCTTGGTAGGTCTGGGGGATCCCGGTGGACGGCATCGAGAGGTATGGCCGGTCGGCGACCTCCGACGACGTCGTCATGGTGGACAACGCCGCCGGCTTCACGTAGTCGTCGACGCTGGTGGCCTGGATCAGCGAGAACGAGACGCCGTCGTTGCCCCAGCTGCCCTCGTCGAAGAAGTAGTTCCACACCGGGATGCCCAGCACCTTCTGCCAGATCATGGCCCGGGCCACGATGTCGGCCTGGGACAGGTAGTTGTAGTCACCGTCGTTCCACCACCCGACTTCGGTGAACCACAGGCGCGTGCTCCCCAGCAGGGCCTGGAGCTGGCGGACCTGGGTGGGGATCGAGTCCTCCTCGAAGGAGTCGTTGTTGCCGGTGTAGGGGTGGACCGAAGCCACCTCGAGGTAGCGCAGTCCGCCGGCGTTGATGAGCTGCTGCCACCAGCCGACGGGGATGTTGAGCGACGACCCGCCGATCACGGTGGACGCCGAACCGGGCAGGACCGACTTCACCGCCTCGTAGAAGGGCTTCAGCACCTCGGAGACGTACTGGCCCCCGTCGGAGAACCCGGTGTTGTTGGGCTCGTTCCACGGCTCCCACATGGTGACCGGGGCGCACTGGCCGCAGCCGCTGGGCACGGTGGCGTAGTGGCTGACCAGCGCGGTGGTGTCGGCCTGCCACCACCCCCCGGTGACCAGGGCGGTGGGGACGGAGCCGAAGCTGCCCCCGCTGGCCTGGAGCCAGTAGGCCACCTTGTCGACCTTGGCCTGGTAGGCGGCCTTGTAGGGATCGGTGCTGGCGCCGGCGAAGGTCATGGCCGAGGGACCGCACGTCGAGGCGGTCGGGGCCGATGCCGAGCAGTTGGGCAGGAAGGTGCTCCAGTTGATGGTGGTCCCCCGCAGTCCGTCCAGTCCCAGTTGGGCGTTGAGGGCCACCCCCCGGGTGTCGGTGGGCCCGCCCGAGCCGATGCCACCGGGGAGCGTGGCCAGGTCGAGCCGGTCGCCGGGGGCGCCGACGGTGTAGGGCATGCAGGTGGTCCCGAGGAGGGTGGAGGGCGAGTGCCGGTGTCGTACAACGACGCCTGGACCAGGTAGGGGCCGGGTGTCCGGTCGCCGGACGGGATGGTCAGGGGGATGTCGTCCAGACCGGCGGCCGTGGTGGGGAGGGGGACGGTGGTGGGGGTCGGCACGGTCTCGGCGTCCAATGAGGCGGTGTCCTCCACCGAGTAGGACAGCTGCAGGTGTGAGGCCTCGGCCAGCCACCAGGGGTCGAACTGCGCCTCGACCGAGGGGGTGGTGCCGGGGGCGAAGTAGTTGCCCGCGGCCGACGACGACAGCCCGGCTCCCCATCCCAGGGTGTCGAGGGGGCGGTGCACCGAGCCGAGCTCGGTGGTGAGGGTGGAGAGGGAGATGGTGGAGATGTTGTCGGCGCCGTTGTTGAACGGCGGTCCGCCTTGGTAGAAGAACGTCGAGCCGACCAGATAGAAGTTGTAGCCCCCCATGGCCAGGACGTCGCCGCCGACGTTGTTCTGGCCCAGGGTGGTGGTGGCCTGCAGGTAGCCGTCGGGGCTGGTGGACTCGATGGTGTTGAGGGGGTCGGCCGAGTAGATGGTGCCGTCGGGGCCCTGGACGGCCTGGGCCGGGTAGTAGAACTGGGCGCCCGAACCGGTGTGGGTACCCTCGCCCCGGGTTTGGCCGGAGCCGAAGGACGAGAGCACCTGGCCGGTGGGACTGATGGTCTCCACGTAGCCCTTGCCGCTGAACAACAGGTTGCCGTCGGACTCCTGGGTGACGTAGTCGAAGTCGTCGATCAGGGGGAAGGACCCGCTCACCGCTCCGGTGGACTGGTTGATGAGGTCACTGCTCGCGGAGTTCTGGCCCACGGTGACGGCCAGCTGGAAGTTCGAGCCGGTGCCGATGGAGAAGATCCCGGTGGGGTTGCCACCTTGCGGGTCCACCGACCACAACAGCGTTCCGGTGGGGGAGAACTTGTCCAGCACCTGGTCGTAGTAGCTGGACAGGTAGATGTTGCCCGACGGGTCCACCACCGGCTGGCTGACCTCGTTGCCGTTCCGGTTGACGATGACCGATGGCAGGTTGAACGACCTGACTTCGCTGCCGGCCAGCGAGTAGGTGATCAACTGGCTACCGGTGTCGACGTAGATGCCGGTCGAGGTGGCCGTGAAGTTCACCACTCCGCCGGTCGGGGTGATCAGGGTGCGGGTGGGATTGGACGGCGGTGAGGTGGTGGGGCCGAGCACGCCGGTGGGGTCGGCGGCGGCACAGACCGGGCTGATCTCCGAGGCGGTAGGAGCCGCCACGCTGCCGCTGATCTGCGGTGTGGCCGATCCGGCGTGGGCCGAGCTGAACACGCCGCCCAGCACCGCCACCACCGCCACTACCGCCACCACCAGCACGGAGGTGAACAGGGTCCTCCGCCGCGGACGCCGTTCGGTGAGGCCAACCGGTGCCCTCGTCACAATTCCCCATCGACGCGGGAGGGGATATCTTTAGCCGAAAGCCACTCAAAACCACTCAAATGTCACTGTGAGTGGCTGGGGGCCACCCGCCAACCCCCGTCCAGCCCGGTTCGCCGGGCCCGACCGGACCACCGGCCCGCCAAGCCGGCACAGTACGATGCTCCCGGTGGCACGGTCCTCGAGGCGAGATCGCACCGCCGAAACACCAACGGGACTACGGGTGCTCCGTATCTCCAAGAGCGGGGTCGTGACCGCCTGGCGCGAACGCGAGCGCCAACTGAGGGCCCAAGGGGCCGATCTCACCCTGGTGGCCGCGGCGCAGTGGGAGGAGGGTGGCTCCCTGGTGCACTTCTCGGCGGACGGCGACACCTTCGTGGTCCCGGTCCGGACGATGGGTCGCCACCCCAACCTGTTCCTCTACGACCCCCGGCCCCTGTGGCGGCTGCTCGGGTCAACGGATTGGGACCTGGTCGACCTGCACGAGGAGCCGTTCGGCCTGGCCGTGGCCGAGTTCATGCTCCTGCGCCGGCTGCGGCGCTCGTCGGTCCCGTTCATCTTCTCGTCGGCCCAGAACATCGAGAAGCGGTACCCGCCGCCGTTCCGGTGGTTCGAGCACCTGGCCCTGCGCCGGGCCGCCGGGGCCTACACCTGCAACTCCGAGGCCGGCCGGATCCTGCGGAGGAAGGGGCTCCGGGGCGAGCTCGAGCTCCTCCCGCTCGGCGTGGACGTGGACCGGTTCCGGGCCGGGGACCGTGAGCCGCCGGCCGGCTCCTTGCGAGTGGGGTTCGTCGGCCGTCTCATCCCTCACAAGGGGGTCGACGTGCTCCTCAACGCCGTGGCCCTCGACCATCGGCTCAGCGCCGACGTCTTCGGGGCCGGCCCGGAGTCGTCGCGGCTGGAGGCCATGGCCGAGGCCCTGGGCATCAAGGATCGGGTCCGCTTCCATGGCCACGTGGACGAGGAGGGGATCCCCGACGTCTACCCCCAGTTCGACGTGTTGGCCGTGCCCTCGGTGCCGCTTGCCAGCTGGATCGAGCAGTTCGGCCGGGTGGTGGTGGAGGCCCAGGCGTCGGGGGTCCCGGTGGTGGCCAGCGCCAGCGGCTCGCTCCCCGACGTGGTCGGGGACGCCGGTCTGCTGGTTCCCGCCCAGCGAACCGTTGGCCCTGCAGGTCGCCCTGAGCCGCTTCCTCGACGAGCCGGGCCTGTGGGAGCGCCTGCGGCAGGCCGGTCTGGCCGAGGTGGCCCAGTACTCGTGGAAGAGCATCGCCGTCACCCAGATGGCCCTCTACCGGTCGACGGCCTCCAAGTAGCGAGCTGCTCCGGCTCAGCGGCTCGGCTTTCGGCTCAGCGGCTCAGCGGCCCTGCTCCGGCCCGGTCCTCCTCCGGCCCGGCTCTGCTCCGGCGGGCACGCCGGTCCCGCCCGGTCCCGCTCAGCCCCGACCCCGCTCCTCGAGGACCTGCCGGTAGATGAGCTCGAGCCCATCGAGGTGCTGCTCGAGTGAGAACATCCGTTGCTGGCGATCCCGTAGCGCTGCGCCGACCTTGTGCGCCGGGCCGGGTCCTCGGCCAGGCTGACCAGTGCCTTGGCTGCGGCCTGGGCGTCACCGACCGGGAAGACCAAGCCGTCGTCTCCCACCGTCTCGGTGTGGGCGCCTCCATCGGCGGCCACCACCGGCACCCCATGGGACATGGCCTCGACCACCGACAGCCCGAACGGTTCGGCGGGGCGGTGGCCAGGACCACCGATGTCTCGTCGAGCAGCTTGTCGGTGTCGGCGACCTGGCCCACGAAGTCGATGCTGTCGGTCACCCCGAGCTCGTGGGCCAGACTCCTGTCATCGACGCTTTCCGGTCCCCGACTCCGGCCACCACCAGGCGCCAGCCGGCGGCGCCGAGCCCACTGGCCGCCCAGGCCCGGATACCGATCTCCGGGCTCTTCTCGGCGGTCAAGCGCTGCAGCATCAGGACCGTCCGGGAGTCCAGGCTGGCCTGAGGCTGGTCCGGAACCGCGTTGTAGAGCAGCACCGTCGGGGCCGCTGACGCTGTCGGCCACGAACTGGCTGATGGCGATGTCGCGGGCCAGGGAACGGGTGGTGATGTTGGTCAACATCCGGGCCACGGTCCCGCTGCCCCGGTCATCGGCGAAGTGCCGGGTGGCCACGATGGGGGAGCGCTGGAGCGGCCGGGCCAGCCAGGCCGCCGCTCTCCGCTGCGGTCATGTGGGCGTGGACCACATCGACTCCGCGATGGTTGGCCAGCACCCGGGCGGCCTGGGCCACCGTGGTGGCCGGGCGATACTCGATCCCGCCGCTCAACTCCGATCGCATCCGATCGGGGTCCCCGCCGATCACCACCATGCGGTGGCCCCGTCGGGCCAAGCCCGTTGGAGACCTGGCACATGTAGCGCTCCACCCCGGCGAAGGCGTCACTCCGGACCACCTGGACCACCGAGAGTTGTCGCTGCGACCCGCCCACCGGCCGTCCCGACGGACCGTCGGAGCCGGAGTCGGAGTGGTCGTTGCGCTCGCCTTCCATCGGGCTCCTCTCGGCAAATGAAGGGCGCGGCACGAGGTTCGTTCCGCGTCGCTTCGGCGGTTCCGCCGTGATCGCGGTGCCACTGGACTCCTGGGTGCCTCCAGTATCATGCCTGAGTGGTCGTCCGCCTCACGAACCGGCCCATGACCGACGCTGCCCACCTCCCGTCGGTCCACTCCGAACCTGGCGCCGACCCTAAGCAGAACGGGCTCGTGACGTCGGCATGAGCGGTCCCGAGGTGGCCATCGTGTTCCCGGATCTCCATCGGAGGGGCGGGGTCGAGCGGCTCACCTGGGACCTACTGGAGTACCTGGCCCCGAGGCACGACACGGCCTTCGTGGGCACCACCGCCCCCGAGGGACTGCCCGCCGGGGCTCAGCGGGTGACCGTGCCCGGACCGGCCGAGCCCGGGCCGGTGGGGATGTGGGTGCCGTCGGGCCCGGACCGGAAAGGTGCTGCAGTCGCTGGGGGCGAAGACCACGGTGTCCATGGGGGCGGTGGTGCCGCCCGGTGACGTGCTCTGGGTCCATAGCGTCCACCGGGCCTGGCTCCACGCCGCCAGGACCATCCAGGCGGGCCGGGTCCGAGCTGCCGGCCCAGGTCCGCTTCGCCGATGCCCCGCCATCTCACCTTGTTGGCCATGGAGTCGCAGTACTTCCGCCGGGGCCATCCCCGCAGCATCATCTGCACCTCTCAGCGAGAGGCCGACGACGTGGCCCGCCTCTACGGCGTCGATCCCGGCGCTTGACGACGGTGGTGCCGAATCCCTTCGATCCCGAGCGGTTCAATCCGGAGCGCCGGGTTCGTGACCGGGCCGAAGCCCGGCTCGCAGCTCGGGATCGACGACGACCAGTTGGCCATGATGTTCGTGGCCAACGAGCTCCATCGCAAGGGGTTCGGCCAGACCCTGGCGGCCATGGCCCTCGACGGTGACCGGCGGATGACCCTCCATGTCGTGGGCAAGGCCGGGCTCGGCCCGTACGAGCCGACCATCCACCGGCTGGGGCTCGAGGGCCGGGTCCACTGGCACGGGGTGAGCAGTGACGTGGGCTGGGAGCTGGCGGCGGCCGACCTCATGGTCCTCCCGACCCAGTACGAGCCCTTCGGCCTGGTGATCGTGGAAGCGCTGGCCAGCGGGGTGCCGGTGATCACCAGCCGCCTGGCCGGTGCCGCCGAGGCGGTGCGTCACGGGCGTACCGGCCTGATCCTCGAGGATCCCTACGACGTGGACGAGCTTGCCGGCCTGCTGTCCACCGCGGCCGGCGCCGACCTGGAGGCCTGGGGCCGGGAGGCCGGCACCTCGGTCGAGCGCCTTCCGCCGGGACCGGGTCATGGCCCGGATCGAGCAGGTGATCTTTTCGTGAGCCGGCTCCGGTAGGTCCGCTCGCTCCGTCCGACCAGGACCGGAACCGACGCCGGATCGGAATCCGACCCGCGACCGCTCAGGCCCCGCCCATCTCGGCCTCGGCCCGGAGCGGACCTCTGAGGTAGAGACGGAACCGCGTGGCCGCCTCCCGACCCCGATCTCCTCGGAGGACCAGGGCGCGGACGACGCCCCGGTCAGCACGCCGGTGCGGAAGACCCACCACCCGATCGGGCCCGTAGTGCTTGCGCAGATACCGCTCGTTCGAGGCGTGGAAGTGGGTGTCGCGGTCGGCCCGGGTCGCCGCCGGTGCCCGCCCCGACGTGGGTGGCCACGGCGTCGGGGCACAGCCTGACCCCCAGCCCAGGTCGCTGGCCCGCCGTTGCCAGTCGGTCTCCTCGGCGTAGAGGAAGAAGCGCTCGTCGAACCGGCCCACGTCGGTGAGGGCCTTGGCGTTGAGCAGGAGGACCGAGCCGATCAGGAAGTCGGTGCGCCCGCCCAGCCGCCCGAGCCCCAGCGCCTCCAGCCACGCCCGCATCGGCGTGGGAAACGGCCAGGCCACCCGGGCCCCTCGCCGGTCTCCGGGTCCACCTGGGCCGGCGCCACGCAGGCCAGGTCGGTGGCGGGAGCAGGTGGCGGTGCAGTCGGGCGATGGCATCGGGGGTGATGGAGGCGTCAGGATTCAAGAGCAGTACGTCGTCGGAGCCCGCAGTAAGCCCGGCGGGCCAGGCCGGCGTTCACGCCCGGCCCCGAAGCCCAGGTTGCGGCCGGGGTCGATGTAGGTGGCGCCGTGGCGCTTGGCCACCGCTTCGACCGCCGGGTCCGACGAGTTGTCCACGACCAGCAACGGCAGTCGGCCGGCCAGCGGCGCCAGGCACCGCTCCAGGAGGTCGGCCGCGCCGTAGGCCACCACCACCACGTCGACGTCCCGCGACTTCGACGGGTCCGCTGACTTCGCCACTGGACCCGGGGTCACCACGCCCGAAGTCCCTCGGGCCGGCCGATCCCCAGACACCCCCGTCCGGCCCATCCACACCCCGGCGCACTCCATCCACACCCCGGCCCACTCCATCCACGACCCGGTCCTCCGGCACCGGCTCAGACGCCGGTGCGTGCGGGGTCATTGCTTGTAGGCGTAGGACTGATACGAATCGGTCGAGGTGCGCTTCACCCGGTTGATGGCGATCCCCAACACCCGGCAGTGGGTGTTCTCGAGGCGGCGGATGGTCCGCTCGAGATCGCTGCGGTCGGTGTGTCCTTCCGACGCCACGATCACCGCCCCACGGGCCAGGCTCCCGAGGATGGCCGTATCCGGCACGGCCAGCACCGGCGGCGTGTCCAGCAGCACCACATCGGCCAGTAGCTGGATCTGGTCCAGGACCGGCTGCATGCCCGGGCTTCCGAACAGCTCACTGGGGTTCTCCAACTGGGTGCCGGCCGGGAGCACCTGGAGGCCCCAGATACCGCTGTCCACCAGAAGCGAGGAGATGGACGGGAGGTCGGGAACGGGCGAGGTGTCGCGCCCGGACCGAGCGGCCACCTGGCGGTCACTGGAGGGCGACCGCCGTTCGCCGGGCTGGTTGGCCTGGGAGCTCCTCGGCCCCGGATGGTGCCCGGGAGGTGATCGGGATCCGAGTTCTTCCAGTTGGCCCTGATGAGATTGGAGAGCCCGGGCTGGCCGGTGACCTCGAGCCCGAAGATCTCCTCCAGTCGGGGCCTCCGGAAGTCGGCCGACACCACGATGACCTTGCTTCCGCTCATGGCCCACGAGGCGGCCAGATTGGCTGTGACGAAGGTCTTGCCGTCGCCGGGCTCCGGGCTGGTCACCACCAGGATGGGGAAGGGGGTGTCGTCCAGGATGACCCGCAGGCTGGTGCGCAGCTCTCGTGATCGACTCCGCCATGAGGGACTGCGGGGCCTGGAGCATGGCGATGGCCACCTTGCCGGATCGGACCTCGTGGTCGTCGGGCAGTTCGGCCAGGATGGGCGCCTCGGTGACCGAGGCGATGTCCGGGGTGGTGCGGAGCCTGGTGTCGAACTGGTCCCGGGCCAGGGCGATGCCGCAACCGACCAGGAGGCCGGCCAGGGCACCGATGAGGATCAGCTTGGACTTGCTCAACCCGGTCGGGGCGCCCGGCAGCCCGGCGGCGACCTGGACGGTGGCGTAGGGCTCCCCGAGGATGATCGTGCTGCTGCTCGGTGGTCAGCGAGCTGATCGGTGGCCTGCAAGGCGGTGATCTCCGCGCTGTTCAGCGAGCGTGGCCGGTTTGGCCTCGACTCGCGGCGATCTGTGGTCTCCAGTCCGGCGATATCGGTCGTGATCTTGGCGGATTGCGGCGTTGACGAACGTCTGGATGTAGTCCAGGTAGGCCTGGGAGTAAGCGGCGGCGATCTCCTGGGCCCGCTTGGGGCTGGGGTCCGACGCCGTGATGCTCAGTGCTCCGGTGGTGGGGTCCACCGTGCCGGTGACCTGGCGGCCACGGCGGCGGCGTCGGGATCCTTCAACAGCTTCGCCGCCTGCAGCTCGAGGGCGGTGCTGCCCAGGGCCTCAGTGGGCTCGGGCAGGGTTACCGGAGAGCTCGACTGGCCGCTGGTGCTGGTGGGGGTGTTGGTCTGGATCAGCGCCGTCGACTGGTACACCGGCGTGTGCAGCTTGGTATAGGCCAGCGCCGCCGCGACAGCCACGATCACACTGATCACGATGATCAGCTTCTTCCGCCATAGGGTGGAGAGGAAATCGGGAAAAGTCAGTGGTTTCTCTCTTTCTGGTACCGATAGCCCCTCAGCTGAGGATAGGGCGTCCTGGGGGGTGGTAGCTGCACCCTGGTCGCTGAAGGCCGTCCCGCCACCGCCGGACCACTTCTCCGGCACTTGGAACGGGCGCCCGGGCTCACCGCGAACCTCCCGCGTTTCGGACCTTGACCATCACCGATGCCATGGCCTGGGCCCGGTCGTGCCAGGTCGGAATGGTCTCGTCGACCGGCTGGAGTAGGCCCTCCGGGTGGGTCGGCCTGGGCCAGGGCCGAAGAGGCGGCCGAGACGAAGGTGCTCCGGTCGGCCACCACGATCGGCGCTCCCAACTCCCGGAACCCGGCCACCGGGGTGGTCACGGTCGGACGGCCCACGGCCAGGCACTCGTACGCCTTGATGGGATCGAGGCTTTCGGTGAACGGGTTGACCAGGTGGGGGATGACGATGATGTCCGCGTGTTGCATGTACGCCGGGATCTGGTCGTAGGGCCGGGCTCCGAGGACGTGGATGTTCGCCACGTTCTCCAACTGCTCGGTGACCTCGTGGGGAAGGCTGTTGGGCCCGACCAGGGCTACCTGCACGTCGGGCCGGGCCCGGGCCAGGTCGAGCAGCAGTTCGACGTCGGTGCGCCAGGTGTGCAGGGTCCCGACGTAGAGGGCCACCGGGGCCGGGGGGAGGTCGGGCGGTCGCGGCCGGACGGCTCCGAAGAGATCGAGGTCCACACCGTTGGGAATCAGCTCCACCGATCGGGTCTGACCCCGGGTGCGGGCCAGGTCGGGCGAGCACACCACCACCGCCTGGCTGTGCTCGATCAAGGAGCGCTCGTTGTCCTCCAGCCGCTGACGCTGTCGAGGGGCCATGGGGGCCAGCAGCCAGTCGTCGGTGATGTCGTAGAGGGTGGGCCATCCGGTGCGTAGGGCCAGGCCGCGCATAGGAGGCGTCGTTGATCCACAGCAACGGGTGCGGTAGCCCGAGCGCGCTTGACCGCATCGAGGATCTGGCGCTCCAACGACCGGTCGGCGAAGGGGCCCACCACCCGCGGCAGCCATTTGCGTGGTCGGAGCACGTGGATCCGGGGATGTACCTGCTCCAGCCCCGAGCCTCCACGGGCCCCCGCCGCGGCCCGATGACGTCGGCGAACTTGCCCCGCCTCAGCTCGTGGAGCACATCGACGGATGGGGCCACGAACAGGACCTGGAGCGAGGGGTCGAGGTCGACGAGCTCATCCACCAGGATCCGGATCCTGCGCCTGACCTCGGTCCACGACTCGAGGGAGCAGACCACCAGCGAGGTGGCCTCGGCCACCATGCCGGCGGGCGGCCCCGGTTGCGCCGACCCCACTTCCGGCCGCCGAGCGGCCTCGGGCCGGGCGGCATCGGACGGGGCCGGGTCCGGTGGCTGGGCGTCGGCGGGCACGGCCTCAGAGCTCCGGTCGACCGGGGATGCCAAGTTGTCGACGGGGTTCTGTGTAGCCATCCCTGTTCCTTCGTGCCAAGCAGATGAGCACGGTGACCCCGCACCCCGGGCAGACGGCGGACCCCCGCGAGCCGGGGCTCCTCCATAGCGTCGACACCCTTCCCGACCTTCTTGAGATGCAATGTCAGCAACCAGTGATTCTGCGGGCACGGCGGCTACGCTACGGGTGCGGCAGGCATGGATACCTCTGAGGACCGATGAGCGAGAGCGTGCTGACACGATGAGCCGCATCAACAGTGCGACCTGGGACCGGGCGGTCCGAGATCTCCGGGGAGCCGGCGGGGCCAGGCGGCTGGCCCGCCCGGTCATGGCCTGGCTGGCCACCGTGGTGGTGGCCGCCGGTGTGGCCATCGCCGCCGTCGGAAACCGAAAGATCGGCTTGGCGCTGGCCGGGTTGGTCCTGGTGTTCGGGATCTTCATCGCAGACCCACTCCTCTTGGTGGTCATCGCTCTGCCCGGTTCCCTGCTCATCCAGCGGGTCGGAGGGGCGTCCACCAATCTCAGTGCCGCCGATCTCCTGGTATTCGTCGGTGCGGTGGTCTCCCTCTTCCACATCCGCTGGAAGGAGGCGCCCTATCTGCGCCAGTTCATGCGGGGCATCGTCTGGTTCCAGGCCATCCTGATCCTGGTGGTGGTGGCCCACCCCTTCCGCGACGACATCGTCGAGTGGTTCCACCGGTGGTCGTACATCGGCGGCAGTGTGCTGGTCGGGTGGGTGATCGCCACCAACGGCCGGACCAAACAGGCGCTGCGCCTCTTTCTAGCCGGTTCGTCGCTGCTGGCCCTCATCGCCATGGAGCACGCCGTGACCAGCCACCTGCAACCGGCCCAGTGGGGGGTGTACCAGAAGAACGGCATCGGGGCCATCATGTGGGTGGCAGTGGTGATCACGCAGATCAACCCGGTCTGGACCGGCATCGGTCGGACCGAGGCCCGGATCAACAAGTACCTGTGCATCGGCGGGCTGCTGGCATCGCAGAGCCGCCAGTCGATCATCCTGCTCATCCTGGCCCTGGCGTTGGCCGCCTTCTTGAACCCGGAGCTGCGGGCCCGGTCCAGGATGGTGATCCTGGCCGCCTTCCCCGTGACCATCGCCCTGTATTTCAGCTTTTCCATCGCCGCCCGGAACAACCCGCAGTTCAACTCGGTCACCGCCCGGGTCGACCAGATCTCCGCCGCCATCCAGGTCTGGCACCTGAGCCCCATTCTGGGTGAGGGGATGCGCTTCTACAACCTCCCCCAGTTCATCACGGTGACCGCTCCGCCCAACGTCCTCGTCGACAACCTGGCCTCTTCCGGCATCATCGGATCGTTGGCCTTCCTGTTCCTGGTGTGGGTGACCGTGCGGACCATGTTCCGGCTGCCCTACGCCCTGGGCACGTTGGGTCTGGTCATCCTGGTCTTCCACTACGTCGACGGGCTGTTCGACATCTTCTGGATCGGGGCCTCGTCGATTGCGCCGTTCATCATCGCCGGGATCTCACTGGGCATGGCCGACATGGACCGGATGCGACGGACGCGCGCCGCCCCGAGGGACCTGGACCCGGCGGCCACCCACCCGATGGCGGGGACTGTGGGCTCTTCGGGCTGGGGTGCCTCGGGCTGGGGCTCCTCGGGCTGGGGCTCCTCGGGTTCCTCGGGCTGGGGCTCCTCGGGTTCCTCGGGCTCCTCCGGCTCCTTGGGCTCGGCCGCCCGCGGAACGCTGCAGGCCATGGGGGCGGCTGCGGTCCGGGCCAAGCACTCCCTGGCCCAGGTCCTCCCGGCCCATTGAGCGCCGCGCCCTGGCGTGTCGCTCCCCCGAGTGTCCCGCGGAACCCACGATGACCCGGCCGTTGCCGCGGGTGGTGTTCAACGCCCTGCCCCTCGACTCACGCGGCGGGGGCGTGAGCACCTACATCCGTGAACTGCTGGCGGCCATGGTCACCCAGGTCGAGGCGGAGTTGGTGGCGGCCGTCCGACCATCGGGAGCCTCGGAGCTGCCCCCGGGGATCACCCCGCTGCTGAAGGGAGATGCCGGTGGCGTCCGTCGGGCCTTGACCGGGGCCATCGGCTTCGGCCCAGCCGATCTGACCCACGGCCTGGACGTCGATCTACCAGTTCGACATCCCGGCCCCACGGTGTCGACGGTCCACGATCTCACCATCTTCGACACCCCCTGGGCCTTCCCGCGCCACCGGGTCGCCGGGGAGCGGTTCCTCCTCCGGCACAACCTGCGACGGGCAGACGCCATCATCGCCGTCTCGTCCTTCACCGCCGAGCGCATCAAGGACCGGTTGGGCCTCGACGCCATCGTGGTGCACGAGGCCCCGAGCCCGGGCATGGTGCCCCCGACTGAGGCCGAGCGGGACCGGGTGCGGGCCCAGTATCGGCTTCCCGATCAGTTCGTCCTCCACGTCGGCAACATTGAACCGCGCAAGGACATCGCCACCCTGGCCGAAGCGTGCCGGCGGGTGTCGATCCCCCTGGTGCTCACCGGCCACCGGCTGTGGGGGCACAGCCCGCCGGAGGGCACCCTGGAGATCGGCCACGTTCCGCTGGACGATCTACCCGCCCTCTACGGGGCCGCCACCCTCGTGGGGTACGCCTCGCTGTACGAGGGCTTCGGGCTGCCGCCCGTGGAGGCCATGGCCTGCGGGGCCCCGGTTGTGAGCACGCCGGTGCCGGCCGTCGTGGAGATCGCGGGGGACGGAGCCGAGACGTTCCGGCCCGGAGACGTGGACGGCCTGACCGCCACCCTCCGGGCTCTGGTGGCGGACGGATCCAGGCGCGCCGAGCTGGCTCAACGGGGCCGTGAGCGGGTGCAGGCCCTCAGCTGGGCCCGAACCGCCGGGGCCACCGCCGACGTGTACCGAACCCTGGGCGTCGGGGTCTGATCCAGCCCCGCTACTTCAGCTCCGCCGCCAAGATGCCGATGGGAGAGCGTGGACTCGGCTCTGAGGGGTGTGCGCCGAAACGAAGTAGAGGTGCTTCCTGAACCGGTAACGGCCTACGGGCTTCTGGCTGGGCCTCCGGGCACCACCTTTGAGCCGTCCGAGGTCCATGTCCCCCGTGAGCTCCTGTCCGATCTGGACGTCTACCCGCTCATCATCACCCCGGACTACATCGGCCCGGACCGCCGGGCCACAGTCCGGCACCACCCCGATCGACCTGCGACCGGACGATCGTTCCGGGCCCTCGAGGTGCTGGTGATCATGGTCATCACCATGGCGGTCGTCATCCCCCTCACCCTGATGACATCCCACGCCGCCGCGGTCGGAACGTCGCCCCGCCCGACGGCATCATCCCAGGCCAAGGCCTCGGCCTCACCCGGCTTTGCCACCCTGGCGCAGAACCGTCGGGCGGCTTCGGAGCAACGTCAGGCCGCGTCACAGCGCCGTCGGATCGCCCGCCAGGCCAGCAGGGCCGAAGTGGCAACCCAGCGTCGGGCCAAGCAGGCCGCCGCCGCTCTCCGCCGGGCCAGTCGCGCCCGGAGCGCCCAGGCCCGGCGAGCCCGCCGTGCCGAGCACCGGGCCGCCCTGTCCCGGCAACGGAGACTGGCCCGGGCCGCCCGAGTCCGGACCTGACCGAACCCGTACAGAACCCGGGCACCGCCGGCGCCCGACCTCAAAATCGCCAGTCCGGCCTACCACCCTGGCCCCACGGCGGCCCGACCCGGCCCCACCCCGGCCCGACGAACAGCCAGCCCAGGGCCACTGCTGCCCCATCGAACGGCCCCCCGGACGCCGCCCCGACCTTCGGCGGACCGGCCGAAGCGGACTTCAGCTTGACCGGAAATCTGCCGATCTGTCCGCATGGACTCAACGTTGACGGAGAACGGTTCCTCCGCCCGGGTCGTCGACTCCTCGCCGTCGACCTTGGATGCACTGCTCTTCGAAGGTAAGCCGCAGGATCTTCCCCAAGCTGACGAGCACTTGGAGTCGGCCTTCCGGGAGGAGCTGGAAACCCCCGACCTGGTGCTGTCACCCGGCTACATCGGGCCCGACCGACGGGCCACCGGCCTGCGGGCCAGGTTGGCCCGGGCCACCTTCGGCCAGCGACGCTCCGTCCTCCGTTTCGAGATTCTGGTGGTAGCGGTGGTGGCCGCACTGGTCACCGCGTCGCTGCTGATGGTGACGGCCGGAGGGGCCACCCCGGCGGCCTCGCCCGTTGCCGCCACCGCCCGGACCGACCCCCAGGCCCGTACGCGTCCGGCTGTCACTCCGGCTGAGGCCGCGGCCGCGGCGCAGGCCCGGGCCAGGGAGCTGGCCCCCAAGCCCAAGGTGGCCACCCCCGCTCCGACCACCCCGACCCCGGCCCCCACGAGCACCGTGCCGGCCGCGGCGGCGACCCCGGCCCCGACGGCTGCCACCACCCCGGTCACCACCCCGCCCGCCGCGCCGGTGGCCACCCCCGCCGTGGCCCTCACCCCGGACCAGATGGGGGCCGAGGCCCTCACCCTGGTGCGCTACCCGTGGCAGAGCATCCCGGGGTACTCGATCCAGTTCTTCCCCATCGCCGACGCCCCGTCGCCCGGGTTCTACGGGAACACCACCTTCACCTGGGGCAGCCCGGGAGGCACCTCGGACCTCTACATCTATCCCGGTGAGACCATCGACCAACTGGCCGGGATCATCGCCTTCGAGATCGGCCACGAGGTCGATGCCGCCGCGGTCGAGCCTCAGGGCGGCCAGACCCAGATCGAGAACATCCTGGGCATCCACCCGGCCAGCTGGGCCCCCAACTGCGACTGCGCGGAGCAGGGCTTCCTGTCCGGCTGGTACGCCGCGGCCTTCTCCAACTACTGGTCGCCCGGAGTGGGCCAGTGGAGCACCATCGCCCCCGAACCGAGCGGCGCCACGCTGGCCGCAGTTGAGCCCTGGCTCAACCCGACCATCTCCTGAGCCTCCGGTCATGTTCCGATCGCTTCGACCCGTGCTGTTACCGTCGGTCATGACGGCCCCCACGCCGGGTCTCCCAGCGCACGTGGCGGCTCAACCATCATGACCCGCATCGCCCTTCTCCCCAGCTCCTACCCCCCTTCACTCGGAGGGGTGGAGGAACTGACCCGGCACCTGGCCCTGGCGCTGGTTGAAGCCGGGGATCAGGTCGAGGTATGGACCCCCCATCCCGACGACGCCCACCCGGAGACGGTGGAGGTCCTCGACGGCCTGGTGGTCCGACGCCTGCCCATGCCGTTGCCCGCCACCAACCTGGCCGCCATCCGCCGATCGGCCATCACCGGCACCCGCACCCTGTTCTCCTTGCGGCACGCCGTGGCGGCCTTCCGCCCCGATGTGCTCCACGTGCAGTGCTACGGGCCCAACGGGGCCTACGCCCACGCCCTTTCCCGCCTCAGCCGCCTTCCCTTGGTCATCACCTTGCAGGGTGAGACGCTGATGGACGACACCGACATCTTCGACATCTCCCGGGTCCTGCGTTCGTCCCTCCGTTCCTCCCTGAGGGGTGCCGCCGCCGTGACCGGCTGTTCGGCCTTCACCCTGGCTGACGCCGAGGATCGCTTCGGACTGGAGCCCGCTCGTGGACGGGTGATCCCCAACGGGGTCGATCTGCACGGGGCCGATCTACACGGGGCCGATCTGCACGGGGACCCCGCTCCTCGGGATGCCGGCCCGGATCACGAGCCCACCCCGTTCGTCGTCCCCGGCCGGCAGCCCGGCCATCCCTATGTGCTGGCACTCGGTCGGGTGGTGGAGAAGAAGGGCTTCGACCTGCTGCTGGGGGCCTATGCCGCCATCGAACCCGGGCAGCGGACCGCGGACCTGGTCATCGGCGGGCAGGGTGCGGCGCTGGCCGGCCTTCGCCACCAGGCGTCGGTACTGGGTGTCGCCGATCAGGTCCACTTCGTGGGCCGGCTCTCTCGCCAGCAGGTGGCCGAGGCGATGGCTGGTGCGTCCGTGTTCGTGATGCCCAGCCGGCTCGAGCCGTTCGGAATTGTCATCCTCGAAGCGTGGCGAGCCGGGACGCCCGTAGTCGCCACCAGCAGGGGAGGGCCCCCCGAGTTCGTCCGCGATGGCCGCGACGGGCTGTTGGTCGACCCGTTCGACACCGCCGGCTTTGCTGCCGCACTCGAAAGCCTGTTGCTGGACACCGAGCGCCGGGAGCAGATCGGGCGGGCCGGCCAGGTCCGGGTACAGGAGTTCGGGTGGGCGTCGATCGCTGACCGCTACCGCCAGGTGTACGCATCGGTGGCAGGGGACGGGGTCGCCCACTCACCAGCCAAGACCGCCGCCGCCAAGACCGCCGCAGCCAACACCGCCAAAACTTCGGCTGCCGCAGTCAAGACTCCCACGGCCGAGGTCGCGGTCCAAGAGGAGTCCCTCCGATGAGCCAGCTGTCGCCCGCCGTCTCGAAGTCGATCCCCGGGCTCCATGGGGTCCCAGGCGGGCTCTCGGAGGCCCTGTCGTGGTACTCGGACGGGCACGGTCCCTGGGAGCCGTCGTCGTCGCTGCGGGTCGGCATCGACCTGGTCGTGGTGGAGGACGTGGCCGGCTCGGTCGAGCGGTTCGGGCAGCGGTACGTGGATCGGATCTTCACCGACCACGAGGTCGTCTACTGCCGAGCGGATGATTCCACGGGGACCGCCTCGTACCTCCAACGCCTGGCCGCCCGCTTCGCGGCCAAGGAGGCCATGGTCAAGATTCTGAGGCCGGTGGGTGCCCGGCCGGCGTGGCGGGACATCGAGGTTCGCAGCGAACCTGGAGGGTGGACGGGGATGCGGCTCTCAGGCCTGGCCGCCGACCTGGCGGACGAGGCCGGCATCGAGCAGGTGGCGGTGAGCCTGACCCACGAGGAGCCCATAGCCGCCGCCCTGGTGGTGGGGGTGTGCCGGAACCAGGAATCCCCGGATCCCTCACTGCCGACGGATCGACGAACGACGAAGGATCGAAGGACAACGAAGGACCGAAGAGAGGAATGACCATGGAAGAGACCATCCGACTCGTCCTGGCCGAGCACGGCCGGCTGGCGATGGATCCGACGTCGATCGACGAGAACACCGATCTGTTCGATGCCGGCATGACCTCGCACGCCAGCGTCAATGTGATGCTGGCCCTGGAGGAGGCCTTCGACTTCGAGTTCCCCGAGACCATGTTGAAGAAGTCCACCTTCGAATCGATCGCGGCGATCCGGGCGGGAGTGCTCGAGGTCACCGGGGGTTGAGAGCGTCCGGCAACGCCTTGGCCGAGGTTCCCTTGGCCGCGGCGCCACCAACAGAGTTGCCACTGACTCTCTTCTCACTGGACGACCCGGGGGTCGAGAGGACCATCGGCGCGACCAAGAACTGACCCGACGGGCCGGCTGGCCCATCCGGCACCCCTGGGCCGCACCGGCCGCCGGCCACGCCGGGCCGACCCGGGGCCTCCCGAGCGTCAGGGCCAGGCCAGGGAGCCATCGGCCCACTGAGAAGGCTTGCTGTGTCACGGTCTGACATCGGGTCTGACCCCGTTCTGACCCCGGGCCCAGACGGGGCCGGAGACTGGTCCAACCCACCCGGATTCAGGGTCGCTCAGGCCCGAAATGGGCCTTCAGGCTGGATGTCTCTGAGCCGATACTTCGGTATGAGCCCTGCCGCCATGGACCTGTCGCGACGCTCCCTGCGCCTCCGCCGCCTCGCCTGGCTTTCGTCCCGCCCGATCGTGGTTCGGGGCGGTCGAATTGGACCCTCCAAGCGTCCCGGATCCGAGGGCATTTGGAGGTACGATTCGCACGAGATGGCTGAGCGTCCTCGACTGAACAATCCTGGCCGGGGAGCGACCCAGGCACCCGGGCCTGTGACCCGGGGAAATTTCTATTGTGTGGGTTGTCACCCGGGGTTTACCATGGGTGGACTTGGCGGATGTCGTTGTGGTGACTGATCTCTCAGACGTCGCAGACGAGGGGCAGTGGCTTACCAGCGCAGGAAAGGGCAGGCCTGCTGGGATGGCGATACTGGAGTCGAAGATTCAAACGGTCCTCGAGGAGACCCTGGCCGCCCCGGAGCGCGCCTTCGTTCCCCCTCACGCCGTCGCCGACCAAGCTGCGGGGCTGACCCGGGTCCGCCGGCACGGCCTGCGTCGTCTGGTGGCAGCCGATGTGTTCGGACTGGCCGTGGCAGCCTTCTGCGGTCCACTGCTGGTGTCGGCGGTCTCGAGCAATCCGGCCAGCGGGGCCAGCCACAGCCTGGCAGTCTTCCTCTTCGATCTGGCGGTCATCCCGATGTTCATGGCGGTGTTCGCCCTCTACGGCCTGTACCGGGGGGTCACCCGGCGCATCTCCATGAGTGTCTTCTCGGACCTGCGCAACATCGTGCACGCCCTGATGATCAGCGGCTTCCTCTACGCCATCATCGCCTACGCCTTGCGGAAGAACTCGGATCTGCAGGCACTCACCGTCGGCAAGATCGTGGCCATGTGCCTGGTGGCCGTGATCGTGGTCCCGTTGGCCCGGGTGCTGGCCTTCGGACTGTTCGGCCGGGCTTCGGTGGGCTCGGTGCCGGTCATCGTGGTGGGCACCGGCAAGCTGGCCCAGACCGTGGCCAGCCACCTGCGGGCCCACGCCAGTGTCAACTTCGTCGGGTTCGTGGATGACAATCCGCTCGGGCGCAACGACGTGCTCGGTGATCTTCAGGACCTGCCCGATCTGTGCCGGGAGCACTCTGTGGCCCGGGTGGTGGTGTGCTTCTCCCGGACCCATCCCGAACGCACCACCGAGATGCTCAAGGGACTGGCCGGCCAGGTCGGGGTGTCCATCGTCCCCCGCTACTACGAGCTCATGACCAGTCGCTCCCATGTGGAGGATCTGTCGGGGCTGCCCATGCTGGACATCGCTCCGGCATCCCTGAGCCTGGGGTCGCGTTTCATGAAGCGGTCGTTCGACATCGTGGTGTCGTCGATCGTCCTCTTGGTGGCGACGCCGTTCCTGATGGTGGTGGCGGCCACCATCAAGGCCACCAGCGCCGGGCCGGTCTTCTTCCGCCAGGTGCGGACGGGACGCAACGAGCAACCGTTCTCGATGATGAAGTTCCGCACCATGTTCCGGGACGCCGAGTCCCGTCGTCACGAACTCGACCATCTCAACGAAGTGGACGGCCCGCTGTTCAAGGTCCAGAACGATCCCCGGGTCACCCGGGTGGGCCGGTTCCTGCGGCGGACCAGCCTGGACGAGTTCCCGCAGCTGATCAATGTGTGGAAGGGCGACATGTCCCTTGTGGGGCCGCGGCCGTTCGTGGTCTCCGAGGCCATGGAGATCGAAGGATGGGCCCGCAAGCGGTTCGAGGCCCGGCCCGGCATGACCGGCTTGTGGCAGGTGTCCGGGCGCAACGAGCTGTCCCACCTGGAGCTGTGCCGGCTCGACTATCTCTATGTGGCCTCGTGGTCGTTCTGGTGGGACATGCAGATCCTCTGGCAGACCCCGAGCACCATCTTCCGCGGGCGCGGCGCTTCCTGAGCAGTTGAGCCGCTCGGTGCCCCTGAGCGCTCGGCGACTCCCCCCGACCGGTTCAGGAGCTGGCCAGCTCCTCGGCCACCACGGCCTGTATCCGCTGGGCGAAGCGGGCCGGGGAGAACCGCTGGGCGTGAGCGCTGAGGGCCGACTCGGACCAGGGGATCGCCCGACATCTGCTCGACGGCCCGGGCGATGAGCCGGGGCTGGGGCTCGTCGAAGAACACTCCGGTGTTGCCTTCCACGATGGTGTCCAGGAATCCGCCCCACCGGAGCGCCGCCGTGGGCCGCCCGAATGATGCCGCCTCCACCGGAGTCAGCCCGAAGTCCTCGTAGGACGCCGCCACCAGCCCGGAGGACGAGGCGTACAGCCAACGCAGGTTGGCGTCGGTGACCCGGCCGAGCACGGTCACGTTGGGCGGACGGGTGGCGGCGATCTGGTCGGCCAGCGGTCCACTGCCCACCACCACCAGACGCTGGCCGGGCAGTTCTCTGAACGCCGCGGTGACCGCTTCCACGTTCTTGTAGGCCAGCAGTCGCGAGACGCACAGGACGAAGCCAGGATCCAGCCCGGCGACGGGCTCTTGGACCCCAGTCGGATCGACGTCGACCGGAGGGGGGACCACTTCGGCGTCGATCCCGTACAGCTCGGAGACCCGCCGTTGCACCGCGGTGGAGTTCACCAGGTATCTGTCGGCTGAGGCGGCGGCCCGCCGGTCCCAGGCCCGCAACGGCGGCGCCATCAGAGACAGTGCCGCGGCCGAAGCTCTGGACTGTCCGTCCAGGTACCGGTCGGACTGGTAGAGCCAACGAGCCGGCGTGTGGCAGTAGACCACCTTGCGACCGTGGACCTTGGCCCCGTGGGCCCAACCGCTGGACGAGCAGATGACCACCCCGGCGTCCACCTGGAGCCGAGAGAACGCCGGCGCCAGCAACGGCAGGGCCAGCCGGTGGTGGTGCCGGAGGAGGGCCACCCGGTCGAGCGCCATGGTCCGGACGTCGAGCCTGGCGAACTCCGGGAAGGTCCCGTCCGGGTCGTACAAGGAGGTGTGGATGGGAGCCGCCGGGTACTCGGTGGCCAGGGCCAGCACCACCCGCTCGGCCCCGCCCCGCTGGGTCAGGTAGTCGTGGACCAGGGCCACGGAGCCCAGGGACACGGACCCGGTGCCCCCTGCTCCGGGAGGATCGGGTGGTCCCCCCGCAATCTGGGGGTCGGTGCCTGGTTGGTCCGGGTCGGGCGGCACGTCGATCTCCTGTGGGTGTCGAACCTGCGGATGGCGGGTCGGGGATGGTGGTCGGGGAGGGACGGTGTCGTCGGGAGGGGGACCCGGCCGGTCCTCAGCCCGTGGCTTCTGAGCGTATGCGCCGGGGTCGGGCCAGATGGCGATGTCGGCGCCGGAGCGATCTCTCGCCCAACTGGTGCCGTTCCGGAACGGTCCCCGAGTGGCCGGGGTAGTCCGTCGGGACCATCCCTGAGCGATGCCGGCGACCCGGCCCTGCACCTCCGAGGTGGGGCACGGCTTTGGGGTGGGTACAATCCGCTGGTCGAGTTCCTCTTTGTCTGTACCGCAAATATCTGTCGGTCGCCGATGGCCTCCGCCCTCTTCACCGCACAGATCCAGGGTCTCACCGATTCGGTGGAGGCCTCCTCTGCAGGCGTCCCCGGCGATGTCACCCCCGGTCGTGAGGTCCCCGAGGAGGTGCTCGAAGTGATGGCACCGTACGGGATCGACCTCCGGGGCCACAGGAGCCGCCAGCTCACCGAGCCCATGCTGGCCCGCTCCGACCTGATTGTCGGCCTGGCCCGGCGCCATGTGCAAGAGGCGGTGCTCCTCGACCCACCGTGCTGGCCCAAGGCCTTCACCCTGAAGGAGCTGGTCCGCCGGGGGGGTCGACGTTGGTCCCCGTCGGCCGGATCAGGGCGTGCGGTCATGGATCGACTCGGTCCATGGAGATCGCTCGAGGACGTCGCTGGCCCACCGCTCCTCCACCGATGACGTGGCCGATCCCTACGGCCGGAGCCTGGCCCGGTATCGGGCCACTGCCGTCGAAGTGGCGAAGCTGGTGGCCCAACTGGTCGAGCTCATATGGCCGGTCGACGGGCCGGGCCCGACGCCCGGGTCGGGGGCCTGAGGGGGAGTCGGCGGGCCGAGTCGCCGTCCGAGCGCGGTCGGGCCGGGCCGGAATCCGCCACCCGACAGGGCTGCCGCTCCAAATGTGCGCCGTCGGCAGCGAAGTGCGATCATGGTCTCGTGGCAGACGGCCTCCAGATCCGAGAGCTGCCCGACGGCGGGAAAGAGTTTGTCCTCGACGATCCGGCGCTCAGCTTCATCCGCATCGATGATCAGTCGCGGCTGCAGTTCGGCGACACCGAGATGGTGATCGGCATTCCCTTCACCCTCGAGATCGACGGCCAGGTCCACCATCTCGATCCGCACCGCTGGGAGGCCCTGGGCCCCATCCTCGGGCTCTATCCCGGGACCATGCGCTGGCTGTGGACGACCGTCGATGGCGAGTTGACCGCGGTGTTCGAGGGCGGGGCCAAAGTGGTCGTGAACCCGGACACCGCCAGCAAGGCGTGGTCGGTCGGGAGCGTCTACTGCATGCCCGGCGTGTCGGCCTGAGGCTCTCAGTCTGAGAGCAGCTCGGGGTGGCGGGCCGCCACCATCCGGCGCATCCCGTCCTGCCAGTGCACGGTCGTGGTGCCCACCAGCTGGTGCATGCGGGTCAGATCGATCTGGACACTGTCGATGGTGTCCGGGGTCGGGGCGAACGCCACCGGGGTCCCCGTCAGCTCCGAGAGGAACCCGCACCACTCCTCGATGCTCACGGCCTGGTCGCCGCCCCAGTTGACGGTGGTTGCCGGCGTGGTGGCCGCCCCCACCAGCCCTGGGATCATGGCGATGATGTCGTCCTCGTGGAGCGGGTGGTAGACGCTGGGGGCGTCGATGTGGACGGGGATCTCGTTCCCGTTGAGCATCATCTCGAGGTGGATGGCCGGCCAACCACCCCGATCGCCGTAGGGCACCGAGAGCCGGGCCACCGTGGTGGGCAGGTCGAAGCGGATGGCGGCCCACTTGGCGGTGGCCTCGGCCGCGATCTTGCAGATGCTGTACGTCCGCAGGAACGGCCACACTCCGTGGTTATCGCCGAGTTCGTCCTCCTCGGCGAAGACGTGATGGCCGAGGGGCTTGTAGACCCCGGTGGTCGAACAGTGGACGAACGCCTGGGCGTTCCGGTGGTGCTCCATCAGCCAGGCCAGGCCGCCGCTGTTGGCCTGGAGGTCGCGGTCCCAGTCGTTGGTCTTGGACACCGCGAAGTTGATCACGTAGTCGGCGTCGGCCGGCAGCCCACCTACGTCCCCGGTGGCCAGGTCGATGGGCACACAGCGGATGCCGGCGGCCTCGAGGCGCTGACGGGCGGTTTCGTCCTTGAACCGGGCCGCCCCCACCACCTGGTTCTGCTGGGCCAGGGCCATGGCCACCGGCTCGGCCACCTGGCCGGTGACACCGGTGACTACGATGGTCTTGTCGTGAAGGGGTTCTGACGGCATGGCGGGCTCCTCGGGCTGGGGCGGAATACGGGCGTAGGTGGGCGGAAGCGCCGGCCGATCCTAACGGGGGTACCGGGCCTGGCCGGCCCGAGGATGGGCTGGACAGCCAAAACCCCAGGAAGTGCGGTCCGGATGTGGACATCACCACCCTGGGTGAGCCATACTGGCTGTTCCGCCAGTTTTGCCGGTAGGCCGCCATTCTCCCTGGTCACCGAAGCTTGCCGTGCGGTTCGACCAGTGATCCCAACAGTTATTAGGAAGTGACGTTTCCATGAGTGCCACCTGGCGCAAGCACGCTGCCTGCCGGGGCATCGACCCAGATGTGTTCTATCCCGTCTCCGATGAGGAGGCGGATGAGGCCAAGGCTATCTGCGACCTGTGCGCAGTACGAGAGTCGTGCCTGGAGCACGCCCTGGGCAATCGCGAGCGCGAGGGTGTCTGGGGCGGGACCACGGAGCGGGAGCGCCGTCGGATCCACCGCCAGCGCCGCAAGTCGGCCTGAGCCGGTCGTAGCCGGCCCCGACCCCCTGGCCCGGGTGTGGGCAGCCCGGTCTTGAGTACCACCGATCCGCCGCCCGGAGACCGGGTGGCCGGTCTCACCCGTGTCTCTCCGGAGTCCGATCCGGTGGACGCCGGCCGCCCACTGGACCAGATCCGGGGCCAATGGCCGGACCAGCAGCAGGACCAGCAGCGAGACCGCTTACGGGGTCAGTTGAGGCACTACCGGGCCGGCGATCCCAGGGAGGCGCTGTCGGTCGAGATCATGCTCTCCGAGTTGGATCGGCTGGAACGACCCTTCGATCGGATGGCCGACCTGACCCATGTCACCGCCTCGGGGGTGGTGGTGGGCCGGCGGGGGGTGGTCCTGCACCGCCACCGGCGCCTGCGGCGATGGATGCAGCCCGGCGGGCATCTCGATCCGGGCGAGACGCCAGAGGAGGCGGTCGTCCGCGAATGCCGGGAGGAGACCGGACTGGCAGTGGCCCATCCGTCCGGCGGTCCGGTGCTGGTGCACGTGGACGTGCACCGGGCGGCTCAGGAACATGTCCACCTCGACCTGCGTTATCTGGTCGAGGCCCCGGACGAGGATCCGCATCCGGGTCCCGACGAGAGCCAGGACGTGGCATGGTTCAGTTGGGACGAAGCCAGGGCCGTGGCCGACGAGGCTCTGGTGGGCGCCCTGATGTCGGCTCGCCGGCTCCAGCCTGACGGAGTGGAGGGCGGCCCGGGGGAGGGCCCGCGGGGGCTGGAGGCAGTATCCGGGGCGGCCGACCCCACCGGCGGGAATGGGATCGAAGAGGGCCAGTAACACCGGGGAGAGTGAGAGGAGACGCCATGGCCGAGCCGTTCGACACCCTGATGGACGTGCAGGAGCACGACACCACCCTGGATCAGCTCCGCCACCGGATCGAAACCCTGCCGGAGCGGTCCGAGCTGGCCGAGGTCAACCGGCGCCGCCAGACCCTGGCCGCCGCCATGTCCGAGGTGGGGGCACGGGTGGACGATCTGGCCGGCCGGCAGGGCAAGCTCGAGGACCAGATCGCCGCGACCGCCAAACGCCGTCACGAGATCGAGGTCCGGATGCTCTCCGGGGAGGTGTCGGCCTCCCGTGAACTCCAGGCCATGGACCACGAGGTCCACCAGCTGGCCGAACGGCAGTCCGCGCTGGAGGAGGAAGAGATCGTCCTCTTGGAGGAGGAGGATCCGCTGGACACCGAGCTGGCCGGGCTTCGAGCCGAGGTGGCCACCTTGGAGGCTGAGGCCGAGAGGCTCACCGCCGCCATTGCCCTGGCCGAGAAGGACATCGCCGTGTCCATCACCGCCGAGGAGGCCGAACGGGCCGAACGGGCCCGCGGACTTCCCGAGGACCTGGCCGAACGGTACGAGCTCTTGCGCTCGCGGCTGGGCGGGGTGGGGGCGGCCCGGGTGGTGGGGAACAGGTGCGACGGCTGCCATCTCACGCTGTCCTCCATCGAGATCGAGCGCATTCGGCGGCTGCCGGCCGAGGAGTTCGCCACCTGTACCCAGTGTGACCGCATCCTTGTCCACTGAGTCCTGTTCGCCAGAGTCCTGGTCCACTGCACCCTGCTCCACTGGGTCCTGGTCCACCGGGTCCTGGTCCACGGAGTACGTGCTCGTGGCTGAGACGGTGCTCGTTGCAGGGATCACGCTGATGCCGGACTCTCGCCCGTGTTGATCCTGGTCCGCCACGGCGAGTCGACCGGCAACGCCGACGGCCTCCTCCTGGGTCGGATGGACGCCCCCCTGACCGAGCGGGGATTGGCCCAGGCGGGCACCTTGGGGCCTTCGGTGGCCGGTGCCACCCGGCTGATCTCCAGCCCGTTGTCCCGGGCCCGGGACACCGCCGAGGCCTTGGGCACCGGGTTGCCGGTCGAGATCGACGAACGGTGGGTCGAAGTGGACTACGGCGAGTTCGATGGGCGTCCGCTTGGATCAGTGCCGGCGGAGGTGTGGACGCGGTGGAGGAGCGACCCGGACTACCGGCCCCCGGGCGGGGAGACGCTCACCGAAGCCGGAGCCCGGGTTCGATCGGCGTGCGAGGAGCTGTTTGCCGTCGATGGGGAAGGAGCCCGAGGCTCCGGGCCGGTGGTGGTGGTGAGCCATGTGTCCCCGATCAAAGCGGCCACCTGTTGGGCCCTGGGCCTCGGCGACGGTGGCGCTTGGCGCCTCTACCTGGCCACGGCCTCGGTGACCAGGCTGGCCTGGGGCACCGATGGCCCGGTACTCAACCGGTTCAATTACACCCCTTGGTCGGATCCGCCCTGATCCACAGTGATCCGGACCGTCGACTCACGGCGGTACCGGCGCAGGCCACGAGTTGCTGAGGATGGAGGTGACGGCGAGAACCATCAGCCGCTCGGCGTTGGAGGCGGTATGGCGGTCATCGAAGCGCAGGGTGTTCCAGTTCTGCCAGCCCATGTTGGCCTCCATCACGTCCAGCAGGGTCCGGCTGTCCCGTCCTGCTGCGGTGAGCTCTGGGCCGAAGGTGAAGGTCAGCAATCGACGCGACAGGCGCCGGTGCTGGACGAGGAGTGTGGCGAAGTCGGAGGAGCCCTGGATTCGGGCGTTGGCCAACCGGAGTACCGGGCCCACCACCTCGAAGTACTCACGACGCTGGTGGGAGGTGGCCTTGATCCGCGGGCCGATCGGGCCCTTGGGCGGAAGGGGTGTGACCGAGGACCGGTACTGCTCGGCCTGGAACCTGACCACCTCCACCAGCAGCCGGTCGAGGTTGGCGAAGTGGTTGTAGAACGTGCTCACCGACTTGCCGGCCCGGTTGGCCACCCGCTCGGGCGTCACGTCGGTGGACCCGTCGCCGATGAGCTCGGTTGCTGCGCCGACGAGTTGGTTCTTGGTGTGGACGCTACGGGCGAGCCGACCATCGGAGGACGCGGGCCGGTACTTCTGTTCCTGACCGGCACTGGCCCCGGCTCCGGTCCTGACTTCGGGCCTGCCTCGTCGTCGCCCTGCCATCGCCACCACTGCTCCCTCGGCCCTGACATCCAAGGTTAGGTGGGGAGACGGTCAATTGGTCAGGGTGAACCGCCCCCATCTCCGGTAGGGCTGGCGCCCATGCCGGGGGTCAGCCCTACCCGTGCCGAAGGGCAGCCCTCATTCCGGACGGTTGTCGGGGAGGTTGTCCTTCACGAACCGACCGCCCTTCACGATGGCCCACAGGTTGTCCCGGTCCTGGAGGACCGTGATGTCGTCGACGGGGTCGCCGTTCACCACCAACAGGTCGGCCAGCTTGCCCGCACTCACGGTGCCGAGCTCATGGCCCCGGCCCATCAGCTCTGCACCGTGCTTGGTGGCCCACCTGATGACGTCCAGGGGCGGGATGCCGATCTCTTCGACGTAGTACGCCAGCTCCTCGGCGTAGGCCCCGTGGGGAAAGAAGATCGCCCCGTAGTCGTCGCCGAGCACCAGTCGCATACCGGCCGCGTTGGCCTTGGGCAGTATCTCGGCCATGGTGTCGATGTCCGACTTCATCGAATCGGTGAAGCCCAGGGCGGAGCCACCCATCGAGGCCAGAAAGCGGGCCGGGAACAGCATGGAGGGGACGACCGGGGTGCCGGTGTCGATGATCCGCTCCATGCACTCCTCGTCCATGCCGTCCCCGTGGTCGATGACGTCGATGTGCAGGTCGAGGGCCATCATGATGGCCTCCCGATTGGCGATATGGCCCCGGACCCGGGCGCCCCGCAGGTGGGCGGCCTCGATGCCCGCCGCCATCTCGGCCCGGGTCATCTCGGTCTGCTCGCTGGGTCCGATGGTCCCGTGGCCACCGGTGACGAACATCTTGATGAACTCGGCGCCCTCTTTGATCTCGGCCCGCACCGAGCGCCGGAACTCATCGGGGCCATCACTCGGCCGTATGGCTCCCAGCGCCCCGACCTGCCAGTGGGGCGGGTAGCTCCGGTCCCCGGCGTGACCGGTGGTACTGATGTCCCGGCTGCACGGCACCAGGCGCGGCCCGGGGATGAGGCCCCGCTCGATGGCCACCTTCATCGAGGCGTCGATGGCGAAGGGAGCCCCGGCCGACACCGCACCGGTGAAGCCACACTCCACCAGCAGCTCGAGGCTGTTGACGGCCCGGACCGCCTGCATGGCCATCGGCTCTTCGAGCCCGAAGGGAGCCGGTACCGCTCCCAGGTTGTGGTACGTGGCATGGAAGTGGCAGTTGATCATGCCCGGCATCACCGTGCGCCCGCCCAGGTCCACGGTTCGGTCCTGCGGGCGCGGATCGACCACAGGCCCTGCACCCACCTCGGTGATCAACTCCCCCTCCACCACCACGTGGGCGTCGGCCACCACCGAATGGTCGCCGTCGATGACGGTGGCGTGGGTCAGGACCAGCCTGGGCGACTCGGTCGGGGTCATGGGTGGACGACCACCTTGATGGCCCCGGCGCTCCGGTCTCCCGCCACCCGAAAGGCCTCGGCGGCATCCTCCAGGCTGAAGTGATGGGTGATCAGGGTCTTGGGGAGGTCGGGGGTGAGGCTGAGGAGGGTGGCGGCGTCCTCGAACTCAGAGGCCCCGTGGTGGTGACCGTAGGTGAAGGCCGGAACCACGGTCACTTCTTTGAGCTGGAACTGCATGTTGACGGTGACCGGCTCCCAAAAGGTGCTGAGCACGCCGATGGTGCCGCCCGGGCTCACCTTGGAGAAGGCCAGGTCCATGGAGCCCTGGGTCCCGGCGGCGTCGAGGACGATGTCGTACTCCTCGCCGACCGACACCTGGGCCCCCAATCGTTCCCCGGCCTCGAGGCGGTCGGCCCGGTGGGCGGTCAGATCGACCTCGGCGCCGGACGCCCGGGAGGCGGCGATGGTGCACAAGCCGATGGGCCCCGCCCCGATGACCAGTACCCGTGTCCCCGACTCGACGCCGGCCCGGTGGATTCCGTGCAACGCCACAGCCAGTGGCTCCACCAGGCATGCCTGTTCGAGGGGAAGGTCGGCCGGGAGAGCCTTGGCACACGAAGGGTCGACCCAGGCCTCGTCAGCCAGGCCGCCGTCGCGACTGATCCCGTACATGGCCCCCAAAGCCGAGCGGCACTGCTGTTCATCTCCGGCCAGGCACTGCCGGCAGGTCCCACACCGCACCACCGGCAGCACCGCCACCGGGGTGCCGTCGTCGAGCCGACCGGAGAACTCGTGGCCCAGGGTCACCGTGGACGGGCCGAACGAGACCAGGTGCAGGTCCGACCCGCAGATCCCCGAGCTGTCCACCGAGACCCGCACGCCTCCGACCGGATCACCGGTGTCCACCACCCGGATGCCGTCCTCGGTGCAGCGCACTCCTCGCACCGCTCTACGTCCCCGCCACGGAGGCCCGGCCGGTGATGGTGAGGACGTGGGCGTCGGCGCCCACGATCCGTGAGACGTGATCGGTCATGAAGGTGGCTTCGTACGGTTGGGACTGGTGGGCGTTGAAGGCCTCCTCGGACTCCCAGCACTCGAAGAAGCGGAAGCGGCTGGGATGTTCGACGTCTTCGGCCCACCAGTAGTCGACGCAACCGGGGTCCTGTCGGCTCCGGACCGACACGGCGATCAGGGCCTCTACGGTCTCGTTCCTCTCGTCCGGACGGAACTCGAGAAAGCCGGTCAACGTGTGCACCACAGTCCCCCCATCGATCAGCGGAAGGAGAACTGCCCGGTGAACGGCCGTCCATCACTTCCTTCGGCGACGAAATCTAACATCCGGCCGGGACCGACGGAGAAGCCCAGGCCGGTGCGGCGGACGTCGATCCCCGGCGGTGGGGCGGCGGGAAGATCCTCCCTACGCCCGGGGTTGTTCTGGCAGTACCGAAGAGGGACCACCCGAGAGGAGATCGGAACCATGGTCACAGAGCTCGTCAAGCCGCTCTACACCGCAGAGGCCACAGCCGTAGGTGGGCGGGAGGGCCACGTGCGCACGGCCGATGGCCTGGTTGATGTGGACCTCCAGCCGCCGCCCGAGTTGGGCGGACCGGGCGGAGCTACCAATCCTGAGGAGTTGTTCGCCTCGGGCTATGCGGCGTGCTTCCAGAGTGCCCTTGGCGTTGTGGCTCGACGGAACAAGGTGTCCGTGGATGGCTCGACGGTGACGGCCAAGGTCACCATCGGCACCATCGAATGAAGGTGGAGGATTCGGCCTGGCGGTGGCGCTCGAGGTTCATATACCCGACGTGGATGATGGCACTGCCCAGACCCTCATCGAGGGGGCGCATGAGGTCTGCCCCTACAGCAACGCTACCCGAGGCAACATCGAGGTAACCCTCAGCTCGGTGTGAACGAGGTACTGGCCGGCGGAGGCTCCTGACCGGGCGGGGACCCGTGATCGGAGGCCCCGGTCAGAGGTTCAACGAGCGGAGCAGGTGGTTGGTGAGTCCGTTGGTGGTCCGATAGACCTTGCGTCGCGCCGTTCGCTTGGCGTAGGCGCCCGGTCCGCGGGCCGCCGCCTGGACGTTGCCCATGTCACGGGCCGCCCGGTAGAGCTGGGATCTGAGGGAGCTTCGCCTGGCCACGTCACATTCCTCCGTACCTCGGGGCGACCGTCGGGGACGGCCGGTCGAACACCGACTGCCTACCACGGCCGGAGGGTCGCCTCCTGCCCACCGGGTGGTACTACCGTGGACCAATGACCAGATTCGGGATCCAACTGCCCGATTTCTCCGGCTTCGATTCGGCGGGGCTGTTCGACCACGTGGCCGGCCTGGCCACCGCAGCTGAAGACTCGGGGTTCGACTCGGTGTGGGTCATGGACCACTTCTTCCAGCTGCCGCCGCTCGGGGGCCCGGACCAGCCCATGCTGGAGGCGTACACGCTGCTCGGGGCCCTGGCCGCCCGGACCCGGCGGGTCCAGCTGGGAACCTTGGTCACCGGGGTGACCTACCGCAACCCGGGCATTCTGGCCAAGATCGTCACCACCCTGGACGTCATCTCCCAGGGTCGGGCCATCCTCGGGATCGGAGGCGCCTGGTACGACGTCGAACACCAGGCCCTCGGTGTCGCCTACCCCAGCGACCGGATCCGACTGGACATGCTCGAGGAGGCGGTCCAGGTGTGCCGGGCCATGTTCACCGGCGACGATGTGTCCTTCTCCGGCACCTACTACCACCTGGACCACGCCCGTAATCTGCCCCGTCCCGTGCAGCCCGGAGGGCCGAAGATCATGATCGGAGGCGGCGGGGAGAAGCGGACGCTCAAGCTGGTGGCGCGGTACGCCGACAAGTGCAACGTGACCGGAGGGGCGGCCATGCTGGCCCACAAGATCGAGGTTCTCCACCGCCACTGTGCCGAGGTCGGCCGCGACCCCGCCGAGGTCGACGTGACCTGGATGACCCCGCTGATCCTGACCACGTCCGAGGAGAACACCTCCGAATTCCGGAACATGATCGCCTCGAGCGCCTCGCCGGAGGAGGCCGCCGGATTCACCATCGGTCAGGCCCACGAGATCCCCGGTCTGGTGGCCGGGCACATCGAGGCCGGTGCCGACGAGGTGATCTTCAGCGTGGCCTTCACCGAAGCCGCCGGCATCGCCGCGGTCGGTGAGGCTCTCGGACTCACCCCTGCCCCGGCGTGAGATCGGTGTCGACCGACCTCATGGCCGGACGGCCGCCGGTCAACTGACGGTGGCGGCGGGGAACGGCTCGACCCGGAAGACGGGCGGGAACGATGAGAGGTGAAGGGGGCGGGCGGTGACCAAGAAGGACAAACGGCAACCGAGGCAGACCCGGGAGGAATTGCGTTCACTGCTGCTCGAGACCGGACGCACCATCCTGCGCGAGGACGGCCTCGGGACCGGCGCTGAGGCCCTCACCTTCAAGCGGGTCTTCCAACGGGTGGAGGAGGACAAGGGCATACGGGTGACCAATGCCTCGGTCATACGACGGGTTTGGGAGAATCAGGCGGAGTTCCAGGTGGACGTGCTGATGGCCATTGCCCAGGGCGACTATCAGGAAGACATCGATACGGCCCTCGACGAGATGAGGCCCCTCTTCGCCGCCATGGACCGGAGCACGCCCGAGTCCCGTCAGCGGGCCATGCGAGAGATGTGCCGGGTCGGCGGTCGAGTCAACGCCCACGCCCATCGCCAGTCGAACGAACTGCCCTCTTGGATCAGCGTGTGGGCCCTGGCGGCCTCGGGCAAGTCGATCGACTACCGCGGCAGGATCGAAGAGGCGCTGCTGTCCGGTTATGAGGCCTTCACCAAGCGGCTCACCGACATGTACGCCACTATGACCGCTTACCTCGGGTTCCGCCTGCGTGAGCAGTTCACGCTCCGCCATTTCGTGGTGGCCGCCGACTCCTTGGCCCAGGGCTACTCGCTGCGGGACCGGATCGACAATGTGAGCCTGGAGCACATCTCGCGTTCCACCGGCCCGGGAGCCGAGCCCGAGGACTGGACGCTGTTCGCGGTGGCCTTCGAGGCGCTGGTCCAGCAGTTCTTCGAGATCGATCCAGAGTGGGAGCCCGATGACCAGGGTGGGCGCGCCCATCGGGATGCTGGTGCCCGGACCGACGGCGAGAGAGACGGTGGAGGGTGAGACGGAGCCCTCCGAGTGGTTAGACCGGCATCACACCCGGTGACCTCGACGTCCTGGTGGCGGCGTCCGGCGGCTCCCACGGTCATCGCTCCGGCTGCGGCCTTTGCCGGGTGGCTGTTCTTCACCGGGTATCTGTTGATCCAGGCCACGGCCGGTCCAGCCATCATCTGGAACGACTCCCTGGTGTACCGGAAGATCGCCTCGGCTCCACTGACCAGCAGCGGGTTCTGGACCGGGCCGCGGCCGCCGGCCATGCCGTTGCTCATCAAGCTGGTCGGTTCATCGGGTGGTTACCTGATGGCCCAGGCGGTGATCGCCGCGCTGGCTTGGGGCTTCCTGGCCTGGACCGTGGGGCGGCTGGTGGCTCCGGGTTGGCGACAGGTGGTGGCTGTGTGGGTGATCCTGGCCTTCGCCTCGGCCTTTCCGGTGACGCTGTGGAACCGGTCGGTGCTCTCCGAGTCCCTGTCGATGAGCCTGTTGGCCGTGGTGTGTGCCGCCCTCATCTGGACCACCCGCCAGGTGACCTGGCCCCGGGTGGTGGGCACCGTTGCGGCCTGCCTGGCCTTCGCCGCCACCAGGGACGCCCAGGTGTGGACGGTGGCATTCCTGGCCGTGGCCGTGGGGGTGAGGGCGTTGGCCATCGCTCGGAAGGACCGGGCAAGGGCCACCCGCGTCGGTGTCCTGTCCGCCAGCCTCGTCGCCGTGGTGCTCCTGACCGGGTGGGGCACCGTGGCGTCTCACCGCAGCCCGCAGAACGTGGCCGATGTGCTCTACGTGCGGATCTTTCCCTACCCCGGGCGGGTGGCCTGGTTCGCCCACCACGGGATGCCCCAAGCTCCCCAGATCGATGCCTTGGCCAAGGCCACGTCAATGCCGCCGGGTCAGGCCAAGGTAGTGAGCTTTTCGCCATCGGACCCGCACTTCGCTCCCCTGGAGCGGTGGATACAGAACCAGGCCACCGGCACGTACTTCCTTTGGCTCGCCACGCATCCCGTGTACGTGCTCACCGAGCCTCTGACCCGGCCGGAGAGGTCGTACAACTTCGCTCAGGGAAGCCTCACCGCGTACGCCTCGACGACCGACCAGTTCCGTTCGCCCCTGACCATCGTGGTATGGCCTCCGTTGATCGGGCTCCTGATCCTGGCGGCGGTCGCCGCGTATCTCACCTTTCTGTCCAAGGGCTGGCGTGACGGGGTCTGGAGGATGATGTTGGTGTTCTCCGCCATCGGAGTGCTGGCCATGTTGGTGGCCTGGCATGGCGACGGCCAGGAGGTGACCCGGCACACCGTCGAAGGCCTGGCCCAACTGCGCCTCGGGCTGTGGATCGTGATTTTGTTGTGGTTCCTGGAGTCAGCCCCGGTCGAACCGGACGAGCTGGAAGCCTCCCCGCTGGCTGACCCCAGCCCGGCGCCGGACCGGAGGGCAGACGGACTGGGGCAAACGACCGGCCGCCACACCCAGGGGGCTGCGGGCCGCCCGTCCGATGCCGCCCCACCGGATGCAGGGGTGCGGTCGGGTGAGCCGGCACGCTCGGATGAACTGGCGCGCCCCGATGAGCCCGTAGGTGTGGGAAGCCCGATTGACTAGCGCCGGGTCCGGAGCTCGATGGCGGAATCTCACTCGACGGACCCGGCATGGCGGACGGTAGTACTCAATACTTGGAGAGAGCTGTGGATCAACCGGCTACGCCGCGCTGAGGCTCTCCCGACGGCGGAGCACCGCCGCCGCCATGTGGTCGAGCACATCGACCGTGGCCTCCCAACCCATACAGGCATCGGTGATGCTCTGCCCGAAGACCAAGGGTGAGTCCCCGAGGTCCTGACGACCCGGGATCAGGAAGCTTTCCAGCATCACCCCGACGATGCCGCCTTCACCGGCCCCGACCCGCTGCGAGATGTCCATGGCCACCGAGGGCTGTAGCCGGTGGTCTTTGCGGCTGTTGCCGTGGCTGGCGTCGACCACCAAGCGACCGACCATGCCAGCTCCTTCGAGCTGACCGAGAGCGTCGGCCACGTGGGCCCGGTCGTAGTTCGGTCCGGACGTGCTCCCGCGGAGAACCAGATGACAGTCGGGGTTGCCTTCCGTGGCGATCACCGCGGCCCGACCGTGATCGTCGATGCCCGGGAAGACCTGGGCCGTGCCGGCGGCGGCGATGGCATCGACAGCCACCTGGACGTCGCCCTCCGTCGAGTTCTTGAAGCCGACGGGCATGGAGAGTCCACTGGCCAGCTGCCGGTGGATCTGACTCTGGGTGGTCCGGGCACCGATGGCTCCCCAGCTAACGGTGTCGGCCACGTACTGCGGCGTGATGGGGTCGAGGAACTCGCAGCCCACGGGGAGTCCGAGCGAAAGCACATCGAGGAGGAAGGCCCGGGCCGCCGACAGACCGTCGCCAACCCGGAAGCTGCCGTCCAACCCGGGGTCGTTGATGAGTCCCTTCCAGCCCACGGTGGTTCGCGGCTTCTCGAAGTAGGCGCGCATCACAATGTGCAGTTCGTCCCGATGGCGCTCGGCCAGTCGGGCCAGGCGTTGGGCGTACTCCAGCCCCGCTACCGGGTCATGGATGGAGCAGGGTCCCACGACGACCAGCAGACGGTCGTCATTGCCATCGAGAATGGAGATCACCGCCTCCCGGCCTGCGACGACGACTTCGGCCAGGTCGGCGGTCAACGGCAGGCGTTGGCGAACCTCCCGTGGAGAGTCCAGAGATCGGATCTCTGCCACGCGTCGGTTCTGTGTGAGGTCCTTCGGATCCACGGTTTTCTGGTCCTTCCCGTCAGCCGCTCGATCCAGAGGTCGACCGGCTCGCCATGTTGTGGGCAAAGCAAAAGGCAGAGGCGAATGCCTCTGCCTTGGAGCCGATTCTGGATGAAGGCGCGCTCAGTGCGTGGTTACGCTCCCTGGCCCATCCAGAGCCGGCTCGGTAAACCACCAATAACTGCGCACGGAACAAACGCTACCAGATGACCTCCCGTCGTTGTCCAGGGGGGTAGTGGAATTGCCCGTGGATACGTGCTGGAGCGGCCTGTCTGCTCAGGCGGAAGCGGTCCGGAGCTGCCCGGAGACCGGCTGCCCACCTGTCCCGCTCCTGTCGTCCCGCCAGCGGAAGGCCAACACCGCGATGTCGTCTTCGGATCCGTCCTGGGCTAGTTCCGCCACCACCTTCGTGAGCAGATCCTCGAGGCTCGGGGCAGGCGACGATGCCGCGTCGGCCAGACGTTGGAGGCCCACGTCGAGTCCTTCCGTGCGCCGCTCGACCAATCCATCGGTGAACGCCACCAGGGCCGACCCGGGGGGCATGACGAACGACGTCGGACGGTAGGTGCTGCGCCGGACCCCCAAGGGAAGACCTACTGCGGTCGGGACGAATTCGGGGTGGGAGTCGGAGATGAGCAACGGGTTCAGATGGCCGGCATTGGCCAAGGTGATTTCCCGGGTCTCCAGATTCCCGATCCCCACCAGCACGGTCGAGAAGTGGTTGTCGGTGAGGACGTCGATCTCGCCCGAGCACATCTCGAGGACCCGGTCGGGCGGGTGTCCCTCGCGGAGATAGGCCCGGATGGTGAATCGCAGCCTGGCCATCACCGTGGCGGCGCGCACCCCCCGACCGGACACGTCGCCGACGGCGAAGGCGAAGTGACGTTGGTCGACTGGGATGAGGCTGTACCAGTCACCCCCGATGTCGACTCCCTTTACCCCGGCCAGATAGCGAGATGCGATCTCCAGATTGGGGATGGAGGGGTTGAACTGGGGCAGGAGGGCCCGCTGTAGTGCCTCGGCGATGGACCGTTGTTCGCCGTAGAGGCTGTCGAGCCGGTCGTAGAGCCCGGTGATGGTGCTGGCATCTTCTTCGGCATCCCGTCGCCGTCGGACCAGCTGCTCCGCCGTGACCACCGTGGCCATGGTGAGCAGCACCCCGCCCACCGCGAAGATCCAGGGAAGATCGCCCCCCAACGACCCACCCAAGGGCCCCCGAGCCGCCGCCACCAAGGTCACCGTGGTGTCGCCGAACGGGATCACGTCCTTGGCGGTGCCCGACAGCGGCAGCTGGGACAGAGCCATGTCCGTGGTGGTCAAGTTGGCTGGCGAGATTGTCCCGATATAGGTGGCGTAGTCGAGGTCGGAGAACGCCGAGTTGCTCTCCACCGGCGCTTCACGATCAGCCGGGATGGCGCGTTCGGCGTAGACCACGTAGGGCGAGGTGCCAGGGCTCCCGACGGCATAGCCGACCCGTTGGGAGGATCCGTCGTGGATGCGGGTGATGCCGAACGTCTTGCTGTCGGCGGCCCGGATGACCAAGGTATGCGTCCGGGTTGAGCTGGGTGCCAGGTCCGGTGCGGCTCCGACCGAAGCCATCAGGTGAGCCGAGGAGCCTTCCACGTGCCACAACGAGGCCGAGGCAAACATGAGGCCCGGCCCCACGTAGGCCGACAGATGCGATCGGAACTGCTCCACGCTCCCACCGGTGGCCGTGACGATCTCCTGCACGGTGGAGAGCGGATCATGGATGCTCAGGATCGACGCGGCCACGACCGCCCCGGCCTGTTTGGTCTGCACTTCCAAGAGCCGGTGCTCGTTGTTGCGATTGAGGGTCCATGCCGTCCAGCTCACCAGGGCGGTGACGGCGACGCCGATGACGGCGACGATCAGGGCCACCTGGGTGGGGGAGAGGCGCCGGCGCGGTGCAGAGGGTTTGGTGTGCGCCTCCCAGTGGGCGTCCACCTCGGTTGGACCGTCGGTTCGTGCGGCATCTGATGTCACGCCTGCCAGCTCCATCTGTGGCCACTGTGGAAAATGCTCACCCCGTGCGACAGGGCCCAACCATGGCAGATCCGCAGCTCAGAGGCAATGGCCGTCCGGTGGCCCCGACCGGGGCGTCGGCCCGGCGCCAGGCCGCGACCCTTTAGACTGGGGCTGGCCGGTCGCTACCACGGTGGTGCGGACCGATGGTGGCGGTGCACCCTTGAGCGACGGAGGTCGGTGATTGGCGGGCCGAGCCCCGATGAGCAGCTCCGGGCCGCAGTCGGATCCCCGGGTCGGCGACTCCGCTGGGTCCGAAGCCAACCACCAGGCTGACCCGGCAGGAACCGGCCCCGGCCCGGTGGCCACCTCCGGTGCACAGGTGGCGCCACCTCCATGGGCTGTCCCAGCCGTGGTGTTTGCCGTGGCCGTGGCCTTGAGGCTGGTCCCGTTGTTGACCCAGCACACCCTGACCGGGGTTCTCGAATACGACGACGGCGTCCAATTCTCTGCGGCCGCCCAGTTGGTGGCCGGTCATCTGCCCTACCGAGACTTCGTCTTCATCCAGCCGCCCGGTGTGGTCCTTCTCCTGAGCCCGTTCACCGCTCTGGCCCACTGGACCGGGGATACCGTGGCCATGGCCATGGCGAGAGTCGTGTTCATAACCGTCGCCGGCGCCAACGCTGCCCTGATCGCCTACCTCGTGAGGGCCCGTGGCCGAGCGGCCGCCCTGACCGGTGGGTTGCTCTATGCCGTGTGGCAGGCGACCGTGGCGGCCGAGCACACCCTGCTGCTCGAGCCTCTCCTGACGTTCGGGGTCCTGACGGCGATGGTGTTGGTCGAGGGCCCGAAGCGACGCAGGGCCTGCCTGTGGGCCGGCGTCATCCTCGGAGCGGCCACCTCGGTGAAGGTATGGACGGGACCGGTGGCCCTTGTCTTCGTCTGGCTGGTCTACCGCCGCCACGGGAAGCGGGACTCCGTCCGGTTCGTCCTCGGCTATGTCGCCGCCCTCATCCTGAGCTGCGGGCCGTTCCTGATCCTGGCGCCCCATCAGTTCGTCCGGCAGGTGCTCATCGATCAGGTGGAGCGCCCGGGCTCGGGAGCCACCATCTGGGACCGGCTGCAGTACCTCTCGGGGTTGATGAACCACTCCCACCTCGACGCGGACCTGACCGTTCACGGCTTGGCGGTGTTGGCCGTCGTGGGGATCGCCGGGATCGTCGTCCTGGCCTGGCCGGACCCCGGGTCCCGACCGTGGATGGCGATCGGGGCCATAGAGCTGGTGCTGATCATGGTGGCTCCCAGCTTCAGCTATCACTACGTCGATTTCCCAGCCGGCTCGGTCTGCATTCTGGCCGGTATGGCCGTCCCTCAGGGTCGGCGACTGCTGGCTGGACGGAGCCGGTCGGTCGGGGCCGTGGCCGCAGCCTCCGTGGTGGCTCTGGTCGTACTGGCCCTGTCATCGGTCACCAGTCCGGTGGGCGGAACGACGGACCAACCGGCGTTGGCCTCGTTCGTGGCCCACCAGCACTGCGTCTGGACCCCGACGGCGAGCCTGTCGATCGCCCTGGATGTGGAGACCCGCCAGATTCAGCGCAACTGTCCCTACACCACCGACCCGTACGGAACGGTCCTGGATCTCAGTAGGGGTCAGGCCGACGCCTCCAACAATGCGGTCGCGGTGACCGGCCCACGACTTGTCGCGTGGCAGGAAACCGTGCGGCGCCAACTGTTGGCCAGCTCGGCGATGGTGGCCGAGGCAGAGACGGTCGAGCAGGGCTGGGACGCGGCCACGGTGGCACTGTTCCATCGGCTCTATGTGCCGGTCGGCCAGGTCGACGGCTACACCCTCTATCGGCGTCGGTAACCGACTCCGTCACGGGCCCCTACCGCCGGTGGTGTCCTGTGGTCCGGCCTCGGCCAATCGGAAAGGTGGGACCTTTGGCACTATCGGCCCGGCCCTTGAGCGCTCAGGCTGGACCCACTCGAGAGAAGGAGCCACGCCATGAAGGCACTCGTCTACCACGGGCCCGGAACCAAGGCCTGGGAAGAAGTACCCGACCCCACCCTGCAGGCCACCACCGACGTCATCGTGCGGGTGGATACCACCACCATCTGTGGATCCGACCTTCATATCCTCAAGGGCGACACCCCCGAGGTCACGGATGGCCGGATCCTCGGCCATGAAGCAGTGGGCACCGTCGAGACGGTGGGATCAGCAGTCACCACCTTGGCAGTGGGGGACAGGGTCTTGGTGTCCTGCATCTCGGCCTGTGGCACCTGCCGGTTCTGCCGGGAGGGGCGCTACGGGCAGTGCCTGGGAGGAGGCGGCTGGATCCTCGGTCACCTCATCGATGGCACCCAAGCCGAGTACGTACGGGTTCCCTTCGCCGACACATCGATGTACTTGGTGCCAAAGGATGCAGACGATGAGGAAATCCTCATGCTGGCCGACATCCTCCCCACGGCCTACGAGGTAGGTGTGCTCAACGGCCACGTGCAACCGGGCGACACGGTGGCGGTGGTCGGAGCCGGGCCCATCGGCCTCTCCGCCATCACCGGGGCGAAGCTGTTCTCGCCCGGCCTCGTGGTCTCCATCGACCTGGCCGATCAGCGTCTCGATGTGGCCAAGCGGTTCGGAGCCGATCTGACAATCAACAACGAACGCCAAGATGCCGTAGCCCTGGTCCGGGAGCTGACCGAGGGACTTGGCGTGGATGTGGCAATAGAGGCTGTCGGGGTGCCGTCGACCTTCGAGCTGTGCACAGAACTGGTGCGTCCGGGTGGGCATGTGGCCAACATCGGGGTGCACGGCAAATCGGCCGTGTTGCACCTCGAGTCACTGTGGACCCGTGACGTCACCATCACCACCGGGCTGGTCGATACCTACTCGACCCCCACGCTGATGCGGCTGCTCACCAGCCACCAGATCGATGCGGCCCGTTTCGCCACCCATCACTTCGGGCTGAACGACATGATCGAGGCCTACGACGTGTTTTCCCGAGCCGCGGACACCGGAGCGGTCAAAGTCGTCCTGACCCGCTGAACCTGCCGGCCCGTGCCGCCGGGCCAACAGTCAGGGTCGGAGTGAGATGCGAATCGATTCTTAAGAATCCTCCGCTTCGACCACGGTGATGTCCTCTTCGATGGCGTGAAGTTCGCCGTCGTCGCCGACCACGGAGATGGTTTCATCGATCACCATGTCGCCGTCTTCGGTGATGACAGCGACAGTCTCGTCGGAGGCGATGACATTTCCGTCCTTGTCGATCGCCACAACCAAGTCGTCCACGACAGCGTTTCCCTCGCCATCGATGCCCGCGCTCTCGACCTCCACCACCTCGAGGTCGTCGTCGGCCCGCTCGTCGCTGGTGTCACTCATGGCTGCCTCCATCGGTGTGGCTGGATTCCCTGTGTGCAGATCATGACACGCCCACCCCACAGCTCCAGGTCAGTGTGGGGTTGAGGTGGCCCGAGCCAGATTGGCCAAGGTCACCCACTGGGCCTTCAATCGCTCATAGTGTTTCATGTCACGAGCTTTCCAGGCGGGAAGCGGGATGGAGGGATCGATGACTGACGTAACCGCGAGTTGGCTCATGGACCTTCAGATTCCCAGCCTCCTTCGTCGGTGGGACGGTCGCTCCCGGCCCACTCCGGTACGGGTTCCGGAACTGGCCCCTGCGAACCGGCAGCGTGGCGATGCCGTGTGGGCGCTGGCCGAAGAGGACGTACATCGCCGATCGGTGCCGTTGCTCGAGGACCGGATCGGACTTGACGCGGAGTGGGTTCGGCTCAAGGCTCAGATTCCGTCCTTGCGACGGGAACGGGACGAACTGCGGATGGAACTGAACGGCCTCCGAGGTGAGATTCCGATACTGAGGCAGCAGCGGGACGAGCTCCTGGCGGCTGCAGTGCCCCTCAGCGCCGAAGTGAGAGAACTCGAGTTGAAGCAGGAGGAGATGATCTCCCTCAGGTCCGAGATCCAGGCCCTCCGAACACGGAAGGCTTGGCTGGACAAGTCACTGGCGGAGATTCGGAGACCGGCGGGTACGAGCAGACGCTCCCGGTTGACGGATAGCCGGACGTTCCACGATTCGTGACGGTGCCGGCTCCGGGGGAGCCAACCGGCCATACTTCACGGCACGATCACCATCTGGCCGAATCATGCCGGACCAGGGCCCCAGAGCACCGACACTCTCCCGCTGGACGATTGCTCGACAATGGCCGGAGGGCCGATTCCGGCCAGGCCGTCCTGGCTCAGATAGACCGTACCGTCGGCTGCCACCGCTATCCCCTGGGGCCAGAAGTATGCGTTGCCAGGGAGCCGATAGGACAGGAAATCGTTATCCGCCCTCGGGGCCGCCGAGCCGTAACTGGCGATGCTGGCACCGTAGAGGGCCAGTATCCCTCCTCCCGGCACGTCGGCCATGGCACCGACGGCGTCGTGCGGTCTCAGCGTCCCCAAAAAGTGGAGGGAGCCATCAGGCGTTCGCTCCAGGAGGACATAGGGGTCCGAGCAACCGAGGTAGAGGTCGCCAGCCTCGTCGAACGCCAACGAGATGGGATCACATTGGTTGTCCAGAGGAAGCGCCGGATCAAAAGCGGTGAAGGTAGCGGTGTCTGCGACAACAGCCAATGTCCCATCGGTAGAAAGCTGCAAAACCTGGTTGAACCCGGTGAAATAGACCGTCCCGTCTGGTCCTACGGCGACGGCGGCCGTGTTTCCTATGGCCACTTGCGTGGCGGGTGCACTGGTCGAGGGCGGGTCCAGTGAGTCCGTCTGCTGTCCGTTTCCGGCCACGGTGCTGATGATCCCGTTCGGTGCGACCGCTCGTATGCGGTAGGCATCGGCAATGTAGATGGTGCCGTTCGGGCTCACCGCGATGCCTTGGGGGCCGTCAAGTTCCGCATCGACCGCAGGGCCGCCATCCCCCGAGAACCCCACCCGACCGTTGCCGGCGACGACCCGGAAGTGCCCGGAAGGGGTGCGAGCCAAAATCTGGTTCCGACCACCGTCGGCGATGTACAAGTTCCCGTTGGGAGCGATGGCCAGCGCTCCGGGCTGCTTGGGCTGCACCTCGGCGCTCGGCCCGGTGGGAACAGTGGGCTTGGCGTGGGCACGGGCTTTGGGCGGTAAGGATCGATGGCTGGATGCCTCAGCCAGGTGGACGAGGGTGCCTGCCAGGAGTGCCACGGCGACAAATATGACGCCGCCTACCGCCCATCGACGGTGACGACGACGCCGGGCCTCCTTGAACAGGACCTCTGGCTCTGCTGGCCTTTGGTTCGATTCCGTGTGGCGCTGGTCGAGGATGGTCATCGGACGGCCACGAGGGTCGCTGGCCGATTCCGGTTCACGGCAGAGCCTCGATCATTTCGACGATCTCATCCCGACGGTAGCCCTGGGTGCGGCAGAACTCGACCAACTCCCGTATGCGGTTGATGACCACACTCCGTTCTGGGGTCCCGGCCACGGTGATGCCCCGGCCACGCTGAAAGTCGAGCAATCCTTCGTCCCTAAGGAGGTGGAGCGCCCGAAGTACCGTGTTCTTGTTGACCCCGAGCACCGCGGCCATATCCTTGGCCAAGGGAAGGCGATCCCCTGGTCCGGCCTCTCCTTCGGCGATGGCTCGACGAATTTCCGCCGCCACCTGGTCGTGCAGGGCGGTGCTGTCGTTGCGGTCAATCTTGACGGGGAACATGGTGCTACTGATAGTAGATCTATGGGGAAATGATTGCCAGCCCTATCGCGACCATTCTTGGAGGGCCAAAAAGAACTCGCCTCTGAGGGGGTCGATTTGCTTCACTGATCCTCGGGGCGTCCCGTGAGCCTCATTCGCCTATTTGGTGGTGTCGTTGCTGTCTGAATCTGTACTGAATCTGTACCGCAACCCCTCGGCTTTGCGTGCTCGGATGGGCACGGGAAGCCGGCGGGACCACATGGGGGAGAAGGTTCCAGGCCTGAGGTGGGGCAGATTTAGGCTCCCGCTCTGGGGTCATTCATTCTCCAGGTTGCAGAGGGCCGATATGACCTACCAAGAACAAAAATTCAAGTGTTTACGGAGCTGGCCATTCGGGTAATAGGCCTGAGATGACTTCGTTGAGTGCGATTCGACCTCCGGTGGCGTTCAGGCTGCCTGCGTCAGCCATGAAGGTTGAACTGAGCCATGACGATGATCACTGGATGCTTACCTATCTCGGGCTCACATCTATCGGGCTTGATCCAATCGGTGACGCCCTCTTGGGGTTTGAGCGGGAACTGACGGATGAGACGGTGGCCCACCACATCGAATTGAGGCTGCGGGCAGCCGGACGGAATCCGGTCCGGACCACTTGCGACATGCAGCCGTCCGTCGTGGCCGTCTGGAAGATCTGAAGCTCTTCGAAGCGCCGATGGCGGGGGCCAGCTGGGTCTGCCATCTGAAGGTCTGAAAGGTCGTTGAACACCTGCCTTTCGTCAGCAGGAGCCCAGCCCGCAGGCCCGGTCTCATTGACCGAAGCACGGCAGTGAATCGGGGCAGCGAGGCGCTGCCGTTTGAGGTTCGCCCAGTGCGACGTCCACCGAAAACCGTCGCTGCCCATCTCTGGGCATAGTCTGGGTCGTGTGGCTCTCGGCCTTCGATAGGAGGACAGATGCAAGTATCCGGCGTTGTTCCCAACATTCCGGTCGATGACATCGAAGCGGCCCGTGACTTCTACACCGAATACCTGGGATTGAGCGTCGAGGGATTCAACATGGGGTGGGTCGCCCACTACCAATCACCGGATGGAAGAGCCCACGTGCAACTTGTTACCAGGGATGCCACTGCTCCAGAAGACTCGGCGATCTCGATCCATGTCGGCTCCGGCGTGGAGGAAGCGTATGGGGAGGCCCAGAGGCGCGGGTACGAGATCGTCTATCCGCTCACCGAAGAAGCCTGGGGGTTACGGAGGTTCTTCGTGCGTGCCCCCGACGGCACGGTTATCAATGTGACGAGCCACCCGGAGTAAATCTCCCCATTTGCGTTTCGCTTTCGAGACCTCTCCGCAGGAAACGACCTGGGCGGACATGCTCGCGGTATGGAAGGCGGCGGACGACATCGAGCTGTTCGAATCGGGATGGACGTTCGACCACTTCTATCCCATCTTCTCTGACAGCTCTGGGCCTTGTATGGAGGGCTGGACCACTCTGACGGCGCTGGCCCAGGCGACGACACGCCTGCGCATGGGAACTCTGGTGACCGGCATCCACTACCGCCACCCGGCCGTCCTGGCCAACATGGCGACGACCCTCGACATCGTGTCGGCGGGCCGGTTGGAGCTCGGAATTGGGGCGGGGTGGAATGAGGAGGAGTCAAGGGCTTACGGGATCGAGTTGGGCACGCCGGGGCCAGCGGAGTGACCGCTTCGAAGAAGCCTGTGAAGTGATCGTCGGGCTATTAACGCAGGAGACCACGACGTTCGAGGGCCGGTGTTACCAGCTGACTGAGGCCCGGAACGAACCCAAGCCTGCACGCCACGGGGCTTCTTCCTCTGGTGAAAGCGGCTCGATCTTGACCATGGGCTTAAAGTAACAATCTCACTGAAACAGAGAATCTCTCACCCACAGGAGCTGCATGAGCCAGGCGACAGGTGACTCTGATGCGGACCTGGGCCTTCCACATCCCATAGGCCTGGTCCTCGGAGGGGGCGGGAGTCTCGGGGCCGTTCAGGTCGGAATGCTTCAGGCTCTCATGGAGCACCACTTCACTCCCGACGTCGTCATTGGAACATCCGTTGGCTCACTCAACGGAGCGGTGATTGCCTCGGACCCCACGAGCGCCGCCAACCGTCTGTCCCATGCATGGACAGGAATCACCCGCGAACAAGTCTTTCCCGGTGGGCTGCTGGCACAAGCGCACACGCTTCAGCGATCGAAAGACCATCTCTTTCCGAATACCGGCCTCGCTCATCTGGTAACCGAATGGCTCGGTGCAACAACCACCATTGAAAATCTCACCCTTCCCTTTTCCGCCGTCACCACCGATATGGCAACCGCCACGCCACACGTAGTTGATGTCGGCCCAGTCCTTCCTGCCTTGCTGGCGAGTACGGCCATTCCGGGTATCTTCCCTCCGGTCATTCACGGGGGCCGCCGCCTCTGCGACGGCGGTCTTGTGGCCAACGTCCCCCTCCGACAAGCGTTGGCGGCGGGAGCGCAGTCGCTCGTGGTCCTCGACTGTACGTTTCCCGGTCACCTCCTACCTCCGCCGGACTCGTTGGCCGAGATTCTTCTGTACACGGCGATGGTGAGCATCCGCTCCCAGGCCATCCTCGAGGCACCTCTCGTTGGCGCACAGGTCCCTGTCATCTATCTGCCGGGGCCAGCAGCTTGCCGGTGCTCACCGTTCAACTTCAATTCAACCGAAGCCCTGATCGAAGGCGCTTATGAGGAATCCCGGTCCTTCCTCGGAGGCCTGAATGTCGAAGGACCGGGTCTGTACGGCTCGCCTACGGGACAGTGACCACGCTCCCAAGGCCGAGCCGGATCGTCAACGCTGCGGCTCCGATCCGGATCTGTGACCTTGGGGGCTGGACCGATACGTGGTTCGCCGAGCACGGGAAGGTGCTCAATATCGGGGTCCAACCTGGCGTCGAGGTGGAGGTCAAGGTCTATCCCATCGGCTCGATACCTGAGCGGGTCATCCTGGATGTCAAGAATTATGACGACCGCTACGCTTTCGACCTCGACGCTCTACCCAATCGTCACCCGCTTCTGGAGGCCGCCGTCGACGAGATCGGCTTGCCCGACGATGTCTGCGTCGAGGTCTCCATCTTCTCGGAGGTCCCGGCAGGAAGCTCGACCGGCACCTCAGCCAGCTCGACCGTAGCGCTGCTCGGGGCCCTTGATGCGCTCAGTCCAGGGAGAATGACCTCTGGCGAGCTCGCCGATACAGCACATCGAATCGAGACCCAACGGCTCGGGATCCAGTCCGGAGTTCAAGACCAGATCTGTGCAGCCTACGGAGGCATCAACTTCATCGAGATCTCCCCGTACCCACATGCCTCGGTTACTCATCTCGAAGTACCAAACAGCACGTGGCGGGAGCTCGGAGGCCGTCTCATGTTGGTCTCGTTGGGACGTGCCCATGTGTCATCGACTCTTCACGATCTGGTAATCGCCAGCTTGACCCAGGAGGGCTCGGATGCTCCTCGACTCCAACGGCTTCGTCAGATCGCCGAATCGGCGCGCCACGCTCTGCTCGAGTCGGACTTCTCAGCTCTCGGGCAGGCCATGACCGACAACACTGAAGTACAACGCCACCTTCACCCGGAGCTCGTGTGCGCCGACGCCGACATCGCCATCAGGGTCGCAGCTTCGAGCGGTGCTTGGGGTTGGAAGGTGAATGGTGCCGGAGGGGATGGCGGAAGTCTCACGATCTTGTGCGGTCCGGAGGCAGAGGCTGCGCGTGAGCTGGAGCGTCTGCTGCACCAAGCCGATCCTCGGTTTGAAGTCATCCCGATCGACCTCAGCGCCGATGGCCTCCGCGTATGGGAAGCCGAAGGGTGATGTGCCGTGTTGGTGCCGCCCGGGAACTTGAACGATCTGGCATCTCAACATCGAGGGGCGAAAGCGGCAGCGCGATTGGAATGAGGCACTGCTCGAGACGGTACATCTGTGGCAGATGCACGTACCCGTGTGAGCCAGTGTGACAACATGACGGCCACACGCACTCCCCACTCGTGAGAGCAGGTCGACGCAGTGCCCACAAGACCAAGCAGAGGAATAATGATCCTCCTTTTCGGTGCTGGATCAGTCCTTGCCGCCTGCGGCACCACATCGTCGTCAGGGAGTACCACGACCACGTCAACCAGCCATCAGACTCTGACCATCATGGTGACCAACGATGACGGCGTGGATGCGCCGGGAATCAATGCCGTGGTTCAAGGCCTTCGAACCCTGCCGAATACGCAGGTGACTGTCGTGGCACCTCTCACGAATCAGAGTGGGACGGGCGGGAAGACCACCCCGCCAAGTGCCGGGGCACTGGTGACCTCGAAGGCCACGACGGCGAGCGGGTATCCGTCGACTGCGGTGCATGGATACCCAGCTGACGCGGTGATCTGGGCCGTGAAGGACCACGGACTGTCGTTCAGACCGGACGTTGTGGTTTCGGGTATCAATTTCGGCCAGAACATCGGCCCCTTGGCTGCGGAATCGGGCACTGTCGGGGCCGCTCGCGAGGCGATTTCCTTGGGAGTGCCGGCGTTGGCCGCGAGCCAGGGGGTCGACAATGGCTCGGCACCGGACTTTTCGGAGGCAGTCCCACTGGTCAAGAGTTGGGTGCTCAAACACCGAGCTGAACTGATTGCCCACTCCTACGGCTCCAAGCCGCTACAGGCCAATCTCAATGTCCCGACGTGTGCCGGGGGGTCGGTGCGCGGCCCCGTTACCACCGTGTTGGCAGCATCAGGAGATGCGAGCAAGACGACGAGCGTCGACTGCACTTCGACCTCGATGTCCTACTCGAACGACCTGGAGGCATTTGAGATCGGTTTTGCCACGCTGACCCCGCTCTATCCGCCTTCCGCGTGAGCCGGGCCCAGCTTCCTCGACCGGACAGGGCCTGGCGCCCGAGCGAGGTCACCCTGGCCTGAAGGATCTGACGCCGAGCGTCATCCCTGGGCGTCAGCCGGGTTGGTTGACGGTGAGCCGGCCTGTAGGCGGGATTCTGTCCACCCCCTTGCGGGGGTTGGGTGGCCATCCATCTAAGCGGTCCACCTGGGGGTGGCACTCCCGGAGGAGTACCGGACGGGCCGTCCGTCCCCCTGTTCGACCTTGCTCCGGGTGGGGTTTGCCTAGCCGACCGGGTCACCCCGGTCGCTGGTGCGCTCTTACCGCACCGTTTCACCCTTACCTGTGCGCTACCCGAGGGTATTGCCATCGGCGGTCTGTTCTCTGTGGCACTTTCCTGCAGGTCGCCCCGACTGGCCGTTAACCAGCACCCTGCCCTTTGGAGTCCCGACCTTCCTCGATCCGATCCCGGCGAGAGGGGTGACCCCCAACCGGTGCGGATCGCGACCACCTGGCCGGCTCACCGTCGCCACCATCGTCGCACATGGCTCTGGTGCGTGTCGCCGAACCCCTTGCCGCAGCCAGTTGGTAGGTCCCGTCACAGCGTGCCTCTATCCTGGCGCCGTGTCCCTCGAATCACGTGCCGCACGCCTCATAGCCGACCACGGCGGCCCCGACGCGCTGTCCATCACCGACTTCTACAGCCGTGTCGACCGGTCCATCCGGACGGCGTTTCCCGAGCACCTGTGGATCACCGGGGAGATCCGGACGATGAAGGTCCTGCCCAAGGGCCACTGCTTCATCGACCTGGTCGATCCCACCAACGCCCGGGACATTTCGGCCCCCACGCTCAACGTGAAGTGCTGGTCCACCCAGTGGCGAATCGTCCGCTCGACGCTCGACCGCCTGGGCATCACCCTCGAAGCGGGCATGGTGGTGCGGGTCCGGGGCCAGGTCCAGTTCTACAAGGCCCGCGGCAGCGTCGACTTCATCCTCTCCGAGCTCGACACCGACGCTCTGCTCGGCAAGGTGGCGGCCGAGCGGGCCCGGGTCATCAAGGCCCTGGTCGACGAGAACCTCTTCGACCGCCAGAAGCGGCTGCCCCTACCTGCCCTGATGTTGCGGGTGGGTCTGGTGGCCAGCCCCGGTACCGAGGGCTTCAATGACTTCCTGGGGGGCCTCCGCAATTCGGGCATGGCCTTCGAGGTGACGGTGGTCCCGACCGCCGTCCAGGGCAAGACCGCTCCCTCCAAAGTGGCCAAGGCCATCTCGAGTCTTCAGGCTGAGCCGCTCGACGTCATCGTGGTCGTGCGGGGCGGTGGTTCCAAGGCCGACCTGGGCGCCTTCGACCAGGAGCGTGTGGCGCGGGCCATCGCCACCAGCGACATCCCGATCTGGGCCGGCATCGGCCACACCGGGGACCAGTCGGTCGCCGACGAGGTGGCCAATCGATCCTTCATCACCCCCACCGAGTGCGGTCAGGAGCTGGCCCGCCTGGCCACCGAGTACTGGCGACAGGTCACCCAGGTCCGAACCGACCTCAACCGGATGGCCCTCGAGCAGCTGCTCAGCGCCGACCGGCTGCTGGCGGCCCGTCAACGGGCCACGGCCATCGGGGCCCGCTCCCAGCTGGGTCGCCACGCCGACGGGCTGGGCCACCGGGCCCGCACCCTGCGCGGCGCCGTCCGGGCTCAGCTCGACACCCACGGCCAACGGCTGTCCTCCCGGGGCGAGTTCCTGGCCGGTGCGGCTCGCCGGACCACGAAATCCGAGAGCGAGTCGCTGCTCAGGAACTCCCGCCGGCTGGTGGCGCTCCCCGAACGGCGGCTGGCCTCCGAGGACCAGCGGGTCAATCAGTGGGTGAGGCTGCTCGGCGCCTACGACTATCAGCGCCAGCTCGAGCGGGGCTACTCGGTGACCCGGGATGCATCCGGACGGGTCATCCACTCGGTGGCGGAGGTCGAGCCGGGTTCCGCCATCCATACCCGGCTCACCGATGGGGAGCTGGTGTCCACCGTCGATCAGATCGGTCCGACCGGCGGGGGCAGGGACCTCTCGTCGGCTGAGGACCCGCAGTGAACAGGCAGCACGATGAAGGGAAGGCGTAATGGCCACAAGACGAGGAAACGGCGGCCCGGATGAGGCTTCCGAAGGGGCGGGCGCCGATGTCGCTGATCTGAGCTACTCGGATGCCGGCGCGGAGCTCGATGCCATCATCGAGGAGTTCGAGACCGGAGTCATCGATGTCGACCGGTTGGTCGAGCAGTTGCAGCGGGCCACCGACATCGTCGACGAGCTGGACCGGCGGCTTCGGCGCACCCGCATGCAGGTCGAGGAGCTGGTGCCCCGGCTCGAGGCCATCGGTCAGGACGAGGTAACCGTGGTCGAGGTGGTGGAGATCGACGTCGAGGATGACGGGGGCCTCGAAGACAATGGCGACGGGCCCCCTGCCCCCGGGCTCTTCTGACCCGGCGCGCTTTGATCCGGCCCGTTCACGTGAGCGGCGCTCAGTGGATGTTGCGCTCCCGGTCCTGCCAGTACGGCTGACGGAGCTCCCGCTTGAGGACCTTGCCCGACGGGTTCCGTGGCAGCACCTCGATGAAGTCGACCGAGGTCGGGCACTTGTAGTGGGCCAACCGCGACCGGGTGGCGGCGATGATGTCCAGGGCCAGACCCTCGTCGTCGGCAGCGGCCTCGGGTGACCTGACCACGATGGCCTTGACCGTCTCGCCCCACCGATCGTCGGGCACGCCGATCACCGCGGCGTCGGCCACCGCCGGGTGGGCCAGCAGAGCGTTCTCCACCTCGGCCGGATAGACGTTCTCACCACCGGAGACGATCATGTCCTTGATCCGGTCGTGGAGGAACAGGTACCCCTCGGCATCGATCCACCCGGCGTCGCCGGTGCGGAACCAACCGTCCTCGGAGATGGCCCGGGCCGTCTCGTCGGGCTTGTTCCAGTAGCCCAGCATGTTCTGGTCGGATCGGGTCCACACCTCGCCGACCTCGCCCACGGGCAGCACCGCCCCCGTGGCGGTGTCGACGATCCGGAGCTCGATGTGGTCGAAGGGCCGGCCGGCCGATCGCAGCAGATCGGCCCGGGGGCCGTCCGGATCGTGGTCGTCGGGCATGAGGGAGGTGATGGCGCCGGTGGTCTCGGTGAGTCCGTATACCTGGGCGAAGTCGCAACTCAACGCCTTCATCGACCGGACCAGCACATCCTCGCTGATCGGGGAGGCCCCGTAGAAGACGGTGCGGAGTGAGCTCACGTCCGCTTCGGACAGCTCCGGTGTGGCCAGGAGGAACATGAGCACGGCGGGAACCACGAACGTCTCGGTGACCCGGTGCTCCTCGATGAGCCGCAGGGCCGTGGCGGGGTCCATGTCCCGCAGGATCACCGAGTGCCCACCCCGGGACATGCCGCACAGGGCCCACCCGGTCCCGCCGATGTGGAAGAGGGGCATGGCCACCAGCGAGACGGTGTCGGCTCCGATCCGAAAGACCTGGATGGCCTCGGTCAGGATGCACGAGATGTTCCGTCCCGAGATCATGGCCCCCTTGGGCAGACCGGTGGTCCCCGAGGTGTAGAGCTGGGTGACCACGTCGTCGGGGCCCGGCTCGAACCCGGGGTCGGCCGGATCGGGGTCCCCGGCGTCCCGCCACTGGGCGAACTGGTCGAGGGCCACCCACTGGCTGACGCCGGTCACCAGTGGCGTCACCTCCTTGATGGCCGCGGCATAGTCGGAACCGAAGACCACCACCTTGGCGTGGGAGTCCTCGATGATGGCGGCCATCTCCGCCGGCGCCAACCGCCAGTTGATGGCCACGCTCACCGCCCCCAGCAGGGCGCAGCCGAAGAACACCTCGAAGTACTCGATGCTGTTGCGGTCCAGGAAGGCCACCCGGTCGCCGGGGGACACCCCCGCCTCGGCCAGGGCCCGGCTGACCCGTTTGGCCCGGGCGTAGACCTCGGACCAGGTGAGGGTGGTGTCGCCCTCGGTCAGCATGGGCGCGTCCGGGGTCTGGCTGGCCCAGGTCCTCAACATGGCCGAGGCGTTCCGGTAGCCGGAGGCCGAAGGGTCGGTCGATTCCGGGCCCGTCGTCTGGTCTGCTCGTTCGGTGGTGATGGTGCTACCTCCTGGCTGGCCCGACGCTGGTTGCCCCTGTGTGTCCGGATGAGGTGGTCGGAGGACACCTTGTCCCTGAGGTGGCGCCGTTGACGTGGCGGCCGGTCGCCGGTGTCGTCGGATACCCCCGACTGCGCTGATCGATGCTACTCCGGCCGTCTGGATGCCACCGGCTCGGCGGTCGTCCGCCGCGGGCCGTGGGCCGTCCGCCCCACGCTGTGCCGGGATCGCTCCGTGGCACCGCCCGTAGAGTGTGTCGGTGACCGACACCTCGACCGACACCCCACCGACCCCCGGCGCTGATCGCCTCTACTTCCGCCAACTGCTGGCCGGCCGGGACTTCGCCGCCCACGACCAGGTGGCCCGCCAGATGGTCAACTTCATCTACCTGGTCGGCGACCGGGAGACCGGGGAGGCCGTGATCGTGGACCCGGCCTACGGCATCGACGAGCTGCTGGGCATCCTGGCCGCGGACGAGATGCGGTGCGTCGGGGCCCTGGCCACCCACTACCACCCCGACCACGTCGGCGGCGACATGATGGGCTGGGGCATCGAGGGCATCACCCGCCTGCTCGAGGTGAACCCGGTGCCCATCCACGTCCAGGCCGACGAAGCGCCCTGGGTGGCCCGTTCCACCGGGGTCGGCCCCGACGAGCTGGTCAGCCACCGCAGTGGCGACGTGGTCCAGGTCGGCCAGGTGCCGGTGACCCTGGTCCACACCCCGGGCCACACCCCGGGGAGCCAGTGCTTCCTGGTCGACGGTCGCCTCATCGCCGGCGACACCTTGTTCCTCGAGGGGTGCGGGCGGACCGACTTCCCGGGCAGTGACCCCATGGCCATGTACGAGTCCCTGACCACCCGCCTGGCCCGGGTGCCCGACGACACCGTGCTGTACCCCGGGCACCTCTACTCGGCCGACCCTTCAGCCACCATGGGCTACACCCGTGAGCACAACTACGTCTTCCAGTTCCGCACTCCCGAGCAGTGGATGACCATGTTCGGCAACTGAGCCCGAGTTTCGGCCCGCACCCCCGCCGCCCCTACGATGTCGCTCGATGAGCGACCCCCAGGACACCGATTCGACCATCGTCGTGGTCGGGGCCTCGTTGGCCGGCCTCCGGGCCGCCGAGGAGATCCGCCACGAGGGCCACACCGGTCGGGTGATCATCGTGGGCGACGAGCTCCACGCCCCCTACGACCGCCCCCCGCTGTCCAAACAGGTACTGGCCGGGACCTGGGACGTGGAGCGCATCCGCCACCATGCTCCCGACAAGCTCGACAGCCTGGGCCTGGAGCTGCGGCTGGGCCTGCGGGCGGTCTCCCTCGACACCGAAGCCCGCACCCTGCTCCTCGACGACGGCCGACAGCTGGACTACGACGGGCTGATCCTGACCACCGGGGCCTGGGCCCGTCCGCTGCCCGGCACCGAGGCCACCCCGCGGGTGCACACGCTGCGCACCCTGGACGACTGCCTGGCCATCCGGGCCGACCTCGACTCGGCCGGGCCCGAGCCCCGGGTGGTGGTGATCGGCGCCGGGTTCATCGGCTCCGAGGTCGCCGCCACCTGTCGGGGGCTGGGGGCCCGGGTGACGGTGGTCGAAGCCCTGCCCACCCCGTTGCTGGCGGTGCTGGGCCGACAGATGGGTGAGGCCTGTGCCCAGCTCCATCGGGACCACGGAGTCACCCTCCGCACCGGAGTGGGTGTGGCCGGGGTGTCCTCCGATGCGGACGGGCCGGGACCTCTGGTGGTCCATCTGGTCGACGGGACCGACCTTCCGGCCGATGTCGTGGTGGTGGGCATCGGCGTGGTCCCCGCCACCGAGTGGCTCGAGGGCTCGGGCCTACACCTCCAGAACGGGGTGGTCTGTTCGAGCACGCTGTTCGCCGCCGACCATGTGGTGGCGGCCGGTGACGTGGCCCGCTGGACCCGGGCCGGCACCGGTGAGTCCCTCCGGGTCGAGCACTGGACCAACGCCGCCGAGGGCGGGGCCGCCGCGGCCCGCAACCTCCTGGCCGGGACGGCGGCCGCCGTGGAGTACGACCCCGTCCCGTTCTTCTGGTCCGATCAGTACCAGACCAAGATCCAGGTGGTGGGGCTGCCCGGTCCCGACGACGAAGTGGTGGTGGTCGAGGGCTCGGCTGACGAGGGCAAGTTGGTGGCCCTGTACCGCCGGGGCGACCGGCTCCAGGCCGCCCTGGCCTTCAGCCGGCCCCGTCAGCTCATGGCCTACCGGGCCCTGCTGGCTACCGGGGCCTCGTTCGACGAGGCCTTGGCGGTATCGCGGGGCTGACCCGGGGACGGTGCCGGTCTGCGCCGCTGCGACCGGTAGGTCCGGGTGAAGGCCAGCGCCGAGGCGATCTGTTGGGCCGACGGCTCCACCCCTCCGTAGGAGTACCGCTCGACCAGCTCGGTGGTGGCCGTCAGCCCCACCGCATACTGCGGGTCGTCGGCGCCCAGGCGCTGGCCGTAAGCCGAGAGGGTCTCGCCCACCCCCCGGGGGCGACCGGTCCGGGACCCACCACGCTCCAGGTCGGCGGCGATCTGATGGGCCCAGGTGGGCGGGCGCCGCAGCCGCCGCCGACGGATCTCGTAGGCCGTCCCCGCCACCGCCACGGCCAAGCCGATGGGGATCCAAGGGAGCCGGGCCAGGGTGCGGCCGGCGATGGCGGCCAGCACCGAGCCCGGCGACGGATTGGCCAGTGGGACGTCGGCGGTGGGATCGAAGTTCTGCCACCCGTAGCCCGGGAACCACACCTGCACCCAGGCGTGGGCGTCCTTGGCCTCTACGTCGTAGAGGTCGGTGATGGGGTCGTAGGAGCCCGGCACGTACCCCACCGTCTCCCGGGCCGGGATGCCCAGGCTCCGCAGCATGACCACGGTGGCGGTCGAGATCTGCTCGCAGTACCCCTGCCGGCTGCCGAACAGGAAGCTGTTCACGGCGTCGGCCCCTGGGGCCAGCGGAGGGATGTCGGTGGTGTACTTCACGTGGGTGGCCATCCAGGCCTCGATGGCCTCCACCTTGGCGTAGGTGTAGGGGTTGGCGTCATGGGGATGACCGATGCCCTTGGTGATCTGGTGGGCCAGGGCGGCCACCCGCGGGTAGGAGCGGGGGAGTTGGTGGTAGCGGGCCAGCTGCGGATCGGAGAGCGTGGGGCCGGGTAGCTGGTTGGAAGTCGGAACGGTGGCCGCCTCCAACTGCGCCGGCGTGGCCGTGTTGACCGTCGACACCACGGTGTAGATGGTTCCGGACCCCATGGAGGAGGACGACACGATGGTGCCGTCCCCGGTCAGGAACAGGGAGCGTGACTGGATGTACACCCGCTCGACGTTGTCGGCGTGGAACACCAGGTTCGGTCCTGACTGGGCCACGTAGAAGGTCTGGACGTCGGGGGTGCCGGCCGAGTGGAAGGCCTGTTGGTCCAGGCTCAACGGGACGTAGAAGGGCGACCCGCTCTCCAGCTTCTGAACCCGGGGCCCCGAGGCCGGCTGGGACTCCGACCAACTCTGGCCGTTCCAGGTGTCATAGGTCTGTCCCACCCAGTAGCTGGGCACGTTGGCCCGCACCCGCATGACCACCTGGTTCCCCAGGGTGGCCCGCACCCCGGTGTCGAGGGACTTGGCGAAGCCCAGGTAGCCCCCGACCCCGATCCGCCCCCGGGGAGTGGCGGCATGGGCCGGCAACGAGGCCGAGCCGTCGGTGAGGTTGGTCGGGCTGTTGACCGGCTGCGAGTTCTCCCCCGATGAGGGGAAGATCAGCGAGGTGGACACGGTGGGGGCCGGCAGTACCACCACGATGGCCGCGGCCAGCACCACCACCGCCACCCCGGCGATCCCCAGCGACAGCCACGGGACCCCCCGGGTGCCGGACATGGACTGCCACATGGCCACCAGCCCCCAGACCCCGAAGGCCACCCAGGCCACCACGTAGACCCCGAGGGCCAGGTCGACCGTCTGGGCCGCGGCCACCGCCATCAGGGCAGCCGATCCTGCCAGCGAGTAGGCCACATCCCTCCGGGCCGGGACGTCGAAGGCGTGGGTGGACAGCACCCAGGCAAACAGGACGGCCAGGGGCCCCTCCACCGTCGAGATGTCGCCCGGGGTGGCGTGGGCGCTGACGGTGACGATGAACCACACGAAGCCGCCGATGGCACAGAGGGCCAGGATGGGCTTGACCTGGGGCCACGGTCGCTGCCGGTGCCGGTACGAGAGGATGTTCCCGATCACCGTGGCCACCACGGCGAACACCGCCACCGCCGGTCTCAGCTCACCCTGGCTCCAACAGGCCGCCACGCCCACCACCACGGTGGCCGACGACGCCACCCGGAAGGCCACCGAGTGCTCGGGCGGCCCGGGCTTGTTGGCCTGGACCACCCGTTGCCACAGGGTCACCCCGGACTCCGCGCCGGCGACGGCACGGCCCGGGCCAGCCGCCGGCCCAGGTCGACCCGGTCGCGTACCAGTCGCACCGTGTGGCCGTCCGGCTCCCAACTGCCGAGCACCACCGGCCGGCCCGCCGCCACGTACTGGCTCAGGGCGGCCATGACCCGCTCGGCCTCGGCCTCGGCCTCCAGGGGATCGGCGGGCAGGTCGAGCTCGACCACGATGGGATCGTCGGTGGGCCGCTCGTTCTCCCGCACCATCAGCGATCCGACATGGGAGGTGGCCGGCCAGTGGATGGACCGGCGGGTGTCCCCGGCCTGATACGGCCTCACCCCACGGGGCTCGCCGGCCCCCGCCGGCACCCGCAGGGTGGCGTCGCCGAACGAGCGGTCGGGCAGGGTCTCCAACGGTTCGGGCGGGGCCGATCGCGGTGCCACGTGCAACGGTCGGGGCAGGGGGACCTCGACCTCGCGGGCCCACCACAGGATGCCGAAGGGCGCGCACGAGGCCAACTCCACGGCCACGGTGTCGACCACCCCTCGGTAGGCCGGGTGCAGGGTCACCTCGACCTTCCGGGGGCCGCGGACCGGCCCGGCGGCGCGGGCCACCGGGCCCACCGGATGACGGGGACGGATGCGGAGCGGGCGGTTGGCCACCATGGTCACCTCCACCGGCTGTCCCGCCTCACCGTCCGACGGACAGTGGACACAGGTCACTGCGGCCCGCCCGGCGGCGAAGGCCGGGGCCACCAGTCCGGTCACCAGCACCGCGGCCAGCAGGGCCCCGATGGCCTGGACCCAACCCGATCCGCTGGAGTGGGCCACTCCGGCCCAGCCCAGGATGGCCAACACACTGCCCACCACCGGCACCACCCACGCCAGCGGGTGCAGCCTCCGGCGCAGACGGCGAGGGGCGGCGAAGGTGTTGATCTCGGCCCGGCGCCCGAACGGCCGGCGCGGCCTCATGCCGCTGGGCTCACGTGGCCGGGACAGGCGTCTCGGCCATGATCCGGGTGACCAGGGTCGGCCCGTCCCCGCCACTCCCCTCGGCGATGAGCCGGTGGGCCAGGCAGGCCACCGCCACGGCCTGGATGTCCTGGGGGGTGACATAGGTCCGCCCCGAAAGCACGGCGTAGGCCTGGGCGCTGCGGATGAGGGAGATGGCCGCCCGGGGGCTGGCACCCAACCGCACCGTGCCGGCCGAGCGGGTGGCCCGGACCAGGGAGACGGCGTACTCGGCCACCGGGTTGACCACCTGCACCGAGGCGGTGGCATGGATGGCCCGCTCCCACTGGGCCGGATCGGCCACCGGCCGGAGGGCGTCGAGGGCGTACCGGCCGCCTTGTTGGAGGACCAGGCTGGTCTCTACCGTGGCATCGGGATAGCCGATGGCCGTGGAGATGCCGAACCGGTCGAGCTGGCTCTCCACCAGCGGGTAGGTGCCCAGCTGGCCGATGGGGTTCTGGGTCCCGATCACCAGGTGGGGACGGGGGAGGGGCCACGACTCGCCGTCCACCGAGACCTGTTGCTCCTCCATGGCCTCCAACAGGGCGGACTGGGTCCGCGGGGGCGTCCGGTTGAGCTCGTCGAGCAGCACCACGTGGGCGAAGACCGGCCCGGGCCGGAACTCCCAGGTGCCGGTGTCAGGGGAGAAGACCGTGACGCCGGTGATATCGGAAGGGAGCAGGTCGGGATTGCCCTGGACCCGGGAGAGCTGGACCCCGAGGGCCCCGGCCAGGGCCCGGGCCAGCACCGTCTTGCCCACGCCGGGTACGTCCTCGATCAGGAGGTGGCTCCCGGACAGGGCCGCAACCACCGAGAACGTCACCGCCTGTGGGGTGCCCAACAGGACCTCGGAGAGGGCCCCGTGGAGGGCCCGGGCGGTGACCACCGCCTCTTCGATGGACGGCACGGGACCGCCGACCGGCACCGACGGGTCGCGACCCACCGTCCCGACGCCAATGCTGGTGGTCATGCGTACCCCTGCCTCTCCTGCGCTCACCCGTGCCGAGGATTCCGGCGCCGAGCGTGGCAATTCACCCACCCTAGGCGTTTTCGTGGTTTCGGATCAATGGATCGGGACCGGACGCCGGGCGGACCGGAGGGGCTGCAGTCCAGGCCACGGGGTCAGAAGTCCAGGGCGGAGAGCTCGGGGATGGTGGCCTCGGACCGGCTCCGGGCCTCCAGCCAGCGGGCCCGGCGAGCCGAACGCTCGTCGTCGCCGCGGACCGGCTCCACCACCCGGCTGGGCTTCCAGGCCGCCGCCACATCGTCCTCCCCGGACCAGATGCCCACGGCCATGCCGGCCAGATAGGCCGCCCCCAGGGTGGTGGCCTCGAGCACCGGGGCGATCTCCACGGTCCGGCCGCAGGCGTCGGCCAGGGCCTGGGTGAAGACCGGGTTGGCCGACATGCCGCCGTCGACCCGCAACGACCCGATGGGCAGCCCGGAGTCCGACTCGGCCGCTTCGAGGAGGTCGGCGCCCCGGTGGGCCACCCCGTCGAGGACCGCCCGCACCAGCTCGGGTCGCCCGCTCCCCCGGGTCAGTCCGAGGAAGGTGCCCCGGGCCCCGAAGTCCCACACCGGGGTGCCCAGGCCCAGCAGGGCGGGCACGAACCACACGTCCCCGGTGTCCTCACACCGCGCTGCCACCTCGGCGGACTCGGCGGCGCTGTCGATGATGGCCAGGTCGTCGCGCAGCCACTCCACACAGGTGCCGGCGGACAGCATGATGGCCTCGACCCCCCAGGTCACCCGACCGCCGCGGCGCCAGGCGATGATGGGGATGGTCCCGGCCGCCCCCCGGGTGGCCTGCACCGCCGGCTCGGGGCCCACGCACTGGTCGAGCATGCCCCCGGTGCCGAAGGTGGCCTTGGCCAGGCCGGGCCGGGTGCACCCCTGGCCGATGAGGGAGGCCTGCTGGTCGCCGGCCATCCCGGCGATGACCGGCGCCCCGTCGAGGATGTCAGCCGACCCCATGGCCCCGGTGGAGTCCACGATGGTGGGCAGCAGGGCCTCGGGGATGCGCAGCTCGGCCAGCACCCGGGGGTCCCACCCCGATCCGTCCGGAGTGACCAGACCGGTGACCCCGGCATTGGAGGCATCGGTGATGTGGAGCCGGCCCCCCGACAGGGTCCAGGCCACCCAGGTGTCCACGGTGCCGAAGGCCAGTTCGCCGCGCTCGGCGCGCCCGCGGTCCGGATCGGCCAGGTCCAACAGCGCCGCCACCTTGGTGGCCGAGGCGTTGGGGGCCACCCGGATCCCCCGGGCCTGCAGCTCCAGGCAGGTTCCCACGGTGCGCAGGTCCTGCCAGCCCAGGCCGGGACCGACCGGCTTGCCGCTGGCCCGCTCCCACACGATGGTCGAGGCCCGCTGGTTGGCCACACCCACGGCGTCGACCGGGCCGCCCTGGGCCAGGCTGGCCGAGGCCACCTCCACCACGGCGTCGGCCATGGCCACCGGGTCGAACTCCACCAGGCCGGGGAAGGGGGTGTCCGGCAGCACCGGCACGTGGTGGACGTGCTCCACGGTGCCGTCGGGCCGCACCACGGCGGCCCGCACCCCCGAGGTGCCCACGTCGACCACCAGGACGCTCACGGCCAGGGCACCTCGCCGAACGGGGTGGCCAGGCCCAACTTGCCGGGGTTGAGGATGCCCCGGGGGTCGAGGGCCTGCTTCATGGCGGTGAGCACGCTGAACCCGGTGTCCAGGGCCCCGGGCAGGAAGCGGGCCCGGTTGAGCCCGATCCCGTGGTGGTGGCTGATGGCCCCGCCGGCGGCCTCCGTGGCCTTGGTCACCTCGTCCCAGGCCCGACGGTAGTACCGGGCGGTCCACTCCCGGCGGGCGTCCCCGGCACTGTCCGCCCCGTCATGGCCGGGGGGGCGGCCGGCAAAGGTGAAGTACAGGCAGGCCCCGTCGGTGTAGGCGTGCGACTGGTGGGAGGAGGCGGCCAGGGTCCCCTCCACGCCGTTCAGCGCTTCCAGCACTGCTCGGTACAGGCCCGGCAGGGCCGTCCACCGGGCCGCCACTTCGACCGTGTCGACCACGATGCCGGCCCGCCACAGGGGGGCCAGGGCCGAGACGTCGTTGCGGTGGCCCAGCCACCGCTCCACCAGTGCGGGGTCGAGCGGGTCGGCCCGGCACTCCTCGTCCACCACCGCCATGGTGGCCTCGACCAGGCCGGGGTCGGCCTCGTCCAGGACGATGAGCACGTTGGTGTCGGGTTGGTCGAAGGACCGGCCCGACTCGGTCCGGTCGTACAGGCGGAGCACGGCCGGGGTGGCACCCCGTCGCAGGATCCGCCGGCAGGCCTCCAGCCCGTCGGCGAAGGTGGCGAAGCCGAAGGCCCGCCGGGCCTCGCCCACCGGTACCGGGTGGACCCGGAACCGTCCTTCGGTGATGACCCCCAGGGTGCCCTCGCTGCCCACGAACAGCTGGGTCAGGTCGGGCCCGGTGGCCGAGCGGGGGGCGTGGCCGCCGGTGCGGATCACCCGGCCGTCGGCCAGCACCACCTCGAGACCGGTGACCATGTCCTCGATCTTCCCGTAGCGGTTGGAGTACTGCCCGGCCCCCCGGCAGGCCAGCCACCCGCCCACCGTGGACAGGTCCATCGACTGGGGCCAGTGGCCGAGGGTCAGGCCGTGGTGGCGGCGCAGGCCGGCCTCCACGTCGGGTCCGAAGGTGCCGGCCCGCAGGTCGGCCACCAAGGACTGGTCGTCCACCGCGCCGATGCCGGCCAGGCCGCACAGGTCCAGGGCCACCCCGCCGAACAGGGGGATGGAGGCGCCGCATACCCCGCTGCGGCCTCCGGCGGCGGTAACGGGCACCCGGGCCCGATGGCAGAGGGCCAGGACCGCCGAAACCTGGCCGGTGTCGGTGGGTCGGGCCACCACCTCGGGCCGGGCCGGTACCTGGCCGTCCACGGCCCACCCGATGGCCAGGGGCCACCAGTCACGGGCGGCCTCGGAGCGGGACCCGTCGTCCTCGTCGACCGTTTCGCATACGTCGCGCAGCTGCTGGCGCAGCGAGTCGTCGACCTCCACCCGCACCCCGCCCAGGCGATCGGTGACCAGGCCGGGCTCGGCGTCGACCGGGGTCACCGGGGTGGGCTCGGTCACCCGGCCCCCGGTTCGCCGCCGGCCACCGAGGCCACGGTCGCTCCGGTGGTGGCGTCGGCAGTGGCATCGGCAGGAACCGTGTCGGCAGGAACCGTGTCGGGCAGTCCGGCCCGTTGCAGCACGGTGTGCACCCGCGCCGCATACTCCTCTCCCTCGCGCCGGACGCGCTCGGCGTCCCAGCCCAACTCGGCACCGATCAGGTAGGCCACGGCGCTGGCCGACCCCGCCGCTCCCCGGGCATCACGCAACGAGGCCCGGGTCCTCCGGTCCAGCACGTCGGCCACCGTTCCGGCCATCTCCTGGCGGACGGCGTACACCGCTTCGGCGCGGAGGTAGTGCAGCCCCGGCACCAACGGCTCCAGCAGGTCGGGGCGCCCCTCGGCCACGGCCAGCACGTCGGGGGTCTCGGTGCCGTACCGGCCGGCCAGATGGGCAGCCACCTCGGTGGCGGCGTCGGTGACCGTTCCCTTGGTGGGGTCGACCCCGCCGGGTCGGGGCGGGGTGTACCCGTTCCGGCCGGCGCCGCGCAGCCGGAGGTCCTTGGTCACACAGGGCATCGACCGCCGGCCCAGGGCTTTGACCGCCACGTCCACGGTGTCCTCGGCCATCTTCCGGTAGGTGGTGAGCTTGCCGCCGGTCACCGTGATCAGCCCCTCGGCCGAGGAGCGCACGGTATGGCGCCGCGACAGGTCGGCGGTCCGTTCGCTGGGCTGGTGCTTGCCGCTGACCGGAGCCAGCAGGGGTCGCAGCCCGGTCCACACTCCGGTGATGTCGTCACGACCGATGGGAACGGTGGTAATGGCGTTGGCCGCGGTGAGGATGTACTCGATGTCCTCGGGCAGGCAGCTGGGATCGTCGAGAGGCCCGTCCCACTCGGTGTCGGTGGTCCCCAGGTACACCTGGTCGCCCCACGAGACCACGAAGATGGAGCGGCGGTCCTCCTTCACCGGGATCACCGCGGCGATGTCGCAGGGGAAGGCGGTCTCGGGCACGGTGATGTGGATGCCCTTGGCCGGCCGGATGGAGTGGGGGTCGTGGTGCTCGTCCAGGGCCCGGATCTGGTCCGACCACACCCCGGCGGCGTTGACCACCACCGAGGCGCGGATGTCGAAGGGCTCTTCACCATCGGGGCTGACCCGGGCGCCGGCCACCCGGCCCCCCGGCCCGTCGATCAGATCGGTGACCCGGGTGTGATTGGCCGCCACCGCCCCGTAGTCGAGTACCGCGGTCCGGAGCACGGCCAGGGTCAGCCGGGCGTCATCGGTGCGGGCATCCCAGTACAGGAAGCCCGCCACCAACTGGTCGGCCCGCAGGGTGGGCATGTGCCCGAGGATCTGGGCCTTGGTCATGCGCTCGTGCCGCCGGCCGATGCGGATCCCGCCGGTCAGGTCGTAGAGCCACAGGGCGGTGCGGTAGATCCGGGCCACGCTGGCGTTGACCACGCCCTGTCGCCCGAACAGGGGTATGAGGAAGGGGAGGGGGGAGACCAGGTGGGGGGCGTTGTCGAGCAGCCGCTGCCGTTCGGCCAGGTTCTCGTAGACCAGCCGGTACTCGTGCTGCTGGAGGTAGCGCAGCCCCCCGTGGACCAGCTTGGACGACTTCGACGACGTCCCCGAGGCGAAGTCGTCCTTCTCCACCAGTGCCGTCCGCAGGCCGCGGCTGGCGGCGTCGAGGGCCACGCCGGCCCCGGTGATGCCGCCTCCGACGACCAAGAGGTCGAACTCCTCGGTGGCCAGACGGCGGAGAGCCTCACCGCGGTGGAACCCGTCCGATCCGGTGGCGGCGCTGCGGTCCATGGCCAAAGCCTGCCACAGGTGAGGTGGGCCCCTTCCGTCGTGGGAGGAGAGCGGCGTTCGTGGTCCAGGTGGGGCTTGTCTACAATGATTGTTGAAGAACAATTGTTGGTGATAAGGTGGTTGGACCATGAAGACGCCGGAGGAGTTGACCGAGTTGTTCCGGTCGAACGGCCGCAAGGTCACCGCCCAGCGCCAGTGCATCTTCCGGGTTCTGCAGGGGGATGTCACCCATCCGTCGGCCGAGGCCGTGCACGCCATGGTGTGCCGGGAGATGGAGACCATCTCCCTCAAGACGGTGTACCAGACCCTCCATGATCTGGCCGAGCTGGGGGAGATCGCCTCCCTGGACGTGGGCACCGGCATGACCCGTTTCGACCCCAACGTGGACGACCCCCATCACCACCTGGTGTGCCGGAAGTGTGGGAGTGTGCGTGACCTCGTGGCCACCTTCCCCGAGCTGGAGATTCCCAAGGGGGCCGAACTCGGTTTCGACGTCGGATCGGCCGAGATCGTCTTCCGGGGCCTGTGCCCCGACTGCCGGGCGGCCGCCCGGCCCCGACGGGCCCGGGCTCGGGCCGCGTCGTAGATGTCCCGTAAGCCCCAACCAACCCCGTCGTGGCCCCCACCACGACAGTCGCATCCATGAAAGGAACACCGTGCCATCACTGAAAGACTCCAAGACCGAGGCCAACCTCAAAGAAGCGTTCGCCGGCGAGAGCCAGGCCAACCGTCGCTACCTGTACTTCGCCCAGAAGGCTGACGTCGAGGGCTACCCCGACGTGGCGGCCCTGTTCCGCTCGGTGGCCGAGGGCGAGACCGGCCATGCCTTCGGGCACTTCGACTTCCTGCGCGAAGTGGGCGACCCGGTCACCGGCGTTCCGGTCGGACCGACCGAGGACAACCTCAAGTCGGCCATCGAGGGTGAGACCTACGAGTACTCCGAGATGTACCCGGGTTTCGCCAAGACCGCCCGGGACGAGGGGTTCATCGAGGTCGCCGAGTGGCTGGAGACCCTGGCCCGCGCCGAGAAGAGCCACGCCGGTCGGTTCAGCGAGGGACTGGCCTCGATCTCCTGAGCCACCGGGCGGCTCTGGTGCCGCCGACTCCTTGTGGTGAACGGTCCGGCCCTGGGTAACGCCCGGGGCCGGACCGTTCCGACCCTGCCCCCGAAAGGATCCGCCGTGAACCAGTCAGGACCGCTGACCCTGGACGACATCGCCGACCAACGGGCCTACGAACGGGAGCGCGACGGCTTCCGGGCCCGGGTCATCGCCGTGAAGCAGCTCCGTCGGATCAGTGTCGGGCCGGTCATCTCGATGACCTTCGAGAACCGCTTGACCATGCGCTTCCAGGTGCAGGAGATGGCGCGGGCCGAAAAGATGGTGACGGACGCCCAGATCCAGCACGAGCTCGATGTCTACAACAAGCTGTTGCCCGAACCGGGGGAGCTGTCGGCCACCCTCTTCCTCGAGCTCACCACGGAGCAGGAGCTCCGCACCTGGCTGCCGAAGTTGGTGGGGGTGGAGCGGTCGTGTGAGTTCCGGATGGGGAGCGGGTCTGACGTGGCAGTGGTGGGATCGGTGCCCGAACAGGAGCACCAGGCCAACCTGACCCGAGAGGAGACCACCTCGGCCGTGCACTACGTGCGGTTCCACTTCAGCCAGGACGAGATCGAGGCCTTCGCCGCCGGTCCGGTCAGCCTGGCCGTCAACCACCCGGCCTATCCGGACGGCGAGCCCGGGGCGGTGCTCAGCGATGCCTGCCGCGCCGAACTGCTCACTGATCTACGCGGCGAGTAGGGCCTCAGTAGGTGGCGACCAGTTCGGGCTGTCCGGCGCCCACAGGAGCGGGGTCGACGGGCCCCGTTCGAGCCGAGGGTGCCGTCCACGCTGCGGCAAAGAAGCCCATCGCCACCACGAATGCCCCGGCGCTCTGCAAGACAGAACCGATCCTCAGGTCCCCCTCGGTCGCACCGGCGAACGGGCCGAACACTTCGTACACCTCGGCCAGGTTCGAAGCCGCCAGCACCAGAAACGTCACGCCGAGGAGTGACAACGGGGGGCGCCCTCTGCTCTTCGCCATCCGTCCTTGTCGGTCGATGAGCAGAGCGACGAAACCGCCCGCCAGAAACACCAGGGCCAGCGCGTTGCCGCCGCCCACGATGACCTGGGCCTTGGCCACCGCTCCGGTGTAGGAGATCCGGTAGGGCCACGTCGAGAAGATCAACCCGGTAGCCCCCACCGCCAGCCCACTGCCGATGACCCAGGCCTGAGCCGGCACGAGTGCCGGTCTCACCGTCCTCGAGAGCTCGCGGCGGCGGTCGTCGGAGGAGGCCGTGAACGTGAGCGAGGCCACCCAGAATCCGATGGCGGCCGTGGTGAATCCCAACGCCATGGCCCCGTAGGCCACGCAGAGCAGGACGTGCAGGTCGGACTTCCCGAAGGGCACAAAGAGCCGAACTGCCTGGTAGGCCTCGGCGCTGTAGGCCAGGGTGAGGAGGAGGCTGGCACCAGCCAGCAGGCGAAGGCCGAGACGTGTCCCGGCCAGGGGACGGTTTCCACCATCCAGCCGGGGGAGCCAGAGCCAGAAGGACCAGCCGAGGAGAGCGTAGAACAGGGTCGACCCAGCCAGAGTGACCAACGCCGCCACATCATGGGACGTCCAACTCCCCGGGGCCGACCAGACTCCCGGAAAGGCCAGATAGGTCACGGTGGCGAGGCCAAGGGCCGCAACGAGGAACCCGACCAGGACCACCCTCCGAGCCACGCCGAGCGAATCCGCCATGGTCGTGATCATAAGCCCGTTGATCAGATCGTCCGCCTGATGGTGACGGCTCAGAGTCGCTCCCTGATCGGGGTGCCGGCCGGCCAGTGCCGGCCGGTCCGATAGGCCGTCGAGCCAGTGTTTTGCCGTGTGAAACCGCTACATGCGGTCCCTGGACAACCCTCAGTGGGTATTCAGCTCTGTCAGGGGCATGCAGCTGAGTGCGGACATATAGTCCGACTGGGACGGTCTCCACCCTTCAACCGGGGCACTCGTCGGAAGCCTCTCCGACCGCCCCTGTAGAGGGCCGAAGGACCGGTAAAGGTACTGGTGAGTGATGGACTTTTCTGAATCCGATCGGGTCAAGCCGGGCAGGGAGCTCGAGCGGTGGGAAGCCGAGATGTGGGCCATCCTGATTCCGTTGCGGACCGGCCTCAACACCGCCAACTGGTTGTCGACGCCGGAGGCGGTCTTGGCCGCCAGTGATCAATTCCGGGCCATGGCCCGCGACTCGTCCAGGTGGTTGCTCAATCACCACTGCCCCATGCCGGACCTGGCTGTGGCCTTCACCCGAGTGCTCCGGTCGTGCGTGGTGCTGGCCGATGTTCTCTCGGCCCAGGCTCAGAGTCCGAAGGGGGTCGACTGGCCCACCCTCACCCGCGAAGTCAACGGCTACCGGAAGTTGCTGGAGCACTTCTTGAACATGATGAGGGACCGCTCCGACGGAATTCCCTTCGACTCCTTGTAGTCCCGACTCCCTCGGACCGGTTCGGCTGACGGTACGCTGCACTCGTGCATGCCGAGGTCATCGTGCTCAACGGTGGCTCGAGCTCCGGCACGTCCACCCTGGCCGGTTGTCTGCAAGGTCTTCTCGGGCCGACGTGGTTGACCGTCGGCGTCGATGATCTGATCCGGGCCCTTCCCGGCGGAGAGGATCTCGACCAACGGATCAGCTCCTTTGTCGATGGCGGCCCACCGCCCGGTGGACTGTCGGGCATCGAGTTCGCGCCCGACGGTTCGGTCACCGTCGACGATGCCTATCGCCGGGTGGAGGGTGCCTGGTATCAAGGACTGGCGTCCATGGCCCGGTGCGGCACCGGCGTCATCATCGATGAGGTGTTCCTCGGGGGTCGGGCCTCCCAGGAGCGGCTGTCCCGGGCTCTATCCGACCTCGCCGTGTTGTGGGTCGGTGTCCGTTGCGATGCCGAAGTCGCCGAGGCCCGGGAGCGCCGGCGCCACGACCGCGTTCCGGGCATGGCCCGCCGTCAGGCGGAACAGGTCCACCAAGGGGTGGTCTACGACCTCGTGGTGGACACCACCTCGTCCACCGCCGTGGAGTGCGCCCGGACCATCATCGGCTACCTGAGCGGCATGGCCCGATAGCGCTCCGACGGGTGTGACCGGTCAGCGGTAGGCCAGATGGACGGCGGCGTCGGGCGTATTGATCCGGAAGGACAGGCTCTCCTCGATGTACAGCTCCACCGAGTCGGCGTCCGAGGACCGGTAGCCCACCGAGAAGTCCTCGCCCACGGTCAGCTCGAAGTCCCCGCCCCGTTGGCTCAGCACCACCGCGCCGTCGACGGCCGGGGCCCACACCACCGGTCCGTCGAGGATCTGGCGGAGGTGCTCGAAGACCGGGTACCCACCGTGCTCGGTGGTCTCGGTGACGCCGGTGAAGCACCGTGCCCCGAGGGCGATGGCGTACGGCCCGGCGATGTCGGCGGCCCGCAGGGCCGCCACGGCCTTGGCCACATGCTCGGGGTAGCGGGTGTAGTCGTTGCTGATGGCCACCGGTTCGTGGGGTGACACCGCCACCACTCCGGCCACCAGGCCCGGCTCATAGCCGTGGAAGACCAGGTGGTCCTCGGCCAGGGCCGCGGCCCGGCCGGCGGCGATCACCGGGTCCAGGTCGAGGTCGGTGGCGCCACGGTCGGCGGCGGCCAGCTCCGACCGGGCCAGCGTGAAGTAGGAGCGCAGCTCGATCAGGGGCATGACCTTGCGGAGGGCCGCCTCCACCGGGCCGAGGGGGGAGCTGTCCAGGGTGTCCACCCGGCCCACGTCCACCGAGGAGAACTCCCAGCCCTTCGGCCCACTGAAGTCCACCAGCCGGCGAGCGGCCAAGAAGTGCTTCAACGAACGGGCAGCCTCTGCGTCGATCTGGCTCCACGAGTCCTCGGTGACCGGGGCCTTCTCTCGCATCAGGTGGTTCATGGGAGTGTCCTGCTTTCGTATCGTAGGTTTCCGATTCCGAGACATCCGTCCGTGGCCGCGGCGGCAGCCAGGGCCAGCGGGTTGGGGGTGGGAGGTCCGATCCTGGTGAGGGTGTTGCGGTCGGTGTGGGGAAAGGGCTCATCCCGATCGGGGATGTCCAACACCCCCTCCTCCTCGTACGACCAGGTTCCGTCGGGATTGGCCGTCACCTTCATCCGGTAGCTGAGGGTCCGGAAGGACCGGTCGAGGAAGGGGTTGGACAAGATGCCGAATATCTCGGTGCCCACCTCGGCCCGGACCTCGAACTCGGTGGCGTCCGGCTCGGCGGTCCCGCCGGCCAGCAGCACCTGGCCCCGGGGAATGCCCAGGGTCAGGAGGATGGCGTTGGTGGCGGGCTCCCACAGCCAGAACCCCACCTGGTCGTGGAACGTCTCCACCTCGCCCGGCTTCACGATGTGGGTGTGGTAGCGGAGGCCGTAGAACAGCTGGGGCCCGTTGGTCTGGCGGTCGATGGGCTGCAGCTCGATGTGCTCGTCGAAGGTGTTGGCCTCGACCCCGCCGGCGGCGGGGTGTTGGTCGGCTCCACCCGTTCCTTCCCAGATGCCGGCCATCGGGCTCAGGGGGCCCAGGTTCGACAGGGTGTCAGGATCGCCGTCGGGCTCGGTGTAGATGTCGGCACCGTAGGGATCCACAGCGGTGACACTCATTGTCGGCCAGTCCCTCCGCTTCCGTTCTCTCTCGTCCGGCGCCCGGTGTCCGCACAGTGTAGGTCGGCGCCCTTTCCCACGGGACCGGGCGCACCCCGTCTGGCCAGGGCGGGCGTCGGCCCTGGGGCCCGGCAAGGTTTCCGTCCCACCGGACGGGCCACGTTGCTGCAAGGTCGGTGGCCCACCATCGACCCGTCACCCTCGTGGGTGGTCCGGAGCGGGCGCCCGAGGGCGAGCCGGCCGGCAGTGCACCTCGGTGCAGGAGAGAAGGGGAACATCATGACCACGGCCACAACCACCACCATCACCGGGAACCTCACCAGAGACCCGGAGATCCGCTACACCCGGGAAGGGCAGGCCACCACCTCCCTGGGTGTGGCGGTGAACCGCCGCTGGCAGAACCGGGAGACCAACGAGTGGGAGGAGTCGACCTCGTTCTTCGACGTGGTCACCTGGCGGGACCTGGCCGAGAACGTGGCCCTGAGCCTGACCAAGGGGATGCGGGTGGTGGTGACCGGTCGGCTCGAGCAGCGCAGCTGGGAGACCGAGGACGGGGACCGTCGATTCAAGGTGGAGATCGTGGCCGACGAGGTCGGCGCCAGCCTGCGCTTCGCCACCGTCGACGTGCACAAGGTGGAGCGCCCCCAGGCCGCCGAAGGCGATCCCGCATCCGGCGCCGCCTCGGACTCCGAGTCGATGGGATCGCCGGCGTGACCTTCCCCGAGGCCCCGGCCCGGCCCGGCCTGGTCGACCGCACCCGGACCGACCACCGCCAGTCGGGCACCGCGATGGCGGTCCGCTTCACCCCCATCGTGCGGCTGACCAAACAGGAGGCCTTTGCGGCCTGTCAGGCCCTGGCCGATGCCGACCGCGCCCTGCTCCAAGCGGGCCGGGCGGCGGAGGCCACCGCTCTCGGCGACCTGTTCGAGCTGTTCGAGGAGCGGCTGGTGGCCCGTTGAGCCCGTGACCTTCACCTCGGTGCCGGGTCGGTCGCCACCACCGGTTTGCTATCGTCGCCGCTGATCCCATCGGGCCACTTCTGGTGCGGGAGTCGACCGGGGCGCCTGGTTCCACCCGTCGGCCTCCGACCGCTCCGACGACCCGGGACGCCCACCCCGCCATGGACCTCCGAGACCAACCCGAGGACGAAGCCTTCCGCCAGGAGGTGCGCGCCTGGCTGGCCTCCCATGTGGTGGGGGAGTTCGCCGCCCTGGGCGGCCGGGGCGGCTCCGGCGATGAGACGTTCGGGTTCGAGACCCGGCTGGCCTGGGAGCAGGTGCTGGCGGCCGACGGGTGGACCGGCATCGGTTGGCCGGTCGAGTACGGCGGTCGGGGGGCGTCCATCGCCCACCAGGTCATCTTCAACGAGGAGTACGTGCGGGCCAAGGCCCCCGGCCGGGTCAGCGTGCTGGGAGAAGGCCTGCTGGGGCCGACCATCATCCAGTACGGCACCGACGACCAGAAGGCCCGGTTCCTCCCGCCCATCCTGGCCGGCACCGAGCTGTGGTGCCAGGGGTACTCCGAGCCCAATGCCGGCAGCGACCTGGCCAACGTGCAGACCCGGGCGGAAGTGGACGGCGACGAGTGGGTGGTGACGGGCCAGAAGGTGTGGACCTCGCTGGCCCACCAGTCCGACTGGTGCTTCGTGGTCTGCCGCACCGAGCCCGGCTCTTCGCGCCACAAGGGGCTCTCGTACCTGTTGGTCCCCATGGACCAGCCCGGCATCGACGTCCGGCCCATCACCCAGCTCACCAAGACCTCGGAGTTCAACGAGGTGTTCTTCGACGGGGCCCGGACCTCCCGCCAGAACGTGGTGGGGGAGGTGGGGGACGGCTGGCGGGTGGCCCTGGCCACCTTGGCCTTCGAGCGCGGGGTGGGGTTGCTCGGTCACCAGCTCTCGTTCCGTCGCCAGCTCGACCAGGTCCTCGAGGTGGCCCGGGCCAACGGCTCGGCTTCGGACCCGGTCCTCCGGCAGCGGCTGGCCCGGTCCTACGGCGAGTTGGAGATCCTGCGCTACAACACCTTGCGCAGCCTGTCCGGCTTCGACGGGCCGGTGGCACCGCCCGAGGCCTCGATCATCAAGCTGTACTGGGCCAGCTGGCACCGTCGCCTCGGCGAACTGGCCATCGACGTCCTGGGGCCGGCCGGCCTGGTGCTGGAGGCCCCGCCCTACGAGCTGGACGAGTTCCAACGCACCTTCTTGTTCAGCCGGTCCGAGACCATCTACGGCGGCTCCAACGAGATCCAGAAGAACATCATCGGTGAGCGGGTCCTGGGCCTGCCGCCCGAACCGAAGGGGACCGGCAGATGACCGACACACCGAGGGCCACCAACGAGACGGCGCCCGCCCTTCCCTCCCCGCCGGCCGGCCACGGGCTCCTCACCGGCAAGGTCGTGGTCATCACGGCGGCGGCGGGCACCGGCATCGGGTTCGCCACCGCCCAGCGGTGCGTGCAGGAGGGGGCCACCGTGGTGATCTCCGACGCTCACGAGCGGCGGTTGGGTGAGGCCGCCGAGGCCCTGGCCGCCCTCCCCGAGCTGAACGGTGAGGTCCCGCTGGCCGTCCCGTGCAACGTGACCGACGAGGCTCAGGTCCAACGGCTCTACGACACCGCCGTCGAGCGGCACGGACGGTTCGACGTGGCCGTCAACAATGCCGGCCTGGGCGGGCAGGTCGATGTGGTGGACATGACCGACGAGCAGTGGTCCCTGGTGCTCGACATCACCCTGACCGGGACGTTCCGGTGCACCCGGGCCGCCCTCCGCCATCTCTACGCCCGCGGCGGGGGCGGGGTCATCGTCAACAACGCCTCGGTGCTGGGTTGGCGGGCCCAGGCCGGCCAGGCCCACTACGCCGCGGCCAAGGCCGGGGTGATGGCGCTCACCCGCTGCAGCGCGGTCGAGGCCGCTCCCCACAACATCCGCATCAACGCCGTCTCCCCGAGCCTGGCCGTCCATCCCTTCCTCAACAAGGTCATGCCCGACGAGGAGCTGGCCGAACTGGCCCGACGGGAGGTGTTCGGGCGCGGCGCCGAGGTTTGGGAGGTGGCCAACGTCATCACCTTCTTGGCCAGCGAGTACGCCACCTTCATGACCGGCGAGGTGGTCTCGGTCAGCAGCCAGCACCCCTGAGCCGCCGGGCCCGTCGGCCCAGTCGAGCAGGCAGGGCGATGCACTACCCTGACGGAGTGTCAGATGTGACCGATCCGCGAGGGGATCTGCAGTGGGGGACCATCCCCAGCCTGGTGGAGGATGCCGCGGCCCGCTTCGGCCAGTCCGAGGCCATCGTCGACGTGCACGGGCCGGCCGGGACCACCGTCCGGCTGACCTTCGACCAGCTGGCCGACGCCGTGGCCTCGGCCACCCGGGCCATCGTGGCCAACGGGATCGACCGGGGCGACCGGGTGGCCATCTGGGCGCCCAACTGCGCCGAGTGGGTGATCGCGGCCTTGGGCGCGGTCGGGGCGGGGGCGCTGCTGGTTCCCCTCAACACCCGGTTCAAGGGAGCCGAGGCCGCCTACATCCTGCGCCAGTCGGGGGCCCGGATGCTCTTCACCGTCGACGGGTTCCTGGGCAATGACTATCCGGCCCTCCTGGACCAGGCCGTGGCGGCCGGGGACAAGGTGCCCGAACTGGAACGGGTGGTGATCCTCCGCACCGGCGACGGCACGCAGAAGCGCGCCACCGCCAAGGGGGATCCCGTGGTGGGGTGGGAGGTGTTCCTCCAAGAGGGCGGGGCGTGCTCCGCCGACGTGGCCGCCGGACGCACCGCCTCCATCACCGCCGGCGACCTCTCGGACCTGGTGTTCACCTCCGGGACCACCGGACGGCCCAAAGGGGCCATGTCCACCCACGGCCAGACCCTCCGCACCTTCGCCACCTGGGCCGAGGTGGTCGGCTTGCGCCGCGGTGACCGGTATCTGATCGTCAACCCGTTCTTCCACACCTTCGGGTACAAGGCGGGCATCCTGGCCTGCCTGATGGCCGGGGCCACCATGTACCCCGAGCCCGTCTTCGACGTCGACCTGGTGGTGCACCGGGTCGAGGCCGAAGGCATCTCGGTGCTGCCCGGACCACCCACCATCTTCCAGACCATCCTCGACCATCCCGACCGCAAGGGATTCAACCTGTCGACCCTGCGGCTGGTGGTCACCGGAGCGGCCGTGGTCCCGGTGGAGTTGGTGCGGGGACTGTGGGACGACCTCGGCGTGGAGACCGTCCTCACCGCCTACGGACTGACCGAGGCCACCGGGACGGTGACCATGTGCCGGCGGGGGGACTCGGCCGAGGTCATCGCCGGCACGTCGGGGCGGGCCATTCCCGATGTGGACGTCCGGATCGTGGACGCCGCCGGCATCGAGGTGCCGCGGGGCGAGGCCGGCGAGATCGTGGTGCGGGGCTACAACGTCATGCGGGGCTACTTCAACGACGCCGAGGCGACCGACGAGGCCATCGACATCGAAGGATGGCTGCACACCGGGGACGTGGGCACCATGGATGAGGCCGGCAACGTCACCATCACCGACCGTCTGAAGGACATGTACGTGAGCGGCGGGTTCAACGTGTACCCGGCTGAGGTGGAGGCGGTGCTCCGGCTCCACCCGGGGGTGGCCCAGGTGGCGGTGGTGGGGGTGCCCGACCGCCGGCTCGGCGAGACGGGCCTGGCCGTGGTGGTGCCGGCCGCAGGGGTCGGGACCGACGACCTCGAAGAGGGACTGCTCGGTTGGGCCAAGGAGCGCCTGGCCAACTACAAGGTGCCCCGGCGGGTGGTGACGGTGGAGTCGTTGCCGGTCAATGCCAGCGCCAAGGTGCTCAAGCGGGAGCTCCGGGAGCAGTACGCCGAGTCGCCCCCGCCGGCGTGACGGCCGTCCGACGCCGCGGCCGGGGCGGAGACCGACGCCCGGACCGGTACCATCCCAGCGGTCAGCCCACCGGTTGACCGTCCGCTTGGTCGGGAGGGCCGGGACGGCCCGACCAATCAGTCCGCCACAGAGTCCGTGTGCCACAGATCCAGTCCGAACAGCAGCGATTGAGCCAAGAGGGAGGGGTGCCATGCGAGGCATCGTGTTCACCGGTGACGACGTAGAGGTCACCGACCAGTTGAGCGTGGGGGATCCCGGGCCGACCGAGGTCCGGGTGGCCATCGGGGCCGCCGGGGTCTGCCACAGCGATCTCTCGGTCATCAACGGGACCATCCCGTGGAAGGCGCCGTCGGTGCTGGGCCACGAGGGTGCCGGGGTGGTCGAGGCCATCGGCTCCGAGGTCCGCTCGGTCAAGGTGGGGGACCACGTGGTCATCGCCACCCTGCAGAGCTGTGGCACTTGCCGGGCCTGCAGCACCGGCCATCCGACCTGGTGTGTGAAGACCCTGGGCAACGTGGCCCAGCCCTTCACCTTCAAGGGCGAGCCGGCATCGAACTTCGCCGGCACCTCGGTGTTCACCGAGTCGACCATCGTCAAGGAGGTCCAGGCGGTCAAGATCTCCAAGGACGTGCCCATGACCTCGGCCTGCCTCATCGGCTGCGGGGTCCTGACCGGTGTGGGCTCGGTGTTCAACCGGGCCCGGGTCCAGCCCGGCGAGACCTCGGCGGTCTTCGGCGTGGGGGGCGTGGGACTCAACGTGATCCAGGGCCTGCGACTGGCCGGGGCCAGCCGGATCATCGCCGTGGACACCCTGGCCTCCAAGGAGGCACTGGCCCGCCAGTTCGGGGCCACCCACTTCGTGGACGCCTCGTCCACCGACTCGGTGGCCGCCATCCGCGAGATCGTGCCCCCGGGGCCCGACAAGGTGAGCGGGGCCCTGGGTTGGTTCGGCGGGGTCAACTGGTCCTTCGACTGCGTGGGCCACCCGGCCGTGCTCCGCAACGCCCTCGACGTCCTCGACTGGGGCGGCAACGCCCTGGCCATCGGCATCCCGCCACAGGGCACCGAGGTGTCGGTGGACGTGAACGCCCTGGCCTATGTGGACCGGGGGCTGCTCGGCTGCCGGTACGGCTCGGCCCGTCCCCACCACGACATCCCGCTGATGGTGGAGCTGTACCTCTCGGGACAACTGATGCTGGACGAGTTGGTCACCGAGCAGCGCCCCCTCGAGGGGTTCCGGGAGATCGTGGAGGACATGGAGGCCGGCAAGCTGGCCCGCGGCGTCCTGACCTTCTGACCCCAGGTCCGACCCTGCCGCTGCGCGATCCCGCCACCGCTCCGGCGCCCGGGAAACAGCCCGGTCCGGAGGTGCCGGCCGGGGAGTGAGCGGTGGGTGGCCCTGTTACAGTCGGCCCCGATATGACGGTGCGTCAGATCGAGGGGAAGCTCCAGACGGTGGTGGACGTTCTGCGCGCCGCCGCCCGGGCCAACGCCGACGTGGAGGCCTACGTCGAACCGGCCACGGCCACCTCTCCCCGGGCCGGCGCTGACCTTTGCCGAGTGGGACCGGGCCGCCGACGGCGTGGCCGGGCTGCTGGCCGAGCGCGGGGTGAGCCGGGGCTCGGTGGTCTGCCTCATGCTGCCCAGCTCCATCGATTACATGATCGGCTATGCCGCCGCCACCCGGTTGGGGGCCATCACCTCGGGGGTGAACCTGCGCCTGGGGACCGCCGAGGTCGAGTCGATCCTCGAACGCACCCATCCGGTGGTCACCGTGATCGACGACGGGTTGCCGCGGCCGGACGGCCCGTGCGGTCGACGTGGTCCCCCGGTCGGCCATGAAAGACGCCGCAGCCGGCCCGCCGCCGTCATCGTGGCCCGAGTTGCAACCGGACGACCCGGTGGCGGTGGTGTGGACCAGCGGTACCACCGGCCTGCCCAAGGGCGCGGTCTTCGACCACGCCTGCCTGCAGGCGGTGGCGGCCGGTACCGACGTGCTGTCCGAGCCCGGGGACCGACGGCTCTCCCCGTTGCCCTTCGCCCACGTCGGCTCCATGACCCGGACCTGGGACGAGATCGCCAACGGGGTGACCACGGTCATCACCCCCACCCCGTGGAAGGCGGCCGATGCCATCCGGATCGTGGCGGAGGAGCGGATCACCGTGGGCCAGGGGGTGCCCACCCAGTGGGCCCTGGTCCTGGCCCACCCCGACCTCGAGGGCACCGACGTCTCCTCGCTCCGGATCGTGGGCACCGGGGCCTCGCGGGTGCCGCCGGAGCTGGTGGCAGCCCTGCGCACCCGATTCGGGGCGCCGGTGGTGGTGCGCTACACCTCCACCGAGGCCTCCCTGGGCACCGGCACCGTGCCCGGCGACCCGGACGAAGTGGTGGCCAACTCGGTGGGGCGCCCGGTGCCCGGCGTGGAGTTGGCCGTGGTCGACGACGACGGCCGACCGGTCAGCCCGGGTGAGGTGGGCCGGGTCCGACTGCGTTCGGCTGCGGTGATGCGCGGCTACTGGGGCGGCCCTCCGGTAGGACCGGGGGCGGCGGGGGTGGTCTACGACCGCCAGGCCACCGAGTCGGTGCTGGGCCCCGACGGGTGGCTCACCACCGGGGACTTCGGATCCCTCGACGAAGGCCGGTGCCTCCATCTGGTGGGCCGGGCCAACGAGCTGTACATCCGGGGTGGCTACAACGTCTATCCGGCCGAGGTGGAGCGGGTCCTCGGGAGCCACCCCGACGTGGCGCAGGTAGCCGTGGTCGGAGCACCCGACCCGGTGCTGGGGGAGATCGGCGTGGCCTTCGTGGTGCCGGCGGCAGCCGCCACCCCGTCGGCGGAGCAGCTGTTGGAGGACCTCCGGTCGGCGGCCCGCCACTCCCTGGCTGACTACAAGGCGCCCGACCGGGTGGCGGTGGTCGACGCCCTGCCCCTCACCTCGATGATGAAGGTGGACAAGCGGGCACTGTCCGCCGAGGCGGCGGCGCTCCCGCCGCGGGTGGCCGGCCGGTGACGGGCGGGACCACCATGCAGCCAAGGACCGACAGCACCAGACCTACCAACGGAACAGGAGCATCATGACTGGCAGATCGACCCCCGCCTCCGGCGGTGTGACCGACGATCCCATCCGGATCGGCACCATGCTGTACACCCTGGTGGAGCCCCACCGGGGCCATGAGGTGGAGTACAACCGCTGGTACGAGCGGGACCACTTCTACGCCGGATGTCAGATCGGGGCGTTCAACTTCGCCGGCGCCCGGTTCGTCTCCACCGCCCCGCTGAAGGGGCTGCGCTATCCGAGCGGCCCGGCCGACGGGGCGGTCGAACCGCTGGTGTCCGATCCCGAGATCGGCACCTACCTGGGCCTCTACTACGTGCTGGACGGCCACCACGACGAGTGGAACCGTTGGGCGGTGGACCAGGTCAACGCGCTCCATGCCGCCGGACGGATGTTCATGGAACGGGACCACATCCACACCGGGCTCTACCACTACGAGTGGGAGGTCCGCCGGGACGACGACGGGGTGCCGGCCGAGCTCACCTTGGACCACCGGTTCCCGGGGATGGTCTCGGTGTTCGTCGATCCGGCCGAAGGCGTCACGCCCGAGCAGGTGCGGGCCTGGTACCGCGACGAGTACCTGCCGGCCGTCCTCCCCGGGTCGCCGGCCGCCACCGTGCTGGCCTTCAGTCCGCTGCCCCTGCTGGCCGACGCCCCCGGCGACGTGCCGCGCTCGGAGTCAGCGGATCGACGGGTGCTGCTCCTGTGGTTCCTCGACGAGGACCCGTCCGGCTCGTGGGGCGCCCTCTTCGCCGGGCAGGGCCGGGCGGTGGCGGACTCCGGAGTGGGCCATGTGGTCTGGGCATCACCGTTCATCGGCACCGTGCCGGGCACCGACACCTACACCGACCAGCTGTGGTCGGAGCCGGGCAGATGACCGATTTCATCGAGGAGTTGCACGAGCGGACCGCCGCCCGGGGCTGGGTCGGGGCCCCCACCTTGTGGGAGTTGATCGAGCAAAGGGCCGAGGTGAGTCCGGACGCCGTGCTGGCCCACGAGGACACCGGCCACGAACTGACCTTCGAGGGCTACCGCCGGGCCTGCCTGCGGGTCGCCGCCGGCCTGTCCGCCGAGTACGGGGTCCAGGCCGGCACCGCCGTCAGTTGGGAGCTGCCCACCTGGAACGAGTCGCTGGTGCTGGTGGGAGCGCTGTCGCGCCTGGGGGCCCGCCAGAATCCCCTCATCCCCATCTACCGGGGACGGGAGGTGGGCTTCATCACCACCCAGAGCGACGCCTCACTCCTCATCGTGCCCACGGTGTACCGGGGCTTCGACTTCGAGGCCATGGCCCGGGAAGTGGCCGCCGACAGGCCCGGGCTCCAGGTGCTGGTGGTCGATCGCCAGCTGCCCGATGGGGACCCCGCCGGTCTGCCGCCGGTGACCGCGGCCCCGAGCCGGGCCGCCGAGGCGCCCATCCGGTGGCTGTTCTATACCTCGGGCACCACCGCTGACCCCAAGGGCGCCCAGCACACCGACCTCACGGTGATGGCCTCGGCCCTGGCCATGGCCGAGTGCCTGGACATCGGGCCCGACGACGTCTCCGGCCTGGTGTTCCCCTTCACCCACATCGGCGGGATCGGGTGGCTGATCGCCGCCCTGTTCACCGGGTGCCGGCTCCTGATCACCGAGTCGTTCGACGCCGTGGCCACGCCGGCCTACCTGGCCGCCAACGACGTGACCCTGGCCGGGTCCGGCACCACCTTCCACCTGGCCTATCTGGCCGCCCAGCGGGCCGCCGGCCCCGGCTCCATCTTTCCGGCCATCCGGTCGTATCCGGGCGGGGGCGCCCCCAAGCCACCCCAGCTCCACTACGACCTCAAGCGGGAGATCGGAGGGGTGGGCATCGTCTCCGGCTACGGGCTCACCGAGGCGCCCATCGTGGTCATGGCCACCACCGAGGATCCCGACGGGAAGTTGGCCGAGACGGAAGGACGACCCACACCAGGCGTCGAGCTCATCGTGGTGGCCCTGGACGGGTCCCGGGCCGGCCCGGGAGAGGAAGGCGAGATCCGGCTCAAGGGCCCGCAGGTCATCCGGGGCTACCTCGACCCCTCGCTGGACGCCGAGGCCTTCGATGACCAGGGATACTTCCGCAGCGGCGACCTGGGGACCGTCGACGAGGCCGGGTACGTGACCATCACCGGTCGGTTGAAGGACGTGATCATCCGTCACGGGGAGAACATCTCGGCCAAGGAGGTCGAGGACCTTCTCTACGCCCATCCCGCCGTGTCCGATGTGGCCGTCATCGGCCTGCCCGACCCCAAGACCGGCGAACGGGCTTGTGCCGTGGTGTCGGTGGCCGAGGGCCAGAGCTTCGATCTCGACGAGATGGTCTCCTATCTGAAGGGCCGCGGGCTCCGGGTCCAGTCCATCCCCGAACAGCTCGAGCTGGTGGAGACCGTGCCCCGCAACCCGGCCGGCAAGATCCTCAAGCACGCCCTGCGGGAGACCTACGCCCCGGCTCCGTCGTCATCGTCCCCACCATCACCATCATCGAAAGCGAGGGGCTCATGAGTCCGATCCAGCGGGTCACCCTGGGACAAGGAGGGGCGGAGCACGACGCCGCCGATGCCGCCATCTCCTCCTATGCCGGCCACCGGTTCGCCGGCAAGGTGGCGGTGGTGACCGGAGCGGGCTCAGGCATCGGGCGCGCCGTGGCGGCGCGGCTGGCCCGGGAGGGAGCGGCCGTCGCCGCCCTCGACGTGGCGGCCGACAACCTGGAGGCCACGGTGGCGGCCATCACCGCCGACGAGGGAGCGGCCCGCGCCTATCGCTGCGACGTCACCTCGGAGTCGTCGGTCAACGACACCGTCGGCGCTCTGGCCGCCGACCTGGGACCCCCGACGGTGGTGTGCAACGTGGCCGGCATCGGCGGCTTCTTCAACACCGTGGACATGCCTCTCGAGCGGTGGGAGAAGATCCTGGCCGTCAACCTGACCGGACCGTTCCTGGTCTGTCGGGCCACCCTTCCCTACCTGCTGGAGCACGGAGGCTCCATCGTCAACGTGGCCTCCAACACCGCGCTCATGGGTCAGTCGTACTCGGCGGCGTACTGCGCCTCCAAGGCCGGTCTCCTGATGTTCTCGAAGGCCCTGGCGGCCGAGTACCTGTCCCGCGGGGTGCGGGTGAACGTGGTGGCCCCGGGCGGGGTCGACACCCCGTTGATCGGGACCTTCGAGCTGCCGGAGGGCGGGGACTTCAAGGAGTTGACCAAGATCATGACCCCCATGGGGTTCTCGACCCCGGCGGAGATCGCCGCCTCGGTGGCCTTCATCGCCTCCGACGAGTCCTCGTACACCACCGGTGCCGTGCTCTCGGTAGACGGGGGACTGACCATCTGACCCCCGGGACCGGGGTCACCCCGCCCGTCGGCCCGGACAGCCGGCGTGGCAGAATGGTCGGGGTCACGTCGGCGGCGTCGCCCCGGTCCTGTCAACGGCCCCAGCAAGGAGTTCCATGTCAGAAGCACCGCCGGTTTCAGATTGGGACACCGACTTCGATGTGCTGGACCCCGGGTACGTAACCGATCCCTTCTCCATCTGGGACGACCTGCGCCGGTCGTGCCCGGTGGCCCACACCGACCGCAGGGGCAGCACCTGGCTTCCGACCCGGTACCAGGATGTGGTGGACCTGGCCCACGACATCGACCACTTCAGCTCCCAGCAGATCTCGGTCATCCCCTTCAACGGCGTCCCCCGGGACGAGCCGGTCCTCCAGTACGGCCTCCCGCCCATCTCGGCCGACCCGCCTCTCCACACCTGGACCCGGAGGCTGTTGCTGCCCTGGTTCTCCCACCGCCGGGTGGACGGGTACGAGGCCATGACCCGGGCTCTCTGCTCCGAACTGGTCGACGGGTTCGTGAACGCCGGGGGGACCGACGCCGCCCGTGACTACGCCCAGCAGATTCCGGTCCGGGTCATCGCCTCCATCCTCGGTGTCCCGTCATCGCTGTCGGACACCTTCACCGGCTGGGTGCGGGACGTGCTCGAGTTCGCCGACGATCCCGAGCGTCGCCAGCACGGGGCCGAGGGGCTCATCAACTTCTTCGTGGCCGAGGTGGAGCGACGGAAGAGCGAGCCCGGTGACGACCTGTTGAGCGACCTCCTCCACAGTGAGTTCGACGGTGCGCCGGTGGAGAAGAGCGTGGTCCTGGGGGTAGCGGCCCTGGTCCTGATCGCCGGCGTCGACACCACCTGGAGTGCCATCGGCTCCTCGCTGTGGCACCTGGCCACCCACCCCGACGATCGGGCCAGGTTGGTGGCGGATCCCGATGCCATGTCGCTGGCGGTCGAGGAACTGCTGCGGGCGTACTCACCGGTGACCATGGCCCGGGTGGTCACCGAGGACGTCGAGTTCGAAGGCTGTCCGATGAAGGCCGGCGACAAGGTGCTCATGAACTTCCCCGGGGCCAATCGTGATCCCGAGGTGTTCGAGGACGCCGACCGGGTGGTACTGGACCGGGAGCTCAACCGTCACGTGGCCTTCGGGTCGGGAATCCACCGGTGTGCCGGCTCCAACCTGGCCCGGATGGAGCTGCGGGTGGCCCTCGAGGAGTGGCTGGCCCGTATCCCCGAGTTCCGGCTGGCCGACGGGGCCGAGGTCACCTGGGCCGGTGGCCAGGTGCGGGGACCCCGGTCGATTCCGGTGGTCTTCCCGTGAGGATCCGGGTCGATCCCGAAAAGTGCCAGGGACATGCCCGTTGCTACGGCTTGGCCCCCGAGCTGTTCGATGTGGACGACTACGGGCTCTCCACCGTGATCGGTGACGGCAGCGTGCCGCCCGAGCTCGAGGGGAAGGCGCGCCTGGCCATCGCCAACTGTCCCGAGTACGCCATCGACGAGCTTCCCGACTGACCGGCCGGCAGCCGCAGTGTGATCCGCTACTGCCCGTCCTCGGCGGCCTTCTCCCATCGGAGATCACGGACCAGCGGGAGGTGGACGACAGTGGCCAGCGTCGGCCGGAAGCGGCGCCGGAGCTTGGACCAGGTGGAGGAAGCGGGATGGGTGGAAGCAGGCGGGTCCGGAACGGTGGCCGCTTCGCCGAGCGCCCCCACCAACACGCCGATGAGGCCGGGTATCTCCTCGATGTCGACCGGAGTCGAAGCAACGCACACACCATCCCGCCAATGGCTCAGGACGACCTTCCGCTGTCGTGGGTGCCTGGTCACCCGAAGCGACGCACCATTGTCCCTGGCATCCGAGATACCGATGCGCTTGGGGAGTGCACCCATGCCTTGGAGTATGGACGCCGGCGGTGGCATTGTCGAGCGAGTGGACCAGCCCGAGGCGAAACGAGGAGATCGTCATGAACGATGAAGCAGGCAACGGGACCGCCATGCCCGAGGCTGTCGACCGAGCCACCTTCGAGGCGGAAGTGGACAGGCTCCGGGTTCGGGAGAAGGCGCACACCCGCGAGGGTGACGCCATCGCCGCGGCCAGACGGCGCCTGCCCATGGTCGAAGTGGATGCCAACTCGGCCCTGATCGGCCCCGACGGGCCCCTCGCCCTGCTCGACGCATTCGAAGACCGCCGCCTGCTCATTGCGTACTACTTCATGTGGTATTCCGGTCATCCCGCCGCCGAGCAGTGCGAAGGGTGCACCTGGGTCACCACCCAGGTGGCGGAGCTCTCCTACCTCCACTCCCGTGACATCACCTTCGCCGTCTTCTGTCAGGGCCCCTTCGACGAGAGCATCCGCTACCACGACTTCATGGGCTGGGACATGCCGTGGTACTCGGTGCAGCCCTCGGTCGACGAACTCCTGGTCGGTCGCCAGGTCGGCCGGATGCACCTGGTGTCGTATCTGCGCCACGGTGACCGCGTCTTCGAGACCTACTGGACCACCGTCCGGGGGGTAGAGGCCATGGACTACAGCTACGCGCTGATGGACCTCACCGCGTACGGGCGCCAGGAGACGTGGGAGGACTCACCCCCCGGTTGGCCCCAGACCTCCATCTTCGAGACCCTCCGGTGGCCCGCCGACGGCAAGGCCACCCGGACCAACTCCCGGCCCGCCCCCCAATGGTCGCGACTCGAAGCCGGACGGTCTGACGACCTCGGAGCCGGAGCCTGATCGCCAGGTGAGTCCCTACGACAGGCGCTCGACGATCATGGCCATCCCTTGACCGCCGCCCACGCACATCGACTCGAGGCCGATGGTCTTACCGGTGTCCTCCAAGGCGTTGAGGAGCGTGGTCATGATGCGGGCGCCGGTCTGGCCGAAGGGGTGGCCGAGGGCGATGGCCCCGCCTTTCACGTTGAGCTTGTCGTAGCTGATGCCCAGGTCCTGGGCTGAGGGCACCACCTGGGCGGCAAAGGCCTCGTTGATCTCCACCAGGTCGATGTCGTCGATGGTCATGCCGGCCCGCTTGAGGGTCTGGCGGATGGCGTCGACCGGCCCGAGGCCCATGATCTCGGGGTTGAGGCCGGTGACCCCACTGGCCACGATGCGGGCCAGCGGGGTGATCCCGAGCTCGCGGGCCTTGGTGTCGCTCATCACGACCACGGCGGCAGCCCCGTCGTTGAGGGGACAGGCGTTTCCGGCCGTCACGGTCCCGCCCTCGCGGAATACCGGCCTCAAGGCGGCCAGTCCCTCCAGGGTGGTGCCGGGTCGGGGCCCGTCGTCCTTGGTGACGACGTCACCGTTGGGGGTGGTCACCGGAATGATCTCCCGGTCGAAGAAGCCTGCTTCCTGGGCCGCCACCGCCCTGGTCTGGGACTGGAGGGCGAACTTGTCCTGCTCCTCGCGGCTGACCTTCTTGAACTCCGCCACGTTCTCGGCGGTCTGGCCCATGGCGATGTAGACGTCAGGCAGTCCGGCCAGTGGAGTCCACGGCTCGCCGGTGGCCGGGGTGCGCTCCACGGTGCGGGCCTCGGCCTCGGCGAACGCCGGGTTGTGGGGCCCGATGTCGGCCGCTCCGTAGGCATAGCGGCTCACCGTCTCCACGCCGGCCGCCACGAAGATGTCACCCTCGCCGGCCCGGATGGCATGGGCGGCCATCCGGATGGTCTGGAGGGAGGATGAACAGTACCGGTTCACCGTGACGCCGGGCACGTTGGGCAGTCCGGCCAGCAGAGCGGCCACCCGTCCGATGTTGTACCCGGCCTCGCCACCCGGCTGGCCCGAGCCCATGATCACGTCTTCGACCGACTGCGGATCGACCTCGGGCACCTTGGCCAGAACCTCGCGGATGACCAGGGCGGCAAGGTCGTCGGGGCGGCAGTCCACCAGGGAGCCCTTGTTGGCCCTTCCGATCGGGGTCCGGCCGGTGGCGACGATGACGGCTTCGGGCATGTGGCACTCCTCGGATTTCGGCGGCGGCGCCGCTCTGGGTCGATGGCTTCCCCGTCGACCTCAACGGCCCATCGGGTTGATGCTTGGGAACTTACCGGGTGGTAACCCTAGTGGGGCCCGACCACGGGCGTTTCCTGACGCTTCACCGGCAGGCTACAAGGCCGGTGTGGGCACACGCACTCCTACCCCGGAGCGGTGGCGCCGCGTCCGGGGTGAATGTAACGTGTTCTAGAAATCGGCCGCGCCGTGCGTCCTATCAGGGGGGTTCTAGGCTCTGCTGGCCGAGGCCTGGCACGGTCCGGGTGCCCCACACCGATCGCAGGTCGGCCCCGGGGAGTAGGGAATCGACACCGGTGCCGCGCACCGGGCTAACGGGAGGGACCCCATGGAGATCGGCTACACAGAAGAACAAGAGGCCCTCCGGGACCAACTCCGCGAGTACTACGCCAATCTGCTCACCCCCGAGGTGGAGGCCCAGCTGGCCGAGAGCCACGCCATCGGGCCCAACATGCGGCGGGTGGTCAAGCAGATGGCCCAGGACGGATGGTTGGGCATCGGATGGCCCACCGAGTACGGGGGCCAGGGCCGATCGGCCCTCGAGCAGTACATCTTCTTCGACGAGTCGATGCGGGCCGGAGCGCCGGTGCCCATGCTGACCATCAACACCGTGGGGCCGACCATCATGGACTTCGGGACCCCGGAGCAGAAGGAGTTCTTCCTGCCCAAGATCCTGGCCGGCGAGATCCACTTCTGCATCGGCTACACCGAGCCCGAGTCCGGCACCGACCTGGCCTCGCTCCAGACCCGCGCCGTCCGCGACGGCGACGAGTACGTGATCAACGGCCAGAAGATCTACACCTCCCTGGCCGGCGATGCCGACTACATCTGGTTGGCCACCCGGACCGACCCCGAAGTGGCCAAGCACAAGGGCATCTCCATGTTCATCGTTCCCATGGACACCCCCGGCATCAAAGTGGTCCCGATGTCCCTCCTCGGTGATCACAACATCAACTACACGTTCTACGAGGACGTGCGGGTCCCGGCCGGCAATCTGGTCGGGGGCGAGAACAACGGCTGGTCGTTGATCACCAACCAGCTCAACCACGAACGGGTGACCCTGTGCTCGTCGGGCATCATCGAGCGGGCCCTGTCCGATGTGAGGGAGTGGGCGCAGAACACCAAGCTGGCCGACGGACGACGGGTGATCGACCAGGAGTGGGTGCAGGTCCACCTGGCCCGGGTGTACGCCCGGCTGGAGTTCCTCAAGCTGATCAACTGGAAGGTGGCCTGGACGGCGACCCAAGGCCACCTGGATGTCGCCGATGCCTCGACCACCAAGGTCTTCGGCACCGAGTTCTACATGGAGGCCTTCAAACTGATGATGGAGGTGGTCGGCCAGGCCGGGTATCTGACCCGGGGCAGCCCCGAGGCCATTCTGGCCGGACGTCTCGAGTCCTACGCCCGCAGCATGGTCATCCTGACCTTCGGTGGGGGCACCAATGAGATCCAGCGCGATCTCATCGCCATCTTCGGCCTGGGCCTGCCCCGGTCGCTCCGGTAGCCGGCCCACAACCACGACGAACCACAGAACGACAGAAGAGGAAACGTAAGTCATGGACTTCTCCTTCAGCGAAGAACAAGAGGCCGTCCGGGAGCTGGCCGGTCGGATCTTCACCGACCTGGCCACCCACGAGCGGCTGCGCGAGATGGAAGCGGACCCCGAAGCCGAGCGCTTCGACCGCAAGCTCTGGGCCGAATTGGCCGCGGCCGGACTCCTGGGCATCTCCCTTCCCGAAGAGGTCGGGGGTGCAGGGTTGGGCTTCGTCGAGACCGGCCTCATCGTGGAGGCGGCCGGTCGCAGCGCGGCGTACGTGCCGGCCATCGAGACGCTGGCCGCAGCGGCACCGGCCATCGCCCGTTTCGGGACCGAGGCCCAGCGTCAACGGTGGCTCCCGGGCGTGGTGGCCGGCGACACCGTGATCACCACGGCCCTGGTGGAGCTGGGGGGAACGCCGGCGGCACCGTTGACCGTGGCGGAGCGAGCTGGCGGGGGTTGGACCCTCACCGGCACCAAGTCCTTCGTGCCCTCGGGGATGTTCGCCGATGCCGCCCTGGTCACCGCCACCACCGGGCCTGATTCGGTGGCCGTGTTCATCGTGGAGACCGCGGCCCCCGGTGTGACTCTCGAGCGTCAGCCCATCAACACCGGTCAGTTCGAGGCGGTGCTCACCCTCGACGGCGTGCAGGTCGGCTCGGATGCCGTGCTGGGCTCGATCGAGGACGGGGCGGCCATCATCGAGTGGCTGGTCCAGAGGACCACCGTGGCGGTGGCCCTGGCCCAGGCCGGAGCGGCGGCGGCCTCGCTGGCGCTGGTGGCCGAGTACACGAAGACCCGCGAGCAGTTCGGCAAGCCCATCGCCACCTTTCAGGCCGTCGGTCAGCGCGCCGCCGATGCCTATGTCGACACCGAGGCCATCCGGCTCACCGCCTGGCAGGCGGCATGGCGTATCTCCGAAGGCCTGCCGGCCGACAAAGAGGTGGCCATCGCCAAGTTCTGGGCCGCCGACGGGGGTCAACGGGTGGTCCACGCCGCAGTGCACCTGCACGGCGGTGTGGGCGTCGACCGCGACTACCCCCTGCATCGCTACTTCCTCATGACCAAGCACCTCGAGCTGACCCTGGGCGGCGCCACCGACCAGCTCCTCCAGCTCGGGGCCATCCTGGCCGCGGAGCCGGTCTGACCCCCTCGGCCCGTCGCCGCCAGCCGGACGTCCGAAAGCAGCAGACCCGACCATGGTGATGGGACATCGACCCGGGGTGAAGCGGGCCTCGTGGCCCATCACCGTGACCGATCTCCTGGGCCTGGCCGGCCAGTTCGCTACAGCCATGGCCCGGGTGCCGTTCCGACGGCCGTGGTCCGGTGACGGCAATCTGCCGCACAACCTGGCGGTGGCGCTCACCCGCGAGACCATCCGTTCATTCATGGGGTACTCGTCCTCCCTCCCCATCGCCGAGTGGCGGTCGGTCGAAGTGGTGCTGGACGATCTGAGTGGGATGATCCTCCCGCCCCTGGTGCGCTCGGTCGACGTGGCGCAGCAGGCGGCCACGGTGGCCGGCGTTCCCGGGATCTGGTACCGGCCCAAGAACGGCGAGGTCCGGGGCACCATCCTCTATCTCCACGGTGGAGGCTACGTGGGCACCTCGCCGCGTATGTACGCGCTGTTCATCGCCTGGATCTGTCGCCGCACCCGGTGCGAGATCTTCGTCGCCGATATCCGGTTGGCCCCCGAGTTCCCGTTCCCGGCCGATCTGGAGGACGCCGTGCTGGTCATGGAGGCGCTGTTGGTCGGCGGCGTTGAACCATCAACATTGTTCGTGGCCGGCGACTCCAGTGGTGGGGGGTTGGTCTCGTCCCTCATCTACTCGATGGTCTCGACCAACCACCGGCCCATCGCCGGGGCCATCCTCTTCTCGCCCGAGTTGGACCTGGTCCTCGACGAGCCGTCGATCACCTCCAATGCCGACCGGGACATCCTGCCCTGGAACATCCCGACCGCCTCGTACCTGCACGGCCTCGATCCCGATTCGAGCCCGGTGTCCGCCCTGGACCAGGACGTGAGCAAGTGGCCCCCGACCTTCATCTCCTACGGGGGCGACGAGATGTTCCGTGACTCCATCCGCCGATTCGTCGTCAACCTCGACCATGCCGACGTCGACGTGATGGCTCTGGAGGAGCCCGGGATGTTCCATGTGTTCCCCATCCTCATGCCCTGGGCCGAGGGAAGCCGCAGGGTCTACCGGGCGGTGGGGGAGTTCGTGGATGACCACGTGGCACGGGCGGTACCGACCCAGGCGGAAGGATCGCCATGACGGTTTCGTTCTCGCACCTCGGGATCTGCGTGTCCGACCTGGATCGCTCGGTTCGCTTCTACTGTGAGGGACTGGGGTTCGAACAGGTGGCCAGCCACCGGGTGGGGAAGGAGTTCGCCGCCCTGATGGAGGTGGACGGCGTCGAGCTGGAGTCGCGGATGCTGGCCCGGGACGGCGTCACCATCGAGCTGCTCGGCTACCAGGCTCCGGGTACCACTGGCGACGGCGGCCGCCGGCCCATGAACCAGTTGGGATTGACCCACCTGTCCCTTCGGGTGGACGACGTCGACCGGGTGGCTTCGACCATCGAGGCCTTCGGGGGCACCGTGGTGCGTCCCACCCGGACCACGTTCGACCTGGACACCGTGCAGCTCGACTTCCTCTACTGCACCGATCCCGACGGCGTCCGGATCGAGCTCATGCGATCTGCCCACATGACCACTCCCACCGTTCGGTCGGTAAGGGACGAGGCCCGTTCCGGTCCGGGTACCGTTGTGCCGTGACCGCACAGCAACCGACCGCCACCGACATCGACCCGGCCGCCGCCCGGCTCCTCATCGACGGGGGAGCGTTCCTCCTCGATGTCCGTGAGGACGACGAGTGGGAGGCGGGTCACGCCCCCGAGGCCGTGCACGTGGCCATGGGGCTGGTGCCTGAGCGCATCGACGAGATCCCCGACGACCGGACCGTGGTGTGCGTCTGCCGGGTCGGAGGGCGTTCGGGCGCGGTAGCCGGGGCCCTGGCCGGCCAGGGCTACGACGTGCGGAACCTCGACGGCGGCATGCTGGCGTGGGAGGCGGCCGGCCTACCGGTGGTCACCGAAAGCGGTGACGTCGGCAGGGTTGTGTGAGCCGGCCCACTGCACGCCGGTGACCGTCTACCTCGATGACTGGCGACAGCCGGCCCGGCTGGGTCCGGTCGACGACCGGTGGTCCCACCTGGTGGCGGACAGCGACGAGGAGCTGCACGAGTTCGCCTCCCGACTGGGCATGAGACGGGAGTGGTTCCAGCACAAGGAGAGGCGTCCCCATCAGTCGCACTACGACTTGCCCGAGCGCTCCCGGCAACGGGCGCTGGCCCTGGGGGCGGTGCCGGTCACCTGGCGCCAGGTGGGACGGATGATGCGGCTTCGCCGAGCCGGCAATCCGGACTTCGGGGCGCCGGCCGGCACTCCCAACCGGTGATCGGGTGAGTCGCTCCCCGGGGCCGGGCTCCCTCGATCCGCGGACCCCGGTGCTGGTAGGCCTGGGCCGGGCCTCGGACGACGCCGAAGCCACCGAGTTGATGACCCGGGCGCTGATGGCTGCCGGCGCCGACGCCGGACCGCCCGGAGTTCTGGCGGCCATCGACCGGGTGGCCGTACCGCAGGGCAACTGGACCTACCCCGATCCGGCCCGGTTGGTGGCGGCCGGGGTGGGGGCCCGGTCGGCCCGGACCCACCTGGTCGAGCTGGGGATCCCCCAACAGGCGCTGATCGACGACGCGCTGGTGGCCATCATGGCCGGTCGGTCCGAGGTGGCCGCGGTGGTGGGCGGGGAGGCCATGCGATGGGCCCGGGGGCAGGCTCTGGCCGGGGTCGGCGTGGAGCACATCGAGACGTCCCAGCCCGGTACGGCGCCCGATGTGGTCCAGCGGCGCCCGGGGCCGCTGATGGAAGAGGTGGAAGTGGTGCATCGGCTGTGGGAGCCGGTCCAGCAGTACGCCATGATCGAGAGCGCGCTGCGAGCGGCGGAGGGACGCACCCTGGACGGGCAACGTTCGGAGGCGGCCAGGCTGTGGGAGGGCTTCAACCGGGTGGCCCGGGACAACCCTCACGCCGCCTTCCCCGAGCCCATGGGGGCATCAGCGGTGGACACCCCTTCGGCCTCCAACCGGCCCCTGGCCTTTCCGTACAACAAGTGGCACGCCACCCAGTGGACGGTGGACCAGGCGGCCGCCCTGATTCTGTGTTCGGTGGAAGCGGCCGTCCGTCTGGGGGTGGCTCCCGACCGGTGGGTGTTCCCCCTGGCCGGTGTGGAGTCCAGCCATGCGGTATCCCTCCTCCGGAGGAAGGAGCCCCACCGTTGGCCGGCCATGGGCGTCCTGGGGAGAGCGGTGGCCGAGCGGATCGGACGGCCGATTGCCGAGGCCGACGTGGTGGAGGTCTACAGCTGCTTTCCCTCCGCGGTCCAGGTGCAACAACGGGCCCTGGGCCTGGACCAGTCGGTGGTGCCCACGGTTACCGGCGGCATGACCTTCGCCGGCGGCCCGTTCAACAACTTCGTCTACCAGGTCATGGTGGAGGTGGTCGGACGGCTTCGGGCCGAGCCCGGGGCCCTGGGGGTCGTCACCACCGTCAGCGGGCTGCTCACCAAGCCCGGAATCGGTGCCTGGTCGACCCGGCCCGACGGCCGGCTCCCCCTGGTGGGGGACCTGGCCTCGGAGTGTCAGGCCGCCACCGCCGTGGTCGACGTGGCCGAGACGCTCGACAGCTATGAGGGCGACGGGACCGTGGTCACCTACACGGTCACCTACGACGGTATGGATCCGGTCCGGACTGTGGCCCTGTGCGATACGCCCGAAGGAATCCGATGCGTTGCCGTCAACGACCGTGCGGAGCTGGCGGTCCATGCCACCGGCCACGAACTTATCGGTGAGAGCGTGCGAGTGGGCCAGGGCACCTTCAGCCTGTCGTGAGGGACTGGGCGGCGGACTTCTCCGAGGCCTTCGGGGCTCCCGTCTCGGTGGTGCAGGCCCGGATCTGGGCCGAGGTCTACGGCGACCAGTACCCGGCGGGCCTCGATACCGACAGCTACCTCACCAACGACGAACTCGACCGGGCCTTCCACGAAGTGTCCGTCCCGGCCGGAGGGGTGCTGGGGGACCTGGCCTGTGGCCGAGGTGGACCCGGACTGTGGTTGGCCAACCGCAGCCGGGCCCGTCTCATCGGGGTGGACGTGGCCCACTCCGCCCTCGCCGCTGCCCGTCTCCGGGCCCGGGCGCTGGGCATGGGCGCCGTCGCCCAGTTCTGCCAGGGCACCTTCGAAGCCACCGGCCTGGCCCGGGCCAGCCTGGACGGCGTGGTCACCTTTGACGCCCTCTTGTTCACTCCGGACAAGGCCGCGGCTGTGGCGGAGATAGCTCGGACCATCAAGCCCGGCGGGCGTCTGGTCATGACCACCTGGGACTACCACCGCCAGCCCGCGGGCCGCCCTCCACAGGTCCCCGACCACCGACCCCTGCTGGAGCAGGCCGGGTTCTCCGTTCTGGCCTACGACGAGACGCCTCATTGGCGCGAGTATCTGGACCGAACCGACGAGCTGTTGCTGGAAGCGGTGGACGAACTGGCGGCCGAGAGCGGTGTGAGCAGCGACCACCTCCGGGGGGAGCTGGAAGAGGCCCGCTCGACAACGTCGTGCATGATCCGCCGAGTGTTCGCCGTGGCGCAGTTGATCCGCTGAGCGGTCCCTCACGATACGGTGGGCCTCATGGCAGTCCCCCTCGATGAAGCTATGGCCTTCGTGCTCCGGCACGACAAAGGGATCCTGGTCACCATGCGTTCGGACGGTCGTCCCCAGCTGTCGAACATCCTCTATCTGCCGGCCGGTGAGCACTCGGTCCGGATCTCGGTCACCGACAGTCGGGCCAAGACCAGAAACCTGCGCCGCAACCCGCAGGCGGCGCTCCATGTGAGTCGGGAGGACTTCTTCGCCTATGTAGTGCTCGACGGTCAGGCGTCGCTGTCGGCGGTAGCCGCAGCACCCGACGATCCGGTGGTGGACGAGCTGGTCGACATGTACCGACTGGCCAGTGGCGAGCACCCGGACTGGGACGAATACCGCCGTGACATGGTGAGCCAGGGGAGACTGGTGGTCACGTTGGCGGCCACCAGCGCCTACGGGATGCTCGGCACCTGACGGGCTCGTGCCGGTGCCGCGAACTCAGATGGCGCAGGAGTCGTCGGTGCAGGCGGCACCGTCGGCATTGCGGTCGGTCGCCCCGATCACCGTCAGCGGGTGGGTCTCCGACCACGCCTGCTCCATGGCTCCCAGCAGGACTTCGGGGGGCTGGGCCCCGGAGATCCCGTAGGTCTCGTCGATCACGAAGAACGGGACGCCGTTGGCCCCGAGCGACCTGGCCCGGCTCTCGTCCTGGCGAACCTCGGTTCCGAACTTGTCTCCGGCCAACACGGTGGCCACCTCATCGGGATCGAGCCCGACCTCGGTGCCCAGCGCTACCAGGGTGGGGACATCGCCTACCGGTAGGCCCTCGGTGAAGTAGGCAGCCAGGAGCCGCTCCTTCATGGCGTCACCCAACCCGTGGCTGGCGGCCAGATGGATCAAGCGGTGGGCGTCGAAGGTGTTGCCCCGCTGGGCTTCATCCAGGTGGTACTCCAGACCCACACCGGCGGCCAGCGCGGTCATCTTCTCGTTGGCCGCCATGGCCTGCTCCTTGCTCATCCCGTACTTCTTCTGGAGCATCTCCGTCACCGGCATATCCACCCGGCGGGGTGAGTCGGGATCCAACTCGAAGCTCCGCCACTCCACCTGGACCTGGTCGGCGTGGTTCGAACCGGGACAGCGCCTCCTCGAAGTGCCGCTTTCCGACGTAACACCAGGGACACACCACGTCTGACCAAATTTCGACCTTCACTACCGACTCCTTCTAACTGCTCGACAAATTCGACTCTCACCCGGTTCAACAGCGGCAGGTTGCCGATATTCCGTCCCCGACCCCTGGTCCGATAGCTTCGGTGACCATGATTCTCGAGCACGCCGTCATCACCATCCGGCCCGGCACCGCCGATCAATTCGAACAGGCGGTCACCGAGGGCCGGGAGGTCATTGCGGCCTCGCGCGGATTCATCTCACTCCAGCTCCACCGGGGGATCGAGCGTTCCGACCAGTACACCCTGTTGATTCGGTGGGAGACGCTCGAGGACCACACGGTGGGCTTCCGTGAGTCCGATGCCTTCCCCCGGTGGCGGGAGCTCATCGGCCCCTACTTCGAGGGCCAGCCGGTGGTCGAGCACTGGGAGCCGGTGGAAGGGCTGACCGGGTGAGCTGACAGGGGCCGCCTGCCCACTCGACAGGTCAGGCCCGGTCGGCGATGGCGGCCGCGGCCTGGAGGTGGCCGGCCAGCTCAGCCAGGGAGGTCCGGGCGTTGAGCCCGCTGGTCGAAGGCATGACGTAGGCCGGCCGGCCCCCGATCGATTCGGGCTGGAGACCGGCCACCGCTCTGCGGTCCACCACCGAGCGCCAGCCCGAGAGGCCGACGAAGCACACCGCCCCCGGTTGCAGCCACTCGACCAACCGTCCCAACCGTTCGAACCCTGCCTGGTACTCGGCCGCGGTGACCTCGGCCGCGGTACGGGTGGGCCGCTTCACGAAGTCGGTCATGCCCATCCCGTGGTGGACCAGGGCGTCGATGGGCTGGCGGTCCAGAGCCACGATGCCGGCGGCCAGTGCGGCAGGCCAGAACCGGTTGCCTGGTCGGGCGTACCCCACGCCGGCATCGGCGGAGGCCGGTGAAGCGTTGACCCCGCACATCAAGAGCCGCATCCCCTCGGACACCGTGTCGGCCAGGGCGTAGCTTCGCACCGCCCGCAGCCTCACCTCGTCACCGGACACGGTGACCGACCCCTCCTCGACCTCGAACCCGGCTCCGATGACCAGATCGACCAGGCGGGAGGGAGTCCAACCGGCGAAGAACCGGCCGCCGATGTCGTCGTCGGGAAGGTCGTCGCCCTCGTACTCGCCTTCGAGCACCTGCACTTCGAACGGAGCGCCGATGGTGAGCACCCGGTGGAGGTCCCACAGCGCCAAGGGCAACCGGACCCGGGGCACGTGGAGGTGGGTCATCCACGACCACGCTCCGCCGATGGAGTGCCGAGCGAACGGGAGATGCTCGACGTCGCCGAGGACGTAGAGGGCCTCGGGGACCTGGGAGCGGCAGGCTTCCAGCATGACCGGTGAGGCATCGAGGGCCACCACCGGTGTGCCGAGGTGGGGGAGGTAGCGCCCTGCACCGCACCCCACATCCAGGCGGACCGAACCCCTGGTCACCCGGTCGGCAAACGACTCCGCTTCCCGTCGACGTCCGGCGGTGGCGTGGGTGGCGGCCCACTGCAGCCCGCGGTCGTCGTAGATCTCCACGGTGGAGCGGTCCATGGGCCAGATCCTACGGGGTGCCTCTCAGGGCTCGAATCGATAGCCCATGCCCGCTTCGGTCCGGAAATGACGGGGCCGGGCGTGGTCCACCTCGAGTTTGCGCCGGACCCGACCCATCAACACCCGGAGGTACTCGGTCTCGGTCTCGTAGCCCGGCCCCCAGATGTCGTGCAGCAGTTGGCGCTGGGAGACCAGCCGCCCGGGGTAGCGGACCAGAGCCTCCACCAGGCCCCACTCCTTTGGCGTCAGGTGCACGTTCACACCGTCACGGGCTGCCCGCTTCTCCACCAGGTCCACGCTGAGCCCCTCCGTCTCGATCTGACGGGTCACGTCGGCCTGGCCTGACCGCCGAACCGCCACCCGGAGGCGGGCCAGCAGCTCGTCCATCCCGAAGGGCTTGGTCACGTAGTCGTCGGCGCCGGCGTCGAGAGCTTCCACCTTGCTGGCGCTCTGGTGCCGCGCCGACAGCACGATGATGGGCACCGAACTCCAACCCCTGATCCCGCGGATCACCTCGATCCCACCCATGCCCGGCAGGCCCAGGTCCAACAGGACCACATCCGGCTGGCGCTGAGCAGTGCCGTCCAAACCCTCCTCGCCGGTGCGGGCCACGGTCACGTCGTAACCCTTGGCCGCCAGGCTGATGGACACCGCCCGCAGCAGTGACGTGTCGTCGTCGCACACCAGAACCTTGGTCCCGGCCTCGGTGTTGACGGCCGACGGCGCCGCGCTCACCGGACCGTCTCCGTCGAGGCCGCGGGGGCGTCCGCCGCCGGCGACCGGTCGTGGTCCTGTGACGGAACCCGTGGGTCGGCCTCGGGTGGAACGACGGCGTCAGGCGCGGCCGGCAGCCGGGCCACCATGGTGGCGCCACCCCCGGGCGTGTCCTCCACGTCCAGCTGGCCTCCGACCGCCTCCACGAAACCGCGGGCCACCGCCAACCCCAGGCCCACGCCGTTGCGGTTTTCGGAGTCCCCCAGGCGGTGGAAGGGACGGAAGACCCGGTCGCGGTCGTCCGGACGGATCCCCGGCCCCCGATCGATGACCCGGATGTCCACCCGCCCGGCCACCGGGCCGGCCTCGATGCGGATCCCTTCCGACCCCCCGTGGATCAGGGCGTTGTCGACCAGGTTGGCCACGGCCCGTTCCAGCAGCACCGGATCGGTATGGATGCGGGGTAGCGGGGACTCGAGGTCCACCGTCACCTGGTCGCCCCTGGGGCCCAGGCTGGCCACGGCCGCGCCGACCAGGTCGCCGACGTCGGTGCTCTGGTCGAGTACCTCGACCGAACCGGTCTGGAGCCGGCTCATGTCCAAGAGGTTCTCGACCAGGCTGTTCAAACGGTCGGTCTCGTCGTCGATGGTCTGGAGCAGGAGCTCGGTCTCGTGGGGCCCGAACTCGAGCTCCTGGGACAACAGACTGGATGAGGCGGCCTTGATCGAGGCCAGCGGAGTCCGCAGGTCGTGGCTGACCGCCGCCAGCAGCGCCGACCGGAGCTGGTTGGCCCGGGCCAGGGAGTCGGCCTCGGCCGCTTCGGCGTGCAGCCGGTCGTTCTGGAGGGCGTTGGCCAGCTGGGCCGCAAAGGCCGACAGGATCTCCCGGTCCTCGGCCGTCAGGCCCGGCCCCCGCAGGGCCAGGATCTCCTGCCCGGTCAGCGGCAGCACCAGGGTGGCGTCGTCCGGGGTCCGGGGAGGCTGGCGTCCCGCGCTCGACCACGGTCGACCAACCTCGGGGATGGCGGCCCGCTTCGCTCCCCTCAGCCGGTCCTGCCGCATCACCACCTTCGGGCTGGCGTCGAAGCACGGCGGCGGCGTCGAGGCGAAAGGCCATCAGTAGCTCTTCGAGCAGGGCCGGCAACGGGTTGCCTTCGGGTGCGACCATCCGCCCGGCCACCCGGGCCAGGGTCTGGGCGTCGGTCCGGGCCTGGATGGCCGCGGCCGTTCGCCGGGCCGACAGGTCGACCAGGACACTGACCACCCCCGCCGTGACCAGGAACATCACCAGGGCCAGGATGTCCCTGGTGTCGGCGATGGTGAAGGTGTGTATGGGCGGGGCGAAGTAGTAGTTGGACAGCAGGAACCCGGCCAGGGCCGCCAGTGCGGCCGGCCACACTCCTCCGGTGGCCGCCACGATGACCACCAGCACCAAGTAGGTGCTGAGGGCGGTGGCCAAGCCGTCACTGGTCCTCCCGGCCGTCAGCACCAGGGTCAGGGCCGGAAAGCCGACCACTCCGATGAGGACGGCTCCCACCCGTCGACGGAGAGAGAGCGGCGAGAGCAGGCTGCGATGATGCCGGCCCGTTCCCGCGGACTTGCTCGGTTGGCCGTCGTCGTCGAGTCGACGTTCCCTTCGGCCTCCGGCGTCTGGCCGTCGGGGTGGCGGGACGCCTCGTCACCGGCATCGGTGGCGATGACATGCACGTCCAGCGAACCGCCGGCCGCCCGGATGACCGAGTTGATGACCGAGCCGCGGAGGTACTCGTTGAGTCGGCTCCGGTGGGTGGCACCCATCACCAGTTGGGTGGCGTTCTCGGTCCGGGCCACCTGGACCAGGGCCGGGGCCACTTCTGCTCCCACCACCTCGACGAACCGGCCGCCCAGGTCGTCGAGGAGGGCCCGGTTGGCCACCAGTCCCTGCGACCCCGGGCCGTTGAGGCTGTCATCGGTGCGGACGTGCACGCCCACCAATTCCGCCTTGGTGCGCATGGCCATCCGGGCGGCCCGCCGAATGAGGACCGAGCTGCCGGGTGAGCCGGTCAGCGACACCACGACCCGTTCCTTGGTCTCCCACGGCCCGGCGATGTTGTGCCGCTCGCGGTAGTCGTTGAGCTCCTCGTCGACCCGGTCGGCCACCCAGAGCAGGGCCAACTCCCGGAGTGCCGTCAGGTTCCCGGTGCGGAAGTAGTTCCCCAGGGCGGCGTCGATGCGCTCGGGTGGGTAGACGTTCCCGTGAGCCAGCCGCCTGCGCAGCGCTTCGGGAGCCATGTCGACCAGCTCCAGCTGGTCGGCCGCCCGCACCACCGGGTCCGGCACCGTCTCGTGCTGGACCACCCCGGTAATGCCCTCGACCACGTCGTTGAGTGACTCGAGGTGTTGGAGGTTGATGGTGGAGATGACGTTGATGCCGGCATCGAGCAGTTCCTCGACATCCTGCCACCGCTTGGCGTGCTTCGATCCTGGCGCGTTGGTGTGAGCCAACTCGTCCACCAGCACCAGTTCGGGCTTCCGGCGCAGCAGCCCGTCGAGGTCCATCTCCTCCAACGCCTGTCCCCGGTACTCCGCCTGTCGACGCGGGAATATCTCGAGGTCGCGGATCTGGGCGTCAGTGTGGGGACGGCCGTGATCCTGCACCCACCCGATCACCACGTCGGTGCCCCGTTCCTTCCTGCGCCAGCCCTCGTTGAGCATGGCGTAGGTCTTCCCGACACCGGGGGCAGCGCCGAGATACAGCCGTAGCTTTCCCCGTGCCACCGTTGATCGCCTCCTGACCTTAAGGGCCTACGAAACCGCACGAACAGCGTACGCCTGTCGCCCTGCATTCCGACCCGATCCGTCGCCGGGTCATGGGGTGGGCACCGGATCCGGACTGATGCTGTACCCGACCCCCGGCACGGTCCGGATCAGCGTGCCGGACCCGTCGTCCAGCTTCTGCCGCAGCCGGTGCACGTAAGCGTGCAGGTACGAGGCCTCGGCGCCGTACCCCGTTCCCCACACCGCAGCCAGGATCATCTGGTGGGTGCACGTCTTGCCGGGATGACGGGCCAGGAAGGACAGGACGTCGAACTCCTTGGACGTGAGGTCGACCGTGGTGCCCCGCACATGGGCCTCGTGATGGACCAGGTCGAGGTCGAGGGAGCCGACGGTGATCGAACCGGACAGCGGATCGTCATCATCCGATTTCCGGTGGCGAAGGGCGGTGCGGATCCGGGCTTCGAGCTCGGCCATGCCGAAGGGCTTGGTGACGTAGTCGTCGGCACCGCCGTCCAGGGCTGCCACTTTGCGATCCTCGGTGCCGCTGGCCGACAGGATGATGATGGGGACCTCGCTCCACTGGCGGATTCTCTTGCACACGGTCTGACCATCGATGTCGGGCAGGCCCGAGGTCGAGCACCACGATGTCGGGCGAGGTCAGGGCGGTCTGGGAGATTCCCTGCTCCCCGTTGGCGGCGGTGACCACGTCATGACCGCCGGCCTGCAGCCCGAGCCGCAGGGCCCGCAGGAGAGAAGGATCATCATCGATAACGAGCACCTTGGCCATGGTCGCTACCGCTCCGCCGCCACGGTGGCCGCCAGGGGCAGGGTAAAGGCGAAGCGGGCACCACCGCCGGGAACGTCCTCGACCCAGATGTGTTCGCCGTGGGCCTCGACGAAGGTTTTGGCGATGGTCAGCCCGAGTCCCGCCCGGCCTCCGGTGTCGAACCGCACGTAGCGATCGAAGACCGCCTCACGTTCGGCGGCCGGGACGCCGGGCCCGGCGTCGGTCACCGAGAGCCTGATGCGATCGCCGCGAACCTCACCCTGCACGGTGATCACACTCTCGGGTGGTGCGTAGCGATTGGCATTGTCCAGGAGATTAGCGAGTACCTGGCCGATCAGAAGTTGGTCGATGTCGACATCGTCCAGGTCCTCGGGGAGGGAGACCTCCACGCAACGGTCGCCGAGTGTCGACCCGAGCGAGGTGGTCACCTCGCCGACCAGGGCTGCCACCGACGTGGGGCCGCGGCGGACCTCCAGCACGCCGGCGTCGATCCGGGTCATGTCCAGCAGGCTGGTGACCAGACGGGTCAACCGGTCCGTCTCCACGTCGATCAGGCCGTGGAGCTCGTGCACGTCGCCGTCCGACAGCGGGAAGGTCGGGTGCAGGAGCGTCGACGAAGCTACCTTCATGGTGGCCAAGGGGGTGCGCAGGTCGTGGGAGACCGCGCCCATCAGCGCGTGCCGCAAACGGTCGACCTCCTCCAGCACTTCCGAGCGCAGGGCCTGCTCTCGCAGCTGGGCCCGCTCCAGAGCCAGGGCCGCATGGTTGGCGAAGGTTCGGAGCAGGGCCCGGTCCACCTCGGAGGCCGGCATGCCTCGCATGGCCAGAATGCCCACCGGTCGTCCCGAGGCGGACAGGGCCACCGTCCTCATCTCATTGGTGCGGCCCGCTGACGTCCCCAGGCTGACCGGCACCCCGGAGTTGGGGTCGAGTTGGCCCAGCTCGTCGGCCGAGAGGGCTTCGCCGGACGAAGCGGCGATCTCCAGTCGGTCGGCCACCGGCACCAGTAGCGTCACACCAGGGACGTCGAACATGGTCTCAACGGTCAGCACGATGGCCTGCAGCAACTCCTCGACCGACTGCTCGTCGACCAGGAGTTCAGACAGTTCGATCAGACGATTGGCCTCGGCCGTCCGCACTCAGCGCTTCAGCACGCGCCGACTCCAGATTGGACACCACCCGGGCCACCGCCAGCATCACCGCCACGTAGACGGCCAGCACCACCCAGTCCTGGCTGCTGGCCACACTCAAGTGACCGTACGGCGGGATGAACCAGAAGTCGTAGACGACAAACCCGGCCAGGACGCTGAAGGTCCCGGCGGCGAAGCCCCCGATGATGGCCCCGGCCACCACCGGAAGGACCAGCACCAGGGCCGCGGAGGCCACACTCAGGTGATCCCGCACGGGGAGCAAGGCCGCACTCAGGCCTATGGCCAGGGCAATCCCTACTACCGAGCCGATCAGACGTCTGTGCACCCACCCATTGTCCTACGGATCTTCGCCCCAGGCACCGGCCCACGAGCCTGTTCAGATTTTATTCAGGCCCTTCGGCCGAAGTGGAGATTCTGTTAAGAGACCGAGGCAGATACTCGTACCTATGGCAGATTTCCTCGCAGTGCTCGGCATCATCGGCTTTGTCGTGGTGATGCTCGGACTCATCTGGGCTCTGGACAAGGTATGACCGTCACCCAGGGCATCCTCCTCGGCGTAGCCGTCCTGATGTTCTTCTATCTGGGCTACGCCATGTTCAAGCCAGAGAAGTTCTAGATGGGGTTCGCCTGGACCCTCGTCGTCCTGGTCGTCGCCCTGGCCGTCACCTGGCGATACCTGGGCTCTTACATGGCCGCGGTGTTCGACGGCCGGGTGCACTTCCTGGCCTGGGCTGAGCGGCCGGTGTACCGGGCCCTCGGGACCGGGCCGGAGCAGGAGCAGAACTGGAAGCGCTACGCCACCTCGCTGGTCATCTTCTCGGCCGTGGCCATGGGGATCACCTACCTGCTCATCCGCATCCAGGGGTCGCTTCCTCTCAACCCACAAGGGTTGGATGCACCACACCAGGCGCTGAGCTTCAACACGGCGGCGTCGTTCGTGACCAATACCAACTGGCAGAACTACGGCGGCGAGACGACCATGTCGTACTTCTCCCAGATCGGCGCCCTGACCTTCCAGCAGTTCGTGAGCCCGGCCATCGGCATCGCCGCGGCCATCGCCCTCGTGCGCGGCTTCTCCCGGCGCAACTCCCCGACCATCGGGAACTTCTGGGTCGACATGACCCGGGCGCTCCTCTACATCTTCTTCCCCATCGCCTTCGTCTTCGGGATCATCATCGTGGGCCAGGGCGCGGTGCAGACCCTGGCCGGGACCATCTCCATCCACGACGCCATCAACGGGGTCACCCAGACCATCGCCCGGGGCCCGATCGGCTCCATGGAATCGATCAAGCAGCTCGGCAACAACGGGGGTGGCTTCCTCAACGCCAACTCGGCCACCGCCTTCGAGAATCCGACCGGCTTCACGAACTGGCTCTCGATCTACCTCCTGCTGGCCATCCCCTTCGCCCTCACCTACACCTTCGGCAAGATGGTGGGCAGCGTCCGCCACGGAGCCGCCCTGCTCGGAGCCATGGCCATCATCTTCGCCGTGTGGGTGGGTGGGGCCAGCATCGCCGAGCACCAGCAGAACCCGGCCGTGGCCGCCGCCGGCATCCACGCCAACGTGGGCAACACCGTGGGCAAGGAGGTGCGCTTCGGCGACACCACCACCGCCCTGTTCGGCGTGGCCTCCACCCAGACCTCCACCGGTTCGGCTGACGCCTCCTACGACTCGTTCACCCCGATGGGCGGCTTCTTCCTGATGACCGGCATGATGCTCGGGGAGGTGACACCGGGGGGCACCGGGTAGTGGTCTGTACACGATCCTCATCTACGCCATCATCGCCGTGTTCATCGGCGGCCTGATGATCGGGCGAACGCCGGAGTACCTGGGGAAGAAGATCCAGGCCAAGGAAGTGAAGCTGGCGGGCCTCGGGGCCCTGGTCATGCCCATCATCGTGCTCGTCTTCACCGCCGTCGCCGTGTCGATACATGCCGGACGGGCCGGCCCCCTCAACGCCGGCCCCCACGGGTTCTCCGAGATCCTCTACGGATTGACCTCGCAAGGGAACAACAACGGCTCGGCTTTCGGTGGCCTGACCGGTAACACCACCTTCTACAACGTGATTGGTGCCATCGACATGCTGCTCGGCAGGTACGGGATCATGATCCCGGCCATCGCCCTCGGGGGTGTGCTGGCCGCCAAGAACGTGGTACCCGAATCACTCGGCACCTTCCGCACTGACAACGGCATGTTCGTCGGCCTCACCATCGGCGTCATCGTGATCATCGGTGGACTCACCTTCTTCCCCGCCCTCGCCCTCGGCCCCATCGTCGAGCAGCTCAGCCACGGAAAGTTCTTCTGATGACGATGACCACCACCCAACCCCAGCCGCCACAACCGGGCACCGAGGCCCACGGCGTGGCCGAGGCCCGCGGCCTGTTCGACGGCGAGATCCTGCGCCAGGCCCTGGTCGACTCGTTCAAGAAACTCAACCCGGCCACCCAGATCCGCAACCCGGTCATGTTCGTGGTGCTGGTGGGCACGGTGATCACCTTTATCGAGGCCATTGCCCATCCCAGCACCTTCACCTGGTCCATTACCGTCTGGCTGTTCCTCACGGTCATCTTCGCCAACTTCGCCGAGGCCATGGCCGAGGGGCGAGGCAAGGCCCAGGCCGACACCCTGCGCCGGATGCGCTCGGAGACCGAGGCCCGGCGCCTCCGGGCCGACGGGACCGAGGAACTGGTGCCGGCGGCCGAGCTGGCCAAGGGTGACATGGTCGTCTGCGAGGCCGGTGACCTCGTCCCTTCCGACGGCGAGATCATCGAAGGCATCGCCTCGGTCGACGAGTCGGCCATTACCGGTGAGTCGGCTCCGGTGATCCGTGAGTCGGGGGGAGACCGCTCGGCCGTCACCGGGGGGACCAAGGTCCTCTCGGACCGCATCGTGGTCCGGATCACCGCCGAGCGTGGCCATACCTTCATCGACCGGATGATCACCCTGGTGGAGGGGGCCAACCGGCAGAAGACCCCCAACGAGATCGCCCTCACCATCCTGTTGTCCGTCCTCACCATCGTGTTCCTGCCGGTGGTCGTCTCCCTCCAGGCCTTCGGGCACTACTCGGGCGCGGCCGTCTCGGTGGTGGTACTCGTCTCTCTGCTGGTCTGCCTCATCCCGACCACCATCGGGGCGCTGCTGTCGGCCATCGGCATTGCCGGCATGGATCGCCTGGTGCAGCGCAACGTGCTGGCCATGAGTGGCCGGGCGGTGGAAGCAGCCGGGGACGTGCAGACCCTGCTACTGGACAAGACCGGCACCATCACCCTGGGCAACCGGATGGCGTCGGACTTCTACCCGGTGGGTGGCCACAGCGAGCAGGAGGTGGCCGATGTGGCCCAGCTGGCCTCCCTGGCTGACGAGACACCCGAGGGTCGGTCCATCGTGGTCCTGGCCAAAGAGCGGTTCGGTATCAGGGAGCGCCAGCTCGAGGGGGAGCACTCCTTCGTGCCCTTCACCGCCCAGACCCGGATGTCCGGGCTCGACATTGGCACGCGGGAGATCCGCAAGGGGGCAGCTGACTCCGTCAAACGATGGGTCGCCGAGCAGGGCGGGGCCGTCCCAGCTGACCTCGACGGCATCGTCGAGCGGGTGTCGCGGGCCGGGTCGACCCCCCTGGCCGTGGCCGACGGCCCAGAAATCCTCGGGGTCATCGAACTCAAGGACGTGGTCAAGCAGGGCATCCGCGAGAAGTTCGACGAGATGCGCCAGATGGGCATCCGCACGGTGATGATCACCGGCGACAATCCGCTCACCGCGGCGGCCATCGCCCAGGAGGCCGGCGTCGACGACTTCCTGGCCGAGGCCACCCCGGAGGCCAAGATGGCCCTCATCAAGGCCGAGCAGGAGGGCGGGAAGCTGGTGGCCATGACCGGAGACGGGACCAACGACGCCCCGGCCCTGGCCCAGGCCGACGTGGGGGTGGCCATGAACACCGGGACCACTGCGGCCAAAGAAGCCGGCAACATGGTCGACCTCGACTCCAACCCGACCAAGCTCATCGACGTGGTGGAGATCGGCAAGCAGCTGCTGATCACCCGGGGCTCGCTCACCACCTTCTCCATCGCCAATGACGTGGCCAAGTACTTCGCCATCATCCCGGCCCTCTTCGTCGCCACCTACCCCCAGCTCGAGCCGCTCAACATCATGAAGTTGCACAGCCCCCAGAGTGCGGTCCTGTCGGCCGTCATCTTCAACGCACTGGTGATCGTGGCCCTCATCCCGCTGGCCCTGCGGGGGGTCAAGTTCCGTGCCGGCGGGCTCGGCGGCCATCCTGCGTCGGAATGTCTTTATCTACGGAGTGGGCGGGATCATCGTCCCGTTCATCTTCATCAAGCTCATCGATCTCATCCTCGTCGCACTTCACGCCTACTGATGGAGTTGCTCTGATGCTCGTCCACATCCGTCGCTCGGTCGTACTGGCCCTGACCGCGCTGGTTCTGACCTTCGCCTACACCTACCTATCGACCGGTATCGACCAGGGGCTGTTCAAGCACCAGGCCGACGGTTCGATCACCCCAAACGGGTCGACCCTGATCGGGCAGAACTGGTCCCAGACCCCGTGCCCGGGACACCCCCTCGGCAGCTGTGTGTTCCAGGGCCGCCCTGACGCTCTCGGGCCCTATGCCGGCTCGTTGAAGCCCGCCGCCGGCGGAGGAGACAACCCACTCGAGGCCAACAACATCCCCGGCCACCCCGGCGTCCTGAACGCCGGCGAGTCCGGGGCCAGCAATCTCGGGCCCCGGTCCAGCGTGCTACTCAACAACACCCAGGCCTTGGCGGCCTACTGGCATGCCCGCGGCGTGAACCCCACTCCCGACCTGGTCACCACCTCGGGCAGCGGGTACGACCCCGATATCTCGGCGGCCGACGCCCGGGCCGAGATTCCCATGGTCTCCAGGGCCACCGGCCTGGCCCCGGCCACCTTGCGCGCCCTCATCGCCCGCCAGACCAGCGGAGCGGAGCTCGGCTTCCTCGGTACCAGCTATATCAACGTGCTCCAGCTGAACGAGGCACTCGTCAAACTGCGATGACCGTCTGACGCCCGAGTGGCCGAATCCGGAAGGCGTCCGAGGGGGCCGAGAGTGAACGAGACGGCGGAGGGGGCGGAACGTACGGGTGGGGCTGGCCCAGTGGGTGGCGGGACCACCGGCGCCGGCCTCGAGACCGACCATGTCGCCGGGGTCGACGCCACCGGAAGGTTCCGCGTGTACCTGGGTGCGGCTCCCGGGGTGGGCAAGACCTTCGCCATGTTGAACGAAGGCCAACGCCGGCGGCACCGCGGCGCCGACGTGGTGGTGGGGTTCGTCGAGTGTCACGGACGCCAGCGGACCGAGGAACTGATAAGCAGCCTTGAACTCATTCCCCCGCGGGCGGTGGAGTACCGGGGGGTACAGATGGACGAGATGGACCTCGATGCGGTGCTGGAACGTCATCCGCAGGTGGTGTTGGTGGACGAGCTGGCCCACACCAATCTGCCCCGCTCCGGCCGCCACGAGAAGCGCTGGCAGGACGTGGTGGCTCTCCTCGACGCCCAGATCGACGTCATCAGCACAGTCAACATTCAACATCTCGAGAGCATCGCCGACGCCGTGGAGCGCATCATCGAGGTCCCGGTGACCGAGCGGGTACCTGACTGGGTCCTCCGCAAGGCTGACCAGATCGAACTGGTGGACTCTTCGCCCGAACAGCTCCGCCGACGGATGGTTCACGGCAACATCTATCCTCCCGACCAGGTGCCCGGGGCCCTGGGCCACTACTTCCGCACCGACCGCCTGACGGCATTGAGAGAGCTGTCGCTCCGCTATGTGGCCGATGACACCGAGGAACAGTTGCTCGAGTACCTCCGAAGCCAGACCACCGGTGGCGTCTGGGACACCCACGAACGCATCCTGGTCGGTGTCACCACCGCTCCGGGCACCGATGCCATCGTGCGTCGGGCCTCGAGGATGGCGAGCCGGATCAAGGCCGAGCTCGATGTGCTCCATGTGGTGGGCCCGAAGGGGATCTCGCGCTATCCCGACGACCAGCTGATCACCCTGCGCCAACTGACCGCCGACGTCGGGGCCGAGTGGAACGAGGTCAGGGCGGACGAGCCGGCCCAGGCGCTCATCGATTTCGCCCGCCACCACCATGTCACCCAGATCGTGGTGGGCTCGAGCGCCCGTAGTCGGCTCCGGGAGCTCTTCGGTGGGGGATCGGTGATCCGGAAGATCTCTCGCTTGGCTGCTCCCGCCAACATCGACGTCCACATCATCGCTCGTCGGGATGTGGCGTCCAACTTCGGCACCGGGGTCGATGCGGTAAACGAGTCGTAGCTCCCTTCGCCGATCGTCCACGTGCATCCGACAGTTGCGCGTTACCGTAACTCTCATGTTACGGTAACCTCTGAGTTACCAACATTGGAGGAGCGACAGCTGGATGCGATGTTATGAGGCGAGTTCGACGATTCTTGCGTCTCCGGAATCGGTGTGGGCCGTTCTGAGTGACGGCGCAGGCTGGTCGACCTGGGACTCTGGTATCGACGAGGTCGAGGGCCGAATCGAGCTAGGGGCGACCATCAAGATACGCAGCCAGGCGTCGCCGGGCCGGACATTTCCGGTCAAGGTGACGACGTTCGACGCGCCCCTCCGGTTGAGCTTCAGTGGCGGTATGCCGTTCGGCCTCTTCCGCGGCATACGTTCCTACGACCTGTTCTCCGAAGGCGGGGCGGCGACAGACTTTCATATGCGTGAGGAATACACCGGACCGCTCGTTCCGCTGATCTGGCGGTCCATGCCCGACCTGGGCCCGTCGTTCGACAGGTTCGCCAAAGGGCTCAAGTGGCGCGTTGAGTCGGGCGGCTGATCGGATGGCGCGCCCGGGCACCTCCGGCGACCCTTTCGAGGCCCTCGGTGATTCCAACCGGCGCGAGATCCTGCGCCTGCTCAGCGACGGCGACAAGCCGGTCCAAGAGATCGCTGACGCCATGCCTATCAGCCGACCCGCTGTCTCACGCCACCTCCGCCTGTTGAAAAGCGCCGGAATGGTGGCCGAGCAGGCCCAGGGGACCCGCCGGATCTATCACCTCCAAGAACAGGGACTGGAGGCCGTTCAGGCCTATCTGGAGGGTGTCTGGGGCGAGGTGGCGGCGCGGTTTCGATTACTGGGTGAGAACACAGACGAGCGGTCGGGTTGATGAGCGAGCCACTGAAGTTGTCCTTCGATGTGGCGTGCTCTCCCGAGCACGCGTTCAGAGTGTGGACGTCGAGGATCAGCACCTGGTGGCCGTCCGACCACACCGTGAGTGGACAGGCTGATCTGGAGATCGTCCTGCAGGGTGGGGTCGGTGGACGGATCTTCGAGCGAACGGCGGAAGGCGTCGAGAACGACTGGGGGAAGGTGACCATCTGGGAGCCTCCGACGCGGCTGGCCTACGAGTGGCATCTCCGGCAAGACCCAGCAGAAGCCACCGAGGTCGAAGTTCGCTTTCGCTCCCACGGAGCCTCGGCGACCCGAGTCGAGATCGAGCACCGAGGGTGGGAGAGGTTGGGACGGGCGGGCGAGGAGAGGCGCGCCCAGAACCGGAGTGGCTGGGAGACATTGCTCCCGCACTTTCGCGCCGCAATTGAAAAAGGAGCAGGCTGATGGCTGCAGGGACCAAGGTAGATCCGTGGGTACTCAAAACTCCGCCCGGAACCTCGGAGTACACCATGTACAAGGACGAGCAGGCGGACCCGCCCGCCCTGGTGTGTCAAGTGGGCTCGACCACGCTCAAGTACCACCTGCGGGCCATCGACGATCTCCATGCTTGGCTGGTCGAGCAAGGCGACTGGGTGATGCTCGGTGCAGCCGACGAGAAGAAGCCAGCAGCAGCGGGCAGCGTGGAGGAGTGGGGGCGATCACCGGATAACCCCATCGGCGGATGGTATGGCCTGCGCAGTGGCTATCGCGGCCGCTTCGGGATGTATCTCCCGCCACTCCTGGAGGCCCTCGGCCTGGCCGAAGTCACCCATCAACCGCGCAACAATTCGATGCGAGCGTGTTGAGCGCCGTTACACGCCGGAGGCATCACCGTTCAATGAAAGCCAACCGATACAGATGGAGATCACCATGAGTGTCACCAAAGTGATCCGGTACAGGACGAGACCGGAGAGTGCTGATGAGAACGAGCGCCTGATTCGTGAGGTATTCGCGGAGTTGGCGACGCAGAACCCGACAGGTTTGCGGTATGGAGCGTTCCGCCTCGACGACGGGGTCAGCTTTCTTCACGTAGCCGTGCTCGATGGAGAGGAGAATCCACTGTCAACATCGACGGCGTTCGGGGAGTTCCAGTCCGGTATCAAAGATCGCTGCGCGGAAGGGCCGATGCCGTCCGACGCCACCGTCATCGGCAACTATCAGCTACTCCCCGACTGATCTACCCGGGCCAGGCAGCCACGAGTCGTCGCCGGGTAGTTAACCCGGTGGCTTCGCACTTCGGCGATCACTCGGCTCCGATGACCTGGAAGTCCTGATTGAGGAACACGTGATGCGGCCAGTTGACGCCGATGTAGTGAACGTTGTAGTCACCGTCACTCAGGAGCACGACTCGGTCGACAATGCCGCCTGGGTAGGCAGCCAGAGCGGCTTCCGTGGCTTTGTTGGCGGCCGTTCCGCTGACGACTGTCCCTGATCCTTCACTCCAGCCCGCCGGGATCTGTCCGACCTCTTTTGCCGAGGTCTGGGTGCCGCGCTGGAAGGGGACCACCTTTGTCGTCGACGAATTGGCAGACGGGTCGCCAGACTCCACGATGACCTGCGTAGCGGCGATGGTGGTGTTGTCGGTGATCCCGAGGACGAGCACGGTCTCGCCTTTGGTGATGGTGGTGGCTGAAGTCGGACTGCCCCCCTTCTTGTACGCGGTAGACGACGAGTCGTCGACGGTGACGTCCTGAGTTCCTGACGTGGTCATAGTGAAGCTGGAGATGGAGACGGTGCGTACCGTGCCGGTCGCTCCTCCGGAGGCCGGCCCCGACCGGGCGTTGGATCCGCTCCCCGGTGCTGTGGCGCTGGCTGGAGCGCCGCCGGAGGTGGGACGAGCTGCGGTGGTCGACTGGGATGGAGGCGCCGCCGAGGACGTGGTGGCCAGGCCGACGGTAACGCCGAGTATCGAACAGGCCACGGCGGCGACGGCAATCCATAGGCCCCGCCTCCTCAACCGGGGACGCCGAGGTCCCAGCCGGCCTGGCTCGGAGGGACTGGCCGTGCCGTCCGGATGCTCTGCTGGCGATGGCCCGGGCATGGGGTTGGATGAGGCACGGGCGTCAGGCACATCGTCGGGGAAGGTCGGTTCGGAATTGTTCATGTTCGCACTCCTTTGCTGGCACCTACGAGAGTGCCGGCTCCTCCTGTGGGCGCCCTGAGGCCCCGTTGTGGTGGGAGTGTGAGTTCTCCGGCGCCCTAGGAACGTCGCAATCACATGGCCCGAGCGCCGGTCACGGCTGCAGCCCGTTCCACCGTGACCGACGCTCGTCCCTACCTGTCAGGCTCCGTTGTGGATACAGGTATCTCCGTCATTGTTGCTGTTTGTGAAGTCGGGGCAGGTGGTATTGCTCCACGTCGCACCGGTGAATGTCGTCGCAGCCGATACCGTGTCACCCCCGAGGTCGGCACCCGTGAGGTTGGCATCATCGAAGTTCCATCCTGCGAGCCCGTTGACGGTCAGATTGGCGTTGGTCAAATTGGCCCCCTGAAACGTAGGAGCGGTGGAGGCGGTGACGTTGTAGACCTGTGCTCCTTGCAGCTGGGCATAGGTGAAATTCGCAGAAGTGATGGTTGCCTGCCCGAACTTGGCGTCGGTAAGCGTCGTCGCATTGAAGTCGGCGCTGGTCAAATTGGCACCTTGAAGACTGTCGTTCGCCATGTTGGCAATCGTCAGGGTGGCTCCGTCAAAATTTGTGCCGATCAAAAGCGCATCACTGAGGTCAGCTTCGAACCATTGAGTCGCTGAGAGATTGCAGAAGCTGAAGTTCAAATCTGGCCCCGGAGGGGAAGTGCACGTGTTTACTGTCGGTCCCGGAGGGCCTTGTTTGCCAGCGGCGCCGGGGGTTCCGGGGGCGCCCTGCGAGTTCCACGAGATCCTTGTGTACCCACTGGAACAGGTGGGCGACGTGGTCCCGACCTTGCTGAGGGCGCCCGACTTCAGACAGGCGTAATAGACGGTATTTGTACCGCTAGCCCCGGCGTTGACGGCTACAGCGCCGATAGCGAGAGCGGTTGCCGCCGTGATGGCGGCGACAACTATCTTCAGTGTTTTCGTGAGTCTCATTGGTTTCACGTCACCCTTCTGATCGTCCTGTGGAGTAGGTCGTCAGGGGTGGGAACTCCTGGCTTCCTCGGGCCAGGATTACACCTTCGGGTCCAGCCTGCACCCAACCGAAATTTCAGTGAGCCGGCACCATCTCAAACGTCGTCCTGCCCACGCTCCGGCCGTAAGACCCAGACCGGCTTCTGCCGCCACCGGCTCGACCGCCGGGGAACGTGACGGTCAGCAGGTGCCGGTGGCCCCGATGGTGAGCTGGCTGACTTTCCAGACGCCCGACGATCTCACCAGCTCGGCAGTGGTGGCGCGCCTTCCGCCCGGGTTGTTCTTGGCCCGGGCCCCGTTGGTGGTGTACTCGATCCACTTGGCGTCGTTGAAACAGTCGGTCACGGTCGCCCGAGTCGGGTCGGCCCTCGGTGAAAGCGACGTCACCCGGGGCTGATGGGCGGTGATACCTCTGGTGACGATGGAGTGGAGTTGGTCCCGGGCCAGGCCCTGGGTCAAGAGGGTCAGTGCCACCCCGGTGGCGTGGAGGGGCAGAAGACTCGACTGGAAATCGGACGTCTCCGCCGCTGTGACCAGGTCGTCCCACATGTCCCGGTAGGCCGCCAGCACTTGGGACGACACCTGGGCGGAGTGCTGGGCCGCCGAGGGGGTGGTGGAGGTCGGCCCGGCCACCGGTGCTGAAGCCTCGGTCGGGGGCGCGGCTGTCATACCTCCACCGCAGGCCGCCAGCACCAAAGCCGGTGTGCACAGCATCAGGCCGGTGACCCTGGCCATCAGTCGAGCGTTCAATGCGACTGGTACCTCGCCGGGCCATGCCGGTGCCCCATCATGGTGCTCGATCGTCCGGATGCGACGGCGCCGAAGGTCGACCGACTGCGGCCAGCTGGCCGGAGGATTCATCGGCGGCCAGCGCCACGCCGACCTGATCGGCGATGGCCACGGCCACCAGCAAGCGATCCGACGGGACCGGCTTGCCGGGAGTCGGTGTTAGCAAGAAGTGGCCCAGGAGCCAACCGCCGCTCCTCACCGGGAGGTCGATGTTCCGGGTGGGCAGTCCCAGGTCCTCGGTCGACCACAACTCGTGGCCCACCATGACATGGCCGTCGGGCGTCACCCGGGCCGTCACCCCATCGGGAGCGCGGGTGCTGAATCGGCAGGCCCGCAGGCTGAGCAGTCCGGAGATCTCATGAGAGGCCGTGGCCACCACCAGCTGGGCGTCCCGGCCGGTGGCGGCCAGTTCGGTGACCGAATGGAGGAGTGCCATCTCACGGTGGCTTTGCCACGCCGCATCACGGTGACGTCGACCGCGCGCAGCCAACTCGCCGACGGCCAGCCCCACGATCAACAGCAGGATCTCGGTGATGAAGTCGGAGTGCCGGGTGATCCGGAACGACTGGTACGGACGGGTCAGGAAGAAGTCGAACGACAGCGCGGATACCAGCGCCGCCGTAGTGGCGGCAGCTCTCCGGCCGGTGCTGGCCACCGCCACGATCACCACCACCAGAAACAAGGCGTTATCGGCGGTGTCGAGCTGGTCCCTCCACGGGATCAAGGCTGCGGCCACGGCGATGGGGGCGGCGATGGCCGCCAGCATGATCCAGGTGTCCGGACGGAGAACGTGCCCCGCCCCCGCCTTGCTGGCGGTGGGAGCCCTGGCTGTTCCGACGGGCTCCGGAGCTCCGGTCGGATGCCGATGCCAACGGTTCGGTCTGGTCACAGTACCCACACCTCCTACTGTGGCACGGCACTGACCTGGTGAGAAGGCCAGGCGACAGCGGTGGGCGGCTGCAGCCTCAAATTTATCGAGTCTGTTACGCCACGACCCGATATCGGTGCTACGAAGACGGTATGGGTGAAGGGCAAGACAACCGATGAGTGCCGACAAAGCCGCCCCCATCGAGGGAGAGCATCCGATTGCCATGGTGTCGGTGGTGAGTACCGACAGCTACCGCGGCGACGTTCGCGCCGGGCGCCACCACCTCGTCGTGGACGAGGGTCCAGACGTCGGCGGTGACGACCAGGGCCCCAATCCGTACCAACTGCTACTGGCCGGCCTGGTCCAGTGCACCGCGGCCACCTTGCGGATGTATGCCAACCGGAAGGGATGGCCCCTCGGCGAGGTTGCGGTCCGCGCCCAACTGCTCCGCACCGGCGATGGGGCCACCAAGGTCGAACGCATCGAGCGCACCATCAAGGTGACCGGGGATCTCACCGCGGAGCAGCGGAATCGGTTGGCTGAAATCGCCGAGCGGACGCCGGTCACCCGGACCTTGAGTTCGGGACTCAAGATCCACACCACCTTCAGCCCACCCGCCAGCTGACCGAGGGCCGCCACTGTGGCGGGCGCTCAACGCAGGTGGAGGCCGCCATCGACCAGGACCACCTCGCCGGTGACGTAAGTCGAACGAGCCAATCCCACGATGACCTCGGCCACGTCCTCGGGAGTGGCCGTGCGTTGCAGCGGGGCCTGGGCCTTGACGAACTCCCGGACGAAATCCCAGTCTGCGGTCCAGGGGGTGTCGACCAACCCGGGGGCTACTGCATTGACCCGGATCTCGGGGCCGAGGGAGTTGGCCAGCAACCGGGTCATGTGGCTGACTGCTGCCTTTGAGCAGGCGTAAGGGATCGAGCTGCCCGTCGGCCGCTCGCCGGCCACCGAGGACACGTTGAGGATCTGACCGTGTCCCGATGACCGAAGGTGTTGGACGGCAGCCACCGTGACCTGCCAGGTGCCGATGACGTTGACGTCGAAGATTCGCCGCCAGATGTCAGGCGACGCCCCTTCGAGGTCGGCATGCGAGATGACCTCGGTAGTGCCGGCATTGTTGACCAGAACATCGAGTCGGCCGTGACGGGCCACCACTTCGTCGATGAGGCGCTGAGCCTGGAGTTGGTCGGAGACGTCAGCCTGCACATAGGTGGCGTCGGGCAGGTCGGCGGCCAGGGCCCGGCCGGCGTCCACCGACGTCGACGAGTTGATCACCAGGGTTGCCCCCGAGTCGGCGAACAGCCGGGCGGTGGCGGCGCCGATGCCGGACGACGACCCGGTGATGAGTACGGTCTGCCCCCCGAAGGTGGCTTGGCGGGATGTGGACGGGGAAGGGGCTGGACCGGACATGGCCCGAGTGTAGGACCGGCCGTCGCCCGATAGGTTCTTCCCGTGCGACTGGTGAGCATGATCGACGGAACGGTGCGGACCGGCCTGGTGGTAGGCGAGGAGATCGTGGACCTCACCGATCCGGCCATCGGGCTCCCCGCCGACATGGTGGCATTGCTGGCGCTGGGCGAGGACGCGCAAGATGCCCTGCGGGGTGCCTCGGCCACCCTGGCCCGACGGCATCCTCTGGCCGATGCCCGCTTGGCCGCGCCGGTACCGCGCCCGCCGACCTTTCTGGCTATCGCCCGCAACTATGACGCTCACATCGCCGAGCTGGGGCACGAGCGTCCCGAGTTCCAGACCTGGTTCTCCAAGCAACCGACCTGCGTCATCGGGCCGGGAGCGGCCATCGAGGTGCCCCGGGTCTCGTCAACCGTCGACTACGAGGGAGAGCTGGCCATGGTGATCGGCCGGCGGTGCCGGCACGTGCCGGCCGAAGGCGCCCTCGAGGTGGTGGCCGGATTCACCGTGGTCAACGACGTCAGCGTGCGGGACTGGCAGTGGCGGTCCCCGACCATGATGATGGGAAAAGGCTTCGACACCCACGGACCTACCGGGCCGGCCATTGTCACCGCCGACGAGGTCGGGGACCCCCAGGACCTCTCCGTGCGGACCTGGGTGAACGGCGAGCTCCGCCAGGACGGTACCTCGGCCGACATGATCTTCACCTGTGCCCAGATGATCGAGCACCTGTCGGCGGCGTTCACCCTCGAGGTGGGCATGGTCATCTCGACCGGCACGCCGGCGGGCGTGGCCGCCGGGGAGGATCCGCCCCGTTGGCTGACGGCCGGCGACACGGTGACCGTAGTCGTCGAAGGCGTGGGCGAACTGACCAACCCGGTGGTCGACGAGCCGGTCACAGACCACCCGCCCACCGCGTCGTGACCGACGCTCCCGATGAATCCGGTGTGGTCAGGGTCACCCCTTCCCTCTCGGTGCCGCTCTCCGAACTGCAGGTCCGCTTCACCCCGAGTGGCGGCCCCGGGGGCCAGCACGCCAACAAGGTGAGTACCCGCGTCGAGCTCCGCTTCGACGTGGCCGGATCACCCTCACTCGGTCCCCGGCAACGGGCCCGCTTGCTCGAGCGCCTGGGTCCCGAGGTCCGGATCGTCGCCGACGACGAGCGCTCCCAGATCCGGAACCGGCAACTGGCCGTCGAGCGTTTCCGGTCCCGGGTGGCCGATGCCCTCCATGTGGACAAGCCGAGGCGCCCTACCCGACCATCGAAAGGGGCCAAGGAGCGACGGTTGGCCGAGAAGCGCCAGGTGTCCGAGCGGAAGCGGAATCGGCGGCCGGATTTCGACGACTGACCGGGTCAGTCGACCGATCGGTTCAGCTGACCTTGCGGTCCTCGGCCGGCGCCGCCCCCCATACCTCGTCCAGGAAGTGGGCCATCTCCCCGGTCAACCGCTCCGGATGGACCCGCAACTCCAGCACCGAGGTGGCCTGGATCAAGCGGCCCTGGGGTAGACGACGGGCCAACTGCTCGGCATCGTGGAACGGGTGGATGCGGTCCACCCGGTGACCGATGACCAGAGCGGGCACGTCCATGGCGGCACGCTGGGCCACGGTGGGGGCGATGGGACCGGCCAGGATCCCGTGCAGCACCGCCGCCGTCTCGACGGGATCGTTGGAGAGTGAATTGAGGGCGCTGTCCAGAGCGCCGATACCGGTCCGCGGCAGTCGTTTGAAGACGGAGGCCACCCGTCTGACCACCGGCCGGGCGAAGTGCACGGCGAACAACATGGGCACGAAGGTGATGGCGGCGGCAGGGACCGCCCATTCGAGCACCGGCATCTCGAGGATCAGACCCTTGACCCGCTCGGGGGCATGGGCCGTAACCAGCAGGCTCACGTTGGCTCCCAGCGATACCCCGCCGATGACGGCCTGGTGGATGCCCAGGTGATCGAGGAGCGCCACCACCTCTTCGGCGTAGGTGTCCATCCGGTGGCACGAGGCGCGCTTGGGCTTCTCCGAGCGCCCATGGCCCGGCATGTCCACCAGGATGACCCGATGGCCGGTGGCCGCCAGGTCGGCGGCCAGACGGCGGTTCATGTCGGAGTCCATCAGGATCCCGTGGATGAAGACCAGGATGCGAGGGCCGTGACCGTGGATCTCGTAGTAGAGCTCGAGCTCGTTGACCTCGAACATCCCGACCTCGAAGGGTGGAGCGGCACCCGACGGTGGGCCTCCGGACGCAACCGATCGGCCGTTGTCCCGCGCCGCCGCGTTGTCCTGCTCTGGATTGGTACCGCTATCGGCCTGTTCGGCCGTCGCCCCCGGATTCGCCATCAGGCCAACGGTAGGCGTCAGGACGGCGATTGGACAAGACCGGCAGCTCAGAGCGGATCTTGAGCTGAACGTCCGGGTCGAGTTCGGCGAGGACCACGCCGGGACCGGGATCGGTCCGTTGGGCCAGAATCGAGCCCCAGGGGTCGACGACCATCGAGTGCCCGTTGCAGGGAGGCATCCCGGTCGGGAGCGTTCCCACCTGGTCCGCACCGATCACGAAGACCTGGTTTTCCACAGCCCGGGCCCGCAGCAGCAACTCCCAGTGAGCCGGTCCCGTTGCTGCGGTGAAGGCGGCCGGGACCGCCATGACGGTGGCGCCGGCCAGGGTCAGGATGCGGTACACCTCGGGGAACCGGAGGTCGTAGCAGAGGGAGAGACCGACTACCGGGGCCTGCCTACCACCCTCTCCCCTGGGAGATTCGAGAGGGGAGACCACCAGCTCGTCGCCGGGAGCCACAGTGGCCGACTCCCGAGAGGCGGCTCCTTCGACCGTCACATCGAAGAGGTGGATCTTCCGGTACACCGCCTGGATCGCACCGGTCGGACCGATCAGGCAGCTGGTGTTGAAGAGCCTCCCGTCGGTCCGCTCTCCCTCGGGGGGTTGCTCGGGAATGCTGCCGGCCACCAGGTGGATCGCCAGTCGTCGAGCCAGTTCGGAGGCCCAGGTGACGGTGGGCCCCATGAGGGGTTCGGCGTATCGGCGCAGATGGTCGGGTCCACCGGCCACGGAGAAGTACTCGGGGAGCACCACCAGCGAGGCCCCGTCGCCTGCTGCCTGTTCCACCAGGGCCCCCGCCGCGCCGAGGTTGTCCCTTCGGTCCGGTCCCGCCGTCGTCTGGACGGCTGCCACGCGCATGGCACAGGGTAGGCCGGTCCTCGGGCACAATGACCGCTAAGTACCTGTCGCTCCACCACCCGGTGGCGGTGACCGAGCAGAAACGAGTGTCGTGTCCTTCGAAGACTCCGACGTGGTCCGCAGCGCCGTCCGGCTCGAGGGCTTCCGCGACGATGAGTTCAACTACCAACTCATCCGGGCCCTGGGGGTGGCCGACTACGGAGGGTCGACCGTAGGGGAGTGCCTGTCGGCGGTAGCCGAGATCGCCGACGGGAGCCCCCGGAGCTGGGCTCTGGTCTTTGAGCGCTTGGCCCAGAGGGTGGAGCAGCGGGGACGGGCGTGCCTCCAGGACGGCAGGTCGGTCAGCGCCCGCGACCATCTGCTGCGGGCCTCGACGTACTACCGGACCGCCGAGTACTACGCCGACGGGGTCACCAACAGCTCCCACCGGATGGGGGAGCGCAGTCGGGACTGCTTCGTGTCGGCGGCAACCCTGCACCAACCGCCGGTGGAGGTGGTCGAGATCCCCTACGAGGACGGGTCGTTGCCGGGCTACCTGGTCCGCCCGGCCCCCGGATCCCGCCAGGGAGGCCCCGGGCCGACCCTGGTCGGAGTGGGTGGCTTCGACTCCAGCGCCGAGGAGCTCTACTTCCATCTGGGCGCGCCGGGGGCTGAACGGGGCTGGACGGTCTTCGTCTTCGACGGGCCGGGCCAACCGGGATGCATGCGGAACCATCCGGACATGACATTCCGGCCTGACTACGAGGTGCCCATCGGGGCGGTCATCGACCATCTGGTCGAGCGGCCGGACGTCGACACCGAGCGTCTGGCGCTGGCCGGTCAGAGTTTCGGCTCGTACTTCGCGGCTCGGGGCGCGGCCACCGATGCCAGGGTCGGCGCTCTGGTGGTCAACCCCCCGATCGTGGACATGAGCAGGTACATGGAGGCGTGGGTCGGACCCGAGGTGTACCGGATGTCCCGGGACATCCGGCCCGAAGACGTGGCCGGCGTTCCTGAGGACCTGATGCCCCGCCAGATGCAGTGGGGGATAGCGGCTATCTGCCACCGCTTCGGCGTGCCCTCGTTCCACGCCTGGCGCCGGGCCATGGAGGCCTACCGGCTCGACGGCATGGTGTCCTCGGTGCACTGCCCGGCGCTGGCCCTGATGGGAGACCGGGAGGGCGCCGAGCCCTCGGCCCAGTTCGACGCCTTCGTCGCCGGGGTCGGCGGCCCGGTGACTCCGGTCAGATTCACCGTCGAGGACGGGGCATCGACCCACTGCCAGGCCGACAACATCCGGCTCTCAGCCCAGGTGACGTTCGACTGGCTGGACCGGCAGTTCTCCTGAGGGGCGCGTCGACCCGTTCTCACGCAGGTCGCCCTGCCGCTTACAGGCCGAGCTTGGCCGAGCATCCGGGCCACTGCCCCCAGCCGCTCATGGCCTCCAGCCGCTGGGCAGCCTGATCCTGGACGGCCGGAGGAGCCTGGTTGGGGAGACCGGGATAGCCCAGGGCCGCCCAGGTGGACGCCGAGAACTGGTAGGCCCCGTAGTACCCGTTCCCGGTGTCAATGGCGTAGTTGTCGCCCGACTCGCACTCGCGGAGCTCGGCCCAGATGGCGGCGCTCGGGGCCAGGGGGCCGGCCGGGGCGGTCGGGGCCGGAGTCGTGGGTGCGGGCGCCGGCACCGGAGCAGGAGTTGCCGTGGGCACGGTGGTGGCAGGCCCGGCGACCGGAACCGGCAGGACCGGGGTGGCGGGATGGGCGGAGCGCAGCGGGGCGGCCGGATGGGCCGGTGCCGGGAGGTGTAGCGAAGCCAGGGCGATGGTGAGGGCTCCTCCGGCGGAGGGGTGACTGGACCCAGGGTGACCGGCCGCGGACTCCGACAGGTTGTCGATCACCAGCCGGGAACCCACCTGAGCGGCGGTGGCCCCGGCTGAACCGGTCTGACGGCCGGTCGGGAGACCGGCTGCTCCGGCGGGTTCCGATGGTTGGAAGGCGATCAGGGCGACCGAGGCCAGGCCGATGAGCAGGCCGGCAGCACGGAGGGACAAGCGGGACTGGCGCACGTGGCGAGACTCCTCGAGGTCGCGGTAGCCCGGAGGGCTTCGAGATGGGCTTCGGAACGCGGGTGCCCGCCGGGGCGCATTCGTCTCGCGAGTCAGTACCGGAACGGTTGGCCGGATCGGGACCAAGGTGGGTCCGTACGAGGTGCAGGCGGGGAGGCCCTGATCAGGTCGGCGTCAGGCAGCTCCGAACCGGCAGGGATGACAGCGGGCGGCGTCGAAGGCCGCTCCGGGGGTCGTCGTATGCTGGCAACACTCTGTAAACACTGAGAGTGATTGTATCACCACCACATGTGGTGTTCCAAGGGTCATCCGCTTCGGCCGTTGAGGTCCGCCTCGAGCCGGGAATAGGAGGCCAGGGCGGCATGGAGGGCCTCTTGCGCCGATGCGGACCGGTCTTCCCGTACCCCTGCGAGTGGGGTCAGCGTGGCCCAGCCCTCACCGATCAGGGCGGCGTCGGAGCCCGGGTCCAACTCTGCTTGCTCGGCCAGCCGGTCCGAGGCCACGCCCATGCCCCTCAAGGCCAAGGTGATGACCCCTGAGGTCGGATCGACGGGCGTCCCCGGAACCGGAGTCGAGGTGTTCTCGGGACGGACCGACCGGATGAGGCCCACCGAGCCCAGGGTCCCGTGGCGCAGCCCCCGGAGGTCGGCCAGTTCCACCGCCGGCACGTTGAGATTGAGGATGGTGGCCGGGGCCATGGCCGCCAGGATCGGGACGATTCCCGCCGCCAGGGACACCGGGGTCTCCCAAGGCACCGGGTCCTTGCCCCAGGAAATGCTGACGGCCAGGCCCCGTACGCCGAACTGGGCCCCGGTCAGGGTGGCGCCGACCGTGCCCGAATGGAGGGCTGAGCGCCCGGCGTTGATGCCGTGATTGATGCCGGAGACCACCAGGTCGGGACGGGGACCGAAGCCCTCGATGCAGGCCAGGATCACGGCCAGGGCGGGCGGTCCTTCTATCCCGTAGGTGGGAACGTCGGACAGGCCGGGGATCTCCACCGCTTCGTACGGTATCGACTCACGTTCATAGACCGGCCCCACCGCCGCTCCGGCCCCGCTGTGGTCGACCAACGGCGCCACCACCACCAGCTCGTGGTGTGCTCCTAGCTCGGCATGGAGACCCCGGGCCAGGGCGGCGATGCCGGGAGCGAACACGCCGTCGTCGTTGGTGATGAGGATGCGCATGAAGGACGTTTCCCGTCAGGTCGGATCAGGGGTGGGCGGGGTCGGATACCGGTGACTCGGGGCCGGATAACCAGCCCGTCTGGCCCATGCGGTCCGATCGCCTACCATACCGGGCGACGTCAGCTGCCCCGGGGGGCCGGCTGGACTGACGAACCATATCCCACGATCATGACCACTCGACCACCCGCCGAAGACCAGCGTCCGGCCGAGACCACCGCATCCACCGGTGACCAGTGGGTCATCGGCCACGGTCACCAGCGGGCGGTCATCACCGAGACCGGGGCCACCCTGCGGTCGTTCACGGTCGAGGACCGGGCCGTGCTCGACGGATTCGGTCCCGAGGAATGGAGTCAAGGGGGGCGGGGCCAAGTCCTGGCTCCATGGCCCAACCGGCTCGGCGACGGTCGCTACACCTTCGAAGGCACCGAGGCCCAAGCACCGCTGAACGAGCTCCCGGCCAACAACGCCATCCACGGCCTGGTCCGTTGGATGCCCTGGCGCATGGTGGGGAGGGCGCAGAACCGGGTGAGCTTGGCCTTGGAGCTCCGGCCGTCTCCGGCCTATCCCTTCGCCCTGGGCCTCACCGTCGAGTACCGCCTGGGTCGCGACGGCCTCACGGTGGTCGTCGACGCCGACAACCTGGGACCGACCGACCTGCCCTTCGGTATCGGGTTCCACCCCTACCTCACCGTGGGCACGCCTACCGTCGACCAGGTCCGGTTGACGGTGCCGTCCCGGCAGAGGCTGTTCAGCGACGACCGGGGCCTGCCCACCGGCAGCGGTCCCTGCGAGGGGACCGAGTTCGACTTCACCCAGGGTCGCCTGATCGGCGTGACCAAACTGGACACCGCCTTTACGAATCTGCTGCGAGGGCCGGACGGCCGGGCCCGGGTGGAACTCGACCATCCCGACGGCGCCGGAGGGGCCACGCTGTGGACCGACGAGCGGTTCGGCTACCTGATGGTGTACACCGGCGACACCCTGGGCGCTGATCAGCGCCGCCGGTCACTAGCGGTGGAGCCGATGAGCTGCCCTCCCGATGCCTTCCGATCCGGGAACGATCTGGTGACCTTGCGGCCAGGTGGACGGTGGACCGGCTCCTGGGGGATTACGCCGCGTTGACCTGGCCGCTGCCGACCGTGAGGGCGACGGCTGAACCATTCCCCCCTCCCGGTCGATGCTGCGGTCCACGATGTCGAACCACACCGTCTTTCCCGGGTAGTGGCCGGTCGAACCCCAGCTGTCGGCGAGATGCTCCACCAGTTGCATGCCCCGTCCGCGAAGGTCGGCGTAGTCCGGTGCCCTCACCGCCGGATGGTGGTCGTTGCCGTCGCTCACCGCGATCCGCAACAGTCCCTCACCATGGGAGATGGACACGTCGAACGACGTGTGCCCATGGACCACAGCGTTGGTGGCCAGCTCACTGGTGAGAAGCTCGGCGGTGTCCACCGTGACCGCGGAGCACCGGCCCAGCACCTGACGCACGAAATGGCGGGCCCGGGCCACGCTGTCGACACTCATCGGGAACCTCTTGGAGGCGATCACGAACGGACCCTCGGGCCAGGGGGCCATGGGAAATGCTGAACCCGCTCTTGTGCGGCCCGGCCTGGTGATGGTGTAGTTGGCATGCGAACCTCCGGCCCCTGTGCGCACCGCCGTTGAGCCTTCTATCGGACCCCGAAGCCGCTTGGTGGACGGCCGCACCATCGAACCCTTCCCCGCCATCACCACGGGGAAACCGTCCTGGGCTGTTTCGTCCCGGAGAGAGTCGTCCCAGGCGTCCTCGGGCCCGGAGCCGGACCCTGTGGCCGGCGGCTACCAGCCGCGCAGATCGATGGTCCAGCGGTCCAGGATGGCTGGACCATCGGTGACCCAGGCGGCCTCGTGATAGGCCACCGTGGGGTCGACATGGGCGGGTAGGACGCTTACCCGATCGCCGACGGCGGGCAGGGAGCCACCCTCCGGCGGCGAGAAGACGATGTGCTCGTCGGAGCAGTACCAGACCTGGTACCCGTCGACCATGGACGGGTCGCCATGGTCCATGCCGAGGGCCTTGAGGCCGCAGTCGGCGACGGCCCAGCCTTGACCATTGACGGAGATCACCGTGGCCAGGACGGTCACGGCGTTGGCGAAGGGCAACCCGAGCTTGGCATAGGCCGTGTCCATCAGGGCATAGGAGCCCGCCTGGATTTCGTTGGCCGCGGTGTTGAGGTCCCAGCTTCCCGTGCCGCCACCCGAGCAGATGGGTCCACCGACGACGGCGTGGGCTGCGGCCAGGATCCGCATGCTCTCGGTGACCCGGTCGGTTCTCGCCTCCCGGTCTTCGATACCGACGGCGTGCCCCTCGTAGCCCATCACCCCACGAACCTCCAAGCCGGAACGCCGGGCCTGATCGGCCAACGAACCGGCGTCCTCAGGATTGCACCCGCACCGGGGGAGTCCCACGTTGATGTCGATGAGGACGCTCGGGACACCACCGGACACCGCGGCTTCGATGGTGGCGGCCGAGTCCACGGCCACGGTCACCCGGGCGCCCGCCTCGACGAGGCGTCCCAGTCGAGTGGTGTCGAGGACCTCGTTGGCCAGCAGGAGGTCGTCGCCGAGCCCGGCCGCCACCATGCCCTCGACCTCACGGATGGTGGCGCAGGTGAACCCGTGGTGCCCGGCCCGGTACTGGCGCCGGGCCAGTTCCGTGCACTTGTGGGCCTTCACGTGCGGGCGCATCCGGGCCCCGGGGAGGTGGTCGGCCATGGTGGCGATGTTGCCGTCCAAGAGGTTGGAGTCGATGATCAGGGCCGGGGTCTGAAGCTGCTCGACTCGTTGGGGAACTGGCACAGCGAACTCCTGATAGGAGGAATTCCGCAACGTAGCGCAGCCTGATCACGCTGGCCCGCCGTGGGAGGAGTCACACCGTCTGTCCACCCATGACCGGGGATAGTTCAGTAGCTTGGTTGTAGAATTCCGATCACCTCTGACCGGGCGAGGAGAAGAAGAACCATGGCAGACGAAGCGCCACCACGCTACGGGCAACCCGGAGGGCCCCAACTCCCCATCACCACCGCTCTCGAGTTCCCCGAGTGGAAGGTCGAACGAAGCCTGGGCATGGTCTTCGGGGTGGTGGTCCGCTCGATGGGCATGGCCAAGGGCATCACTGCCGGGTTCAAGTCATTGGCCGGTGGCGAAGTCAAGCAGTACACCCGATTGGTCGAGGACAGCCGTAGACATGCCATGGACCGGATGATCGAAAACGCCCAATTGGTCGGGGCCAACGGCATCGTCTCCATGAGGTTCGACTCGTCCGAGGTCGGGCAGTCGCTCACCGAGATCGTCGCCTACGGCACCGCGGTCATCCTCGGGTCGCGGACTTGACCCCGGAGTGGATGTGGTGATCGGTCTCATCATTTTGATCGTGGTGGTCGGCTTCATCGTGGCCAGCCTCTTTGTGCGGCGTCACCGTGAGTCCAACCGACCCGGGCCTGGGTGGCAGCGAACCGATGAGGTATTTAACGATCCCTCCACCAACCGGGTGATGCGGGTGTGGATCGACGGATCGGGCGAGCGGCGGTACGTGCGCGAGGCCGATCGGCCCGCTGTGTGAGCTGACGGGCCGGCACCGCGCCGTCAGGCATCAGACACCTGCTTCGACACGTACCTGTTCGGGTCCGACCCACAGCTCATAGCAGCCGGTCGGTGGCCGCATCGGGTACTCCTTCGAAGTACCGGTCCAAGACCCGTCGGAACCGTCCCTCTTCGGGCGCGGCCCGTAGGAACAACGTCATCGAGGAACGGAGTTTCTGGGTATCGATACCGCCGAAGATCTGTTCCGCCGTCCGCCCTTCCGTGTCTGCCACGATGCCGGCACACTCCTTCAACCGCGGTCCGAGCCGCGGATGGTCCAAGTAGGCACGGGCCTCCTCGAGCGAGGCGATGGCGTACTGGCGGGCCATGGCGCTGAGCCCGAGGCCGGCAACCTGGGGAAAGACGAACCACATCCAATGGGTGGCCTTCTGGCCCCGCCTCAGCTCTTCCACTGCCCGTCGGTAGCAGTCACCGCGGTCCTGCGCTTCGACGAACCTCGATAGATCGAAGGGGTCATCCACGGTGGGCGACATGGAACCAGACTGTCACCCCTCCCGATCCGGTCGGAGGCACAGCACCTCCATAGGACTCCGACGGGGGAGCGGGGGTGACCCCTCAACCACAAGATGTGGGATCCGGGCGGTTGAAGGACGCGCCGCTCACGAGGCTGAACGCTCGGCGGCCAGCGTGGTCTGTTCGATCAACATGGCAATGGTCATCGGTCCGACGCCCCCAGGGACCGGCGTGATCAATGCAGCAACACGACTGGCCTCCTCGAAACAGACGTCGCCTGTGTCGCCAGAGCTGTAGCCGGCGTCGATGACCACGGCGCCCTTCTTCAACCAGTCGCCCCGGACGAAGTTCGCCTTGCCGATGGCTGCGACAACAATGTCGGCCGAACCGACGATCTCGGGCAGGTCACGCGAGTAGGAGTGGCAGTAGGTCACCGTGGCGTTCCTTGCCAGTAAAAGCATCCCGATCGGCTTCCCGAGAATGGGGCTTCTGCCGATAACGACGGTATGAAGTCCGCATGGATCCACGGAGTATTCATCCAGCAGGCGCATGATCCCGGCCGGCGTGCAAGACCGGAAGCCTGGCAGTCCGAATGCCATGGCTGCGAATGAGTGCATTGTTACCCCGTCCACATCCTTGGCTGGTGCAATGGCCTCAAAGGCAGCCCGCTCGTCAACGTGGCCGGGCACAGGATGCTGCAAGAGAATTCCGTCGACACGTTTGTCGTCGGACAGGGCGCGTATGGTGTCCACTAGTTGTGATGTCGCCGATGAATGGGCCAACTGGATGATTCGGGAGTCGACTCCCACGGATTCGCTTCGCTTCTGCTTCATTCGTACGTAGGTCTGCGAAGCCGGGTCGTCGCCGACCAAGACCGCGGCGAGGCAGGGTCGACGGCCGAGAACTCTCGTGACCTCAGCGGCCCGCACGGACGTGGATTCAAGGACTCGTCGGGCGACGGCCGCCCCGTCCATTATTTGAGCCCCAGTGGGTTGGTACATGTGCGCTCCTTGGGTCGTTGGTCCTCGCCCAGGCGCACGGCTGGTCGGGTGCTTGAGGCACCAGGCCGCTCCCTGGTGGTTATCCACCCAAGCGCCAGTAACGACCCGCTACGGAGCTTATCCGTACGTCGAGCGGTGGCTCGTTGTGGAGCCGGGCAACGGATGTACGCGGCGGCCACGCACTTCGGGCACCTGCCGATGATGGCTGGGACGCGTTGTCGCGGCCCCTCAATCCGTGTGAGAATGGACCGGTTGGACCCGGTAACGGGATGGGGCAAGGAGCAACGATGGGGCAACTCCCAGGGCGTAGTGGCAGCAAACAAGCCGTTTCGCTAGTGGCCGTCGTGATCGCCTTTGCAATGAGCCTTGTCCTCGCCGTGCAAGTCGCCATTCCTTCTGTAGGGTCGGCCGCAGCTACTACCCACCTTCCATCGCATGGCTACTGGCTCGTCGGGCGTGATGGAGGAGTGTTCTCTTTCGGTTCCGCGGCAGTTTTACGGGTCCACTGGATCGTTCCATTTGCAACGACCCGTGGTTGGCATCACGGCCACTCCGGATCACGGTGGCTACTGGTTGGTGGCCTCGGACGGTGGCGTCTTTGCCTTTGGCGACGCTGGATACTACGGCTCACTCCCCGGGCTCGGTTTCGCACCTGCGGGCACGAAACGCACTCCTCGCCTCAACAAACCCATCGTCGGAATCGTCCCCTCCCGTGATGGCCGGGGTTACTTCATGGTGGCGTCTGATGGAGGGGTCTTCGCTTTTGGTGACGCCACCTTTGAAGGATCCTGTCCAGCTATCGGAAGCTGCGTCGGGGCGGCCAAAGCGGTTGTGCCATCAGGTAGTGGTTATTGGCTGGTCACGCAGAAAGGAGACGTGTACGCCTTCGGCCATGTTCCCTACCTCGGCGGACCGGGAGACAAGGGAATCGTTACGTCAGCCGCTGGAACTCCGCATGGCTATGGATACTGGATCCTCTTCCGGTACAGCGGCCCTTACGCCTATGGCAATGCGCCCGACCTCGGTCGCCTCAATGGCGAGGCGGTTGGCTATGACATTGCCGTGGCAATTGCACCTACTGCTCAAGGCACCGGTTACTGGATCGTGACCGCTGCCGGAGCCGTCCTGAAGTTTGGGAAGGCCGTGTACGAGGGAAGTATGTCCGGACATCATCTCAATCGATCGATCATCGGTGCGGTGGGTTGGTAGCGGCAGAGCGCTTGCCAGATGAACGATCGTTGACGAGCGCGCTGAATCGGTAGTGACCGCCGTTCCCGATCAACGGACCGCTGCAGTTAGCAGCTCTTCGGATTTCAGCGGGATCAGTCGGTAAAGCGGGTGATCAAGGGTCGTGATTGGATACTACGCCTTGCGAAGCTACGTGATGCGTAGTACCATGGCACCATGGACAAAATGAAGGGCGACGGGAAGCGACGGCCAAATGACCCTCCAATCCTGATCCTGACCAGTTTGGCCGGCGGACCCAAGCATGGGCATGCCCTTTCGAAGGACATCGAGAGCTTTGCCGGTGTCGTTTTAGGTCCGGGTGCCCTCTACGGTGCCATCACACGCTTGGAAGAGCGAGGCCTTATCGAGCCATTGGAGTCCGATGACCGTCGGCGACCGTATCGGATTTCGGGCGCCGGATCGGCCTACCTGTCCGAGGCCGTGACCGAGATGCAGCGCCTGGCCGATGAAGGCGCACGACGGTTGGCCGTTGCTGACCGAGTGTCTGCCCCTCGACGCGGTCCAAAAATAGCCGGGAGCCCTGCTTGATGACCGGTGAGATGGAGACGAACGCTCGGGCAACGACTCGCTCCATGCTGGGTTGGTACCCGCCTCGGTGGCGAGCCCGCTACGGCGACGAATTCGGTGCGATGATCGAAGACGATCTGGGGGGAAGGCGTCCGAGCTTTTCTTACCGGTGGGCCATTGCACGCTCCGGGTTAAATGAGCGGTTGCGCGAGGCCGGCCTGCTCGGTAGTTCGGTACCACCTGCGGAACAGGTCAGGGGCGGGGCCCTGACCGTGTTGTGCGCATTTGCGATGTTCATCATTCCCGGTGTTGCCTTCGCAAAGATCAGCGAGCACTGGGATCAGTCAATCCACCGAGGGGGCCAGCGGCATGTGCCTGCTGTCTTCTTCAACTCGCTGGCTTCGTTGGCTGTCGCGTGTGGCGTCGTGGTCGGACTTGCGGTTCTGGCCCTGCTCCCCAGTTTCATGCAGTTCGTCCGGAGCGGAGGGTGGGCGACGATCAGAAGGCGAGTGCGCTGGGCGACGTCAGTGACGATGGCGACCGCTGTGGCTGTTGGAGGCTTGGCGGTCTGGGCTCAGCACCTCACGGCACACCAACGCAATTATGGATTCGGGTGGTACCAACTCATGTTCGTGGTAGTCGGGATCCTGTTCTCGGCCTCCGTCGCGGCCTGGGCTGCGGCGGCCGTGGCTGCGACCCGTCGTGTGAGCATTGAGTTGCCGAAGCTCAAGGTCCTCGGGACACTGGCCATCGCCGTAGCGATGTGCCTGCCCATCATGACCGCAGCGGCTGCCGGCTGGTGGGGATCGATGGCGGTGTCCGCTCCCTGGTTCCTCGCCGGCACCCAGGTGGGAAGCTCCCCCTCACCGTTGGCCGCCAACCTGCTGGTCGTTCTCATCGCAATGATTACCGCGTCCACAGTCGGACTGCTCGGGATGCTCCGGGTCATTCGTTCGTGGCGCCTGCTACACGGCGCCTGAACATTCATTGCGCGATTTGGACGCGTGCCTTTTGCTTACTGTCGCTTCCGATTCACGCTCTGATGACCGGCGGTGAACGACCGAAAACGACCTGATCTTGCTTGCGTGAATTACATGTCCGGCGCCTGTTGGATCGCGGGCCGTTTGTCGTCGGGCTCGTGCTGCTCGTCCTTGGAACGATGGGACCCCTGATTGGTGGCCGCAGACATTAGCCCTAACAGAGGCCAAAGGGTGGGCGGATTGAAGAGCCAATGGTTTCGCCAGGGAAGCTTCTGGAAATACTGGCGTTGGCTGCAAAGTGCAGCCAGGGGGACAGTGGAGGAAAGTCATGGCAGGTGGACTGGTAGCGAGCATCATCGCCTTCGCAGTAGGTGCGGTTCTCGATTTCGGTTTAACCGTGGGACCTGATCAGCACGGATTCAATGTTCACACCGTTGGAGTCATCTTGATGATCGTCGGGGTCGTGGGAGCGATTCTGTCACTATTGGCCCTGTTGGCAGGCAGTGGCCCACGCCGCCACCGGACAACCGTGGACGACGGTCATGGGAATGTTGTCCGTCGGGACGATACGTATATCTGATTCTTCGAAGTGACGTAATCAGAGGAGCCGGGGCCACATGGCTCCGGCTCCTCTGCGTCTGTCGGTTCCGGTGTGAGACAGAGGGAGTAGCGAATGCAGCGGTGTTACAGATACGCAGGTACTGGTATTGCAAGCATTGATGGTGTTCTTTCTCTAGACCGGTGCCCGTCAGGCCCTGGCAGCTTCTTCGCCACCAGTGGTGACCGCTGGTGTACCGGCGAGCCCCGGTGATCGCAAGGTACAGATTTCGCTAATGGCTACTGTGACTGCGACGCCCGAAAAGAAGGCGAGCCCGGCAACGAGAAGCAGTGGCTGGATTCGGGCCATGGGTCGGATCGGGATCGGGTCCCGGGGCGTCATCTATCTGGTCCTCGCTTACTTGGCCTTCGACATCGCACGACACGGCAATGCTCCGGCTCAGGCCAATAGCACCGGAGCCCTGGAAGAGGTCGGTCACCGCAGTGGCGGATCTGCACTGCTCGTTCTCCTCTCTGTCGGACTTGGTTCCTATGCCATCTGGCGGCTGATCAATGCAGCATTGAGTCAAGAGAGCATCTTGAAAAGACTCGCATCTTTCGCCATCGCCATTATCTACTTCGGACTCCTTGCACGAGCTATCGAGCTGGCTATAGGCCATCCGACGAGTGGCGGGGCGTCCGCAAACCCCGAGCCGTTGGTCGTGAAGGTGCTGAGGTGGCCCGATGGCAAAGAAATCGTCGGGGTCGGGGGGGTGTTGCTCGTTATCGGTGGGGTGGGCTTGGGACTGTGGGGCATCTTCCATAGGTATTCGAAGACCTTGGCTTTTGAACGATTGAGCCGCGGTTGGCAGAGAACGATCAGGACGGTTGGATCCCTGGGCGACCTCTCACGAGGTTTTCTACTCGGGCTGGTTGGCGCCTACCTCATTGTCACGGCCGCCAGCGACAATCCTTCCCAAGCCAAGGGTATTGACCAAGCCCTGAAGTCGCTCGTGCACCATTCATACGGAGCAATCCTCATTGGGGCGGTGGCACTCGGCCTTCTCAGTTTCGGGATCTACTCGTTCTTCGATGCTCGTCTCCGGAGACTCTGATGGGTGCCCGGTGGATGCCGACTCGCTTCACGGCTGCTGTGGTCGCGCCATGTGCACCTCGTCCGAGCCGGACTTGACGGTCAGAGCAGCCCTATCGCCACTGGGCGGGACCGTTATAAGGCCGAGACCAAACTGTATAAGGCCGAGACCAAACTGCTTGACCATAAGGTCAGGAGAGGAAATAGCCGCTGAATGGGGTAGACCCCATCTGGTGCGCCCCCTGGGATTCGAACCCAGAACCTGCGGATTAAGAGTCCGTTGCTCTGCCATTGAGCTAGAGGCGCCCTCACTGCAACTTAGCCTTGGGTCAGCACGCAACACACGTACCTTCCCCAAGGTGAGAGGGTGACCGACGGGGCTCGAACCCGCGACCTCCGGGGCCACATCCCGGCGCTCTGCCAACTGAGCTACGGCCACCAAGGAGCCTCTAGTGTGGCACAGACCGGCGGAGGTCCGGACGGTCACCGGCCCTCCCCGTTCCGGCCCCTGTAGCTCAACTGGATAGAGCAGGTGGTTTCTACCCACCAGGTTGCGGGTTCGACTCCTGCCAGGGGTACTGACTGGGCCATCAGCGGAAGAAGGGAACGGTCAGCAGGGCAGCCCCGAATTCGCCATGCATCGGGCGGGGAAGCGCCGTGGATGGCCGCGAGTTTGGGTGGTCTCCAGCGGGAAAGAGCATCACCTATCCTTTGGACGGCCGGAAGCAGTCCTCTGAGCCGCCAGCGGAAAGCGAGTCTCTCCAGCATGGATTCCTCCCCCTCCCGCACCAGTCGACCCGTCCGAGCGTGCGCCGGCGCCGTGGCCATATTGGTGATCGCCGCGGGTTCGGCCATGGTGGTGGCTCCGTCTGCCTCAGCCCTGACCGCTCCCTCTGCTTCGCTCAGCCAGTCGAGCTTCAAGCTGAAATGGTCGACGGGGGCCCTGCCTGACAACGGACAGCCCATCGCCCTCTCCTCTCCGGTTCCCGCCGACCTCGGGGGACGTGAGGCCGTGGTGGTGGGGGACCGGCGTGGGCTGCTGTACGCCTACAACCTGGCCACCGGGACGTCGATACCCGGCTGGCCGACCACCAACGAGAGCGGCCCCATCGATTCGACCCCGTCCGTCCTCAACGCTGGAAGCACCACTCCGACCGTCATCGTCGGCTCGGGGAACGATGCCGATCCGGTCTCGGGTGGCTATTCGGCCTACGGGTCGAACGGGAGAGAGCAGTGGTTCACCCCGGTGGTCAATCCTCCCAGTGATGCCTACCCCCTGGTCGGAGTGCAAGCCGGTGTGAGCATCGGCAACCTGCAGGGAGGCGGGGACGATGCGGTGGCCGGTTCGCTCGGGGAGGTCTCGTACGCTCTCCAGGCGACCAATGGCTCGCCCCTGACCGGATGGCCCTTCTTCAACTCCGACAGCACGCACTCCACCGCAGCCCTGGCCGACCTCTACGGCACCGGCCAGCAGGAGATCATCGTCGGTAGTGACCAGACGGCCGGATTCGGTCGGGGCCAGTCGTACACCAACGGCGGCCACCTACGGATCCTCACCGCCCAGGGCAACCAGATCTGCCGGGCCGATACCAACCAGGTGGTGGACTCGTCCCCGGCGGTGGGAGGGTTCCTCCCCGGTGGAGCCACGGGCATCGTGGTAGGCACCGGCGACTACTTCGGCGACGCCTCCGACACCGACGCCCTGAGGGCCTACAACACCCACTGCCAGCTGCAATGGTCGGACAAGCTCGACGGGAGCACCTACTCGTCCCCGGCCCTCTCCGATGTCCTGGGCAACGGCTCGCTCCAGGTCGTCGAAGGTACCGACCCGGGGCCCGGCCGGTCCGGCTCGGTCTGGGTGTTGAACGCCGCCACCGGCCGGGCCATCTGGAAGAAGACCGGGATCGGACGGGTCATCGGATCGGTGGTAACCGCCAACCTGGGCCACGGCTACGACGACGTCATCGTTCCCACCGTCAACGGCGCCTACGTCCTCAACGGGACCAACGGGGCCCAGGTCGCCCTGTTGAGCCCGACTCTGGGGCTCCAGAACTCGCCCTTGGTGACCGAGGACCCCAACGGGACCATCGGGATCACCCTGGCCGGGTACACCTTCTCCGGTTCCTCACAGGCCGGGGTGGGCCAGATCGACCACTACGAAATCACCGGGTCCGATGGGGCCGCCGCCATTGGCGCCGGGTCTTGGCCGATGTTCCATCACGACGCCCAACTGACCGGCAACGCCGGACGCACCACACGGCCGGGCTCCATACCCGCCTGCTCGGTACCGGCCGCGGTCTACACCGGGTACCACCTGGCCGCCTCGGACGGCGGCATCTTCTCCTTTGGCAGCAACCCCTTCTGTGGCTCCACCGGAGGCATCAGTCTCAACGCCCCGGTGGTGGCCATGGCCGAGGCCCCGGGCAGCGGGGGCTACTGGCTGGTGGCCTCCGACGGCGGCATCTTCGCCTTCGGGGGCGCCCGCTTCTTCGGATCGATGGGCGGCCAGCACCTCAACCGACCCATCGTGGGCATGGCCGCCACACCCGACGGCAGGGGCTACTGGTTGGTGGCCTCCGACGGTGGCATCTTCGCCTTCGGAGACGCCGGCCTTCTACGGCTCGATGGGGAGCCAGCACCTCGACAAGCCGATCGTGGGGATTACCGCCACCGCCGAAGGCAACGGGTACCGACTGGTGGCCTCCGACGGAGGGATCTTCTCCTTCGGGGGTGCTCAATTCCTCGGATCGATGGGGGGCCAGCCCCTCAACGCCCCGGTGGTGGGGATGGTCAACGACACCAATACCGGCGGCTACTGGGAGGTGGCCTCCGACGGCGGTGTCTTCTCCTTCGGTGGGGCACCGTTCTACGGATCGACCGGGGCCATCAGGCTCAACGCCCCGATTGTGGCGATGGCCGAGACCTCGGACGGGAGCGGATACCGCTTCACGGCCTCCGATGGGGGGGTCTTCAGCTTCGGCGCCCCGTTCTACGGCTCCATGGGTGGCACCCGGCTCAACCGGCCTGTCGTGGCCATGGCCGGGTTTTGAGCCCGGTTATGGGGCCTCCTGCCAGGCGTAGACTCAGCGAGTGACCGATGTGCTGGCCGTGGCCAACCAGAAGGGCGGCGTCGCCAAGACGACAACGGTCCACTCGCTCGGTGTGGCCTCGGCGGAGCTGGGCCGGCGGACCCTGGTGGTCGACCTCGATCCCCAGGCCTGCCTGACCTTCTCCCTGGGCTTCGACCCGGACACCCTGGAACGGTCGCTCCACGACGTCTTCGTCCGCCGGCAGCTGGTAGCCGACGTCTCGCTCCCGGTGCCAGGCGTGAACGGCCTCGACCTGTTGCCGGCTTCCATCGATCTGGCCGGCTCCGAGGTACACCTGCTCACCCGCACCGGGCGGGAGCACGTACTGGAGCGGGCCCTCGAACCGGTCCTCAGCCGCTACGACCTGGTGCTCATCGACTGCCCCCCGTCGCTCGGTGTATTGACCATCAACGGACTCACCGCCGCCGCCGCCGTGCTCATCCCGCTGCAGTGTGAGGCCCTGTCCCACCGGGGTGTGGGCCAGCTCCTCGAGACCATCGAGGATGTCCGGGCCTTCGCCAACAGCCAGCTCAGCGTGCGGGGCATCGTGGCCACCATGTACGACGACCGCACCAAGCACTCGCGTCACATCATCGAAGAAGTGGTGGCCCGCTACGGGATCCCCGTGCTGCAGCCTCCTGTCCGCAAGTCGATCCGCTTCGCCGAGGCCCCGGCCCGGGGGAAGTCGATCCTGCAGCACGCCCCGACCTCTCCAGGGGCGCAGGCCTATCGTCAGTTGGCCCGGACCCTGGCCGAGACGGGCGCCGTCGCCGGCACTGTCCGCTAGTGGCGGACGGCCCCGATCCGCTGGGCAAACGGGCGTTGTACTGGATGCCCATCGATGAGCAGGCCGTCGTCGACAGCGATCTCGACTCCGCCCCCGGCCAGTCCATGGGCACCGCCACCACCGGCGCCTCACCCACCAGGCGCCACGCCCGGCCGGCCGGCAAGCATGCGCTCTACTCCCAGCCCACGCCGGCCGGCGAGGCCGTGGCGGCAACCTCCACCGCCACCGCCACCGAGGCCGTGCCCCGGCGAGGTCCACTGACCGTGGCCTGTTCGTCGTGTGGGTCGATCAGCCGGGTGGGCGTGGTTGAGTTCGTGCTGTTGCAGCTCCCGTTCGGCGCCTGGCTCCCGAGACGCACGTTCGACCGATGGATGACCTGTCCCGCCTGCCGCCGGCGCACGTGGAACAGCGTCACCCTCTCCCGTTGGTCCTGACGCACCGGTGCCGGCCGGTCCCGGAGCCAGGAGCGTGAGATGCGGCTGATGGCCACGGCGGCACTCCTGTTCGCCGTGCACGGGTTGGCATCGTCTGATGCCAACCCCGGTGGGGTGTCGGGATGGCTGCTCCACTTCCACGGCACCACCGCCTACGTGCTGGTCGGGGCTTTGACCTTCGCCGAAGCGGCCCTCATGGTGGGGTTCTTCATCCCTGGAGAGACGGCGGTGGTCATCGGCGGGGTGCTGGCCGGACTCCACCAGGTCGATCTCGAGATCATGATGGCGGTGGTGGTGTTCTGCGCCATCACCGGCGACTCGGTGGGGTTCGAGGTGGGGAAGCGGTCGGGATCGTGGCTGATGGAGCGGCGCCCGCTCAAGGGCAATTCCGGAGTGGCCCGGTCCCTGTCCCTGCTCGAGCACTACGGCGGGCCGGCTGTCTTCATAGGAAGGTTCGTGGCCTTCGCCCGAGCGGTGATACCAGCCCTGGCCGGTATGAGCGGCCTTCGCTACCGCACCTTCCTGGTCTACAACGCCGCCGGTGGTCTGATCTGGGGGGTCGGCTACACCCTGCTCGGATTCATCGTCGGCGTCTCCTTCGAGCACATCCTCTCGACCATCGGCGTGTGGTCGTTGGCCGTGGTCGGTGGGGTGGTCGTGGTGGCCGTGATCGTCCACCTGGTACTGAAGCGTCGCCACCAGGTCCCGGGAGCCCCAGGCACCGACGAAGCCGGCACCGTGGTCGAGGCGGCAGACGTGACCGGATCAGCGGTCGATGACGAAGAACCGCGCCGGCTCTGACCCCTGGCGGCGGGCCCGGTCCTGCAGTTCCAGGAGAACGAGGTGGGCCAGGGTCTCGCCATTGGCCTGGCGCTGCATGAACGACTCGATCTCGTCCCATGGACGCGACCAGTGGAGCCTCAGGGTGATCTGCCACGCTGTCGAGCCCGGGTGCTCGATGAGAACCTGCTCGATCTCCTCGAGCCGCTCGCCGTGGTGGTTGATGATCTCCTCCACCCGGGACCAGAGGTCGGAGAATCGGTACTCGTGGGCCGGGAGCACCTCCTCGGTCCCGAGGTCCTGGACCTTACGGAGGGAGTCGAGGTAGTCGCCCAGCGGGTTGGCGAACTGCTGGGAGTGCACCGAGATGTTCGGGGTGATCCGGGGCAGCACATGGTCGCCGGAGATGAGCAGCTTGTGCTGTTCACTGAAGAAGCACACGTGTCCGGGGGAGTGGCCCGGGGTCCAGATGGTCCGGAGCGCCCACCCCGGCAGCTCGATCTCCTTCCCGTCCTCGAACAGTACGTCCGGCTCCGCCATGGTCACCATGGACTTGAGGGCCATAGAGGCCAGGGCCAGGTCCGGCAGCCGGTCGGGCGGCACCCCGGAGTCGGCCAGGAGGTGGAACATCTGGCCCACCAGCTCATCGGTGTCTCCGTAGCGGCCCTCGAGCATCACCGCGTCGGCAGGGTGCAACCCGATCCATGCCCCGGACGCTTCGCGGACCCGACCGGCCAGACCGTAGTGATCGGGGTGGATGTGCGTGACCATCACCGCCCGCACGTCGGCCATGCTCCCACCCGCCGTCGGCCAGTCCGTTGTTGAGGTACGACCAGGCCTCGTCGGTGTTCCACCCCGCGTCGACCAGGGCCACACCGCCGCCCTGCATCTCGAAGGCATAGACCAGCACGTACCGGAGCGGGTTGTTGGGGATGGGCACGGGAATGGACCACAGCCCGGGCCGGACCTGCTCGACCGGGGGGAGCACCTTCTGCTCCCAGGCGTCCTTTTGCGCTGTGCCGGTGACCACGACCACGCCAGGCACGGTACACGGACTTGTCCGTCCCTCCCGCTCGACACCGGTATCACCGGCCTGATCCGACTGGGGCTGCCGGGGGCGCTCCAGGGGGAGGATCCTTGAAGCGCGAGGGACATACCCCTACCATGACCTCCCAGTGGCGTCGCGTCCTCAACCGGTCTTTCAGATCTGGAGACCGGGAGCAGACCTCGGTGGTAGTCACCGAGGGCCATGCTGAGAGAATCACGACCCCAGTGACCGGGGCGACTCATCGGGACTTCGACGGGAGCACCAAGGTGGCTGACGGGCTAGGACGAGCACTAATGACCGAGCGTCCCGAGTGGCGACGTCGGTGGGCCCGCCTGATCTCGGTCCTCCCCGATCCGTTCGTCGAGATCGACGAGGTGGGCATGGTCACCGAGTGGAACCCCCGGGCCGAAGAGGTGTTCGGGTGGCGGAGAGAAGAGGTGGTCGGTCGGTCGATCTCGGACACCGTGCTCCCCCGGGGAGTGGACGGCTCGCTCTTCGGCGGATCCATTCCCGACGAGGACCCGACCATGGTGGGAGAGACCGCGCTACCTGCTGAACGCCTCCCGGTCGAACTGATGCACCGGGCCGGTCACCGGATCGTCTCGGATGGCTTGGTGTTCGACAGCGGGGCCGGCCACGATGGACCGGTCCGGGGCTTCATCCTGGTTCCGGTCAGTCAACCCACACCTGGGGCCATGACCAACGCGCGGCCGTGACCCGTTGACCGGACTTCCCGACCGCGCCCACTTCGATCGACGACTGGCCGAAGCGGCGGCCCGCGGTCGGGTCACCCCGGGTTCGGTGGCGATCCTCCTGTTGGACCTCGACCGGTTCAAGGCCATCAACAACAGCATGGGCCACGACAGTGGCGACCGCTTGCTGATCTCGGTGGCCCGGCGCCTGGCCCAGGCGGTCGACGTCGGCGAGACCATCGCCCGGTTCGGTGGCGACGAGTTCCTGGCTCTGTTCGAGAACCCGGCCGGAAGGGCCCACGCCGACGCCCTGGCGTTCATCGAGCGGGCCCGGGCCGCCCTGGTGCAACCCTTTGTCATCGATGGCGTCGAGGTGTTCGTGGACGCATCGGTCGGCGTGGCCGTCAATGCCTTCGGGACCGACGACCCGGCCACGTTGCTCTCGAACGCCGAAGCCGCCATGTACCAGGCCAAGCGAAGGGGCGGCTCGAGCGTGGAGACGTTCGGTGAGTCCATGCGGATCGAGTTGTTGGATCGCATGAGCACCGAGCATTCGCTGCATCGGGCTCTCGAGCGACACGAGCTCATGCTCCACTACCAGCCCGTAGTGGAGATCGACGGCGTGACCACCGTCGGCGTCGAGGCCCTCATCCGCTGGCAACACCCCGACCAGGGCTTGATGGCCCCCTATCGGTTCATCCCGGTGGCCGAGGAGAGCGGCCTGATCATCCCCATCGGAGCCTGGGTTCTCGAGCAGGCGTGCCACCAACTGCGTCACTGGAACCTCGAAGGCCGCAAAGGACCGCAAGGTTCGGTGGAGGTGAATCTGTCGGCCCGACAGATCGACGATCCCCGGATCGTGGCCACGGTGGAAAAGATCCTCGCCCGGACGGGCCTGCCGCCCGGATGCCTAACCCTGGAGATCACCGAGAGCGCCCTCATGCAGGACGCCGCATCCGCTCTCGGCGTGCTCCGGGCCCTGAAGGGGCTCGGGGTGTTGTTGGCCATCGACGACTTCGGTACCGGCTACTCGTCGTTGAGCTATCTCCAGCGGTTCCCCCTGGACATCTTGAAGGTGGACCGGATGTTCGTGGAGACGCTGGGATCGAACACCGAGAGCGAGAAGATCGTCTCGGCGGTGATCAACCTGGCCCATGCCCTGGGTCTCCAGGTGGTAGCCGAAGGAGTCGAGACCACCCAGCAGTTGCAGATCCTCCGGTCCCTCGGATGCGATCTGGCCCAGGGGTTCCTGTTCTCGAGGCCGCTACCGGCCGGAGAAGTGGTTACCGCCTTCGGGCTCCCCATCAGCGCCTGATCCGGAGGCGCCGGGGTCGACCCGTGCCACGCCATCGGCCTGATGCCACCCTGTGGACCGCTCAGAGGACGTAGGCGCCACGAAGCGTGTGACTGACCCGCCATCGGGTGCTTCCCGAGAGGGCGCACCCGACGGCTGGGCGCGCTGCTGGCAGAAACGACTCGCTAAAGAACTGCGATTAATTGTCGATCAATTGGTTAGCTATCCACCACCAGGTTTTAAACCAAACCTTCTGCAGCCTTTAGCCCCAATGCATGTCGGACCATCATTTGGTTTGCAGCCCTTATCGATTGATGAAGTGCGAGGTCGCCATGGTGCAACGTTCGCAAGACCCCTTAGCCGGTCGCTGCCGTAACGCACCCCATCGGATCAAGAAGGTAGGCGTCACCTTATTGGTGACTATGGGGCTCCTGATGGGCGCCATAGGCGTCACCGGAGTACTCGATACCTCCGCCAGCGGAGCCGCCACCCTCGCCGGAACAGCGTCCCACTATGAGGCGACTGCCAATCCCTCGACTCTTCTGGCCCAGGGGAAGGCCGCGGGCTGGGCCTCGACACGGGGTCTGGTCATCTTGGATTTCGGGAGGCCCGCGGCCCAAGGTTCCGCGCTCGGCACCATGGACTTCCACGGGGGATTCGTTTCGTTGGCGTCTATAGCAGCCGGGGTCGTGAGCTACATCAGGGGGTACTTCGAAACCGCCCCGAGTTACACACACCTCAATGTCGCCATCGGGACCAATGACAGTTGCGGAACAGGTCAACCATGCGGCCGCGGAGCGTGCGGGTGCGCCAACGAGCCGCCCAACTTCGCCTCGTGGGGAGCGGCGTTGGCCGGCGTGGTGACCGAGGTCCAGTCAGAAGCCAGTGGGATCAAGGCGCGCGCCGGCTATACCGACACGGTCACCGTCATGGCCGGCGACGACGCCGAGCCGGCGTTCGACCCGGCCTACGGCAACACCTACCAACTGCTCGCCGGCTATGCCGACGCCGTCGGCGGGTATGAGCCGGCCATGGTGGACTACGGGTCCGCTGAGCCCGGCTACTGGTCCGAGGCCCAGCTCTTGCAGGTCGCCTACGGATTCGCTCCGGACGTGGCCGTGCCCGAGGTGTATTCGGGACGACAGGCCTCGGAGTGGGCTGCCTTGGCCTCGTACGCCGCCGGGCGGGGCGAGATGCTGCCGTTCTTCGGGGTGCTGACCTTGGGCGGACCGGGAGGCTCCAACGGAGCCGGCTACCGGTCGCTCCTCCACGCCGTGCAGCCCATCACTGGTCAGGCTGAGGTCCAGTGGCTCTCCGCCATTGCTCCCTGAGCCCTGACCTGTCCCACCCGTTTGTGGGTGGAGGGGCCCATCGGCGTCGGGAAGGCGGGATTTGAACCCGCGACCTCCTGCTCCCAAAGCAGGCGCGCTGCCAAGCTGCGCTACTTCCCGGTACCGGTCAGCGTAGGCCACACCGGCCCATCGTTCCTCCATGTCGCCGGTAGGGGATAGCGTCACCCGCAGTGTCACTCCTCGTTCCACGTCTGGTGCCGACCGTGCGGGTCGCCGTCTACGACCTGGGCAGCAGCTCCTTCCACCTGATGGTGGTGGATGCCTCGCGAGAAGGTTTGCTGACCCCGGTGCTGCGTCGTCGTTCGTTTCTCCACCTCGGGACGGAGGTGGCCCGCACCGGAGGTGTCCCGGCCGACCGGGCCGCCTCGGCGGTTCGCACGGTTCGGCGTCTCCGGGCCGCCTGCGACGAGACCGGTCCCGATGTGGTGGTGGCGCTGGCCACTGCTGCGCTCCGCGACGCCGACAACGGTTCCCGGTTGATCAGCCGGCTCGAACGGGTCCTCGACAATCCGGTCACGCTGCTGAGCGGGGAGGAGGAGGCCCGGCTGTGCTTTTTGGGTCAGCGGGCCGGAGTGTGGGTCGGTGAGGACCCGGTCCTCGGCCTCGATCTGGGTGGGGGGAGCCTGGAGGCCGGAATCGGCACGGTCGACGAGGTCATGGCCGTGGCCAGCGTGGCCCTGGGGACGGCTCGGCTGCGTGGTGAGCTGGGAACCGGCGAACTGTTGACGCCCGGCGACCGCAAGGCCATCACCGAGGTCGCCCGCTACCGGGCCGAGCCCATCCGGGCCATGTTGGAACGGACCCCGAGTGCCGGCACCAGGGTCATCGCCAGCGGAGGGACAGTCCGGGCCCTGGCCCGCCTGGCCATGGGGCTGCACCGGCCCCTGTCGACCGGGTCGGTCTCCTCCCTCCAGGTCAATCAGGTCGAGATCCCCGCCGGCCAGCTCCACGACCTGGCCGACCGGCTCTCCACGCTCGACCTGGACGCTCGTCTCGCTCTTCCGGGGGTCCAGAGTCGGAGGGCGCCCCTCCTCCCGGTGGGAGCGGTGGTGCTCTCCACCCTGGTGGAGAGCCTGGGGCTTCAGCGGCTGGTGGTCAGCGAGTGGGGGCTACGGGAAGGCGCCGTCATCGGCGCCCTTTCCCTCCAACTCGAACCGGCCCACAGCCCGACGACCGTCGATGCGCCGCTCGAACGCCGATCCGTTGCGGAGGGCGCCACCCCTTGACGGTGCGGCCGGATCAGGCCTTCTTGCCCAGGATCCGGTTCATCCCGGTTCCGCACGTCGGGCACTTGCCCTTGGCGGAGCGCCGGCCGTTGGCCATCTCGACCTCTTCGCCTTCGAACTGCCGCTTCTCACGACATTTCACGCAATAACCCTCGTACGACGCCATGACTCCTCCTCGTATTTCCTTGTTCCCAACCGGTGTCCGGTGAATCGAACGTATCGGCCCGGGTTGGCCAGAGGGGGGATGGGACGCCGTTGTGCTTGCAATAGTTAGCAATAACCGGGACGTCGCGAGCGGGCCTGGGATCAGCCGGTGGTTCCGTCCGCCGCCGACGGCCCATCGGTTGCAGCGATGTTGGCCATCATCGTTTCGACGTCCTGAGGGGCCAGCGGGGGGCTGAAGAAGTAGCCCTGGGCCGTGGTGCAGCCGCGTTGCAGGAGGATCCGGCTCTGTAGGGAGGTCTCGACCCCTTCGGCGACGCAGCTCAGCCCCAACCGGTCGGCCATGGAGATGATGGCCGACACCAGGGTGTTGTTCTCGCCATCGGGCCCGAGGACCTGGACGAAGGACTGATCGATCTTGAGGGTGCTCACCGGGAACGAGCCGATCCGGTTGAGCGAGGAGTTGCCGGTGCCGAAATCGTCGATGGTGAAGCGCACCCCGAGCCGGCGCAGTCGGTCGATGTTGTCCCGTGCCGGTCCGGCCCGGTCGAGCACCACCCGCTCGGTGATCTCCAGCTCGAGCAGGGACGGGTCGACACCGGTCTCCTCGAGCGTCTGGTCGACCTTCTCGAACAGGTCGGGACTGGCCAGGTCCCGTGAGGCCAGGTTCACCGACATGCGCAGCGGCGTGAGGCCATGGTCGAGCCAGGTGCGGGCCTGACGGCAGGCCTGCTCCATGACCCACGAGTCCAGGGCCACGATCAGGTCGCTCTGCTCCGCCAGGGAGATGAACGAGGCCGGCTCGAGGAGGCCGTACCGGGGGTGCTGCCAACGGACCAGTGCCTCCACGCCGACCACCTCGCCGGTGCGCAGGTCGATATAGGGCTGGTAGAGCACGAAGAATTCTTCGTGCTCCAGCGCGTGGACCAGGTCGGCGTACAGGGTGTCCTCATCGATATCCAGCCGTCCCGAGCCGTCGGTGACGGCGGACCCCGAGAACATCTGGAAGGCGTTCCGCCCCCGGCCCTTGGCCCGGTACATGGCCTCATCGGCCCGACTGAGCAACTCGTCGTAGGAGTCCCCGTGGTCGGGGGCCATGGCGATCCCGATGGAAGCCGACGTCTCGACTTCGACGCCCGAGACGTCGAAGGGGGTGCTCATGGCCTCGAGCGCCCGCTGGGCCAGCTGGTCGATGGACAACTGATCGGAGAGCCCGGGCAACAGGATGGCGAACTCGTCACCGCCTACCCGGGCCACGGTGTCCTGTCGGCGGACCGTGTCGACCAGCCGCTCACTCACCTGCTGGATCAGGTCGTCGCCGGCGGCGTGGCCCAGGCTGTCGTTGACTGCTTTGAAATGGTCCAGATCGACGAAGAACATGCACACCGGCTCGCCCACCCGGCGCGACCGCACCAACTCCTGTTCGACCCGGTCCTCGAACAGCCGTCGGTTGGGCAGGCCGGTCAGGGCGTCGTGCCAGGCCATGTGCGAGACCCGTTCCAACAGCTCCAGGTTCTGGAGGGTGGTGGCCGCCTGGTCGGCCAGACCGGAAAGACGCTCATGCAGATCGGCATCCCGGATGGCGGCCAGTGAGGAGTCCCGCCCGAAGTTGGCCGCTATGACCCCCAGAAAGTGGCCACCGGCGAAGAGCGAAGCCACCACCGAGGCCTCGGTACCGGACCGCTCCAACACGGCGGCGAGGGCCGGGTCACCGGTCGTCTCGTCGAGCACGATCACCGCCCTCGAGTTGACCAACTGTGCGATCAGCGGGTTGTCGGGGCCTACCGTGAGCGGGCGGCCCTCCAGGGAGAGCGGGTCCCCTTCTCCCAGGTCCGCCAGGTCCCGGAACCGGTCCGCCGGGTGGTCCTCCGGCGCCACGGCCACGATGGGCACCAACGAGCCGTCGGGGGCCGGCCTGCCCCTGGTCCACGAGCGCGGCACCAGCTGGCCCCGGCCGGCGTCCCACAGGTACATGGTGGCCTGGGCGCAGTCGGTCACCGCCGGCACGGTGTCGACCACCAGTTGGAGCAGGTCGGCCAGTGAGGTCACCTGGGAGAGCGACTCGGAGAACGACAGCAGGGTGCGGGCCGTGGCATCGCTTCGCTTGGCCTCGGTGAGCACGGTGAAGACGTCGAGGGAGGCTGCGGCGTACTCGGCGAACAGCCGCAACACCTTGGCTTGCGAGTCGGTGTGGACCTTTCCCGTTGGGTGGAACTCGGCCAGCCGGCCGTACAGCCGGTGGGGAGAGGCGATATCGACAATGAGTCGCGATCCGGCATCGTCGTCGGGATGCTCGCGCCACAGCTCGGCCGCGGCGATCTGGGCCTCGTCGGGCTCGAGTCCCCGGTAGTGGAGCTGAATGGCCGTGCCGGGCCGGACCCGGAGCATCAGCAGGTAGCGGGGAGAGGCCACCACGGCATCGGCCCGGGCCGCTATCTGGGACAGCAGGGATTCGACGTCGGCGCTCACCAACTCCGTGGCCGTGGAGAACGCTCCTTCGATGAGGGCGCTCATCCGGTCCAGTTCGGCCCTCAGCTCGTCGGCGTCGGCTCGGCCTGAGGCCTCGGGCTCGCCCTGGGGCTCGACGAAAGCGGTCCGGTCCAGCCCCCGCCATATGGCGCGCTCAGCACGGGACCCGGCCGACCGTTCCTGCTCCCGCCCACCCGGGCTCTCGTCGGGGAGGCTCCGGGACTCGGCTGGTCCGGTCTCCTCGGCCTGGTACTCAGCGGGCGCTTCGGGTGCAGGGTCCTCCGCGGTCTGTCCCTCCGGCACTTCCCAGCTGAGGGCGTACCGGCAGGTGCGGCCTCCCCGTGCGCTGCACTCGTGCTCGCTGACCAGGGCCCTGCCCGCGCCATAGAGGGCGGGAACCTGCGAAAGAAGTCCCCTGGTCATCTCGCACAGGTGGGCGTGGCGCTCTTCCTCGAAGCGGGGGAGTACCTCGATCAGGGCATGGTCGGTGGCCACCTCGAGCGCCACCGCCTCCGACGTACCGTCGAAGTAGCCGAGCAGGGGCGTGGCGTGTTTGAACGCCGACTCGGGCGAGCCCAGGGCCCGCAGGCGATTGACGAAGCCGGTGCCGTCGTCGGCGTAGAGGAGACCCTCTCCCACGTGGAGGCCCACAGCACCGTCCCCGGTCACCAGGGCCGCCGCATTGAACAGGGCCACCGTCTTGTCCAGCGGGCTCCACTTGGTCATGTCCCCCAAGGTGGCGAAGGACCGGCCGTCGTCGGCCAGGGCCAGGGCCTGGGCCACCCCGACATCGCCGTTCAGGCGGCGCACCAGGGCCAACAGGACGTGGACGACCACGCCAGAGACCTCACCTCGGTCAGCAGCGCTGCCGGGCGTCTGTTCAGCCTCAACAGTCATCGCTCGTTATTCAACCCCTCGGCACCACGGCCGCAAAGCTCTCGGCAAACTCGCTCGTGCCCTTATCTTCGACAGACCTGGGCCTTTTCTTTACCAGCCGGCCCTGGGGCGGACCCTGTCACGACCAGGCCATCTACACTTGACGCTATGAGCATCTACGACCCTTCTCTGCACTCCCTGACCGGCGATCCGGCTTCGGTCGGCGACTACCGGGGCAAAGCGCTACTCGTGGTCAATGTGGCCTCGAAGTGCGGGCTGACCCCCCAGTACGAGGGGCTGGAACGCCTCCAGAAGACCTACGGCGACCGCGGCTTCACCGTCCTCGGCTTCCCGTGCAACCAGTTCGGGGAGCAAGAGCCCGGTTCGTCCGAGGAGATCGCCACCTTCTGCTCCACCACCTACGGCGTGAGCTTCCCCATGTTCGAAAAGGTGGAAGTCAACGGCGATGGCCGCCATCCGGTCTACGAGGAGCTGGTGGCGTTCCCCGACGCCGATGGCGACGCCGGCGACATCCAGTGGAATTTCGAGAAGTTCCTGGTCTCCCCGGAGGGAGAGATCGTCCAGCGTTTCCGGCCCATGGTCGACCCCGAGGCCCCCGAGGTGATCGACGCCATCGAGGCCACGCTCCCGGCCTGATCACCCCCTGGCACCCCGGCCGGCCGATCCACCCAGGAGGGCGCATGTCGCTTTCGCCGGGAAACAACGAGGCGGTGGTGGACCAGATGACCGAGGTATGGGTGTCGCTGGCCAGCGCCTGCGAAGGGGTGCGGACCGCCCAGTGGGATCTGCCCACCGACTGCCCGGGGTGGACCGTCAAGGACCAGCTTTCCCACCTGATCGGCGTCGAGCGGCTGTTGCTCGGTGATCCAGCTCCACCCCCGCTCGAGGCCATCCCGGACCACGTGGCCAATGCCTTCGGCGAGTTGAACGAGGCCTGGGTCGACGCCCGCAGGCCCCGGCCGGGCCAGGTGGTCCTGGAGGAGTTCGTCGAGGTCACCAACCGGCGGCTCGACTCCCTCCGGACCATGCCCACCGCCAAGTTCGACGAGATCGGGTGGAGCCCGGTCGGCCAGGTCCCCTACCGGGAGTTCATGGAGACCCGCATCCTCGATACCTGGGCCCACGAGCAGGACATCCGTCGGGCCCTCAGCCGGCCCGGTGGGCGGAACGGGGTGGGTGAGGCCGTGACCCTCGACCGCTGCGTCCGATCCATGCCCTTCGTGGTGGGAAAACGGGTGGCGCCTCCCGACGGCACCACGGTGCGGTTCAGCGTGGTCGGGGTCATGGGCCGGAAGGTGGGGGTACGGGTGGACGAGGGGCGGGCGTCGTTGGTCCCCGATGATCCCGATGCCGAGCCCTCGGTAACGCTGAACATGGACCAGGAGGCGTTCTGGCGGCTCGGATTCGGGCGGGTGGCGCCGTCAAGGGTGGTGGCCACCGGACAGGTGCAGATCGAAGGAGATGTGGCCCTCGGCCACCAGGTGCTCGAATCCATGGCCTTCATGATGTGACGTCGGTCCGCCGGACCACCGGGCGGGGCTGTCACTGGGGACGAGGCGTCTTCGCCCCCTGCGGGAAAGTTGAGTCCCCCGGTACCGGTACACTCGGCAATTCGTATGCGAGCCACAGCCGAACCCGAAGAGGGCAACAAGGTCCGTCTCTCCGTCGAGATCGAAGAGGCGGAGATCGATGAGGCTCTCGATGAGGTGATCCGCCGGCTGGCCCGGGACCTCCGGGTGCCCGGGTTCCGACCCGGCAAGGTGCCCCGCCGGGTCATCGAGGCCCGGATGGGCGGGGCGGCCGCTTTGCGGAGCGAAGCGCTGCGCGAGGCGTTGCCGGACTTCTATGCCCGGGCGGTCAGCGACACCGAGGTCGACCCCATCGACCAGCCGGAGATCGACATCACCTCGGGCGACGACTCGGGGCCGGTCTCCTTCGACGCTGTCGTGCTGGTCCGGCCCACCGTGTCCATCCCCGGATACCAGGGACTGCAGGTCGTCTTGCCCAGCCTGAAGGTGACCGACGAAGAGGTCGACGCGCAGATCGACCGCATGCGTGCCACCTCGGGCGAGTTGGTGGCGGTGGCCCGACCGGCCCAGAACGGCGACCAGGTCACCATCGACATCCACGGCACCCGGGTCGGCGGCTCGGGTGACGACGACGACCTCGACGCCCAGGACTATCTGTACGAGGTCGGGAGTGGGGTAGTTGTCCCCGAGCTCGACGACCAGTTGCGGGGGGCCAAGGTCGGTGACATCTTCACCTTCGACTCGACCACCGGCCCCGACGACCAGGCCGTTTCGTTCCGGGTGCTGGTGAAGGACGTGAAGGAGCTGGTCCTACCGGAGGAGAACGACGAGTGGGCCTCCGAAGCCTCCGAGTTCGACACCGCAGCCGAGCTCCGGGCCGATCTCACCAAACAGCTCACCCGGCGCCACATCGTCCAGGCTCAGGTGGCCCTGGAGCAGAAGACCGCCGACGCTTTGGTGGAGCTGGTCACCGAGGACATCCCCGACCAGTTGGTGGGGGAGGAGGTTCGTGAGCGGATTCACGACCTCAACCACCGTCTGGACAGCCAGGGGATGAGCCTGGGCCAGTTCCTCGGGGCCACCGGCCGCGACGAGCGGGAGTTCCTCGAGGAGCTCCGAAGCGGCGCCCTGCGCAGCGTGAAGCTCGACCTGGCCCTCCGGTCGTTGGTCGAAGAGGAGGACATCGAGCTCACCGACGAGGAGTTCGACGAGGAGCTGGCGGCCATGGGCGAGCGGCTGGAGATGGACGTCGACGAGGTGCGGGGGCAGTTGGAACGGTCCGGACGCCTCCCGGCGGTACGCTCGGACAGGCGCAAGGTGAAGGCCATGCGTTGGCTGGTCGACAATGTCGAGTTGGTCGATGAGGACGGAGAGCCCGTGTCACGGGACGACCTGCAGGTGAATGAGGGCAAGGACGAGGAGGACCCGGAGTGAGCTTCACGGACGGAACCAGGGATATGGATGCACAGGCGTACAGCGTGCCGTGGGTGGTGGAATCCACCAGCCGGGGCGAGCGCAACTACGACCTGTTCTCCCGTCTCCTGCGCGAGCGGATCATCTTCCTCGGCACCCCGATCAACGACACGGTGGCCAACCTGGTCTGCGCCCAGTTGCTCTTCCTCGAATCGGAAGAGGCCGACAAGGACATCCACCTCTACATCAACTCGCCCGGTGGGGACATCACCGCCCTGTTCGCCATCTACGACACCATGCAGTTCATCGAGGCGGACCTGTCGACGTTCTGCTTCGGTCAGGCCGCCTCGGCCGCCGCCGTGCTGCTGGGAGCAGGCACCAAGGGGAAGCGCTTCGCCCTGCCCCACGCCCGCATCCTGCTGCACCAGCCCTTCGGAGGGGTCGAGGGCCAGGCCAGCGACATCGAGCTCCAGGCCAAGGAGATCCTGCGGATGCGAGATCTTCTCAACGGCATGCTGGCCCACGACACCGGCCAGACCGTCGAGCGGGTGTCGAAGGACACCGACCGCGACTTCATCATGACGGCAGAGGAGGCGGTGACGTACGGCCTGATCGACGAAGTGATCACGGCCCGCGACGCCATGGCCGTAGAGGCCGTCGGGGCTGCGTAGCCCACTCGATGGGACCGGAGGACCTGCCGGTGGCAGGGCAGCAGCTAGAGTTGAGCTTCTGGACAACCGGAGTACTTCCGGTAGCACCGCAGGGCAGTGCGGACGGGGATCTGGCTCCGCACCATGGGGGACAAAGGGTCGGGCACACAGGAAGCAGCATGCACTCATGACCAACACGGACCGCTGACAGAAGGACACGAGGAACCGACGTGGCGAAGTTCGGAGATGGTGGCGACCTGGTGAAGTGCAGCTTCTGCGGGAAGTCGCAGAAGCAGGTGAAGAAGCTGATCGCCGGCCCCGGTGTGTACATCTGCGATGAGTGCATCGAGTTGTGCAACGACATCATTGCCGAGGAGCTGGCTGACACCACCGAGTTGTCCTTCGAGGAGCTGCCGAAGCCCAAGGAGATCTTCGAGTTCCTGAACGACTACGTGATCGGTCAGGAGTACGCCAAAAAGATCCTCTCCGTAGCGGTGTACAACCACTACAAGCGGGTCCAGGCCGGAAGCAACGGGAGCCACGACAACGAGGTGGAGTTGGCCAAGTCCAACATCCTGCTGCTGGGACCGACCGGCTGTGGCAAGACCTTGCTGGCCCAGACGTTGGCCCGCATGCTCAACGTGCCCTTCGCCATCGCCGACGCCACCGCCCTCACCGAGGCCGGTTACGTGGGCGAGGACGTCGAGAACATCCTGTTGAAGTTGATCCAGGCCGCCGACTACGACGTCAAGCGGGCCGAGACCGGCATCATCTACATCGACGAGATCGACAAGATCGCCCGCAAGTCGGAGAACCCCTCCATCACCCGGGACGTGTCCGGCGAGGGAGTCCAACAGGCGCTGCTCAAGATCCTCGAGGGCACCACAGCGTCGGTTCCGCCCCAGGGTGGTCGTAAGCACCCGCATCAAGAGTTCATCCAGATCGACACCACCAACATCTTGTTCATCTGTGGTGGCGCCTTCGCCGGCATCGACACCATCATCGGCAACCGCATCGGCCGCAAGGGCATGGGCTTCCGCGCCGAGGTGCGCAAGGCCTCGGAGAGCGACGACTCCGAGCTGCTCCGACACGTGCTCCCCGAGGACCTCATGAAGTTCGGGCTGATCCCCGAGTTCATCGGTCGCCTCCCGGTGGTCAGCGCGGTCTCCCATCTGTACAAAGAGGCGCTCATCCGGATCCTGGTGGAGCCGAAGAACGCCCTCACCCGCCAGTACAAGCGGGTGTTCGAGCTCGACCATGTGGAGCTGGAGTTGACCGACGACGCCCTCGAAGCCGTGGCCGAGCAGGCCCTGCTCCGGGGGACCGGGGCCCGCGGCCTCCGGGCCATCCTCGAAGAGGTGTTGCTCGAGGTGATGTACGACCTGCCGGGCCGCACCGATATCTCCAAGTGCGTGGTCGACCGGGCCGTGGTCCTCGACAAGGTGCATCCCACCCTGGTCCCGCTGAACAGCCCGCCGGCCAAGTCGGCGCGGAGCCGCCGGGCCGCCTCCTAGGCCAAGCCGCGCCCGGGCACCGTGACGCCGTCGCCCCCGGATGACCTGGACTCCGGTGCCTACCGCCTCCACCGCAACGTGACCTTCGACGATCTCCCCCAGGCCCTGGCCTGGCTGGACTCCCACATCGATTTCGAGTCGAACATGCCCTCGAGGCGTTCGGTGCCCACCCTGGACCGGATGCGGGCCCTGGCCGGACTGCTCGGCGATCCCCAGACGGCCTATCCGGCCATCCACATCACCGGGACCAACGGCAAGGGCTCCACCGCGGCCATGACCACCGCCCTGCTCGGGGCCCAGGGCCTGACCGTCGGCACCTATACCAGCCCCAACCTGGTCCGGGTCAACGAGCGCATCGCCCGCAACGGCGAGCCCATCGACGACGGCGCCTTCGTGGACGTCCTCGAGTCGCTGGCCCGACTGGAGCAGCTGATGGAGGAGCCACCGACCCGGTTCGAGCTCCTCACCGCGGCCGCCCTGGCCTGGTTCGCCGACGAGGCCGTCGACGTGGCGGTGATCGAGGTCGGGTTGGGAGGGCAGTGGGACTGCACCAATGTGGTCGATGCCACCGTGGCCGTCCTGACCAACATCAGCTTCGACCACACCGAGGTGCTCGGTCCCACGCTCGAGGACATCGGGCGCGACAAGTCCGGCATCTTCAAAGAGGGCAGCACCGTGGTCATCGGCGAGTCCGACCCCACCTTGGTGGCCCTGTTGCGGCAGGCGGCCGAACGGGCCCGGGCCTCCGAGGTCTGGGTCAGGGGTCAGGAGTTCGCCTGTACCGCCAACCGGGTGGCCGTGGGGGGGCGGCTGGTCGACGTGCGGACCCCGGGGCGGGCCTACGGCGAGCTGCTGGTCCCACTGCACGGCGCCCATCAGGGTGACAACGCCTCGTCCGCCCTGGCCGCGGTGGAAGCCTTCTTCGGTGCCCCGTTGCACGAGGACGTGGTGGAAGAGGCCTTCGCCTCGGTGCGGGTGCCCGGCCGGCTGGACGTGATCGGACACCAGCCTCTGGTGGTGGCCGACGGCGCCCACAACGTGGCCGGCATGATCGCCCTGGCCCGTTCGCTGGTGGAGGAGTTCGCCGTGGAGGGCGAGATGCGGGCGGTGGTGGGCATGCTCACCGGTCGCGACCCGACCGCCATGCTCGAGGCCCTGATGACCGCGGGGGTCCGCTCGGTCGTGGTGTGCGCCCCCGACTCGCCCCGGGCCCTCCCGGTCGAGGTGGTGGCCGAGGCGGCTTCGGGTCTGGGGATGGAGGTCACCGTGGCCGGGAGCCCGGCCGCCGCCATCGAACTGGCCGTGGGCCGGGCCGGCCCGGACGACGGCGTGGTGGTGTGCGGCTCCTTGTACGTGGTGGCTGACGCGGTGCGCCTCCTGGCCCGCCCTCCGCGCTGACCGGATCCCGGGGTACGTTCAGCACCCCGGGTGGAGTCGACTAGCCTGCCTCGCTCGTGGAACGCACTCTGGTCATCTGTAAGCCTGACGCCGTGGAACGGGGGCTGGTGGGCGAGATCATCGGCCGCCTGGAGCGCAAGGGCCTCCGCCTGGTGGCGGCCGAGCTGCGGGCCATCACCCTCGAAGTGGCCTCCTCCCACTACGCCGAGCACGAGGGCAAGCCCTTCTACGAGAAGCTGGTGACCTTCATCACCCGGTCCCCGGCCATGGTCATGGTGGTCGAGGGCCCCGAGAACACCCACGCCTTCGTCAGGAGCCTCATGGGCGCCACCGACCCCCTGGAGGCCGCCCCCGGCACCATCAGGGGCGATCTGGCCCTCAAGATGAGCGAGAACCTGATCCACGGATCGGACTCGCATGAGGCCGCGGCCCGGGAGATCGCCCTCTTCTTCCCTGACCTGGGCTAACTCCTCGGACCCCCCGGGGCGGGAGGTCCTGATCCCCCAGCAGGCTACGCTTGAGGGGCGACCTTGTTTCGGTCTGCCGATTCCCCTAGCCTGAAGGCAGATGCAGCTGGTCACCGATGATGGCCGAACTCACGGTTGCCCTGGTGTCCAGGTGTGGACAGCCGCACCGCCCGAACCCCGAACCAACATTGACGGAGGAGTGCATCTCTGATCGCGCGACAACAGTTTCTCTCTGCTCGGCCGTGACATGGCGGTCGACCTCGGTACCGCCAACACCCTGGTCTACGTGCGGGGCCGCGGCATCGTCCTCAACGAGCCGTCGGTAGTCGCGGTCAACGTGAAGGACGGACGGCCGCTGGCGGTGGGAGCAGAGGCCAAACGGATGATCGGCCGGACCCCGAGTCACATCCAGGCCATCCGGCCGCTGAAGGACGGCGTGATCGCCGACTTCGAGATCTGCGAGAAGATGCTCCGCTACTTCATCCACCGGGTGCATCAGCGCCGGTTCGCCAAACCCCGCATGGTCATCTGCGTGCCTTCGGGCATCACCGGTGTCGAGCAGCGTGCCGTGATGGAAGCGGCCGAGTACGCCGGGGCCCGCAAGGCCTACATCATCGAGGAGCCCATGGCCGCGGCCATCGGGGCCGGCCTCCCGGTCCATGAGCCCACTGGCAACATGGTGGTGGACATCGGCGGAGGTACCACCGAGGTGGCGGTCATCTCGCTGGGCGGCATCGTGACCAGCCAGTCGATCCGTATCGGTGGCGACGAGCTCGACGAGGCCATCGTCTCCTTCGTCAAGAAGGAGTACAGCCTGGCCCTGGGCGAGCGCACCGCCGAGGAGATCAAGATCGCCCTGGGGTCCGCCTACGAGCTCGAAGAGGAGCTCCACGCGGAGATCCGTGGACGCGACCTGGTGACCGGGCTCCCGAAGACCGTGGTCATCTCGACCCAGGAGATCCGCAAGGCCATCGACGAGCCGGTGGCGGCCATCGTCGACGCCGTCAAGGTGACCCTGGACCGGACCCCACCGGAGCTGGCTGCCGACATCATGGAGCAGGGCATCGTCCTGACCGGGGGCGGCGCCCTGCTGCACGGCCTGGACAGCCGTCTCACCCAGGAGACGGGCATGCCCATCGTGGTGGCTCGTGACCCGTTGAACTGCGTGGCTATCGGCAGTGGCCAGTGCCTCGAGGAGTTTGAGGCCCTGAAGCAGGTCCTCATCACCTCATCGGCTCGCTGAACGACCCGAGGCATCTTCACCCGTGGCGAAGGCGCGGCGGTCCCGCCGCCCTCGCACCACTCTGATCCTGCTGGTGCTGGTCTCGGTGACCATCATCTCCCTGGACGCCCGCGGTGGCTTCCACCGGATCACCTCGGGGGTGAAGTCGGTGGCGGCCGACGCCTTCTCCCCGGTGCGCTCGGGCGTTGACGACATTACCGAGCCCATCGGCAGCTTCCTGGCCGGTGCGGTGCACTACGGCGCGGTCCGCCAGCAGAACCAGAAGCTCCAAGAAGAGATCGACCAGCTGCGGGCGCAGCAGGCCTCTCAAGACAGCGTGGACCAGTCCCTGCGACAGTTGAGCGCGCTGTTCTCGTTGCCGTTCATCCAGAATCTGCAGACCGTGCCAGCCGAGGTGATCGACTACGGCAGCAGCAACTTCGCCTCCACCATCGACATCGATGTGGGCCGCAACCAGGGGGTCAGAGTGGGGATGCCGGTGGTGGGCGGGGGACCGGGATCGACCGGCGGACTGGTGGGGCAGGTGGTCGAGGCCAACCACAACAGCTCGACGGTCCGCCTGATCACCGACGGACAGTCCTCGGTCGGGGTCCGTTACGGCCCGGCGGCCACCAGCGCCCTGGCGGTGCTCGACGGGCAGGGTGGGGGCAAGCCGCTGCTGGCCGAGCTGGTGCCGACCCAGACCCACCTCACCGACGGCGAGGTGTTCGTCACCAGCGGCTTACAGGGGGCGGCCTTCCCCGGCGGGATCCCGGTGGCCAGAGTGGTGGGGGCCCGGAACGGCGCCACGTCGTCCCAGGAGTCGGTCACCCTGCAGCCGATGGTGGACCTGACCCGACTCCGTTACGTCTCGGTGGTGGTGTGGGGGCCGTCCACGTGACCGCACGGGATGCCACCCGGGTGGTGCTGGTGGTCCTGTTGTTCATCACTGTCCAGCAGACCCTGATCCTCGACCTCCGGATCGGGGGGGTGCACCCCGACATCATGCTGCTGCTGCCCGTGGCCGCCGGCATCGTGGCCGGGCCGGCCCGGGGCGCCACCATGGGATTCGGTGCAGGTCTGGTGGCCGACCTCTTCCTCCCCACCCCCTTCGGGCTCTCGGCCCTGGTGGGGAGTCTCATCGGCTTCGGGGTGGGAGCGGCCACCGTGGCCCTCGACCGCACGGCCTTCTGGTTGGCGCCGGTGGCCGCCCTCGGGGCCAGTGCCCTCTACGAGGGGCTCTATGCGGTGCTGGGATCGGTCCTGGGCCAACCCCAGATGATCCACGCCGACTTGTTCCGGATCATCGTGGTGGTGTCGGTCACCAACCTGATACTGGCCGTCCCGGCCCTGCGCCTGGTGAAGTGGGCCCTCCCGGCCGCTTCCATCGAGGGCGTGCCCACCTCTACGGTCTCGACCGGCAGCCTCCGATGACCGGGCCCGCCCCCCTCCGCGTACCTATCCCGGGCACCAGTTGGGATACTGGTGCCCCGTGAGCCGATCCCTTCGCCACCCGTTCAAGGGCTCCAACCTCTTCGAGCGCCCGGAGAAGCCACGCAAAGCCCGCCAGGGCCAGAAGGCGCCGCGGCAGCCGAAGATGCGCCAGAACCGCTTCTCGGTGGAGGCCATGCTGGACGCCCCGGACACCACGGCGTCCCGGCCCGGCCTGCGGCTTCGGGTCATCGCCCTGGTGGTGGTGGCGCTGTTCTCCCTGTTGGGCCTGAGGCTGTGGGCCCTCACCGTGCTCCAGGGCCCGGCCGCGGTCCAGGCCGTCAACACCGACCAGGTCCGGGTGGTCCAGGTCCAGCCGACCCGGGGGCTCATCCTCGACCGCTACGGCAACCCGCTGGTGAACAACGTGGTCACCGAGCAGATCACCCTGTCGCGGACCGCAGCGGCCGACGACCCCGGGGTGATCGGCCGGCTGGCCTCGGTCATCGGTCAGACCCCGGCCGAGGTCAAGGCCACCGTCGACGACCTGCAGTACAGCATCTACAAGCCGGTGCCCGTCCTCTCGAACGCCCCGCTCTCCGACATCCTCTACATCAAGGAGCATCAGAGCGAGTTCCCCGGGGTGTCCTCGGTGGCCACCACCCAGCGCAACTATCCCCAACAGGAGATCCCCGGCCCGGCCCAGTCGGGGTACCCGGCGGCCCAGACCCTCGGGTACGTGGGGACCGTCAACGCCGGCGAGCTCAAGTCCCTGGCCTCGAAGGGGTATCAGGGAGGCGACCCCTTCGGCCAGTCCGGCCTGGAGAACCAGTACGAGAGCGAGCTCCGGGGGACCCCCGGTCAACAGGAGTTGGCGGTCGATCCCCAAGGGCAGGTGGTCGACAGCCTCAAGACCACCCCGGCCGTACCGGGCGACAATGTGGTGACCAACATCGACACCGGGCTGCAACAGGTGGCGGACAACGCCCTGGCAACCCAGATCCTGGCCCTGCGCAGAAGCTTCGATCCCCAGTGCAACAACAACTCGGGGTGCCAACCCGCGGCTACCGGCGGTGCGGCCATCGTGATGAGCCCGCAGACCGGCGCGGTCTATGCCATGTCGTCGTACCCGACCTACAACCCGTCGGTGTGGGTGGGGGGGATCTCCGACGCCAACTACGCCGCCCTCTCCAACCCGGCCAACAACGAGCCCCTCATCAACCGGGCCATCGACGGGCTGTACACGCCGGGCTCCACGTTCAAGCTGAACACGGCCACCGCCGCCCTCAACCTCGGTCTCATCAGCCCGGGCTACTACTACAACGACACCGGCACGTACACCGTGCCCAACTGCCAGTACGGCAGCACTTCGTGCACCTTCCACAACAGCGAGGGTGACGGCGGCTTCGGTGAGATCAACGTCTCCACCGCCCTCACCGTGTCCAGCGACGACTTTTTCTACAACCTGGGTGCCATGTTCTGGGACGACCGGTCCAACCCCGCCTATGGGAACACCCCGATCCAGAATCAGGCCGCCCAGTACGGGCTGGGCGAACTGACCGGCATCGACCTCCCATTCGAGTCGGATCAGGGGCGGGTGGACAGCCAGGCCGAGGACCTCAGGCTCCACGCCGAGAGTCCGACCGGCTTCCCCAACACCACCTGGAACACCGGTGACAACGTGGAGATGGCCTTCGGGCAGGGGGCCACGGTCATCACCCCGATCGAACAAGCGGTGGCTTATTCGACCTTCGCAAACGGCGGGACCCGTTACGCCCCCGAGGTGGCCGCGGCCATCGTCACCCCGTCGGGCCGTGTGGTCAAGCGGTTCGCCCCCAAGGTCACCGGCCACGTAAATCTCCCGGCTTCGACCTACGACGCCCTCCTCACCGGGTTCGAGGGGGTCGTCCAATCATCCAACGGCACGGCCTACAAGTCGTTCCAGGGGCTCAACTTCCCCGGCGGCATCGCCGGCAAGACCGGCACTGCCGACAGCGAGATCAACAAGGAGCCCACCGCCTGGTTCGTGGGCTTCGGTCCCGACGTCAACCCCCAGTACGTGGTGGTGTGCGTGATCGACCAGGCCGGATACGGCGCCACGGCGGCGGCCCCGGTGGTGCGTTCGATCTTCAGCTATCTGGCGGCCCACCCGGTCACCGCTCCGGCCATCCCGCCCGAGCGGGGCATCGTGCAGTCGACCACGCCGGTGCCCCTGCCCACCACCACCCCGCCCAGCACCACGACCACCACCACACCGGGTACGGCCGGCGCCACCGGCACCACGACCACCACCACGCCCGGCACGACCGGCGCCACCGGCACCACGACCACCACTCCCGGGGGCTGAACCGGGGGCTCTGAGCCCGGGGGACCGGTCCTCCCGGGGCCATCCGGTCCGGGTGCCGGCTCCCCGGCCCTAGGATGACGGGGGAGATGGAGTCCCTTTGGCCAACCGTGGAGCCCCTCCTGGCCCAGGTCACCAAACCGGCCCGGTATATCGGGGGGAGCTCGGAGCCCAGGTGCGCCAGCATCCCGACCGAGCGGTGTCGTGGCTGCTGGTCTACCCCGACACCTACGAGATCGGCCTGCCCAACCAGGGGTTGCAGATCCTGTACGAGATCCTCAACGAGCGGGACGACGCCGTGGCCGAGCGGTCCTACGCCCCGTGGACCGACATGGAAGCGGCCATGCGGGCCGCCGAGGTCCCGCTGTTCTCCCTGGAGAACCACCTGGCAGCCCGGTCCTTCGACGTCCTGGCCTTCAACCTCTCGGCCGAGCTGGTCTACACCAACGTGCTCAATCTGATCGACCTGGCCGGCATCCCGGTCCATGCCGATGCCCGGACCCTGGACGACCCCCTGGTGGTGGCGGGCGGCCACTGCGCCTTCAACCCGGAGCCGTTGTCGGACTTCGTGGACTGCTTCGTCCTCGGTGACGGGGAGGAGGCGGTGGGGGAGATCAACGAAACGGTGGCGGCGTTCCTGGAGCGGACCGGCGGGTCGGGCGGCTCACGGGAGGACCTGCTCCGGTCCCTCTCCCGGGTGCCGGGGGTCTACGTCCCGGCCTGCTACGAGGCGAACTATGAAACGGAGCCACCCGAGCCCGAGCCCGCCGGCGGCGATGACGCAACGGGCCTGGCGGTGCTGTATCCGGCCCTGCCCCGTCTGACCGGGACCACCCCCCGCTTCGCCGACACCCCCGAGCGGGTGGAGAAGCGGACCATCGCCGACCTGGCCGAGTGGCCCTACCCCCGTCAGCAGCTGGTCCCGCTCATCGAGGTGGTCCACGACCGGCTCAACGTCGAGCTCTTCCGGGGGTGCACCCGGGGGTGCCGGTTCTGCCAGGCCGGCATGATCACCCGCCCGGTCCGCGAGCGCCCCGCCGAGCAGGTCCGCACCATGGTGTCGGACGGGCTGGCCAGGACCGGTTATGACGAGGTAGCCCTGACCTCGCTGTCCAGCGCCGACTACTCCGGCATCGAGGACACGGTCACCTCGATCATCGAGGACCCGGCCTGCTCGGGCCAGGTCTCGGTGAGCCTCCCCAGTCTGCGGGTGGACGCCTTCACCGTCGGCACCGCGGCCCAGATCCAACGGGTGAGGCGCACCGGGTTGACGTTCGCTCCCGAAGGCGGGACCTGGCGGATGCGCCAGGTCATCAACAAGCTCATCCGGGAAGAGGATCTCTACGCCGCGGTCGATGCCGCCTTCAGCCAGGGCTGGAAGCGGGTCAAGCTGTACTTCCTCATCGGGCTGCCCACCGAGACCGACGAAGACACCCTGGGCATCGTGGAGCTGGCCAAGCAGTGCGTGGCCATCGGCAAGCGCTACCACAAAGGGGTGACCGTGACCGCCTCGGTGGGAGGGTTCGTGCCCAAGGTCCAGACCCCGTTCCAGTGGTTCGGCCAGAACACCATCGAGGAGTTGACCCGCAAGGTCCACCTCCTGAAGGACGCGGCCCGTCCGGTCCGGGGCCTCACCATCCGGTGGCACGACCCCAAGGCCACCGCGGTGGAGGGGATCGTCAGCCGGGGCGACCGACGGATGGGACCGGTCATCGAGCAGGTGTGGCGCGGGGGCGGCACCTTCCAGGAGTGGTCGGAACACTTCGACCTCCAGCTGTGGCAACAGGCCCTGGCCGACCACGGGATGTCCCTGGAGGACACCGTGTACCGCCACCGGGCCGAGCACGAGGTCCTGCCCTGGGATCATCTCTCTGCGGGGTTGCACCGTGACTTTCTGTGGCAGGACTGGGTGGACGCCCTGGCCAACCACGGCCTGGAGGACTGCCGGTGGACCCCTTGCTACGACTGCGGGGCCTGCACCGGGTTCGGGGTGGAGCACGTGGTGGCCTCGGCGGTCCCGCCGGCCGGTGGGAGCCAGGGAACCGGGCAGGATCTCTCTACGGGAGGCCAAGTGCCGGTACGATTTCTCCCGACGGTGCCATCCGGTGCCGCCGCGGCTCTCGGGTCACGAGAAGCCGGCGCTCTGGTCGGAGAGGGGAGAGGCTGAGATGCGGATTCGAATCCGGTTCGCCAAGCTCGGCAAGATCCGCTTCACCAGCCAGCGGGACGTGGCCCGGATGTGGGAGCGGGCCCTGCGACGGGCCTCCCTGCCCCTGGCCTACTCGGAGGGGTTCTCCCCCCGACCCCAACTCAGTTTCGGCCTGGCTCTGCCCACCGGGTGCGAGTCCCTGGCCGAGTACCTCGATGTGGTCCTCGACGACCGCCGTCCCGAAACGGCCGGCATCGACGTGTCGGCCCTGCCGGCGCTGCTCACCGGGCTGCTGCCCGAGGGCCTCGACGTGGAGGTGGCGGTGCCGGCGGAGCCGCGGGCGGAGTCCCTGCAGCAGCAGGTGACCTCGTGCTCGTGGACCATGGGCGTACATGGGGTGTCGAGGGACGAGTTGGAGTCACTGGTGGCGTCAGTGCTCGGGGCGACCTCGGTCCCCATCGTCCGGGAGCGCAAGGGCCGACAGGAGCAGGACGATCTCCGTCCCTCGGTACTGGCCCTGGCCGTCGCCGACGGCCCATCGTCAGAAACCGTGGCCACCACCGTGGCCGGGCCGGTAGGCCTGGTGGCGGAGTTGGCCACCCAACCCCGGGGGGTTCGGCCTGTCGAACTGATCCGGGGCCTCATCGCCGTCTCCGGAGTTTCCGGGGACGACCAGCCGGCCGGAGTGGCCGGTGGGCGGATCAAGGGAATCCCGGTCCTCGACCGGGCTTGTAGGACACAACAGTGGATCGAGCGCGACGGCACCCGCGTGGAACCCCTCGACCTCGAGGGGACCACCACCGCCGACCGCGCCAGGCACGCCTTGGAGCGTGCGTCATGAGCAGTTTCGGAAGGGAATTCGATGTCAGAAGGAGCAACCGGGCAACCGGTGGAGGTGCCGGCCGAGTCGCCGGCACCGCCGAAGACCACCTCACGGGTCAGATCCGAATCGGGCGGCTCACCGCCGTCCGGGGAGGACACCCGACCCACTGACGGCACGGCCGGAACGGCCACCGATGCGGTAGCCGGGGCCACCGGCGAAGGAAGCGGGACCAGGCCGGCCAACCGTCGGCGCCGGGGGTCGCGGGGTGGCCGCGGCCGCTCGCCGTCCACCGCCAACCGGGTGGGGGAAGAGAACGGAGCAGGGCCGGCCGATGCGGTAGCGCACGGCGGTGGCCCCGACGGCCGGGCCGAGTAGCTCGGCCGCCTCGTCCAACGGGACCGCCTCGTCCAACTCGTCCAACGGGGCCAACGGTGCAAATGGGGCGACCTCGGCCAACGGGGGCAGCCCCGAAGCCTCCACTGCTCCGGCTGTTCCTCCGCCGGGTCCCGGGGTGGGCCACAGCGCGGTGCCGCCGCGCCCGGTCCCCGAGCGACCGAAGATCGGCGACAGCCGGCCGGCCCGTCCGACCGGAACCGAGGTCGGGGCCGGTCCCGCCGCCAACGGTGGCAGTGGCAGTGGCAGTGGCGGTGGCGGTGGCGGTGGCGGCCGTGGGGACACCCCGTCGGCCGGTCGCAACGGGGGACGTTCCCGGAGTGGTGGACGCTCCCGGACCCGTCCGACGCCGTCGGGCGACCCAGCCGCCGTGGTGGCCTCCTCGCCGGCTCGCCCGGCGGCCGCTCCCGGTCCCCGGACCGAGGGTCGGCGCGGTGGGCGGGAGCGTCGGGGCAAGGCCGTCGGGCGGTACATGATCTGTGTGCACGTCCGGCCCGAGGCCACCCAGATCGCCCTGCTCGAGGGCCGCACCCTGGTCGAGCACTACATCTCCCGGGCCTCCGACGACGCCACCCAGATCGACGGCAACATCTACCGGGGCCGGGTCCAGAACGTCCTGCCGGGCATGGAGGCCGCCTTCATCGATATCGGCACACCCAAGAACGCCGTGCTCTACCACGGCGACGTCCGCTACGACACCGATGACGTGGAGACGGGCGGTGGCCAGCCCCGTATCGAGCAGCTGCTCCGCCCGGGCCAGACCATCCTGTGCCAGGTCACCAAGAATCCCATCGGGGCCAAGGGGGCCCGGCTCACCCAGGAAGTCTCGCTGCCCGGCCGCTTCGTGGTGCTGGTGCCCAACAGCACGGCCTACGGGATCTCCAAGCGGTTGGAGGACGCCGAGCGCAAGCGGCTGCGCAAGATCGTCGACGCCGTGCGCCCCGCCGGCCACGGTCTGATCGTGAGGACCGCGGCGGCCGGAGCCAGCGCCGAGGAGCTGTCCCACGACGTGGAGCGCCTGGTCGAGCAGTGGGAGAGCATCGCGGCCGCCGCCACCAAGGGCCAGGGCCCGGCCCTCCTCTACCGGGAGCCGGCCATCGCCGTGCGGGTGATCCGTGAGGAGCTCAACCGTGAGTACCGGGCCGTGGTCATCGACGACCTGGCCCTCTACGAGCAGGTGCGCGACTACGTGGGGGCGGTCAACCCCGAGCTGGCCGACCGGGTGGAGTACTTCGACCCGTCGGTCGAGCCCCTGCCGGTCTTCGAGCGGTACCACGTCCACGAGCAGCTGCATAAGGCGCTGGACCGCAAGGTGTACCTGCCGTCGGGGGGCTCCCTGGTCATCGACCGGACCGAGGCCCTGACGGTCATCGACGTCAACACCGGCAAGAACGTGGGCACCACCAACCTGGAGGAGACCGTCTACCGGAACAACCTGGAGGCCGCCGAGGAGGTGGCCCGCCAGCTCCGGTTGCGCGACATCGGCGGGATCATCGTCATCGACTTCATCGACATGGAGATCCGGGAGAACCGCGACAAGGTGGGCAGCGCCCTGCGCAGCGCCCTGGCCCGGGACAAGACCCGGACCCAGGTCTTCGACATCTCCGAGCTGGGGCTGGTGGAGATGACCCGGAAGCGGATCTCCGAGGGCCTGATCGAGTCCATGTCGACCACCTGCGAGGTCTGCGGGGGCCGGGGCATCGTCTTCGACGATCCGGAGCTGTAGAGCAGCTGTAGTAGAGTGGCATCCCTATGTACGCCGTGATCAGAACCGGAGGCAAGCAGGAGCGCGTGGCCGAGGGCCAGACGCTCCGCGTGGAGCTGTTGGGGGAGGCTCCCGGGGCGGAGGTGCGCTTCGAGCCGGTCCTGCTGGTCGACGGCGGGACCGTCCTGGCCACCCCGGCCCAGCTGGCCGGGTCCTCGGTCACCGCCAAGGTGGTGGGGGAGGAGCTCGGCCCGAAGATCCGGGGCTTCACCTACAAGAACAAGTCCAACCAGAGCACCCGGTGGGGTCACCGCCAGCGGTACTCGACCATCGCCATCACCTCGATCAGCGCGGCGAGCTAGAGCACAAGGAGCACTCGGAGATGTCCAAGACCAAAGGTGGCGGTTCCACCCGCAACGGCCGGGATTCCAACGCCCAGCGACTCGGGGTCAAGGCCTTCGGCGGCACCGAGGTGCGGGCCGGGGCCATCCTGGTCCGCCAGCGCGGCACCAAGTTCCACCCCGGGGACAACGTGGGCCTCGGGGGCGACGACACCCTGTTCGCCCTGGCCGACGGCACGGTGCAGTTCTCCAGTCGCAAGGGCCGCAAGCTGGTAGACGTAGTCGCCCCGGACTGATCCGTCCCGGCCGGCCCGACCGGTCGGTCTGCACTGATTCTTCCGACCGCGCCTCCCGGCGCGGTGCCCGCCCATTGGGAACCCCGGCGCTACCGGTACGCTCCGCACCATGGCTGCCACCGGTGTCGTCCCGTCCCACCCCGACCCTTCCGAAGGCGACTCCTCCGCAGGGTCCGAGCCCAGCCGGACCCTGGCCTTCGACGGGTGCGTCAACTTCCGGGACCTGGGGGGCTATCGCACCGCCGACGGCCACCAGACCGCCTGGCGCCGCCTGTTCCGCGCCGACGGCCTGCACCGACTGAGCCCCGCCGACCACGCCCAGCTCATGGGGCTCGGGGTGTCCACGGTCATCGATCTCCGCACGGTGGACGAGGCCGAGCAACGCGGACGCTTCCCTGTCGACCAGGTCCCGGTGCGCTATGTGGACCTACCCCTGACCGATGTCCTCCCCTCCACCGAGGAGCTGCCGTCGTGGCGGGAGGCCGGCTATGTGGCCCGGCGCTACGTGGAGATGGTGGCCCAAGGAGCACCCGCTCTGACCAGGGCCTTCGAGGTCCTGGGCGAGGAGGGATCGCTGCCCGCGGTGTTCCACTGCAGCGCCGGCAAGGACCGGACCGGGGTGCTGTCCGCCCTCATCCTGGCCTTTTTGGGCGTGCCCGACGAGACCATCGTGGCCGACTACGCCATCAGCGCCGCGGCCATGGTCCGGCTGCTCGAGCACCTCAAGGCCGAGTACCCCGACGCGGCCGAGGAGGTCGAGCGCCATGCCCCGGCGGTCCTCCAGGTCATGCCGGAGACCATGGAGGAGTTCCTAGCCACCATCCGGAGCCGGTACGGCAGCTATGACGAGCTGGCCGGGGTGCTCGGGGTCACCGGGTCGGTGGCCAACCTCCGCCAAACGGTGCTGATCCCGGTCTGAACAGGCGGTTTCTGCGGGCACCGGAGCCCCGATCGGTAGGATCGGGGGATGCCCGGCTTCGTCGATGAGGCGCAACTCCATGTGAAAGCGGGCGACGGTGGGGCCGGCGCGGTGGCGTTTCGCCGGGAGGCCCATGTGGACAAAGGCGGCCCTGACGGGGGCGACGGCGGCCGGGGCGGCGACGTGTGGCTGGTGGCCACCAACAACCAATCCGTCCCTCCTGGGCTTCCGCGACCATCCCCACCGCCGGGGCGGCAACGGCGGGCACGGGGGCGGGAAGAAGAAGCACGGGGCCCGCGGCGACGACCTGGAAGTGCCGGTGCCGGTGGGCACCCGGGCCCGGGGCGCCGACGCCAAGGTGCTGGTGGACCTGGTCCGGCCGGGTGACCGGTGGCTGGCCGGCGAGGGGGGCCGGGGCGGGCGGGGCAACGCCAGCTTCCTGACCAACCGCCGGCGGGCCCCGGCCTTCGCCGAGCAGGGGGAGAAGGGCCACGAGCAGTGGTACGACCTGGAGCTGGCCCTGGTGGCCGACGTGGCCCTGGTGGGGTTCCCCAATGTGGGCAAGAGCACGCTCATCTCGCGGATCTCGGCGGCCAAGCCCAAGATCGCCGACTACCCCTTCACCACCCTCGAGCCCCACCTGGGGGTGGTACGGGCCGGCGACGACTCCACCTTCACCGTGGCTGACATCCCCGGGCTGGTGGAAGGGGCCGCCGAGGGCAAGGGCCTCGGGCACCAGTTCCTCCGCCACATCACCCGGGCCCGGGTGCTGGTGGTCCTGGTGGAGCTGGACCCGGTCACCGGGGTCCCCCCGGCCGAGCAGTACCGGGTTCTGCTCGACGAGCTCCGCCGCTACCAACCGGACCTGGTGGACCGGCCCCGCCTGGTGGTGGGGTCCAAGATCGACATGGCCGGGACCTTCTCCGACCATCCCGACGATCCCGCACCGGGCTTCGGGGAGCTCACCCCGGACGTGGCCATCTCGGCGGTGACCGGTCAGGGCATCGACCTCCTGGTGGGCAAGTTGACCGGTCTGGTGGCGGCGGCCCGGGCGGAAGCTCCTGAGGACGAGGGGGCCATCGTGATCCACCGGCCCCTGCCCGAGGGGTTCACGGTGGAGCGGATCGGGGAGGGGACCTTCCGGGTCGAGGGCAAGGTGGCCGAGCGGGCCGTGGCCCTCAACGACGTCACCACCGACGAGGCCGCCGACTACGTGCAGGGCCGGCTGCGCCGGCTGGGCGTGGACCGGGCCCTGGCCCGGGCCGGGGCCCGCGACGGCGACCTGGTCCACATCGGCGAGCTGTCCTTCACCTGGTACCGGGATCAGCCCGAGTTCACCGGTGACGGCGGCGGCCGACGCCGCCGGTCGTGACCGCCGACGGCTCCCGGACCACGGCGGCCACCCGCACGGTGGTGGTCAAGGTCGGGTCCTCCTCGGTCACCGCGGGTTCGGGCCGGGTGGACGGCGAAGTCATCGACCAGCTCAGCGGGGAGGTGGCCGAGGCCCGGGCCGCCGGCCTGCGGGTGGTGGTGGTGAGCTCGGGGGCCATCTCGGCCGGCTGGACCACCCTGGCCCCCGACCGACCCCGCCCCTCGGACCTGGCCACCCTGCAGGCGGTGGCGGCGGTGGGCCAGCCCCGGCTGATGCAGGTGTGGAGTGAGGCTCTGGAGCGGCGGGGGCTCCTGGCCGGACAGGTGCTGCTGGCCCCGCTGGACTTCGTGCACCGGAGCCAGTACCTCCACGCCCGCCAGACCTTGTCCCGGCTGCTGGAGCTGGGGGTGGTCCCGGTGGTCAACGAGAACGACGCCGTGGCCGACGAGGAGATCCGGTTCGGGGACAACGACCGCCTGGCCGCCCTGGTGGCCCACCTGGTGGGGGCGGAGCTCCTGGTGTTGTTGACCGACACCCCCGGGCTGCTGACCGAGGACCCCCGCCGGACCGATGGGGGATCGCTCATCGAAGAGGTGGTGGAGATCGACCACGAGCTCGAACGCCTGGCCGGCGGCCCGGGCACCGCCCTGGGGAGCGGCGGCATGGCCTCGAAGCTGGCCGCGGCCAAGATGGCCGTGTGGTCCGGGGTGGAGGCGGTGATCGCCGACGCCTCCCGGCCCGGGGTGCTGGCCGCGGTGACCGGGTCGGCTCCCGGGGTGGGGACCCGGTTCCGGCCTCAGAGCCGCCGGCTGTCGGCCCGCAAGCTGTGGATCGCCTTCGCCGTGGGCGCGGCCGGGACCATCGTGGTCGACGCCGGGGCCCGGCGGGCCCTGGTGGAGGGAGGGCGCTCGCTGCTGCCGGCCGGCGTGGTCTCGGCCCAGGGGACCTTCGGTGTCGATGATGCGGTGGAGATCGCCGGGCCCGACGGGGTGGTGTTCGCCAAGGGGCTGGTGCGCCAGGACGCCGCCGCGGTGGCCCAGTGGGCCGGCCGCCGGTCCGACGAACTACCGGAGGAGGCCTCCCGCGAAGTGGTGCACCGGGACGACATGGTGGTGCTGGACTGACCGCTCCGCTACGGACGGGGGAGTAGAGCGGCCAGCACCGTGTCGGCCACCTCGCCCACCGGCACGGTGGTCTCGACCGTGAGGTCGGCCGACGCCTCCAGGAGGGGGACGACCCAAGCCATCTCGGAAAGGATCCGGTCCGCCTCCAGCGGGTCCCGGCCGTAGGGGTTGGTGGTCCGTGTCCGCAGCCGCTCGACGATCAGGTCGACCGGCGCGGTCAGGAGGACCCGGTGGTCGAAGGGGAGTCGGGCCTGCTGGTCGGAGCAGCCGGCGAAGAAGAGCAGTCGCCCCCGGTGATGGTCGAGGAGTTGCTGCACCAGGTCCACCCGCCACGGCCAGGCACCGTCGGGACCGGGCCGGGTGAATCCGTCATCGTCAGCGTCGAAGGCCACCAGGCCCCGCCCCCGCAACTCATGGACCAGGGAGGACTTCCCCGAGCCGGAGACCCCGGTGATCAGCACATGCACGGTCCGATGATGGTACGCCGACGATCGGGTCGCCCGGGCCATGGGACCGGTCCCCCCTCCCGGCGCGTCGGGGTGTGAACCCCGGGAAGTACGCTGACACGGTGACATCGACCCCTTCTCCTGCGATGATCGACCTGGCCCGCCGCGCCGTGGCCGCCGGTCGGGTGATCTCCCGGTCGTCCTCGGCCGCCCGGGACGAGGCCGTGCGACAGGCCGCCGACCTGCTCATGGTGCACGCCGACCGGATCCTCGAGGCCAACGCCACCGACGTCCGGCGGGCCGAGGAGTCCGGGGCCGATGCCACCTCCCTCGACCGGCTCCGGATCAACGGGCGGTTGTCGGCCATGGCCGACGGTCTGCGCAAGGTGGCCGCTCTGGCCGACCCGGTGGGCGAGGTGGTCGAGGGGTGGGTCCGCCCCAACGGCCTGCGGGTGGAGCGGGTGCGGGCCCCGCTGGGGGTCATCGGGATCATCTACGAGAACCGGCCCAACGTGACCAGTGACGCCGCCGGCCTCTGTCTCAAGTCGGGCAACGCCGTGCTCCTGCGGGGCTCGTCGTCGGCCATCTCCTCCAACATGGCCATCACCGCCGTCCTGCGGGAGGGCCTGGACAAAGCGGGGCTCCCAGCCGACGCCGTGGCCCTGGTGGAGGACACCAGCCGGGAGTCCGCGGTGGAGTTCATGCAACTCGACGGGTTCATCGACTGCCTGATCCCGCGGGGAGGGCCGTCGCTGCTGGCCTCGGTACTGGAGCACGCCACGGTGCCCTACGTCATCGACGGGGCCGGCAACTGCCACGTCTACGTGGACGCCTCGGCCGACCTGTCCATGGCCGAGTCCATCGTGGTCAACGCCAAGACCCACCGCCCCGGCGTCTGCAACAGCGCCGAGAGCCTGCTGGTCCACCGGGCGGTGGCCCCGGCCTTCCTGCCCCGGGTGGCCGCGGCCCTCGACGGGGTGACCCTGCTGGGTGACGCCGCCACCCGGTCGGTCCTACCCGACATCGCCGAGGCCACCGAGGAGGACTTCGCCACCGAGTTCCTCGGGCCCACCTTGTCGGTGGCGGTGGTCGAGGACCTCGGCGGGGCCATCGACCACATCGACCGGTTCGGATCGGGCCACTCCGAGGCCATCGTGACCTCGGACCTGGCCGCCGCCAACCGGTTCACCGAGGAGGTGGACGCCGCCGCGGTGTTGGTCAACGCCTCCACCCGGTTCATCGACGGCGAGCAGCTGGGCCTGGGGGCGGAGATCGGCATCTCCACCCAGAAGCTGCACGCCCGGGGCCCGATGGGGCTGCGGGAGCTGACCTCGGTCAAGTACGTGGTGACCGGCAACGGGCAGGTGCGGGCATGACCGGGTCCGAAGTGGCCCCGGGCGCCGCTACCTCCGAGATCTCCTCCGGCTTTCCGGTGGCCGGGCCCCCCCGGTTCGAGTCCATCGCCGCCGTCCGCAGCGGACTGGCCGACGTGCAGTACCTGGCCGACGACGGGATCGCCGGGGTGGTGTTCCTGGCCGACCGGCTGGCCAAGCCGGTTCTGGTGGAGGGCCCGGCCGGCACCGGCAAGACCGAGTTGGCCAAGTCGGTGGCCCGCCTGACCGGCAGCCGGCTGATCCGCCTCCAGTGCTACGAGGGCCTCGACGAGTCCAAGGCCCTCTACGAGTGGAACTACAAGAAGCAGCTGTTGCGCATCCAGGCCGACTCCGGCCAGACCTGGCAGGAGCTGGAAGAGGACATCTTCTCCGAGGAGTTCCTGCTGGCCCGGCCGTTGCTCGAGGCCATCCGCTCGCCCGACCCGGTGGTCCTGCTGGTCGACGAGGTGGACCGGGTGGAGCTGGAGACCGAGGCCCTGCTGTTGGAGATCCTCTCCGAGTACCAGGTGTCCATCCCCGAGCTGGGCACGGTGCGGGCCACCCAGATCCCGCTGGTCTTCCTGACCTCCAACAACACCCGCGAGCTCTCCGAGGCCCTCAAGCGGCGCTGCCTCTACCTCCACATCGACTACCCGCAGCTGGACCGGGAGCGGGCCATCATCGAGACCCGGGTGCCGGGCATCAGCCAGGCCCTGGCCGACCAGGTGGCCCGGATCGTTCGCTCCATCCGGACCCTGGACCTCAAGAAGGACCCGTCGGTCTCGGAGACCCTGGACTGGGCCCGGACCCTGGTGGTGTTGGGGGTGGAGTCGATCGACGCCGAGCAGGCCCGGGACACCTTGCACATCCTGTTGAAGTACCAATCAGACATCGACCGGGCAGCCAAGGAGTTGGCCGGGGTGGAATCCCCGGACTGACCCGCGCCGCCGTCCATGCTCGATCTCCTGACCGGCTTCGTCGCCGAACTGAGGGCTGCCGGTATCCCGGTGTCGCTCACCGAACACCTCGACGCCGCCGAGGCCCTGACCCACGTCCCCATGGACGACCGGGAGGCCATCAAGTACACCCTCGGGGCCAGCCTGGTGAAGACGTCGTCGCACTGGCGGGCCTACGAGACGGCCTTCGAGATCTACTTCTCGCTGCGGGGCCCGGGCTACCAGATAGACGGGGGCGACTCCGAGCCTGCCCGAAGCCCAGGACCCCCAGTCGGAAGGGGCGGCCGGCTCGGGTGACCGGCGGGGCCAGGGCCGCGGCGGCGGTGGGGGAGGGCAAGAGGGCATGACCCCCGAGGAGCTGGCCGACCTGTTGTACAAGGCCCTGCTCGGAGCCAACCACGCCATGGTGGCGGCGGTGGCCCGCCAGGCGGTGTCCCGCTATGCCGGCATGGAGGCCGGGCGGCCGGTGGGTGGGACCTACTACCTCTACCGCACCCTGCGGAACCTCGATCTGGAACGGGTGCTGGAACGCCTGGTGGACCAGGCCCGCTCGACAGCTCCCTCGCCCCATGACGTCCCGCCGGGCCCGGGCGAACCGGCAGCCCCGCTCACCTCCCTGGAGGAGCGGCTGCTGCGCGACGAGTACCAGTCCCGCATCGACGAGCTACGGCGGGAGATCGAGGACGAGATCCGCCGTCGCCTGGTGGCCGACCGCGGCAGCGAAGCCCTGGCCAAGTCGTTGCGCAAACCGCTGCCCGAGGACATCGACGTGATGCACGCCACCCGCGACGAGCTGGTGGCCCTGCGCAAGTCCCTCCAGCCGCTGTCGCGCAAGCTGGCCGTGCGGCTGGCCCGCAAGCGGCGGCACGGGCGCAAGGGACCGCTGGACTTCCGGTCCACCGTCCGCCACTCCCTGTCCACCGGCGGGGTGCCGGTCGACCCCAAGTTCCGGTACCCCCGGCCGTCCAAGCCCGAGATCGTGGTCATCGCCGACATCTCGGGGTCGGTGGCGTCCTTCGCCCGGTTCACCCTGCACCTGGTGCACGCCATCAGCACCCAGTTCTCCAAGGTGCGCAGCTTCGTGTTCATCGACGGCATCGACGAGGTCAGCCGGTTCTTCGAGGGGGCCGACGATCCCTCCGATGCCGTGCACCGCATCAACACCGAGGCCGATGTCATCTGGGTGGACGGCCACTCCGACTACGGGCACGCCCTCACCGTGTTCTGGGAGCGGTGGGGTGAGGAGATCACGCCGCGGACCAGCGTGCTGCTGCTGGGCGATGCCCGCAACAACTACCACGCCTCCCAGGCCTGGGTGGTCAAGGAGCTGCAGGCCCGGGCCCGCCATGTCTACTGGCTCAATCCCGAGCCCCGGGCCTACTGGGACTCGGGCGACTCCATCGTGGGCGAGTACGCCGTCCACTGCGACGAGGTGGTCGAGTGCCGCACCCTGCGCCAACTCGAGCACTTCGTGGGCGAGCTGGCGTGAGCAACGGGAGCGGGGGGTTCGACGCCCTGTCCGGAGCGGGCGACGGCCGGGAGCCGGCCACGCCGCCCCCCTACGGCATCCGCACCATGGGGGCCCGGCCGCCCATCGGGGCCACCCGGATGGTGCTGGTCCGTCACGGCGAGGCGGTGTGCAACGTGTCCGGCGTGTGCGGGGGCCGGCGGGGGTGTGAAGGGCTGACCGAGCGCGGCCGACGACAGGTCATCGGGCTGCGCGACCGGTTGCTGGCCACCGGGGAGCTGGCCGGGACCGACGCCCTCTATGCCAGCGTGCTGCCCCGGGCCGTCGAGACCGCTCAGCTGCTGGCTCCGGCCCTGGTGGCGGCGGGCACCGGGCCCGGCCCCGAGGTCATCCAGGAGTGCGGCCTGTGCGAGCTCCACCCCGGGGAGGCCGACGGGCTGTCCTGGGCCGAGTTCGCCGACCGGTTCGGCGCCCTCGACTGGGACACCGATCCGGACCAGCCCATCGCCCCGGGCGGGGAGAGCTGGACCGGCTTCGTCAACCGGGTGGCGGAGAGCCTGGACCTGGTGGCGGCGGCCCACCCGGGCCAGTTGGTGGTGGTGGCCTGCCATGCCGGCGTGATCGAGGCCTCACTGTTGGCCAAGCTGCCGGTGGCCAGGGGCCTCGACGGGGCCCGGCTCCAACTACGGACCGGGCACGCCTCCATGACCACCTGGGAGGTCGACGGTGACCGGTGGCGGCTCCTCGGCTACAACGACGCCGTGGAGTTGGTGGCGGCCCCGGCCGGCCTGCTCACCCAGCCTCAGCAGGCGTAGTCGTCGTCGTAGGTGTTCGACTGGTATTGGGTGATCCACAGCCCTCCTGACGGAAGGTGATTGCCGTAGGAGGCGGCGTAGGAGAATCCGGTCTTGCAGTTCTGCTGGGGGTCGCCGGTGTACCAGGCCAGCCACAGGGGAACCTTCGGCTGATAGCTCCCCACAATGCCGGCCCACGTCAACGGGCTGGTATAGATGCCCACCGTGTTGAGCCCCTCGAAGTGGAGGCCGTCGAGGGACCCCTGGATCATCGAGGCGTTTGCCGAGGTGTCCGACGACCAGGATCCCTCGACGTCCAGCCACCAGGTGACCGCGGTATTGGCACCGGCGTGGCGGGCTTTGGCGAAGGCGTCCAACGATGTGTCGAACCCGTACATTGCACGAGCTCGGCGATGGGGTGTTCTGGCACGCCGGGTCGCCGCTCGTCGCCGCCGTGCCGTAGGTCAGGTAGACGTAGAGGTTCAGACCTCCCCCGGCCCATGCCGCCTCTTGGGCCAGACACGGATTGACCGGAGCCATCGAGCCTCCCTCGACCTCCACGATGCCGATGGTGTGGGGGCTGGGCGGCAGCCCATTGGGGGTCCCCGGGCACTGGTAGTTGGAGATGTCGTAGCCGTAGCTTCCGGGCGGGTAGGACGAGCCGGTGAAGTGGCCGCTGCCACTGGCTTCGGCCATGCCCACCACGGGGTTGTTGAGCACCTGGGGCGCCGAGCCCCAGTAGGTGGCGCCACCGAACGCCGTCACCGCCCCGTTGTTGTTGGCGAACCAGTACCCGTTCCCACTGGCATCGGCGGCCATGGCCACGATCGGGCGGCTCTGGGGCACGTCGCCCAGCGAACCGTAGAAGCGGGCGGAGCCGAAGGCGAACACCCCACCGTCGGAGGCGGTGAACCAGTAGCCGTGGCCGCTGGGCATGGCGGTCATCCCCACGATGGGCCGGTTGAGTCGGATGCTGCCGGTCGACCCGTAGAAGGTGGCGTCACCGAAGGAGAAGATCCCTCCGTCCGAGGCCACCAGCCAGTAGCCGTGTCCGTCCGGGGTGGCAGCCATGCCCACCACCGGCCGGTTGAGTCGGTGGCCGCCCATCGAACCGTAGAAGTGCGCGTCACCGAAGGAGAAGATCCCGCCGTCCGAGGCCACCAGCCAGTAGCCGCCCCCACCCGCTGCCGCAGCCATGCCCACCACCGGCTTGTTCAGGGCCATGCCCCCGGTCGAACCGTAGAAGGTGGCCTGGCCGAAGGAGAAGATCCCGCCGTCCGAGGCCACCAGCCAGTAGCCACGCCCACCCGCTGCCCCAGCCATGCCCACCACCGGCTTGTTCAGGGCCATGCCGCCGGTGGAGCCGTAGAACGGGGCGCCGCCGAAGGAGAAGATTCCCCCGTCGGAGGCCACCAACCAGTAGGCCGACACGGATTTGGCCTTGGCGTGGGCGGTGGTGGCGGGGGCGGTCGTGGATGTGGCCGTCGAGGTGGCCGATGCCGTTGACCCGGTGAACACCACCGAGCCCAGCAGACAAAGCAGGACAACGAGCACCACTCCGCCAGCGGTTCGGCTCCGGTTGGACGGCAACGGCATGGTGAACTATCTCCATCACTTGGTGCGGCGGGGCACCCGGGCACGAGCCTGCCGCTCGTCATCAGCGCTGGTCTCGCCGAGTCACCGGGTCAAAGCAGTCTCGCCGGTCAACTCCGATAGGTCAATGACACCCCTGTTCGCCCTGGTCAGGGAGACAATGACCGACAGCGGCCCTTCCCGAGCCCGGCGATCAGCTCCGCAGCAGTTCGGCCACGGCGAAGGCCAGATCGAGGGACTGGCGGGCGTTGAGCCGGGGGTCACAGGTGGTGGTGTAGCGCTGGTGCAGCTGGCCCTCCAGGATGTCCTCCACCCCGCCCAGGCACTCGGTCACGTCGTCGCCGGTCAGCTCCACGTGCACGCCCCCCGGCCAGGTGCCGACCTCGCGGTGGACCCGGAAGAACCCCTTGAGCTCGCCCAGGATGTCGTCGAACTTGCGGGTCTTCTGACCACCCTCGGCGGTGAAGGTGTTGCCGTGCATGGGATCGCACACCCAGACCACCGGGTGGCCCTCGTCCCGGACCGCCCGCAGCAACGGCGGCAGTGCCGTGTCCACGCCGTCCACGCCGAGCCGGGTGATGAGGGTGAGCCGACCGGGCACCCGGCTCGGGTTGAGCCGCTCGCACAGACCGATCACCTCGTCGGGGGTGGCGTCGGGTCCCACCTTGGACCCCACCGGGTTGTTGATCCCCGAGAGGAACTCGCAGTGGGCCCCGGTCAGCTGCCGGGTGCGCTCGCCCACCCACAGCATGTGGGCCGAGCAGTCGTACCACTCCTCGGTCAGGGAGTCCTTCCGGGTCAGGGCCTCCTCGTAGTCGAGGATCAGGGCCTCGTGGCTGGTCCAGAAGTCCACCTCGTGCAGGGAGTCCTCGGCGGTGAGGTTGATCCCGCAGGCGGCCATGAATCGGAGGGCCCGGTCGATGCCCTCGGCGATGTCCTCGAACTGCTGGCCCTCGCTGGAGGACGCCACGAACTGTTGGTTCCAGGCGTGGACCTGGCTCAGGTCGGCGAAGCCGCCCTTGGTGAAGGCTCGGAGCAGGTTGAGGGTGGAGACCGACTGCTGGTAGGCGGTGACCAGCCGTTCGGGATCGGGTACCCGGGCCGCCCGCTCGGGCAGGTCGTCGTTGACCATGTGACCCCGGAAGGAGTCGATGACCTGGTCGCCCACGACCTCGGTGGGCGAGCTGCGGGGCTTGGCGAACTGCCCGGCGATCCGCCCCACCTTGACCACGGGCACGCCGGCGCCGTAGGTCAATACCACGGCCATCTGCAGGATGACCTTGAGCTTGTCCCGGATGGCGTCGGCGCTGAACTCCGAGAAGGACTCGGCGCAGTCACCGGCCTGCAGGAGGAAGGCCTCACCGTCGGCGGCGTGGCCCAGGGCCCGGGTCAGATGACGGGCCTCACCGGCGAAGACCAACGGGGGCAGTCCGGCCAGTCGGGCGTGCACCCGCTTGAGCTCGCCCTCGTCGGGCCAGGTCGGCTGTTGGGCGGCCGGTTTCGACCTCCAGGAGTCCGGCGACCACGGGCTGGGAACGGGTTGGGGCGCCACCTCACCAGCGTAAAGCCTCCGGACCCGATGGGGATCGACCACCTAGGCTCCGCACATGCGCCCCTTCCGATTCGGGATCCAACTGTCCAAAGCCGAGACCGGCGCGGCCTGGCGGTCCACCGCCCGCCGGGTCGAGGAGCTCGGGTACTCCTCGCTGTTCATCCCCGACCACTTCGAGGACCAGTTCGGCCCGCTGGTGGCCCTCACGGTGGCGGCCGAGGCCACCACCACCCTGCGGGTCGGTTCCCTGGTGTTCGGCAACGACTACCGGCACCCGGTGGTGCTGGCCAAAGAGATCGCCACCCTGGACCTGTTCTCCGAGGGGCGGGTGGAGTTCGGCCTGGGAGCGGGATGGATGACCAGTGACTACCAGCAGTCGGGCATCCGGGCCGATTCCGCCGGCATCCGGATCTCCCGGATGACCGAGAGCCTCAAGGTCATGAAATCACTGTGGTCGACGGGCGAGGCCACCTTCGACGGCGAGCACTATCAGGTCGCCGGGGCCATCGGGGCCCCGACCCCGGTGCAGCGGCCCTATCCCCCCGTCATCATCGGGGGTGGCGGGCAGCGGGTGCTGGGCATAGCCGCCCGCGAGGCCGACATCATCGGCGTGAACCCCAGCCTGGCGGCGGGGTACATCGGTCCCGAGGTGCTGGAGACCACCACCGCCGAGTACTACCACCAACGGATCGAGTGGATCCGCCGGGCCGCCGGGGCGCGCTTCGACGACCTCGAGCTCCAGTGCCTGACCTTCCTGGTCCAGATCGTGCCGAACCGGGAGGAGGCCGTGGCCGGCCTGGCCGGGGCCCTCTCGGTAACTCCCGAGCAGATCGAGCAGTCGCCCATCGCCATGATCGGCACCACCGACCAGATCGCCGAGACCCTGCAGGAGCGGCGGGAGACCTTCGGCTTCTCCTATGTCGTGGTCCACGAGGCCGAGATGGAGGCATTCGCTCCGGTGGTGGCGGCCCTGTCGGGTACCTAGGAGTGACGCCACACCAACGCATCGGCATCTTCGGCGGGACGTTCGACCCGGTACACACCGCTCATCTGGAGGTGGCCGAGGCGGTCCGTCACGAGCTGCAACTGGACCGGATGTTGCTGATGGTGGCCAACCAGCCCTGGCAGAAGAAGGACGGGCGCATCCTGACCCCGGCCGAGGACCGGTTCGCCATGGTCCGGGCGGCGGTGGTCGGATGGCCGGGTCTCGAGCCCAGCCGGATGGAGATCGACCGTGGCGGACCGACCTACTCCATCGACACCGTCCGCCAGCTGCGGGAGGAGGCTCCGGGGGCGGACCTGTTCCTGGTGGTGGGGTCGGATGTGGTGCCCGGGCTCACCACCTGGCGGGACGAGCCGGACCTGCGCCGCCTGGTCACCCTGGCCGTGGTGGGCCGACCGGGTGCGCCGGCCGAGCCCCCTCCGCCGGGGTGGAAGGCGGTGACCGTCCCGGTGGCCCCGTTCGACGTGTCCAGCACCGAGCTGCGGGAGCGCCTGGAGTCCGGGCTGCCGGTGGGGGATCTGGTCCCCGAGGCCGTGATCCGTTGCATGGAGGAGCGCGGTCTGTACGCTGGAAGGAGATGATCGCGGGGACGACGCCGACGGAGCCAGGCATCACCACGTCGTCCCGCCTGTACCCCAGGCCCGAAGAGGCGTTGGACCGGGCGGCCCAGGCCCAGGGCGTGCCGGGAGGTCCCGGGGGTACGGGGGTGGTGGCCCCGGTGGGTGATCTGGAGCCCGGACCGGCGGCCGATCCCCAGGCCGAGCCGTCGGGCACCGGTTCGCCCCCGGAGCAGGGCTCCACCGGGGATGCCGACGGCCAGGTCCAGGCCGAGTCCCAGGCCGCTGTCGACGGGGCGGACCCGGTCACCGTGAGCCGGGCCGAGGGTCGCCAGGCCCTGCGGGCCGCCCGGAGGCGCCGGCGCCTCATCTCGATAGGCTGTGCGGTGTTGATCGCCCTGTGCACCATCGCCACCGTGTTGATCGTCGACCTGGCCCGGGTCCGAACGTCCGGTCTGCCGGCCATGGCCCCATCGACCCGGATGGCATCACCGTCCAGCGCCGTCCACCCTCTCCCTCACCCGTACGAATCCACCGCGAACCCAGACGCCCTGGCGTCTTAAGGAGGCCACCGTTGACATCACTCCGTACCGTCCCGCTCGTCGATCCCCAAGCTCCGACCGTCTCCGAGGCGTGCATCGTGGCGGCCCGCGCCGCCGATGCCAAATCGGGCGAGGAGACCGCGGTCCTGGCCATGGGCGAGCTCCTCGGGCTCACCGATGCCTTCGTCATCACCAGTGGGCGCAACACCCGTCAGGTCCGGTCCATCGTCGACGAGGTCGAGCTCCGGGTGAAGGACGCCGGAGGCGGGTCGCCGGTGCGGGTGGAGGGGCTGGATGACGCCCGGTGGGTGTTGATGGACTACGGGGAATTTCTGGTGCACGTCTTCCTCGACGAGGCCCGGACGTTCTACGACCTCGAGCACCTGTGGCTGGAGGCCCCCCGGATCACCTGGATGGAGCCCGCCGCGTCCTGAGCGGGGCCGATCTGGCGGGGCCCCGTCCGGACGGCGAGCTCAAGGCAGCGGCGCCTGGGTCTGGTACAAGGCCCGGTTCACCGGACCGGGGACCTGGACGCCGGCGGCCGTTGGCACGTCGATGGGCTTGCCGTCGATCTCGAAGCGCACCCCGGTGACGCCGGGCTGCTGGGTAGCGGTGAAGACCACCTGGGCGATGGCCAGGCTCTGGTCCGGTCCGACCACCTGGACCGGGTCGGAGGAGGAGAAGTTCACGGTGGCGATGCCACCGGACACGCTGGCCCGAACCTGGGTGGTGCTCCCGGTGAGGAAGCTCTGCAGCCCGAAGACCGACTCGGCCTGGGTGGGCCCTTCGAGGAGCGCACCGAGGATCTCGCTGAGGTTGGCGGGGATCTGGATGTCCCGCCTCACCGCCTTCAGGTGCTGGTTCGGGGCCACCAGGTAGATGGTCTCCGACACCGCCACGTCGGGCCGCGGCACCGTGGACGCCGTGGTCGGAGTGACCGGGTCGAGCAGGTGGAAGGGCACGTTGGATTTGGCGATGGCCGTGGGTGTCCCGCTGGTGGGGATGCCGCAGGCCGCGGTGGCCCCCAGGATGACCACGGTGGCCACCGCGGTGGCCACCCGGGTGACCCGACGGTCGGTCACGCCGTGCTCCCGTTGCCGCCGCCGAGATCCTCGGAGGTGAAGGGCAGCTCCACGACGAACCGGGAACCACCGCCCGGGGTGTCCTCCACCCAGACCGCGCCCCCGTGGAGCCGCACGTGTTCGGCCACCAGGGAGAGTCCGAGGCCGGTGCCCTCGCTGGAGGCCCGCTGTCCGGACCGGCTCCCCCGGTAGAAGCGCTCGAAGATGTGGAGCCGCTCGTTGGTCGGGATGCCCGGCCCCTGGTCCTCCACGATGACCCGGATGGACCGCGGCGGCACGACGGTGCCGGTGGCGTCGGACCCGTTGGCCGCCGGATGGCGCTCGACGGCCACCCTGGTCACCCCACCGGCATACAGCGAGGCGTTCTCGAAGAGGTTGGCCATCACCCGCTCGAAACGGCGCTTGTCGACGCCCAGCCGCAAACCGTCGACATCGGCGGCCACCTCCACCGGAACGATGACCGCGGTCCGCCCTCCGGCGCCGTGGGTGGCCGAGGACGTCACGGCCTGGCGCACCAGCTCTCCGGGGTCCACCTCGTCGAGCGAGAGCTCGGCCGACCCGGCGTCGAAGCGGGAGATCTCCAACAGGTCGTCGACCATCCGGGTGAACCGTTGGAGATCTCCGTCCAGCAGGTCCAGCGCACTCCGGGCCCGGGGGTCGAGTTCGTGGCGATGGGCCTCGAGCACCCCCACCGTGGCCGAAAGGGTGGTGAGCGGTGACCGCAGCTCATGGCTCACGTCCGAGGTGAACCGGGCCTCCCGTTCGATCCGGTCCTGGAGGTTGGCGGTCATCTGGTTGAAGGCCGAGGCCAGCTCCTGGAGGTCGACGTCGTCTCCGGCCTCCACCCGGGTGTCCAGCTGCCCGCCGGCGATGGCCACGGCGGCCTCGGTGACCCCGGCCAGAGGTCGGAGGGCCCGGCCACTGGCCCAACGGCCCACGGCGGCGCCGGCCAACGTGGTGACCAGGGCCGCGGCGGCCAGAGCGAAGGCCAGGGTGCGCAGGGTCCCTTCCAGTTCGTCCAGGGAGAAGACCTCGTAGTAGGCCGCATGCACGGCCGGCAACGGCACCCCGATGACCAGCTGGGGCGTACCGCTCAGGGAGAACAGCTGGGTGGCCGGGGTGCCGGCCAGGACCAGGGAGCGCTCGTCAGCCGGGATGGCGTTCTTGCCCACCGAGATGGAGGTGGCGTACCACTGACCCCCGGTGAGCAGCACCGAACGTGAGCCGGGCAGGGTGTCGGCCTGCTCCAGCAGCTGGTCGACATCGATGCCCGGTGACCGCAGGGTGTCCTGGACCAGGGAGGCGTTGGCGAAGGCCTGGCGTTGATCGGTGGTCTGGCGTTCGTTGAGGAAGCTCTGCCGGGCGGTGAAGTAGGTGATGCCGGCCATGATGGTGGAGAGGCCCAAGGCACCGATGGCGAAGGTCGTGGTCACCCGGGCCCGGAGGCCCATCCCGCCGGACAGATGGGTGCGGTGGGACCGGCGGGATGACCGGAGGGGCCAGTATCGGTGAGCTTCGGTTCCCGGTCCACCGGATTGAGCCGGAACGGGCGGCGCCTCCGTCGGGCCCACGGTCAGACCGCCAGCTTGTAGCCCATGCCGCGGACGGTGAGGATGAAGCGGGGATTGGCCGGATCGGGCTCCACCTTGGTGCGGAGCCGACGGATGTGGACATCGACCAGTCGACCGTCGCCGAAGTAGTCGTACCCCCACACCCGCTCCAGGAGGTGCTCGCGGCTCAGGACCTTGCCCGGGTGGTCGGCCAGCTCGCACAGCAGCCGGAACTCGGTGCGGGTGCAGTGGACCTCCTCGCCGTCGCGGCGGACCACCCCGGCCTCCGGCTCGATCTGGACGTCGCCGAAGCTGAGCACGGAGTCGCCGGCGTCGTCGGGCCGGGAGCGCCGTAACAGGGCCCGGATCCGGGCGGCCAGCTCCTTGGCCACGAAGGGCTTGGTCACGTAGTCGTCGGCCCCGGCCTCCAGCCCGGCCACGACGTCGTGGGTGTCGGAGCGGGCCGTCACCATGATGACCGGCACCGTGCTGAGGCGGCGCAGATTCCGGCACGTCTCGAACCCGTCGATGCCCGGGAGCATCAGATCGATGAGCACCAGCTCGAAGTGCTCCTCATTGAACCGGGCCAGGGCCTCTTCCCCACTGGCCACGTCGTCGACCGAGTAGCCCTCGTCTTCGAGCGCCAGGCGCATGGACGACCGGATGCGCTCGTCGTCCTCGACCACCAGGATGCGGCTCATGTCGCGATCATGGCACGGTCGGCCTGGCGTTCCCGCTCAGGCCGACCGCTCGGGGTCAGGACTTGAGCCAGATCTGGGTGGGCCAGATGGCCCCGCCGTAGAACGAGAAGGCCTTGGCCCCGGCCGGAGTGGTCGGGTTGTTCCAAATTCTCCACCTGGGGTGCGGCGCCGATGGCCCATACCGTCCGGTCGTACCAGATGTAGGGGATGTCCTCGCCCATCAGCTGGGCGACCTGCTGGTAGGCGGCCACCCGGCCGGCCTGGGTGGAGGACTCCCGTCCCTTGATCAGGGCGTCCTGCATCTTCGGATCGGTGTTGCGGGCCATGTTGATGGAGAACAGCGAGTTGATGTTGCTCGGGCTCCAGAAGATGTAGTTGAGGTCGGGGTCGATGGCACCGAACTGCCGCCACACCTGGGCCTCGAACTTGCCCAGCAGGGCGGTGTTGATGAGCTGGGCCTGCTCGATGGGAGCGAGAGTGACGGTCATCCCCACCGACTGCAGCTTCTGCTGCAGGTACTCGGCGATCTTCGTGGTGCTGGAGTCGGGGGTGTGGTTGAGGGTGACCACCACCGGCTTCCCCGTCTCGGAGTGGACCTCGCTGACCAGCTGGCTGGCCTTGGCCGGGTCGTACTTGGGGTAGGGGCTGTCGGGGTTGTAGTAGGGGGAGGTGGAGGTGAAGGGCCCGTTGGAGGTGGGGTTGACGTTGGAGTCGATCACCGCCACGTACTGGGCCGAGCTGATGGCGTAGGCCGTAGCCTGGCGCACTTTGAGGTTGTCGAAGGGCGCCTTGGACAGGTTGAGCAGCAGGCATCCCATGTCCGGCTCGCCGGCCACCTTCTGGGTGTCGTCGATGTACCCATAGGAGCTGTTGCTCCGCAACGTCTGGATGGCGCTGGCGGTGTCAGTATGCATGATGTCGACGCCACCGGACTGGAAGGTCTGCAGCAGCGACTCGGGGTCGGGGATGGGTTTGTAGGTGATGCTGTCCAGGTAGGGGAGGCCGGGCCGCCAGTAGTGGGGGTTCTTGGTGGCGGTGAAGTGGTCGTTCGGGACCCACTCGTGGTAGACGAACGGACCGGTCCCGATGGGATTGGTCTGGCTCCCGGACTTCAGCCAATTCGGTTCGGCCACATAGGCGATCTGTCCGCCGATGCCGCCGCACAGGTAGTAGTTGAACGGTACCCACGGGGACTTGAGGGTGAGCGTGACGGTGAGGGGGTCGGTCACGGCAATGTTGCTGAAGCTGGTGAACTCCGGACCGGTCAGCAGGGCGGCCTGCTGGGCCTCGAAGTTGGCGGCCAGCGCCGCGGAGTTGCACGGCGCGCCGTTGTGGAAGACCAGGTTGGGCCGCAGCTTGATCGTCCACTCGGTGTAGGCGGCGTTGGGGGTGACCGACTCGGCCAGATAGGGCTGCGGGGTGCCGGTGTCGTCGAGGATCATGAGGGGGTCGAAGACCGTGCGGGCATAGAGCAGGCCCACTTCGTCGAACGTCCCTTTGGTGGGCGAGAACCCCGCTTCTTCGGTGTCGACCCCGAAGATGAGCGAGCCCCCGGGCTTGGGGGTGGCCGTGGAGATGCCGTCGGGGTGGGTGCCGGTGCCGGTGGTGGAGGTGCTGGAGGGACTGGAGCTACAGGCGTCCAGCAGGCCGCCGGCCGAGCCGATGGCGGCGATGCCGACCCCGGTGACCGCGCTCCGGGCCAAGAACGACCTGCGGTCGATGCGATCTGACATGTTCCCCCTTTGGACGGTGACCGAAGCGAACCTGGTTCGTCGGCCTGGCGAGATGGCCATGATTGTTGCCGTTACCCGCCGATTGTGACGAGAACGTTACTTAGCGCCTGACGATAGTCCTGTTCTCCGACTCTGCGCCGGTATACCGGGGAACTGTTGACGGGAACGGATTGACCGGGCTGCCCGGTTCCCCCGGGGCAGGCGGTACCCGATCTGAACCGGGCCGCCGGGTACGCTTTCAGGCGTGCCGTGGGAGATCGAGGCGTACCGACGGTCGGTTGGCGGCCTGTCCCCGGCCTCGGTGCGGGCCTACGGGTCGGACGCCGAGCACTTCGCCGAGTGGGCCGGGCGGGGTGGGGCCGAGGGGCCGGCCGATGTGGATCGGATCGTGCTCCGGCGTTACCTGGCCTTCATGGCTACCCGCCGCTACTCCCGGGCCACCATCGCCCGCACCGCGGCGTCGCTGCGGTCCTACTTCCAGTGGTGCGTCCAGCGGGGTCTGCTGACGGCCGATCCCTCCATCCACCTCTCCGCCCCCACGCCCGACTCCCGCCTGCCCCGCATCCTCGGCCACGCCGAGCTGGCCCAGCTGCTGGAGCCGGCCCCCCGGCCCGACGCTCCCGCCACCGACCGGACCCCGGCCGATCTTCGCGACGACGCCATCCTGGAGCTCCTGTACGGCAGCGGCCTGCGGGTGGCCGAGCTGTGTGGGCTCGACGTGGGCCATGTGGACCTGGCCCGCCGGGTGGTCACGGTCACCGGCAAGGGCTCCAAGCAGCGCCAGGTGCTCATGCACCAGCGGTCCGCCGAGGCCGTCTCGGCCTGGCTGGGCGGCCCACGATCGGCTCTGGCCCCGGCCGAGGGACCCTCGGAGGCCCTGTTCTACAACCGCCGGGGGAACCGCCTGGGGCCCCGCGACGTGCGGCGCATCCTGGACCGTCGATCGCCCGTCCCCACGCACCCTCACGCCCTTCGCCACAGCTTCGCCACCCACCTGTTGGACGGGGGTGCCGACCTCCGTGTGGTGCAGGAACTGCTGGGTCACGCCAGCTTGCAGACCACACAGGTCTACACTCATGTGAGCAAGGAACGCATGCTGTCTGTCTATTCGGGAACGCATCCACGGGCGTAAGGGGTCAATTGCCGACGCAAAGAAACGCAGTGGGACACGGCATCGACGGCGTGTGGGCCGAGTACAAGAAGACCGGGGAGCGGGTCCTGCGGGACCAGCTCATCGTGCACTACGCCCCGGTGGTCAAGTACGTGGCCGGCCGGGTGTCGGTCGGCCTGCCCCGCCACGTGGACGAGGCCGACCTGGCCAGCTACGGGATCATCGGGCTGATCGACGCCATCGAGCGGTTCGAGCCACTCCGGAACATCAAGTTCGAGACCTACGCCATCCCCCGCATCAAGGGCGCCATCATCGACGAGCTCCGCTCCATCGACTGGGTCCCCCGGTCGGTGCGGGCCAAGGCCCGGGCCGTGGAGCAGTCGTACTCCAAGCTCGAGGCCACCCTGCACCGGACCCCCACCGACGCCGAGGTCGCCGCGGACCTGGAGATGACCGACGAGGAGTTCCAGACGGCACTGCGGAAGATCTCCTTTGTCGGCGTGGTGGCCCTGGACGAGGTGTTCCGCGGCGGTGACCGTTCGGACCGCTCCACCCTCGGTGAGACCCTGCCCGACAGCACGGCCGGCCCCATGGACACCTTCGAGGTCAAAGAGACCAAGGAAGCGCTGATCCAGGCGGTCGGCCAGATGGCCGAGCGCGAGAAGACCGTCCTCACCCTGTACTACTACGAAGGCCTGACCCTGGCGGAGATCGGGGACATCCTCGGGGTGACCGAATCCCGGGTGTGCCAGATCCACACCAAGGCCGTCCTCCAGCTCCGGGCCAAACTGGCGGACCGGCCCGAAGGGACCGGACCGAGGAGCAAGGGGCCCACGGCCAAGGCTGCCGGAGGGGCCGGCCCCAACGCCGCCTCGGGCTCGAAACGGGTGCCCACCACCACAGCCGGCTGAGGCCGGCGGCCCGTCCGGGCCCCCAAGTGGAGCGGCCCCGGTCCTGGGCAGTACAATGGACTGGCCCCGTCAACCGGCGGGGCGTACATGCGGGATCTAGCACGCACCCGACCGCGTCCACGGTCGCCCCTCAGCCAGGGGTGTTGTGGTCGGTGAACGACAACCGTTTGAAGGAGCAGTTCCAATGGCCGTAGTAACGATGAAGCAATTGCTGGGCGCGGGCGTCCACTTCGGGCATCAGACCCGGCGATGGAACCCCAAGATGCGCCGGTTCATCCTCGGTGAGCGCAACGGGATCTACCTGATCGACCTGCGCCAGACCATGAAGGGGATCGAGGAGTCCTACGGGTACATCCGTGATCTGGTGGCCGGTGGCGGCACCATCTTGTTCGTGGGCACGAAGAAGCAGACCCAGGGACCGGTGGCCATCTACGCCGACGCCTGCGGGATGCCCTACGTGAACGAGCGGTGGCTGGGCGGGATGCTGACCAACTTCCAGACCGTGTCGACCCGGGTCAAGCGGATGAAGGAGTTCGAGGCCATGCAGAAGGCCGGGGACTTCGACGCCATGCCGAAGAAAGAGGCCCTGCGCCACACCCGGGAGCTCGAGAAGCTCCAGCGGAACCTGGGCGGGATCCGCAGCCTCGACCGACTGCCCGACGCCATCTTCGTCATCGACACGAAGAAGGAGCACATCGCCGTCACCGAGGCCAACAAGCTGGGGTTGCCGGTGGTGGCGGTGGTCGACACCAACTGTGACCCCGACGTCATCACCCATGTCATCCCGGGGAACGACGATGCCATCCGCTCGGGAGCCCTGCTGTGCCGGGTCGTGGCCGACGCCGTGGTGGAGGGCCGCTTCATCGCCCAGCAACGTCCAGCCCCGGCCCCGGCGGCCGCTCCGGCCCCGGCTCCGCTTCCGGTCCCACCGCCGCCGGCCGCCTCGACCCCGGCACCGGCCGCAACCGAGGCCCCGGCGGAGAGCGCCGCGGCCACCACGCCTGAGGTTGCTGCCCCCACCGCCGAGGCACCCGCCACGGCCGCACCGGAGGCACCGGCCCCCCCGGCTCCGGCCCCGGCGGCACAAGCTCCGTCTCCGGCCGCCACACCCGCAGCCCCGGCCCCTGAGGCTGCCTCGCCCGCCCCGGCTCCGGCCGCGGAAGCTCCGGCCCCGCCGGCCGCCGATCCGGCTGACGAACCAACTGCATCGGCCCCCGAGGCCACCCCGACCGCGCCCACCGAGGAGGCGTAAACGTGCCCGACTTCACTGCCAAAGACGTACAGAAGCTCCGCCAACTGACCGGTGTGGGCATGCTCGACGCCCGCGAGGCCCTCAACGAGAACGGCGGCGACATGGACAAGGCCATCACCTGGCTGCGGGAGCAGGGCAAGGCCAGCCAGGCCAAGCGGGCCGACCGCGAGGCGTCCCAGGGTGCCGTGGCCATCGGTCGGGCCGACGGTGTCGTCTCGATCGTGCAGCTCCGGTCCGAGACCGACTTCGTGGCCAAGTCCGACGAGTTCGTGGAACTGGTCAACGCCCTGGCCGAGTTGGTGGCCACCAAGGGCGAGGGCGCCATCGAGGAGCGCACCGAGGACCTCGAGCGACTGAAGCTGACCCTCAAGGAGAACATCTCGATCGGTCGGGTGGTCCGGATCACCGCCCCCGCCGACGGGGTGGTCGACTCCTACCTGCACCTGCAGGCCGGCCGCGGGGTAAACGCCGTGGCGGTGGCCCTGTCAGGTGGAAGCGTCGAGCTGGCCCACGACATCGCCGCCCACATTGCCTTCGCCCGCCCGGCCTACATCTCCCGCGACGAAGTTCCCGAAGAGGAGGTGGCGGCGGAGCGCGAGACGGTCGAGAAGATCGCCCGCAACGAGGGCAAGCCCGATGCCGCCCTGCCCAAGATCGTGGAAGGCCGCCTCAACGGGTGGTACAAGGAGCGGGTCCTGTTGGACCAGCCCTACGTGAAGGATGAGAAGCAGACCATCGCCAAGCTCCTCGGCCCGGCCACGGTGACGCAATTCGCCCAGGTCGTCGTCGGCGACTGAGGCAGCGGTGGGGGATCCGAGGCGCATCGTCCTGAAGATGTCCGGGGAGGCTTTGGCCTCTTCGGCCTCGGACGAGACCATCGACGCCGCAGTGGTGGAGCGGCTGGCCCTCGAGATCGCCCAGACCCTCAGCGAGTCCGATCTCGAATTGGCGGTGATGGTCGGGGGAGGGAACATCTGGCGTGGCACCACCGGCGCCGGGGCCGGCATGGACCGGGCCACCTCGGACACCATGGGGATGCTGGGCACGGTCATCAACGCCCTGGCCCTGCAGGACGCCCTGGAGCACCACGGGCGGGCCACCCGGGTGCTCTCGGCGGTGCAGATGGCCGAGGTGGCCGAGCCCTACATCCGCCGCCGGGCCATCCGCCACCTGGAGAAGGGCCGGGTGGTGGTGTTCGCCGCCGGCATGGGCAATCCCTACTTCACCACCGACACCTCGGCGGCCCTACGCGGTGCGGAGATCGAGGCGGAGCTGCTGTGCAAAGGGACCCACGGGGGGGTCGACGGGGTGTACACGGCGGACCCCCGACTGGACCCCACCGCCACCCGGTACGACGAGATCTCCTTCATGGAGGTGGTGGCCAAGGACCTTCGGGTCATGGACCTCACCGCCATCACCTTCTGCATGGACAACGGGCTGCCCATCCGGGTCTTCGACCTGATGGAGCCGGGCAACATCCACAAGGCCCTCAGTGGAGTACCCATCGGAACGCTGGTCCGATGAAATCCCAGGTGGCACTCACGGCTCGGTGGGGTCGTACCCTGCTGGCTACGCTGGTTCGTTAATGGATGAGGATCTGATTGCCCTGGTGGTGGCGGACGCCAAAGAGCACATGACCAAAGCGGTGGAGCACGTGCTCACCGAGTTCGGGTCGGTGCGCACCGGGAGGGCCACCCCGGCCCTGGTGGAACATCTGAAGGTGGACTACTACGGGGCGGAGACCGAGCTGCGCCAGATGGCCGGCTTCAGCGTGCCCGAAGCCCGCCTCCTGGTGGTGTCGCCCTACGACAAGGGGTCGTTGCCCGCCATCGAGAAGGCCCTGCAGGGCTCGGACCTGGGCATCACCCCGTCGAGCGACGGCACGGTGATCCGGCTGTCCTTCCCGGTACCCACCGAGCAACGTCGCAAAGAGCTGGTGAAGGTGGTCAAGGGAAAGGCGGAGGACGGGCGGGTAGCCGTTCGGAACGCCCGCCGGGCCGCCCGACACGAGCTCGACGGCATGCAGAAGGACGGCGACCTCTCGACCGACGAGCTCGAGCGGGTCGAGAAGGACCTCGACAAGATCACCCACGACCAGGTGGCGGCCATAGACAAACTGCTGGCCCACAAGGAGCAGGAGCTCCTCGAGATCTGAGAGATGACCGGACCATGTTCGGTCCGGTCGACGGGAGGAAACAACCGACGTGGATGACGTCCCTGACCGGGGAGATGATGAGGAAACTCGAGCGCACCCTCCGGTGACGCGCACCGAGACGACCGGCCCGATCACCGACCGGATCCGTATCGTCGGTGCCGAGCCCGCCGGGGAGGTCACCCAGATCGTGCCGGCGGTGTCCCGCCACGTCGAGCCGACCGAAGACGCTTCGGACCTTCTGGACGACGAGCTCGGGGGCTCCCAGGTCAGACTGACCGGGGAGCCCGCCAACCCCGATCCCAGTACCCCGACGGTGCAGCCGGTCAATCCGGGTCAGACCGCCGTCCCGGGCGCCGCCGCCACCACCACCGAGTTGCCCCACTGGACCGAGCCCCCCACCGGCCAGGTCCCAGCCGTCCTGGCCCGTGACACCGGAGGCGAAGGGTCCGGATCGGGGATCGCCTCACCGTCGTGGCGCGAGGAGGACACCGACTGGATGGCCCACGACGAGGAGTTCGAGCCGGCCATGTTCGGGGACGACCGGGAGGCACTGGGATCACTCGACGAGACCGAGGGCTCCGACCCCGACCGTCGGCCGTGGGAGTTCGACCTCGACTCGGTGCGGCCCGGGGCGGCCAGCCCGGTCCGGCACTCCGCCGGGGCCGACGAGGCCGACGACGGGATCACCATCGCCCCCATCACCGAGCCCACCGCCGTGGTGTCCTCGGAGCCCGAGGGGCCCGGGCCCGGCGTGGCTGCCTTCGGGGCCGGCGTGGCCGCTGCCGGGATCGTCGAGCCCGAGCACCCCCGTTCCTTCGGCGATCCTGGGACCGAGCCCGGGCGGGAGGCTGCTGCCTCTCCGTTCGCCGGGGGGAGCGGGATCGGGCCGGTGACTGCGGGGCCGGTCGCGGCCGCCGCCGGGTCGAGCGCCGGGGCAGGGTTGGCCGAGCCCCCACGGGGCTTTTTGGATGAACCCCGATCACCGACGCCGGGACTGGCCGACGACGACGACCTGAAAGAGATCGGGAGGGCCCGGCCCAGCGGGACGGCCGGGGCGGCCCGGGCCCGTCGCACCGGTCTGCTGCCCTCGCGCCTGCGGGCCAAGCGACCCGACGACGTCGAAGCGGTCACCGACACCCCCCTGGCCGCCGAGCCCCCGGGGGCCTCGGTCACCGATGTTCCCGGAGCCGGCCGCAAGCGGGGGAGCATGGCCTCGCTGGCCGCGGCCGATCGCAGCGCCGAACGGGAGGACCTCGAGACCTCGGGGTCGGTCGACACCGCCACCGAGCGGGGCCGGGCGGGCACCGACACCGTGGACATCGCCGCCACTGCGGCGGTGGCCGCGGGTGTGCCCCGTCGTCGTCCGAGACGCTGGTCGGTCTCCAACCCCTCTCCCGTAGTGGCGGGGGAGAGCGACCTGGCCACGGGAGGCGGGCCGCCTCCCCGTCGATCCGTCCGCACCGAGTCGGCCCCGGATGGCAGCAAGCGCTCGTCGCCCCGCCAGGCCGGCGGCGGCGGGATCGGCATCCGGGTGGGAACCGGGATCGCCGTGGCCGTCATCGCCCTGGTGGCCTTCAAGCTGGGAACGGTCACCTCCCTGGCCCTGTGCCTCATCGTGATCACCTTCGCCGCCGGTGAGAGCTTCGGGGTGCTCCGGCGGGCCGGGTACCACCCGGCCACACTGCTGGGGCTGGTGGGGACCATCTCGCTGATGGTGGGGGCCTACAACAAGGGCATCGCCGCCATCCCGCTGATCCTGGTCCTGATCACCGCCTTCACCCTCATCTGGTACCTGTTCGGGATCGAGCGCGGCTCCCCGGTGGCCGGAACAGCCGCCACCCTGCTGACCGTGGGCTGGGTGTCGCTCCTCGGCGGCTATGCCGGCCTGCTGCTGTCGCCGTCGATGTTCCCCGACCGCCACGGGATCGCCTTCCTCCTGGGGGCCATCATCGCCACGGTGGCCAACGACGTGGGGGCGCTGGTCATCGGGGGAGGCATGGGTCGCCACGCTCTGGCCCCCAACATCAGCCCCAACAAGACCTGGGAGGGGCTCATCGGGGGTGCCCTCTTCTCCATCCTGGCCTCCACCGTGATCGTGGGGCAGATCCACCCCTGGACACCGTCCAACGCCGCGGTCCTGGGCGTGGTGGTGGCCGTGGTGGCCCCCATCGGCGACCTGTGCGAGTCCCTGCTGAAGCGGGACCTCCGGTTGAAGGACATGGGCACCCTGCTCCCGGGCCACGGGGGGGTCCTCGATCGGGTCGACGCCCTGTTGTTCGTGCTCCCTGCCACCTACTACCTGGTCCGCGCCCTGAACCTGGCCTGAGTTTCGGGCAGGCTAGAGGTATGGACATCTCGGCCAGCGGGCCCCGACCTACCGGTCCGCCAGGGTCTGGCCGCCCATCCGGTGACATGGCCGGCCAGGCCCACGGCCCCGGCCCTGACCATGACGACCAGGTGACGGTGAGCCTGGTGGGGTCGACCGGCTCCATCGGCACCCAGGCCCTCGAGGTGGTCGATGCCAGCCACGGGCGGTTCGAGGTCGTGGCCCTGGGGGCCTACCGCTCGGTGGAGATGCTGGCCGCCCAGGCCCGCCGGTACCGTCCGCAGGTCGTGGCCATCGGCGATCCGGCCCTGGCCGGTGAGCTGGCCCGCACGCTCCCACCCGGCATCGAGGTCGTGGTGGGGACCGAGGGCCTGGCCGCCATCGCCACCTTGGCCCAGGTGGCGGTCAACGGGGTGGTGGGGTTCGCCGGCCTGACGGTGACCATGGCCGCCCTGGAGGCCGGCCGGCGGTTGGCGTTGGCCAACAAGGAGTCGATCATCGCCGGGGCCCCGGTGGTGCAGCGGGCCCGCCGAACCCCGGGGGCCCTGATCATCCCGGTGGACTCCGAGCACTGCGCGGTGCATCAGTGCCTGCGGGCCGGAGGCCGGGCCGAGGTGAGACGGCTGCTGCTGACGGCCTCGGGCGGCCCGTTCCGGGGCCGTAGCCGCGAGGAGCTGGCCTCGGTGGGGGTCGAAGAGGCCCTGGTCCATCCGACCTGGTCCATGGGCCCGAAGATCACCGTGGACTCCTCCACGCTGATGAACAAGGGCCTCGAGGTCATCGAGGCCCACGAGCTGTTCGGCATCCCCTATGACGCCATCGACGTGGTGGTCCACCCCCAGTCCGTGGTGCACTCCATGGTGGAGTTCACCGACGGGGCGGTGATGGCCCAGCTGTCCATGCCGGACATGCGCCTTCCCATCGGCTACGCCCTGGCCTTTCCGGAGCGACTCCCGACCGCCTTCGGCGCCATCGACTGGTCGACGCTGTCCCTGCTCCAGTTCGAGCAGCCCGAACGGGCCCTGTTCCGCTGCCTGGACCTGGCCTACCGGGCCGGCCGGGCCGGCGACCTGGCCCCGGCCTGGCTCAACGCCGCCAACGAGGTGGCGGTGGCGGCCTTTCTGGCCGGCCGGATCCCGTGGAGCGCCATCGCCGATGTGGTGGAGGGCACCCTCGACCGCTACGACCCGCAGGCCGGGACGGTGCCCTCGGCCCCCGGGGTGGAGCGGGAGCGGCAGGTAGGCGAGGTCCTCGAGGCCGACGCTGCGGCCCGGCGCTCGGCAGAGGTTGTGGTCACCGGGCGGGAGGCGGCGGCATGAGCGCCATGGCCACCCGGGCCCCGGACCAGCTCCCCTTCGATCCGGGGCCGCCCCCTCCGGTACGCCAGGCCAAGTCCACCCAGAGGATGGTGGCCGAGCTCCTCGGGGCCATCGCCGTGATCGTGGTGCTGGCGGTGGCGGCCGGGGCCGTCGACCTGTTGGTGGTGGTGGTCTCCATCATCGTCATCGTGATGATCCACGAACTGGGCCACTTTCTGGCCGCCAAGCATTCCGGCATGAAGGTCACCGAGTACTTCGTGGGCTTCGGGCCCCGGCTGTGGTCCTTCCGACGGGGGGAGACCGAGTACGGGATCAAGGCCCTCCCCCTCGGGGGGTACGTGAAGATCCCGGGGATGACCAACCTGGAGGAGGTGGACCCGGCCGACGAGGGGCGCCTCTACCGGGACAAGCCGTTCCACTCGCGACTGCTGGTGGCGGTGGCCGGGTCGGCCATGCACTTCATCATGGCCTTCGTGCTCCTGGTGGCCCTGTTCGCGCTGGTCGGGACGCCCAACGACAACCAGGTGCAGATTCAGGGGGTGGTGGCCCTGGGCGGGAAGCCGGGCCCGGCCGCCGTGGCCGGCCTGCGGGCCGGCGACGTGCTGGTGTCGATCGACGGGAAGCCCATCGGGGGCAACGTGGACAATCTGACCTCGGTCATCCAGAAGCACCCCGGGGTGCCGCTCACCGTGGTGGTGGACCGCAACGGGCGGGACCAGACCCTCACGGTGACCCCGGTCGACGGCCGCACCGTGCACGAAGCCGGGGCCACCACGCCCAAGGGCACGGCACCATTCGGCGTCATCGGGGTGAGCCTGCAGTCGCCGGTGCAGACCATCGGCGCGCTCACCTCGGTCTCCTCGGCCGGCTCCACCTTCGGCCACATCGCCTGGGGGTCGATCACCGGATTCGCCCACTTCTTCACCCCCCACGAGATCGCCCAGGGGTTCGACAACGCCACCAGTGCCAGGGCTGCACACCAGTCCGAGGTGGACGGAACCCGTCCGCTGTCCACCGTGGGGGTGGTCCAGACCGCCGACGACGCCGTCCACGCCGGACTGGCGGAGTTCCTGTCCTTCCTGGTGGTCATCAACATCTTCTTCGGGATCTTCAACCTCTTCCCCATGCTGCCGCTGGACGGTGGGCACGTGGCCATCGCCGTCTACGAGAAGATCCGCACCGGTCGCCGCAAGGTCATGTACCACGCCGACGTGGCCAAGCTGATGCCCTTCACCTGGCTGTTCATCGCCTTTTTGGCCGTGCTCATCCTGCCGGCCCTGGTGACCGACATCCTCCACCCCATCGGCAACCCCTTCGGTTGAGCGCCGGCCGGGGCCGGGGCGCCACCAAGGGGACCGGGCTCCGCGCCGAAAGCCGGTCAGAACCGCTTCCGCCCTAGCATGGGGTCATGGGACGAACGGCCTGGACCATGACCGAGCGCCGGCCCACCCGCCGGATCAATGTGGGCGGCGTGCCCGTGGGGGGCGGGGCCCCGGTCACCGTGCAGTCGATGACCACCACCAAGACCGCCGACGCCGAAGCGACCCTGACCCAGATCTACGCCTTGGCGGCGGCCGGCGCCGACCTGGTGCGGTGCACCTGCAACGAGGAGGCCGCGGCCGAGGGCCTGGCCCGGATCGTGCCCCGGTCGCCGGTCCCGATCATCGCCGACATCCACTTCCACCACGAGATGGCGCTGGCCGCTCTGGAAGCCGGGGTGCAGGGCCTTCGCCTCAACCCGGGCAACCTCCGCAAGGAGGCCGAGATCAAGCAGGTGGCAGCCGAGGCCAAGGACCGGGGCGTGCCCATCCGCATCGGGGTCAACGCCGGCTCGCTCCACCCCGACCTGTACAAGCGCTTCGGCGGGGCCACCCCCGAGGCCCTGGTGGAGTCGGCCCGAATGGAGCTGGCCTTCTTCTCCGAGGTGGGCTTCGACGACGTCAAGATCTCGGTGAAGGCCTCCTCGGTCCCGCTGATGATCGAGTCGTACCGGCTGGCCTCGGAGACGTTCGACCACCCGCTGCACCTGGGGGTGACCGAGGCCGGGCCGCCTCCAGCCGGCCTGCTCAAGGGCACGGCGGGGATCGCCACCTTGTTGGCCGAGGGGATCGGGGACACCATCCGCTACTCGTTGACCGCCGACCCGGTGGAAGAGGCCCGGGCCGGCCGGCAGCTGCTGGAGGCCCTGGGACTGCGGGAGCGCAAGGGGCTGGACCTGATCGCCTGCCCCAGCTGCGGCCGGGCCGAGATCGATGTCATCGCCGTGGCCAAGGCGGCCCAAGCGGCCTTGGAGGACCGCAACCTCCCCATCCAGGTGGCGGTGATGGGCTGCGTGGTCAACGGTCCGGGCGAGGCGCGCGAGGCCGACCTGGGCATCGCCGCCGGCCGCAAACGGGGGCACCTGTTCATCAAGGGGAAGATCGTCCGGGTGGTGCCCGAGGACGAGATGGTGGACGCTCTGGTGGCCGAGGCGGAGAAGCTGGTGGCCGAAGGGGTCGAAGCCCGGTTGGCCGCGGCCGACTCCGGCGCCGAAGCCGAAGCGGAAGCCGATCGCCGGGCCCTGATCGACGCCAAGGGTGAGGACGCCAACGCCTCGGAGACCAAGGTGGACCTGATCCGCAAGCGGTACGGCCCGGGAGCGCAAGAAGCCTCGTAGGGCCGCTCTATCTGCCGCGGGCGCAGGCCCGGCCGCTTCCACGTGAGCGACCGACCGGCGGGTAGCATCGCCGGCCATGCGTATGACCCGCCTCCTGGTCCGCACCCTGCGTGAGGCGCCGGCCGACGCCGAGGTGGCCAGCCATCAGCTGCTGATCCGGGCCGGGTACATCCGGAGAGTGGCGTCGGGGGTGTACACCTACCTACCGCTGGGTCTGCGGGTGCTCCACCAGGTGGAGCAGGTGATCAGACAGGAGCTCGACGCCGCCGGCTGCCAGGAGCTGCTGCTGCCGGCCCTCCACCCCATCGAGCTGTGGGAGCAGTCGGGCCGGGCCGCCCTCTTCGGCAGCGACTCCTTGCCGGCCATGACCGTGGAGGCCCGGGGCGGGACCTTCGTGCTGGGTCCGACCCACGAGGAGGTGGCCACGGTGACGGTGGGCGCCGAGGTGGACTCCTACCGGCAGCTTCCCCTCAGCGTCTACCAGATCCAGGTCAAATTCCGTGACGAGGCCCGCCCCCGGTTCGGGCTGCTGCGCACCCGCGAGCTGATCATGGCCGACGCCTACTCGTTCGACGTGGGCCCCGAGGCCCTGCGGGTCTCGTATCAGAAGGTGTTCGACGCCTACCTCAAGATCTTCGGGCGCCTGGAGCTCGGGGTGGTGCCGGTGGAGGCGGCCTCGGGGGCCATGGGCGGCGAGGTCAACCACGAGTTCATGGTGCCCTCCCCGGTGGGGGAGGACCACTTCGTCTCCTGCCCCTCCTGTGGGTACGCCGCCAACGTCGAGGCCGCCACCCGCTCCGTCCCCGACGCCGACCACCCGGCCGGAGGTTCGACGGCCTCCGACGCCGTGGCCGGGCCCGTGGCCGAGCACCACACCCCGGACCGGCCGGGGATCGCCGACGTGGTCGACTTCTTCTCCGATGACGGGGTGGTGGCCTCCGACCTGCTCAAGAGCATGGCGGTCTTCGACCACCTGGGCCAGCCCGCTCTCCTGCTGGTCCCCGGCGACCGGGAGGCCCGGCTGCCGGCGGGTTGGCGGCTGTTCGAGGACGCCGAGTTCGACGGGTATCCCTCGCTGGTCAAGGGGTACATCGGTCCGGTCGGCCAGCACGACCTCGGGCTGCGGGTGGTGGCGGACCTCGGGGTGGCCCGACCCGGCCCCTGGATCGTGGGCGCAGGGCGCACCGACCACCACCTGAGCGGAGCGGTGCTCGGGCGGGACTTCTCCGTGGACGAGTGGGGCTCGTTCGCCGAGGTGGTGGAGGGCGACGCCTGCCCGCACTGCGGCGGGTCCCTGGAGTTGGTCCGTTCGGTGGAGGCGGCCCACACCTTCCAGCTGGGTCGGAAGTACTCCGAGGTCATGCCGGGCTCGACCTTCGTGACCGAGGACGGGGACGAGGCCCCGTTCTCGATGGGCTGCTACGGGATGGGCGTCAGCCGGCTGCTGGCAGTGGTGGCCGAGGAGCACCACGATGACCGGGGCCTGGCCTGGCCCGTAGAAGCCGCTCCGTACCCGGTCCACCTGCTGGCCCTGGGCGGCGGCCGTTCCCCCGAGGTGGCCGAGGCGGCGGACCACCTCCACCGACGGTTCGTCGACGCCGGGATCGACATCCTCTACGACGACCGCGACGTGTCTCCGGGGGTCAAGTTCGCCGACGCCGATCTGATGGGCCTCCCGGTGCGCCTGGTGGTGGGGGCCAAGGGAGTGGCCAGGGGGATCGTCGAGTGGCGTCGTCGTGCCACCGGCGAGGAACGGGAGCTGGCCCTGGACAGCCCGGTGGAGGAACTGCTCGGGAGAGTGTGACGACTCCGGGGTTCGCACCCATGGGGAGTGGAGCGGGAGGCCGGGCCGGGTCGGAACCCGGCCGGCTGGGGCATCGGGCGCCCGGCGGTCCCCCGATGGTTGTCCACAGGGATTTGGGGCCGAATCCGCACGTCAAGGCGTTCACAGGTTCAGGCCCGCGCTGCTATACTTTCAGGTCTGCCGTTCGGTTGGAGTGAGGTGACGCTGCTAGAAGCGTGGGCGGACAGCCCACGCTTTTGTTTTGGTCCGGAACGCTTCGATGGAGGGTGCAGAGCAGGTAGCAGTGGGTGGATCCACACCGGGTTCACCTCCATCGACGGTACGACACCAGAAAGGAGGCAGCGCACATGGCCGAGGAGCTCATGGCCGTCCTCCAACCGGTGGTCAACGCCGCCGACCTGGAGTTGGTCGACGTGGAATTGCGGTCCGGGGTGCTCCTGGTCACCGTGGACCGACCCGGTGGGGTCGATCTCGAGGCTCTGACCGAGGCCAACCGGGCGGTGTCGGCGGTACTGGATGAACTCGACCCCATCCCCGGTCGCTACTCGCTCGAGGTATCGAGCCCGGGCGTGGAGCGTACCCTGCGTACCCCGGACCACTTCACCCGGGCGGTCGGGGAGACCGTCTCGATCAAGACCCGTCCCCAGGTGCCCGGGGAACGGCGGCTGCGCGGCCGACTGGTGTCCGCCGACGCCGAGGGCTTCGAGTTGGACGTCGAGGGGGAAGACCCGGGCAGCCGACGGCTGGCCTATGCCGACATCGACCGGGCCCGCACGGTCTTCGTCTGGGGACCCGAGCCGCGGGGCCAGGCCAAGACCTCACCATCGAACCGCACGACCAGGTCCGTGCAGCCGAAGACCACGGACAAGAGGAAGCAGGTCGTCAACCCATGAGCAAGCCGAACTTCGAATTCCTCGATGCCCTGGGCCAGATCGCCAGGGACAAGGGGATCTCCGTGGAGACCCTGTTGGACGCCCTGGCCAACGCCCTGGTGGCCGCGTACAAGCGTCGACCCGACGCCGCCGAGGAGGCGGTGGTCACCATCGACCCCGAGTCGGGCGAGATCCGGGTCTACGGGCAGGAGCTGGACGAGGACGGCAATGTCATCCGCGAGTGGGACGACACCCCGGACGACTTCGGCCGCATCGCCGCCCAGACCGCCAAGCAGGTCATCCTGCAGCGCATCCGGGAGGTGGAGCGGGACCTCAAGTACGAGGAGTACGCCGGGCGGGAGGGCGACATCGTCACCGGCATCGTGCAACAGACCGACAACCGCTACACCCTGCTCGACCTGGGCAAGGTCGAGGCTCTCCTGCCCCAGGCGGAGCAGGTCTCCTACGAGCGCTACGAGCACGGCGCCCGGCTCAAGGCCTACATCGTCGAGGTCCGCAAGACCACCAAGGGCCCCCAGATCGTGGTCAGCCGCAGCCATCCGGGGCTGATCAAGAGGTTGTTCGAGTTGGAGGTCCCCGAGATCTCCTCGGGCGCGGTGGAGATCAAGGCCGCGGCCCGCGAGCCCGGTCACCGCACCAAGATCGCGGTGTGGTCCAACGATCCCAACGTGGACCCGGTGGGTGCCTGCGTGGGGGCGCGCGGCTCCAGGGTGCGCATGGTCACCAACGAGCTGCGGGGCGAGCGGGTCGACGTGGTGCCGTTCTCCGACGATCCGGTCGAGCTCATCCAGTCGGCCCTGGCCCCGGCCCGGGTGCGTGAGGTCCGTTTGGACGACGACACCGGCACGGCCACGGTGATCGTGAGCGACTACCAGCTCTCACTGGCCATCGGCAAGGAAGGGCAGAACGCCCGGCTGGCCGCCCGGCTTACCGGGTGGCGGATCGACATCAAGAGCGAGACCCAGCTGGCCGACGAGGAGTCGGGCTACGCCGGCGAGGAGTGGGCCGAGGGCGAGTGGATCGAGAACGAGGCCGGTGAGATGGTCTGGCAGCCGGCCGGGGGTGGCACGGCGCTGTCCGCCACCGAGTGGTCCCAAGGGGCCGAGGCCGGTGAGTCGGCCGTCGGCGAGGGGGCAGACGGTGCCACCGACGGCTCCGAGGGCGGGGTTCCCGCCCCGGAGGCCACCGCGGGCGAGGACCAGGCGGACGCCCCGGATTCCGGAGAGCAGGACTCCGCGGCGGTCCCGGCCGAGGTTTCCGGGGGGGACACGGCCGGGGAGGCTCCGGCATAGCGCCGATACGGACATGCATCGGCTGCCGGGCCAGCCGCCCGGCCGACGAGATGGTCCGGGTGGTCCGCCTAGGTGATGGTCGGCTGGCCGTAGGCCGTACACTGCCAGGGCGGGGAGCGTGGTTGTGCAGGGACTCAGCCAGTTGTGTCGACCGGGCCGCCAAGCGCGGCGCGTTCGGCCGGGCCCTGCGGTGCGAGGTCGGGAGCGCACCAGTGGAACGTTTGAGGTCGGAGCTGCACGCCCAGCAGAACCTGTCGCCGGGGGCGGTGCGGCAGGGCTCGGTTGGGACAGCTCCGTGATGTGCGAGGATAGAGGGTCGTATGTGCGTATCGGCACGTACGACGTGAAGGAAGGGCAGTAACAGCCGTTGCCGAAGAAGATCCGGGTCTACGAGCTCGCTCATGAGCTTGGCCTGACCAACAAAGAGGCGCTCGATCTGTGCCTGTCCCTGGGGATGGGCGTCAAGAGCCACTCGTCCTCCATCGAGGATGCCCAAGCGGACCGCGCCCGACGGAAGGCCGACCGCGAGGGGCTCCGCCGCCCGGTGCAGCCCGAAGAGCCCGCTGCCCCGGCCAAGAAGGCCGCGGCGGCCAAAAAGGCCGCACCGGCCGCACCGGCCACCGCCGGTCGGCCCGCTCCTGACCTGGGCGACGGCGGACCGTCGGGTCCCGATGAGAGCGGGGTAGGCGGCTCCGCTCCGGCGAGCTCCCCATCGCCGGCCCCGGTGAAGCGCTCGGGTGCCCGGCTGATCACCAGCCGCCCGGCCTCCGAGCAGCCGGCCGCGGCCGCCCCGGGCATGGTCCGAGCCCCGGTGGCGCCGGCCCCGGCTACACCGGCCGCTCCGGCCGCAGCAGCGGCGACGACCGCACCGCCGGCCCCGGCGGCCCCGGCCGCACCTGCGACCCCGACCACGCCGGCACCGGCCGCACCCGCCGCCACGGCCCCGGCTGCTTCTGCTCCGGCCCCATCCGCCCCCGCCGCACCTTCGGCCCCGGCGGCCCCACGACCTGCCGCGGCCGCCGCATCGTCGGCACCCGCCTCCCACCGCTCCCCGGCCGCAGGCCCCGGGAGCAGCGCGCCCGGCCGCTCCGGCCCAGCCGGGCGGAGGGCCGCCCACGCCCCCGTCGGCCCCGGCCCACGCCCCGACCAGCGCCTCGGGACGACCCATCCCGCCCCCGCCGGGCGGGCCGCCCCGTTCGATCTCGGGCAAGCCCATCCCGCCGCCCCCCGGTACCGGGGGCCGGCGGCCCTCGCCCCAGGGCGGGGCGCGCCCCGGAGGCTCCAGCGGGTACGCCGGTCGTTCGGGTGCTCCGAGCTCCGGAACGCGACCCGGGGGCCCGAGCGGACGTCCCGGAGGACCGGGTGGCTCGGGAGGCGGAGGCTTCGGGACCCGCCCCGGAGGTGGATCCAGTGGAGGGTACGGCGGCCGTCCCGGCGGCGGCCCGGGTGGCGGACCCGGTGGGCCCGGAGGTGGCCCCGGCGGTCGGGGTGGTCCGGGTGTCGGTCGTGGCCGTCCCAACCAGCGCCGGCCCCGTCGGCGTCGTCGCAACCTCGAGGAGCTCGAGCCGACCCAGCTGACCGCCTACACCCCGTCGACCGCTCCGGTGCCGGACACCGAGGTCATCATCGAACGCGGGTCGACCGCACGCGACCTGGGGCCCAAGCTCAACCGCTCAGCCGGTGACGTGATCCGGTTCCTCCTCCTACAGGGGGAGATGGTCACCGCCACCCAGTCCCTGGGCGACGACATGATCGAGCTGTTCGCCGCGGAGCTGGGCGCCGACGTGCGACTGGTCGACCCCGGTGAGGAGCGCGAGGCCGAGTTGTTGGCCAAGTACTTCGACGACGACGAGGATGAAGAGGACGAGGCCGATCTGCGGCCCCGGCCCCCGGTCGTGACGGTCATGGGCCACGTCGACCACGGCAAGACCCTGCTGCTCGACCGGATCCGTTCGGCCAATGTGGTGGCCGGCGAGGCCGGAGGCATCACCCAGCACATCGGCGCCTACCAGGTCGAGTGGCACGACCATCCGATCACCTTCATCGACACGCCGGGCCACGAGGCCTTCACCGCCATGCGGGCCCGGGGGGCCGACGTCACCGACATCGTGGTCCTGGTGGTGGCGGCCGACGACGGGGTCATGCCCCAGACCGTCGAGGCCATCGACCATGCCAAGGCCGCCGACGTGCCCATCGTGGTGGCCGTCAACAAGATCGACCGGGAAGAGGCCGATCCCAACCGGGTGCTCCAGCAGCTCTCGGAGTACGGCCTGGTCCCGGAGGCGTGGGGTGGCGACACCATCACCGTCGAGGTCTCCGCCCTGCAGAATCTGGGCATCGACGACCTGTTGGAGCAGATCGTCCTGGTGGCCGAAGTCGAGGAGCTGGTGGCCAGTCCCGAGGGTCGGGCCCAGGGCGTGGTCCTCGAGGCCGAGCTGGAGATCGGCCGGGGCCCGGTGGCCTCGGTCATCGTGGAGCGCGGCACCCTCCGGGTCGGCGACCCCATCGTGGCCGGTGCGGCCTGGGGCAAGGTCAAGGCCCTGGTCGACGATCACGGCGAGCAGATCAAAGAAGCCCCGCCTTCCACTCCCGTTCAGGTGTTGGGCTTCTCCGAGCCTCCTGAGGCGGGCGACCAACTCCGGGTGACCCCGGAGCTGGCCCAGGCCCGCACCATCGGCGAGGCCCGGGCCCACCGCTACCGGGTGGCCGGCCATGTGCCGGCAGCCACTTCGGCCCTGGGCGGGGCCAAGCTGGAGGACCTCTTCGAGCAGATCCAGCGGGGGGAGACGGCCACTCTCAACCTCATTCTGAAGGCCGATGTGCGGGGTTCGCTGGAGGCGGTGACTGACAGCCTGCGCAAGTTGGAGCGCGAGGACGTGAAGCTCAGCTTCGTGCACCGCGGCGTGGGCGGGATAACCGAGTCCGACGTCGAGCTGGCCCAGGCGTCGTCGGCGGCCATCATCGGCTTCAACGTCCGCCCGGATCGTCGGGCCCGGGAGATGGCGGCCAAGGCCGGTGTCGAGATCCGGCTGTACGAGATCATCTACAAGCTGCTGGAGGACCTCGAGGCCGCCATGCTCGGCCTGTTGTCGCCGGTCTACGAGGAGATCGTCACGGGCGAGGCGGAGGTCCGTCAGGTCTTCCGGGTGCCCCGCATCGGGGCCATCGCCGGTTGCTACGTCCGGGAGGGAGTCATCACCCGGGGGTCGAAGGTCCGGTTCCTGCGGGAGGGCACGGTCATCTGGAAGGGTGCCATCACCTCACTGCGCCGATTCAAGGATGACGCCCGCGAGGTGCAGGCCGGGTTCGAGTGCGGGATAGGGCTCTCGGACTACCAGGATCTGAAAGAGGGCGACATCATCGAGACCTACGACGAGCGGGAGATCCCCCGCACCTAGTGGCTGTGGCCGCTCGGCGGGAGCGGCAGGCCCAGGGTCGTCGGAGTGGAGGTGTCGTGTCAGGTCGTCGGCATGACAATCGGGGAGCGGCCCCGTATCCGAGGTCCCTCCGGGTCAACCAGGTCCTGCGCCAGGTGCTGGCCGAGGAGCTCGAGCGTCTGGCCGACGCCGACGAGCGCCTGCGCCTGGTCACGGTGACCTCGGTCGACACCGCGCCGGACCTGCGCCACGCCACGGTCTATCTGAGCTCGCTCTCCGAGGACGCCGACGATGCTCTGGCCGAGCGCCGGGCCCAGCTACAGAGCGCAGTGAGTCGCCAGACCCGGATGAAGCGCACGCCCCTGCTGGAGTTCACGGTCGATCCGGCTGTGGTGGAGGGGGGCCGGGTGGAAGAGGCCCTGCGCCGGATCCGGGCCGCTGAGGAGGAGCAGGGCACCGGGGAACCGGATGGCCCCGATCCGGAAGCGTCGCCGTGAGCAAGGCCCAGACGGACCTGGTCACCGGCGTGGCCGTGGTGGACAAGGAGGCCGGCTGGACCTCGCACGACGTGGTGGCACGGTGCCGCCGGATCTACGGTCAGCGCCGGGTGGGCCACGCCGGGACCCTGGACCCCGATGCCACCGGGGTGCTGCTGGTGGGCCTGGGTCGGGCCACCCGCCTGCTCCGCTTCCTCACTGCCCTGCCCAAGACCTATCAGGCCGAGGTGATCCTGGGCACCGCCACCTCCACCCTCGATGCCTCCGGCGAGGTCACCGGAACCTGGGACATGGGCGGGGTCTCGCTGGCCGACGTGCGGGCGGCGGCCGTCGGGCTGACCGGGCCCATCGAGCAGATCCCCCCCATGGTGTCGGCGGTCAAGGTCGGGGGTCAGCGCCTCCACAACCTGGCCCGGGCCGGCATCGAGGTCGAGCGGGCGGCCCGTCCGGTGACCGTCCACCGGTTCGAGGTGGAACACGGATCGGTCCCGGGGTCGTTCCGGATCGAGGTGGAGTGCTCGTCGGGGACCTACGTGCGGGTGCTGGCCGCCGACCTGGGCACCCGGCTGGGTGGGGGAGCCCACCTGGCTGACCTGCGGCGCACCCGGATCGGTTCGTTCACCACCGAAGAGGCCCGCCCGGTGGATGAGCTGACGCCGGCGGTCATCCTCACGCCGGCCCAGGCCCTCCGGGACCTCGACCAGGTGGTGGTGCCGGCCGAGGTGCAGACCCTGGTAGCCCGGGGCCTGGCCCTGGACCGGATCCCCCTCGGGGTGACCGGCGACGGTCCGTGGGGCCTGGTCGACGACGGCCACCGGCTTCTGGCGGTGTACGAGTCCACCGACACGGATCGGATCCGTCCTTCGGTGGTATTGGAATCCGCCGGATGAGGGCCGAAGGTAACCTTCCACGGTGATGGAGATCGTGACGGAGGCCTCGACGAGCACCCCGCCCGTCGGAGGGAGTGCCGTGACCATCGGGGCCTACGACGGCGTGCATCTCGGCCACCGGGCTCTGCTGGCCGAGCTCGGGGCCCGGGCCCGTGAGAGTGGGCTGGCGACCGTGGTGGTGACCTTCGACCGTCACCCGGCCACGGTGGTGCGCCCGGAGTCGGCGCCCAAGCTCCTCTGCGATCTCGACCAGAAGCTCGAGCTGCTGGAGGCGGCCGGGGTGGACCGGACGGTGGTGGTCCACTTCGACGAGGAGCGGGCCAACGAGACGGCGGAGGATTTCGTGGAGGTGATGCTGGTCGAGGGGCTCGATGCCCGCCTGGTGGTGGTGGGGGAGGACTTCCACTTCGGCCACGGTCGCAAGGGCAACGTGGCCCTGCTGCGGGAGATGGGCTCGACGGCCGGGTTCGCCGTCGAGGGGGTCCTGTTGGAGGCCGACCCTGGCCCCATCGGGTCCGACCTCGAACCCATATCGTCGACCCGCATCCGCAAGCTGGTCGGTGACGGGCGGGTGGAAGAGGCTGCCGTGCTGTTGGGCCGGCCCCACCAGGTACGGGGCACGGTGGCCCACGGCGACCAGCGTGGCGGCACCGAGCTGGGCTTCCCCACGGCCAACGTGACGGTGCCCGAGAGCATCTGCCTGCCGGCCGTCGGGATCTATGCCGGCTGGTACGGGCGGCCGGACGGATCGGTCCACCCGGCCGCGGTGTCGGTGGGGCGGAGGCCGACCTTCTACGGCTCCGACGGCGATCTGCTGGTGGAGGCGTTCCTGCTCGACTTCTCCGGGGACCTCTACGGCGAGCGGGCCCAGGTGTCGTTCGTGGCCCACCTCCGCGACGAGGTGGCCTTCGACAGCGTCGACGACCTCATCGTCCAGATGGAGGCCGACGTGGTGGCCACCCGGGAGCGGTTGGGCCTACGCCGGTAGCTGATCAACCGGGCGGCGGTCCGAGCAGCTCGGTGCGCAGCTGGCGCTTGAGCACCTTGCCGGCCGGGTTGCGAGGCAACTCCTCGCTACGGAACCAGAACCGGGACGGCACGTTGAAGGCGGCCAGTCGTTCCTTGACGAAGCGGGCCAACTCATCGGCGCCCACGTCGTGGCCGGGCCGGAGCACCACTACCGCCCCGACCTCCTCGCCGAGGACCGGATGGGGCACACCGATGACCGCGCAGTCGGCCACGGCGGGATGCTCGAACAGGGCGGCCTCCACCTCGACGCAGTAGACGTTCTCGCCACCCCGGATGATCATGTCCTTGGCCCGGTCCACGATGTGGACGAACCCCTCCTCGTCGATGCGGGCCACATCACCGGTGTGCAGCCACCCGCGGGTGAAGGTGACCTCGGTCTCCTCGGGGCGGTTCCAGTAGCCACGCACCACGTTGGGGCCCTTGATCCACAGTTCGCCGGTCCGCTCAGGGTCCGGAGCCTGGTCGGCGGGCGGCTCGAGCCCGGTGTACTCCTCAGGCACCACAGCCACGTCGCACACCGGAGCCGGTGGGCCCACACTGTCCGGCTTGCGCACGTAGTCGTCGCCGGCGTTCATGGTGGTCATGGCCGAGGTTTCCGTCAGCCCGTAGCCGTTGCCCGGGGCTCCACCCGGAAAGTGCTGCTTGATCCGGCGCACCAGGTCGGGCGGGCAAGGGGCGCCGCCGTAGGAGATGGACTTGACCGACGAGGTGTCCCGCTTGTCGAAGTTGGGGGAGTCGAGCACCTGCATGACCATGGCCGGCACCCCACCGAAGATGGTGATCCGCTCCCGTTCGATGAGCTCCAGGGCCCGCTCGGGGTCGAAGTGGTGCATCATGACCAGCTTCCCGCCCGCCGCGGTATTGGTCACCAGCAGGGCATGGCAGCCGGTGGCGTGGAACAGGGGGACCGACAACAGGTTGGCGTTCTGGGTCCCGGAGGGCTCGCCGGCGGGCGCAGGGCCACGACGCAGGTTCCCCACCGTGGACACGAAGAACAGGTTCATCAGGTTGGAGGCGCTGTTGCGGTGGGTGCCGACCGCCCCCTTGGGTCGCCCGGTGGTGCCCGAGGTGTAGAAGATGGTGGCGTCGTCATCGGGATCGATCTCCACGTCGGGGAGCGTGGCACCTTCCACGGGTGACCCGATCAGCTCGGCGAAGGGGACCACCGGCAACGGGGGTGAGCCGGTGCGCTCGACGGTGGATCCCTCAGCCACCCGTCGGCCACCGGACGGGTCGGGATCCTCGCTGCACACCACCATGGCCCGGAGGGCGGGGGTGTCGTCGAGGTGGGGCTCGATCCGGCGCTGGCGCTCCTGGTCCACGAAGGCCAGCGCCGCTCCGGAGTCGCTCAGGCCGTAGGCCAGCTCCGGTCCGGTCCACCAGGCATTGAGGGGGACCACCACCGCACCTATCGAGATGGAAGCCCAGAAGGCCATGACCCACTCGGGCAGGTTGCGCATGGCGATGGCCACCCGGTCCCCTTTGACGATCCCGAACTGATCGACCATGGCGTGGGCCAGGGTGGTCACCGCGGCGAAATGCTCGGCGAAGGTGATCCGCTCGTCCTCGTAGACCAGGAAGTCCTGATCGCCGTGGAGGGAGGAGAGCTCGAGGACGCTGCGCAGGGTGGCCGGGGCGGTCTTCCAGGTGCGGGTGGGGATGCCCCTGATGGTCAGGTCGACCATCTCGAAGGGCTGGCCCGGAGCGGTGAGGGTGGCCACGACCTCGGCCCGGGTGGGTACCGGTGGGGCCTCGGTCGGCTGTTCGGGCACGGCCTCGTCCACTACCGGCCCCCGGCAGGGGTGCCGGCTGCGCCCTCGGTGGATGGCCGGAAGATGGTGGCGCGGTAGTAGGCCAGCTCGGCCACGCTCTCGCGGATGTCGTCCATGGCCCGGTGGCCGCCGGCCTTTTGCGGGGCGCCCTTCATGACCTCGGGATACCACCGCTTGGCCAGCTCCTTGAGGGTGGAGACATCCACCGAACGGTAGTGGAGGTACTCCTCGACCTCGGGCAGCTGGGCGGCGAGGAAGCGTCGGTCCGTCCCGATGGAGTTACCGGCCAGCGGCACGGTCCGTGGGTTGGGCACCTGGGCCTTGATGAACTCCAGGGTGGCCGCCCCGGCCTCCTCCAGGGTGACGGTGGAGGCGGCGATCTCGGTCAGCAGCCCGCTCTTGGTGTGCATGGACCTCACGAACTCGTCCATGCCGGCCAGCTTGTCGGGGGAGGTGGAAACCACCAGGTCCGGGCCCTCGGCCACGATGTTCAGGTCGTCGTCGGTGACCAGGGTGGCCACCTCGACGATGACGTCGGACGACACGTCGAGCCCGGTCATCTCCAGATCCATCCACACCAGCACGCCGGTGACGCTACCGCACGCCGGTGACGCCGCGGCACGTAGACGGCGGCACCGACGGGGACCGGCCCTCCGAGGTGACGAACCGTCAGATGGGACCATCGGGCGTGGTGGCGCTGGGCCCGGGTCAAGGCGGTCCGGGGGGTGGAGGGCCTGTCGGCAGGGTAGGGAGCGGAGCGATAGCGTCACCCCCCGGAGAGGTGGAGGTAGCACGTGGCGGCATCAGGCCCCGGGGTTGAAGCAGTCCAGGCGCAGCGGGGTCATCTGACCCCCGATGGGCGCGGGTCGCTACCGGTTCCGGTGGTCAGGTTGGACCCCGGTCTGCCGGTTCCGTCCTACGCCCGGGCGGGAGATGCCGGAGCGGACCTGGTGGCCCGCATCGACGTGACGCTGGCGCCCAACGGGGGGCGTGCCCTGGTTCCCACCGGGGTGGCCCTGGCCATTCCGGAGGGGTATGCCGGCTTCGTCCAACCGAGGAGTGGCCTGGCCCTGCGGCACGGCGTGACCTGTCTCAACACGCCGGGCCTCATCGACTCCGGGTATCGCGACGAGCTGGCGGTGCTGTTGGTCAACACCGACGGCGAGACCCCCTACGACGTGCACCGGGGCGACCGAATCGCCCAGCTGGTGATCCAACGGGTCGAGTCGGCCACCTTCGTGGAGGTGGAGGAGCTGGGGGAGAGCGAGCGGGGGCTAGGCGGCTTCGGATCGACGGGCCGGTAGGGGGTGATGGACCGACTTACCGGTTTGGACGGGGCCTTCATCTCGCTGGAGTCGCCCACGACCCACCTGCACATCCTGGGGGCACTGATCTTCGATACCGAGGGTGCGACCGGGGAAGTGGACTTCCACCGGATCCTCGACCTGGTGGCCGAGCGGCTGCATCTGGTGCCTCCGTTCCGGAAGCGGATGGTCGAGGTGCCGTTCGGGTTGCAGCATGCCGCCCTGGTCGACGATCCCGACTTCGACCTGGAATACCACGTGCGCCGGGTCAGCCTTCCCGCTCCTGGTGGGCAGGAGGAGCTGACCGCTCTGGTGGCGGACCTGGCCTCGAGACCTCTCGACCGGCGCCGGCCGTTGTGGGAGTTCCATGTGGTCGAAGGGCTGGAAGGCGGGCGCCTGGCCCTGGTGCCCAAGGTGCACCACGCCATCATCGACGGGGTTTCCGGAGCCGAGGTGATGGCGGCATTCTTCGACCTGTCGCCGGACCCCTCGCCCCGCCCCCTGTTCAGGCAGGGACGGCGAGAGCGGAGCCCGGCCGGCAGTGAAGGTGACGGAAGGTCGGGTCAGCCCGACCCGCGGGATGCCAAGGATCGGCGTGACCCCCGATGGACCCCCGATCCCCTTCCGGGGGAGGTCGAGCAGTGGCGGGACGTGTTGGGATCCTTGCCCGGTGCGGCCGAGGAGTTGGTGCGCACAGTGAGCCGGACGGTGCAGACGCTCCGGGGTCTGGGCAACCGGAACCGCGAGGTCCAAGGTGCGCTGCCACCGGCGCCGTTCGAGGCTCCCCGGACGTCGATCAACCGCTCGATCTCTGCTCACCGTCGGGTGGCCTTCGCCGAGCTACCGCTGGCTGACGTGGCCCGGGTGCGGGAGAGGCTCGGCGGGACGGCCAACGACGTGGTGCTGACGGTGACCTCGGGGGCCATGCGCCGGTTCTTCGCCGGGCGGGATGAGCAACCTGACGGCTCGTTGGTGGCCATGGTGCCGGTGTCGGTGCGAGTGGAAGAGGAGCGGGAGTCGCTGGGCAACCGGATCTCTGCCGTCCTGGTCTCGCTGGCCGATGGCGTCGAAGAGGCCGCCACCCGCCACCGGTACATCCGGGACGGGATGGCCTCGGCCAAGCAACAGGGTCAGGAGATCGGATCGGACCTGTTCGCCGGCTGGGCCCAATCCACGTTCCCGGCGGTGGCCACCCGGCTGTCCCGACTCGTCACCAATCTGCGGCTCTTCGATCACGTGGCGCCGCTGTTCAATCTCATCGTGTCCAACGTGCCGGGGCCGCAGTTCCCGCTGTACCTGGCGGGCGCCCGGATGGTGGCCATGTACCCACTGGGCCCGATCGTGGAGGGGGTGGGCGTCAACATCACGGTGTTCTCCTACCTCGACTCCATGTACGTCGGGGTGCAGGGGTGCTGGGACCTGGTACCCGATGTGGCGGTGATCGCCCGGGGCATGGAGGAGTCCCTGGGTGAGCTGGTGGCCGAGGCCAACCTTCGGGGTCGACCGGTCCCCTGGTGGCACGCCGAACTCCCTGCGTAAGGGGTACGGAACGGCTTTCGTAACCGGAGTGGGGCACCGGAGGACATGGTCGTCTGCTGCTAGGGTGTTGGCCTTACGCGGACGTGGCTCAGTTGGTAGAGCATCACCTTGCCAAGGTGAGGGTCGCGGGTTCGAATCCCGTCGTCCGCTCCAAATGGGGTTGACCCCATCGAGTGGACCGCTTCTTATGAGAATTCGGTCTGGGTTTCTCTTGAGTGTAGGACTTCGTATTCGTTCGGGGTCAGATATTTGAGGGAACTGTGGCGTCGGGTGGGGTTGTAGAAGTTGTCGATGTAGTCGGCCATGGCACTCGAGAGTTCGAGCACGGTCGGCCATGATCGTCGGTTGAGGAGCTCAATCCGCATGGACCCCCAGAACGACTCCATCGGGGCGTTGTCGTAGCAGTCACCGACGGTGCCCATGATGTGGGTCTTACATCGGGGGCCAAATCCACCAGCCCCGCGGTATACGGAATTAGCTGCGAATTTGGAAGCTATAGCAAGGCAGCAACAGCGGCTGCCTTCGAATCAACAGTCAATGGGAAAGAGGTTCTTGGTCCGATCCAAACTGTAAGCGGTCATATTTGATCTTTCTGCCGAGCAGCCAACCAGTTGGGACAGTGACCCCGAACACCGGGTGGGAGGCGCTTATCCCTGCCAACGACAGGCTGGCGTATGTGTGGGAGCGTCTGCGGTACGGCAGCTGCTGATGCTCCTAAGCTGCTGAGGTGCGGCCAAAGGTCGGCTTGGCAATGTTAACGGTCCTCACCCTATTGCTCCTATCAGGCTGTGCCACCGAAAGTGCTCACGGCAAGGTCAGCACCTCGATACCGACTTCTCGGTACACATCGGACGTGGTCACATTCACGCATCCGACTTCTTGGGTTGCCACTATCTCGCATGCCGGTACCAGTGAGTCGACCAACCTCGTCATCCTCAGCAATCAGGCATGGAGTAATCCCTGTAAACCGAGCGCGACGAACTGCCAGGGATCGGCGGAACGTCAGCTTGGTGCAAAGGGCGTTTGGATCCAGTGGGCCACAGCCGGGGTGCTAGGAACTGAATACGCTGGACGATCCGTCACAGTTAGTGGACGACCTGCTCGTGAATTAGTCAGCAAGCCAGGCGAGTGCAAGGACTTCGGTGCCCAAGAGACGGTATCTCTGGTGGTAGGGAGTTTGGCTCAAGGCAACTTCTTTACGATGCTTGCATGCCTCCGGGGACCGGATCTCACACAACTCGTTGCCCAGGTCGATGCCATGGTTTCATCGGCTGCATTCCATGCCTAAGGGTCCCCGATCGCCGGGTCCGGGGGATGCCTAAGGGTGCCACCGACCGCCAGATTCGGGCGGCGGGGGTGCTTACGAAAGCACAGCCATGGGGACGTCGATCCCATTGGGGTAAGCGTTGTAGAAGGACCCGTCGCCTATCTGGCCTGCAGCTCCCCAGCCCCAGCAGGCAACCCGCCCTGCGCCGACGATTGCACAGTAGCTTGCAGTTCCGTCGCTGGTGAGACTGGACACACTTCCGAGAGTTCCAGCTCCATCGATACCCTTCACGGAGACAGGGATATCAGAGCCCTCGTCGTTATTTTCATAAAACTTGCCGTTTCCCATCTCGCCAAACTGCCCAAACCCCCAACAATCCACCCTGGCAGAAGAGAGCCTGGCACAGTAGCTGTTGTCGTCGGCATCAGCGAGGTCCTTCACACTGCCCAGCCTGCCGGTTCCGGTCAACGCCACTACCTCTACAGGGACCGCGGAACCGGACGGGCTACCCGCGTAGAACTTCTTGTCGCCCAGGGCACCGCTGGCGCCATTGCCCCAGCAGTCCACCTGCCGGGAGGTGAGGATGGCACAGTAACCGCCGTTTTGACCTTCTCCACCGAGGCTTGACACGTCCGTCAAAGTGCCGGTTCCGCCCATGCCCTTGACGGCCACCGGAACCGCGGAACCTTCATTGCCAGAGGTATAGAACGTACCGTTCCCCAGCTGTCCGGAGTAACCATCCCCCCAGCAATAGACGTTGGCGGAAGTGAGCACGGCACAGTAGCTGCCGTCAGGTCTACCGATGAGGCTGGCCACGTCGCTGAGCCCGTCGACTGCCACGGGAACGGCTGAACCATAGGGACTTTGGGTGTAGAAGGTTCCGTTTCCGAGTTCACCGAAAGCGCCGTAGCCCCAACAGTCGACCTTGCCCGTGCTCAGATCGGCACAGACGCTGGGTTCTTCCCCAAGTTGAACGTCGCTGACTACGCCGACCACGCTGGACAGTGTGCCCGTGCCACTGATTCCTACGACGGCAACCGGCACAGTAGCGCTGTAGTTGAAGGACCCGTTGCCGAGTTCACCGTCCTGGCCGTCGCCCCAGCAATCGACTTTGGCTGAGGTGAGGAGAGCGCAGTAGCCGTTGCCGAAGCCGATGAGTCGGGCCACGCCACTCAACCGACCCGTGCCGCCAAGACCAGACACTGTTGCCGGCGCCGAGTGTCCGTTCCCCCAACAATCGACTTCGGTCGAGGTGAGCAGGGCGCAGTAGCCTGCACCCCCAGCGTTACCGCCATTGTCACTGAGGCTGGCCACGCCACTCAGCAGGCCGGTGCCGCCCACCCCCCTCACGGAGACAGGTGTGTCAGAGCCAAGGTCGCCGGTGTCAGTAGAATTTCCCGTTACCAAGTTGCCCAATGTCCCCGTTCCCCCAGCAGTCGACCTTGCCGGAGCCGAGTACTCCGCAGTAACCCTCGTGGCCGTCGCTGGCTAGCGACTTAACGCCGGTCAAGTCCGAGACGGCGTGGGCTGTCTCGACGGTCGTCGCCGAGCTTGTCGATGCTCCAACCGGGAGGGCGAAGATGGTCGCAAGGACTAACCCCGTGCTCGCAAGCACGCCAAGTCGACCGGAAATGCGCCTCATTGAACCCCTTCTTCTCGTCGCGAGCTTAGACCCGGGTGTCTCGTCTCGGCTCGCGACTTGGCCTTCAGGGGTATTACGGGACTCCGCATGAAGCATGTGGGGTGGGAGGAATTGCCGACCACCGTGTCGGCAGCGGTTATCGATTCCGTGGCCTACCAGGCACCCTGGAGAAGGACGAACCGGTCAAGAGCAGACGAGCCAGAAACCCGCCATGATGGGCAGATGAGGCACCAGGCGGTGGTGGTGGCGGCGGTGACGGTCTGTATCGGCCTGGCTGGCTGCACCAGCACGCCCACCGCCCGACCTACCGCACCGTACGTAGCCGGTTCTGCCCCGACCACCACGCTCCCACCAGATGTCGGCGGAGAGACTCATTTCAGTGATCCTGGTTTTGAGACACCGCCGACCACGAAGTCATCTGTGGATTTAATTTCGGGCAGAACATGCTCTGGCTCACAACTGGCATCCCGGGTGACCTCTGGCGGGGGCGAGGCAAGTCAGCCGTATTTGATCATCGAGGTGGCCAATAACGGACTGAGGTGCTCGATCGAGGGCTACCCCCGTATTGTTGAAGCCACTGGACATACGTTGCAGGGTAGGAGTCAGCCGCTCTCGATCAGTGTCAGTGACGGTCCCGATTACGAGCACCCCGATCCTGGTCCTCACCCACTCAGCTTGCAGCGAGGCGGCTCGGCCTCCTTCGCCGTTGGGACCAACACAGCTTCTGGTACGACCTACATAGTCACGTCCATGACGATCTCTCTTCCAAGCGGTCAGGGTGCGCTCGTAGTTCCGGTTCACACTGGCGCAAGCGCATTGGTGGGCAAAGCCGTGCATATCGAAGTGACGGCCTTAGTGAATGGTTCACAAGGACCACAAACTGGTTAATGCGATGGACCGGTGGGTGTCCCAGATCACCGGGTCGCAGCTACGCCCGCCGACCGAAATAGGCAAGGAGTTTGGTCTGGTCATCTGCTTCAGCGGAGACTTCGATCGGTGGACCGAACATGCCGTCAGCCCGCAGGGCCTCCTCCGGCATCGCTCCTATGCCTGCGATCATTCGTTGAAGCTGCTCTGGGTCGAGCGTCTCGTCCTGTCCGGTTGCGCGGGCGAGATCCCAGGTATGTGTAAACACGTCCCCGGTAACGATCATGTCGACGGTCTCAGCTAGTGACTGTGTGCTGAATGGGGTCTCGACGGTCCTTGCGGCGAGCACCGGGTCAGCGAGTGCTTGGGCGAGCGTCGCCTGTACCGTCTCCCACGCGGCAACTGGATCATCCTGGACCGACGGCACCCGTGGAAACTCCAGGCCATGGGCGCCGAAGAATCCGGGAATCCAGTTAGTCAGATGACCGACCACATCACGAGCTGTCCAGCCTTCACAGGGCGACGGATTATCCCAGGCGCTCACAGGTACAGCGCGGACACGAGCTGTGAAATCACCTGTGACGCGCCGGTATCGCTCGTAGATCCCGCTCATAGACGGTGACGGTAGAGCGCCTGCCTCCTCGATCGCAAGTGCTCCATCCGCCAGGTGTACTGGCCGAGCACGTCGAGCGTCGGAGTAAATCGGGGGGTGCCCCGTACCATCGGCCCGGTGGCGGTTATTGACCCTGGCTGACCGGCACATGAGGGCGTGTGGAAAACGAGCCGGTTGGGTACGCTCCCGACATGGCGGAAGAACATTTGGCGGTTGAGGCGAAGCCAAATGCGACGAATCGACCCCTCGCCGGTTGGTGGGCCCGAGTCGGCGCTTACCTCCTGGATGGGGTCATCGCTGGCCTTCCCGGATTCTTGCTCATTGAGCTTTGTCATCAGGGGTCAATCGGTAGATTGATCGGGTACATGCTGGGGTCCGTCCTCCCGCTTCTCTACGGAGCGACCCTGATTGGTCAAACTGGCCAGACGTTCGGCATGCGTGCGCTCCACATCAGGGCGATAAAGGGTTCGACAGGACAAGATGTCACCCGCCTTGAAGCATGGCGGCGGGCGCTGACGGCCTTTGTTCTGTACCAACTAATAGGCACCGTTCTGCTTCTTATCGAATGGAGCGCACCCTTGGGCTGGTCGTCCCATCATCACCCGGTGGTGAGCGTGGACCAACCCCTCATATTCGTGGTTTACCTCGGCCTGCTGTGGCCACTATGGGATCCCCGGAATCAGACTTGGCAGGACAAGGCAGCCGGGTCGATTGTTGTGGAGTGGTGATACTGGCCCGGTCGTCCACCTGCCCCATGCCGCCGGGATAGCGCTGGTCATCAAGTGTGGCCGACCGGTACATCGGCGGCCAGAGAGTGTCTTGAGACGCTCGGTGGTTGAGAGTCGCATTGCCATTACCGCGTATATGGGTGTCACGATTTCGATAGGGCCGGGGTGGGCTTAAGCGCGAGACCGACTGCTGCCCACGTTCCGGCTGATACCTGAGTGCATGCTGAAGAAAAGGATCCCTTCGCTGCCCCGATTTCGTAACCGAGCACATTGAAGTACTGGGGTGCGGACCCTTCGGGGTCTGTCCAACCGTCGGGAAGAGAGGACTGACAAGACGTCAGTGCGTGTTGTGATCGGAATGCCACTCCTACCAGATCACCACCTCCTGAGGTCGTCATCGAAGGTGCAGTCATGGTGCTGGTCTGGCCGGACTGGGTTCCGGTGGCGTCGAGGGCTCCAGTGGTGGCGACGCCGACCAACTGCCAAACCATTCCGCCTAGCGTGTTTGTCTCAGAGGCCATCGTCACAACGACAGAGCTGTTCGTCGCCGACCCGGTGGAATCCAGGCCGTACCAGACCTCCTGATCTCCAACATCGCTTGCCAACCTGGCGGCCCGGGTCCACGTCACGCCGCCACCGCTGATAGAGGACACGGAATCTCCGCTCAAACCGGTGCCGGCGCCAACGACGGCAACGAGTGCGGCGCCGCTGGTGACCCCACCGGGGAGGCCGAATGAGATCGAATTCGTTTCGCTCTTGACGACCGCGGTGGCCGGAGGCTCCTGCACGATGGTGGTCGAAGGAGCTGACGAATGACCCAGTCCGCCGACCGTAAACGCTCTCCGGATGAAGTTCGGTGCCGTCCCTGCCGGAACCTTCAGCTGGAAAAACTCCTGATTCGTGTCGCCGGCGACCTGGTATTGGCCGGTTGTCGACTCGATGACCCAACCAAAGATGGGGTAGTTGCCAGGGGTTACCGCGGTTGGAACCGGGACCTGGAATGAGTAGTCCACGAACGCTCCGTCCGGGGAGGCGCTCGGAACGAGCTGGGCCGGTGCCCCAGGACCGACAAAGGAACCTGCTCCAATCCCAAAACGGTACAGAGCGTCGCTGGTTCCAACGTAGAGCGTATTCCCGGTCACGGTCGGAGTGCCTATTTGCGCATTCGTGGCAAGGCTAAGCCGTTTGCTCCAGACGGGCTGGCAGTAGGCGGATCCGCAGCCAGCCACCTTGTAGGCCGACAGAAGGTCTCCGTCGCCCACGATGAGCAGGTCGTTGGAGACCACGCTGACGCCGGTATCGCCACTCCCGTATCCCTTGGGGATGTTGTTCCACACCTGATCGAACGTAGCGGCATTCACCACGTAGAGATTGCCTACAGATACAACAATGGCGTAGTTGCCAGCGAACTGGATCGAATCGATATTCGCGTTGTAACCGGAACCGATACTTAACGTTTTTGTCGGAGAGCACGCCGAAGATCCGCACCCGGCTTGAGGAAATACGGCGATGTTCGCTCCGGCGCTGTCCGATCCCAGTGCGTAAAGGGATCCGTCATGGGGAACCACCGCGCTGATGTTCGAGACTGTCGGACTACCGTCTTCCCAGGCGATATCTCCGCTGCTGGCATCCAACACATCAACCGAAGCCCCCGTGGCCTCGAAAATCTGGTCGCCACTGAAGACCGGCGTCACGTCAAGAGGCTCGGTACCGCTCACATTGGTCTCCCAGACCAGCTTGCCAGTGGTGGCGTTCAGCGCCAACAGGTTTCCTTCGTAGTCGCCGACGACAGCCAATCCGTCGCCGACCACTACCGGGCTCTGTACCTCGTAGGTCGACAGTGTGGACATCCACACGGTCGCTCCTGTCTTCAGGTTGAACGCTCCGACCGACGTCTGGGGGCCGGAGGAGGTACCCCAGTCGTAGCCGTCGGCGCCACTAATCGTGATAGTGCTGGCGGGGTCCACACTGAACGATTTGTTGGTCCACACCACCGCCCCATTCCTCTCAGCGCACACTCCCTCACTACAGGTGAAGATGATCAGACCATCGACGCTGATCGGTGCGGATCGGCTGGAATGGCCTTGGGTCAGGGCCCACTGCGGCGCCAAACTGGAGATGTTGTTCGAGCTCAATCCAGTCGATGCCGGGGTACTATCCGATGCGCCGGCAACGGAGCCGCTCAATCCAAGGCTGAGCGACGCCACGACGAGCATTCCAATGACCATGATCGTAACGAACGGCAGAAGCGTCGGAAACGCCGCGAGCCTTTCCGAGGATGTGCGGTGCCGCCAAATACGCTTCCGGGATTCCATTTCGTACCTGCCCCCTCGCTAAGGATTCGACCGATGATCTACCCGAGTTTGATGGATTCGTCAGACTCGGGCAACCGCCGCCGTCAAAGGATCGGTGGTGGTGAACCCCTCGTTATCTAGGTGCGGGTGAATGATCACGGAGCGTGGTTCGAGTCAAACTCTCCGTCAACCATCGGTGCCCCTGACCACCGAGTGGGTGGGGCAGTTACGACTAGAACTTCATTCCCCGGCAAACGAGCCGTCGGAGGCGATGAAAAAAGACCCGGAGGGCACCCGTCGGAATCCCCGATTGGAGTCATCCACGACCACCAGCACCCGCAGTTTCCGGGTTTCAGGGTCGTCCGAGAAACTCTCAATCGAAAGGTCATACTTCACGCCCGATGGGGACGTGACCTGCTCGTGTTGTGGCCGGTGGAAATACTTGGCCACAAGCTCGTCGTACGGCACCGCGCGGAGGCTGTCGAGCCGCTGGCGTGCGAACTGCCGGGCTTCGTCTTCATCCACAGGAACATCTTCTCTCACCTGCCAGTAGGTTGCCCGTCTGGGCTGGCCGTGCCCCAGAGATCACCGGGTCAGCGGCGGTTACTGCGGCCGATTGCGATTCCGGATTCGGACCATTACTGCCATGGTGATGATGATGGCGAATCCCACCACGATCAGTGTTTCGGAAACCGGGTTGGCATAAATGTTGGAGCTAGCGAACATGGTCCTAGTCACCGCCGCGATGCTTCCGCCTGGCATGGGTCTGAACACCCTGCTTGAAGGCGAAGGTGGCTAGAAAGGCGGCTATCACGATCACCACGCCCACGATGCCGCTCATGCTCGGTCCCTTACCCGGAAAGTCAGCGAATCAATCTCCGACTGACCCTCAACGCCGGGTCGATGACCATTATCGACTTCCCCTGAGGCGGTCCCACCAGAGGCCCAATGAGGCAGTGACCTCCTGCGTCCATGATGGTCGACCACTCGATGCAGTAACGGGACCAATGGTCGATTCCTCGATCTGGCACCGCCGCAGAAATGCAGCCAGCCCATCGGAAGTGATTTCCCGAACAATCGTCTGTTGCCGACGTTGGGCACCGCTGGACGTGAACGGTCCTTCCCGGTACATCTCGTGGGTTCTACCGAAATCGGTGACGACAACGTCCCGTTTGTTGAATGGGCGCCAGTTGGCTCCGAAGATGGGGACAAGGATCACGACAGAGGTCCAGCGGACAGCAGGGCCCCAGCGGCGAAAGGGGTCCGTTCCGACGACGCCGCCTGGTACTTCAACGACGTTGTCCAAATGGACAGACCTGCAATGGCCCCCCGGTGCCTTATCCATGGAGAACCATCATGCCAGTGACTCGGCTTGATGCCTGCCCCCATCGCCGGATATCAGCGGCTAGGACCGTACACGGCGGCGTAGTGTCAGACCGTGGTCGACGAGTCCGAGGAGGCTTACAGGGAAAAGCTGCGGTCAATTGACGCATCGATGGCTCACGCAAGGCAGTACCTCGACCGAACGGCTCCTCATTACCCCGAGCATTGGAGCCTGCCACGAGCGTTCTGGCAAAGGACCGACGGTCCTCTGGAGCTGGCGGCCGAAGGTCAACGCCGGTGCGGCGACCAGGCCATATTCGAAGTTGAATACGGGAACATGTATGCCCCGCCATCTGTCCTGCGCAATCCAGTGTCCTGTCGACGCCCAAGTGGACATGACGGTCTGCACGCATCTGCTGTCAGGAGGACGGGGCTTCGGAAATCCCATTGGCAAGCACTGGTCTGGTCATCCCACCGGACTATTGAGTCCATACGTGTTCCTGCCACCTGACACCGGCAGCGGGGCGTTATCGAACTTTGCCGACCGACACTTTGATGACACCCGTGGACTCGAAGCCCGGCATGGCCTCAAAGCATGTCGAGTGCGAGCTGGGCCTTCCTGCGTGCAGCCTCCCACTCAAGTCCATCGAGCCCTTCTGACTGCCAGACGATCGCCTTTCCCGGAGGGCACTTCTGGGACTCATCCCACATTTTGTCGAACTGGGCGATCAACTCATCAATCGCGTCGTCAGCCTGAGGTGATAACAGCCCAGCCTCCCGGATCCGTGGTCGGTGAGTGAATGTGATCTGCCTGAACGACTGATGAAATTCATCGACCGGCCTTCGGTGGCTCTCGCACCAAGCAAGCTGAGCCTGGCTTGACGCTGCGACCAGCTCCAGCTCCTCCCGGAGCTGATCAAGCAGGGTCTCCGGCGACACAATGCCTCTGCTCACGCTCCCACCCTATGGCCCTGATGGCGTCCCTCAACACCGGATATACCCTTCCATCGACGAGCACCTCGGATATGGCTCTCTCTCAGGGACCGGGCGCTGCCTTCTGCCGATGCTGACCATCCTGTCTGATTGCTTCGGGTTCTTCTGCGTTAGTCGGCCAAACGCCTGGTTCACTTGTCAGCGCCCGTCTGAGTCCAGAGAAATCCCACATAGATGAGAATCGGTCCGCCCATGAATGCGACCGCCCCTGCGTTCGTGGAAAGTTCATCAGAGGTTGCGGCCTCCTTTCTAGTGAAGGGGCGTCTCTAAACGCCGGTTCAGCGGGACGCCATCGCCGTGAGGCGGCCCGGCATATGTCGGTGTGTAGATAGCTGCTGGCTGTCTCGGGGATGACCGTGGGATGCTTATGGCGTGCGGAGAGTCCTGAAAGTGGGGATTTTGGTCGCTGTTCTTGGGTTGGTAGCTGTTACCGCTGGTGTGCTCGTCTGGTCCCCCACCTCGCAAATAGCCGGACAAACCTGTGCCGGTCAGTGCGGCCCTCCTTGGCAGGTTCAGGTCATATTCAACAAAGGTGTTTCAGCGACTGAGGCCAACTCAGCCGTGAGGAGGTGCGAGCACGCATCCGATTTCATTAGTGCCTCAGCCCCGGTGCGACGCCCGGGCAGCTTCAACGGCTTGTATGTCACGACGATTGAGACGAGGACCTGGGACTCCGCCGAGGCCACGCAGCTGTCTGACTGCCTTCACCAGTCCCCGGCAGTCGGAGGCGTCGGTATGGCCGGTTGAAGGTCCTAATTCAGCCGCAGAGTACGGACAAGCGGGTTTCCCCGACCGCCGGGTCGATGGCGCTTATTGCCTGCCCTCTACCGGCACTTCGAGGGCGCCCCTGACGGCCAACTGGTATAGTATGAAAGTACATATTCATACAATGACCGAGGAAACCCAGTGACGGCTAACTACGTGATGAAAGTCTCGACCAACGGACAGGTTTCGATCCCAGCAGAGGCCCGGGCCCGATGGAACGCCGATCGAGTTGTAGTGGTCGATCTCGGCGACCGCGTGGTGCTTCGTCCCCTTCCCGAAGAGCCCGTCGGCGAGCTCCGGGGGAAGTACCGACGCGGTTTGAGCAGCGATCGAATCCGACAGCAGTCGAGGATTGACGAGTCGGCCCGAGAACGCCGGCGGTGATTGTTCTCGATTCCTTCGCTGTCTTGGCACTGTTCAGAGATGAACCAGCTGCTCCTCTGGTCCAGCATCTGGTTGAGTCCGAGGAGGACGTGGCGCTTACCGCGCTGGGAGTCTCCGAGGTACTCGATCATCTGGTTCGAATCTTGGGAGCCGAGGAAGACGGGGCGGTGCTGGATCTGGCTCAGCTCAGTCTGACGCCTCCGATCTCGGTCGACCTTGGGGTGGCTACGCAGGCCGGCCTGCTTCGCGCCCGTCACCACCACCGCAAGAGCCGAGCCGTGAGCCTCGCCGACTGCGTTGCGGCCGTGTCAGCACAAGTGACGAGCGCTCAGCTTGCCTCGGCTGACCCGCACCTTCTCGACATGTGCCAGGAGGAGGGAATCGCCGTCGTTGCTTTGCCTGACAGCACTGGGCATACCTGGTCGCCCTGACCGCCGGGTCTATGGCGTATGGAGCCACGGTTAGCTCAGCGAGGGTTCATCTTGGCCAAGGCAACTGGTCGACCATCTGGATCTGCCACCACGAGAAACCGTCCCCAGGTCGCCTCCTGGGTTGGCCAAAGGACAGGCACACCAGTTCGTTTCGCCTCTTTCTCCCAGGCGTCCGGGTCCTCCACCTTGAAGCGAATGGATGCCGCTCCGGCCTCGGTGCCCGCAGGAAATATGCCTCGCTCGTCATGCCCACGATCGTTGCGATGCAGAACGATCTGCCCCGTAGGACCCCCCACGACGACGATGATGTCATCTTCAAAACGCACTGGGAGTCCGAGCGAACCTGCGTAGAACGCCTTCGCCTTGCTGAGATCACCAACGAACAAGATCAGACTGTCGTAATCGTCAACCTTCATGCCCACAAGGTTATCGACGGTGATGCTGCCCCTGCCCCACAACGCCGGATCAGGCCGGGCGTTATCGGCCGTCGCTGACCGAATCCGCTTTGAGTCAAGGGGGCAATTTCGAGGCAGTCCAGGCGCGACGAATCAGCCGCCGTCGAGGGGCGTCGAGTGCCTAAGGTTTGGTGGGTCCGGGAGTGACTTCGCCGAAGAGCCGGCCGCCAGGGTGCAGAGCCGGTCACGCAGGCTACGAGTCGTTCCCGCTTGTCCTCCCAGACCCTTACTTCTGTGCGTCGATCAGGAACTGCCGATAGACGGCGTTGCTGACCTGCCGCTTCAGTGACCGGATGGCTTCCCGTTTGGTCTTGCCATCGGCCACCTTCCGTTCGAAGTAGGCGCGGCCCTCTGAGCTCTTCTGGCCTATCTGGCAGATCGCCACCATATGGATGGCGTGATTGAGCTGACGGTTGCCCCGGCGACTGAGCCGGTGAAAGACCCTGCCCCCGGAGGAGTGCTCGACGGGAGCCACTCCGGCGTAAGAAGCGAACTGGTCCCGGTTGGCGAACCGACGGACATCGCCGGTGTAACCGATCAACGCCCAGGCCAGAATGGGGCCGACGCCGTAGATGTCCGTCAGCGATGTCCCCGAAACTTTGACCGCTGCCCTGATACGCCTATGTGGCTCCTTCAGCTGCACATCGAGTCGCTCTACATCGTCGAGCAGCTCGTGGGCCAGCCCATAGAGGGTCCGCTCCACCGGGGTGATCGGCTCGAGGCCATTGAGCAGCTGCATGGCGTCAGATGCGTTGAGTTCCTTGGAAATTCCGCCTGGTGAGAGATTGGCCAGGGCAGCGTGGAGCCGGGAGACGACGATGTTGCGCAGTCTCCCGATCTCATGGTTCCGTTTGGCCAATAGGCGCAGCACCTCGACGTGATCTGCCGGTTCAACGGACCGAAGCCCCGGCGACCGCAAAGCGGCAATGGCTACCGACAGGGCATCGTTCGGGTCGTTCTTGTTGGACTTTCCGGTGCCGAGCACCCGTACCCTCGAGGCCAGGGTGGCCGGCACATCGAGCACCTGCTCGCCGGCTCCAACCAACTGCTGGGACAACAGGTAACCGAGCCCACCGGCCGACTCGACCGCCCAGGTTCGCTCACCGAGAGGCGCCGCCCAGGCCAACAACTTCACAAGCTGCTCGCAGGTGGCGCGGACCTTGATCTCGGCCAGCTTCTGTTCGTCACCGCCGATGGCCACGGCCGTGTGGGATGCCTTGTGCGGGTCGATCCCGATGATCACCGTCATCAGTTCCTCCTTTGTCGCTGGATAGGGACGCGGGGGCACTCCTGGTTGGAATCTCGTGCACGTTCCTCTTTCGAGCCACCCGCGGCAAGGTCCAGACGAGAGGCTGCTCGATCAAAAGCCAACCGACCGGAGCCGACGACAGGCACTTAGAGAGCTAATTCGTCTGGACCTCTAACGCTGCGGATTGACCGGAGCGTCTGCCTAGAAGTCTCAACCAGGCACTTTGAGGGCATGGGCAGCGAGACCGTCGACTCCCCGGATCGTCAGCATCTGGGGGTCTCGGGAGTTGGTGTTTTTAGGACCCAAAGACAAGCTTTATGGCTTGGACATGCCTAGCGCCCGACGCAGGTGCGCCGGATGTGGCGACCAAGACACACTGGTTCGTGCATAGTGCGGTGGGGTCCGGGGATAGAGGGGCGCTTGGCGCCTTATCGCTCACATTGAAACTCTCGGTTCCGGCTCCGTTATCGATTTCGACGAACGGCTGCGCTGCAAGCTGAGCACCACAGCCGAGAGCATTTACATCCGCATCGGAGGCACATTCAGAGAGAAACACCTTGCCGGGTGGGAAACCCGAAACGCTCACCTGAACGATCTCGCCATTACGAAGGTTGGCGGTGGGCGAAACGTGGAGAACTAGGCCTGAGGAGCTGGGTGCAGCGGACGTTGTCGGAACATTCGTCGTCGACCTTCGGGAAGGCGATCCATTGGCCACGACGATTCCGACCACAATCAGGATCACTGCAGCGGCAACAAGGACGAGGATCTTCCCATCTGGCAGTGAAATGCGGCGTCGCCCTCTCTTGGAACGTACCTCCTCTGGGGCGAGATCCCACTCGGCGGTCTCAGCAATGGTGTACAACTCACGGACCAGCTCTTGGATCTGTTCTTCAGTGCGAGGCATGACCTTCCTTTCGGGTGACTTCGGTCAAATCCAACGCCTTGGCCGCCGATGCCCGACCCCTGCTCAACCATGATTTGACGGTGCCTTCGGGCACCCTCATCTCTGCGGCAACCTCGCTGATAGAAATACCGGCCCCGTCGTGCAGGACAAGGGCTCGTACTTGGTTTTCGGGTAGTGATCGCAAAGCTGTTGCCAACATGAGGTGCGACTCGTTGGGTGCGGGGACTGATCGGGTTATTTCGTTGGTGGCCTGGTTTCGGACCCGATCGCTCCGGCTTTTGCTCACGGCGAGGTTGTACAGCACCCGTCTCGTCCATGCCTGTGGGTCGTCGTATTTCGCAATGCGTGACCAGCGCACCCATGACCGCAGCAATGCCTCCTGAGTCAAATCCTGAGCAGTGGCCAAATCTCCAGTGAGTACGAATGCCATCGCCAGCAGCGGCTTCTTCGATTCTCGAAAGAAGGCGTCGAATGTGTCTGCTTGAATATCGTTCCGGCTGTTCACTTCCGCCCTTCCACCTGATTCGGACGTCCCCCTACCGAGCTACACGCTTCACCTCTCGATTTGGTTGCAGTTGAATCTGTTCTGATTGACCAGGCCCTGCGGCATACCCCTCGTCGAATGGAAGCTTGTCCCGTAGTGCACACGTCCTATGACCCTTCGACAAACCCAGTTCAGGGCGCTGATGCCCACTCCTGCGGGATACGCCATCATGTTCTCTCCCTTTCGAGTTGGGAAATCAGGTTGCGAACCGTAGTCGGGGTGTCCCCGATCACCGGCTTGGTGGGACAGTTACCGGGTCGGCGCCCTCCAGAAGAACTCGAGCTGGATGTTGTCCGGGTCGCGGAAGGTGAGCATCGCGTTCCGTGTATACGCAGGCTCCTTGACACCAGAATGGGCGATTCCCAAAGAATCGAGACGCGAGGCCCACTCGTCCAGGTCTGTGCGCTCTGCGACAAGGAACTCAAGGTGGTCAAGGCCAGGAATGAACTCGTTGAAGGCATCCTGGGGAGCTCCGGAGTACTCGACCAGACAGATTTCGAGCCCCGTGCGAGGTTCTAAAAGGCACGCATCGCGTTGACGTTTGTCGGGAGGCTCGTATTCACGGCGGATCGTTAGATCCAGCACTTCCCGATACCAAATGACGCTACTAGCCAGGTTGGTCACCGTGAGCGTCGGGGCCAGATAGCCCGTAATCGATGGCATGGACAGATTTTGCCAGTCTGCGTACTCGGTTGCTTGCCCCGTGCCCGAAGCCCGGAAGGAGGGTGCACGACGAAAAGGACTGGAGTGTCCCAGACCACCGGTTAGCGGGCGTTATTGATATCGCCTATCGAATCCTCTTTTCGGCTAGGCGTCAGCTGTCGTCACGTCCTCTCGGAAGCCAAATGACTCGGGCCACGATGAAAAACACTACGTCCACGCCAAAAGTGGCGAAGATGCCCCACCAGCGTTGGGTCCTGTCCAATACGTCGCCCAGTAGCAACGCCGCCGCTATGCCCATCACCAAGGTCCACCGGGGCGCATGCGTCGAGTTTGCCCACCGGCGGAACCTGGCTCCGCCGCCCATGGCAAAGCTCTACCCAGTTGCGCCTTCGCCAATCGAATGCCGATCTCCCGTCGGGATAGCCCCCTCAACCCCCCGGCCAGCAACCCCCCTCACTCCAAGTTCTGACACCCCCTCCCAAAGGCCCCGGCTCCCGGGCCCGGGGCTCGTGCGCCCTTTCGGGTGGTGCCTCCCAGCCGCGCCGGTGCCCGCTGTCGCCGCCGGGGTGGTCGGCTCCCTCTCTCCCAAAGAAATAGCAGGCCAACCGGTAATTTTTGGGAGCGAACTGAAAAGCGCTCGGTGGCGACATCACTCGTCGAACCTCCCTGATCAGGACCGTGGCATTCACCGTCCTGAATCAAGCAGCTTCTGAAGGCCAGCCCGAGGAACTTCGATGCGATGACCAAGCCGAATCGTTGATGAGGTACATCGGCTTCGTCACCGTGAAGACCAGTCAATCGCTGGAGATCGTGGCTTAGCGGCCGCCCTCGGCCTGATCTTCGGCGTCCTGGCGCTCAACAGAAGGGCGAAGCGGAGCGGACGGGAGGCGCTCCAGGAAGTCTCAGGTCACGAGAGCCAACGTCGGGTTAGGGCGGGTACTTCTATTGGCCGACTCCGATGCCAGATTAAACGCCCGCAGCTCCTGGGCCTCCGTGGATGTAAAGGGTCTGGTCCGAGCAGAAGCTTGAGGCGTCCGAGGCGAAGAAGAGTACTCCGCAGCCGATTTCGTCCGGCTCCCCGAGCCGGCCGGACGCGTTGGTCATACCGATCGTGTCAGGGTCGATTCCGTACCGATGTTCAGCGCCGGCGCCACCGATGTCTGGGCTGGGGCCTTCCCCGTGGGCGACGATCCCGGTGCATCCCTGGACCGCACATACCGGGCACTTCGAGGCTTGCTCGGGTAGTCAGATCTACCAGCCGAGCTGGCGCCGGCCTTGGCCCCGAACACAGCCGGGCCCCGATCGGGAACCGGGCGGAGCATCAAAGGGTCTCGATCTCTGCGTCACCGACGGGTGTCGACCTCTCCCTAGTGAACAGACCGCCTTCCAGAACTGAACTTCAAGGGGGAGTTTGCCGGGATGGATGAGACGATCTCGGGAACAGCGCTTCCCACTCTGTCGCTAAGAAGTAGCCACCCACCGAACCGATGATTTGGGGGGCACGCTGGGCATCAGCTCCGTTATCTGGTTCGTCGGCACCTGAGTGCCCGGCGTGGCGTCACAAAGGTCCTCCACAGCGCGGACCAGGGTGCCGAGACCTCGATCGTGATTGAGTCGGATTCCTCAACCTGCACGGTCAACGGCAGGCTCCTTGACCAGTCCACGCTTGCCTGCACCGCGTGCTTTCCGAGGTCGACTTCGACCTCGGCCTGCCGGCCCCGATGAAGCCTTGCGACGATCGCACCATCGAGGCTGACCGCCAACCGCCGAAATGCGAATATGCCATTCACCGGTCGGCTGACCACGATTCTGGCGCTGCTTTCCACCATCCGATCATCCCACCCAAGGCCACATACATCCACCGATCCCTGCTCCGCATGTGCCCGTCGAAGTGCCGTCGGCGCCAGACATAGCCGCCTTGGACCCGGTGCACGGGGGCACGTGTGATTCAGCCGTGAAAAGCTAGCGCTCATGGAGATTGGCGTCGCGTACCCCCAGATCGAGCTTCATGGCGATCCCACTGCAGTTGGCCGATTTGCCAGAGCGGTCGAGGACCTGGGCTTTGATCACCTTCTTGCCTACGAACACGTGCTGGGTGCCGTTCATGCCGATCGGTCTCCTCCACTGCTCGGCCCCTACACCGAGCGCGATCCGTTCCATGACCCGTTCGTGATGTTCGCCTACTTGTCTGGCATCACCGAACGGATCCGATTCACTACCGGAATTCTGGTCCTTCCGCAGCGCCAAACTGCGCTCGTGGCGCGGCAGGCTGCCGATGTCGACCTCCTGTCCGGGGGCCGGCTACGGCTCGGTGTCGGAGTCGGCTGGAACTATGTTGAGTACCAGGCCCTCGGCCAGGACTTCCATACCCGCGGGGCCCGGCAGGAGGAGCAGATCGAGTTGCTTCGGCGCCTGTTCACCGAGCCCGTCGTCAACTTCTCGGGCCGCTTTGACCGGGTCGATCGAGCGGCACTCACGCCCAAGCCCGCAGGCTCGATTCCGATTTGGCTCGGCGGGTCTGGCGAGAAGGCATTCGACCGAGCTGCCCGGCTCGCAGACGGATTCATCTTCTTCGGTGGCGGCGTCGAGACAACGGAGGTCTGGGCAAGGCTCCGCGAACGGGTCGCTCGTGCCGGAAGGTCAGTCGACGAGTTCGGCGGTGACTATGTGGCGCTTAGCGGTGGCGATGTGGGTGAGCTCACAAGGGAAATCGAGGGGTGGCGCAACGCTGGCGGCACGCACGTGTCGGTCGTCACCATGGGCCTCGGCCTGGATTCGCTTGATGCCCATATCGACTACATCTCTTCTCTCTCGGAGCGTCTCGGCTTGTCCTAGCTGGCCCCCGGTTAGCGGTCGTTCAGCCGAGGCTGGACCATCAATAGTGGCCCGGTGCCGGGGTTGGCTCCAAACAGCCGCCGATTTGCGGGAGTTGCGTGTGACAGGCGAACGGGCCGCGGAAATCGGAGTACCAGGCTGATTCGGCCTTCGGGGCGACTTGTTCCAGGTCTGGTGCAGGCAGTGTTCGGTGCTGCCGGACCGCGATTAACTACTTCCAGCCACCTACGATGAGTTGATGAGTTCTAACGATCAGGCAGCTGTGGTCTAGTGACTAATCCGAGCCATTCGACCGAAGGTCTTCCACAGGAGGCCATCGAACGCCTTCAGGAGCTCGAACCCACCGCAGGAAGTCTCGGCCTTTTCACGAGCGACCTATCGGTGAACGAATTCATGCTGGTCAGGGAGGCAGGATTCCGGCCACGGGGTCTTGTATTCGGAAGTTCGATCTTCCACGTCGGTGTCCAGGGGCGCAGGTGGGGGAAGAATGTAGAACTTGCCAAGCTGACCGAAGCGCTGTATTCGGCCAGAGAGTTGGCGATGACCCGTATGGAAGAAGAAGCAGACGTGCTCGGCGCTGATGGGATTGTTGGGGTGCGGCTGGACATCAAGTATTACGACTGGGGCAAGCATTCCGCGGAATTCATTGCGATCGGCACTGCAGTGAGTGCAGAGACTGAGGGGGAGTGGCGGACGACGAAGGGAATGCCGTTCACCAGTGATCTGAACGGTCAAGACTTCTGGACCCTGCTCCAAACCGGCTATGCCCCGGTCGGTCTCGTTCTGGGTAACTGTGTGTTCCACGTCGGACACCGAAATGCGGTCGGCACGGTGAGTCAGTATCCACGGAGCATGGAGCTGCCGAAGATAACCCAAGCCCTCTACGAAGCGCGGGAGCTAGCCATGACCCGCATGCAGGACGAGGCGAGTTCGCTCGGGGCCGAGGGAGTGGTCGGTGTCCAACTTGTCGAGAAGTCGCACATGATGAGCAGCCACATCATCGAATTCCTCGCGGTGGGAACAGCGGTCCGCCCGACGTCGGGGGATCACTCCCTAGGGCTACCGCAGTTGACGCTGAGCCTCGATCACTGATCGGAGGACTTCGAGTGGATGGATTTCACAACTTGGGCTCGGCCAAGCGGTCAGTAGCGGCGCAGTTAGTCTCCTCGCACGAAGACCTGGTCGACGGGGCCGAAACGCCCGCAGGTGGCATCTCCAGCCCGCGCCGATCAGAAGACAAGTTCGAGGTCCCTGTCTCAACCGATTTCAGTGTCGATGAGTGGCTACTTGTCGACGACTCGGGGTACGAACCATGCGGCCTCCTCTTTGGCGTGGCCATCTTCCATATCGGATTGGTCGGAATCCTGTCAGGAAACGGCGAGGTTTCTACCCTCTCGTCCGCTCTCCTCCGGGCACGCGAGATCGCTACCGAGCGGCTCATGGCCGAGGCGCGAACGGCGGGGGCGACCGGCGTCGTTGGTGTCCGACTCACCATTGAACAACTCGGAGGCAAGAGCCATTTGGCTCGCTTCACGGCCATCGGAACGGGTGTTCGCCCGAAGAGTTCGACCATTCCGACGAAGCAGGCATCTGCTGCGGCCGACCAGGGATTAGCCGACCCCTTCCTGACCGCACTCTCGGGTCAGGAGTTTGCCTTGTTGCTCAGAATCGGCCTTCTGCCCGTCGGCTTGGTGATGGGCGTCTGCGTTTACCACGTCAGGCGGCTCGGGTCGCTGGCCTGGATGAGGACGTACTTCCAGAGCAGCGAGATGCCGGGATACACCGAGGCTCTCTACCGGGCCCGAGAGCTCGCAATGGGCAGAATCCAAGCAGAGGCGTTAGCACTCAACGCCGAGGGTGTTGTCGGTGTGAGTACGTCGGAGCTTTCCCACGTCTGGGGGAGTCGCGTCATCGAATTCTTTGCAATGGGGACCGCAGTGAAGTCCGTTAGTGATCAAGAGGGCCCGATCGATCCCAGATGTGTGCTTTCTGCCCATGACACCGTGATGTTGGATCCGGGTGCCATTTTGGGTGGCAACCGATCGAGCCAGGCCCACTGATGGGTGAGGAGCCGTCTCCAACCGGGGGACAGGCCTCGGGAAGGACTGGCCGCTATCTAAACGGCCTTCCATCGGCAGGGCGCCGTCGGATTGCCGACCTTCAATCGGGTGCACCGTGGAGTAGCCATCAAGCAGTCGGGGCTGAAGCCACTCTCCGAGACATCGGATTTGAACCGGCCGGTGTCGTTACCGGGAGTGTCTATTCGTATGGGTACCCGTACCGAACCCCCGCGGGCTACAAGCGGAGGACAGGATACGGCTCCGCCGCCTTCATTGATGATCCGATGTCGACGAAGAGATCCGGTGGCTATGTGCACGACTGGTCTGTTGGGCCAAAAGGCGAGCCCGTGGCCGATCTCGGGTGGACCTGGGAAAAGATGGTGTCCCAGCATCGAGAGCGCCGTATCGCAGACGAGGCTTGTGATCATCTTGTTCAGGAGGCCAGGGCGATCGGAGCGCACGGGATCGTCGGTATTCAGTTCGCTCTGGAAGACATGGGAACGGATGGCGCCGGAATCAGCGTCTACGAGCTTTCGGTTATGGGTACGGCCGTTCGAGCTCCCGGCCTCGATCCGGCTTTGAATCCATTCACGACCCACCTTGCTGCACCAGACGTAGCCAAAATCGTCGCTCACGGTTATGCGCCGGTTTCCTTTCACGTTGGCATTTCCGTCGTATGCGCCCAGGTGGGCGCATCCTCGAGAGGCCGCCTCCGATCGTTGAACAACGGGGAGGTCGAACAGTTCTCCGAGGTGACCGGAAAGAGTCTGCAACTGGCGCGTCGTGACCTCGAGCGCTCGAGTGTTTCCGCGGGCACAATTGTTCTTGCTGCTCCACCGCTCGTACATATTCACCGGGATATGGGCACTATCTACCAGGCGACTGTTCGCATCCCCGGTTCAGTGGTGAGGCCCTTCAGGCATTCCGGAGTGCGATCGAAGCTCGAATATTTGCCTGTGGTGAGGCTGAATGACCATCCCTGATCGCGTTGCCGATGCGCCAGTGGCCTTCTCTAGGGACTGGCCTGCGCTTTAGTAGAGCGGTCTACAACAGGGTGGGATGGTCGTGGGGTGGTTCAGTCACAAGTCACCGACAACAACACGTCATCGTGGTCGCACCGGAGTGCGACCCGATCGGCCCTCATCGAAAGTCCGGCCATCCCGAGCATCTACTAGATTCGCAGCCTATGCGGGACGCGGCTGTTGCCAAAGACGAGTTTCCCGACTTTGCCTGGGCCGTGGGCGAGGAGGGGTCCGATCCTTTGGTGCTGAGCGACGGTGTTCCTTATCGCCAAGACCAATTCCTGCAGAGTGGCCATTTCTCCCATGTTGATGACGACCTTCGCTCGGTTGCCGCTCTCGGTGTCAAGATTGTTCGATATGGCACACCTTGGCGTCTGAGTGAGCCGGAACCGGGCCACTATGACTGGGGGCTCTGGGATCGAGCCTTGGCCCATTGCGCTGAGCACGGTCTGGAGCCGATCGTCGACCTGTTGCACTTTGGGCTCCCGGACCATTTCGACGGCTTTGCCGATCGTCGATGGGTCGATTCATTCTGTCGATACATCGACGCGTTCCTTGACCGTTATCAAGAACCCCGATGGTTCACGCCGATCAATGAGCCGGGCGTAACTGCAGAGAACTCGGGCTGTCTGGGAATGTGGAATGACCGCCTGGCATCTGGGCCCGATCACGCCAGGATCCTGGCCAATATTGTCCTGGCCAATTTGGAGGCGCTGGCCCGCATCCGTGACGATCGCCAGGGATGGTGGATCGGGTCCGAAGGATTTCCCGTGCCGGTGGCGGTCAAGCCTCAGGCCGACGCTGACGTACAGGCGTTGCGGGCCTGGACCTGGCTGGTTTGGGACCTGCACTTCGGGCGAGACCCACTTCCGTCATCAGCCCGTTACCTTGATCCCGTCGATGCTGCATTGCTCGAGCGCATCCGTTCCCTGGCGGTGACCGACCGGGTCATTGCCGGGCTCGACTTCTACCCGACCTCGGTCTTTGCGGTCGGGGGCGATGCGCCCAGTTGGTCGATCCACGAACGAATCGCATTCGCGGTTGCTGAATTTCGGAAGTGGCACGACCGATATGACGTACCCTTCTGGGTGGCCGAGACCTCCAACTTGTCGCTCCCTGTCCACGACCAGATTCCATGGCTGCTTTCGCTCACGGACGGGCTGCGCGGACTCCGCAACGACGGCCTGCCCGTACGCGGGCTCTGTTGGTACAGCCGAGGAGATCAATTCGACTGGCAGACCGAGCTGGTGAATCCGAGGGGAGCGGTGACCGAGGTCGGACTCTTTGACGTCCATCGCCGGGCCAGGCCGGTCGCTGCCGCCTTTGCGAGACTTTCCTCACAAAGTTTGTGACTTCTATGCCGAGCATGTGCCTCGGCGTAAGGGCTGCACACCAAACTAAGGTGAAGAGCGGGGACCAGCCGCAATTTGGCCAGCGCCAACTGGATCGCTGCGGTGATCGAGCGCTTCAGTGATATCGGGAGGGGTCAGACCAGCCTAAGGGAGCGTTGCAACGGTGGACAGGAGACTCTTCCTCAAGCTGCTTGGAGTGGGTACGGGGTCGGCGGCCTTGACCGCCTGCGGGAGCAGTTCGCAGCCTTCGACTGCCGGGCCAGGTGCCAGCGCCACGGCCGACGCCGCAGTTTCGGAGTTCATCGCCAGCCCTCCGTTCTCGTTCAACTATGGCGGGCAGTCGTCGACGAGCCTGCTGCGGCAGTGGCGGATGACCAGGCATCAAATCAGTGCCGTGCCAGGGCGCTCTGAGGAGGAGGTCACCTGGCGAGCGCCGTCCGGCGAGCTTCAGGTGCGGGCCGCGGTCGTGGTCTACGAGGCTTCCGGTGCCATCGAATGGACGGTCTCGTTCGCCAACCCCTCATCGAGTACCTCGCAGAGATTGAGCGCCGTGCTGGCCGCAGACACCATTGTCAACGGCTCGCCCACAGCGTCGTATGACCTTCATCATTTCAATGGCAGCGCCCAGCGAGCCGACGACTACGCACCGATGCTCTCGCCGCTCAATCCAGGTGAGAAGAAACTTCTATTCCCGATGGGTGGTCGGCCTTCGAACGGCACGTGGCCCTATTTCAATATTTCCTGGGGTGACCGAGGGGTTATGGCCGCTGTCGGGTGGCCAGGGCAATGGACCGCTCAACTTCTGGTCGATGCCAATGAGGGTTTGGGCCTCAAAGCCGCCATGACCTCTGCTGACCCGCTTGTCAACGGCTACGGGGATATCGCTGATGCCATGCTCTTGGACACGGCCTTGGAACCAGGCGAGAGCGTGCGCACTCCCCTCATCGTCCTCATGCCGTGGAGGGCCGACAACTGGCTCCTTGCTCAGAATAAGTGGCGGCAGTGGATGTCCGATTACAACTTGCCGCGCTTCGGGGGAAGGCTCCCTACGCCTATTGCCCCCACCACCGGCGGCCTCAGTCTTTTCCCTGATCAGTCACAAGAACTTTCGGCCATCGAAACCTACGCACATCGAGGAACCACCAAGGACCACGGTGGCTTTTATACCCACTGGTGGGTGGACGCAGGGTGGTACGCCATCCCGAGTGGGTTACCTGACGGTTGGTCCCAGCAGTGGGGCAATGGAGTGGGGAATTGGTTTCCGGATCCGAAGCGATTCCCAGACGGGCTGAGGCCGACCTTCCAGCTGGCTCTGGACCATGACATGAAGTCGTTGTTATGGAGCGAGCCCGAACGGGTGGGGATTGGCACCGAGCTCTTCGACAAACACCGGGAATGGCTCATTGCACCGCCGGACCCTGTCTCGGACTTCAGCTTCCTCCTCGACTTCGGCAACGCCGATGCCTGGGCCTGGATTGTGGAGCGCTTCGACACCATAATCACTGATCAGGTCGCTCGGGGCCACGACTTGGACGTGTTCCGTCAGGACTTCAACATGGACCCACTCGACTACTGGAACTCAGCCGACGTGCCAGGCCGCACCGGAATGACCCAGGAGAAGCACGTAACCGGCCATCTCGCCTTTTGGGACGAGTTGCGCAAGCGCCATCCCCACCTCTGGATAGACAGCTGCGCTTCGGGTGGGCGTCGCAACGACCTCGAGACGATGCGCCGATCGGTCCCCCTGTTGCGGAGCGACTACCAGTTCGAGCCGACCGGCAATCAGTGCCAGACCTATGGCATATCTCTGTGGCTCCCTTACTACGGGACCGGAGTGGGGCCCCAATCCACCCATGACGGCGCCTGGGGTTCGGGCCAGTACGTGGTGCGCAGCTCCCTGGCACCGAGCTATGCGTCTAGCGTTGACGTCGGCACGGCGAGCGAGGAGGACTGGGCTCTCCTGCGCACCATGAATGAAGAATTCGTCCGCATACAGGACGACCTCCTGTACAGCGAGTTCTATCCGCTGACGCCGTACAGCCTGGAGGAGGACGTCTGGATGGCATTCCAGTTCGACCGCCCCGCTGCTGCAAGGGGCGTAGTCCTTGTGTTTCGACGGCCCCACGCCTCGACGGCGACTGTTCGATTTCACCTACAGGGCCTAGATGCGAACAGTCGATACCAACTCGAGAACTTCGACACGGGCAGCAAGGATCTGGTATCCGGAAGTAGCCTGATGTACAACGGGCTTCAGTGTTCGCTGCTGGACGCGCCTGGTTCGGCCATCGTGCAGTACGAGCGCCAGTCCGGTGGTTCAGCGTAGGACGCGGGGCGTGACGAGCCATCCGGCCGGAGACGACGGATGATGCATCAGGCCCAGTCTGGCCGGGTGAGAACTTCGACTACGGGCGCCGCCTATGGGTACGGTGGCCGTATGACCAACCCGGTGCGGGTGATGCTCGAGCAAGGCAAGAAGAAGCGGATTGTGGCCTGCGCCTTCGACTGGCCGGGATGGGACCGGAGCGCCCCGATTGGTACAGATGTGCTCGCCGTCCTTTCGGACTATCGACCCCGTTACGCCAGGGTCGCCGAGCTGGCCGGCTTCGGCTCCGACTTCGAGGCTGCAGGCAGATTCAAGGTGGTGGAGCGGCTCCCTGGGATTGGGATGACCGACTACTACGGCCTCTCCGGCAAGGCTGCTACGGCGGAGAAGGAGCAGATGACCGACGCCGAATGCGAGCGAAAACTGGCATTACTCCAAGCCTCCTGGCAAACATTTGACCGTATGGCCGAAAGCGTCTCGCCCGAACTCCGAAAGGGTCCGCGGGGTGGCGGCTGGGACAAGGATCGGATTATCCGGCACGTGAACGGAGCGGAGATCGACGAGTTCGCGCCGAAGGTCGGCGTCAAGGTGGCACTCGAGACCAGAGACGACGCAGGAGCGCTGGACGCATACCGGAAGGCCTTCGTCGGGGCCATTCGCGAGCACAATCACCGAGGCCAACCAGCGCGCTCTTGGCCGCTCCAGTTCTTGATCCGACGATGTTCCTGGCACATGCTGGACCACGCATGGGAACTGGAAGACCGGGATCTGACGAACGCTTAGTCGAAACGTCCCAGTCTCTAAACTCCCAAGTGTTCCCGGGCCGGGAGGGCCCGACGCGTGCGTGTCGATTCATCAGGTGGGTCAACGAGTGAGAGCAGAAAATCTCGGATTGGGCGGAGTGGCCAGGACCTTTCGGCCCCCTGGGCTTCACCGGATAGCGGCACGACCCGACAGGTGGGTTGACGAGGCCGGCAATTCAGTGGATAACCCGGCAGTCCTCGAACGATTGCTGCGACTGGTGATTCCGCCTGCATGGGTCGACGTGTGGGCGTCAGCCGACGCCAATGCGTCCGTACAGGCCACAGGGATCGACCAACGCGGTCGGACGCAGTACCGGTACTCTCCTGCCGCCACCGAACTTGCCAGCGACCGGAAGTTCGAACGCATGACCCTGTTCGCCGCGGGCATCCCCGCGCTCGACCGCCAGGTGGCGCGCGACATCGCTCACTACAAACAGGATCCACTGGCCCCTCGTGTCGTCACGGCCGCAGTTGTCCGGCTCTTGGAGCGGGGTCTGCTGCGGGTCGGGAATGACCGGTATGCGCGAGACAATCACACGTACGGGCTTACAACCCTTAGGCGCAATCACGTCGAAACGAGCGACCCGCACATTACGTTCCACTTCGTGGGAAAGGAGCACCGACCTCACACCGTCATGGTTAATGACCACGTCACAGCCGAGGTCGTAGGGACGCTGGTACGTGCGGCACCCGACGATGTCCAGCCGATCTTCACGGCAACCGGTGAACAAGGAGCGCATCACGTTACGAGCGCGGCAGTGAATGCCTACCTACATGCCCATACCCAATCGCCGGCGAGCGCCAAGGTGTTCCGAACCTGGGGCGCTACCGTGGCGGCAGTAGCGGTGCTGGCTGGAGCTGAACCCCCTGCTGACGTCTCGGCCAGATCGCGTGAACGGCTTGCCGTGGGAGCTGCTGCGAGCCTGTTAGGTGACACGGCCTCCGTCACCCGGTCTTCGTACATCCACCCCGCCTGGATCGACGTCGGCCGTACTGAACAGGTTGTGACTGCCGTGGCCGAGTCCTCCGCTCGAGTCGGTACCGGTGCGGTGGCGAGCCTGTTCACTGATCCAGGCCTCCAGGCAGCGGTCCTCAGCGGGATCACCCATGCGGCCACGGAGATCGTCAAGGTCGGTGACTCGGGGTCATCTGACTCGCACTAGAGCGGTCGCTCAAACGCAGTCGAAGTGCGACAGTCCAGCCGGATCATGGCCTGGCTCAACCTCAGCTGCCGGCGAGGGCCGGGTCGCTGGGATGCTGGCTGAGGGGTACGGTCTCAATGCTCAGCCAGGGGAACAGTGGCAGCGAACCGAGGGTCGTGCTCAACCCGACCTGGTCGGGGGCCTGCCACAGGCCCAGTGCTCGATCTTGGCCGGGCAGGGTCCAGAGCCGCCTCAGATATCCCTCCCTGGCGAGCTCCCGCGTTCGATCTGCTTCGCGCTGGGTGAAGGCATCGACGGTCTCCACGCTGACGTCTGCCGGAACGGCCAGGGTGAACGTCGTCAGAAACTCGCTGCGTCCAGGTTCGGGCGCGGGCGTTCCGGACCCTCCGCTCGGCCCGCCGGGATCGTTGGGGTGGGGCCGGAGAGGAGTCACCTCATCGCTGCGCCATATCCGTAGCGGCATCGAGGCGAGAAGCGCTTCGAGTGAGTCACCGTCATCGGCAGCGAAGAGGCCCAGAGAACGCCATTCGCCCGGCCGAAGCGGCGGGCGCCACAAGCGAAGAAGAGTTCCCTGCGCTGCCAGCTGGCCCGAACGTGCCGCCTCGCGGCTGCGTACCTCTTGAACGTCCGCGTCCGGGGTTCCGTCCGGAACGTGAGTGGTCATCGTTACGAGAAACTCCATGGTGTGCGTCTCCTGGGCGGAAGTCGGGGAGTGTGCCGTCGAAGTCGCCGTTGGCCGTCCAGGGCGATCGGTGATGCCAGCCTGACCGGGGTGGGTGGATCTGGATCTACCTTGGCGACTTAACGCCCTCACCGCCTAGCTCGGCTGAGGCCCCTTCCTTATCTCCTTGCCAAGCGCTTTGAGGGTGGCCACGAAAATCTCCGAGAAGGTCGGGAAGGGCTGGATGGTGTCCCGCAGCACGTCGAGCGGTACCTTGGCCCGAATGGCCAGCGTGGCTTGCTGTAGCCACTCGCCGGCCTCGGGCCCCAAGGCGTAGGCGCCGGTCAACAGGTTTCCGTCGCTGAGGAGGGTCAGAAAGCCGTTCGACTGTGCGTAGTCGTGGTTGTAGGTGGAGGTCTTAGCCACCTCGGTCAGTGGGGTGGTGGCGCTGAAGGGAGCCTCGGCGGCACCCACCGAGGCGGCTTGGGGATCCGTGTAGACCACATCAGGGATGGCCTCATAGTTGGCTTCACGGGGTTCCCCCAGAATGTTGGCCGCCACCACTTCGCCCTGATATTTCCCGACGTGGGTCAGCATCCGCACGCCGTTGACGTCGCCAATGGCCCAGAGCCTTTCGCCGGCGGACAAGTGGGCGTCGACCTGGAGTCCGTGGCGGTCAGCATGAGCATCGACGGTGTCCAGGCCGATGCCGTCCACGCGGGGACGCCGTCCCGTGGCGAGGAGCAGGTGGTCACCGCGCAACTCCCGACCGTCATCGAGGGTCAGGACATACTCCTCGCCCTCCCGTCGGGCGCCGGTCGCCTGCACGCCCAACATCAGTTCGACACCGTCGGCCCGAAGCACGTCGGCCAGCGCTTCACCCAGAGGTTCCGGCTCTCGGGCCAACAGGTGGGGTGCCCCTTCGACCACGGCCACTTCGCCACCCAGTCGGCGCACGGCCTGAGCCATTTCGACGCCGACCGGCCCACCGCCCAGTATCAGCAGGCGCCGCGGCACGGCCTTCATCCCGGTGACCTCGCGGTTGCTCCAGACGCCCTCCAGGTCGGCCAGCCCCGGGACCGGTGGCACCACCGGGTCCGAGCCTGTCGCCACGACAATGTGATCGGCCGTATGGGCCACACCGTCCACTTCCACCACCCCTACTCCGGCCAGGCGGCCGGTGCCTCGCAGCAGGGCGATACCCCGGGTCGCCAGCCACTTCTCCTGGGTGGCATCCGAGTAGTTCGAGACCATGAAGTCCCGGTAGGCCAGAGCGGCCTGGACGTCGACCTCGGCGCTGGCGGCCGCCTCACGCGCCCCGTGGACCGCTTCCCCTGGTCGCAGCAGCGTTTTGGAAGGGATGCAGGCGTAGTAGGAGCACTCGCCCCCCACCAGCTGGCGCTCGACGACGGCGACCCGCAGCCCACCGTCGGCCAACTCACCGGCGCAGTGCTCGCCGGGCGATCCGCCTCCCAGCACGATGACGTCGTAGTCGCTCATGAGCTCGACCTCCCCTCGGCTCGGCCGGCTGGCCCGGACTGCTCGTCCACCATGAACTGTGCGTACCAGTCCGGCCAGTCGGCGTCCGGATGGCCGATCTCCTCTTCGTGGTGACCGTGAGCATCGGCGGCTCTTCGGAGGGCGGCAGCCAGATCGGTGGGGGAGTCGTAGGTGGTTGGCATCAAGGCACCTCTTCTTGATTGGGCACGGGAGGCCCGGCGGGTATCAGCGCTCCGTGCGGTCAGGTCATCGACCAGGGAGGCGAGTGGTCACCTCTTGGAGAAACCACCTGTTTCCGTCCGGATCACGGAACGAGGCAAATGATCCATAGCTCTTGTGCTCCGGAGCGGGACCGGGAGCGCGTGCCTCGCTGCCGGCGTGATGGAACACCCCTCCGGTGTCGTGGAACACTTCGCTCACCTCGACACCACGGTCGACGAGCTCGGCCCGGGCCGCCTCGATGTCGGTGACGGTGAGCTGCAGACCTTCGGTCGAGCCCGGTAGGGCCGAGGTGATCCCGCTGCCGAAGATGATCGAGCACGCCGAGCCTGGCGGAGTCAACTGAACCACCCGGAACCCGCCGTCGCCGGAGAAGTCGGCGTCCAACCGCCACTCCAGCGATTGGTAGAAGTCCTTGGCCCCGTCCACATCGGACACCGGAATCACGACCACCTCGAGCTTCATGTCCATGGCCAGTTCCTCTCCGTCGGGCCCCACGAGCCGCCGCTCTGCGCCGCGCCGGCCTGTCGTCGCCACACCTTCGCGCGGCTTTTCCTCCAAGTCCAGAGGATGCCTGCCCAGCCACCTGACCGACCGATTGGCACCCCCGCCGACAATTCCTCCGGCCAGCTGTGGGTGCCATCGGACATACGGGTGGCTCAGGCGGGGCAAATGATGAGCCGAAGGGATAGCCTGACCGAAAGCCCGCTCACCGGTAGAACGGACTCGCTTCCAGCCCTTTGGAGGCGGCGCGCTGGAGGCGGCCAAGGAGGTGGTGATCCGTGCGATCCGACATCAGACCCGGTGGGACATTTCCCGACTACTCCCTGCCGGATCACACCGACACGGTGCGCAAACTGAGTGAGCTCCAAGGCGATGATCCGCTGATCCTGACCTTGGCGCGGGGCAACTACTGCCCAAAGGAGCACCAGCAACACCTGGAGCTTGCCGCCAACTATGCCAAGATCGCCGTGGCCTATACCCAGGTCGTCACCATCTCGACGGACGACCATCACTCCACGCAGGAGTTCCGGGCCTCGGTCGGTGCCGTATGGACCTTCCTCTCCGACCCGGGCCGAACGGTTCAAAAGGACCTCGACATCCAGGAGTACACCGATCCCGAGCACGACCCGATGATCCCCCACACGCTGGTGCTCAAACCGGGACTGGTGGTCCACAGCGTCTACAACGGGTACTGGTTCTGGGGCCGGCCGTCGTTTTACGATCTGTGGCGCGACCTGTGCGCGGCTTCGAGTGAGATCCGCCCCGACTGGGACCTGAGCAAGCCGGGGCTCAAAGAGGCCTGGAACGCCGGTGATTACTCCAGCTTCCACGGATGGAACAAGCGGTCCGGCCAGTCCATGCCGACCTCGTACGAGTCGTAGGGCCCACGGCCGGGTCGCCTGGCGGGTGCCACCTGCTACCGAGTTGGCGGCCGAGCTGGTTCCCGGGTGTGACCGAGCGCAGCCGTGGGTGGGAAAGGAGAGGGATGGCAGCCAAGGCCCACACGCTGAACCGGCCGTTCTATGAGCGCCCGGCCCCGTCGGTGTCCGCGGAGCTGATCGGAAAGGTCCTTTCGTATGGACCGCTGAGCGGTCGGATCGTCGAGGTCGAAGCGTACGATGAGAGCGAGCCGGCCAGCCACGGGTTCACGGGGCTCAGGAGGAGCAACGAGACCCTGTTCGGTCCCCCGGGGCACCTCGAGATCTACCTCTCCTACGGGGTCAACTACCTGACCAATGTGGTGTGTCAGCCCACCGGTGTCGGTGCCGGGATCCTGATTCGGGCCTTGGAGCCCCTGACGGGAATGGACGTGATGAGGTCCAACCGAGGCCATCCCAAAGACCCGGACCATCGACTGTGCAGTGGTCCCGGTCGGCTGTCCAAGGCGTTCGGCCTGAGCCGGGCTGACAACAGTACGGACCTGGTGGTGGGGAAGGTCCGGATCCTCGATGACCATTGTGTGCTGCCGTACTCCACAAGTGCCCGTGTCGGCATTTCCGTGGGACAAGACCTCGACTGGCGTTTTTACGTGGAGGGCAATCCCAGCGTGTCGGTACCGGCCCCGGCCAAGCACACGGGGAAGGTCAAGCCCTCATCGTCGCTGACGTCCCGGTCATCCTGACCAGGCCCGACCCGGCCACCTCACTCCAGTGCCGATGGGCTTGGTCCATCCGGATGTCTCAGGCGAAGAACCGGTCCGCCGCCGCTTGATCTTCGAAGAAGACATTGATGGCGGTGAGGAGATCGTCCTGGTCGAACGCCAGAAGATAGATGTGATGCCCACGGTAGATCACGCCTTCCGTTTGGGCCTGGGCGTACTGGAGGGCGGTGACGTGGGTCTCACCGACCATCCAATCCACCCACTTGAGTACCTCAAAGGTGCCATGGGAGAAGTCGATCAGCTCCACGATGTGTTGTCGCACCGCATCGGGTCCGTGGAAGGTGCCGGCAAACCGGTTGTGCCCCGGGACCGTGTAGACCACGTCGGGCGAGAGCACGTGGACCACATCGTCCACCTGCACCCTCGAGTAGCTGAGGAAGAACCGCCTGGCATTGATCAGGCGCTGGGGCTCTGGCGCACTCACCATCGCCCCACCTTAGGTGACTCCGTCCTGCTTGGACCCTGGTGCATCGAGGGGCCCCGACAAGCCAATCCGGAGCCTGCAGGCGATGCCACGAGGTGTCAGCTCTGTTTCGGGGCACGCGACGCCGTCAGCCCTCGTGCGGCGTTCACGATCCCGACATGGGTGAAGGCTTGGGGAAAGTTGCCGAGTAGGCGCCGTTGTTCCGGGTCGTACTCCTCGGAGAGGAGCCCCACGTCGTTGGCCAGAGCACCGACTTGTCGGAAGAGTGCTGTTGCCTCATCGATCCGACCCATGAGCCGGAGGCAGCCGACCATCCATAGGGTGCAGGGGAGGAACATGCCCTCGCTACCCGGTAGCCCGTCCACTCCCGATTTGTTCTCGTAGCGGAGGACGAACCCATCTTTGGTGAGGTGCTTTTGGATGGCCTCGACGGTCTGGACCATTCGTTCGTCGTCGGGGGGCAGGAATCCGACGAGTGGCATCATCAGCAGGCTGGCGTCCAGCTCTGCGGCTCCGTAGAACTGGGTGAAGGCCCCGACGTCCGGGTTCCATCCCTGGTCATAGACCTCGGCATGGATGGCATCCCGGATGGCTCTCCACTGGTCGACAGGCCCGTCCAGTCCGTGAACCTCGACGGCGCGGACGGCGCGGTCGAAGGCGACCCAGGCCATGACCTTGGAGTGGGTGAACTGCTGACGAGGACCTCGAACCTCCCAGATGCCGTCATCCGGATCGGACCAGTGATCGACCAGAAACCCCATGATGGCTACCTGGATCCGCCAGATGATGTCTTGCACCGGTATGTCGTGGGAGCGGGCCCGCTCGATGGCGTCCATGAGCTCCCCGTAGACGTCGAGCTGGAACTGCCCGGAGGCGGCATTCCCGATCCTCACCGGTGACGATCCCTGGTAGCCCGGGAGCCAGTCGACCTCCATCTCCGTCAGGCGCCGCTCCCCGGCCGGTCCGTACATGATCTGGAGTTGATCGGGATCGCCGGCGGCCACCCGTCCCAGCCAAGCCAGCCAGCTCTCTGCCTCGTCACGCAGGCCCGAATCGATCAGAGCCTCGAGCGTGAACGTGGCGTCACGTACCCAGCAGTAGCGGTAGTCCCAGTTGCGCACACCCCCGAGTGACTCCGGGAGGGAAGTCGTAGCCGCTGCCACGATGCCACCGGTCGGACCGTAAGTGAGCCCCTTCAGGGTCACCAGCGATCGCATGGCCAGCTCGCTCCACTCGCCATGCACCGGCAGGACGTTGGCGCACCATTCGTCCCAAAACTTCATGGTTTCATCCAGGGCCCGTCCGGTGTCGAGCACGAACGGAGGGTCCTCGTGAGACTTGTACCAGGCGAGGCCAAAGGTCGTCTCGTGGCCGGCAGTGACCGTGAACACTCCCTCATGGCGCATCTCGACGCCCTTCAGCTCCACCGGGGTGTCGAGCACGAGGGCGTTCGGCCCGGCAATGGCGACCAGGCCGCGGTCCGTCCGCCGGACCCAGGGGACATCGAGCCCGTACTCGAAGCGCATGATCAACTCCGTGCGCATCTGCACCTCGCCCTGGAGGCCCTGGACGATTCGGACCACTCGGGGGTGGTGGTGTCGGAGCGGCATGAAGTCGATGACCCGCACGACGCCGGTGTCGGTGGTTATCTCGGTCTCGAGCACCATCGATCTGTTGCGATAGCGACGGACATGGGAGGTGACCGGCTGGTCGGGAGTGATCTGCCACCGTCCATGCTTCTTCTCGCCGAGGAGCTTGGCAAAGCAGCTTCCCGAGTCGAAGCGGGGAAGGCAGAGCCAATCGATGGATCCATCTCGCCCGACCAGAGCGGCCGTCTCCGTGTCGCCGATCATGGCGTAATCTTCGATGTTCTGAGTCATTGTCGGCACCGGTCCGGCCACCTGGCGCGCCCGGCCATCACCCGGGGGGTTGGTGGGTGTTGTCTGCGGCCATCATGATCGGATGAGCTCGGGTCGTCAACCGGGCCGTTCGGTCGGTGAAGCCCGCCGCCAGGCTTCCTCGTGCCCGGTCACGAAGCCGTGGCAGCTGCGATGTGGATCGGAGGCAGAGCGGGATCCTCCATGCTGTAGGCAGGGGTCAGGCCCAGGACCTTGATGGCGATGAGGGCAAACGCGCTTCAGCGTCGACACGGCCCGCAGAAGTGGAGGGATCGTGAAGGGCGGGTTCGTAAGGCCAGGGCGTCCGTCCTACACTCCGTGCTGCCAGCTCGAGGCAGACGACCAGGGAGGTTCGACGTGAGCTTCATCTCGAAACGGCGTACCGCCTTGTGGGTGGCCGGTATGGAACGCTGGGCCACCAAGGAAGTCGAGGAGCACACCGAGAGGACCGCAGGGGGCAAGAAGAAGATCGATCGCCACGGGATGTACTGCCTCGGAGTGATCAGCGCTATCACCATCGCCAAAGGAAAAGGGGCAGCCCGACCGTCAACCCCCAAGGATCGGGACCAGCGCCAGGGCATCGTTGACGCCACCAATCTGCTCCGTAAGGTGCTGACGTCCGGGAAGGTGCCGGGTCGCGACTACCAGGAGCTCCTGGCTCACCCCGACTCGGTGGGCAAGAAATAGGCGGACCGCCGGTCTTCAGCCGGTCCTGTTGGCCACGTTCCTACGAGGGAGGGGCAAAGAACTCCAGGGCGATATTGTCCGGGTCCCGGAACGAGAGGCCTGATCCGTAAGGTGCGTCGACGATCCCGCTGTTGGTGACGCCCAGCTCATCGAGCCTTGCTTGCCACTGCACCAGCTCGTCGCGATTGGCGCAGGCAAAGGCCACGTGGTCCAGGCCCAACCGGCGTTCATTGAAGGGAAGGGAATCGGCCGGATCGGGAAACTCGTGCAGACCCACCAGTGTTCCGCCCCCGGTCAGCCAGACGGCGTGGCGGAATGGACCGGTGTCTTCGTCGATGACCGGCTTGGTGCCGAATAGGCCCTCGTACCAGGGGAGGCTGTCATCGATACTTCTGACCGTCAGCGCCACGTGGGCAATGGTCGGAAACTCGGGCATTGGAGGCTCCTCTCGTTTGGGCCAAGAGTAACCCAGGGCTCACCGCCTGGAGCTGGTCCGTTGTCCCGGACCAGACAGCTTCCGATCAGGTGACTTTGGTGACCTGTCGTCCGATGGCGGCGCGGTCGAGCGCCGGAGGTGCTCCTTCGAGGGCCTTGGCCAGCAGTGCCCGCAGCTCGGTCCGCTCCGCATGGCTGAGAGAGGCGAGCACGTCGTCCTCGACGCTCTCGATTCCCTTCTCAGCATTTTCGAAGGCCCGCATTCCCTCCTCGGTGATCTCGACGAGGTGCCTACGCCGATCTGTCGGATCGCGGCGGCGAAGGGCGAACTCTTTCGACTCGAGCTCATTGAGCAGCAGCACCAGGTTGTTGGCGTCGATGCACAACATCTCACCCAGCTCCTGCTGGGGGATCGGAGCATGGTCACGGAGGTGAGCCAGCATGCCGAACTCCTTCATCCGCATGCCCAGCAGCTCTTCAGGAGTGCGGCGGTAGACGACCCGGGACAGCTGAGTCAGCAGCACCGTAACCCCGGTGTTCGTCTCGCTCGTCATGGGCGGCCAGTATAGCCGAATAGAACCGGATTTCCTACTATCCACTGTTCTTGACACTCACTAGGATAGTGACTATCAATGGATAGGGAGTTAGATCCACGAGACAGGAGCAGTCCCATCCCCTCTTCCCTTCGTGACGTTGTGCATGCCCGCCGCCGATGGATAGCCCTGATCGTGGTGTGCTTCGCCATGTTGATGAACGTTCTCGATCAGACCATTGTGAACGTGGCACTGCCTACCATCCAGCGTGATCTGCACTTCTCGCAGGCCTCGCTGGCCTGGGTGATCGACGCCTACCTCATTACCTTTGCCGGCATCCTGCTGCTGGCCGGCCGGCTCGGGGACCTCATCGGACGGAAGAAGGTCTTCCTGGTGGGTGTGGCCCTGTTCACCGTGGCCTCGGCGGCCTGCGGTGCCGCCGACAGCCGGCCCCTTCTCATCGTGGCCCGGTTCGTCCAGGGCCTGGGCGCCGCTCTGTCGTCCTCGGTCATCCTGGCCATCATCGTGGCCGACTTCCCCCAACCCGCCGAGCGGGCCAAGGCCATGAGCTCCTACATCATCGTGGCGGTCGGAGGTGGGTCACTGGGCCTGCTGATCGGGGGCTACGTTACGCAGGCCCTGAGCTGGCACTGGATCTTCTTCATCAACATCCCCATCGGCGTCCTCACCTTTCTGGCCGGGGCGGTACTCATCGAAGAGAACGTCGGAATCGGCTTTCGTGAAGGACTGGACGTCGCCGGTGCGGTACTGAGCACCATCGGCTTGATGGTCGCCGTCTATGCCATCGTCAGCTCCAGCCAGTACGGCTGGGACTCCCGGCACACCTTGATCTTCGGAGCGGTGGCCATCGTGGTTCTGGCCGCCTTCGTCTTTCTCGAAAGCCGACTGGCCAATCCCATGATGCCCATCCGGGTGATGCGATCTCCGGGCCTGCTCTCCTCCAGTCTGGTCAGAGGGCTGATGGTCGTCGGGATGTACAGCACCTTCTTCATCGGTGTCCTCTACTTCCAGCACGTCCTGCGCTACGACCCCATCCACACCGGACTGGCCTTCCTGCCGCAGACCCTTTCCGTGGCCCTCATGTCTTCGGGGATAACAGCCCGCATCATGCGACGCCTGCAACCCAAGTTGACCGCCATCATCGGTTTGGCGGTCCTGGGCGGTGGTCTGGCCCTGCTCATCAGCTCCGGGGTCCAGACGGCCTACTTCCCGCTGCTCTTTGCGGCCCTGCTCCTGATCGGCCTCGGGGCATCGATGGCCTTCACCCCTTTGCTCACCCTGGCTTTGGCCGAAGTTCCGGCTAAGGACGCCGGCATTGGTTCGGGCATCGTCAACGTCTCCCAGCAAGTGTCGGCGGCGCTCTCCGTAGCCATCCTGGGGGTGGTCTCGACCAGCCGCACGGCCACCCTGCTGGCTTCCGGGCACTCCGTGCTCGACTCCCTCGACGGCGGTTACCGCCTGGCCTTCGTCATCGCCCTGGCTGCGGTGGTGGTGGGGATCGCCCTCGGTTGCGTCATCTTGAAGAGCCCGCCCGTTCCAGCCGAAGAACCGGCGGCCGCTGGATCCGAGGAGGCCATGGCCGACACCATGATCGCCGAGGCCATCTGAGCCACCGGTCTCGGTCACCACGCGGGCAGCAGACCAACCGGAAGTGGGTGTTGATCGGTGAGCTTCAGACTCCCACCAGCACCTGGGGGCCTCCGTCTTGTGGACCTCCAGCTCCTGGTGTCTTCGGTCTTCCCGGCGTGCCCGGACCCACCATGACGGCCATCAAGAGGGCCTGATGCCCTGGGCTACCGGAGCCATGGCTGGTGCTGCCCACCCAGGCCTCGTGGACAGGCGACGCCCCGGGGTCCACCGCGGTGGACGTGACCTAGTATTCCCGCATGCCTGAGCCCGAATCGACCGCGCCGTACGACCCCGAGGCCGTTCGCGCCAAGTACCTGGCCGAGCGCGACAAGCGGTTGATCCCCGGTCGCGCCAGCATCCGCGATCTGTTGACCGACGAATACTTCGCCCACTACCGGCAGGACCCGTTCACGCCGGTCGCCGAAAGGGCGCCGGTGGTCGACGAGGTGGATGTGGTGATCGTGGGTGGAGGGATCGCCGGCCTTTTGGCCGGCGCCCAGCTCCGCAAGGCCGGCGTCGAGAGGATCCGCATCATCGATCAGGCCGGAGGGGTCGGGGGGACCTGGTACTGGAACCGCTATCCGGGGGTGATGTGCGATGTCGAGTCGTACATGTACCTTCCCCTGCTCGAGGAGCTCGACTACATCCCGACCCGGCGCTACGCCTTCGGGGACGAGATCCTCTCCCACCTCCAGGCCGTGGCCGGCCGGTTCGATCTCGAGGCTGATGCCCTGTTCCATACCGGCGTGACCGGGGCCGAATGGCATGAGGAGTCGGCCCGGTGGCGGATCCGCACCGACCGGGGGGACGAGGTCGACTGCCGTTGGTACGTCCTGGCCGTGGGGATCCTCAATCTGATGAAACTGCCCACCATCCCGGGTATGGAGGACTTTGCCGGGCGTTCGTTCCACACCGCCCGTTGGGACTACGGCTACACCGGCGGCGGCCCCGGCGAGCCGCTCACCAACCTGGGCGACAAGACCGTGGCCCTTTTGGGCACCGGCGCCAGCGGCATCCAGTGCGTGCCTCCGCTGACCGAGTCGGCCAAGCACCTCTACGTCTTCCAGCGCACGCCCTCGGCCATCGGCGAGCGGGGCAACCGGCCCACCGATCCCGAGTTCGCCCGGGGGCTCGGCCCCAACTGGCAGCGGGACCGCATGGACAACTTCCAGGCCATCATCATGGGCAAGCCGGTGGAGGCCGACCTGGTCGGCGACGGTTGGACCCTCCACTATGCCGCCGCGCAGCACCCCCCGCGGACCGAAGGCATGTCCATGGAGGAGTACCTGCGCCATGCCGAGGAGTTCGACTACGGGATCATGGAGGAGCACCGGCACCGGGTGGAGGAACTGGTGGCCGACCCGGCCAAGGCCGAGATCCTCAAGCCGTACTACCGCTACCTGTGCAAGCGACCGTGCTTCCACGACGAGTACCTGCCGGCCTTCAACAGCCCCAACATCACCCTGGTCGACTGCCCGGGCGGGATCGACCGCATCACCGAGGAAGGCCCGGTGGTCGACGGACAGCTGTACCAGGTCGACTGCATCATCTACGGAACAGGCTTCGAAGCCGAGCTCACCCCGCTGTACCGCCGGGTGGGCCACGAGATCGTGGGCCGGGGCGGGGTGACCCTGGCCGAGAAGTGGGCCCCCGGTGCCGCCAGCCTGTTCGGGATGATGAGCCGGGGCTTCCCCAACATGTTCGTCATGCCCGCACCCGGGCAGCAAGCCGTGGTGACCGTCAACTACACCCAGCTGGCCGTGCTCGGAGCCGAGTTCATCGGCGGAGCAGTAAGGCAGTTGGAGGAACGGGGGGTGGAGGTCTTCGACGTGAGCGCCGAAGCCGAGGAGGAATGGACGAAGGAGATCGTCTCCACCTTCGTGGACAGCAGCGCCATCATGTCCGCCTGCACGCCGTCCCGCATCAACAACGAGGGCCACCCCGAAGAGCTGAACCCCCGCAACACCAACTACGGACGGGGCTTCGGAGACTGGTTCGGCTACCGCCAGCTGCTCGAGGAGTGGCTGGCGGCCGGCAACCTCGAGGGCCTGGAGCTCCAGGTCCGGTCGACGGCGTCGTGAGCCCCCGTCAGCAGGTGGCCGTGGTCACCGGCGGTGGCGGCGGGATCGGCGCGGCCATCGCCGAAGAGCTCGGCCGTGGCGGCTGGTACGTGGTCACGGTCGATCCTTTGGTGACCCTCGACGGCTCCGAGCAGCTTCCGGAGCAGGAGGAGACCACCGCCGGTCGTATCGTGGCCGCCGGTGGCTCGGCTCGGGCCTCGGGGGTGTCGGTAACCGATGGCCAGGCTGTCCGCTCGTTGTTCCAGGAGCTGGTCGACGAGCACGGTGGGCTGGACGCCGTGGTCAACGTGGCCGGCATCACCCGCCAGACCTACTTCGGCAAGGGCACCGAGGAGGACTGGCTGGCCGTCTTGGCCGTGCACCTCGACGGGTACCTCAACGTGCTGGGGGCGGCTTTGCCGCTCATGGCCGCCGCCGGTCACGGCCACGTCCTCGGCGTGACCTCCGGTTCGGGCTGGCGGGCCGCCGATGCCGGCGCCTACAGCTGTGCCAAGCGGGCGGTGGCCGCCCTGACCTGGCAGCTGGGACGAGTGGCGCCTCCCGGGGTCACCGTCAATGCCACGTCCCCGATCGCCGCCACCCGAATGATGGCCTCTGCCCTCGAGCGGGCCCGCAAGGCCGGTCGGTCGGGCGGGGGCGGAATCTCCTTCCTCTCCGTGGCCGGTCCCGAGGACCTCGGCCCGCTGGGCGCCTACCTGGTGGGGGAGGAGTTCGGATGGTGCCGCGGCCGGGTGGTGTTCGCCGGTGGCTCCGAGGTGGCCATCGTGGACGAGCCCCGGCTCATCGAGGTGGTTCGCAGCGATGGGGCGGCTTCCTTGGCCCGGGTGCTGGAGTTGGTGGTGCCCCAGGCCTTGGCCAAAGCCGAGACCACCCAGGCCAGCGCCGGTGGTGGCAATCCCCGGTTCGGGCCCATCTTCGACGAGCCGGCGCCGACCGACGTGGCGTCGCCGCAGGTGCGATCGTGCGCCGTGGTCTCCGACCGCCCGGCCCTGGCGGCGGCGTTGACCGCATCTCTCGAAGCCCGTTCCATCACCTGTCACCCCGTCGGGTTGGCCCACAACTTCGGAGAGGCGGCCAATGCCCTGAACGCCGTGGCTGACGCGGCCGGTCCGATCGATGCCGTCGTGGTGGCGCTGAGCGGAGAGCAACCCCCGGCGACGCCGGCGGAGGGTTGGGAGCGGGTGTTGGCCGAGCACCAGGGGATCGTCGGGCACATCCATACCGATGCCGGATGGGCCCGGGCCGCCGCTGACTACGCCGCCGGGGCCGAACGGCCGGTCCTGCTGATGACGCTGACCGACGCCACCACCTCGGAGGGCCGTAGCCGGGCCCAGGCCGCCGCCCAGCACGCCCGGGTCGCTGCCGGCGCCACCGAGGGACGGGTCACGGCCTTCGCCGCCGGCATCGAGACCTCCGAGGAGCAAGCGGCCCTGCCGGCCGCCGAGCTGGTCGCCCACCTGTTCAGCCACCCCGAGGCCACCGCTCTGACCGGGGCGGAGTTGGTGGTGGGCCCCGGTTGGCTCGGACTCCGTAGCCACCCCCGACCGATTGGCAGTGTCACCTACGGGGGTCCCGACATCCCCGAATGGCTGGACGCCGCGCTGCGGGAGATCGTCGGGAGCATCGACCCGTCCACGGTCAGGGAGGCCCGATGACGGACCGGCCCACCCGGGTGGTCGACGCCCATGTGCACCTGTGGGACCCGGCCCGCACCGACTGGTACCCGTACCTGTCGCGTCCACCCGTCGGTGGACCGGGGGATGCCTCCAGGATGTACCGTCGCTTCGACATCGAGATGTACCGGGCCGAGTCGGCCGGGTGGAACGTCGAGAAGTTCGTCAACGTGGCCGCCGCCACCGGTCCGCACTCCATCGAGGAGACCATCGAGCTGGATGGCCACGCTCAGGCCCGGGGCGGACCCGACGCCATCGTCGGCGGCATCCCCCCGACCGAGAGCGTGGCCGAGGGCGTCGAGCTCCTCGACCGCCAGATGGCCGCCACGCGCTTCCGGGGGGTTCGCCCCATGGGCGTCTACCAGGGGCCGCTCCCCGATGCCGGGGTGCTCCGGGCCCTGCAGGAGAGGAGCCTGCTGTTCGAACTGATGACCCACACCGATCAACTCGGGGCGGCGGCGGCTCAGCTCGAGGGATTCGACGATCTGGTCGTGGTGGTCGAGCACACCGGGTGGCCCCGCTCCGGATCGGAGGAGGAGTTCGCCCAGTGGCGGACCGGCATCGATGCCCTGGCCGGGCTGGGCGACAACATCGTGTGCAAGCTCTCCGGACTGGCCATGCCCTTCGCCTCGATCAGCGTCGAGGCCTTCGCCCCGTGGCTGGAGTACGCCATCGAGGCCTTCGGCGTCGACCGTTGCATGTTCGCCAGCAACTTCCCGGTGGACTCCATGTTCGGCACCTTCGACCAGCTCTACTCGGTGTTCGATAGCGTGACCGCCGGCCTGGACGCGGCGTCGCGGGCCAAGCTCTTCGCCGACAACGCCGAGCGAGTGTACCGCTGCTAGAGGCGCTCAGCGGGCGCTGAGGATCTTGTCGATCTCGCCGAGCTCGTCGGGGGTGAAGGCCAGGTTCTCGATGGTGGCGACGTTCTGCTCCAGCTGGGCCCGGCTGCTGACCCCGATCAGGGTCGAGGTGATCCGCTCGTCGCGTAACGTCCAAGCCAGGGCCATCTGCGCCATGGTCTGGTCACGCCGGGCGGCCACCTCTTGGAGCGCCCGCACCTTGTCGATCACGGCGTCGGTCACATACTCCTGGGGCAGTGTGTCGGAACGGCTGGCCCGGGAGCCGGCCGGCACCCCCTCCAGGTAGCGGTCGGTGAGCAAGCCCTGTTGGAGGGCCATGAAGGCGATGCACCCCACCTCCCGACGCCCGAGCACCTCCAACAGCCCGGTTTCGATCCAGCGGTTGAACAGTGAGTACGCCGGCTGGTGGATGAGCAACGGCGTGCCCAACTGGGCCAGGATGTCGACGGCCGCCTCGGTCTGCTCCGGGGGATACGACGAAATCCCCACGTAGCGCGCCTTGCCCTGGCGGACGGCCGAGTCCAGCGCCCCCATGGTCTCCTCCAGCGGAGTCTCCGGGTCGAAGCGGTGCGAGTAGAAGATGTCCACGTACTCCAGCTGCAACCGTCGCAGGCTGGCCTCCAAACTGCCCAGCAGGTACTTGCGCGAGCCGCCGTCGCCGTAGGGGCCGGGCCACATGTCGTACCCGGCTTTGGTGGCGATCACCAGCTCGTCACGGTACGGAGCGAGGGTGCCGCCGAGCACCGCTCCGGCGTTGGCCTCGGCTGCACCGTACGGGGGCCCGTAGTTGTTGGCCAGGTCGAAATGGGTCACGCCCAGATCGAAGGCTCTGGTCAGGATGGCCTCGGTCTCCTCGACCGGACGGTCGTCCCCGAAGTTCTGCCACAGCCCGAGCGAGATGACCGGAAGCTTGAGGCCGCTCCGCCCGCACCGCCGGTAAGGCATCCGGTCGTAGCGGTCGGGGGCGGGGTCGTAGGACATGGCGGCAAGGTAGATCAGTCCACCATCGACGTCAAAGGGTGCCGGGGCCGGGTGCCGCCGTGGATCAGAAGTTGGAGCGGCCGCCGCCGGACGGTTGCTGACCCTCGGGAAAGGCCCGCACCATGTTGTCCTGGACGAAGGAGCCCACCAGCCGGCCATCGGTGGTGAAGATATTCGCCCGCCCGTAGGACCGTCCCCGCCCGGCGTACGGACTCTCGTGGGCCAGCAGGTGCCACTCGCTGGCATCGACCGGCTCGTGGAACGTCAGCGTGTGGGTCAGGACACTGGTCGAGATGCTCACGTGGGCCATGGCCTGCCCGACGCCGGGGTGCGGACGCATGGCCGTACCGATGAGGAAACCGTCGGTGGCATAGGCCAGGAGGGCCTGCCCCAGGACCCCTTGGGCTTCGGCTCCCGGAAATCGCACCCAGACGGCCAACTCGGCCGGGCCCACTTCATCGGGGTCCGAGAGGTCGACGCCACCGACCACCCGTAGCTCCCAGAACTCCGCCTCCGCGCCGGTGGGGGTGGCGTCCTCCGGTGGCCCGACGGCCGGGGCATCGGCACCGTGACGGATCAGATCGGGCTCGACCGCGCTCAACAACACCAGCGAGCGGGTACACAGTCGTTCCCCCTGCCGCACGGTTACGGTGGCACTGGCCATGGCCCGGCCCACGTGCATGGCCTCCACCTCGATGTCCAGGGGCTGGTCGAGGGACCCTCCCCGGGCGAACACGGTGTGGACCGACTTGACCTCTTTGGCCGGGTCGATGGTCGATGCGGCCACGATGGACTGGGCCAGCAGTTGCCCACCGAACACCACCCCACCCGGACCAGCGGCGAAGTTCTCTGCCCGGAAGGCCCCCTCGCCCACCGGCTCTAGGTCGAGCACCGCTAGCAACTCGGCAACGTCTGGCATGGGGTACTGCTCCCTCCGGGTCGATGTTCCTCACGGGTGCCGCGCGGCCTTCTCTGGCCGTGGTCGGGCCGGTGACCCGGTCATCGTAGACCGGCGGGATCGGCCGGGCCGCCCAACGGGGGTGACCCTCGGGAGCGCCTGGCTCAGCCGGTGGAGGCGGATCCCGCCGGCCGTCGACGCCAGGTGTCGAGGCAACTGAGGGAGCAGAACAGCACCTGCCCACCGACCCCGTCCGCCCGCTCCTCGGCCGTGGCATCCGAGACCGGCAGGCCGCAGATGGGATCAGAGGAGTGGTCGGGCCCCAGGGCGGCAATGCCGATGACCGAGACATCCACCGGCTTTTCGACCCCGCGTATCTCCATGTCCCTGGTCCCCACGGTGACAGCCCACGGCGGTAGGTCGGTCATCACCGACGGAGCGGCCAGGGCCTCGCCCCCTCGGGCCAGGTCGCACAACCGGGCCGCCACATTGACGCAGTGGCCGATGTAGTCGTCGCCTTCCAACAGAATCACCTCGCCGGAGGTGAGACCGGACCGGATGGCCACCGTGCCGGCCGGGCCCGACACCCCACCGATGACATGGTGGAGTTCGAGGATGGCGGCGAGAAGCGGGCGCGTCTCGACACAGACCAGCATCACCCCGTCACCCAACCACTTGGCGATCCTCACGCCCCGCCGTGAGCAGATGTCACGCAGGAGACCCCGGAAGGCGGACAGGACTTCTACCGCGTGCTCGTCCCCCTCCCGTTCGGTCAGGGCGGTGAACCCCGAGACGTCGACAAAGGCGAACGTTCGATAGACCCTCACCATCAGATGGTGCCACGCTGACCGTCCCGGAGCGGGTCATTGGGCTGGACGGGAGCCTCAGGGAGGTCCGGCCCTATCCGGCGGTCGAACCGAGGATGATCTCTGCCGCCTCGGGGATGGTGTGGGCCGTGGCGTCGGGAGCGAACCCCGACTCCTCCCATCGGCGACCCCGGGGCATCCAGATGGTCTGGAGGCCGGCCCCCCTTCCGCCTCCGATGTCGGCGCCGGGCGAGTCGCCGACCATCCATCCTTGCAGGGGGAGCCCACACCGTCGTGCGGCGTCCTCGAAGATGCGGCGGTCGGGCTTCCACCATCCCACCACGGAGGAGATGCAGAGGACATCGAACTCGGCGACCAGTCCGGTGGCCTCCAGCTTGGCCCGTTGCGACGGTGGACCGTTGGTCACCACGCCCACCATCCAGCCCTGGGCCCGAAGGGACCGCACCGCGGTGACGGTGCGGTCGTCCACCGAGTAACGGGCCGGGTAGTCCAGGTAGTAGCGGGCCAGCAGGTCGTCGACCCCGGTCTCGATGCCGAGTTGCTCACGGACCTCTCCGAAGAAGAGATCCCTCGGCCTCAGTCCGTCGCCGTCCGCGGCCTTGATGACCGCCCAGGCTCCGTCGGGTAGCCCCTGGGCCTCCATGAAGTGATGGGCCCACTCGGAGAAGGCCTTGTCCCGGTCGAGCAGGGTGTTGTCGAGGTCGAAGAGAGCGAGACCGGGCACCCGGTCAGTATCGCCCAGGACCTCACCGGGGGAGATAGGCCCACCGGTGGGAGGGCTCACCGCCCGGCGGGTACTCCAAGGAGTGCACGTCGAACCACAGGGGGAGCAGGAACCGGAAGTAGAAGAGGTGCTGGGTCACCCGGGGGTTGACCAGGTCCTCGAACTCCTGGATCTGGAGCCGGTCGTCCTCGAGAGCGAAGGCCGAACAGGCCTGATGGAGGGCGTCGACCTCGGAGCGGCTGTCGAGGAGCATCCCCAAGTGGTCGAGACCCGGCGAGGAGATGGGGTCGTCGGACTCCATGAGTAAGAGGAACTGTCCGTCGTCCGGGACCAGAAGGTGACCGAGCTGCCCGAAGAGCTCGTAGGGCATGCACCGCCAGCCCAGCACTCCTCCGTAGAAGGCATCGATGGCCGACCGGGTGGCTTCGTCCAACGAACCCCGGGCGAAGGTGAGCTCCATGTGATTGAACCGCATCTCTCACCCCGTGACGATGTCGGACCGAATGCAGGAAGCGGTGGGCGCTCGAGTTAGACCGTGCCCACGGTGTCGACGATCAAGACCGAGCAGGGGGCGCCGTGGGCCACCGTGTTGGGCACGCTGCCCAAGATGCGACGCCTCCCCTTCATACCCTTGTTGCCCACCACCACCAGCTCCGCCTGCTCCTGCTCGGCAATGCGGATGATGGCTTCGGCCGGCTCGCCTGTAGCGGCGTGGACCACCGCCTTCAATCCCCGGTCTTCGGCAATCCGGGAGAGTTCACCCAACAGCACGTCGGCGGGGTGGGTGGTGGTCGATAGCTGCAGCTCCGGGGGCAGATGATCCAGGTGCACCGATTTCGGGTCGTAGACCGTCACGATGTGCAGGGTACCGCCGGCCAACTTGGCCAGGTCGGCCGCGGTCACCACGGCCTGGCGTGCCGTCTGCGAGTCGTCGGATCCCACTACAACGGAATTGAACACCGGCTGCTCCTTGGTCAGAGAATCCGTCGTCGCACCCGGGCCCGCCCCGAGCCACGTCGGCCCGCTGCAGGCTACTTCCGGAGGCAGCGGAGCACCAGTAGCACCGGGCCCGGCCCGGGCTACTCGGAGTTGGGATTGCCCAGGTCCACGCGTTCGACGGGGGCTGCTCCGATCGCCCCGACTCCGTTGGCCCCGACTCCGTTGGTCCCGACTCCATGGGCACCGGCCTCATGGGCACCGACGCTCGGCTCGCCCCCGGGTCCGAAGTACTCCACGGTCACCAGCTTCCGGGTCCTGTCCGGATAGGGGTCGACGTAGTCGACCACGCGGGTCCGGCCGGTGGGCCGGTGACGACCGGCCACGATGACGTCCCGAGGAACGTAGGGGTCCCTTCCCATGGTGCGGAACAGGCGGGCGGTCGGCTCCCAGATCGAGGTCCGCTCGTGCCAACGCAGCAGGTCCAACTTGCGCAACAGGACGATGAGCGTGACCAGGGTCCCGGCCATGACCCCGGCCACCAGAGCCCCCCACACCGTCCCTCCCGGCAGCACGGCGATGAGGCCCATCAGCAACAACAGCAACAACAGCAGCCCGGTCCATTCGATGGCGGACAAGGACTGACCGCTGGCCGCCTCGATCAGGGCCCGGTTGGAACCCATGTCCATGCTGATCTCGACGGCCGCCTTGTAGACCACTTCCTCCTGGCGGTTTCGCGGCTCGAGGGAGATCACGGCTTCGGTCAGGGCCAGGTGCGAAGGCGAGGATCGGAAGTTGTCGACCAGCCGGTAGTCGATCTGGTCGGTGAGCTGGCAGTCGATGAGCTCACGAACCGACGACCGTTCTGCTTCGGGGAACACCTCCATCAACGAGTGGATGGAAAGGAGTGAGGCGTTGCCCTTGCTCACCAGGTCCTGTATCAGGGCCAGTCGTTCACGGGTGCGCACGATGGTGAAGGCCATGAGGATCCCGAAGAGGAAACTGGCGATGCTGGCCAGTGCGATGTCGACCCGGATGTCCCCCCGGTTGGCGCCGATCAGGTAGGAGGCCACGGCCACGATGGCCCCGCAGACCAGGGCCGGGCCGATGGCTGACTCGCCGTCGACTATCCCTTTGGCCCGCGTCCGAATGCTCCGCTCCACCCGATCACGGTACTCGTTGGCCGAGGGTCCTCAACGCACCGGTCGCCGGCACGGGCTCCCATGTGACATCCGTGTGAACGATTCCGATGGTCCCTCCCGGGAGCTCCTGGGCGGAGCGTCTGACCCGGTTCAGCGACCGTCGGCCTCGGCCATCTGTTGGCGGCCCAGCGCCACCATCGCCGGCCAGATCCTCGAGGCGAAGACGTCTCCTCCGCCGAAGGTGAAGTGGACCCCGTCGGACTGACGCACCTGGATCCCGTCCATGTACTCCTGGTACTGACCTCCCGGACAGGCCATGGCGTTGAAGTTGAGGACCGACGTGTCCGGTGACGTGGCGGCTACCTGCCGGACCAGCCCGTTGTAGATGGCCAGCCGGCTCCGCGAGTCTTCCGGCCAGGGGTCTCCGTTCGGCTGCTCCCCGCTGTCATAGCAAGGAGCGGTCATCAGGACCACGTGAGCACCACTCGACCCCGCCACCCGCACGGCGTACTGGAGTTGGCGTTTGACATAGGCCTTGTACACCGGATCGTCGATGTTGGTCCAGCGTCCCTTGTAGGTGCGGTTGGCCACCTCCCACCTCCCGGCCAGGATCATCACCACGCTGGGCTTCTGCCTGGCGATGTCGCGGAGCCAGATTCGCGGCCACAGGGTGCTGGGCGGGCCGACGCCGCACTGGGTGGCCATGGGCGCATCCACGCCCTGGAGTTGGAACTGCGCTCCGTCAGTGACTCCGCAGCCCAGGATGCCGCCGTCTAACAAGTTGACGTCGTAGGCCTGCTGGTGCTCGCTCAGGCCGATGCCCAGGGTCAGGGCCGTCGAGTCGCCGACCAACAGCACTCTGACCGGAGCGCCGGTGTCGTGACCCGACGGTCCGCCGCTCACCGTCGGAGTGGGTCCGGCGGCCAAGGATGGGGTGGTGGTGGCGGCGAAGAGGGCCACCACCACGGCCACCGCCGCCACCGGTGTCGCCACCCACACCTTCCACCCCTTGAGGAAGCTCCGCTGCCGGATGGGCCGTTCGACCAGGTAGAAGGAGGCGGTGGCGATGACCAGGGTGGCCGACACCCGTACGGCGAACAGTGCGTAGCCGGTGAGGCCGGTGCGGGCGTTGTCGATATAGAGGAACAAGGGGTAGTGCCACAGGTAGAGGCCGTAGGAGATCCTCCCCACGTAGCGCAGGGGGGAGAAGGAGAGGGCCAGCGCCAGGACCGAGCGCTGCGAGCAGACCACGCTGAACAGAACGGCCGCCGTGGCCAGGGCGGCCATGAAGAAGCCCCCCCGGAAGGCCAGCGGGTCGTTGTAGGAGATGGTGGTCCACAGCACCACGCAGCCCGCCACCCCGGCCAGGCCGACGGCCAGCACGAGGCGGCGGCCCCGATCGGTCCGGGCTGCCCAGCCCGGATCCCCGCCCAGCCGCCGATGGGCCCGTCGGAGGTCGTCGGCCTCTGGCCCACTCTGGCGACGGCGGTCCGCCCACATTGACAAGGCCACCGCCAGGGCCGCACCGATCAGGAGGGACTGGGCCCGGGTGTCGGTCCCGTAGTACACCCGGTCCACGTTGGACGTGGAGTAGAGCAGTCCCATGTCCACGGCCGAGGCCACCGCCCCGACCACACAGACCACCAGCAGCACCCGGGTGCTCCGCCACACCTTGAACACCCCCAGGACGATCAGCGGCCAGACCAGGTAGAACTGCTCCTCGACCGCCAGTGACCAGGTGTGGGTGAGGGGCGAGGCCAGTCCGGTCTGCACGAAGTAGTTGGAGTTGATGGCGATGAAGTGCCAGTTGGCGAAGTAGAAGAGCGCCGAGATCCCGTCCGACCGGAGGTGGGTGTACGTGTCCGCCGGCACCAGCAAGGCGGCCATGACCGCCACGCCGGCCACCATGACCAACAGGGCCGGCAGGAGGCGCCGGGCCCGCCGGGCCCAGAACGTTCCCAGTCGGACCGTCCCGGATCGCTGCCACTCCGAGATGAGCAGTGAGGTGATCAAGAAGCCGGACAGGGTGAAGAACATGTCGAGCGAGTAGAACCCTCCCGACGTCAGGAAGACCCCGCCGTGGAAGCCCATGATGACGATGATGGCCACGCCCCGGATCCCGTCCAGGGCGGGGATGTAGGCGAGGTTGGTTCCCTGGCGGGGGGCGTCGGGATCAGGCTGCCCGATCGTTGCTTCGGCTCCATGGAGACCGTCGGTCACGGGGTACCCACCTCGGCCGTCGGCTCCATCATCCTCCTCCTGGTAGCGGATGCCCTGACCGTAGCCTTGGGTGGATGCCTCCTCCCGGCACCGGCTGCTCACGGGACCCACCTGGAAGTGCCGGTAGTCGTCCCGAGCCGGAGCGGTCGATTCCTCGGGCCTGGGGTCCGATCGGAGGAGGTCCAGCCCTCAATCCGTTCGTGGGATCGGCTTCCCACCGGCGGTCAACTGGGCTGCAAATCCCTGACGAGAGCTGATGGAAGCCAGTCTCCGATCGGTGAGGCCCGGGGGAAGATGTCGGAGCGCGCCGTTCCGTAGTCCGCTCCAGGGCCAGCGTTGTGCTGCCATCACCATCCCGAGCTGGCGACCTTCCCTCACCACCCGTCGGATCCTGGCCAGGCGCCGCCCGGCGAAGTGGGTGAGCGCCGGCCCGAGGTGCGCGGCGTCGGTCGGGAGACAGGCGGCTAGCACCACGGCGTCCTCGATGGCCTGGCAGGCCCCCTGGCCCAGGTCCGGCGTCATCGGGTGGGCCGCATCGCCGATGAGGGCGACCCGGCCGCGGCAGAGCTCCACGCCGGGAACGCTATCCGGACCAGGCCGAAGAGCGTGGACAGCCCACCCGGGCCGCGCCCGTTCCCATCGGTATCTGCCGGCCAGTGACTGACCCGCTCAGCTCAGGATGGCGATGGTCGAAAGCACCGCGTCGAACAGGAAGTGGGCGGCGATGGAGCGGTTGAGCCGGTGGTGCTTCTGGAACGAACGGGTGACGAAGTACCCGAAGGGGATGGTGAGCACGAAGCCCAGCCCGTAGTACACGTGGTAGCTGGTTCGCAGGGCCAGGCTGAGGATCAAGGCGCTCCTCGGGGTCCACCCGAGCTGTCCGAGCCGGGTGATGAGGTAGCCGTTGACCAGTACCTCCTCGGCGATGGCGGTGATGGCCGACATGGCGATGCCCCAGATCACGTAGTAGTCGGGAACGTGCCCGATCGAGATCCGGTTGACGGCGGAGGAACTGTGAGCCAGCACCGGCGAGAGCACCAGCGCCACGGGGATCTCGGCGGCGAAGGATGCCAGGGCCAGGCCTGCCCCGGGCCAGATGTCCTGGGCGAACCGGGGCCAGCCCAGCCCCAGGGTCGAAGGGGACTGTCCCGTTCTGGTCAGCAGCAGGAGGGCCAGCGGCACCACCACGGCCACCCCGACGTACTCGAGGATGCCCACCACCAGGTTGGTGACCGGATGGCCGGCCACGATGGTGGGGAACCTGGTGATGTTCCCCACGCCGGAGACGTGTTGGACCAACAGGATGACGGCGGAGGCCACCGCCGGGAAGAGGAAGGCCAGCATCACGAACCGGGTCTCCCACACCAGGTCCCTCCGGGCCGGGCCCTCGGCGATGACCACTGGCGCGCTCGCCTCCGACCGTTCCCACTCGGCCGGCGTCCCTGCCTGCCAGAACGACCACCCCGCCGGGGGTGGCGGCCACTCCGGTGGTGGTCGCCAATTGGGTGGGGGAGTCCAGCCGGGCGGCGCGGCGGGCCAGTTGGGCGGCGACCGCCAGATCCATGCGGGGTTCAGGGCGCCACCAGTTCGATGGCCACGCCGTCAGGATCCCTCAGCTGTAGCGACGGGTGGCCGTTCTCCAGCACGATGCCGCCATGGTCGACACCGATCTCGGTCAGGTGTTCGGCCCAGGCGTCGAGCGAGGCACCGTCCGGCACGGCGAAGGCCAGATGATCGAGATGGTCCCGGTGGGCGCCCGCCGCTTCGGACGGGTCCGCCGGCTCACCGGTGGTGAGCACCACCACCAATTTGGCGCCACGGTGCTTGAGGGCCACGTACCCGATATCGGCATCTTCGACCATGGGCTGGAGGCCCAGGGCGGCCCGGTACCAGCGGGCACTCACCACGGCATCCGACACCACCAACTGCACGTGCGAGAGCCCGGTGATCGGGGCCCCGGGAGCAGGCTGCGGGGCCGTGGTCACCCCGTCGATACTAGGCACCCTCATTGACGCCGGGTTGGTACCTTCGCTCCCCGTCGAAGCCGGCCCGGGGCCGGTGCCGTCCGTGATCCGCGCTTTGGCTCTTCTGGAACTGATCGATCTGGTGCTGGGCGAACCGGTCCGACAGTGCAGCGATGGTGAACGACGGATTGGGCCCGACCGGCCCGGGCATGACCGACCCGTCGGCGACGACCAACCCCGGATAGCCGAACACCTCCCCGAAGCTGTCCACCACTCCGGTCCGGCGATCGGTTGCCATCGAGCATCCCCCCACCGGGTGCACGGTGACCAGTTGCTTGCGGAGATGCCATAAGGGGTCGACCGCGAAGTCGGCGTTCAATGCTCCGGCGACGGACCTCATGGTGTCGATCACCCGCCGGAAGTACGGGCTCGAGCGGTCGACACTCCACTTCAGGTCCAGGTTCCGGTGGCGGTCCAGGGTCATGGTGCCGTCGGGCGTATCGCGGCCCATACCCACCAGCGGCAACAGGCCGGCCGACCGATGGGCGTCGCCGAGGAGGTCGGCCAGTTGGGCGTCGATCTCCGGCTGACGCTGATGTAGCAGCTGACTGACCATGCGGCGGCGGGCAAATCGGAGGGTCCGGCCGGTGACCCCGGCCACCGCTGAGGCTTCGACCAACCAGTCCACGAACTCCGGATAGCCCCCATCCTGGATGTAGAAGCCGGGCCCGTCGCCACCGTCTGCGGTGTCGGGCATCCGGATCGTCGAGGTGATGACGGGGCCCCGACTCGGAGCCAGCACCCGGACCTTCCGTCTTCCACCTCGGTCGACCCGGGCCCCGTGGACCAGGCCCAAGAAGTCCCCGTTGCCCGAGAAGTTGTGGCCGAGTTGATCGGAGAGGCGGGGGAAGCTGGTGCGGTTCTTCAGCAGGAGGTACGTGGTGCCGAAGGTCCCCGCCGACAGGATGAGTCGATCCGAGGTCACCTCGACCAGCGGCAGGCCGGCGGTGTCGGTGGGCGTGCCCCGGTCCTCGTCCCGATGGACCACGTAGCGAACGATGTAGCCACCGCCGTGCTTGGGGGCGAACGTGCGCACCTCGCTGCTGTGGCGGAGGTCCACCCCCAACTTGTCGGCCTCGGTCAGGTAGTTGTAGTCGAGGGTGTTCTTCGATCCGGAGTTGCAGCCGATGTTGCACTCACCGCAGAGCCGGCAGGTGTACCGGGGCCGGCCGTGCAGGTTGTCGGTGGTCTCACCATGACTGTCGCGGATCGGATCGCCCGGGGCCGGATGGTCGGCGGGATCGCCGAAGGTCACCGCCAACAAGGGGAGACTCCAGTCCAGTCCGAGCTGTTCCGCTGCGGCCCGGTACTCGCCGGTCTTCGGCGTGGCGCGGTAGGGAGGGTGCTCGAAGGGAAAGCGTTGGGGCGCCAACATGGACTCGACGCGGTCGTAGTGCGGGTCGAGCTGTGACCGGGAGACCGGCCAGGGGTCGTACCCACCATCGGGCCGGGGCTGGGAGAACCACTCTTCATCCTTGCGGATGAGCACATTGGCGTAGATGAGTGAGCCCCCTCCCATGCCGGCCGAGACCACTGCGTCGATACCTCGGAAGCTCCATACCTGGAACAGTCCCTGCCGGCCCTGGCCCGGATCCCAGAGATTGTCCCGCATCTCCCGGGGGGAGCGGGCGAACGAGCCCGGCGGGTAGAGCTTGCCCCGCTCCAGGACGCAGACCTTCATCCCGGCCTCGGCCAGCCGGAAGGCCATCACCGAGCCCCCGAACCCCGAACCGACCACCACCGCATCGAAATGTTCGCTCTGGCCCATGTCATCCGCCGTTTCCGTGAGCTGTCGCCTGGGGGAGTGCCGCCATCTACCGGACGGACGTCATCTTCCAACAGGTGCCCCGAGGCCGGCAAGTAGACCGTGGCACCGCGGTTGGACAGAGAACGTAGGGCATTGCACGGCAGTTGGACAGGGAATCCCCGTCCATTGGACAGAGATTGGACAGCTGGGCGTCATCATGGTCTTACGTGGCGCTGGCTGATGTGGCCGGTACATCCACGACACATGGCGGAACCAGCCGGCAGCCGGGTCGATCACCATCGAGCCGGCTGTCGTGCTGTGTGGTGTCGGCAGGCCCCCTGATCCCCCCGGGGGGCTGTCGATCCGCCATGCCGGCCTCCCAGGTCCAGGTGGTGTCGATGTGCCATGTCGAGGTGGTTGGCGGAGAGGCGACCGAAACGGTGGCCCGGGAGCGGTTTGAATGGGCTCCGGCGACTGGGGGCGGACGGACCCGGCCGAGGGGGTCGCGGCAGTTGGTTCGTGCAGGTGGGTTCTCGAGCGGAGGTGCGTCGTGCCGGAAAGGGACGGAGATCCGGGCGTAGGTCGGGAGGGGGAGGCGCCCGACGGGACCGGTGCCGGCGGCCAGGGGGAAGAGGCCCGGCCGGGGCTGCGCTTCACCGAGCACATGGCGGGATACTTCGCCGACGTCGTCGACCCTCATGGCGGGTTTCGCCAGGGCCAGGAGGTGGGCCGGCGCTCGGGACAGGCCATGTCCACCTGGCTCACCATCACCTACCCCGACCTCCCCGCCCTCTGGGCCGACCTGTCCACGCCGGCCACCATCACCGGGTTGATCGACGCCCCCTCGCTGGGCGAGGGCGGACTGAACGTCACCGCGGGGACCTTCGAGCTCCTGAGGCCCGACCCCACCCACGTGGAGACCGACCACATGCGCTACCGCCTCGAGGCCGAGTCCCGGGACGGGGTCCGGTACCGACTGTGGGGGTTCAAGGTGGTGCACCACGGAGGGGCCTACCGGGCCTGGCCCGAGACCACCACCTTGTACCTGACGGTCGAGCGAGTGGTCGACGGCCAACCGCCCCAGGAGTGCGGCCGGGGCATCCTGCGGGTCTCCCCCCGGTCCCTGGTCCGACTGCTGGCCTCGATGAACCTGACCAACGTGCCCCGACGGCTCGACCGGGAGCACCACCGGTACCGGTTCGCCTCCCACTTCCTCCGGTCACTCCTACCCTTCTACGGCGGCGTGCTGGACGAAGGGGCCCGGTTTCCCCAGCCTCCTCCGGCACCCCGGCGCCTCCCGGAGCCGGGCGGGGTCAAGGCCGACGACGTCCGATGGTGCGATCCGGGAGGAACATGGCACGACCGGGCGGTGCCCGACGCCTGCTCCCGACTGATCCGTTACCAGGGAGGCCCCAAGGGACCGGTCATGCTGGCCGCCGGCTACGCCATGTCGGCCACGTCCTACGCCCTGGAGACCGATCACCCCAGCCTGCTCGAGTACCTGGTCGAGCACCGCTACGACGTGTGGCTCTTCGACTTCCGTGTCGGCATCGACCTCCCTTCGGCCTGGTCCCAGGCCACCATCGACGACATTGCCACCATCGACTGGCCCCGGGCCGTGGACGAGGTGCGACGCATCGCCGGCTGTGACGACGTCCAGGCCTTCGGTCACTGCGTGGGATCGGTGTCCTTGCTCATGACGCTCCTCAGCGGGACCGAGGGGATCCGTTCCGCCGTCTGTGCGCAGTTCACCGTGCTTCCGGTGACCTCGAGACTGAACAAGGCCAAGGCCGCGCTCCACCTCGGGAGTGGGATGGCCCGGCTGGGCATCACCCGACTGAGCTCGGACTCGGCCCTGGGGCTGGCCGACATGGCCATGGACCTGGCCCTGCGGCCGGTGCCTGTGCCCCGGGGGGAGCGTTGCGGACTGGCCGTGTGCCGATGGATCAACGCCATCTACGGATCTACCCACGTGCACGACCAACTCGATGACGCCACCCACCGCGAGATCAGCAACCTCTTCGGCGTGGGCAACCTGACCGGACTCCGCCACTTGATCCTGATGCTGGAACGCGGCCGTTGCGTGGCCGCCGATGGGACGGACCGTTATCTGCCCCATGTGGAGCGGCTGGACCTACCCATCCACTTCCTGTCCGGCACCCGCAACTACATCTTCCATCCGGAAGGGACCGCACGGACCCTCGAGTGGCTCCATGGCGCCTTCGGGTCGAAGCAGGCGGCCCGGAACTTCTCGGTGACCTACCTGGAGGGGTACGGCCACCTCGATTGCATCATCGGCCGCCGGGCCTCGGTCGACGTGTTCCCCCACATCCTGGAGCACCTCGACGCCCACGCCCTGGCGTAGGAGGGCTCTGCTCAGGCCCGACCGGTGGTGGCCAGGGCCAGGGCCTGCTCGGTGAGATCGATGAACGGGATGGCGTTCATCTCCCGGTGGCGGACCAGGGCATCCTGCAGATGGGAGACGGCGGTATCGGGCCGACCGGCCACCGTGGCCAGGGAGCCGAGGTAGTACGAGGCCGAGCCGAGGAAGGTGGCCTGACCCACCCGGCAGTTGTGGGAGGCGAAGGGAAGGATGATCCCGTAGAGGGCGTCGGCCCACCGGGCATCCTGGAGTTGGCAGGCGGCATGGCTGAGCCCGACCATCGTGTACCACCAGTGGAAGTTGCGATCGGCGGCCGCCACCGACTCGGGCGACAGGCTGGTCAGCATGTCCCGGGCCGTGTCGTGCCGGCCCGCTTCGGCCGCGATCCAGGCGAACAGGGCCCGCTCCCCGATGGACGACCGCCCCGTCCGGTACAGCTCCAACATGGGCTCCATCTCGGCGATGCGACCCTGGAGCCACAGCCAGGTCATGCTCAGCCCCACCGAGATCACCCCGGCCTGGGAGTGACCGCTGCGCCGGAAGATCTCGAAGGCCTCGGCGGCCGCCCGCTCGGCCTCCTCGAAGTGGCCCTGGATGCCCGCCGTGAGGCTGTCCCACATGAACCCCAGGCGAAGGTACTCGGGTTGACGGACCTGCTCGGCCAGCTCGCGCATCTCGTCGGCCAGCCGGTTGGCGGCCGCGAACTCACCGGCCTCGAACTGGGCGTGGAGCTCGCACTTCAACCCCCGCAGGGCCAACTCGGGCTTCTCGAACTCCTCCCCGATCTCCCGGATGGCGCGGCCGGCCGCCACCTGGTGGTCCACTTCGTCCGGGCCGCACAGCGCCCAGTACCGGTACTCGAGGGTGGCGGCCAAGGTCAACAGGTCGCCCTGCTCCCGGGCCACGGCCACCGCCTGGTCGGCCAGCTTCCTCCGCTCCTGGCGGGGCAGGGAGAAATGCTCCCAGTGGGCCAACCGCCCGAGGGCCAGGGCCCGGTTCCTCGGGTCGTCCTGCTCCGGGTCGGCGAGCACCGTCTGGAGCAGCCGGCGCCCGGTGTCACTCGGCTCCACCCCGGCCGGCAGCACCCCGCCGAACCCGAGGGCGGCGGCGGCGACCACGTCGCGGCGACCCAGCCGGCGGCCCTCGTCGAAGGCCTGCTCGAACCGTTCGTCCGCCTCCACCAGCCGACCGGCCTTGACCATGGCGTCGGCCAGCAGCAGCAACAGGTCGCACCGGCCGACCTCGTCCTCGGGGAAGTGACTGGTGGTGATGTCCAACGCCTGGAGGAAGTGGGACACCGCCGACTCGTAGGCCACCTCGCTCAGGGCGGCGACTCCGGCGGCCCGCGAGAAGAAGCAGGCCCGCTCGGCCGAACCGGCGGCGATCCCGCTGCAGTAGTGCAGGGCGATCTCGGGGGCCCGGGCCGGATCGCTGCCGTACTGCTGCTCCAGCGCCTGGGCGATGCGCAGGTGGGTGCGGACCCGACGGGCGCTGCCCAGGTCGCCGTCCAGGGCCTGGCGGACCACGTCGTGGACGAACCGATAGCTGTCCGGCCGGTCGACGATCTCGCTGATCACTCCGGCGGCCAAGGCCTCGTCGATGACCGACAGCACGGTGGTCTCGTCGAAGTCGGTCGAGGCCAACACCGTCCCGACCTGGAAGTGGAAGCCCATCAGCGACGCCACCGAGAGCACCCGGGTGCATTCGTCCGAGAGCCGGGTCAGCCGCCAGTGGACCAGGTCCCGCAAGCGCTCCGGCACCGACGATCCCCAGTTGGTGATGACCGGGAGCACCTCGTCCAGTGGGCTCCCCCGGGCCAGCACGTCGGAGGCCACCTCCTGGAGGAAGAACGGGTTCCCCCCGGTGTAGTCCCGCAGTCCCTCTCCACTGGGGTCCTCGGTCTCCACCCCGGACCCCACGGCGTCCTGGAACAGGGCGAAGGACATGGCCGGGGACAGCCCGGCCAGGTCGACCCGGGTCACATCGGTGGTTCGTCGTAGCCCCACCAGGCCCTCGGACAGCCAACTCTTGCCTCCGGGATCGGTGTCCCGGCAGGTGGCCACCACCAGTGCCGGCGCATCCAGTTCCGACCGGAGCAGATGTTCGAGCAGCGACACCGCCGGGGCATCGGCCCAGTGCAGATCCTCCAGCACCAGGACCACCGGACAGCTCCGGGCCAGCGATCCCACCAGCGCCACCACTGCTTCGAAGGACTGGAACCGCTCGGCCTCGGCGCCGGACACCGAGCGGTCCGGATCCGGATCGGCCCCCGGCCCCACCCCCGCTCCGGCTCCCACTCCCACTCCCACCCCCACCTCGGGGACCACCTGCGACAACGGGGCACGCAACGGTCCGATGTCGGCCAGTGCCGCCTGTCCGACGGGAGTGGACAGGACCCGGCTCAGGGCCTGGCGGAAGCCCTGGAAGGAGGAGAGGGGGGCCTCGTCGCACCGGCCGTAGAGCACCAGGTCCCCGAGGCCCGAGCAGGTACGGGCCACCTCTGCCGCCAGCCGGGTCTTGCCGATGCCGGGCTCACCGGTGACGATCAACAGGGCCAGGCCTCCTCGGGCCGCCCGCTCACGGGACGCCATGGCCTGCTCGAATTCGGCCTCCCGCCCGACGAAGGTGGGCGACTCGTCGTCGGGGAGCCAGGTGAGATCCGATCCGGCCGGCTCCTCCCGCCCTCTGGCGTAGCGGGCAATCGGCGGGGCCTCCGCCGTGGCCACTCCGAACCCTCTCCACTCGATGGACGGATCCTGTTCCAGGATGGCCTGCTCCAGGCGGCGCAGGGTGGGTGACGGCTCGATGCCGAGCTCGTCGTCCAGTTCGGTCCGCAGACGTTGGTAGGCGCGGAGAGCCTCGGCTTGGCGCCCGGACCGGTAGAGGCCGTACATGAGGAGGGCCCAGAGCTGCTCGCGGAACGGATGGTCGCGCACCGCCCGCTCGGCCTCGTTCACCACCCGCTGGTGGTCCCCCCTGGCCAGCAGGGCCTCGAGGAGCGCGGTGGTGGCGGCCAGCCGTTCATCGTCGAGCCGGGCCACCTCGGGTAGGGCCCACGACAGACCGGCCACATCGTCCAGGGCCGGGCCTCGCCACAGGCTCAGGGCCTGGTCGAGGTGGTCCACCGCCTCACCCAGGTCACCGTGGGCCACCGCCTGGCGAGCTTGCACCGACCCGGACTCGAACGAGGCCACGTCGTACTCCCCGGGGTGAACCTCCAACACCGCCGCGCCGTTGCGGGTGAACAACCGATCGGCCCCCAGCGATTGGCGGAGGAGCGACAGGTGGCTCCGGAGGGTGGAGGCCACCCCGGGAGGAGGCTCACCGTCCCACACGTCCTCGGCCAGCACCCCGAGGGGCACCGGCCGGCCCCGGGCCACGAGCAGGCGGATCAGAACGGCGCGCCGGCGGGCACCGGCGATGACCAGCGGCCCGTCCGGCCCGATGACGCTGAGCGGACCGAGGACGCTGAAGTACAGAGGCGACCCCGATGCCGGCCGGGCTACCGCACTCGTGGCGGCCACCGCTTCGGTTCCTTTGGAGCTGGAGCTGGAGCTGGGGCTGGGGTGTCCGGGGCGGCCGTCCCTGGGGCAGACGTGTCGGTGGGAGGCGTCGCCCACGCTCCCCCTGGGCTACGCCGCGGGGTGTCCGGTATCGACGGGGCCGTGTCCAAGAGGGTGTCCAAAGAGGTTGACTCGACCGGTGGTAAGCGAGCAGCTCTGCGGTGAGCTTCGCCCACCGGCGTAATGGAGCTGAAGCCGCTCGGCCGAACTCGGCGGTTCAGCACCGACCGGGCAAGAACAGCACATATTGGGGTGGGCGTGCAACATCCTCGGGTATGGCTCCGGCTCCCGGAATCGCATTCCCTGGCGCATTGTGGCCGTCACCTGTCACCATTTGGGCGTGGCCGGAGAGGCGGATGCCACCAAGACGGCGGGGGTGGAGCGGATCGGCGAACCGGCGCGGGCCGGGCGTAACGTCGCCATGACGGGGCTGCGGGTCGGCCGGAGTGCCGTGGCGGTGCAGACGCCGCTCGTCCGGAGTGCCGCCACAGCGGGGGCCCGGCGCACCCACGTGGCCGCCGGTCCGGCGCCCGAGTGGTACTGGCGGGACGCCTGGCTGCTCAGCTCGGTGATGTTGGCCGGAGGCGGGTCGGCCGTGGGGCTGGCCGAGGTGGTGGCAGCCACTCGCCGGTCGAGCTCACCCCCGGCTCTGATGGATCGGCACCAGTTCGGCTGGGCCGTGTCCAGGCTCATCGGTTCCGGCCTGCTGGCCGAGTACGACCATCGGTTCGCCCCCAGTCCGGCGGCCATCGCCGTGTGGGCCCGGGTGCGGGCGGTCGGAACGGTCCTCTCCGGAGCGGAGCTGACCAGGAGCTTGCTGGCGGAGATGCGATCGATCGACCCCGATCCCGGCGTGGATCTGTGCCGGTGGACACTTTCGGTCGACGACTATCTGACCGCGGTGCGGCGTGTCCGTGGGTTGCCGGCGGAGTGACGGGCGCGGTGCGGCTCCGGTGGCCGGCGGCCGGTGGCTGGTCGGTGGCTGGCCGGTGGTCAGGCCAGCCGGGAGCGGGTGAGCGGGTCCGAGGACCACTCTCCCCGGGCCGCCACCCGCCCTATGAGCTCGGCCGTGATCCGTTCGATGTCGCGGTCGGCTCGTTCCAGCAGCGGGCCTACCGCCGGCGACGTGCCGGGGTATCTGACGAGATGGTCCACCACCGCCCGCCTGCGATCCCGCTCGATCAGGAGCTGTTCGTCGGTGAGATGGGTGAGGCGGCGCGGCTGGGGGGAGGCGGTCCGGTCGGTGCGGGCCGTGGCGGGCCACACGGAGTCTTCGGGTCGCGAACGCATGGGTCAGACATCGACCGGCCCGGCCCGCGCCTTGAGTGTCGTGGTGCTCAGCGAGGGCCGGGGGAGTGGCGGCCGCCCCGGTCAGGCCACGGGCTCGGGTGCGCTCTCCATCGAGATGTGGAGCAGGTGCCCTTCCTCGGAGTGGACCCGCTCGAGGTGGATCTTCCGGCCGTAGACGGTGGTCAAGGCCAGGAGGGCGGAGGCCAGGAGGAGGAGGCCGGCGATGGTGAGCGAGAGGTGCAGGCCGCGTCCGAAGGCCCCGTAGGCCGCCGTGGTCACCTCGTGGACGATGTGGGTGATGGCCGGGCTCTTGGCCGTGGCCGACTTCGACTCACTGGAGTAGGACCCGGTGGTCACCGCCGACACCACCAGGGACTGGTACTGCTTGGGAATGCCGATGGCGGTGAGCTTGCGGACCAGGTTCACGGTCAGCTGGCCGTTGACGATCGACCCCAGGACCGCCACCCCCACCACCGCGCCCAGCTCCCGGAAGGTGTTGGTGGTCGAGGCGGCCATGCCCGAGTGCTCGGCGGGGACCGATCCCAGGGAGGCCGAAGTCACCGGGACCAGCGCCATGCCCACCCCCACCCCGGCGATGAACATGGTCCAACCGATCTGGCCGATCCCGACGTGGGGGGTGACCATGGAGTTGGTCAGCAGGATCCCGATCCCGGCCAACAGGCAGCCGGTGGCCATGGGGAGGCGGGGCCCTTGGGCTGCCACCCAACGCCCGGTCAGCAGTGATGACGCCACCATGCCCACGGCCAGGGGCACGAAGTCGAGGGCCAGGCCCAGGGGACTGACCGCCACCACCACCTGGAGGTACAGCGCCACCATGAAGAAGATGGAGAACGTCCCGAAGTAGGCGGTGAAGGCGATCACCGTGGACGTGGCAAAGGCCGGTTTCTTGAAGTAGCGGACGTTGAGCACCGGGTTTTTGGCCCGCAGCTCCGCCAACACGAAGGCCACGGCCATGAGCACCGAGGTCAGGAACAGCAGGTCGATCCACCAGGTCCGGTAGCCGGCCGTCTCGCCCAGGATGACGGCGAAGGTGAGCGCCCCCAGGGTCATGGCGCCGAGTATCAGCCCCGGGAAGTCGAACCGCCCCCTGACGGGGTCCGAGCTCTCGGGGAGCACGATGACGGCACTGATGAAGGCCAGCACGCCGAAGAAGACGTTGGCCCAGAAGATGGCCCGCCATGACCAGCCGTACACCAACAGGCCGCCGATCAGCGGACCGAGGGCCAGCCCCATGCTCGACACCGCCGCCCACATGCCGAGGGACCGGGCCCGCTCCTTCTTGTCGGGATACAGATGTCGGATCATCGACAAGGTGCCCGGCTCGGAGGCCGCGGCCCCGATGCCCATGACCACCCGGCCGGCGATGAGGATGTCGGTGGACGGGGCGAGGGCGGCGATCATCGAGCCGGCGCAGAACACCGCCACCCCGAACAGGATGACCTTCTTGCGTCCGAGCAGATCGCCGATGGTGCCGAAGCTCAACATCAGACTGGCGAAGGTCAGGGCGTAGCCGTTGACCACCCACTGCAGCTGGCTCACCGAGGCGTGCAGGGCGCTCTGCACGTTGGCCAACACCACCGTCACGATGGTGTTGTCGAGGAATGTCAGGAACAGGACGAACAGCAGCGTGGCCAAGGCCAGAGAACGGGACCGGGACATCTAGCCGATCCGAACCGATCCGACCTGGGTCCGCGCCTCTCTGGGACAGTCCCTGCAGTCCATGCGGAGAGACTAGGGCGAAGCCCGTCGCTTCGCGCGCTTGGCGATTCTCACTGGCCGGGCCACGATCACGCACCCTTGGGCGTGGCGCTCAGCGGATAGGGCGGAACTCAAGTACTCCTGTGGGAATGCCGATGAACGAGGGGCACGGTCGTGTGCCGTACGACCGGCGGTCAGCCCTTGGTGGAAGGGACGGGCTGGAAGGGACGGGCTGGCGGGGTTCGCCGGGGCCGGGCCGGGGCTCAGTCCTTCTTGACCTTCTTGATCGAGCCGTAGCCCTTCTCGATGGCCGCGGTGATGATGGCCTCGAAGTCCTTGTCGGTGAGCACGCGGGGGGTCCCCATGGACGAGGCCCTCCAGTACAGCTCGGCCAGCCACTCCAACAGCTCCAGACGTTCGACGGCTTCAGCCATCTTGCTGCCGTAGGCGACGGAGCCGTGGTTCTGCATCATGGCGGCGTTACGGCCCTTGAGGGCGTTGATGACGTTCTCCGCCAGTTCGTCCGACCCGAAGGTGGCGTACGCCGCGGTGCGGGGGGCTCCCCCCAGCCCCAGGCAGCTGTAGTGCAGCGGCGGCAGTTCGTCGTGCGTGCAGGAGAGAGCAGTGGAGGCCATGGCGTGGGCGTGGGTGATGGCCAGGGCGTTGGTGCCCTTGTAGATGCCGGTGTGCAGCGGCACCTCCGAGGTGGGGGCGAGGTCTCCGTCGACCACCTCACCGTCGAGGTCGATCACCGTGACCATCTCCGGGGTCACCGTGCCGAGGTCGGCTCCGGTCGGGGTCACCGCTATCAGGTCGCCGTTACGGGCCGAGATGTTTCCCGCCGTCCCGATGACGAGCCCCTGCGCCGCCAGATGGCGGCAGGCTCCCGCCACGGCATCGCGCTCCTCGGCCAATAGTAGATCGCTCACTGGACACTCCCTTTCCGAAAGGCCGAAGCCTACTGTTCGGACTCGCGACGGCGCCCATCGGGGCCGGCACCGCATATGCCCAGCGGCCCTCTTACGTCCAGGGCATGGCCTTCCGCTCGGTCCAGTACTGCTGCGGGTCGATGGCCAGGGCGTCGAACCGATCGTCGTGTCCCTCCGCGGCGACCTGGCGTGCCGCCAGGTTGGCGTTCAGCTGAGGGACGGTGACCGCTCCCGACAGCACGACGTCCGCCCACGGTCGGGCCAGCGCCACGGCCAGGGCGGTGACACCGGGCTGATCTCCGAGCCTTGCTGTGGTTGGCCCGGGCACGGCCAGCCGCCCGTTGGCCAGAGCCTCCTTGATGATCACCGTCCACCCGGCGTCCTTGGCCTCGGCCAGGGCCGGACCGGCCGACGGCTCCAGCAGGTTCCAGGTGGCCTGCACCCCCGAGAACAGCACCGACCCGTCCACCTGGATGTCCATGGCCCGGCGCAGCGTCTCGGCCTGACCCGGGCCGCTCAGGCTCACGCCCACCGGAACACCGAGAGCGGCCAGCCGGAGGTGGACCTCGGTGTCGTCGAGGATCCCGGAGTCGACGGTGGCCGAATGGACCTGGTAGAGCCGCAGCCACTTCCCGAGCAGGGCCTCGCTCTCCGGCCACTGGCGGGCCAGGGCCGCGGCGCTGTGGTCCTTGACCTCTTGGACCTCAGCATCGACCTTCCACCCGGCGGTGTAGGTGTAGCCCCACTTGGAGGAGACCGTCACCTCCCCGGGCCCGATCTCCCTCCGGGCCAGCCACTCAGCCAGAAACTCCTCGGCCCGGCCGTAGGAGCGGGCGGCGTCGAACCAGCGGATCCCGCCGGCCCAGGCGGCGTCACATACCTCGTGGCAGCGTTGGCGGAGAGCCGCCACCGACCGGTCCGGTCCGATCGACGACCCGTGGTCGACGGTCAGGTAGCCCGGACGGCCCAGTGCTGCGAGTCCCAGTCCCAGTACGGCCATGGTCCAGTCTCACCCGACGAGGACCACGGCGGCGAGCCGCGGGCCTTCGTCGCTCACCCGGTCCCGTTCGTCGGGGTGCCCCCGCCGTTCGTCCGGTCCTCCTGGTCCGCCTGGGCCTTCCGGTCCTCGTGGTCCTCCTGGTCCGCCTGGTCCTCCTGGTCCGCGGCGGCATCCACTGCTTTCACCTCGTCGGCCGTGGCGCCGAGTCGTCGCTCGACATCGGCCAAGCGGTCGCTGATCACGGCCAACTGCTGACCCAGATCGGCGTGTCCCTTCTTGAACTCCTCCTTGTTGGCATCGGTGTGCTCTTTGATGAACACCGATGCCACCGTGGCCGTCAGGACCCCGATCAGGCCGATCCCGATGAACATCAGGACCACCGCCACGGCACGGCCACCGGCGCTGACCGGAAACCGATCCCCGTAGCCCACGGTGGTCACGGTGACGAAGGCCCACCACAAGGCGTCGGGATAGTTGTGGATGTTGCTCCCCTTGGCCTTCTCCTCGAAGAGCAGCACCAGCCAGGCCCCGAGAATCAGCGTCACGGCCGTGGCGATGAGCACCCGGAAGAGGCTGTGGTGCTTGAGGATGGTCTCGACCCGGAGCTCACCCTCGTGCACCAGGATGGACATCTTCTCGATCCCCACCACGTGCCAACTCTGCAGAGGGGGTACCACCACCGTGGCCGGCTCGACCCAACGGCGCCTCAGGTAGCCGCGGCGATCGGGGGTGACCACCAGGCGGACCAGATACTCCACCAGCAGGATGGCCCACAGAGCGAAGAGCACGGCCACCAGAGCCGTCGAGGCCTTCCCGTTGACGTCGCTGGTGAGGACGACGATGGCCACCACCAACCAGGCGATGCCGAGTAGCGCCATCGGGTACTTGGTGACCTGCTCGATGCGGTCGACGAGATCGTTACGCCCGCCCGACGGCTTACCGGCGGCAACGGCGTGGCGTCGAGCCGCCTCTTTCCGCTCTTTCTCCTCGAGGCGCTCCTGCTCCAGTCGTTCCAGCCGTTGGATCCGCTCGAGAGAGGACGACCTCCTGGTGGCGGTGCGGTCCGCTTCGGCACTCGGTCCGGTCGTGTTCGCCACAGTCACAGGTCCGCAACGCTAGTGCGGGGGCCATCCGTATCCGGGCTTCCCGGCCGATCGGTCCGCCACCATACCCAGCGGTCGGCGATCACCGAGAGGACGGGGGTCGACAGGTAGCCTTTTGTGATGCACCCTGCACTGGCGGTCACCTGGAACTTCCTATGGTGGCCGCAGAGTGGCCAGTGGTACGCCTTCTGGTCCAGCTTCGGCGCCTGCCTGACCTACTTCGCCGTAATCGGGGTCGCTTACCGCCACCTCAAGTGCAAGAGCTGCTGGCGGATCGCCCACCATCGCGTCGAGGGAACCCACTACAAGACCTGTCACAAGCACGCCACGCCCGAAGAGCACCAGCGGTTGTACGACCTGCATGCCAGCAAGTTCCCCGAACAGCACAAGCTCTTCGCCAAGGAGCACGCCGTCTTGTCCAAGGGGCACACCGCGTCCCCGGGGCCCGTCCCTGATGGGCCGAGCCGCGAGTCCGTGCCCCCGGCCTGAGGATCACTGCCCTCGGTATAAGGATAAGGAACAGCCCTCGGACGCTCCACCACGTCCGGCACTCCTCGAGTCGCCGTGGTTACATTGCAACGGTGCAACGGGTGACGGTCGACAGTGAGAAAGCCACCGTCACCTCCGGCCGGGCATCGTGAGCGACAAGTCCACCGATCTGGTTCGTTTCGGAACACCCACCGGCCGCTGGGTCATCGTGGCCACCGTGCTGGGCTCGGGCATGGCCGCCATCGACGCCACGGTGGTCGGCATCGCCCTCCCGACCATCGGACGTCAGTTCCACGCCTCACTGGGCACGCTGCAGTGGGTGGTCACCGGGTACACCCTCACCCTGGCCTCGCTGCTCCTGCTCGGCGGTTCGTTGGGCGATCACTTCGGACGCCGGCGCATCTTCGCCATCGGGGTGGTCTGGTTCACGCTGGCCTCCGCCACCTGCGCCGTGGTGCCGGGCACCACCGCCCTGATCGCCGCCCGGATCCTCCAGGGCATCGGGGGTGCTCTGCTCACTCCGGGGAGCTTGGCCATCCTGCAGGCTTCCTTCGATCCGAACGACCGGGGCCGCGCCATCGGCGCATGGTCGGGCCTCGGAGGCGTGGCCACGGCGGCCGGTCCGTTGCTCGGTGGGTACCTGATCGCCGCGGCATCGTGGCGGTTCATCTTTGTTATCAATGTCCCCCTCGGCGTCGTGGTTCTCTATCTCTCGATCCGCCATGTCCCCGAGTCACGCGATCCGACGGCGTCCCGTCACATCGACGTACTCGGAGCACTGCTGGCCACGGTGGCGCTGGCCGGGTTGACGTACGGGCTCATCGAAGGACCGGAAGAAGGTTGGACCAAGCCCGTGGTGATCACCATGCTCGTGGTGGGTGTCGTGGCCACTGCCGCCTTCATCCTGGTGGAGCGGATGTCGTCGGCCCCCATGCTCCCGCTGTCAGTCTTCCGGCTCCGCCAGTTCACCGTGACCAATGGCGTGACCTTCATCGTCTACGCCGCGCTGGGTGGCGCGCTCTTCCTGCTCCCGGTGCAGCTTCAGGTCGCCGACCACTACTCGCCCCTGGAGTCGGGAGTGGCCCTCTTGCCCCTGACCCTGATCATGCTGGCGCTGTCGGCCCGCTCCGGCAAGCTCGCCACCACGATCGGGCCCCGACTGCAGATGAGCGTGGGCCCGGTCGTGGTCGGACTCGGACTGGCTCTGTTGGCTCGGGTCACCACCGACTCCGACTACCTGACAGGTGTCCTACCGGCCGTGCTGGTGTTCGGGTTCGGACTGGCCATCACGGTGGCACCACTGACGGCCACGGCCCTTTCTGCCGTCCCCAGTCAGCACTCCGGGCTGGCTTCGGCGGTCAACAACGACGTGGCCCGCATCGGCAGCCTCATCGCCGTAGCGGTGCTGCCGGCGCTGGCCGGTATCTCGGGCGACAGCTACCTCCACCCAGCCGAGTTCTCGAAGGGGTTCCGCACGGCAACGCTGGCGGCGGCGGTGCTGTGCCTGGCGGGCGGCGTCCTCTCCGCTGTGGGGATCAGGAATCCGACCCATGCTGTGCCCGCGTCGCCGGCTCCGTCCACTCCGCCCACTCCGCAGATCCCGCCCACTCCGCCGATCTCGCCCAGCCCGCCGGCTCCGACGGAGCCGAAAGAGGCCGGGTGCTATCACTGCGCCCTCGAAGCCACCCCGATCGGCACCCGCCACTCCGCACCCCACGATGCGACCCGCTAAGGCCGGGGCGGCCCGGCGCTGGTGAAGCGGGTTCCCGGCGGGTCGACGGCGAACGGGGCCGGCATACCCCACTGGTCGAGGTAGACCAGCTCATCGAGCGGCCGCCGCCTGACCGGTCCGTGACCGCCCCGCGGGCGGCCGACGGTGATGGTGGCGGCTATCAACACCTCGTCCGGGATGCCCAACAGATCGTGGAGCTCCCGGTCGACCAACTGGTTCCACGTGGTCATGACACCTCCGTAGCCGAGAGCCCTGGCCGCCAGCAGCAGGTTCTGGCACGCCGGATAGACCGAGGCCCCTTCGGTGGGGTTGGGCGCACGGTGCCGGACCAGGCACGCCAGGATCAGCACCGGCACCTCGGGGAGGTGTTCCACGTACTCATCCATGGTCCGGGCCATCCGGGCCTTGGGCGAGCTGTCGTCGATTCCCGACCCCTCGTCGTAGCGGTCGGCCGAGCGCTTGACGTCCCACACACTCCGGGCGGCCCGGCCGATCAGCTCCTTGACCGCCCCGGCGTTGGACCCGTCGGTGAACACCAAAAAACGGAAGGGCTGGCGGTTCGACCCGCTGGGGGCCCGGCTGGCGGCGAATAACACGTCTCGCAGGACGTGGTCGGGCACCGGCTCCGGGAGGTACCGCCGGATGGCCCGAGTCGTGCAGATCCCTTCGAACAGCCCGACCGTGTCCGGGGGTAGCGCTACCGGGTCGAGGTGTGGGTCAGTCCCGTTCTCTGGTGCGTCGGAGCCGGCCACGGGCAGATCCTGCCCGACAACGGACCCGTTGGCCAACAGCGCCCAGGTTCGCTCAGGCCGCCAGGTCCAGGCTGGCCGCCCGCAACTCCGAAGCCCGACGGACCTTCTGGGCCACCGAGGGGGCGATGTCCAGCATCGACTGGAACTCGCTGGCGGAACTCACCAGCACCACCAGGTCGGTCGCAGCCGTGGCGGTGGCCGCCCGTGGCGTTCCGGCCAACAGCTCCATCTCGCCGAGGAACTCGCCGCTTCCTATGTCGGCGACGGTGGCCGTGCCCCCCTCGGTCTCCCGCGAGATCCGGGCCGTTCCGCGGCCGATGATGATGAACTGCTTGGCCGGGCTGCCCTCTTTCATCAGGACGCGGTCCTTGGACAGCTGAAGATAGGTGGTGAGGGAATCGATCTGTCGCAACTCCGCTTTGCTGCAGTCGGCGAACAGGTCCAGGTCGGCGATGCGGATTGGTGGGGCTGACTCCATGGAACTCTTCTCCAGATCGGGGTTGAACGACTCGTGGACCAGTATAGAGGTCCTATCTGTAAACAGTATCGATATTCTCGATCCAATCTGCTTAGCAGATGCCAACGATCACGGCGGGTGAGGGGTAGTCGTCACAGAGCGGTCACACAGAGTGAGGGAGCCGGTCGATCTCGGCCACGAGCGACTGCCCGGCCAGCAGTGGCTCAGCCGGCGGCCCGGAGCGACCCGGCCGGCCAGGGCTGCCCAGCAGGATTGCCGGGCAGCCGCTAGAGGCCCCGATATCTGACGGAGAGATTTTTCACGACTGTTAGACCGTGCACGGCGAGCACGCTCACCGGAGGTCCAGTGAACACGCCGTTGTTGGAGTCCGGGTGGTAGTACGCCGCCACGGTCCAGGCGCCGGCCGCCAGATCGATCGAGTAGGCCGAGCCTGGGCGAATGTTCTCGTAGGCCTCGGTGGATCCCTTGCACCCCCAGGAGAATGTGGCCCCCGGGCAGGCCTGGACCCCCATGTAGGCCACGGAATCGAAGTCGCCCGGCTTCCCCGAGACGGTGACAGTGCCCCGGGCCGCCGGCACCATGTAGGCCATCGTGAGATTCCGGCGGGTGGTGGTGGTACCCGGGAGTGGGGTCGATGGCGATCGACGCGCCGGTCACGATCTGCCCGTAATGGGTGTAGTAGTAAAGCCCGATCCGCCACTGGCCTGGCGTCACGGCCACCTTGTACTGCCCGGTCGAGCCGGTGGGATCACCGACGACCTGATGGTCACAGCCCGGTGCGAACTTCTCCGTTGCCGGGCACAGCTGCACCCGGAACCCGACGCTGGTCCAGCCCTTGGGGGCGCCGGTGATCGAAGCCTGCCCGATCACGGTGGCGGTCGCTGCGGCCCGGCCCGACGCTCCTGCCGTGGGTGCTACGAGTACGGATGATCCCATGCTCACGCCCACCGCCGTGGCAGCCAGCATGGTCATACCCGTGCCCCGGAAAAACCTGGCGACGGTGCCCCTCATTGTCATACCCCCCGCGCCGCCCATCCCCGTCGACCGGTCAGCCGGTGACCCCGAGCCACGCCCTGCGCCCACCAGTATCGCCGATCAGGCGGTCATTTCGCTAGGGGTGACCGGGAGGAGAGCCGTCCAGCTGGTCTTGTTCCCAGTGGGGGTCGATCTCGAAGAACTGGCGAACCAGGCCCTCGAAGGCCACGGCGAAGAGGGTCCACTCCTGGGCCTCCCCGTCGGGGCCGCTCTGGCGCACGATGCCTTCCATCTTCGATTGATCGACCCGGTCGCGGAGGCCACATCCCTGCCCCAGGGCATCGGCGGCGATGGCGAACTGGTGCAGGGTGAACTGTTCACGCAGGCGATAGCCGAGCAAGGCCGCCAGGGCTGCGTAGACCCCGGCGATCCGATCGGTGAAGGCGTCGTAGCCGGCCACCAGAGCCATCTCGATTCTCTTCCGGTGTCCGAGCGGCTCGTCGAAGGCCGCCAGGGCCCACACCGCTATCGACACCGGCCAATAGCTCGACTGGCGCACCGCATCGACATTGGCGGCGCCGCCGACCCGGCAGAGTTCGCGTAGAGCCCGATCTCGCGTCTCCGGAGAGGAAAGGTCAACAGTCGAGAGAACTGGGTCGACGGCCCCCACCGTGCGGTTGAACTCGTCCTGGTTCTCGTCCTGCGCCAACTCGACCAACACATCGGCCTGGAAGTCAGCCAGGTTCTCCCACAGCCGGCGAATGACCGAGGCATTGGTGAGGTGGATGCCGGTATCCCGTTCCACCCGGTCGAAGACCCGCTTGAAGGTCAGGACCTCAGCCCCGGTACCCAGTCCCTCTTCGATGAGAATGGTCCGGCCCGTCTGGAGCAGAAGGTCCCGGACCTCGTCCCGGTTGTGCCTCGGCTGCCTCGCCTCCACGTTGGTCAACTCCCGCTGTTGGACCTCGGATTGTGCCGCAGCTCCATCTTCGGTCAGGTTCCCCCGTTACTTCAACCTGCTGATTCACAAACGGGGCGGTGGCCGCGGCACCGAACCCGGATCCGTGGGTCGGTCGGCCTTGGCTTCTTTGGCCCGGCGGTCGACCGGTCTGCTCCGCTGGAACCCCGGCCCCCGCCCGGCCCATCTCGCCACTCCGCCCGCCCCGGTCTCCCCGGACCACCGTCACACCCTCCTGGGATACTTGGTCATGGTTCTAGACGACCTCCAAGTGGCTCTCGATGCGGCCAGAGCACTCGGTCCGGCGGCCTTCGCCGACGCCGAGTCCCTGGCCGTCCTCGAGAAGCAGTTGGCCCAGCTCGACTGCCTGGTCACCACGACGGTGGCCTGTTTCGACGCCGCCGGCACCTTCGAGGCCGATGGGGCGGTCACCACCAAGGCCTGGCTCAAGTCCGAGTGCCGGCTGTCGAACAAGCAGGCTGCCGCCCAGGTCAAGCGGGGACGCCACCTCCGCCGCCTGCCCCGGACCACCGAGGCCTTCGGTGCCGGGCAGTTGAACGGGGACCAGGTGGACGTGCTCATCGCCGCCGACCAGGACCGCACCCACGAGGCGTTGATCGACCAGGAAGGAGAGCTGGTGGCCCAGGGGACGCAGCTCTCCCACCACCAGTTCGTCCAGTACATGAACTACTGGCTGCACCGGGCCGACCGGGCAGGGGCAGAAGACCAGGCCGAGCGGCGCTGTGCCCAACGAGAGGTGTACCTGGTCCGCAGCTTCGAGGACATGTGGTTGGGACAGATGACCCTGGACCCCATCTCGGGGGCCATCGTGGGCGGGGAGCTCGACCGCCTCGAGCAGCTGTTCTTCGACGCCGAGTGGGCCGAGGCCAGAGAGCGCCTGGGTAGGGAGCCCCTCCTCGCCGAGCTCACCCGCACCCCGGGCCAGCGCCGGGCCGACGCCCTGGTGGAGATGGCCACCCGCTCCAAGGCCGACCACGACGGCCGGCGACCGGCACCGCTGTTCACCGTGCTGGTGGACTACGAATCGCTCCACGGCAGGCTCTCCCAGCTGGAGGACGGCACGGTCATCCCACCCGGCACCCTGCTGCCCTGGTTGCTGCAGGCCGACCTCGAGCGGGCCACCTTCACCCTCGGAGGACGGGTGGCGATGGGGGCACCGTCAAAACTGGCCTCCCTCACCCCCGAGGCCCTCGACCAGGCCGTCTTCACCCCCCAGGGACGACGAGAGATCGCCCCCACGACACGCCTGTTCACCGGGGCCACCCGGAGAGCCATCGAGGTGCGGGACCGGACCTGTGCCCACCCGACCTGTGACGTGCCGGCCTCCCGGTGCCAGGTCGACCACATCCAGCCCTGGAGCAACGGGGGGCCGACCACCCAGGAGAACGGCCGGCTGCTCTGTGGCCGGCACAACCGGATGCGCAACCAGCGGGAGCGGACCGAACCGCCACGGCGGGAATGAACCCGGGCCGAAGCCCCACCCCTCGCTCCACCGATCACCGATTCCCGTTATTCCTGCACCGCCGGCCGCTGGAGCGCGCCCGGCGGCAGAGAGCGCGCCCGGTGACAGGATCAGAAAAAGGGACCTTCACATGTCGCTGGTTGTGTCGGCACGGATTCTGGCCCGCGGCGGTAGGATTCGGACGGAGCTCGACGAATCGGGAATCGATGCCATGGATGAAGGCCTACATCCTCACGATGACAACATGCGGGCCGACTCCGACGAGTTGGTCGACGAGGCGGGCAAGGAGTCCTTTCCTGCCAGCGATCCTCCGGCGACCTGGTCGGGGCAGGACGCCCGAGACGTCAGTCGGACCGGCAGGGTCGCCAGCACCAGCCAAGTCAGGTAAGGCAGCCCAAGGGCCGGCCCGATCGATTCACCTGTCGTGGGGCGGCGGACTCCGACCGTGCCCGCCTCCTCGTTCCCATCAATGCCATGAGTGACGATCTCTATGGGCCGGGGTGGTGGGTTGGTTCGGACGGTCAGTGGCATTCCCCGGATGAAGACTTCAACGCAGATGTCCCGAAGAAGGCTCACCCGGTCCGACGAGTGGCCATTGTCTTACTCGTGGTAGCCGTGGTGGGGGCGACCACCTTTGGGGTTTTGCTTGGCGGCGGTTCCTCGGGGAGTCCGTCGGCGTCGGGGCCGCCTACCTCCGCTCTCGATGAACAGGTGCGAACAGCCGTCACTGGAAACGGCCCTGACCAATTCGGTGTGGCCGGCGTCGTCAGCGTGGCTTGTGGGTCGCCGCCGTCGTGGACACCCGGCTCCACGTTCACCTGCTCGGTCTATGCCTCGAGTCATCGGAAGATCGGCGTTTACGACGGAGTGGTCGACCCGACCAGTTCGGCCGGAGGTTGGAGCTGGCAAGGGACATGGCATCCCCTTGTCAATCAACTGGTCCAGTGAGTGGCATCACGTCACGGAAGTGACCGACACCCTCAAGAAGTGATCGACACCGCCAAGCGCCGGCCGGCGACCGGCACCGCTGCACCCGACCGCGGGTGACAGCGGCACCGGTCCAAGCCGGTACGAGTCAAGCCGCGCTGATCTTGAGCGAGAGCTGCTTCCAGGCGATGTCCCCGACATGGGGGATCGTGGTGGTCGGGGTGTCGGCCACCTCGACGTTAACGGTGAATGTCCCAGCCACCGTGGGATGACCGGAGATGACGCCGGTGGTTTTACCGAGGCTGAGGCCCTTGGGCAGTGACGAGCCGCTTACCAGGCTCCAGGTGTAGGAGCCGTGGCCGCCATGGGCCGCCAGCTTGGCCGAGTATGCCGACCCGACGGTGCCGCCCGGAAGTGACAGCGTGGTGACAGCCAGGTTGAACGGGAAGATCACCCCGGACATCGCCGGTACTGCCTCGTAGGTGGCCAGGAGGTCGGCACCCGCTTCGCCGGGGTACTCGAACGCACCTTTTCCGGAGCCTGATGTCAGCTGGAACGAGAGTTCGGTCGAGACCGGATCGGCGGAGCCCCTGACGTAGGTCCCCTGCGAGGGGGACTTGCCCAGGGCCAAGAGGGCCTGCATGACCAGCGCAGTGGAGTCGGGGTCGGTTGAACCCGGCGCTCCGGAGGCGTTCGGCTCATATCCCCACCCGGCATCGCTGTCCTCGGCTCCTGTCAGGAACGTCGAGGCCTTGCCGGCTCTGGTGGCGCCCAGATCCCCCTGCGCCGAGAGACCCAGTACCGCCAGCGAGGTCGAATTGGTGTCCGGACCTTCGTAGTCGGCCGGACTGCCGTTGCAGGGATTGCTGGAGTTGATGAAGGTGGTCCACCCGCCGTCGGCGCACTGCTGACTGATGAGCCAGCTTTCGGCCAGGCTCACCTGGGTTCCGCTGGTCTGTCCGGCTCCGGCCAGGGCGGCCAGGCTCAGACCCTGACGGTAGGCGCCGTCGTAGGTCGGGCTCTGCGCCCCGAAGAGACCCTTGTCGGCCCCGGAGGTCCGCACGGTGGCCAGTAGCCGCGACACCAGGTTGGTGCCACCGAATGACTTCGGGTTCACGCCCAGGGCATGGGCATCGAGGATCAACAGCGACAGCTGCCCGGGCCCGTCGCTGCCATCTACCTTCACGTAGGTGTTGACGTGCGACTCCAGGTACGTGAGGCCCTTGTGGGATGCGGTGGAGTCATACCCCGCGGCCGCCAGGGCCAGCACCACATTGGCGGTGGCCGACAGATCGGCGGTGCTCGGGCTCCCTGGTGTCGGTACGTAGCCCGAAGAGTTGAGCTGGCGGGAAAGCCAGCCCGCCCCGCCCAGAGCCGATTCGACCTGGGGGAGTGTCTTGGGAGACGATGCCGCCGGATTGACGGTGCGTGTGGTGGTGACGGTCCGTGCCGCGGCCGGTCCCGCGGCAACGGTGAGGAGCAGGCAGACCCCGAGGGTTGCCGACGCAATCATGCGTTTGGTGGACATGGGATGATTCCTCGCTTCCAGGGCAACGACCCGGGAAGCCCCGACCCCGCAAGGGCCCGTGACCGACCGAGTCCCTGCCGCAATTCTCGACGGTTTGGACTCATTGCACAGCTCGTCGGTATCCCGGCTTGTGACGATTGAGACCCCGTCACCTACGGTTGCGGACCAGCGCCGGACTTTGACCGGCTTCCCCGATGGGCTGTTTGTGTTGAGAACAGCGAACCTACCAGGATTGCGCCCGCGGCACCCGCCTGCCGTCCCAGTAGATCCCCGTAGCCGACCCACGAGGGAGTGCGTAGCGGCTACAGAGGGCACCGCGAAAAGGGCCGCACCAACAAGGGCCGCACCAAAAAAGAGGCCGCACCAAAAAAGGGCCGCACCAAAAAGGGCCGCACCGATCGAAAGCCGCACCGATCAACGAGTGCGCCCTATCGCTCCGGGAGCCTCAGACCGGAGCAGCCAGGGACCGGTCAAGCTCCAGGCAATCAGGGTGGAGCACCGCGGCCAAGGCCTCCACCCCGTCCACCAACCGCGGACCCGGCCGAACGAACGCGGCGTCGGCGTCCACGGCCCACACCGGGATGCCGTCGGGAAGCCGTCCCGCGGCCTCCAGCCCCGTGGCCAGATCGACGGCACCGTCAAGACGGAATCCGCAAGGGGCCACCACGATCACGTCGGGTTCGGCATTGGTCACGTCGTCCCAAGCGATCTCTTGGGAGCGTGTGCCGGCCCGGCCGAGCACCGGCACACCTCCTGCGGCGCTCACCATGTCGGGTACCCAGTGGCCCGACGAGAACGGAGGATCGGTCCACTCGAGGACTGCCACCCGTGGCTGGTGCCGGCCGGACGTCGCCGACGCCACCGCGTCCAGGCGCCCGATGAGATCCTGTTTGACCTGAAGGGCGGGCCCGAGATGTCCGGTCGCCAAGCCCACGTCCACGACCGACCCGAGCACGTCGCTCAGGCTCATCGGGTCCAGCGTGAGCACGTGGGCCCGGCAGCCGAGGTGGTCCAGAGCCGCCTCCACTTCGGTGACGTCCACCGCGCACACCGCGCACAGGTCCTGGGTGACGATCACATCAGGGTCGAGGGTTCGTAGCGCCCCTTCGTCGAGGGTGTAGAGGTCCTCGCCGGCGGCGAGCCGCTTCCGCACGGCCGTGTCGATCTCTCCCGGAGTCAGGCCGTGGGGGAGCGCGGTGTTGGAAACGATCGGCCGGGACCTGGCTTCCTCGGGGAAGTCGCACTCGAAGGTCACCCCGACCACGTCGTCGCCGGCGCCCACAGCGAAGAGGATCTCCGTGGCCGACGGCAACAGCGACACGATTCGCACCCCGGCCACGGTACTAACCGGACCGAGCAATCGCGCCAGGCCAATCGAGGCCCGAACAACCCAGTCACCACGACGACAGGCTCGAGCCCTCGGCTCCAGTAGGGGGAGAGCTCGAGCTCCAGCAGGGGCTGAGGGAGTCATAGTCCCCTGGCTACGCTCTGGCATGGCCTCCGCCCAAGATGACATCGCCGCTCTGATCGCCAGGGCCGATACCGAGTACCCCACCCTCGACAAGGGCCAGCGGGTGGACTTCGCCGGTGTCACCGCCATGGCCGGGCTCACCATCCTGGCCAGGCATCTCGACGCTCTGGAGGAGCGGCTCGGCCGGGTCGACCCTCCGAGGAGGGAGGGGCAGGTCGACCTGGGGCCGGAAGTGGCCGAGCTCCGCCAGCTGGTCGAGGAGCTGACCGCACTGGTGCGCCGGGGGCCGGAACAGGGCAAGTGACCCCGGCCCGAGGGCTTTTTTTGACCCCGGCCCAGCGGTCCTACTGGTCCAGGCCCAGCGGCTAGTTCAATCCGCTGACCAGGGAACACTTTCCGGCCCCGGTAGATCCGACGACCGATCCGACGACCGTTTGAGCGCCGCCACCATGGTCTGGCTACGCTTGACGCCCAGCGGGGGGCTGGAGTGGGGCAGAAGGACGGTGGACATGCCTTCGACGGACAACCCCAACTACTACCCCTCCGGTGAAGAAGTGGGCGCCAAGGCGCTGGAGGCGGTCAAGGTGGGGATGACCCTCAACGCCGATCACCGGGCCGATCCCGGCCCCCTGCGATCCATCGGGACCTGTCGGATATGCGGGATCCTGAGCTACCAGGCCAGCGACGGCACCTGGAAGCACGTACCGGCCATCGAGGAGTGCGAAGGTGCGGACGCCTGGATCCGCCAGCACCAGCTCCTGGTCTCGGGCCGCTCCCCCGAATCGGCTGACGCCAGACTCCAGTAACCGGCCTCCCGGCGGGTGTGCCTCGGATCACTGGCGTTACGATGAGGGGGCACACCGAGAGGAGGACCGATGAGCGATCTTCGACAGCTCAAGAGGCAGACCCGCGAACTGCTCGCCGGCCTGGGGGTATCTCCGGACGAGGTCGCCGGGTCGCTGGAGGCCGCGGGAGTGGCTGGTGTGCCCCGGGACAACGGCAGCTGCGCCATCGCTCTGTATCTCCGGGCCTGCATGGGAGCGGACCCCCGGATCCGTTCGGTCAATGTCGGGCATTGTTCCTTGTTCCTCGACACGGCCTCGCCACCCGAATACCGGCCCTCCGGCCGGCTCCTGGTGCAGCTGCCCAAGCCGGTCCGGCAGTTCGTGGCCGCCTTCGACGCCCGGCGCTACCCCACGGTCATGCGCACCCCGCCGGAACCGAAGACGGCCACTGGGGTCGCACCTACTGGAACCGTTCCCACCGGGACCACTCCCACCGCAATCGGCGGGTAGAGCCACCGAGCCACCGAGCCACCGAGCCACCGAGCCACCGAGCCACGGACGAGATCTCGCGTCCTCCTGCGCCGACAGTCTCAGAAACAGGTCCCCTCAGGACAGGGACTCGTCGAGCTCCCCTAGTGAGCGGATGAGCTCGAGGTTGGCCGAGTAGTCGACCGGGCAGGCGATGACGGAAACGGTGTCGGCGGCCAGGGCGGCCCGGAGGGTGGGAAGCAGTTCATCGGCCGCCTCGATCCGGTAACCCTTGGCTCCGAAGCTCTCGGCATAGGCCACGAAGTCGGGATTGCCGAAGGTGGTATCGACGTCGTGACCCAGCTCCAGGTCCATCTTCCAGCTGATGAGGCCGTAGGCATCGTCCACCCAGATCAAGACGACCATGGCGATGTGCTCGCGCATGGCGGTCTCGATCTCCTGTGAGTTCATGAGGAAGGCACCGTCGCCCGTGGACACCAGGACCCGCGCCTCGGGTCGGGCGATCTTGGCCCCGATCGCTCCGGGCACGGTCCAGGCCATGGTGGACAGACCGTTGGAGATGAGACAGGTGTTGGGGGCGTAGGTGGGGTAGAGGCGGGCCATCCACATCTTCAGGGCCCCGGTGTCCACCAGCACGATGTCGTCGGGAGCCAGGGCCGTTCTGGTGTCCGCCACGATGCGGGCCGGGGCCAGCGGGAACCGGTCGTCGGCGCGGCCGCGGTCCAGCTCGTCCGCCAACAACCCCCGGATCCGCTGTTCATCCCCCTGCTGCTCGAAGGTTCGACCGACGGCGGCCCCGAGGGCATCCAAGCTGTGCCCGATGTCTCCCTGCAGGCCCACGTCGACGTTGTAGTGACGATCCACCTCGGCGGGGAACCGGTGGATGTGGATGATCTGCTTGTCACCCATCGGATTGATCCGGACCGGATCGAACTCCTGCAGCTCGTAGCCCACGGTGATCACGACGTCGGCACGGTCGAAGCCGAAGTTGACGTAGTCGTGGCGCATGAAGCCGATGGCCCCGAGGGCCTGGGGGTGGTCGTCGGAGAAGACCCCCTTGCCGTGGAAGGTCGTGGCCACCGGAAGCCCCAGTGACTCGGCGAACCGCAGCAGGCTGGGCCCGGCGGCGGAACGGGTGGCTCCATGGCCGGCCAGCACGATGGGATTGACAGCGTTTTCCACGATGGCGGCCGCCCTGGCCACCTGGTCCGGCGACGGTTCGTCCGGGCGGGGCACGTTCACCGGCAAAGGTGCTGACCCCGCCGGCGCCCACGCCCGCTCCACGTCCTCGGGAACAGCCAGATAGGCCGCGCCGGGTCGTTCGGTCTGAGCGAGCTTGAAGGCCTTGCGGACCATTTCGGGGACGGCCCCGGGGGTGGCGATGAGGGCCGACCACTTGGTCACCGGAGCGAACATCGACACCAGGTCGACCCCCTGGTGCGACTCCTTGAAGCTGCGGTCCATTCCCACTTGGGCCGACAGCGCGATCAACGGCGTGGAGTTGGTGGTGGCATCGGCCGTCCCGAGCAGCAGATTGATGGCCCCCGGCCCCAGGGTGGCGGAGCAGACACCGGCCTGTCCGGTGAGTCGCCCATAGGTCTCGGCCATGAACGAGGCCCCCTGCTCGTGACGGACCAACACGTAACGGATGGGGGAGCGTGAGAGCGCTTCGACCAGGTGGATGTTCTCTTCGCCGGGCACGCCGAACACGTGGGTGACGCCTTCGTTCTCCAGGCACCGGACCATCAGATCGGCGATCCGTTCTGCGGACTCGGTCACGAGGGGAAACCTTAGGACAGCACCGGTGCCCACGGCGACCGCGCCGGCGCCCGGCCCGACCGCCTCGGGCGGCCACAGCGGGCGCACTGGGCGCACGGGGCGCACCGGGCCCAGCCCGTTTTTGACACCGGCGTGACGGACTCCAGAGCCTGGCGGGGAAGGCCTCAGAGCCGGCAGGACGGCGGTTGAGTCGCTGACCGACCATGCCGATCGCCGGTGGGAACGGGCCGATACCCTCTTTGGCATGGCCCTGGACGGAGCGGACGGCGACCCGGGGATCGATCCCGGGACCGCGGCGGTCCGCCTCTCCAAGCGCCGATTCTGGCCGCTCATCAAGTACCTGCTGTCCATCGGCGTGCTGGCCGTGGCGGTCTGGGTGCTCAGCTCCCACACCGATGAGCTCACCGGGATACCGGGAGTTCTCGAGAACCTCAAGTGGTGGTGGGTCCCGCCGGCCATCGTGGCCGAAGTCGCCTCCTTCGCATGCCTGGCCATGTTGCAGTTCAAGTTGTTGGAGTGCGGAGGGCTGAGGGCCCCACAGGTACCCCTCCTCAAGATGAGTGTGGCCGGGCAGGCCCTGGCCGACTCGCTTCCGGCCGGGACGGCCGTCTCGGCGGTCTACAGCTTCCGCTGGTTCCGTCGATTCGGGGCCGACGACACCCTGGCGGTATGGGCCATGGCCGGGACGGTGATCGCCTCGATGGTTTCATTGTCACTGGTGGCCACGCTGGGGCTGGCCATGGCTGCCGGTCAAGGCGCATCGTTGGATCTGATTCCGGTGCTGATCGGCGTCCTGGTGATCGCCCTAGCGGTGTCGGTGTTGTTCGTGCACGAGCGACCGCTCTACTTGGTGTTGAGCTGGTCCATCCGGGTCTCCCAGAAGTTGATCCATCGGCCCCGGGGGGATCAAGCTGCGGCGGTCCAAGGAATCGTCGGTCGCATCACCTCGGTGAGGCTGAACTGGCCCCAGTTCGGCGTCATCGTGCTCTGGGGTATCGGCAACTGGCTGTTCGACTGTGGCTGCTTCGCCATGATGTTCCTGGCCGTCGATTCCACCATTCCGTGGAAGGGGTTGCTCCTGGCCTACGGAGCCGGCCAACTGGCTGCCGCCCTGCCCATCACCCCGGGCGGGCTCGGCGCCGTCGAGGGCAGCATCACCATCGCCTTGGTGGCTTTCGGTGGTGCCCAGAACACCACGGTGGACGCCGTGCTGATGTACCGGCTGATCAGCTTCTGGCTGGTGCTGGTGGTGGGATGGGCCATATGGGGTGAGTTGGCCCACGAGGTGCGTGCCGGTCGCTGGCCGCGGGTGGTCCTGGCCGCGCCAGTCGATGCGGAGGTCGACCGGGTCGGTGCCACGGTGGGCGTCCCCGCCGCAGTGGCCACGGATGCAGTGGCCACAGATGCAGTGGCCACGGATGCAGCGGCCACGGATGCAGTGGCCATGAGCCCGTCGAACAGTACGGACACATCGAACCGGGCGGGCACAGTCGATGCCTCATCCCGAGCAGTCATCGGTGGCCGAGTCGTGAAGTCCGCCGGCATGCGGGCCCGGCCGGCCGCGGGCAGGCTGCGGACAGCGTTGGTCGGGGTGGCGGTGGCTGCGCTGCTCCTGGCCGGCTGCGGCGGATTCCGCAGCGACCTGGGGACCTCGGACAGCTCGTGCTACCTGGCCCTGCCCGCCGCCACCAAAGCAGTGGGCGGGCACGGTCGGTTGATCGGCGTCCATCTGACCACCCTGGCAGCCGTGCTCAAGCGGTCGTCTCCCTTGGCCACCGCCTTCAAGGGCGATCCCCACTCGAAGCAACGGATCTGTCTCACTGCATTCTCCGGCCATTTCGTCCGCTCCTCGGTCTCCAAGCCCCTGGGGGCGGAGTCGGGCCCGGTGGCGGTGGTGGCGTCGGACGTCCCATCCAACCGGGTGCTCGGCACCGCCATCCTCGCCCGCCCACCCCCGCGATTCAGCCACACCCACATCGGATGATGAACGGTCGATTGGCTGATGATCGGATGACCGGTTGACGATGCCATCACCAGCCCCGGCTGGAACGCCCCGCCGCCACGACGAGGGAGCTGCGGACCGGCTGCCGGCAGCACGCCGCCTATCGGTTCGGGCCCGATGAGTTCACTTGATCGGCTCCGACGGATCGTGGTCGGACGCGACTTGTCGTCCAAGGACGCCTCCTCCGAGCAGATCACCCCGGTGGAGGGTCTCTCGGCGTTGTCACTCGACGCGCTGACCTCGGTGGCGTACGGGCCCGAGGCCATCCTCTTGGTGCTGGCCGTGGCCGGGGCCGGTGCTCTCCATCTGATCCTCCCTATCACCATCGCCATCGTGGCGCTGCTGGCCATCCTGGTGATCTCCTACCGCCAGGTCATCGATGCCTATCCCCATGGCGGCGGGGCCTACGCCGTGTCCCGTGACAACTTCGGCCCTCAGGTCAGCAAGCTGGCAGGAGCGGCCCTGGTCGTCGACTACACGTTGACCGTGGCGGTGTCGATCGCCGCCGGAGTGGGCCAGCTGACCTCATCGTTCCCGTCCACCACCCCGTACACCGTCCCGATGTGCCTGGGCATCCTGTTGATCATCACCGCGCTCAACCTGCGCGGCCTCGGAGAAGGTGCCCGGGCCTTCCTCATCCCGACCCTGGTGTTCATCGTCGGGTTGCTGGCCATCATCGCCGTCGGGTTGATCCATCCTCTGGGCCTCAACACCCACCAGAGCGGGACGTCGCTGGTGGCCACACACACCGTGCAGGCGGTGACGGTGCTGCTGGTGCTCAAGGCCTTCTCGGCCGGGTGCAGCGCCCTCACCGGGGTCGAGGCCATCGCCAACGGGGTCCCCTTATTCAGGGAGCCCCGGGTGATCCGGGCCAAGCGCACCGAACTGCTGCTCGGCGTGATCCTGGGCGCCATGCTGCTCGGGCTGGCCGAGCTGGCGGACAAGTTCCACGTGCAGCCCATGTCGAACCAGACCACCTTGAGCCAGATCATGACCGACGCCGTCGGGCGCAGTTGGGCGTACTACACGGTGTCTCTGACCGTCACCCTGGTTCTGGCCCTGGCCGCCAACACCTCCTTCGGTGGTCTGCCCGTCCTGACCAGCCTGTTGGCCCGAGACCACTACCTGCCCCGTCTGTTCGGCGTGCGGGACAGCCGGCTGGTCTTCGGGAACGGCGTGCTGGCCTTGACCGTGTTCTCCGGCGTGCTCCTGGTGGCGTCCCGCGGGAATACCAACTCCCTCATCCCACTCTTCGCCATTGGGGTGTTCATCGGCTTCACGCTGTCCCAGGCCGGATTGGTGGTCCACTGGCACCGGACCCGGCCGGCCGGGTGGCGTCGACGATCAGCCATCAACGGGATTGGAGCGGTGGTTACCGGCACCGCCACGGTGATCTTCCTCGTCTCCAAGTTCGTGGAGGGGGCGTGGGTGGTGGTCGTAGCGGTTCCCCTCCTGATTCTGCTGTTCAACAGGATCGAGGTCTATTACACGCGCACCGGGACAGAACTGGGCATCGGGGTCATCCCGCCCCCGCTGGTGCGGAAGCGGACGCTGGTGTTGGTGCCGGTGATCAACGTGTCCCGGTTGACCCGGCATGCGCTGTCGGAAGCCATCTCGCTCGGGGACGAGGTGATGGCCGTCACCGTGGTGTTCGACGATCGGTCCACGTTGGGCTCCGAAGACTCGGAGTCCACCGGAGGCTCCGATGCCACCGGAGGCTCTGATGCCACCGGGGATTCCGGGTCCACCGGAGCGTCCGAGATCGAACGGGATTGGGAACGATGGAACCCCGGGGTCGAGCTGCGGGTGCTGCACACCGACTATGCCTCGATCGTCCGGCCGATCCTTCAGCTGGTGGATGAACTCCGCGTCGAGCCGGGACGCCAACTGGTCGTGCTGATCCCGGTGCTCATCCCCGAACGGGTCCGTTACCGGTTGCTGCACAATCAGGTCGACCTGGTGCTGGCCAATGAACTGCACCATCGGCCCGATGTGGTGGTGGCCCGGGTCCCGATGTCCATCACTCCGCCCGATCACCCGGCTCATCACGACGGAGCGGAGGGGGCGCCGGTCGCCACCGAGCCGGCTTCGGGTGAGGAGATCGTGGAGGTCCCAGCCTCGGCCGAGCCCACCGTGGCAGAGGACGGACCCCGGGCCCAGAGGCGGCCTACGGAGCCGTCGTAGGCGCAGTCGTAGGAGTAGTGGCCGGGGTGATGACGGCACCGGGAGGGGTCTGGAACAGCGAGTCGGGCGGAGCGGTCGAGTAGCTCTTGATCTCGAAGCTGGTGGCGTCGGAGGCCACCTTCACATAGCCCAGGATGCCCTGGGCCGTGGTGCAGATGGTGCTGGTCCCGGCGACCCCACTGGCCACGAAGTCGACGCACTGCATGTCGAAGCCGTTCACGGTCATGTTCGAGGAGCTGACCTTGTCCCCGGCCAAACCCGCCACCAGCGAGAAACCCTTCAGGAACGAGACCCAGTGGGCCGGCGTGTAGAAGTCGAAGAGCTGATTCTCACGAGCCGAGCTGGCGGGGTCCAATTTCTGACACGACCAGGCGCCGGTTGAAGCGGGAGGGGTACAGGAGAACTCGCCGGAGGAGTTCACCACCAGGTCGATGTCGGGGCTCCCGGCACCGGTGGGCGTGTCGGTGAAGGACAGTCCGGTGGGCGGACGGACGGCGTAGACGATGGTGGCGGGGGAGGAGCCGCTGGTGACATAGGTGGCTTGGAACGGGCTGGCCTCGCCGGACTGCACTTTGCCGGTGAAGGCGTCGATGGTGGCCTTGTTGCCTTCGATGTCGTGCACGGACGTTCTGGCCTTGTTGATCTCTGAGCAACCGGTGACGGCCACGGCGAACAGCACGAGCGCCAGGATCACAACCGCAGCGGTGCGTCTCCTCGGATGGCCGGTCCGGTCTGATCCGTGCTCGGGTCCATCGACTGCCCCGGCTTCCACCGCTGCCACCGCTTCCACCGCTGCCACCGCTGCCTCCCCGGCTCCTGCCGCATGCCGGCCCCCGCCTGGACCGGCGAGGGACCGGAGAGTCAGACCTTACGACGACTCGGGCTCCGGAGGGGTGAGTCGAAGCCGCCCCCTCGGCCGGCGCCCCGACCCGTCATTGGGCCCTCGAACCCATGGAGGCCCGGCCCGGCTCAGGCTTCGGGCGACATCCCGTCCTCGACCCAGCGGGCGGTGCGGCGGTAGGCCACGTCGGCCAGTTCGGCGCTACGCCGGAAGTCGAACAGGCTCGGGGCCCAGGGCTCGGCCGAGGGCACCACCGAGACGCTCCCTCCGACCTGCTGGGCCCGGGTGACCGACTGGGCCAGCCGGTCACGGTCGGCTCGGGTGGTGAGCAGGGCTACCGAGTTCATGGCTACGGCGATGGCCCCGCGGGCCGGGCGGTCCCGGGGAGCGGTGGCTGTGGTGATCAGGTAGGTGTCGTGGGCCCCCAGGTCCTGGGCCTGGAGGACCGGGTGGTTGGCGGAAAGGCTGCCATCGACCAGCCACCGCCCCCCGATGAGGACCGGTGGGAACAGGCCGGGAATGGCCGAACTGGCCACCAGCGAGTCGACTGTGTCGCCCGAGGTCAGCACCACGGCCTCGCCGGTGACGGCATCGGTGGCCACGGCGGCCATCGGGGTCTGGGCCTCCTCGAGCCGACCGATCTGGACCCATCGCCGGATCAGGTGTCGCAACTGGTGGTGGGAGACCAGGTGATTGTGGAATCCCAGGAACCCCGCCAGGGCCGTGAGGGGATTGAGCCGGACCGCCTCCCGTCGCTGGAGGGCCGACCACGCCGCCACCAGGGTTCGTGCCCCCTCGACCCCCGGACGGGTGGAGAGGAAGGCGGCATTGAGCGCCCCCACCGATGTGCCGACGATCAGGTCCGGCACGATCCCCGCCTCGATGAGCGCCAACATCGACCCCGCCTGCATGGGGCCCAGGTTGCCGCCCCCCGAGAGGGCGAATGCCGTGGTCATCTGATGACTCTCCGGCGCGGCGAGGCCGATGCCCCGGCGGTTGTGCCTCTGTCGGTTGTGCCTCTGTGGTTAGTGCCTCTGGGGATGGAAGCCATGGGCCCGAGGTGGATCAGGCTACCTTCATGCAGCCTCGGGGTTCTCGGTGTCCCCGGTGGCAGCCGGGCTTACTTCGGCTGGCGGCTGGGCCCCGAGGAGCTGGCTGAGGGACAGCGCGGCCAGGGCGCCTCCGCCGAGCACGGCCAGCAGGGTCCAGGACTTGGGGAGGCGGGGCCCCAGCCGGAGGCGACCGGTGCCCGAGCTCATCAGGGCCACGGCCACGGCCAGGTTGGTCAGAGGCAGCTCGTACCCGCCGTTCTGGGCCAGCGGACCCTGCTTCCGGTGGACGGCGGTGGCCACTGCCATGGTGCCGGCAATGGTCAGGGGACCGAGGGGATCGGCGATGCCGGTGGCGGTCAGGATCCCTCCGCCCAGCTCGCTGGCGCCGGCCAGAGCGGCCATGGCCTTGCCCGGGCGCATGCCCATGGACTCGAAGCCGGCGCCGGTGGCCTCGAGTCCGTGCCCGCCGAACGATCCGAACAGCTTTTGGGCCCCGTGGACCGCCAGGTACGAGCCGAAGACGGCGCGGGTGACCAGTAGGCCGGCACTACGCATGGGCTTTCTCCTGTCGGTCAGCTGGCGGGCCGCCCGGAGGGGACCATGCCAGCAAGCTTACAAATCAAAAGTTACTATACATAAGTATGCTCGATGCCCAGGACGCCACCTCCCCCCCGGAAGGGGCGTGCGAGGCCATCACCCAGGTCTTTTCCCTCCTGGGCAAACGGTGGAGCGGTCTGATCATCGTGACCCTGCTCGAGGGGCCGGTCCGTTTTTCGGAGCTGGTCCGGCTGGTCCCGGGGGTCAGCGAGCGGATGCTGTCCGAGCGGCTGACCGAGCTGGCGGCGGCCGGGCTGGTGGAACGCCAGGTGAGTGAGGGCCCCCCGGTCAACGTGCGCTACCTCCTGACCGAGCGGGGGGAGGCCCTCCGTCCGGCCCTGGCCGAGCTGGAGCGGTGGGGCAAGGAACGGCTGCTGGCGCCGGCCGGCGAAGTTCCCGGGTCCAGTCGGCCCTGCTGAGTCTCCGGGGACCACGCAGCTGAACCGCCCGCCTGAGTTCCCCTCTGGACCCCCGGTGCACCGCCGGCCAGCAGCGGGAGGAGCGGGAGACAGCCGGAGACAGCGGGAGACAGCCGGAGACAGAGCGAGACACCGCCCCGGATCCGCCCGGTTCAAGTCGGATGCGCAATCGGTCGACAAGAGAGGGATCGCCTGTAGAGAGGCCAGGAGACACCTATGCCTACATCGGATGCGCAGCCGTCCCAGTCCAACGGGATGGCGGAGCTCTGGTCGGAGGAGGGGACCGGTTCGACCGCGGAGTCCGGTGAGCCGGTGGACGGAGCCAAGGTCCGGCGACGCCTGAACCCCACCATCCTGGCCTACATGATTGGACCGGTGGCCTTCGTGGTCATCCTGGTCCTGATGCGGTTCGACCTCATCGTCCGGGAGCCCGCCCTGCTGTGGTTGGGGGTGTTCATCGCCGTGCCGCTGAGCAGTCTGCTGGTCGACCACCTGTACTCGGTCCGCCCGTCGACCGCCCGTCTCCACCTCCGGGTGGCCGCGACAGGCCGCCGGGGTGACCGTGGTCATCTACCTGACCGGGTGGGGCCCGGTGCTGTCGCTGGGCTTCGCCTTCCTGGCCCTGGAGAACGTGGCCCACGGGGGATCGCGGGTGTGGCGGATCACCGCCCTGTGGAGCCTGGTCGGCATCGCCCTGGGTCAGGCGGCCATCGCCTTGGGCTGGGCCCCCTCCGTCCTGAAGCTGCACCAGGCCAACGCCCTGGCCATCATGGGAGCGTTCGTCCTGTTCTTCATCATCCGCATGGCCGGAGCGGCCATGGAGCAGAAGGAGGACGCCGAGGCCACCACCCGCCTGAGCGAGGACCGCTTCCGCTCCCTGATCCAGAACTCGTCCGACGTGACGCTGGTGATCGGGCCGGGCCGTCTCTTCACCTACGTCAGCCCGGCGGTGACCCAGCTCCTGGGGTTCGACCCGGTGGACTTAGAGGGCCGGCCCGCCTCCGAGTTCGTCCACCCCGACGAACGCCAGCGGGTGCTGGACGGCATGGGGACACAGCTCTTGGAGTCACCCCAGACGGCGCCCATCCAGTTCCGCATGCGGCGGGCCGACGGCACCTGGCGCGAGGTGGAGGCGGTGGTGGCCGACCAGCGGCTCCGGGCCTCGGTGGGTGGTTACGTGGCCCACGTGCGGGACATCACCGAGCGGAAGGAGTTCGAGGCCCTGCTGGCCCACCGGGCGCTCCATGATCCCCTCACCGGCCTGGCCAACCGCCAACTGATCCTCGACCGGGCCGAACAGATGCTGGCCCGCTCCCGACGGACCTGTGATCCGGTGGCCGCCCTGTTCATCGATCTGGACAACTTCAAGGACGCCAACGACTCGTTGGGCCACGAAGCCGGCGACTACCTGCTGCGGTCGGTGGCCGACCGGTTCGCCGGCCTGCTGCGGGCCAGTGACACCGTGGGCCGGTTGGGGGGCGACGAGTTCGTGATCCTGGCCGAGGGCATCACCGTGGCCGGCGGTCCCGAGGTGGTGGCCGATCGGGTTCGAGAGGTGCTGCGTCAGCCGTTCCGGGTGGCAGGGTTCGAGGGCATCCCCATCACCATCACCGCCAGTATCGGGATTGCCACCGGTGACCGCGCCACGGCCCAGGAGCTCCTCCGGGATGCAGACATCGCCCTGTACCGGGCCAAGGCCGCCGGCAAGGACGGTTGGGTGCTGTTCGAAGCGGCCATGCAGTCGGCCGCCATCGACCGGATCGAGCTCAAGTCGGATCTCGACTCGGCCCTGGCCGATAACCAGTTCTTCCTGCTGTACCAACCGATCTTCGACCTCGACAGTGCCACCATCCGGGGGGTGGAGGCCCTCATCCGCTGGCAGCACCCGGCCCGCGGCATCATTGCGCCCAACGACTTCATCCCGGTGCTGGAGGACAGCGGGATGATCGTCCAGGTGGGCCACTGGGTCCTGGAGGAGGCCTGCGCCCAGGCCGCCCGGTGGAACGCCATGGGCTTCTCGACCACCATGTCGGTGAACGTGTCCATGCGCCAACTGGAGACCGACGTCCTGGTCGAGCACGTGGTGGGGGCCCTGGCCTCCAGCCGCCTCGATCCGAGCTCGCTGATCATCGAGGTCACCGAGTCCACCCTGATGCGCGACGCCAACGCCACCGTGTCGCGGCTCCGGCGGCTGAAGGAGCTCGGGGTGATGATCGCCATCGATGACTTCGGGACCGGCTACTCGTCGTTGGCCTACCTGCGCCAGTTTCCGGTGGACGTGCTCAAGATCGACAAGTCGTTCATCGCCGAGGTGGACGGTTCCCCCAACTCGGCCGCTCTCATCCACACCCTGGTGGAGTTGGGCCGGACCCTCGGCCTCATCACCTTGGCCGAGGGCATCGAGGACCACACCCAGCTCGAGGCGTTGCGGGACGAGCTGTGCGACCGGGGCCAAGGGTTCATCATGTCCCGACCGGTGCCGGCCTCCGACATCGAGGCCCTGCTCTCCGGAGCGGCCCCGAGCCCACTGAGCCCGGCCACCACTGCGCTGGGCTGAGGTTCGGCGGGGGCCGGGCCCTCTTCCGGGCGGGGCGGGAGTCGCGGGCCGTGGCCATCCGGGAGCCGGAACCCTGCGACATGATGGTCCCATGGTGTCCCACTTCGTTACCCACGACGTCTTCAACCAGGCCCCGCCGCTCCAGGGCTACGACGTCTTCGAAGCTGACCGGGCTCTCCGGGAGGGCGTGGACCGGGAAGGCGCCTCGTGGTCGCGCCCGGAGCTGGGTGAGTTGGGCCGGCTGGCCGGATCGGAGCAGGCCCAGACCCTCGGGCGTTTGGCCAACGAGAACCGCCCCGTGCTCCAGGCCTACGACCGCTACGGGAACCGGATCGATGTCGTCGAGTACCACCCGGCCTACCACGACCTGATGGCCACGGCCCTGGCTCACGGCCTCCACTCAGGACCGTGGGCCGATCCCCGGCCCGGCGCCCACGTGGCCCGGGCCGCCAAGGTCATCGTGTGGTACCAGGTGGATGCCGGCCACATCTGCCCGGTGTCCATGACCTACGCCGTGGTGCCGGCCCTGCGGCACGAGCCCGCCGTGGCCCGGGCCTGGGAGCCGATGATCTACTCCACGGTGTACGACCCCACCAACCGTCCGGCGACCGACAAGGCCGGCGTGACCTGTGGCATGGCCCTCACCGAGAAGCAGGGCGGCTCCGACGTGCGGGCCAACACCACAGGCGCCGTGCCCATCGACAACGGCTCGGACGGTACCTACCTCCTCACCGGGCACAAGTGGTTCTGCTCGGCGCCGATGTCCGATGCCTTCTTGATGCTGGCCCGGGCCCCCGGGGGGATCTCCTGCTTCCTGGTGCCCCGGTGGAAGCCCGACGGCACCCGCAACCCCATCCGCATCCAGCGCCTGAAGGACAAGTTGGGCGACCGTTCCAACGCCTCCAGTGAGATCGAGTTGGCCGATGTCGAGGGCCGTCTGGTCGGTGAGGAGGGACGGGGCATCCGCACCATCATCGAGATGGTCAACCACACCAGGCTGGACTGCATCCTGGGATCGGCCTCCATCATGCGCCAGGGCGTGGCCCAGGCCACCTGGCACGCCGCCCACCGGATGGCCTTCGGGAAGCCGCTGGCCGATCAGCCCCTCATGGCCAACGTGCTGGCCGATCTGGCCATCGAGTCCGAGGCGGCCACGGTGTCGGCCCTGCGGATGGCCCGGGCCTTCGATGCCCCGGATGGAGACGAGTACGAGGCCCTGCTGCGTCGGCTGCTGACGCCGGTCATCAAGTACTGGACCTGCAAGCGGGCCCCCCAGCACGCCGCCGAGGCCCTCGAGTGCCTGGGAGGGAACGGCTTCGTGGAGGACTCCGGTCTGCCCCGGCTGTACCGCCAGAGCCCGGTCAACGGGGTGTGGGAGGGGTCGGGCAACGTGATCTGCCTCGACGTCCTCCGGGCCCTGGCCCGGGAGCCGGCCACCCTCGACGCCTTCTGGGAGGAGATCAGCCGGGCCGACGGTGCCGATGGCCGCCTGACCCGGGCCGTCGACGACCTCCACGTCGATCTGGCCGAGCCGGAGACGCTGGAGCCCCGGGCCCGGTCGGTGGTGGAGCGCATGGCGGTGGTGCTCCAGGCGTCCCTGTTGGTGCGCTCGGCCCCGGCGGCCGTAGCCGAGGCCTTCTGCGGCTCCCGACTGTCCGAAGGGGGAGCCGGAACCTTCGGGACCCTGCCCCGGGGGGCCGACACCGCCGCCATTCTGGAGCGCCATACGCCGCCGTGAGCGGCCACCCGATCAGCGCCGGTCAGCGCCGGCCGAAGGGAACCGCGGCCACCACCCGGTACCGGGCTCCAGCCGGGTCCAGCGCCGACTCCATGACCGCCACGCCGGTCACGGCGAAACCGACGGAGATCGGGTCGCCGTCCAGGCCGTGAGGCGGGGCCTCCCGGCCACGGGTGCGAGCCAGGGTGAGGTGACCGGAGTACGGCCGCTCGTCCGGAGCTCCCCACCGGCTGGTAGCGGCCCGGACCCGGGCGGCGATGTCGTCCAGACCGGCCACGGGGACCTGGAGCACATGGTGACCGGGGAACCAGGCCGTCACCGGGCCCAACCTGGCCTCGACGGCCGTGGCCCCGACCGGGCCGACCGCACCGGTGACCGCTTCTACCACCTCGGACGGATCGCCCACCTCACCGAGGAAGCGCACAGTGACATGCCACTGGGACGGAGTGGTCCAGCGCACCTGGGCGACGTCGGGTCGAGGCAGGGCCTGCAGCGACTCGATGACCGGGGCGGGCGGCAGCACGGCGACGAAGAGGCGCACCATCACAGTCTGCAGGGTCCGCCCGCCGGGGCGGACAGTGTCCTCCGGATCTGAAGGGGGCCGATGCCGCTGGCGCCACCACCGGCGGTACAGTTCGTCCCAGTGCAGACGGCGCGTCGCTGGTTCCTCGTTCTGGCCGTGATGGTGACGTTGGCAGGCGCGCTTGCTTCGATCGTCGTGGTCGAGCACAGCTCGGCACCTGTCGGGAGCCATGGCGCCGCGGTGGCCAACGACCAGGCACCTACGGCACCGAGACTTTGTCTGATCACCCAGCGTTGTGTGCCGACCGCCCCCGGGATCACCTCCGGTCCGGTGAGTCTGTCCGGCGGCGCTGGCCTTTGTCGTGGTGGGGTTCCTGCTCCTGGTCGATGCCTCCCGGCGTCGGCGCACGGGTCAAGCGAGCTTCCCCGTCGAATCCTTTCCTTCAGGGATCTTCCGGCCTCCCATCGCCGGTCTGGCGTAGCGATCTAGAAACCGGGGCCCAGACCCCGGGACCTTGCCGACGGTCGTCCGATCGTCAGCAGCTCGCTTAGTGCGCCTCGGGCGCACGCCTGTCTCTGAACCCATCTCTGAAGGAGTTTTCTTATGTCACCCACTCTGTCGGCGCGCTCGGCGCGCCCCGAACGCATCCCGATTCACGCCCACCGTCCTCGGGTGGTCCACGGTCGCGCTGGTCCTGGTTGTTGTCGTTGCGCTGGTGATCGTCAAGGTTGCCGTGGGCAACGGACCTACCACCAGTTCCCACCAGGCCGTGCTGCCGGCATCACCGCAACTGGTGCACGAGGTGTCGTCGGTACCGGCCTCGGTCTTCAACCACATCGGGACCGGCATCCCCTCGGCGTTCGCCGGAACTGCTCCCATCGTGCTCTCCGGCCAGAAGCCGCTCACTCTCGACGGCAAGGCTCCCTCGGTCATGTACTACGGCGCCGAGTTCTGCCCGTACTGCGCCGCCGAGCGATGGGCCATCGTGGTGGCCCTGTCCAGATTCGGGACGTGGCACGGCCTGCAGACGACCGCTTCAGGACTTCTGGACGGGGACTTCAGCACCTTCTCGTTCCGATCGGCCACGCTGCAGAGCAGGTATGTCCACTTCGTCCCCATCGAAGCGTGCACCAACAAGCCCGACCCCCATGCCGTCGGGTGCAACGGCTACGGAGAGCTGCAGATGCCGACGAAGGCGGAGCAGGCGGTGCTGTCGAAGTATGCGAGCGCCGCGTTCGTCTCGGGCGATACCGATGGCATCAACTTTCCCTACATGGACATCGACAACCGGGTGTTGGTCTCGGGCTCGACCTACGAGCCGACCGTTCTGACCAGCCTCAGTCAGGCGGAGATCGCCGGCGGGTTGACCGACCCCAGCAATCTCGTCACGCGGTCGATTGTGGGCACGGCCAACTACATCGCCGCCGGCGTGTGCTCGGGCACCGGTGGCATGCCCCGTTCCGTGTGCATGAGCCCGGGAGTCCGGTCGGCGGCCAAAGCCATGAAGGTGGGCTGATCAGGTCGGCTGATCAGTCCTGCCCTCCTCCTAGTCGTCCCGGGAGCACCACCGCTCCCGGGACGACCCGGTCGTTGCGTTCCCGTCTGACCCTCAGACCGGGGCGCCGGCCAGGGCCGGGTCCACGGCGGGTTCGTCACTCTCGACCGCCAGGTCGTGTCTGGAAGCCCGGATCAGTGTTCCGGACGCCACCGCGGCCAGCAGCAGCAAGCCGGCACTGACGGTGAAGGCGGTGGTGTACCCGTGCACCACCGCCGCCCGGCCGTCGCCGACCGAGTGGACCCGGCTCACCAGGTAGGCCGTGGCGGCCGAGGCGGCGATGGTGTTGAGCAGGGCGGTGCCGAGGGAGCCCCCGACCTGCTGGGTGGTGTTGACCAGGGCACTGGCCACACCGGCGTCCTTGGGATCGACCCCGACCAGGGCCGTGCTGCTCATGGGACGAAGGTCACACCCATCCCGAAGCTGACCAGGATCTCGGGCAGGAGTACGTGGCCGCCATAGGTGCTGTGTACGCCCAGGCGGGAGAACCACAGGAGTCCGACCGTACCCAGCAGCAGGCCGAAGACCATCAGCGGCCGGGGACCGAACCGCGGGAGCAGTCGGCTGGACACGGCGGCGCCCGACGATGATGCCGCCCGAGAACGGAAGGAAGGCGAATCCGGTCTTGAGGGCCGAGTAGTGGAGGGTTCCCTGAAAGAAGTAGGTGAGGAACAAGAAGGTGCCCAGCATGGCGCTCCCCACCAACAGCCCGGCCAGGTAGGCCCCGCCCCGGTTGCGGTCCAGGACCACCCGCAGCGGGAGGAGCGGGTGCGGTGAGCGCAGCTCCAGAACGACGAAGACGCACAGCAGCACCACTGCGCCCACCAGGAGGCCGATCGTGGTGGGCGATCCCCATCCGTCGGTGGCGGCCACCGTGAACCCGTAGACCAGTAGGAACAGCCCGGCGGTGACCGTGGCCGCTCCGGGCAGGTCGTACCCGGCCCGGGAGACCCCCTTGCTCTCCTTGATCACCCGGGTCACAGCGAAGGCGGCGATGAGGGCGATGGGCACGTTGATGAGCAGGGTCCACCGCCACGAGGCGAACTGGGTCAGGGTCCCACCGAGCACCAGCCCGATGGCGGCACCTCCGCCGGCGATTCCCCCATAGACCCCGAAGGCCCGGGCCCGTTCGTGCGGTTCGGTGAAGGTCACGGTCAACAGGGAGAGGGCGGCCGGGGCCATGACCGCGGCGAAGGCCCCTTGGAGGGCGCGGGCACCGAACAACATGGCCTGGGTCTGGGCCAGTCCGCCGAGAGCCGAAGCGGCCGCGAACCCCAGCAGGCCGATGAAGAACATCCTGCGGCGTCCCAGGTAGTCGGCGATCCGGCCACCCAGCAGCAGCAGGCTGCCGAAGGCCAGGGTGTACGCACTCATCACCCACTGCCGGTCGGCCACCGAGATGTGCAGGGCCCGTTGGGCCGAGGGCAGGGCCACGATGACCACCGAGGCGTCGAGGACGATCATCAACTGGGACACGGCAATGATGGCCAGGGCCCAGTACCGCCGGGGATCCGGCACTGGTGTGACGAGTTCGGATCCGGACGTCTGATCCAGCGCCATGGGGGCCTCCGTTCGCGGGGTCGGGAGTCAGGTCGGGAGTGGTGGAGCGAAACGCCCGGCCGCCCATCCTGTTGATGGCCGCCCTGGGCCGGATGGGTTCGGTATAGTCGGAACTGACACTCCGGTTACTGGAAGTACTATACGGAGCGATAGTTCCGTTTGTCAACCACCCATCGGGTGCTTCAGTCGGTTGAGCTAGGGGGAGAGCGTGGAGACAGCCGGCGAGACCGCCTTGGAGGCCGGGTTGGAAGCGGTGGGAGCGGCCGCGGAAGCGCCGGGGGGCCAGGTCGATGACCGGCCGGTCTCCACCGGGCGACCGATGCGGGCCGACGCGGTCAAGAACCGCCAACGGATTCTGGCCGCGGCGGAAGAGGTGTTCGCGGCCGGGGGAGTGGCTGCACCCATCGACGAGGTGGCCGAACGGGCCGGGGTGGGGATCGGAACCCTCTACCGCCACTTTCCCAACAAAGAGGCGCTCTTCGAAGCCATCGTGGTGACCAGGCTGCAGGAGTTGGCTGACGCTGCCTCCGCCCCGTCCGGCACGGGTGATCCCACCGACGAGTTCTTCGACTTCTTGCTGCTGTTCGCCGATCGGGTCAGCCACAAGCACGACCTCATCGACGCTCTCGGGGCCGCCGGTATCGACATCAAGTCGCGGTGCTCGGAGCTGTCCGAACGGCTGGGATCCGGCGTGGAGCAGATGCTGCAGCGGGCCCAGGCCTCCGGCGGGGTCCGGGACGGGGTGACCTCCCGAGAGGTGATGGGACTGGTGATGGGGGTGTGCCAGGTCACCGAGTGGTCCGAGAGCGCCGAGCCCGAGGACGCCTCGGGTCGACTGATGGTCGAGGCGTCCGGCCCGCTGATGTTGGAGGTCGTGTGCGACGGCCTCCGTGCCCCCGGTACGCGACCCGCGGCCCGGCGTCGTTCACCGGCCGAGTAGTCCCCCGGCTGCCCAGGTGATGCCGGCTGGCCGGGTAGTGCCGGCTGGCCGACGTGGCCATGGACCGTCCGTCGTCGGCCGCCAGGTCGTCGACGTTCCGTACCCAGCTCAGTACCCGAGCACTCCGTACCCGAGCACCTACTGCGAGCTTTCCGCAAAATACTCTTGCATCTGCCGATCTTTTTCTATATATTGACAGCCAACGGTTCCCCAATGAAAAGTAAATAAAGCGTCGTGGTGGGGAAGGCGTTCTAGCTGGTGAAGCTGTTGCGCCGGCGAGAAATGGTGGATTATGTTCCCTGAATATGTTCGGGGATATTTGCGCGTCTGCCCATAAGTCATTTGGCGCCCTGGGCCCGGTGTCGGCGTGAGCGCGGCGGACGTGGCGCAAGACCCCGAGGTGCAGGCGGAGCAGGCCTACCTCGACGGCGCCCACGCCGCACTGTCGGACATGCGCCACCGGGCCGAGGGACTGCTCGACGACGTCCGCGGGCCGGCAACCCCGATCTCGACTACCAGGCGGCCCTGGTCCACCGGGTCGCGGTCCTGGGCGACAGCCCCCGGCCCTTGCTGTTCGGGCGCATCGACGGCCGACGACGGGGAGTCGTGGCACATCGGGCGGCGCCACGTCGAGGACCTGCGGGGAGATCCGGTGGTGGTGGACTGGCGGGCGCCGATCTCGGTGCCCTTCTACCGGGCCCGGTCGGGGGACGCCCATGGCCTGAAGCGCCGCCGCCAGGTCATGGTCGACCGCCGGACGGTGGTGGCGGTGGCCGACGATCTCTTCGGCGACGTCCGACGCCGACGTGTCGGGCACCCGACTCCGCGGCGGCGACGCCCTGCTGGCCGAGCTCGAACGGGCCCGCACCGGCGAGATGTTCGACATCGTGGCCACCATCCAGGCCGAGCAGGACGAGATCATCCGGGCTCCGCTGGACCTGCTGGTGGCGGTACAGGGCGGGCCGGGGACCGGCAAGACCGCGGTCGGGCTGCACCGGGCCGCCTACCTGCTCTACAACTATCCGGCCCTGTCCCGGTCGGGGGTGCTGGTCATCGGGCCCAGCCGCGCCTTCCTGCGCTACATCGCCCAGGTGCTCCCGGCCCTCGGGGAGGAGGCCGTGATCCAGACCACCATCTCCGACCTGGTCCCTCGGGCCAGGACCGGGGCCGTCGACACCCCCGAGGCGGCCCGACTGAAGGGCGACCCCCGGATGGCCCAGGTGTTGGCCCGGGCCCTCGAGCTACGGCGGCGGCCGGTGGACGGGGAGGTGGCCCTCCGGGCCCGCTCGGCCAGTTGCGTGCTGTCGGCCGAGGAGCTCAACGAGCTGGCGTCATCGATCGCCGCCACGCCCGGTGCCGTACCGGGCCGGGCGTGTCGCCCTGCGGTCGCGGTTGATAAGCCTGTTCCGCTCGACACTCAGGTCGGCGGGACGGCTGGATGCCCATGAGCCGTGGATCGATCGGGAGCTCCCGTCCACCGATGCCTTCCGCTCGCTGCTGGACCGGTTGTGGCCTTCGGTGGCTCCGGCGGCCCTGGTTGGCGACCTACTGGGTGGCAGGGAAGGGCTGGAGGCCGCCGCCGCCGGTCTGCTGACCGATACCGAACAGCGCCTGGTGGTCCGACCCAAAGGCCGGGGTTCGAAGTCGGGATGGACCACCGACGAGATCCCCCTGCTCGACGAGGCGGAGTCCTTGATCAACGGCCGGGCCCGCTCCTACGGGCACATCGTGGTGGACGAGGCGCAGGACCTGAGTCCCATGCAGTTCCGGATGGTGGCCCGCCGGGCCCCGTCCGGTTCGCTGACCATCCTCGGCGACCTGGCCCAGGCCACCGGGGCCTGGAGCTACGACGGCTGGGATGAGATCCTGGCCCATCTCCCCGAGACCGCGCCGGTGCGGACCGACGAGTTGACCCTGGGGTACCGGGCGCCGGGTCAGGTGCTGGAGCTGGCCTCGCGGCTGCTGGCGGTGGCAGCACCGGCGGTGACTCCCACCCGCTCCATCCGACCGGGCCAGGACAGTCCGCGTCTCCGCCAGGTCCCCGCCGATCGACTCGTCGCCGAGAGCCTGGCCGAGGCCACCCGGCTGGCCGGGCAGGGTCTCCTGGTGGGGTTGGTGGTGGCCGCCGACCAGCTGGCCGCGGTGACGGCCGACGCCGACGGTCGTGCCGACATCGGGCTACTGGACCGGGACGGGATCGCCAAGCCGATCACCCTGGTCGACGCGCCGGCGGTTAAGGGGCTGGAGTTCGACGCCGTGGTGGTGGTGGAGCCGTCGGCCATCGCCGGGAGTGACGTACGTGGCCTCCGGCTGCTGTACGTGGCCATGACCAGGCCTATCCGTCACCTCAGCATCATCCACGCCGAGCCCCTGCCCGCGCTGCTGCGCTGACGCGCGGCCGGCGGTCGGCGGTGGAAGCCAGGTGAACAGAGAAGTCAGGTGAACAGAGAAGTCAGGTGAACAGAGAAGTCAGGTGAACAGAACCGAGACGCTCTCCTTGTTGGCGATCCGTCGGATGGCCTCGCCCAGCAGGCCGGCCACCGAGACCACCTCGATCTTCGGGGACAGCTCGACCGGGTGGGTCTCGACGCTGTCGGTCATGAACAGCCGCTTGATGGGGCTGGCGTCGATGCGCTCGATGGCCGGCCCGGCCAGCAGGCCGTGGGTCACCGCGGCGTAGACCGCCTCGGCGCCTCGCTCCATGAGCAGGCGCGCCGCGTCCACCAGGGTGCCCGCCGAGATGGTGAAGTCGTCCACGATGAGAGCCGTTCGACCTTCGACCGATCCGATCAGTTCGATGACCTCGGCCCGCTCGGTGTGGTCGACCCGCCGCTTGTCGGCGATGGCCAGTGGGGCGTGCAGACGTTCGGACCACTGCCGGGCCTTCTTGGCGAATCCGGCATCCGGGGCCACCACCACCAGGTCGGGGAGGGACTTGGCGGCGATGGCGTCGCACAACACAGCCAGGGCGTAGAGGTCGTCGACCGGAACCTTGAAGAACCCCTGGACCTGTGGGGCGTGCAGGTCGAGGGTGATCACCCGGTCGACTCCGGCCGCCTCGATGGCATCGGCGCATACCCGGGCGCGTATGGACACCCTCGGTTCGTCCTTCTTGTCCCCCTTGGCGTAGCTGAAGTAGGGGATCACCGCAGTGACCGACGCCGCGCTGGCCCGCTTGAGGGCGTCGATCCAGAACAGCAGCTCCATGAAGTTGTCGTTGGCCGGGAAGGCCGTCCCCTGGACCAGGAACACATCACGACCCCGGACGTTCTCCAGCACCCGGACGAAGAGGTTGCCCTCGGAGAAGCGCATGGTCTCGCTGGACCCGAGGGGGATCTCGAGGTAGTCGGCGATGGCCCTGCCCAACTTGCGGCTGGCCGATCCGGCGAACAAGAGGAACTCGTCAGCCACGGGTCTCAATGTATCGGCTGGACGTTCACCGACCCGGATGGCGGGGCCAGCGACCAGGGCCCCGGCCCCGGCTCCGATCCATCCGACAGGCCCCGATCGATCCACCCCCGCCGGCCCAACGGCCCTACTCCGGCCCGGACCCCTCGACCGGTGGCGCCGCCGACCGCAAGCGCTCGGCCGCGCCGGGAGCAGCGCCGATGGCGTCCAGGCCGAGCAGGGCGGCGCCCAGGACCGGTGCGGCGTCGAGCCGGCGGAACCGCGCCCCGGGCGCCACGTCCAGAACCCGTTGGTGGACCCGTTGGCTGAAACCGGCGTACGAACTGTCGAAGACCCCGCCTCCCAACACCACCTCCACGTCGTCCTCGGTCACGCCCAGCCGCACGACGATGGCGGTGACCATGGCGGCCACCTCGTCCGCCAGCAGTCCGGCGGCGTCGGTGGCCGGGCTGTCGCCGTCGGCCGCGGCCTCCAGGCAGACCCGGGCCAACTCGAACAGCCGTCCGTACTCCAGGGACCCGGTGTAGACCGCGCTGAGCACCGCCTCGGGGTCGGCCAGGTCGAAGTGGGCCGGCACCCGGTCGGCCAGAGTGGTCGGGGCGCCGCGCCCGTCGCGTGAGCGGAGGGCCAGACCGAGGGCCCGCACGCCGAGCCACGAGCCGCCGGGGGTGAAGTCGCCGGACAGCTCGGCCAGGGACGGGAAGCGCTCGACGGCGCCGTCGGGTCCCAGGCCGACACAGTTGAGGCCCGACCCGCAGACCACCCCCACGCCCCACCCGGAGCGGGAGCCGGCCCGGAGCACGGCCAGGGTGTCGTTGCGGAGCAGGTCCACCGAGCTCCAAGCCCGGGTCCGAATGGCCTGGCCCAGACGCTCCTCGTCCACCGGCAGGTCCAGGCCGGCCAGGCAGTACACCCCGGTGATGTCGCCAGTGACGCCAGTGGCGCCGGTGGCGCCGGCGCAGAGCCGCGGTCGATCCCGGCGGCGGCCAGGGCATCCCCGATGAGCTGGTCCAGCGTGTCCATGGCTCCGTCGAGCCCGAAGAACTGATGGTTCGACCCGCCTCCCCGCACCGTGCCCAGCAGGGAGCCGTCGGCGCCGACCACCCACACGTCGGTCTTCGACGCCCCACCGTCGATGGCCAGCACCAGCGGTCCGTCCGTCGTCATCTGGTGCCCCCCTCGGTGGTCATCCGGTGATGTTACGTTCGAAGGGTGGGAACCAAGGTGGCTGTGATCGGGGGCGGCAGCACGTACACCCCCGAGCTGGTGGACAGCTTGTGCGCCCACGAGGACCGGTTGGTGGTCGACGAGCTGGTGCTGTTGGACCCCGACACCGACCGCCTGGAAGCGGTGGGCGGACTGGCCGGTCGCATCCTGGGTGAGCGGGGCTGGCAGGGGGACCTGGTCACCACCGATGACCGGAGCCGGGCCATCGACGGTGCCGACTTCGTGGTGATCCAACTGCGGGTGGGGGGTCAGGCGGCCCGCCACACCGATGAGACCCTTCCCATCGGTTACGGCTGCCTGGGCCAGGAGACCACCGGACCCGGTGGGTTGGCCAAGGCCCTCCGCACCGTGCCCCTGGTGCTCGAGATCGCCGAGGAGACCGCCCAGCGGGCTGCCCCGGGGGCCTGGGTGGTGGACTTCACCAACCCGGTGGGCATTGTGACCCAGGCCCTCATCGATGAGGGCCACCGCGCCGTCGGGCTGTGCAACGTGGCCATCCATGTGCAGCGGCGCATCGGCCACTACCTCGGGGTGGACCCCGACACCGTGGAGTTGGAGCACGTGGGGCTGAACCATCTGACCTGGGCCCGCTCCGCCGTGGTCAAAGGGGTGGACCGGATGCCGGAGCTGCTGGAGCGTTTCAGCCCGGAGCTGGAGTTGGAGAGCGGCGTCCCCGCCGGGCTCCTCCGGCTCCTCGGCGCCCTGCCGTCGTACTACCTCCACTACTACTACTGCCTGGACCACAACCTGGCCGAGCAGTCAGCCCCGGGTTGGCGGTCGAGAGCCGAGGTGGTAGCGGAGCTCGAAGCGGAGCTGCTGGCCGAGTACCGCCACCCCGAGCTGGTCACCAAGCCCGAGAAGCTCTCCTACCGGGGCGGGGCCTTCTACTCCGAGGCCGCCGTGCGGCTGATCGCCTCCCTACACGCCGGCACCGGCGACACCCAGGTGGTCGACGTGCGCAACGACGGTGCGCTGCCCGGGGTGCCCGACGATGCCGTGGTCGAGGTCCCCTGCACCGTGGACCGGGACGGGGCCCACCCACTGCCCCAGCGGGCCCTGCCCCCGGAGATGGCCGGGCTGGTGGCCCACTGCAAGGGCTATGAGCGGTTGGCCGTCGAGGCCGCCGTGTCGGGGAGTCGTGACACCATGATCCGGGCCCTGGTGGCCAACCCGCTGGTGGGGCAGTACCCGAAAGCGGAGTTGCTGGCGGACACGTTGCTCTCGGCCAACCGCCGCTTCCTACCCCGGTTCTTCCCTGACGGCTGAAGGCCGATCGCTGGTCAGGTACCGGTCAGCTTGCTGACCACCGGCCCCAGTGCCTCCCAGCTGTCGGCTTCGATCGACCAGTAGGAGATGCCGTACTCCTGGCGTCGCCACTCCAGCTCGTCGGCCATCTCGTCGAGCGTGCCCAGCAGGGACAGCGGGATGTGGAGGGCATCCTTGGCGCTGATCCCGAAGTGCGGGGCCATGGCCTCGGCGATGCCGGCGGCGTCATCGGTGATCATGACGAAGCCGATCAGGGCATTGAGCTCGAGGTCGTCGAAGCGCGGACCGGCCGCCTCCTTGACCCAGGCCACCTTCTCCCGGGTGCGCTCGGGTGAGGCGTTGGGGGCCGTCTCGGGGCCTCCGGTCCCCTCGCGCAGATTGACGTTGATGGAGACGATGTCGGCATGGCGGGCGGCGAAGGACAGGACCCGCTTGCCACCACCGCCGATAATCAGCGGTGGTCCCGGGCGCTGCACCGGGCGGGGCAGGAGGGCGTGCTCGTGGATCTGGTAGTAGGTGCCGTCGAAGGAGAACTCCCCGTTGGTGCGCAGGAGCCCCTGGATCACCTCGACCGCCTCTTCGAACCGCTCCACCCGGACCCGGGGGGTGTCGTAGGTGATGCCGGCTTCCTCGTAGTCGGTGCGCATCCAGCCGGCCCCCAGGCTGAGCTCGAACCGCCCCTCGCTGAGCACGTCGAGGGTGGCCGCCTCCTTGGCCAGCACCACCGGATGCCGGTAGTCGTTCCCGAACACCAGCGAGCCCATGCGGAGGGTGGTGGTGGCCGCGGCCACCGCGGCCAGGGCCGGCATGGGGGCCAGCTGGTCTCCGAAGTGATCGGGCATGAACAGCGTGGAGTAGCCCAGGGACTCGGCCCTCCGGGCCTGATCGGCCCACGAACGGGCCGTCCGATCGGGGGCGGTGCTCAGCTGCGCGGCGAAGCGGAACTTGTGGTCGTGGGTCATGGCCTCATCCTGCATCATCGGGCCCGTCCTCTGCCTCGGCCCTGTTGCGGTGCGGGCGCGGGTGCGGGGCACCGCCGGCCTGGTCGTCGGGTCGCCGGTAGAGTTCAGGCGTCATGTCCTCAGGCTCCGAGTTCGCCCGACGCTTCGCTCCCGACGCCGCCGACGCCCTTGACGGGTTCGAGGCGGCGGCATGGGGTGAGGCTCTTCGTTTGGATCGGGTGGAGCTGGTCGAGCAGGTGGCTGTGGTCTGCGCCGAGCAGCACGGTTTGGCCCCCCTGGCCCCACCGCCGGCGTTGGCCGGTGCGGAGACGAACTCGGGGAGCCGGTCCGGGGCGGACGGGTCGGACGGGGCGGACGGGGCGGACGGCCCAGTCCTGGAGTTTGCCCGGCAGTTCAGCGTGGACGTGGCCTCGATCACCCCGGCCCAACGGGCCGCGTTCTCCGAGAGCCTGGGCAAGCAGGCGGCCACCATGGCCCCGGTCATCTTCGTGATGGACTTCGTGCCCCGCACCCGGGGCGCTTTCGATGCGTTGGCGGGCCAGGACGGTGGTTCGAACGGATCGCACGGTGCGGACGCCACCGAGCCGGTCGCCGAGCCTTCTGCCGTCCCCATCTGGGAGGCCCTGGTCACCTTGGCCCGGGTCGTTCCCCGTCTCGAGGCCCTGGATCCGGTCACGGCCGAGGTGGTCCGACTGCGTGGAGCCCGACAGCACCAGTGCCGACTGTGCAAGTCGTTGCGCAGCCGTCCCGCCCTGCTGGCCGGGGGAGACGAGAGCGTGTTCTCCGCTGTGGACGACTACGAGCACAGCGACCTGACCGCGGCGCAGAAAGCCGCTCTGGCCTTCACCGACGCCATGATCTGGACGCCGGCCCGGATCACCGGGTCGGTTGCCCCCATGCTGGAGTGGTTCTCACCGGCGCAGACGGTCGAGCTGGTCTTCGACGTCACCCGAAACGCCCTCAACAAGATCGCGGTGGCCATGGAGGCGGATGCCGCCCATGTCGACGAGGGCATCGAGATCTACGACCTCGATGCCGAGGGCAACCCCCTGTACGGGCTGACGCTGGCCTGAGTGGCCGGTCGACTGATTGGCCGCAGTCGACTGATTGGCCGCAGTCGGCTTATTGGCACAGCTGGCTGATTGGCCGCAGTGGACAGGGGGAACGGTCGACAGGGGAACGGTCGACAGGGGAACGGTCGACACGAGGAGATTGCAGCAACGGTTGAGGGGAGGAGGGCCATGCGGCTGGGAGTCTTGACGGGCGGCGGGGACTGTCCGGGTCTCAATGCGGTGATCCGGGCGGTGGTCCGCAAGGGCGTCGAGGTCTACGGCGACGAGTTCGTCGGATTCCGGGACGGATGGCGCGGGCCGCTCGAGGGCGACGTCATGACGCTGGACGTGGCTGCAGTACGGGGAATCCTTCCCTTGGGTGGCACCATCCTGGGGTCCAGCCGGACCAATCCCTACCGCCTGGACGACGGTGAAGGCCGGGTCCTCGACACCATCGATCGTCTGGGTCTCGACGGGCTGGTGGCCATCGGGGGCGAGGACACCCTCGGGGTGGCCACCAAGCTGGCGGACCGGGGAGTACCGGTGGTCGGGGTGCCCAAGACCATCGACAACGATCTCGGGGCCACCGACTACACCTTCGGTTTCGACACGGCGGTGACGATCGCCACCGAGGCCATCGACCGACTGCACACCACGGCCGAGAGTCATCACCGGGTGCTCATCGTCGAGGTGATGGGTCGTCACGCCGGATGGATCGCCTGGCACTCCGGGGTGGCCGGTGGGGCCAACGTGATCCTCATCCCCGAGCGGCCGTTCCACATCGACGAGGTGTGCGCCTTCATCGAGCACCGGTTCGCCAGCCACTACGCCCCCATCGTGGTGGTGGCCGAGGGTGCGCTCCCGGTGGAGGGCACGTTGCCCGCCCGCCGGGGCGAGGTCGATGCCTTCGGCCACATGCGCCTGACCGGTATCGGAACCCTGCTGGAGTCCGAGATCGCCCAACGGACGGGAAAAGAGGCCCGGGCCACGGTGCTCGGCCATGTGCAGCGGGGAGGCACTCCCACCGCCTTCGACCGGGTGCTGGCCACCCGATTCGGACTGCACGCCGTCGACGCTCTGCACCGCAGCCAGACCGGCCAGATGGTGGCGCTGCACGGCACCGACATCGACCTGGTGCCGCTGTCGGAAGCGACAGCGAAGCTGAAGCTGGTATCGCCCGAACTGTTCGCCGAGGCCGAGGTGTTCTTCGGCTGATCATGCTTTGACGTCAGTTCCCCCCGGACCCTCGTCCGTGGGATACGCTTGACAGCAGCAGCACCGCGAAGCAGCGACGCAGAACAGTGAGAGGAGGGACCATGGCATCAGATCAGACAGACATCACCCCGGCGGCAGCCCCGGTCCCGTCCTCAATGGATGACGGGAGGGCCCGGGCATGACCGCCGTGGGCTCCCCGATGGGATGTTTGCCGGTTGGCTTGCCCGACCGGCGCCGGGCCACCGTCCCGACTCCCTAACTCCGTAGGGCATCGCACTGATGCCCACTCCATTCCGACACCGTTCGCACTCCCGGCCGTGACCGCGATGGGGGACACTCCCCACGCCAGCTCCCCGGGCACCTCTTCACAAGGAAGCCTCTCGTGGCTGAACTCTCCGATTTCCCCTCCGCCTCGGCGGAAGACACCATCGCCTTCTGCTGGGAGCAGATCGAGGGCAACAAGCGCCAGCTGATCACGTCCTGGATCGTCATGGTCCTGGCCGTGGTGGTGGCCGACATCGCCTGCCCGCTCATCTTCGCCTCCATCCTCAGTCGGGTGGCCACCTTGCCGCGCCACAGCGTGGCCGGTGAGTGGCACACCTTCGGTCCAGCCCTGCTGGCCTACGCCGGCGCCGGCCTGGTGGCGGTGGGCCTGTGGCGCATCGCCGGCTGGTTGGAGTGGGGGGCCTGCGTCCGCTCCTTCGCCACCGGCCTCAACGGTGGCTATGAGCACCTGTTGAAGCTCAGCTACCGGTGGCACATGGACCACCCGGCCGGCGAGGTCATCTCGGCACTCAGCAACTTCTCCTGGGCCTTCGTGGAGATGGTCGACGTGGCCTCGTGGGGTCTGCTGCCGGTCGTGGTCATCGTCCTGTCGGCCATCGTGGTGCTGGCCGTCTTCGCCTGGCCCGCGGCCCTGGCCCTGCTGGTCATGGTGGGGCTGTTCGTGTGGGTCATCGTCCGGCGGCTGCGCGCCGTGCGGGCCGCGGCCGAGGAGTTCGAGGACTATCACTCCAAGGCCACCGGCGTAGTGGCTGACACCGTGACCAACCTCTTGGCGGTGAGAACGGCCGCGGCCGAGCCCCAGGAGAGGAACCGGGTCGAAGACCTGATGCACCACTCGGTCCAGGCGGACCTGCGGGGCCGCTCCATCTTCATGAAGACCCAGCTGCAGCTGGAGGGCTCGATCGTGGTCGGCACGCTCTTGGCCTTGTTCGCCGGCACCACCATGGCCGTCCATCACTGGGCTTCGACCGCTGCGCTCTATCTCATCCTCTACTACTCGGCCCAGGTGGCTCTGAGCCTGCAGCAGTCGTTCGAGCACCTACGCATGTTCGCCCGGTCGTTGGGACGGGCGGCCAAGTTCACCGCCATTGCCGGCGTGGAGGCTGAGATCACCGACGCCCCCGGGGCGGAGCGGCTCCAGGTCCCTCACGGGAAGATCGAGTTCAACCATGTCGGGTTCAGCTACGGAGCGGGCACCCGGCTGTTCGAGGATCTGAGCCTGACCATCGCCCCGGGCGAGCACGTAGCCCTGGTCGGGCCGTCGGGATCCGGCAAGTCCACGCTGTCCAAGTTGCTCCTGCGCTTCATGGACGTGGAGAGCGGTCGCATCATGGTCGACGGCCAACCGATCACCGGGGTGACCCTGGCTTCCTTGCGCAGCCGGGTGTCCTACGTCCCCCAGGACCCCCAGCTCCTCCACCGGAGCATCGCCGAGAACATCTGCTACGGCATGGGCACCGAGGTGGACGAGGAGACAGGCGAGCGGCGAGCCATCGTGGACTACGACGTCGTGGCCACGGTGGGCAAGGCCGCGCACGTCGAAGAGTTCGTCTACGCCCTCCCCGACCGGTACGACACCATCGTGGGGGAGCGCGGCCTCAAGCTGTCCGGGGGCCAACGCCAGCGGGTGGCCATCGCCCAGGCCATGGCCAAGGGGGCCCGCATCCTGGTGCTGGACGAAGCTACGTCCGCACTGGACTCCGAGTCCGAGCACCTGGTCCAAGAGGCGCTGTGGCGTTTGATGGAGAACTCCACGGCGGTGGTCATCGCCCACCGGCTCTCCACCATCGCCCACATGGACCGCATCGTGGTCCTCGACCGGGGAGCCATCGTGGAGGAGGGCACCCACAGCGAGCTGCTGGACCAGGATGGCCTGGGCCTGTACTCGAGGCTGTGGCGCCACCAGTCCGGCGGGTTCCTCGTCGAGTGAGCCCGCCGGACTCAAGCTGGCCATGCCAGGCCTGATTTGCCCGGTCAAACGTTCGTTCGGTAAGGCGGCTACTCAGCCCTCAGGGGTGGCCACCTGGTCCCTAGATCCAAAGCCGCCCTTTCAATCGGGGCCGTGCCGGCCGTATGCTTCCCCCGGGGGGCGAGCGGCCAGCCTCGCATCATCATCAGGGCCGACTGGATGTGTCCGGAGGTCTGATGTCACGTCTACGGCGATCAGCAGTTGTGCTGGCCGCGGTGGTAACCGTTGTCGGCAGCTCGGTGGCCGTGGCCACCGCCGCTCAGGCCGCGGGGGTACACACACCGTCGCTCAGATCGAAGTGGGCGCACGCGCTTCCTCTGGTCTCCGGGCCGAGCCACTCGACGCCTCTCCAGGTGGTTCCGGGCGACCACCCCCACCGGGCCCACGGGGGCCTGGTGTCGTACAACTGGTCCGGGTACGTCGCCACCGGATCCACGTTCACCGGCATCAGCGCCAAGTGGAACGTCCCTGCCGTAGAGCCATCCTCAACGCCCCAGGGCTCCGCAACCTGGATCGGGATCGACGGCGTGAACAACAACTCGCTCATCCAGACGGGCACGGCTCAAGACAGCGGTGGGGGGCAGACCGGCTACTACGCCTGGTACGAGATACTCCCGGCTCGGCCGGTAGCCATCGGCGCGGTCGATCCAGGCGATCAGATGAGCGCCTCCATCGTCTACGACTCCTCCAATCAGTGGACGGTCACCATCACCGACCTGACCAACGGCAACAAGGCGTCGGGCAATTTCGACAACGTCGAACCCCGGGCCTCGGCCGAGTGGGTGGAAGAAGCTCCTACCTCTTCCCGGACTGACACCGTCATGACTCTGGCCAACTTCGGATCCGCCACCTTCACCGATCTGGGGATGGATGCCGCCTCACCCGACGCGGTGACCCTGAACCCGGTAGAGATGGCCGACGGTGCCGGGGACGTCATTGCCTACCCCGGGGGCATCACCAACGATGCCTTCACCGTGACCTACGTGGCGCCTCCCGGCTCGGGACCCGGGTCGGACAACTCCAATTCGCCCGGGTACGACCTGGTGGGCTCGGACGGCGGGGTGTTCGTGTTCGGCGGGGGCTACTACGGGTCGCTCCCGGGGATGGGGGTCGAGGTGGATGACATCACCGGAATGGTGCCCACGACCCAACACAACGGGTACTTCCTGGTCGGAGCCGACGGCGGGGTGTTCGCCTTCAACGCCCCCTTCGAGAACTCGCTGCCGGGCATCGGGGTCCACGTGGATGACATCGTCGGCATCGTGCCGACGCTCAACGACCAGGGCTACTTTCTGGTGGGCCGGGACGGCGGGGTGTTCACCTTCGACGCCCCCTTCGAGAACTCGCTCCCGGGTCTGGGTCTGTCGGTGGACGACATCTCAGGGATAGCGGCCACCCCGGACGACAACGGATACTGGCTGGTGGGGTCGAACGGCGCCGTCTACGCCTTCGGCGACGCCCACTACTTCGGCAACGCTCCAGCCGGAGCGGTGGGCATCACCGCCACCCGCGACGGCGGGGGCTACTGGGTGGTGGGGGCCAACGGATCGGTCACCACCTACGGCGACGCCAGCAACTTCGGCGATCTCCCCGACATGGGTGTGACCGTCGACAACATCGTGGGCATCGTGGTCTCTCCCGACAGTGGGGGCTACAACCTGATCGGGAGCGATGGCGGCGTGTTCAGCTTCGGGGACGCCGACAACATGGGATCCCTCCCCGGACTCGGGGTCAACGTCGACAATATCGTCGGGGCCGTACCGACCTGATCGGTACCGACCTCAGGTGCGCCGACCTGATCGGCCGCCGCTTCCGGAAGGGGCAAGGTCACCCGACAGATACTGGCGTTGGCCACGTTGCCCCAGGACATGCCGGTGATCCGGGAACCCCATACTGCGGCTCGGATCATCCGGATGCTCCCGCCATGAGCCACGACCACGATGTCGCCCCCATCGTCTCGGCTCTCCACCGACGATACGAAGTCGGCGCACCGTAGGTAGAGATCGTCCAGCGACTCCCCACCGGCAGGGTGGGCCCCGGCGTCGGTGATCCGTCCACCGCTGATGCCGGTGATGTCGGAAGGCAGGCTTGCGCCACAGGATCCCTCCGCGTCGCCCAGCGACCGCTCCCGCAGCCGGGGGTCCACCATGACCTGGTGCCCCAAACGGTCGGCGATGGTGGAAGCGGTGTCGAGGGCCCGGGGTAGATCACTCGAGTAGATGGCGGTGATGTCCTTGGCTTCCAGCAGCGCGGCCAGTCGGAGAGCCTGTCGTCGCCCTCGGTAGGTCAGCCGGGCCCCGGTGGCCTGCCCCTGGGCCCACCCCAGATTGTTCCAGTTGGTCTCAGCGTGACGGACCAGCCACATCACTCGCTGACCACGGTGTCGGACGATCATGGTGTCACTGTCCTCCTCGGACCTTGGAGGAGGATGGGGGACTCCTTGGGGGATCCTGTGAACACGAAACCGGTTCCCCAGAGTTCGGGGACGCGATCGGCGGTCGCAACCGTCCCATGCCGGTTGCATGGCCTGGGCCTGTCGGCCTATAGCCTTGTGCTGCCAGCAAAACCACAGGCTTGAGCGAGGCGACATGGATCTAACCCATGAGTTCGAGGCGTTGGCTCTTCGGACCAGGACAACGGTGGCCCTGGGCGCTGTTGCTTTCGTGAATTCGTTCACAAAGACCGGTGTCACTGCCCCGTGAGCCGAGCCCCGGACCGGCAGATCGCCGATGTTGATCAGCAGATGACGGAGCACTTCTTGCCTCAGCTGGCCGCTCCGGCCGGCCCAGCGACAGGCCGGGCCGGCTGATGGTCTACCTGCTGGCTACCTTCAGTGCCTTTGCCAATGCGCTGACCAGCCTCCTTCAGCGCATGGGGGTGGAGGACGCCCCGGCGGACACGACGTTGAAGCTGAGTCTCATGACCCACGCCCTCAAACGGGGAGTGTGGCTGCTGGGATTCGTGGTCATGGTGGGCTCGTTTGTGGCCCAGGCCGTGGCCCTCCACCTCGGTGACCTCAGCCAGGTTCAACCCATACTCACCACCGAGCTCTTGTTCCTGGTCCTGCTACTGGCCACCTGGTTCCGGTTCAGGATCGGCCTCCGGGAGTGGATCGGGTGCGTGGCGGCGGCGGGCGGCCTGGCCGGGTTCCTGGCCTTCGCTCAACCGGGGGGAGGCAACTTGAGCCCGTCGAACCTCGGCTGGCTGGTGGCCGGTTCGGTCTGCGCCGGCCTGGTCGTGCTGGCCGTGATTCTGGCCCTCCGCGGCCCCCGTTGGTGGCGGGCGGCCATGTTCGGGACGGCGGGGGCCATCGGGTTCGCCTTCACCGCGTCGCTGATCAAGACGGTGGGTGACTTCGTCACGGCGGACTGGACCCAGATGTTCGTCCACTGGCAGACCTACGGGCTGGCCGTCTGTGGCGTGGGATCGGTGTTCCTGGCCCAGAACGCCTTCCACGCCGGGCCCATCGCCGCCTCCCAGACGGCCCTGGTTCTGGTTGATCCCCTGGCCAGCATTGCCATCGGCATCGGGTTGTTCGGTGACAACCTGCGCACGGCCGGTGCCTACGGCCCGTTGGAGGCGTTGTCGCTGCTGATCATGTTCGTGGGTGCGGTCTCCGTGGCCCACTCGCCGCTGATCTCGGGGATGAAGGGGGACGATGAGGGATACTCCGAACTCCTGTCGCTGAGGTCCCGCTCCAAGCGGTTGGTGGAGCACATCCAGGATCAGGTCCCGCCCGAGGTCATGAAGCAGCTGCCCATCAAGTGAGTCAGGGGTCGGACCCGGCCTCGGCGGTCAGAGTCCGGCCGGCCGGTTGACGAACCTCCCGGCCCGGGGGGAGTAGAACCAGCCCCCGGCAGCCCTGGTCCCCCCGTCCACCGGGATGTTGTGGCCGGTCACGTAACCCGACAGGTCCGAGGCCAGGAACAGAGCCACCCGGGCCTGGTCCTCCGGCCAACCGACCCGTCCCACCGGGGCCCATGACGGCCACAGCTCCTGGTCCTCAGGGGGGCCGGACAGGTAGTCGACCTGGGGTGTCTGGGTGAGGTCGGGCCCGATCCCGTTGACCCGGACCCCGCTCCGGCCCACGGAGACGGCCAGGCTGGTGGTGAAGTGGGCCGCAGCCGCCTTCATGGCGGCGTAGACCGGATCACCCGGAAAGCCACGGAGCCCCTCCACCGAGTGGAGGTTGACGATCGCTCCGCGGCCCCGAGCGGTCATGCCGGGCAGGAAGGACCGGGTCGTGGCCAACATGTGGAACAGGTTGATGGTGTACATGGCGTGCCACGACTCTGGAGTCGACCGCTCGAAGCGCACCGAGGGCCGGTAGTCACCGACGTTGTTGACCAGGACGTCGACGTGGCCGTGATGGGACAGCACGGCGTCGGCCAGTCGTTCGACATCGGCTGGCGAGGTCACGTCAACCAGGTGGGCCCGGGCCGTTCCACCGGCATCGGTGATGGCACCGAGGGTGCCAGCGGCGCGTTCGGCGTCCACCTCGGCCATCTCGACCAGGGCGCCGTGGGCCGCGAACAGGGTGGCGATGGCGGCACCGATTCCATCACCGGCGCCCGTCACCACGGCCACCCGTCCTTCCAACAGCCGGTTCCAGTCGTCGATCGGAGCGACGTCGCTGGGGCGCTGTGAACTCATGGTGCTCCTCAACTCCGCCGGCGTCGGCACGGCGGTCACGGCGGACAGCCCAGGTCCCCGAGGCGGGGCACATCAGGCAGGTCAGATGGTACCGTCGGGTCGCCCAGAGGCCGCGGCGAGGGGACGCCGTACCTCGATCATCCCCGCCTGGCAGGCCCCGACCGGAAAGTGGAGTCAAGGTGAGCAGCACTGCACAGGTGGTCGAAGCCAAGGATCCGCTACTCGACGAGCTCGACGGGTGGCTCGCCGACAACTGGGACCCGGACCTCACCGTGGGGGAGTGGTGGGAGCGCCTGGGTCTGGCCGGGTGGTCGGCTCCGACCCTCCCCGAAGGGTCCTTCGGGCGGGGCCTCCCACGGGCCGATGGCCTCCGGGTGCAGCAGAGGATCGCGGCCTCGGGCGCCCTGGGGGCACCGGCGGGGCTCGGGCTGTTGCTGGCCGCACCCACCATCGCCAGCCACGGAAGCCGCGAGCAGATCGACCGGTACGTGGGCGACATCGTGACCGGTCGACAGGCCTGGTGTCAGTTGTTCAGTGAGCCGTCAGCCGGTTCCGATCTGGCCGGACTGCAGACCCGGGCGGTGAAAGACGGGGACGAGTGGATGATCAACGGTCAGAAGGTCTGGACGTCGGGCGGCCAGTACGCGGACCTGGGCATGTTGTTGGCCCGCACCGACCCTGATGTGCCCAAGCACCAAGGCATCACCTACTTCGCCTTTCCGATGCACCAGGGTGGGGTCGAGGTCCGCCCCCTCCGGGAGATGACCGGTCGGGCCCTCTTCAACGAGGTCTTCCTGACCGATGCCCGGGTGGGCGACGACGCCGTGATCGGCGGTGTGAACCACGGATGGGCCGTGGCCAACACCACGCTCATGAACGAGCGTGCAGGACTCGGAGCGGGAGCGGGGTCCCCCATGGGAACCGGAGCCCTCCCCGGTACCGTGGCCGGATACCTCGACCGCCGGGCCGGCGACTTCGCGGGACCGGCTGGCCGCCGCTCGGGCTCCAAGAGGGCGGGCTCGAACGGTGCGGGCCCGAAGGGCTCAAAGGGTAGGGGCGAGAGCAGCGCGGCCGGTGACGGCGAGTCCGGCGTCTTGTCCCTGATGTCGGCCGGGTCGCAGCTGCTGACCACGTTGGCCCGGGACACCGGGGCCTCAGCCGATCCCACGGTGCGACAGGATCTGGCCCGTCTCCACACCTTGGCCGAGCTGGGCCGTTTCAACTCGCTGCGCCTCAAGGCGGTCAAAGAGTCCGGCTCGGACATACCCGGCATGCCCAACATCGCCAAACTCTCGATGAGCCAGATCGTCCGGCTCACCCGCGATCTGGGGCTACGCATCATCGGGGCCGGCGGGATGCTCCATGCCTACGACGAGGACAGCCGGCAACGCCTGGTCGAAGCGACCGGCAAGCCCCTCAACACCATGGTCACCGAGCTGGCCCTGCTGTCACCGGCGCCATCCATCTACGGGGGGACCGACCAGATCCAACGCAACATCATCGGCGAACGGGTCCTCGGGCTGCCCAAGGAGCCCGGGGTGGACCGGGCCACGCCCTTTTCGGACCTGGCCAAAAACACCTGAGCACGGGTCCAGGTCCTGGTCACGAGGGAGCGAGCCACGCCGGAGCCGGTCATGGCACTACCGTCGCGGCAGTCGTCAAGGGAGCCGGACCGTGGTTCGGGGGAATAAGGAGCAGCCATGGCTGGAATTTCGCGAGGGAAGAGTGGTCATCGTCACCGGGGCCGGCCGGGGCATCGGCCGGGGCCACGCCATTGAATTCGCCCGGCAGGGGGCCAAAGTGGTGGTCAACGACCTCGGGGCCGAGGTCGACGGCACCGGTTCCTCGGAGGGACCGGCCGGCGAGGTGGTCGAGGAGATCCGGGGCTTCGGGGCCGAGGCGGTGGCCAACGGGGACGACGTCAGCGACTGGGACGGGGCCAAGCGGCTGATCGACACCGCCGTGACGGCCTTCGGCGGTCTCGACGTGCTGGTCAACAACGCCGGAATCCTGCGGGACCGGATGCTGGTCAACATGACCGACTCCGAGTTTGACGCCGTCATCCGGGTCCACCTGCGCGGCACCTTCGCCCCCATGCGGTGGGCCTCTGAGTACTGGCGGGACCGGGTCAAGGCCGGTGAGACCAACGACGCCCGCATCATCAACACCACCTCCCCGTCGGGGTTGTACGGCAATGTGGGGCAGACCAACTACGGAGCGGCCAAGGCCGGCATCGCCTCGATGACGGTGATTGCCTCCATGGAACTGGCCCGGTACGGGGTCACGGCCAACGCCATCGCGCCCGCCGCCCTGACCCGGATGACCGAGAACCTGGGCTTCGGTGAGGGTCAACCGGAGCGCAAACCAGACCAGTTCGATCCCAACGATCCCGACAACATCGCCCCCCTGGTGGTCTGGTTGGCCAGCGCCGATGCCGCCGCCATCACCGGCCGGGTCTTCAACGTCTATGGCGGCCATATCAGTGTGGCCGAGGGATGGGTGGCCGGCCCCGGAGTGAGCAAGGACGACCGCTGGGAGACCGCCGAGCTCGGCGAGGTCATCCCGGGACTGGTGGCCCGCTCGGCACCCAACGCCAACATGTCGGGACGGCGGGACTCGTGAACGGCCCGACTTCGTGAAGGTCGATCCCGATGGGGCCGGATTCGACGCCGAGAGGCTCGAACGGATCACCGAGCACTTCGACCAGCGGTATGTGGCCACCGGGAAGATCGCCGGGTGCCAGATAGCAGTGGTTCGCCGGGGCAGTCTGGCCTACTGGCGATCGCTGGGGCTGATGGACCGGGAACGGTCCAAGCCTGTCGAGGACGACACCATCTGGCGGATCTACTCCATGACCAAGCCGCTCACCTCGATAGCCCTGATGCAACTGTACGAACAGGGACTGTTCCAACTCAACGATCCCATTCACCGCTATATCGAGGAGTGGCGGGACCTCTCGGTGGGGGAGTTCGAGGCGGACGGATCCATACGGAGGATCGACCCGGTACGGCCGATGAACGTGCGCGATGCCCTGACCCACATGACCGGGCTGGCCGGCAGCCTGGTGCCCGGCCATCCCACCGACGACGACTTCGCCGCCGCCGTGCACGAGGCCCGACACGGCATGACCCTGGAACGGGTGTGCACGCTGCTGGCCGGCTACCCCCTCAAGTTCCAACCGGGCACCCGATGGAGCTACGGGCTCTCCACCGACATCTGCGCCCGACTGGTGGAGATCCTCTCGGGGGAGCCGTTCGACCGCTATCTCCAGGCTCACATCTTCGAGCCCTTGGGAATGGTCGACACCGGCTTCTCCGTCCCCGATGCCTCGGTGGACCGGTTTGCGGCCTGCTACCGGTACCGGCGGGGCGGGCCACCCGTGCTGATGGAGGATCCCGAGCACAGCACCTACCGACGTCAACGCTCCTACCTCTCCGGTGCCGGAGGTCTGGTGTCGACCACACTCGACTACCTCCGGTTCTGCCAGAGCCTGGTCGGGAGAGGAGAGCTCGACGGACGCCGGATCATCGGCCGCAAGACCCTCGAGCTCATGACCTGCAACCATCTCCCCGGAGACGGCGACCTGGCCCGCTTCGCCAGCGGGGGATTCGGCGAGGCCGATTTCGAAGGTACCGGCTTCGGCCTGGGATTCGCCGTCGGTCAGGGACCGGCCGCCACGGGAACGGCTGGCTCCGCCGGTGAGTACTACTGGGGTGGAGCGGCCAGCACGGCGTTCTGGGTCGACCCGGTCGAAGACCTGGCTGTGGTGTTCATGACCCAGTTGCTTCCTTCGGTGTCCTATCCGTTCCGGCCCCAGCTTCGAGCCCTGGTGTACCAGGCGTTGGTCGACTGAGCATCACGCCGTGGCACGCTGGTCCCCGACGACCCGGAAGCGTCGCCGGTAGCCGTCGGGGGCGACGTCGAGCCGTCGTTTGAACACCCGGCGGAGGGTCTCTGCCGTGCCGAACCCGCACCGGGTGGCGACGACGTCCAGGGTGTCATCGGTGGTCTCCAGCTCGCGGCGGGCCAGCTCGATGCGCACCCCCTCCACGAAGCGCCCCGGGGTCTCGCCCACTTCGTTGGTGAAGACCCGGGTGAAGTGGCGCACGCTCATCGATGCCGCCTCGGCCAGGACGGGCACCCGGTGGTCTTCGCCCGGGGCCGACTCCACCCGAGTCTGGACGGCCCTTACGGTGGTGCGCTCGGCCCGGGGCACCCACACCGGCGTGGCGAACTGGGTCTGGCCCCCCGGCCGGTGCAGGAACATCACCAGCTGCCGGGCGACGGCTTGGGCCACGTCGGCACCCAGGTCCTTCTCCACCAGGGCCAGGGCCAGGTCGATCCCGGCGGTGACCCCGGCACTGGTCCAGTACTTGCCGTCCTGGATGTACAGAGGGTCGGGATCCACGTCGAGCAGGGGGAACTCGGCGGCCAGATGGTGGGCCTGGGCCCAGTGGGTGGTGACCCGGCGCCCGTCGAGCAGTCCGGCATGGGCGGCCAGGAAGGCCCCGGTACAGACGGTGGCCACCCGGCGACAGCCGGGCGCCACCGCCTTGATCCAGGCCACCAGCTCGGGATCGTTGCGGGCCGAGCGGGCCTGACCTCCACCCGGGAGCACCAGGGTGTCGATTCGGGTGCCCGGCTCCGGAAGGGGTTCGGTGACGACGCCTACGCCACTCTCGGCTCGGATCACCTGACCCTGCGACGAGGCCAGCGTCACCCGGTAGCCGCCCGGGCGCCCGAGGTCCTTGGCCGCGGCGGTAGCGCCGGCGAACACCTCGAAGGGCCCGATGGCGTCGAGCGACTGCATTCCCGGGAATCCGATGATGAGTACGTGTCGTTGGGGCATGGGGCCAGCCTGAACGCATCGGAGCCTGGCGTCAATGACACGTTCCCCACAGATTAGGCCATCCCGCCTCGGCGGCGGCCCCGCCACGGGCCATTCAAGGCGGTGAGGCTCGATGCCGATACCGAACTGTCATGGTGAAGCTCTTCCTGTGCCCGGACTGCCACGACAAGGACTCGCCGTGGCTGCGGCGGGAGCTCGGGGACCACTTCGAGGTCGAAGACTTCGGCAACTTCTTGGTGGTCACCACCAACAGCGACATGCCGGTGCTCAGCAATGTGTGTTCGTGCGAGCACGTGGGGCCGGTGGCCATGCTCTCCCCGAGCGAAGCCGTATCCAACCACCCGCCTCCGTCGGGCCACTCGGTCACAGCGTCCCGACGGCCACCCGGTCCGACCAGTCCGACCAGTCCGACCAGTCGGACCAGTCGGACCCAGCTCAGGAGCTGAACCTCCCCAAGCTCAGAGGCTGAACCTCCGGAAGAACCGCCAGATGACCTCGGTGGCGTTGATCTGGAACGTCGTGTATCCGGTGAGCGAGCTGATCGACTGGGTGAATTTGCTCCCTGGCCAGGCGTGGCCGCCACCCAGGATGATGTAGAACTCGACGTCGGTGCCCGCCGGACATCTGTAGGTCCTGAGGATGACCTGGCTGGACAACTTGGCGTCGGTCGAGTGCGGATCGCATCCGTCCCGGACCGCCCAGGCCTGCACGTTGGCCGGGTAGCCCGACCCGTGCAGGCTGACCTTTGGGGGCGCGGTGGTGGTCGACGAACCGGACGGACTGCCCCGACCGAGTGCCCGGTTGAGGGTGGCCGTTCCGACCCCTCCGTTGAAGAACAGGATGGGGTCTGCCGTCCCGTGGAAGGCGATGACCGGCACGCGCCGGGTGGGATGGCACGGAGTGGGGTCGACCAGGCCCGACACTGCGGCGATGGCGGCGAAGCGATCGGACATGGTGCAGGCCACCAGGGACACCATGAACGAACCGTCGGAGAAGCCGGTGGCATACACCCGGGAGGTGTCGATGCACACGGTCGATTCCAACTGGTCGAGCATGGCCGTGACGAACTCCAGATCGGGGTTGGGGTTGCTGGTGGCCGAGGTGTTCCACTGCACGGGGTTGCCGGTCCCGTTGGGAAAGACCGACACGAAACCGTCCTTCTGGCCGAGCTGGCCGAACATGGTGGTGGTGGACTGGATCGCCGCTCCCTCGGCCAGCCCGTGGAAGTTGACTACCAACGGCCTCGGAATGGTGGCCCCGGCCTTGGGGGACGAGGCCGTGCTGACCGCAGTGGGAGACGGCGCCGTGGGCGACGGGGTGCTGACCAGATACCACCGGGTGACTCCGTCGACCTCGACGGTCCGCCGCTGGTCGGTCAAGAGGCCGGCCTGGGTCCGGGCGCACCCCGATGAGGGCACCGGGGCGGCATCGTCGACGGCGGTGGAGGCGGTCCGGGCCGCCGGGGAGGTGCCATCGGTCGAGATTGTCCCCGAGGACGAGCAGCTGACGCAGAGAACCACCACGGCCAGGGCCATGGCGGCAACCGGGCCGGTCCTCTTGATGGTGGGCGTCCTCATCGTCCAGGGAAGCGAAGCACACCCGAGCCCACCAGGCGAGCCAGGGCTCCCTCCGAGGGGCCGGGTAGCCGGCCCGAGGCAGTCACCCCGGTGCAGGCGCGCCGAGCGGGGAGCCAACGGGCAGTAGGGTGGGGGAATCGCCTTCGGTGCGGATAGGTCACGGGGACACCCCGGCCAGGCCCAATCCTCCTGTCGGGTGGCGTGATCGTTCAACAGCGCAGCGGTCTCCGTCCCACTATGCCTTCCACGAGGTCCGGCACACCCCGGCCGACCTCCCGCTTCAGTGCCCGCAAAGCACCGTCTGAGAGTTGCGCCATGAACACGGAGACAGCGGTCCACCCCTCGCCTGAGTCGAGGCGCGAGGACTTCGCCGAATTGTCCCGCCGGGTCCGCGAAGGTGGCCTGTTGAGCCGGCGCCGGGGGTACTACGTGGTGAAGATCGGCTGCACCTTGAGCGCGCTGTTGGTGCTGGCCGTGGCGGCAGTGGTCATCGGCAACAGCTGGTGGAATCTGGTGGTGGCCGTCGGGCTGGCCTTTGTGCTGGCCCAGCTGGGCTTTATCGGCCACGATGCCGGTCATCGACAGATATGCGTACGGAGGCGGGACAACGACATGGTCGGCCTGGTCGTGGCCAACCTGCTCACCGGGTTCAGCTTCGGGTGGTGGCTGAACAAGCACAATCGCCACCATGCCCATACCAATCGCCCGGACAAGGATCCGGACATGTCCCCGGGCGCCCTGGTGTACACCTCGGAACAGGTCGAGGCCCTGGGGCGGTTCGGCCGGCTGGCCGCCGGGCTCCAGGCCATCTTCCTGCTGCCCCTCCTGTTCCTCGAGGCCCTCAACATGCATGTGGCCAGCGCCGCGGCCCTGGCCCGACGGCGCGACCGGGCCGCGCTGGTGGAGGCCGGCCTGCTGACCGTGCACCTGTTGGTGTTCTTCGTACTGCCCTTCCTGCTGCTCTCGCCGATCCGGGCGGTGGTCTTCATTGCGGTGACCCAGTCGTTGTTCGGCTTCTATCTGGGGGTGAGCTTCCTCACCAACCACGTCGGGATGCCGGCCCTGGACCACGATGACGATCTGGGCTTCCTGCGACGTCAGGTGCTGACCTCACGCAACCTGTCAGGCCCCACCTTCACCGGCTTCCTGTTCGGAGGACTGGACACCCAGATCGAGCACCACCTGTTTCCGAACATGCCCCGGGCCAACCTTCGCCGGGCCCGCAAGCTGGTCCGGCCGTTCTGCGCCGAGCACCGCATCGACTACACCGAGCAGAGCCCCTGGTTCGCCTACCGCGACGTGGTGCGCCACCTGCGGGTTACCGGGGCGGGGAGCGTGGTCCCGACGGTCGGGTGAGGTCGAGCCCTGGGACCTTCGGCCACCACCTCCCACCTGGTGGGGAGGGGCCGGCCCGGCAGCGCAGCCGCCGGTCGGCGTGGACGGGATGTCCTCGATCCAGCCCTGATATGGTCAGGATCACAACAGAGGTGGTAGTTCGGGGAAGCCGGTCGAAGTCCGGCGCTGGTCCGCAACCGTAGGTGACGACAGTTCGGAGTCGTCACGAGCCGGGATACCGAAGTGCCACGTGGTTGAGTCCGTGACCGTCGAGAACAGCGGCAGGGATTCGGTCGGTCACGTGCTCGCTTTGGCGCCGCGGAGCTTCCGGGTCGTTGCCGATAGCGAGGAATCGTCCCCATGCCTGCCAGGCACCGGCCTGCTGTGAACCGCTTCCGTAGAGGGGTCTGCCTGACCTTGTTCGTGACGGCCGCCGCCTCTGCTCTGGCTGCAGCAGGCCCGGATGCGCTGGTCCCGTTCCGGGCCGTGGCCGGGGCTGCCGCCAGCGAGGTCGAGGTGGCCTTCGTGATCGACTTCGGCGGGTCGGTCCACGCCTCGGTGGGCTGTGTGAAGGTACCAGCAAGTGACAACGGGTACGAGGCCCTGGCGGCGTTCACCGCACAGGAGCATGAACAGGCGCCGACCTATAACAACACCGGATTGCTCTGTTCGATCAACGACATTCCCAAGAGCGGTTGCGGGCAGGAGGTGGCCAACGGGTACATCTACTGGTCCTACTGGGAGGCCGCCGCCGGCAAGTGGAAGTATTCCAACGCCGGTGCCTTCGGTGCGGTGAGCAACGGCGAGATCCAGGGGTGGCGCTTTCAAGACCCTGGCAGGGCGAATCCAAGCGACCCACCTCCCACCACCCCGGCCGACTTCACTGCCATCTGTGATTCAGGCAGTTCGCCGACCACTACGACCATCACGACCACCACCACGCAGGCCACGCCTGTGGGTGCTTCGACCACCACTACGGCGGTGTCGACCCACCCTTCACCCGGTACCGGCCCGTCGGTGGGCACCCGGGGGGAGTCCAACGGCTCCGGGCCTACCTCGACATCGTCGAGCGGGAAGGCGGCCCCGTCATCGGGCGCCAAGGGAGTAGGAGCCCATTCGACCCGGACCACCGATCCACCCACCAAGGCCCCGGAGTCGAAACGGGTTGAAGGAGGATCGGCCTCGTCGACGTCCACCAGCCCGACCGGGGGAAGTCACGACCAGGCTTTGAGTGCCGCTGCCGCCGACGACCGATCAGGGGGCGGCGACAGCGCCGTGCCGCTGATCATCGGCACCCTGTTCATCCTGGCGCTGCTGATGGTGGCCGTCATCCGCTGGCGTCGGCGCCCCGGGTCACCGTGAACCTCCGGGGGTCCGTCCCCGGTCGGCGCGGCCTCCATCCTGCGGCCTGGTGGTTGTGGGCGGGTTGCCTGGCCGGGGCGGCCGTACGGGTCACCAACCCGCTGCTCTTGGCCCTCATCGCCGCCACGGCTGCCTACGTGGTCTCCGCCCGGCGCTCCTCCGCACCATGGTCGCGGTCGCTGGTGTTCTTCTTCCGGTTGGGCCTGGTGGTCATCGTGGTACGGGTGGCCGTCGAGGTCGTCTTCGGCCAGCGCCTCCCCGGGCATGTGCTGTTCACGCTGCCTCAGGTGCCTCTGCCGGCCTGGGCCGCCGGGGTCAGCATCGGTGGGCCGGTGACCGCCGAGGCCGTTCTGTCGGCCGCGGTCGAGGGTTTCAAGCTGGCCGTGGTGCTGATCTGCTTCGGTGCGGCGAACTCCCTGGCCAGCCCGTACCGGTTGCTCCGATGCCTCCCGCCCATCCTCTACGAAGCCGGGGTGGCCGTCACCGTCTCTCTGTCCTTCGCCCCCGAAGTGGTCATCGCCATTGCCTCGGTGCGCGATGCCCGCCGACTGCGGGGGCGACCCACCCGGGGGCTCGCCGGTATCCGGGGTATGGCTATCCCGGTCCTCGAGAGTGCTCTCGACCGCTCCCTGCAGCTGGCCGCCTCCATGGACGCCCGCGGTTACGGGCGCCGGGTGGCGGTGGCTCCGACCACCAGGCGGATGGCCGCCGGCGCCACCGCCGGCGGCCTGCTGGCCATTGTGGTGGGGGTCTATGGGGTGCTCGATCAGGGTTCGCTCCCCGCCGGCGGGGTGCCCTTCCTGGCTGTGGGGGCGGTCCTGGTCGGTACCGGACTGGCCGTAGGGGGACGGCGCACCAACCGCACCCGTTACCGCCCCGATGTGTGGGGGACCCCGGAGTGGCTGGTCGTAGGGTCCGGGCTGGTGGTGCTGGGTGGTTTCGTGGCGGCATCGGTGATCGGCGTCCCCGGGCTCCAGCTGGAGGTCTATCCGCTCCAATTTCCCACGCTGCCCCTCCTGCCCACTGCCTGCATCGTGGTCGGCCTGTTGCCGGCGGTAGCGGCTCCGGCGCCACAGGCCCTGGGTGGCGCCCGGCCAACGGTGGCCCCGGTCGGGACCCGGTCGGCGCCCGCCGGGCGACCAGAGGGCTCGCCGGCATGATCCGCTTCACCAACGTCACCTTCACCTACACCGAGGCCACCGACCCCACCCTCTCCGGCGTCGACCTGGTCGTCGAGGAAGGGGAGCTCTGCCTGGTGGTCGGCCAGACCGGTTCGGGGAAGTCCACCTTGTTGCGGGCCATCAACGGGTTGGTGCCCCACTTCACCGGCGGGCACCTCTCCGGGGAGGTCCTGGTGGATGGCCGATCGACGCGTGAGTTTCCGCCGCGGGAGCTGGCCGACGTGGTCGGTGTGGTCGGCCAGGATCCCGCCTCGAGCTTCGTCACCGATACCGTCGAGGATGAGTTGGCCTACACCATGGAGAACCTGGGGATCCCACCCGACGCCATGCGCCGACGGGTGGAGGACACCCTCGACCTCCTGGGCCTGCACGAGCTGCGCCACCGGCCGCTGACTTCGCTCTCGGGGGGGCAGCAGCAGCGGGCAGCCATCGGCGCGGTCCTGTGTGCCTCGCCGCGGGTCCTGGTACTCGACGAACCGACGTCGGCCCTCGACCCGGCGGCGGCCGAAGAGGTGCTCTCCTCACTGACCCGCCTGGTGCACGACGTGGGGATGACCGTGGTGGTGGCCGAGCACCGGCTGGAGCGGGTGATTCCCTTTGCCGACCGGGTCGTCCTGGTGCCGGGGGGTGGCGAGCGCCTGGCCATCGGTCCGACCGCCGAGATCATGGCCACGTCACCGGTCGCTCCTCCCATCGTCGAGTTGGCCCGGGTGGCCGGTTGGAGCCCGCTCCCGTTGTCGGTACGGGACGCCCGACGACAGGCAGATCCGCTCCGTCGCCAACTGGTCGGGGCCCACCAGCCGACGCCGGCCCCCAGCCCAGCCATTCACCCGCCGGTGGGGGCGGTCGAGCGGCTGTCGGTCGAGTACGGGGACGTCCTGGCCCTCGACTCCGTCACGCTCGAGTTCGGCGCCGGGGAGGTGGTGGCGGTGATGGGCCGTAACGGGTCGGGCAAATCCACACTGCTCGGACAGATGGCCGGACTTCGCAACCCCACCAGAGGTCGGGTCCGCGTGCTGGGCAAAGCTCCCACCGACATGCCGGCCCGCAAGCTGATCCAAGTGGTGGGCCTGGTGCCCCAGGATGCCGGAGTGTTGCTCTACGGCGAGACGGTGGCCGATGAGTGTGCCACCGCCGACCGGGAGACCGGTCTGGATCCCGGGACGACGGCTGCCATGCTCGAGGCGGTCCTACCGGGGATGCCGGAAGCGAGTCACCCCCGTGACCTCTCCGAGGGTCAACGCCTGGCCCTGGCCCTGGCCATCGTGCTGGCCCCCGGCCCTGCACTGGTTCTCCTGGACGAGCCCACCCGCGGGCTCGACTATCCGAGCAAGGAGCGTCTGGTGGTCATCCTCGAGAAGTTGGCCGCGGAAGGGAAGTGTGTGGTGGTGGCCACCCACGACGTCGAGCTGGTGGCCAAAGTGGCCACCAGGGCGGTGGTGATGGCCGATGGCGAGGTGGTCTCGGACGGAGTGGCCAGGGACGTCATCTGCCACTCGCCGGTATTCGCTCCCCAGGTGGCCAAGATCATGTCCCCCGAGCCCTGGTTGACAGTGGCCGAGGTCACCGAGGCGCTGAGATGGCGGGAAGCCCATGAGTAGGGCGCCGGGCCCCGTGGTCCCCGGCAGCGCCGGCCACCCGGCGGCCATCCGGCTCCGGCCCAAGGCGTCGGCGCTGTTGGCGCTGACCTCGTTGATCGGCCTGGCCGCCTTCGGGTGGCCGCTCCTGATCCACTCCAGCTCAGAGGCGAACCTGGCCCACTCGACCGACGCCCCGTGGATCTTCATCGGTATCCTGCCTCTTCTGTTGGCGGTGATCCTCAGCGAGTTGGCCGAGGGCTCGCTCGATGCCAAGGCCATCGCCCTCCTCGGGATCTTGGCGGCCTGTGGCTGTGCCCTGCGCATTCCGAGCCCCGGAGTGGCCGGCTTCGAACCGGTCTTCTTCTTGCTGACTCCGTCAGGCCGGGTGTTCGGCCGGGGCTTCGGATTCGTCCTCGGTGCGGTGACCATCACCGCTTCGGCCCTGTTCACCGGGGGCATCGGTCCCTGGCTCCCGTTCCAGATGTTCGGCGCCGCCTGGATAGGGTTCGGGGCGGGATGCCTCCCGGCCGCCCGAGGCAAGGCCGAGCTGATCATGCTGGCCGGGTATGCCGCCGTCTCCTCCCTGCTGTACGGGGCGTTGCTCAACCTGTGGTTCTGGCCCTTCGGTGCCGGGACCACCACCACCTTCTCCTATGTCCCCGGAGCGGGTGCCCTCCACAACCTGCACTCATTCGTCTTCTTCGACCTGACCACCTCACTGGGCTTCGACATCACGAGGGCCGTCACCAATTGTGTGCTGGTGCTGGTGCTCGGTCGCCCGGTGCTGGTCGCGCTGAGACGGGCCTCACGGCGAGCTTCCTTCGATGCCCCGGTTCTCTACAGCTGAACATGCTCATGCCGTCGGTCCCAGGGCGGTCGCGGGAACCGTCTGGGCCGACCGACGGCCGACGATGGCGTCCACGAAAGTCAACTTCTCGATCACTGCTGGTGCCAACACGAACGGGTAGAGGTCGTCACGCCCCATCGACCGGTTGATCTGATTGAGGGCATAGGTCAGCTCCAGCCAGTGGTCGATGACATCGCGGAACGAACCACTGCCGAACGGCCGGGTGGGGTGGACCCCGGGCCGGTGGCTCAGGCGGGGTACTCCCGTGGTCCCCCCGACGCCGAGCCCGAAGCTCTCGGCCGTCTGCAGGGTGTCGAGGATGTGGAGGTAGTGGGCGAAGGTCTCGGCCCAGTCCTCATACGGGTGCATGGTGGCGTAGCGACTGATGTAGCTGTCCATCCATGACCGCTCGGTGTCGGGCGGAGCGTCGTAGTGAAGCTTGACGGCCGCGGCGTAGTCCTGGCGGTCATCGCCGAAGATGGCCCGGCAGGCGTCGAGCATGTCGGTCCCGTCGACCAGGATGGGCCAGTAGTAGTGGCCGATCTCATGGCGGAAGTGCCCGAGCACGGTGCGATAGGGCTCGCTCAGCTGGAGGCGGAGGTGCTCCCGGTGCTCGTCGTCCGCTTCGGCGAGATCGAGCGTGATCACCCCGTCGTCGTGGCCCGTGATCACCTTGGTGGTGGCGCTGGACAACAGGTCGAAGGCCAGGCCTCTTCCGGCCCGGTCGTCGCGGGGGTCCACCGGCAGTCCGATCTCCGCCAACTGGAACACCAGACGCCGCTTGGCCATCTCGGCCTGGACCAACTCGGCCATCCCCTCCGGGTCGTCGTCGGCCGGCCGGGTCCGGGTGAGCGCACACGACTCACAGAGGGCGTTGCTCCCCGCAGGGACCAGCCAGTTGCATCCGGTGACCAGTTGGGTGGCGCACCGCTGCCAGAGCCTGGCCGGCGCCCCCAGGTCCGAGAGGCCGGCGTCGGTGCTGCTCAGAGCCACCACACTGCGTCGCCCGTGGAGGTATCCGAGGGGAGCATGGCAGCGGAGGCACTCGACATTGTCGAAGAAGATCAGCTGACCGCAGCTGTCGCAGGTGAACACGCGCATCGCCGTTGCACCGTAGCGTTCGAACGGCGGGGCCCGACCGCCGTGGGCTCTCTGGGTGGCTCACCTGGGGGATCCCCGGTCGCGGCGGTGGCGACTGCTATACGAACACACGTTCGTATACTGTGGGAATGGTGACCGCCCTGCAGCAATCGCTGTTCGATGCCGAAGAGGCGGTCGGTCCCCGTCCCTTGGACTCGTCCTTGGAGCGGGTGGACCTGGGCCACGGGGCCTGGATCGATCTCCGGCGGGAGTGGATCGCCGGGTCCGACCTGCTCTTCGAGCGGCTGCACACCACCGTTCCGTGGCGGTCGGAGCGTCGACGCATGTACGACCGGACGGTGGACGTTCCCCGTCTGCTGTCCTTCTACGAGGAGGGCGCGGCCCTTCCGGATCCGGTGCTGGTCGAGGCCCAGTCCGCTCTGGCCGACCACTACCGGAACACCCCTGGCGCCCCATTCTGCACCACCGGGATCTGCCTCTACCGGGACGGTCAGGACAGCGTGGCCTTTCACGGCGACACCATCGGACGGGCGGTGCAGGACGACAAATTGGTGGCCATCGTCTCGCTGGGTGAGCGCCGCCGGTTTCTCCTCCGACCGAAGTCCGGCGGGCCGTCGCTGAAACTCTCCGTGGGCCACGGGGATCTGCTGGTGATGGGGGGTAGCTGCCAGCGCACCTGGGAGCACGCCGTCCCGAAGACGGCGCGGCCGGTCGGGCCGCGGATCAGCATCCAGTTCCGCTCGGCCGGGGTGACCTGAGAACGCCGGACCGGAGTGGGCAGCCCGGCAGGGGAGCCGCCCGGGCGGGCCGTTCCGACCGCTGACCGGTAATGTCTGTCCTGTCCTGAAAGTGAATGGCGGGTACCGCCACCGGGGACGAACAGGAGGGTATGCCGATGGCCCAGAGCGCTGGACTCCATGAACCCGAAGACCGGCTGTCAGCCGGGGCGATCGACCGTCACCGGGCCATCGCCTCCATCCAGGAGGAGCTGGAGGCGGTCGACTGGTACGACCAACGGGTCGAGGCCACCGGCGACGAGAGTCTCGCCGCGGTGCTGGCCCACAACCGCGACGAGGAGAAGGAGCACGCGGCCATGACCATCGAGTGGCTCCGCCGCCATGATGCGGTGCTGGATCAGCACCTGCGCACCTACTTGTTCACGTCCGACCCGGTGGTGGCGATCGAGCACGAAGCCGAGAGCTCCGACTCCGGGGGCGGGTCCGGCGGCGGATCGCTGGGCATAGGTGATCTGAGGTCCTGATCGGCCGACCTTGGAGTGCCGGCGGGCAGGGATCGGACCAGGGCTCCTGCCAAAGGTTGTCAAGGGTGAATCCCCCAGCTCAGGCCGCTTCGAACGGGTCTGTATGCCTTTCCACTGGCCCGTTTGGAGTACGTCCACGCGGGTATCGCGCCAGCATGAGCGATCTTGATCAATTCATGCCGTCGATGCCGGTCGGCGCTCAACAGAGGGCCCGGCTCAACGTGCTCCAGATGGTCCAGACCCTCGAGTCCGCCACTGTTCCCGCTGAACGGGCCGAGTTGGCTGCGGTGGTGGCCGGAGAGGTCGCCAAGTACGAGAACGCCAAGGCTTACGGGCTGTACCCGATGCTGCGGCACGTCCCCGGAGGCGAGGCTGCAGTCGAGCGGGCCGAGGAGGCCCAGGGGACGGTGCGGCTGGCCCTGGTGGAGATGCATCACAAGACCCGCCATGTGAAGCCCATCAACGCCCATGTCGATGACCCCGACGGCTTCGAGCAGTCGGTGGGAAAGCTGATCGAGTCGATTCACGTCCATATGAACCAGGAGGACCAGGAGCTCCTGGTGGTCGAGGAGCAGCTGGACCCGCGGGAGATCAGCGAGTTGGCGGAGCATTTCGACAAGGCCCTGGCCCACCCCAGCACGCTGCCGGAGCCCCCCCACAATCCCATCCGCCGGATGATTGCCGAGTGGGGCGAGTCGTTGGAGCATGTGATCAGCGACGAGTCCACCAGGTGGCATCCCGCCGCCGAGAGCCTGACCGACGTCGACGGGGTGCAGGAAGCCAGGGACACCGCCGTTGGCGAGTAGCCGGTCGGCGGCGACGCCTTCGGACCAGGTTCGGCGCAGCCCGAACGGCGCCTCGGCGTCATCCAGCGGGGTCTAGTTGCACTGCGGTGAGGCACCCACGGGGACGTAGCCCGAGTCGGGGTACAGGTGGCCGACCACCACATGAGAGGCGTTGTACACGTCGGGCACGAAGGGACCTCCCCGAGGAAAGATACGGCAGAGGTGGATGCTCTGTGGAAGCGAGGGAGACAGGCGGAGGAATGGTTGGGCCTCGATGGGTGGGTACTCCACATTCTCTTTGTTGAGATAGCCCACCAGCCTCGACCCCGAATACAACGGCACGAACGAGCCCACCCTCGACCACGCCACGCCGTCACCATGCAACGCGTCCTTCGGGATCCGTATGGTGAGTGGGGCCTTGGCCGGCACATTCAGGGCTACGACCGCGCTGGAGCGCAGTGATGGCCTGTTCTTTGCCGAAGGGGATCCGATGGCCAGGCTGGTGACGATGACCACCACTGCGGCCACTGTCCCCACCGTGGCGGCCTGCACCCATCGGCGATGCGACCTGGTGATCTTTGAGCCCGGGCTGGGTCCTGCCCTGGTGGCGGCCTGGTGGTGGAAGCGGTTGAGAGCACTGTCGAAAACCGCCTGGGGCGGTCGCTCGACGATGCCAGCCGTTCGGATCGATGCCAGATTGTCTGCGCTCACCTTGTCCTCCTGAGTCAGGGTTCCGGCCGACTGACGATGTCGGTCAGTCCCAGCAACGCTTGACGGGCGCGCCGGAGATGACTTCTGACGGTGCTGGGCGGAATGCCGAGAACCCTGGCCACCTCGGTGGGTTCCAGCTCCTCCCACACCACCAGGAGGAGGACCTCCCGTTGCATGGGAGGAAGGGCTAACAGAGACGACCTCAGCTCGTCGGCCAGCTCGACTGCCATCAAGCGCTCGTCCACCTGTGGCCAAGGGTCGGAGATCCGGCCGTCCTCGTCATGGGCCGGTCGCTGCCGCCTCCAGTGATGACTCAGCACATTGCGGGCGATGCCGAACAGCCAGGGACGAGCCGACTCCCAGTGGGTGTCAAAGGACGCACGGGCCTCGTAGGCCGCTATCCACACGTCAGCCAACAGGTCTTCGGCAGCTTGGGCCCCCGCCCGGCGGGCCAGGTAGGAGTAGACCGGCAGTTGGTGCCGGCGCAGGACCTCTCCGAAGGCGTTGCTGTTGCCGTCGACGGCCCGGTCGATGAGCTGTGCGTCGGTCTCCACCAGGCTCTTTGCCTCCCGACCAGTACTTGCCCCTGTGAGACCCCAGCGTTGCAAGCCGGGCGACTCCCGGGGGGAGCGGGCACGGCCGACAAGAAATCCGGACGACATGCTCAGGTTGCGTCGGCCCGAGGCCGATGTTCGAACGGTGGCCGACATGACCAACGAAGAGATTCTTACTGCACGATTCGCCAGGATGGGGCTCTGCCCCGTCGTGACCAGCAGGTTGAGGACGGATGACTCCTCTCAGGTGCTCACGGTGGCCGCGGCGGTGGCTGCTGCCACCGAGGCCATAGGAGTGCTCTTGGCCCAGATCGGAACGGTGTTGGTCTCCGGTGAGGAGACCATCGGCATCGTGAAGACCGGATTCTTCCGAATGAACCCCGCGGTGGTCCGCGTTCGATGCACCGAGGTCGGCGAAGGAACGTCGGTCGACGTGCAGGGAAGCGCCAAGGAGGGTCTGATCAGACAGCGGGGTGGGCACCAGGCGGTCCAAGAGTTCGTCGAGCGCTTCTTGTCCCTGGCGCCGGCCGAGTGGACTGCCTGACCTCACCCTGCGCTTCAGGCGGATTCTTCGAACGGGAGTGCTTCCTGACAGGGGCGGTTCGAGGTCCACCGCCCGGTCATGGGACAGCCATTGAAAAGGCCCCGGATCGGCAAAGCGATCCGGGGCCTTTCCTTAAACGAACGTACGGGTGAGACTCAGCGCTGGTTGGCCTTCTCCTCGGCCTCGTAGGCGCCAGCCTTGGCCCGAGCGGCATCAGCTTGTGCTTCTTTGGAGGCCACCTCACGCTGCGAGGCCGCCTTGTCCTGCTGGGCTCTACCTTCGTCCTTGAGGCGGTCATTCCCGGCCACGGCCCCAGCAGCTTCCTTGGCCTTGCCCTTGATGTCCTCGATGACGCCTTTGGCGCCCGCTTCCGGTCCGGATTCACGTCCTGCCATGGGTACTCCTCACTGATTGTTGGAAATCGGTCGATTGGAAATCGGTGCTCATTGTGTTCGGCTCGAATGTCCGCTTCGGATTTACTTAAAAGCTGACATCTTGGTTACCAGCGGTAGAAGCGCCGGCTGCCGGCGTTCTCGCCCCGTCCGACGGCGAAACCGATCACCCACAAGACCAAGAAGATGGCCGCAAGCACCCACAGCACGTGCAGCGCAAATCCCAAGCCTGCGAAGAGAAGCACCACCAAGAATGCAAGCAAAATAACCATTTTTCCGTTTACCTTTCCAAATGGGATCCGAGCGATCCCGCAGGGATAATTGTTCCCCAAAGAAGCACCGGATAAACGAAAACCGCCCGGACGCACATTGCGGCAGGTGACGGCGTGCCGGTCGGCGGCAAACATGCTATTTCTGGCGGTTAGAGGCGACCCATTTGTTCGGCCACTGGCTCCTGGGTGCATGCATGAAATCGGTCCACCGCGGGTAGGTCTCCAGTAACAAGACGATATCCGGCGCCGTCGAGGTGACTGCGTCGACGTCGTCCAGAGCAGAAGAGGTCACAAGCTGATGAGGAACGTTTGGAAAGGTCTGGTTCTAGGGGCGTTCACCGGTGCCGCCACTGGCCTGGTGCTCGATCTACTCGAAGGTGGGGCGCGCCAGGTGTCCTCGTCGCTCGAGTCGGCGTCCCTCAATGTGCCGGTGGTCACCGAGCGGGTGCGGGAGGGCGTCTCCGAGCTCTCGGACAAATTGCAAGAGTCCGAACTCCCTCACCGGGTGAAGGATGCCGCGACCAAGGCCGGCCATCGGGCCGTGTCCTCTGCGTCGGGCTCAGACTCGGCGGCGGCTATTCGGCACCAGGCCTCGGAAGTGGCTTCAGCCACCAAGGATGCCGCGCAGCATGGGCGTCAACAGGCCACCCGGGTGGCCCGGGCCACGAAGGATGCGGCCGACCAAGGCGGCCATCAGGCAGCGCGGCTGGCGGCAGCGGGCAAGGAGAAGATCGGTTCGGTGACGACGGACTGAGCAACGCTGCCCCCCGGTTCGACCACGGTCAGGGCAGTCGCACGGTCAGGGCAGTCGCACTTGGGCCCAATGGTGGTCCACCGGCAACGCCCCGGCGGTGGTGGCCGTTACCTCGACCTGTTGCAGCGTGGCAATCCCGCTGTTGACCGAAGCGAAAGCGGCGTCGGCTGCGTCCCGACCGGTGACGATCCTCACCATGGACTGCCGGGGAGCTAGATCGGTGGCGTCGTAGGCGTACCAGAGACCGTCTACTCCCATGCACTCGAACACGGCGTGGAAGTCCATGGGGAACAGGCCGGGGGCATAGACGGCGGCGAATCGCGCCGGAATCCCGATGGCCCGACACAACGCCACCCCCAGGTGGGCGAAGTCGCGGCAGGTGCCCATCCCGGTGAGAAGGGTGTCCTCCGCCGAGTCGTGCACGGAGCTGGAGCCGGCCACGTAGCCGACCCGCTCGCGGATCCAGTCGGCCACCGCTTCGGCCCGGGTCCGGATGGTCGGACCGGTTCCGAACTCGGCCACGGCAAAACCGACCAGGTGATCGGACGGGCAGTACCGGCTGGGGCGGAGGTAGACCAGTCGCTCCAGGTCGCCGGCCCCATCGGCTGAGTCAGCCCGGCCGGTCGATCCGACCTCGGCGGCCGGATCTGAGCCGGACCTACCTTCGGCGCCGACCGGTGCGATCTCGGCGCGGTAGCTGATGGTCAGCCGTCCGGGCGGGGAGTCGAACACCTTGACCCGGGCGCCATGGGGCCCGGCCAACTCCACGGGGTCCGGGGACGGCCGTCCCGCCACCTGGACGTCGAACCTCTCGGTGAGAACCCGGCCCGCGGTGTTGGAAGCCAACACCTGAACCACCACTTCGGCCCGCTCGGCCACCGTGAACTCGAGATCGGCGGTCACCACCCGGCGCTCGTGATCCGACCCCTGCGGACTTCGACCTTCGGCCGGGGCGAACTCGTTCATCGCTTACTGTCCCACACTCCGGTTCTGTCGACTAAACCCGGGAGCCCCTCCTCCTCTATGGTCGCCGGGGTGCCAGATCCGACCGCCGACCACGTCCCCGCGCCCCTTGGGGAATCTGAGCCCTTGCCGTTTGCCCCCGGATCGGTGTCTCTTCGGCTCTATCCCCACAACGATCTGGAACCATCCGCAGTGATGGCCGAACTGTGCGGCCAGGCGGTCCTGGCCGTCGAGGCCGGGTTTGCCGGCATCATGACCAGTGAGCATCACGGTGGGTTCCCCGGCTACCTGCCCAATCCGCTGCAGGTGGCCGGCTTCATCCTGGACTCGACCCCCCTCGGATGGGCGGCCGCTTGTCCACTCCTCCTTCCACTCCGGCCCACGGCCCTGGTGGCCGAGGAGGTGGCCTGGCTGGCGGCCCGGTATCCGGGACGGGTCGGGGTAGGAGTGGCTGCCGGCGCCCTCCCGCTCGATTTCGAGGCCCTCGACCTGTCGGTTGCCACCGCGGTGGAGGTGTTCAAGAGGGAGCTGCCGCGCCTGGTGGACATGCTCGGCGGCCGGGACCTGCGTCAGCTCAGCGGGGACCCCGCCCTCCGGGCCTGTGCCACCAGTCCGGTCCCGGTACTGAGCGCTGCGGTGTCACCGACCGCGGCCAGGAGGGCGGCGCGGTCTCGGGTCGGGCATCCTCATGGAGGGAATGTCTCCGAGCTCTCGGTTGGCCCGGCTCACCGAAGCGTTCCACGAAGCGGGGGGTGCGCGCAGCAGGGTCCTGATCCGGAGGGTGTGGTTGGGCGATCTCCGCACCGACCTGATCGACGCCCAGCGACAGGTCTACGACAGCTACGCCCCGTCGGTGACAGCTTTCGGGGACGACCAGACGGTGACCTCGGCGGACCCCGTCGAGTTGGCCGGGCAGCTGGACCAGGTGGTGCGGGAGTGCGGGGCCGACTCCTTGAACCTGCGGATACACCTGCCGGGCATGCCGCCCGAGGCCGTCCGGGACCAGATCGTCCGTCTGGGCTCGGATGTCCTACCCCGACTCCGGACCCTGGCCCAGGGCCGCCCCTGGAGCTGACGGGCCGGGAGCTGGCCCCTCGGAGCTGACCGGCCGCCGGGTGAGTCGGCGGACGGTGTTTGACCCGGGGCCGGCTACGGCCCACACTGATCGACGGCCCGGGTGGGCCGGCAAGGAGCCGACGACATGGGACAGTGGAGCAGGGCCGAGATCGACCGGGCGTTCGGTGAGTACCAACGGAAGGCGGCAGAAGCCGGTGCCAGCGGGGAGTGGCGGGGCTGGGCCGACCAGTTCACCGAGGATGCCATCTACATCGAGCACCACTACGGCACGTTCCACGGCCGGGAAGCCATCTATCAGTGGATCTCGGGGTGCATGTCGGAGTATCCGGGCCAGGACATGCCCGAGTTCCCCATCGAGTGGTACGTCATCGACGAGGAACGGGGCTGGGTGGTGTGCCAGGTGTGGAACCGGATGAAGGACCCCGGTGACGGGAGCATCCATCAGGAGTACAACTTCACCCTGCTCAAGTACGCCGGTGACGACCAGTGGTCGTATGAGGAGGACATCTACAACCCCATGCGCTTCGGAGCCATGGTGGGGGAGTGGGAGGCGGCGCGGAAGGCCGCCGCGGCCGGGTGACCGGAGGCTGACCGCCGCACTACGGTGCAGGTGTGGAAGTACGACGCTTGGGGAGGACCGGGCACAGCTCGTCGGTGGCCATCCTGGGTGGCGCAGCGTTCTGGGACGCTGATCCCGCCACCACCAGGTCCGTCTTCCAAGCCGCCCTAGCCGCTGGGATCAACCACCTCGACGTGGCCCCCCAGTACGGCCGGGCCCAGGAGCTGCTCGGCCCGTTCATCCCCGACGTGCGGGACGACCTCTTCGTGGCCTGCAAGACCCTCCGGCACAATGCCGACGGTGTCCGAGCCCAGCTCGAGGAGTCACTCCGTCTGCTCCACTGTGACTACTTCGATCTGTACCAACTCCACGCCGTCACCGACCTAGAAGAGCTGGATGCCCGGTCGGGTGCCGTCGAAGCGATCCTGGCCGCTCGGGACGAGGGTCTGTGCCGCTGGGTGGGCATCACCGGGCACGAGTTGAGCGCTCCCGCTGCCCACCTCGAGGCGTTGCGACGCTACGACCTCGACACGGTGATGTTCCCGGTCAATCCCCAGCTGTGGTCCGATCCCACCTACCGGCGTGACGCCGAAGCGCTCCTGGACCGGGCCATCATCCACGACATCGGGGTCATGGCCATCAAGGCCGCAGCCGCCCGTCCCTGGGCCGACCGGCCGCGGACCGCGGGGACCTGGTACGAGCCCTACACCACCGAGGAGGAGGTCTCCCGGGGCCTCCGGTTCGCCCTCTCCACCCCAGGGGTGCACGCGGCGTGCACACCCGGCGACCCCGATGTGGCGAGGCTGGCCTTCAAAGCGGCCGCAGCGGCTACGCCCATGACCGCCTCCGAGCGGGAGGACGCTGTGGCGTCGGTGGCACACGAACCGGGCATCTTCCCGATGCCCGCTCTCTGAATCGAGTGGACGAACCGAGCCAGGCGGTGGGGAGCGCAGGGCCGGTTCCCGGCTCGAGGATCGACGTGGTGGCCCCGCTGCAGGGAACGGTGGCGGCGGTGCGAGTGGTGGTGGGCCAGACCGTGGCGGCCGGCGCCCCGGTGGTCGTGGTGGAGTCCATGAAGATGGAGCACGTGGTGCCGGCCCCGGCGGGCGGCACCGTGGTTTCGCTGGCCGTGGAGCCCGGCACGGTGGTCGAGACCGGTGCACCCCTGGCCGTGATGGAAGCCACCGCGGCTCCCACCGAAACTGCCGCGGTCCGGACCGAGGCCACCGACCTCGATGCCGTCCGGCCCGATCTGGCCGAGGTGCAGCAGCGACAGGCCCGGGTACTCGACCAGGGCCGGCCCGATGTGGTGGACCGGCGTCATCAGCGGGGTAGGCGCACCGCCCGCGAGAACATCGACGACCTCTGCGACCCCCGAAGCTTCACCGAGTACGGCTCGTTGGCCATCGCCGCCCAGCGGGGGCGCCGGCCGGTCGAGGAGTTGATCGAACGCACCCCGGCCGACGGGCTGGTGGCCGGGGTCGGACGGGTCAACGGTGACCGGTTCGGGGACCGCCAGGCATCGTGTGCCGTCCTCTCCTACGACTACACGGTGCTGGCCGGCACCCAGGGCCAACAGAACCACCGGAAGAAGGACCGGGTCTTCGAGGTCATCCAACGACTACGGCTGCCGGTGGTGCTCTTCGCCGAAGGTGGGGGAGGCCGTCCGGGCGATACCGACTACGCCGTGATCACCGGGCTCGACACCACGGCCTTCGCCCGGTTCGCCGCTCTCAGTGGGTTGGTCCCCCTGGTGGGCATCGCCTCGGGATGGTGCTTCGCCGGCAATGCCGCCCTGCTCGGCTGCTGCGACGTGATCATCGCCACGCCGGAGACCTCGATCGGCATGGGCGGCCCGGCCATGATCGAAGGGGGTGGCCTCGGCACCGTTGCGCCCGGGGAGATCGGGCCCCTCCCGGTCCAGACGGCCAACGGTGTGGTGGATCTGGTGGCGGAGGATGACGCCGGTGCGGTGGCACTGGCCAAGCGTTACCTGTCCTACTTCCAAGGCTCCGAGGAACAGTGGAGCTGCGCCGACCAGCGGCTGCTGCGGGAGTGCGTGCCGGCGGAGCGTCGTCAGGTCTACGACATCCGCGCCGTGGTGACCGCCATGGCCGACACCGACTCGGTGCTGGAGCTCCGGGCCGGATTCGGAAACGGCATGGTCACCGCCCTGGTCCGCATGGAGGGTCGGCCGGTGGGCGTGGTGGCCAACAACCCCGGCCATCTGGGTGGAGCCATCGACCGCGACGGAGCCGACAAGGCGGCCCGATTCCTGCAACTGTGCGACGCCCACGACCTTCCCGTGCTGTTCCTGTGCGACACCCCCGGGTTCATGGTCGGGCCGGAGGCCGAGCGGACCGGCCAAGTGCGCCACTTCAGCCGGCTATTCGTCGTCGGAGCCAGCCTCACCGTCCCGTTCTTCACCATCGTCCTGCGCAAGGGCTATGGACTGGGAGCCCAGGCCATGGCCGGGGGGAGCTTCCGCTCCCCGCTGTTCGTGGTGGCCTGGCCCACGGGCGAACTGGGGGGCATGGGGCTCGAGGGGGCGGTCCGGCTCGGGTTCCGACGCGAGCTCGAGGCGGTGGAGAATCCCATCGAACGGGAGGAGTTGTTCCAGAGCATGGTGGACCGGGCCTACCAGCATGGGAAGGCCCTCAACGTGGCCACCGCCTTCGAGATCGACGACGTGATCGATCCGGCCGACTCCCGCCGGCGGATCGTGGAGATGCTGCGCTCCGTCCCGCCTCCTCCCGAACGGACCGGCAAGAAGCGGAACTGCATCGACACCTGGTGAACGGGGGAGCCTGCCCCTGTCCGTCAGTGGTCGAGCAGACCGTCGGTGAACTGCCTCACCGAGCCCCAGGCGGACGCGGCCTCGGGTACCTCCACGTTGACCAGCCCCTGTACGCCGTGCACCCCACCGACCACCACATCGACCCGGGCGTCCACACCGGCATCCCTGGCCCGTCGGGCCATCCGCTCGGCGTCGAGGCGGCACAGATCGTTCTCGCCCACCTGGAGGAATACCGGAGGCAACCCGGCCAGGTCGCCACGAGCGGGTGAGGCCTCGGGGTCGTGCGGATCGACCGATCCCAGATAGTCACGGGCCCGGGCTCTCAGGAACCCTTCGGTGACGAACGGGTCGCGGGTCGGCGGGCCGCTCGGCGGGTAACCGGCGGTGTCGAGGTCGACCCACCCCGACAGGCTGACCACGCCGGCGGGCCGGGGGAGACCGGCGTCCCGGATCCGGAGCACGGTGGCCAGGGCCAGGCCTCCGCCGCACGAGTCGCCCAGGACGATCAAGCGGTCCGGCGGATGGCCCCGGTCGAGGAGGCCCCGGTAGACCGCCGCGCAGTCGTCCAGGGCGGCCGGATAGGGATGTTCGGGAGCCAAGCGGTAGTCCACCGTGAGTACCGGGACCCCGATCCACTCGGCCACGTACTCGGCGTAGAACTGGTACGCCCCCAGGTCGCAGGAGACGAAGGCCCCGCCGTGGCAGAAGAGCACCGCACCGCGTGACGGGTCCGAGTCAGGCCGGGTGAGCCATGCCCCCGGCACACCTCCCACGTCGAACGGCCGGGTGGTGGTCCCCTCCGACAGCGGGTGCCCGTGGAACGGTGCCATCTTGGCCCGGGTGGTCAGGTAGTCGTCCTCAGGATGGGCGAAGTCGGCCGGCATGCCGGCGATGATCTGAGCCAGCAGCTCACTGGTCACCAGAGCTGCTCACGGCGCAGGGTGGCGATGTCGGTGAGCCGATCCATGCCTGGTCCTCCCGACGTGGTGGCTTCGGTGCTCTCCGGCGATCCGACCAGTGCTCCGAGCGTGGCCGACACCGACGACCGCAGAGCGCCGAGGTCGTAACCGCCTTCGAGGAAGAGCACGGTCCGTCCGGGGCCCGGGGCGTACCCCGCCACCACCGGGGCCAAGGCCGCGAAGTCACCGGCCGAGAGAGCCAGGTCGGCCAGCGGGTCGGCCCGATGGCCGTCGAACCCGGCCGACACCAGAACCCATGAAGGAGCGAAGGCTTCGACCACCGGGCTGACCAGCTGGTCGAAAGCCCGCAGCAGTACATCGCCGGTGGTCCCGGGGGGCAGGGGCACGTTGAGCGTGGTCCCCCGGGCAGCCGGACCACCCACCTCGTCTGCCCGTCCGGTCCCCGGGTAGCACGGCCACTGATGGGTGGAGACGTACAGGACCTCGGGATCGTCCCAGAACAACGCCTGGGTCCCGTTGCCGTGGTGGACGTCCCAGTCCACGATGAGCACCCGTTCGCCCGCCGAGACCAGGCTGGACGCCGCCACGGCCACGTTGTTGATCAGACAGAAGCCCATGGCCCGGTCGGCCAGGGCGTGATGGCCGGGGGGACGGGCCGCCACGAACGCCGTGCCGGTGCCTTCCTGCCTCAGGGTCTCGATGGCCACCAGCCCGGCTCCGGCTGACAGCCGGGCGGCGTTCCACGAGCCGCCGGTGGCGTAGGTGTCGGCGTCGAGATGCCCCCCTCCGGCGGCAGAGAACTGCTCCAGGGCCTGAAGGTGCTCGGGCGAGTGCACCCGTTGCAGCTCGGGCCCGGTGGCTGTCCGCGCCGGCACCACAACAAGGTCACTACCGAGGTGGAGGTCGTCCACCCCGTCCTGGACGGCGCCGATCCGGGCCGGCCTCTCAGGATGGTGGCGTTGCAGATGCGCTTCCGATTCAACCGGTCCCACCATGATCAGCACTGTCGACCAGTCTGCATCAGCACCCCGGCCCTCTCCAACCGGAGCCCGGGGGACCGCCGAGCCGGTTCCCGGGAGCCGTTGGCTGACCGCCCGAAAGTCCCTACCGAACAGGGACGGACGCCTAATGTAAGGCGATGTTCAGCCGACCGTCGGGCAGTGGAGCGTGACGGCCGCTGCGGTCGGCACGCTGGTCCTGATCGCCATCGCCGCGGTGTTGGCTCCGATCCTGTCGGAGCTGACCGGCCGCCTGGCCATCCCCGAGATCGTCATCGAGATCGGGCTGGGCATCCTGATCGGCCCCTATGTCTTCAACTTGGCCCATGTCGACAACGTGGTGACCGGGCTGGCGGACCTGGGACTGACGTACCTCATCTTCATGGCCGGGTACGAGCTGAACCTGCAACAGATCAGGGGCCAACCCCTTCGGCTGGCCGGCATCGGCTGGGGGGTGTCGCTGGTCATCGGCCTCGGCGCGGCCTTCGCCCTGGTGTCGGTAGGGGTGGCCCGGGACACGGTGGTGGTGGGCCTGGCTCTGACCACCACGGCCCTCGGAACCCTGGTGCCGATGTTGCGCGACGCCGGCGTCATGGAGACCAAGTTCGGGTCACAGATCGCCGCCATCGGCACGGTGGGGGAGTTCGGGCCCATCGTGGCCGTGGCCCTCCTGCTGACCAAGAAGGACCCCCTGCTGACCTCGTTGCTCCTGGTGGCCTTCATCGTGGTGGCGGTGGTCACCGTGCTGTTCGCGGCCCGGGCCCAACCAACCCGCTTGGTGTCCCTGCTCGACCGGCATCTCGACTCGAGTGCCCAGCTCCCGGTCCGCATCTCCTTGCTCATGGTGGTGTTGCTGGTGCTGTTGGCCGAAACCCTGGGCCTCGATGTGCTCCTCGGGGCGTTCACCGCCGGCATCGTGGTCCGGCTGTTCTCTTCCGGCGGGGAGACTGAGGCCATCAAGGCCAAGCTGGAGGCCATCGGATTCGGGTTCCTGATCCCCATCTTCTTCGTGGTCAGCGGCATCAACTTCGACCTGCACGTCTTCATCCACGACCCCACCGAGCTGTGGCGGGTGCCGGTCTTCCTGGCCCTCATGCTGGTGGCCCGGGGGGTGCCGGTCTACCTGCTGTACCGGAAGGTCCTGACCCCTCCGGAACGGTTCCCGATGGCCCTGTTGTCAGCCACCGGACTACCGCTGATCGTGGTCATCACCAGCATCGCCCTGGCCGCCGGGAGGATGCTCGAAATCAACGCGGCTTCGCTGGTGGCCGCCGGGATGCTCTCCGTCATGCTCTTCCCGGCCCTGGGGCTGCTGCGGCTCGGCAGCAGGAAGGGCGTGGCCACCGAGCCCGAGGCCGCCTGACCCGGCCCGGCCACCGGACCACCGGGGCAGGCCCACCGGGCCATCGGCTGATCAGGGGGTGTCGTTCTGCACGCTGAGCCAGTCGCGGGCGTCCAGATAGGGAGCGAAGGCCTTGGCGATGGCGTCGATGTCGGCCCGGGCCTTGGGTCGTTGCAGCTCGTACACGTGGGGGAACTCCAGCCACCCGGTGACGTGCTCCCACAGCCGCACGGCGTCCTGGCCGCGGGGCGGATCCACCAGGACCGGGCCGAACAGGGCCTGACCGTCATCGAAGATCAGCGTCGGCACCCCGAACCCGCCCTTGGACACCACCAGGTCGTGTTCGGCCCGCACCTCGTCGCCGGTGCTCTGGTCCTCGATGGCGGCCCGGACGACGCCCGGGTCCATGCCCATCTCGCGGAGGAGCTCCTCGGCCACCTCGGGCCGGTGGGGTTTGCGCCCGTCGACGTGGAGAGCCTGGCCGGCGGCGGCGTACCAGGCGTCGAGATCGGCCATGTCCCGCCGTCGGAGGTAGGCCCCTATCCGCATCATGGAGAAGCCGTACGACCACTCCCGCTCCCAGGGGTGCTTCTTCCCCTCGGCCCGGTTGACCTCTTCGAGGCTGAAGAAGCGCCAGCGGACCTCGATCCCGGTCATGTCCCGGACCTCGCGCATCCACAGGGATGTCTGGTAGGCGTAGGGGCACATGATGTCGAAGTGGAAGTCCACCCCGACCGGTCCCTCCGGTTGCTTGCTCATGCCAGCTCCTTCGTTGTGGTGCTCCGCTCCGACACCGTAGACACCACTTCGCTCAGAAGTGGCCCAGTACCGGATGGGGGACATAGGGCTCCTCGAGCCGGGCCACTTCCTCGTCGGTGAGGCGGAGCTGCTCGGCGGCCAGGGCATCGGTCAGGTGACCCGGCTTGGTGGCTCCGATGATCGGAGCGGTGACACCGGGGCGCTGGAGTAGCCAGGCCAGGGCGATCTGGGCCGGGGGAACCTGTCGCTCGGCTGCCACCTCGGCCACCCGCTCCACCACGTCGAAGTCGGTGGGCTGGCTGTAGAGGTAGTCGGTGAAGGTGTCGGTGTCCGACCGGGTGGTGTTGTGCTCGCCGCCGCGGGTCCGGTTGCCGGCCAGCACCCCTCGGGCCAGCGGGCTCCACGGGATGACCCCTACGCCCTGGTCCTGACAGAGCGGGATCATCTCGCGCTCTTCCTCGCGGTAGATCAGGTTGTAGTGCGGCTGCATGGAGACGAACCGGGTCCAGTGATGGAGGTCGGCCAGGTATTGGGCTTTGGCGAATTGCCACGAGAACATGCTGCTGGCTCCGATGTAGCGCGCCTTGCCCGAGCGCACGACGTCGTGCAGTGCCTCCAGGGTCTCCTCGATGGGCGTGCGGGGATCCCAGCGGTGGATCTGGTAGATGTCGACGTACTCCATCCCCAACCGGGTCAGCGAGGCATCGATGGCGGACAGGATGTGCTTGCGGGAGAGCCCGCCACCGTTCTCTCCCGGCGTCATCGGCATGAAGACCTTGGTGGCCACCACCATCTCGTCGCGGCCGAGATAGCGGGGGAGCAGCCGGCCGGTGGCCACTTCGCTGGCCCCCTTGGAGTAGGTGTCGGCGGTGTCGAAGAAGGTGATCCCACCTTCCACTGCGGCGCGGATGATCGGCTCGGCCTGGTCCTCGTTCAGGGCCCAGGGGCGATCGCTGTCGTTGCCGAAGCTCATCATGCCGAGGCAGACCCGCGAGACCCGCAGGCCGGTCTTACCGAGGTTGGTGTACTCCATGGATACCTCCGATGATCGTGGTCCACCGGGACGCGGGGGCGGTGGCTACCTCGGCGATGCTAGGGGGTGGGGCTGGTGGGCCACGTCGGCCCACGTCCAGGTCCGTTTAGCACCATGTCGGCCTAGTGGAGGTACTGCATCCAGTCGCGGGGAACCTTGCCGGCCGGACCCGGGGTCGGTTGGCTGGTCGGGTGGTGTCGGGGCGGGTCGAGCGGGGGTCCCTCACCCGTCTGGTCGGACCGGTAGTCGTAGAACCAGTCCTCGCCCGGCTCGAAGCTCTGGATGACCCAGTGGTTGTCGGCGTGGGCATGGGCGCTGGCGTGTTGGCTGGGAGAGGAGTCACAACACCCGATGTGGCCACAGGCCGCACAGCGGCGGAGATGGAACCACCACCCCCCGGCCTCCAGGCACTCGACGCAGCCTTCGCCACTGGGTGGCATGCTCGGATCGATCAGCGAGTCGTCCATGGCCCGAGATTAGCTGCCTGTCGACCGGTTCGAACTGGTAGTTCGTACTGGTTGCCGGCCGAGGCCCCCGTTCGAAGAGCGCTACACCGCCGACGTCACCGACCACGATCCCGCCGAGGGGCAGCCGGCCGGCCCCGAGGGACCGGCCGGGTTCCGGGAGCTTGCCCACGGAGTCCAGGTGGAGCGCCCCGATGCCGGTAGCGTTCCTCTGATGATCGACGAGGCACTGCTGGCCGAAGCCGTCCATGACACGGGGGTGCGCAGGCTGCAGCACGCCTATGCCGACGTGGTCAACCGGCGGGCCTGGCCGGAGCTGTCCCACCTGTTCCTCCCCGATGCCCTGGTGGTCATCGACCGCCGGGCCGGGGAGCCGCTGCAGCTGGTGGGACCGGTGGCCCTGGGTGAGTTCATCGGTGGGGCCATCGAACAGTTCGAATTCTTCGAGTTCGTGGTGCTCAACGCCCACATCGTGTTCCCCGAAGGGCCCATGGCCGGCACCGCGGTGTGCCGACTGTTCATGTGCGAACTCCGCCAAGGGCGGGCCAGTGGCCGTTGGACCAACGCCTACGGGCTCTATCACGACCGCTACCGGTTCGACGACGGCCGCTGGCGGTTCGCCGAGCGCCGCTATCACTCGTTGGCCCGCAGCGGCCGCGACCTCGAGGCCTTTCCGGTTCCCGACCACCCCGGTATCGATGTTCCCGGGTTGCCGTCCTGACCTGACGCACGCTTTCGGACGTAGCGCCGCCGCCCTCACGACGCCGGGGCGCCCGGCCCGGACGTGCGGCGTCCCGGTCTCAACAGGCATCATCGACGACGACAGCGGAGCATGGGAGCATCGTGGCCATGGCGCTACTGCTGGTTCGTCACGCCAACGCGGGAAGGCGGAGTGCGTACAAAGGGGACGATCGCCTGCGCCCCCTGTCCCGCAGAGGCCGGGAGCGGGCCATCGAGCTGGTTCCCCTACTGGCTCAGTACCGGCCCCAGAGGATCCTGAGCAGTCCCTACGTCCGGTGCTGGGAGACGGTCCAACCACTGGCCGATGCCCTGGGCCTCCCGGTGGAGTCGGTCGGTGAGCTGGCCGAGGGCCACGGAGCCGACGCCGTGGAGCTGATGATGAGGATGGCGGGCGAGTCAGCCGTGCTCTGTACCCACGGCGACGTGGCCACCGACGTGCTGGCCGCCCTGGGGTCCGAGCCGGGCATCGGCTCCAGCTCCGTGGCCAAGTTGCAGAAAGGGGAGGTCTGGGTCATCCAGTCAGCCGGAACCTCTCTGGCCGTGGTGGAGCACCATCGCAAGACCGCCCGAACCGCCGGCTCCCAGTAGCCGGCTCCGGGCCGGCGACCACTACGCTGATGGCGCCATGAACGACCCGAGACGCTTCGACCCGGCGTCCGTGGGCACCTTCGACGTGGTGGATCGGTCCTTCGACCCACCATCGAGGACCGTCACCCTGACCTACCGGTTGGGTGACGACCACCGGTTCACCGAGACCATCACCTTCGAGACGCCGCCCCGGCCCGGGGCCGCCATCGACCTGGCCGGCGTGGAGCGGGCCCTGGTCCACCTGCACATCGCGGCCGGGACCAGCTACTACAAGGCGGCCGCCCCACCGGTGGTGGTCGTGGAGCACACCGGGCTCTCAGCCGAAGAACGGGCGTTCCACCACCACCTGTACGACGACGGACTACGGGAGTTCGCCGTGTCCAACGGGCTTCCGGTGCCCCGTGTGGTCGAGCTCCGGGCCGAGGGTCCAGCGTCGTCACCATCTCCGGCCGCACCCCGGTCCACCAGCGGCAGTCCTTCGGGCCCGGGTGGTGGGCTGGTGGTCCCCATCGGCGGGGGAAAGGACTCGATGGTGCTCATCGAGTCGGTCAAGCACCTGCGGCCGCGACTGTTCGCCGTCAATCCCCACCCTCTGGTGGTGGAGTTGGCCGCCCGGACCGGCCTCGAGCTGCTGGTGGTCCGCCGGCGTCTCTCCCCGCAGCTGGGCGAGCTCAACCGCACCGGGGCCCTCAACGGTCACGTGCCCATCACCGCCATCGTCTCCCTCATCGCCGTGGTCGGAAGCTTCGTCCACGGGTACGACACCATCGCCATGGCCGTCGAGCGCTCGGCCAGTGAGGAGACCGTCACGGTCGACGGGGTCCCGGTCAACCACCAGTACTCGAAGAGCCTCGAGTTCGAGGAGAGCATCCGGGCCCTCATCGCCGGGTCCATCGACCCCAACCTCACCTACGGCTCGGCCCTCCGTCCGTACTCGGAGCTGGCCATCGCCCGGGCCTTCGCCCGGATGGACCGCTATCACGGCACCTTCTGCAGCTGCAACACCGTGTACCGGCAGGACGCCGGGGCCGGCGACCGCTGGTGCGGTCAGTGCCCGAAGTGCCGCTTCGTCGGACTCATGCTGGCCCCGTTCCTGCCGCCCGAGGCGGTCACCGACATCATCGGGCGGGACCTGTTCGACGACCCCGCCCAGGTGCCCGGATTCGCCGCTCTCATGAGCGACGCCGACAAGCCCTTCGAGTGCGTGGGCGAGCGCCGGGAGTCCGCCGCGGCCTTCAGGATCCTCTCGCAGCAGCCGCTGTGGAAGGACAAGCCGGTGGTAGTGGCGCTGGGCGGACCGGCCCGGGCCATGGTCTCGGACCAGGACGTGCAGGACCTGTTGACCGCCCGACCGGGCCACTCCTTTCCCGACCGGGAGATCGCCGCCGCCGTGGCCGGCACCCTCGGCGAGGTCCCGTGACCCTGGAGGAGCTGTGCTCGTCGAGGGTGGCCCTGTGGGGCCTCGGTGCCGAGGGACTGGCCATGGTGGGCCTACTGGCCGAGCGGGGCGTCGAGCCCCTGTTGATCGATGACCGGCCCGACCGGGCCATGGCCCACCTGGAGCCGCTGGTGGGGCCCGGGCACCAGGTGCTCGACCCCGGTCGGGTGCCCTGGGGCGCATTGGACGTGGTGGTCCGGGCGCCCGGCGTCAGCCGGTACCGCCCCGAGTTGGCCGAAGCGGCAGCCCTGGGGGTCGCGGTCACCACAGCCATGGCCGTGTGGTTGGAGGACTTCGCCGACGCCCGGGTGGTGGCCATCACCGGCACCAAGGGCAAGAGCACCACGGCCGCCCTGACCGCGGCCATCCTCGGGGAGTCCGGGTTGGACGTCGCCCTGATCGGCAACATCGGGGTGCCGGTGACCGAGGCCTACGGCCGGCCCCTGGCCGATGCCTACGTGGTCGAGGTCTCCTCGTACCAGGCCGCCGAAGTCACGGTGACCCCGGGGGTATGCCTGTTGACCAGCCTGGCCCCCGACCACCTGGACTGGCACGGGGGAGAGGAGCAGTACTACCGGGACAAGCTGCGGCTCATCGACGCCGGTCCCCCCGGGGCCCTGGGGGTCAACTCCGGGAGCGACGAAGCGGTGCGGCGCACCGCGGGGCACGCCGAGCGGAGCCTGTTCGGGCCCCGTGGGCGGGTGTGGGCGGACGGGTCCGGATCGGTGGTGGTCGACGACGAGCTGCTGGGGCCCCTGCCGCCGCTGCGGGTCCCGGGGCGGCACAACCGGTGGAACCTGTGCGGGGCCATCACCGGCGCCCTCCTGCTGGACGGACGCACCCCCCCGGCCGACGCCGTCGAACGGGCCGTGGCCGGCTTCGACGGGTTGGCGTCCCGGTGCCACACGGTGGGGGACCGCGGCGGGCTCACCTTCGTCGACGATGCCCTGGCCTCCAACCCCTTCGCCTCGGTGGCGTCCCTCGGAGCGTTCCCCGACCGTGAGCTGACCATCATCGTGGGGGGCGCCGACCGGGGGGTCGACCCCACCGGACTGCTCCAGGCGCTGGCCAACCGCCGGCCCACTCCCCGGGTCATGGTGTTGCCCCCCGATCACCAAGGCCTGGCCGACCGGCTGGCCTCCCTGCCGGCCGCCGACGGCCCGGCTCCGGTGGTGGAGGTGGCCCTCGATCTCGAGGACGCCGTACGCCGGGCGGTGTCCGTGACTCCAGCCGGCGGGGTGGTCCTGTTCTCTCCCGCCGCTCCGACCCCCGAGGGCGAGGGCGGGTACGGCGAGCGCAGCCGGAGGTTCGTGGATGCCGCCGGGCTGTCCGATGCCGGCTGACCACGGCCGGGGATTGACAGCCGGGGTGGGGGCGACAACGGTTGAGCGTTACCGACGAGGAGGGACATGACCCGGATCACCGTTATCGACGAGGTTGCCCGAGAGGTGGAGGCCACGCCGGACCGCCGACGGCAGACCTTCCTGATCGACCCGGACGGCCTCCCCGAGGCGCTCGGATGGGAGCTCAAGGCCAACGGCCTGTGCCGGGAGGACACCTGTGTTCCCGTGGCTGACCCCGAGGCCCTCAAGGTCGGCGACCAGCTGGACCTGGTGCAGGTGGCCGCGGCCCTGGGCCGGCCGGTGGTGGTCGACATCGATGCCGGGGTGATGGCTGTGGCCCTCTCCTCCGAGCTGCGTCGTCAGGCCCTCGAGGACCTGCGGGCCCCGGCCTTCGAACTTCCCGACGTCGACGGCAGGCTCCACCGGTTGGATGAGTGGCTGGGGAAGAAGAAGCTCCTGGTGACCTTCTCCAGCTGGTGCGGGTGCCGCTATGACCTGCCGGGCTGGCAGGCCATCCACGACGAGCTGGGTCCCGACGGCTTCACCGTCATCGCCGTGGCCATCGACAATTCGGCCGACGACGTCCGCCCGTGGCTCGAGGGCATCACCATGCCGGTGCTCTACGACCCCAACCACCTCCTCACCGAGCTGTACGCCATCTCCAACGTGCCCACTGTGGTGTGGATCGACGAGGAGAACGGCATTGCCCGGCCCAACGGGCACGCCCACGGCACCGACCTGTTCGCCGAGTTCACCGGGGTGGCGTCCGGTCCCCACCTCGACGAGGTGCGTCGCTGGGTAACCCGGGGCATCGTGCCGGTCACCGAGGAGGAGGCCCGCCAGGCCGTGGGTGATCTCTCGTCCGACGAGGTGCTGGCCCGCCTGCACTTCCGGGTGGCCACCGAGGCCCACCGGAACGGCGACCCCGAGGCCACCCGGCGGCACATGGAGCGGGCCGGTGAGCTGGCCCCCGACGACCTGACCATCTGGCGGGCGGCCATGCCCCTGATCGGAGAGGACCCGTTCGGCGAGCCCTTCCTGGCCCGCTACGAGGAGTGGCGGCAGCGGGGAATGCCCTTCCACGGCCTGGCCGCGGTGGAGGCCCCGGGGTCTGCGGCCTGACTCGGGATTGGCCTACGTTGGGCCGATGATCCGTTACGAAGTCGGCGACGACAGCGTCGCCCGCCTGGTGCTCGACCGTCCCGAGGCCAAGAACGCCCTCACGCCCGAGATGCGCGACCAGATCGTGTCGCGGATCAGCGAGGTCCGGCGGGACTCACAGGTCCGGGCCCTCATGATCACCGGGGTGGGCGACTCGTTCTGCGCCGGGATGGACCTCCGCCAGTCCACAGTGGCCGGCTCGGGGACCGAGGGGTTCGACCCCCGGTCGACCAGCGAGACCCTCCGCAGCGGGGTGCAGGCCTTCATCCGTGAGCTCTGGGAGTTGGACAAGCCCACCGTGGCCGCCGTCAACGGCACCGCCGTGGGGCCCGGCGCCCATCTGGCCCTGGCCTGTGACTTCGTGCTGGTGTGCGACCAGACCCGGTTCATCTGGTCCTTCGCCCGATGGGGGCTGGTGGTCGACGCCGGGGGTGCCTACCTGCTCCCCCGACTGGTCGGGCTGCCCAGGGCCCGGGCCATGGTGCTGCTGGGGGAAGGGGCCAAGGGAGCCGAGGCGGTGACCCTGGGCCTGGCCTACAAGTGCCTCCCCTCGGTCGAGGACCTCGAGCAGGAAGCCAACGAGCTGGTGGTCCGCCTGGCCGCCGGGCCGGTGCGGTCGATGGGGCTGTCCAAGCAGTTGCTCAACTCGTCGTTCGAGACCAGTCTGGTCGGGCTGCTGGATCGGGAGGCCCATGCCCAGGCCGTGGCGGCGGTGTCGCCGGAGATGGCCGAAGGGATGCAGGCCTTCGCCGAGAAGAGGAGCCCCGACTTCCGCAACGCCAAATGACCGGTCGGCGGTGGCCCGGGGGCCTGTTCCGGTGAGGCGCAGCCTGTCAGGCACACGTTAACCTTCTGCGAAAAGCAGATTCTCACTGGGGCCCCATGGCCGGCACCGGTGAGGTCCGAGTGTTGGGGGTACCGGGATGGAATCCGAGAGTCTGGCCGAGGGCTTCATGGACGAGGAGATCGCTGCCAATCCTCAACCCTTCTATCGCCGGGCCCGGGCCGCCGGGGCCGTGGTGTCGGGGGCATTCGGTCCCCAGGTGGTCCGGAGGGGTGCCGTCGAGTACGCCCTGACCCACCCCGAGGAGTTCTCCTCCGGGTTCGAGGCCGTCAACCTGGGCCAGTCGGTGCCCCTCATCCCGCTGCAGGTGGACCCTCCGGACCACCGCAAGTACCGGCGGCTGCTCGACCCCATCTTCGCCCCCCGCCGGATGAACCTCCTCGAGCCGCAGATCACCGCCCTGGTCAACGAGCTCATCGACGGCTTCATCGACAGCGGTCGGTGTGAGTTCGCCGAGGACTTCGCCGTCCCCCTGCCGTCGTCGGTGTTCCTGACCCTGGTGGGCCTACCCCTCTCCGACCTCGACTCGTTTTTGGCCATGAAGGACGGCATCCTCCGACCGGTGGGCAACGACATGGACGAGGTCCAGGCCAGCCAGAAGGTCGCCGCCCGCCGGATCGAGGAGTACTTCGCCGAGGCGGTCAAGGACCGCCAGATCACGCCCCGTGACGACATCCTCTCCCTGTTCATCGGAGCCGAGGTGGACTCGCAGAAGCTGACCGTGGACGAGATCCTGGGCATCTGCTTCTTGTTCATCCTGGCGGGGTTGGACACGGTGACCGACTCGCTGGAGTGCTTCATCGCCCGGCTGGCCCAGCACCCCGAGGAGCGGCGCCAGATCGTGGACGACCCGGCCATCATCCCCTCGGCGGTGGAGGAGCTGCTGCGGTGGGAGACCCCGGTGACCACGGTGGTCCGGGTGGCCACCAAGGACATCGACCTGGGCGGTTGTCCCATCCACGCCGGGGAGAACGTCGGCGTGGTCATCGGTTCGGCCAACACCGACGAGGAGGCCGTGCCCGGCTCCGACGAGGTGGACCTGACCCGGAGCGAGAACCGGCACCTGGCCTTCGGCGGCGGGGTGCACCGCTGCCTGGGCTCGCACCTGGCCCGCCTGGAGCTGCGCATCGCCCTGCGCGAGTGGCACCGGCGCATCCCCGAGTACTCCATCGTGCCCGGGTCGGAGCTCAACTACATGATGGGGCTGCGTCAGATCGACTCGCTGCCCCTGGTCCTCGGCTCGCAGCGCGTGCACTTCGACCTCACCGACGACCAGGAGCTGTTCCGGGAGACCACGGCCAAGTTCCTGGAGGACACCTGTCCGCTGGACCAGGTCCGCCGGATCGCCGACGAGGAGCCCGAGGGGTTCAACCGTGACTGGTGGCGACGCGGCGCCGAGCTGGGGTGGGTGTCGATGCTGGTCTCCGAGGACCACGGCGGGGGCTGCATCTCCGGGGGCGGGCTGGCCGACCTGGCCCTGGTGGCCGAAGAGACGGGACGCCGGGTCTCACCCGGTCCGCTGATCCCCACCAACGTGGTGGCAGCGGCGCTGTCCGCGTTCGGGGTCGCCCGAGCACCACAAGCAGTTGGCCGGCCTGGTGGCGGGGGACACCGTCGCCGCCTGGTGCGTGGGCGGCGACTCGCTCGGGTGGTCCCGCCCGGAGGGTGGCGTCCGGGCCCAGGCCCACGGCGACGGGTACCTGCTGGAGGGCACCTCAGGCCCGGTGGAGGCCGGGGCCCAGGCCGACCTGATCCTGGTGACGGCGCAGTCGGACCAGGGTGCGGTGCAGATGGTGATCCCCTCCGGCCTGGCCGGGCTCTCCGCACCTGCCGGCCCACAGCCTCGACCTGGTCCGGAGATTCGCCCGCCTCCGGTTCGACCGGGCCGAGGTGCCGGCCGACGCCGTGTTGGGGGAGCCGGGCGGAACGGCCGGGGACATCGAGCGTCAACTCCAGGACGCCGTGGTGCTCCAGTGCGCCGAGATGGCCGGAGCGGTCGACCGGGTCCTCGAGTTCACCATCGAGTACGCCTTCGACCGGTACTCCTTCGGACGGCCGTTGGCTTCGTACCAGGCGCTCAAGCACCGCTTCGCCGACATGAAGCTGTGGGTGGAGGCGTCCCACGCCACCGCCGACGCCGCGGCCCGCGCCGTGGACGGCGGATCGTCCGACGCCGCCGAACTGGTCAGCGTGGCCAAGTCCTACATCGGCGACCAGGCCCCCGTGATCCTGCAGGACTGCGTGCAGCTGCACGGGGGCATCGGGGTCACCTGGGACCACGACCTCCACCTGTACCTGCGACGGGTGATCCAGGACCGGAGCCAGTTCGGGACGCCCGGCGACCACCGGGAGCGGGTGGCCGTGGCCGTCGGAATCTGAGGAGCAACGTGGACGCTGACGACACCGACATCGACACCGACGCCGGCACCGACTCCGAGGACGTCGAGGCCTTCCGGCTCCGGGCCCGGGCCTGGCTGGCCGAGAACCTGCCCCTCCTGCCCGAGGGCGTCGACAACCGGCAGCTGTCCCTGGCCGACGACACCGGCGGCCGCGCCCGGCGCCTGCAGCGCAGCTGTTCGACGGCGGGTTCGCCGGCATCTGCTTCCCCTCCGAGTACGGCGGCCAGGGCCTGAGCCGGGCCCACCAGCGGGCCTTCACCCAGGAGTCGCTGCCCTATCAGATGCCCACCCTGTTCAATGTGCCGACCTTGTCCATCCTGGCCCCCACCCTGCTCGACTTCGGCACCGAGGAGCAGAAGGAGCGTCATATCCCGGCCATCCTCCGCGGCGAGGAGCTGTGGGTGCAGTTCCTGTCCGAGCCCAGCGGGGGATCGGACCTGGCCGGCTCGGTGACCCGGGCCACCCGGGACGGTGACGTGTTCATCCTGAACGGGTCGAAGATCTGGAGCTCGGGCGCCTACCGCTCCGACTACGCCATGTGCCTGGCCCGCACCGACCGCCACGTGCCCAAGCACCGGGGTCTGACCATGTTCATCGTGAAGATCCACCAGCCCGGGATCGAGGTGCAGCCCATCGGCATGGTCAACGGGCTGGCCGAGTTCTGCCAGGAGTTCTTCGACGACGTGGCCATCCCGGCCGAGAACGTCATCGGCGCGGTCAACGACGGATGGACGGTGGCCTCGCGGCTCCTCTATCACGAGCGGGATGCCGTGGGCGGGGGGTCGCCGTACGTCAGCGGTGTGGCCATGGCCCACGCCGGCGAGGGCGGGCAGCGGGCGGGCCTGGTCGACCTGGCCAAGGCCACCGGCCAGGCCGACGATCCGGTGGTCCGCCAGCTGGTGGCCGAGGCCCGGGTCAACGACCGGGTCCAGGCCCAACTGACCGAGCGGATGACCCTGGGGATCCGGACCGGGGCCCTACCGGCGCCGGCGGGATCGCTGGCCCGGCTGTTCGCCGCCACCAACGGCGAGCGTCGCCACGACATCGGGTTGGAGATCGCCGGGTCGGCCGCCGGCGAGTGGGTCGAGGGTGACCCGGCCGGCGCGCTGGGGAGCCCTTCCTGATGCGTCAGGCCGACAGCCTGGGTGGTGGCAGCACCGAGATGCAGCGCAACATCATCAGCGAACGGGTGCTGGGCATGCCCCGCGAGTACGCCGCCGACCGCGACCGACCCTTCGACGAGGTCCGCCATAACTCGTCACCGCAGAAGTCCCGATAGGCCTGGCTTCCTGCGGCCCGGCTGACCGGGCCGCAGGCCGAGCCACGGCTCAGGCGGCGTCCAGCTTCATGAGACGGCTGAGGTTGCCGCCCATGATCTTGGCCACGTCGGTGTCGGAGAGGCCCTTGAGCTCGTCCACGAAGCTGAGCGGGTCGGACATCCCTTCGGGGTGGGGATAGTCCGATCCGAACAGCACCCGGTCGGCGCCCAGGATGTCGACCAGGCCGATGGGGTCCTCCTCGTGGAAGGGGTGCACATAGATGTTCCGCTTGAACACCTCGACCGGGTCCTCTTCGAAGGTGTGGGGAGCCGAGGCAAAGGCATGGCCCATGTCGTTGATCAGCGGGCGGACCCAGTTGCTGCCGTTCTCCACCGGGGCGAACCGGAGGTTGGGGAACCGCGAGCACAGCCCGTGGCCGATGAGTGAGGCCACCGTGTCGGTGATGGCCCGACCGCCGTGGCCGATGATGGCCACGAACCCGGAGCCGCCCTTGAACGGGGTCATCTCGTCGACGATGCCCTCCCACTCGTTGAGGTAGCGCTGGTACCCGCTGTCGGAGGCGTGCATGCCCACCGGGATGCCGGCTTCGGACACCAGCTTCCAGAACGGGTCGAACTCCGGGAGGGCCGGTGAGCGCGGGCCCATGAAGCCCCGGCACCGGGGCCGGCCGCACCAGGATGATGCGGGCCCCCCGCTCGAGCACCCACTCCAGCTCTTGGATGGCCTGGTCCACCATGCCCAGGTGGATGACCGGGGTCGGGAAGATCCGGTCCTTGTAGTTGAAGGTCCAGTGCTCGTGCATCCATTGGTTGAGCGCATGCACCACGGCGTGGGTGGCCGGCGGATCGCCGCGCAGCCGCTCCTCGAGCAGGCTGGCCAGGGTGGGCCACATGAGGGCCCGGTCCAGCCCCAGCTCGTCCATGAGCTCCAGCCGGGGCTGGGGCTCGCTGAAGGCCGGGAGGGCCCGGATGGGCTTGCCCATGATCTCGCGACGGGACTTGCCTTCGGGGTTCCCGCTCTTGAAGTACTCCTCCTGGGCGCCGGGGGCCGCCACCACCTCGAAGGTGGGGTTGGGGATGTACTCGCTGATCTGACCCTTGACGGCGATCTTGGTGCGCCCGTTGACCTGGACGTACTGGATCAGCCCGGCGTACTTCGGGTCCAGGAACTTGGTGAATGCATCGGTGGTCTCGTACAGGTGGTTGTCGGCGTCGAAGACCGGAAAGTCCAACGATCGTGGGGCCATGGCCATCCTCCTTTGATCCTTCACGTCTCTACTGTGCTGGTTGGCGAGTCTCTACCCAGTTACTTCACTCTGCTACGTCGCGACTCGTTCTGCTTCCCCCTGGGAGTCCGGCGGCGCCCGGTCCGACGTGGACCAGCCTCCGGAGCCCCGGTGCCCGCCACGCTAACAGCCCGGGGTGGCGAACGGAAATGGCGTTTGCGCTACCATTCGCTGGGTGCCGGTGGCCGTGGAGAGGGAGAGAGGCGGGGCGAAGGCGGCTTGTGTGGCCGCGGCCCCCGGCCGGCTGGAACGGTCCGTCCGACCGGGCCCGCCGACGGCGCGTACCCTGCTCGTATGAGCGATCGAGGAACCCAGGGCGTGGCCACCGAGCCGGAGCCGGAGGAGGTCGGGATCCCCTACGGGGTGCGCCTGGGCCAGGTGGCTGCCGAGGGCGGTGACGCCACCGCCGTGGTGTTCGTGGAGGAGGACGGCGCCGAGCGCACCATCAGCTGGTCCGAGCTGGAGGACCGCTCCACCCAGTTGGCCCACCTGTTCGCCGAGCGCGGGCTCGGGGTCGGCGACCGCCTGGCCGTGTGCCTGCGCAACTCGCCCGAGCACCTGCTGTCGTGCTTCGCCGGCTGGAAGGTGGGCGCCACCGTGGTCCCGATGCGTTGGGACCTGCCGGAGTGGGAGATGAACCGCCTGCTGGCCGTGCTCCGACCGGACCTGGTCATCGGCGCCGACAACGTGGGCCTGGTGGAGGAGAGCCGATCGTTCCCCGACACCCCCATGCCCGAGGTCATCGCCCCGATCAGCTTCGGGGTGTGCAGCTCCGGGTCGACCGGCACCCCCAAGGTCATCGTGCAGAAGGGCCCGGCGGTCTTCTTGTTGTCGACCAACGTCACCTCGTCGGTGGTGGCCTCGTTCGGTCCGCTCCCTCGGCCCCAGCGGGTCCTGTGCCCGGCCCCGCTCTACCACACCAACGGTTTCACGGCCTTCCGGACCCTGCTGGGCGGCGACCCCATCGTGCTGCTGGAGCGGTTCAGCGCCCCCTTGGTGTTGGACCTCATCGAGAAGCACCGGATCACCGGTTTCATTGCCGCCACCCCCATGCTCCAGCGGTTGGCCCAGGTGCCCGGCATCGAGGACCGCGACCTCTCCAGCCTGACCTGGGTTCAGCAGGGCGCCGCCTCGCTGCCCATCTGGTTGGGCCACTTCTGGATCGACCTGGTGGGGCCGGAGCACTTCTACATGTCCTACGGCTCGTCGGAGAATTTCGGCATCGTGGTGTGCCGGGGGGACCAGTGGCTCGAGCATCCGGGCACCCTGGGCAAGGGGATGGGCGAGACCGAGATCCGGGTCCTCGGACCCGACGGCGAGCAGCTGCCCCCCGGGGAGATCGGCGGCATCTTCCTCCGCACGCCCACCGGCCCGCTGGCCACCTACGTGGGCAACGACGTGAAGCCCATGGACTCCACGCCCGACGGGTTCACCTCGGTGGGGGACATGGGCTGGCTCGACGAGGACGGGTTCTTGTTCATGGCCGACCGCCGGGTGGACATGATCGTGACCGGGGCCGTCAACGTGTTCCCCGCCGAGGTGGAGGCGGCCCTGAGTGAGCACCCCGGCATCGCCGACGTGGTGGTGGTGGGATTGAGTGACGAGACCTGGGGCCGGCGGGTGCACGCCATCGTGGCCCCGGTCGACCCCTCCCTCGGCACCGAGGACGTCGTCCAGTTCGCCAAGGACCGCCTGGCGTCGTACAAGGTGCCCAAGACCGTGGAGTTCGTGGACTCCATCCCGCGCACCGAGGCCATGAAGTTCAACCGGGCCGCGCTGATCGCCGAGCGAGAGGCCGCCGAGGCCGCGGAGCGTCAGGCCGCCGGGGCCGGATCGGCGCCGGGCCCAGGCGACAGCACCCGGGGGGCGTGATCCACCAGCGGGAGGGCGTCGTACCGGATGGGCGGGCCGAGAGGGCCGGGTATAGCGTGGCCGGGCCGTCGGAGGCTCCCGTAGCAGCCCCGGCCGATCGGTCCGCCAGGCGCCCGGCCCATGACGAGCGAGCAGCAACGAGCGAAAGAGGAGTGTCGTAGACATGCCCGAGGCCAAATACATCACCTACGAGGAGCTGGACGACGGGACGATCGTGCGCATCATGCTCAATCGTCTGAAGACCCGCAACGCACAGAACCGGGGCTTATTGGTCGAGCTGGATGAGGCCTTCGTCCGGGCCGAGGAGGACGACAAGGTGCGGGTGGTCATCCTCGGCGGCGTCGGCCCCCTGTTCTCCTCGGGTCACGACATGGGCTCGAAGGAGGCCCAGGCCGAACGGGCACCCGGGCCCGACCAGCACCGCTCGGTGACCATCAACGGGGGGACCCGGGTCGGCGCCGAGCAGCGGATGCTGCAGGAGTGGAACTACTACTTCACCAACACCATGCGCTGGCGCAACCTGCGCAAGATCACCGTGGCCCAGGTGCAGGGGACTGTCTACGCCGCCGGCCTCATGCTCATGTGGGCCTGTGACCTCATCGTGGCGGCGGACAATGTGTACTTCGCCGACGTGGTGGGAACCCGCCTCGGGATGTGCGGTGTCGAGTACTTCGGGCACCCCTGGGAGTTCGGACCGCGCCGGACCAAGGAGCTCATGCTGACCGGCGACGCCATCGATGTCCAAGAGGCCCACCGCTTGGGCATGGTCAGCAAGATCTTCCCCGTCGACGACCTGGAGGAGCGCACCCTGGCCTACGCCCGCCGCATCGCCGAGCTTCCCACCATGACCGCGCTGCTGATCAAGGAGTCGGTCAACCAGACCGTGGACAACATGGGTTTCTACAACTCCCTGCAGGCGTGCTTCACCCTCCACCAGCTCAACCACTCGCACTGGGCGGAGATCCACGAGTCCAAGTACCCGGTGGCCGAGGAGGCCGACGGCATCGCCAGCTGGCGGGATGCCCCCCCGGTCCGGCTGTCGGTACCCGACGCTGTGGAAGGGCCCGTGGCCGGCTGAGCGCCGGGCATGGGCAGGACGGCGATAGCGACAGAGGCGACGAGTTACTCCCGTGAGGCTCCGCACCACCTACCGACAGCCTGACGCGGCCCGGTACCGACAGCGAGGGGGCGCCTGGGACGTGCCGACCCTGGACGTCCTGCTCTCGGGACCACGGAGCCCCGGCCGTGCTGCGGTGGTTGACGGCGACGTCTGCCTCGACGGCGAAGCCCTCGAAGGGGTGGTGGGAGCAGTGGCCGGGGGCCTACGGAAGCTCGGTGTCCGGCGAGGGTCGGTGGTCAGCTGGCAGCTGCCCAACTGGTGGGAGGCCCTGGTGTTGTTCCGGGCCTGCTGGCGGTGCGGTGCGGTGGCCGCACCCATGCACCACCAGGTGGGGGCGGCCGAGGTCACCCGGATCCTCGACGACCTGGAGCCCGCCCTGACCCTCAGCTCGCCCGGACTGCCGTTGGCGGGACTGGTCGACGCCATCGGGGTGCGGGCCGGCGACCAGCGGTGGGAGCAGTTGGTGTCGGGACCCCCCCTCTCCCCGGGTGGAGGGCGGGGCTCTGACGTGGCGGTGATCCTGTTCACCTCGGGATCGACCGGGAATCCCAAAGCGGTGCTCCACACCCACCGGGGTCTGGCCTACAAGGCCCTGTCCATGACCCGGGCCCACGGGCTCACCGCCGATGACGTGGCCCTGATGCCCTCGCCCCTGGCCCACGTGTCCGGCCTGCTCAACTCCATCCTGGTGCCGGGCACCGCAGGCATGAACGTGGTGCTGATGGAGAAGTGGGACGCCGAGCGGGGTGTGCGGCTGGCCGGCCGGTACGGGGCCAGCTTCATGATCGGTCCGCCCACCCTGTTCGTGGGGATGATGGACGTGCCCGGCTACCGGCCCCAGGTCGAGAGCCTCCGGGTGGTGTCGTGCGGATCGATGGGAGTGACACCGGAGTTCATCGACTCGGCCCGGGTCGGACTGGGGGCCCAGGTCAAGCGGACCTACGGCTCCACGGAGGCGCCCACCGTCACCACCTGCCGCTGGGACGACTCCATGGACCAGGCCCGTGACACGGACGGCCACTCGGTCGGGGACGCCGAGATCCGGGTGGTCGACCCGGCCACCGACCGGCCCCTGCCTCCGGGGACCCGCGGCGAGGTCCTGGTGCGCGGCCCCGAGCTCTTCGTGGGCTACGGCGAGGACAGCCAGACGGCCGAGTCGGTCCGACGGGGTTGGTTCGCCACCGGCGACCTCGGGACCCTCGATGCGGAGGGTTGGCTGACCATCGTGGGTCGGCTGAAGGAGTTGATCATCCGGGGCGGGGAGAACATCGCCTCGGCCGAGGTCGAACGGGTCCTCGAGCTCCATCCGGCGGTGCGCCAGGCCGTGGTGGTCGGTTGTCCCGACCGTCGGCTGGGCGAGCGGGTGGCGGCCTTCGTGGTCGGAGGCGACGAGGTCGACGTGGACGAGTGCCGGCGCTGGTTCACCGCCCAGGGCGTGGCCCGGTTCAAGACCCCCGAGGTCGTGGTGCACCTGGACGAGATCCCGCTCCTCGGGGTGGGGAAGCCCAACCGTCCCGCTCTGAAGGAGCGGGCCCAGTCGCTGCGTGTCGAGTCCTGAGCCGAGGGCGAGCCGAGGTTGAATGAGCCGAGTTTGAGTGAGCCAGGGTTGAATGAGCAGAGTTTGAGTCAGCAGAGTGTGCGTGAACCAAGAGTGAGGAGTGTCTGGTGGTAGCGGGAATTGTTTCGTGGGGTGTCTACCTTCCCTATTGGCGCCTGGAGCGCCGGGCCATCGGCGACGCCTTTGGCACCTCGGCCGGCCGGGGCCGGCGGTCGGTGGCCTCCTACGACGAGGACACCTCCTCCATGGCGGTGGAGGCCGGTCGCCTGGCCCTCCGCCCGGCCGGGGTGCCCACCCCCGAGCGGCTGTACTTCTCCACCCCGGCGCCCGCCTACCTGGACAAGACCAATGCCGCCACGGTCCATGCCGGGCTGGGGCTCTCGGCCGAGGCCGGGGCCTACGACCTGTGCGGCTCGGTCCGGTCGGCCTGGGCCACCTTGGAGCTGGCCTCGCTGGCCGGCGAGCGGGGCCCGGTCATGGCGGTGCTGGCCGACCTGCGCACGGGGCTACCGGGCAGCGTCGACGAGACCCAGGGCGGTGACGGGGCGGTGGCCTTCGTGCTGGCCCCCGAGGGGGGAGTGGCCGAGCTGGTGGGCCACGCCGCCGCCACCGACGAGTTCCTGGAGCGGTGGCGGGTCCCGGGCGAGACCGGCTCCCGGCAGTGGGAGGACCGCTTCGGCGAGGAGGCCCTGGTGCCGTTGGCCCGGTCCACCTTCGACCGGGCCCTGGCCCAGGCGGGCCTGGTGGCTGACGACGTCGACCACCTGATCGTGACCGGGCTCCACGCCCGGGCGGTGGCCACCCTCAAGAAGGCCCTCAAGGTTCCCTCCGACCGGGTGGTCCCGGACCACAGTGGCCTGATCGGCAACCTGGGGGCGGCCGACGCCGGGTTGGCGCTGGCCGACTGCCTGGAGAGGGCCGAGGCCGGCCAGGTGGTGGCGGTGGTGGAGGTGGCGGACGGCGCCGACGTGGCCATCCTGCGCACCACCGGGGCCCTGACCGGGGCCCAGGCCGCCCGGCGCCAAGCGGGGGCCCGGCCGGTGTCCGAGCTGGTGGAGCAGGGCCGGACCGACCTGGCCTACCCGGTGTTCCTCTCCTGGCGGGGCGTCCTCCAGCGGGAGCCCCCCCGGCGGCCCGACCCCGAGCGACCCGATGCTCCGGCCTCGCTGCGCACCGAGGGATGGAAGTTCGGCTTCAATGCCAGCCGCTGTCAGGTGTGCGGCTTCCGCCACCTGCCCCCCACCCGGGTGTGCCTGTCCTGCCAGGCGGTGGACCAGATGGTGGCCGAGCGGATGGCCGATATCCGGGGCACTGTGGCCACCTACACCATCGACCGGCTGGCCTACAGCCTGTCCCCGCCCATGGTCGGAGCGGTCATCGATTTCGACGGCGGCGGGCGCTACCGGGGGGAGATGACCGACGTCGATCCGGACGCCGTGGCCGTCGGGACCAGGGTGGAGATGACCTTCCGGCGTCTGTACACCGCCGAGGGCGTGCAGTAATTACTTCTGGAAGGCCCGGCCGGTGGCAGATGAGGGCGACGACCAAGGAGTGCCGACATGACCAGTACAGGGATCCGTGACCGGGTGGCGATCGTCGGGATGGGGTGCACCCCCTTCGGCGAGCTGTGGGACCAGGGGACCAACGACCTCCTCACTGACGCCTTCGTCGAGTGCACCGGCTCGGCCGGGGTGGCCGCCGACGACATCGACGCCTTCTGGCTGGGCACGCTGGGGGCCGGCAACTCCGGCCTGACCCTGTCCCGGCCGCTCAAGATCGGCTACAAGCCCGTCACCCGGGTGGAGAACTTCTGTGCCACCGGGTCCGAGGCCTTCCGCAACGCCTGCTACGCAGTGGCTTCGGGGGCCTACGAGTTGGTCATGGCCATCGGGGTGGAGAAGCTGAAGGACTCGGGCTACTCGGGGCTGACCGGGATTCACAAGGTGGGTGACGGGACCAACGCCCAACTCAGCTCGCCGGCGGCCTTCTCGTTTCTGGTGCCGGCCTACTGCCACAAGTATGGGGTCGATCCCGAGGAGCTGGGCTCGGTGCTCAACCGCATCGCCTGGAAGAACCACCGCAACGGTGCGGTCAACCCCAGGGCCCAGTACCGCAAGGAGGTCTCGATGGAGAAGATCGCCGCCTCGCCGCGGGTGGCCGGTCAGCTCGGGGTGTTCGACTGCAGCGGGGTCAGCGACGGCGCCGCCGCCGCCCTCATCTGCCGGGCCGAGGACGCCCACCGCTACACCGACTCGCCCCTGTACGTGAAGGGGCTCAGCCTCATCGCCGGCCCGGCGGCCGGGGTCATCGACCCCGAGTACGACTACACCAGCTTCGAGGAGGTGGTCCGGTCGGCCGAGGACGCCTACGGCCAAGCCGGCATCACCGACCCACGCTCCCAGCTGGCCATGGCCGAGGTGCACGACTGCTTCACCCCGACCGAGTTGGTGCTCATGGAGGACTTGGGCTTCGCGGAGCGGGGGACGGCGTGGAAGGAAGTGATGGCGGGGACCTTCGACCGCGACGGCGAGCTCCCGGTCAACCCCGACGGTGGCCTCAAGAGCTTCGGCCATCCCATCGGGGCCACCGGCCTGCGCATGCTGTTCGAGTGCTGGCTGCAGCTGCGCCAGCAAGCACCGCCCGAACGCCAGATCACCACGGTGACCGAGGGCGGGCGGACCCTGGGCCTGACCCACAACCTGGGCGGCGGGCCCGGCGAGTGCGTGAGCTTCGTGGGTGTGGTCGGCACGGAACCGTCGGAGTGACGTGGGAGCCCCCACCGAAGGTGACTCCGTGGACGGAGAACGAGGATCAGGCGGCCCTGCGCCAGCTGGCCCGGGATGTCGCCACCCGAGAGGTAGGGCCGCGGGCGGCCGAGCACGACGAGAGCGGCGAGGTCCCGACCGAGGCCATCGCGGCCATGGCCGCTGCCGACCTGTTCCGGGTGACCATCGGCGAGCAGTGGGGTGGCCTGGGGATGGGCGACGTCGAAGCGGCCATCGTGCTGGAAGAGATCGCCCGCTACGACGTGTCCACCGCCATCTGCTGCCAACTGGCCTTCAACGGCCCGGCCCGGGGCATCGAGCACCTGGGCTCGGCGGCGCTGAAGGACCGGTGGCTGCCGGCCGTGGCCGACGGAGAGGCCATCATCAGCATCGGGATCACCGAGCCCGATGCCGGCTCGGCGGTCCAGAGCATGCGCACCGCCCTCAAGCCCGACGGGGACGGATGGCGGCTGGACGGCTACAAGAACTACTCGACCCTGGGCCACGCGGCCTCGGCGGTACTGGTGTGGTGCCGGTGGCCGGGGGGCGAGGGCGCCCGGGGGATCGGAGCGGTCATCGTGCCCATGGACCGGGCCGGGGTGGAGTTGACCGGAAGGCACAAGGGGATGGGGATCCACGCCGCCACCGAGTCGGAGATCGCCTTTGACGGGGTGGCCATCGAGCAGGACGACATCCTGGTGGCCGGGGACCCGTCCTCGCCCGACCCGTTCAAACTGCTGCTCTCCCATCTCAACCACGAACGGTGCGGGAACGCCGCCATGTGCGTGGGCGCGGCCCAGGGCGCCCTGGAGCGCTCGGTCGAGTACATGACCGAGCGGGTGGTGGGGGGGAAGCCCATCGCCTCGCTGCAGGGACTGCAGTGGAAGCTGGCCGACATGGCCGTGGCCATCGAAGGAGCCCGGCTGCTGCTCGGTCGGGCGGTCCGGCTGGCCGGGCCGGGTGGCACCCCGCCGGCCCTGGAGACGGCCATGGCCAAGACCGCGGCCAACCTGGCCGCCAAGTTCGTGTGCGACGAGGCCATCCAGATCCACGGCGGCTACGGCTACAGCCGTGAGTACCCGTTGGAGCGGGCCTACCGGGACATCCGGGGGCTGTGCATCGGGGCCGGTACCGTCGAGGCCCAGCGCAACTACATCGGCTCCAGCATCGTGGGCGGCCGCACCTCGGTCTCCCCGGGCTGGGTGGCCCCGCCCCGGTAGCCGGGCCCCGGGGGCGTCCGACACCGGGCCGGTAGAGTGGAATCCGTGGCCGCAGTGGTGGACAACACGGAGGTCATCGAGACCCTGGGCGACGGCGACGGCCAGGACGAGCGGGGCCGGCTGATGGAAGCGGCCCTCTACGTGATGCGGCAGAACGGCTTCCAGGGGGCCAGCGTGCAGGACATCCTGGACCGGGCCGGACTCTCCACCCGGGCCTTCTATCGCCAGTTCCGGTCCAAGGACGACCTGTTGCTGGCCATGTTCCGGACCGCCTCCATTCCCGATGTGGCCCGGGTGGAACGTTCGGTGGCGGAGAAGCCGGTGCCCCTCGAAGCCGTGTGCGCCTGGATCGACGAGATGGTGGCCATGGCCTTCGACGCCAAGCGGGTTCGCCGTCTGGTCATCTTCAACGCCGTGGCCCGGCAGGCCCAGGGGTACGAGGACGAGGAGGACTCGCTGCGCACCCGGCTGATCGTCCCCCTACTCGAGGCGCTGCGGCGGGGCCTGGACGACGGCTCCTTTCCCGCCGCCGAACCCGTCAGCGACGCCAACACCATCTACGACCTGGTGTGGAGTGTGGCCCACCCCCTCCGTCGGGCCCGGAGCGCCGACCACGCCGGCGCGGTTCGTCAGGTGCTCCGTTTCTGCCTCCCGGCCCTGGGTGTGGCCCCCGACTCGCTGATCGGGAGCGCTTGACGACCGACCGCCCCGCGGTCCGCCCGCCCTCCGGTCGCTGGATGGGTGAAAACGGCATTGTCGGGTTCGCGGAGGCTGGTGTACCGTGATTCGCCACGCCCGGAGGACCGGTCGTGGTGCCGACAACGGTCAGGAGGGCCGGTGGAAACCGACGTAGCGACGCCCGCCCCGGCGGCCGCCTTCCGGCGGGCCCTGAAGGAGTGGTTGGAGGCCAACCTCACGCCCGAGGTGATTGCTGCCGGCCGGGAGGGATACGAGGACGAGCACACCCTGAAGGTGCTGCGGGTCTGGAACCAGGCCCTGGCCGACGCCGGTTGGGCCGCGGTGTCGTGGCCCTCCGCCTACGGGGGCCGCGACGCCACCGTGGAAGAGCAGCTGGCCTACCACGAGGTCATGGCGGCGGCCGGCGCACCGGGCCCGGTCAACGTGATCGGGGTGTCCAACATCGCCCCGGCCATCCTCGAGGCCGGCACCCAGGAGCAAAAGGACCGGTTCCTGGGGCCCATGCTGCGCGGCGACGAGATCTGGTCCCAGGGGATGTCCGAGCCCGACGCCGGCTCCGACCTGGGATCGTTGCGGACCGCCGCGGTGATCGACGGGGACCAGTTCGTGATCAACGGACAGAAGACCTGGAACAGCCTGGGCAACCATGCCGATTGGTGCCAGCTGTACGTGCGCACCGACCCCGAAGCCCCCAAGCACGGAGGTATCAGCTGCCTGCTGGTGGACATGAGGACCCCGGGGATCGAGGTGCGACCCCTGCGCACCATGACCGGCGACGTCATGTTCTCCGAGATCTTCCTCACCGACGTCCGGGTGCCTGTCGAGGCACTGCTCGGGCCGCTCAACGGGGGCTGGAAGGTGGCCATGACCACCTTGAGTTACGAGCGGGCCGGGGTGGCCAAGCTCCACCTGGGCCTGAGCGCCCGGTTCGACGAACTGATGGAAGAGACCAAGCGGAGCGGGTTGACCGTCTCGGCGGTGGACCGGGACCGTCTGTCCCAGCTCTACAGCCGCATCGCCTGCCTGCGCTGGTCCACCGCCCGCGAGCTCGAGGCGGTCGGCCGGGGCGGCCGTCCCTCACCGGCCATGGGCAGCATGGCCAAGTTGATGTGGGCCGAGATCTCCCAGGAGCTGGCCGGGGTGGCCGTCGGTATGTTGGGGCCCGGAGCGCTCGACACCAAGTGGACCAAGAGCCTCACCGGCTCGGTGGGATCGTCCATCGCCGGTGGGACCAGTGAGATCAACCGGAATATCGTGGCCGAGCACGGCCTCGGTCTACCCCGGTGAACTCCGATCGCCTGAACGTGCAGCAATCGAACGAGAGTGGGGGACAGCAGTGACGCCAGCCAATGGTTACGAAGGACGCCGGGTCGTGGTGAGTGGGGGAGGGGGCGCCGGCATGGGAGCCGCCGTGGTCCGCCAGCTGGAGCCACTCGGGGCTGAGGTGCACGTGATCGACCTCAAGGAGCCGCCGGTGAAGGTGGCCGGCTACTACGCCACCAACCTGATGGATCCCGACGCCATCGCCGCCACCGTGGAGGCCATCGGGGGACAGATCGACTGCCTGTTCAACTGCGCCGGCCTGCCCGGTGGGCGGTTCTCCGACCTCGACACCATGCTGGTCAACTTCGTGGGCCAGCGCCATCTGGCCGACCTGGTGGCCGACCGCATGCCCGAGGGCGGGGCCATCGCCAACATCTCCTCGGGGGCCGGGGCCAGCTGGCTGGCCAACGTGGAGAAGTGGAAGCCCCTGGTGACCACGGAGGGCTTCGCCGCCGGCAAGCAGTGGTTGGAGGAGCACCCCGACGAGATCGCCAGTGGGTACGCCCCGTCCAAAGAGGTCATCTGCGTATGGACGGTGTGGCGGTCCCTGTCTTTGGCCGAGCGGGGTATCCGTATCAACTGCACCCTTCCCGGGCCCACCGACACCCCGATGATGCCGGACTTCGAGGATCAGATGGGCAAGGAGTTCATGGACAACTACCCGATCCCGCTGGGTCATCGCCAGACCCCCGACGAGCAGGCCGCCCCCCTCATCTTCCTCAACTCGCCGGGGGCCTCGGCCATCACCGGCGAGGCCATCCTGACCGACGGCGGCACCATGGCCGCCCTGGCCGTCGGCACGCTCGACGTCTCCGCCTTCGGCTTCTGAGTACGTCGCTGGACTTCGCTGCACCGACTTCACTGGACCGACCCCACTAGACCGACTCCACAACACCGACCGCATCGATCACACTGGTAACGAACGCACCGCAAGGAGATCTCACCATGACCACCACCCAGGAGGACACCGCCGTCGTCGGCGAGGCCCGGATGCTCATCGACGGCAAGCTGGAAGAGGCGGTCTCGGGCCGTCGCTTCGACAACATCAACCCGGCCACCGAGCAGGTGCTCGGCTCCACCGCCGATGCCGGTCATGAGGACATGGACCGGGCCATTGCCGCGGCCCGTCGGGCCTTCGACGAAACGGACTGGTCGACCAACCACGAGTTGCGCAAGCGCTGCCTGCTCCAGCTGCAAGAGGCCCTGGAGGACGAGGTCGAGCTGCTCCGGTCCGAACTGGTGGCCGAGGTGGGCACCCCGGTGCTGTTGACCTATGGCCCGCAGCTGGACACGCCCCTGTCGGACGGCCTGCGGTGGCCGGCCAGCTACATCGACGAGTTCGCCTGGGAGCGCGACCTGCCCGAGGGCACGGCCTTCGGCATGCGGAGCTGGCGCAAGGTGCTCAAAGAGGCCGTGGGCGTGGTGGCGGCCATCGTGCCGTGGAACTACCCCTTCGAAGTGTCGATCAACAAGATCGGCCAGGCCCTGGCGGCCGGCAACACCGTCATCCTGAAGCCGGCCCCCGACACCCCGTGGAACGCCACCCGCATCGGTCGGCTGGTGTCCGAGCGCACCGACTTCCCCGCCGGCGTGCTCCAGGTGGTCACCACCACGGACAACCAGGTGGCCGAGGACCTGGTCACCGACCCCCGGGTGGACCTGGTCTCGTTCACCGGGTCGACGGCGGTGGGCCGACGGATCATGCAGCAGGGTGCCCCCTCGCTCAAGCGGCTCTTCCTGGAGTTGGGCGGCAAGTCCGCCGACATCGTGCTGGAGGACGCCGACTTCGCCGAGAAGCTCTCGTTCGCCTGGGCGGTGTGCACCCACGGGGGCCAGGGGTGCGTGATGCTGACCCGGATGCTGCTCCCACGTTCCCGCTACGACGAGGGGATCGCCCTCATCGAGGAAGGGTTCCGGACGGTGAGCTACGGCGATCCCACCGACCCGGCCAACTTCCAGGGCCCCCAGATCAACGCTCGCCAGCGCGACAAGATCTTGCGCTACATCGAACAGGGCCAGGAGCAGGGAGCCCGGGTGGTGCTCGGCGGCGGCCGTCCGGCCCACCTGCCCACCGGGTACTACGTCGAGCCCACCCTGATGGCCGACGTCGACAACTCCATGACCATCGCCCAGGAGGAGATCTTCGGGCCGGTACTGGTGGTGATCCCCTTCGAGGACGATGACGACGCCGTGCGCATCGCCAACGACAGCCCCTACGGGCTGGGCTGCGGGGTGACCTCGGGGTCGGAGGAGCGGGCCGTGTCGGTGGCCAAGCGGATCCGGGCCGGTTCGGCCATGATCAATGGAGGCATCTGGTACGGGGCCGATGCGCCCTTTGGTGGGTACAAGGCCAGCGGGGTCGGTCGCCAGAACGGGGTCGAAGGGTTCGAGCAGTACACGGAGACCAAGACCATCGCCGGAGGGTTGCCGCCGCTGGAGGGCTGAGTCGGCTTTTGCCGGCGGCTATCGAGCGTCGGGCCAGGCAACAGCAACGGTTCGTCAGCAGATAGGTAGCATCCCAGCGATGCCACCCCTCAAGCTCGACGTGATGCTGTCCAACTCGGTCATCGGTGCCGCCCAACGCGCCCAGGAGCTGGAACGTCTGGGCGTCGACGGGGTCTTCAGCTTCGAGAACGCCCACGACCTGTTCTTCCCGTTGGTGGCGGCGGCGCCGGTGTGCTCGCTGGACCTGATGACCAACGTGGCCATCGCCTTCCCGCGCAGCCCCATGCACCTGGCCCACGCCGCCTACGACCTGCACCAGCTGTCACAGGGCCGCTTCCGGCTGGGGCTGGGCTCCCAGATCAAGGCTCACGTCGAGCGACGGTACGGCGCCAGTTGGCACAAACCGGTCCCCCGGATGCGGGAGTGGGTGCTGGCCACCAAGGGCATCCTCGACAGCTGGCAGCAGGGGACCCGACTGGAGTTCCGGGGCGAGTACACCACCCACACCCTGATGACCCCGGTCTTCGATCCGGGTCCCAATCCCTTCGGGGTGCCCAAGGTGCTGGTGGGGGCGCTGGGCCCCAGGATGAACGAGATGGCGGCCGAAGTGGCCGACGGAATTCTGGTCATGCCCTTCAACAGCGCCCGCCACATGGGCCAGCGCACGGTGCCCGCCATCGAGCGGGGGCTGGCCACCGCCGGCCGGACCCTGGCCGACTTGGAGATCACCGTCGAGGTCATCGTGGGCGTCGGGCGCACCGACGAGGAGTTGGAGGCGGCCATGGGGGTGCGGAACCTGCTGGCCTTCTACGGGTCCACCCCCTCCTACCGCCCGGTGCTCGACGTGGAGGGCTGGGGCGATCTGCAGCCGGAGCTCAACGCCCTGTCCAAGCGCGGCGAGTGGCCACAGATGGCCGGGCTGATCACCGAGGAGATGGTGTCGACCATCGCCGTCCACGGAACCCCCGACGAGTGCGCCCGCCAGATCGTGGAGCGCTACGGGCAGTGGGCCGACCGGGTATGCGCCTACTTCCCGTACTACCCGGCCGGGGACGACCTGATCGAGGAGTTCACTGCAGCAATGAAGGAAGCATCGGGGTGAGCGAGTCGGTCCTGTTCGATCTCACCGACGGTGTGGCCACCATCACCCTCAACCGGCCCGAGGTCCGCAACGCCTTCGGTGACGGCATGGGCCGCCAGCTCTCCGAGGCCTATCGGCGCTGCGATACCGACGACCGGGTGCGGGCCGTGGTGCTCACCGGCGCCCCGCCGGCTTTCTGCGCCGGAGCCGATCTGTCCGCCGGGGGCGGGACCTTCGACCCGCTCCCCGAAGGGAGTTTCAGTGCGGCCGCGGTGGAGGTCCGGGCCTGGGATGTGCGCAAGCCGGTGATCGCCGCCGTCAACGGCCATGCCATCGGGATCGGCTTCACCATGGCCCTGCAGTGCGACCTCCGGTACTTCGCCGCCGAGGCCGCCTACGGGATCGTCCAGGTCCGCCGGGGTGTCATGGGTGACGCCTACTCGCACTGGGTCCTGCCCCGGCTGGCCGGCATGGCCGCCGCCGCCGACATCCTCTTGACCGGTCGCACCTTCGACGGCCACGAAGCCCGGGAGCTCGGGGTGTGCAACCGGGTGCTGCCCAACGAGGAGGTGCTGGCTGCCGCTCTCGAGACGGCCCACGACATCGCCGCCAACACCGCTCCGCTCTCGGTGGCCTTCAGCAAGCAGCTGCTATGGGAGTCGTGGGGTCGCACCCCTGTGGAGATCGAGCGGTTGGAGACCGATGCCCATCGCCACCTGATGGGTCGCCCCGACGCCCGCGAGGGGGTGATGGCCTTTCTGGAACGTCGTCCGCCCGAGTGGCAGGGGAGCGTCGGCAAGGAGTGGCCTCCGGGCTGGCCCGGCGATCGCTAGACCACCGCGGTCGGAGTACCGACCGGTCTGCGCAGTCGGGTCAGCGCAGTCGGGTCAGCGCAGTCCGGTCAGCGCAGTCGGGTCAGCGCAGCCGCCACTCGATCCGCTTGCCCGAGGTGAACCGCTTCTGCCCCTCGGCCAGTTGCTCCTTATCGGTGCCGATGTTGGTGAACAAGAAGGCCTGGTCCAGCGCCTGACGGCGGGACAGCTCCAGCCCGGCCCACATGGCCCGCACCGTTCCCCCGACCCCGATGGCCGGCTGGTCGGCGATGGCCTGGGCCGCCCACCCGGTGCGCTCCCGCAACTCGTCGGCCGGCGTCACCTCGGACACCAGGCCCACCTGGTAGGCCCGGGCTGCGGAGATCCGCTCGTTGGCCCCGAGGAGCGACATCCGCATGACCTCTTGGAACGGCATCTTGTGCAGCATGAAGATGGGCTCGAACGCTGCCGGCATGCCGTAGGTCACATGGGGGTCGAAGAAGGTGGCGTGCTCGGCGGCGATGATGAAGTCCACTTCGCCGAGGATGTAGAAGGCCCCGCCGCAGGCCATGCCGTTGACGGCGGCGATGACCGGCTTCCACAGGTCGTTGGTCTTGGGGCACACGCTCTTGCCCGGGTCGTCGAAGTCCCAGGGCGTGTTGTAGCCGGGCAGCTTGCCCGGGGGGAGGTCGTCGAACGACCCGATCCCCTCCCGGTCCAGTCCGGTGCAGAAGGCCTTCTCGCCGGCGCCGGTGATCACGATGCACCGCACGTCGTCGTTGACCCGCAGCATCTGCCACATCTGGCGCAGCTCACGCTGCATGACCTTGTCGAAGGCGTTGAGGGCGTCGGGACGGTTGAGGGTGATCCAGGCCACCCCGTCTGACTCGTCGTACAGGAGGGTCTCGAGGTCGGGCATGGCGGCCATGGTACCGGTCCGGCCCACCGCCGCTTTTGGGGCGCTCAGCTGCAGTGCGATGCCGGTGGCGGGACGTCCAGGCTGGGGTTCTGGTCGAAGAAGCCCACCGGGATCAGGTGGAAGCCGCAGTATTCGACCGGCATGACCGGCCAGTCCTCGGGACGGGGCAGATGGGTGACCCCGAAGGTGTACCAGGCCACGATGTCGGTGCCCAGCAGGGAGCGGTCGGCCTCGGTCCAGCCCGGCAGCCCGTCGCCACCCGAGTGCTGGTTGGGATAGTCGCCGGCCGCCCGACGCTCGTCGGCTGCGTACGGGGTCACCCACAGGTTGTGTTGGGCGAAGCCGGCCCGCTTCCCGACGCTGGAGTCGGGTTGGGCGTGCAGGGTGGGCGTACCACCCGGAAGGAGTTTGTAGGCCACCGGCCGGTCCAGCCCGTTGGACGAGTCGGGATTGACGAACCGCCAGTGACGGGCCCGGGCCGGGTCGACGTCACGGCGGGCCCCGAGCTCGGTCTCCAGCCGGACGGTCCGGGGGCGGAAGGCGTTGCCCCACGGGTTCTCATCGCTGGTGGGCAGGGGCTCGACCGACACCTCGTAGGCCTCGTTGACCGGGCCGTCGACCTCGAGGTCCAGTCGGGCGCAGAACAGGTGCTGATGGACCGGGGCGGCCAGCCCCGGGGCCACCAGGGAGGCGAAGGGAAGGTCCTGGCCGGGGGCCACGGCCTGGGTGGACATGATGCCGGTGAGCTTCACCTCCAGCTGGATGGTGCCGTCCAGGTAGAAGTACCAGTAGAAGCCGTACTCGTAGTTGCCCACCGTGGAGATGGACGACACCACCAACCGCCGGGACCGGCGCACCTCGACATGGCCGGTGTTCATGTCGGTGTGCTTCCAGAGGATCCCGTAGTCCTCCTCGTGGATGCAGATGGCGTTCTCCACCACGTAGGGGTGGCCGTGCTCGCTGCAGAAGTTGGCATCGAGGTAGGTGATGCTCCCCAGGCAGTCGCACCCGAGGGAGAGGGAGTTGGCCATGCGGCCCAGCCCCCACTCGCCCACGTCGAAGGCGTTCTTCCAGCCGTGCATAGGCCCGGGGTCGCCGTAGGGGACAACCATCTCGCTGATGGAGGCCCGGTGCACCACCGGTCGCCGCCGGCCACCGTCGTCGTAGCCGATGGTGTGGAGCACCAGTCCTTCCAGGGGGTCCATGGACACCCGCATGGACCAGCCCTGCCAGCTCAGGAGGTTGGCGTCCAGGGTGAAGCTGACCCCGTCGGCCTGGACGATGTCCAAGGGCTCGAGGTCCGAGCGCAGGGGCTGGTGATCCTCGGGGCGGTAGGAGCCGCGGCCGGGGGGCATGGGGACCACCCCGAAGTCGAGGACCTCGAGGACCTCGCCCCGGGCGGCGTCCACGGTGGCCAGCACCCCTTCCACCGGTCGGGCGTAGCCGTTGTCGGACGGGTCCTCCCGGTAGTACGACAGGCACTTGGCGATCCGGCGTCCCTCCTCCAGCGGGTTCTGGAAGTTGCCGGCGGGCCAGGGGTCGATCTGGACCCGGTCGAAGTCGCTTATGCCCCGGGCCTCCATGGCCCGCTGCCAGGCAGGGTCCTCCCGGAGGGCGATGGTGGCCCGGTAGGAGTCGTCGAAGAGCAGGGCGGGGCGCACATCCGACCGCTCGGTCCACCCCACCACCTCTCCGTCGGACAGGTCCACCACGGCCTCCACCACGGCGGCCTCAGGGCCGGGCACGATGAGCACCCGTACCCGCCGCGGCACCGGGTCGCCGGGCCGGAAGGAACGGACGCTGTCCTTGGCCGGCTCCTCGAGGCACACCGTGGAGAACAGGGCCTTGTCGGTGAGCCGCCCGGTGGCCCGCACCGCGGCCACCGCGGCGGCGATCTCCTCGGCCCGCAGGGCCTCCAACGGATGGGCCACCGCCGGGGATGCCGTTGTACTCTCCGCCACCTCAGTCACCGCTACCCACCCCTTCGACCAGCGCTTTCGGGGACCACAGCCCCCGCCTGCTCCCGAGGCCGGACCCGCAACGGGCCCGGCTGTTGAGCTCGAGCATGCCTTTACCTCCCGACACCATGCCGGGCCCGTGACCGGGCACCGACGATGCCGGGCACAGTAGTCTCTGCGGCGATGACAGAACGTACCTCGGCTCCGGTCAGGGGAGTCACGGGGCACGCCGCCGCCGGGCCCGATCGACCCGCCTTGATCATGGGGGAGACCACCCGCACCTACGGCCAGCTCGACGAGCGGGCCCGCCATCTGGCCTCGGTCCTGCGGGAGCTGGGCGCCGGCCCGGGCCGCCCGGTAGCCACCGTCCTGCCCAACGGCATCGAGATCTTCGAGGTGGCCACGGCGGCGGCCATGCTCAACGCCCCCTACCTCCCGGTCAACTGGCATCTGCTGGCCGACGAGCTGGGCTACATCCTGGCTGATGCCGACGTCTCGGTGGTAGTGGGCCGGGCCGGCCTCGACGCGGAGTTGAAGCAGGCCCTCGAACATCACGCCGCCGGCTTCCTCTCGGTGGGGGACGACTACGAGAAGCGGATCGAGTCCGCCCCGCCCCTGGACGGTGGGGACAGCGGGGCGGGACCGGAGCTGATGTTCTACACCTCGGGCACCACGGCCCGGCCCAAGGGCGTGGTCCACGCCATGCTGTCCGAGGATGGCGGTCGGGCCCGGGGCATGGAGGGCCAGGTGGCCCTGTGGGGGTGGACCCCTGACGACGTCTATGTGATGAGCGGACCGGCCTACCACGCCTCCCATCTCGGATGGGGCCTGTGCTCGCTGTACGCCGGAGCCACCACCGTGCTCACCGAGCAGTTCGAGGCCCGTTCGTTCCTGGACGAGGTGAGCCGGCGCCGGGGGACCCGCTCGTTCATGGTGCCGGCCCACTTCATCCGGATCCTCGAGATTCCCGAGGAGGAGCGGGCCGCCGTCGACGTGTCCACCTTCTCGCTCATCGTGCACGCCGCCGCCCCCTGCCCGGTATCGGTCAAGTACCGGATGATGGAAGCGTTCCCCGACGCCGAGATCCACGAGCTCTACGGCGCCAGTGAAGGCGGGGCCACCAGGATCTCGCCCGAGGAGTGGCGGGCCCGACCGGGGAGTGTGGGTCGCCCCTGGCCCGGAGTGGAGATCCGCATCCTCGGTGACGACGGCGAGCCGGTGGCCACCGGCGAGACCGGTGTGATCTACATCCGCCCACCGGGACCAGCCGGTTCCGCTACCGGAACGACGACGAGGCCACCGAACGGGCCTGGCGCGACGACGCCTTCACCGTGGGCGACATCGGCCACCTCGACGAGGAGGGCTACCTCACCATCACCGACCGGGTGTCGGACATGGTGCTGTGGGGAGGGGTCAACATCGCTCCCCGCGAGATCGAAGAGGTCCTGTTCGAGCACCCCGCCGTGGTGGACTGCGCGGTGTTCGGGGTGCCCGACGAACGCGACGGGGAGCGGTTGAAGGCCATGGTGCAGTTGCGGGCCGAGGCCAGCACCGACGACCTGGCCGAGTTCGTCGGTAGGCGGTTGGCCCGCTACAAGATCCCCCGTGAGTGGGAAGTGGTCGACGAGCTTCCCCGCGACCAGAACGGGAAGGTCCGCAAGCGACTGCTGCGCCAGGCCCACCAGAGCGGGGGCGCAGGATGATCCGGATCGTGATCGACGCCGACAAGTGCGTGGGCTCGGGGAACTGCGTCTTCTGGGCCCCGAACACCTTTGACCTCGACGACGATGCCAAGTCGGTGGTCATCGACCCGGCCGGCGACCCCGAGGACCGTATCCGGGTGGCCGCCGAGGGATGTCCGGCCGCGGCCATCCTTGTGGAGCCGCCGGAGCCCGGCGGCGCCGAGGCCGAAGACTGACGAGGGGGAGAACGATGCCGATCGCCGTCACCGATGAGCACCAGGAGCAACGCCGGTCCATCCGGCGGTGGCTCGACGCCCACTGCCCGCCCAGCGTGCCCCGGGCGTTACTGGACGCCGAGGTGGAAGAGCTCCAGCCGGTGTGGAAGGAGTTGGCCGGCCAGGGCTGGCTGGGCCTCCACCTACCCGAGCAGTTCGGCGGTGAGGGGTTCGGCCCGGTCGAGTTGGCCGTGCTCCTGGAGGAGACCGGTCGGTCGCTGGTCCCGGGTCCCCTCCTGCCCACCGTGGCCACGTCGGCCCTGATCAACGAGGCCGCCCCGCCGGACCTGGCCGGGTCGGTGCTCCCGGGCCTCATCGATGGCAGCACGCCGGCCACCCTGTCCTTCGGTGACGCCCACCTCGACGTGGTGGAGCGGAGGGCCGACGGGGAGATCGTGGTGTCGGGAACCTTGCGGCCGCTGCTCGGGGCGTCCACGGCGTCGCTGGTGCTGGCCCCGGCCCGACACGACGACGGTTCGGTCATCTGGTGCCTGCTCGATGTGGCCGGCTCCGGCGATCGGGTCCGGACCTCCGAGCTGTCCAGCCTCGACCCTACCCGCCGGTTGGGCGCGGTGGAGGTGGACTCGGCCCCGGTTGCCACCGGCCGGCAGCTCGGTTCCCTCACTACCGAGCGGGTGCGCCAGGTGGTGGTGAGCCTGATGGCGGCGGAGCACGCCGGCGGGGCCCGGTGGTGCCTGGAGACGGCCACCGAGTACGCCAAGGTGCGGGTGCAGTTCGGCCGGCCCATCGGGCAGTTCCAGGCCATCAAGCACCGGCTGGCCGACATGGCCATCCGGGTCGAGCAGATGACCGCGGTGGCCTGGGACGCCGCGGTGGCCCTGGGCAGCGGTCAGGCGGATGCCGCCCTGGCCGCGGCCATCACCGGCGCCCTCAACCTGGACGGATATGCCCAGAGTGCCAAGGAGTGCCTGCAGGTGCTGGGCGGGATCGGCTTCACCTGGGAGCACGACGTCCACCTCCACCTGAAGCGGGCCATGGCCGATCGGCAGTTGATGGGCGATCCCGATGCCTACTGCCTGGAGGTGGCTACGGTGGCCGGGGGTGGCACCCGCCGGGCCCTGGCCGCCGACCTGCCGGCCGAGGCCGGGGAGATCCGGGAGCGACTCGCTCCGCTGGTGGCCGAAGTGGCCGCGGCGGCGGACGGAGACGAGCGCCGGCGGAAGATCGTCGATCTGGGGCTGGTCATGCCCCACTGGCCCGAGCCCTGGGGCCGGGGCGCCGGCGCCGTCGAGCAGGTGGTCATCGACGAGTTGCTGGCCGCCGCCGAGGTGACCCGCCCCCACATCGGCATCGGGGCCTGGGCCCTGCCCCCGATCATCTCCCGGGGCACCCCCGAGCAGCGGGAGCGGTGGGTGGACGCCACGTTGATGGGAACCCTGCACTGGTGCCAGCTGTTCTCGGAGCCGGGGGCGGGCTCCGACCTGGCCAGCCTGTCCACCCGGGCTGTGCCGGTCGAGGGGGGCTGGTCGCTGACCGGCCAGAAGGTGTGGACGTCGATGGCCCGGGACGCCGACTGGGGCATCTGCCTGGCCCGCACCGATCCGTCGGCCCCCAAGCACCTGGGCATCACCTACTTCATCGTGGCCATGGACTCGCCGGGCCTCGATATCCGACCGTTGCGGGAGCTCACCGGGGCGGCCATGTTCAACGAGGTCTTCTTCGACCAGGTCTTCGTGCCGGACGAGTGTGTGATCGGCGAGGTCAACGGCGGCTGGGGCCTGGCCCGGCTGACCCTGGCCAACGAGCGGGTCTCGATGTCCTCGGGGTCAACCTTCGGCATCGGAGTGGAGTCGTTGCTCCGCCTGGCCGACCGGTTGGGGGGCTCCTTGTCACCGGCGCTGGCGGTCCGGCTCGGCCACCTGTTGGCCGAGGCCCAGTCGCTCCGGCTGATGACCCACCGGTCCACCCTGCTGGCCCTGGCCGGGTCGGACCCGGGCTCGGAGGCCAGCCTGCGCAAGCTGCTCGGGGCCGAGCACGAACAGCGGGTCCAGGAGTTGGGACTGGCCATGTTGGGGCCCGAGGGGGCCACCATGGAGGGCAAGGCCCACCGGTGGACCCAGGGGTTTCTGGCCACCCGGTGCCTCACCGTGGCCGGGGGGACCAGCGAGGTGCAGCGCAACGTCATCGGCGAACGGCTCTTGGGACTGCCCCGGGACCCTGAGCCCGCCAGCAGCTGAGGGACCGGGTCGCCGGGTCGCCCGGCGGGACCGGTCAGACCACCTTGTCGTCCTGCAGCTGGCGGAGCTCGTCGGGTGACACTCCCACCAGGTCGCACCACACCGCCTGGTTGTCGGCACCCAGTCGGGGGGCACCGGTGGGGACCGAGGTCGGGCGGCCCACGTAACGGGGGAAGGGGGCCTGTTGGCGGATCGGCCCCACTACGGGATCCTCCACCGTGACCAGGTCGCCCCGGGCGGCCATGTGGGGGTCGGCGAAGATGTCGGCGGCGCTGTAGGCCGTGCCCACCGGCACATCGTGGGCGATGCACGCAGCCTCCACCGCCTCGGCACTCTGTCCCACGGCCCACTCGGCCACGATGCCGTTGATCTCGTCCCCGTGCTTGGCCCGCAGGGCCAGGGTGGTGAAGCGGGGGTCGGTGACCAGGTCGGCGCGGTCCATGGCCCGGCACAGCCGGGCGAAGTTGGCGTCGGAGCCGGCCACGATGCAGACATAGGCCCCGTCTCCGGTCAGGTAGTTGTCCAGCGGGGCCGAGTGGGGCAGCCGGTTGCCCTCCCGGTTCCGCACCACGCCCAACTGGTCGTAGCCCGCCAGGGTCCACTCGAGGACCCGGAGGACCGCCCCGTACAACGGGGCGTCGATGACCGTGCCCGGTCGGCGGGACCCGGGGTCGGGCGTGCCACCTTGGCCTGACGGTGCGGTGTCCCGGTCGTAGAGGCCGGCCACCGCGGCCATGGCCGCGAACACGCCGGTGAGGTAGTCCGAGATGGTGACCCCGGGCCGAACCGGGGGCCGGTCCCGCTCGCCGGTCAGGTGGAGCAGGCCGCCGTAGGCGATGCCCAGCCGGTCGAGTCCGGGCCGCAGCGAGTACGGGCCGTCCTGGCCGAAGACGCTGATCCGCACATAGACCAGCCCGGGGTCGAGGTCGTCGGGGCCGATGTTCCACTCCTCCATGGTCCCGGGGCGGAAGTTCTCGCACACCACGTCGGCCTGTGACGCCAGCCGCCGGAAGAGCGCTTGGCCCTGGGGGGTCCGCAGATCGCAGGTGGCGCTGCGTCGGCCCCGCCCCTCCACGGCCCAGAACAAGGAGTAGTCGGGCTCGTCGTCGTCGGTCTCGACGAAGGGCCCGATGGTGCGCATGAAGTCCCCGCCCCGCGGCAGCTCGACCTTGATGACCTCGGCTCCCAGCTCGCCGAGGAGGCCGGCGCAGAACGGTGCGGAGATGCGGGTCCCCACATCGAGCACCCGGATGCCGTGGAGTGGACCATGGGCCGGCGGGGTGGGGGACGGGGAGGTTGGTTCCCCACCGGGTTCCTCAGGGGTCAACGACCGACCGGTCCCCTCGGTCGCGGTCGGCGAAGACCTCCTTCATGGAGGTGCGGGTCTTGCGCTCCTCCAGGGCCCGCGCCGCGGTGGCGGTGTTGTGCATCCAGTGGTGGGCCATGAAGTGGTACTTCCACGAGGCCGACTTGCCCATGAGGTCGCCGGTCTGGTTCAGCGAGTCCTTGACCAACTGGGCAGTGGCCGGAGGGACCAAGGCGATCCGCTCCGCCAGTTCGTGAGCACGCTTACCGAGTTCGGCCGTGGGCACCACCTTGTTGGCCAGTCCCAGCCGCCACGCCTCCTGGGCGTCGATGATCTCCCCGGTCCACAGGAACTCCTTGGCCTTGCGGATCCCGAGCTCCCACGGCTCCACCAGCAGCTCGACCCCGGCTCCGGTCATGCGCAGCACCGGGTTGGAGAACTTGGCGTCCTCGGCCGCCACGATGAGGTCGCACATGCAGGCCAACATGAACCCGGCCGCCACGCAACTTCCCTGCACGGCGGCGATGGTGGGCTTGCGGAAGTCGTGGATCTTCTTGCACCGGTCGTAGTACATGACCTTCTCGTGGTACATCTTGCCTTCGGGGGTCTCCCGCCTCTCCCGCCAGGGGCTGGACCCCGAATCGCCCACCAACTCTTTGAGGTCGTGGCCCGACGAGAAGTGCTTGCCCGCCCCGGCCAGGATGACCACCCGCACCGAGTCGTCGGCGTCGGCCTGGTCGAAGGCCGCATCGAGCTCGTCGATGAGGAGGGTGTCCTGGGCGTTGGCCATCTCCGGCCGGTTCATGGTGACGGTGGCCACCGGCCCCTCCACCTCGTAGATGATCGTTTCGTAGCCCATCGCTGCTCGTTTCCCCGCTCTGTTTCCCGTTGGTACCGTCGCCCCGACCCGGAGGATCACCCCCGGCCGCTCACTCCCGCGGCAGCCCGAGGACCCGCTCGCCCACCAGGGTGCGCTGCACCTCGTTGGTTCCCGAGAATATGGACGACGCCTGATAGTAGAGCCACGACCTCTGCCACATCCCGTCCCCGGGGTTGTCGGCCGCCCCCTGCCACAGCGGCGCGGCCGGGCCCAGCACCGCCAGGATGGTCTCGTGCAGGCGCTGGGACATCTCGCTCCAGTACAGCTTGAGGGCACTGCCCTCGGGCCCCGGTGCCTCGCCCCGCTCGAGGCGGGTCAGCGAGCGCCAGTTGGCCAGTTGGAACAGCTTGACCTCGATGTAGGCCTCGGCCACCCGCTGGCGTATCTCCCAGCTGTCGAGGCCACCCGGCCGGTTGCCGGCCAACTCCAACAGGCCGGCCAGCAGTTGGTAGTGGATGCCCAGCTGCCGGGGGTTGACCCCCCGCTCGTGGGAGAGGGTGGAGTTGGCCACCGTCCACCCCTTGCCGGCCTCGCCGATCAACTGGGTGTCGGGCACGAAGACGTCGTCCAGGACCACCTCGTTGAACTCGGCGTCCCCGGTCATCTGCACCAACGGTCGGACTTCGACCCCCGGGGCATGCATGTCCACCACCAGGCAGGACAGGCCCTGTTGGCGCTTGGGGGCGTCGGGATGGCTCCGGGCCAGGCACAGGCCCCAGTCGGCGAACTGGGCGTACGACGTCCACACCTTGTGGCCGAAGAGGCGCCAACCCCCCTCGACCCGCTCGGCCCGGGTGGTGAGCGAAGCCAGGTCGCTGCCGGCTTCGGGCTCGCTGAACAGCTGGCACCACAGCTGCTGGGCCCCCAGGATGGGAGGGAGCCACTGGGCCCGCTGCTCGGGGGAGCCGTGGGCGAACAAGGTCGGCGCCACCAGGTTGATCCCGATCCGTCCCACCAACTCGGGGGCCCGGGCCCGGGCCATCTCCTCGGTGACCACGAAGCTCTCGGTGGGACCGAGGCCGCGCCCACCGAGCTCGGTGGGCCAGGTGATACCGACCCACCGATCGGTGGCCAATTTGGCCTGCCACTGTCGGCCCAGCTCCACCACTTGAGCCAGGTCCAGGGAGCGGGTGGGTGGCTCGGTCCCGTACTCCCAGGGGAGGTTGGCCACCAACCACTCGTGCAACTCGTCTTGCAGCTGCTTCTGCTCCGGCGTGATCTGCAGGTCCATGCCCCGTCAGCTTGGCACAAGGACCTGGTCAGCTCGGCACCCGGAGCCCGACAACCTAAGCTTCGCCGTCGTGGACTTCGACCTCTCGTCCGACCAGCTGGCGCTCCGTGACGCCGCCGTCGATCTGCTGGACCGCTGGGCCTCGCCCGAGCGGGTCCGGGCCTTCGTCGGACCGGGGATCGCACCGGCCGGGGCTCCGGACGGGACCGGGCCGCCGGCCACCGCCAACACCGGCTACGACCACCAGCTGTGGGAGGCCCTGGCCGACCAGGGATGGCTGGGGGTGGAGCTTCCCGAGGCCGACGGGGGACTGGAGCTGGGCCTGGTCGAGGTGGCGGTCCTGTGCGAGGAGCTCGGTCGTCGGGCGGCCCCGGCGCCCTTCGTCGGTTCGATCCTGTGCCTGGGGGCGCTGTCGCAGGCGGCCACCGACCCTGAGCTGCCCGAGGGGAGCCGGGAGGTCGCCGCCGAGTGGTCGGCCCGGCTGCTGGACGGTGCGGTCATCGGGTGCGTGGCCTGGGCGCCGGGGCCCGAGTCGCGGGTGGTTGCCACCCCCGGACACGAAGGCCAGTGGGTCCTCACCGGCACCCCCGAACCGGTTCAGTACGCCTCGGCGGCCGATCTGGCCGTGGTGGTGGCCGAGGACGGCCTGTACGCCCTGGCCCTCGACGGGACCCGTCCACCGGCGGAACCGGCCATGGACCCCACCCGCCCGCTGGCCTGGCTCCGACTGGAGCAGACCCCGGCCTTCCGGATCGGCGACCAACGGGCGGCGGGAGATGTGGTCGACCGGGCCGCCACCACCGCCGCGGCCCAGTTGCTGGGGGCATCGGACCGGGTGCTCGAGCTGAGCGTGGAGTATGCCAAGGTGCGCCAACAGTTCGGGCACCCCATCGGGAGCTTCCAGGCCATCAAGCACCGGTTGGCCGACGCCCTGGTAGACGTGGAGGGCATGCGCTCGGCCACCTACTTCGCCGCCTGGTCCCTGTCGGTCGACGACCCGGACGGGACGTTGGCGGCATCGATGGCCAAGGCGTGGTGCTCGGATGCCTCGCGCCGGGTGACCGCCACCGGCCTGCAGGTCCACGGGGGCATCGGTTTCACCTGGGAGCACGAGCTCCATCTCCACCTCAAGCGGGCCCAGCTGGATGCGGCGTCCTTCGGGGGCGCCGGCTGGCACCGCGAGCGCATGGCCGGACTGCTGGCCGAGCGGCTGGCCGAGGGCCGGAGCCCCATTTGAGCGCCGGGGGGCCCACCGATCCCACCGCAGCCCGGTTCGACCTGACCGGCAAGGTGGCGCTGGTCACCGGGGGCAGCCGTGGACTGGGTCGGGCCATGGTGCTCGGACTGGCCGACGCCGGGGCCGACATCATCGTGGCCAGCCGCAAGTTCGACGCCTGCCGGTCCACCGCCGACGAGGTCGAGGCACGGGGGAGGCGGGCCCTCCCCATTGCGGCCAACGTCAGCCGGTGGGACCAGCTCGACCAGCTGGTGGAGACGGCCTACAGCGCGTTCGGCCGGGTGGACGTGTTGGTCAACAACGCCGGGATGTCCCTGCTCTACGAGGACCTGACCGAGGTCACCGAGGCCATGTGGGACAAGGTGGTGGGGCTCAATCTCAAAGGCCCGTTCCGGCTCACCGCCCTGGTCGGGGCGCGGATGGCGGCTGGCGACGGAGGGTCGATCATCAACGTGTCGAGCACCGGCTCCATCCGCCCGGCTCCGTTCATGCTCCCCTATGACGCAGCCAAGGCCGGTCTCAACGCGCTGACCGTGGGCTTCGCCCATGCCTACGGCCCCACGGTCCGGGTCAACTGCATCATGGCCGGGCCGTTCTTCACCGATGTGGCGGAGCACTGGGACCTGGCGTCCTTCGAAGCCGAGGCCTCACGACGCCACGCTCTGGGACGGGGTGGCCAGCCCGACGAGATCGTCGGGGCCGCCCTGTACTTCGCCTCTGCGGCTTCGACCTACACCACCGGCGCGGTGCTGCGGGTCGATGGAGGGATTCCCTGACCGTCCCCTCCGGCCGGCGGACTCAGGCGGCGGGACGTCTGCCGGGCACGGTCACCGTGTCGGTGTCGCGGCCCGAACGGAGCACCGCCCCGGGCGTGGCCCCGGTCAGCTGCCCGGCCTCCACGATCCCCACTCCGTTGACCAGCACGTGCTCGATCCCCTCGGCCTCGGCGTAGAGACGGCCGGCCCCCCCGGGGAGATCGTCGCGGGTGTGGACCGGCCCGTGGCCCACCCGGTCGGGGTCCAGCACCACCAGGTCGGCGGCCCACCCGACCTCCACCCGGCCCCGGTCCCGTAAGCCGTAGAGGCGGGCCGGCACCTCGGTGAGTTGGCGGATGGCCTCCTCCCAGCTGAGCAGGCCCCGTTGGCGCACTCCGTCGCCCAACATGGAGGTGGAGTAGACGGCGCCGCACATCATGTCGAGGTGGGCGCCGGCGTCGGATCCCCCCACCACCGTCCGCGGGTCCTTCCACACTTCGGCCCGGAGGGCCCAGTCCTCCTCGGACTCGGGGATCGGCGGTCGCAGCCCGGTGCGAAGCCGGTCGGCCAGGACCACGTCGAGGAGAGCGTCGAACGGCTCCTGGCCGCGCTCGTCGGCGATGGCCCCCACCGTGCGGCCGGCCAGCCCGGCGTTGGCCTGGCTGAAGGTCTCGTCGATCACCAGGTTCCGCCAGTTGGCCAGGGCGGCCAGGATGCCGGCCTCCTTCGAATGGGCGGCGGTGTCGAGGCGCTGCCGGACCTCGGGGTCGGCCAACCGCTCCATCCGCTCGGGTAGCGGCAGGGCGAACACCTCGCGCCAGCCGGGCAGCCCGTCGAGTACCGCGCCGTGCTCGAAGGAGAGGCGGATGCTCATGGTGTGGGGCAGGGTCAGCGCCACCACCGTGGCCCCCCGGTCGGCGGCCACGGTGGAGGCGTCGAGCTGGTGTTCGCAGGCGCCGGGGTTGAGCGCCGACACGCCGAGCACGTTCCAGTTGGCCGGGCGCTGGGCCAACAGGGAGAGCGTGGCCATCAGGTCCACCTCTTCCTCGGAGAACCCGTTGATGCAGCCGGCCACGATGAGCTCGAGGGTGGTCCCGGGGTACTCGGCCAGCGAGGCGGCCAGGGCTTCCAGCTCCGCCCGCGTGGCCGACCGGGAGGGAACCGGTTGGCCGGCACCGTCATTGTGGGTGTGGGCCTGAGAGGTCGATAGGCCGAGGGCCCCCTCCTCGAAGCACCGTCGGGCCAGGGCCACCATGGCGCCCACCTGGGCCGGCGAGGCCTCGCCGCCCACGGCCTGGTCTCCCATGACCACCCGGCGCAGGGTGGAGTGCCCGACCAGAAAGCCGGCATTGACCCCGATGGCCCCGTCCAGTCGTCCCAGCCACTCGCCGAAGGAGTCCCAGGTCCAGTCGAGCGACCGGAGCGCCGACAGGGGCATCCCCTCCACCCGGGCCATCATGGCCGACAGGTACTCGACGTGATCGGGGCCGGCGGGGGCCAAGGAGAAGCCGCAGTTGCCGCCGATGACTGTGGTCACACCGTGCAACGGGGACGGGCTGGCGGCAGGGTCCCACGACAGTTGGGCGTCGTAGTGGGTGTGGAGGTCCACGAACCCCGGGGTCACCAGGAGCCCGTCGGCGTCGATGTCCACGCCGGCACCGTCGACTTCCCCTACGGCCACGATGCGCCCCTGCTGCACGCCAACGTCAGCGCGCCTACCCGGCGATCCGGTGCCGTCTATCACCGTGCCACCACGGATGGCCAGGTCGAGCATGTGCGTCCTCCGTCCCCCGGTGCTGTCGGACAGGCCGATGGTAGCGTGCCCCCGATGGCAGACGTCGGTGGGGGTGGGCCGCTGGAGAGGCGGTCGGCGCTGCTTCCCGACCCCGCCCCCCGCCGGATCAGGGTGCCCATCATCTCGGTCGACGACCACCTCATCGAGCCGCCCGACCTCTTCGAGGGACGGGTGCCGCGGCACCTGGCCGATGGCGCTCCCCGGATCATCGAAGAGCCCGACGGCACCCAGGCCTGGCTGTACGAAGACCGCCGGTATCCCAACGTCGGTCTCAACGCCGTCATCGGTCGGCCCAAGGACCAGTGGAGCATGGACCCGGCCCGCTTCGAGGACATGCGCCCGGGTTGCTACGACATCGACGCCCGGATCGCCGACATGGACCTCAACGGGGTGTGGGCTTCCCTGTGCTTCCCGTCGCTGGTGGCCGGGTTCTGCGGCTCGGTGTTCATCCGCTCCGACCATCCCGAGCTGGGCCTGGCCTGCCTGCGGGCGTGGAACCAGTGGCACCTCGAGGTGTGGGCCGGGAGGGCACCCGAACGGATCATCCCGCTGCAGCTGCCGTGGCTGGCGGACGTGGAGGTGGCCGCGGCCGACGTGCGACGCAACGCCGAGCGGGGCTTCAAGGCGGTGAGCTTCCCGGAGTTCCCCGCCCAGCTCGGGCTGCCGTCGATCTTCTCCGGGCACTGGGACCCGTTCCTGTCGGCCTGTGCCGACACCGGCACGGTGGTATGCCTCCACACCGGAGCGTCGGCGTGGGCGCCGCTACCCTCCCCCGACCCGCCCTTCGAGCTCCTCCCCACCCTCTTCCCGGTGAACGCCATGATCGCCGCGGCAGAGTGGTTGTGGTCCGGGGTGCTGCTCCGCTTTCCCGAGCTGAACGTGGCCCTCTCCGAAGGAGGGATCGGTTGGGTGCCGATGCTGGCCGACCGGGTGGACTACGTGCTGGCCCACTCGGCCTCGGGCACCGAGAGCATCTCGTGGCCGTCCGACCTGCTGCCCAGCGAGGTCCTGAAGCGCAACTTCTGGTTCTGCACCATCGACGACCCCTCGGTGATCGCCCTGCGCCACGTCATCGGGGTGGACCACATCATGATCGAGAGCGACTACCCCCACGCCGACTCGACCTGGCCCGACACCCAGGCGGTGATGGAGGGGACCTTCAGCGAACTGGATGAGGACGAGCTGCGGATGGTGGCGGCGGGCAACGCCGCCACCTTGTTCCGCCATCCCCTGCCACCGCGGGACGACTGGCGGGAGCCGTAGCCCACTGACCGACCCGCTTACGGCTGGAGCGACGGGTCCTGCTGAATCTCGATGGTGTTGCCGGCCGGATCGGCGAACCAGATCTGGACCGTGGTCCCCTGGGCCCCCTCGACGTAGGGCACCCCGGCCCGCTCCAGCTCGGCCACCGCCTCGGCCAGGTCGGCCACGGCAAAGCAGACGTGCGGGCCGGTGGGCTGGATGGCCCCCTCCGCCGGGGCGTCGACCAGGTGGATCTGAGCATTGCCGGCGGTGAACCAGTGACCTTCGACCCCCGGGATGATGGGGCGGTCCTCATCGGGCATGTCGAAGAACTGGCGGTAGAACTCGACGCTGCGGTCGAGCTCCCCTTCGACGTTCATGCTGTGATGCAGGGTGCGGGTCACTCTCATCGGACGCCTCTGTTTCCACTACCGCCGGTGTTTCCACTACCGCCGGGAACGCCGCGGCGGGCGCCGACGATTCCGATCCCGGGACCGTCGAGCCTCGCTGACATTGGCGTCAGGATACCGCTGGAGCCCGACTCCGGTCGGATCCGGCCGTCACGGTGTGCCGGGGTAGCCGCCTCCGCCGAACCGGCGGTCCAACTCGTCGTAGTCCACGGCCCAACCCTGGCGGGGGAGCTCGTCGACGAACTCGACCACGCTGGGCTTCTTGTAGGAGGCGATCAGCGAGCGGCAGTGTTCGATCAGCTCGGCCGCGGTGACGGTGGCCCCCGGCTCGGTGACCACCACGGCCAGGACCCGCTGGGTCCATCGTCTGTCGGGGATCCCAATGATGGCGGCCTGGCGGACGGCCGGGTGCCGGACCAGGCACGCCTCCACCTCGGCGGGATAGATGTTCTCGGCGGCGGACTTCACAATGCGCCCCAGCGGGGCCACGAAGGTGATCGAGCCGTCGGCGTGGCGCCGCCCCAGGTCGCCGGTGTGCCACCATCCGCCCCGGAAGCGCTCGGCGTTGAGCTGCGGACGGTCGTGGTAACCGTTGGTGATGATCGGTCCGCGGGCCACGATCTCACCGGTCTCGCCCGCCGGCACCTCGGCTCCGTCGGGATCGACGATCTGCACCTGCACCCACGGGGAGGGCCGTCCACTGGTGCCCTCGGTGCCGATGCCCAGGGCGTTGTAGGTCAGCATCCCGGTCACCTCGGTCTGGCCGTAGCCGGCCGGGTGCAGCCCCCAGGGACTGTCGTCCACGTCGACCATGGCGTTCCAGGCCGGGCTGCCACCGAAGGTCCGGAACGACGAGAGGTCGTAGCGGCCCTGGCGGTTCACCTCCATGATGTCGGTGGCCGTCGGGCCCATGACGAAGCCGTAGTTGCACCGTTCGGCTTCGATGACCCGGCACAGCTCCTCGGCGTCGACCCGCCGGGTGAGCACGTTGGTCCCGCCCATCCCGAACGTGGCGAAGGTGGTCATCAGGGTGGCCATGTGGAACATGGGCCCCGAGTTCAGGTAGACGGTCTCGCCGGTGATCCGCTGCACCATGGCCACCGTGGACGCCTGGGCCAGGACGGCCCGATGGGAGAGCTGGGCCCCGTTGGGGGTCCCGCCGAAGGCCCCGGTGTACAGCTGGATCACCGGCTCCTCCGAGGCGGCGGGGGAGGGGTGGGGACCGGGCGGCGCACCTCCGGAGCGGTTCAGGAACCCCTCATAGCTGTCCTCGTCGGGCTGGGCGGCGTCATGGTGGAGCCAACGCGCGCTGCCGTCCCACTGGGACCGGGCCTCCTCGACCACGGGGCCGATCTCCTCGCTCTGCCAGATGACCACCACCGGGCGGGCGTCGGCCAGCAGGGTCACCATCTCCGAGGCGCTCTGGCGCCAGTTGGCCGGCACCAGCACCGCGCCGACCTTGGCGCCGGCCAGCCACGTCTCGATCAGCCGGTGACAGTTCTGGCCCAGCCACACCACCCGGTCGCCGCGGCCCACACCGGCTGCAGCCAGGGCCCCGGCCAACCGATCGGTGCGCTCATCCAACTCGGGATAGGTCAGTCGGACCTCGCCGCAGACCACCGACCGGGTATGGGGGCGGCTGCGCCGGTGCTCGGCCAGGACGTCGGGGAGGGTGAGCCCGTGGACCGGATCGGGCGCGGCGGCCCCCGTCCGGTCGGGGGCCGTGCTCACTGCTGGGCCTGCTCCTGGTCCAACCGGTCGCGCAGTTGGAGCTTGACCACCTTGCCGGTGGCATTGCGGGGCAACTGGTCCACGAACTCCCACCGGCGGGGCACCTTGTAGGCCGCCAGGTGCTCGAGGGTGTAGGCCCGCAGATCGTCCCCGGTGGCCTCCTGGCCGGGGCTCAACGCCACGAAGGCCACCACGTCCTCGCCCAGCACCGGGTGGGCCACGCCGACCACCGCCACCTCCCGTACTGCGGGATGGCCCTCGATGACCTGCTCCACGTCCACCGGATGGATGTTGTTCCCACCCCTGATGATGACGTCCTTGCTGCGGCCCACGATGTACAGGTAGCCGTCTTCGTCGATCTTCCCGAGGTCGCCGGTCACCAGCCACCCGTCCACCCAGGTGCGGGAGGTGGCCTCGGGATCGCCGAAGTACTCGCGAGGTCGACCGGGGATCCGGAGCAGCACCTCGCCCACCTGCCCGGGCGGAACCGAGGCTCCGTCGGCATCGGTGCAGCGCACCTCGGCCGGTGGTGCCGGCTTGCCCACCGAGCCCGGGCGTTTGACCGCCTCCCCGGGCGGCATGATGCAGTAGACCGAACCGGCCTCGGTCATGCCGTAGTTGTTGGAGACCAGAGCGGTGGGCATCCGTTCCTGCAGCCGCTCCAGGACGGCCGAGGACAGCGGGGCGCTGCCCACCGTGCACAGCTGCACCGAGTCCAGCGCGGCGGTGTCGAAACGGGGATGCTCCAGCACCAAGGTGGCCATGGCCGGAACCAGAAACACCGACACCGGTCGCTCGGCCTCGACGGCGTCGAGCCACTTGTCGGCGTCGAACTTGGGCATGTACAGCACCTTCATGCCCAACTTCATCGGAGTGTAGACGAAGGCCAGCCCGGCGAAGGTGTAGGGCGGACTGGCGTGCATCCACCCACCGCCGGAGAACGCCGGCTTGCCGAAGGGGACCAGCGAGGAGTTGTCGAAGCGGACCGCCACCGCCTTGGGATTTCCCGTGGTGCCCGAGGTGTAGAGGATGTCGGCCAGGTCCCCGGGCTCCCGCGGTACCTGGAGGTACTCCGGGTCGTTGCTCATGAGCTCGGACCAGGTGGTCACCTTCTGGCCCGACGGGGCGTCCTCGGTGCCGACCTCGCTGACCCCGACCGGTGGGACCAGGACCACCAGGGCCGGGGTGTCGGCCTGGTACGCGCCCAGCAACGACTCCTGCACGATGGCGGCCACCGCGCCGCTGTGGGCGATCATGTGCTCGACCTCGGTGCGGGCCAGCTGCGGGTTGAACGGGACGGCCACCGCCCCGGCGCGGTGGATGGCGGCGTAGGACACGATCCACCGGAGGGCGTTGGCCGGCTCGAGGTGGATGGCCACCGGGTCGCCGGGCCCGACCCCGGCGCCGATGAGGCCCCGGGCCAACCGGCTGGCCTGGTCGTCCCACTCCCCGAAGGTCAGCGAGCCCCCGCCCAGCACCTGGTACGCCGTCTGATCGCCGAACGACAGCGCCATGGCGTGCAGCTGCTCGGGAGGCAGCTGGGACCGGCTCATTACTCCTTCTTGCCGAGCAGCGGGTGCGACGGCATGCCGACCGGCTGGAGGTGTTGGCCCAGGACCTCGTGGAAGTGCTCGGCCACCTGGGTCGGCGTCCAACCCCCGTCGGCCCACATGGTGGCCACCTGTCGAGGGGTCTGGAAGATGGTGTAGCCGAACCCGGTCCGCCCGAACATCTGCCCGTTGACGTCAGCGGCCTGCTCGGAAGCCAGGAACGCCACCAGCGGGGCGTTGAGGGCGGGGTCCTGATCGGGCGGGATCTCGTCGTCGTTGAGCCCCTGGGTCATCCGGGTGGCACCGGCCGGGGCCATTCCGTTGACGGTGATCCCGTAACGGCCCAACTCCAGGGCCCAGACGAAGGTCATGCCCATGATGGCGGCCTTGGCCGCTCCGTAGTTGGTCTGTCCGAAGTTCCCCCGCAGCCCGGCCGACGAGGTGATGTTCACGATGCGCCCGTAACCGGCCTCCTTCATGAGGGGGGCGGCATGCCGGGCGGTGTTGAAGGTTCCCTTCTGATGGACGGCCACCACGGCGTCGTAGTCGGCTTCGTCCATCTTGACCAAGGTGCGGTCCCGCACGATGCCGGCGTTGTTGACCAGGATGTCGATCTTCCCGAAGGTGTCTACGGCGGTACCGATGATCCGTCCCGCTGCCTCGAAGTCGTCGACCCGGTCACGGCTGGCCACGGCCTGGCCACCGGCGCTGGCGATCTCGGCCACCACCTGGCCGGCCGGGTCCTCGTCGGTCCCGTCCCCGCCCAACGACACCCCGATGTCGTTGACCACCACCCGGGCACCCTCTGCGGCCAGGCAGAGCGCGATGGCCCGTCCGATGCCGCGGCCGGAGCCGGTAACCACTGCCACTCGATCGTCTAGCAAGCCCATGGCGCATCACTCTATGCGAACCCCAAGTTCTGTGACGGTGGCGTCAGACCCGGCCGGTGGACGGCGGTAGCATCTCGGAGTCCCGCCGGGAGGTGCCCCGGCCCGTAACCGGAGGTCGCCGCCCCATGTCCCGTTCTGTCGACGACGTCCCGGTCACTCCTGCGGGCGGCAGCTCCGATGGGACCGGCCGGGTCCGGGGCCGGTTGGCCGAGCTCGGGCTCCGGTTGCACGGCCCCCACCCCCCGCACGACCCGTTGGACGCCGTGGTGGTGCACGGTGGCGTAGCCCGGACGTCAGGCCAACTTCCCCGGGTGGACGGCGAGCTGACCTGCATCGGAACCCTGGGGAGCACGGTAACCGTCGAGGAGGGGACCGAGGCCGCGGCCATCTGTGCCCTCAACGCCCTGGCCGTGCTGGAGGTGGCGCTCGGGACCCTCGACCGGGTCGAACGGGTGCTCACCGTCACCGGCTTTGTGGCCTCGACCCCGGACTTCCACCGCCAGCCCGACGTGGTGGACGGGGCCAGCGCCGTGTTGTCCCGGGTGTTCGGCGAGGCCGGCCGGCACACCCGCTCGGCCATCGGCGTGGCCGCCCTCCCCAGGGGCGGCGCCGTGGAGATCGAAGTGACGGTGGCCATCCGTCCCGAACCGGAGCAAGGAGCCTGACATGGACCCCATCGATGTTGCCGCCGTGCTGAGCGGACTGGGGGCGGCCACCCTGGGTGAGTCGGGGGCCCTGGCCATGCCACCCAGAATGCGCCCGGCCTGGACCGGGGCCTCCCTGGCCGCACCGGCGTATCCCGTCACCTGTACCCCCGGGGACAACCTGGGCATCCACGTGGCCGTGACCCGGGCCCCGGCCGGCTCGGTGCTGGTGGTCGACGTCGGCGACGTGCCCGACCGCGGCTACTGGGGCGAGGTGCTGACCACCGGTGCTCTGGCCCGAGGCCTGGCCGGGCTGGTGATCGACGGGGGCGTGCGTGACGTGGCCGCCCTGGAGCGGCTGGACTTCCCGGTGTTCTCGAGAACCGTGGCCCTGCGGGGGGCCACCAAGTCCAACCGCGGCACGGTGGGCCTCGACGTCACAGTGGCCGGAACCCCGGTATCGGTGGGGGACTGGGTCGTCGGTGACGTGGACGGGGTGGTGGTGGTCCCCGGCGCCAGGCTCGACGACGTCATCGCCGCCGGCCGGGCCCGCGAGGCGGGCGAGAAGGAGTACTTCGCTGCGCTCAGCTCCGGGTCGACCACCGTGGAGCTCCTCCACCTGGACGCTTCGTTGGTGGAGGGTGGCGCTACCGGCTGAGCGCCCCGGACCCGATGGCCTCAGGCCCGGGCCGGCCGAGCTCAGTGGGTGGTGTAGTCGATGGGGCCCGACCCCTTGACCCCGATGGCGAAGCAGAAGCAGTGGATCGGGGCGTGTTCGGTGACCGGCCGGAGACTGTGCACGGCGTCCGGCGGGATGTAGACCAGGTCACCCTGGGCGATGTCGCGGTCCTCGCCGGCGATGGTCATCACGCCCCTTCCCCGGAGCACGTAATAGAACTCGTGGGTGGGGTGGGAGTGCGGGTAGACGTAACCTCCGCCCTCCACCTCGAACTCGTTGACCAACTCCAAGAAGCCTCCATCGGTCGCATCCTTCAGCTCGCGGGAGTTGACCATCCACCACACCGGCACCGTGCCGTTGTGCTCGGCGATGGGAGCGACGTCCTCGATGTTGCGTACGTCCATGACCGTTGGCCTCCTCTATCCATGCTGTCGGGCGTGGTGACACCGGGGCGGTGTCGTCGTTGACGCCGATGTTAGGTTCATGCTCACACTAGATCGCCACATGAGATCGCCCTGGAGCAAGCCAGATGAGTGACGCAGTCCGCCAGATCACACCGGAGCCGTTGGACAACGAGGCGTGGTCACCGTTCGGCTGGTTGCCGGTGGCCGACACCGACCCGAGGGACGGGGAACACCTCCTCGACTACGTCTGGCACGACGCCCATGTCAACCTCATCGGCCACCGGCGGGACGAGGTCCCCGAGGCCCCCGGCGGCCTGCGCTGCCAGGAGCTGTTCCGCCACGTGACCCACACCCAGGTGGTGATGCCGCTGGACGTCACCTCGGTGGTGGTGGTGGCTCCGGCGGCCCTCGACCCCATCACACCGGCCGACATCGACCAGGTGCGGGCGTTCCTGATTCCCCCGCTCTCCTCGGTCGTGCTGCACCGGGGGACGTGGCACTGGGGCCCCTACCCGGTGGGAGCGGACTCGGTCCGGCTCTTCAACGTGCAGGGGTTGCGCTACCGCGAGGACAACGACCGGTTCGACCTCGACGCTCTGGGAGCGCCCGTCGACATCCTGATGGACTGAGGCGCCGGCGCTGGGCCAGGGCCACCGGCCTCGTTGGAGCCGGAGGCTCACTCCATCCTGGTGAACAGGGCCCGGTGGACCATGGTGGTCAGGGTCTCCAGGGCCTCGTCATCGACCGGTTGACCCAGGAAGTCCCGTAGGTAGTGGAAGCGGTCCAGCATGGCCAGAACCGCCAACCCGGTGACGTCGGGACTCAGGTCCCCGGCCATGCCGGCCGAGGCGATCTGGGCCGACATGGCGTCGGTCATGGTGGCCAGGGTCCGACGGATGCGGGAGCCCATGGAGTCGTCCACCGTGGCCAGCTCGGTCCACGAGCGGAAGAGCGGGGCGTACCGGAGCCAGAGCGTGGAGTAGGCGCCGATCCAAGCCCGGAGGTGGTCCCGGCTCTCGCCGTCGAGCGCCGTGCCGGCCTGGGTCAGGGCCCCGTACAGCTCGGAGGCGTCGGTGGCCACCTCGATGGTGAGCGCCCGGACCAGATCGCTCATGTTGTCGAAGTACAGGTAGAAGGTTCCGTGCGACATGTTGGCGATGTCCACCACATCGTTGACCCTGGTGGCGTGGAAGCCGCGTCGATCGAAGGCCACCATGGCGGCGTCCAGGAGCTTTTGCATGGTCTGGCGCCCCTGGCTGCGTAGGGCCCTCTTGCTGGCCGGTCCGCCGATGGGGAAATCGCCCGGTCCGGGGTTCTGTTTGGCCCCACGGGTGCCAGCGTTCCGAGGGGTGGCCGAAGCCTTCGCCGCCGTCTTTTTCTTCGTCGTCGCCTTCGACTTCGCCGGGGGCGTCGTCGAACGAGCGCCCTCGCCGTCGGTGACCATGCCTGGCGAATGGTAGTTCCAGGTTGGATAACCTCACACGATGACCAGTTCCGCCCGCCGCTATCGGTATGCCCGGAACGCCCTCGACGCCCTCGGTGGTCGGCCCTCCCCGGCCGCGACATGACCGAGGTCGGCGTTTCGCTGCAGGACGCCGTGGAGCGGCACATCGAGCCCGGTGATGCCGTCCACATCATGCTCGGACACAGCCGGTGGACCGCCGCGGCCAGGGAGATGGCCCGGCAGTTCTGGCGCACCGACGCCCAGATGACCCTCATCATGAGCAGCCTGGGAGCCCTGGGAGCGCTGTTCTTCCGGGGCCGGATGCTACGGAGCGTGGTCACCGCCTACTCGGGGAACAGCTTCCCGTCGTATGCCCCCAACCCCATCTTCAAGGAGGCCTACGAGTCCGGTGAGGTGGCGGTGGAGCACTGGTCGATCCTGACCCTGGGCCAGCGGCTCGAGGCCGCGGCCCGCGGCCTGCCGGCCATCGTCACCGGTTCCATCCTCGGCTCCGACCTGGCCGGCAATCCGGCGTACTCGGTGGCGGACTCGGCCTTCGGCCCGGTGGGGCTGCTGGCCCCCCTGGTCCCGGACGTGGCCCTGTGTCACGCCGCCCTGTCCGACGCCCACGGCAACCTGGCCATCTCCGAGCCCATGCTCGAGGGCACCTGGGGGGCGTGGGCGGCCCGGCGCGGGGTGGTGGCCACCGTGGAGGCCATCGTCGACGACCTCGAAGAGCTCGGTCACCGGATCAAGATCCCCGCTCACCGGGTGCTGGCCGTGGTGGAGGCCCCCTTCGGCGCCCACCCCGGCGGCTGCTACGCCCCGGGCCTTCCGGTGGCCGGCTATGGCGAGGACATCCCGTTCTGGGTCGATGCTGCCGCGGCGGCCCGGGGGGATTTCGACGCCTGGGCCCAAGAGCACGTCCTGGGACCACCGGATCACACCCGCTACCTGGATCGGCTGGGCCCGGACCGCCTCATCGGCCTGCGGCTGCGGTCGGACCCCGGCTCGTGGCGACAGGACGCTGCCGCTCATCCGGTGCCTGACGACCCTCCGATCAGCGACTGGGAAGTGGCGGCGGCCCTCGGGGCCCGGGAGGTGCAGGCACTGGTGGCCGAGTACCGGGCCGATGCCGTGCTGGCCGGGGCCGGGGTGGCCAATCTGGCGGCCTGGGTGGCGGTGGCCCGGGACCGTGCCGCCGGCGGATCGGTGTGTCTCACCGCCGAGCTGGGCTTGTGGGACTACACCCCGACGCCGGCCGACCCCTACATCTTCAACCACCGGGTCTTCCCGGGCACCTCCATGCTCTCGGACTCCTCCACCGTGCTCGGCATGGTCGTGGGAGGCCCGGCCACCGCCACCATCGGTTGCCTGGGGGCGGCCGAGGTCGACCAGTGGGGGAACATCAACTCCACCCAGTTGGGCGATGGGCGGTTTCTGGTCGGATCGGGTGGCGCCAACGACGTGGCCAGCCGGGCTGCCGCCTGTGCCGTGGTGACCCTGGGCCGTCCGGCGCGGCTGCCGGCCACCGCGGCCTACGTGACCGCCCCGGGGGAGCGGGTGACCAGCGTGGTCACCGACCGTGGCATCCTGCGGCGGATCGACGGGAGGTTGCGGATAGCGGCGGTCCCTTCGGGCCCCGCGCCGTTCGAGGAACGGGTGCGGGCCATGGCCGCGGCCTGCGGCTGGGAGCCCGAGGTGGCCAACGACGTCAGCGAACTGGCCCCGGTGACCCTGGACGAGGTCCTGGAGCTCCGTAATTACGACCGGCACCGGCAGTTCCTGCGCTGACCGGACCGGGGCGCGTGCCCACCCGGGTGCGCCGCGCCATCATGGTTCCATGCCGATGTGGACGAAGTGCATCTTTGAACCATCGGGATCGGGGTAGAACCTCTCCCGGAAGCACAGGTAGGGGCTGGTCAAAGGCGCTACGGTTGACATCACTAACATTCGTGTCATAAGAACTGGCTCGGCGTTCGACCTCTGGGGAGGCCGCTGTGGAGCGGTTGACACGGAGCAGACCGCCTAACAACGGAAGGGTGGAAATGGGGAGACACCGGGGGAATTGGGTGTGGCCGGGCGCAGTGGTGTTGGGGGTCGCGATCATCGCCTCCGCCTGCTCCTCTTCGTCGAGCACGCCTACCACGACGAGCACCACCGCGGCCTCGTCGACGTCGACGACAGCGGGCTCGACTCCCTCGTCGGGGGACTCACCGGGGGTCACCAAGACCGCCATCAACGTGGGGGCCATCTCCACCCGTACCGGTGCCATCGCTTCCGACTTCGACGGGCTGTCGCCCGGCATCCAGGCGTACTTCGACATGGTCAACGCCGAGGGCGGGATCAACGGGCGCAAACTGAATCTGGCCTACAACCTCGATGACGGCGGGCAGCCCAGCCAGTTCACCCAGCTCACCCACACCCTGATCGACCAGGATCATGCCTTTGCGGTGATGGTGGCCTCGTACTGGTTCACCCCGAACTACTTCGTCGAGACCGGCACCCCCACCTACGGGTACAACGTCAGCGGGAACTGGCAGGGCCCCGCCAACCTCTTCGCCGCCGGGGGATCGGTCCAGAACTACGCCGCCGGTGTGCCGGCCTACGCCTACCTGATCAACCAGGTCCATGCGAAGAACGTGGCCATCATCAGCTACGGACCGTCGATCACGTCGTCGTACGACGCCTGCAACACCTCGGCCAACGACCTCAGGAAGGCCGGGTTCAACGTGAGCTACGTGGACTTCGGTGCCCAGTTGGGCGGGAGCTACACCTCGGCCGTGCAGCGGATGCAACAGGCCGGCACCCAGTTCGTCATCAGCTGCATGCAGGAGTCGGACAACATCACCATGGCCCGGGCCATCCAGCAGTACGACCTCAAACTCCACCAGCTCTGGCTCAGCGGCTACGACCAGTCCCTGCTCAACCAGTACAGCGACCTGATGCAAGGGGTGTTCTTCAACCTCTCGGGCAACGTCCCGTACCAGGTGAACACCTCCAAGTACGGGAACACCTACCCGGGCATGCTCACCTACCTGAAGGCCATGAACAAGTACGAGCCGTCCTACACCTACAACGGTGTGGCCCTCCAGGGCTGGCAGTCGGCCATCCTGCTGGCCGACGCCATCAAACTGGCCGGCAACGATCTGACCCAGGCCAACATCATCAAGATCACCAACAACATCACCAACTTCACGGCCGGGGGTCTCACCACCATCACCAACTGGAAGGTGTCCCACACCGGCACCACCTATCCCACCTGCAGCGCCTACGTCCAGGTCGATGGGAAGAAGTTCGTCCCGGTCTACGGCAAGGGCACCCAGGTCTTCGTCTGCGTGGGGCCCAGCGCCAAGGACACGAAGCCGGTAACCCCTCCCGCCGGCACCCCGGGGACATGAACCGCCCGGCAACCGGTCTCGAGTAGGGGCCGGGCCCCCAAGAGTGTCCAACTTCCTGGGCTTCGCCATACCGGGCATCCCCTTCGGGTGCACCTACGCCATGGTGGCCGTGGGCCTGGTCCTCACCTACCAGGCCACAGGGGTGTTCAACTTCGCCTTCGGGGCCCAGGCCTACGTGTCGGCGTTCATCTTCACCCTGCTGGTGCAGAACCGGCATATGCCCATCTGGTTGGCCTTCTTGTTGTCGGTGGTACTGCTGGCCCCGGCGCTGGGGTTGATCTTCGACCGCTACCTGTTCCGGAAGATCCCCAACTCCAACACCACGGCCAAGCTGGTCACCGGCATCACCCTGTTCGTGGGGATACCGGCCCTGTTGCCGGTGATCTTCGGGAGCAACAACCAGTACAACCCACCCAGCATCCTGTTCAACCCCAACATCGTCTACTTCCGGGTGGCCAGCACCCCGATCAACGGAATCTCCCTGAGCACGGTGGTGGTGACGGCAGTGGTCCTGCTGGCCCTGGTGGTGCTGATGCGGCTCACCCCCCTCGGCCTGCAGATGCGCGGTGCGGTGGAGAGCCGGCGCCTGGTCCAGCTGGACGGGGTCAACTCCGGTCGGGTGGTGGCCGTGGCCTGGGCCGTGTCCAGCCTGATGGCCGGCCTGGCCGGCGTCCTACTCGCTCCGCTCTACGGCCAACTCCAGTCCGAGGACTACGCCACGCTGGTGGTGGCGGCCTTCGCCGCCGCGGCCTGGGCCGTGCTGCGGTCGATGCCCATCGCCGCCATCGTGGGGATCCTCATGGGTGTGCTCGACACCGTGCTGCAGGGATATCTCCCGGCCAACAGCGTGTGGTCGTCGGCCGCCCTCACCTCACTCCCCTTCATCGTGCTGGTGGCGGCCCTGCTCATCGTGCCCGGACTGCGCCAACTCGGTGAGGCCAAGGACCCGCTGGCCTCGGTGGACCCCCCGACACCACCCACCACCGCAGCACTCCGGGCCCCGCAGATCGACCGCATCATCCGGATCGGCTGGTACATCCTGTTGGCCGCCTTCATCGTTTCCATGCTGACCTGGATGCCCAAAACTTGGGAGAACGTATTCAACGCCGGCCTGGCCTTCTCGGTGATCTTCTTGTCCATCACCCTGATCACCGGCATGGGCGGGCAGCTCTCGCTGTGTCAGGCCATGCTGGCCGGGGTAGGTGCCTTCACCGCGGCCCAGTTGGCCAACCATCTGGGGCTGAGCCTGTTGCTGGGCGGGCTGGTCGGAGCGGTGGCAGCCGGTGCGGTGGCCGTGGTCCTGGCGGTGGCCTCGTTGCGGCTGCGCGGCCTGGGGCTGGCGTTGATGACCATCGCCGCTGCCCTCTTCTTCGACAGTGCTGTCTTCCCACAGCTCTCGACCAGCAACGGCTCGCCACTGAGTGTGCAGTCCAAGTGGGTCGGGCTCGACATCCTGAACCCTGACGGTCACGCCTTCTTCATCATGGCCATGATCGTGCTGGTGGTCTGCATCGCCGGCGTTCTCCTGATCCGCCAGGGCACCACCGGGCGGTATCTGGCCGCCATGAGGGGCAGTGAGACGGCGGCGGCCGGGTTGGGCATCAACCTCACCTGGCAGCGGGTGTTGATCTTCGCTCTGTCCGGGGTGGTGGCCGGCATCGGGGGCACCCTGATGACCATCCAGCAGCAGTCGGTCAGCGCCAACGACTTCAACTACCAGTTGTCCCTGGCCTTCGTGGTCATCGTGGTCACCACCGGGGTCAGCACGGTGGAAGGGGCCATCAACGCCGGCTTCGGGTTCGTGGTCATCCAGCAGCTGCTCACCTACCTTCCCGCCCGCTTCGGCGGCAACAGCCTGGTGTTCGTGCTCTTTGCCTTCGGCGCTTTCACCTACGCCTCGCACCCGGAAGGGATCCTCGAGTTCCAGAAGCGGCGTTGGACCCAGCGGATGGAACGGCTGGTATTCCACACCGGGGAGCCACCACCGACGGTGGGCGGGTCTCCTCTCCTCGCCGCGGTGGGCAGCAATGGCGCGCCGGCCGGTGCCACAACTGCGGCGGCTCCCGGGTCATCGGTGATCGACCGTGGGTGACGGCGCCCTGCTCCGGGTGGACGGTGTGTCCAAGGTGTTCGGTGGCATCACCGCGGTGGAGAACGTCTGCTTCGAGGTGGAGGCGGGACAGAGCGTGGGACTGGTCGGGCCCAACGGCGCCGGCAAGACCACGCTGTTCAACTGCATCTGCGGGCAGCTCACCCCGGAACGGGGCAGCGTGGAACTGGCCGGGGAACAGCTGCTCGGCATACCCACCTACAAGCGGGCGCGCCTGGGCATCGGGCGGACCTACCAGCGGGTGGAGATCTTCCCCGACATGACCGTGCGGGACCACCTGTTGGTGGCCGAACGGGCCCGCAAGCGCCAGGGTCGGCTGTGGAAGGACCTCTGCAATCGCAGCGCACCGACCGCCGAGGAGATCGAACGGGTCGACGGGGTGCTCGACATGGTGGGCATCCGGGACCGTGCCACCGCCCCGGTCTCCTCGTTGGGACTGGGCTCGTGCCGGCTGGTGGAACTGGCCCGGGCCCTGGTGGCCGAGCCCTTGCTGCTGCTGGCCGACGAGCCGTCGTCGGGCCTTGACGTCCATGAGACCAAGGAGCTGTCCCAGGTGCTGCGCATGCTCCAGCACGAGCATGGCATGGCGGTCCTGCTGGTCGAGCACGACCTGGCCATGGTGGGGTCGGTCGTCGACCGGGCCATTGTGATGAACCTCGGTGCGGTCATCGCCGAAGGGACGTTCGACGAGGTCATGGCCGACGGGGCGGTGCGCCAGGCGTACCTGGGGTTGAGTGCATGAGCCCGATCACCCGTAGCCGGGGCCGGCAGGCCCGCACCCAACCGCAAGGTCCCGAGTCCGGAGGCGATCCGCCCGCTCTCGAGGTCGACCACGTCAGCGCCAGCTACGGTCCCTATCGGGCCCTCTTCGATGTGTCGTTCTCGGTTCCCGCCGGAGGGGTGACCGCCCTCATCGGATCCAACGGCGCCGGCAAGTCCACCGTGTCCCGGGTGGTGACCGGGCTGCTGGCCAGCACCGCCGGTGCCATCCGGCTGGGGGGCCGCGACATCACCGGCCTGGCGGCCTACAAGATCGCCCGGGCCGGGACGGCCCACGTCCCCGAGGGCCGGGGGGTGTTCGCCAGCCTCACCGTCGAAGAGAACCTGAGGTTGGTCTTCCGCCAGCGAGGGGGTCGCAACTGCGTGCCCGATGCGTTGGCCCGCGCCTATGAGGCCTTCCCGGTCCTGGGCGAGCGACGTCGACAGCACGGTGGGACCCTGTCCGGGGGCGAGCAGCGGATGCTGTCGCTGGCCAAGGTCCTGGTGCTGCCCCCCAGCCTGCTGGTGGCGGACGAGATCTCCCTGGGCCTGGCCCCGGTGGTCATCGACGTGGTCTACGAGGGCCTGCGCCAGATCAACCGGGCGGGCACGGCGGTGCTGGTGGTGGAGCAACAGGTGGACCGGGTCCTCGACCTGGCCGGGACGGCTGTGGTCCTGGAGCACGGGTCGGTGGCCTATCAGGGCCCCTCCGATGGGGCCCTGGCCGCCATCGAAGGTGTGATGTCGGCTCGGGGCGAGCCGATCGAGGACGATCCGTTCCGCGCTCGACCCGCCCGCCGCCCCCCCTAAGGTCGAGCAGCAGAACGGTCGCCGCCTACGGCCCTTCGCCAAGGGCCGTGATGACACGGGGAGCGGGACGCCGCCGACCGGAGAGGAACCAAAGGAGTAGCAATGAACACCGACCAGCGTGACGCTGTCATCGTGGACGTGGTCCGGACGACCATGGGCAAGCGGGGCGGGGCCCTGGCCAACTGGCACCCGGCCGACCTGTTGGGCTTCGCCCTCACCTCCCTCATCGAGCGGACCGGGATCGACCCGGCCACCGTCGATGACGTCATCGGGGGCTGCGTCACCCAACGCGGGGAGCAGAGCACCAACGTCACCCGCAACGGCTGGGTCTCGGCCGGCCTCCCCCAGAGCGTTCCGGCCACCACGGTGGACCGGCAGTGCGGCTCGTCACAGCAGGCCATGCATTTCGCCGCTGCCGGGGTCAAAGCGGGCCACTACGACCTGGTGGTGGCCTGTGGGGTGGAGAGCATGAGCCGGGTTCCGCTGGCCTCCAACGCCCGTGGCGGCATCGGGCCGTTCCCGCCGTCGTTCCTGGAGCAGATCGACGGGAGGCTGTGGGCCCAGTTCCGGGTGGCCCAGGTGTTGGCGGACCGGTGGGACATCAGCCGGGAGGAGATGGACGCCTACTCCCTGGAGAGCCACCGCCGGGCCGCGGCGGCCTGGGATGCCGGCCTGTTCGCCGCCGAGGCCGTGCCGGTCCCGTTGAAGGATGAGGACGGCACGTTCTCGGGCGGTCTGCTCCAAGCCGACGAAGGCATTCGCCGCAGCGGTTCCATGGAGTCGATGGCCGGGCTGGCGCCGGCCCAGAACTGGGAGCCGGACACCGCGCCGGACATCACCGCCGGCAACTCCTCGCAGATGACCGACGGTGCTGCGGCCATGTTGATCGCCGACCGGGCCCTGGCCGAGCGGTTGGGCCTCCCGATCCGGGCCCGGTTCGCCCATGCCACGGTGGCGGCCGACGACGCCGCCATCGTGCTCTCTGCCCCGGTTCCGGCCACCCAGCGCCTGCTGGAGCGGTCCGGCATGAAGATCGAGCAGTTCGACGCCATCGAGTGCAACGAGGCCTTCGCCGCCATCCCGCTGATGTGGAACCGGGCCTTCAGCGCCGACCCCGAGGTGCTCAACCCCAACGGCGGAGCCATCGCCATCGGCCATCCCCTCGGAGCCAGTGGCGTGCGGCTGGCGGCGACCTTGCTCAACCGTCTGGAGTCGATCGGCGGACGGTACGGATTCCAGACCATGTGCGAGGGCGGCGGACAGGCCAACGCCACGGTCATCGAACGCCTGAGCTGAGCCCCGAGCCAGCCGGGGGGCCGACCGTCGCCCACCCGTAGTCGAAGCTCAGCAGCCGGTTGTCGCTCTGGACTGTGACTTTTGCCGCCACCAAGGTCGAAAGCGGGTCCGAGGGTAGTCGTACCCCCACCGGCCGTGGCGGCCTCGTTGTTCGGCTATCGAAAACGGCGTTCCTGAGGTTACGATTGACCTCAGGCGAGCGTCAGGGGCACAACATGGATGATCTCCCGCAGTTTTCAGACTGGCCGCGGTCAGAAGGCAGTGACGGGTCGGTTCCGGGCTCCGGTCCGGTCGAAGGCGGTGAAGCCCCTACCGCTCCGATGCACGTGCCGGATCTGGGCCCGATGACCGCCACGGACTTCGCCGCTGCGCCGGTAACCGACTTCGTCGCCGTGCCGATCAAGGCACCCAAGGCCAAGAGGCGGGGAGTGCGGATGGCGGCACTGGCCACTACCGCCGTTGTGGTGGCCGGTGTGACCGTCGGGGTGGTAGCCGGGTCCGGGTCCGGGTCCGGCAGTGCGACCCGGTCGTCGACGCCCAGTGCCATCGTGCTGCTCTCGGCCAAGACGGCCCTGGCCGACAGGACGGCCGACCTGGGACTATCGATGACCATCCACACGTCGACCGGGGCTTCGATCTCGGCCACCGGATCCGGGACTATCGACTTCACCGCCGACGCCGGGCAGATGAACCTCAACTACGCCGGGGCCTCCCAGATGAGCGGCGAGCAGCTGAGTGAGCTGTTCGTGGGCCGGAGCTTCTATCTGTCGGTGCCCGGCATCTCGACCATCGCCCCGGGCAAGTCCTGGGTGTCCGAGACGCTGGCCGGAGCGAGCTCCATGACTCCGGGAAGCTCCAACCCTGCTTCCATGCTCCAGCTGCTGGCCCACGAAGGGGCCTCGGTGAGGCCGGACGGATCGACCACCATAGGTGGCACCGCGGTGCGCGCCTACGACGTCGAGATCACTCCCGCCATCATCTCCCGCCGCCTGGCCTCGGCCGGCCTGCCGTCGTCGGTGCTCCAAGACGTCAAGACCATGTTCGGTAGCAGTGGGGTGCACCTCGAGGTGTACGTCAGTGATGCCACCAAGCAGATCCGCCGGATCACCACCTCATTGGCCATGAGCGTCGGTGGCATCAGCATCACCGGCGCGGTGAACGAGGACCTCACCAACTACGGCGTCCCGGTGTCGATCAACGCGCCGCCCACCAGCCAGGTGATCAGCCTCCGTCAGTTCGAAGCTGCTGCGGTGAGCCAGGGCTCCCAGTCGAGCACGGCGTAGTCCGGCCCGACGGCCTTACCCGGGGCCCTCAGCGGTTCTTCCACTCCGGGGTGCGCTTCTCGGCGAAGGCCCGGGGGCCCTCTTTGGCGTCCTCGCTGGAGAACACCTCGGACGAGATGGACGACTCGATCCGGTAGGCCTCTTTCATGTCGACGGCCAGTCCCCGGATGACCGACTCCTTGGTCTTGCGCACGGCGAAGGGGCCGTTGGCGGTGATACGGCGGGCGTACTCATAGGCCCGGCCCATGACGGCGTCGGGCTGGCACACCTCGTTGAGCAGTCCCATCTCGTACACCCGCCGGGCCGACAGCCGGTCGGCGCACAACAAGAGCTCCATGGCCGCCGGGTAGGGGATCTGCCGGGGAAGTCGGACCGTGGTCCCACCTCCGGCGAACAGGCCCCGCTTGGGCTCGAGGACGCCGAAGGTGGCGGTGTCGGCTGCCACCCGGAGGTCACAGCCACCCAACATCTCCATGCCTCCGGCCACACAGGTGCCGTTGACGGCGGCGATGATCGGCTTGTACAGCTTGACGTTGCGGAGCACCGCTTTGGTCCCGTCATCGAGGCGGTAGCCGTCGATCTCCATGGCGCCCTCCTCCTGCATGCGGGCGGAGAGCGCGGTGATCTGGGGGATGTAGGTCTTGAGGTCGGCACCCACGCAGAAGTCCGGCCCCACCCCGGTGATCACGGCCACCCAGGCGTCGTCGTCGTCCCCGAACCGCTCCCAGGCCATGCGGAGCTGGGCGAAGTGCTCCATGTCCAGCGAGTTGCGGGCCTCGGGGCGGTCGATGGTGATGGTGACGATGTGATCGTCGCCGGTCTCGAAGTGGATGGGCATGCTGATTCTCCTGTTCGGCGATTAGTCGTCGTCCCCGGGCTCGCCCATCCGGTCGAAGGCCCGGGCCACCGTGCCCAGGTCGACGATTCCGGAGCGGGGTTCCACGGGGTTCCGGCGGCGGGACACGATCGAGGTGTCGACCGTGGATGCTTCGGCCCGCAGGGCGCCCACCGTGCAGGACTCCCGCGGCCGCAGGGCGAAGGGGTCGAACTGGAAGTGACGCATGGCGTTGGCGTGGGTGATCTTGTCGATCTCGTCGTCGGGCACGTCCCCCAGGTACTTCATGCACATCTCGGGTGACTGCGGCCAGGTGGAGTCGGAGTGGGGGTAGTCGCACTCCCAGGTGATGTTGTCGATGTTGAGGTAGCGACGGTTGTCGACCCCGAAGGCGTCGTCGATGAAGCAGGTGATCACCCGCTCCTTGAACAGCTGGCTCGGCAGCTGGTCTCCGAAGTCCTGCCCGGTCCAGGCGTGATGGTGCTGGTACACATAGTCGATGCGCTCGAGGGCATAGGGAATCCATCCGATGCCGCCTTCGGAGAGGGCGAATCGCAGATCCCCGTAGGTGCGGAGCACCGGGGACCACAACAGGTCGGCGGCGGCCTGGACCATGTTCATGGGTTGCAGGCTGATCATCACGTCGATGGGGGCGTCGGCCGACGTCATGATGAGCTCCGACGACGATCCCAGGTGCATGCACACCACCGTCCCCTCGTCGGCGCACGCCGTCCAGAAGGGGTTCCAGTGGTCGCTGTGCAGCGATGGCCACCCCAACTTGGCAGGATTCTCCGAGAAGGTAACGGCGTGACAACCGACGGCCGCCATCCTCCTGACTTCGGCCGCGGCCAGGTCGGGATCCCACAGGACCGGCAGGCTCAGGGGAATGAAGCGGCCGGGCTCGGCGCCGCACCACCCCTCGACATGCCAGTCGTTGTACGCCCGGATCATGGCCAGGGCCTCGTCGGGGTCGGTGGCCGCCCGGCGGGCGAACAGCTGGCCGCAGAACTGGGGGAACGAGGGGAAGCACATCGAGCCGAGGACACCGTTGGCGCTCATGTCCCGCACCCGCTCGTGCACGTCGTAGCACCCGGTGCGCATCTCGGCCAGGGAGCTGGGCTCGATCCCGTACTCCTCGGGTGGGCGGCCTACCACGGCATTCAGGCCCACATTGGGAATCTCGCTGCCGTCGTAGTGCCAGTAGTCGGTGCCGTCGTCCCGGTGGACCAGGGTCGGGGCCCGGTCCTGATAGCGGGCGGGCAGGCGGCCGTCGAACATGCCCGGAGGCTCGATCACATGGTCGTCGACGCTGACCAGGATGAGGTCTTCTGCTCTCATGCCATTACCTCTTGGCCCTGGGACCCCGGGCCGATGGTAGGAGGGGCCGCGGTCACCGGTGCGCCGTGGTCGCTCGTCGGGGACCGGGCTCCACGGTGACGGTCACCCCGGCGAGTTCCTCGTCCGCGGCCGGGGGCTCTTCCAGCCGGGCGTAGCAGCGCGCTCCGTCGGGAAGGTCACAGATCAGGGCGGTCCAGTCGGGTCCCTCACGGGAGTAGACGGTGGAGTAGGCGATGACCTCGGCCGGACCGGCCGCGTCGGTGGCCACGGGGACCGTGGGTTCGGCGGGCGGCGAAGCCAACGGGTCCGGTGCGGCCGGCCATCCGTCGGAGGTCGGCCCGGGTCGGGTGGACAGCACCAGGGCGCTGTGGCTGGTCATGTGCATGCCGACGCCACTGACCAGGCCCAAGGAGTCCGGGTCGCGGCGGAGTCGCTCGACCATGGCCGCCAGCGCGTGGGTGTCGTAGTTGCTTCCCGGGCCCCCGTGGTACGGAAGGCCTCCGGTGACGGTGAGGGTGCGACCGTCCTCGATCCCGAGGGCGTCCCGGGCGAAGGACAAGGAGCCGGCGAAGCACGAGTACAGGTCGAGGTGGGCCACCTGGTCGACGGTGAGAGACCCGAGGGCGGAGCGCATGGCCGACTCCATGGCCGGTGAGCGCCACGGCTCGGGCCGGGCCGCCATGGTGGACGGCTCGTCGGCCGCTCCGTACCCGCGGAGGTAGACCCGCTGATCGGCGGGGACGCCCAGGGCATCGGCCCGCTCGGCGGTGGCGACCAGCACGGCGGCGGCCATGTCCACATCCATGATGGCGGTCATCAGCTTGGTGTAGGGGGTGGACACCATCCGGTTGGTGGGCGACGGGGTGGTGATCTCGTCGGCACTCCGGGCCGTCGGGAACCAGGCATGCTCCGGCTGGGACGCCGCCACCTCGGACATCGGGGCCAGCAACTGCCCGAGGTGGGCCCGGTGATCGGCGATGGTCTCGCCGCGGTGGATCCGCCGGGCGGTGTCGAGGAGGGCGAAGGTCAGGTAGGCCTGGTAGATGCCGTTGGCCGCTTCCTGCCGGTCGAGGGTCAAGGGGAAGGGCTGGCTCTCCGTCGGCGGGTAGGACCACTCCGGTTCGGCCAGGTGGCGACGGGTGGCCAACGCCTCACCCCCGACCACCAGGGCCAGGTCCTGGCGTCCCTGGGCCATGGCAGCCGCGGCCTCCGCCACCAGCTTGACCGGCACCGATCCGCCCAGTCCCGAGTAGGAGCGGTCAGCCGGGTCGGCGCCCAGCCGCTCGGCCAGCCGGGCGCAGGGGTCGTCGTACTCCCACGACTGGCAGTACACCACCTGGAGGCTCTGGACCTGCTTGAGGGCGTCAGGGCTTCCGGCGTCGTCGGCAGCCTCCCGCGCCACCTGCTCCCACATGTCGAGGGGCTCGGGGGCCGGTTCCTCGTGCCAGGTCCGGCGGGCCGCGCCGATCAGGCACGGGGCACGGGGATCGACCGCCACGTCAGGACAGGCGGGCTTGGCCGGGGAGCTTCACGGCCCGGTCGGCGATGATGTTCTTCTGCACCTCGGTCGAGCCACCCCCGATGGTGCTGTAGCGCTGGAAGGCGTAGTGCCGGGTCCACTTGCCCCGGTCCACCGAGTCGGGGCCGCCGCGGGCCAACACGCCGGCCGGTCCGAGCAGGTCGACCGAGAGGGCCGCCAGGGTCTGGGCCAGCGCCGACCACTGGAGCTTGGCAAAGGGGACCTCAGGCCAGTTCTTCTCGCCCTTGATGATCTTGCTCAGGGCCCGCAAGGAGAGGAGCCGGGCCAGTTCGATGTCGGTCCAGGCCCGGGCCAGGCGATCCTGGATCGAAGGGTCCTCGAGGGCCCCCGGGTTGACCGATCGGGCCGCGGTCACCATGGCGTGCAGGTCAGCGGCCAGGATCGAGATCTGACCGGCGATGCCCACCCGCTCGTGGCCGAGGGTACCCATGGCCACCATCCATCCCTCGCCCTCCCCGCCCAGGCGGCTGTCGAGGGGGATCACGGCGTCGTTGAAGAAGACCTCGTTGAACATCTCCTCGCCGGCCATGTCCCGAATGGGACGGGCCTCGATGCCCGGCGTGTGCAGATCCACGATGAAGGCGGTGATGCCCTCGTGCTTGGCGCCCCGCTCGATGGCGGTGGGATCGGTCCGGAGCAGGAACAGCCCCCACCGGGCCAGGTGGGCGGTGGAGATCCAGATCTTCTGGCCGTTGACCACGTAGGCGTCACCGTCCCAGATGGCGGAGGTCCGGAGGTTGGCCAGGTCGTTGCCAGCGTCAGGCTCGGAGAAGCCCTGGCACCAGTGGTCGGTGGCATCCAGGATCGAGGGCAGCCACCGCTCTTTCTGCTCGTCGGTGCCCCAGGCGATGATCATGGGGCCGATCTGCCACAGCCCGTTGGGGTTGAACAGCCCGGGCGTCCGGTACTCGGCCATGACCTCCGAGTAGATGATGCGCTGCATGGCGGTGGCATTGCGGCCGCCGTACTCCTCGGGCCAGCCCACGGCAGCCCACCGGCCCCCGTTGAGCAGCCGTTGCCAGGCGGCCCGGCGGGCCTGGGACTTCTCGCCCGAGAGGGAGGAGTCGTCGGTCAGCTCCTCGCTGGCCAGGAAGGGCGGCAGGTACTCGTCGAGCCACGCCCGCAACTCGTCGCGGAATGCCTCATCTTCGGGGGCCAGAGCGAAGTCCACGGCCCTGGACAATAGCCGCGGAGAGTTTCCGCTGCTGACGTCGGCGTCAGGGATCTACACTGCAGCCACCATAAGAGCCAATATCAGCAACACCACTCCGGGGGTGGACCGTGGACTTCACGTTCGATGCCGAACAACTCGCCTTGCAAGACGTAGCCAAGCGCGCCATGGGGGAGGTGGGGGATGACACCCTGCGGCAGCTGGCCGACGACCCCGACGGGGTCACGCCGGAGCTCTGGGACCGGTTGGTCTCCCTGGGCTGGACGGCCATGCTGGTGCCCGGCGAAGGGGCCGGCCTGCTCGAGATGTGCGTGATCCTCGAGCAGATGGGTCGGGTCCCCCTGCCGGGCCCGTTCTTCTCCTCCTCGGTCCTGGCCACCCTGGCGGCCCGCGCCCTCGGGGCCGATGCCCTGTTGGAGGACCTGGCGTCGGGCCAGCAGCGTGGCACCGTGGCCCTCCAGGAGCAGGGCCACGGGCACCCGCTCGGCACGGTGCGGGCCCGGGCCCGGCGCAAGGGGTCGGGTTGGGTGGTCTCCGGGCACAAGCCCGTGGTGATGGACGGCCACACCGCCGACTGGGTCATCGTGGTGGCCCTGGCCGAAGACGGCATCCGGTCGTTCCTGCTCAGAAATCCCAAGGCCGAGGCGGTGCCGACCCTCGATCCCACCCGCAAGCTGGCTCGCCTGGTCCTCGACGAGGAGCCGGTGGAGCCGCTCGGGCCGCTGGGCGATCAGACGGTGCTGTGGCGCCGGGTTCTCGACGACGTGTCGGTGGGCCTGGCCGCCGAGCTGGTGGGGGTGAGCCACCGGGCCCTGGACGAGGCCGTGGAGTACGCCAAGGTGCGGGTGGTCTTCGATCGCCCCATCGCTTCGTTCCAGTCGGTCAAGCACCGGATCGTCGACATGTACCACTCGCTGGAGATGGCCAGGGCCGGCGTCCACTTCGCCGCCTGGGCCTCGGACACCGGGGCGCCTGAGCGGTCGCGTTCAGCCGAGATGGCTGCGGCCTACGCCGCCGAGGCCGCGGTGCGGGTGACCGGCGACAACATCCAGGTCCACGGGGGAGTGGGATTCACCTGGGCCAACGACGCCCACTTCCTGTTCAAACGGGCCAAGCAGAACGAGGTGCTGATGGGTGGGACCAGCCACCAGTGGCACAGCCTGGCCTCCACCCTCATCCGACCGGCCTGACCGTGCCTGAAGGGGAAGGCTCGGAGGACCATCCGGTACTCCCGACGCCGGCTCACGGGGGTCCGGAGTTCCACCTCTTCCTCCCCCAGCTGCGGCTGGACCCGGGTGCCTTGGAGGGCCGGGCTCGGGCCGCCGAGGCCTCGGGCTTCGACGGGTTGGCCCTCATGGACCATCTGGCGCCCCCGGGTGCCCTGGACCAGCCCATGTTCGAGGCGTTCACCGCCGCCACCTGGCTGGCCGCCACCACCGAGCGGCTCCGGCTCAGCCACCTGGTGCTGTGCGACGGCTTCCGGCATCCGGCCGTGCTGTCCCGCCAGGCGGTGACCCTCGACCACCTCTCCGGCGGACGGTTCGAGCTGGGCATCGGGTCGGGTTCGACCCCGGCCGAGCTGAAGACCTTCGGCTTCGGGTCGCACTCCGGGGCCCAACGGGTCGAGCGCCTGGGTGAGACCCTCGAACTGCTGTCCCGGTTCTGGTCGGGCGAGCCCGTCGAGTACCAGGGTCGGTTCTTCCAGGTCGAGGGCGGGCGCCAGCTTCCCGTCCCCCGCACCCGGATCCCCATCGTGATCGGAGGCACCGGTCCGGCCACCATGAAGCTGGTGGAGCGTTACGCCGATTGGTGGAACGTGCCCCTCCATCAGTTGGACCGCATGGCCAAGGCCCGGCCCGACGCCGGCCGGGCCCGGGTCTCGGTCCAGCTGCTGGTGACGCTGGTGACCGACGGGAGCCGACGCTCCGAGGTGATCGGGACCGCCGGCCGGCGGTTCGGCCGGATGGGCCAGGAGGCCCACGTGGCCGGCAGCGCCGCCGAGCTGGTCGAGCGGATGGCCGCCCTCCGGGGCCAGGGCGTGGAGCGCATCTACACCTGGTTCACCGACTTCGCTCCGCCCGAGACCCTGGCCGCCTTCGGCCAGGAGGTCATCGCCCCACTCCGATAGCTCAGTAGCTGCTCCGTCCCAGCTCAGTCCGGGTCGACCACCCGTTTGGCCTTGTACCCCGCCCGCGGCAGGGTGTCCCGGGCCAGCGGCTCCACCGAGGCCCGGACCCCGAGGGCCTCGGCGATGGCCCCGGTCACCCGCTCGGCAACCTGGCCCTGCCTCACCGGATCGTCGGTGGCCACCTCCACCCGGACCTCGAGCGGGCCCGGGCCGCCGTCGTGCCGGGTGATCTGGTACTCCAGCGAGGGTTGGGCCACCAGCTTTTCGCTCCGCAGGACCGCCTCGAGCTCGGAGAGCTGGAAGCGGGTGCCCTGGCAGCTCAACAGATCGGCGAAGCGGCCTCCCCACAGTCCCCGGATGGAGGTCTCGCCGCACGGGCACGGCTCCCGCAGGATGGCGCAGGCCTCCTCCAGGTCGTAGCGGAGCAGCCCGTTGTCCCGGTCGAGGGTGGTCACGGTGAGATTGCCCCACTCCCCGTCGGGGACCTCCCGTCCGGTGGCGGGGTCGACGGCCTGCACCACGGCCCAGTCCTCGTGGATGTGGGCCCCGGGCGACTGACCGCACGGGCCGCCGACGTAGGCGTAGCACTCGGCGCCGGCGGTCATGAGAGGCATGCCGCCCCGGCCCAGTCCGAAGCCGGGAGGGGCCTTGAGCCCGGTCAGCCCCGCCTCCTCCAAGGGGATGCCCAGCTTGCCGGCCACCTCGAGGAACCGCCCGGTGGCAAAGCCCATGAAGGGGATGTCCGGGGTGACCCGGGTCCAGAACCGGACGGCCTGTTCGGCCAGCTCGTCGGTGTCGGGGGGCGGTACCCACAGCGACAAGAGGCCCAGGTACTCGTAGGTCCCCTGGAGCATGACCCCACCGCCGTAGAGGTAGGCCGGGTGGGCGTGGGTCACGATCATGCCGGGGCGGTACCCCATGCGCCACCAGTTGCGGGCGCCTGACTCATACTCGACCCACAGGTCGTGCCGGGTCCACACCGTGATGGTGGGCTGGCCGGTGGTCCCGGTCGAGGTGCCCAGTCGCACCGCCCGCCGCGGATCGGTGAAACGGTAGGAACCCCAGGGTGGGGAGGCGGCCTCCGAGTCCCTCAGGTCCTGCTTGACGGTGAGCGGCACCCCGGCCAGGTCGTCGACCGTGGCGATGGCTCCGGCCGCCTCCACTCCGGCTGCCACCAACTTGTCCCGGAAGAGCGTCACCGGCCCGTCGAAGATGCGCTGGACCAACGTCCGGAGGCGCTCGTTCTGGAGCTCTCTCCGTTGCTCCAGGCCCATGGCCTGCTTCTCCGGGTCCCAGAGGAACTGGTCGTCTGGACGGGGCAGTGGCCCCAAGGTCCCGGGGGCGAACGGGGGAGTGGAGACGATGGGCGACCTCCCCATCACCTCGATCGCTGCTCCAGCAGCTGGGCGAACTCCTCGGCCCGGGCCCGGAACACCAGGGCCGGATCCTGACCATCGGCGAGCACCCCGGCCACGTGCTCGAAGAACAGCCCGACCAGCAGGGTGCGGAGCATCCTGGCCAGGGCGGCCTCCTCCCCCGGTGGACACAGCGGGGGATCCCCCTCTCGGAGGGAGTGTTCGAGAGAGTCCTGGAAGGCCGCGAAGAGTTCGGTTCCCACCGAGTAGGCGGTGTCATCACCGCGGCATCACCTCCCCCAGCATGAGGCGCACGAAGTCCTCCACCTCCAACATCGATTGGAGGATGTCGTCCAAGAGGTCCGCCAGGCTGGACGTGGGATCCTGGGAGAGCGACGTGGCGCTGGCGGCAGTCAGGTCGTCGATGAACCCCCGCTCCTCGAGCACCGCCACCAGCAGCTCGCGCTTGGACGGGAAGTAGTGGTAGAGCGAGGCCACGTTCAGGCCGGTGGCCGTTGCCAGGTTTCTCATACTCGTCCCGTCGACACCTTGGGTAGCCATAAGGGAGAGCGCCGTCCGGAGGATGTGCTGACGCTGGGTCGACCCGGCGGGACGGGACACAGGCTCACGATCAGGGGGAGGGCTCACCACTCCATTGTGGCCGCTGGAGGGGCCTGCGGTGGCGATCGGGGGGGCTCTGGCCTTCGAACAAACGTTTGATATATGATACCGGAGCACAAGCGCACCCTGCCGAGGCGAGGAAGTGGAACCATGACCACAGCAAGCACGAGGGCCGTCGACGAGTTGGTAGCTCCGGCCCCGTTCGACCCGTTCGAGCTGCAGGACACGGTGTCGGGCAACATCCGGGACCCGTACCCGCGGATGGCCGAGCTGCGGGGCCAGAGCCCGGTCCACGTGGGCCCGGTCGACCTGGGCGACGGGGCCGATGAGGTCGACCCCAACAAGCCCCAGCCGGTCACGGTGTTCGGATTCGACGAGGCGGTCCAGGTCCTGAAGGACAACGAGACGTACTCGTCCACCGTCTACGAGGGGATCATGGGTGCGGTGATGGGACGGACCATCCTGCAGATGGACGAACCCGAGCACCGGCTGCACCGGGCTCTGGTCTCGCCGACCTTCCGCTCCAAGGTCCTCCTGCAGTGGGAGGGCGACCTGGTACAGCGGGTAGTCAACGAGCTCATCGACGGCTTCGCCGGGCTCGGTGAGGCGGACCTGGTCCAGGAGCTGACCTTCAACTTCCCGGTCCAGGTCATCGCCCAGATCCTCGGCCTGCCCCGCTCGGACTTCCCTTCCTTCCAGCGTTGGGCCATCGCCATCACCAGCGTGGCCTCCGACTGGGAGCGGGGCACCGCCGCCTCCGAAGCGTTGCGTGACTACTTCGCCGCCGTGCTCGACGAGCGACGCAGCCATCCGGCCGACGACCTGATCAGCGAGCTCCTGGTGGCCGAGGTGGACGGCCGGAGGCTCGAGGACGAGGAGATCTACTCCTTCTTGCGCCTCCTGCTGCCCGCCGGAGTGGAGACCACCTATCGGGCCACGGGCAACCTGCTGTACGGCCTGCTGACCAACCCGGACCAGTTCCAGGCGGTGAAGGACGACAGGGCGTTGCTGGCCGACGCCTTCGAGGAGACGCTCCGCTGGGAGCCGCCGGTCACGGTCATCCTGCGCCGGGCCATGCGCGACACCGAGTTGGCCGGCGTGCCGGTCGAGAAGGGCGCCGACGTGGCCCTGCTGCTGGGATCGGCCAACCGCGACGAGCGCAAGTACGAGCACCCCGAGCTGTTCGATATCTTCCGGGCCTCGCGCCAGAGCGTGGGCTTCGGCTTCGGCGTCCACGTGTGCCTGGGCATGCACCTGGCCCGGATGGAGTCCAGGGTGGCCATGAACACCTTGTTGGACAGACTGCCGGATATGCGATTGGCCCCGGCACCGGACCAGGACCTCCACATCAAGGGATTCGCCTTCCGTTCACCCATCGCCCTGCCTGTCGTGTTCACCCCCGCCTGAGCGCACCCGGCCCACCGGCGACGTAGTGGTTGTTAGGGTCCCCGCATGCCCATGTGGTTGAACGACGACGAGTTTGAGACGCTGGCTGCGGCCTGTGAACGGATGATCCCGCCCGGCGCCGGCAATCCCGGCGCCACGGCAGCCGGTGTGCCCGAGTACATCGACGGGCTGCTCGGTGCCTTCAGCGTCGACCCCCCGAGGATCTGGGCCCGTGGTCCCACCTCGGGGCGTTTCGGGGGGGCGGACGCCTTCTCCCGGTTCCATCCGCTCTCCGCCCTCGACGAACTGGCTTGGCGGACCCGCATCGAGGGCTCGGCCGGAAAGCCGGAGCGCGAGTTCAACGGACCGGTCGTCGGCCTCCAGCAGATCTATCGCGACGGGTTGGCCGCACTGGGCGCCGACTTCCGCCAGCTCGGCCCCACTGAGCAGGCTGAGCGACTGCGGAACGACACCGCCTTTACCGACGTGCTCTACGGCCATGTCTGCGAGGGAATGTACGGGCCTCCCGAGTACGGCGGGAACCGCCAACTGGTCGGTTGGAGGGCCATCGACTTCGACGGCGACGTGCAGCCCCGCGGCTTCACCGACGCCGAGGTATCGGCCCCGGAGGCATCGGCCTCATGACCGTCGACGCCGTGATCATCGGCTCCGGACCCGGCGGGGCCACCGCAGCCGACGTCCTGACCGCAGCCGGATGGACCGTCACCATCGTGGAGAAAGGCCGCAATCATCTGCTGGACCCCGAGGACCTGAGCCGCCCGGCGTTCGACTACTCGAACGACGAGATCAAATTCCTCAGCCGCCACTTCCTCGGCCCCGACCCGCTGATCGAGCCCCGCACCTTTCGCACCCGGGAGGAGGACGGTGACCGCACCCATGTCGGGGAGGTCAACTCGGTCCCCTCGACGGTCGGGGGAGGCGGGACCCACGCCGACGGCAAAGTGCCCCGCTTCCGGCCCGACGACTTCCGCCTTCTCTCCGAGCTGGGCCCCCAACCGGACGCCGACGTAGCCGATTGGCCGGTGGGTTACGACGAGCTCGAGCCTTACTACGCCGAAGTGGAGCGGGCCATCGGGGTGGCAGGCACCGACGGCGCCAATCCCTTCGCCGCCCCCCGATCGGGGCCCTTCCCCATGCCGTCTGGGGCCCCGATGTACGGCGCTCTGCAGTCTTCGGCGGCCGCCGAGCGCCTGGGGTACCACCCCTATCCGGCTCCCACCGCGGCCAACAGCATTCCCTACGATGGCAGGCCGGCCTGCAACAACTGTGGCTTCTGTGCCTACTTCGGCTGCCCCATCCACGCCAAGGGCGATCCGATCGCCATGCTGTTGCGGGCCATGGCCAGTGGTCGGGCCGAGCTCCTGTCCGAGACGTTCGTGTCGAAGATCCGCCACGACGGCCGCCGTGCCACCGGGGTGGACCTGATCGGTCCCGACGGCACCCGGCGATCGATGGACGCCCGCCACGTCGTGCTGGCCGCCGGGGCCGTCGAGACGCCCCGGCTGCTGATGCTGTCCGAACTCGACCACCCGTTGCTGGGCCGGTATCTGATGACCCACTTCCAGACCATCGTGGCCGGGTCCATGCCGTACCGGACCTATGCCGAGCGCGGGAGGTCGGTGACCCACGTCCACGACGACATGATCGTGGGCGACGACGCCACCCGGGCCGCCGCGTCGGAGGCCGGGCTGCCGTGGTTGCGTGGCGGCATGGTCGAGCACAGCGGGGCCGGTCTCCCCATCATGGAGGCCAAGCACATGCCCTGGGGTGAGTATCACGCCGCGGCCATGGCCGATTCGGCCATCCGCAAGCGGCTGTGGGCCTTCATCATGCAAGGCGAGGACCTCCCCTACTCCGGAAACCGGGTGGACCTCGACCCGACGATCCGGGACGTCCGGGGCTTTCCGGTGGCCCGCATCACCTACCGGCCCGGTCGCCACGAGCTGGCGGCATCAGCGCACTACGGACCGAGGCTCCGGGCCATCTTGAAGGAGATGGGGTCGGAGTGGGCCGCGGCCACCACCTCGCCCGGCACCGGCAACGCCTCCTCACCGGAGGCCATCCCCGAGAGCCGGCACAACATGGGCACGGCGCGGATGGGAACGGATCCGGCCACCTCGGTGGTCGACCCGCAGGGCCGACTCCACAAACTGGAGAACGTGGTGGTGGCGGACTCGTCGGTGTTCGTCACCTCGGCGGGGTACGGTCCCACCCTCACCCTGGCCACCCTGGCCGCCCGGGCCGCCCACCTCATGGTCTGACGACATGGTCTGAGCGACTCCGGCCGGTCCGTCCGAGGGTGGGCTTCTGGAGCCGGACGGCCCGGACCGGATCCGAGGTGGCTTCGCTGACCACGTCGCCATCCAGAGTGACCGGAGCGACTTCGGATGATGGATCGCCCTTATCATCAGAACCACTCAGCGATGAGGGGAGCAGTCATGACCAACTTCGGCGACTGGCAGTTAGCCATCTACATCAATGGGCTGTCGGGCGAGCGTCCCGAGCTCCCCATGTCGTTCGCCGAGCTCGAGCGGCGCGCCGAGGCGACCATGCCCGAGGCCATCTGGTCGTACGTGGCCGGCGGCGCCGGTGACGAACGCACCCAGAGGGCCAACGTCAGCGCCTTCGACCGATGGGGGGTGATGCCCCGGATGTTGGCGGGTGCCAGCCAGCGCGACTTGTCGGTGGAACTGTTCGGGGTCCGCTTCCCGACCCCGTTGATGCTGGCGCCGATCGGGGTCATCGGTATCTGCGACCCCGACGGTCATGGCGATCTGGTGACCGCCCGCGCCGCCGCGGCCAGTGGGGTGCCGATGATCGCCTCCACCCTCACCCAGGACCCCATGGAGCAGGTGGCCGCGGAGTTTGGGGACACGCCCGGCTGGTTTCAGCTGTACCCACCGAACGACGACGAGTTGACGGAGAGTTTTGTGCGCCGGGCCGAGGCAGCGGGCTTCTCCGCCATCGTGGTGACCTTGGACACCCTGAGCCTGGGGTGGCGCCCCCGTGACCTGTCGATCGGCAGCTTCCCGCAACTCAGTGGGTTGTGCCTGGCCAACTACATGTCCGACCCCGTATTCCGGGCCAAGCTCAAAGTGGCGCCAGAGGAGGACCCGCTGGCCGCGGCGGCGGTGTGGGCGGCGATCTTCGGCAACCCCGGCCTGAACTGGGATGACCTCACCCGCCTGCGCTCCCTGACCACGTTGCCGATGGTGCTCAAGGGAATCTGTCATCCCGACGATGCCCGCCGGGCCGTCGATGCCGGCGTCGATGGTATCTACTGCTCGACGCACGGCGGCCGTCAGGCCAATGGCGGGCTACCGGCACTCGAATGCCTGCCCGGAGTGGTCGATGCCGTGGGCCCGGACGTGGAGGTCATCTTCGATTCCGGAGTCCGCTGCGGTCCGGATGTGATGAAGGCGTTGGCCCTGGGGGCATCAGCGGTGGCCATCGGCCGGCCCTACGCCTACGGACTGGCCATCGGCGGCCAGGCAGGGATCGAGCATGTGCTGCACTGCCTGCTGGCCGAGACCGATCTGACCATGGCCATCGACGGGTATCCGCGCGTCGAGGAGCTGACCAGGGAAGCGCTACGTCGGGTCGGGGCGTAACCGGTCCGGCCAGATTCTGGCCCGGGTTCGGGCCCGCGGGCGGCACGGAATTACGCTACGGATCATGAGGCATCAGACCGTCGACGCCCGCGGAACCCGCATCCACCTGGTCGAGGAGGGGGAGGGGCCGCTGGTCCTGTTCGTGCACGGCTTTCCAGAGTCGTGGTACTCGTGGCGTCATCAGCTCCCGGCCGTGGCCGAAGCCGGCTACCGCGCCGTGGCCATCGATGTCCGCGGTTACGGCCGTTCGTCCAAGCCGCTGGAGATCGAGGCCTACGGCATGGTGAACCACGTGGCCGACAACGTGGGAGTGGTGCAAGCGCTGGGGGAGGAGACGGCCATCGTCGTGGGACACGATTGGGGCTCGCCCATAGCGGCCACCTCCGCCCTGTTGCGTCCCGATGTGTTCACCGGGGTCGGCTTGCTGAGTGTGGCCTACAGCCCACCGGGTGGTCGGCGTCCGACGGAGGTGTTTGCCGCCATGGCCCCTCCCGACGAAGGGGAGTTTTACATCAACTACTTCCAGGCACCGGGACGAGCCGAGGCTGAAGCCGAGTTGGACGTACGCTCGTGGTTGCTGGGCTTCTATGCCGGCGCCTCAGGCGACGCGGTGCGTCCAGCCGATGGTGGCGCCCCGTTCACCGTCCCCAAAGGCAAGATGTTACGTGATCGTTTTGTGATCCCCGAGCAGCTCCCCGGGTGGCTGACCCAAGTCGACCTGGATTTCTACACTGCGGAGTTCGAGCGGTCCGGGTTTCGGGGTCCGCTCAACCGCTATCGCAACGTGGACCGGGACTGGACAGACCTCACCGCTTGGCGTGGCATGCCGATCCATGTCCCGTCGCTGTTCATCGGGGGCGAGAAGGACGGACCGACCATCTGGGGGGCCGGTGCCATCGCCCGCTACCCCGAGACATTGCCGGGCCTGCGCGGCAGCCATATCCTCCCGGGCTGCGGTCACTGGGTGCAGCAGGAGCAGCCTGACCGGGTCAACGAGCTGCTCACGGACTTCTTGATGTCCTTGTAGAGGAAGGCCGGGGCAGAGTCCTCATCCACGGATCACCGTGCCCTTTTGACTCACTGTGCCCCGGCACTTGCTCGCCCGCGCTCGCCGGACTCCAGCAGGCGACCGATCTCGGCCACCTCGGCGGTCACCGAGCGGGCGAACCATCCTCCCGCCGCCCAGTCATGCACCCATCCGAGTGGACCGTACCCGAGGTCCAGCTCCTCGACGTGGCGGATCCGGGTCCCACCTTCGACCGCCTCGATGTCGAACCAGGCATGCAGGCTCTTCGGTACGCCGTGCTCCAGCACCACGTCGATGTGGCTCGGCCGCTCCCAGCGGTAGCGGGTGATAACCGATCCTCGGAACCTCCCCAGGAACTTCCCGTCCTCTCGAGCCAACATTCCGTCGGGCGTGTCAGCCAGCTTCGTGACCCAGACCATCTTGGTGTCAGCCTTGGTGTACTGCGCCGGGTCCAGCACGAAGTCAAAGGCCTCCTCCGGGCTCACACCTCGAGCCACCGTCGTACCCTCGCCTCGTACCATCGTCCACCTCCTCCCATTGGGGTGTTGCCGCCTTCAATTCGCGCTGGCCAGCCGACGCATGGCCTTTTGGTAGGAGATCGGGGCGACTGTTCGAACCATCGGGGCCAGGAGCGGCAGGTGGGCGGCGTTGATGTCGACTTTGGGGCCACCCATCCGGTCGGCCAGGAGAGTCGCCACTCCATCCGCGGTTCGCCGCACCATCTTCGGTGGGAGCGGCACATCGTCGTCGGCCCCGGACAGCCCCATGGCCGTGGGAACCCAGCCGGGGTAGAGGACATGGAGGTGGACTCCGGATGTCGCCACTTCGTGCGCCATCGAGTCGGTGAAGGCAGATACGGCGGCCTTTGATGCGGCATAGGCGCCCTGGCCCGGCTCGGGGGCGCGGGCAGTGTCCGAGGACACGTTCACCACGATCCCCACCCGGCGGTGGACCATGCCTGGAAGCACGGCCAGCGTTCCGGCCACCACCCCGAAGAAGTTGACGTCGAACACCTGGCGTACCGCCTCGTCGTCCCCGTCTTCTGCACGCAGGGGGAGATCGATTCCGGCGTTGTTGACCAGGATGTCGATCCGTCCCCGTTCGGCCTCGAGGCGGTTCAACGAGTGTCGGAAGGCATCGTTGTCGCCCACATCACAGACCTCGGTATCGCTCCTCGGCGAGGTGGCCACCAGCTCGGCCCGGACCTCTTCGAGCAGGCCCCGCCGACGGGCCAGTCCGATAACGGTCGCGCCTCGCTGAGCCAGGGTCACGGCCACTGCTCGGCCGATACCCGACGAGGCACCGGTGACCACCGCCACCTGCCCGTCGTAACGAGCGGGGGACCGCCGTCCCGTCGTCACCGGGTCGGACGACGGGGTCGGGTGCTCCCGGTCGGTCCCGTCATCGCTCCTTGCTCACTGAGTGGCCACACTGTTGACGGTCGGTTGATAAGTGCGGCAAGGCTCGTTGCGCAGGCTCGGGCACGCAGGTAGCGCGGTCGGAACCGTTACGCCCGGAACGACCGGCAGAACGAGGCTCGACGGCATGGACGGGGAGAGAGTGATCGACACCTTCCCCGTCCCCTTCGGGACCGTGTGGGCGAACGACCAGACGGGCTCCGTTCCGTTGGGGGCGGAGATGGTCACGCGAATTCTCGACCCGGCGCGGTACACGTGCCCCTCGTAGTAGAGCGGAATGACCACCTTTACGAATTGGTTTGCCGGCATGGGCGCCGCATCGGCCTTGGTGAAGCTGGGGATGGGGTCGAGCACCGTGCTCGCCGTGTCGAACTCGTTGTCGGTCCCCGTAGACAGCTTTCGTTCACTGGCACGAATCCAGCCGTCCTGGACGAACGTTTCGTTCCCGTCAGGACGGACTTCGCTGATGGTTGCCTGAAGGTCCACGTCGGGAGTCGACGATCGCACCCACAGATCGACGGCACCGCCACCGATCACAGTGGTGTCGGTGGTCAAGGGAGCCGAAACGTAGGAGACGGCGGTACCCGAGGGGTTCTGCTCCCAGTTCCATGACCACTGGGATGCGTTGCCCCACAACCCGCCACTACTGGTGTTGGTCCCGAAGTCGGTTAGCGGGAGGGCCTTGGCGTTCGAGGTGTACCAGTTGATCTCCGAGCTGGTCGGCGGCTTGCTGGTAAGCGTTCCGCCCGCGCCGAGGTACCAGGTCTCAGCGGTCGTACCCGGAATGGGAAACGAGGAGAAGTCCTTCTCGAACCCGGGGTAGGGGTCTCCAGCACTCGAAGTGCCCGTGGGTGATTTACCGGCGCCGTTGTCGAACAGCACCCGGATCTCCGGGAGCTGTTTGAAGGCGGTCAGGGCCGCGCTGTAGGTCGGGATGGTCTGGATCGAATCCTGAGGCAGGGTGATGGGGTCGGTATCCGGGGTCCCCATGGCGTCCTGGTAGATGACCGGCGCGGCCGCTTTGATGACGGCCGAGTTGAGGATGGGCGCCTGATGGGCCACGAACAACTCGAGGAAGTCGTACCATCGGTCGAAGGTGGCCGGATCGAGTGAGTCGATGTGAGCGCCGTTGGTGAAGGTGAACCACTTCTCCTTGGTTCCGGTGAAGTGCGAGACCAGCTCGGGGCAGTGTCCGCCCGTCTGCTCGTCCTCCCATTGGCAGGCCATAAAGACCGGCACGTTGATTTTGTTGACAAAGGTGTCCGGGTCCAAGGGATTGGCCACCGCGGGGTTGTAGTACTGGTTGGCGTCCACCTCGCCCATGAGGTTCGAAGCTTCGCCATGGAGGGCCTGATTGGCGGCACACGTGGTGTCGCCGTCCTCGATCTGCTGATACGCCCAGGCCTGCCCGCTGTTGGGTCCGGCCGGCTCGGCGTTCTGCTGGCGCTGCTGGGCCCACGCCACGGCGAAGCCGGTGTTGAGGATTCCACCGGGGTAGAGGGTCGATGCGGTGGCATCGATGGTCGACAACGGTGAGATGGCCTCAAGGGCCGGCGGATCGAGTTGCGACACGAACAGCTGGCTGATGGCGCCGTACGAGATTCCCATCATCCCCACTTTGTGATCGAGGACCCAGGGCTGATGGGCGATGGTCTCGATGACGTCGTAGCCGTCGAGGTTCTGCAGGGGCTCGAAGAAGTTGAAGGCGCCGCCCGAGCAACCGGTCCCCCGCATGTTCACGTCCACCACGGCGAAGCCCATGAGGTTCGCCAAGATGGCGATCCCGTTCTCCGGTCCGGCCGGATCGGCATACCCGTAGCCCGAATATTCGATCAGTGTGGGGTACGGCGGAAGATAGTCGGTCCCCGCCTTCGGTAGGGGAGTGCCAGGCGGCAGGCCGGGCTCGCCGGCAGGGCTCGTCGGTGGGTGGACGTCGATGGCCAGCTTGGTCCCATCCCGGGTGGTCAGGTACTGGTAGCCGTTGTCCGAGATCGTTTGGTCGTAGATACTCGGATCCCACGGTGCTGCGGCATCGGAGTGCACGGTAAGCGGCGCCGACTCCTTTCCGTCCGAAGCCACCTTGACCCGGTAGCCCTTGCCGGGTGAGACCTTTTGGAACAGCAGCCCGCCGAGGGCGTCCGCCTTCTGCGTATCGAGAGTCTTTCCCGCAGGGCTGATGAGCGAGGCCTGGGCCGATGGCCCCAGGCCGGTCACGTACACCTGCTCCGCGCTGCCGACGGCCGTGAAGCTGGTGGTCGCCGCTGAACTGCTGGTGGTGGTCACCAAGCTGACGGCCAGCCACACGCTGATAGTGAGTATGACCGCCAGAGCAGTACGACCTGTTACCAAGAATTGCCTCACGTGGGTCCCCCGGGACGTCGCCATCGTCCCGCTTTACCCCCGGGGTCAGTTGTTGAATCCTACGAAATCCGGCGTGTTCATGGTCCGAGTCCGTGCGGCCTTCCCGGGTTGGATTAGCGGCGACGAGCAGCCGGAGTGAGCGCTGAGGTACCGATGTCCCACATGTTGTCGACCATGTGGACGGTGACCCCGGGCGGGACGATCCCGTCGATGCGGTCGAGCACGTCGTCCGACAGTTCAATCCCGTCGGCCGCCAGATAACTGTCCAGGTGCTCCATGGTGCGCGGGCCGATGATGGTGGAGGTGACTGCAGGGTGTCGAACGGCGAAGGCCACGGCCATCTGCACCAGGGTGAGCCCGGCCTCATCGGCCAGGAGTCCTAGGGCGTCGGCGGCGTCGAACTTGGCCGCATTTTCGGGGTTGTCGGGGTCGAAGCGCCCTGGCCAGCGCTGCAACCGCGCCGCCGAACCTGGCCCACTGATGTCCCGTCCTTTGCGGTAGTGACCCGAAAGCCAGCCGCTGGCCAAAGGACTGTAGGCCAGGACACCCATCCCGTGCCTCAGGCAGGTGGGCAGCAGATCGTATTCAATGGCCCGGGTCAGCAAGGAGTAGGGAGGCTGTTCGGTGCGGAACCGCTCGTGACCACGGCGATCGGCGATCCACTGGGCCTCGACGACCTGAGAGGCCGGGACCTTCGATGCGCCGAGGGAGCGGATCTTGCCGGCCCGCACGAGGTCGGTGAGGGCGCCGAGGGTCTCGTCGATATCGGTACTGGGATCGGGGACGCCCACCTGGTAGAGATCGATCCAGTCCGTCTGAAGCCGGCGGAGCGAGCCCTCGACAGCCTCGGTGATCCATCGCCGCGACGCTCCGCGGTGGTTGGGATCCTGATCACCGAAGGGAACGCCGAACTTGACCGCCAGCACCACCTTCTCCCGACGTCCCCCGGCCAATGCCTTGCCCAGGATCAGCTCCGACTCACCCGAGGAGTAACCATCGGCCGTGTCGATGACGTTGATCCCGGCGTCGAGTGCCTTGTGGATGATCCGGATCGCATCATCGTGGTCGGAATTGCCAAAGGCGCCGAACATCATGGCGCCGAGGCACAGCTGGCTGACGGTGACGCCAGTGCGTCCGAGAGGTCGGTAGTCCATGGACATCTCCTTTGTGGGTCCGCCGCACCGTGGTTACGACAGGTCGAGAGGTTGGGGTGCAACCGCAGGCGGACAGCCTGTCCGTTTCACTGTACAGAGTATCGGATAACCTGTCCACTTAGAGTTCTCATGTCCACCAGCCAGGTCCAGCCTCCGACAAGACGTGCCGATGCCGAGCGCAACCGCGGCAAGATCCTGGCGGCCGCCGATGCCGCCTTCGCCGACCCTGATGCCGAGGTGTCGATGGCCGAGATCTCCCGCCGTGCCGGCGTGGGGATGGCCACGTTGTACCGCAACTTCCCCAGCCGCCGCGAGCTCCTGGAAGCCCTGTATGCCGAACGGATCAAAGCCCTGTGCGCCGCGGCCGGGTCGATCGTGGGGGAGACGCCGGGCGAGGTGCTGGTGGCATGGCTGCACCGGTTCTTCGCTTTTGTGACCTCGAAGCGAGCCATCGCCGTTGAGCTGCTCGAGCGCTCCGATGGCAGCAACCCCTTGTTGGGCGAGGGCCGTGCCCGGGTGCTGGCCACCGGTCGGCCGCTGCTCCAGGCGGCTCAACGTTCTCACGAAATTCGCCACGACCTCACGCTCGAACAGGTCACCGACATGGTCGTGGCCGTAGCCCAGATCCACGGCGACTCGCAGTACGTCGAGCCCATCCTCCAAGCCGCTCTGGACGGTCTACGCCCCCATTGAATTGATCTCCACCATGGTGTGAGGGCGCCGGACCTTCCCGGGAGCCGGTGGAGAGCGGTTGCTCGACTGATCAGCAGGCCCAAGCTCGAGCCGGTCGTGGTCTCAGCCCGGCTGGGCGGCTCGGCGGGCGTTGTAAAGGCGGAGGGCCCAGAGGTAACTGGCCACGCCGATGCCGATGCTCCAGGCGATGGCCACCAGGACGTGATCTCCAGTAGGAGCACCGTTGAGCAGTCCACGCACACTGTCGGCCACCGGGGTGAAGGGCTGGTACTCGGCGAACTGTCGCATCCCTTCGGGCATGGTTTGGGTCGAGACGAAGGCGCTACTGATAAACAGCAGCAAGAGTAGGGCCATGGGGGTGTTGCTGGCCGTCTCGACACTTTTGGCGGCCAGGCCGAGGGCGACCGCCATCCAGATGAGAGCGAAGGTGAACAGCGTCAGCAGCCCGAGCGCCGACACCCACTCGATAGGCCCGGCTGTGGAGCGAAACCCGATGCCGAAGGCCACGCCGATCACGAAGGCGAATCCGGCCAGAACCTGGATCAGGGTTCCGAGCACGTGTCCGGTGAGGACCGAGGCTCGTGCGATGGCCATGGTGCGGAATCGGTCGATGATGCCTCCGGTCATATCCATGGCCACCATGATCGAGGTGCCTTGAACCGCTGAGGCCACCGTGACCAGCAGCACACCGGGCACCACATAATCGAGGTAGGCACGGCGACCATCGATGGCGTGGAGACCCGCGCCGAATTGACCACCGAACACATAGACGAACAGGAGTAGAAACACGATAGGCATGCCGACGAGCATCACGGTCATGGACGGGTAGCGGAGTTGGTGCTTCAGGTTGCGCCTCAACATCGTCCTTGAGTCGCTTACCGTGTAGGCCAGGGTGGTCATGGCCGTGGGACTCCTTCCATAATGGCGTCCTTGTCCGATGGGACGGTTACGGGAGATCCGGTGACGGCCAGGAATACGTCGTCGAGATCCGGCGTGTGGATGGTCAGCCGGTCGACGGCGATGTCGGCCTCATGCAGCTCGTTGAGTAGGTCGCGGAGTGCATCCACGGTGGCGTCCGCCGGCGCCTGTAAGGCCAGTTGCTCGTGGTCTGGCGCTGCCGTCGGGATGAGGTCGTTGGCTGAGCGCAGCAGTTGGGGATTGGCGAAGTAGAGCCGGACATGACCGCCGGGCATCCGGCTCTTGAGCTCGGATGGGGTGCCCTCGGCGACGATCCGTCCCTGGTCGAGGACTGCGATCCGGTCGGACAGCCGGTCCGCCTCGTCGAGGTACTGGGTGGTGAGCAAGATGGTGACCCCGGCCGCAGCGAGTTCGCGGATGATCTGCCACATGGTGCGACGGCTGCGCGGGTCCAGACCCGTGGTGGGCTCGTCGAGGAAGATCACGCTCGGCCGGTCGACCAGCGTCATGGCCAGGTCGAGCCGCCGGCGCATTCCTCCGGAGTAGGTCGACAGGAGCTTGTCCCCGGCTTCGACCAGCTCGAACTGCTCCAACAACTCGGTGATCCGTTGCCGCCCGGCCTTGGGTCCGAGGTGGCGTAGATCGGCTATCAACTGCAGGTTCTCGGTTCCGGTGAGCAGATTGTCGACGGCCGAGAACTGGCCGGTGACCCCGATGACTGCTCGGACTCCATCGGGGTCGGCGGTCACGTCGTGTCCGGCAATATGCATCGAGCCCGAATCAGCCGAGATCAGGGTGGACAGGATGCGGACCATGGTGGTCTTGCCTGCACCGTTCGGACCCAAGAGCGAGAAGATCGTGCCTTCCTCGACTGCCAGAGTCACTTCGTCGAGCACGAGTTGGTTGCCGAACGATTTGCGAACGTCACGGGCGTCGATGGTCAGATTACCCACTGCAGCTCCATCCATTCCGACCGTTCCGTCCACCCGAAACGTGGGGCTGGCCGGGGAACGGGTGGCGCCAGTCATGCCGCGCCCGTCCGCTCGTGCCTCGAAGGGCGGCGGACCGTGATATCGCCGAAGGCGGTACGGGCGCGGACCTCGACGGTATGTTCCTCCGGTCCGGGCGCGTCTCCTGCGCTCAGCTCGTTGCGCACTTTGCCGAAGCTGGTCACCAGATCCAGCCATGCCGCCACGCCATGGCGGATCCCGAGGTCAATTGGGCCGAACCCGGTTTGGAGGACCACCGTCCCCGCCGCCAGCTCATCGACGGAGATGGCACCGTTGGCGGACTTGGCTACGACTCCGGCCGTGGCCCGGTCGACGGTGATCTTTCCGTTGGCTGCATTGACCCGGAGGTCACCCGTCGCCTCCCCGACCCAGGTATCGCCGTTGGAGTTCTTGATGACCGCTTCACCGTCGACGCGGCCGACCGCGATGGTGCCGGACCCTGTCGTGATCTCGGCTCGTCCTCCAATCCGGTCCACGGATACGTCACTGCTTCCCACCTTGAGGGTTGCGGTGCTGGCCTGCTCCACCTGGACATCGCCCAGGCCGGCCTTGTAGTGACACTCGCCGAGTGGGCCGGAGCAACGGAGTCCAGCGATTCCGGCCTCTCCATGGAAGTCCGAGCCCGCCGGTAGGTCGATCCGAACATCGATCGACTCGTGCCCGCCTCGGGGTGTGTATCTCTTCCACGACTTGGACGTCTTGATGACCAGCCTGCCATTGGAGTACTCCACGCGGACTTTTTCGGCGGCCACCACGTCCGACTCCTTGGCGGGATCACTGGGGCGGATGTCGACCACGGTGTCCGTGCGATCAGTGGCGGAGACCTGGATGTTCCCGAGGCCGATCTCAAGGTCGACAGCGATGGGTGAGGGTGTGTCAAAGGTAGGCATGGCAATCGGTCCTTTTGTGCTTTGGCTTATCTGGTTCAAGGAGTTGGTTCTGGTCGGCGATCCGGTCCGGGCTGTGGTCAGCGAGCCCAGCCGGTGTAGCGCTGGGAACCTGTAGGGGCTCGTTGGTCCCGATGGTCGGGGCGGGTTCGTTCCAACGTGGCCGTGGCTGCACGCACCAGCCATGAATTGACCGAGAGCCCCTCGGCACCGGCGGCCCGCTCGATGCGGGCCTTGAGGCGGTCGGGCAGGCGAAGGTTGATGCGAGCAACGGCGGCATCGTCGGCCTCCTCGGAGGGGGAGATCTCCCCCTCCTCCACCCCAATCGGCCACGGGTCGGATGTGACTCGGACCGTGCCGTTGTCGGGCCGTTGGTCCAGGGATTCCGGCGAGGTCACGACTAGGTCGAGGTTCCTCCCCCGCAGCCGTAGCTCTACGGAGCCTGGAGCCAGCTCGGTGGTGATCTCCTCTGCGGCTGCCGCCAATACGTCCTGAAGTGCGAGCCGCATCGCCGAGTCCAACGGTCCGACTAGGCGTTGGGCCAGCGCCCGAGCGTCGTCACCCCCTGCCTCGGCAGTATCCAACAGCTGACGCTCCACGGCTTCGACATACGATCCCAGGTCCATGGTGTCATTATGGCACCACTATGGTGTCACAATCAAGGGGGGCAGTGCCAAAATGGTGTCGCAATGCGCCTACGTCGATTTCTGGCCCGGATCGACCCGTGATGCGAGGCCCGGTCAGTGAAGCCGACAACTGACGGGGATGCGTTTTTCGGAATCGAGCAATTAATCGGCTGCAGGCCATAGCTCCTAACCCAAAGCAATCGGCTTCAACCGATAATTAGGTCATATTCGCGAACGCGCTTTGCCACGGATGAGCGATCGGGTCGGGCACGGCCGGTGTTAGCGGTGGGCCTGAGCGCCGCGTACGGCCTACCGCTCGCCGTTCTGCAGGAAGTAGAGCGGGCCACCGGCGGTTGGGGAGTGGACATGAGCTTCTTTCGGGTGTCCGCGGTCTTGGCCGCACTCGCTGTCGGCGGGCAGCCATGCCACCATGCGACGGGTGACCGTCTGAGCACCTAATGCCGAAGCTCAGGCACCGGGGAGTTCGGCCGGTAGGCCGAACGAGGCGAAGACCTCTGGTACCTGGAACACCGAGTTCCGACTGATGCCTTCAGCGGTCACGGTGAAGATCTGGAGCGTGTGCAGTTCGTATCCGGCCCCCACACGCCGATAGGCGGCAAACCCGGGCTGGCCGTTGGCCGCCACCTCCCTCAGACGCCAGTCCGTTCCGGCATTGGCGAACACCCACTCCATGAACAGGCCGTAGTTGTCAGGTCCGGTGAACCAGTTGAGCATGGGCGGCATCTCCATGAGCACGTCCTCGCTGAGCAGTTTTTTGAGACCTTCGACGTCGGCCTGCACGAATGCCGTCATGTACCGATCCACCCAGGCGCGCTGCTCGGCGGCGGAAGGCTCGTTGAGAGGTTCCGGTCGCCCCCCGACTTCCTTCATTCGGGCCCGCGCCCGCTGCAGGGAACTGTTCACCGAGACCACCGACGTCCCGAGGATGTCTGCGGCTTCCGATGCAGAGAAGCTGAGTACGTCACGAAGGATGAGCGCGCCACGCTGGCGCGCCGAGAGGTACTGCAGGGCGGCGGCGAAGGCCAGGCGCAGGGTGCTGCGGTCGATCACGGCCCTAGCCGGATTGTCCGCCTCCAGCAAGGAGTCGGGCAGCGGCTGCAGCCAGGCGACGTTCTCCCCCGGGACAAAGGCCCCGAGTGGGTCTGACGCGGCCACCAGCCCGGAGGGCAGTGGCCGTCGACCGCGGACCTCCAAGGCGGTCAGACAGGCGTTGGTGGCGATCCGGTAGAGCCAAGTGCGCAGGGAGCTGAGACTCTCGTCGTACTGCTCCCGGGCGCGCCAAGCTCTCAAGTACGTGTCCTGGACCAGGTCCTCAGCGTCGTGGGCCGAGCCGAGCATCCGGTAGCAGTAGGCCAGGAGCTCCGGGCGGAACGGTTCGACCAGGCCATCGAAGCCTTGGACGCTCGTCGTCACCTGCCTGGTCTTCCGGGCCTGTCCGTCCTGGCACTACCAGCCGACATCGGCGTGGGAAGCGAGGAGCCGCTCACTGGGCAGGCGCCAGAACCGGGCTGTTGTGATAGGCGGCGATCAACCACTGGCCCTCCCGCTTCTCGAACACCCAGGTGGCGTTGACCTTACCTGTCTCGGGAGCCTCGGTTGCGCCTCCGAACAGGATGGCGGATTCGCTGACGATGATGGCGGCGTCCCTGCCGATGAAGCGCAGGCTCAGCTGCTTGTTGTAGGTCGATGTGTCCTTCAGCGGCCCTCCGAAGGCCTTGGCCATACTCTCTCGGATCACGTCACGGCTGTCGCGGAGCGAACCGGTCATGATGGCAGTGGCATCCGGGGTGTAGTTGGCCACCATGCCGTCGGCATCGCCGGCTTCCCACGCCTTGTACGAGTCGACCAGAACGGACTGGATGGCAGCCTGGTCTTCTGCACGACTATCGGACATCGGGTTCTCCTTTGGATCAGTTGGCACGGCGAATTCCGGCCCACTCGGCAATACATACCGGCGGCGGGGTCGGAACTCATCGCGGCCCCGGCAACGGATCCGATGGAGGCGGTCCTCCTTATCCAGATGGAGTGGACAGGCCGGTCAGCAAGGCCCGAAAGGACCGGGCCACCGACTGACTGGTCTCGACCGGTTGCGCAGAGCTGGCGATCAACATCGCCCCTCTGGTGGCCAGCCCCAGAAGCAGACGGGCCATGGTCGGGGGGTCGTCGATCGAGAGTCGGCCGGCCGCCACGGCGGCCTCGAGGATGGTGACGATCACTTCGAAGGCGTCCCGCTCGTCCAACTCGGTGAACCGGGCCAGGCCGAGCACCGCCGGACCGTCGATGATGAGGATGCGCTGAAGATCGGGCTTGAGCACGGCATCGAGAAAGGCGTTGAATCCGGCCGCCAGGAACTCGATCACGTCGGGGGCTTGCCCTACGAGCCCGGCCAGATCGGCTGAGCCCGCCGACATCTCGGCGTGGGCTTGCTCGAAGACTGCCTCGAAGAGCTGGGCTTTCGTCGAGAAGTGGTGGTAGAGGGCGCCCGTGGTGACCCGAGCTTCTCGGGCCAGGTCCTCCACCGAGGTATCGGCGAATCCGCGTTCACCGAACAAGAGACGACCAGCGGCGATCAGAGCAGACCGGGTCTGCGCCACCTGCTCGGAGCGCAGCGTTGGGCTGGGGTCGGGGTTCGGCACCCCCTTTGTGTAGCAGCTCTCTTTGGGTGGCAGCTTTCTTCCCCGCATTGCATCATGAAGTCATTCGACATATTATGACTATGTAGAATTAAGAGACTATCTACAGGAGCGATGCTATGGACCAGGCAGTGGAGGCATTGGCCGCAGACCGACAAGAGGTGCTGCGGATCGGCTCGGGGTTGGACGCAGCGGGTTGGGATTCACCCAGTGGTTGCCAGGGCTGGTCGGTCAAGGACCTGGTGGCCCACATGGGCTCGTTGTTTTGGACGGTGGTGGACCTGTCGGTGCTCCCGGACACCACCGGTATGAGCACCGAGGAAGCAGCTGAGGTCTGGGTGGCTTCTCGTCGGGGCATGTCGGGAGCCCAGGTACTCGAGGACTACGCCACCGTCAGCGAGCAAGCGCTGTCCGTGCTCGAGCTAATGGCGGGCGTCGACGACGAGATGGCCCTCGGGGACCTCGGCACGTACCCGGTACGGGTCCTGCCCACCGCCTTCTGTTTCGACCACTACACCCACATCCGAGCAGACCTCTTCGCCCCCCGTGGCTCGCTCCCGGGGCCTGCCCCTGCATCCGACGAACTACGCCTGGGCCCCGCCCTCGAGTGGATCGAAGCGGCCATCCCACAACAGAACCGAGCCATCCTCGAATCAGACCGGTTCGAAGCCGCAGATGTCGTGGTCTCCGGGACTGCAGCTCGGACCATTCGTATCGGGAACCCGACCGGACCGGCCTCGGCGACGGTGCGCTCGGACGCCGACACCCTCGTCCGGTGGATCACCCAGCGGGACGACTGGCGGAGCCTCGGTGTGGAGGCAGAAGGTGATTCCGAGGCTTTGGGCGAGCTCCAGCTGATCAAGGTGTTCTGACGTAACGTCCGAATCAATCCACATCACGCAAACAGAACGGCGAAGTCGCAATCGGGCCCGCTGGTCTCGCTGGGGGGACCGCTGGCCAGATAGGTGATCCGCACCCCGAGGTCCTCCGGCGTCAAGGAGCGACTCTCCTCAGCGATTCCCTGCTCCTCGGCCCAGGTACGAACGCTTCCACCGCTACCACTACCGCCGCCGGATCGAGACCCTCCGGTCCTGCCGGCCCGAGCGGGACGTACGCCTCTCGATGGGCGGGCTCCACCCGCAGGGTCAGCTCGGGGAACTGGGCGGCCAGCGACTCGGCTTCAGGGCCCGGTACCGGCTTGCACCATTCCACCGGGCCGTCGCTGTCTGCGTTCACCTGACCCCAGTAGATGGAGAACGTTGCCCCTCGGCGACCCGGCATGCGCGGCAGCCGCTGATCGCGCACGATGCCGATGAACTCTTTGCGGAGGGCCCGCGCACCCTGTTCGTCGACATTGCGCTTCAAGCAGAGCAAGGTGCGTTCCGGCACCTCTCGTGCAGCTACTTCGTTCATGACGGTCTTCCTTCCTTGGAGTCGACGAGGAGGGCGGCCAGTTCCCGTCGACCGGCGTGTTGCTCCTCGGCGACACGCCACAGCCCGGCAATGCGCTCCGCTATCCCGTCGGTGCCCAGCGGCAACAGCTCTTCGATCTGAACCAGCGGAACCCCGAGTTGCCGGAGCGCGGCGATCAGACGGGCTTGGTCGAGCTGAGCATCCTCATAGAAGCAGTAGCCCGACAGCTCATCGACGCGTGCCGGCACAAGCAGGCCGAGTTCGTCGTAGAGACGAAGGGCCTTCGCCGACAGGCGAGACCGGCGGGCGAACTCGCCGATGCTCATCTCACCCATGGGGCCATCTCCGTCGTAGTCGGGCCCCGATGGCCCGCTGAACTCAGTGTGCGGGTTGACCCAAGGGGAAGGTCAAGTGGTTCCTCATACCATAGGGAGGTGAGCGCCAACCATCTGGACCAGACGGCCGACGGGCCCTCCGTCCACGACCAGATCGCTCAAGGGCTGAGGGATCACCCGGCCAAAAAGGGCCTCCGGTTCAACGTGTTGGTCACGGTGGTCGAGATCGGCGGCAGCATCGGGTTGTTCCACCTGGCTCGGTGGCTGGGGGCCAGCGACGTGGTCAGCTACCTGGTGGGCAGTATCGCCCCGGTGATGGGCGGGGTGGCCGTCTGGGTCAAAGCTCGCAAGTTCAGCGGTGCATCCGCTGCCATCTTCGGGTTCACCCTGTTGTCCGCAGCCATCGCCCTCATCGGTAGCACCACCCCCAAGGTGTTGCTCTACAAGGACTGCGCGGCCACGGCCCTGATCGGTCTGGTCTTCTTGGGCTCCTGCGTGGTGGCGAAGAAGCCGATCCTGTTCTACCTGGCCCAGCGCTATGGCACCGACGGCACGCACGAAGGGATGTCGGTGTTCGATGCCATGTGGGATGCCTATCCGGACTTCCGTAATTCCATGTATGTCATCAGCGGAGTGTGGGCGGCCCTGTTCCTGATCCAGGCGGCCGGAACGGCGCTGATCATCCGTCAGACCCCGTATGCCACCGCCTACAACTATGACCAGGCGCTCCCTCTGGTGGCGGTGGGGTTGGGTATCGTGGCCTCGGTCTGCATCGGCCGCTACTTCGCCCGGAGAGGACAACGGCGCGGGGCCACAGCCTCTGCCGCCCAGGCCGAGGAGGCCTGACCTCTGACCGATCGGAACACTCGACACCCGTGCCTGAACGACGGCGGGTGGAGGTGAGGTCCTCAGGCCTGGCCGCGGGTCAGGAGTAGCGAGCCGGCGATCGGCCCACCCCCGTTGCTGACCGCCGCCACCTCGGGGAAACTGTTCCCACGCCGGAGCACCTGGACGCGCCCCGGCTTCGCCCCGGAGTTGGAGGCACGCTTCGTGGATGAGGCCGAATCCGTGCAGGCGCCCACCGGACAGCTGGCCGCCGGCCGTGTTGAGGGGTAGCACCCCGGACCGTCCGATGTTGGCCCCTCCTTCGACGAAGGGCCCGCTCTCGCCCCGTCCGCAAAAGCCCAGGGCCTCCAGCCACACCATGGTCAGGATGGAGAACCCGTCGTAGAGCTGTGCCACGTCGACATCGGACGGTTGCAGTTCAGTGCGCTCCCACATCGAGGCCGCGGCGTCGAGGGCGGCCATGGAGGTGGGGTCCTCGTACTGATCCCAACTGGGCCGACCTCGCAGGGCGGTCCCGACCGCATTGACATGGCAGGCCGGGTGGGGAGCGTCGGGGGCGTAGTCGCGATGGGACACCACGAAGGCCGTCGAACCGTCACAGGGGGCATCGCAGTCGAACAGGCACAAGGGGGTGGAGATCATCCGGGCCCCCAGGTAGTCGGCCAGGTCCAAGGGCGCCGAGTAGATGGCACGCGGGTTGAGAGCGGCGTTGGCCCGGGCGTTGAGGGCGATCTGGCCCAGCTGCTCCCGGGTCAGTGAGAACTCGTGCATGCGTCGCTGGGCCACCAGGGCGATCCAGTTGACTGCGGACACCGCCCCGAAGGGCAGGGACCACTGCAAGAAGCCGGAGAAGCGGGGGACGCCACCGCCACCGCCACCTCCGCCCCCGATGCCCTGACGTCCACCGGAACCCTGGGCGGTGGCCTCGGACACGGTGCGATAGACCAGCACGTGGCGGGCCAGTCCAGCTCCCACGGCCAGGCAGGCGGCGATGACGGCGCGCATCTGGGCCGGTCCCTCGCCGCCACCGTCATGCCAGTTCAGCCGGAGGCGTAACGCGTCCTGGACTTCGGGGCTGCTGGGCCCGGCGAAGCCCGGGGTGCCGGCACCCATCCCCGGGTAGGTGGCCAGCCCATCGATGTCGTCCCGGGTGAGCCCGGCGTCAGCGACGGCGGCCAGGCAGGCCTCGACGGTGAGGTCGATATCGGTCCGGTCGAGCGGTCGCCCCACGGCCGATTGACCGATCCCCGAGATGACCGCCTTGCGCTCCAACGGCTCGGGCGTGCTCACGATCCGGACCCCGCGTCCACGGGCCGGAAGAGGGGCAGGTAGACATCGTCGGCCTGCTCGAAGACCACCTCCAGCTCCATGCCGTCGTGGGCCTCGTCCTCTTCCAGGTCGACCAGATTGGTGGTGAGTCGCACGCTCTCCTGTTCGGCTATGGCCACCAGGCCGATCAGGTACGGATCGCTGCCGGGGATCCACTGCTGCACGTTGCAGGTGTGGGCCACCAGGGTGGCCCGGCCGCTCACCACCTCGGGCGTCAAGTCCCGGGACAGGCACCCCGGGCAGACCGGGGAGGGCGGGTGGACGAAGGTGTGGCAGTCCTGACAGCGGAGGAACCGGAGCTGCCCGTCCGACCCGCTGGTCCAGAAGAAGGTGTTGTCGTCATCCAGCCTGGGCAGGAGCCGGAAGGCCGGTCCCCGGGCCAACATCAGCGACCCAACACTTCGGGATTCACGATGTTGAGGGGCCGGGCCCCGGCCAGCAGCCGACACAGGTCCTCGGAGATGGTGTTGGTGTGGTTGGACTCGGTGTCGTAGGTGGCACCGCCGATGTGCGGGGCCAGCACCACCGAGTCGAGCTGGGTGAGTGGATGGTCCACGGCCAGGGACTCGCCCTCGAAGTGGTCGAGACCGGCCGCGGACACCTTGCCCGACTGGAGGGCGGCCACCAGGGCGTCGGTGTCGTGGAGCTGGGCCCGGGCGGTGTTGAGGAACACCACGCCGTCCCGCATGGCGGCGAACTGGGCCGCGCCGATCATCCCGGTGGTCTCCGGGGTGACCGGGGCGTGGAGCGAGATCACGTCCGACCGTTCCAAGAGCTCGTCCAGGCTCACCGTGGGCTCGTCGGCATAGGGGTCATACGCCAGTACCTCGAGGCCCAGGCCGCGCAGCCGCCATCGGAGGGCCCGGCCCACCGCCCCCAATCCGACCAGGCCGGCGGTGCGACCAGCCAGCTGCCAGGCCCGGAAGCGCTGATAGGGGATGGTGCCACCCTTGTAGATCTCGCCGTGCCGCACGTCGGCGTCGGCCGCTATCAGACCCCGGGTGGCTGCGAACAGCAGGGCCACGGCCAACTCGGCTACGGCATCGGCGTTACGCCCCGGGGCCCGGAGCACCGGCACACCTGCCGCGGTGGCCGCCGCCACATCCACGTTGTTCGGATCTCCCCGACAGCTGCACACCGCTATGAGGGGCTGCTCGAACAACGGGCCGGCGCAGCGGTCGCTCTCGACCACCACGATGGAGGCCCCTTCGTCCGCCACCCGCTCCGCCAACTGCTCGGCGTTGTAGATGCGGAGGGAGGGTTGGTCCAGCCAGGAGTCGAGCGTCAGGTCGGCCAGCTCCCCGAGCAGGGTCAGTCCAGGCCCCCGTACCGCCGCGGTCACCAGGGCCTTGGGTCGTTGTTCGGACATGGTCAGGGCAGCTCCTTCGGCTCTCCGGCCCGTGCCGGAGCTAGGACCGGCTTCGGCGCCGGTTCGGGACCATAATGGCGTGTCATGACGCGAATGTCAGGTTTGTGAGCCAGCCGAGCGGCCGGGACTGCACGATCGGCGTGGATGTGGGCACCACGTCGGTCAAGGCGGTGGCCGTCGATCCTTCCGGGAGGGTGGTGGCCCGGACCCGGGTTCCCCATCGGGTCATCACCCCGTCCGCCGACCTCCTCGAGCACGATGTGGCCCGGGCCTGGCGCCGGGGGCCCCGCCGGGCCTTCGCCGAGGTCTCGGCCGAGTTGGACGGCCCGGCCGCCGGTGTGGTGGTCACCTCGATGGTGCCTTCCATCACCGCGGTGGACCGCCGGGGTCGGCCCCTGCTCCCCGGCCTGCTCTACGGCGACCATCGGGCCCGGGCCAGCTCGGAGGAGTCGGAGCTGGCGCACAGCCGTCGCGATCCCGGGAACGAGCGGGAGCAGGGCAAGCGCATGGTGGCCTGGGCCGTGGGCCAGCACCCGGGGGCCCACGGCTACTGGAACTGCCAGGCGGTGGCCACCCATGCCCTGACCGGCGTCCCGGCCGTGGACATGGCCGCGGCCATGTCCTTCGGCGGGCTCTTCGCCAAGGGCCGCTGGGACAAGACCGCTCTGGACGAACTGGGGATCGACGAGGCCCAGCTGCCGGTGGTGGGCGGGATGGGGGCCGGCCTGGGTATGGCGCCCGGGACGACGACAGCCTTTGCGGGGGGGTCCATCGATGCCTTCTGCGAGCAGATCGTGGCCGGGGCCACCCAGCCCGGCGACATCCTGGTGATCTTCGGGGCCACCCTCATCGTGTGGGTGGTCACTGAGGAGTGGAAGGACATCCCCGGTCTCACCACCCTCCCCAACATGGTGGCCGGACAGGTGATGATCGGCGGGCCGAGCAATGCCGGTGCCCTCTTCGTCGACTGGGCCAGCTCGGTCCTGGGGTCGGCGCCGCGGCGCTCGGCAGCCACCGGTGGGAACAGTTACGAGCGGACCGGCGACCCCTCGCACGTTCCGGTGTGGCTGCCGTACCTACGGGGGGAACGCACCCCGTTCCACAACCCCGACCTGCGGGCCAGCGTGCACGGCCTCGACATCTCCCAGGGCCCTGGAGCCTTGGCCCGGGGGGCCTTCGAGGCCACCGGCTTCGTGATCCGGCGCATTCTGGGGCGCACCGGATTCGAAGGTCGGCGGATCGTGGCCACCGGTGGGGGCTCGCGGTCGGTTCCCTGGATGCAGGCCGTGGCCGACGCCACCGGCCTACCGGTGGAGGCGGTGGCGGTGCCGGAGGGAGCAGCCCTGGGTGCCGCCTATCTGGCCAGGATGGCCGCCGGCCTGGAGTCCTCGTTCGACGCCGCCGGTGCGTGGGCCCGGGGCGGGACCAGGATCGAGCCGGACCCGGAATGGGCGGCAGCAGCCGCTCTCCGGTTCCGGCAGTTCGAGGAGCTCGGCCCGGAGGGCTGAGAGAAACCGTCCCTGCGGCCGGAGTGGACCGGCCCGACACTTGTTCAACAGGTGTTGACGAAACGACGGACCGCCCGATAGTTTTTCGTTTGAGCCTTATCCGGTCTCCCGCCAGACCTGGAAGGCAAAGCTGCTGCGGTTCTGCCGCACGCACGCTACGAAACCCCGGCCGCAGCTTCCGCCAAGCCCGCGCCGGGGTTTCGTCATGGGCGGGGCACTATGGATCGGGCGGCGGTCCGTCCTCATCGAGCGGTTCGCGGGTCAGGCGGGAGATCAGCTGCCGGGAGACCCCCCAGAAGGCGGCCAGCTGCCCCAGGGAGAGCCCTTCGGCCCGCCCCATGAGGACGATCTGGCGGCGGGTCCGGCGCCGGGCCCGTTCCAGAGTGTTGATGGCAGTGGTCAGATCGGTGGAGGCCCGGCCGGGCTCGGTGAACGAGGTCAGGAGCACCTCTACACTCGACCCCTCGGCGGCGAGATCCCTGGTCCGGCTGACCCGTCCTTCGACCTCGCTCAGTGCCGCCCGGGTGTGGGCGGCCACCTGGAGGAGGTTGTCCAGCTCGGCCAGGAGTATCTCCCGTTGCCCATCGCCGTCCGCCGTGGAGGATTCCGCACTCATGTTCAAAGACTACGAACCCACCACCGGCCGCCGCACGGGGGCGCCGAAACGTATCAGCCGGTGCGGGAGGCCCGGTCCCCGTTGGGCGCGAAGGTGGCCTTCAGGACGCCGCTCTCCTCGGGTCGGGCCAAGGTCTTGAGTGCTCCCCACCAATCCTGCAGTGGGTAGCGGTGGGTGACCATCCCGGTGAGGTCGATCCGGCCCGCTTGCACCAGGGCCAGATAGTGCTCGATGGCATGGCGGCGCACCCCTTCGAACTCCTCCATGGCGAAGGCGTTGGACCCGATGATGGACAGCTCCTTGAAGTAGACCGGGGTCCACTCCCACCGTCCGGGAACGGCCACCCCGGTGTAGACCAGGCGTCCCCGCTCGGCCAGCACCCGCACTCCGACCTCGAACGTCTCGGGCTTGGCCACCGAGTCGTACACCACGTCGATATGGCCGGGGTGGGCCATGGGCAGCCCGTCGAAGGCCTGGTGGAGGACCCCGCCCGACCAGTCGGCCAAGGCCTCGACCAAGGCCAGCCGGGGCTCGTGGGGGAGGACGATCGACGCCCCGAATTGTTTGGCCATCTCCACCTGGGCCGGGAACCGGGCCACCACAGCCACCTCGACCCCCGGGTAGAGGGAGGTGAGGATGGCCACACTGGCCAACCCCAGGGCGCCGGCTCCGATGACCAAAGCCTTGCCGCCCGGCGGTGGGGGATTGCGGACCACCGCATGGAAGGAGACCGAGAACGGATCGGCCAGCACCGCCGCTTCGTTGCTGATGTCGTCGGGGACCGGGATCAACATCGAGGAGTGGGTGGCCAACTGCTCCGCCCAGGCCCCCGGGGCCCCGGTGACCACGCCGATGTGGACGCCGGGGCTGATGTCGCCCTTGGTGAAGGACCAGCACATGTTGAGGTCGCCGGCCTGGCACGGTGGGCACAGCGGCTGGATGCCGCGGGGCGCGCAGCTCAACCAGGGGTTGAGCACCACCCGTTGACCGACCTCGACGCCCCGGGCCTCCGGCCCCAGTGACACCACCTCGGCCACCACTTCGTGGCCCGGCACGTGGGGGAGCGAGGAGAAGGCGGCCATGGGGTTGTCGATGTCCCCGTCGGCGAAATCGCCCAGCACCAGCTTGGTGTCCGAGCCACACACCCCGGACAGGATGGGTTTGGTCACCACCCAGTCGGGGTGGATGGGCCGGGCGTCGTCCATCTCGTGGAGCCCGAACGGCAGAGCGGCCAGCCGCTCCTCCAGCTCGTCGGTGGGCACGGGACGTTCCTCGGCCCGGTCGGGTCGCGCACCGAACAGCAGGGCCTTCATGACCGGGCCGCCCGGGTGTCGTCCGTCCGACCGCCGGAGTGCGAGCCCCCGGCCATCCGCTCCGCCACCACCTGCTCGTCGTACTCTCCGTCGGCCATGGCTCTCATGTTGGCCACAAAGCCGTCGAAGTCCCTGGTCTTCATCTCGACCACGGCCTTCATGTCCGGGAGATAGTGCTCGAAGAGGTCGCTGTCGATGCACCCGACGATTCCGGCTGCCACTTCCTCCGCCGGCACCAGGGGCCCGACGTAGAGCGGGGGATCGTTGTCCGGTTGGTCCCATATCTCGGTGTCGATAGCCCCGGGCAGCACCAGTCGAACCGAGACCCCGGTGCCTACCAGGTCGGCGGCCAGGGCCTCGCTCCAGCCGGCCAGGGCGAACTTCGATCCGCTGTACGCCGCTTCGGTGGCGATCCCCAGCCGACCACCGAGGCTGGACACGTTGACGATGGTGCCCGATCCACGGGCCAGCATCCGGGGTAGCAGGGCCAGGGTGATGGCCACCGGGGAGAGATAGTTGACGGTCATGACCCGCTCGACCTCGGCCATGGTCAGCCGATCGGCCGGACGCCGCATGGGGATGCCGGCGTTGTTGATGATGATGTCGAGCGGCCCGAGCTCGTCCCAGATCTCGAGACTGAGGGCGGCGGCCTGCTCCGGATCGCCCAGATCGGCGGCCCACGCACGGGAGCGCGGTGCCGTGGCCCGGCAGTCGGCCACCACCTCTTCGAGGCGGTCGGCTCGACGGGCCACCGCGGCCACGGTGGTTCCGCCGGCCGCCAACAGCCGGGCCGTGGCCGCACCGATTCCCGATGAGGCTCCGGTGACCAGGGCGGTGGATCCCTCGCCCGTCATGCCGGCCTCCCGGTCGGCTCAGTCGTTGCGGGCATCGAGATCATCCGCTGACATTAGGCGCTCCCACCCGGACGGCGGGAGGTCGAGTCGCCAGTACGGCTCGGGCACGTTGGCGTCGAGGCGCTCGGACAACAGGTGATCGCGCTCGAGCGGGGCCACCTGGCTGGTGTAGTGCCCGATGGCCGTGCGCTTGGCTTCCATGTCCGGCTGTACCGGCACCACGGCCGGGGTGGGCCAGAGGCCGCTGCGGAACAGCTTCGAGATCCGCCAGGCCAGGAGCCCGGGCAGGTGCTTGTAGCCGGCGTCTTCGTAGGCCATCCACTGCAGGGCCACACCGTCTTCGATCATGCCCGCCCGGGCCAGCAGTCCGGCGTCGTGGGTCAGCACGTGGTCGGGGTTGGCCAGTCCCATGGGCAGGAACACGGCGCTGGGCTCCAGGTCGGTGAGGGCCCGGCGCAGCACCGGTGCCACCTGGTCCGGCGTCGGTCGTTGGTCCGCCGTGAGGTACTGGTGGTCGGGGAAGTCCAACCACACCGGCGTGGCCCCCATCGAGGCCACTGCGGCCCGATCCTCTTCCTGCCGGGCCGCCACCACATCGTCCCCGGTGGCGAAGCCACCGGCGGCGTCCCACGGTGTGACCTCGTCGGGATAGGATGGAGGGCGGCCTCCCAACACCGTGATCACCGTGCTCCCCGGGTACGAGGTGAGCAGATGGGCGGCCCCCAGGGCGGCGTCGTCGAAGTGTGGCGACACCACCACCACCTTGGCCAGGACCGAGGGGTCCAGCAGTCCCCACAGCTCCTTGTCATCCACAGCGCTCACCCATGCTCGTCCTCTCCGTCATCGATCCGTGCCCGTCCAAGTGCAGCGTAATGAGCACGGAAGTTGGTCACCCCAACGCCCGGCGTTTGAAGCCGACCATCCCGATGCCCATAAGCACCACCAGCGAGACCGCGGCCACCACAAAGCAGATCCAGGTCTGTATGTGGGGGACGCCGGGTGCCATCAGGCCCCGCAGGCCCTCGCTCACGTAGGTCATCGGATTGCAGGCCGACACCACCTGAAACCAGCGCAGATGGCTCAGCGAGGGCCACGGGTACTGGCTGGAACCGGTGAAGATCAGCGGGGTCAGGACCAGAGTCAGCGTCACGCTGATCCGATTGGGCGGCACGAAGGTACCCAGGATGAGGCCCATGGCCGCACCGGACAGGGCGCCCAGGACGATCATGGCCACCACCGCCGGTGTTGTCGAGGCCTGCCACGGGATCGAGCCGAGTATCCACACGCCCACCGGGAACATCACCGCGGCGGCCACACAGGCCCGCATGGCTGCGAAGACCACCTTTTCCAGGGCCACGGCCCCGATGGGCAGGGGAGCCAGTAGGCGGTCCTCGATCTCGTTGCTGTAGGAGAACTCGATCACCAGAGGAAGTGCTGTGCTCTGTAGGCCGGTGAGGACGGCGGCCAGGGCCACCAAGCCCGGAAAGAGAACTTGTTCGTAGCCGGGCCGGGCGTACCCCAACTCGGTGAGGACCTTGCCGAACACGAAGAGCAGGAACAGGGGCTGCAGGATCACCTGGGCCAGGAAGACCGGGAACTCCCGTCCGGTGACGAACAGGTCGCGCCGGAGGATGGCGGCGAAGGTCCGCCCCGGGCCCCAGTTGGGGAGCTGGTCGAGCCCCGCACCGGTGGTCGGCACCGTGCTCATGTCGGTGGTGGCGGCGGCGCCGGCGGTGGGGGAGGTCATCGCAACGCCCTTCCGGTCAGGTGGATGAAGACATCCTCGAGATTGGGCTCGCCCAGCCGGGCGTCGGTGAGCCGTGACCCGGAGCCGCTGATGGCCTGGGCCACCGGGGCCACGAACGAAGCCGCCTCGCCGTCCACATAGATCCGCAATCGCCAGCCACTTCCCCCCGGATCGTCGAGTCGCTCGATCTGGCCCACCCCGGTGAGCGCCCCCACCTCGGCCACCAGGGAGGCTTCATCGGTTCCGGCGCCGGGCTCGATGGTGCAGTCGAGCGTGCGCTCCCCGGTCATGCCGCGCACCAGGGCGGCAGGGGTGTCGAGGGCCAGCAGGGTGCCGTGGTCGATGATGGCCACCCGGTCGGAGAGCGTGGCGGCCTCGTCCATGTCGTGGGTGGTGATGACCACGGTGGTGCCTCCGGCCTTGAGCTCGGCCACCTTGGCCCACAGGAACAGACGAGCCGCCGGGTCGAGGCCGGTGGATGGTTCGTCGAGGAACAGGACCGAGGGCGAGTGCATGAGGGCCCTGGCGATCATCATGCGCTGGATCTGACCGCCCGAGAAGTCGTCGGGCCGGCCGCCGCCCCGATCGCCCAGCCCGAACTGCTCGAGCAGCTCGTCGGCCAGCTGCTGGCGCCGGCCCCTCGGCACACCGTGATAGCTGGCGTGGAAGAGCAGGTTCTGGCGGACCGAGAGCGATCGGTCCAGGTTGTTCTGCTGGGGGACCACCCCCAACACCCGCCGGGCCCCGACCGGATCGGCAACGACGTCGACCCCGGCCACCAGGGCCCGGCCCCGGGTCGGTCGGATCCTGGTGGTGAGGATCCCGATGGTGGTGGTCTTGCCGGCACCGTTGGGCCCCAGAAAGCCGAACACCTCGCCCCGATGCACCTGGAAGCTGACCCCGGCCAGCGAGTCGACCGGGGCCTTGGGGTATCGCTTGTACAGCTCGGCCACCTCGACGGCCTGATCCTCGGGGTTGTCCGACCGACCGTCGACCAGCGTGCCGACGGAGGGTGCCGGATCGTGTCGCACGGTGGTCTCACCAGCCCGGTCGTGGGCCCCGCTGTTCATCTGGTGGGCACTCCTTGCCTGTGGTTGGTGACGGCCAGTGGTTGGTGACCCGGGCCCGGGGTATGTGGCCACGGTCCCGGTTGGTGGTGCCGATCACCGACGACACGTGTCCGGTCGCGGACGACGATACGGTACTGGCGGCACGTGGCACACGTTGCGGGCCCGAAGGCCGTGCGGCGTGGGCGCCGGGCGCCGGGTGGGGGAGTGCGGTCCGGGAGAGTGGACCACGAGAAGGAGCGATGCGCATGAGTGGATCCAGTCGGTGGAATCCGCTGAGAGGTGTGGCCCGGTCATGGGGCCACTTCGTCCGCCGCCGCCGCTCGACCCAGATACGCACGGTGGTGCTGGTGGTGGCGGTCATCGCCGGCACCGCGGTATGGGTGGCCACGTCGCCGACCAGCTCGAGTGTGCCGTCCTCCGCGGCGGCGGCTGCCGCCCAGTACGGCGGGGGATCGACGGCCAGCGGTCCCTCCCCGGTGAGCTCGGCCAGCACCTCGAACCGGGGGGTGACCAAGCATCAGATCAACGTGGTCTTCCCTGTGGTGTCCCTCACCTCCCTGGCCGGCAAGGAGGGGTTTGCCAATGACGACGAGTTCGGCGAGCAGACCAAGGCCATCAACTTCTACGTGAACCAGGTCAACGAGCACGGGGGAATCAACGGACGCAAGATCAACCCCATCATCGCCACCTTCGATCCCACCAACGAGAACGACATGCGGGCCTTGTGCAAGGACTGGACCGAGGGCTCACCGGCGGCCTTCGCCGTGCTGGACGGCCTGGGCGACTGGACCGGGGACGACCAGCTGTGCGTCACCCAGGAGGGCCATACCCCCTTCATCGGCCAGTGGAGCACCGTCACCAACTGGACCAACGAAGGCTCGCCCTACCTGTGGTGGACGGGTCCCGACGATGCCGCCATCCTCCAGGCCGTGGTCAACTGGGGCCTCAGTGCCAACCTCGTGGGCGGCACCGTCAAGGTGGGTGTGATCGCCGGCGACCGCGCTTCGGACCAGGTGGCCTTGAACCAGTACCTGCTACCCGACCTACGACGGGCGGGCGTGACTCCGGTGGTCAAGATCATCGATGCCAATCCTGACGACACCGCCACCACCGATACCGAGGCTCCTCTGGTGGTCCAGCAGATGCGTAGTGCCGGGGTGACCTCGATCATCCCGCTGATGCCGTTCAACGTGATGTACCCGGTCCTCCAGGCCGAGACCCAACAGCAGTGGTACCCCAAACTCCTCCTCAGTGACTACGAGGAGAGCATCGAGTCGGCGCTGGGCCTGTTGCCCGTGCCCTATGCCACTGCCCTCAACGGTCAGGAAGGCCTCACCACCGAGACCCTGGGTGGGATCGATGACGACCGGCCCCAGAGCGAGGGCGGTTACGACCCCGGCGTGCGGAAGTGCTGGGTGCCCTGGCACAAGGCCTACCCCCAGATCCCCCCCGGGGACCAGGAGGACTTCCTCGAGGAGCAGGGACCGGTGGTCGGCTGGTGTCAGGTCATCACGCTGTTTGCCACCGCCGCCCGCAATGCCGGTCCCGATCTCAACCGACGGACCTTCGTCACCGCCATGTCCAAGATCACCAACTTCCCGGGTACGTTCTCACCGGTGCTGAGCTACGGGCCCGACAAACGGTACGGCCCGACCCAGTTCCAAGTGGTCAAGTTGCACATCAACTCGCCGGTCTCCAGCGCCTGCAAGATGCCCAAGGACAAGATCCCGCAGTTCACCTGTTGGGTCCACGTCCAGCCCTGGGAGCCACTCCCTTCCGGCTGACCGGAACCGGGGGTGCCGTCGACGCGGTAGGCGTGCACCCGGAGTCGGCGCTGGTATACAGGTCCGATGAACCGATCACCTGCTCGAGGTCAGGACCCGTGGTGGAAGAGTGGCGTCCTCTACCAGATCTACCCGCGATCGTTCGCCGACTCCGACGGCGACGGCGTCGGTGACCTGCCCGGGATCATCGAACGACTCGACTACCTGCAGTGGTTGGGCGTCGACGGGATCTGGCTGAGCCCCATCACCGTCTCGCCCAACGCCGACTGGGGCTACGACGTGGCGGACTATGTGGGCGTGGAGCCGGAGCTGGGCACCATGGCCGATGTCGACCGTCTGATCGCCGAGGCCAACCGTCGGGACATCCAGGTTCTCATGGACCTGGTCCCCAACCACACCAGCGAGCACCATCCGTGGTTCGTGGACTCCCGCTCGTCACGGACCTCCGAGCACCGGAGTTGGTACGTGTGGGCCGACCCGAAGAGTGACGGCTCGCCTCCCAACAACTGGGTGTCGAGCTTCGGGGGCCCGGCCTGGACCCTTGACGACGCAACCGGCCAGTACTACCTGCACAACCATCTGGTCCAACAGCCCGACCTCAACTGGTGGGACGAAGACGTGCGCCGGGCCTTCGATGAGATCATGACGTTCTGGCTCGACCGGGGCGTGGCGGGCTTCCGCATCGACGTGTGCAACATGATCATCAAGGACGCCGAGCTGCGGGACAACCCTCCGGCCACCGAGGAGGACTCGTTCGAGGAGCAGCTCTTCGGCCAGCGCTCGGTGTACAACGCCAACCGACCCGAGGTCCACGACGTGATCAGGCGGTGGCGGGCCTTGACCGATCACTTCCCTGCGGCCCTGCTGGTGGGGGAGACGCCGGTCGAGCCCATGGAGAACCTGGCCCGCTACTACGGGAACGGGCGCGACGAGTTGCAGCTGGCCTTCAACTTCCCGTTCATCAGCGCGCCGCTGGAGGACGACGCCATGCGCACCATCGTCGAGGCCACCGAGCGGGACTTCCCGGCCGACGCCTGGCCGGCATGGACGGGGTCGAATCACGACATGTCCCGCTTCGCCACCCGGTGGGCCGGGGGCGACGACGCCAAGACGCGGGTGGCCCTGGTCATGTTGCTGTGCCTGCGGGGAACCCCGGTCCTCTACCAAGGTGACGAGATCGGACAGCCCGACACCGTCGTGCCCCACGAGTTGATGAAGGATCCCCTCGGAGTCCTGTACTGGCCGGCCTACGACGGACGCGACGCCATGCGCACGCCCATGCAGTGGGAGGACCGACCCGGCGGCGGGTTCACCACCCCGGACGCGCAGCCCTGGCTGCCCTTGGGCGATCTCGCCGGGCACAACGTCGAGGGGCAGCGGGGCGACCCTGATTCGATACTGGGCCTGACCCGCGATCTCATCGCCCTGCGCCGGTCGGTGCCGGACCTCCGGCAGGGCTCCTATGCCACGTTGACCACCACCACCGGTGCCTGGGCGTGGGGACGGGGCGACCATGTGGTGGTGCTGGCGGGGATGTCGGAGGGCGACGCCGTGCTCGACGAAGTCTCCGGGACGGTCATCCTGGCCACCGACGGACGTCGCCGGGGCGAACGGGTCGAAGGACAGTTGACGGTGCACGGGTGGGAGGCGGTGGTCGTCGAGCGTGCTGACGGCTGACGGCTGACGGCTGACGGCTGACGGCTGACGGACGCCTGACCGATGCGACGGACTCCAACCGGTGACCGGAGCGGGCCGGTCGTTCAGGTCGGAGGGTCACCCTCGCTGAGCCATTGGAGGCCCCCGGCCAGGTGCCGGAGGTAGTCCGGGGTCTCCCAGGCATGGGGGAAGTGGCCGAGTGAGGTGGAAAAGACCCGGCCGTCCCCTTCGGTGAAGCACCACGACAGGGGGTGGGTGGTGCCGGCGTCCGCGGTCGGGCCACCATCACGACCCAGCTCGTCGGGCCGGGCCGACAGCAGCACCCGGGCATCGGGACGGAGGTCACGGAACTGGTACACCTCGTCGTGCCAAGTCCAGGTGGATCCGAGGTGAGCCACGGCCGGGTGAGCAGGCTCGAGGACGTCCAAGGTGCACGTCTGGGTCCAGGGGTGGCCGTCGAAGCGGGCCCCGACCACCTTCACGTACTGGTCCCACCCGTAACAGGCGTCGGTGGCCGAGTGCACCGCCAGCACGGAGGTGCGACCGGAACGCAGCCCGTCCAGCAGCACGGATCGTTGCTCCGGCGTCCATGGCGTCTCGCCGATGGTGAACAGGCTCACCACCCTAGTGTCGGCCAGGACCGCAGGGTCCAGGGCACGGACGTCGGTCACCCATTGAAAGCTCAGTCCCGCCGCCTCGGCCAACTGGGCCATGGCCGTCGCCGACTGGTCGAGCACTCCGTGCACGCCGGCCGGTCCGTGCTGGTACGGAGCGACCTGGGTGACATGGACGAGGGAGGGAGCCACGGCTGGATCCTACCGCCGCCTGAGGCGCGGCACGGTGTGGCTTGTCTAAGTTCGCGCTCATGACCACTGGGCGGACAGCTTGATGACCAGAGGTCGGACGGCGCGGTGGGCGGTGGGCCTCATGATGGTGTTGCTGACCGCCTGCAGTACCACTCCCGCTGACAACGGCGGCGCAGCCGCCACCGTGCCGCCATCGCAGTCACCCTCGTTGACGACGACGGAGCTGGCGGCCGGTGCCGGTCACGCCTGCATCGTGTCCGGCCGTGACAAGCCGGTGATCGACTGGGGCCACCTGGCCAACCCGGTGCTCTCGTATCCGACGGCGGGCGTCAAGGACCAGGCTCTCATCTGGGCCGGCGGCTCCTGGCACATGTTGTTCAGCTACGTGACCGAGGATCCGTCGGGACCGAGCGGGATCTACTGGAACATCGCCACTGCCACCAGCCCGGACCTGGTGCACTGGTCGGCAGCCTCACCGTGGCCTCACCAGGCCGGGGCGCTCGGGGTGGCCTCACCCGACATCGTGCGCGACCCGGCCGGCCTCTACGTGGTGACATACCAGTCCGATCCGGGCGGGACCACGCCACCGGGGATCCAGGCCCGCCTGTACTACCGCACGTCCACCGATCTGATGGCGTGGTCGCCGCCCCACCCGTTGGCCCAGTCGTTGGCTGCATCGCCGCACGACCGGATGATCGACGGTGCGTTGGTCTACACCGGGCACCAACTGCTGCTTGGGATTCAAGTACTCGTCGCCCACCCAGCCCGACGTGTTCGAGATGGCCCGGTCCACCACCGGCCGGGTGCAGGGACCCTGGCAGCTGGCCGGTCGACCCGACGTCGACGTCGTGGGCGGCACCATCGAGAACTACGAGTTCGTGACGGTGGCGGGCCGGTGGCGGCTGGTGGCCACGTCGAACAATCTCGACCAGCCGTGGATCTTCACCCTGGCCGGTGACCCCGCTACCGCCGCCGGTTGGCTGCGGTGGTCCGGTGGGTACGAGTTGAGCGTTCCGGCCCAGGCCTTCAACAGCGGCCCGGGGATCTCCAGCGTCGGCTTCGAGCACGCCAACTCGGCCTTCCTCTGTGACGCCAGCTCCCTCCCGGGGCACTTCGTCTACCTGCTCTACGCCGGCAGTGACGAGCTGACCCGATTCGGAGGGTGGGGTCACGCCGAGATCGGGATGGCCCGCAGCACCGACCTGGTCCACTGGCAGGTGCCACCGGGCTGACCGTCGGGCGCCGGCCCGGGGCGCGGCCGGGTCGGCCCGGCGCCCGGACGGGTGGGCTGGTTAGAGTGACACGTATGTCAGTTCGACCCCCCACGACCCCCCGGAGGGTGTGAGAGCCATGCAGATCACCATCATCGGCGGCGGTAGCTACCAGTGGACCCCTGAGCTCCTGGGCGACCTGTTGAGCACGGAGTCGCTCCGCGGCGCCCACTACGTCCTGGAGGACATCGACCCGGTACCGCTGGAGAAGATGCGGGCACTCGGCCCCAAGGTCAGCGAGGCCCTGGGGGCCGGGGCCACCTTTGACGCCACCACCGATCAGCGCCGGGCCCTCGAGGGTGCGGACTTCGTGATCGTGACCATCTCCACCGGCGGCTTCCAGTCGATGGCCGTGGACCTCGACGTCCCGGAGCGCTACGGCATCCGCCAGTCGGTCGGCGACACCGTCGGGCCGGGTGGCGTCAACCGCTCCCTCCGGAACATTCCGGTGTTGGTGGGGGTGGGGGAGGACATGGGCAAGGTCTGTCCTGACGCCTGGTTGCTCAACATCACCAACCCCATGACCTGCCTGACCCGGGCGGTGTGCCGGCAGACCGCCGTCAAGACGGTGGGCCTCTGCCACGAGGTGGGCAACTGGACCATGGACCTGGCCATCGCCCTGGGCCAGCGGCACGAGGCGGTCAACGCCACGGTGGCCGGGGTCAACCACTTCCCGGTGGTGACGGCCCTCGATGTGGACGGCGAGGACGGGTACGCCATCCTGGCCGAGATGGTGGAGGAGGCCGGCGGTCTGGCGGCCCTGGTGCCCGGTCCCGAACGACCCGAGGCCGAGGAGTTCAGCCGGCTCGACTTCTGCCAGCGCCACGCCCTCAAGCTCACCATGCTGGAGAAGTGGGGTGCTCTGCCGGCGGCCGGCGACCGTCACATCGCCGAGTTCGTGCCCTGGGTGCTGACCGAGGAGTCCCGGTGGGGCGCGGACTTCAATATCGAGCTGACCTCGATCGACCGCCGCCAAGGTCATCAGGACGGGTACATCGCCGATGTGGACGCCTGGCTGTCCGGCGACAAGCCGTTGCAGACCTGGCAGTCGGGGGAGCTTCCGGCTCTGGTCATCGACTCCCTGGTGACCGGCAGTCCCCGCCATCTCCCGGTCAACATCCCCAACGCCGGCCAGGTCCCCGACGTCCCGGCCGACTCGGTGGTGGAGTCGATCTGCGTGGTGGACGGGGACGGCATCCGCGGGCGTGATGTGGCTCCCCTGCCGCCGCCCTACGCCGAACTGGTCCGCCGCCACGTGGCGGTACAGGAGTTGACGGTGGCCGCCGCCCTCGCCGGGGACCGCACCCTGGCCGAGACGGCGTTCTTCCTCGACCCTCTGGCCGGGCGGGGCGACTTCCATCGGACCGAGGCCATGGTGGCCGAGCTGTTGGAGGGCACCGCGGTGTGGCTACCGCAGTTCGACGGAGCCGCCTGATCCCGGGCGGGCCGACCCGGCCGGTCCTGCTGTTGGCATGAGGCCTCGGTCTGGTTGATCCACGAGCAGAACCCGACACCGACCACCGTGCGGGCGCCAACGGTCGGTGTCACCAGGTGTCACGATGAGGTCCCCGGTGACGAGGGGCCCCGGTACGTCAGTGCGCCCGACGAGGAGGACTTCTATGCAACTCGGCTTTATCGGCCTCGGAGCCATGGGACTGCCCATGACCGGCCACCTGCTCGAGGCGGGGCATCAGGTGACCGTGGCCTCCCGGAGTCCCGGTCCGGTGGAGCGTGCCGTGGCCCTGGGCGCCACCGACGGCGGGTCACCGGCCGCGGTGGCCAAGGCCAGCGACGTCGTGATCCTCTGCGTCCCGAGCTCGCCCCAGGTCACCGAAGTGGTCGACGCCATGCTCCCCGAGCTCGGTGCCGGCAAGATCGTGGTCGACTGCTCCACCATCGACCCCGAGGTGGAGCGGGCCGAGCACCAACGGGTCACCGCCTCCGGCGCCGGCTTCCTCGACGCCCCACTCTCGGGTGGCACCGCCGGCGCCCAACGGGGCACGCTCACCCTCATGGTCGGCGGTGACCCGGCCACCCTGGAGGCGGCCCGTCCGGCCCTCGACCCCTTCGCCGGGCTGATCGTCCATGTGGGCGGACCGGGCATGGGCCAGGTGGTCAAGCTGTGCAACAACCTGATCTACGCGGCCCAGATGCTGGCCACCTCCGAGGCCACCGCCCTGGCCATCACCTCCGGCGTGGATCTGGCCAAGTTCCTCGAGGTGCTGGAGCACTCGACCGGCGACTGCGTGGCGGTGCGCACCCGACTGCCCGCCCCCGGGGTCATCCCCGAGAGCCCGGCCTCCAACGGTTGGCAGCCCGGGTTCATGACCGACCTCATGGCCAAGGACCTCGACCTGGCCCTGGCCTACGCCGCCGGGGCCGGCGTGCCGTTGGCCACCACCGTCCCGGCCCGGGAGGCCCTGGCCGCGGCGTCCGAGGCCGGGTACGGCCGGGAGGACTTCTCGTCGGTGGCCAAGGTGGTCTACACCCGGTCGGGCCTGGAGACCCCGAAGGGATGAGCCCACTGACCAATCCGGCCCTGGTGCTGGCGGCGGACCACCGGGCCCGCGGGGTCATGACCATCGAGCGGAACGCCGACTACATCCAGGCGCTCCGGGAGGCCCTGCCGTACTGCGACGGGATACTGGCCAGCGCCGAGCCGTTGGCCACCCTGGCCCGCACCGGCGCCATCGGTCCCGGGCAGAGCACGTACCTGTCGCTCAACCGCGCCGGGCTGGCCGGCACCGCCTTCGAGCTCGACGACCGCCTGGTGGCCAGCGTGGACCGGGCCGCCGAGGACGGGTGGACCGGCATCAAGCTCATGACCCGCATCGCTCCCGACGACCCGGGTGGAGCGGCGGCTCTGGAGCTGTTGGGACAGGTCCTGGAAGGGGCCCGGTCCCACGGCCTCGAGGCGCTGATCGAACCGGTGATGTGGGTGGCGGGACGGATGTCCCGCACCACGGACGACATCGTCCTGGCCGCGGTCATCGCCCACGACCTGGGCGCCCCCCTCCTCAAGGTGCCGGTGCCCGACGTTCCGGCCGGGGAGGCCCGGATCGAGGCGGTGGGCCGGGTGGCCGCCAGCGTGGGCGTGCCGGTGCTGTTCCTCGGTGGCCCCCATGACCGGGCCGGCCACCAGCGGGTGCTGGAGGAGACCCGCGACGTGATGGCGGGCGGCGGGGCCGGGCTGGCCATGGGCCGGGCCATCTTCCAGGAGCCGTCGCCATCGGCCATGGCCGAGGAGTTGGCCGCCGTCGTGCACGGCCGGTGATCCTCACCGTCGACCTGGGTACCTCGGTCACCAAGGCCATGCTCTGGGACGCCGGAGGATTGGTGGCCCAGGCCGGGGTGCGGGTCGAGACCCTCCGACCCCGACCCCGGTGGTTGGAGCAGGACCCGGCGGCCTGGTGGTCCTCGTTGACCGCAGCGTGTGCGGCGCTCCGGGCCCGGGCCGGTGACCGGTTCGGGGTGGTCGACGTGGTGGCCTGCACCGGAACCCGTCAGTCCGTGGTGCTGGCCGACGCCGCCGGGGCGCCCCTCGGCCCCGCCATCATCTGGTCGGACCGCCGGGCTGAGCTCCAGGCCGAGCGTCTGGCCGCGGCCCTCGGAGGGGAGCAGGTCTTCACCCGTACCGGGGTCCCGTTGGAGGCCGGGTCGGTGGCGGCCAAGATCGCCTGGCTGGCCGAGAGTGACGCCGATCGTCTGGGCGCCAGTGCCTGGATGTTGGCTCCCCGGGACTTCCTGGCTTGGCGTCTGACCGGCGAGGTGGTCACCGATCCCACCATGGCCTGGCGCTCGGGGCTCTACGACCTCGACGGTGAGGTGGTCGACGAGCTGGCCGGAGCGGCCGGATCGAAGTTGGCCCCGGTGGTCCCTTCCGACGCCGTCAGTGGGCGGCTGCTCCCGCCGGCCGCCGCGGCCCTGGGCCTGGTGGCCGGGACCCCGGTGGTCATCGGGGCCGGCGACCGGGCCTGTGAGGTGTTGGGCAGTGGCGCCTCCGAGTCTTCCCCCATGGTCAGTTGGGGCACCACGGCCAACGTGTCGCTTCCGTTGGACGCCCGGCCCACGGTCAGGCCGCCGGGGATGGTGCTGTCCCGGGGGGCCGGGCCCCGCTCGGCGGGCGGCGGCTGGCTGCTCGAAGGAGGGCTGTCGGCGGCGGGGTCGTTCCTGGCCTGGCTGGGCCGCCTCACCGGCCGGGGTGAGCTCACGGCGTCGGAACTGGGCGAGCTGGCCGACCTGGCCGGCCAGAGCCCACCGGGAGCCCGGGGCGTGGTGGCCACCCCCTGGTTGGACGGGGCCCGTGCCCCGTGGTGGGACCACCGGGCCGGGGCCGCCTTCACCGGGTTGCACTCCGACCACGGGTTGGACGATCTGGTCCGGGCCGCCTTCGAATCGGTGGCCCGGGAGGTGGTCCGGTGTCTCGAGGCCATGGCCGTGCGGAAGCCCCCCGGACCGCCACCGGCGGAGCTGGCCGCCGGGGGGTCCGGGGCGGCCGCGCCGGTGTGGCTCGAGGTGCTGACCGGCGTGACCGGGTTGGCCGTCAGTGTCAGGCGTTCGGGCCAGGCCGCTTCCGCCGGCGCCGCCTTGCTGGCCGCCCGAGCCGTGGGCATGGAGTTCGAACTCGACACCGCCGATCCGGTGGACCGGCGGGTGGTGCCGGACCCGGCCGCCGTCCGTTGCTACGCCGACGGGCGGGCGCAGGCGGAGCGGGTGGCCGCGGCGGTGATCGACCTGACCGGACCAGACGCCGGTCCCGGGCCGGAGGGTGGGCAGGGTCTGGGGCCGGGTCCCCGGGGCCTCGGAGAGTCCTGATGCGGCTGACCCTGGCCTACGGCACGTCCGGCTTGGCGGTGGAGGTCCCCGACGACGCGGTGGTGGTCGAGCCGGTCGAGCCGCCGGCCCTGGCCGACGAGGCCGGCGCCATCCGCCAGGCCCTCCGGAGCCCGCTCTCCGGGCCTCCGCTGGCCGACCTGGTGGGCGCCGGTCCACGGGTGGCGGTGGTGTTCCCCGACCTGACCCGCCCCATGCCCAACACCACCGTGCTCCCGCCCTTGTTGGACGAGCTGGAGCGGGCCGGCGCCGGGCCCGAGCGGGTCGAGCTCCTCTGCGCCACCGGCACCCACCGCCAGGCCACCCCGGCCGAGATGGCGGACCTGGTCGGTGCCGACATCGTGGACCGGTACCGGATCCACGACCACGACTCCGGCGACCGCTCCCACGTCAAGGTGGGGGAGGTGGACGGTACCCCGGTGCTGCTCGACCGCCGTTACGTCGAGGCCGACGTCAGGATCGTGACCGGATTCGTCGAACCGCACTTCTTCGCCGGGTGGAGCGGTGGGCCCAAAGGGGTGTGCCCCGGCCTGGCCAGCACCGAGACCATCCTCGAGGCCCACAGCCCGGCCCGCCTGGCCGATGCCCGGTCGTCGTGGATGGTCACCGAGGGCAACCCGGTCCATGGGTTCGTGACGGCGGCCACCGCCCTGTGCCCGCCGGACCTGTCGGTGGATGTCACCATCGACAGCGCCCGCCACCTGACCGCCGTCTTCGCCGCGCCCCTTCCGGGCGGGCACCGGGCCGCCTGCAGCTTCGCCGCCGACACGGTGACCCAGACGGTGGAGGGCCGCTTCGACGTGGTGGTCACCACCAACGGGGGCCACCCCCTCGACCGGAACCTGTATCAGGCGGTCAAGGGGATGGCCGCGGCGGAACGGGTGGTGGCCCCCGGCGGAATCGTCATCCTGGGCGCGGCCTGTGGCGACGGGGTGCCGGCCGACGGGGCCTTCGCCCGCATCGTCGGGGAGGCGACCAACGCCGAGGAGCTGATCCGCCCCCGGGGCCGGGGCCAGCTCGACGGGTGGCAGGCCCAGGTGCTCGGGCGGGTCCTCGGCCACGCCGAGGTCTGGATCTACGCCGAGGGCCTGACCGACGACGACGCCCGCCGGGCCCTGCTGACCCCGGTCCACGACGTGAGCGCGGCGGTGGCGGCGGCCCTCGATCGTCGGGGCCCGGGCGCCCGGCTGTGCGTGCTGCCCCACGGCCCGCTCACCGTGGCCACGGCTACCGGAGCCGGCTCCCCCTAGCCCGGCGACCGGGTGGAGCGGGCCCGGGGCGACACCGTTGAGGGGTGGTGGCGTGTCGTTTCGACCCGTGGCCGGGGCCGTCCCCGACCCCCGGGATCGGCGATCGTGTCTGACGCCCGTGTCATGGATAGTGTGTGCCTTCCATGGCCGATCCGGTGCTCTTCGACTTCGCGGTCCCTGACGAGCTGCTGCAGGAGGCCGTCGCCAAGAGCAAGGACCCCGAGGTGGTGGCGGCTCTCGACGTCATGCCCGGGACCGGCGAGGGGAAGGCGCCACCCCTGCTCGGCATCCTCCGGCTCAGCGGGTTCGCCCCCCTGATCCTGCTCACCGCGGCGGCCCTGGTGCCGGCGACGTTCGGCAACGGCATCTCGCTCATCGGGACCAACCTCGAGCACACCTTCCACATCCATGACGCCGCCCTCGGGGCGGTGACCTTCGTGGCCGCCGTGGCGCAGCTGCTGTGGGCCGTGCCACTGGCCCTGTGGGCCGACCGGGGCAGTCGCAAGGTGGTGGCCGCGGTGGCGCTGCTGATCTTCTCGGTCTTCGCCCCGCTGATGGCGCTGTCGCCCAATGTGTGGGCCTTCACCTTCCTCTACCTCATCGCCTCGGTCGGGTTCGGGGTCAACAACACCGTGCACAACTCGTACCTGTCCGACGCCTATCCCACCGAGGGCCGCGGCCGGGTCTTCAGTTGGCACAACCTCTCCGACCCGCTGTCCCAGACCGTCGGCTACCTGGCCTTCGGCCTGGTGGTCACCATCACCCACAGCTGGCGCTACGGCCTGCTCATCGGGCTGGTGGGGATCCCCATCGGTCTGGCCCTGTTCCTCCTCAACGAGCCGGACAAGGGAGCCAACGAGTCCAGCCACATCCTGAAGGCCTCGGGCATGGACATCCACTCCCAGCAGGGCGATGCACCCCGGGTGCTGTTGGGCTCAGCCGTCACCCGGCTGCTGCGGATCCGGTCGATCTACTTCGAACTGGTGGCGGTGGCCATCCTGGGCTTCGCCGGCACCGCCGCACCCCTGTTCGGCAACTTGTACTTCGTGCGGAAGTGGGGACTCGACACCGCGCAGCGCAGCGAGGTCTACTCGATCATCGGCCTGGCCGCCTTCCTCGGGCTGCCGGTGGCCTACGTGCTCGGGGACCGGTTCTTCCGCCAGGCACCCCAGAAGCCCCTGGCCATCGCCGGGATCTGCATCACCGCTTACGGGGTGTTCTACGTGTCCTCCCTCTACATGCCGCACCTGTGGATGGTGGTGGTCCTGCAGTTCCTGGCCAACGCTTCGGTGTCGCCCCTGGCCATCTGCATCTTCTTGACCCTGGCCGCCACCGCCCCTCCCGAGATGCGCACCATCTGCTTCGCCATGTTCGGGGTGTACTCGTTGGTCTTCGGGGGCTTCACCGGCGCGGTCATCCTGGGGGCCATCAGCGACGCCGTCGGGTACCGGAACGGCCCGACGGTGGCCCTGACCCTGATCGGACCGGTCTGTCTCATCGGCGGGGTGATGCTCTTCATCGGGTCGCGCTATGTCCGCCGTGACATCACCCTGGTGATCGAGGACGTGCTCGAGCGGTACGCCGAGGGCCAGCGCCGCTCGGCCGGGGGAGCGGTGCCGGCCCTGCAGGTCCACAACCTCGACTTCTACTACGGCTCCAACCAGGTGCTCTTCGACGTCAACCTGGAGATCGCCCAGGGGGAGATCCTGGCCCTGCTCGGCACCAACGGTGCCGGTAAGTCCACGCTGCTGCGCGCCGTGTCCGGCCTCGAGCACCCCCACCGCGGGGTCATCCGCATCTACGGCGCCAACTGCACCTTCCTCGAGCCCGAGCAGATCATCGACCAGAACGTGGCCCTGCTGGTGGGCGGGAAGATGACGTTCTCCGGGCTCACCGTGCGGGAGAACCTGCGGGTCGGGGGCTACTCCCTGCGCGGCAAGGGCTCCCAGGCCCGATCGGCCCTGGACGAGGCCTGTGACCGCTTCCCCGAGCTGGCCAGCCGGCTGGACCAACCCGCCGGGACCCTCTCCGGCGGCGAGCAGCAGATGCTGGCCCTGGCCCGGGTGATGATGACCGCCCCCAAGCTGCTGCTCATCGACGAGCTGGCGCTCGGCCTGGCCCCGAAAGCCGTGGACCGGCTCATGGACATCGTGCGCCAGGTCAACCGGGAGGGCACCACGGTGGTGCTGGTGGAGCAGAGCGTGAACCGGGCCATGAGCCTGGCCGAGCGGGCCATCTTCATCGAGCGGGGCGAGGTCCGCTTCGACGGCCTCACCACCGAGTTGTACGAACGGACCGACCTGCTCCGCCCGGTGTTCCTGGGCGCGGCGGCCTCGGGTCTCGGCACGTAGGTCGGCTGCGGTGTCGATTCCCAGCTTCGTTCTGGTCCAGGGGGTCATCACCGGCCTCAGCTACGGGCTCTTGGCCATGGGCCTGGTCCTCATCTACCGGACCAACCGGGTGCTCAACTTCGCCCAGGGCCAACTGGGCGTGGTGGCCGCGGTCTTCATGGTCAAGTGCTTCTACGACTTCGGCTTCAACTACTGGTTCGCCCTGATCCTGTCTCTGGGGCTGGCGGCGGGGGTCGGGGCCCTGAGCGAGCTCCTGCTCCGGCGACTGTTCAACCGACCCCGGGTCCTGGTGATGGTGGCCACCATCGGGCTGAGCCAGGTGCTCTTCGTCTTCACGGCGTTGCCCTTCATCCGACCGAAGAACCTGTTCCGGGCGTTCCCGGTTCCCTTCGACGTCTCGTTCCGGATCGGCACCTATCTCTTCACCCCCGGCGAGCTGCTCACCCTGATTGCCGCACCGATCGTGGCCATCGCCCTGGCCGCCTTCATCAAATGGTCGCCGTGGGGCCTGGCCATGCGGGCCATGGCCGAGAATGCCGACTCGGCCCGGCTGTCGGGGGTCTGGGTGCGCCGGACCTCGACCATGGCCTGGACCCTGGCGGGGGTGCTGTCGGCCTTCACCGCCATTCTGGCCGCTCCGGGCCAGACCTCCCAGCTGACCGAGGTGCTGAGCCCCGAGCTGCTCCTCCTGGGCCTCACCGCCGCCATGGTGGGCGCCATGACCAGCCTGACCACGGCGTTCGTGGCCGCCATCGGTGTGGGGGTCATCCAGGAGATCCTGGTGTGGAACCTGAACAGCACCAGCCAGGTGGACCTGATCCTGTTCGCTCTGGTCATGGTGGTGCTGCTGGTTCGGATCGCCGCCCTCCAGACCGGCTCCCGCCGGGAGGAGCGCTCCACCTGGTTGGAGAACACCCGGGTCCAGTTGCGCCACGACAGCCCGATGCGCCGGAAGGTCGGCGGCGTCGGGGTGGCGCTGTCCCTGATCGGGGCGGCACTCCTGCCATTGGTCCTGAGCACCGGCAACCAGTTCCTGTTCGCGGAGATCTGCATCTACGCGGTGATCGCCCTCTCGCTCACCGTGCTGACCGGCTGGGCCGGCCAGGTTTCGCTGGGCCAGTTCGGGTTGGTGGCGGTGGGGGCACTGATGGCCTCCCACCTCGGGTCGAGTGTGCCCCTGGTCCTGCTGATGCCCTTCGCCGGGGCGGTCACCGCCGTGGTGGCGGTACTGATCGGCCTGCCTGCCCTGCGGGTCCGGGGCCTCTATCTGGCCGTGAGCACGCTGGCCTTCGGGCTGTGGTTCATGGGAGCGGTGCTCAACACCACCTGCTGGACGGTGCCGGGGTTGGGCCGACAGCTCTGCACCGGACTGCCCAATCCCCAGTCGACGCTGATCGCCCCACCCACCTTCTTGGGCATCGGGCTGGCCTCGCAGAAGGCCTTCGCCTGGTTCTCGCTGGTGGTCCTGGTGGCGTCGGTCTTCATGGTCCGGCTCTGGCGCGATCGCGGGGTGGCCCGCCGGCTCATGGCCGTCCGGGACAACGAGACCGGGGCGGGGGCCATGGGCATCCCCCTGGCCCGGACCAAGTTGCTGGCCTTCGCCCTGTCCGGCTTCATCGCCGGGTACGCCGGGGTATGCCTGGCCTTCGCCACCGAGCGGTACTCCTCGAACACCTTCGACCCCACCTTCTCCATCCTGGTGGTCTCGATGGTGGTCATCGGGGGGCTCGGCTCCATTGACGGCGCCATCCTGGGCGCCATCTACCTGGTGGGCATCCCGGCCATCTTCGGCTCCAACCCCACCATCCAATTCCTCACCAGCGGGCTCGGGCTCCTGGCCTTCATCCTCTACCTGCCCGGCGGGCTCTCGGACCTGCTGCACCGACTCGGGGACCTGGTGACGCTGGGCGTCGAGAACCTGATGGCCCGCGGTGGGGTCCCTCCGGAGCCGGGGACCCAGGCCGGCGGGCACGGCCCACCGGTACCCGCCGCCGAGGCCGCCGGATGACCGCCGTGGTGACCGGCCTGACCGACGGCGACCACCGCAGCGGCCAGGGTCCGGCGCGCCTGGACATGGAGGGGGTGGCGGTCTCGTTCGGCGGGGTGAAGGCCGTCGACGGTGCCGACCTCTCCGCCGAGCCCGGAGCCATCGTTGGGTTGATCGGGCCCAACGGGTCGGGCAAGACCACCATGCTGGATGTGATCTCCGGATTGGTGACACCCCGGGCCGGCTCGGTGCGGTTGGACGGCGAGAGCCTGGTCGAGTACCTGCCCGAGGAGCGTTCCTCCCTGGGGCTGGTCCGTTCCTTCCAGGACTGCCGCCTCTTCCCCGAGCTCAGCGTGGAAGAGGTGTTGTGGCTGACCCAGGACGCCCGCCACCCGGTAGGGGTGGTGTCGTCGACCTTGCAGATGCCGTGGGCCCGCAAGTCCGAGCGGGCCAAGCACAAGGCGGCCGACGAAGTGATCGGCTCCTTCGGCATCGGCCGGTTCCGCCGCCACCACATCGGTCAACTCTCGACCGGCACCCGGCGGGTGGTGGACCTGGCCTCGATCGTGCTGGCCCAACCCCGGCTGCTCCTGCTCGACGAGCCCACCGCCGGCATCGCCCAGCGCGAGGCCGAGGCGTTCGTCCCACTGCTCCGGCGGTTGCACCAGCTGGCCGACACCACCATCGTGCTGGTCGAGCACGACGTGCCCCTGGTCTTCGCCCTGTGCTCCAAGGTCGTGATGATGGAGACCGGCAAGGTCGTGTCCTCGGGAACGCCCGAGGAGGTCGGGGCGGACCCCCGGGCCCTGGCCGCCTACCTGGGCGCCAGTGAGGAGGCGTTGGCGGTGTCCGGCGCCGCGCCTGCCGCCAACCGGGCCGCCGGGGGCGGGGCGGGACTGACCGCCGAGGTCATCGCGGCCGAGACGGTCGGCGGGGGAGCCAGCGGGGGACAGGGCGAGGGCAGCCCGACCCCGGGTGGGGACGCAGAAGCCATCGAGTAATCGGCGGCCGGCGGGCCGGCGCTCGGTCCGTTCAGCGCCGGGGCACGGCGGGACCGTAGGGCACGTCGCCCCGCAGGGTCACCCGGTGGGCGATGCGGGTGGCGTCGCCGTAGTCGTCCAGGGCGTAGTGGAGGGTGGCCCGGTTGTCCCAGAAGGCCACCGATCCCGGGCGCCAACGGAACCGGCAGGTCAACTCGGGCTGCACGCAGTGGCGGTAGAGCATCTCCAAGATGGCGTTGCTCTCGTTCTTCGACATCCCGAGGATGGTCTGGGTGAACTGCGGGTTGACGAACAGGCCGTTGCGGCCGTTCTCGGGGTGGGTGCGCACCACCGGATGGAGGGCGGGGAGCAGCTTGTCGTAGTGCACCCCCTGCCAGTCGTAGCCCCCTTGACCGTCGACGTCGGCGGCGAACCACGGGTCGAAGTGGATGGCGATGAGGGTGTCGCACATGGCCCGGACGGGGTCGGCCAACCGGTCGTAGGCATCCTGCAGGCTGGCCCAGGTGGTATCCCCGCCGTACTCGGGGCACTCCAGCATGTAGAGGATCGACCCGAAGGCCGGCTGCTGGAGGAAGGTGATGTCGGTGTGCCACCAGTTGGCCCGGTCGACGCTCCCGTCGATGGCCAGCACATCGGGGTGCTCGGGTAGGGGCGTGATGACCGGATGACCTTCGGTCACCGTCCCGAACTGCGCGGCGAAGTCGGCCTGCTGGGCGGGGGAGAGCTCCTGGTCGCGGAAGAACACCACGTGATGGATGTTGAGTGCCTGCCTGACCTCGGCCACCACCTGGTCGCTGAGCGGCTTGGAAAGGTCGATCCCGTGGATCTCCGCCCCGATGATCGGAGAGAGCGGCCGGATGTCGAGCTCGGTGGCGATCGTCAACGGGTCCGCTCCATGGGTCCAGTGTGCCCCACCGGCCGCACCTGCTCAACCCACCTGCGGTACTCGGCTCCGCGGCCGAAGCTGGCCGAGGTGGACAGGTGATTGGATAGAGGGGCTGGTGGGGTGCCGAGTTCGGCGGTGCCGTAGAACCAGGGACCCGGGGACGGCCGATGACGACACCACCATTCACCAATCCGCGCAACTTCTCGCCGTGGTTTCAGGCGGTGACCCGGCTGATGGCCACCACCGAGGAGGACCCGTTGCCGGGGGACCCCGAGGAGTTCGCCCCGTGGAAGGAGCGGTTCCAGGCCCGCCTCCAGGCCCGGTTGGCCCCTTGGCCTGAGCCGGTGCCCTTGAACTCGGAGGTCGTCGAGGAGGTGGCCTGCGAGGGATACGTCCGACAGCGCGTGGTGTTCGACACCGAGGACACCATGTCCGTACCGGCCTACCTGTTGGTCCCCGAGGGCCGGGCCGCGCCGGGCCCGGCGGTGTTGGCGGTGCACGGGCACGGTCCCGGCAAGTCGCGTATCTGCGGCACCGAGCCCGACGACCCACCCGGCGGGGAGTACGCCGTCGAACTGGCCCGGCGGGGGTACGTGGTGCTGGCCCCGGACCTGCGCTGCTTCGGGGAGCGAGCCGATTGGAACCCACCGGACCACTACGGATGCGACACCAATCTGGTCCACCAGGTCATGGGAGGGTGGAACCCGCTGACCCAGAACCTGTGGGACATGGCCCGGGCCCTCGATGTGCTGGGGGACCACCCGCTGGTGGACCCGGAGCGGATGGGCATGGCCGGCTTCTCCTACGGGGCCACCATCACCTTGTTTCTGGCCGCTCTGGATTCCCGGGTGGCGGCCTCGGTGGTGTGCTGCTACTTCTCCTCGTGGGCCGAGTCGCACAAGGTTCCCTGGAACATGTGCGGCTCCCAGGTGCTGTGGGGCATGTTGGGTCGGATGGAGCACGCCGACCTGGGGGCCCTGGTGGCGCCGCGTCCACTCCTCATCGTCACCGGACGCCAGGACCTGCTGTTCCCGGTGGCCGCGGCCGAGGAGTCGGCGGCCCGGGTGCAACGGGTCTACGACCACTTGGAGGTGGGGGACCGGATGGGCCTCGATGTCTTCGAGGGCGAGCACCAGTGGCACGGGGACCGGGCCTATCCGTTCTTCGAGCGCTGGCTGGGCCCGGGCTCGTAGCTGAGCCCCTTGCCGGTCGGCGGACGCCGGTGGCCGGTCGTCGGCGGCCGGTTCCGGGGCCGGTCGGACCGGTTCAGGAGTGCGGATCCAACAGGGCCCCCGACTCGGGGTCGAGGTAGATGGTGGCGTGGGGCGTGCGCTGGAGGACGGAGGCCGGGCACGCCGTGCTCACCGGGCCCTCGACGGCGGCCCGGACCGGTTCGGCCTTGCGGCCCTCGGGAACGACGGCCAGCACCCGTTGGGCCCGGAGCAGAGCGGGGATGGTGACGGTGACGGCCAGCCGGGGCACGGCGTCGTCGTCGGGGAAGTGCCCCTCGTCGACCTGCTGGCGCCGGCAGGCGGCGTCTAGCTCGACCACTTTCACGTCGGCGGGATCGTCGAAGTCGGCCACCGGGGGATCGTTGAAGGCCAGGTGGCCGTTCTCGCCGATGCCCAGGCAGCACAGGTCCAGGGGGTGGAGGCGCAGCAGCCGGGCGTACCGCTCGCACTCCTCATCGGGCGGTTCGAGCCCGTTGACGTAGTAGGCGGCCCGGGGTCCGGTGGGCTCCACGATGCGCTCCCGGATCCACTTCTGGAAGCTGGCCGGGTGGTCCGGCCCCACCCCCACGTACTCATCCATGTGGAATACCACCACGTCGCCCCAGGGGATGCCCGCGGTGTGCTCCACCAGGGCGTCGACGAAGGCCAGCTGCGAATTGCCGGTGGCGAACATGGCGTGGGCCACGCCGTTCCTGGCCACCGCGGTCTGCAGGATCTGGGCGGCCTCGTCGGCCGCGGCCCGGGCCATGGCCGCCACGTCGGGATACACGGTCACGTCGGGCGCAACCTGGTCTCGGTGTCCGGGGAGACTCACCATGGGAACTGTAGGGGATGGCTGGATCGACGGCCTGATCTCGGGTCGGCGGCTTGCGCGCTACGGTGCCCCTCGGGCACGGTATGGCTCGCGCGCCCGACAGGCGCCAAGGGGCCAGCGTGTGCCCACGGTCACTCCGGAGCCTTCCGGTGGCCGCTTCGTCGACAGGGGAGGAGCCCCGAGTGGCAGAGGACATCCTGAGTACGATCATCGGCAAGCCCACCGGAACCAAAGTGGTGACCGTGGAGCGGGGCCAACTGGCGCTGTTCGCCGATGCCGTGCTCGACCGCAGCCCGATCTACCGCGACGCCCGGGCGGCCGCCGAGGCCGGGCTGCCCGGGATCCCGGCCCCGCCGACGTATCCGTTCGTGATGGAGAACTTCGGCGCCTACCCCGAGCTCCAGCCCGCCGATGCCCCCACCGGCAATCCCATGGCGGAGGTGCTCGGGCCGCTCATGGCCAACGGCGGGCTCATCCTCCATGGCGAGCAGGAGTTCACCTACCACCGGCCGGTCCTGGCCGGGGACGTGCTGGTGGGGGAGGGCCGCGTGGCCGACGCCTACCGCAAGGAGTCCAAGGGCCGGACCATGACCTTCGTGGTCATGGAGACGGCTTGGCGGGACCAGGCCACCGGTGAGCCGGTGTGCACCTCCCGGATGAACATCATCCACCGGGCCTGATGGCCGCCGACAGTGCGTCCGGCCCGGCGGGGGCGTCGGACGCCGAGGGCGCGGGCGACGATGTCCTCTACCGGCTGGAGGACGGGGTGGCCCGGATCACCCTCAACCGCCCCGAAGCCGGCAACGCCATCACGCCGGCCATGCGCAACCAGATGGTGGTGTGGCTGAACGAGGCCTCGGCCGATCTGGCCGTTCGGGTGGTGGTGCTCACCGGCGCCGGGGAGAAGGGCTTCTGCACCGGAGCGGACCTGCGTTCCACCGATCCCGGCCCGGCCCGGCCCGACGGGGCTCCCGACCGCGCCGTCGGGGACGCGGCCCGCCTCATCCGGAACGGGTGGCAGCAGCTGATCGGGGCCATCCTCGACTGCGAGCGGCCGGTCATCGCCGCCGTCAACGCCACCGCGGCCGGTGGGGGGATGTGCCTGGCCCTGGCCTGCGACCTGGTCCTGGCCGCTGAGGAGTCCAAGTTCATCGCGGTGTTCGTGCGGCGGGGCATCGCTCCCGACGCCGGAGGCGCCTACCTCTTACCCCGGCTCATCGGCCCCCAGAAGGCCAAGGAGCTGTTCTTCTTCGGCGACGACCTCCCAGCCCCCGAGGCCGAGAAGTTGGGGCTGGTCAACAAAGTGGTTCCCCGCCACCAGCTGTTGGCCGAGACCGACCGCTGGGCCGGCCGGTTGGCCGCCGCCCCGACCAAGGCCATCGCCACGGCCAAGTACCTGACCAACCGGTCCCTGGAGTCCGACCGGGCCACCGCCCTGTGGGACGAAGCTGTGGCCCAGGAGCTGGTGGTGGGCACCGAGGACAGCAAAGAGGGCCTGAAGGCCTTCGCCGAGCGCCGCTCACCGGTGTTCCGGGGCTGGTAGCCGAGCGCCGGGCTGCCGACCCTTCCTGCTGGGCCCGGGCCATGCCGCCGATCGGGGCCGAACTAGAACCCGTTCTTGTCAGGGTGGGCCGGGATGGTAGAAACTCTCTCGTGACCCCGACTCGGACCGGCCCCTCCGATCGCCGCCCCCGGGGCATCCGGTTGGCCGGATCCCGTCGACATCCCCGTCAGGTCTGATCGATGGCCATCGGAATCCGGGACGAGCACGACGAGCTCCGTCTGTCGGTCCAGCGTTGGGTGGAGTCCCACTGTCCCCCCGCCGTGACCAGGGCTGCGCTCGACGCCCCCGAGGATCGTCTTCCGGACTTCTGGTCCGACTTGGGCGCTCAGGGAACCCTCGGGATCCATCTGCCCGAGGAGTTCGGGGGCCAGGGCGGCGGGATGTTGGAACTGGCGGTGGTGGCCGAGGAACTCGGACGGGCCGCGGCGCCGGGCCCCTGGGCCACCACTGCGGTGGTCGGAGCCGTGGTGGCCGGATCGGGAAGCCCGACCCAGCTGAAGGAGCTGCTCCCCGGTCTGGCTGACGGGAGCGCGCCGGCCTCGCTGGTGGTGCCCACCGGCGGGCCCGACGGATCGGCGGTGGCCCGGGCCGGCCTGACCGGGCGCGTCGGTGCCGACGGTTCCCTAACCGTCGAGGGATCGATCGGACCCGTTCCCAACGGCGCCGTGGTGTCCACGGTGCTGGCCCCGGTGGACGTGGCCGGCACGGTCCGGTGGGCCCTACTCGAGCGGGGGGAGTCGACCGGGGTCGAGGAGCTGGCCAGCTTCGATCCGTCCCGACGCTCGGCCACCTGGGCCCTGGACGGAGCGGCGGTGGCGCCGGAGCGACTCCTCGACGAGGTGACCTCGGAGCAGATCCGTGACTGTGCCCTGCTGGTGGCTTCAGCCGAAGCGGTCGGAGGGGCCCGCTGGTGCCTCGACACCGCGGCCGAGCACGCCCGCACCCGCCACCAGTTCGGAAGGCCCATCGGCCAGTTCCAAGGGATCAAGCACCGCCTGGCCGACATGCTGGTCTCCGTGGAGCAAGGGGTGGCCGCCACCTGGGACGCGGCGTCCGTGTTCGATGCCGAGGCGGCCCTGGCGGCCGGGGGATCGGGCCCGGGTGGGACGTCCGGCGCCGCCGGTGCCCCCGGTTCTTCGCCGGCCCGGCTGGCCGTGCAGCTGGCTGCGGCCCTGGCCCTCGACGGCTATGTGGAGGCCGCCAAGGGGGCCATCCAGATCCTGGGTGGGATGGGCTTCACCTGGGAGCACGACGCCCACATCCATCTCCGTCGGGCCACCACCCTGCGTCAGCTGCTCGGGGGCACCGCGCCACTCCGGGCCGAAGCCGCCGGCCTGGCCCTGGCCGGGCAGCGACGCCACCTCACGGTGGAGCTGCCCCCCGAGGCCGAGGCGCTCCGGGCAGAGGTGTCGGCCCAGGTGGCCACCATCGCCGCCCTGGACGATCCCCTGGAGCAGCGCAGGGCCCTGGCCGACGCCGGCCTCCTGGTGCCCCACTGGCCCTCGCCGTGGGGACGCGCCGCCGGCGCCGTCGAGCAGTTGGTGATCGACCAGGCCTGTGCCGAGGCCGGGCTCCGTCGCCCCAATCTGGCCGTGGCGGCCTGGGCCCTCCCCACCATCATCGCCCACGGGACCCGGGAGCAGACCGAGCGGTGGGTCATGCCGACGCTGCGAGGGGATCTGCTGTGGTGCCAGCTGTTCAGTGAGCCCGGGGCTGGCTCCGACCTGGCCGCCCTGACCACCCGGGCCACCCGGGTCGAGGGGGGCTGGTCCCTCGACGGGCAGAAGGTGTGGACCTCGGTGGCGGCCCGGGCCGACATGGGCATCTGCCTGGCCCGCACCAACCCCGACGCCCCCAAGCACCGGGGGATCACCTACTTCCTGGTGGACATGAAGTCCCCGGGCATCGAGGTGCGTCCGCTACGGGAGATCACCGGGGCCGAGCTGTTCAACGAGGTGTTCCTGGACGGGTTGTTCATCCCGGACGAGTGCGTCGTCGGGGAGATCGACGGCGGCTGGAAGCTGGCCCGGACCACGCTGGCCAACGAGCGGGTCTCGCTCTCCTCCGACTCCGCCTTCGGTGGCGCCCTCGAAGGGGTGCTGGACCGGATCGCCGCCCACCCCGAGCGGCACGACCCGGTCACCGTCGACCGACTGGGCTACCTGCTGGCCGAGGCCCAGTCGCTGGCCCAGCTGGGGGTGCGGGCCACTCTCCGCTCGCTGAGCGGCCTGCAGCCCGGCCCGGAATCGAGCCTCCGCAAGTTGCTCGGGGCCGAGTTCGAACAGCGGGTCCATGAGTTCGGCCTGGATATCTGCGGAGCCGACGGCGCCCTCACCGGTGGCGAGGCGGCCGTGTCGTCCCACGGGGTGCTGCACAGCAAGTGCCTGACCATCGCCGGCGGAACCAGCGAGGTGCAGCGCAACGTCATCGGCGAGCGGCTGCTGGGGCTGCCCCGCGATCCGGAGCCCGGCCGTTGAGCGATTCGGCGGATGGCCGGCGGGGTGGCGTGGCGTCGTCGGGTCGGTGTGGTGACCCACTGCCGTCAGATGCGATGATGGCCCACGCCAAGGGCGCAAGAGATCGAATCAATCGGATCAATCGGATCAATCGGATCAATCGAACGGATGGAGGTCGGATCGATGGCTGACGGGGTGCTCTACTTCGAGGACGTGGCCGAGGGGGACGAGGCGCCGATCCGGTCCCATGTGCTCGATCGGACCGACCTGGTGCGGTACGCAGGGGCATCGGGTGACTTCAATCCCATGCACCATGACGAGGTCAAAGCGGTGCAGGCCGGCCAGCCCAGCGTGTTCGGGCACGGCATGTTCTCCATGGGCTTTCTGGGCTCGGCCCTGACCGACTACGTGGGCGTGGGGAATGTGCGCCGCTTTCAGGTGCGGTTCGCCAAGCAGACCTGGCCTGACGAGAAGCTCTCCACCAAGATCGTGGTGACCGGGAAGCGTTCCGAAGGGGATGATCACCTGGTCGACCTGGACGTGCGGCTCCACAACGCCGACGGTGAGGAGAAGGTCGTCGGCGAGGCCACCGCGGTGGTGCCCAGCCGACCCTGAACAGGTCCGCCTGAACAGCTCCGCCTGAGCAGCTCCGCCGGGCCGTTCCGACCTACGTCGGCTTCACTGACCTCTATCGGCTGCACCGACCTATCGGCTTCGCCGTGACCGCCTGGTCTCTGGTAGCTCATTTTCGAAAATGAGGTATTTATGCGGTCTAGCCGATACGTTGACTGCGCAGCTATCGGCCAGAGGCGATAAAGAGGGCCGATTCGAAAACCAGCATTGCCGCCGTAGCGGTCCTTACTGCTACGGACCCTCGGATCCCGACGCAGCCGACCCCGGACCTGCCGGAGCCGGCCGGCGGAGGAACCGGGCCGACATCCCCGAAGGGCAGCCTCCTAGAAGAAGCTGAACTTCGGGATGCCCGACGAGATGTCCTTGAACAGGTCGCCCTTGGCCGCGGCCAGCTCCTCGGGGGTCCACATCGAGTCGCGATGGATCTCGCCCACCGGGTGGTAGCCGCCCATGGCCCAGACGCTGCCGCCGAAGACCACGAAGTTCTGGCCGGTGACATCGGACGCCGCGTCGCTGGCCAGGAAGGCCACCAGCTGGGCGATGTTGCGGGGATCCCACTCGTCGAAGCCCTCGCCCGCCTTGGCCATCTCGCCGAAGAGGTTCTCGGTCATCCGGGTACGGGCCCGGGGGGAGATGGAGTTGACGGTCACGCCATAGCGCTCGAGCTCACGGGCCAGCACCACGGTGAGGGCGGCGATGCCGGCCTTGGCCGAGGAGTAGTTGGCCTGTCCGGCGTTGCCGTAGAGACCGGCCTCGGACGAGGTGTTGATGATGTGCCCACTGACCGTCTCGCCGGCCTTGGCCTTGCCCCGCCAGTAGACCGCCGCGTGGTGGGAGGGGGCGAAGTGGCCCTTGAGGTGCACCCGGATGACGTCGTCCCAGTCGGACTCGTCCATGTTGAAGCTCATCTTGTCCCGCAGGATGCCGGCGTTGTTCACCAGGATGTCCAACTGGCCGAAGGTGTCGACGGCCTGGTCGATCAGGTCCTTGGCCCCCGACCACGAGCTGACATCGGAGGCATTCACCGCGCCGTCGCTGCCACCCTTCTTGATCAGCTCGACGACCTCTTCTGCGGGGTGCTTGTCGCCACCCGATCCCTCCAACGATGCGCCCACGTCGTTGACGATGACCTTGGCGCCCTCGGATGCCAGCAGCAGCGCCTCTTCGCGTCCGATACCGCGTCCTGCGCCGGTGACAATGGCCACCTTGCCGTCGAGCATTCCCATGTTGTCCTCCTCTTTCTGGTCCCTGCAGCTGATGAGTCTGTGGTCGGTGTCGCGGTGCCGGCACCCGGAAAGGGGTCCTGGCTGTCGGTTGGTCCAAGCCGGGTTCAGCCCGGCGGTGGGCGTCGACGTTGCGACGAACCGGCGAAGCATTGCCGAAACGCGCCCCCGGGGCAAGACAGGACCCGCCGGGGCATCGCCCCGGGACGCCTCCCGGCCCGGTTGACCCCGGCCCGTTCGGGCCGACCCCGGGCGGTCAGTCTCCGGCGGGCTCCAGCACGAAGACCGGGATGGAGCGGTCCGTCTTGGTCTGGTAATCGGCGTAGTCGGGGTAGGCCGCCACGGCGTACCCCCACCACTCAGCCTTCTCGTCACCGGTGACCTCGCGGGCCACCCGGTCGGTCTTGACCGGACCGTCCTGGAGCTCGACGTGGGGGTCGGCGACCAGGTTGTAGTACCAGACCGGATGTTCGGGGGCGCCGCCCTTCGAGGCCACGACGGCGTAGTTGCCCCCGTGCTCCACCCTCATCAGCGGGGTCTTGCGGATCTTGCCGGACTTGGCGCCGCGGCTGGTGAGGATGATCACCGGCATCCCCCGGAGGGTGGTGCCCCTGGTCCCGCCCGAGGACTCGTACTCCTCGACCTGGTTGCGGACCCATTCGGCGGGGCTCGGTTCGTACGCTCCTTCAATGGCCATGTACGTAGCTAACACCCGCCGGGGCCGGGTATGCCACCCGGAAGTGGAGGCGGCGCAGACGGCGCCGGTCCCGAGCAGACCGGCTCAGACCGTGGCGTGTACGACGGCGCGGTACCGGACCTGCGATGGGGGCGGGGTGTCGCCTGCGGTCTGGCCCATCAGGCGACGACCGAGCCGCTTGCCCGACGCCGCCGCCCCGCTGGGCGGCTCGGGTGTCTCCGGTGGCCCCTGGAGGGTCCGCACCGAGGAGAATCCGGCGGCACGGCATAGGGAGTGCAGAGCCGGCATGGTCGGGATGAACCAGTTCCCGAAGTCGTTGTTGAGCTCGCCCCCGGCATAGAACTGCAGGAGGGAGTCGTTGGCGAAGGACGGGATGTGCACCGCCTCGGTCTCGATCACCGCCACCCCACTGGTCACCGACCGGAGCCGTTCGAGGCAGGCGAGCGGCTCCTTCATGTGATAGAGCACGCCGAGGTAGAGCACCACGTCGAAGACGCCGAGCTCGGAGAGGTCGGCGGTGGCGAAGTCGGCCAGCCACGGTTCGACCTTCGACCCCAGGGTGGCGGAGGCGAACTCGAATCCCCGACGGCCCGGCAGGTCTTCGTTCCAGAAGTCCGTGAGGTCGCGGGAGTGATCGGGGAGCTTGCCGGTGGCGGCGCACTCGTTCCAGTAGGCGCCGCGGGCTTCGATGTCGACGCCCCAGGCGTAGTGGTCCAGGGCCACCACCCGGCTGGCTCCGGCGCGTTCGGCCATGAAGGAGTAGTAGCCGTCCCAGGCACCGATATCCAACACGCTGCGACCGGCGAAGGAGGGAAACTGATCGTCGGGGATCTGGCGGACCGAGAGACCCTTGGTGACGACGCCGCCACCCAGGTCGATCGAGTGGAACCAGCCAAAGGCGTCGGCCTGCTCTTGGACTTCTTGGGGGGAGCTCATCCGGGTGAGAATAGCTGGCACCCCAGCCGGGAGGAGGTACCTGGCGGAAGGGGCTGGCGGTCGGCCCCACCGAGCCCGGGCCGATTTTTTTGTGCGGGCGAGAGGATTCGAACCTCCACCCCCGAAGGGACCGGGACCTAAACCCGGCGCGTCTGCCATTCCGCCACGCCCGCGGCGCGGTCAGCCTACCGACGGCGGGAGTCGGTACGTCGAAAGCGGCCCACAGCCCGAGAATCGGACCGGTGGAGGTGGCGGGGAGTCCGTGGGGACCTGGCTATAGTCGCGCTGTGCCGCCCGCGGAGTCGCCCACGTCCTCGATGGCCGCAAACGGGTCCTCTTCCTTGGCGGGAGCAGAGGTGGCGGACACCCCGGACCCGGCGGCGTACCTGGTCAGCGTGATGGCCGACATCGATGCCGAGGTCAGGCGTCGACGGGCCTCGGGGGACCTTCCCGCCGGCCTGGAACACCAGCTCGATGAGCTGTTCCTGGAGTTCTCGCCCGTCGGCCTGCACAGCGGGGCGCGGCTCCGAGAGACGTTGGCACTGGTGGACAGCTCGGCCTACGTGGACATGGCCGTCCCGGTGGAGTCCCAGAAGTTGGTCGGCAGCTATGTCAAACGACTGATTCGCAAGACCATCAGCTGGTACATCGGGTTCATCGTCCACCAGATCGTGAAGTTCGCCTGGACGGTGTCCCGGATGTTCCACGTGGTGGTGGACCGCATCGAAGGCCTCGAGGCGGCGGTGGACGGACAACGCACCCCGGAGCTCCCGACCAGCGCGGTCCCCGAGGCGGACTCCGGCCCGACCTGGTGGTCTGCTGCCGCTGTGGCCGCCCTGACCGGAACCTCGGGTCGGGTGGTCCACGCTGAGTGCGGCCGCGGGTTCCTGCTCGAAGCGTTGGCGGCCGCCGGCACCGATGCCTACGGGGTGGATCCCGACGAGTCAGCCGTGGAGTCGGCTGTCAGCAGAGGTCTCGACGTGCGGGCCGAATCGGTGCTCGACCACCTCGACGTGGTGGCCGACGAATCGCTCTCCGGGATCGTGCTCAGCGGTTCGGTGCAGTGGCTTCATCCCAACGAGCGGGACCGGCTCACCACCCTGGTGGCCTCGCGTCTCGATCTGGGTGGCGTGCTGGTGCTCCATTCGATGACGCCCGAGGCCTGGACCCTGGGTCGGTCGCGTCTGCTCTCGGATCTGGCCCCCGGCCGGCCGCTCCATGCGGAGACCTGGGAGCACCTCTTGGCCCAACGTGGATTCGGGCAGATCTCGGTGACCTTCGGAAGCGACGAGCGTCGCCTCGACCGGGTCCCGTCGACCAATCCGGACGCCTCGGCCATCAACGGGGCCATCGACGTGGTCAACACCCTGCTGTTGGGACCCGGCGACTACCTGTTGATCGCCGTTCGGGAGCGGTGACCGCCGTCCACCAGTTCGTTCCTGCGCTACTTCCCAGGGATGCCACCGGCTTTCACACCCTCGCCCTCCGCGACACCCTTCGGGCCGCCGGCTGGGACTCGGACATCTACGTCGAAGCGGCCCATGACGAGCTCCGGTCGGAGGCCACCTACTTCGAGCGCTATCCGGAGCGGGCCCAACCGGACGACATTCTGCTCTATCAATTGAGCACGGCCTCGCCGGTGGCCGACTTCCTGCTGGGCCGGCCGGAACCCCTGGTCCTCGACTATCACAACATCACCCCGGCGTCCTTCTATGACGGCTGGGAGGATGAGATCAGTGAGAAAGTCACCCTGGCCCGGCACCAGATGGCGGCCCTCGCTCCGAGGGCCGTCCTCGGCATCGCCGACTCGTCGTTCAATGCGGAAGAGCTCCGGCACTTCGGCTCCCGGGAGACGGCGGTGATCCCGATCCTGATCCCCGAGGGAGGGTCCGGGGGCGCGTCGGCAGCCGAGGACGAACTGCTCCAAGGCAGCCACCGGCGTGGTCACGGGCCCGGCACGGTACTCCTGTTCGTAGGGCGCCTCTCGCCCAACAAAGCCCAACACCACCTGGTGGAGACGTTGTACCTCTATCGGCGCTGGTATGACCCCGATGCCCGACTCCACCTGGTGGGTCCGGCGGTGACCGAACCGTACGTCGAAGCGGTCTTTGCCTTGGCCGATGAACTGGGACTGACCGGCGCCGTCCGGCACGGGGAGCACCTCTCCGAGGAGGAGCTGGCGGCGTGGTACGCCGATGCCGACGTGTTCGTCTGTCTGTCGGAGCACGAAGGTTTCTGCATTCCGTTGCTCGAGGCCATGCGCTCGGACCTTCCCATCGTGGCCTTTGCCGCCGGTGCGGTGCCCGAGACCCTGGGAGAGGCCGGCATCCTGTTGCCGTCCAAGCGGCCCAGCGTGGTGGCCGCGGCCATCGACCGGGTCCGGAGCGACGCCGCGCTAGCCCGTGGGCTGGTGGCGGCCGGACAGCGACGGCTGGGTGCCTTCTCGATGCCGGGCATACAGGCCCGGTTCGTCGAGGTGCTCCGTGAGGTCGAGGCCCGGTGCCAGGGCGAGGCGCGCCGCGGGGCCGAGGTGGGGTGGTCCCCGTCATGAAGCTGACCTTCGTGACCCCCCGCTACGGAGTCGAGGTCATCGGCGGGGCGGAGGCCGCGGCCCGGATGCTGGCGGAGCGGCTGTGCCGCAGACCGGGTTGGGAGGTCGAGGTCATGACCAGTTGTGCCCTCGACCATCTCACCTGGGAGAACACCGAGGCGCCCGGCACCTCTGTTCTCAACGGGGTGACCGTGCACCGGTTCCCGACCGCCAGTCGTCGCCTGATCGAGTACTTCGTCCTCGACGGCAAACTGCGTGTCTCGCCCTCCACGGCGACCGTGGCCGAGAGCCGTCGATGGATTGCCCTCAACGGACCGATGTGCCCGGGCCTGGTCGATGCGGTGGCGGCGTCGGACACCGATGTGTTGGCGTGTTATCCCTATCTCTTCGCCACCACCGTGGACAGCATCAATGTGGCCAAGGTTCCGACGGTGCTCCACCCGGCGGCCCACGACGAGGCGGCCCTGTACTTCGCGGCGTTCCGCCAGGCCTTCTGGAACGTGGACGGTTTCGTGTACCACACCCAGGCCGAGCGCCAGCTGATGCAGCAGGTGTTCCATATCGGGGTTCGACCCCAGATCGTGTTGGGCCTCGGAGTGGATGAGCCGGCCGGAGGCGGACGCCGGGGTGGTGACGTCCTGGGTATCGGCGACCGTCCCTATCTCTGCTACGTCGGACGGGTGGACGTGCACAAGGGGTGTGAGATGTTGGCCGAGTACTTCATGCGCTACAAGGAGCGCCACCCCGGCGATCTCGCTCTGGCCCTGGTGGGCCCGGTCTCACAGAAGCTCACCGAGCACCCCGACATTGTGGTCACCGGAACCGTGTCCGAAGCGGACAAGTGGGACATCCTGGCCGGGGCCAAGGCCATGGTGAACCCTTCGGCCTATGAGTCGTTCTCCCTCGTTCTGCTGGAGGCGTGGTCGGTGGGGATCCCGGTGCTGGTCAACCAGATGTGCGCCGCCACCATGGAGCACTGCCGACGATCGGGCGGGGGCCTGTGGTTCGAGTCCTACGGGTCGTTCGAAGTAGCCGTCGAGCGGATGCTCGATCCGTGGCTGGCGTCGAGACTGGGTAAGGCCGGGAAGCGGTATACCGCGGAGCACTACCAGTGGCCGTCGATCATTGACCGATACGCCCGCTTTCTCGAAGGTATTGCCGCCCGCGGTCACCGGAGTTCCATCCGGACCAAGAGGCTGGACCTGCAGAGCGGTGGTCCCGAGTATGTCCGGGGAGGATGACGTGCCCGTAGGCGAGCAGGACGAGGACGAACAACCGACAGAGGGGGGGCAACCGACGGAGGGGTCGAGCGGTCTGGAAGGCGCCGACCCCGACGAGCGGGAGCTGCTGGCGGCCTTCGACCGGCTCAGCCCTCAGGATGACCTGCGGTGGTGCTTCGACAACGCCATGCGTCGCATCGAGCGACCCGAGTCCAGTTCGTCGGTGGTCAATGTTCCCTGGCGTGGCCTTCCCGACGACCTCTGGGAGCGCGGCCACTCGGCCAAGATCGGCCAACGCTTCATGGGCGATGTGGCCGGGGTCATGGCGGAGATCCTGGCCACTGACGCCCGGGCCGCCGCCGATGCCGCCGTGTCCTCGGTCAACCTGGCCACGTGGGATGCGCTGCGCTATCTGGCCGCCCGGGTGGAGTTGCTCGAAGGCCGGATCGACCCCCTGGGTTTCGAGACCGCCGAGTGGCCGATGGAGCTGCCCGATCCCAGCGAGTGGATGGAGGCCATCGAGACCTGGTTGGGCCCCTCGGTTGCAGAGGACGTGGTGCTGGTGGGGGAGTCCGGCGAAGGGGCTTTGGTGGGCTCGCTGCGCCGGGCCGGTCGACAGGTGGTGGGAGTGGAGCCGCGGGGAGCATCGGTATGGCGCTCGTCGGGCTCCTTGGCCGCTGACGGCGAGGCCGGGCCGACCATCGTGTTCTCCGATGTCCTGCCGTATCTGACCACCGTCCCGGACGGCGGTGTCGGCGGGGTCATCCTGGTGGGCTGTCCCGATCGGCTGGACCTGGTGGGAAAGGTCAGACTGCTGGAGCAGTCACTGCGGGCCGTGCGGCGTGGCGGAACCATCGTCGTTCTGGCCACAGACGGGGCGGTCTGGGATCGGTCCCTCTCCATTCCGGAGCGGGACCTGGCGCCGGGGCGCCCTCTGCACCCCGAGACGTGGTCGCTCCTGCTTCACCGAGCCGGTGCCGTCGACCCCCGGTGGCTAGCCGCCGAGTCCGGGGCGTTGCACGCCGTCGTGGCCAAGGTCCGGAGCTGATCGATGGGAGTCCACCTCTTCGTCCCCATGCTTCATCGCTATGACGCGGTGGGAGAGCACACCATGGCCCTCCGCCATCGTTTGGTGGCGTCAGGGGTCAGCTCGACCATCTACGTCGAGAACGCCGACCCCGACACCGCCGACCAGACCCGTCACTACCTGGAGTACGAGTCGGAGTCCCGACCGGGAGATGTGCTGGTCTACCAGTTCGCCACGGAATCGGTGATCTCCGACTGGCTGACCGGACGACCCGAACCGGTGGTCATCAACTACCACAGCATCACGCCGCCGGTGTTCTTCGGTCCGTGGAGCAACGGCATCACCCAGCTGCAGGTGGCGGCCCGGTTCGAGTTGGACCGGCTGGCACCCCGTGCGGCTCTGGGCATCGCCGTGTCCCGCTTCGACGAGAAGGAACTACAGCGGGCCGGTTGCACGCGAACCCGGGTCATCCCGGTGGCCCACGTGTCGCCCGTAGCCGAACCAGATCCTGCCACCCTCGAACGGCTTCAGTCGGAGGGCCCGGGGAGTGGTCGCCGGTGGTTGTCGGTGGGACGACTGGCTCCCAACAAAGCCCATCAGCAGACCATGGCCGCTCTCTTCGTGGCCCGGGCCACCTCCGATCCCGATGCCCGTCTCTATCTGGTGGGCTCGCCCTCCGAACCCGCCTATGCCAGAGCCCTCCACCGGTATGCAGCTGCTCTGGGTCTGGCCGATTCGATCGAGTTCGTGTCCGGGCTCACCGATCCAGAGTTGGCGGCCTACTACCGCTACGCCGACCTACTCGTCATGCTGTCCGACCACGAAGGGTTCGGCGTGCCGCTGGTGGAGGCCATGCGCCAGGGACTCCCGATCGTGGCCTACGACGCCGGCGCGGTGAGCGAGACCCTTGATGGGGCAGGCGTGTTGCTGGCCGAAAAACATCCCCGGTACGTGGCCGCGGCGGTCTCCCGATTGTTGGCCGACCCAGGGGAACAGGACCGGTTGGTGGCGGCGGGAAGGGCCAGATTCGAGGAGTTGGGCCTGGAGAAGGCGGCAGAGGCGCTGGTGGAAGCAGTACGAGGGGTGGCCGACCGGATTTCGGCCATCTGACGGTCCGGTAGCTGCCGGGCGTGCGTCCATCCGAAGCCCCCATCCACTAGGATCAGCGCCTATGGATCGCAACTTTCCCGTGTCCCTGCACGTCCCGGCCACCGGCTCGGACCCCTCTCCGATCAGTATGAAGTCTGCCACCGAAGTGGGCCCCGGATCGGACATCTTCCAGCGCCTGTTGAAGGAGCGGATCGTGTTCATCGGATCGGCCATCGACCAGGACACGGCCAACCTGGTCTGCTCCCAGCTGATCCTGCTGGAGGCGGAAAACCAGGAGCGGGACATCTCGGTGTACATCAACTCGCCCGGTGGCTCGGTCACCGACGGATTGGCCATCTACGACACCATGCAATATGTGCGCTGCGACGTCCGGACCATCTGCGTGGGCCTGGCCGCATCCATGGGGCAGTTCCTGCTGTGTGCCGGCACCCCGGGCAAGCGCTTCGCCCTTCCCCACAGCCGTATCCTCATGCACCAGCCCTCGGGTCAGATGCAGGGGCAGGCCTCGGACATCGCCATCCAGGCCGAGCAGATCATCTACCTCAAGAGGATGATGGCGGAGCGGATCGCCTTCCACACCGGACAACCGGTGGAGCGGATCGAAGCCGACTCGGACCGCGACCGTTGGTTCACCGCCGAAGAGGCACGCGAGTACGGGTTCATCGATGAGGTCATCCAAAAGGACGCCATGAGCGTTCCGACAGCCGAAGCGGGGGCCACCGGCAAGTGAGCCTGAGTGTCGACAAGCCCGCCTCGGGTGGGCCAGATCGCACTGCCATCATCGGGGGGAGTACCCGCTTCGTTCCGGGTCAGAGTCACGACCGGATCACCGTCGTCAACGGGAAGGTCCAACTCGGGCAGCGCCTGAAGGACCTGTGGCTCAACCGCGACCTGCTCATGTTGCTGGTCCGCACCGAGCTCAAGGTCAAGTACAAGGACTCGGTGCTGGGCTACGCCTGGTCGATGCTCAACCCGGCCATGGTGCTGGCCATCTACTACGTGGTCTTCAAGATCATCTCCCGCAACCACCAGCCGAACTTCGCCATCTGGCTCTTCGCCGGCCTGATTGCGTGGAACCTGTTCAACGGCTCCGCCATGGGCGCCACCGGGGTGGTGGTGGGAAAGGCGGGCATCGTCAAGAAGGTGGCCTTTCCACGCGAGCTCCTGGCCCTGTCGGTGGTCGGGGTCAACCTGGTCCTCTTCGCCATCCAGGTGGTAGTGCTCGTCATCGCCCTCCTCGCCTTCGGGATCAAGCCTGATTTCACCTTCGTGGCCATCCTCCCGTTGGCCCTGGTGGCCATGTTGGTGTTCACCGGGGCGCTGTCGGTCTTCCTGTCGGCGGTCAACGTCTACCTTCGGGACACCGCCCACCTGACCGAAGTGCTGTTGATGGCCTGGTTCTGGTTCACCGCCATCGTCTACAGCTACGGCCAGGTCTTCTTGTCCGGCCACGACAAAGCCCATCCGGTGCTCAAGTGGCTCCAGTACGTCTACCTGCTGAATCCCGATGACCCCGATCGCCATGACCTTCCAACGGGCCATCTACGGGCGAACCCAGTACAGCTATCTGAGCCCGGGCCAAACCAAGCCCAGCATCTACCATGTCCTCCCGACCTGGGGTGTGGGCATCTACGCCGCCATGATGGGCATCGTGCTGGTGATCAGTATCGGCCTCTTCCTTCTCGCCCTCATCGTCTTCGGCCGGCTCGAGGGCAACTTCGCCGAGGAGCTCTGACCGGTGGGCGTCGCCATCGAAGTCAAGGACATCTCCAAGCAGTTCCGGCTCTACAACGAGAAGCACACCTCACTGAAGGAGCGGGTCCTCCACGGCGGCAAGATGCCGTTCACCCCGTTCTGGGCGCTTGCGCGATGTCAACCTGGACATCAACCAGGGGGAGACCTACGGCATCCTCGGTCGCAACGGGTGTGGGAAGTCGACTCTGCTCAAGTGCGTGGCCGGCATTCTCAAGCCCACCAGCGGCGAGATCCGGGTGCGTGGCAGCCTGGCGGCCATGCTCGAGCTGGGTGCGGGCTTCCAGCCCGACCTGTCCGGGCGGGACAACATCTTCCTCAACGGCTCGCTGCTCGGACTGTCCCGATCGGACATCGAGAAGCGGTTCGACGACATCGTGGCCTTCGCCGAGCTCGAGGCCTTCATCGACAACCAGGTCAAGTTCTACTCGTCGGGCATGTACGTCCGGCTTGGATTCGCCGTGGCCATCAACGTGGAGCCGGACGTCCTCCTGGTCGATGAGGTGCTGTCGGTGGGGGATGCCGCCTTCCAGCGCAAGTGCCTCGACCACGTGAAGAAGATCCAGCGGGAGGGCCGGACCATCGTGGTGGTGAGCCACAGCCCGGACACCATCCGCCAGAACTGCGAGCGGGCGGTGGTCATGAACCACGGACAGGTGATCACCGTCGATGAGCCCGGCGAGGCCATCCGGGTGTACCTGGCTGATCTGCTGGGCGTGGGCACGCTGCAGAATTCGGAGTCGGGCGGCATCGAGGGCAACGTGCTGATGATCGGCTCGGTGCAGGCCGAACACGGTGGCAGTGGCTCGCGGGTCCACCTGTACCCGCGGGAGTCCCTGACCATCACCGCCGATCTGGACAGTCTGGCCGCCGTTCCCAACGCCTTGGCCACCATCGCCATCCACGACGACAAGAACGAGCTGGTCTTCGCGTCCGATCCCGACGACCCGGCTTGCGAGATCGACGTGCCCGAGGGCGGGGGCATCGTGCGCTTCTTCTTCGCCGAGGTTCCCTTGCTGGACGGCACCTACTCGGTGAGCGTCGGCGTGCGCAGTGCCACCGAGACCGCCATCTTCGACTGGAAGGATCAGGTCACCCAATTCGAAGTGGCCAATCCGGGGCGCTCCACCGGTCGTGTCCTTCTTCCCCTCGACGTGAGCTTCCGGCTCCGCTCCTCCGGACACACCGGGGAGGTACCGGCTGTGGGGGTCGACTTCGGCCCGTTGGCCGGCTGGGAAGAGCCTGCTCAGTGACAGCGCAGTGACAGTGGCCCGCATCGATCAGGTCATCCCGTCGCTGGCCAGTCGGGATGCCATCGGTGGGCATGTGATGCAGCTCCGGGACGTCCTGCGGTCCAGGGGCTACCAGTCCGACATCTACTACGGGAACGCCACCGCCGACCGGCTCGATGAGGGTTTCCCGGTCAGTCGCCTGGGCGATCGTCCGTCCAACGGGCGGGTGCTGCTCTACCAACTGTCCATCGGCAGCGGAGTGGCCGACATCTTCCGCCAACGGAGTGAGCGCAAGTTCGTCAACTACCACAACATCACCCCGGCCGACCTTTTGGAAGCGTGGGTGCCGGCCGTGGGCGAAGAGGTGCGTTGGGGCCGGGCCCAGCTGCGTGACCTGGCCCCCATCACCGAGTTCGCCATCGCCGACTCCGCCTTCAACGAGCGCGAGCTTCAGACGGCTGGCTACCGGTCCACCGCCACCGTCCCCCTCCTCATCGACCTCGAGGGATTCGCCGGTTCGCCCGACCCGGCGCTGGCCCGCCGGCTGGCCCACCAGAAGGCCCGGGGGGGCACCGACCTCCTGTTCGTCGGCAAGGTCTCGCCGCACAAGGGCCAGCACGACCTGATCAAGGCCCTGGCGGCCTATCGACGACTGTACGACCCCCAGGCCCGGCTGCATCTGGTGGGGGGCGCCATCAGCGACGACTACCGCACGGCCATAGAGCGCTTCGCCACCGAGTTGGACCTGCTCGATGCCGTGGACATCGCCGGCTCGGTGAGCCACGAGGAGCTCATCGCCTACTACGCGGCATCCGACGTCTTCGTCTGCCTCTCCAATCACGAGGGCTTCTGCGTTCCGCTCCTCGAGTCCATGTACCACCGACTTCCCATCGTGGCCTACACCAACACCGCGGTGCCCGAGACGGTGCAAGGGGCCGGACTGGTCCTTCCCAACAAGGAGCCGGTCCGGGTGGCGGCGGCCATCGATCGGGTGGTCGGCGATCCTGAGCTCCGATCGGTGCTGGACCGGGCGGCCGCCGAGCGGGTGGTGTCATTCGCCCTGCCCCGGGTGCAGGACGAGTTCGTGTCCGCCCTCGAGGCAGCCTGCGCCGCGTGATCGCTGGGGCCGGCCCAAGGCGGTGGGCCCGATGAAGGTCTCCTTCGTGGTGCCGCGATACGGGCCCATGATCATCGGAGGGGCCGAGACTGCGGCCCGGGCCTTGGCCGAGCGACTGGTTGAGCTCAAGGGGTGGGAGGTCGAGGTGCTGACCACCTGTGCCGAGGACTTCGTCACCTGGGCCGACGTGCTCCCAGCAGGCCAGGAGGACGTGAACGGGGTTCAGGTGGTGCGGTTCGCCGCCGCCGCCGGCCGCGCCCCGGACTTCCATCCGTTTTCGGCGGCGCTGCTCGCCGACCCGGACCGGGCCTCAGTGGACCAGGCCGAACAGTGGATCGATCTCCAGGGCCCGGTGGTGCCGGAGCTGGTCGAGGCGGCCATCCGATCGGACGCCGATGCCCTCATCTTCTATCCGTACCTGTACTACCCGACGGTGCGGCTCATCGACCGGGTCCGGACTCCCACCATCCTCCACCCGGCCGCTCACGACGAGCCGGCCCTTCGGCTGCCGGTCTTCCCACGGGTGTTCGACGCTGCCGATGGCCTGGTGTTCCAGACGTCGGCCGAACGGGATCTGGTACAGCGGAGGTTCACCGTGGCCAACCATCGCCAACTCCTCCTCGGTCTGGGGGTCGACGATCCCCGTCTGGGTACGCATGGCACTCGGGTCGTCGAGCCGGGCCAGGCACTTCAGGACCACGATCGGGGGGTGGTTGTCCCCACCGACCCCTATCTGGTCTGCCTGGGACGGGTCGACCGCAACAAAGGCAGCTTGCTGTTGGCCGACCTGTTCGCCGCCTACAAGCAGCGTCATCCCGGCCCTCTTCGTCTGGTACTGGCTGGCCCGGTGGTCGAACCGCCCCCACAGCATCCGGACATCGACGTGGTCGGCCCGGTCTCCGAAGCGCAGAAATGGGCCCTCCTCGAGGGCGCCGTGGCCCTGGTGTCCCCGTCACCATGGGAAGCGTTCGCCCTGGTGGTGGCGGAGGCCTGGAGTGCGGAGATCCCGGTGGTGGTCAATGCCGGATGTGCCGCCACCGTGGAGCACTGTCGCCGTTCGGGCGGCGGGCTCAGCTTCGCCGGCTTTGGCGAGTTCGAGGCCGAGGTGGAGCGGCTCTCACGCGACGAGGAACTCCGTCGGCGGCTGGGGGCCAATGGTCGCGCCTACGTTGATCGGTGGTTCCGCTGGCCCCGGGTCATCGATCGCTACGCCACCTTTGTGGAGTCGGTGGTGGCCGCGGCCTGATCCGACCTCAATCGTCGGATGAGACTTACTTCACCAGCTGGACCAGACCCCAGGAGCGACGCTCCAGTGTGGCGGCGTAGAAGGCCCGGGCCCCCACGACTACCGGGTGGCTGAGTATCCGTTGACGGGTCAACCCCTTTTTGGGCCGCGGCCGGTAGGCGGGAACGGCAAATCGTTGAGGGTGTGGGTAGACGTCCCACGAGGCGAACCCGATGGAGCGCGCCGCTCGAATCACCATCTCGGGGGTCATGTCCCGCTCTTGAACGCCGTAGTGGTCAAAAGCGTGTTTGGACGTTTCGGCTTCAGCATGTCCCTTGCCGGGCTCACAGATAAGGCAGACGCCACCCGGACGGAGGGCGTCGAACGCCAGTCGAAGGGGGAGCACCTCGTCCTCGGAGTGGTGGAGGGCATCGAAGAACACGGCGATGTCGAACTGTCCCGGACGGCCGTAGGGGTTGTCGAAATCCTGCACCTCGAATCCCAGGCCCGGCAGAACATGGTGTTCCCTGGCGAAGGCGATGGCCTCGGGTGAGAGGTCGATCCCGGTCACCTGGTAGCCGCGGGTGGCAAAGAGGGCGCTGGTCCAGCCGGCTCCGCAGCCGATGTCCAGGAGCCGACCAGGTGGGGGAGGTGCCAGGGCGAAGACCGGTCCCAGCTCTTGGAGATAGTTTCCGCACTGCGGGTCGGCCCAGGGCTTTGAAGCCGCATGCACCAGACCTTCCACCCCGATGGCACTGAAGTAGGCCGCCTCCACCTCCTTCCGGCTCACTCGGGTCATCGGCGCCGAGGTTACTGTGTCGCCCGGAGGAACAGCGGGCCCCCCGGGTCGTGGCCACGGCGTACCCACGACCCCAATCCACCCTTGGTCTCCCGCCTCCCGGCTCTTAGGGCTCAAGGCTGTTCTGTCCGGTACCGATAGCAACCTGTGTGAACCGCCTTTATGGGCGCAGTGTTCGAACACGCCGACGACTGAGGGGGACCTCCGTCCGCCGGCCCCCGGCCCCGAGAGGGGTGGCGACCGAGTTGCGGCGTCGACTGGTAGATTTCCTGCTGAGGAGTAGAGATGCCTGGAGCCCATTCACACAAGGCGACCACGCGCCCCGACAAGGCCTCCGGCAGGCGGAACGGCTGGCTGGCGGCTATCACCCTGGCTGGCGTAGCCGTGGTGGCGGTGGCGGCGACGGCGGTGGTCATCCACGAGAACAAGAGCCGGACCGCGTCCTCCCCGACGTCGGTGGCCGCCGCCCGCGTGGTGGGGGTGGCCACCCGGGCCGCCCCGTTCTCGGTGGCCTCGGTCACCCCGGCCAACGGGGCCACCCAAGTGCCGAGCGATGCCACCATCTCGGTGCAGTTCTCCCAACCGCTCTCGGCCCACTCGCCGACCCCCACGCTCAGCCCGGCCGTGGCCGGGACCTGGGAGGTGGTCACCCCCGACACCTACCAGTTCGTGGCCAGCGGCCCCCTGGTCCCCTTGAGCACCGAGACGGTGACCGTGCCGGCCGGGGCTACCAGTGCCACCGGTAAGGCCCTGAGCCGCCCCGTGGCCACCGAGTTCACGGTGGGACCGGGCAGCACCCTCCGCCTCCAACAACTCCTGGGCCAGCTGGGCTACCTCCCGGTCAGCTTCACCCCGGCCGGCGCCGTGGTCGCCCCCCAAGAGGCCGCCCAGCCCCAACAGGGCACCTTCGCCTGGCGCTTCGCCGAGCCGGCCTCGTTGACCAGCCTGTGGACCGAGGGGACCTCCAACGTCATCACCACTGGGGCGGTCATGAACTTCGAGTCCCGCCACAACCTCAAGACCGACGGCATCGCCGGGCCCATGGTGTGGAGCCAGCTGCTGGCCGCGGCCCAGGCCGGGGCCATGGACCCGGCCGACTACAACTACGTCTACGTGACCAAGGACCTGCCCGAGACAGCCACCGTCTACGACAACGGGGTCGAGGTGTACTCGACCCTGGCCAACACCGGGGTCCCCGGGGCCGCCACGGCCGACGGCACCTTCCCGGTCTATGCCCGCTACCTCACCACCACCATGACCGGGACCAACCCCGACGGCTCCCACTACTCGGACCCCGGGATCCCCTGGGTCAGCTACTTCAACGGGGGCGACGCCCTCCACGGGTTCGTGCGGTCCAGCTACGGCTTCCCCCAGAGCGACGGCTGCGTGGAGATGCCCCCGGACCATGCCGAGGTGGTGTTCCCCTACACCCCCATCGGCACCCTGGTCACGGTGTCCTAGGCAGAGGTCGTAGGTAGGGGCGGACGGTCAGATTCCCGTACCCAACGGTCGGGGACCAGCGGTGGCCACGATCCTCACGCCGAGGACGGACAGTCCCGGGGAGATGCGCCACACCCGGTAGCCACCGATGAGTTGAGGAGTGGGCACCGGGGTCAGCTGGCCAGCGGCGGCCAGAGCGGACAGCCCGGGCAACGCCGGCGAAGCCACCAACAGGACCGAGCCTCCCGGGCCCACCTTCAGGGTGGCACCGGAGGCGTAGTAGAGAGCTCCGTGCTGCTGGTTGTAGAGAAGGACGCCCGGTTGGATCAGGGCGATGCGGTCATCGGGCAGCTCCCAGCCGGCGTTCCGGTAGATGTTGCCGCCCCCGTCGTAGGTGTCGAAGACCACCACATCCCGCTCCGAACGGACCGCCGGCCCGAGCCCTTTCATCGCCGCGTCCATGGCGTCGATGCTCTGGATGGTCTGTCGGGTGTCGGCGTAGGGAGCCTGGTAGCGAGGCTGTTCGAGCCAGACTGCTCCCGATGACCGGAGGAGGCTCTCGGGGAGCACGCCCTCGCCACTCAGGAACCGCTGGCTCCCGAGGGCCACCACGCCGATGACGCCCACCGTGGTGAGTGCCAGCCATGCCGGCGAGGCCCGGTGCCTGTCTCCCCGGGGCCGGTTGAGGGCACCCAGGGGCAGCAGTAGCGCCACCACCGCGGCCGGAAGATAAGCGAGAAGGTATCCACCCTTGGCGAACTGCACCAAGGCCACCAACAACATGGGGGGAACGATGGCGGCACCGAGCACCGCCGTTCGTCCCTGGTACCAAGGGCGGCTCCAAACCAGCGTGGGCCTGGTGGCGTCACCGTCGGGATCCACGGCCCGCCCCACGCCGGATACGACCTCCGGGGCGCCGGAGACCGATGCGGCCGGCCGGCTCCCATCCGGCCGGTGGGCCAGTGCTCGGGTCACCAGAACAATGCCGGCCAGCAGGGCCAGAAACGCCACCGGGGCCAGGGCCGCCACCGTGAACGCGGCGAAGGTGCCGAGGTTGGTGGCACCGGCGGCGGCATGGTCGAAGACCGAGGTGGCCTGGGCCGCACCGTCGGTCTCGATCCGGGTGGCGTGGACCCAGACGCTGAACCCGCCGGGCTGGCTCATCGACATGGGTATCAACCACACCGCTACCGCGGCGGCACCGGCCACCACGGTCACGCCCAGGCGGCTCCACCGGCGGGTCGATGCCACCACCGGGATCAAGGCCAGCACGGCGAACGACTGGATCATCGACGGCCGGAAGCCGGCCAGCAGTCCGAGAGCCACCACGGCGGCGACACCGTGCCAACTGTCGGGTCGGGCCCTCCAGGCCAGGATGACCAGGAGCGAGCAGCCCACCATGTCGAAGGAGTAGGTGGCGACGATGGAACCGCTGAACCAGGCGAAGGGGCAGGTGGCAACCACCGCGCCGGCCGCCAAGCCGACCCACCGTCCGCCGAGGTCGGTCCCGGCCACCGTGGTGAGACCGGCCGCCACCGCCGATGCCACTGCCGCCACCAACACCAGGCTGTGGATGGTTCCCAGGCCGCTCAGCTGATGGATGAGTCGGCCCGAGATCACGTACAACCAGTAGCCCGGAGGCTGGGGCTGGCCGTGCGTGACGTCGAAGTGCCCCACCGCCGAGGCGTACTGGGCCGAGTCCCAATCGGTCGGGCCGCTGGCCGCGGTCAACAGGCGCAGGGCCAAGGTGGCCAATCCGACGGCCCAGGGGAGTAGCGCCATCCACGGCCGGCGGGTGGCCCGGCGCCGTTCGATCCTGGTCAGCGGAGCGGGGGTGGCAACCGGGGCCACCGGGGTGACCGGGGTGGCAGAGGCCACCGGCGCCACGTCGAGCGCACCCATGGGTTCCGAGGCCATGGCTCAGGGTACCGAGGGAGCAGGGCCCGGGACTGGCATACCAATCGAGGTACCGACGGATGATCCGATGGCGGCTGGGTAGAGAAGCCGGATACCGAAGGGGTGCCAGTCGATCCACCAGATCCTGGGCCATCGTCACTAAAGTTCTGGCCCAAGGTTGTCGATACCACGTCCGGTGTGGGCAGTCACAGACAGGAGCCGGTCGACGCAGCCCAAGGTCGGCCATCTGACTCGGGACGCCTCAAGACGCTGATGCCCGATCTACCCGGGCCGTGTCCACCGCCAACTGATCGCAGCGGAAAACGCCGCGGCAAAGCAGCAAAAAAACAAGGAGTAACTGGATGAACGAAGTGCTCGGTGCCGGCAGGATTCCCGAATCGTCCAGGAGGAAGCGACGTGGCGGTCCCGTCGCGGTGGTCGGGTGGACCCTGGCTCTCGTCGCCGGCAGCACCTTTGCCGGAATGGCGGTGAACACCGCGGCGGCCACGGCCGCAACCCCGGCAGCCAAATCGGTGGCCCACGCAGGCGCCCTGCCGATCTCGCTCACCTGGCAGCAGACGCTGCCGGACGCCGGAGGCCCGATCGCCCAGAGCTCGCCGTCGGTGGCCACCCTTGACGGTGGAGGCCCGGCCGCAGTGGTCGGGGACCGCGCCGGCAATGTGTGGGCGTTCCATCTGAGCAACGGCTCCGCGGTGGGGGGCTGGCCGGCCCATACCGGCGGCTTGCCCGTCGACTCGACTCCGTCGGTCACCGCCAACGGTTTCGGCACCGATGACGTGTTCGTCGGCGTCGGTAACGCCGCCAACCCCGGCGCCGGCGGGTACTACGCCTTCGCCAGCTCCGGGCGTCAGCTCTGGCAGCAGAATGCGCCGGACAACAACGGGCAACACGGCGTGCAGGCTTCGATGTCCGTGGGGAACCTCAACGGGGTCAACTCGGTGGTGGCTCCGTCCCTGGGCCAAGAGGAGTACGCCTTCAACGCCTCCAACGGGACGATCCTCCCGGGGTGGCCGTTCTTCACCGCCGACAGCGGTTTCACCACACCGTCACTCGCCGACCTCTACGGCAACGGCCAGACCGAGGTGATCCAAGGGGGTGACTCGACGGCAGGCGTGGCCGACGGCCAGACCTACACGTCCGGTGGTCACCTCCGGATCCTCGGGCCCGGCGGCAACCTGATCTGCGCCTACAACACCAACCAGACCGTCGACTCGTCGACGGCCGTGGGTAACTTCCTGGGCGATGGCGGAACCGGTATCGCCTTCGGTACCGGGTCGTACTTCCCGGGCGCCTCCGACACCAACCTGTTGTTTGCCGCCAACACCTCGTGCGGAATCGCCTGGGCCGCCAACCTCGGTGGGACCACCACCAGTAGCCCGGCCATCGGCGATATCGAGGGCAACGGCAATGAGGAAGTCCTCGAAGGCGCCGACACCGGATCAGGCGGACTGGCCTGGGCCCTCAACGGGTCCAACGGTGCTCCGATGCCCGGATGGCCCGTGGCCACATCGGGTCAGATCATCGGGGGCATCACCACCGCCGACCTCACCGGCGGCGGCTACAACGATGTGTTGGTGCCTACCACCAACGGCCTGGTCATCCTGGATGGCCAGACCGCCCAGGTGGTGGCCACCCTCGGTGCCGGTCAGGTGGCGCTGCAGAACTCGGCCATGGTCACCCACGATCCGAACGGGGACATCGGGATCACCATCGCCGGTTACAACGGCAACAACGCCGGAGTGATCCAGCACTACGAGATCGCCGGGTCCAAAGGTCGGTCCTTGGGTGAGCGCTCGTGGCCCATGTTCCACCAGAATCCCCAGCTGACCGGAACCCTGACCGCACCGGCCCCGGGTCACCTCAACAAGCCCATCGTGGGCATGGCCCCGACCGGCAACGGCAAGGGCTACTGGAACGTGGCCTCTGACGGCGGACTGTTCGCCTTCGGCAACGCCGGCTTCTACGGATCGATGGGAGGCCAAGCGCTCAACCAACCCATCGTGGGCATGGCCGCCACCAAGAACGGCAGGGGCTACTGGGAGGTGGCCTCCGACGGTGGACTGTTCGCCTTCGGCAATGCCGGCTTCTACGGATCGACCGGCTCGTTGACCCTCAACAGACCGGTGGTGGGAATGGCCGCCACTCCCGACGGCCGGGGGTACTGGCTGGTGGCATCGGACGGAGGGATCTTCGCCTTCGGTGACGCCTCCTTCTACGGATCGATGGGAGGCCAACCGCTCAATCAACCGATCGTAGGGATGGCCTCCAGCCCCAACGGCCATGGGTACTGGTTGGTGGCCGCCGACGGGGGAGTGTTCTCCTTCGGTAACGCCACCTTCTACGGCTCCACCGGAAGCATCGTCCTCAACCGGCCGGTGGTGGGCATGACCACCGCTCCCAACGGCCAGGGCTACTGGTTCGTTGCTTCCGACGGGGGCGTGTTCGCCTTTGGCGACGCCAAGTTCTACGGCTCGATGGGCGGGCAGCCGCTCAACCAACCGGTGGTGGGCATGGCTTCCAACCGGGGTAACGGCTACTGGCTGGTGGCCGCCGACGGAGGGATCTTCTCCTTTGGCAGCGCCCCCTTCTACGGCTCCATGCCTGCGGTGTTCAACAAACAGGCGTACGGGGTCGACTGATCCGACTCCGACCCGGGCACAGTCCCGGTCACCGGGTCTGCCCTGACTCGATGGCCGGGTCGGCCCGGACCGGGAACCCGGGCTCAGGCATCCGTCGGCCGCCACTGGCCGAGCACTACCTTGGTCGGCCGAGGAGCATGTGGGAGTGACGAGCACCGACATGGCGCGGACGCGCCTGAAGACCCGAGTGGCCACTCTGGTGGTTGCCGTCCTGGTGGTGTCGGCCTCTGGGGTGGCAGCTACCGCGTCAGTGGCATCAGCGTCGGTGGCCAAGGCAGCGACCGCCAAGGCGTCGGTCGCCAAGCCGTCCACGGAGTACCCGGCGCCGACCGTCAGCATCGAAGGTCACGGCTGGGGCCCCGGAGACGGCATGGGCCAGTGGGGAGCCTTCGGCTACGCCGTGGCCGGAACCCCGTACCGTTTCATCCTCGACCACTTCTACGGAGGGACGTCGGTGGCCGCCCTGTCGTCGAGCCAGGCCTCCACCCAGGTGCGGGTGGCTCTCACCGAGAACGACGGCAACACCGTGATCGTGACCTCGGGCTCGGCCTTCACCGTCTCGGGCGCCGCTCCGTCCGTCGGCGTCAGCCCAGGCCAGGCCGTGCTCATGAACCCGGTCGGCGCCGGCCGCTGGGATGTCTACGTCGGTGCCAGCTGCGCCGGGCCGTGGCCGTCGTCGCCGACCCGGTCGGGCGTGGTCGATCCCACGGCCATCCCCAACGCCAATCCGGGCCTGGGCGATCCGAACGCCGCCACCCAGGCCCTCCAGCTGTGCCAGGGCGGAGGCAACCTGACGATGCGGGGCACCATCGAGGCCACCTACAACTCGAACGGCGCACCGCGCACCGTCAACACGCTGCCCCTGGAACAGTACGTGTCCGGAGTGGTCCCGAACGAGTCGCCGGCGGGATGGGGGACCCTCGGTAGCGCCGGTCCCCAGGGTCAACAGTGGGGATTCCAAGAGCTCGAAGCGCAAGCCGTAGCGGCTCGCTCCTATGTCATGGCCGGATTGGGCTCGTGGGGCGGCTACGCCGACATCTGCGATCTGACCTGTCAGACCTATCGCGGCATTCTCAACGAGAGCCCCCTCACCGACCTGGCGGTGAGCGACACCGCCGGCCAGGTCATGGAGCACCCGAGCGGAACGGTGGCGGCTACCCAGTACTCCTCCTCCTCCGGCGGCTACACCGCCGGAGGGGCATTCCCCGCCGTGGCCGATACCGGCGATGCGGTCTGTATCCCCGGCGCCTGCAACCCCAACCACACCTGGACCGACTCGGTACCGGTGTCCACCATCGAGTCGGCCTGGCCCACGCTCGGAACGCTGGAGTCCATCGACATCACCAGCCGTGACGGCTACGGGCAGTGGGGCGGACGGGTCCTGTCGATGACCCTGGTGGGGTCGGGCCATGACGTCACCATCAGCGGCAATGACTTCGCCGACGCCCTCGGACTGAAGTCGAACTGGTTCGCCCTGAACGCCAGCCTGGGGGGACCGGCGGTGGGGATGGCGTCCACCCGCAACGGGGGTGGCTACTGGATGACCAGTAGCAATGGTGCGGTGACCAACTTCGGCAACGCCCCCTTCCTGGGCTCGGCCGCCACGCTGACCCTGGTTCAGCCGGTGGTGGGCATGGCCGCCACCTCCGACGGGCAGGGCTACTGGTTGGTAGCGGCCGACGGAGGGATCTTCAGCTACGGCAATGCGCGGTTCTTCGGATCGACCGGAGGCCTGCGATTGAACAAGCCGGTGGTGGGCATGGCCGCCACCCCGGACGGCCGGGGCTACTGGTTGGTGGCAGCCGACGGTGGCATCTTCAGCTACGGCAGTGCCCGGTTCTACGGTTCCACCGGAGCCATGGCCCTCAACAAGCCGGTGGTGGGCATGGCCGCCACCCCTGACGGCCAGGGCTACTGGTTGGTTGCGGCCGACGGCGGCATCTTCAGCTTCGGCGATGCGCGGTTCTACGGGTCGACCGGAGCCATGGTGCTCAACCGGCCGGTGGTGGGCATGGCATCTGCTCCGGGCGGGTCCGGGTACTGGTTGGTGGCTTCCGACGGTGGCATCTTCTCCTTCGGTGATGCCCGCTTCCATGGCTCGACGGGGGCCATCGTCCTCAACGACCCGGTGGTGGGCATGGCCGCTCTCCCGGACGGCCAGGGCTACTGGTTGGTGGCCTCCGACGGCGGCCTGTTCGCGTTCGGCGCAGCTCCCTTCCTCGGCTCGTCGGCCGGATAGGCCAGCCCGATCATGGGGGAGGAGAACGTGGCCGTCCCCAAGCGGGCCGGCAACCGGCCATGGCGGTCGATAGCCTTCGCCCCGCTGGGCGACGGGCAGACCCGTCGTCGGGGCAGCGACATCTTCCGCCTGGGCCTGGCCGCGCTGGTGGTGCTGGTGTGCTGGTTGGCCAGCCGGGCCAACTCCAAGGCCGAGCACACCATCGCCTCGACCATGGCTTCGGTTCCGAACGGGCTCCTGTGGTTGGTCTCGGTCATCTGGTGGGTCGGTTCGCTCGGTGTCATCGCTCTGGTCGTGGTGCTGGCCCTGGTCTCCCGACGGTGGTCGGCGGTGCGCGACGTGGGTCTGTCCGGGGCGCTCTCGCTGGTCATCAGTTTGATTCTGGTGGCGTTGGTGGGATCCAACGGCGGCCGGCCTCCTGGGACCTCGCTGGCCCACTTCGCCCTGAGCTTCCCGGTGGTGGCCGTGGCCACCACGGTCGGCGTGGCCACCGCCGCCCTGCCCTACCTGAGCCGCTGGCTCCAGCGGAGCATCCAGGTGGCCGTGGTACTGCTGGCCCTGGCCACCGTGGTCCACGGATCGGGCTACCCGGTGTCGGTGATCGCCAGCGTGGTGCTGGGTTGGGGGGTCACCGCCCTGGTCCACCTGGTGGTGGGTTCGCCGCTGGGGCTGCCTTCGACCGACGAGGTGGTGGTACTCCTCGGTGACCTCGGCATCGTGGCCGAGGCTGTGGTGCCCGTCCCGAACCAGGAGTGGGGGGTGGCCCGGTTCACCGGCCTTCTCGATAACGGTGAGGTCGACGTGTCGGTCTACGGACGTGACGCCTCCGATGCCCAGCTGCTGGCCAAGACGCTCCGCTTCCTCTTCTACCGGGACTCGGGTCCGACCCTGGCCCTGACCCGACGCCAGCAGGTGGAGCACGAGGCCTACGTGACCCTGATGGCCGGTCGGGCCGGTGCCCGGGTGCCGGCGGTGCTGGCGGCAGGACCGGCCGGCCCGGCTCACGACGCTCTCCTGGTTACCCGGCCCCCGCGCGGCGAACGACTCTCGTCCTACGCCGTCTATGTCGCTCCGGACTTTCCTGGCCCCGGGGAGGACGCCGACGCTGCGGACCCTGCTGACCCTGCTGACTCCGCGGACGGTACTGACGGTACTGACTCCGCGGACGGTGGAGCCCCGAAGGCCGACGCCAGCGCCGACCTCGACACCGGCGGGAGCCGAACCGATGCTGGGGGGACTGTCGGAGCCACGGCCTGGCCGGAGCCTGCCAGCGCAACCACCACCGTTCTCGCCGCCGCTCCCTCCTCGGTCCCAACTGGCCCGGAGATCACCGACGACGTCCTGGACGACATCTTCGGACAGTTGATGGCGCTCCGCCAGGCCCGCATCGCCCACGGTCGCCTCTCGGCCAAGACCATCGTGGCCGAGGCTGAAGGCCGGGCGGGCTTCGTGGACTTCCGGGGGGCATCCACCGTGGCCACCCCCGATCAGCTCAACCGGGACATGGCCGCAGTGCTGGCCACCGCGGCGGAGGTGGCGGGCCCGGAACGGGCAGTGGCTGCCGCGGTGCGGACGGTGCCGACCGAGGCCGTGGTCGAGGCGCTGCCGTTCCTCCAGAAGGCTGCTCTCGACTCCACCTCGTCCCGTTCGCTCCGGCACAAGAAGGCGGTGCTGACGGCGTTGCGCGAGAAGGGGGCCGAAGCGACCGGAGTCGAGGTACCCAAGCTCATCGAGCCTCGCCGGGTCAGCTGGGTGACCCTGCTCCTGGTCATCGGCACCCTCATCGGTGGCTGGGCACTCATCGGGGTCCTCATCAACGTGACCAAGTCGTGGAGCACCATCACCGGGGCCGACTGGGGATGGGTGGCGGTGGTCTTTGTTTTGGCCCAGGCGGCCTACCCGGCCATCGCCGTCACCACCGTGGGGTCGGTGACTGACCCCCTGCCCTACGGCCGCACCGTGGCCCTCGAACTGTCGGACACCTTCGTGGGCCTGGCCGGCGGGTCGATGGCCGTGCTGGCCACCCGGGTCCGGTTCTTCCAGCAGGAGGGGTACTCCCCGACGGTGGCGGTGAGCTCCGGGGTCCTGGTCAGCACGGCCAGCTGGATCGTGAAGGGCGCCCTGTTCCTCATCGCCCTGCCTATCGCCCTCTCCAACTTCCACTTCAACGAGCCGAGTGACAGCGGGAGCGGCGGGGGTGACTCCCATCTGGTCTGGCTCATCGTCCTGGCCGTCATCGTGGTCGGGGTGGCCGCCGGCCTGGTGTTGGCGGTGCCGCGGTGGCGCCGGCTGGCTGCGGCCAAGCTCCGGCCACGGGCCTCCGAGGTCTGGGAGCACCTGCGGCTGCTGGCCACCCACCCACGCAACCTGGTCGAGATCTTCGGGGGCAGTGTGGCCGCCCAGATCTTCGTGGCCCTGGCCTTGGGAGCCGCCCTCCACGCCTTCGGGCAGCACCTGGGCCTGGCCACCCTGCTGATCGTCCTGACCCTCGGCTCCATGCTGGGCGGCATCTCCCCGGTCCCCGGTGGGATGGGTGTGGTGGAGGCCGGCATGATCATCGGCCTGACCGCGGCGGGCATCAGCGAGCAGGACGCCGTGGCTGCGGTATTCGTGCAGCGCCTGTTCACCGCCTACCTGCCGCCGATCTGGGGATGGTTCGTCCTGGTGTGGATGAGGAAGAAGGAGTACCTCTGATCCTCGAGGTCGTGGCGGCCTACGTGCTCCGGATGTCCGGCCGGATCAGTCCGGTGCGGGGTCGGGCATGGTGGCGGCCAGCCCGGGGAAGGTCCGGAGTCGCCCCACCGGGCCCAGGCGGCCCACGTTGACGCCCACATCGGCCGCCCGGAGCATCCTCAGGTCCCCCCGGCTGTTGCCGTAGGCCCACAGCCGGTCGGGAGGCTCACCCGACTCCTCGATCCACAACCGTAGGCGCCTCAGCTTCTCCTCCCCCCGGCAGTTGGGCCCCTCGTACCGACCGGTCAGGGTCCCGGTGTCGCTCACGGCCAGACGGGTGGCGATCACCCCGTCCACCCCCAGCAGGTGGCCGGCCGGCTTCACGTAGAGCTCGGGGGACGCCGACACGATGACCACGCGGTCGCCCCGGCCCCGGTGCCAGTCGAGGCGGCGCTGCATCTCCGGGCGCAGATGTCCGTCCAGGTGTCGTCGGGCGAACTCGGATGCCACTCCGTTAGCCCGGTCCAGGTCCACGCCGGCCAGTACCCGCTCGAAGAGTTGCTCTTTGGTCTGGTCGGCCACCGTGCCTCCGGCCAGAGCGGCGTGGACCAGTCTCGGCCAGAGGGCCAGGGAGGCCAGGACCACCGACCGCCTCCCGCTCAGCGCCGAGAGGAAGTCGAAGACGCTGCCCCCCTGGATGAGGGTGCCGTCGAAGTCGAAGGCGGCCACATCGGACATCAGGACACCGTCCCGGTCACGGCTCCGGCCGGGGTCACGGTCTCCCTCGGGTCTCTGGTCACTGACCGGCCGTGGTCACGCCTGAGCCGCCCCGGCCGGCACCGCCGGCGAACCGGGCCGCCCCCGAGGCGGCGTCCGGCGAGGCCAGGCTGTCGAGCCCCCAGCGGGTTTCCGCCGCCATGGCCTCGGGCGTGGACAGGGCCCATTGGTCGAGCGCCGACCGGCGGTCGTTGCGCATGCAGGCCTGGGGGAGGGCAGCCAATTCGTGGGCCCAGGCCAGTGCGTGCTCCAGGGCCGTCCCGTCGGGAACCACCCGGTTGACCAGACCCATGCCCAGGGCTTCGTCGGCCCCGACCGCCCGCCCGGTCAGGATGAGGTCGAGGGCCCGGCCCTGGCCGATCAGCCGGGGCAGCCGGACCGTCCCCCCGTCGATGAGCGGCACCCCGAAGCGGCGGCAGAACACGCCCAGGGTGGCGCCGGCCGCGGCCACCCGCAGGTCGCACCAGATGGCCAGCTCCAGACCACCGGCGACGGCATATCCCTCGATGGCGGCGATGACCGGCTTGGAGAGCTCCAGGCGGGTGGGGCCCATGGGCCCGGGCCCGTCGACGGCTACCCGGTGCCGGGACCCCTGGGCCAGGGCCTGGAGATCGGCCCCGGCGCAGAACGTCCCGCCGGCCCCGGTGAGGATGGCCACCGATGAGGACGGGTCCTCGTCGAACCGCTCGAAGGCCCCCAGGAGTGCCTCGGCCGTGGCCGGGTCCACGGCGTTGCGCCGGCCCGGCCGGTCCAATGTCACCACGGTGACCGGTCCGTCACTCCGCACCTGCACCACTTGCTCGCTCGACGTCATGGGCCCAGCATGGTGGAATCGTGGGAGCGGGGCCAGACCCCTGGCCGGCCTCACCGGGTGCCAGCCGGCTGTACCGGCTGAAATCTCGACTAACCCGGTCGACAATTATGGCTGGTCCGACTATCCTGGCGAGGCGACAAGGTCCCGGTCACCGCGGATCCTGATCGCCTGGGCGATGCACCAGTCGATGTACAACAGCACACAAAAGGAGCGACACATGGCAATCCGTCTGGGCGACACAGCCCCCGACTTCACTGCGGAGACCACCGAGGGCACCATCAACTTCCACGAGTATCTCGGGGACAGCTGGGGCGTCCTGTTCTCCCACCCCAAGGACTTCACCCCGGTGTGCACCACCGAGCTGGGTGCCTTCTCCAAGGCCAAGGCGGAGTTCGACAAGCGTGACACCAAGCTGATCGGCCTGTCCGTCGACGATGTGAGCTCCCACGGCAAGTGGGCCGGGGACATCGAGGAGACCCAGGGCTCGGCGCTCAACTTCCCGCTCATCGGGGACGAGGACCGCAAGGTGGCCGACCTCTACGACATGATCCACCCCAACGCCAACGACACCCTCACGGTGCGCTCGGTGTTCATCATCGGCCCGGACAAGAAGGTCAAGCTGACCCTGACCTACCCGGCGTCGACCGGCCGTAACGTGAGCGAGATCCTCCGGGTCCTCGACTCCCTGCAGCTGACCGCCGACTACAAGGTGGCCACCCCGGTCAACTGGACCGAGGGCGAGGACGTGATCATCGTCCCGGCCGTCTCCGACGAGGAGGCCAAAGAGCGGTTCCCGAAGGGCTTCAAGGCTCTCAAGCCGTACCTGCGGGTAACCCCCCAGCCCAACCGCTAAAGCCAGAGCGCAGGCATCTGCGGGCCTACCCCCTGTGGGCGGCCCATAGACGGCACGCCCCGATCCGGCCCCCAGGGCCGGATCGGGGCGTCGTCGCGGCTGGCGGGCGCGCCGACCAGCCCCGCCAGGGGCAGGTGCAGCCTTCCGACCAGCGATCCTGCTACCATGGTCCCGCCGTCGTGTTCCGTCCGCCGGCCAGCTCGGACACCGCGAGCTCGAACACCGCAGAGGTCGAACCCCCGCATGCCAGACAAGCAGTCCACCATTGCCGAATACCGTCTCCATGAGACGGACACCGGGTCACCCGAAGTGCAGATCGCCATCTTGAGCGAGCGCATCGTGCACCTGACCGAGCATCTCAAGGTGCACAAGGGCGATCACCACACCCGCCGTGGCCTCCTGAAGCTGATCGGCCGTCGCCGCCGGCTCCTCGACTACGTGCGCAACAACGACGTCGAGCGCTACCGGGACATCATCGGTCGCCTCGGCCTCCGCCGCTAGGCGGACATCCTTCGCTCCGCCCGGCTTCGGCCGGGCGGTCGCAATTCTTCCGTCGGCATGCCGTCGGCGGTGGCACGGGTCGGCCAGAGGTCGGCCCGCAACAGTAGCGGTCGGTCACTCCGGTGGGCGGCCGGAAACAACCAACAGATTGGGCTCGCAGCGAGGTCAGTCACCAGTTGCCGATCACCGGACGTGAGATCGGGTGGTCGACAACTGGGAACTGGCTCGTGGAGTCCCCGAGCAAACCAAGGAGCGTCATGTCAGACGCCATAACCGTGTCGGCGCCCATCAGTGGCACCGACCGCACACTTTCATTCGAGACCGGCAAGCTGGCCCAGTTGGCCGACGGAGCCGTTCTGGCCCGCATCGGCGACACCGTCCTGCTGGCCACGGCCACGGCCTCACGGTCGGTCCGGGAAGGGGCCGACTTCTTCCCCCTCACGGTCGACATCGAGGAGCGGACCTACGCCGCCGGCAAGATCCCCGGCTCCTTCTTCCGCCGGGAGGGCAAGTCCTCGGACCAGGCCATCCTCACCGACCGCTTGATCGACCGCCCCCTGCGCCCGTCCTTCCCCAAGGGATTCCGCAACGAAGTCCACATCGTGGGCACCGTCTTCGGCGCCGACCAGGTCAATCCCCACGACGTCCTGGCCATCAACGCCGCCTCGGCTGCGCTGATGATCTCGGGCATCCCCTTCGACGGCCCCATCGGGGCCGTCCGGGTGGCCTACTCCACCGATGGCCAGTGGATCCCCCATCCCAGCTTCCAAGAGGGCGACGAGTCGACCTTCGAGCTGGTGGTGGCCGGTCGGGCCCTGTCGGACGCCGCCAACGCCGAGATCGCCATCATGATGGTGGAGGCCGGCGGCTCGGAGCGGTCCTTCCAGTACTACGAGGAAGGTGCACCCCAGGTCACCGAAGAGGTGCTGGCCGACGGCCTGGAGGCCGCCAAGACCTGGATCCGCGAGTCCATCGAGCTGCAGCGCAAGATGGTGGAGGCCTACGTCGTGGCCCGCGGTCCCATCGAGATCATCCCCTACTCGACGTTCTCCGACTACGAGGACGACGTGTTCGAGCGGGTGCAGGCCGTCGGGACCGAGGCCATCACCGAGGCCAACAAGATCGTGGCCAAGGCCGAGCGTAACGCCGCCCTGGACGCCGCCACCACCTTCATCATCGAGGCCCTCGCCGCTGAGTTCCCCGAGCGGGGCGGCGAGCTCAAGGCCGCCGTGCGGGGACTGACCAAAAAGCTGGTCCGCCGGCGCATCGTCGAAGAGGGCCTCCGTATCGACGGCCGGTCCACCTCGGAGATCCGGCCGCTCTCGGCTGAGGTCGACCTGTTCCCCACGGCCCACGGATCGGCTCTGTTCCAGCGGGGCGAGACCCAGGTGCTCAACGTGACCACCCTGGGCATGCCGCGGATGAACCAGTTGCTCGACACCATCACCCCGGACGACCACAAGCGGTACATGCACCACTACAACTTCCCGCCCTTCTCGACCGGGGAGACCGGGTTCATGCGTGGGCCCAAGCGCCGGGAGATCGGCCACGGCCTGCTGGCCGAGCGGGCCCTGTTGCCGGTGGTCCCCTACGAGGAGGACTTCCCCTACACCCTCCGTCTGGTCTCGGACGTGCTGGCCTCCAACGGGTCCACCTCCATGGCCTCGGTGTGCGGATCGACCCTGTCGATGATGGCCGCCGGCGTTCCCCTCAAGGCCCCGGTGGCCGGGATCGCCATGGGCCTGGTCTACGACGGTGGGACCTACGTCACCCTGACCGACATCCTGGGGGCCGAGGACGCCTTCGGTGACATGGACTTCAAGGTGGCCGGGACCAAGGACGTGGTCACCGCCCTCCAGCTCGACACCAAGATCGACGGCTTGCCGCTCGACGTGTTGACCAAGGCGCTGCTCCAGGCCAAAGAGGCCCGTCTGACCATCCTGGACGTGATGGCCGGCGCCATCGCCGAGCCCCGTGACGAGGTGGCCGAGTCCGCCCCGAAGATCGTCTCCTTCGAGATCCCCATGGACAAGATCGGTGAGGTCATCGGGCCCAAGGGCAAGGTCATCAACGCCCTGCAGCAGGAGACCGGGGCCGACATCGCCGTCGACGACGACGGCATGGTGGGCACCGTGACCATCGGGGCCAAGGACGGTACGGCGGTAGCCGAGGCCAAGCGCCGCATCGAGACCATTCTCGACCCGCCGCTGGCCGAGGTGGGCGCCACCTACCAGGGCAAGGTGGTCAACATCACCAAGTTCGGCGCCTTCGTCAACATCCTCCCGGGCCGTGACGGCCTGCTGCACATCTCCAAGATGGGCCAGGGCAAGCGGATCGATCGGGTGGAGGACGTGTTCGAACTGGGCCAGCCGGTCGAGGTGCGGGTCGACGACATCGATCCCCAGGGCAAAGTGTCACTGTCGTTGGCCGGCGATGCTCCGGCCGCGTCGGGCGGCTCCGAGGAGCGCAACGGCGGGGCCGGCGGAGGTCGTGGTGACGGCGGAGGCCGCAACCGCGACCGCGGTCCCCGCGGCGACCACGCCGACCCCGGTGACCGTCCCGACCGCGGGGGCCGGCGTCCGGCCGAGTCCCGCCCGGCCCCGTCCAACGCCGCTTCCTTCGAGGATGCGTTCGAGGTCGAGTTGGTCCAGGAGTTCGGAAATCTGGGACCGGCGGTGGCCGAGCCGACCGAGCGCCCCGGCGGGGGTGGCGGAGGCGGCCGGGGTGGTCGCCGCCGGCGTTGAACAGGATCGTCCCGGCGGTGGGGTGCGCATCGCTCCCCACCGCTCCGGGTGATCGGCCCCACCCGTCGGGCCGTTTTGGTCCGGACGCGGGATTGGCGGCCCGATGATCCGCACCGAGATGTTGCCTTCGGGGTTGTCGTTGGCCACCGAGCGGATGGAGGACGCCCGGTCGGTGTGCATCGGCTTCTGGGTGGGCACCGGATCGCGTGACGAGGACCCCGGTGAGGCCGGGGCATCCCACTTCCTCGAGCACCTGTTGTTCAAGGGCACCGACGAGCGGTCGTCCTCGGCCATCGCCGAGGCCGTGGACGAGGTGGGCGGGGATTTCAACGCCTTCACCACCAAGGAGTACACCTCCTTCTACATACGACTGCTGGCCGAGCACCTCTCCCTGGGCCTCGACATCCTCTCCGACATCATGTGGCGTCCGGCCCTCCGGCCCGACGACCTCGATGCCGAGCGCCAGGTCATCCTGGACGAGATCCTGATGCACGCTGATGAGCCGTCGGACGAGGCATCCGAGCAGAGTTCGGCGGCGCTCTTCCCCGATCACCCCTTGGGGCGCGAGGTGCTGGGCAGCCAGGAGTCGGTGTCGGCCATGACCGCCGATCGGATCCGGGAGTTCTTCGGCCTGCACTACCGCCCGGGGAACATGGTGGTGGCGGTGGCCGGAGACCTGGACCACACCGCGGTGGCCGAGGGGCTGGAGTCCCGGTTCGCCGGTCAGCCCGGAGGACGGACCCCGGTCCGCCAGCCGCCCGGCGACAAGGTCGAGCCGCTCCGGGTGGTCCGCCGGTCCACCGAGCAGGCCCACCTGGTTCTGGCCTGCCGGTCGGTGAACCGGTCCGACCCTCGCCGCTACGCCCTGGCCGTCCTCAACCACGTGCTGGGCGGGGGCCTGTCCAGCCGTCTGTTCCAAGAGATCCGGGAGCGGCGGGGCCTGGCCTACTCGGTGTGGTCGGAGCGGGTGGCGTACCACGACGCCGGAACGGTCAGTGTGGGGATGGGCACCGCCCCCGAGCACGTGCCCGAGGTATTGGAGATCGTCTCGGCCGAGCTGGCCCTGTTGGGCGCCGAGGGCATCACCGAGCGCGAGCTCATGATCGCCAAGGGGAACCTGCGAGCCGAGACCCTGCTGGCCTGTGAGGACTCGGGGGCCCGGATGAGCCGCATCGGTGCCGGCCTGCTGCTCCACGGGGAGATCCTCACGGTGGATGAAGTGCTGGCCCGGGTGGAGGCCCTGACCCTCGAGGAGATCCGCGCCGCGGCCGAAGAGCTGGTGGCCGCGCCCAGGACCCTTTCGGTGGTCGGTCCGTTCGGAGAGTCCGACTTCGACGGCACCTCGCTGCGGCTGGGCTGACGCGGGCTGCCCGGTACCCGGGCCCCGGGCGGGTCGACGGTAGGGTGACGCCCATGCGAGTGGGTGTGGTGGGCGCAGGCGGCAAGATGGGCCAGGAGGTGTGCCGATCGGTCGTCGCCCAGTCCGACCTGGAGCTGGTCGCCGCGGTCGACCCCGTGCACGCCGGCACTGAACTGAGCGGTCTCCTGGGGCCGGACGTGGGGGAGTTGGTGGTGGCCGGCGACCTGAGTGAGCTCAAGGCGGCCGGAGCCCAGGTGGTGGTGGACTTCACCCGGATCGACGTGGCCCGGGCCACTCTGGCCTACTGCGCCGCCGAGGGCATGCACGCCGTGGTCGGGACCACCGGGTTCACCGAGGACGACCTGGCCGAGCTCCGCCGCCGGTTCGGTGGAGCCGGGGAAGGATCGTCCAACTGCCTTCTGGCCTCGAACTTCGCCATCGGCGCGGTGCTGATGGAACGGTTCGCCGAACTGGCCGCTCCCTGGTTCGACGGGGCGGAGATCGTCGAGCTCCATCACCAGCGGAAGTTGGACGCCCCCTCGGGCACGGCCGTGCACACCGCGGAGCGGATGACCGCGGCGCGCTCGGCGGCCGGGTCGGGGGCCTTCCCCCCCGATCAGACGGCCACCTCGGTGGTGGACGGGGCCCGGGGCGGGGCCGGGCCCGGAGGGGTGCGCATCCACTCGGTCCGCCTCCCGGGCCTGGTGGCCCATCAAGAGGTGATCTTCGGGGCGGTGGGACAGAGCCTGACCATCCGCCACGACTCCTACGACCGCACCTCGTTCATGGACGGCGTGGTCCTGGCCGTGCGATCGGTAGCCGGGCTTCCCGGCGTGACCCTCGGGATCGACACCCTCCTCGGGCTGTAGGAGCCGGGGACCGGCGCCATGGACGACACCCGCCAGCGCATCCTGGAAGCCACCTACGCCTGTGTGGCCCGGTGGGGACTGGCCAAGACCACCGTCGAAGACGCCGCCCGGGAGGCCAACGTGTCCCGGGCCACGGTCTACCGGACCTTCCCGGGGGGCCGGGACGAGCTGCTCGAGGCGGTGGTGGCCTGGGCCACCCTCGAGTTCTTCGCCCGCCTGTACGAGCGGGTGCAGGGGGCCGAGAGCCTCGAGGAGGTGATGGAGCGCGGGATCATGTTCGCCCACCGGTCCATCGTGGAGCACGAGGTGCTCCAGCGGGTCATGCAGACCGAGCCGGAGAAGCTGCTGCCCGCCCTCACCGTGGAGAGCAACCGGGTCCGACGGGGGATCGCCGAGTTCCTGGTGCCGTTTCTGGAGCAGCGGGGGGTGGCGGCCGGGGTCGATCTCAAAGAGGCGGCCGACTTCCTGGCCCGGATGGTGCTGTCGTACATGTCCGCCCCGGGCCGGTGGGACCTCGACGACCCGGTCCAGGTGGCCCAGCTGGTCCGGTCGGAGCTGCTGGCCGGGGTGGTGTCCGGAGGCGGCCCGGTCGGCCCCGGCGGATCGGGGAGCCCCGAGGGCCGGGGATCGACTCGTTGACAATGAGACAAAGACCGATCTAACGTTCCACTGTGCCATCCAGGGGGACTGTGCTCCGAGTGGTGCCGGAAGGGGAAGCCGGCACGGACCATGACAGCACGTCCGCGGACCAGCTTCTCGGCGACGTGGGGGCCGGGGCGGATGCAGGGTCGGGCCGGCCGGGCCAGACCGCACGGCACCGGGTCCGGATCATCGACGCCACCCTGGCCTGCCTGGCCCGGCACGGAACGGTCAAGACCACGGTGGAGGACATCGCCCGTGAGGCCGGGGTGTCCCGGGCCACCGTGTACCGGGTGTTCCCCGGCGGTCGGGACGAGATGTTGGCGGCGGTGGTCGACACCGAGATGGCCCGGCTGTTCTCCGCCCTCGGGGTTCGCCTGGGCGAGGCCGTCGACCTCACCGAGGCGTTGGTCGGCGGCATCGTCGAAGCCTCCACCCGTATCCGGGGCCATCAGGCCCTGGCCTACCTGGTGGAGCACGAGCCTGAAGTGGTGCTGGGACACCTGGCCTTCGACGAGTCGGACCGCCTACTGACCACGGCATCGCTCTTTGCCGCCCCCTTCCTGGCCCGGTGGATGAGCCCGATGGAGGCCGGTCGGGTGGCGGAGTGGGCCACCCGGATCGTCCTGTCCTACGCCATCGCCCCGTCGACCCACATGGACCTGACCGATCCGGCCCGGGCCACCCACCTGGTGGAGACGTTCGTCCTGCCGGGCATCGGGGCCCTGCACGCCTCCGAGTGCACCGCCACTATCGACATCACCCCGTTCGAATCCGCAGACCACACCGACGAGACCGATCCGAACCCATCAATCCGATCACACCGATCACCCAGATCAAGGAGCCACGTCATGACCACGGAAATGAGCAGCACCGAGGAGATCATCGGCCGCGCCGAGATCGACGACTTCGAGGCCATCCTCTCGGTGGTGGGCACCGAAGAGGCCAATGGCCGCCATGTGGTCCACTCGGAGTACGACTCCATCTTCACCTGGGACTACGAGAAGGGCGCCCGTCCCAAGCTCAACAAGCTCTACGAGAAGGCCAAAGGGGCCCAGTGGAATGGTGAGACCGACCTCCCCTGGGAGATCGACGTGGACCAGGAGAAGCTGGTGCGGGAGCAGGCCGAGGCCACCGGTGGATTCGGCGCCGGCTTCGACCTCACCGGCACGCCGGTGGAGAAGTGGGGAGACAAGGAGTGGGTGCAGTTCGGCGTGGAGAGCCAGAACTGGACGCTCTCCCAGTTCCTGCACGGCGAGCAAGGGGCGCTCATCTGCACGGCCAAGATCGTGGAGTCGGTGCCGTGGATCGACGCCAAGTACTACGCCGCCACCCAGGTGATGGATGAGGCCCGCCACGTCGAGGTGTTCGGCAAGTACCTGGACGAGAAGCTCTCCGGTCACTACCCGGTCAACGCCCACCTGCGGATGCTGCTCGACGACATCATCGCCGACTCCCGCTGGGATCTCACCTACCTGGGCATGCAGATCATGGTGGAGGGCCTGGCCCTGGCGGCCTTCGGCTTCATGCACCAGATGACCGGCGACCCGCTCCTCAAGAAGCTGCTGCGGTACGTGATGGCCGACGAAGCCCGCCATGTGGCCTTCGGGGTGCTGAGCCTGCAGGAGTACTACGAGGGACTGAACGCCTCCGAACTGCGTGAGCGCCAGGAGTTCGCCTTCGAGGCGGCCGTACGCATGCGGGACCGCTTCTTGCAGCAGGAAGTGTGGGACCGGATGGGCATCGACCCCAAGGCCATCGTGCCGGTGGTCCAGCAGGCCCCGGAGCGGGGCGAGTTCCAGGCCCTGCTGTTCTCCAAGATCGTCCCCAACTGCAAGAAGCTGGGCCTCCTGGACGCCGCCGACGGCTGGCTCCGGACCAAGTTCACCGAGCTCGGCGTCATCGAGTTCGAGTCATGGGTGGACACCACCGAAGAGGTCGACGCTCTGGCCTCGGTGCCGCCGCAGGACCGGATCGCCTCCTGAGGACCCGCCCGGCCCGTCGGCGGTGCCGTCGGGCCAGCGGTCGGGGTTCCTGCTGGTAACCTGCTGCCTGGTGAGGCCCTTCCTGAATTCCATGTCTCGGACGAGGGGCTGACGAGATGCCGCTCTTCGGTTCGGTGATCACCGCCATGGTGACGCCGTTCGACCCAACGGGTGCCATCGATCTGGATGCCGCCGGCGCCGTGGCCCGCCACCTGGTGGCCACAGGCAGCGAGGCCCTGGTGGTGGCCGGCACCACCGGTGAGGGGCCGGTGCTGACCGACGTCGAGCGGATCGACCTGTTCCGGGCGGTGGTCGGTGCCGTCGACGTCCCGGTGATCGCCTCGACCGGCACCAACGACACCGCCCACTCGGTCATGCTCACCGAGTTGGCCGAAGCAGTCGGGGTCCACGCCGTGCTGGCCGTGACGCCGTACTACAACCGGCCCTCGGCGGCCGGCCTGTCGGCTCACTTCCGGGCCATCGCCGAGGCCACTTCGCTGCCCGTGGTCCTCTACGACATCCCGGTGCGATCGGGGCGCCGGATCGGTCCCGAGCTCACCATCGAACTGGCCCGCGAGGTCCGGAACATCGTGGCCACCAAGGACGCCACCGGCGACGTGGTCGGAGCGGCCCGGGTGGTGGCCGAGGCTCCCGCGGAGTTCGATGTCTACTGCGGCGACGACTCCCTGACCCTGCCGTTCCTGTCCATCGGCGGGGCCGGCATCATCAGTGTGGCCGCCCACTGGGCCGGCCCCCTGTTCGGCGAGCTGATCCGCTCCTACCGGAGCGGACAGGTGGATCAGGCCACCAGGGTCAACCAACACCTCGACGAGTCGTACCGCTTCGAGTCCTCGGACGACTTCCCCAATCCGGTGCCGGCCAAGGCCGCCTGCCGGGTGCTCGGGCTTCCGGTCGGCCAGTGCCGCCTCCCGCACGCCGCGGCGTCTGACGCCCTCGATGACCAGGCCCGGTCGGTCATCTCGAGGTTGGGCCGGTTCGATCCGGCTCCCCAGTCGGTTGCCTGATTCGGAGCGATCCCGCCGCCGTTCCGGCGGATCGGGAAACAAAGGGAACACCGGGGGAGGCAATCCTCCGGCCACGGCCAAGGGGGCGTCGAAGGCCACTCCGGCCAAAGCCAAAGGCGGGGGGGCGCCCGGGGGGAAGGGGCAGGTCGGGGGCAAGGGCCAGGGCCGAGCCAAAGGCCAGGCCGAGACGAACGTTCCCTCCTCCCGCCCGGCCAAGCGAGCGTCGGGGCCCGGGGGCTCGGCGGTGCGGGTGGTCTTCCTGGGTGGGTTGGGGGAGATCGGCCGGAACTGCGCCTGTATCGAGGTCGACGGCCGGATCCTCGTGCTCGACGTGGGGATCATGTTCCCCGACCCGGACATGCCCGGTGTCGACCTGGTCCTCCCCGACTTCACCTACCTGCGGGAGAACGCCGCCCGGGTCGACGGCGTCATCCTGACCCACGGCCACGAGGATCACACCGGGGGCCTGGCCTACCTGCTGCGTGACTTCCCGGTCCCGGTGTACGGGTCCGAGCTCACCCTGGCCCTGGCCCGCAACCGGGTCGACGAAGCCGGCATGGCCGATCGGGCCCAGTTCATACCGGTGCGGGACGGGGAGCGGCGCAGGATCGGCCCCTGCGATGTCGAGTTCATCCCGGTGACCCACTCGGTGCCCCACGCCTTCGCCACGGCCTTCCACACCCCCCAGGGGATCATCCTCCACTCCGGCGACTTCAAGCTCGACCTCCACCCGGTGGACGGCCGCCGCACCGACCTGGCCCGGATGGGGGCGCTGGCCTCCGACCCCGGTATCCGGCTCCTGCTGTCCGACTCCACCAACGCCGAGGAGCCCGGCTTCACCCCGTCGGAGTCCACGGTGGGGGAGACCCTGCGCAAGGTGTTTATGGAGCGGCCGGACCGGCGGTTCGTGGTGACCTGCTTCGCCAGTCACATCCACCGGGTCCAGCAGGTGGCAGACGCCGCCATCGCCGGCGGTCGGTCGGTGGCCACGCTGGGCCGCTCGATGCAGAAGAACGTGGCCCTGGCCCGCCGCCTGGGTCTCCTCGACATCCCCGACGGGGCGCTGATCGACGTGGAGGACATCGACAATCTCGAGGACGGCCAGGTCTGTGTGATCTCCACCGGATCACAGGGGGAGCCCATGTCGGCGCTGTCCCGTCTGGCCATCGGGGAGAACCGCTTCTTCTCGCTGCGGCCGGACGACGTGGTGGTGATCAGCGCCCATCCCATCCCCGGCAACGAATGGTCGGTGGGGCGGGTCATCGACAGCCTCTACAAGCTGGGCGTGGAGGTCATCCACTCGGGGGTGGACCGGGTGCACGTGAGTGGCCACGCCCGCCAGGGCGAACTGTCCACGCTGATGTCGGTGACCAAGCCGGAGTTCTTCATCCCCGTGCACGGAGAGTACCGCCACATGGCCAACCACGTCCGGCTGGCCGCCTCGATGGGCATCGGCAAGGACCGGGTGATCCTGTGCGAGGACGGCGACGCCGTGAAGCTGGACGGTGCCGGGCTGAAGCGTGACGGGACCGTCCCCGGCGGCTATCTCTTCGTCGATGGCAGCTCGGTCGGTGACATCGGCCACGGCGTCCTCCGGGACCGGATGGTCCTGGCCGAGGAGGGCGTGGTCATGGCGGTGGCCACGGTGGACCTCAAACGGGCCGAAGTGGTGGGCACCCCCCAGATCGTGACCCGGGGCTGGGCCTACGACCGGGACACCGAGGCCCTGCTGGACGAAGCCCGGGAGCAGGTGACCAGGGCCCTGGAGCAAGCCCTGGCCGCCGGGAGCAACGACCACGAGAACCTCAACCGGGTGGCCCGCAAGGCCCTGGGCAAGCTGGTCGGGGACCGGACCCGACAGCGCCCGATGATCGTTCCGGTCATCGTCACCGTCTAAAAGTCCTGGTCCTGGGGCCCAGCGGGCTCCGGGCCGGGTCCGGCCGAGAGTGGCCCGGGCGTCCCCGTTGTGACGACGGTGCGGGGCTACCCTGTTACCCACTGTGACGACCGCCACCAAGCGACCGGCGGGCCGGGCAGGCTCGCGCCCGAAGGGTCGGCCCTCTTCCTCGGCCCGGTCGCGCCCCCGAGCCTCGAACGCCACCAAGCGAGGGGCGGCCCACCGGGGCCGGGGTGGGGCGGGCTCCCGCCGCGACGCCGACCAGCGCAGTGGTCTGATGGCCTCGATGGGGGCGGTGATCTCGGCCCACGCCACCGACCTGTGGGGAGTGGTGCTGGTCACCCTGGGCGTGCTGGCGGCCCTGGCCTTCTACGCCGACTCCCTGGGCCCGGCCGGGCACTACGCCCGCCTGGGCTTCGGCGACCTCCTCGGCTGGGGACGCTTTCTGGTTCCGCCGGTGGCCATCGCCGTCGGCCTGTCCCTGGTCATCGGGCGGCGGGACGAGGACGGCGACCGTACCGCTCCGGAGCCGGCCCGGGCGGTGATCGGGGCCACCCTGATGTTGTTGGCCACGGCCGGGCTGGCCTCACTGGCCGGCGGCTCCCCGGCCCTCAAGGACTCGACGGCGAAACTGTCGGCGGCCGGCGGTTGGGTGGGGGCGGTCATCGGCAATCCGCTCCGGGCCGGACTCGGGGGGTTCGGCGCCGTCACCGTCCTGATCGCCGCGTTGGTGGTGGCCATGGTGGTGTTGACCGGCGTCTCGGTGCGGTCGGCAGCCGGGGCCGTGGGGCGCGCCGCCCGCTGGGGTGCCTCGGCGGCCCAGGGAGGCACCCGGCCCGAGACGGTGGTCCCGGTCCACGACGACCCGCCCACCGACCCGTTCGGCCGGGCCGTGCCTCCCGCCCATCCCGAAGCGAAGGATGCCGCTGCGGTGGCTACCGCCGTGGTGGCCGAGGTCGACCCGATCATCGCCGACCCCGAGCCCCCCGAGGCGGCGCTGCTCCCCGAGGCCGCCACCAAGCCGGGCAACGGATCGCAGCTGGAGATGAAGTTGGGGCCGACCGTGGGCGACTGGCGCCTCCCCCCGGCCAACCTCCTCAAGCACGCCAAGCCCCACACCGTGGACGAACGGGAAGTGGATGCCGGCGGCGTGGCACTGGTGGCGGCGTTGACCGCCCACGGGGTCGAAACCCGGTTGGTGGGCCGGACGGTGGGGCCCACCGTGACCCGCTACGAGCTCGAGCTCGGCGCCGGTGTGAAGGTGGCCCGGGTGACCTCGCTGTCCAAGGACATCGCCTACGCCATGGCCTCGCCCGATGTCCGGATTCTGGCGCCGATACCCGGCAAGTCGGCCATCGGGGTCGAGGTGCCCAACCGGCGTCGGGAGCTGGTGGCGCTGGGTGACATCCTCTCCTCGCCGGAGGCGGCCAAGGCCGACCACCCCTTGGAGGTGGCGCTGGGACGCGACATCGCCGGTCGGGCGGTCATGGTCAACCTGGCCGAGATGCCCCACGTGCTGGTGTCCGGGGCCACCGGCTCCGGCAAGTCCTCGTGCATCAATTCCGTGCTGACCTCCATCCTGACCCGGGCCACCCCCGACCAGGTCCGGCTGATCCTGGTCGACCCGAAACGGGTGGAGCTGGGTCAGTACAACGACCTTCCCCACCTCCTGACCCAGGTGGTGGTGGACCCCAAGAAGGCCGCCAACGCCCTCAGTTGGGCGGTCACCGAGATGGAGCGCCGCTACGACCTCCTGGCCGAGGTGGGGATGCGCGACATCACCGGCTACAACGCCGGCTTCGACGCCGGCGACCTGGCCGACTACGAGGAGGCCTACCAGCTCCGGATGCGGGGCACCGACGCCGATGGCGACGGCGACGGGGATGGCGAGGTCGAGCCCCACTACCAGCGGCTGCCCTTCATCCTGATCGTGGTGGACGAGCTGAACGACCTGATGATGGTGGCGGCCCGCGACGTCGAGGAGTCGGTCTGCCGGATCGCCCAGATGGCCCGGGCTGTCGGTATCCACCTGGTGCTGGCCACCCAGAGGCCGTCGGTGGACGTCATCACCGGGGTCATCAAGGCCAACATCCCGTCACGGATGGCGTTCTCGGTCTCCACCCAGGCCGACAGCCGGGTCATCCTGGACCAGGGTGGGGCGGAGCGACTGATCGGCAAGGGCGACATGCTGCTGCTGTCGGCCTCGTCGTCCAACCCCCAGCGGTTGCAGGGCCCGTGGGTGAGCGAGGAGGAGGTCCGGGCCGTGGCGGCCCACTGGAAGCGGCAACGTCCCATGGAGATCGTGGCCGGTATCGAAGAAGTGGTCGGAACGGACCAACGGAGATCGGGTGGTGAGGACGGGGATGACGACCTCCTGGAGCAGGCCATGGAATTAGTGGTCCGGTCCCAGTTGGGTTCGACCTCCATGCTCCAGCGCAAACTGCGGGTCGGGTTCGCCCGGGCCGGCCGGTTGATGGATCTGATGGAACGACGCGGCGTGGTGGGCCCGTCCGAGGGGTCCAAGTCGCGTGCGGTGCTGATGACCCCCGAGGAACTGGACGCACGCTGAGCGGGAGTTCGTCCGACTGGGCTGACGCGGGGTCGACGGAATGGTCGTCGTCCGTGGTGGCGGCCGTGCCTACCGAGCAGCCCGGAGACGGGACCAATCGTCCTGTCGACCCCTCTGCCGACGGCCCCGTGGACGGGAGCACGCCGGCGGACGGTGCTGGGGAGAGCGGTGCCACCGCCCCGCCTGCGGCCGACCCGGTGGGCCCGGACCTCACCGCAGCGGTGGTGGCGGCCCAGGCCGCCGAGGTCATGGCCACGGCCAACGGAGCGACCGCCGCGGCCGGCTCTGCCGGTGGACCTGCCACTGGAACGGCCACCGAGTCTGCGACCGAATCTGACACCGGGGCGACCCCGGGGACAGCCGCATCGCACCGGCACAAGCGCCGCTCCAAACACCACCCGTGGCGGTGGACCGTCGCCGTGGTGGTCGTCGTGCTGGTGGTGGGGTCTCTGGTCGGAGCCGCACGCATCAACCAACCGATGGCCCGGCCGGTGCTGGTCTCCTCCATGGCTCCGGTCTTGTCGGTCCCCGGCCCCCGGCCGGTGCTGCCGTGGCCGGTGGTCGGGCAGGGGGCCATCTCGGTGCCTTTGATCGGTTACGCCGATCAGTCGGGGCCGGAGGTGCCGGTGCCCATCGCCTCGCTGACCAAGATGACCACAGCGGTGGTCATCCTCCGTGACCATCCCCTGGCCCTCGGCGCCAGTGGTCCCACCATCACCATCACCCCGGCGATGGCCGCCCAGTTCGACGTGGACCTCGACAACGACGAGTCGAACATCCCCCTCCAGACCGGTGAGCACCTGAGCGAGTACCAGATGCTCGAGGGCATGATGAACCAGTCGGCCAACGACGTGGCCTGGAGTCTGGCCGTCTGGGACGCCGGCAGCCTGGCCGCCTTCGTGGCCAAGATGAACGCTCTGGCCGTCTCGCTCGGCGCCAGACAGACCCACTACGTCGACGCCAGCGGCTTCGACCCCCGGTCGGTGTCGACGGCCTCGGACGTCCTTCGCATAGCAGCCGCCGGGATGGCCATGCCGGCTTTCGCCAGTGTGGTGGACAAGCCCACCGTGACCCTTCCCCTGGTCGGCACGGTCAGCAACATCGTGACCCAGATCGGGTCCAACGGGGTGGTGGGCATCAAGTCCGGGTACACCTCCCAGGCCGGAGCGTGCATGGTGCTGGCCGGCTACCGGGACATCGGGGGTCGGTCGGTCCTGGTGTTGGCCTCGGCCCTGGGTCAGCACGTACCGCCTCCGGCCAAACCCAAGCCAGGCCAGCCGGCCTCGACCGCCGGGATCTCCGAGGCCCAACTGGGCATGGAGCTCGAGTACCCGCTCCACTACGCCGGCCCGCTGGTGGAGAAGCTGCTCGACGCCTCCGAGGCCTCGGTGACCTCGGTGACCGTGGCCCGACCGGGCCAGGTGCTGGGGTCGGCCTCCGTCCACTGGGGCGGTACGGACCACGCCGTCGGAGCGGTGGCGACCCGTGGGGCATGGTTGGCGGCCTGGCCCGGCCAGAAGGTGGCGGCGGCAGTCAGGACCGAGCCGATGGCCGCCGGGGCCAAGGCCGGTAGCCGGGCCGGCGACGCCGTGTTCGCCCTGGGCCAGCAGATCGCCGCCGTGCCCCTCCGGACGACCGCCACCGTGCCCGAGCCGACCTGGCCCTGGCGCCTGCTGCACGGCTGACCTGCATCTGGCCCGGCGTGGTTTCCGGTCACGTCGGCCCTTGCCGAGTACCGTGTCGGTGTGCGTGCACGAGCCCCAGCGTCGGCGGCCAACTTGGGCCCCGGATTCGACACCCTGGCCATTGCCCTCGACCGGTACGTCGAGGTCGAAGTGGAGCCGGCCGACCGCCTCAACGTGCGGTCGGAGGGGGAGGGAGCCGGCCTGTCCGACGACCCGTCGCACCTGGCCGCCCGGGTGGCCATCGAAGTGGCCGGAACCGACCGGCTGTCGATCACCGTCCGCTCGCAGATCCCCGTGGCCCGGGGGCTCGGCTCGTCGGCCGCGCTGGCGGTAGCGGCGGCGGCCGCAGCCGGGGCCAGCGACCCCCTGGGCATCGCCGCCCAGATGGACGGTCACCCCGACAACGCCGCGGCCTCGATGGTGGGTGGCCTGGTGGCGGCGGCCCGGGTCAAAGGAGGGGTCCAGGCGGTACGCCTGCCGCTGGACGTGAGCCTGGCCTTCGTGGTCATCGTGCCCGATCTGACCCTGTCCACCTCCAAGGCCCGCCAGGCGCTCCCCTCGGAGGTCTCCCGGGAGAGCGCGGCCTTCAACCTGTCCCGGATGGCGCTGCTGATCGCCGGCCTGGCCGACAGCCGGGTCCTCATCAGCGAGGCCACCGAGGACCGGCTCCATCAGGACTACCGCAGCCCGATGTTCCCGGCCGCCCCCAAGCTGCTGGCCCGTATGGCCGACGGTGGGGCGCTGGCAGTCTGCTGGTCGGGCGCCGGACCGTCGCTGCTCGGGATCTGCCAGGGGACCGAAGCGGACGCGGTACAGGCGGCGGCCGAGGCTGCTCTGGCCGAGAGCCACCTCCCCGGGGAGGTCCTCATCCTCCATCCCGATATGCACGGGCTCATCGTCGACCACGGTGGCTCGGCGCCGGTCTACGACTTCAACGACGGCTGAACGGCCGGAGCTGAGCCCTCGCCCATGCCCTCCGAACCGAGCAAGGAATTGGTCACCGTGGCCAACAGCCATCCGGACCGGGAGTACCAGGTCCGGTGCGAGAGCCCCGAGTTCACCTGTCTGTGCCCGCTGACCGGGCAGCCCGACTTCGCCACCGTGACCGTCTCTTACGTGCCGGCCCGGGCCCTGGTGGAGCTCAAGTCGCTCAAGCTGTACCTGTGGAGCTACCGGAACGAGGGCGGCTTTCACGAGGACGTGACCAACCGCATCCTCGACGACCTGGTGAAGGCGGTGGCGCCGCGCCGGATGACCGTGACCACGGACTGGCTGGTCCGGGGCGGGATCCACACCGTGGTGGAGGCGTCGCACCCCTAGGCGGGGGGTGGGGGTGCGGAGGGGTCGTATCCTGGGGCGATGACCGCGGCCAACCCGACCACCGACGCCGCTTCCGACCCGGCGGCCGACGCCCCGGCGCGGACGTTCCACATCGTGACCTTCGGGTGCCAGATGAACGACCATGACTCCGAGCGGCTGGCCGGGGCCCTGGTGGCCGACGGCCTGGTGTCGACCCCGGATCTCGAGTCCGCCGACGTGGTGGTGTTCAACACCTGCTGCATCCGGGAGAACGCCGACAACAAGTTCTACGGCCACCTGGGCAACCTCAAGACCCTGCGGGAGAGCCGTCCGGACATGCAGATCGCCGTGGGCGGGTGCCTGGCCCAGATGGACCGGGACCGGATCCGCCAGCGGGCCTCCCACGTGGACGTGGTGTTCGGGACCCACAACATCAGCCGGGCCCCGGCCCTGCTGCGCCAGGCGGCGGCGTCGGGCCCGGTGGTGGAGATCCTCGACGAGCCGCAGTCGGTCGACGATCCCACGGCCGCCGACCAGCAGGTGGCAGCCCTGGCCGCGGTGCGGGACCTGCCCTACGCCGCCTGGGTGACCATCCAGACCGGCTGCGACAACTCCTGTGCCTTCTGCATCGTCCCCTCGGTCCGGGGCGCCGAGGTCTCCCGCCACCAGGACGACCTGGTGGCCGAAGTTCAGGCTCTGGCCGCCCGGGGGGTCACCGAGGTCACCCTGCTGGGCCAGAACGTCAACTCCTACGGACGGGACCTGACCCGGCGTGGTCCTCTCTTCGCCGACCTCCTCCGACGGGTCGGTGGGGTCGAGGGCATCCGGCGGGTCCGGTTCACCAGCCCCCACCCGAAGGACCTGCGGCCCGAGACCATCGCGGCCATGGCCGAGACTGTGGAGGTCTGCAACCACCTCCACCTCCCGCTGCAGTCGGGCTCCGATGCGGTGCTGGCGGCCATGCGGCGTGGCTACCGCGCCGAGCGGTACCTGGCCCGCCTGGCGGAGGCCCGGGCCGCCATCGACGACCTGGCCGTCACCACCGACCTGATCGTGGGGTTCCCCGGGGAGACCGATGACGACTTCGAACGGACCCTGGAGGTGGTGGCAGAGGCCTCCTACGACAGCACCTACACCTTCATCTTCTCCCCCCGACCGGGGACCCGGGCCGCAGCCATGACCGACCGGTTCGTCCCGTCCGAGGTGGTGGCCGACCGGTTCGAGCGCCTCCGGGCCGTGGTGGAACGCTCGGCCCTGGCCCGGCACAGGGACCGGATCGGGCGGACCGAGGAGGTGGTGGTGGAGGGCCCCTCCCGTCGGGACCCCACCGTGATAACCGGGCGGACCAGCCAGAACAAGCTGGTCCACTTCGACCCGGTCGCCGGGCGTTCGCCGGCCACCGGCTCCTATGCCGACGTCAGGGTGACCGGCGCCGGTCGCCACCACCTGAGCGGTGAACTGTTGGCGGTGACGGCACGACCGTCGCACCGGGTGCTCATCCCGGTCTCCTCCGGCTGAGGCGGTCGTGGAGCGTCCCGACGGCGCCGGACCCGGGGCCCGGCCCCGGTCGCCGGTGGTGGCCCTGGTCGGCCCGACCGCCTCGGGGAAGTCCCAGCTGGCGCGGCAGGTGGCCCTGTCATCGCTGCTCCAGGGCCCGGTCGAGTTGGTCTCGGTCGACTCCATGGCCGTGTACCGGGGCATGGACATCGGGACGGCCAAGCCCACGCCCGAGGAGCGGGTCGGCATCGACTACCACCTCTTGGACCTGGTCGAGGCGTCCGAGGAGTTCACCGTCCAGCAGTTCCAGGCGGCCGGTGAGCGGGCCCTGGCCGGCATCGCCGACCGCGGTCACGGAGCGCTCCTGGTGGGCGGGACCGGCCTCCACCTCCGGTCCCTGGTCGACGGGTTGGTCTTTCCGGGGCGCTATCCCCACGTGGCCGACTCCCTCGAGCACTCCCTCGATGCCGCCGGCCCGGACGGCAGTGAGGCCCAGGGCCGGGTGCTCACGGCCCTCCACCACCGGCTGGCCCGGCTCGACCCGCTGGCGGCCAGTCGTATCGAGCCCTCCAACCGTCGCCGCCTGGTGCGGGCGCTGGAGGTGACCGAGGGGTCGGGCCGGCCGTTCTCGTCGTCGGGCCCCGGCCTGGACCGCTATCCGCCCACCCCGGTGGTGCTGGTGGGGCTGGCCCCGGACCCGGCCGACACCGACCGGCGCATCGCCGAGCGGTTCGAGCAGCTGATGGCCCGGGGACTGCTCGAGGAGGTGCGCTCCCTGGCCTCCCGACCCGGGGGGCTGTCCCGCACGGCCCGGCAAGCCCTCGGCTACCGGGAGCTCTTGGCCCACCTGGAGTCGGGGGTTCCGCTGGCCGACGCCGTCGAGGAGGCCATCCGGCGCACCCGGTCCTTTGCCCGCCGGCAGATGGCCTGGTTCCGACGCGATCCCCGGATCGCCTGGCTGGATCCCGGGGGTGACCCGGTAGCTTCCATCGTGGAGTTGTTCGACCACGACCCTGGCGGTGGCGCCGGGGTGGGAGACTGATAGCTGACGCCATGACCCAACCCCTGTCCGACAGCCGACCCCTGCACCTGACCAAGCACCACGGGGCCGGCAACGACTTTCTGGTCGTGGTGGACATGAGCGGTGCCGAGCCACTCGAACCGGAGCTGGTACGGGCCCTCTGCCACCGCCGGACCGGGCTGGGCGCCGACGGGGTGATCCGCATCTCCGACGGCGTGGGCGGTTCCGACCTGTCCATGGAGTTGCGCAACGCCGACGGCAGCGTGGCGGAGATGAGCGGGAACGGGATGCGCTGTCTGGCCCAGGCTGCGGTGGAGGCCGGTCTGGTCAAGCCCCCGTCCTTCACGGTGTCGACCCTGGCCGGCGTGCGGAATGTGGAGTACCGACCGGGTGAGGCCCCAGGGGCCGCCTACGCCTCGGTGGACATGGGTGCGGCCGTGCTCCTCCCGGACCAGCCCCAGCAGTTCAGTGACCGCCGGGCCCGCCAGGTCGACATGGGCAACCCCCATCTGGTGCTCCTGGGCCCCGATCCCGCCGAGGTGGACGTGGCCGAGTTGGGCGGCCGCCTCCAGGGGGTCCACCCCGGGGGGATCAACGTCGAGTTCATCTCGGTGGGCCCGGGCCCCGATGACATCACCCTCCGGGTGTACGAGCGCGGGGTGGGCGAGACCGACGCCTGCGGTACCGGAAGCGCGGCGGCCGCCGCCGCGGCGCGAAGCTGGGGCCTGGTGGGGGAGAAGGTCGACGTGCACAATCCGGGCGGCGTGCTCCAGGTGACCCTGGAGCCCGACGGGATCCGGTTGGCCGGGCCGGTGCGCAAGGTGGCCGACGTCGAAGTGGTACGGGCGGAGATCTTGGAGGCGGCCAGGCCGTGACGCCGAGCGACTCGGCGTTCACCGACACCCTGATCTCGCGGTCGGTCAGGGAGCGCATCGTGCTGGTCGGAGTGACCCTGGCCCACGAGACGGTGGTCGACACCGAAGCCGGCCTCGACGAGCTGGCCCGCTTGGTGGCCACAGCCGGTGCCGACGTGATGGACCGGGTCATGCAGCGACGGGTCACGCCGGACCCCGCCACCTATCTGGGCAAGGGCAAGGCCGAAGAGCTGGCCGCGGTGTGCCTGGCCGTCGACGCCGACACGGTGGTCTTCGACAACGATCTGAGCCCGGCTCAGCAGCGGAACCTGGAGCGGATCCTGGGGCGCACCGCCATCGACCGCACTGCGGTCATCCTCGACATCTTCGCCCAGAACGCCCGCACCCCCGAGGGGCGTGCCCAGGTGGAGTTGGCCCTCCTGCGCTACCGGCTGCCCCGGCTGCGGAGCCAGGGCCACTCCTTGAGCCAACAGGCCGGTGGCATCGGCACCCGGGGCCCGGGCGAGACCAAGCTGGAGGTCGATCGACGGCGTCTGGTCCGGCGGATGACCCGGTTGGAGACCGATCTGCGCCAACTCGACCGCACCCGGCGCACCCAGCGTCGGGGCCGGAACCGGTCGCGCCAGCGGACGGTGTCGCTGGTCGGCTACACCAACGCCGGCAAGTCGACGCTGCTCAACCGGCTGTGCCACTCCGATGTGCTGGTGGAGAACCGGCTCTTCTCCACCCTGGACCCGCGGACCCGGCAGTTCGACCTGCCCGGCGGCGAGACCGTGCTCCTCACCGACACGGTGGGCTTCGTCCGCAAGCTCCCGCACCAGGTGGTCGAAGCGTTCCGTTCCACGCTCGAAGTGGTGTGCGACTCCGATCTGATCGTCCACGTGGTGGACGGCTCGGCCCCCGACTTCGAGGGTCAGGTCGATGCGGTGCGGACGGTGCTGGCCGAGATAGGTGCCGACGGGTTGCCCGAGCTCCTGGTGGTGAACAAGGCCGATGCCATCGATGCCCGAGGGGACGGGATCAGCGAAGAAGCCCGGCGCCTCCTGGCCGCCCATACCGGGTCGGTGATGATCTCGGCCCAGACCGGCGTTGGGATCGACCAGCTGCTCGAGGCCATGGGCGATCGCCTCCGGGTCGGTGACCGGGTCGTCGAGCTGGTCATCCCCTGGGCCCGCGGCGACGTGTTGGCCGCGGTCCACCGCGAGGGTGAGATCGTGGGCGAGGAGGCCGGCGAGCAGTCGACCCGCATCCAGGTGGTCCTGGACGCCGTCGGCACGTCGCGCTTCGCCGAGTTCGTGGCGTCGTGAGCCCTTCCGGCTCTGGCGAGGGCCCGCCGGGCTTCACTCCGCCGCCCTACCCCTACGACCGGTTGGCCACCATCAAGGCCAGGTCCGAGGAACGATTCAAAGAGGACGGGGGACTGGTCGACTGCTCGATCGGCACGCCGTGTGATCCGCCGCCCCGATTCGTACTCGAGGCCATGGCCTCCTCCAACGCCGAGCGGGGCTACCCGACCTCGGCCGGGTCGCCGGCCTACCGTCGAGCCGCGGCGGGCTGGTTGTCCCGGCGGTTCGGGGTGACGGTGGATCCCGACCGGGAGCTGGCCGCCTGTGTGGGGACCAAGGAGTTCGTGGCCTCGACCGCCCAGTACCTCCGCCTCCGTACCCCCGGCCGCCACACCGTTCTCTATCCGGCCGTGTCGTACCCGACCTACGCCATGGGAGCGCAGCTGGGGGGATGCCGGGCCGTGCCGGTGGCCGAGCGAGCCGGCGGCGGGCTGGATCTCGACTCGATCGACCCGGCCGACATCGACCGGGCCCTGCTGCTGTGGGCCAACTCGCCGTCCAACCCGTCGGGCGCTCTGACCGACCTGGCCGAGCTGGCCGGATGGGGGAGGGAAAACGGTATCCCGGTGTTCTCGGACGAGTGTTACGCCGAGTTCACCTGGGACGGCCCGCCGCGCACGGTGCTGTCCTCGGGGGTGGACGGGGTGGTGGCCGTGCACTCCCTGTCCAAGCGCTCGAACCTGGCCGGGGTGCGGGCGGGCTTCTTCGCCGGTGACCCTGACTTGGTCGGCTTCCTCCTCGACGTGAGGCGCCATGCCGGTTTGATGGTGCCCGGGCCGGTGCAGGCCGGGGCGGTGGCCGCCTTCGACGACGACCAGCACGTGGTGGCCCAGCGGGAGCGGTACCGGGAACGCCTCGATGCTCTCCGCTCGGTCTTCGACCGCATCGGCCTGCCGACACCGTTGCCGGCCGGGGGCTTCTACCTCTGGGTGCCCGTACCCGACGGGTTGGAGGGCGGCGGTTGGGCTCTGGCCGAGACGTTGGCCATGGACGGTGGCCTGTTGGTCAGCCCGGGCGATCTGTACGGTCCCGCAGGTGCCGGGTTCGTCCGGGTGGCGGTGGTCCAACCGCTGGACCGGCTCGAACTGGTGGGGGAGCGACTGTCGGGCCGTGACGTCCTCCGTCACAGACGTTGACCGCTATTGAGGATTGAACGCTTCTCCGAACTGCGGCAATAACCACATCACCCCTTGGTACACGGGGCTATCTGTCACAGGTGCCTCGGGTCGGAGTCGAGGTCGAGGGCCAGATTTGAGGGTGCCCCCATACGACACGTACACCAGTGGGGCAGTGGTAGGCATCCGTCTCGGCCACGGCACGGGCCCTACGATTGCCGGGACCATGCCCGAGTCCTTGAGCCAGCCCGTTCCTCTCAGGACCGTTATCCGTGAATGGGGACGCATCGGCGCCAGTCGGATTTGGCGGTCCACCCGCCCACATTGCGCTGTTCCGCAAGCTCTGCGTTGACGAACGGGAGTGGCTGACTGCCCATGAGTTCGAGGACGGTATCGCCGCCACCAACCTCCTCCCTGGCCCCGCCTCCACCCAACTGGCGATCTACTGCGCCTGGCGACTGCGAGGACGGCTCGGGGGCCGTCGTCGGCGGGATCTGCTTCATCCTTCCCGGCCTGATCATCATTCTTGGCCCTGTCGGCGCTGTTCCTGTCCGCGCATCCTCCACTGTGGGTCCTGGGTGCTGGCCGCCGGGGCCGGTGCAGCCGTCCCGGCGGTGGCCCTCAACGCGGCACTGGGCCTTCTGCCGGCGAGTTGGCGCCGGGCCGGGACAGACCGAGCAGTCAAGGTTCGTTGGATCGCCTACCTGGTAGCGGGCGGAATCTCGGCGGCCACCGTCGGAGCCTTCCTGGTGCTAGTGCTCATCGCCTGCGGCGCGATCGAGATCGCCTTCCGGACCCGGGGACACGGCCACAGCCGAAGGAGCGTGTCCGCCCTGTTTCCGGCGACGGCGATCCCCGTCGTCACCGGAGGCATCGCAGCACTCTGCTGGGTGGCACTGAAAGTTGGAGCACTCTCCTATGGCGGGGGATTCGTCATCATCCCGCTGATGCAGCACGACGCTGTGGTGACCTACCACTGGATGACCGGTGCCCAGTTCCTCAATGCCGTGGCCCTGGGCCAAGTAACACCGGGGCCAGTGGTCCAGACGGTGGCCGTCGTGGGCTACGCCGCCAGCGGCCTGTGGGGCGGGGTGCTGGCGGCCGCGGTGGCATTCGCCCCCTCGTTCATCTTTGTCATCGCCGGAGCGAGTCACTTCGACCGGCTTCGTACCGATCCCCGGATCCAGGCGTTCTTCGTCGGGGCAGGATCGGCGGTTATCGGGGCCATTGCCGGATCGGCAATCCCCCTGGGCCTGGAGTTGGCGCACCTGTGGCAGGTGGCAGTCCTGGCCCTGGCCGCCGTTTGGTTACTGGCGCTACGTCGAGGTGTGGTGCTCGCTCTGGTGGCAGCGGGAGCCATCGGAGTGGTGGCCGTTCTCGCTGGGGCACCCGCTTGACGAACGTGTCTCCCAACACCGGGTCGGTGGGACCGATACCGAGTCGCTGGGACCGTGCCCACTGGGCGAGTGGCTGCGAATGAAAGCACCGACAGAGCAGTAATCCCATCGGTGCATTACCGTTCTGACCACCCCCAAGAATCGAGATCCCATGAGCGTTACGACCTTCACCCGATTTCACGCCGCTGCAGGCCAAGAGGCAACACTCTTGGATCTGCAGGCCGAAGGGCGACGGCGAATGCTGGCTGCCGAAGGTTGTGAGTCCTTTGACATCCTCCACGATCAGGGCGATCCACGGTCGTCCGCCTTTATCCAGACCTGGTCATCGCGGGAGGCCCACGACGAGGCATTTGGCGAGTTGATCATGGCGAGCGGCCATTTGGAGAAGGTCCTTGCTACCTTGGACGAGGGAGTCGTGCAAACGTTTTACGACGTGGTCTCCTAACCCGCATGGCCCGCCCCCTATGAGCGGGCCGGTGACGCTTATCGACCATGACCGAATGGATCACCAACGGGCCCTTGGGTCAACCGGTGAGGCCTACCTGCAAACCTGATGGAACCAGTTGCCACGTTGCATGGCGTATTCCAGAAGCAATCCGCTTTGTGGCGGTGGCGGTGGCGGTGGCGGACGAGCCATGCGCGCACCCTTGGGGTCGTCGCATATGCAGCCAGTTCTCTGTCACCGGCGCATTCCCGCACCGGGAAACAAACAAGCCCTACTTGATGACTCTTTTGGTTGACGGTAAGCAGAGCAGATTTGTTTTCGTAATGTGGACCGTGCCGTTGCCGAACTGATTCAGGTCGAACACCGGTGTCCTGGTTGGTGTCTGCGTCACCTGGAAGCACAGCAAATGGAGGGTCGCATTGACCATGGGGTACGTCGTCTTCCCAACGATTTTCGTGGTCGGTAGGCAGAGTAGCTTCGGAGCACCAACTTTGACCGGGGTGGGGGGAGCGGAAGCCGGTGTGAACTCATCCCTCAAAGAAACCGCTCCTGGGATCTTGTAGGGTGCAGTCCCGGGCACGTAGCTCACCGAGTAACAGGTGAAATGGCTTAGGTCGGGTGGTTGAACAGCTGTCTCCTTCGGAGGCCCAGTCAGGCTCTTCCACGTCGGCAGACACAAGATCTGAGGTTGCCCCACACTGAGGGTTCCGGATCCGAACTGGTTGACGACCACTACGGTCTTCGTGGGCTGCGTCGGAGCAGTGATCTTGAAACATGCCAGGTGGCCGTTGGGATTGGTGATTTTGGTGACCTCGCTTCCACCGCTGGCGAGGGTGACCGTCTTTTGCACGGGGTTGCAGTTTTGCACCAAAGGACCGATTTTGGGCACGAACCCGTTGGGGGCGAACTGGTCGATCAAGCGCACGCCGGTCGTCGGAATCTTAAAGCCGGTGGCCGTTGCCGTGTAGCAGAGCTGGTGATCGACAACCTTCGCTGACGCAGCGCCGGAAGTCCCCTCAATGGCGAGCAAGGTGCCTCCGACGCTCAGTAGAACCAGGCAAAGGGCGGTTGCCGCCTTCGCCACTGGGAATCGGAATAGTGAGGGCATGTTGCGACCTCCAAACGTTCGATGGAATCTCACCCCACGGCGTGGGCGAACCGGCAAACGTCCCTGCCCTCCACTGACACCGCCTACCGCCTCACTTCACTTTTAACATCTAGTGGCTCAGAAGTCGAATGATTTGTTGATGAACGCGAATCGGCCAAGCCGAGATGTGGGGGTGCCCCACGCCACGGGATTGGTGGCGCCGATTGAACTACCTTTGACGGGCAGAGAGAGAAAGACTCTGCGGCGGTCCTCCAACTCACCCTACGGTCGTAGGGCCGTCAACAGGTGGCTGGCTGATGATTTGAATCGCTTGATGTCACCCATGGAGCGGGCGATCAACATCGCACCCTCTAGACCACTCACAATGAGCGCGCTTCCTCCAGCGCAGACCCTGGGAAGCTCAACGTTCCATCGTCACGGCCTTGCGTCAACACCTCGGCAAGCCACGTTTCGTTTCGTTCGAAGAAGGCTGCGACCGCATCCTGCATTCCAGGCGAAAGCGTCTCGTAATCGGCTGCCAACATGCCGCACAGGCACATCCTCTGAGCCTGAAGAACCGCGGCGTAGAGACCGGTGTAGGCATCAAGCTTGCCAAGCGGATCTGAACGGGACTGATCGATTTCAGCCAATGCTCCAATGAACCGAACGGAGTAACGGCCGATCAGCGCCTCTCCAAGTTCCGCCTTGCTCGGGAAGTGATAGTGGAGGGCAGCATTGGTAAGCCCCAGCTCTCCGGCAACGTCGCCATAGCTGAAGGCATTGAATCCGCGGATCTGGACCAGGCGCTCCGCCACGTCCAGTATCTGGGTGGCTGTGTCAGTCGAATCCTCTTGCGCGTGTTTCATACGATCCCTCGTCCTGGCCCCAGAGTGATCCAACGTTACCACTTGACTTCTACCTACTAGTAGGTAAGCTGCTTGTTAGCGGGGCAGGTCACCGATAAGAGGCGGTTGCCATGCGCAAAGCGGAGCACCGAGTGTTTGCTCAACCAGACGAGGTTCGGGAGTTTCCTCACGGAAGAGCAGAGATCGTCAAGATCGGCAACGGCGAGGTCGGGCGCTACACCTTCGAGCCCGGATGGCGCTGGTCAAAGGACGTAAAGCCCATGGCCAACACGCCGAGTTGCGAAGCTCCGCACTTCCAGTTCCATGTGAGCGGTCAACTGGCGATCCTTATGGATGACGGAACCCAGATGTTGGCCGGTCCAGGTGACGTCACGTCCTTGCCCAGCGGTCATGACGCGTGGGTAATTGGAGATGCACCGGTCGTCACGGTGGACTGGTTCGGTGCCACTAACTACGCCACCCACTCGGAATCAAAGTGACAGGAGCAGATCCGGCCTGATCAGAAAGAGGTTGCTATGGCCCGAAAGATGATTGATTGCCGCAAAGTCCCCAACGACATCGGTTGCACGCTCACCATCGCCGGAACGGAAGAGGAGACTCTCGACGCCGCGGTGGCGCATGCGGTGGCCAAGCACGGACACCAGGACACACCCGAGCTTCGGGAGATGATTCGGTCCGGCCTGGAGGACGTTGAGGCGGCCATGGCCTAGTAATGTCGGACACGATCGTCCTCGTCCGGCTCAAGATGGATCCCCTCGGGATTAACTCATTTGGTGCGGCCTGTGGCCCTCACGACTTGGACGCAGCACGAGGCACTTGTCACCAGCGATTCTGTTTTCGGGTCCACGGGTCTGGCACCTGACGGGCCCGCCATGAGGGTCGTGACTCGATGCGCCAGGCGTGGGGCCGATCTTCGACGGTACTCACACTGTCTTTCGTGCCGACGAGACCTTTCTACGGAAATCGCCTGGTGCGGCGAGGGCGCTACCCGTGGGTGACGGTCACGCCCGGGGTGTCGACGTACTCCGAGTGCGTGCCACGGGTGTGATCGTTATCGCCTTTCAATGCCCACGGTTAATCTCTGGCCATGGCAGATCTCCAGTCCCAGATCGAAGAGCTATGGAGTCGGGCATCCGAACTCGGGCCATCCGACTCGGATGCCTTGGCGGTGGTCTCGCAGGCCATCGATCTACTGGACCGGGGCGAGGCCCGGGTGGCCGAAGTCGACCCCGCCACCGACGAGGTGGTGGTCCACCAGTGGTTGAAGCAGGCCATCCTCCTACTGTTCCGTCTGCGGTCCATGGAGACCCTCGAGGTGGGGCCGTTCGAGTTCGCCGACAAGCTCCCGCTCAAGAGGGACTACGCCGCGGCAGGGGTGCGAGTGGTTCCGGGGGCGTCGGCCCGGTGGGGCTCGTTCCTCGACAACGGGGTCATCTGCATGCCCAGTTACGTCAACATCGGGGCCCGGGTGGGGGCCGGCACCATGGTGGACACCTGGGCCACGGTGGGATCGTGTGCCCAGATCGGTGAGCAGGTGCACCTTTCGGGAGGCGTGGGCATCGGGGGCGTGCTCGAACCGGCCCAGGCCGCCCCGGTCGTCATCGAGGACGAGGTCATGGTGGGAAGCCGGTCGATGATCACCCAAGGGGCCAGGGTCGGCCGCGGGTCGATCCTCGGAGAGGGCACCATCTTGAACCCCTCGATACCGGTCATCGATGCGCAGACCGGCGAGGAGCTCAGCCGGGGCCATGTGCCGGCGTGGTCGGTGGCGGTGAGCGCTTCACGCAAACGCCAGTTCCCGGGGGGCGAGTTCTACCTTCCCTGCGTTCTGGTCATGCAACGGCTGACGGAGGGAGAGCGCCACGACAAGTCCCGACTGACCGACATCCTGCGGCTCCACGGCGTCTCCACATGACGACCACGATGCCCGGTGGTCTGCTCGGGCTCACCACGTCCTTGGTGGCCATCCCCTCTGTCAGCCATCACGAAGGTCTGATGGCCGACGCCGTGGAGGCGGCCCTCGGCCTCTGTCCGTGGCTGACGGTCGATCGGGTGGGAAACAACGTGGTGGCCCGGACCGACCTCGGGCGCCCTACCCGGGTACTGCTCGGGGGCCACCTGGACACGGTTCCCCCGGTTGGTGGCAACGAGGAGCCCCGTATCGAGGACGACGTGCTGTACGGGGTGGGCTCCACCGACATGAAGGGCGGACTGGCGGTGATGCTCCACCTGGCAGGGAGCGTGCCGGAACCTGCGGTGGACGTGACCTGGTGCTTCTACGTCTGCGAGGAGGTGGAACAGCAGTTCAACGGATTGCGTCAACTGTGGGGGGAGCGCCCGGACCTGCTCCAGGCCGATGCGGCCATCCTGGGTGAACCCACCGGCGGCATCGTGGAGGCCGGCTGCCAGGGCACATTACGGGTGCGGGTGTCGCTGGCCGGCCGACGGGCCCATACGGCTCGCCCGGCCACCGGCCGCAACGCCATTCACCGGTTGGCCCCGGTGTTGACGGCAGTAGGCGGGTACCAGAGCCGAAGCGCGGTACTCGACGGGTGCGAGTTCGCCGAGCAGCTTCAGGTGGTGGAGGTCCAGGGCGGAGTGGCCGGCAATGTGGTGCCCGATGAGGCCGGCGTGTTGATCAACCACCGCTTCGCCCCGGACCGCACGGTGGAGGAGGCCGAAGCCTCGGTCAAGGAGTTGTTGGATCCGTTCCTCGAGCCCGGGGATCAGTGGGAGTTGGTGGAGTTCGCCGGTGCAGCCCCGCCTGGTCTCGATCACCCGGTGTTGGCCGGGTTGGTGGCCGCCACCGGGTCTGCTCCCGCGGCCAAACAGGGCTGGACCGACGTGGCGTCGTTCTGGGCCCACGGGGTTCCGGCGGCCAACTTCGGTCCGGGAGATCCTCTGTTGGCTCACCGGCCCGATGAGCACGTGAGCGGAAGTGAGCTCGAGATCGCGGCGGCGGTGCTCGAAACAGTGCTCCGGACCGACCGATAAGGTCGCCACCATGGGAATCGAGAGTCGCATCTTGGGTTCGGGAGGCCTGGAGGTATCGGCGGAGGGCCTCGGTTGCATGGGCATGAGTGAGTTCTATGGAGAGGGCGACGACACCGAGTCCATTGCCACAATTCACCGGGCGCTCGACCTTGGGGTGACCTTCTTGGACACGGCCGACATGTACGGCCCGTACCTAAACGAGCAGTTGGTCGGTCGGGCCATCGCCGGCCGACGGGACCAGGTGGTGTTGGCCACCAAGTTCGGCATCGTCCGGGGGAGTGATCCGGCCGACCGGACGATCAGGGGTGACGCCGCCTATGTGAAGCAGGCCTGCGAGGCCTCCCTGGCCCGGTTGGGTGTCGACCACATCGATCTCTACTATCAGCACCGTACCGACGGGGGCGTCCCCATCGAGGAGACGGTGGGAGCGATGGGCGAGTTGGTGGCCGAGGGAAAGGTCCGTTACCTGGGGCTGTCCGAAGCCCAGCCGGACACCCTGCGTCGGGCCTCGGCCGCGCATCCCATTGCCGCGCTACAGAGCGAATGGTCGTTGTGGAGCCGGGACATCGAGGACGAGGTGGTAGCGACGGCCCGGGAGCTCGGCATCGGCATCGTCGCCTACAGCCCTCTGGGTCGGGGATTCCTCACCGGCCAGATCACCGATCCGTCCGATTTCCCCGAGGGTGATTTCCGGGCCCACCAGCCCAGGTTCACCGGCGAGAACTTCGTCCACAACATCGAACTGGTCGACCAGGTGAGACTCCTGGCCCGCCAGAAGGAGTGCACGCCGGGCCAGCTGGCCCTGGCCTGGGTGCTGAGCAGGGGTGACGACGTGGTTCCGATACCGGGGACCAAGCGCCGCTCCTATCTCGAAGAGAACGTCGCCGCCCTCGACGTGGTCCTGTCCGATCAGGACCTGGCCGCCATCGAAGCGATTTTCCCAGCCGGAGCCGGAGCCGGGGACCGCTACCCGGATATGAGCGCCATCGGCGTTGTTACGCCCACGGCCTGATCAGGTCGTCCTGGCCGTGGATCGGTGACTACCGGCTGTCGGTCACAGTCTCCGTAGGACGGTGACCACCTTGCCGTAGATAGCGACGTCGTCCGGATCGAACTCCATGGGCGAGAGCCGTTCGTTGGCCGGTGTCAGCACGATCCGGCCACCACGGCGGGAGAAGGTCTTGACGGTGGCCTCGCCGTCGGGGATACCGGCCACCACCACATCGCCCTGTTCGGCCTCAGGCTGCTGGCGCACGACCACGCAGTCGCCGTCCATGATTCCCGCCTCGATCATCGAATCGCCCCGAACCTTCACCATGAACAACGTTCCCGTGCCGGTGAAGTCCTCGGGAAGCGGATACAGCTCCTCGATGTTCTCCTGTGCCAGCATGCCCGTCCCTGCGGCGACCTCGCCCACCAGGGGCACGTGCCGTATGGGCCGGGCCTCGACGATGACTTTGGACGACGGGTCGTAACAGACCTCGATGGCCCGGGGCTTGGTGGGATCTCGTCGGAGGTACCCCTCGCGCTGGAGCACAGCCAGATGGGAGTGGACCGTGGACGAAGAGGTCAGCCCGACCGATTCACCGATCTCCCGCACCGACGGTGGATAGCCCCGATCCCTCACCGCCGCCGAGATGCAGTCCAGAATCTGTTTCCGCTTGGTGCTGAGTACCTGGGCCATGGCTCCCCTTGCCGTCGTGCGTCGCCTCCACCGGCGAACGTCTGTTTGCCAGACCGTAGACCTCGGTGGTCCAGAAAGCAAACACCCGTTCGAAAAAACCCTTGACACCGAACACACGTTCGTGGTCAGATGACCCCATGACGAACACAGGTTCGATTGTGGACAGCGACAGCCAGGGGCGCCAGTCATGACGGTCACCTGGTCCGAGCCAGTGCGGATCGACCCCCGCAACGGTGGCCTCCAGCTGCTCAGGGACGGGGTCGAACTCCCTGCCGTGGCCGACGATCCCCGGCAGGGATTCGGCTGGGTCGAGCCGTCGCCGGTCCGGCCGCCGCTCACTGTGGTGCCGGAGCGCCGGCGCAGGGTGCCGCGGGAACGACGCACCTCGCTCCAGGTCCGGCGTCGGCGGACGCTGCTGGCCGTGATGGGGCTGCTCCTGTTGGCACTTGCTCTTCCGCTGAGCGGAACCGGTGGTTACTCCCACCCTGCCGGTTCCGCTCTGGCGGAGACCGGGCGCCCGGTGTCCTACACCGTGCGCCCGGGGGACACGCTGTGGTCGATCGCTGAGCGGGTGGATCCCTCGGCGGATCCGCGCCCGCTGGTGGCCCAATTGGCGGCCCGCCTGGGCTCGGACACGGTCGTCCCCGGAGAGCGGATCGTCCTACCCTGATCAGGGCATGGCACCGCTCCGACGGTGGGCTCCCCGACGGTCTGGGAGCGGGAGCTGGGCAGTAGCCTCGTGGTGTGCGATGTCCTTGGTGTCTGGCTGACGACGACCGGGTCGTCGATTCCCGGATGGCCGAGGACGGTGCTGCCATCCGGCGGCGGCGGGAGTGTGCCGGTTGCGGGCACCGCTACACGACCTTCGAGCGGATCGATGAGATCCCGCTGATGGTGATCAAGCGGTCTGGCGCCCGTCAGCTGTTCGACCGGGGCAAATTGATTGACGGACTACGTGCCGCGACCAAGAACCGGCCGGTATCCGAGGAGCAGCTCGACGTGTTGGCCCACGACGTCGAGGACGAACTTCGTGAGGACGGGTCCGAACCCACTTCAGAGCAGGTGGGGTTGGCGGTGCTCGAGCGTCTTCGGGTCCTCGACGAGGTGGCCTACCTCCGTTTCGCCAGTGTCTACAAGGGTTTCGAGGGAGTGGACGACTTCCGTCGCGAAGTCGGCCTCCTGACCAAGACCACTGCACCCAAGGGCCCGGGAGGTTAGGGATGGCCGAGCTCTTGGATCAGGTCCCGGCCCGGGCGCTGGCCATCTACGCCCATCCGGACGACCCCGACGTGTCGTGCGGGGGAACCCTGGCTGTGTGGGCCAAAGCGGGATGCGAGGTGACGGTGCTCCTGTGCACCGATGGCGGCAAGGGCTCGCCGGATCCGGATGTCGACCCCCGTGAACTGGTCGACCGGCGGGTGGCGGAGGCGGCCGACGCCGCCGCGGTGATCGGGCTGGCCGGCCAGGAGCACCTCAACCATCCCGATGGCGAGCTGGTCGACGACCCCGAGTTCCGGGGGGCACTGGTGGAGGCGGTACGGCGGTTGCGGCCCGAGATCGTTCTGTGTCCGGATCCCACCGCCATCTTCTTCGGCCAGGAGTACTTCAACCACCGAGACCACCGGGTGGTCGGGTTGGCGGCCCTCGATGCCGTGGCCCCGGCCGCCGCCCTGCCCCATTACTTCCCCGAGGCCGGGCCTGCTCACCAGGTGTCCACCGTCTTGTTGTCGGGAACCTTGGAGCCCGACGTCTGGGTGGACATCTCCAGCACCGTCGAGCTCAAGGGCGAGGCCGTGGGTTGTCACCGCAGCCAATTTCCCGACGGCGTGGAGTGGTCCTCGACCGCGGTGAGGTTGGGAGCCGAGGACGCCGGCCGTCAGGCCGGAGTGCGCTACGCCGAGGGGTTCCGGAGGCTGCGTCTCGGTGGCTGAACAGACGGGAACCGCGGGCCCGGCCCCTGAGGGCCCTCGATCTCCGCCGGCCGCCCGACCGTTCACCGACCGGGCCATTCTCCATGTCGACATGGACTCCTTCTTCGCCTCGGTCGAAGTTCTCGACGACCCGTCGCTACGCGGGCTTCCGGTCATCGTCGGTGGCTCCGGAAGCCGGGGGGTGGTGGCAGCCTGCACCTACGAGGCGCGCATGTTCGGCGTTCATTCGGCCATGCCGTCATCGGTGGCCCGTCGCCTCTGCCCCTCGGCGGTGTTCGTGGACGGGCGGTTTCACCGCTACATGGAGGAGAGCAGCAAGCTGCACGACATCTTCACCTCGGTGACACCGCTGGTTGAGGGGATCTCGCTGGACGAGGCCTTCCTCGATGTGACCGGTTCGAGGCAGCTGCTCGGTGACGAGCGCACCATCGCCGACTCCATTCGCCGACGGGTATCCGATGAGCTCAAGTTGACGTGTTCTGTCGGGGTCGGCCGGTCGAAGCTGATGGCCAAGCTGGCGTCGAAAGCGGCCAAGCCGGTGGCGAGCCGTGAAGGGATCGTGCCCGGACCGGGCGTGGTGGTGGTACCTCCCGAGAGTGAGCTGGAGTTCCTTCACCCGTTGCCGGTTCGGGCCCTGTGGGGCGTGGGCCCGGTGACCGGCCGCAAGCTCGAGGCTCTCGGAGTCAACTCGGTCGGAGACATGGCCGACCTTCCGCCCGGGGCACTGGAGCGGTATCTGGGAGAGGCCCAGGGTGCCCACCTGGCCGCCCTGGCCCGAGGTCACGATCCCCGTCCGGTGGTCCCCGAGCAGCCGGTCAAGTCGATCGGGCACGAGGAGACCTTTGCCGCCGACATCTGGGATCGCCAGGAACTGCAGCGTCGGCTGGTCCGCATGGTGGATGCGTCGGCCACGGCCCTGCGCCGAGCCGGTCTGGCGGCCCGGACCGTAAGCATCAAGGTCCGGTTCGGCGACTTCACCCTGATCACCCGGTCCCATTCGATGAGTGCGCCCATCGATGCCACCCCGGCGGTTGGGGAGGTTGCCGCGGCCCTACTGGACGCGGTGGATCTCAAGACCGGGGTCCGGCTACTCGGGGTGGCACTGTCCGGTTTCGGCCGGGCCGATGATGCCGCCCAGCTCACGTTGGACCTCGACGAGGCCGCCTCGGACGCCGGAGCGGGGGGGTCCAACGGCTCCCCGGAGCCCTTGGCGCGGGCTGAGCGTGACGCCGAGAGGATCCAGAGCTCGTGGGGGTCGGTGACCGCCGCGGTGGACTCCATCCGGGCCCGCTACGGGGGGTCGTCGGTGGGCCCGGCGTCCCTGGTGGGGGCGGACGGCCTTCAGCTCAAGAGTCGGGGCGAAGCCCAGTGGGGACCCTCGGCGGCGCCGTCGGGATCACCGGAACCGGCCGCCGGGTCTCCCCGATCCCCGGCCGGACCGCTGGCGGAGGACGATGAAGGTGCCGGCTCCTTGTAATCCCGGCACCTTGTAATATGGTGAGGGTGCATGGTGAATGGTCGGAGGGTGATGGATGGTGGGAGCCATTGAGTGGGGATTGCCCCGATGCGCCGTGTAATCAAGTGGGGGTTGCGCGAGGATGAGTTGGCTGAGTACCTCTGAGCATGACCATTGGGGGAGGGGAAGAGCTCTTGCCGCTCTCTGAGCACGAACAGCGCATCCTGCATGAACTGGAGCAGTCCCTCTACCAGGAGGATCCTGACTTCGCGGAGCGGGTGCGCTCCGAGACGGTCTACCGGCACGCCGGCCGCTACTGCATCTGGTCGGCCCTGGTGTTCGTGGCCGCTCTGGTCTTCATGTTCTTCACCTTCTCGCGTTCGGTGGTTCTGGGATTTGCCGGGGTGGTGGTGATGTTCCTCTCAGGCGTGGTCTTTGCCAACAACGCCCGGCGGATGGGCAAGGCCGGGATCGACGACATCTCGCGGTCGCTCCACAGCCGCAATCTGGGCAACACGGTCCACGATCCTCGTGACTGGATCCGTGGTCGCTTCCACCGCGACGACTGATCTCCCCTTGACCGCCGTGGTCCCCCGGGGTGGTCCCGGGCCTACCGGCGGTGCCGACGAGGGCGGGGATGTGGTTCTGGCCATCGACATCGGTGGCACCAAAATGGCCGTCGGGCTGGTCGATGGCCAGGGGCTGGTGCTGGCCTCCGATCGCATCGGCACCCCCCACTCGGACGATGCCGAGCAGCTGTTCGGCGCTCTCACCCAATTGATCGACCGGGTCCGCTCCGAAGGCCCCGCGGAGCCTGGGGTCTGCGGTGTCGGATGTGGCGGGCCCATGCTGGCCGGTGGGGAGGCGGTGTCACCGCTCAACATCCACGCTTGGCGAGGCTTCCCCTTGCGCCGGCGCCTGGCTGCCGCGGTCGGGCTACCGGTGGCCGTGGACAACGATGCCAAAGCCCTGGCCCTGGGCGAAGGATGGATCGGGGCCGCCCAAGGCATGGACGACTACCTGGCCATGGTGGTGTCGACCGGTATCGGTGGGGGCATCGTCCTCGGTGGGCAGTTGCTCGACGGGGCGCAAGGCAACGCCGGGCACATCGGACACGTGGTGGTGGAGCCGGACGGGAGGCCCTGCGTCTGCGGCGGGCGGGGCTGCCTGGAGGCCGAGGCGTCCGGGCTCTCCATCGAAGCGGCCACCGGTCGACCCCCGTCCGACGCCCCGGACCGGGTGCGCCGACGTGCCGGGACCATGGTCGGGCGAGCTGTGGCGTCGGTGGCCAACCTCTTGGACCTGGAGCTGGCCGTGGTGGCCGGCTCGGTGGCCCTCGGCTTCGGCTCGGTGTTCTTCGAGGCGGCCCAGGAGGAGATCGGGATGCGGGCCCGGCTGGACTTCTCCCGGGCCACCCGGATCATCCCCGCCGGCCTCGGTGCCGACGGACCACTGGTCGGAGCAGCGGCCGTGGGCCGACGGGCGCAGGTGGCGTCGGCCGTTGGGTCGGGCCGACGGTGAGCCCGACCCGGCCCGTCGTCATCACCCCGACCACCGGGCGCGAACTGGTTCGGGCCGTGGTGTGGCGCCCGGATCTGTGGTGGACCGCCCTTGGGGTGGTGCGACGACTGGCCGCGCCGGGATGGTGGCTATCTTCCCCGCGCCTGCCGCTTCCCGACCAGCGGCTCTGGGAGTTCCGCATGGTCACGGCCTACGGGAGTCCGGATGGCGAGCCGGAGCCCGGCGACCTCATCTCGTACCTCGAGTGGTGCCGTTCGACGGTTGGGCCCCGCCGGCCCGGCCGGCCCGGCCGGAGCAACCAGGGGCGCCGGGGTGGGGGCGGGACCGTCGGTGGCAGCACCGGAGCCGGTGTTTCGCCGCACAACCGCCTCGGCCGGGCCCGGTCGGGCTAATTTCCGGGTAGATGGATCGACGTTCGAAGAGCGCGACGAAGACGGTGGTCTCCAGACGGGTTGCCCCCGACGCCTCCGAACCGGTCCGCTCTCCGATGTCCCCCTCCCGGCGGGCCCTGGTTCTCAATGCCACCTTCGAGCCGTTGGGGATCGTTTCGTCCCGTCGGGCGGTGCTGCTGGTGCTCGACACCAAGGCCGAGCTGGTCCACACCACCGAGCGCGTCTTCCGGGCGGAGCGGATGACCGTTCCCGAGCCCTCGGTGGTCCGACTGGTTCGCTACGTACAGGTGCCCCACCACTACCGGGTGGCGGTGAACCGGCGGACGGTCTTCGCCCGGGACGGTTCCCGCTGCCAGTACTGCGGATCGGCGGCGGAGAACCTCGATCACGTCATCCCCCGGAGCAAAGGGGGCCCGCACACCTGGGAGAACGTGGTTGCGGCCTGTCGGCGGTGCAACACGCGCAAAGAGGACCGACTGCCCCACGAGGCCGGGATGATCCTGCGGACGACCCCGGTGGCACCCCGGCACCGGGTGCAGCTGTTGGCGCTGTGTGGAGGCGGCAGCGAGGACTGGGACACCTATCTCGGCGCCGCGGCCGGCCGACGAGTGCAGATGACCGCCTGACCGGGCCGACCGTGACCGGGCGAGAGGGGGGCCCGGCACCGGGCCCATGGAGATTCGAGGAGCGCCGCGGGGATGCCGGTGCTCTCCATGCCACCTGGCCCGGAGCCGACGAGCATCCCGGCGAGAGGGCGGTAGCGGTCTGCCGGGTCACGGCTCCGGCCCTGGTCCTCGGCTCGGCCCAGAGCGAGTCGGTGGTCGATGCCCAGCGAGCGGCGGCGGACGGGGTGACGGTGACGCGGCGCCGGTCCGGCGGGGGAGCGGTACTGGTGACGCCGGAGGATCCGGTGTGGATCGACGTCTGGCTGCCGGCCGGTGATCCCTTGTGGAGCGACGACGTCGGGAGGGCCTTCGACTGGTTGGGACAAGCCTGGGTCACCGCTCTGGGTGCGGTGGGGGTGCGTGGGGTGTCCGCCCACGCCGAGGGCTTCGTGGCCTGTACCCGGTGGGCACGGTTGGTGTGTTTCGGAGGCGTGGGGACCGGTGAAGTGGTCACCTCGGACGGCCGGAAGGTGGTGGGGCTGGCTCAGCGCCGAAGCCGGAGTGGGGCCTGGTTCCATGGCGCCGCCTACCTCCACTGGGATCCGGCCCGCCTGCTGGCCCTGCTGCCACTGCCTGCCGAGGAACGCCACGCCGCCGCGGCCGACCTCGAGCGGGCTGTGGTGGGGGTGTCGGATCTGAGCCGGCACCCCGGCCAACTCCCGATCGGCATGGATGCCGTGATCCAGTCCGTGGTGGACGCCCTGCCCTAACCCGGCCCCGAGGGGTGCCGGCACGGCGCCGGGAGACCCTCCACTCCGCACCACCGCCGTCCTCCACTCCGCACCACCGCCGTCCTCCACCTGGCTCCACGACGCCCCTCCACCCCGCCCCACCGTCCTCCAACAGGGCCGGAGCCCAGGTATTCAGCGGGAAACGGCGCCTGTCGTGCGTGGCTCGTGCGGTCGTGGACCGATCGCCCGGCGCCTTCCACAAGGGCGATGGCGGCACGTTTTGAGGCCAAGTGGTTGACCAGTGGGGGTACGGGGCGTAGAGTGGCGCAAAGTGGTGTGAAAGGGAGGGGCCTGAATCCTCAGGTTCTGGGCACTGCGGGGAGCGTTGTGGGAGCGATCACCAGTGGCACGGTTCTTCGGCAGGTTCGAGCACTCGCTCGACGACAAGGGAAGATTGATCCTGCCGGCCAAGTTCCGCGGACCCTTCGAGCGCGGCGGTTATCTGTCCGAGTACCAGGACGGGTGCTTGTCACTGTGGACTCCGGAGGAGTTCGAACTCCAGATGGAGACCATGCTGGAGAAGGCCAGCGCCGGCAGGAGCGATCGGAACCTGGCCCGCGTGTGGGCGTCGACCTCCCACGAGCTGGAGATCGACAAGCAGGGACGAATGGCCATCCCTCAACGGCTCCGGGAGTACGCCGGTCTGGTAGGAGAGGTCCTGGTCCTCGGGGCGATCGACCGGGTGGAGCTGTGGAATCGGGAAGCATGGGATCAGAAGGTGCTTCCCGAGGAGGAACGACTCACCCAGGGCGACGACGGCTGAGTGCCCCGGTGTCCCTCCATGTCGTCCCGGTCAATCATGTCGTCCCCTTCCCTGTCACCGAGGCATCGGACGAACCCGGCGAGCGCACCGAGCACCCGGACCACCCCGCCGGCCATGCCCGGGGCCTCGACCCCGACGCCGGGGCGGCGGCCCTCGCCACCATCACCAAGCCGACGTCGATCCGTCCGGCCCTCTCACCCCTCGGCCCGCCGGAGGGGTTCCACCGACCGACGCCGTTCGAGTCGGGACTGGCCGCGGTCGCCCGTCAGGACGTCCACATCGAGCGGGTCTGGCCCATGCGCAGTCCCTCGACCGGAACTCTGGGGGAATCCTCCTCCGCCCTTCCCCAGGGTGATCGAAGCGGCACTCCACCCGCAAAAATCGTGCCGGTCGAGGGACTGCGGATGAGCCACGGACCCTCGAGCGACGAAAACTCGTCGCCCCAACCCTCGCCGGAGGAATCCTCCCTCGAGGAGCCCCCGCAGCAGGCCTTCACCCACCAGCCGGTCATGACCGCCGAGGTGGTCGATCAGTTCGCTCTGGTCCCACCGGGACCGGTGGTCGATGCCACCGTGGGTGGGGGAGGACACGCCGCGGCCCTGCTCACGGCCCATGCCGGCCTCACCGTCCTGGGCATCGACCGCGATCCCATGGCCGTCGCCGCCGCTACCGAGGCGCTGGCCCCCTTCGGCCGCCGGGCCACCGTTCGGCAGTCGAGATTCGATGCTCTCGGTCAGGTCGTCAGGGAGACCGTGGCGGCATCCGATCAGTCCACCGGTCAGCGGCTCAGCGGGGTCCTCTTCGACCTCGGGGTCAGCTCGCCCCAACTCGACACCGCCGGGCGTGGCTTCTCCTACCGGCGTGACGCCTTCTTGGACATGAGGATGGACCCGACGTCCGGCCGCACCGCCGCCGATGTGGTCAACGAGTACGACGAGGACGCCATGGTGCAGATCTTCACCGACAACGGCGAAGGTCGGTTCGCCCGGCGGATCGCCCGGGCCATCGTGGCCGCCCGCCCCCTGACCACCACCGGGCAGCTGGCCGATGTGGTGCGTGAGGCCATTCCCGCCGCCACCCGCCGCACCGGCGGCCACCCGGCGCGCCGGGTATTCCAGGCCATCCGGATCGCTGTCAACGAGGAGCTCGATCAGTTGGCCACCGCTCTCGACGATGCCTTGGACCTGCTGGTCCCGGGCGGACGGTGCGTGGTCATCGCCTACCACTCCGGCGAAGACCGCCTGGTCAAGTCCATGTTCATGAGTAGGTCCACCGACGACTGCCGATGCCCGCCCGGTCTTCCGTGCGTGTGTGGCGCCGATCCCAAGTTCCGGCTGATCACCCGGGGAGCCCGTCGGCCCACCGCCGACGAGATCGAGCACAACCGTCGGGCCGAGGCGGCCCGGCTGCGGGTCATCGAGCGCCTTCCCAACGACTCGGCGTCGGAGAGGTCCGACCCCTCGACCTCCCGGGATGTCCTCTGATGGCCGGTCCCTCCACCGCCGAGCGCCGCCCGCAGACCAGGGCCGTTCCCCGCACCGCCCCGTCGTCGCCCCGTCGCCCACCGCTGCGGGTCTTCGAGCCCACCCCCCGACGCCGGCCGGCCATCCGCCGGGTCCGGCGGTCGACCATGTGGTTGTCGGCGGTCCTGGTGGTAGGCAGCCTGCTGGCGGTGGTGGTCGGTGACGCCATGGTCAGCGACGGCCAGGTCCGTCTGTCCACCATCCAGGGCCAGCTGGCCACGGCCACGGCCACCCAGAAGGGCGATCAGGTGGCGGTGGCCCGAAAGGCCGCACCTCCGGTGGTGGTGGCCCTGGCCAAGCAGCAGGGAATGGTGCCGGCTCCCACGGTGTCCTATCTGCCTCAGGTCCCACTCAACGTCCCCCTTCCGGTACCCCAGACCGCCCCGCTGGCTGCTACGTGAGCCCCCAAGTTCTTCTGGGCCGGCGCACCCGCGCCATGCGCCTCATCCTGCTGCTGGTATTCGTGGCCCTGGTGGCCCGCCTGGTCGACGTCCAGGAGTTCGGCCACCAGGAGTACGCCTCGCTCTCGACATCGGAACTGGCTCAGACCCTGACCATCCCAGCCGTCCGCGGCGGTATCTACGACCGCAACGGGGAGGTCCTGGCCGAAACGGTGACCAAGCAGACGGTGGTGGGCGACCCCATGCTGATCACCCACCCGGAGACCATCGCCGCCAAGCTCTCCCCGGTGCTCGGCATTCCCGAGTCCCAGCTGCAGGGTGAGCTGACCGGAACCTCGGGGTTCGTCTACCTGGCCCACCGGGTCTCCAACACCGTCGCCAACAAGGTCACCGCCCTGCACCTCAGCGGGATCAACCTGGTCCCCGAGTCCCAGCTGGTGGAGCCGGACGGCCAGCTGGCTCTGCCGGTGGTGGGATCGGTGGGATGGAACGGCGCCGGCACCTCCGGCCTCGAGTACCAGTACCAGCAACTGTTGGCCGGCCGGGCCGGGACCGAAAACCTGTTGGAGGACCCCACCACCGGAGTGCTCCTGCCCGGTAACGGGACCACGTCGGTGTCGGCCAAGCCCGGCACCGGCCTGGAGCTGACCATCGACGAGTCGGTGCAGTACGTCGCCGAGCAGGCCCTCGGGGCCGAGATCGCCGCCTCTCACGCCTACAGCGGCATCGCCGTGGTCGAAGACGTCAAAACCGGTGACATCGTGGCCATGGCCGACCTCAAGTCCACCACGGGCTCGGTGACCACCGGGGCCGCCGCCACCGGCAAGCGCGTGGTGGCACCCATGGTGGGCAGCGGCTCGACCACGGGGCCGACCCTGGTATCCCGGGCCGACACCCTGCCGGCCGGCGTGGAAGAAGCTCCCTCCAACTCCGCGGTCACCCAGGTTTACGAGCCGGGCTCGGTCTTCAAGCTGGTCGCCTTCTCGGCCGCCCTGGCCCGTGGCGAGATCACCCCCAACACCGAGATCAACGTGCCGTCCTCCCTGGCCATGGGGACCTACACCTTCCACGACGCCGAGTCCCACGGCAGCCAGGACATGACGGCCAGCGAGATCATCGCCCAGTCCTCCAACCTCGGGACCATCGAGATCGCCCAACGGCTGGGTGAGGACCCCTTGTTGGCCCAGATCAGCAACCTGGGCTTCGGCCATCCCACCGGACTGAACTTTCCGGGCGAGTCTCAGGGCCTGGTTCCCGGGGCCGGCCAGTGGACGGGCACCTCCATCGGCTCCACCCCCATCGGCCAGGACGACTCGGTGACGGCCCAACAGGTGCTCGACGCCTATAACGCCGTGGCCAACGGGGGCGTGTTCGTGGCTCCCCGCCTGGTCAGGGGCACAGTCAGCCCCTCCGGCACCGTGGCCGGCACCAAGCCCTCGGCCAAGCACCGGGTCATCAGCCCGGCCGTGAACGCCCAGTTGATCCAGATGCTCGAGGGAGTGGTCACGTCGGGCACCGGGACCGAGGCCGCCATCGACGGCTACACGGTGGCCGGCAAGACCGGAACCGCCCAGATCCCCAACCCCAATGACCTGGGCTACGTCAGCGGGGCCTACGTGGGCAGCTTCGCCGGGTTCGCCCCGGCCCAGGACCCCGTGCTCTCGGCCATCGTGGTCCTCGAGCACCCCACGCCCATCTACGGCGGGGCGGTGGCAGCACCGGTGTTCTCCACCATCATGGCCTACGCCCTACACCACTACGGCATTCCCACCACCGAGGCGGCGACCGCTACAGCGTCGAACTCCGCCGTCGGCGGCACGGGTAGCATCTCGGTGCCGGCTGGAGCGACCACGGAAGGGCCGTAGTTTGGGCCCCGACCACAGTGGCCGTGGCTCGCCCTTCCCTCCACCTTCCGGGGACACCCTCTTGTGCTGATGACCACGCTGATCCAAGACGTCGACGTCCTCGATGTGCGCGGCGATCCGGCCTCCAGCGAGGTCACTGCAGTGGCCTTCGACAGCCGCCGGGTGGTCCCGGGGGCCCTGTTCTGTTGCGTACCCGGCGAGCGCACCGACGGCCATCTGCACGCCGGGCCGGCCGTGACCGCCGGAGCCACCTCGCTGCTGTGTGAGCGGTTCCTCGACCTCGACGTGACCCAGGTTCGGGTGGCGACCGGCGGGGTGAGGCCGGCCATGGCCTCGGTGGCTGCCACCTTCAGCGGCCAACCCTCCCGGGCCATGACCATGGTGGGCGTCACCGGCACCAATGGCAAGACCACCGTCACCCACCTGGTGCGCTCGATCCTCACCCACGCCGGGACCCCCACCGGCGTGATCGGCACGTTGGACGGCGAGCGGACCACCCCGGAGTCCCCGGTGCTCCACGCCCACCTGGCCGACCTCTTGGCCGACGGCACCCGGGCGGTGGCCATGGAGGTGTCCTCCCACGGGCTGGAACAGCACCGGGTCGACGGCATCGTCTTCGACGTGGCGGCCTTCACCAACCTGAGCCGCGACCACCTCGACCATCACGGCACCATGGAGGCGTACTTCGGGGCCAAGGCCCGGCTGTTCGATCCGGACCGGGCCAAGGTGGCGGTGATCAACGTGGACGATCCCTGGGGTAGCCGGCTGGCCGACCAGGTGGTCGGGCACCGGGTGATCCGGGTCTCCCGCTCCGATGCCGACGACATCGTGACCTCGGTGGGCTCGTCCTCGTTCCGGTGGCGTGGCCGGCGGGTGACCCTGCCGCTCTCGGGCCTGTTCAACGTGGACAATGCCCTGTTGGCCGCCACGGTGGCCGATTCGCTGGGGGTCGACGAGGACCAGATCGCCGCCGGTCTGGCCGGGGTCGAGCCGGTCCCCGGCCGGATGGAGGTGGTCGAGTCCGGTCCGCCCTTCGTGGTGGTGGTGGACTACGCCCACACCCCGGCCGGCCTCGATGCCGCCCTGTCGGCCGCCCGGGACCTGGTCGGATCGGGTGGGACCGGTCCGGGTCGGGTGATCTGCGTGTTCGGGTGCGGTGGGGACCGGGACCAGGGAAAGCGACCGGAGATGGGGGCCGTGGCCTCCCGCTGGTCGGACGTCGCCGTGCTGACCTCGGACAACCCCCGCTCGGAGGGCCCGGCGGCCATTATCGATCAGATCCGGTCGGGCATGGACCCCGGGGCGGAGCCGGTGGTCGAGCCGGACCGGGCCCGGGCCATCGGGCTGGCCGTCGGGATTGCTGAGGCCGGGGACGTGGTGGTCATCGCCGGCAAGGGCCACGAGGCATCCCAGGTACTGGCCGCCGGTCCGGTGCCCTTCGACGATCGGGCCCAGGCCCGCCAGGCTGTCGCCGCCCGCTCCGGGCGGACCGGGGGTCCGGCTCGATGATCTCCCTGATGACCTCGGGCGGTGTGGCCCTGTGGGTGGCGGTGCTGTCGTCCCCGGTCCTGATCCGGTGGCTGATCAAGCACAACATCGGCCAGCAGATCCGGGAGGACGGGCCCCAGGTCCACATCGCCAAGGCCGGCACGCCCACCATGGGCGGGATCGGCATCGTGGCCGCCGTGGTCATCGGCTACCTGGCCGCCCATGCCGTGCCCGGGGTGACCTTCTCCCGATCGGGGGCCCTCGTCATGCTGGCCCTGGTGGGTGCGGGGCTCATCGGGTTCGCCGATGACTGGATCAAGGTTCGTCACCGCCGGAGCCTGGGACTGAACAAGCGGGCCAAGTTGGGGGCCCAGATCGGCCTGGGCGTGCTCTTCTCCCTGCTGGCCGTGTACTGGGCCCACGCCTCCACCACCCTGTCCTTCACCCGGTACGACTCCATCGGCCTCCACATGGGTACCGCCGTCTGGGTGGTGTGGGCCACCGTGGTCATCGTGGCCGCAGCCAATGCCGTCAACCTGACCGACGGACTCGACGGGCTGGCCGCCGGGTCCTCGACCTTCTGCTTCGCCTGCCTGGCCATCATCGGCTACTGGCAGTACCGCCACCTCGCCATCTACCACGTGCCCGACGCTCTCGACCTGGCCCTGGCGGCGGTGGCCCTGGCCGGCGCCTGCCTGGGCTTCCTGTGGTGGAACGCCGCGCCGGCCAAGATCTTCATGGGCGACACCGGATCCCTCTCCATCGGGGCGGCGTTGGCTGCCCTGTGCCTCCTCATGAACCTGGACCTGTTGTTGGTGGTGATCGGCGGGCTGTTCGTGATCGTCACCCTCTCGGTGGTCATCCAGATCATCAGCTTCCGGGTCTTCCACCGGCGGGTCTTCCTGATGGCGCCGCTGCACCACCACTTCGAATTGAAAGGGTGGCCCGAGACCACGGTGATCGTGCGGTTCTGGATCCTGGCCGGCCTCTTCGCCGCCCTGGGCCTGGGCATCTTCTACGGGGACTTCCTCTCGGTGGGGAAGGTGTGATGGCCGGTGCCACCGATCCGACCGGCCCGAGGGTGGGGTTCCACCACCCTGAGGCCCCGGTGGGCGAGGCTAGGGGGATGGACGAGGCGGCAGGTGCGGTAGGGCACGCGGACCGACCATCGGCGGTAAAGGGGTGCCGTGGCTGAGCGGACCCTGGCTGCCCGGAGGTCCACCCGGACCCGTCATCCGTCGAGCCCCTCCAACGCGGCGCGCCCACGGACCGCACCCCCTGGTACCGCCGACCGGTCCCGGGCCGGGGGCCGGCCCTCCCCGACAGCCCCACCAGCACAGGCCAGACCCTCGAAACGACCTACCGGATCCGGCGCCACCCGCCCCGAACCGAAGGTGGCCGAGTCCGCCGTCCAACTGGGCTTTCTGGCCCGGATGCGGACGGTCACCGCTCTGTCCATCCTGATCGCCGTGCTGTGCGTCTTCGGCCTGGTCATGGTGGGCTCGGCCTCGCCCATCATCTCCATCGGCCTGTACGGCTCGCCGTGGGCCATCCTCATCCGCCAGTCCCTGTACATGGGGGTGGGAATCTGCGCCCTGCTGTTGGCGGCCCGCATGGACTACAGCAAGTGGCGGCGCGTCCGGGGCCCCCTGCTGGTGGGGACCATGATCCTCCTGGTCCTGGTCCTGGTGCATGGCATCGGGGCCTCGGCCGGTGGCTCGTCGCGCTGGATCGGGTTCGGGATGCTCCAGCTGCAGCCGTCCGAGCTCATGAAACTGGCCCTGGCCATCTTCGCCGCCGACCTCCTGACCAGGCGGGCCCACCCCTCCGACCCCAAGATGGTCATCGTCCCGGTGCTGGCGGTGCTCGGGATCTCCGGGGCCCTCATCCTGAAGCAGCCCGACATGGGCACGGCCATGGTGCTGGGCTGTATCGCCTTCGGCGTGCTGTTCATGGGCGGGGTCCCCATGGGGCCCATGGTCAAGATCCTGGGCGGACTGGCCGCACTGGCCCTGGTGGCGGGATTGGCCGACCCCTACCGCCGGGACCGGATCCTCTCCTTCCTCAATGTCGGGGCCCACAAGTCGGGAACCGGGTACCAGGTGTGGCAGTCACTGATCGGGCTGGGATCGGGACACATCTTCGGGCTGGGACTGGGTGGCGGCCGGGAGAAGTACGGCACCTTGCCCAACGCCCACACCGACTTCATCTTCTCGGTGGTGGGGGAGGAGCTGGGCCTGGTGGGCGCGGTGGTGCTCCTGGGCCTGTTCTTCGCCCTGGCCTGGTTCGGGCTCCGGGCCGCCATCCGGGCCCCGGACCGTTTCGGCAGCCTGCTGGCCGTGGGCATCACCACCTGGATCACCAGTCAGGCCGTGATCAACATCGGTGCCGTGATCGGGGTCCTGCCGGTCACCGGCATCCCGTTGCCCTTCATCTCCTTCGGTGGATCGTCCCTCATCATCACCATGGCCGCCTTCGGGATCCTGCTCAACATCGCGGCCCAGGAGCGTGCGCCAGGCCTGGCCCGCCCGCGGCGCCGACCATCCCGGCGGTGAGCAGCGCGCCGGGCCGCTACGCCCTGGTGGCGGGGGGAGGAACCGCCGGTCACCTCCAGCCGGCCCTGGCCATCGCCGAAGCCCTGGTCCTGGCGGGGCACGAGCGCCAGAGCATCGAGTTCGTGGGATCGGCCCGGGGTCAGGACCGGGCCACCCTGGAAGGCCGGGGCTTCCCGTTCACCCTCCTGCCCGGCCGGGGCATCGTCCGCCGCCTCGACCCCTCGGACCTGGTGCGCAACCTGGGGTCGGTCCTGGGCCTGGGCGTGGCCGCGGTACGGGCCCTGGGCCTGGTGGCCCGGACCCGTCCGCGGGTGGTGGTCTCGGTCGGGGGCTACGCCAGCCTGCCGGCCTCCCTGGCGGCGGTGGTGACCGGGGTGCCGCTGGTGCTGGTCAATGTGGACGCCGTGCCCGGGGCCGCCAACCGGCTGTTCGGGCGGTTCGCCCGGGCCAGCGCGGTGGGCTGGGAGGGCACCGACCTGCCCCGGGCGGTGGTGACCGGAACGCCGGTGCGCCCGGAGATCGCCGCCGTCGACCGGGGGCCGGCCCGGCGCGGTCAGGCCCGGGAGGCGCTGGGCCTTCCGGTGGACCGGCCCACCGTGGCGGTGTTCGGGGGTTCCCTCGGGGCCCGTCGCCTCAATCAGGCCGCCGAGGGTCTCGCCGACGCCTGGAAGGAGCGGGACGACCGCTCGGTGTACCACGTGGTCGGCCGGCGCGACTGGGAGCAGTGGGAGGGCTCCGGGCCCCAAGCGGTTGACGGCGGATCGACACCCGGCGGCGGGCTGGCCATGGTGTCGGTTCCCTACCAGGAGCAGATGGGCCTGGTCTACGAGGCGGCCGACCTGGTGGTGTGCCGGGCCGGTGCCATGACCGTGGCCGAGCTGGCCGTGGCCGGGGTGCCCTCGGTGCTGGTGCCCCTGCCGGGGGCGCCAGGCGACCACCAGACCGCCAACGCCCGGGTTCTCGAACGGGCCGGAGCCGCCGTGCTGCTCCCCGACGCCGAGTGCGACGGGTCCACCCTGGCCGCCCGGGTGGACCGTCTCCTCGACGACCCCCAGCGACTGGAGGCCATGGGCCGGGCTGCGGCCTCGCTGGGCCGGCCCGATGCCGCCGGCGCCGGGGCCCGGGTGGTGGAGGCCCACGCCCGACCGACCCCGGCGGGGTCCCCGTCATGAGCGGGCCGGCTGACACCGGGACCACCGGCACCGGGTCCGGCGGGACCGGGCCCTTCGGGGACCCCGACCGGCCCCGTTCGGTCCACGTGGTCGGGATCGGCGGCGCCGGGATGAGCGCCATCGCCACCGTGCTCCACGCCATGGGGCACACCGTCACCGGAAGCGATCTCAAGGCCTCGGCGGTGACGGAACGCCTGCGCCTGGCCGGTATCCCGGTGGCCATCGGCCATGCCGCTGTCAATGTGGGCCCGGTCGACGTGGTCACGGTCTCGTCGGCGGTGCCCGAACGGAATCCGGAGATCGTGGAGGCCCGGGCCCGGGGCCTCACCGTGCTGGCCCGGGCCGAGGCGCTGGCCTCCATTGCGTCGCTCAAGCGGTGCATCGCCGTGGCCGGGACCCATGGGAAGACCACCACGGCGTCGATGCTGGCCCTGCAGCTGGTCGAGGCCGGTACCCGCCCGTCCTTCCTCATCGGGGGGGACGTGAACGAGATCGGCACCAACGCCGTATGGGACGTGGGGGAGTGGCTGGTGGTGGAGGCCGACGAGAGTGACGGCTCGTTCCTGTCCCTGGCGCCGGACGTGACGGTGGTCACCAACGTCGAGGCCGACCACCTCGACCACTGGGGCTCCTTCGACGCCGTCAAGACGGCCTTCGAGCAGTTCGTGGGGAGTGCCCGCTACCGGCGGGTGGTGGGCGGCGACGACCCGGTGGCCGCCGGCATCGGCCGGTCCCATGGAGCCGACATCGTGGGGACCGGCCCCGAGTGCACCTACCGGATCGTCGACCCGCAGCTGGCCCGGAGCTCGATCTCCTTCGCCCTGGCCGACCCGGCCGGGGTGGAGTTGGGCCGCCTGGACGTGCCGGTGCCGGGACTGCACAATGCCCGCAACGCCGCCGTGGCCACCGTGGCCGCCATGGCCGCCGGGGTCCCCTTCGACGCCGCGGCCCGGGCCTTGTCCCGGTTCGCCGGCGTGGCCCGCCGGTTCGAGTTCCGGGGTGACGCCGCCGGGGTCACCTTCGTGGACGACTACGCCCACCTCCCGACCGAGGTGCGGGCCGTGCTGGGTGCGGCCCGCAACGGGGAGTGGGGCCGGGTGGTGGCGGTCTTCCAGCCCCACCGTTACAGCCGGACCCTCGAGCTGGCCGCCGAGTTCGGCCAGGCCTTCGGCGACGCCGACCTGGTGGTGGTCACCGATGTCTATCCGGCCGGCGAGGCCCCCATCCCGGGGGTGTCCGGGCAGCTGGTGGCCGACGCCGTCCACCAGGCCCGGCCCGGGGTCCCGGTGGTCTACGTGGCCAGCCGGGCCGACCTGCGCCGCACGGTCCAGGACCTCCTCCAGCCCGGGGACCTCTGTCTGACCCTCGGAGCCGGCGATCTCACGACGCTGCCGGACGAGCTGCTGTCCGATCCGAGCTGGTGAGCGAGGCGTGATGACCCACCCTGGTGACCTCGACGCGCTGGAGCGGGCCCTGGGCCCGGCGGCCCGGCGCCACCATCCCCTCGGCGCCCTCACCACCTATCGGGTCGGGGGGACCGCGGCGCTCTTCCTCGAGGCTCGCCATGAGGACCACCTGGCGGAAGTGGCCGGGGCCGTGGCCGGCTCCGGGGTGCCGGTGCTGGTGATCGGCAACGGCTCCAACCTGTTGGTGGCCGATCGGGGGTTCGACGGGCTGGTGGTCTCGCTCGGCCCGGGGTTCGAATCCCTGTCCATCGATGGCGACCAGGTGCGGGCCGGAGCCGCCCTCGACCTGCCGAGGCTGGCCCGGCGCACGGCGGCGGCCGGCCTGACCGGCCTGGAGTGGGCGGTCGGGGTGCCCGGATCGGTGGGGGGCGCCATCCGGATGAACGCCGGTGGACACGGCTCGGACACCGCCGCCACCCTGGTGGCCTACCGGTGCGTCGACCTCACCACCGGTGCGTGGCACGAGTCGCCGGCCGAGCGACTCGACCTGGCATACCGGCACTCCAACCTGGCCGCTACCGACGTGGTGGTGGCCGGGGTCTACCGGCTCGGGCCGGGCCGGCCCGAGGACGGGAAGGCGGCCATCGACGACATCGTGAGGTGGCGGAGGGCCAATCAGCCCGGTGGCTCCAACGCCGGATCCGTCTTCACCAATCCCCCCGGGGACTCGGCCGGCCGGCTCATCGATGCCAGTGGGCTCAAGGGGTTCCGGATCGGCACCGCCGAGGTCTCGCCGCGACACGCCAACTTCATCCAGGCGGACGCCGGGGGGTCGGCCGACGACGTGCGGCGGGTGATGGACCACGTGCGGACGGTGGTGGCCGAAACGACCGGTGTGGCCCTGCGGACCGAGGTGCGCCAGATCGGGTTCCTGGAGGATGGGCCCACCCAGGCTGAGGAGCCAGACGGGCCAAGGGGCGCCGAGTGACCCCTCCGGAAGACCAGGAGCCCCCGGATGGGCCCTCGGACCGGCCCTCGGACCGGCCGTCGGGGGAGCCGTCCATCGATCCCCGGATCCGCCAGCGCCGGGCCGACATCCAGCGAAGCCAGGGGCGCCGCCGCCTCCGCTGGATCGTCGGTGCGGCCTCGGTGGTGGTCCTGGTGGTCGTGGTACTGCTGGTGCTGCACACCCCGTTGTTCAGTGCCCGGGTGGTTTCGGTGGAGGGCGCGCACCCCCACACCAGCGACTCGGCCATCGTGGTGGCTGCCGGACTCACCGGCCATCCCCCTCTGATCAGCGTGAATCCCGGCGCCATGGCGGCCAAGGTGGAGCGTCTCCCGTTCATCGCCACGGCCCAGGTCCATCGCCACTGGCCGGACGGGGTGACGGTCTCCGTGACCGAACGGGTACCCACCGTGGTCATGGGCGGTCCGGGCACGTCGTGGTCGGTGCTGGACGCCAGGGGCCGCACCCTCGAGGTCGTCCCGACCCGACCGCCGGGCCTGGTGGTCCTGACGGTGGACACCACCGGGGGTCCGCTCCATCCGGCCGCGGTCGGGCGCACCCTGCCCAGCGCCTCCTCCTTCGCCCTGAAGGTGAGTGGGAGTCTGCCGCCGGCGTTCTCGGCCCAGGTGGTGTCGGTCACCGAGGCCTCCAACGCCACGGTGAGCTTGCTGCTCAACTCCGGAATTACCGTTCTCCTGGGGACGAACAGCAATCTCCGGGCCAAGTACGAGGACATCGCCGCCGTGATCGCCCACGCCTCATTGCGCGGTGCGCGCACCATCGACGTGACCGTTCCCCAGTCTCCGACGGTGGCCGGATGAGGGGGACGGTCCGGCGTCTGGCTGGGCCGACGAAGGTGTCCATCGCGTGTCCCCCGTGCTTGACCAGGTACTGTGCTGACCGTATCGTGGTCGACAACTCGCCGGTTGGAACGGTTTCAACCTTTGGTCGAGGGTAAGGGATTACATGACCGTTCCGGCTCAGAACAACTATTTTGCCGTCATCAAAGTGGTGGGCGTTGGCGGAGGTGGTGTCAATGCCGTCAACCGCATGATCGAGGCCGGGCTGCGGGGGGTCGAGTTCATCGCCACCAACACCGATGCCCAGGCCCTCTTGATGAGCGATGCCGATCTCAAGCTGGACATCGGCCGGCAGTTGACCCGGGGCCTGGGAGCCGGCAGTGATCCTGAGGTCGGTCGACTGGCGGCCGAGGAGCACCGTTCGGAGATCGAAGAGGCGCTCAAAGGCGCCGACATGGTCTTCATCACCGCGGGGAAGGGTGGCGGCACCGGTACCGGGGCCGCTCCCGTCGTGGCGGAGATCGCCAAGTCCCTCGGGGCCCTGACCATCGGGGTGGTGACCCGCCCCTTCACCTTCGAGGGCCGGCGCCGCTCGGTCCAGGCCGAGGCGGGCATCCAGAACCTGAAGGAAAAGGTCGACACCCTCATCATCATTCCCAACGACCGGCTCCTCACCGTGTCCAACGAGAAGACGTCGATGGTCAACGCCTTCAAGATGGCCGACGAGGTCCTCATGCAGGGCGTTCAGGGCATCACCAGCCTGATCACCGTGCCTGGTCTCATCAACACCGACTTCGCCGACGTCAAGATGATCATGAGCAACGCCGGCACCGCCATCATGGGCATCGGCTCGGCCACCGGCGAGGGCCGATCGGTCAATGCGGCCAGGGCCGCCATCACCAGCCCGCTGCTGGAGGCCTCCATCGAGGGCGCCCGGGGGATCCTGCTCAACATCGCCGGCGGTCCCGACCTCGGTCTGTTCGAGGTCAACGAGGCGGCAGAGATCATCCACGGCGTGGCCCACCCCGACGCCAACATCATCTTCGGCAGCGTGATCGACGAAGCCATGGGTGAAGAGGTGAGGGTCACGGTGATCGCCGCCGGCTTCGAGCGGTGGGAGAGCCAGCCGCGTGGCGGAGCCGGGCACCCCGAGTCGGCCGGCCCGCAAGAGACCCGGAGTCGTGTGCTGGGCAGCGAGGCGGCCCATGAGGACATCTTCGCCACGCCCACCGACGACGAGCTGGACCTGGGCGACGACGACTTCGACGTGCCCTCGTTCCTTCGCTGACCGGAGCCGTCTCCGTCGTCCCGGTCACCGGGACCGTCTACGCCGCCTGGAGCGGTGCTACCTCGTGGGGTGATGTGCGTCCCGCCGGCCCCGGCCGAGCTGCGGGGCTCGAGGCGTTCGCCCACCGGGTGACCGCCGCCGACGGGTCGGGTGGGGTGAGCCGGGTCCACTGGATGGAACAGGTCCACGGCACCGACGTGATCACGGTGGCCGTGGCCCCCGACTCCGACCGGGTCACCGAGCCCACCGGCACCAGGCAGGTGTATGCCCCGGGATCGGGTGTGCCGGCCACGACCGCGGTCTTTGCCGGAGAAGGGGATGCCCTGGTGGGCGAGGGTCCCGGGTCGGCGGTGGCTGTACTCACCGCCGACTGTGGCTCGATCGCCTTGGGCAGCACCGAGGGGGTGTTCGCCGCGGTGCACGCCGGATGGCGGGGGCTGACCGGAGGCGTGGTGGAGGTGGCGGTGGCCGCCATGCGGGAACGGGGGGCCACCACTGTGGTCGGGGCCCTGGGGCCGTGCATCCACCCCGAGTGCTACGAGTTCTCCCCGCACGATCTGGACCAGGTCGCCGCGGTCTATGGCGACGGGGTGCGAGGTCGGACCTCGGACGGACACCCGGCCCTGGACCTCCCGGCGGCGGTCTCGGCGGCCCTGGTGGCGGCCGGCGCCGCCGAGGCCACCGGGACGGAGGCCTGCACCGCCTGTGGGGATGGCTACTTCTCCCATCGGGCCCGGGGCGACCGCGGGCGCCAGGCCCTGGTGGTGTGGTCGACGGGCCACCGCGGGGCCTCCGGATGACCGGAGGTGGCGCTGGCGGTGCGAGCCGTGCCGAGTTCGGGGCCCGCCTCGAAACGGCGCGCCGGCGGATGGCCTCGGCCACCTCAGGCGATCCGGCCGCCATCCGTATCGTGGCCGTGACCAAGGGATTCGGAGCCGAGGCGGTGGAGATGGCCCTGGCTGCCGGCCTCCGTGACATCGGCGAGAACTACGCCGACGAGCTGCTGGCCAAGTCGGCGGCGATCACGTCCGACGCCCCAGGGGATGAGCGGGCGGGGTCGGCGGCTCCGGGTGCTCCCGACTCTCCGGCTGCTCACGACACCCCGGCTGGTCGCTCCCAACCCCTGGTGCCGACCTGGCACTTCCTGGGGGCCGTCCAGCGCAACAAGGTGGCCCGACTGTCCCCGGTGGTCACCTGGTGGCAAGGGGTGTCCCGGGTGGAGGAGGGGGTGGCCATCGCCCGGCGCCGACCCGGGGCCACACAGCTGGTGGAGGTGGACCTGGCCGGCATAGCCGGTCGGGGTGGCTGTGCCCCGGGTCGGGTCCCCGAGTTGGTCGAGTCGTTGCGTGACCAGGGGATCAACGTGGCCGGGCTGATGGCGGTCGGCGTGCCGGGTCCTCCCGAGGCGTCCCGGTCCGGATTCGCCTCGGTGTCCCGCCTCGCCGACCAGTTGGACCTGGAGGTCCGGTCGATGGGGATGACCGACGACCTGGAGGTGGCGGTGGCCGAGGGCTCGACCATGGTGCGGTTGGGCCGGGCCCTCTTCGGCAGCCGGCCGGCCCGTACCGCCAGCCGGTGAGTATCCCGCCAGCAGCCTCCGGTATCCGGTTCCGCCCCCCGGCTGGCGATCCACCCGTCCCCAATGCCAGGCACTACGCTGTGCGCAGGAGGAAACGATGCCTACTTCGTTCATGAAAAAGACGATGGCTTATCTGGGCCTCGTCGATGACGACTACGACGATTACGACGACTTCGAGTCGCGGTCGCCGTCGGCGGCAGTCGGCCGGACGAGCCAGCGGGTGGTGGGTGCCATCGACGACGTCGATGAGCCGACCACGGCGATCCCCAGCCCCCGAATTCGCACACTGACCCCGAGTGAGTCCCTCGGGTCATCGGTCGTGGCCACTCCGTCCCCGGCGGGACCCCGTCCTACCGTGGGCACGTCCTCGGTGAGGCCGATCTCCCAGGAGAGCGCCGGAGCCAGGGTCCACATCGTGGCCCCCGGCCGGTTCGCCGACGCCCAGGAGATCGCCAACCGGTTGATGAACAACCAGCCGGTCATCGTGAACATGCAGAGTGCGGACCGCGACCTCCAGCGCCGGATGATCGACTTCTGCAGCGGCGTCACCTACGCCCTGTCCGGAGGCATGGAGCGGGTGGCGGACGAGGTGTTCCTCCTGACCCCTTCGAACGTGAAGGTCTCCGACGAGGAGCGTCAGCGGCTCGCCGACCGCGGACTGGTCAATCCCTGATCGAGGACCCGACCGTTCGTTCCCGGCGGTCGATGAAGGTGGCCTGACATGGGCTTCATCATCGCTTTGCTGTACCTGTTCCTCCTGGTACTGATCGCGTACTCCATCCTCAGCTGGGTCGTGGCTGCCGGCCGGCTGGCCTACGACTCGCCGGTCATCAAGATCCAGCGGGTCCTGTCCGCCATCTGCGAGCCCGTGCTCCGGCCGGTGCGGCGGATCATCCCGCCGGTCCGGGTGGGGGGTGCGGCCCTGGACCTCTCGGTGCTGGTGGTGTTCCTGCTGGTCGACGTGCTCATTTCGGTCTTCCGCTGACGCGGACCGACATCACCGGCACAAAATCCCGACAATCCCGAAGCAGTCCCATGTCGGCCGCTAGCATGGCGTCCATGGACGCCTCCCAATCCGCACTCGATTCGCTTCGGACAGTCGAGTTCCGTGAGACCCTCAAGGGCTACCACCGGGACGATGTCGATGAGTACCTCGAAAAGGCTGCCGTCGAAGCTGAAGGACTTCAGGAACAGCTGCGCCAGAGCGGTGAGCGGCTCCGACAGGCGGCGGAGCGCATCTCCCAGCTGGAGGCGGCGTTGGAGCAGCAGCCGGCTCCGCAGCCGGCCGAGCCGGCCGAGCCGGCCGTGGCCGACGACACCCTGCAGCGGACCCTGATCCTGGCCCAGCAGTTCGTCGACCAGACCAGAGCCGACGCCGAGGCCCAGGCGGCCCGCACCGTGGCCGAGGCCGAGGCCAGTGCCCGTCTGATGACCGACAAGGCCCAGGCCGCGGCAACCCAGATTGCGTCAGAGTCGGAACAACGGCTGCGGGAGGAGATCAACAGGCTGGAGGACTCCCGCACCAAGCTCAGCCACCAGGTCGAGGCCATGTCCCGGCACCTCGAAGGGGAGCGGAACCGGTTGAGGACGGCGCTGAGCGACATCCTCAGGTGGGTCGACGAGAACGTCCAACCCGGCCAGTCCGGCCCGGCCGGCCAGTCCGGCTCCACCAGCCCGGGCGGTTCCGACGGTTCTTCCGCCTCCGGCAGTCCCTCTGGTCCCGCCAGCTCCACCTCCGCGAGCACCCCCGCCACGTCGGGGGCGGCAGGCACCGGAGGCACCGGGCTGCCGGCCTCGGCGCCATCACCCTCACCCTCACCCGCATCCTCCCCGTCGCCGGCCCCGGCGCCGGGGCCCCAGGAGGGGAACCGCCCCGCCGTGGTACAACACGGAGCGCCGTCCCAGACCGGGACCGGGGCCGGTCCCAGCGGTGGGGTGACCCAGTTGGGGCCGACCGGCTCCAACAGCCCGGCTGAGGTCAACGCCGCACTTCCGCTGTAGCGCTCCCCAACCCGAACCCCACCCGCATCTGGCGCATGAGCGCTCTGTAGGCCTGCTCAGTCGCCCCTGGCCGCGCTGGCGCCGGAGGCCGATGGCGCTCGACGGAGTGGGCGTCACCGGTATGGTCCCTGGGACGAGTTCGCATGCTCGGATTGCCGCAACGGGCTGGGCACGGTATCGTCACCCGCCCATCGGATGTCGGGGATGGTCCTGACCCACTCGATCCGAGCGGTCGCGATCCCACGATGGGGCAAACCTTGAAGGAGGTCGATGTGACGGCAGCGAAGAAGGTGGCATCACCTGCGGCCAAGAAGAGTGCGCCCAAGGGCACACCGGCCAAGCAGAGCGCCCCAGCCAAGGCCAAGGCCGCTCCTGCCAAGAAGAGCGCCCCGGCGGCCAAGAAGGCTGCCGCCACCAAGGCTGCCACCACCAAGGCTGCTGCGCCGGCAGCCAAGCACGCCGCCCCGGCCAAGGCCGCCGCCTCCAAGGCTCCGGCCAAGAAGAGTGCCTCAGCCACCAAGGCCGCGTCCCCGGCTCCGGTCAAGAAGAGTGTGCCGGCCAAGAGTGTGGCTGCGGCGCCGGAACCTCCGAAGAGGCCCACCGTCGGTCCGTACGCCAAAGACGCCAAGTTCCTGGACGAGCAGCGGGCCCTGCTGCTCGAGGAGCGGGGAATCTACAAGGGCCAGGCCGTCGACCTGCGGGCCGAGGCCGACTCCCTGGCCCTCGAGCGGGAGCCCGGGGACGTCCAGTTCGACGAGGAGTCCGGAGAAGGCGGAACGGTCACGGTCGACCGGGAGCGCAACCTGGCCCTGTCGGCCCAGGCCTCGGCGGCGGTCGAGGAGATCGACGACGCCCTCCGCAAGATCGACCGGAAGAGCTACGGAGCGTGTGAGCGCTGTTATCAGCCCATTCCCAAGGCCCGGTTGCGGGCCCTGCCGTTCGCCCGGCTGTGCGTAGCTTGCAAGAGCGGCGGCCTGTCACGCCGCTGACCACCGAGCCGGATCGGGTGGACGACCACCGGGACCGCCGCACCGGGGTCCGGGGGCTGTCGGTGGCCGCGGCGGTTGCCGGCGCAGTGGTTCTGGTTGATCAGCTCACCAAGTGGTGGGCGCTCGACCGCCTCTCCTCCGGCCCCATCCACGTGATCGGGACCCTCGACCTCGAGCTGGCCCGCAATACCGGGGCGTCGTTCAGCCTGTTCCAGGGGAAGGCCTTCATCCTGGTGCCCGTGGCCGTGGCTCTGGTGGTGGCGCTGGGGGTGGTGGCCTGGAGGGCTCCGACGGTCGGGCGGGCCGCCATACTCGGGCTGATCCTGGGCGGGGCCCTGGGCAATCTCTGTGACCGCTTCTTCCGGGGGGATCACGGGGCGGTGGTCGACTTCATCGCCCTGCACTTCTGGCCCACCTTCAACGTGGCCGACTCGTGCATCGTCGTCGGCTGTGTACTGCTGGTGATCTCGCTGCTCTGGGCACCCCGGGCCCCATGAGCGTGGTCCGGGTCGAGGTGCCCATGTCGCTCGACGGCGTCCGGGTGGACAAGGCGGTGGCCCTGGTGGCTGACGTGTCCCGCTCGTCGGTCAACACCCTGATCGGCGAGGGCCGGGTGCTGATCGACGGCCAGGTGGTGCGATCGAGGAGCACCGCCCTCCATTGCGGGCAGGAGCTCACGGTCGACCGGGATGCCGACCAGGCGCCGCCCGCTCCGGCCTCCGACGCCTCGGTGGTGTTCGACGTGGTCTATGAGGATGCCGACCTGATCGTGGTGGACAAGCCGGCTGGCCTGGTCGTTCACCCCGGAGCCGGGCACCGGAGCGGGACCCTGGTCAACGGGCTGCTGGAGCGGTATCCCGAACTGGCGTCCGTGGCGGTAGAGGCCGGAACCGACATCGACCGCCCCGGAATCGTCCACCGGCTGGACCGCGGCACGTCCGGGCTCATGGTGGTGGCCCGGACGGCCGACGCCTACCACTCCCTGGTGGCCCAGCTGGGGGACCGGGAGGTCTCCCGCCTCTACCGGGTGCTGGTCCTCGGAGAGGTGGATGGGGCATCGGGGGTGGTCGATGCCCCGGTGGGTCGTTCGGTCAGCTCTCCCACCCGCATGGCGGTGTCCCGCCGGGGGAAGGAGGCCAGGACCCGCTATCAGGTCGAGGAGCGGTTCCTCGAACCGGCCCCCACCACCCTGATGACCGCGGCCCTGGAGACCGGCCGGACCCACCAGATCCGGGTCCACCTCTCGGCCATCGGCCATCCGGTGGTGGGCGACGAGGTCTACGCCCGTGGACGCTCACTGCCCGGGGCGGTGATCGGGCGTCCATTCCTCCACGCCTATTCGTTGTCCTTCGCCCACCCTGTCACGGGCCAATCCATGACCTGGACCTCGGAGCTGCCCGACGACCTACAGGCTCAACTGGACCAACTCTCGAACTGATCCGGCCCGATGGGGGCCGGCTCCACGAGGGTCAGGCGGCCTCGTGGGCTGCTTCGAGCATCTCGCTGTCGGCCAGGATCTCCAGAGCCTCAGCCTCGGCCTGGCGCACTTTGCGCACGCCGATCCCCAGACGCTCCGCGGTGGTCTGCAACGACGCCGGGTCGCTTCCGTCGAAGCCGAACCGGTTCCGGATCACCTGGCGTTGCAGGTCGGTCAACCGATCGACGGCTTGCCGGACCAGGTCCAGCGTGAGCTCCGAGGCCACGTCGTCCTCGAAGTCGTTGAGGTCCGTCGAGACCAGGTCGCCAAGTGTGGCTGTCGAGTCCGTGGTGGCGGGCTGATCGAGGCTGGCCACCACCCGGGCCACCTGGGTCAGGTCGCCCGGACCTCAGCGGTGGTGTTGGTGGCGTTGTCCATCTCGTCGTCCGTCGGCGGCCGCTGGAACTGATGGGTCAGCTCCCAGAGCGCCGCGTCCACCTGCTGGTTGCGCTCGGCCACCTCCATGGGCAGCCGGATGGTGCGCCCGTGCTGCTGGACGGCCCGCTGGAGGGCCTGACGGATCCACCAGGTGGCATAGGTCGAGAACCGGAAGCCGCGCTCCCAGTCGAACTTGTCGACCGCCCGCATCAGGCCGAAGGTGCCCTCCTGAATGAGGTCGGGCAGATCAACGCCCCGGTCCTGATACCGACGGGCCCAGTGCACCACCAACCGCAGGTTGGCCGCCACCATCTCCCGTCGGGCCTCATCGTCACCCTGGGCCACCCGCTTGGCCAGCTCGGTCTGAGCCTCATGGTCCGGCAGCGGGTGGTGATCGAGGTCACGGAGGAACAGCCCCAAACTGTCGGCGTCCGCGCTCCGGCTGCGGCCGCCGGCGTTGGACCGGGCCGGCCGTCCTGACGTGGCTGCCACGGGGGTGGGCGCCACCTTCCTCGGCGGGAGTGCCGCCGGGGCTGAACTCTTCTTTTCCCTACTCGAAGTGCGAGTTGCCATCCCTCTCCTCATTAATCGTCACAGGGTCGACACCACCTTTAACGCCTGATGGCCCGGGGACATTCCATCGTTGTAATTCATGTCCGGAGCACCACCGGGAGGGGCTGTCAGGCCCCGGGCGGCTTGCACACCCCCTGTTCGGAGTGATCGGCTGTCTGGATGATCGCGCGATCTTTGTGTGCTGGTACGCCATGGGGAGACCGAGTGGAGCCGGAACGGCCGCCATACCGGCCGAACCGACCTGCCGCTCATCTCCGAGGGCGAGAACCAGGCCAAAGCACTGGCGGCCACGGTCTCGGCCCACGAGTTCGCCCTCATCCTGTGCAGTCCGTTGCTCCGGGCCCGCCAGACCGGTGAGCTGGCCGGGCTGGGCGACGGGGCGGTGATCGAGCCCGACCTGGCCGAGTGGGACTACGGGGAGTACGAAGGCCTGACCACCCCCGAGATCAGGCGGGAGCGCCCCGGATGGGACCTGTTCGAGGACGGAGCCCCGGGCGGGGAGACCGCCGAGGAGGTGGGGGCCCGGGCCGATCGGGTGATCGAGCGGGTCCGGGCCGCCCCCGGCGATGTGGTCTGTGTAGCCCACGGTCACCTGCTCCGGGTGCTGGCGGCGCGGTGGCTGGGGCTCGACGCCCGGGCGGCCCGGTACTTCTCCCTGGGCCCGGCCTCGGTCAGCCAGCTGGGCTGGGAACGGGAGCAGCCGGTCATCGCCTCCTGGAACCTCCGGCTGGAACCCGCGCAGATGGCGGAGGAGGAGGGCTAGAGCGTCCGGCGGGGTGGCTCAGCCGGCGCTCTGGCGCAGGGCGGGCACCCGCCCCTGGGCCCGGGCCACCATGTCGGCCAGGTTGAACGAGTCGAGGTGGGTGCGCATCCGCTCGCCCAGGTCGGCCCATACCGTGAGCAGCACACACTGCCCCTCGTGGTCGCAGGCCCCGTTCTCGTGGGGGAGCCCGAAGTCACCGGCCACGATGGGCCCGTCCACGGCCGAGACGATCTGGGACAGGGTGATCTCCTCGGGCGGCCGGGCCAGGACGTAGCCGCCGCCGACCCCCCGCTTGGAACGCACCAGGCCGGCGCCCTTCAGAGCCAGGAGGATCTGCTCCAGGTACGGCTGGGGCAGCCCGGTGCGCTCAGCGATGTCCCGGACGGCGGTCGGACCTTCGCCGTCGGTGTGGAGCGCCAGCGACAGCAACGCCCGGCTCGCATAGTCACCCCTGGTCGATACCTTCACAGGCCCATGCTATTGCCTACGGGGCCGAGCCGGGCTTGACCTCGGTGGCTGAGGGATGGGACGTGGTTACCGCAGGCTGGGGCCAACCCGGTCAGCGCCCGCCCAGTTTTCCGCCTGCCAGGTCCTCGGCCATGGCCCACCCGAAGGCCACCAGCCGGCCACCCTCGCCGACGTTGATGGACTCGAAGAACACCGTGACCTCGGATGCGACCTGTTCCTTGGGGCTGACGAAGTCGAAGCCGCCGGCCTCGCACCCGTCGCCGCTCACCACGAAGGTCCGGTCGTCGATCCGGCCGTCGGCCCCGAAGCGCTTGGCCAGCCGCCGTCCCCAGGCCCGCTCCTCGCCGGTGGCCTTGTGGCCGGGCCCCGGAACCACATCGGTGAGGCCGGAGAAGGCCCGGAACCCCTCGGCCCCGAGGAGGCGGGTCCCGACCAGGACGTCCTCATCGGGAAAGGCCAGGAGGGCCCGGCGGTACTTGTCGCCCATCATGGCCCGAAGGACAGTGTCGGCCCTGGAGGTGCGATCCACCGTGGCCAGCCCGATCAGCAGGGACGGGGTGCCGCCGATCCGCTCCAGCGTGGAGAACGAGTACCCCCGGAGCTTCGACCCTTCGCGCACCCGGGTGACCAGCACCCACTCCTCCCGTTGTTTTGAAAGGAATCCGATGTCGAATCGGGGTTCCCGCTCCGCGCACAGGTCGGCCATCTCGGCCAACTCGGCGTCGCTGATCGATGTGCAGTCCTTGGTCTCCACCTTGATGGACATATGCCGTTCCGTACTCCTCGGTCTCCCTTGCGGCACCAGCCGCCGGCTCGGGCCTGCCGATGACGCCCCCCTGCTGTCCCCCCGGTGGGTGAGACAGGTCTGGAGGCCCCCACGGCAGGAGCCGTCCCATGATTTTACGGGATTTTGAGAGGGCTGTCGTATCCGGCCCCTCTGAGCGGGTAAAACGCCGATTCGCGGTGGCGCGGAGCGGTCATTCCGGGTGGTGGCGGAGCGCCGCTCGAACCTCGGAGCGGACCGGCCTCAGGATCGGATGGCGTTGGGCCCGAGCAGGACCCTCAGCTCGCCGATCAGGCCCCGACGGCTGTCCACGTTGAACTCCGGGGGGAGGCGCAGGACCTTCTCCCCGACGTGGAGGTAGACCGGGGAGTCGCCCGGGTGCTCGCGGAGCAGGTGCTTGAGCCCCTCCACGGTGTGGTCGGTCAGGCTGTTGAGGGGCAGGGAGACCCGCAGGTCGGTGGATCCGTCCACGGCCAGCTCCGGGCGCTGGACCTCCATGCACACCAGTTTGAGCCGGTCGTCCCGCATGTCCACCCGGCCCTTCAGGACCACGATGGCATCGTCGTCGAGCAGGGCGCCGTAGTCGGCCATGGACTTGGGGAACACGAACACCTCGATGGAGGCGTTGAGGTCCTCCAACACGAAGGTGGCCATCAGATCGCCCTTCTTGGTGTAGCGCCGGGCCAGGTCGGTGATCACACCTCCGACCATCTTGACCTGCCCCTCCCCTCCGTAGCCTGAGCCGTCACCCATGCCGGGGTCGGCATCCCGCAGCTCGGCCAGGGTGCAGTCGGTGAGCCGGGCCAGGGAGCTCTCCAGGCCCATCAACGGGTGGTCGCTGATGTAGAGCCCGAGCATCTCCTTCTCGAAGGCCATCCGCTGTGACTTGGCGAACTCGGTGTCGGGGATGGGCGTCCGGGTGTCGGCGAAGCCGATGGCCTGACCGGCGGTCTCGGGCTCGAGCGTGGCGAAGAGCGAGATCACCCCGGCGTCGTGCTCACGCCGCCGCTCCAGGGTCCGGTCGACGATGTCCTCGAACACCAGGCACAGGCCCCGGCGGGGGTGGCCGAGGGAATCGAACCCGCCGGCCTTGATCAGCGACTCGATGGTCCGCTTGTTGAGGACCTGGGGGTCGACCCGCTGACAGAAGTCGTAGAAGTCGACGAAGGGCCCGTTCCGCTCTCGCTCCTCGACGATGAGGCCCACCAGCCCTTCGCCCACGTTGCGCACCGCGGCCATGCCGAAGGTGATGGCCCCCGGGCTACCGCCCTTCTCGCCCACCACCCCCTGGCCCCCGGAGAAGTCGGCGGCGAAGTCGGCCAGCGACCGGTTGACGTCGGGCACCAAGGCCTCGATCCCCATGGTCCGGCACTCGGAGAGGTACACCGCCGTCTTGTCCTTGTTGTCCTTGACCGAGGTGAGCAGGCTGGCGAAGTACTCCACCGGGTAGTGGGCCTTGAGCCAGGCGGTCTGATAGGCGATCAGCCCGTAGCCGTAGGCGTGGGACTTGTTGAAGGCGTAGTCGGCGAAGGGCTCGATGATGTCGAACAGGTCGGTGCCGAGGGACTCCTCGTACCCGGTGGCCACGCATCCGGCTACGAACTTCTCTCGCTCGGCCTGGATGAGGACCCGGTTCTTCTTGCCGCAGGCCTTGCGGAGGTTGTCGGCCTCGGCCAGGTCGTAGCCGGCGATCTTCTGGGCCACCCGCATGACCGACTCCTGGTAGATCATCAGCCCGTAGGTGTCACCCAGGACCTCTTCGAGATCGGGGTGGAGGTAGGAGACCTTCTGGCGATCGTTCTTGCGGTCGGCATAGTCGCGGTGCATGTTGGCCGCCATCGGCCCCGGCCGGTACAGGGCCACCAGGGCCGCCACGTCGTCGAAGCTGGTCGGGGCCAGCGACCGCATGAGGGACCGCATCGGCCCCCCCTCGAGCTGGAACACCCCCATGGAGTCCCCCCGGCGCAGCATGGCAAAGGTGTCCGGGTCGTCGAGGGCCACCGAGTCGATGTCGGGTCGGTGGCCGGTGGACACCTCGATCAGGTCGAGGGCCCGCTCGATGACCGAGAGGTTGCGCAGCCCGAGGAAGTCCATCTTGAGCAGCCCGAGGTCCTCGACCCCGTGCATCTCGTACTGGGTGACGATGGGGGAGTCATCGGGGTTGTTCCCGTCCGGTTTGCGCTGGACCGGGACGTACTCCGTGACGGGTTCGTCGGTGATGACCACGGCGGCGGCGTGGATGCCGTCCTGGCGGCGCAGCCCCTCCAGCCCCTTGGCCACGTCGATGACCTTCTGGGCCTCGGGGTCGGTCTCGTACATGACCCGGAGCTCACCGGCGGCGGCGAACCCCTCCTCGTGCCCTTCGGCCTTGGTCAGACAGGCGGCCAGCGGGGTGTCCCGCCCCATGAGCAGGGGCGGCATGGCCTTGGCGATCTTGTCGCCCACGATGTAGGGGTACCCGAGCACCCGGGCGGCATCGCGTACGGCGGCCCGGGCCTTGATGGTGGAGAAGGTGACGATCTGGGCCACGTGGTCCGACCCGTACCGCTCGGCGGCGTACTTGATCATGTCGCCCCGGTACCGCTCGTCGAAGTCCATGTCGATGTCGGGCATCTGGATCCGGCCGGGGTTGAGGAACCGCTCGAAGAGGAGGTCGTAGCGGATGGGGTCGACGTCCACGATCTGGAGGCAGTAGGCCACACAGCACCCGGCCGCCGATCCCCGGCCCGGGCCCACCCGGATCCGACGCGAACGGGCGAAGCGGATCAGGTCCCACACCACCAGGAAGTAGGCCGAGAAGCCCATGTCGCCGATCACGCCGAGCTCGTAGTCGAGCCGGGTCATGACCTCGGCGGGCACCGGGTGGCCGTACCGCTCCTTGGCCCCCTCGACGCTCAGATGGCGCAGGTACGCTCCGGCCCGCTCCTCGTAGGTCTCGCCGCGGAACTCGTCGGGCACCGGGAAGCGGGGCAGGCTGGGCCGTCCGAACTCGATCTCCACCGAGGCCCGCTCGGCGATCAGCAAGGTGTTGTCGCAGGCCTCGGGGAGCTCGGAGAAGAGGTGGCGCATCTCGTCGGCCGACTTCAGGTAGTGCTCCTGGCCCTCGAACTTGAACCGCTTGGGGTCGTCGATGAGGGCCCCGGTCTGGACGCACAGCAGGGCGTCGTGGGCCACATGGTCCTCGCGGTGGGTGTAGTGGCTGTCGTTGGTGGCGAGCAAGGGGGCGCCGATGCGCCGGGCGATCTCGACCAGGGCCGGGTTGGTCTTGTGCTGCTCGGGCAGCCCGTGGTCCTGCAGCTCTACGAAGAGGTTGTCCTTGCCGAAGATGTCCTGGAGCCGGGCGGCCAACATCTCGGCTTTGACCTGGTCGTCGGCCAGCAGGGCCTGCAGTACCACGCCGCCCAGGCAGCCGGTGGTGGCGATGAGCCCGGAGCTGTGGCGGGCCAGCAGCTCCCAGTCGAGCCGGGGCTTGTAGTAGTAGCCCTCCAGGTAGGCGGCCGACGACAGCTTGAGCAGGTTCCGGTACCCCGCGGTGGACTCGGCCAACAGCGTCAGGTGGTAGTAGAGCTTCTCCCCACCGCCGGCGTCGCCACCGGTGTCGTCGATCTTGCCCCGGCGTACCGGGCGCTCGTGCCGGGACTCGGCCGCCATGTACGCCTCGGTGCCGATCACCGGATTGATGCCGGCGGCCCGGCAGGCGGCGTAGAAGTCCAGGACGCCGTACATGTTCCCGTGGTCGGTGATCCCGAGCGCGGGCTGGCCGTCCTCCACCGCCGACTGCACCAGGTCCTTGACCCGGGCCGCCCCGTCCAGCATGGAGAACTCGGTATGGGTGTGCAGGTGTACGAACGACCGTGTGACCAACGCCCTGGCGCCTTCCTCGGGATCCTCGTGCACCCCAGAGTTCTCCACAGGGTGTGGACGAGTTACAGCAGTGTCATTCCGACGATTCCGACGTTAGCGCCTCGGTGCGGGCGCCGGGGCGGTTGTCTCAGAGGTAGGTGCCGGGTCGGCCTGCGTCCGGATTCGGGCCCTGGGGCAACGACCGCTGGCGCATCTCGTCGAGCTGGGCCCGGGCCGCCACCTGCTGCGCTACCAAGGTGGCCTGGATCCCGTGGAACAGACCCTCGAGCCAGCCGACCAGCTGGGCGTGAGCGATGCGGAGCTCGGCGTCCGAGGGGGTCGGATTGTCGAAGGGGATCGAGACCCGGTCCAACTCGGCCACCAGGTCAGGCGAGAGGCCGTCGGCCAGCTCGCGGATGGACTGCTCGTAGATCTCGCGGAGGCGACCGCGGCTGGCTTCGTCGAGCGGTGCCGACCGCACCTCTTCCAAGAGCTGTTTGACCATCGACCCGATGCGCAGCAGCTTGGCCGGCTGTTCGATGGACTCGGTGGCCTCGACCTCGGCATCGTCGGGGGCAGCCGGCGGCGCCGGGGCCTCGGCGCCCGGGTCCACCACCTCCGGGCGGATCGCCGGTGCCTCTGCGTCTGCGGCTCCGGGGGACTCTCCGGGCCCACTGGATTGAGCGCCCATGGTTACAGTCCCTCCTGTCCGGTCAGGGCCAACAGCGGCACCAGCATCTCGTCGTCCGTCAGCGATCCGTGCCGGCTGTGCAGTCGGTTCTCGCCGGTGTCGGCGGGATCGATGAAGGCGATGGGGGCGAAGGGGAGCAGGGCCACATCACCCAGTCGGCCCAGCAGCCCGTCGGCGACCGGCCCCCCGAACATCCCTTGGTCGATGATCTGGTCGCGCTCCATGACCCAGGAGGTCTCGGCGTACCGCTCGGCCGCCGCGGCAGCCAGGTCGGCCCCGGCGCCGGGACGGGCGTGCAGCCATCGGAAGCGACCCTCACCGGACATGAACCGGACCATGGACATGATCTCGGCGCCGAGCAGCTCCACATGGGGGCCCACGTCGATCTGCCCGTGGTCCGCCGTGACCAGTAGGACCGCCCCGGCCGGCAGTTGGGCCACCACGTCCTCCACCAGCCGGTCGACAGCCCGCAGCTCGGCCTCGTAGAGGTCGCCGAGCCCGGTTCCGTGGGCCACCTTGTCGATCCCGTCGTAGTACGCGTAGATGAACCGGTGTCCGTCCCGCAACAGGCGCCCGGTCTCCACCGGCAGTGAGGACAGCACCCGGTAGCCGCGCAAGGGAGAGTTGCCGAGATGCGCCGCGGTGAAGCCGGTCCCGCCGAACTCATGCTTGGAGACCACCGGGACGGCAGTCGACGAGCCCGGGAAGGGCGGGCACGGCTGGAACTCGTGGGCCGGCATCGTCCGCCGGGCGTCGTAGGCCCGGCCACTGCCCAGGGTCCAGCGCAGGACGTTGAGGATCTCGTCTCCCACGGCCAGGCGGTAGCCGAGCAGTCCGTGCTGACTCGGTCGGCGGCCGGTGGTGATCGAGGTCAGGGCGCAGGCGGTGGTGGTGGGGGCCACCGACGTGATGGCCCGGTCGATGCCCTCGGCAGCGTTGAGGGTCGGGGCCAGGGCCGTGCGGTCCCGGAGCTGGACCCAGCCGAGCCCGTCCACCACCAGCAGCACCACCTGGCGGGCGTGGGTGACCGACTCCGGCAGCAGACCGGCGAAGGTCTGCTCGGGGCCGTCGCCGCCCAGCTGCGCCCCGCTGCTCAGCAGAGCGGGCACCACGTTGGCGATGCACGCCGCGTCGTAGTCGGGCAGGATCGGGGCGGAAGGCCGGCCGGCAACGGGCGTGGATGCCATGGCCGCCGACTGTAGGCGACCGGCGGCGGGGGTTCAGCTTTTGGAGCGTCAGCTTCGGGGCAGGAGGGCGCGGACCACTTTGTAGCAGTGGCCATCCCGCGGTGTGGTTATGGCCGCCACCACATAGTGGGGCTTGAATCCCAGGGCCGCGGCCAGGTCCTTGCCCTGGAGGCGGTCGCGTCGGGCCACGGCCAGAGCCCGCTCGGCCTGGGGGTCTTCGACCGGGAGCCAGTTGTCGCTCCGGCCCCAGCCGAACCGGATCCACACCGAGCGGTCCTCGATGCGCCGGAACAGGACCGGCCCCTTGGTCGGCTCCACCAGTGCCAGCGAGGGCCGGAACCCTCGGAACTCCCAGTACGGCGCCGAGGCCCCGGGAAACCCGAGCACATGCTCCTCCGCCGGCGCGGCCAGCTGATGGAGGAGCTGGCGGACCCGGCGCCCATGGAGCGTCCCGAGGTGCCGGGGCAGGCCCTCGGCCGTCACCGCCTCGGGTTGGGCCAGGTCGTCCCGCTCGGGCTCGTCGGCCAGCCGGGTCTCCACCACGTCGAACGGCGACAGGTCGGGCTCGTGGTCGGTGGGCCAGTCCACCCGCACCCGGACCAGTGCCCCCGAGGCCAGGTCGACGCCGGTGGTGTCCTCCACATGACACGACAGGACCAGCATGGTCAGAGCGGCCCCCCCGGCCACCTCGATGCTGGACCGGGCCTTGAGGGAGCGCACCACGTCGCGGGCGGTGCCGCTGCGCGGGGTCCGGGTCGACTCCCGATCCGATCCTCTGCTCACCGCGGTGGTCCTCCGATCACCGGGGGGACGCCCCGGCCAGCTGGGAGACCAGGGTGTCGACGTCGTCGGCCGGCAGCTGGCACGAGTAGTGGCGGCACACATAGGCCCGGGACGGCTCGCGGTCCTGCCACAGGGGCGACGGGGTGGGCTCTCCCCAGGCCAGGACGGAGCCGGGCAACCATCGGCTCCTCACTGCGCCGACCAGATCCGGCCGGTCCCCGGTGACCACCACCTCGGTCCAGCCCGCCGCCAACTGGGTGGCGGTGAGCACGGTATGGGCGAAGGCGGTGGGGTGGCGGACCAGCAGATCCCCGAGCAGGTCGACCACCTCCCGGGCCGCCGAGGTGTACCGGTCGTCACCGGTCAGGGCGCCCAACCGGGCCAAGGCCAGGGACGCCACGGCATTGGCCGAAGGGGTGGCCCCGTCGAAGACGTCCTTGGTCCGCACGATAAGGGCCTCGGCGTCATGGCCGGTGGTGAAGAAACCACCACCCTCGTCGTCGTGGAACAACTCGATGAGGGAGTCGGCGGTCTCGATGGCCCGACTGGTCCACTCGGCCCGACCGGTCAGCTCGCCGAGCCGGGTGAAGCAGTCCACCAGCCAGGCGTAGTCGGCGGCACAGGCCAGATGACGCGGCCCGCCGTACAGCTGCCAGCTCCGCCTCCACCGACCGTCGTCCCCACGGAGCTCATCCCACAGGAACCGTCCGATGGCCACGGCGGCGTCGCCCCACTCACTGTTCCCGGTCGCCCCGGCTGCCTCCGCCAGGGCCGCGGCGTACATGGCGTTCCACTCGGTGATGACCTTGTCGTCGAGACCCGGCCGGATCCTTTTGGAGCGGGCCTCGAACAGGTAGCGACGGCCCAGCTCCACCGAGGCGTCGCCCCGAAGGGGAGCACCGACCGGCCGGCGGAGGATGGTCCGGCCCTCGAAGTTGCCGGTGGCCGTGACCCCGAACCAGGCGCTCACGTCGGCCGTCACCCGGTCGGCGGTGAGCGGGGCGTGGCCGAGTCCGGCCGCCTGATCCCGGGCGAAGCCCTCCGAGACCGCATCGGCCACCTGGTCGGGTGACCAGACGTAGAACCGACCCTCCACCCCTTCGGAGTCGGCATCCTCGGCCGAGCACACCCCTCCCGCCGGGGTGGCCAGGTCCCGGCCCACGTAGCGGATGACTCCCTCGACCACGTCGAGGTACTGCTCACCACCGGTCACCTGCCATCCGTGGAGGAAGGCGCGAAGCAGCCCGGCCTGGTCGTAGAGCATCTTCTCGAAGTGGGGGACCAGCCACTCGTCGTCGGTGGAGTAACGGGAGAACCCACCGCCGAGATGATCGTGGATGCCACCGGCGGCCATGGCGTCCAAGGTGGTCAGGGCCATCTTCGTGGAGTCGGCGGCCGTCGGCCCGTCGGTCGGTTCCGTCGGAGTCGCGGTCGAGACGTCCGGGCGGTCCGAGCCGCGTAGGGCATAGGTCAGCGCCAAGTCCACCAAGGTGGGTTGGGGGAATTTAGGGGCCCTCCCGAACCCGCCGCCGACCGGGTCGAAACGACGGGCCAGCTCCTCCACGGCCGGTACGAGCAGGTCGGGTCCCCGGTCGTCGAGGATCGAGATCGCTCCTGGTTGGGTCTGGACCACCGAGCGGGAGCCGATGGCCCGCGACAGCTCGTCGGCCTGCTCTTCCACCTCGTCCCGGCGATTGGTCCACACGTCGCTCAAGGCGCTGAGCACCGAACGGAACGACGGCATGCCGGCCCGGTCGTCGGGAGGGAAGTAGGTGCCTCCGTAGAACGGCCGCCGGTCGGGGGTCAAAAAGACACTCATCGGCCATCCACCCGAGCCCGTGATGGCCTGGACTGCTTCCATATAGACGGCGTCGACGTCGGGTCGCTCCTCGCGATCGACCTTGATGGACACGAACGAAGCGTTGAGGGCGTCGGCGCTGGCCTGGTCCTCGAACGACTCGTGAGCCATGACGTGGCACCAGTGACACGCCGAGTACCCGATGGACAGGAAGACCGGCCGGTTCTCTCGGCGGGCCTTGTCGAAGGCATCGTCCCCCCACACGTACCAGTCCACCGGGTTGCCGGTGTGCTGGAGGAGGTAGGGCGACAGTTCGACCGCCGGCAGGTCCCGGATCAGGGGCAACGGAGCTCCGAGCGGACTTCGGGTCGGTGCGGGGCTGCGTCCACGCCACCATTGTGCCCCAGCGGTCATTGTCCCCAGACGCGATCGGGCCCCCCGGGGAGGCACCAGGGCCGGAGCGTCGTGAACGCCGGGAGTCGAGGACACCAGGTGTCGGGAGACCAGGAGGTCGGGAGTGGCCACCGGTAGGGTGACGGCCCATGGACCTACGACTGGACGGCAAGACCGCACTGGTGACCGGGGCGTCCCGGGGCATCGGACAGGCCATCGCCCTGGCCTTCGCCTCGGCCGGTGCTTCGGTGATGATCTCGTCCCGCAAGGCCGACGCCCTGACAGAGGCGGCGGCGCAGATCGACTCGGCCAAGGGGGACCGCAGCGGCGAGGTGGAATGGCGGGTGGCCAACGCCGGCGATCCGGACCAGGCCGCCGCCTGCGTGGACGCCACCGTCGAGCGGTTCGGTGGCATCGACATCCTGGTCAACAACGCCGCCACCAACCCGTACTACGGGCCGATGATGGACCTCGACACGGCCCGGGCCGACAAGACCGTCCGGGTCAACCAGACCGGCTACCTCGAGTGGATCCAGGCCGCGTGGCGAGCCGGCATGTCCGAAGGGGGCGGGGCCGTTCTGAACCTGGCCTCGGTGGGCGGGCTGTCGGTGGAGTGGGGGATCGGCTGGTACAACGTCACCAAGGCCGCAGTGATCCACCTGACCAGCCAGCTGGCCGGGGAGCTGGGCCCTGCCGTGCGGGTGAACGCCCTGGCTCCCGGTCTGGTCAAGACGGAGTTCGCCCGGGCCCTGTGGGAGACGGGCGAGGACGCCATCGCCGCCCGGCTCCCGCTGCGCCGCCTCGGCGAGGTCGATGACATCGCGGCCGCCGCCCTGTTCCTCTGCTCCGACGCCGCCTCGTGGATCACCGGCCACACCCTGGTCATCGACGGCGGTGCCCTGTGCACCGGCACCGGGGGCATCACTCCCTGATCGGGGGCTGAGCGGTCGGGCGGAGCCGCGGGAGCGGTCGGGCGGAGCCGCAGTGATCGGTGAGTCAGGGCAGCTCGGTCCGGCGGACCTTGCCGCTCGGGGTGCGGGGCAGCGACTCGACCAGCACCACCTGTCGTGGAGCGGCCCATCGGGCCACCCGGGACGCCACCAACTCCCGGAGCTCTCGGAGGGCCGGGGGCGCGGCCGGGTCGGTGGGCACCACCCAGGCCACCACCCGCTCGCCCCACTCGGGGTCGGGGCGCTTCCACACCGCCACCTGGTCCACCCCCTGGTGCGTGGCCAGGGCCGCTTCGACGGGAACCGGCCAGACCTTCTCCCCCCCGGTGACGATGACCTCGGCCAGGCGCCCGAACACCGAGAGGGTGCCGTCGGGAGCAAGCGCGCCGCCATCGCCGGTGGGCAGCCACCCTCCCGGCCCTCGGGGATCGGAACCGTCGCGGTACGAGCGCAGCAGCATCGGGCCCCGGACCAGCACCTCGCCCACCCCGCCGTTGGCCCCGTCCCCGATGCGGATCTCGACCCCGTCGATGGGCCGACCGTCGTAGACGACGCCGGAGCCCGTCTCGGTCATCCCGTAGGTGGTGATCACGTTGGCGGGCAGGTGCTCGGGGGGTGCGGCCCCACCCAGCACCACGTGGCGGTAGCCCGAGGCGTCGGTCCGGGCCAGGGCCGTGGCCACCAGCGAGATCAGGGTGGCCCCCCGCCGAGCCTGCTCTTCCACCTGGCCGGGGTGGAACTTCTCGAGCACGGTGCACGCCGTACCGGTGACCAGGGACCTCGTGACCACGGCCAACCCCCCGATGTGGGCCAGGGGCAGGCAGGCCACCCAGCGGTCCGTGGCCGGGTCGACCTCCAACCGCGCCGAGGTGGCCAGGGCCGAGGCCCGCACGGCTGCATGGGTGAGCACCACCCCCTTGGGCTCACCGGTGGAGCCGCTGGTGGCCACGACCAGGGCGTCGCCCACCTCGACCGGCAGGCCGGCCGGCTGGGGGTGGTCCCCGTCGACGTCGACCACCCTCGAGGGGCGGAGGGAGTTCACCAGTCGTTGCACCGCAGGGCGGGGGAGACGGGGGTCCAGCGGGAGCACGGCGTGACCGGCGTCCCAGGCCGCCCGGAGGGCCTCGACGAACCCGGGCCCGGCTGCCAGGTCGAGCGCTACCAGCTCCGGCATGGCGGTAGCCTAGGCGACCGTACGAGTGCCGACTCTAGGAGTGATTGGTCGAATGGTTTCGCCGGAACAGGTGGACGGGGGCACGAGCGGCCCGGGTCCCGAGACGGTCATCAGCGGCCCACCGGTCGATCCGGTCGACCGGTTCCGGGGTCACTCCCTCCCGGCCTGGGAACGCCGGGGTGACTACACCGATATCCACTACGACGTGGCCGACGGCATGGCCAAGCTGACCATCGCCCGTCCCGAGGTCCGGAACGCCTTCCGGCCCCAGACCCTGTTCGAGCTGGCCGATGCCTTCACCGCGGCCCGGGACGACCCGTCGGTCGGGGTGGTCATCCTCACCGGCGAGGGGCCGGACGCCTTTTGCTCCGGCGGGGATCAGAAGATCCGGGGGGACGACGGCTACATCGGGGACGACTCCATAGCCCAGCAGGGCATTGGCCGTCTCAACGTCCTCGATCTCCAGATCCAGATCCGGCGCCTGCCCAAGCCGGTGGTGGCCATGGTGGCCGGGTACGCCATCGGTGGTGGCCACATCCTGCACCTGGTGTGCGACCTGACCATCGCCGCCGACAACGCCCGGTTCGGCCAGACCGGGCCCAAGGTCGGCAGCTTCGACGGGGGCTACGGGGCCAGCCTGCTGGCCCGCACCATCGGTCTCAAGCGGGCCAAGGAGGTGTGGTTCCTCTGCCGGCAGTACGACGCCGCCACTGCCTTGGGGTGGGGACTGGTCAATGAGGTGGTGCCCCTGGCCCAGCTCGAGGCCGAGACGGTGGCCTGGTGCCGTCAGATGCTGTCGTTGTCGCCCATGGCCCTCCGCATGCTGAAGGGCGGTCTCCACGCCGCCGACGACGGCCTGGCCGGGCTGCAGCAGTTCGCCGGCGACGCCACCATGCTCTTCTACATGAGCGAGGAGGGCCAGGAGGGCCGCAACGCCTTCCAGGAGCACCGCCCGCCGGACTTCGGTCGCTTCCCACGTCGGCCGTGAGCGTCCGGCCTTCCTCTCGGTCGTCGGGTCGGCGTTTCGCTCGGCCTTCGGTTAGGCCTTCAGTTCGGCCCGGGGCGTGACGGCCGAGCCTTCCGGCCCCGACGCCGGTTCCGCGGCGACGGCTCCGGCGGTGCCGGGCCCCGTCAAGCGCTGGGTGCTCGGCGCCCGACCCCGGACCCTGCCGGCAGCCATCGTGCCGGTGTTGGTGGGTACGGCGGCGGCCCACTCGCTCAATCGCCGGTCCTTCGGCTGGGTGGGCTACGCCCCTTTGGCCCCTTTGCGCACCGGCTTGGCCGGCTCTTCGACTGCCGACGTGTGGTTGCGGGCCCTGGGTGCCCTGGTCGTGGCCCTGGCCATCCAGGTGGGCACCAACTACGCCAACGACTACTCGGACGGCATCCGGGGGACGGACGATGTCCGGGTCGGCCCGCTGCGACTGACGGCCTCGGGCCTGGCGTCGCCGGGAGCGGTCAAGCGGGCTGCGCTGGCCTGCTTCGGGGTGGCCGGCATAGTCGGACTGGCCCTGGCCTGGGCCACCTCGTGGTGGATCCTGGTGGTGGGGGCGGCGTGTCTGGCCGCCGGTTGGTTCTACACCGGAGGACCCCGACCGTACGGCTACGCCGGGCTGGGTGAGCTGTTCGTGTTCGTGTTCTTCGGCCTGGTGGCCACGGTCGGCACCTACTACGTGCAGACCCTCCGACTCGACGAGCCGGTGGTGTGGTTCGCCGCCGTGCTGGTGGGGTTGTTGGCCACCGCCCTGTTGCTGGCCAACAACCTGCGGGACATCCAGACCGACGCCCAGACCGGCAAACGGACCGTGGCGGTGCGGCTGGGCCGGCGGGACGCCGGGTGGTTCTACATCGGCTGCGTGGTCCTGCCCTTCGCCGCCGTGCTGGTGTGGGCGCTCTCCTCGGTGTCCCAGCTCACCGTGACCGATCAGACCGTGGTGGCCCTCCTGCCGCTGCTGGCCCTGCCCCTGGTGGTCACACCGGTCAAGATCGTCAACAGCGACGCCACCGGGCGGGCCCTGCTGCCGGTGCTGGCCGCCACCGGTCGGCTGCAGCTGGTCTTCGGGGTGCTGCTGTCGGCTTCGCTGTGGCTGTGGATCCGGTGAACGACTCCGCTCAGGCCGGGCCGAGGTGGCCCCGCACCAGCCTGGACACCTCATCGGGCCGCTGCAGGTGGGGGGCGTGACCGGCATCGGGCACCACGGCCCGGGTGGCGTTGGCTCCGATGGCCTCGGCCATCCTGTCACCGAGGGCGGTGAACTTCTCGTCCCGGGCCCCGGAGATGACCAGGACCGGCATGCTCAGGCGGTCGAGGATCTCCCACAGGGGCCGTTGGTTACCGGTCCCGGCCAGGCGGAGGCTCGATGCCAGCCCCGCCCCGGTATTGCGCAACCGCTGGTCGAAACCGTTGGCGCCCGGGCTGACTCCGGCGAACAGGGGACCGTCCAACCACCGCTGCACGAACGTCTCGACCGAGAGGGGTGTGGCGTCGGCGGACGCCGGGTCGAGCTGGTCGGCCAGGGCTCCGTCCGGAGTGCCGGCGCTGCCGGCGTTCGGTGGCGTCGTCGATCCCGGCTGTCCCGGAGATGAGCACCAGGCTCTCGACCAGGTCGGGACGGGCCAGGGCCAGGTGGAGACAGAAACGGGCACCCATCGAGTAGCCCAGGTAGGCGGCCGGTCCGCCGGCGGCTCCGAGTGCCAGGGCCCCGTCGACCAGGCCCACCCGGACGTGCGACGAGCCGGCGTGGCCGGGCATGTCCACCCGCACCACCTGGTGGTCGGTGGCCAGGTCGTCATCGATCGATCCCCACACCCGGCCGGTCTGGGTGAAGCCGTGGGCCATCACCAGGCGGGGCCCGTGGCCCACGGTCTCGGCGTACAGAATCTTGTCGTTCATAGGCGTGGGGTCGGTCATGGGCGTGGGGTCGGTTGCGGTCATGGACACCGGGCCGGTCATGGGCACCGGGCCGGTCAATGGCGGAGCGTGAGGTGAGCGTACCGACCACCGGGGTCCCCAGCGCCCGCGATGTCCAGGCGTCTTTTGCCGCCACCCTGGTCGACGAGTGGGTCCGGGGCGGTGTGACCCACGCCGTGGTGTGCCCGGGCTCACGGTCCACGCCGCTGGTGGTGGCGCTGGCTGCCCACCCGGGGATAGTGGTGCACGTCCGGCTGGACGAGCGCTCGGCCGCCTTCACCGCGGTGGGGATGGGACGGGCCAGCGGGCGGCCGGCCCTGGTGGTCACGACCAGCGGCACGGCAGCGGCGGAGCTCCACGCCGCCGTGGCCGAGGCTGACCTCGGAGGGGTCCCCCTCATCGCCTGCACGGCCGACCGGCCACCCGAGCTGCGCGACGTCGGCGCCCCCCAGACCATGGACCAGGCCCGGTTGTTCGGCGGTGCGGTGCGCTGGTTCTGCGATCCGGGGGTGGCGGACCTGGCCTCCCGTCGGGCCTGGCGCTCCTGGGCTGCCCGCTCGGTGGCCGAAGCGGTATCGGCCCCCGGTGGGCCGGGACCCGTGCATCTGAACCTGCCGTTCCGCGAGCCACTGCTGGGCGAAGCGGACCGGGCGGGGGGAGTGGCTCCGGGCCGGGCGGATGGGGCGCCCTGGCACCGGGTGGTCGGAGCGACGGCGCTCGGAGGGGTGGTTGGGCTCGAATCGTCCGAGGAAGGAGTGGGGAGGCTGATCGAGTCCGGTTGGCTCCGTCCGGGTCGCCGCGGCCTGATCGTGGCCGGGGCCGGTTGCGGGGATCCGGGAGCGGTGCTGGCCCTGGCGGACTCCCTGGGCTGGCCGGTGCTGGCTGATCCCCGTTCGGGGGTGCGGCTGCCCGTCGCCGGTGTCATCGGGTCGGCTGACGGGATCCTCCGGTCCGAGTCCTTCGCCCGGGCCCATGCACCTGAGGTCGTGGTGCGGCTGGGCCAGCCCTGGGTGTCGAAAGTGGTGAACACCTTCCTGTCCGCCGCGATCGCCGACGGCACCGAGGCCATCGAGGTCGAGCCCTGGGGGCGGTGGCGGGATCCCGAACGGGAGGTGTCCACGTTCATCCGCTCCGATCCCACCCTCTTCTGCAACCAGGCCCAGGCTGCCCTGCAGGTGTCGGCGGGATCGGGGGGCTCGTCAGGCTCGTCGGGAGGTCAGCGCCAGGGCCGGGCGGCCGGTTGGGGTACCGAGTGGGAGGAGGCCGAGTCCGCGGCCCGGACCGTTCTGTCCGCGCGACTCGGGGCCGACGGGGCCGACAGGGCCGACGGGGCCGACGAGGCCGAGGCCGCCTCCCTCACCCTCGACGAGCCCTCGTTGGCCCACCGCCTCGTAGCGCGGATGCCCGCCGGGTCCACGCTGGTGGTCTCGTCGTCCATGCCGGTCCGCGACGTGGAGGCCTTCGCCGTTCCCCGGGAGGGTTTTCCGACCGTGGTGGCCAACCGGGGCGTCAACGGCATCGACGGGGTGGTCTCCACCGCCCTCGGGGTGGCGCTGGCCTCAGGCGGCCCGACCGTGGCGCTGGTCGGTGACCTGGCCTTCCTCCACGACGTGTCGGCCCTGGTGCGGTCGGGGGAGTTCGATGCTCCGTTGACCGTGGTGGTGGCCGACAACCGCGGAGGTGGCATCTTCTCGTTCCTCGATCCGGCCACCTCGCTGGACGGAACCACTTTCGACACGCTCTTCGGCACGCCGCAGGGGGTCGACGTGGCCTCGGTGGCTGCCGGGTTCGGGTGGCCGGTCGACGACCTCGGTGCAATCCCCGGAGCCGGGTCCGGCGGCGCCGGCCTGGAGGAAGCCCTGGATCGGCGAGTGGGCAGTGGCTCGCTCTCGGTGATCCGGGTTCGGGTGCCGGAACGCGCCGAGAACGTCCAGATTCACCGCCGGATCAACGCCGCCATCGTGGAGGCCGTGGAGGGTGTGGGGACCGTGGAGGGCGTGGAGACCGTGGGGACGTAAGCCGGCCGGCGCCGGGCTGGCCCGGTCAGCAGGGTCGGCCGGGGTCAGCAGGGGTCAGCAGGGCCGGGGATCGTACGACGGGATGGCGTTCTGGGGCACCGTGGTGGTCGGGGTGCTGGCCCCCGTGGTAGGCGGAGCGGTCGAGGCGGTCACCGGGGGAGCCGTCGTGGTGGTGGTGACCGGGAGCGGCTGGGGATTGCCGTAGGCGTCGAGCGGCGGGGTGGTGATGGGTCCGACCGCACCCCCCAGGAACTGGTCGATCATCTGGGCGGCCGGCTGGGGCTGGACCACTTCCACGTCGCCGTCCTGCGCCGAGGTCGCTCCCACCGTGGGCATGGTGTACGACCGCAGGGCCGACCCGGAGAAGGCGTTGTAGCGCTCGGCCAGAGAGAACAGGTCGCCGGCGGTGAGACCGTTGTCCTTGCTGAAGTCGTGGACCACCGACGTGAGCAGGGCGTTGAGCCGCAACGGGTTGTAGGTGGACTTGGCCTTGTCCAGGGCGGCCTCGATGATCAGGTTCTGCCGTTCGATGCGCCCGAGGTCCGAGGTCGGGTCGGAGTTCCACTCGCCGTTGGCGTAGTACTGGAAGTAGCGGGACCTCGACAGGGACAGGGCCTGGGCTCCGTCGAGCACCTGACAGCCCGTGGTGGGGATGGCCAGCCCGGAGTTGTTGTAGCAGACCCCGGTCGAACAGTCCTGGTCCCGCACCGGGTAGGGGAAGTCCATGGAGATGCCCCCCAGCGCGTTCACGGCGTCCTGGACCCCGAAGAAGCTCAGCACGATGTAGTGGTTGATGGGGATCCCGAAGGTGTTCTGGATGGTCTTGATCAGCGCGTCGGGCCCGCCGGCGAAGGCCGAGTTGATCTTGTTCTGGGTCGACAGTCCGGTGCTGGCCGGCACCCCGGAGAGGGTCACGTAGGTGTCTCGGGGGATCGAGAGGCTTGAAGCGGTCCCGGCGGCGGGATTGACCCGGACAATCTTGATGGTGTCGCTCCGCTGGCCGGCGGCCTCGGTGGCCGTGCCGAACTGCTGGGCTTCGGCCTCGGTCTCGCCGGCCCGGCTGTCGGAGCCGATGACCAGCACGTTGTAGGGAGCGCCGTTGGCCGCCGCCACGCACACCGAGCACGGGCTGGAGGACACCTTGCTCCACTCGTAGCGGAAGTACCCGTACCCGAAGCCCGCCACCACCAGCAGGACCACCACCGCCACGATGCCGATCCGCAGGATGCGCTCGGCCGGGCGCCGCCTCCGCTTGCGGGCCTTGCGCAGCTCCCGCCTAGTGGGGACGGCCACCTGCCCGCCCAGGATGGGCCCGGGGAATTCGGTGGGGCCGGCGCCCCGGCTGGGGGAGGTGCCACGGGGCCTGCCGGTGGAGCCGGGCGAGGAGCTGCCGGTCGGGCGGGATCTCCTGGGCGGTGGAAGTTCAGTGGGCGGCACGGGGATGTGGGTGTCGGTTCATCGGCTCATCAGATCGACGAGGCGATCCTGCGGGCACCCTGGTGCTGGTCGGCTGGGGTCAGCGGGCCTGTGGATGCCCCTTGGGGGGATCGGGACAGTTTCCCACGGCCGGTCCGAAATCTGGTGGCACTCGGGGCCGAGGGGCCGATCCGGGGCTGGAGGGGGGTTGGTGGGGGCTGGTGGTGCCGGTTCAGGCGTCGGCCGGCACCCACGACCCGTGGAACCCGAAGGGGACCCGGGCCGGGAGGTGGACGGTGGCCACCGGCGGGCCCCCGAACGACGTGGAGTCCAGAATGACCAGGTCACTGGCGTCCCGGGTGGCGTCGTAGACCACAGTGAGGACCCACCCCTCGTCCTCCCCGGAGCCGTCTGCGGCGCGGACGAACACCGCCTCCCCAGGAGACCGGTACTCGCCCGGCTCGAAGCGGGTCGAGACGTCGCGGGCCAGGTCGTACTTGACCAGCCCCAGCTGCTCCGGTTGGTCGGCGCGGTCGCCGAGCCGGGTGCAGTAGCCGTACCGGTGGGCGCGGCCCGCCACCTCGTCGGCCACGCGGGGGAACTCGACCGGCGTGTCGTCCAGGCGCTGCTCGGACATCCGGTTCGAGGCCGGGTCGATGGTCCACCGGGCCAGTACCGGTTGGTTGGAGCTGATGGTCTCCCCGGGAGCAGTGTCGAAGGCGCTGTCGTAGCGGACCACGTCCATGACGATGTTGTCGCCCCCGCTGTCGTCGTAGCAGTTGAGGACGTGGAACACGTAGGTGGGATCGATGCCGATCCAGCGGATCCGGTCGTTCCCCTCGTTCCGCGGCATCACCCCGATGCGGGCGCCGGCATCGGCCATCCACTCGTAGGGCATGGTGCGGCCCTCCGTGGCCAGACCGAGCTCGAAGACCACGGGGAGGTCGAGGAACACCACCCGGGTGGCGGTGACGCCGAAGTCGTGCATCATCGTGGCCCGGGGGATCTCGATCTCCTCGGTGCGCACCAGTGCCCCGGCGGCGTCGGCCACGTGGTAGCGGAGGAACGGCGGCCCGAACACGTCACTGCCGAAGAAGATCAGCTCCCCGGTGTCCGGGTCCACCTTGGGGTGGGCGGTCATGGGCGAGGCCAGCGCCCCGTCGAAGTCGTGGACCCGGGCCCGGTCGAGCCCGGGTGACAGGGCGTGGGGGAATCCCGACTCCACCAGGGCCAGGGTGGTGCTGGCGTGTCGGATGACGTGGGTATTGGCCGGGCCGTCGATGGGCTCGCCGGGGCCTCGGGGCGGTGGCGTCCCCTTCTTGGCCGAGAGGGCCCGGGTCCGCACCCATCGGTTGCGGTAGCCGGTGGCCCGACCCTCGGCCAGCGAGATGGCGTGGATCATCCCGTCACCGCTGAACCAGTGGTAGTCCTCCTCGTCGGCCGGCACCACCGCCGGGTTGGGTCCGTTCCGCAGCAGCCGTCCTTCGAGGTCGGGCGGGATGACCCCGGTGACCGGAAGGTCGACGTCGTCGGTCCGCTCCTCGGTAACCGGCGCGTAATTCCCGTGGAGGTAGGGGTTGAGCATCACGCGCTCCTCAGGGGGTCGGGGTCGGGGGTCGGTGTCGGTTGCTGTGCGGGTGTCGGGTGCTCTGCGGCCGGGCGGCCGGGAGGCCGGGTGGGCCGGGTTCGGCCGGTATTGACGAGTGAGCCGAGCGGGCCGAGTGGGCCGACCGGGGTCGACTGCGCTCGAACGGAGTCCGATCGTAGTAGCCGAGGAAGGCTCGGGGTCCCTGCGTCCCGGTGACGGTGGGTCACTCCGGCCTGACGACGTGGCAGGCTGCAGGCATGGCCCATCTCGCCGAGGACCTCCGGTTCAGGGGGTTGATTCACCAGCTGACCGACCCCGAGCTCGAGAAGCGGTTGGACGCCGATCAGCTCACCGCCTACACCGGTTTCGACCCCACCGCCGACAGCCTCCATGTCGGCCACCTCCTGCAGATCTGCAACCTGCGCCGGCTCCAGTTGGCCGGGCACCGGCCCATCGCCGTAGCCGGCGGCGGGACCGGATTCGTGGGGGACCCCGGGGGGAAGTCGGAGGAGAGATCGCTCCTGAGCGAGGAGGAGCTGGCCTCCAACCTCGAGGGGATCCGGGCCCAACTCGGGCAGTTCCTCGACTTCGACCCCCAACGGGAGGGAGGCCCGGCCCTGCTGCTCAACAATGCCGACTGGCTCCGGCCCATGTCGCTGTTCACCTTCCTCCGCGACGTCGGCAAGCACTTCACCGTCAACAACATGGTGGCCAAGGACTCGGTCAAGTCCCGGCTGTCCCGAGCCGACCAGGGCATCTCGTACACGGAGTTCAGCTACATGCTCCTCCAGGCCTACGACTTCCTCCACCTGTTCGAAACCTTCGGATGCCGACTCCAGCTGGGCGGGAGTGACCAGTGGGGCAACATCACCATGGGCACCGAGCTGGTACGGAAAGTGCGCCACCAAGAAGTCTGGGGCCTGACCACTCCCCTCGTGGTGAAGGCGGACGGCACCAAGTTCGGCAAGACCGAGTCGGGGAGCGTGTGGCTGGACCCCGCCCGCACCAGTCCTTACCAGCTCTACCAATTCTTCCTGCGTAGCGAGGACTCGGTGGTCGGGTCGTACCTCCGGTACTTCACCTTCCTCGGCCACGACGAGATCCTGGCTCTCGACGAGGCCACGGCCGCCCACCCCGAGCAACGGGCGTCGCAACGGGAGCTGGCCCGACAGGTCTGCACCCTGGTGCACGGGGCCGACGAGACCGGCACGCGCCGAGCAGGCGGGCCGGGCGCTGTTCAGCGAGGAGGTGGCCGGATTGGATGAGCGGTCGCTGCTCGAGGTCTTCGCCGAGGCCCCGTCGACCACCCTGGGACGGGCCCGGCTCGACGCTCCAGGCTTGAGCCTGGTGGACCTGCTGGTGGAGACGGGCCTCGCTACGTCTCGGGGGAGTGCCCGCACCACCATCGAGCAGGGCGGCGCGTACGTGAACAACCGCCGCCAGGACGACCCCGGGTACACCGTGGGCCCCACCGACCTGATCGACGGGCGATACCTGGTCCTACGCAAGGGCAAGAAGAACTACCACCTGGTCAAGTTCGACTGACCCTGCGGGCTTTTTTTGTTCGTTTTGGTTCTCGGGCCTGGCGGTCGACCGGTCTGCTCCGCTGGAACCCCGGCCCCCGCCCGGCCATTCGGGCCGCCCCACCACCCCGCATTCCCCTCTTCTTCCGGCACCCCTTTCGCCGACCCGGTCCTCCCCGGTCTCCCCGGACCACCGTCACACCCTCCTGGGATACTTGGTCATGGTTCTAGACGACCTCCAAGTGGCTCTCGATGCGGCCAAAGCACTCGGTCCGGCGGCCTTCGCCGACGCCGAGTCCCTGGCCGTCCTCGAGAAGCAGTTGGCCCAGCTCGACTGCCTGGTCACCACGACGGTGGCCTGTTTCGACGCCGCCGGCGCCTTCGAGGCCGATGGGGCGGTCACCACCAAGGCCTGGCTCAAGTCCGAGTGCCGGCTGTCGAACAAGCAGGCCGCCGCCCAGGTCAAGCGGGGACGCCACCTCCGCCGCCTGCCCCGGACCACCGAGGCCTTCGGTGCCGGGCAGTTGGGCGGGGACCAGGTGGACGTGCTCATCGCCGCCGACCAGGACCGCACCCACGAGGCGTTGATCGACCAGGAAGGAGAGCTGGTGGCCCAGGGGACGCAGCTCTCCCACCACCAGTTCGTCCAGTACATGAGCTACTGGCTGCACCGGGCCGACCGGGCAGGGGCCGAGGACCAGGCCGAGCGGCGCTGTGCCCAACGAGAGGTGTACCTGGTCCGCAGCTTCGAGGACATGTGGTTGGGACAGATGACCCTGGACCCCATCTCGGGGGCCATCGTGGGCGGGGAGCTCGACCGCCTCGAGCAGCTGTTCTTCGACGCCGAGTGGGCCGAGGCCAGAGAGCGCCTGGGTAGGGAGCCCCTCCTCGCCGAGCTCACCCGCACCCCGGGCCAGCGCCGGGCCGACGCCCTGGTGGAGATGGCCACCCGCTCCAAGGCCGACCACGAGGGCCGGCGACCGGCACCGCTGTTCACCGTGCTGGTGGACTACGAATCGCTCCACGGCAGGCTCTCCCAGCTGGAGGACGGCACGGTCATCCCACCCGGCACCCTGCTGCCCTGGTTGCTGCAGGCCGACCTCGAGCGGGCCACCTTCACCCTCGGGGGACGGGTGGCGATGGGGGCACCGTCAAAACTGGCCTCCCTCACCCCCGAGGCCCTCGACCAGGCCGTCTTCACCCCCCAGGGACGACGAGAGATCGCCCCCACGACACGCCTGTTCACCGGGGCCACCCGGAGAGCCATCGAGGTGCGGGACCGGACCTGTGCCCACCCGACCTGTGACGTGCCGGCCTCCCGGTGCCAGGTCGACCACATCCAGCCCTGGAGCAACGGTGGGCCGACCACCCAGGAGAACGGCCGGCTGCTCTGTGGCCGGCACAACCGGATGCGCAACCAGCGGGAGCGGACCGAACCGCCACGGCGGGAATGAACCCGGGCCGAAGCCTCACCCCTCGCTCCACCGATCACCGATTCCCGCTATTCCTGCACCGCCGGCCGCTGGAGCGCGCCCGGCGGCAGAAGCGCGCCCGCAACCAGCAGGGTTCGGTTTCCGACGGCTGCACCATGTCTGGGGGGTACGAGTCTGAACGGAGCCACGACCTACCCGGTCGTACACTGACCGCCATGAGTACCCCAGGGGCAGAGCCATCCGACTTGTCACCGGTCAGGCTGACCACCGGACTTCCGGAGACGGTGCTGCCCGAGGAGTCCGAGCAGGTGAGGTCGGGACTCGAGGCCGCGCTGGCTCAGCCGGGTGAACGGCGCCGACATGCGGTGTCCGACGTGGTGCGCGCAGCTCCCCGGTCGCAGGCCGCCTGGGCCGCTCTCGGTTCCCTGGCCCGGGATGACGTGGAGGCCTACGCCTGTTTCCGGGTGGGTTACCACCGGGGTCTCGACGCCCTGCGGGCCGCCGGCTGGAAGGGCTCGGGGCTGGTGCGGTGGGAACACGAGGAGAACCGCGGATTCCTGCGCTGCCTCGATGGTCTCCGGTCGACCGCCGGAGCCATCGGTGAGCACTCTGAAGAGGAACGGTGTGCCCAGTTCCTACGACAGCTGGACCCATCCTGGCGTGCCGATTGGACCGGTTTCCCGGCCTAGCGGCGGTCTGGATTCCGATGAGGCACCGGATTGATCAGGCGAAAGAGGTACGACCACACCGTCCGGTCCGATCGCTGACCCTGCACCGTTGGCTCTCGGTCGCGTTGCTGGTGACCGCGGCATCGTCGACGGTGGCGGGATGCACTCTCGACGAGACCGGTACGCCCGCCTCCCAGATCTCCGGATGGTTGACCACCTCCGGCGGAGGCGCCGCCATCGGCCAGGTGCAGGTGGACAGTCGCAATGTGGCATTGGCGCTGTCGCACCACAATTCACCGGCGGCTATCAAGGAGGTGTGCGCCCTGCTGACCACCGATGCCCAGACCGCCATCGGCAACCTTCCGACGCCGGACAGTCAGCTGACCAACGACCTCAATACGGCCTACGAGGACGCCGCCTCGGCCGGAAACAACTGCTACAACGGGTCGAATGGGAGCCAGTCCCTGCTGCGGAAGTCCGCCACCGAGAGAGCGCAACTCGCGCCCCTACTGGCCACCGCCGTCGACCGTATCGTCTACATCACCGGTCATACGCCGTCCACCTCCACCACGCTTTCGACAGGCGACAACAACGACCCGTTCGGAGCGTGATGCGGCGCCTGGCGCATGGCGGCGAACCGGTGCGAGTCGGGATGGGCGCCTGGCCGAGTCAAAGGACACGCAGGTGATGCGAAGTGGAACACACGGCAGCCCGAGCAGCCTGGTGACTGGCAGTGGATCCTGGGCCCCGTCTCGCAGCGGGGACGGCCGACCGTGCCGCTAGCCGACCAGGGGGTGGGCCCGTTCCCCGACGGTCGAGACCCCGAAGAGTACGACCGGTCGCGGCGCCGGGTCCTGTGGTCTCTACCCACCGGGCTCTTCGTCGTAGGCAGCCGAGCTGGCGCCGAACGGAACCTGATGACCTGCAACTGGGTGATGCAGGTGGCCACCGAGCCCAAGCTGGTCTCTGTGGCGGTCGAGCACGGGTCGCTCACCCGACGGCTGGTGGAGGAGGGCGGGGCATTCTCGGTCAGCCTCCTGCCCCGATCGGCCCGGGCGGTTGTCCGTCGGTTCGTCAAACCGGTCGAAGCGGTGGAGACGGATGAGACCGGGGCCGCCGTATCGATGCAGGGTGAGCCGGTGCGCGAGGTGACCGGAGGCCTTCCCTGCCTGTCGGTGGCCCGGTCGTGGCTGGCGTGCGAGGTGCGGCACCTGCTCGTCTGGGACGGCGACCTCGGAGCAGGAGAGGCCAGCCACGTGCTCTTCGTGGGCGAGGTGGTGGATGTCGGCGAGGACGCCGATGTGGGCCAAGGCCAAGCTGGCGGATCGAACGGGAGCCCGGGCTCGGAGGCCGACTCTGGCATCCTGCGCATGGAGGACACCCGGATGAACTACGGCGGCTGAGCCTGCCCGGGCGCCTACCGCCAGTCCGGCTTTCGCCACCAGTTCCCGCTCCCTGTCGCCGGGGGAGTCAGGGAAGGCTTGGCTCAGTCCCCGTCGGCCGCCGGGGGGCGGAGGTCGACTCGGAGGGTGAGAATCCCGTCCTCGATGGAGGCCTGGGCGTCCCCGATCATGGCGAAGTCCATGAAGTCGGCCTGGGCCTGCTGTTTGAACCGCTCGCGGTCGGGCCCCTCGACCGGAGGCAGTCCCCGGGATCGCACGGCGTTTGCCCTGGCCCGGAAGCGTTCCACCATGGCATCGGGGTCGAAGTCGGCGGCCATGGGTCGATGGTAGCGGGCCGCCAGTGCGCCACGAATGACGGCGCCCCGCACTACACTGCATCGCATTGGTGACTTGGTGGTCACCCCGGGTACGAGAGCGAGCGGGGTGCGTGCCACCCCTGGTGGGGCAAGGAGTTGTTTCCGTGAAGAAGGGACGCCATCGCCGCTTCGAAGAGGCGCGCAGTCTGAAGCGATCTGTAGCGACTGCTAACCGGCGCTGCCCTGAGTGTGGTGCTGAGCCCGACGACAAGCACGCCTCGTGGTGCCTGGCCACAGAGGACGACTACGACGAGATCCTGGGCACGACCCGTTCGGACGACTCGCCGGCCGAGGACGACCCGCTGGCGGAGTAGGTCCTGGGGCGAAAAAGGCCCACAGGACGTCAGCCACCCAGTTCCTTCAGCGCCGGACGGTCGGGTGGGGCAGCAACGTCACCGGGGTTCGAGGCGTGATGCGCTCGTTGAGGTACGCGGCCAGCCTCTTGTAGATCTTCTTGCCGGCCATGGTCTCGAGTTCGACGCGCATGCTCACGAAGACCGGCTCATGGCCCACGAAGGCCGCCGGGTCCTCGGTGCACCACCAGTGGAACTCCTCGCCGCCCTCTCCCCAGTGGCGTCGGTCCCATTGCCGGACCACGGAGGTCACCCGTCCGTCGGGTGAGGTCTCGTCCTCGCGCCGCAGGGGAAGCTGCCAGCACACCTCCGGCTTGAGGTCGACGTGGCTTCGTCCCTGAGCTTCCGCCGCCTTGTGGAGGGCGCACCCAGCGCCGGCGGGGAATCCGGGGCGGTTCAGGAAGATGCAGGCGCCATCGACCATCCGGGTGCCGAGGTCGCCGTCGGGCAACTTCTTGACCACCCCTTTTTGCCCCTGCTTGTGGAACTGCCACAGGTCCGGGGTGAGCTCGGCCGCCGCCCGCTCGACATTGCGGGCGTCCTTCTTGCCGGTGAAGTGGGCCCCGTAGGAGCAACATCCCTGTACCAACTCGGGGGCGGGCCCGGTGAGGACGCCCTGGCACCCCTGTCCGAAGATGCACATCCAGGAGCTGACCAGGAAGGTCACATCGAAGAGCCAGGTCCGCTCCTCGTCGGGATCGTCGAAGCTGACCCACTCGTGGGCGTTGGCCGGTACGTGCTTGTGGCTGGCTGACACGCCCTTATGATGACAGGCATGAGTGAAGACCGTGAGGACATTCGCCCGGTATTGACGATCACCGGCGACGCCCGCGCCACCGTGCTCGAGGTACTGGCCAACGAGTCGGAGTCGGAATCGCTGGCCCTGTGGCTGGAGGTCAGTGGCGAGAGCAACGGTGCCTACGCCTACGACATGTACTTCCAGGCGCTGTCCGACGCCAGCGCCGGAGACGTGGTGCAGCAGGATGACGATCTGCCGGTCGTGGTGCCAGGGGCCAGCGTGGAGCGCCTCCAGGGTGCGACGTTGGACTTCGTGACCGACGCCTCGGGCGAGGGTGGGCTGGTCATCGTCAACCCCAACACACCGCCGGCGGCCACGCTGCGCGGCCTCGACTCCGGGCCCGGCGTGGACCTCTCGGACCCCTTGGCCCAGCGGGTGGTGTCGGTGCTCGACGAGCAGGTGAACCCGAGCATCGCCGCTCACGGCGGCCGGGCCGATCTGGTGGCGGTGGAGGACTCCTCGGTCTATCTGCGACTGAGCGGAGGATGCCAGGGGTGCGGCATGGCCAAGGCCACGCTGTCCCAGGGCATCGAGGTCATCCTGCGTGAGGCCATCCCGGAGATCGCCAACATCGTGGACGTCACCGACCATGCGGACGGGACCAACCCGTACTACGAGCCGGCCCACAGCTGAGCCGGTAGTCAGCTGAGCCGGTAGTCATCTGAGCCGGTAGTCACCTGAGCTGGTAGTGATCTGAGCCGGTAGTCAGCCCTGGCGGCTGACGGCTGCACCGGTCTCGCACCGGACCCGGGGCGAACGTCCCTGGCGGTGGGAGATACCCGAAGTCGGAATGACGTTCCGGTACGTTGCGGAGCGTGAACATCCTGCTGGTTTCCGGCACAGCCGTGGCCGGACTGGTGATCGGAGGCGTCCTCGACCCGGTAGGGCAGCGCCTGGCCGATCGGAGCCGCCAAGAGGACGAACGTCGAAGGGCGGAGGAGCGGGCGGCCGATGACGAGTCGGGCTCCGAACCAGATGATCCGCCCGGAGCAGAGTCCGATCCCGTCGAAGCCCCTATCCGCCACGTCCTGCCGGCTGGCCCGGCCCCGGGCAGGACGATAGCGGCCGCCGCCGTCACCGGGGCCCTGTTCGGGGCGGCGGCCCACCACTTCGGACCGGACCTGGTGCTGGCACCGTTCTGCGTGTTCTTCGCCATGCTGGTGGTGGTCTCGGTGACCGACCTCACCCACCGGTTGGTGCCGCGGCGCCTGCTGTACGGCGCCTTGGCCCTGATCGTGCCTCTGCTGGTGGCCTCGGCCGCCGTCGACCACCAGTGGCGCAACGTATCCGGAGCGGCCATCGCCGGCGGCGTGTCCTTCGGACTGTTCTTCGCCGTGTGGTGGTTCGTCCCCCGAGGACTGGGCTTCGGCGACGTGCGGTTGGCCGGGGTCATCGGGATCACCGTCGGCTACCTGAGCCTCCTCCACGCCTACGTGGCCTTCTTGGCCGGGTTCATCATCGGGTTGCTCTTCGGAGTGGTGCTCATGGTCGGCTCGTCCTCGGGACGCAAGACCAGGATTCCCTTCGCCCCGTCTCTGGCTCTCGGTGCAGTCATCGCCGTCTTCTGGGGCGGTCACGTGGCCCACACCTTCTTCCATGCCGGCACGGCCTGAGTTCCGTGCTGACCGGGGCCCCAGGCAGGCACCGCGGCCACCCCGAGTAGATTTCTCGGCATGTTGCGCTTCCTGACCGCCGGCGAGTCCCACGGTCGCGCCCTGGTGGTGATCGTCGAAGGCATGCCGGCCGGCCTGCTGGTCACGGCCGAGGACATCCAACGGGGATTGGCCCGCCGACGGCTGGGTTTCGGGCGCGGGCCCCGGATGCGCTTCGAGGCCGACGAGGTCAGCCTCCTCGGAGGGGTCAGGCACGGTCGGACCCTCGGGTCACCGGTGGCCATCGAGATCGCCAACACTGAGTGGCCCAAGTGGGAGACCGAGATGTCGCCGGCACCCGGGCTGCCCTCCAAGGTCCTGACCCAGCCCCGCCCGGGCCACGCCGATCTGTCCGGCATGCTCAAGTACGGGCTGGACGACGCCCGCGACGTGCTGGAGCGGGCCTCGGCCCGCGAGACCGCCGCCCGGGTGGCCGCCGGCACCCTGGCCAAGCTGCTGCTGGGCCAGATCGGGATCGATGTCCTCAGCCACATCGTGCAGTTGGGCCCGGAGCGGTCCGAGGCCACCACCCTCCCCAGCATCGCCGCGCTCCTCCAGGTGGACCAGTCCCAGGTGCGGTGCACCGACCCCGCCGCCGAGAAGAGGATGGTGGCGGCGGTGAAGGCCGCGGCCAAGGAGGGGGACTCGTTGGGCGGGGTGGCCGAGGTCATCGCCTACGGGGTTCCGGTCGGACTGGGCAGCCACGTGCACTGGGACCGGAAGCTCGATGCCCTGCTGGCCCAGGCCCTGATGAGCATCCAGGCCATCAAGGCGGTGGAGTTCGGCGACGGCACCGAGCTGGCCGCCCTGAGGGGATCGGAGGCTCACGACGCCATCCGGATGGCCGCCACCAACGGCGACGACCCCGCCGGAAAGACGGCCGGGATGCTGGGCGGCGGCTACGTGCGGGACACCCATCACGCCGGTGGTATCGAGGGGGGTATCTCCACGGGTTCCCCCATCGTGGCCCGCGCCTCCATGAAGCCGCTGGCCACCCTCAACCGGCCCACCCTGGGCACGGTCGACGTGGTGACCAAGGAGTCCACGGTGTCCTTCAAGGAGCGCACCGATGTCACTGCCGTCCCGGCCATGGGCGTCGTAGCCGAAACCATGATGGCCCTGGTGCTGGCTTCCGAGGCCTTGCGCAAGTTCGGCGGGGACTCGGTCGAGGAGTTCCGGAGGAACCGGCGGGGCTATCTCGAGGCGCTCGGCGAGTCGCCCTCGGCAGCGGTGCCCGCCACCGATGGTTGACCGGGTCATCCTGGTCGGGATGATGGGGGCGGGCAAGACCACGGTCGGGCGACTGCTCGGTGACCGACTCGGCTGGGCCCACTTCGACTCCGACGCCCAGGTCATCGCCCGGACCGGCTTCACCATCCCGGAGCTGTTCGCCGCCCACGGCGAAGAGGCCTTCCGGAAGGAGGAGTCCGATGTGCTGGCCGAGGCCTTGAGCTCGGAGGAGCCAGTGGTGGTGTCGGCGGCGGGCGGGGTGGTGCTCTCGGCGTCGAACCGGGAGCTGCTCACCCGGTCGGGCACGGTGGTGTGGCTGCGGGCCGACCCGGTCCTGCTGGCCCGCCGGGTGGGCTCCGGAGTGGGGCGCCCCTTGCTGGACGACGAGCCGGGCGCCCGGCTGTCCGAGCTCTACGAGGTCCGGCGACCCCTCTACGAGGATGTGGCCGAGGTGGTGATCGACGTCGACACGTTGACGCCCTCCCAGGTGGTCGACCGGGTGCTGGCCCAACCGGGGTTGGCCGGCCGAGCCCCTGGCCACACATCGGGCGGTCCCGGACCGGGCGGCTCGCAATGATCTCGGTGCCCGTCGAGTTGGGTGAGCGCCGCTACGACGTGGTGGTGGGCTCGGGCTGCATCGGTGAGCTGGCGGCCGTCGTGGCCGCCAGGGTGCCGACCGCCCGTCGGGCCGCCGTGGTGACCCAGAGCGGGATCGGCGTGTCCGTCGACACCGGGCTCCCCACCGAGGTGTTCACCGTCCCCGACGGCGAAGAGGGCAAGTCCCTGTCCGTGGTGGAGGAGCTGTGCCGGGGGTTCGCCCGGTTCGGCCTCAGCCGATCCGACGTGGTGGTGGCCGTGGGCGGGGGCGTGGTCACCGACCTGGCCGGGTTCGCGGCGGCGTCGTTCCACCGGGGCACGGCCTACGTCAACGTGGCCACCACCTTGCTGGCCCAGGTCGACGCAGCCGTCGGCGGCAAGACCGGCGTCAACCTCCCGGAGGGCAAGAACCTGGTGGGGGCGTTCTGGCAGCCCCGGGCGGTGCTCTGCGACCCCGATGTCCTGTCCACCCTGCCTCCTCGGGAGTGGGCGTCGGGGCGGGGCGAGATGGCCAAGTACGCCTTTTTGGGAGGGACCTCGGGGACCGGGGATGGTCCTGACGCCTCGCTCCTGGACCTCTCCCTCGAGGAGCAGGTGGCCCGGTGTGTGGCCATCAAGGCCGCCGTGGTGGCCTCCGATGAGCGCGAGGGCGACCAGAGGATGGTGCTCAACTACGGGCACACACTGGCCCACGCCCTGGAAGCGGCAGCCTTCGAGCCCGGTTCCGGTCTGGACCTGCGGCACGGGGAGGCGGTGGCCATCGGTCTGGTGTACGCCGCCATGCTGGCCCGCCGGTTGGGTCGCATCGACGGCGGCCGGGTCGACCTGCACCGCCAGGTGGTCGGGGCCTTCGACCTGTCATCAGCGGTGCCGGTGCCGGTGGATCCGGAACTCCTGGTCTCGTTCATGACCCGTGACAAGAAGGCCCAGCGCGACCTGACGTTCGTCCTGGACGGCCCGGACGGGGTCGAAGTGGTGCGTGGCGTCGATCGGGCCGACGTGCTGGCTACCCTGGCGGAGATGGAGGCCGACGACCGAACAGCGAGCCGGGGAGGCTCCCGGTGAGCACCACCGGCTCGATCCTGCTGCTGTCCGGGCCCAACCTGAACCTGTTGGGTGAGCGCGAGCCGGCTATCTACGGGCCGGGGACCCTGGACAACCACGTGGCCACGGCCACCGAGGCGGCGGCCGACCTGGGCCTGAGCCTCGAGCACTTCCAGACCAACCACGAAGGGGAACTGGTCGAGGCGGTGCAACGGGCCCGGGGTCGGGCCGATGCCATCATCATCAATGCCGCGGCCCTGTCCCACACCTCCTGGTCGCTCCACGACGCCCTGGCCGCATTCGACGGGGTGGTGGTGGAGCTGCACCTGTCCAACCCGGCGGCCCGGGAGCCCTTCCGCCACACCTCGGTCATCGCCCCGGTGTCCAACGGCTGCATCGCCGGCTTCGGCGGCCTGGGCTACCGACTGGCCGTCGATGCCGTCCGCCAGCTCCTCGACGCCCGGCCGGGGAGCTGATGCCGTGACCCGCGACGCCGTGACCCCCAACGCCGTGACCCCCAACAACGTGACCACCGAGCGCCTGGCTCCCCTGGACGTGAGCGGACGACTCGATCGCCTGAGGGCCCTCTTCGCCTCGGCCGGCGACGGCCACCCGCCCATCGACGGACTGTTGGTCACCACCCCGGCCAACATCCGCTGGCTGAGTGGGTTCAGTGGATCGGCCGGCCTTCTGCTGGTCACCGGCGACGACGCCGTGCTGACCACCGACGGGCGGTACCGGACCCAGTCCCACGAGCAGTTGGAGGCGGCCGGGGTGGGTGGGGAGATCTCCGTCCACATCGGCGGGGTGCAGTCCCAGCGTGACGAGCTGGCGGCCCGGTCGGCCAGAGCCGCCGCTCTCGGCCTCGAGGCGGACACCGTGACCTGGACCGCCCTGCGCACCTTCGAGGAGCTCCTGACGCCGCCGCTGGTGGCGACCCGCGGCATGGTCGAAGGACTGCGACTGGTCAAGGACGCCGGGGAGGTGCTCCGGATGGAGCGGGCCGCCTCCATCGCCGACCACGCCCTGGAGGCGGTGCTGCCGCTGCTGGCCGCCGCGGCCGGGGCCGGCTCCGGGGGGGACGGGGAGCTGACCGAATCGCAGTTCGCCGCGGCCCTGGATCACGCCATGCGCCGGCTGGGCGCCGAGGAGAGCGCCTTCGAGACCATCGTGGCCTCGGGGGAGAACTCGGCCAAGCCCCACGCCCGCCCGGGCGACCGCCCGATCAGGGCCGGCGATCCGGTGGTGGTGGACTTCGGGGCGGTGTTCGACGGCTACCGGTCCGACATGACCAGGACCTTCTGCATCGGTGGTGCGCCCACCGGCGAGCTGGCCAAGGTGTTCGAGGTGGTGGCGGAGTCGCAACGGGTCGGAGTGCAGGCCGTGGTGCCCGGGGTCACCGCCGGATCGGTGGACCAGGCCTGCCGGGAGGTCATCGCCGAGTCGGGTTGGGCCGAGCGATTCGAGCACGGTACCGGGCACGGGGTGGGGCTGGACATCCATGAAGGTCCGTCGGTCGGGCCAGGCTCGACTGCTATTCTCGCCCCCGGCACCGTGGTCACCGTGGAACCAGGGGTGTACCTGCCCGGGACGGGCGGGGTCCGTATCGAGGACACCCTGGTCGTGACGTCGAACGGCAGCCGTGCGCTGACCCTGTTCCCGAAGGAAGTTGTTGTCTGATGGCCGTTTCGACCAATGATCTCCGCAATGGCATGACCCTGGACCTGCCCGAGGGCCTGTTCGCCGTGGTCGAGTTCCAACACGTGAAGCCGGGCAAGGGCGGCGCCTTCGTGCGCACCAAGCTCAAGAACCAGCGCACCGGGGCGGTGATCGAGCGGACCTACCGGGCCGACGAGAAGCTGGAGCAGGCCATCATCGACAAGCGGGAGATGCAGTTCCTCTACCGGGACGGCTCCGAGTACGTGTTCATGGACACCACCTCCTACGAGCAGCTCCAGGTCGACACCTCGCTGCTGGGCGACGCCGCCAACTACCTCAAAGAGGGTGACGACGCCGTGCTGCAGTTCTACGGTGCGGAGATCGTCGGGGTCGACCTGCCGGCGTCGGTCGAGCTCACCGTGACCGACACCGAGCCCGGCCTGCAAGGGGACCGGGTGTCGGGGGCCCGCAAGCCGGCCACCCTGGAGACGGGCCTGACCCTGCAGGTGCCCCTCTTCGTCAATCCCGGTGAGCGGATCAAGGTCGACACCCGCTCAGGCGAGTACCTGACCCGGGCCTGAGCGGCCGGAGCGGCGCGCCAGGGACGACCCGTCCCGGTGTCCCACCGACCGACCACCGACCCGGCCTACCCCACCATGGACCCCTCCTCCCGGCACCAGGCTCGCGAGCGGGCAGTGACCCTGCTGTACGAGGCCGAGCTGAAAGGCTGCCGCCCGAGCGAGGTGGTGGACGACCTGGCCATGGCCCCGGATCCGTACGCCGCTTCGTTGATCGCCACGGTGGAAGCCCGCGCCACCGAGATCGACCGCCTCATCGCCGAGGCCGCCATCGGATGGGAGCTCGATCGCATGGCGGTGGTGGACCGGAACGTCCTGCGACTGGCCGTGGCCGAGCTGCTCGGCTCCCCGGATGTCCCCACCCCGGTGATCCTCAACGAGGCCGTCGAGCTGGCCTCGGCCTACTCCACCGACGACTCCGGCCGCTTCGTGAACGGCGTCCTGGCCACCGTGGCCCAACAGGTACGGGACCAGTAACCAACTGATGCGGGTCCGGTGATCAAACGGCCCGGGACCGGTAACCAACTGCACTCGGCGACAATCTGCAGCCGATCCGGCGTCGACGCCGCAACCGTCCGTGCCCGTTCCCGATCGCCGTGCGTATACTCGGGGTCTGACCGTGAAGCGGGTCCCGTGAGGCCCGTACGGACAGGAGGAAGCCGGTGGCCGAACGTGAACGCAGTCATACCCGCCCGCGGGGTGCTGTGTTCGTTCCCCGGGCCCAGGTCATGTCGGCGGCGGACGTGCACCGGGCCATCACCCGGATGGCCCATGAGATCGCCGAACGCAACCGGGGCCTCGAGCACGTGGTGCTCATCGGGCTCCAGACCGGCGGAGTGGCCATAGCCCAACGGCTGGCCGAGACCCTCTCGGAACTCGAGGGCGCCCACATTCCGGTCGGCACTCTGGACGTGGCCTTCTACCGCGACGACATCGGTTTGCGCCCGGTGCTTCCCGAGGCGGCCACCGACATCAGCTTCGACCTCACCGGGACCACCGTGGTGTTGGTCGACGATGTGCTGTTCACCGGCCGGACCATCAGGGCCGCCCTCAATGCTCTGGGCGAGTACGGGCGGGCCCAGATCGTCGAGCTGGCCGTCATGGTGGACCGGGGCCACCGCGAGCTGCCCATCCGCCCCGACTACGTGGGCAAGAACCTCCCGACCAGCCGGGACGAGATGGTCGATGTGTCCGACGACGGGGTGTCGCTCGGGGAGCTGGTGAGCCGGTGAGCCCGTTCCCCAGCCATCTGCTCAGCATCGACGACCTCGGCCCGGCCGAGATCACCGACGTCCTGAGGGTCACCGACTCCTTCGCCGAGGTCGGACGACGGGCCAATCCCAAGGTGCCCACCCTCCGGGGCCGGACCGTGGCCACCCTGTTCTTCGAGGACTCCACCCGGACCCGGATGTCGTTCGAGACCGCGGCCAAACGGATGTCCGCCGACGTGCTGTCGTTTTCGGCCGGGTCGTCGTCGGTGAACAAGGGCGAGTCGCTGCGGGACACCATCGAGACGGTGGAGGCCATCGGGATCGACTCGGTGATCATCCGCCACAAGTCCTCCGGCGTCCCGGACCGGGTGACCGAGTGGGTCGATCACTGCGTGGTCATCAACGCCGGCGACGGCTGGCACCAGCACCCCACCCAGGCCCTGCTCGACCTCTACACCGTTCGCCAGGCCTTCGGTGGCGGGGACGCGGGACTGGCCAAGTTCCAGGGCCTCCAGGTGATCATCGTGGGGGACATCCGACACAGCCGGGTGGCCCGGTCGCAGATCTCCGCCTACGCCGCCATGGGCGCAGAGGTCACCCTGGTGGCGCCCTCGACCCTCCTCCCGCCGTCCCTCGAGGGCTGGCCCATCGTGGCGGTGACCACCGACCTCGACGACGCGCTGCCCAAGGCCGACGTGGTCTCGCTGCTCCGGGTGCAGTCCGAGCGGGGGAGCGGTGAGTTCGTGCCCACCCTGCGGGAGTACACCGCCGGCTACGGCCTCACCTCCCGCCGGGCGGCCATGCTCCAGGCCGGGGCGGTGATCCTCCATCCCGGCCCGATCGTGCGGGGTGTGGAGATCGCCTCGGACGTGGCCGAGCTGCCGGCGTCGCTCATCACCGACCAGGTCAGCAACGGGGTGGCCATCCGGATGGCCGTGCTGTTCCTACTGCTGGGCCAGGGGCCGGCCGAGCTGCTCGGCGGATCAGCCGAAGCGCCGGCCGACAACACCGCGCCGGGCGACACAGCGCCGGCCGATAACACAGCGCCGGCCGACAACACAGCGCCGGCCGACAACACAGCCGCAGATTCAACCGGGAGCGCCGACCGTGCCTGAGCCGCTACACCCCACCGTGCTCATCCAGGGCGGCACGGTCATCGACCAGGCCGGCGAACGCCGGGCGGACGTCCTCGTCGACGACGGTCGGATCACCGTGGTGGAACCCGACCTCCAGGCACCCTCCGGCGCCACCCGGCTCGACGCCGGTGGCTGCATCGTGGCCCCCGGCCTGGTCGATCTCCACACCCATCTGCGGGAGCCGGGCCGTGAGGAGTCCGAGACCATCGAGACGGGCACCCGGGCCGCGGCCCTGGGTGGCTACACCGCGGTGGTGGCCATGCCCAACACCGAGCCGGCCCTGGACTCGGCCGAGGCGGTCCGCAACGTGCTGGAGCTGGCGGCCACCGCCACGGCCGAGGTGGCCGTGGCCGGGGCCATCACCGTGGGGCGGGCCGGCGAGCGGCTGGCGCCCATGGCCGAGTTGGCCGCCCTCGGGGTGTGCCTGTTCACCGACGACGGGGCGGGGGTCCAGTCAGCCGGCCTGATGCGACGGGCCCTCGAGTACTCCACCGGTTTGGGCGTCACGCTGGGGCAGCACTGCGAGGACGAGTCGTTGGCCGCCGGCGGGTCCATGCACGAAGGCGCCTGGTCCAGCCGGCTGGGGCTCCCGGGGATCCCGGCCCTGGCCGAAGAGGTCATGGTGGCCCGGGACATCTCCCTGGTGCGGGAGAGCGGCGGCCGGGTCCACTTCCTGCACCTGTCCACCGCGGCATCGGTGGAGCTGGTCCGCCAAGCCAAAGCCGAGGGTCTGGCGGTGACGGCCGAAGCGGCTCCCCACCACTTCTCGCTGACCGACGGGTGCACGCAACACTACGACCCGGTGTTCAAGGTCAACCCGCCTCTCCGGCCCCAGTCGGACGTGGATGCGGTGAAAGCCGGCCTGGCCGACGGGACCATCGACGCCATCGCCACCGATCACGCCCCCCACGCCCCCGAGCTCAAGGACCTGCCCTTCGACCAGGCGCCTCCGGGGATGCTGGGGCTGCAGACGGCATTGTCCCTGGCGCTCGGCCAGCTGGGCCTGCCCATGGCCCAGGTGCTGGCCCTGATGAGCTGGCAGCCGGCGGCCATCGCCCGACTGGACCCGGCTCACGGTGGCGACCAGGGAGGACCCATCACCCCCGGGGCGGTGGCCAACCTCTGCGTCATCGATCCCACCGCCACCTGGACGGTGGACCCGGCCGCCCTGGCCAGCCGGAGCCACAACTCGCCCTACGGGGGACGCTCGATGACCGGCCGGGTCCGCCACACCGTGTACCGGGGCGAACCGGTGGTCGTGGACGGGGAGGCGCAGCGATGACCGGACGGGGCGGTGCGGCCCAGCACCGGAGCGAGGCGGCCCTGGTGTTGGCCGATGGCGCCGTCTTCGAGGGGGAGGCCATCGGGGCCGAGCCCGAGGACGGGATCGCCACCGGAGAAGCGGTGTTCAACACGGTGCTCTCCGGCTACCAGGAGGTCATCACCGATCCGTCCTACGCCGGACAGGTCATCGCCTTCACCTATCCCCACATCGGCAACTACGGGGTCAACCCGGGTGACGACGAGGCGGCCCGGCCCCACTGCCGTGGCGTGATCGTGCGCGACCTGTGTGACCGGCCCAGCAACTGGCGGGCCACCGAAACCCTCGAGGACTACCTCATCCGCCTGTCGCTTCCCGGCATCACCGGGATCGACACCCGGCGCCTCACCCGCCACCTGCGCGATCAGGGGGCCATGCCCTGCGCCTTCGGCCCGGCCAACCAGGCCGACCTGCTGGCTGCGGCGGCGGCCGCCCCGCCCACCGACGGGATCGACCTGGTGTCGGGGGTGAGCACGTCGGAGCGATACACCCGCGGCCAGGGTCCCTACCGGGTGGTGGCCTACGACTTCGGGATCAAAGAAGCCATGCTGCGTCAGTTGGGGGAGATGGCCACGGTCACCGTGGTGCCGGCCTCCACCCCGGCCGACGAGGTGTTGGGCCTGGAGCCGGACGGGATCTTCCTGTCCAACGGGCCGGGTGACCCCGCCGCCCTGCCCGCCATCGTAGGGGAAGTCCGGAAGCTCGCCGAGCAGGGCACCGTCCCGGTGTTCGGGATCTGCCTGGGCCACCAACTGCTGGCCTCCGCCCTCGGCGCCACCACCTACAAGCTCCCCTTCGGCCACCACGGCGGCAACCATCCGGTCCGCCGGCTGTCGACCGGCCGGGTGGAGATCACCTCGCAGAACCACAACTTCGCTGTGCTCGCCGACTCCCTGGCTGCGACCGAGGTCACCCACGTCAATCTCAACGACGGGGTCATCGAGGGGATCCGCAGCAACCAGGTCCCGGTCTTCAGCGTGCAGTACCACCCCGAGGCCGGCCCGGGCCCCCACGACGCCCGGTACCTGTTCGCCGAGTTCCGTGACCTGATGGACGCCACCGGCGCCCGCTCCGGCATGGGGGCCGGCTCGGGTGCCGGGGCCCGTTCCGGGGGGACCAGCTGATGCCGCGCCGCACCGACATCGAGTCCGTCCTGGTCATCGGGTCCGGCCCCATCGTCATCGGACAGGCCTGCGAGTTCGACTACTCGGGCACCCAGGCCTGCCGGGTCCTGGCCGAGGAGAAGTTCCGGGTGGTACTGGCCAACTCCAATCCGGCCACCATCATGACCGACCCGGCCATGGCCGATCGGACCTACGTGGAGCCCCTGGACCCCGATGTGCTCACCGCCATCATCGAGCGGGAGCGGCCCGACACCCTGCTGCCCACCCTGGGCGGGCAGACCGCCCTCAACCTGACCATGGCCCTGGCCGAACGGGGCGTGCTCGAGGAGTACGGCGTCGAGGTGATCGGAGCCAACGCCGAGGCCATCGCCACGGCCGAGAACCGCGAGCGGTTCAAGGCGGCCATGCAGGAGATCGGGCTGGCCGTGCCGGCCTCGGGCTTCGCCCACTCGCTGGACGAGGCCATGGCCATCGGCGACTCCATCGGCTATCCCATCATGGTCCGGCCCAGTTACATCCTGGGCGGGGCGGGCACCGGAATCGCCGCCACCCGCCAGGCCCTGGTGCAGCTGGCCGCCGAGGGACTGGATGCCTCCCCGGTCAACGAGGTGCTGATCGAACAGTCCATCGCCGGGCAGAAGGAGTTCGAGCTGGAGGTGATGCGGGACAGCGCCGACAACTGCGTGGTCATCTGCTCCATCGAGAACTTCGACCCCATGGGCGTCCACACCGGCGACTCCATCACCGTGGCGCCGGTCCAGACTCTCACCGACGTGGAGCTGCAGACCATCCGCGACGCCGCCTTCGCCTGCATTCGGCGGGTGGGGGTGGAGACCGGCGGCTCCAACGTGCAGTTCGCCGTGGACCCGGCCGACGGTCGCCAGGTGGTCATCGAGATGAACCCCCGGGTGTCGCGGTCGTCGGCTCTGGCCTCCAAGGCCACCGGCTTCCCCATCGCCAAGATCGCCGCCCGGCTGGCCGTGGGCTACCGGCTTGACGAGATCACCAACGACATCACCGGGGCCACCCCGGCCTCCTTCGAGCCCACCATCGACTACGTGGTCACCAAGATCCCACGGTGGGCCTTCGAGAAGCTTCCGGGGTCCACCGACGAGTTGGGGACCCGGATGCAGTCGGTGGGTGAGGTCATGGGGATCGGCCGTACCTTCCCGGAGTCCCTGCAGAAGGCCATCCGGTCCCTGGAGCAGGGCCGCGCCGGCCTCAACGCCGACCCCGCCGAGGCCGGCCTGGAGGCCCTGTCCACCGAGGAGCTGGCCGAGCGGGTGGCCATCGCCACCCCGGAGCGGATCTTCCAACTCGAGGCGTTGCTGCGCCGGGGGGTCTCGGTCGACGAGCTGGCCGACATGAGCCGGATCGACCCCTGGTTCCTGTCCGAGCTGGCCCGCATGACCGACGCCCGGATGGCCCTCGACCTCCAGGTGACCCTGGGGGTGACCGTCGACGACCTCGACCGCCGCGCCTGGCGCCGGATGAGGCGGTTGGGCTTCTCCGACCAACAGCTGGCCTATCTCTTCGGCGACCCGGTCACCGTCGACGACATCCGGGCCGCCCGGGCCGCCCTCGGGGTGGGGGTGACCTACAAGACCGTGGACACCTGCGGGGCCGAGTTCGAGGCCCACACGCCCTACCACTACTCGACCACCGAGGACGAGGACGAGATCCGCCCGTCGGCCCGACCGCGGGTGGTCATCCTGGGCTCGGGGCCCAACCGGATCGGCCAGGGCATCGAGTTCGACTACTGCTGCGTCCACGCCTCCTTCGCCCTCCGGGCCGCCGGCTTCGAGACGGTCATGGTCAACTGCAATCCCGAGACGGTGTCCACCGACTACGACACCTCGGACCGGCTGTACTTCGAGCCCCTGACCCCCGAGGACCTGGCCAACGTGCTGGAGGCCGAGATGCGGGCATCGCGCGACGGCGGTCGGCTGGTGGGGGTCATCGTCAGCCTGGGCGGGCAGACGCCGCTCAAGCTGGCCGCCGGCATCCCCGAGGAGCTGGTGCTCGGAACGTCCCCGTCCTCCATCGACCTGGCCGAGGACCGCGAGCGGTGGAACGACCTGTGCGGCCGGCTGGGCATCCCCCAGCCCCCCGGTGGCACCGCCACCACCGCGGCCGGCGCGGTCCAGGTGGCGGCCTCGGTGGGCTACCCGGTGCTGGTGCGCCCGTCCTACGTCCTGGGCGGACGGGCCATGGAGATCGTCTACGACGACGAACGCCTGGTCGAGGCGGTCGAGGCCATGTCCGGGGTGGGCGGGTCACTGGGCCGGGAGGGCGGGGTGACCAAGGAGCGGCCGGTGCTGGTCGACCGGTTCCTCGAGGACGCGGTGGAGGTGGATGTCGACGCGGTGCGCGACGCCACCGGCGAGGTGGTCATCTGCGGTGTGATGGAGCACGTGGAAGAGGCCGGGATCCACTCCGGTGACTCGGCCTGTGCCCTACCGCCCCAGACCCTGTCGCCCTCGGTGATCGCCGATCTGGAGCGGATGGTCCGGACCATCGCCGAGGCCCTGCAGGTGCGCGGGCTCATCAACGTGCAGTTCGCCGTGAAGGACGAGCGGGCCTATGTGCTCGAGGCCAATCCCCGGGCCAGTCGGACCGTGCCCTTCGTGGCCAAGGCCACCGGGGTGCCGGTAGCCATGGTGGCGGCCCGGGTCATGGTGGGGGCCACCCTGGCCGAGCTGCGCCAGGAGGGGCTGCTGATCGAGCCGGTCACCGGGCACGTCTCGGTCAAAGAGGCGGTCCTCCCCTTCAACCGGTTCCCCGGGGTGGACACCCTCCTCGGCCCGGAGATGCGCTCCACCGGCGAGGTCATGGGCATCGACACCACCTTCGGGCTGGCCTTCGCCAAGAGCCAGATCGCCGCCGGCAACCGGCTCCCGGTGGACGGCACGGCCTTCTTCTCCCTGGCCGATCGGGACAAGGCGGCCGGCGGGGAAGCGGCCCGCCAGTTCGCCGCCCTGGGCTTCGAGCTGGCCGCCACCTCGGGCACGGCGGCCTTTCTGGAGTCCGAGGGGATCCCGGTGGCCACGGTGGTGGCCAAGGTCGGGGACTCCGGACCCGGCGTGGTCGATGCCGTCGACCTGATCGCCGGGGGCAAGGTCCAGCTGGTGGTGAACACCCCTCGGGGGCGTGGCCCCCGGGCCGACGGTGCCCACATCCGGGCCACGGCCCTGGCCCACCTGGTGCCCTGCCTGACCACGGTGGCCGCGGCCAAGGCCGCCGCGGCCGGGATCGCCGACTGGATCAGCCACCCGCTGCAGGTCCGGTCGCTCCAGGAGTACCACCGGCGGTGAGCCGGTGACCGGACAGCCGGCGACCGGACAGCCGGCGACCGGACAGCCGGCGACCGGACAGCCGAACCGGGTCGGCTCCGTGGCCAGGGACCGGGTGGGGCGGGCCTGGCGGGCGGTGACCGCCGGTGATGTCGACCTCTCGGTCCGGGTCGGCTCCATCGAGCTCCCCAACCCGGTGATGACGGCGTCGGGGACCGCCGGCCACTCCGACGAGCTGGCGGCGTACTTCCCCCTCGGTCAACTGGGAGCGGTGGTGGTCAAGTCCCTGTCGGTGGACCCGTGGCCCGGCAATCCGGCCCCCCGGGTGCACCAGGTGGGTGCGGGGATGATCAACAGCGTCGGGCTCCAGGGGCCCGGGTTGGAGGAGTGGGCCCGGCGCGACCTCCCCCGGCTCACCGCCACCGGGGCCCGGGTGGTGGTGAGCATCTGGGGCCAGCGGGTGGGGGACTTCGCCAAGGCCGCCGCAGCCGTGGCCGGTATCCCCGGGGTCACCGCCGTGGAGGTCAACGTGAGCTGCCCCAACATCGAGGACCGCCGGAGGATGTTCGCCCACTCGCCGGCCGCCACCGCCGAGGTGATGACGGCGGTGGCCGAGTCCTGCCCGGCCCTGCCCCGCTGGGCCAAGCTCAGCCCCACCGTGGCCGACCTGGCCGAGGTGGCCGGGGCGGCCCTGGGTGCGGGGGCCGAGGCCGTGACCCTGATCAACACCGCTCTGGCCATGGCCATCGACGTCGAACAGCGCCGGCCGGTGCTCGGTTCGGGGCCGTCCGGCGGAGGGCTGTCGGGGCCGGCCATCCACGCCCTGGCGGTCCGGGCCGTCTTCGACGTGCGGGCCGCCCACCCCGGGACGGCCATCATCGGGGTGGGCGGGGTGTTCCGTGGTGAGGACGCCGTCGAGCTGATGATGGCCGGGGCCGACGCCGTGCAGGTGGGCTCGGCTACCTTCCGCGACCCCCGGGCGCCCCTCCGGGTCCTCCACGAGGTCGAGCGATGGTGTTCGGTCCACGGGGTTCGGCGGGTGCGGGAGCTGACCGGTGCCGCCCATGGGTGAGACGCAACTCACGGGTGACCCGGTACCGGCCGGGGGGTTCGCCGCCGCGGTGTCCGCCGCGGTGTCGAGGACCAGTCCGTTGTGTGCCGGCATCGACCCCTCGGCGGCCCTGCTGGAGCGGTGGGGACTGCCGGACTCGGCCGACGGGTTGGCTTCGTTCGGACTGCGTTGCGTGGAGGCCTTCGCCGGGGTGGTCCCGGTGGTGAAGCCTCAGGTGGCCTTCTTCGAACGGTGGGGAGCGGCGGGCCTGGGCGCCCTGGAGACGGTGATGGCGGCTGCCCGTGAGGCCGGGCTGCTGGTCATTGCCGACGCCAAGCGGGCCGACATCGGTTCGACCATGGAGGCCTACGCCTCTGCTTGGCTGGACCCCGCCAGCCCGTTGGTGGCCGACGCGGTGACCGTGGTGCCCTACCTGGGCATCGGGGCCCTGGCGCCGGCCTTCGACCTGGCCGCCGCCTCGGGCCGGGGGGTCATCGTGGTGGTTCGCAGTTCCAACCCCGAGGGCCGCTCCCTGCAGGAGGCGGTGCTGTCGGGTGGGTCGGGGGTGGGGGCGGGAGTTTCCGTGGGGGGAGTTTCCGTGGAGGACAGCCTTCTGGGGGAGATCGCCGACCTGAACCATGGAGGCCTGCCGGTGCCGGGGACCGTAGGTGCAGTGATCGGGGCCACCCTGGAGCCCTCGCACTTCGAACTGGCCGCACTGGGTGGCGTGATCCTGGCTCCCGGGCTCGGGGCTCAGGGGGGGACCGCGGCGGGAGCGGCCCGCCTGTTCGCCGGATGCGCGCCCCACACGGTTCTGGCCAACGTGTCGCGTACCGTGCTGGCGGCCGGACCCGAGGCGGGTGCTCTCACCGAGGCGGCCCGGGTGGCCGGCGAGGAGCTCAACGCCGCCTTTGGTTGAACCGGGGCCCGGTCAGCGATCGGCGGTGGGCAGGTCCTGGGTGAACGTGATGGCGGGCGCGGGAGGTAGGTACTCCGCGGGGATCTCCTCCGGCCGCTGGTAGTAGTCGACATCGAAGATGTTCGACACGCCGGGTATCACCGTTGTGCCGCTGAGACCGGTGTCACTGGCAGCCAGGAAGGCCTGCTTGCCGTCGATTGATCCCGCCACCAGCTCGTCGTAGGTGGCCTTGGTGATCCGGCCGATCAGGGTGTATTCGGCGCCGTCCTGGGTGGCCCCCACCCGGCGCCCGATCATGCGGTGGTGACTCCCGTCGTCGATGGCGTAGACGGCGGCGTCGCCGGCGCCCACGACGGCCCGGATGCGCTCGGGATGTCCGAAGAGGTGGGGCCACTGCTCGTGCCGCCGTTCCTTCATGGCCCACAGTTGGGCGTGGGGGATGACCCCGTCGATCTCGTCCTCGTCCAGCGGCGTGGCGTTGGTCGGGGCGGTGACCGGGAACGTGTGGGCCTCGGTCTCCTTGATGAAGTGGAGCTGGCCGTCCTCCCTCGACTGGATCAGGTCGTCGCTGGCGTCGGTCGTGCCGGGATCCCCGTCGGTTCCGGGCTGGTCGGCGTCGGTCACAGCCGGCTCCTCTCGTCGGGAGAAGCACCTCGGTGCGCTCTCCGGTGGCATGTAGTGGAGCACCCATGGTGCCACGGACGGCCCTGGGGCTGGCACGCCGGGGTGCCGGGGTGGAGAATCCGCCGATGGCGCCGACCCCGGTGGTGATACGCGCGGCCCGACGAGACGAGCTGTCCGCTCTCCAGGACATCGAGGTGGCCGCCGCCGTGTTGTTCGCCGATGTGGGCATGGCCTACATCGGCGAAGACCCGCCCCTGTCCATCGACGAGTTGGAGCGCTACCGGAGCCGGGGGATGGCCTGGGTGGCGGCGGCCGGACTGCCGGGCGGAGTGGCCGAAGAACCGGCGGAACGGCCCGTGGCCTATCTCCTGGCTGATGTGGTCGATGGCAACGCTCATATCGAACAGGTCTCGGTGCATCCCGGTTGGGGTCGCCAGGGGATCGGCCGGGCCCTGATCGACCACCTGGAGGAGTGGGCGGCCGGCCACGGCCTTCCGGCCGTGACGCTCACCACCTTCGTTGACGTCCCCTGGAACGGTCCCTACTACCGGCGGTGTGGGTTCCGGCCCCTGGCTGAGGCCGAGTTGGGCCCGGAACTGGCCGCGGTCCGGGCCACTGAGCGGGCCCGGGGTCTCGACCACCACCCCCGGCTGGCCATGGTGAAGACCCTGAGCTGAAGCTCTGCCTTGATCAGGACCCTGACCGGAGTCTCAGGTGCCCGCCTCGGTCGGGAACCATCCGGTCACCCGGGCCTCCAAAGCCCGCTCGGCGGAGATCAGGAGGGCGCGTGCCGTCGGGAGGTCGACCGTGACGAACTCCACGATCTCACCGGGCTCGAGCTGACCGATCAGGGGGAGGTCGGCGGTGATGACACAGGCCACCACCGGATACCCGCCCACGGTGGCGTGGTCGGGGAGCAGGATGATGGGATGGCCGTCCGGGGGGAGCTGAATGGCTCCGGTGACCATGCCGGTGGACGGGATCTGGCCGGTCGACCGGCCCGCCGCGGGCCCGGCCGGGTCGGTGGGGGACGGGCGGTCCCGGGGGGAGAGGCGGACACCGATCCGGTTCGACGCCGGCCCGACGACCCAGGGGCCTGTGGCGAGAGGCTCATGGCCGGCAGCGGGCACCGAGTGGGGTCCGGGCACCACCCGGATCGTCCGGATGGTCGTCGTAGGGCCGGACCGGCGGGGGAGTGGGGTCTCCGGGGGCGGCAACAGCACCCCGTGGGGCCGCCCCGGGGGTCCGAGGTCCAATCGATCGCCGGCGACCAAGGGGCCGGGTCCCAGACCTGCGAGCACATCGCTGGACCGGGAGCCGACCACCATCTCGGTGTCGAACCCTCCCGACACCGCCAGGTAGGCCCGGAGCCCGCCGCGGATTCGACCCACCGTGACCACCTGTCCGTCGTCGACCGGGAACACCGAGCCGGTGGCCACGGGGCGGTCGTCGATGAGGACATCCACCTCGGCCCCCGGCGGCACCAGCACCGCCAGGTAGGCCCGGCCGGTGAACGCCAGCCGCGGACCCGACCCAGTGATCTCGATGGCGGCGTCGCCGTCGATGTTGCCCACCAACCGGTTGGCCAGTCGCATGGTGGTCCGGTCAGCCGGTCCGGCCCGGGGAATCCCGAGAGTGGCTACGCCGGGGCGCCCTGAGTCTTGGAGCAGGCTGAGCAGGCCGGGCTCGAGAACCTCCACGAACCGATCCGATCGGGCCGTCAGCGGGCCCCGCCGGGCCGGGGTTGTGCGGTCCGGTCGCGGCTCGAGTCGGCCCGCTGTCGCCGGCCGGTCGGCCGAGGTCTGGTCGGTGAAGTCGTGCGCCTCGGGGATGAAGTGGACCACATCACCCGGCCGCAGGAGAGCGTGCGGGGGGCGGTCGGGATCGAACAGCCGGGTCGGGGTGCGGCCGATCAGCTGCCACCCGCCGGGGCCGGTCGAGGGATAGATCGAGGCGAAGCCGCCGGCCACGGCCACCGATCCTCCCGGAACCGATACCCGTGGAGTGGGGCGTCGGGGAATGCCGGCCAGCGCCGGAGGCAGGCCGGTGAGGTAGCCGAAGCCCGGAGCGAAGCCCAAGAAGGCCACGTCGAGCTCCGCGCCTGTCAGAAGCTCGACCACCCGGGCCGGGGTGACCCCGACCTGCTCGGCCACCTCGTCGAGGTCAGGCCCGTCGAAGATGACCGGAATGTCCACCCGCCTCGAGCCCGGAGGGGAACCTCCGGCCAAGCCGGAGTCATCGACTGGCTCAGAGCCGGCGAGTTCCTGCAGCCACGACCCGACGGCGTCGGTGCTCGCCGTGGGCTGGTCGAGGTGGACCACCACGCTCCCCATGCCCACCACGGTCTCCCCGATGCCGGCCGGCGCCCGTCCGGTCTGCCGGGCCCGATCGATGGCCGCAGTGATCCGGTGGGCGGTCCGCACGTCGTCGACGTCGAGGAGCAGGGCGCTGTCGCCGAACGGAGTGACCCGGACGTTCACCGGTTGAAGGGACGGAGGGCAATCCCCGCCACCTGGAGCGCCGAGCGGACCCGATGGGCCGTTTCGGCGGCACCGGGGGAGTCCCCGTGGATGCACAACGTCTCCGCCCCGAATCGGACCCAGGTTCCGTCGACGGCCTCGACACCACACCGCTCCACCATCGAGACCGCTCGTCGGGCGGTCTCGATGGGATCGTCGATCAGGGCGCCGGGCTCACCGCGGTCGGCCAGACGACCGTCGGCCCGGTAACCACGATCGGGGAACCCTTCGGAGACGAGTCGCACGTCGTGAGCGGCCGCTAGTTCGGTAGCCACCGTGCCGGGCTGGGCCACCAGCACAGGGATGCCGGCCGAGAGGACGCCCTCGACCACCGAGGCGGCCACGCCCGGATCGATGGCCATGCGGTTGTAGAGGGCGCCGTGAGGCTTCACGAACTCCACGAAGCCACCCACTTCGGCCACCTCCTCGGTGAGCGCCGCGCACTGCTCGACGATGTCGGCCACCAGTCGGGCCGGTTCCACCTCCATGGCCCGACGACCGAAGCCTTCACGGTCGCGGTAGGAGACGTGGGCCCCGACGACCACACCCCGGATCAGCGCGGCCTCGGCGGTGGCCCGCATGACAGCTCGATCCCCGGCGTGGAAGCCACAGGCCAGGCTGGCGCTGGTCACCGCGTCCAGGACGCCGAGGTCGCCGGTCGAGAGGGTGGCGCCCTCGGCCAGATCGGCGTTGAGGTCGATCGCAGGCACCACGCCAGTATTGAGCATCCCCGGGTCCCGGTCACCGGCGTGGTGTCCAGGTCATCCGAGCCGGGCCCTCGCATGGGGCGGAGCCCCGCCCGTGCCCCGGGGCCGAGCCCGCCCTCGCCCGGGCCGCCCCATGGCCGACTCGGGACCCGCCCGTGCCCGGCCGGGGACCCGGGCCGGAACCCCCGGTGAGGGCCGGCCGGGAGGCCCGGGAGCCCCACCCCCAAACCGTGGATGACCTGGGCCCGCAGAGGCGCTATCGTCTCGACCATGCCGCAACCGCCCGCACTCACGCCCGAACAGCGCCAGGCCGCTTTGGCCAAGGCAGCCAAGGTCCGCCGAGAGCGGGCCGAGGTCAAAGAGAAGCTCAAGCTGGGTTCCATCACCCTGTCCGAGCTCCTCACGACGGCCGACGCCAACGAGACCGTGGGGAAGATGAAAGTGCTGTCGGTCCTGGAGTCCCTTCCAGGCCTCGGCAAGGTAAAGGCCCGTCGGTTGATGGACACCGTGGGCATCAGCGAGAGTCGCCGGCTGCAGGGCCTGGGCAGCAACCAGCGCGAAGCCCTGCTCCGCGAGACCGCTCGCTGAACGACATCACGCCGGGGCGGGCCCCGGCCCATGGGGCACCACTGACATTCGTGTTGTTCGGTGCCGGTGGGGTCGGCAAGGGAACCATTGCCGAGCGCCTGGTCAGCCAGGACCCCAACCTCCGGCTGAGCCGATCGTGGACCACGCGGGCCCAGCGGCCGGGCGAACCCGACGATGCCTATGTGTTCGTCGACCGTCCCACCTTCGAAGCCCACCAACGGGCCGGGGGATTCTTCGAGTCGGCCGAGTTCCTCGGCAACCTGTACGGCACACCGCTGATCGAACCGGACGGCGGCCGTGATGTGCTGCTCGAGATCGACCTCCAGGGGGCCTTGACCGTCCACCGCCTGCGCCCGGACGCCGCCCTGATCCTGTTGAAGGCCCCGTCCCCGGTGGCCCAGGAAGCCCGGTTACGGGCCCGGGGGGACGACGAGGAACACATCCGTCAGCGGCTCGAGGCGGGCGCCGATGAGGAGCGAAAAGGGCTGGCCATCGCCAATGCCGTGGTGGTCAATCACGACATTGCGCAGGCCACGGCCGAGGTGGCCGGTATAGTGGACAGCTACCGGTTGGCCGCCCAGAGCGGTGCAGCCGGTGGTGGATCTGCCGGCGGTGCCGACAAATCGCCGTTCCCCACCCCTGGCACCGCACCCGACGACCAAGCCGAAGGATCGTGATGGCTCAGACTCAGATCACACTCATGGACCCGCCCATCGAGGAACTGCTCGACAAAGTCGACTCCAAGTTCACCCTGGTGGCGCTGGCCTCGCGTCGGGCCCGGCAGGTCAACAGCTACTACAACTCCCTCGGTGAGGGACTCGGAGTCGTGGTGCCGCCCCAGGTGGCCTCGGTCTCCGGCAAGCCCTTGTCGATCGCCTTCGAAGAGGTGGCCGCCGGCAAGGCCACCTATACCCGTCCCGACCCCGAAGAGGTGGCCCTGGCCGAGGCGGCCGCTCTGGCGCTCTTGGAGGGAGAGGGAGCCGGCGATGTCGTGGAGGTCGCGGAGGTCGCAGAGGTCACCGAGCCGGTTCCGGACGGGACCGCCGACTAGCTGGCCGAATCCGGCCGGGTAAGGGGGCGATGGACGTGGTCGTGACGTCGGAAGGCCCCGGCGACAAGCCGTTCGTGGTGCTCGGCGTGTCGGCCGGGATCGCCGCCTACAAGGCCGTCGAAGTCTGTCGGCGCCTCGTCGACGCGGGAGTCCACGTGGCGCCGGTCCTGACCGAGCGGGCCACCCGGTTCGTGGGCAAGGCGACCTTCGACGCCCTCGGTTCCGAGCCCGCCCAGATCACCCTGTGGGATGAGCTGTCGCCCATTCCCCACACCCGCCTCGGTCAACACGCCGATCTCATCGTGGTGGCACCGGCTACCGCCGACCTGCTGGCCCGCTACACCGCCGGCATGGCCGATGACCTGTTGACGGCCACCTTGTTGGCCACGGTGGCCCCGGTGCTGGTGTGCCCGGCCATGCACACCGAGATGTGGGAGCACCCGGCGGTGCAACACAACCTCTCCGTCCTGCGGTCGCGTGGTGTGGGCGTGGTGGACCCCGAGGACGGTCGACTGGCGGGAGGTGACGTCGGTACCGGCCGGATGGCCGAGCCGTCGGTGATCGTGGCGCGGGTCCTCGAAGCGCTGGAGGCCCTGGGGCGGACTGGGGTTCCCGGGGGGAACTCGGCGCCCGGGGGGACCGGGGCGCAGGCTGGGCGTGGTGGCGTACCGACCTCGACCGACCTGGCCGGGCTGCGCATCGTGGTCTCGGCCGGTGGCACCCGGGAGCCCATCGACCCGGTGCGCTTCATCACCAATCGCTCCTCGGGGAAGCAGGGCCATGCCCTGGCCGACGCCGCGGCCCGGCGCGGCGCTGACGTGGTGCTGGTCACCACCAGCAGCCGGCCGGTACCACCGGGGGTGACCGTCGAACGGGTGGAGACGGCGGCGGAGATGGAGGCGTCGGTGCTGGCCCGCGCCGAGCAGGCCGACGTGGTCATCATGGCGGCGGCGGTGGCCGACTTCCGGCCCAAAGTGGTCACCGACACCAAGCTGCACAAGGCCGACGGCATCCCGGACCTGATCCTCGAGCCCACCGCCGACATCCTCGCTGAGCTGGGGCGACGGCACCGCCCCGGTCAGGTGCTGGTGGGATTCGCGGCCGAAACCGACCACGTGGGCGAGCGGGCCCGATCGAAGCTGGTGGCCAAGGGGGCCGACCTGATGGTGGCCAACGACGTGTCGGCGCCCGGCGCCGGGTTCGACCACGACACCAACGAGGTCACCATCTTCGGTGCCGACGGGTCGGCCGAGACCCTCTCTCTGCGCACCAAGACTGCCGTGGCCGAGGCCATCTTGGATAGGGTGGGCGTGCTGTTGTCGGCACCATGACTCGGGCGTCTGCGACGGCGGGACCGGGGCGCCCCTGCGACCTGGTCCTGCTGTGGTCTCGGCCCCTCCCGGGCGAATGCCCCCTATCAGATTGGAACCACCCGTGAGCACCCGATACACCTTCACGTCGGAATCGGTGACTGAAGGACACCCCGACAAGATGGCGGACCAGATCTCTGACTCCGTGCTCGACGCCATGCTGGCCGAGGACCCGGACAGCCGGGTGGCGTGCGAGACCCTGTTGACCACCGGCCTGGTGCTGGTAGCGGGTGAGATCACCACCACCACGTATGTGGACATCCCCCGGTTGGTGCGCAAGACCGTGGTCGACATCGGCTACGACGACGACGCCTACGGCATCGACGGCCGCACCTGTGGCGTCATCGTGTCGATCGACGAGCAGTCGCCCAACATCGGCCAGGGTGTCGACAACGCCTTCGAGGTGCGGGCCGGCACCGGGGGCGAGGATGTGCTCAACGCCCAAGGGGCGGGCGACCAGGGGATGATGTTCGGGTACGCCTGCGACGAGACCCCGGACCTGATGCCCCTTCCCATCTGGTTGGCCCACCGTCTGGCCCAGCGGCTGGCCCAGGTGCGACGGGTCGGGGTGCTCCCCTACCTGCGCCCCGACGGCAAGACCCAGGTGAGCGTGACCTACGAGGACGGCAGGCCGGTGGCCCTGGAGACCGTGCTCATCTCGACCCAGCACGATCCCGGTGTCGACCTGGAGACCCTGTTGCTGCCCGACCTCCGCGACAACGTGATCAACCCGCTGCTCCCGCCGGAGTTGGATGCCAGCAACCTCCGCATCCTGGCCAACCCCACCGGTGTGTTCGAGCTCGGTGGGCCCCACGCCGACACCGGCCTCACCGGGCGGAAGATCATCGTGGACACCTACGGCGGCATGGCCCGGCACGGCGGCGGTGCGTTCTCCGGCAAGGACCCTTCCAAGGTCGACCGCTCGGCGGCCTACGCCGCCCGGTGGGTGGCCAAGAACCTGGTGGCGGCGGGAGCGGCGACCCGGTGTGAGGTCCAGGTGGCCTACGCCATCGGCGTGGCCCGCCCGGTGTCGGTGCTGGTGGAGACGTTCGGCACCGAGCGGGTCGATCCGGCCCACATCGCCCGGGTGGTGGACGAGGTGTTCGACCTGCGCCCGGCGGCCATCGTGCGGGACCTCGACCTCAAGCGGCCGATCTACCGCAAGACTGCGGCCTACGGCCACTTCGGTCGCTCCGAGAAGGAGTTCACGTGGGAGGACACCTCGCGGGCCGATGACTTGAAGCAGGCTCTCGGGCTCTGAGCGACACGGCGGCGTCAGGGATCGCGGCGTCGGAAGGCGCGGCGCCGGGAGCCGCGGAGCAAGAGGGCCCGGCGCCAGGGGCATCGGCGTCGGTGGGTGCCAGGGATCGGATCGTACGGGTGGTGCCCGACGTCCCGGCCATCCACCGACAGTTCGACTACTCGGTTCCCGAGCGGCTGGCGGCGCAGATCGGCGTGGGTGCCCGGGTGCGGGTCGAACTCCATGGCCGGCGGGTCGGTGGCTGGGTGGTGGAGGACGACGTCGGCCCCACGCCCGGGGTCTCGCCCAAGCCCATCGCGGCCTCCAGCGGTGCCGGCCCACCCCCGGCGGTGGTGGCGCTGGCCCAGTGGGCAGCATGGCGGTGGGCCGGCCCGGTGTCGTCGTTCCTCGGCACGGCGTCACCGAACCGGGTGGTCCGGATGGGCCCAGCCCGCTTCCGTCCCGACGCCGGCGGCCGGGCATCAGACGGCCCGCGCCCGCCCTCACCCGGCGGGGGCTCGGTGGCCATCGTCGACGATGCCTTGGCCGCAACGGCCGACTGTTCCGTGGTGCGGCTGGCCCCGGCTCTGGACGCCACGCTGGTGGTCTTCGAGCTCATCCACCGGATGGGACCGGCCTCGGTCCTGGTGCTGGCCCCGTCCCACGGGCGCGCCGGTCAGGTGGCCACCCGTCTGGCTGTCGCCGGCCTACCCGTGGCCCTCCTTCCCGATCAGTGGGAGGAGGCCGCCTCCGGAAGCCGGGTGGTGGTGGGCACCCGGGTGGCGGCGTGGGCCCCGTTGAGCCGGCTGCGGGCGGCGGTGGTGCTCGACGCCCACGACGAGGCCTACCGGGAGGAGCGCGCTCCCACCTGGTCGGCGGTTGACGTGGTGGTGGAGCGGGGCCGTCGGGATGGAGGGCCGGTGGTCCTGATCTCGCCGTGCCCGCCGGTGGCGCTGGCTCACGGACGCCGGTTGGTCACCACGGCCCGGGCGGTGGAACGTCGGGGGTGGCCGGTCGTCGAGGTGATCGACCGCACCGGTGATGACCCCCGCACCGGACTGTTCTCCGAGCGCCTGGTCCGTGCGGTCCGATCGGGACTGGAACGACCCGACGGACGGGTGGTGTGCATCCTCAACCGGACCGGTCGCATCCGGCTGCTGGCTTGTGCCCACTGCGGCGCTCTGGCCCGTTGCACCCGTTGCGGCGGACCGGTGGTCCAGGACGAGGCGGCCGGCGGTCTGCACTGTCGCCGGTGTGGCGAGAGCCGACCGGCGGTCTGCGCCGAGTGCGACTCCACCCGGTTGAAGGCACTCCGCATCGGGGTCTCCCGGGCCGTGGAGGAGCTCTCGGCCCTGGCCGGGGTGGAGGCCAACGAGATCACCGCCACCAGCGAGCCCGGCCACGGCGCCGACGCCCGGCTGGTGGTCGGCACCGAGGCCGCCTTGCACCGGGTCAGCCAGGCCGGCACGGTGGCGTTCCTCGACATCGACCAACACCTGCTGGCCCCGAGATTCGCCGCCGGTGAGGAGACACTGGCCCTCCTGGCCCGGGCGTCCCGGCTGGTCGGGGGCGCGACGGCGGTGGCCGGGTACTGGTCCAGACCCGGATCCCCGGGCACGAGGCACTGCTGGCGGCCGGCCGGGCCGACCCGGGCCTGTTGGCTCAGCCCGAAGCCCGGCTGCGGGAGGAACTGGGGCTGCCTCCCTTCGGGGCCCTGGCCCTGCTCCGGGGCGCCGGGAGCGCGGCCTATGCCGAAGGGCTGGGCGCCGTCGGCACCGTGGAGGTGTCCTCGATGGACACCGACCGCTGGTTGGCCCGGGCTCCCGACCACGTGGTCCTGTGTGACGCGCTGGCCGCGGTGCCGCGCCCGCCCGGTCGCCTCCGGGTGGAGGTCGATCCCACCGACACCTGACCCCCGGGGACCGTCGACAGCGCCTCGGGTACGGCCCGTACACTGTCGGGCATGTCCGCGTATTCCGTGCGGGTCTTCGGGGACCCGGCACTCAAGCAGGTGGCCCAGCCGGTCGACGGGGTCGACGGCTCGCTGGTCAAGTTGGTCGACGACATGGTGGAGACCATGTACGACTCGGAGGGGGCCGGGCTGGCCGCCACCCAGGTGGGGATCGGCAAGCGCCTGTTCGTCTATGACGTGGGTGACGGACCCGAGGTCATCGTCAATCCGGTCATCGTGGAGACCGGAGGCGAGTGGTACCACGATGAGGGATGCCTCTCCATCCCCGGGCTGCGACTGGGGATCGTCCGGCCCAACGAGGTGCACATCAAGGGCTACGACCTGGATGGTGAAGAGGTGTCCATCGAGGCCGACGATTTCCTCGGCCGGGTGTTCCTCCACGAGGTCGACCATCTGGACGGGGTGTTGATGGTCGAGCGGCTGGATGATGACGCCCGCAAGTTGGCCCTCCGGGTGCTGCGCGACCGCTCCATGGGCCTGGATACCGCGGCGATGGAGGCCAAGCTGGTCTCGGCCGGCAGCGAGCGCCAGGTCTGACAGCCGGCTCGAGTCTGACAGCCGGCTCGAGTCTGTCAGCCGGCTCGGGTCTGACGGCCGGCTCGGGTCTGACAGCCGGTCGGCTCTGACCGGCCGCTTCAAGTCCGACCCTGCAGGCTGGGACCGGTAGCGTCACTGCCCATGGCCCGGCTGGTATTTCTGGGGACTCCCGAGGCGGCGGTGCTCCCGCTGCGAACCCTGGTGGATGCGGGACACGACGTGGCGTTGGTGGTGTCCCGACCCGATCGGCGGCGTGGCCGGGGAAGCGGGCTTACTCCCAGTCCGGTGAAGGCGGCCGCCCTCGAACTGGGACTCGAGGTGGTCGACTCCCTCGACCCGGCGGTGGAGGCGGGAGCGGAGCTCGGGGTGGTGGTGGCCTATGGGCGGATCATTCCGGTGGCGGTGCTCGAGCGGCTCCCCATGGTCAATCTCCACTTCTCGATGCTGCCCCGGTGGCGAGGGGCGGCACCGGTGGAGCGGGCCATCCTGGAGGGGGACTCGGAGACCGGGGTCTGCCTCATGGCCGTGGAGGCCGGTCTGGACACCGGTCCCATCTACGCCGAGGCCGACACTGAGATCGACGAGGAGGAGACGGCCGACGAGCTGCGCTCACGGCTGGTGGTCCTGGGATGCCAACTGCTGGTCGAGTACCTGGCCGGAGGCCTGCGGGGGCTGCCCATCCCCCAGGACCAGAAAGGGGAGCCGTCCTACGCCGAGAAGGTCCTTCCCGCCGAGCTCGAGATCCGCTGGGAGCAGCCCGCGGTCCAGGTACGAAGGGTGATCCGGTTGGGCCGGGCCTGGACCACCTTCCGGGGACGACGCCTGCATGTCCTACAGGCCACCGGGGTGCAGCCCGGTGCCGGGCACCCCGCTCCAGCTGGTCCAGGCGGCGCCCCGGACGCGGCCGGTCCTACCAACGCTTCCACTGGGCCGGGTCGGCTCGATGGACAGGACGTGGTCTGCGGCCGGGGCACCCGGGTCCGCTTGGTGACGGTCCAGGCCGAGGGGAAGCGCCCGATGGCGGCCGAGGAGTGGCTCCGTGGCATCCGTCCCGGCCCCGACGAGCGCCTGGGGGAGTGAGTGGGGAAGTGAGTGGGGAAGTGACTGGGGAAGTGAGCGGGGAAGGACTGGGGAAGGGAGCGGTCCGGCCGGAGGATCACCGGCAATGACGGTTCGGCCATACCGGTGGCGGTGAGCGCGTAGGTTGTCGTGGCATCAAACCGAGTTCGACAGTTCCGCCCAGCACGCCCGAGTTGCGGGTAGCCCCCTCGATCCTCTCGGCTGACTTCGGGGCGTTGTCCGAAGCCATCGAGACGGTCGCCCCGGGCTCGGAGTGGCTCCATGTCGACGTGATGGACGGCCACTTCGTCCCCAACCTGACCATCGGCCCGCCGGTGGTGACCTCCCTCCGGGAGCACACCGATCTGTTCTTCGACACCCACCTGATGATCACCGAGCCGGCCAGGTACCTCGAAGCGTTCCGCGACGCCGGCTCCGACGGCTGCACCGTCCACGTCGAGGTGGGCGAGACGGCAGCCCTGATCGCCCAGATGCGCGACCTGGGCCTCCGGGTGGGCCTGGCCGCCAACCCCGACACCCCCTTCGAGGCCATCGAGCCCTACTTGGACCGGGTGGACATGATCCTGTGCATGACGGTGTTCCCGGGGTTCGGCGGGCAGTCCTTCATCGCCGATGTCATGCCCAAGGTCCACCAGGTCCGCCGGGCCGCCCTCGATGCCGGCCTGACCCTCGACGTGGAAGTCGACGGTGGGGTCGATGAGCACACGGTGGTCGAGGCGGCCCGCTCGGGCGCCAACGTCTTCGTGGCCGGATCGGCGGTCTTCGGGCGGCCCCACCCGTTGGACGCCGCCCGCGACATCCTGGCCGCCGCCCGCCATGCCGTGACGGGGGCGCCGTCCTGAGCCCAGCCACCGAACCCGGGGCCCGGAGCGATGTCGAGTGGATGGCCCGCGCCGCCGAGGCGGCCGAAGCGGCGCGGGGCCACACATCGCCCAACCCGTGGGTGGGAGCGGTGGTGGTGCCCGCACCCGACGGCGCCACCCCGGCCGGGCCAGAGTCCTGGTTCGCCGGGTCCACCGCTCCTCCCGGAGGGGACCATGCCGAAGTGTCCGCCCTGCGAGCAGCCGGGGAGCTGGCCCGCTCGGGCACCCTCTACGTGACCCTCGAGCCGTGTGCCCACCACGGGCGGACCCCGCCCTGCACCGACGCCGTCATCACCGCCGGGATCCGGCGGGTGGTGGTGGCCCTGGAGGACCCCGATCCCCGGGTCCAGGGCCGGGGGATCGCCGCCCTCCGGGCCGCCGGCCTCGAGGTCGAGGTCGGGGTGGGGGCCGAGGCCGCCGGCGAGCAGCTGGCCGCCTACCTCACGCACCGGCGGACCGGCCGCCCCTGGGTGGTCCTCAAGCTGGCGGCATCACTGGACGGGCGCACGGCGGCGCCCGACGGCACCAGCCGGTGGATCACCGGTCCCGCCGCCCGCCTGGACGCCCACCGGTTGCGGGCCCAGTCCGACGCCGTACTGGTCGGGGCGGGGACCGTCCGGGTGGACGACCCGGCCCTGACCGTCCGGCTCCCGCCCGAGGACCCGTTCTTCCGGGGACCCGACGACCAACCGGCCCGGGTGGTCCTGGGCCGGGCCCCGGCCGACGCCGCCGTGCAGCCGGCCCGGGAGATGGGTGGGGAGCTGGAAGCGGTCCTGGACCAGCTGGGGCGGGACGGCATCGTGCAGCTCCTGGTGGAGGGGGGGCCGCGCGTGGCCCACTCGTTCCACCAGGCCGGCCTGGTGGACCGGTACGTGCTGTACCTGGCCCCGGCGCTGTTCGGGGGGGACGACGCCCGACCGCTGTTCGCCGGCCCGGGGGTGGCCACCATCGCGGGCCTTTGGCGTGGACAAGTGCGCTCGGTGACTAGCCTGGAGGGTGATTTGAGGGTCGATCTGGCCGCCGCCGAACGCTGACGCCCTTGGTTCGGATCGAGAAAATACCTAAGGCCGGCGCCGTGCCAGCCGACATTAAGAACAGTTGGTCTCCGGTCTGAGGCTGCGCCGGGGCCCGCCGTCCACACTGCAGCCGGATGTAGAGAACACAAGGAGACCAAGGGTCCATGCCCTTTTCATCGGTTGAGGATGCCATCGAGGCGGTCGGTCGCGGTGAGATCGTCGTCGTGGTGGACGACGAAGACCGAGAGAACGAAGGGGACCTGATCATGGCCGCCGACGCGGTCACCCCCGAGAAGATCGCCTTCTTCCTGGCCCATACCTCCGGTCTCATCTGCGTGCCGTTGACCCCCGAGCGGGTCGAGCAGCTCGACCTGCCCCTCATGGTCACGGCCAACACCGAGGTGCAGCGGACGGCCTTCACCGTGAGTGTGGACTACCGGCACGGGACGTCGACGGGGATTTCGGCGTCGGACCGCGCCGCCACCATCAAGGCCCTGGCCGACCCCCACATCCGCCCCAGCGATCTCAACCGGCCGGGCCACATCTTCCCGCTCCGCTACCGACCGGGCGGGGTCCTCAAGCGGGCCGGCCACACCGAGGCCGCCGTGGACCTGGCCCGGGCGGCCGGGATGTCGCCGGTCGGGGTGCTGTGCGAGGTGGTGAGCCAGGACAAGACCGGTATGGCCCGCCTCCCCGAGCTCATGGAGTTCGCCGAGCGGCATCAGCTCCACCTCATCTCCATCGCCGAGCTCATCCGCTACCGGCGGCAGAAGGACAAGCTGGTCCGCCGGCTCGAGGGTGCCCGCATCCCCACCGACTACGGGGAGTTCACGGTGTACGCCTACGAGTCGGTGCTCGACGGGGAGCACCATGTGGCCCTGGTCAAAGGGAACGTGGCCGGCCAGCCCAACGTGCTGGTCCGGGTGCACAGCGAGTGCCTGACCGGCGACGTCTTCGGGTCGGCCCGCTGTGACTGCGGCCCGCAGCTCCAGGCGGCCATGGCCGCCATCGCCGAAAACGGCAGCGGGGTCATCGTGTACCTCCGGGGCCACGAGGGCCGGGGGATCGGCCTGGCCCACAAGCTCCGGGCCTACAACCTCCAAGAGGAGGGGTTCGACACCGTGGACGCCAATCTCGAGCTCGGCCTGCCCGCCGACTCCCGGGAGTACGGGATCGGGGCGCAGATCCTGGTCGACCTGGGGGTCACCACCATGCGCCTCATGACCAACAACCCGACCAAGTATGGCGGGCTGGAGGGCTTCGGACTCGATATCGTCGAGCGGGTGAACCTGCAACCCACCCCCACCCCGGAGAACATCGAGTATCTCCGGACCAAGCGGGAACGGATGGGCCACCTCCTCGAAGGACTCGATGACGTCCTCTGATCTGACCCTTCTCCCCCCCGACGCCAAAGAACGAGCCGCTGCCAGGGTGGGCACCGCCCTGGACGGCGACAGCGATCGTGGCGACACCTCGGCCACCGGCAGGCCCCGGGTCGGCCTGGCGTGCGCCGAGTTCAACGGCGGGATCACCTACCGTCTGCTGTCCGGGGCCCTGGACGCCCTGGAGGAGTCGGGCTGCGATCTGGCCACGGCCATCGTGGCGTGGGTGCCGGGCGCCTTCGAGCTCCCGGTGGTGGCCCAGGAGCTGGCCCGCTCGGGCGCGGTGGACGCGGTGATCTGCCTGGGCGCGGTGATCCGAGGGGACACCGGTCACTACGAGTTCGTGGCCGGCGAGTGCGCCTCGGGGCTGCAACGGGTGCAGCTGGACACCGGGATGCCGGTGGTCTTCGGCGTACTGACCACCGAGACCATCGACCAGGCGCTGGTGCGCTCGGCAGAGGACGAGTCGAACAAGGGGCGCGAAGCGGCCCGGACGGCCATCGACACGGTCGGGGTGCTGCGATCGGTGGCGGCGGCTTCGTCCGGGCGCCGGGTCGGGTTCGGCGTCGGGAAGCGCTGATGCTGCGCCTGGTGCTCCCCAAGGGGTCCCTGGAACGGGCCACCCTCGAGCTGTTCGCCTCGGCCGACCTGGGGGTGATCCGCTCGTCCAGCGTGGACTACCGGGCGGCCATCGACGACCCCCGCATCGACGAGGTCCGGATCCTGCGACCCCAGGAGATCCCGCTGTACGTGGCCGACGGGCTGTTCGACATCGGGATCACCGGGCGTGACTGGGTGGAGGAGCGGGGGAGCGACGTGACCTCTCTCGGCGTCCTGCGCTACTCCAAGGCCACCGCCAATCCCATCCGGGTGGTGCTGGCCGTGCCCATGGACTCCCCGGTGTCCTCGGTGGCCGATCTGGCCGGCTCGGGCCACGGCGCCGCCGGGGCCCTGCGGGTGTCGACCGAGTATCCCGAGCTGACCCGCCGGTACTTCGCCGAACACGGCGTCAACGCCGAGGTCAGCCTGTCCTACGGGGCCACCGAGGCCAAGGTGCCCGACATCGCCGACTGCGTGGTGGAGATCACCGAGACCGGAGGGGCCCTCCGGGCCGCCGGGCTCAAGATCGTCGAGACCCTGCTGGTGTCCCACACCGAGTTGATCGCCAACCCCGCCGCGGCCAAGGACCCCGACAAGCGCCACGCCATGGACCAGCTGTTCACGTTGCTGGAGGGCTCGCTGGAGGCCCGGGGGAAGGTCCTGGTCAAGCTCAACGTGGCCGCGGCGCAACTCCCCGAGGTCATCGAGGTGCTGCCCTCACTGCGGTCGCCGACGGTGTCGGAGCTGTTCGGTGGGGGCGGGTATGCGGTGGAGACGGTGGTGCCGAAGTCGGAGATCAACGTGCTCATCCCGGCCCTGAAGGACCGCGGTGCCACCGACATCATCGAGTTGGCCCTGTCGAAGATCGTCCATTGAGGCCGGTCGGGCAGCTGATGGCGGCAGAGCCGCTGATGGCGGCAGAGCCGGGGGAGCCGGGCATGGCGGCAGACCTGTCGGCTCCGGTCGGACCGGTGAGCCCGGAGGGATCCCTGCGGTGAGCCCCCCGGTGTGGACAGGACCGGTCGATCTGATCCCGGTGGGGAAGGCTCCCCTGGTCGGCGATGTGGTGGAGTTCGACGATCCCCGCGGGCTGGGCGTGGTGGAGTACGGGCCGGGGCGGAGGGTGGGCTTCCACTGCACGGCCATCACCGACGGCTCCCGCACCATCGCGGTGGGGACGGTGGTGGCCTTCGTGATCGCCGCCGGCCGGCTGGGTCGTCTCGAGGCCCGTTACGTCCGACCGCTGCCGGGGGTGGTGTCACCGGGATCGACCCTGGCTCCGGTGGAGGCCACCGTGGATGTGGGGGCTCTGGGAGGCAGGTTGGCGGCCAGGGTCTACGCCGAGTCGGGATCGATACCGGTGCCGGACCCGGGAACCTCCGAGGTGGCATCGGGGTCACCACCGGGCCTCGGGAGCGGGCTCCCTGCGCCGTTCGACTGGTCGGTGAGCGGGTCGACGCCCAACGATGGCACGGGGGCCGGGTCGACATCGGTGGGGTCTTCGGTCCCGGAGGCCCCGGTCGCCGAGTCCCCGGTCTTCGAACCACCACCTGTCGAGTTGTCCGCCGATCCAAGTGGCGGCGAGTCGCCCCACTGAACTGATCCGTCCGTCGGGTCCGCACCGTTCAGGGCCTGCGGGTCGCCGCTCCCGTCCTCCCCGTCTCCGCCCTCGCCCTCGCCCTCCCCGTCGCCCTCCCCGTCCACTTCGTAGGGATTCCCGAGGATGTTGCGAGCCATGTCGATGACCACGGCGCTGTCAGCGTCCTCCTCGGTCACGACGCCGAGAAGAGGCGCCGCCAGGAGACCGGTGAGCAACCCCGTCTCGGCCAGCGACTCGGCCTGCACCACGCTCCACTTCCACAGTTGCCCCACCATGTCCGGACTGGACGCTTTTCGGGCCGGGTACTTGAGCCAGCAGTTGACCAGGGCCTGTCCCAGACCCGTGGCCGCCGGGAAGATCCAGATGAGCCGGTAGTTGCCGGTGGCGTCGATGACCACCGCGGCCACGTAGGCCAGCACCACGCTGCACAGGTTGAACGGCGCCAGTAGCACCCCGATCCGTTCGCCCAGCCCCCCGGCCCGGGGCAGGAGCTGGAGGAGCAGGGGGGCCATCACGATGATGTAGGCGCCGACCAGTGGGGCCCCGATGTAGCTCAGCACCACCGCCTGCCACAGATGGGTGTCGAAGTACTGCACCCCGGTCAGGACCGCCCCGGCCAAGGGGGCGCCGATGGCCAACTGCATGGGGGTCAGCCACCGGCTGAGCGGGATCCCCAGGGCGATGCCGATGATGAACACCGGGAGCCCGGTGGCCAGGCCGGCGATGGTCTGGGCGCTGGCTCCGGCGTGCAGGATCTTCTGGAAGAACAGGATGGCCACGTAGGCCGTCGACCCCACCCCGGACCAGAAGAGCAGCGATCCCCCCACCAGCACCTTGGCGTTGGGCCCGGCCAGGATGTCCCGGATCTCGTCACGGGTGGGCCGGGCCCGCTGCTTGCGGTCGACCTCGGCGCCGTAGGTGGCGGTGGGGGCCTCGCGCACCAGCACCAGCACGGCGATCCCCACGCCCACCAGGATGGCCCCCGCTATCTGGAACGGCAGGTTCCAGGTCGACGGATCGTGCTGGTTCCAGCTGGCGATCACCGTCCCCTTGATGGCCAGGCTGGCGATGGTGCCCAGGACCGTGGTGAGCAGCAGGGCCTTGATCCAACGGCTCCGGCCGAACACCTCGGGCACCACCGCCACGTTGGTGAGGGTGAAGGTGGCCGAGGCCTGGCCGGCGATGAGGATCATCAGCACCAACAGCCAGTAGCCACTGACCACGGTGAACATCCAGGTGGCGATGCCCATGATGATCAGGCTTCCCGCCATGTACGGCGTCCGGCGCCCCACCCGGCTCTGGGTCCGGTCGCTCAGCCGCCCGGCCACCGGATAGGTGACCCAGCTGACCAGGCGGTCGGCGGTGAGGGCGAAGGTGACGGCCAGGGCGCTGGAGGCCCGTTGCTGGACGAACAGGGTGATCAGCACCCCGGACACGGCCAGGTTGGCCCGGGGGCCGACCAGCCCGATCGAGAGTCCGAGGAAGCTCCGGACCCGGGAGCCGTCTATGCCCCCCAGTGGGCCCGAGGAGCGGCTGACCGCCGCCGGCTCACCTCCGGTCGGCTGGCCCGGGTCGCCGTCGCCGCCCCCACTCACCCGGGAGCGTCGTTCTCAGTCTCCGCGTCCGACCCGGCCGGATCCGATCCGGCGCCCCCGTTATCGGTGTCGACCGCGCTGCCCGCGGTGCCGGTGGGCCCCGGGTCGAAGGTGGACTCCCCGTTGACCCCGGCCGCCGCGGCCACCTCGGCCCCCACCCGCTGGGCCCCGTCGATCTGCACGTAGGCCAGCCGCAGCTGGCTCAGGCCGTCCCGGAGCTGCTCCTCGGTGTCGCCCAGGCGGCCCTCCAGCCCGCTGACCAGGCAGCCCAGGGCGTCGATGGCCAGGCGGGCCTGGGTCAACATGGCCGGCTGCTGGGACAGGTACACCGCAGCCAGCTCGAACAGCCCGTAGCAGTGGTTGGCCACCACCACCTCGACCGGCGAATTGACCAGCTCGGCCCGCATGGCCTCCATCTGACGGGCCAGCTCGGCCTCGTCCATGTCGGAGGGCTGGTCGGGCCCGCCCGAGCCCGATCCGGGAGGTGCACCGGCCCCCGGAGGGGACCCGGCACCGCCGGTTGCTGCTGGTCGCCCGACCGGGCGCTCACCATCGGGTGTCCAAAGAGAGCTCACGACTGGTAGCCTAAAGCACTGATAGACGAGGAAGCGGAGTACTCCAGTCGAGGACTCCCACCCGGCCACCGGGCAGTATGTCGGTGTGCGCCGGGTCAATGGGACCGGTCGCCGACGTGAAGTCGGCATGATCGGTGTGGCTCCGCTCCTTGATGAGGGCACGGGAAGTCCGTGGCCCGAAGACCGAGGAGAGTCGAATAGCAGCCACCGTCACCACCAATGAGACCCGCATCAACGATCGCATCCGCGCCCGCGAGGTGCGCCTGGTCGACCCCGATGGAGAGCAGCTGGGGATCAAGCTGCTACCCGAGGCCCTGGCCATCGCCCGGCAGCTGGACCTGGACCTCGTCGAGGTCGCTCCGGGGGCCAACCCGCCGGTGTGCCGCATCATGGACTACGGGAAGTTCAAGTTCGATGCGGCCCAGCGGGCCAAGGAGTCGAGGCGTAAAGCGGTCCATGTAGGGATCAAGGAGATGAAGTACCGGCCCAAGATCGGTCCGGGCGACTTCGACACCAAGACCCGGCAGGTGGCCAAGTTCCTCGAGGAGGGCCACAAGGTCAAGATCACCATCATGTTCCGTGGTCGGGAGGTCTTCCACCCGGAGCTGGGCAAGAAGATCCTGGACCGCATCGCCGAGCAGATGGATGGGATGGGCAAGTCCGAGGCCACCCCCCGACTGGATGGGCGGAACATGGTCATGGTGCTGGCTCCGGACAAGCGGGCCAAGCAGTCGGCGGCGTCCCGGGGTCCGGGACACGAGGGCAACGGGTCCGCTCCGAGCAGCGGGACGGCACCGGAGGCCGCAGCTGCGACACCGGTGGCAGAGGCAGCAGCAGAGCCGGCGGCACAGACCGAGCCGGTGATACAGACCGAGCAGGTGACGCAGACCGAGCCGGTGACACAGACCGAGTCGTCGGCAGAGGCAGAGCCGGCGGCAGAGGCAGCGGTGGGAACGGAGCCGGTGGCAGAGCAGCCCCCGGCCGATGAGTCGAGCGCAGGATAGGGAGAACACGATGCCGAAGATGAAGACCGACAGTGGGGCCCGCAAGCGGATCAAGGTGACCGGAACCGGTCGCCTGCGCCGTCGGAAGGCCTTTCGCTCCCATCTGCTGGAGGGCAAGTCGAGCGTGCGCAAGCGCCGGCTCGGCCGTGAGACCGACTTCGCCCCCGGTGACGTGCGCCAAGTCAAGCGCATGCTCGGCCGGTAGCAGCGGGTTCGCCGGCCCGCACCGGCGGGCCGACGATCTGACCGAGTCGGTGGCGGCCACCCCGGTGGTTCGCAGCCCTGCCAACGCCGATGGCGCCTAGCGGTCGCAGCCACCCGGACGGCCGGTCGCCCACAACACAACCCATTCGATCGGGGCCTCCGATCTCGTCGATCAGGCCCCCAGGAACACCTCTAGGAAAAAGGAGCAACCATGGCCCGTGTCAAGCGCGCAGTACACGCCAAGAAGCACCACCGTGCCGTTCTCGAGCAGGCGCAGGGTTACTACGGCAACAAGAGCCGTTCATTCCGCGCCGCCAACGAGCAGGTCATGCACTCGATGCAGTACGCCTACCGGGACCGTCGGGCCCGGAAAGGCGACTTCCGTCAGCTCTGGATCCAGCGGATCAACGCCGCCGCCCGCCTCAACGGGACCAGCTACAGCCGGCTCATCGCCGGGCTGCATCGGGCCGACGTCGAGGTGGATCGCAAGGTGCTGGCCGACCTGGCCGTGACCGAGCCGGAAGCCTTCGCCTCGCTGGTGCAGGTGGCCACCGACGCGCTGGCCGTTGCTCCGGCAGGCGCCGAGGCCGGTTCCTGAGTCAGACCGGCCTGGCCTTCACCCATCACCGGGTGCGCCGCGTCCGCCAGCTCCTGCGTAAGCGCAGCCTCCGGGCTACCGAGCAGGCACTGGTGGTGGAGGGCGCCGAGCTGCTGTCCATGGCCCTCGAGTCCGGGGCTCCGATCGAGGCGGTCTATGTGGCCCCGGTCGGGCGGACCACCCCGGCGGTGGTCGACGTGGTGGCGAGAGTGTTCGATACCGGGGTCCGGGTCTTCGACCTGGCCCCCGGGGTCATCGAGCGGATCTCCGACACGGTGACCCCGCAACCGGTGCTGGCCGTGGTGGGGTTCTCGCCGGCCGTCCTGGAAGACATCCGAGAGGCAACGATGGTGGTGGTCTGTGTCGACGTACGCGATCCCGGCAACGCCGGAACCATGATCCGGACTGCCGACGCGGCCGGGGTTGACGCCGTGGTGTGCTGCGACGGGACCGTCGATCCCACCAATCCCAAGACCGTGCGGGCCTCTGCCGGGTCGATCTTCCATACCCCGGTGGTGGTAGGTGGCGAGGCCGCCGTGGTCCTCGCTGAGCTTCGCCGTTGGGGGATGATCACCGTCGGAACCGACGTGCACCGCGGATCGGACTACGCCGGCTTCGACTGGTGTCGCCGGGCCGCCCTGGTGGTGGGCAACGAGGCCTCGGGCCTGGGGCCGTCGGTGCGACAGGAGCTGGACGAGAGCATCTCCATCCCCATGGTGGGCCGGGCCGAGTCACTCAATGTCAGCGTGGCGGCCGCCATCATCTGCTTCGAGGCCTTGCGGCAGCGGCGGGCGGCGGGAATGGCCATCGGGGCCCTGGCCGGGGGCGGGCCTGGGGCGTTCGCCGGGGGCGCCACCCCGGCTTCCGCCGTCCCGACGGCTCCGGGTCCTACGATGCCCGGCATGCCTGGTGCCCCGGTCAGCCCCCACCAGCCGTCTGAGGGAACCGAGGGTGGAGTTGACGGCGGGACCGGCGGGACCGGCGGCACCGGCGGCACCGGCGGATCCGAGGGAGGTGGCGGCTGATGAGCGCCGCCCCCGATTCGGGGACCCCCGACCTGGACGCCATCAAGGACCAGGCCCTGGCCGCCATCGGCGACGCCCGCACCACCGAGGACATCCGCCAGGTGACGGCGGAGGTCTCGGGCAAGAAGTCGCCGCTGGCCCAGGCCTCGCGCCGGATGGGCGCCCTGGACCCGGAGGCCCGGCGGGAGCTCGGGAAGCAGCTGCACGACGTCCGCTCCACCATCGAGGCGCGGCTGGAGACCCGACGGTCGGAGATTGCCGCCGCAGAGCTGGCCGCCGAGTTGGCCGGCAGCAGGATCGACCTCAGCGAGTACATCCCCGGTTCGATCCCGGCCCCGGCGACACGCGGCCACCTGTCCCTGGTCTCCCTGACCAGGGATGCCCTGGAGGACGTCTTCGTCGGAATGGGATTCGAGGTGGCCGAGGGCCCCGAGATCGAGACCGACTGGTACAACTTCGGCGCCCTCAACATCCCACCGGCCCATCCGGCCCGGAGCATGTGGGACACCTTCTATCTGAACCTGGGCGCGCCGGAGTCGACCATGCTGCGCACCCATACCTCTCCGGTGCAGATCCATCTCATGGAGGGTGCGGTGGCCCGCGACACGCTGCCCATCCATGCCGTGATGCCCGGGCGTTGCTACCGGCGGGACACCCCGGACGCCCGTCACCTGGCGGTGTTCCATCAGATCGAGGGCCTGGTGGTCGACCGGGGGATCAGCTTCGCCGATCTGGCCGGGACCATCGAGGTGTTCACCACGGCCTACTTCGGCCCCGACATCCATTCGCGGCTGCGGCCGGCGTACTTCCCGTTCACCGAGCCGTCGGCGGAGTACGAGGTGACCTGCACCATCTGCCACGGGGACGGCTGTCGCACCTGCTCCCAGACCGGATGGATCGAGCTCGGGGGCTGCGGCATGTTGGACCCCGCCGTGTTCGCCGCGGTGGGGATCGATCCCGAGGAGTGGAGTGGGTTCGCCTTCGGCTTCGGGATCGACCGGTGTGCGCAGATGCGCCACCAGATCGCCGACATGCGCGCCCTCAACGAAAACGACCTCCGCTTCCTGCGTCAATTCTGATGCGCCGGCACTGAAGGGACCTCCGTGCGCGTACCACTGTCATGGCTTCGAGACTTCGCCCCCTTCGTAGGGGAGCCGGCTGAGCTGGCCGCGGCCCTCGACGACCTCGGGCTGGTGGTGGAGGAGACCGAGGTGGTGGGGGAGGGCCTCGGCGACGTGGTGGTGGTCGGTGTGGAGGACATCACTCCCATCGAAGGGGCCGACCGGATCCGCAAGGTGGTGGTCGACGCCGGGGACGGGCCGGTCGAAGTGGTGTGCGGTGCCTGGAACTTCGAGGTCGGCGACCTGGTCCCGTTGGCCCCGGTCGGCGCCGTTCTGCCCGGAGGGTTCGCCATCGGCCGTCGGAAGATGAAGGGGGTGGTCTCCAACGGCATGCTCTGCTCGGGGCGGGAGCTCCAGCTCTCCGAGGACCACGAGGGGATCCTGCGCCTCAACGACGTGGACGGCGCCCGGGTGGGCCAGGCCCTCACCGAGGCCCTGGGAATCGAGCCCGACGTGATCTTCGACATCGCCGTCGAGGCCAACCGTCCCGACGCCTGGAGCATGGCCGGAGTGGCCCGCGACCTGGCGGCCCGCTTGGGACTGCCCTTCGCCATCCCCGCCACGGATGCCTTGCCGCCGGTGGTGTCGTCGGGCCCGGTGCCCAACGGTCCGGGTTCTGACGGCCGGGGCAGTGACGGGTCGCCTCCCGTCGGCCCTCCCATCGACACGCTGGCCACCGTCCAGGTCGAGGACCTGGAGCTGTGCCCCCGCTTCCAAGCCCGGGTCATCACCGGCATCGAGGTGGCCCCGTCGCCCCAGTGGCTGGCCCGCCGGTTGACCATGGCCGGGATGAGGCCGATCAACAACGTGGTGGACGCCTCCAACTACGTGATGCTCGAGCTCGGTCAGCCCACCCACCCTTACGACCTCGACCGCCTGCCCGGACACGGCCTGGTGGTGCGCCGGGCCACTCCCGGCGAGACGCTGGTGACCCTGGACGGGGTCGAGCGCCAGCTGGGACGGCCCGGTCCCGGGCTCGGGGACACCGGTGAGGACTGCCTGATCTGCGATGCGGAGCGGACGCCGGTGGGCATTGGTGGGGTGATGGGTGGTGCTTCCTCGGAGATCAGTGACACCACCTCCCGGGTGTTGCTGGAGGCGGCCTACTTCGTGCCCATGGCCATCGCCCGCACGTCCAAGCGGCTCGGGTTGCGGACCGAGGCCTCGGCCCGGTTCGAACGGGGGTGTGATCCCGAGGGGATCGACCGGGCCGGCGACCGGTTCTGTGAATTGTTGGCTCTCACCGCCGGCCCGGCCATGACCGTGGCTGACGGCGTGATCGACATCCGGGGTGACGTACCGACGCCGATCGAGCTCACCGTGCGTCCGTCCATGGTCAACCAACTGTTGGGCACCGAGCTCACCTCGCGCACCATGGCCGACCTGTTGGCCCCCCTGGGCATCGTTTCGGTCCCCGAAGGAGAAGGGGAGCAGGCTCCGTTGCGGGTCACCGTGCCGACCTACCGGCCCGATATCCGCCCGGCCCCCATGGGAGAGGCCGACATTGCCGAAGAGGTGGCTCGAACCTTCAGCTACTCGAGGATCGCCCGTCGGATGCCGTCGTGGCCCGAGCCGGGCCAGCTCACCCGGTTCCAACACCGGCGCCGACTGATGAAGGACGTTCTGTGCGGCATCGGATGTCACGAGGCGTGGACCGCCACCTTCGTCACCCAGGACGATCAGATGACGGCAGGATTCGAACCGCCCTATGTGGAGGTGACCAATCCGTTGGTGGAGTCGGAGCGCTTCCTGCGGGCCTCGATGGCTCCGGGGTTGGTCCGGGCCGTTCTGCACAACACCGAGCGCCGGCTGGGCGATGTGCGACTGTTCGAGGTGGGCAGCGTGTTCTGGCTCAATGGGGATCCGGCCGGCGAGGAGGGGGGCCGGCCACCGGCCGACGCCCCGGAACGACTGAGTGCGGTCTTCGCGGGAGGAGGCGACGATGCCTGGACGGCGGTGGCGGCCTGGCGGACCATCGCCGACGCCTTCCGGATCGCCGAGTGGGAGTTGGGTGACCCATCGGCTGCCGGAGTGGTGGCCGGCGCTGTTCATCCCCACCGGTCGGCCGCGGTGACGAGCCCCTCGGCTTCGAACGGCGCCCGCCCGACCGTGATCGGCGTCATCGGTGAGCTCCACCCGACCCTGGTGGCGGAGTTCGGTCTCTACAATCCGGACGGACGCCCGCCACGATTGGGCTGGCTCGACCTGGACCTCGACATCCTCCTGGACGAGCAGCGGGTCGCCCGCCGGTCCGAGGAGGCCCAGCCGGTCACCCGGTTCCCGTCGTCCGACATCGATCTGGCCTTCGTGGTCAAGGAGTCGGAGTCCGCCGGGTCGGTGGAACGGACACTGCGCCGTGCCGGTGGGGACCGGGTGGAGTCGGTGACCCTGTTCGACGTGTACCGGGGCCCGTCACTGCCGGAGGGGTCGCGCAGCCTGGCCTTCCGGCTCCGCTTCAGCGCCCTGGACCACACGCTGGACGACGAGGAGATCGGGCAGTTGCGTTCGGCCTGCATCGACGCCGTGGTGGAAGCGCACGGGGCGCAGCTCCGCTGAGCCGCCACCAGGCCCTGACCAAGTCGCCGGGGCCGGCGGTGCCCCGGACGGTAACGTGAGGGACCGATGAGTACCGGCCCGCAAGACCGTCTGTCTGTCATGGAGACCATCAACCTGGCAGACCTCTACCGACTACCCGCCGTGGAGTGGGGCCGCATCGAGGCCCGGCTCGAACAGGGTGCCACCCAGGCACCGGGGACCGGCGGGCCCAATCGTCACACCTGTTGGTTGGCCACCATCAACGAGGACGGGAGCCCCCATGTGACCGGAGTCGGGGCCCTATGGGTCGACGGAACGTTCTGGTTCGAGACCGGCGAGCACACCCGCAAGGCCCGGAACGTCTCCCGCGATCCGCGCTGCACCCTCAGCCTGGCCACCGACCAGTTCGATCTGGTGGTCGAGGGTGAGGCCCACCCCGTTACCGATCCGCCCACGGTGGCGGCCATGGCTTCCCAGTGGAACGCTCAGGGTTGGCCGGCCCGGGTGGACGACAGCGGCCGGGCCCTCACCGCCGAGTACAGCGCCCCGTCCGCCGGACCGCCACCGTGGACCATCTACCGGATCACGCTCCGTCGGGCCATGGCTGTGGCCACCTCCGAGCCCGGTGGAGCCACCCGTTGGATCTTCTCGGGGTCGTAGCCGTTCCGGTCGCTGACCGGCTGACCGGCTGACATCGCTGACCGGCTGACTCGCTGACCGGCTGAGGAAGTGTCCCGGTCCTTGCGGCCGGGTGGGTGAGGCCGGGCTCAGGACAGGGCTTCGATGACCGCAGAGAAATCCGGCCACTCCTGACCACTGTCGACCACCGTGGTCAGCAGGGCGTCGGTGGCCGGGCCGATGCGGACGTCGACCCCGGCCTCCTCGGCGAGTCCCACCGCCAGCCGGACATCCTTACGGGCCAGGGCCGGCGAGAACCATCCCGGGTGGGCTCCGTCCAGAATGCTGCCCAGTCGGAGGGACGTGGCCGCGCTCACCACCGGGCTGCCGGCGAAGAACTCCGACAGCAGTTGGTCGGGGAGGCCTTGGGCCCGGGCGGTGGCAATGGCCTCGGCCAGCGCCGTCACCCCGGTGATCAGGACCAGGTTGGCGATGACCTTCATCGTCGCCGCCGTGCCGACCGGGCCGCAGTGGACGTACCCGGATCCCAGGTCGCTCCACAGCGCCTCAAGGGAGGTGATGGTCGATGACGGGCCGCCCACCAGAAAGCGGGCGAAGCCGCCGGCCACGTTCTCCGGTGACCCCATCACCGGGGCGTCGAGGACCCGGTCGTCCGGACCGGCCTGGGCCAGCTCCCGGATGGTCGCCGGCGCCACCGTGCTGACGTTGGCCAGCACGGTGGAAGGCCCGAGCGATGCCAGTAGCCCGTTCGGCCCGGAGCAGACGTCGAGCAGTGCGGCGTCATCGGCCAGCACCACCAGCACCACATCGGTCCCTGCCGCGCACTGCTCCAGCGAGCGGGCCTCGACGGCACCACGGGCCACCACCTCCCCGTTCTTGCCGGGCGACCGGTTCCACACCGTGACCTGGTGGCCCCGCTCCAACGCCAGGCCCGCGAAGGACCGCCCCATGTTTCCCATACCGACCACGGCCAGCTGCATGACGTCACCCTATGACTCTCCGGGCCGGTTCATGCCCGGTCCGGCCAGACCGTGGAAGACTGGTCCCATGGTTGGTGGGCGGACCTTCCCGAGGCTGGCGAAAAGGGCCGTGGCCGGCGCGGCGCTGGTGTGTCTGGGGTTGAGTGTGTGCGGGCCGGCCTGAGAGCGCGCTTCCCCAAGTGGGCGCCGGCACCATATCTCGGAATGGTGCGATCACCATGATGTTCATCACCGAGACGGGTAACAACGCCAAACAGATGCTGGATCTCTCGCTCGCCTATGTCGGGCGACGCACCGTCGGCGTGCGAGCAGACGGTCTGGTCATTCCTCCCGGCTCAGCGTGCAGCAGTTCCGGGGCGGCCCACTCCGGCTGATTGCCCGGGCCCGGCTGGCCCGGGCCCCGGCGACCGACTCCGCTCTGACCGGACGACCCGGCCCCTACTCCCAGGAGGCGTCGAGCGCTTCGAGGGCCAGGAGTGAACGGGGCCCGAGCCACGGCGTCAGACGCTCCCGGTCCGCCGGTGAGAAGGAGTCGAAGAACGCCATGCCCACCAGGTCGGCGGTGTCATCGGGATCTTCGGAGCAGTCGATCAGGGTCTCGATCAGCCCGAGAGCCCGCTCCAGCGCCGTGGGCCGCTTCTCGCTGGTGGCCAGATGCTCGCCCACGAAGTCGGCCAGATTCAACAGGATGACCACGTCCCCGGGGTCGTCGTCGGCCGCTGTGACCAGCTCCCTGAAGGTGGGCAGGAATTCGGGCAGGTGGGCGACCAGGGCATCGAGGAAGGCGTCGCCGACATCGTCGTCGACGGTTTGATCAGCGGGTACGGACGGTCCAGCGTGGGGGTAGGGCATAGCGGTGCTCCCAGGATTGATCCAGTGAGGCCGCTCGAGCGGGCTGTCTCCCGGTGACCGGCAAATCGGGATACCACGACAGGCGCTGGAGTGAACGTACCCAGGGCCGCTCCCCGGGGTCAAGGGTTGGGAGTCAGGACCCTGGCTTGCATATCCATGCAGAAATGTGAATATACTTGCAGGGACAGGACCAGCGGCAACCGGTCGCGGGTCGCCGCCACGGGCGCACCAGCTGACCCTGCACCAGCAGACCCTGCCCCGGCAGCCTGCGCACCACAGTTGACCACGACAGGGACGGAGAGCCCGGGATGAGCGAGCAGCCATGAAGGTCGGGGTAGTGGGGGCGTCCGGCTATGCCGGCGTCGAACTGCTCCGGCTGTGTGCCGCCCACCCGGATCTCGAGGTGGTGGTGGCCACCGCCGGGGAGAACGCCGGGACTCGGGTGGCCCGGCATACGCCCTCGCTGGCCGGGGCCTACCCGACCCTCGAGTACGCGCCCACCGAGGCCTCCGAGCTCGACGGCCTCGACGTGGTGTTCCTGGCCCTTCCCCATGGCCGGTCCCAACACCTGGTTCCTGAGCTGCTGCCGACGGCGGGCGTCGTCGTCGACCTGGCCGCCGACTTCCGGCTGCACGACCCCGACCTCTATCCCGTCTGGTACCACGAGAGCCACACCGCCCCGGAGCTCCTGGATCAGTTCGTCTACGGGCTTCCCGAGGTATTCCGGGACGAGCTGCACGGGGCCCGCCTCATCGCCGCACCGGGCTGCTTCCCCACTGCGGCCATCCTGGCGCTGCGGCCCCTGATCCGGGCCGGGCTCATCGCCGGGGCCAGCTCCTCGGCGCCGCCGCTCATCGTGGACGCGGCCAGCGGGGTGTCGGGAGCCGGACGGGCGGCCTCGGACCGGCTCCACTTCGGCGCGGTGGACGAGGACTTCGTGGCCTACGGGCTACTCGATCACCGCCACACCCCGGAGATGGAGCAGGGCCTGGGCGCCCCGGTGCTGTTCACGCCGCACCTGGCCCCCATGGTCCGGGGCATCCTGGCCACCTGTTACGGGCGCCCGGCCGACTCCGGGGGCGGGGCGTCCGGCGCCACCACCGCCGACGCCCTGGGCGTCCTCCACGAGGCCTACGACCACGAGCCCTTCGTGGTGGTCACCGACGAGCCTCCCTCGACCAAGGCCACCAGCGGCTCCAACTGCGTCCACGTCACGGCCCGGGTGGATCCGAGGACCGGCTGGGTGATGGCCATGGGGGCCCTCGACAATCTGGTCAAAGGGGCCGCCGGCCAAGCGGTCCAGTGCGCCAACCTGGCCCTGGGCCTGGACGAGGCCGCCGGGCTGCCGATGGCGGGGGTGTACCCGTGAGCATCACCGCCCCGGCCGGCTTCACCGCCGCCGGCCTGGCTTCGGGGATCAAGGCCTCCGGGGCCCTCGACCTGGCCCTGGTGGCCACCACCGACGGCGTGCCGGTTCCGACCGCGGCCACCTTCACCTCCAACCGGGCCGCGGCGGCTCCGGTCCAGGTCAGCCGGGCCCACCTGGAGGCGGGCGGAGGCCTGGCGTCGGGGTTCGTGGTCAGCAGCGGCAACGCCAATGCCGCCACCGGTGCCCAGGGCCGGGCCGACGCCCAGCGGATGTGCGAGTTCGCCGCCGCCGGCCTGGGCGTGGCCGCCGAGCGCATCCTGGTCTGCTCCACCGGCCTCATCGGCATCCCGTTGCCGATGGGCCCCATCGAGGAGGGGATACCGGCCCTGGTGGCCACCCGGTCCGCATCGACCCGGTCGGCCGAGGACGCCGCCACCGCCATCCTCACCACCGACTCCGGTCGCAAGGAGGTGCTCATCGAGTACCCCACCTTCACGGTGGCCGGCATGGCCAAGGGGGCGGGCATGCTGGCCCCCGACATGGCCACCATGTTGGCCTTCCTCACCACTGACGCCGAAGTCGAGCCGGGGCCGTTGGCCGACCTGTTGAGGATCGCCGTGCGCGACTCGTTCAACTCGATGTCGGTGGACGGCTGCACCTCCACCAACGACACCGTCATCCTCATGGCCTCGGGCCGGGCCGGGGTGGTCGATCCCATTGTGGTGGTCGATGCCGTCACCGAGGCCTGCACCACGCTGGCCGGCCAGATGCTGGCCGATGCCGAAGGGGCGTCGAAGATCTTCCAGGTCCGGGTGACCGGGGCCCGGTCGGACGGCGAGGCCCACCAGGCGGCCCGCCAGGTGGCCGACTCCCTCCTGGTCAAGTGCTCGCTCAACGGCGCCGACCCCTACTGGGGCCGGGTGGCCAGCGACCTCGGGTCGGCCGGGGTGGACTTCGAGATGGACCGCCTGACCATCGAGTACGGCGGGATCGCCGTGTGCAGGGGAGGCATCGCCGCCGCCCACGACCCGGCCGCGGTGGACCAGCACCTGGCCGGCTCCTTGATCGACATCCACTGCAGCCTGGGCCTGGCCGACGGTGACGGCGTGGTCATGGGCGTGGACCTGGGCTACGGGTACATCGACGAGAACCGGACCACCTCGTGAGCGGGCCGCCTTCGCCTTCGGCTTCGATCGACCACTCCCTGACCGGTCCGCCCGGAGGGGACCGGTTGGCGCCGGGGGATCCGTTGGCCCCCGGGGACAAGGCCTCGGTGTTGGTGGAGTCCCTGCCCTACATCCGCAGGTTCTGGGGCAAGGTGGTGGTGGTCAAGTACGGCGGCAACGTCCTGAGCCCCAAGCCGGGGGAGGACGCCATCGACGAGGCCTCGGCCCTGGCCTCTTTCGCCGAGGACATCGTCCTCATGCGGTCGGTGGGCATGCTCCCGGTGGTGGTCCACGGTGGGGGACCCCAGATCGGGGCGCTCATGGGTCGGGTGGGCAAGGAGGTGGAGTTCCTGGACGGGTTCCGGGTCACCGACGCCGACACCATCGATCTGGTGCGCATGGTCCTGGTCGGCAAGGTCAACCGAGACATCGTGAGCTCCATCAACGTGCACGGGGCCCTGGCGGTGGGGTTGTCCGGGGAGGACGCCAACCTGATCACGGCCACCGCCCGCTCCGAAGCGCTGGGCTATGTGGGCGACGTGGTCCACGTCGATCCGATCATCGTGCACCAGCTGTTGGCCCAGGGCCTGATCCCGGTGGTGGCCACCATCGGCACCGACCACTCGGGCCAGGCCTTCAACATCAACGCCGACACCGCGGCCGGGGCCCTGGCCACGGCACTCGAAGCCGAGAAGCTGGTGTTCCTCACCGACGTCTCCGGGCTCCGGGCCGTGCCGGACGACCCGTCGACCCTGATCCACCAGGCCACCGTGGACGAGCTCGATGCGCTGGTGGCATCGGGGGCGGCCACCGGGGGGATGATCCCCAAGCTCGAGGCGTGCGCCCGCGCCGTGCGGTCCGGTGTGGGTCACGCCCACATCCTGGACGGGCGCACCCCGCACGCCCTGCTGTTGGAGGTCTTCACCGACGAAGGGGTCGGGACCATGGTGGGAGCGGGCGGATGAGCGGACTCCGACTCCGACTCCGAGTGCGGCTGCGGGCACCGCACCGCCCGTGGTGGACCGCTCGGCCCTCATGCACAACTACGCCGAACCCCCGGTCACCTTCGTGCGCGGCCAGGGATCGGTGCTGTACGACACCGAGGAGAAGCAGTACCTCGACTTCCTGTCGGGCCTGGCCGTGACCTCGCTGGGCCACGCCCATCCGGCGGTGGCCGACGCCGTGGCCGAGCAGGCCCGGACCCTCTGCCATGTGTCCAACCTGTTCGGCAACACGGTGGGGCCCGAGGTGGCGGTGACCCTCGACCGGCTCATCGGCGGCGGGACCGAGCGGGCCGGGGGGCAGGTGTTCTTCGGCAACTCCGGAGCCGAGGCCAACGAGTGTGCCCTCAAGCTGGCCCGCCGGTGGGCCGGCCCCGGTCGGTACGCCGTGGTCAGCACCTGGGAGGCCTTCCACGGGCGCACCCTGGCCACGTTGGCGGCCACCGGGCAGCCCGAGAAGCAGCGGGCCTTCCTCCCACTACCCGAGGGCTTCGACCACGTCCCCTTCGACGACCTCGACGCCATGGACCAGGCCTGTGACCCGTCACGGGTGGCTGCGGTCCTGGTGGAGCCGGTGCTGGGCGAGGCCGGCGTCGTGGTGCCCTCGTCGGACTACCTGGTCGGCCTGCGCCAGCTGTGCACCGACCGGAACATCCTGCTGATGGTGGACGAGGTGCAGACCGGCCTGGGCCGCACCGGCAAGTGGTTCGGCTTCCAGCACCTGGGGGTGGAGCCCGACGTCGTCACCATGGCCAAGGCCCTGGGCAACGGCATGCCGGTCGGTGCCTGCTGGGCCCGGGCCGAAGTGGCGGCGGCCTTCGTGCCCGGCGACCACGGCAGTACGTTCGGGGGCCAGCCCCTGGCCATGTCGGCGGCCCGGGCCACCCTGGCGGTCATGGAGTCCGAAGGCGTGCCGGAGCGGGCCCGGTCGGCCGGGGCAAGGTTGCGGGCCGGACTGGAGACCCTGCCCGGGGTGACCTCGGTCCGGGGTGAGGGGCTGTTGTTGGCAGCGGTGCTGAACGGACCGTGGGCGTCCCCGGCGTGCCGTCGGGCCCTCGGGGCCGGCCTGGTGTGCAACGCCCCGGCGGCCGACGTGCTGCGGTTCGCCCCGTCGCTACTGGTCTCGGACTCCGAGATCGATCAGGCCCTGGCCCTCCTGGCCGGCGTGCTGGCTGACACGCTCGCCGAGACGCTCGCCGACACGGTGGCTGCCGCCGCATCCGATGACGCCGGCACCGCTGGGACCGTGTCGTGAGCGCCCGGTGGCCCCACGCCCCGGCCGGCGGTGTTCCCGCCCGGCACGTCCTCGACGTGGACGACCTCGGGGTGGCCGGGCTGGCCGACGTGCTGGCCCTGTCGCGACGGGATCCGGCTGATCTGGCCACCGCCCTCCAGGGTCAAGGGGTGGCGCTGCTGTTCGAGAAACCGTCCAACCGGACTCGCAACAGCTCCGAGATGGCCGCCGTGGCCCTCGGCGCCCATCCGGTCTACATCCAGGGGTCCGAGGTCGGCCTGGACGTGCGCGAGTCGGCGGCCGATGTGGTCCGCACCCTGGCCTGTTACCACTCGGTGGTGGGGGCCCGGGTGTTCCACCACACCTCGTTGTTGAGCATGGCCGACGCACTGGACGAGGCCGGCGCCGGGGTGCCGGTGATCAATCTGCTGTCCGACCGGGCCCATCCGTGCCAGGCCCTGGCCGATCTCCTGACCCTGGGCGACGTCTTCGGGGAGACGACCCTCCGTGAGCGCACCATCGGTTACGTCGGCGATGCCAACAACGTGTGGAGGTCGTTGGCCGTGGCCGCCTCCATGGCAGGCATCGCCACCCGGGTGGCCTCGCCCGACGGGTTCGGACCGACCCTCGAAGAGGTGGAGTTGGTGGAGTCCTTCGGAGGCAGCCTGGTGGTGACCTCTGATCCGGTGGAGGCGGTAGACGGCGTGGACGCCGTCTACACCGATGTGTGGACGTCGATGGGCCAGGAGCAAGAGGCCCAGCTGCGCCGGGACTCCTTTGCCGGGTACCAGGTGGACGAGGCGCTGGTCGCCCACGCCGCCGACGATGCGGTGGTGCTCCACTGCCTGCCCGCCCACCGGGGCGAGGAGATCACCGCCGGCGTGGTGGACGGCCCGCAGAGTGCCGTATGGCTCCAGGCCGCCAACCGGATGCATGCCATGCGGGGGCTCCTGGCCTGGGTGATGAGGGTTAGCGCGCCGGGGGAGGCCTCGTCGTGAGCGGGGCACCGTCATGACCAAGAACCAGAGGCAGCACCGCATCGCCCGGCTTCTGGAGACCAAGGCCGTGGGCAGCCAGGCCCACCTGGTGGACCTCCTCGGAGCCGAGGGGATCGAGGCCACCCAGACCACCGTGTCGCGTGACCTCGAGGAGCTCGGGGCCCTCAAGGTCCGACTGCCCGGCGGCGAGACGGCCTACGCCCTGCCCGAGTTGCCCTCCCATCAGGTGGCCCCCGAGGACCATCTGCGGCGGGTGCTCGGCGAGTGGGTGGTGGAGGCCGACTACTCCGGCAACCTGGTGGTGCTCCGGACCCCACCCGGCTCGGCCCATGTGGTGGGATCGGCGCTCGACCGGAGCGGATTCCCGGGCATGATCGGCACGGTGGCCGGCGACGACACGGTCCTGGTGGTGGCGTCCGAGACTGCCGGCGGGGCCGCGGTGGGCGAGCGGCTGGCTGCGGTGGCCGGCCTGGAACCGATCCGCCCCGGGAGGGTCAAGGCGGCGGGGAAGGCGACGGCGGTGCGGGCCAAGGCGCCCGCCAGCGCCAAGTCGCCCAACAGTTCGAAGGCGTCCAACAGTTCGAAGGCGTCCAACAGTTCGAAGGCATCCGGCCAACCGCGGGTGCGCAACCAGCCGAAGGCATCACCGACAAGGGGTCGATCATGAAGAAGCGAGTCATTCTGGCCTACAGCGGAGGATTGGACACCTCGGTGGCCGTCCGCTGGCTCATCGAGAACAAGGACGTCGAAGTGGTGGCCGTCGCCGTCGATGTCGGACAGGCCTCGGAGTCGGGCGGGGAGGACTGGGACGCCATCCGGGCCAAGGCCTTCGCCGCCGGAGCCGTCGAGGCCGTGGTGATCGATGCCCGGGTGGAGATGGCCGAGGAGTTCTGCGTACCGGCCCTGCTGGCCAACGCCAAGTACGAGGGGAAGTACCCCCTGGTGTCGGCGCTGTCCCGTCCGGTCATCGTGAAGCACCTGGTCGACCAGGCCCGCAAGCACGGAGCCGGGGCCGTGGCCCACGGCTGCACCGGCAAGGGCAACGATCAGGTGCGCTTCGAGGTGGGTACCCGGGCCCTGGCCCCCGACCTCGAGGTCATCGCCCCGGCCCGGCTGTGGGGGCTCTCCCGTGAAGACTGCATCGAGTACGCCGCCACCTGGGGCATCCCGCTCTCGGTGACCAAGGAGAAGCTGTACTCCATCGACGAGAACCTGTGGGGCAAGGCCATCGAGTGCGGGGTCATCGAAGACCCGTGGAACAAGCCCCCCGAGGACGTCTACACCATGACCCGGGTCACGGCCACGGAGCCCACCGAACTGATCATCGGATTCGAGTCCGGGGTGCCGGTGACGGTCAACGGCAGCCCGATGGGAGTGGAGCCCCTCATCGCCGAGGTCAACCGGATCGTGGGCTCCTACGGGTTCGGCCGGCTGGACATGGTCGAGAACCGGCGGGTGGGGATCAAGAGCCGGGAGACCTACGAATGCCCGGGGGCCCTGGCGCTGCTGTTGGCCCACTCCGACCTGGAGGACCTGACCCTGGAGCGCGACCTCCACCACGAGAAGGCCCGGCTGGAGCCCCGCTGGTCCGAGCTGGTCTACGACGGGCTGTGGTTCTCGCCGCTCAAGCAGGCCCTCGACGCCTTCTTCCTCGAGTCCCAGAAGCACGTCACCGGCGAGGTCCGCCTGGCCCTCGACACCGGCCGGTGCTGGGTGGTGGGTAGGCGCAGCCCGGTGAGCCTCTACGACCACGGCCTGGCCACCTACGACTCCACCGACACCTTCCACCACGAGGATGCCGCCGGCTTCGTCCGCCTGTGGGGGCTGGGCGTGGCCACCTGGTCTGCGGTCCAGGAGGGTCGCGGGGGAGGCGGTCCCACCGGATGACCCTGTGGCACGGAAGGCTGGGTCAGGGCACGGCCGACGCCCTCATGGAGTACTCGTCGAGCCTGCACTTCGACAGCCGGCTGGCCTTCGACGATCTGGCCGGATCCCGGGCCCATGTGCGCGGCCTCGGACGCGGAGGCCTGCTCGACGCCTCCGAGGTGGCCGAACTGCTGGCCGCCCTGGACCAGGTGGAGGGCGAGCTGACCCGGGGGGAGCTCGAGTTCTCTCCCGACGACGAGGACATCCACACCGCCGTCGAGCGTCGGGTCACCGAGATCGCCGGTGACGTGGGCGCCAAGCTGCACACCGGTCGGAGCCGGAACGACCAGATCGCCACGGACCTGCGGCTGTACGCCAAGCGCGAGTTGCGGGTGTTGGCGTCGGAGGTCATCGGGCTGCAAGAGGTGCTGCTCGAGCGGGCCCGGGCAGCCGGGGACAGCTACCTCCCCGGCTACACCCACCTGCAGCGGGCCCAGCCCGTACTACTGGCCCATCATCTGCTGGCCCACGGTTGGGCCCTGGCCCGGGACGTCGACCGCCTGTTGGCCACGGTCGAGCGACTGGACGTCTCCCCACTGGGCGCCGGGGCCCTGGCCGGCTCCTCGCTGGCTCTCGACCCCGACGGCGTGGCCGAGGAGCTGGGGTTCGGGTCCCGCTTCGAGAACTCGCTGGACGCCGTGTCCGACCGCGACTTCGTGGCCGAGGCCCTCTTCGACCTGGCCCTGCTGGGCGTCCACCTGTCCCGGATCGGCGAGGAGGTGGTCCTGTGGACCAGCGAGGAGTTCGGGTTCGCCGTCCTCGACGACTCCTTCGCCACCGGAAGCTCGATGCTGCCCCAGAAGAAGAACCCCGACGTGGCCGAGCTGGCCCGGGGCAAGACCGGTCGGCTCATCGGCAACCTCACCGGGCTACTGGTCACCCTGAAGGGCCTGCCCCTGGCCTACAACCGCGATCTCCAAGAGGACAAGGAGCCCCTCTTCGACTCGGTGGACCAGACCCACTTGGCCCTGACCGCCCTGTCCGGCCTGCTGGCCACGGTCGCCTTCGTGACCGAACGGATGCAGGAGGCGGCCAACGGCTCGGCGGTGGCCGCAGTGGACCTGGCCGAGTGGTTGGTCGAGCGGGGCACGCCCTTCCGCCAGGCCCACGCCATCGTGGGCGGCCTGGTGCGGGACTCCATCGAACGACAGGTTCCCCTGTCCGAGCTGGTGGAGACCCACCCGGCTCTGGGGGCCGAGGCCGTGCCCCTACTGGAGCCGGGGGTGGCGGTCACCCGTCGCACCACGCCGGGCGGAGCAGGACCCCAGGCGGTGGCGGTCCAGTTGGAGAGGTTCGTGGGCCGTCTCCGCGAAGATCGGGCCCGAGTGGACGGACCGGCTGGATAGTGCTGCAGGGCCCCCAGCCCGGCGTAACTGGGAAGCATGACGTAACGGAATCCCCGGTGCGGCGTACCGTACAAGCGTGAGCGTGCCTTCGGTCGGTCCTCGTAGCCTTGAACGGGTGGGTGGGATCCGAGCCCGGCGGTGGCGGCGTGGGCCATCCCGGGTGGAGGAGCGGAGCGGTCCGGGAGTGGTTCTGAACCTGTGGTGATCCTGGTTCTGATCGGGTTTCTGGGTGGCCTGGTCACCGGGATCTCCCCTTGCGTCCTGCCGGTACTCCCGGTGATCTTCGCCGCCGGTGCCACCGGGGGAGTGGAGGCTGAACGGGCCGAGGGGTCCGCTCCGGAGCCGACCCGCGCCGAACTGGTCGCCGTCGGGGCCACGACCGAGGCCGGCCCCGGGGCCGGGGCGGACCTGTCCGCTGCAGCCGGTCCGGGATCCCGGAAGCCGACACCCACCCGGTCCCCATATCCGCTGTCGACCCCTGGCCGACGCCGGCCCCTGGCCGTGGTGGGAGGGCTGGTCCTCAGCTTCGCCGTGTTCACCCTGGTGGGGTCGTGGCTGCTCAGCCAGCTCCACCTCCCCCAGGACCTACTGCACTGGGTCGGACTGGTCGTTCTCGGGGTGGTGGGAGCAGGCCTCATCGTTCCTCAGCTGGGCGACGTGATCGAGAGGCCGTTCGCCCGGCTCACCCGGGGCGGTCAACGGGCCGACGCCGGAGGCTTCGTGCTCGGGCTGAGCCTGGGCCTGGTCTTCGTGCCCTGTGCCGGCCCGGTGCTGGCCGCCATCACCACGGTCGGGGCCGACCACCGGTACGGCTTCTCCTCGTGGCTCCTCACCGCGGCGTTCGCCATCGGGGTCGCCGTGCCCCTCCTGGTCTTCGCCGTGCTCGGAGAGCGGCTGGCCGAGCACATGCGACAGGTCCGCACCCGGGCGGTGCTGGTCCGCCGGATCGCCGGAGCGGTGTTGATCCTCACCGCCCTGGCCGTAGGCCTGAACCTCACCAATGGCCTCCAGACCGCTCTGCCCGGGTACACCGATGCGCTGCAGAACCACATCGAAGACAACTCCTCGGCCCTGCAGGCCCTGGACCAGGTGAAGGGGTTGACCCCCAACGGGAAGCTCTCGACCTGTGTCCCGTCCAACCCGTTGCTGCAGCACTGCGGCCCGGCCCCGGCCTTCACCGGTATCGACCAGTGGCTGAACACCCCGGGCCAGCGTCCGC
>CAVZTE010000004.1:0-540444 GCA_963778165.1 uncultured Acidimicrobiaceae bacterium | reverse complement strand
GCTGCGTGAGCTGAGTATACCGACACCAAGCTTCGTCGCAATGGGCTGCGGTAGCCGAGTGTTGAGCTACCTCTCTGAGCCAACGCATGGGCCGTTGTAACACCACTGTGCCTTCTTGTTACGGCCGAGCGCCACATTGGCCCGCTCATGATGTTGCTAGGTCGGGTGTCCCGGTTACGTGGCTCCTTCGACGAGTAGCTAGCTCGGATACCTTCTGAAGCCCTGCCGGATCAGAAACCAAAATCGATCCCAACCGGTAGTTGGGACAGAGAACTGTGCCTTTGCGGGTGTGGGTCTCGGCGGTAAGTGAACACCCGTCTCCCGCAAGACTTGGATTAGGCGATCGTGATCCCATAGGTCAACATTTGCCTTTCCAGCGAGCTGCCTGGCCTGTTTTGTATACCAGTTATTCGTTACGACCATCGCATGTGTCGCCCCGTAGTAGCTACGCGAGGCATGGACCTCTTGGACAGCACTCACCCCAACGAGACTGTTCCAACGCTTTGCTTGAACTACGGTCCTCACTCCATTGAACGTCAGAACAAGATCGGCGCCAAAGTCGTTGCCGGCGGAGGTCGTTCCAACCGTATAGCCCATACTGGCGAACATGGTTGCTAGACGGTGCTCAAAGCCTGGGCCAGTCATTCCGTCGATTTGGTCGATACCGCAATGGTCCTGACAGTAGGCCTTCCACCTACCCAGATCGGCTTCGTAATGTGATCGATCCCGTTTGGAAGATGCCGCGATTACATTCTGACCCCGCTTACGGAGAGCGAAAAGAACCAATGCGATGAGTCCGAAGAACAGTATGTAGCTGTCTGCGACCGAGGCGGAGCTCTGAGTCGATCCGATCATGAGACATGCTTCTCTAAGAGGCCACCGTTGGTGCGCCCAAGCGGCAGCGCGAATCGGGATCCATGGCTCGCAGTCACTCGTACATTCTCGGCAAATCAAAGCAAAATGTTGAATATCTAGCCTTGCTAGAAGGAAAAGCTCCCACGGAGCAGTCTGAATGGCGGCGGGGACGTGCTGTCAGGTGTTAGCAAAAGTGGTCTCGAGACGAATGGGAGGAGGTACCTCCGACCGATCCTCAGCTGCTTGAGCTGAGGACTGCCCGAGATGCTCAGCTGCCCGCTCTTGCATCGATGATGAAGATCGGCAATCCGAGCGCAGACCGACCTCTATGGGATATAACTGAAGCAATAGGCAGAGGAGGCAGCCATGACTTTGGCCAACCCCTATTTACTCGGCAACTACGCTCCGGTCGCCAGCGAAGAGACGGTGACTGACCTCTCGGTAACCGGAAGGATTCCGAGCACCCTGCGGGGGCGTTACCTGCGCAACGGCCCCAACCCCGTTACGACGCAGGATCCCGCTACTTACCATTGGTTCACGGGCGATGGAATGGTCCACGGGATCCGAATCGAGGATGGTAGGGCTCGCTGGTATCGGAATCGATGGGTCCGCTCGGCAGATGTGGCCGCTGCGTTGGGAGAGAGTCCGCACCCCGGGCCGGTCTTCGACGGGATGGACTTTTCGTCGAACACCAATGTGATTTCTCACGCAGGCAGAACGTACGCCATCGTCGAAGCAGGTGCTCGACCTTACGAGATGACGTACGAGCTGGACACCGTCGGGCCGTCAGATTTTGAGGGAACCTTGCCAGCGGGCTACACCGCACATCCGAAGCGTGATCCGCAGACCGGTGAGTTGCACGCGATTTCCTACTACTGGGGCTGGGGAAACCAAGTGCAGTACAGCGTCGTTGACGTCGGCGGGCATGTTCGCCGAACCGTGGATATTCCGGTTGGAGGGCCAGTATCAATCCACGACATGTCGCTCACGACCTCCTATGCGGTGATCTACGACCTTCCCGTTGTGTTCAGTCCCGAGGCCGTGGCCGAGGGATCCACATTTCCTTACCGGTGGTCGGACGACTACGAGAGCAGGGTGGGGCTACTTCCGCTCGAGGGAGGAGCTGACGATGTGGTGTGGTGCGACGTCGACCCCTGTTATGTCTTCCACCCTATGAATGCCTACGACGAGGATGGAGCCGTCATCGTCGACTTGGTGCGGCATCCGAAGATGTTTGCCACGCATCTGACGGGCCCTGACGAGGGTGCACCGGTGTTGGAACGGTGGCGTATCGACCCAGAGGCCGGCAAGGTGGCCACCCAAGTGCTCGACGACCGCCCCCAGGAATTTCCCGCGCGTTGACGAACGGATCGTTGGACGCCGAAATCGTTATGGATACAGCGCCGCACTCGACGTCGAGGAAAAGGACGAGGCGGGGTTAACCCTGGGGGGTGCGCTCATCAAGCATGACCTCACCAGTGGAGCGAGTGAGACGAGAACCTTCAGAGGTGGTGCCGGAGAGGCGATCTTCGTACCGGATAGTCCTACCTCGGGAGAGGACGAAGGCTTTGTTCTCAGCCTCGTCTATGACGCTGATCGCGATGCCAGTGATCTCTTGGTGCTACACGCCCAAGACTTCACCGGCGACCCATTGGCCGTCGTTCATCTGCCAGTGCGCGTCCCATACGGCTTTCACGGCAACTGGGCCTCAGACGCCCCATAGCGACGATGCCGGGTGGGCGCAGGTTTCCACCGAGCCGCCTGTCTCCTCGCCCATGTAGGCCCCCCGGCCCCGGCCGTCGCTGCGGGGACGGCATCAGCAGCCTCTGCGGAAACGTCGTGAGCCCTGAGGGGTTCAACGGAGTCGTCGTGGTGGTTGGAGTCAGCTTGATGAGCTGAGGACAAGACCCTCGCAATGCCTAATTTGTGCCAGTGGTTAAGCCCCGTCCCCGGGCCCTGTCTGGCACAGAACTCGTGCGACGGGGACCCGGCCTCCCCTGAGATCAGCGCTGGCGGGAGTTTGCATTCGGATCTATCGCCTCGGAGTCGGCCAGATCGATTCTCAAGCCTTGGACGAGCATCCACAGATCCGGTACTGGTACGGGAAGGCCGCGACATCACTGGCGTTGGGTGAGATCCCCGGTTGGGAATTCTGGGTGACATTTGCATCGGAGGGCGAAAAGTCGTCGATATAGAGGGTTCCGCTCACCGTGCCCCCGACCGTGCCGGACGGCGTAATCGTGACTGGAAGGTAGACCGTCTGACCTGGCTCGACGACAACAGCGTTGAACGGTGCAGTTAGGTCGGTGCTGGCCAGCCACAGGTCGCCGGTCTTCGCTGAGACGGCCGGGTCGAATGCGGCGGTGGTCGCGGATAGAGAGGTCGAAGCCTTTACGGGCGGCACGCCTTTCACCCCGTCGGGACCGTTTTGGAACGGGGTGATGATCCAGTCGCCAGGTGCCACAAATGCCGAGCTGAATGACCCGCTGGCCGAGTCGCTGAAGGGTGAAGAGGATGAGATCAGGTCGGGGTCTCCGAACGCCCAGGAGTAGTCGAAGAAGATGGGCCGTTTTGCCGATGCTGTAGCAGTGATCGAGGTCGTGTGGCTCGGCACCAGGTACTGGGGGACCGTGGTCGAAGGCACCGGGACGGTCACCGTTGATCCCGTCGAACTGGCCAGGTTCAGCTGAACCGACTGGTCGAGTCGCGCATCGACGAAGTACGCCTCGGGGGTGGTGCCCGGGTTCGTCAGCCGCAGGTTGACCGTCTGTGGCTTCCCATTGGCCAGGGCCGTGGACGGAGAGTCCGGTAGGCCCCAAGCGCTGTCCGGTGCCGGGGTCCGGTCCAGGGTGACGGTGAATGGCTGCGTGAGCGCGGTTCCGGCCACTTGGTTGTAAAAGTTGAGAACCAAGGTCCAGAGCCCCGGATCCGGGTTCAGGACGTGGAGCTGGGTCCCGAGTTGGGGAACGAGGGCCGTCCTTTTGCCGCACCTTGTCGCCAGCATGTTGCTGGCTGTCGATGCCGCTTCTCCGGTGACCGGGTCGACCAGCTCGGCCAGAAAGGTGTTCTTGGCGTTGGGCGTGGTGATCTCGGCATTGAGCACTGGGGTCCCGGCTGGGATCGACACCTCGTAATACGCGGTCTGGCCAGAGTTGAATTGTCGTCCGTTACCCCCGGTCAGGAGTCCCGGTGAAGGTTGAGGACGGGCTCGGGGTAGGCACCAGCGTGCGGAGGGTGACGGGGACTGTGGTCATCGCGGCAAATGACGGACCTTCGCGATCTCTGAGCACGATGGACCCCGACTCGTCCCCTGGTGTGTTCGGGGTGGCGACCTTCAGAGTGAACGACTTTGAAGCTGCCTGGTGGAAGAGTGAGCGATGACACGGAAAGGCTTCCGAAACCTACCCAAGCTGCCGTGCGTGCCCCGAACTTGACCGGGCCCACAGTTCCCCCTTCGGAGGCCGGGTTACCGAAGATGAGGGCCGTCCAAGTACCGGCTTCGGGATCCGTGACCTGGGCATCGCTGTAATTGCCCGTACCTTGCGGGCTGCTGGTCAAAGCCAACTTTCCCGACGGTGAGAAGAGGCTGAGGTTGACGGCCGCGTCGAAATCCGTGGAGGGTCCCGCCCCCTTGTAGGCGATCGACCCGTCGAGCCGGGCCTGGCCGGGTGGCTCGGTGAACTTCACCACACTGAAGTTGCCGGTGGCATCGGCCAGGGTGACCGTGGTGTCGCCCAGGGTGCGATACGCGCCAAGCGTCCGGCTCAACAAGCCGAGCGTGGCTGTCCCGGCACCGTCGTTGCTCACGGTCTCGGTGAGCGTCTGGTCGCTCCCCGGCTGCCCGACAGCGTTCAGCTGGGTGGAGCTCTTCAAGATGGACGTCCCCCTGGATGGTGCCGTGGTGCCCGGATAGGAAGCGGCCGCCAGCACGGCCTGATAGGCGTCGAGGAGGCCCGCCCCCTGCTGTTCGGCGGGTGCAGCAATGTCTTCAGCGGTCGACACGATGATGCGCTTGACCACTGCGGGAGACGGCACCGAGCCGTGATGGGATTTGGCGTAGGCCTGTATGACCAGAGCAGCCACTCCGGCGGTCAGAGGGGACGACTCGCTGGTACCGCCGGTCAACTGGACCGGCGAGCCCTCGCCGGCAAAATTCGTGCAGTCCTGGTACTTCGCCGGATCGGCCGTGCACAGCGCCCAGTTGATATCCCCGGGAGCAACGATATCGACGGTGCCGCCTGACTGGTCGAAGCCGCCCGAACTGAGCCCGCTGATGTTGTTGTCGAGCCAGCCAGTCACCCCGGGAAGGGTGATTCCCGCCAGTCCTGACTGCGCGTAGCCCCTGTAGGTCGTCGAGGCACCGGCGGATATGACGGCTGGATCGGTGGCAGGGGATCCAATGGTGTTGGTGACCCCCGAGTCACCAGTGGAGACGGAGACGGTCACGCCTGCGGCCACCGCAGCCTCATTGGCCATGTCGGTGAGGTCGAGACTGGCACGGTCGGGAAACGGGTTGGACCCGAACGACTCGTTGATCACATTCACGTGGTCGACGTTCACCGCGTAGTTGATGGCTTCGAGGAAGACCGAGTTGAATGCCACCTCCGCCGATCCGAAGACGTTCAACCCGACCAGGCTCGCCCCCGGGGCGACACCGAGGATCCGGATGTTGCACGGTTTGTCGAGCCCGACGGCATAGCCGGCGACGTTGTAGGTCTCACGACCCTGGGCTGCGATCGAACTCGCATCGAGGAAGGCCTCCCCACCATCCTGGACGGACCCGGTCCCGGTCCCACTGAAGTCCTGGTAGTCGGTGAACACATGTTGACCGTTGGCCCGGATGAAATCCGGATTGTCCGTGTCGATCCCGTCGGCGATGAAGGCAACCTTCACCCCTGCACCGGTATAGCCGAGAGCTTGTGCCGATTGGCCTGTGCCTGATTGGGTGGCGGCGTGGATGTCCTCGATCGCTTCGGGATTCAATTGCACTTTGCCGCCCGGTAGGCAAGCGCCCGGAAGAGGGGTGATACCGCTTGCCTGCGTCCGGGATGCGGTGGGGAGCGAGCTGGTCAGAGGAATGACCTCGTCGCGGCACTACCTCCTTCACGGACGGATTGGCCGCGAGACGTTTTGCCTCTCCGGACGAGACGGTGGCCGACAATGCATTGATGATCTGGAAGCTCTTGACCTGGCGGGCTCCGGTTTCGGCGAGCTCGTGCACGACACCGGCCTGAACCTGATCGACAGCCGCCGAGCGGTTTGCGCCATTGCCAGGCAGGTCCGGGGTGGCTGGGAGCTGGTTCTTGAAGACCACGATGACCTTGTCCGACACGTTGGTCGACAGAGCCTGAGCCTGGGCCGTGGTCAAAGGCGCCTGTGCTCCGGTAACCTCTGCGGCCCCGGCAGCTCGAGGCACAGCGAGCCCTCCGGCGGCCACCGGCAGAAGCAGTGCGACCGTGGTTAGTACGAGCCGACGTTTCATCTCATTCCCCTTCCCCAGCGATCTCCGGGAGCCTAGAGGCACAGCATCGGACCAACAAGTGTGTCCACGCACGGCTGCAAGGGACCTGGTTGCGCCTCGAGCTCGATGAAGCAGATCCCGGGATCCTCACCGTCCCAAGATCGATGAGCTGAGGACCTCGAGTTGCGAACTCGGCCTGGTCAGCCGAGTCGGGGATCCGCACCGTCCTCGTCGGACGAGCAAACTTCAGCCTCTAGATCTAACGGACTCTGTCCACAGGTTTCTTCGCAGATACGCCAGGTGACTGCCATGATCGCTTCGGCCTCTTTACTCGAGTTACAAATCCGTCCGAGCTCCGATCAGCGTGAATGGGGCGCTGGCTACGACTCACCTGAGGGACCGAGGATCCGATTGAAATGCCCCATCTTCCTACCTGGACTGATCTCAGTCTTGCCGTAGAGATGCAAAGCGATATCGGGCGCGCCCAGGAGCTTCTCCGCCTCCACTACTTCATCGCCGATCAGGTTCGTCATGACGACGTTCGAGTGCCTCGCTCCGCTGCCTAATGGGTACCCGACAATGGCGCGAATATGCTGTTCGAACTGATCGACTATGCAGCCATCTTGGGTCCAGTGCCCCGAGTTGTGTACCCGGGGTGCGATCTCGTTGATGAGGATCTCATCCTGGGGGGTCACAAACGTCTCGATCCCCATCACGCCGACGTAGTCCAAAGCACCCAAGATTTCGCCGGCAAGACTCTTTGCCTTCTCGCAGAGAGCGCTCGACACGTGTTCGGCGGGCACCGTCGTGGTGTGCAGAATCCCGTCTCGATGGACGTTCTCGCCTGGATCAAAGCAGACCACCTCTCCCGACCGTGATCGCGCCGCGATGACCGAAACCTCGCACCGGAAATCGATAAATCCCTCAAGGATGCAAGGTGCCCCCTTCAGTGACGCCCACGCTTCCCCCGCTTGGTCCGACCGGGTGAGCCGAACCTGTCCCTTACCGTCGTAGCCGAGCGACCGGGTCTTCAGAATCGATGGCGTCCCAATTCGGGCTATCGCCACCTCGAGTTGGGTCTCTGTTTCGACATTGGCATACGGTGCCGTACCAAATCCGAGGTCCGAGATGAAGTCCTTCTCCGTGAGACGATCCTGGCTGATGGAAAGAGCGTTCTGCCCAGGTAGCACCTCACAGTGGGAACTCAAGCCATCGAGAACTTGGGAAGGGACGTTCTCGAACTCATAGGTAATGACGTCTACCGAATTGGCGAATGCCTGCAAGGCCGCCAAATCTTCGTACTCGGCCTGTGTGGTCCGGCTGGCAACCTGTCCTGCTATGGGCGAGGACTCCGGTGAGAAGATATGGGTGCCGAGACCAAGCTGCGAGGCTGAAACAGCCAGCATGCGGCCGAGCTGTCCTCCGCCAAGAATCCCGACGACTGGCATGCCACGCACTCGTGAACTACTCATCGATCGGATCTTCAGCGACCGATTCTGACTGAGCCGCACGCCACTGATCCAATCTGGCGGCCACGGCCACGTCCTTGATCGCCAAGATGGAAGCAGCCATGAGACCGGCATTGGCGGCGCCGGCCGCTCCGATAGCCATGGTGCCGACCGGGACACCCTTTGGCATCTGCACGATGGAATAGAGGCTGTCGAGTCCGCTCAGTGACCTTGAGTGGATAGGAACGCCCAATACAGGGAGTCGTGTATTGGCGGCCATCATGCCCGGCAGATGAGCGGCACCCCCCGCTCCAGCGATAATGACCTGCAGCCCCCGCCCTACCGCGGCAAGTCCGTATGATCTGAGTCGGTCCGGGGTGCGGTGAGCAGAAACTATTTTTGCCTCATAACTAATTTCCAGTTCATCGAGTACAGCTGCGGCGTCTTTCATCGTCGCCCAGTCCGATTGGCTGCCCATTACGATGCCGACCGCTATTTCATTCATCATCTGCATCCTCGGGTAGACCAGCTTCATTCTGAAGATTTACCGGTATCGTAGGTGCTATTCCGCTGGGCATGTTCTCTCGTCCGTCGGTTGATGCACCTCCTCACTCCTGGACATGATCACGCCAGCGGCGTCCCTCAGCCTGATGGGCTGAGGGAGTTCTGCCAACGGCGAGTCTGCCCACTCCGTAGCGCACATCGCCGGTCTTCGGGGCATGCCCGGCCGGGAGATCATGGTCCCCGCTGCAGGCGGTCAATCTCATGGACTGGCAGACGACGGCCTTGCTCGACCAGATGAAGCCTGCTGGGTGACGCCGGTCGAGGGCAGTTCGGTGCCGAGCGACTCCGGTCAGTACCCGCCCGAACAGCCGTTCTGATCCGGGGCGGCGTTCGGATTGCCCCAGTAGCGGGTGGCGAAGGCGACGGCGACCCGGATCTGTTGATCGGGGGTGGCGTAGGCGGCGTCGGCCGGATACCCGAACGTGTTGAACTCGTCCCAGTTGGTATGGCTGAATCCGAGTCCTCCGCTGTAGACGAGCCCGTCCACATTCCAGACCCCGCCCTCTTCGCACATGTTGACCCGGTCCCACGCGGCACGCTGGAAGGTGGTGACGCCGTCGACGGCAGCGCTGGGGCCAACCGGGGCGCTGCGAACCGTGCTGCCGGCGAGCGAGCCGAAGTAGGCGGACCTGCCGAAGGCGAAGACGCCTCCATCCGAGGCGACGGTGAGATAGCCGTGAGGTCCGGAGGACATGGCGATGATCGGCCTGTTGAGAGGACCGGTGAGCGAACCGAAGAAGCTCGCGCCGCCGTACGAGAAGACGCCACCGTTCTGGCCAGCCAGGCGGTAGCCGGAACCTTTCGAGCTAATGGCCACCAACGGCTGGCCGGGAGGCGCATCTCCGGCGAACTGGGCGTCGCCGAAGGCGTAGACGGACCCGTCAGCAGCCGCTTCCCAGTAGCCGTTCCCGTCGGGCATCGAGGCCATGCCGACGATGGGGCTGGCGGGCGACATGCCGCTGGCCGACCCGTAGAAGCGGGCATCCCCGAACGAGAAGAGGCCCCCGTCCGAGGCCACCAGCCAGTAACCGGCGCCGTCGGGTGTCGAGGCCATGCCCACCACCGGCTCGTTGAGGGTGAGCGATCCGGTGGAGCCGTAGAAGGCCGCGTCTCCGAAGGCGAAGATGCCCCCGTCCGAGGCCACCAGCCAGTAACCCCGTCCGTCCGGGGTCGAGGCCATGCCCACGATTGGCTTGTTGAGGGTCAGCGATCCGGTGGATCCGTAGTATCCGGCCTGGCCGAACGTGAAGACACCCCCGTCGGCGCCCACCTCCCAGTAGCCGTGTCCGCTGGGCGTGGAGGCGATATCCACGATGGGAGCGTTGAGGACGATGCCGCTTCCGGTGGGGAGGGCCGCAGACGCCGCCCCGGTATGGCCCGCCAAGACGACCATGGCCGTGACGGTTGCAGCGAGGAGTAGGACGGCCAACCGACCGCCCGACCGCTTCTTTCGATGTTCAGCGGCCGTCGTGTTGGAGACGGGCTTCCGCGCCGCGTGCGGACGTGAGGGGGTGAGATGCAATACAGGCACTGGGGGTGACCTTTCCTTGGTCGGTCATGACTCGCTCGCGTCATCGCAAAGCGGGTCGGACTCTCTGTTGGTTGGGTGGACCCCACATCTGTGCATTCAACGCCCCAGCCGAGCGCCGGGAAGGGCGGTACGGCCTGGCTACAAAAAGCCGGGTGTGCTAGCGGGTGTAAACGTCCGGTACGAAGTGATGGTTACGTCGTGTTCTCCTGCTCGGTCGGCCGGTGCCAGTCGCCACGCCGGAACGTGATTCGTTCCTCGTGGGGGCAAGCCGACGGATAGCCCCTGGTTCAGACCCGGGCACTGTAGCGGTCGTAGCGACCAATGTGTAATCGCCCCGGGCCGATGCCGGCTACCTGGCTCCCATTCCCGTACCGTGTCGACGGCGCGCTCCCCCCACCCAGGCTCCGATGACCGCCATTATCCGATAGGGCGTTTTCCCACGCAAAAGTGCGTTGGTCAGGGCAAATAGCCCTCCCGGACTCAGCGAGTCGAGCTCGGGACCCTCCGGGATTGCCATGTCACCCTCAGCCGGCTCAGCTGAGGCGGACTAATCCTCGGCCTCTAGCGCTCAGTTCGTCTGAACACCGCGTGACTCGCCGGGACTCGTCGCCGGCCCCCTTCTGCTTTCCGAGTGCCTCCGACGGCGTATTCGCCTTCCCGCATCCGGCGGCACTGGCACTGGCGCGAGAGGGCCACGGCAACTGCTGGTTAACCCGAGCTGGACCTTCCGTCACTACTTAAGAGAGGATCGGACAAGGCCGCCAAAAGTACCGTCCAGATGATCTTGGCACATGCTCGGCCGATCTCTTCTGGGCTGTAGTGACCGAAGGCGTGTCGCGCAAACGGGGACAATTGCAAGAGAAAGGCGTCGATCACAACTACCGGGGGAGGAGCGGAACCACCCAGTGACGTCCAAGCTCCCACTGCAAGCCGCGTCCCGTAGTCTCGACGTCGCCTCTCGAGGTGGCCCAGGACGGCCACGATCTCGGGTGAGACGCTCGAGCGCGGCACATGGATATCCCAGAATGCTCGTCCTACCAATCGGGCGTGCAACGTGTGTAGCCGCACTGCCGCCTCGGTAAGCCATAGCTGAACGTCTTCCCCCTCTTGAGGGGGCCTGGGAACGCTCGATCTGACAGTGGCAACGATTTCATTGATCGCCTCGACGAACAATGCATCGTGAGTAGCGAAGTGGCGAAATACAGTGCGCCGACTGACTCCGGCTGCTGTGGCGACGTCGTCGATCGTGCCCTCAAATCCCCGTTCGACCAAGACCGACCTGGCTCCGGTCAGAATACGAGTCCGAGCCAGTTCTCTTTGCTCGGACCGGAGGTCGACCACTACGGGCGCGTGCTTATCCACGGGCAACGCTGCACAGAACGGCGCCTCCTTGACATCCTAGAGATAATAGATGACACTGCCGAGTGCCACTGCAATGGCGGCGAGCAACTAAGGGTCAGTCTCGTCACGGGGTGGATAGATGGCCGGGACAAAGGGGGAACGGAATGCGAAGCGCGCGATCGATCCGAAGGGTCATTGGGACCGCAGCGGTACTGGCGGCAGCCTGCCTGGTGATCGGCGGCAGTGTGTCGGCCGCATCAGCATCCAACCCGTCACATGCCGCTGCAGGCAGGCAGCGGAGCGGCTCACTCCCCTCCGCCCTTCCCAAATTGCCGGCCATTCGCCACGTGTTCGTCATCATGCTGGAGAACAACGGCTACTCCGCCACCTTCGGATCGCCAACCAAGGACCCGTATCTGGCAAAGACCTTGCCCAGTAAGGGCGCGTTGCTCAAGGACTACTACGCCATCGGGCACTTCTCCAACGACAACTATGCGGCATTCATCTCCGGCCAGCCGCCGAACTCTGCCAACCAACTCGACTGCCTCGGCTCCGGATATTCCAACTTTCCGTCGGGTGATGGCCAGAAGAATGGAATCCAGCAAGGAGCCGGCTGCGTCTTCCCCGCTGCAGTGCCCACCCTCGCCAGTCAGCTCAGCGCGAAAGGGTTCACCTGGAAGGGTTACGAAGAGGACATGGGAAATGATCCGTCCCGCGACGGTGGCGTCACCTGTGGTCACCCGACGCTAGGCGCCAAAGACCCAACGACGGCAGCTGTGAAGACCGACGGCTACACAACCCGGCACAACCCGTACATGTACTTCCATTCGATTATCGACAATTCGACGACGTGCAAGAAGAACGTGGTTCCGATGGGAGCCACGAACGGCAAGATGCCGACGGGTACACCGAAGGGTGTGACCGGGCTGGTCACTGACCTGAAGTCGGTGGCGACGACTCCGAACTTCAGCTTCATCACGCCCAATCTCTGCGACGACGGACACGACTATCCCTGCACCAACACGACAGGTGCAGGGCAAGGCGGCGGCTCGGCCGTGGGCGATATCAACAAGTGGCTGAGCACCTGGGTGCCCATCATCCAAGCCTCTCCCGCCTATAAAGAGAATGGCCTCATCGAAGTCACCTTCGACGAAGCCGAGGAGCCGAAACTGGATACCACCGCCTGCTGTGGCGAGACCAAGGGTCCGGCAGCGGACAGCGGAGGAAATGGCCAGAGCGGGCCGGGCGGCGGCGTGGTGGGTGCGGTCCTGCTCTCCCCATTCATCAAGGCAGGTACCGTGGTAACCAAGGACTACAACCACTACTCCTCGCTGGCGTCGATCGAGGATCTGTTCGGGTTGGCCCACCTAGGCGAGGCAAAGACCGTCACCTCGACCTTCGACACGGGCATCTACAACAAATAACGCCACGGGGCCTTCTCTCGACGGACCCCATCCCTGGGGCCGTTGACTTGGGATTGGCGTGGTTTCCGAGTCGTTCCTGGTAGTTCAGCGCCATTTTGTCCTGCAAGACTGAGGGGACCAGAACCTGGCTTGCGGATCGGGACCAGTGGAAGCTCCAGCAGACCTCGGTGCCGACCCTCGTCCTAATCGGCGATGACGGCTACATGACCATGGGACACGCTGAAGAGTTCTCCCGGCGCGGTTTGAAAATGGACTGCTGGCCGCTGTCCCAGGCGCGTCCCACCTCGTCCCGATGGATCTCTTCAACCAGCTGTGCTCGATCTGACCGCCAACCCGCTTTACCGAAACGATGGTGCCGTTAAGGCGTAACGCAGGTGGGCAGGCGGCCCCAAAGAGATCCAGCATTGAGGGCCCGGCTACTCCGACCAGAAGATCTGCTATTTTTTGTCGCGTTGGCGATCGGCGGTCTAATTATCCTTGGGGAAGGCGGGGCAAATGCGTGTTGGGCGGGTTGTCGCAACTATTGGGCTTGTTCTTGCGGGGCTGATAGCAGCTCCGACAGCGTTCGCTGGTGCGGGAACGCTGACTTCCTCCACGACCACCATCACTTCAACGTCGCCCAATGCAATCGTCGACGAACCCATCTCGGTGTCGGTCAACGTCTCTGGCAGTGACGGGGGCATCCCAACTGGAACTGTGACCGTCTCCGATGGCACCAACACCAGCGATCCATGCACGCTCGACTCGTCCGGTGATGCGATCTGCGCGATCACCGAGACCTCCGCCGGGCCCGAGACACTCACTGCGAACTACAGCGGGGATGGAAACTACGATGTCTCGTCGTCATCGACCTCGGTGTCGGTTGCCGACTTGCCAGCCGTGCTCGTGACTGGCGATGCGTCCGGTCCGGATGTATCGGTCGGCGACGTGTTGACAGAGAATGTCACCTTTGACGACTCTCCTGGCTACAACCTTGGGGCCTGCGCTGGTACCGCCGAAGAAACCGTCGTCTCGAATCCCGAATCACCCGGCACGGCGACACTCAACCTCACCCGTATCGATTTCACCAGTTGCACGGGGACAAGCACCATTGCAGGAATCACCGATACGACCTTGACGAACGCGGCCACCATCAGTATCACCAACGGTGTGGGTGGCTCGGTTTCAACCAGTGGGTTCACACTCAACGCCTCGACCAATCACCTGCATCTGACAGTCTCGACGACCGGATTTACCGGCAGCTGGTCGAACGCAACCAGTGCGGCCACATTCAACTCTCAATCGGTGGCCGTCGGCACTAGCCCCACTGCGAGTGTTCCGGACACCGACGATTGGAACTTCGGCCCGATTGTGGACTCGAGCGTGAGTGGATCTCCTCAAGTGTTCGAGACGTCTGATGCAGACGTTGCTACCGACACGATCATCAACTCTGTCTCACCGGCAAACCAGGTGGCCGGTGGGGTTCTCAGCGTGGGTGTGAGCGTGTCCGGAAGCGACGGAGGGATCCCAACCGGGACGGTCACCATCTCCGATGGCACGACGCTTGGTCTGCCCTGCACGTTGGATGCCTCCGGAAACGGAATCTGTACCTTCATCGAGGATTCGGGTGGACCGGCCTCGCTCACTGCCACCTACGGCGGTGACGGCACGTATGAAATCTCGTCGTCTGCTCCGATGCCCGTTGTCCTGGAACCAGCTGTGTCTACTACGACCATTACCTCCGTGAGCCCGGATCCTGCCGTGAACCGACCGATCAGCGTTGGAGTCAACGTGGCTGGGAACGGGGGAGGGATGCCCAGTGGGACGGTGACCCTTTCTGACGGCACCAACAGCGCACCTCCGTGCGTCCTTGACTATTCGGGCAATGCGACCTGCTCCATTACGGAGACCCAACAGGGGCCCCTGACCCTGACAGCCACCTACAGCGGGAACGTGGTCTATCCCGTCTCGAGTGCTTCGACTTCTGTCACCGTCGGTCAGTTGGCCTCGACCACCACGATCACCTCCACCACCATCAACCCGGCCGTCGGTCAGCAGATCGCCGTCGGAGTCAGTGTGGCTGGGAGTGATGGAGAGATTCCAACTGGATCGGTGACAGTCTCCGATGGCACGACGACGAGCGATCCCTGTGCCCTGGACTCCTCCGGCGATGCCACCTGTACCATCACCAGGAACTCCTCTGCGCAGGAGACACTCACTGTCGCCTACAGCGGTGATGACACCTACACGGGATCAGCGGAGACGTCCACGGTCAACCCGGTTGGCTGCGTGGGTCTCAGTAGTGGGACCTACATCGGCAGTTTTGGTTTCATCTCGGGTATTCATGGAAGCGACGTTGCTATTGCGAGGGTGACCGGAAACACCTACACCATGCTGATCTCACAAGAAGCCGGTCGGTCGGTCGTCGCTTCGGGGATTACGTACACGGGCGGCTTCAACTGCACCTCGGTGTGGGGATCTGGACCTCTCGTCAAGTACCTCTTCGAACTGATCCATCCCAATGGTTCGATGGCGGGAACACTCATTGGTACGACGAACAACGTGGGTTGGGTTGCAGTTGCTCCAGAATCAGTGGCGGTCTCCGATTCGATGTCCACCTCGGTCACAACGGGCAGTACGGTGACAAATTCAGATCCGATTCAAGCTTCGATCTCCTCGCCCACTGCTGGGCCCTTGTCCATTTCAACAGCTGACCAGAACGGTGGGGTGACCGACTCCGGTTATCAGCTCTTTGGGCCCCTCGCGAAAATAAGCGCCGAGACGACGACCGATGACAATCCCATGACGCTGACGATGACGGTCTCCGGCTCGACCCTTGACGGTCAAGACCCTTCGTCGGTCGTGGTATTCGAGAACGGATCGCCTGCTGCCCAGTGGTGCCCTGATGACGCGCCGCCGATCAGCAGCACCAGTGATCCGTGCGAAGTGGATCCTCCTACCGTCAATTCGACGACTGGAGCAGTGACGTTCACCGTCCTGACGACCCAGGCCAGCGTTTGGACCATCGGTGCTCGCTGCAAGTTCGGCTTCTCACCACTTATCCCCTCTGGCAGAACCCATCTGAAGTACCAGGGATCTTTCACAGCTTGTGGAGGCAAGAAGCCGTGGAAATTTTCCAGCAAGGGAGCACTCCCGAAGGGTTTGACGATGAACACTTCGGGAGTCATTACGGGAACACCCTCGAAGACAGGCACCTACCACTTTTCTGTGACCCTTACCGACAGCTCGAGGCCGGCGAAGAAGGTCAGCAAGAGTGTCCTCATCAAGATCACGTAGGAACGCTCCTCTGACGGACGCAGCATTTGGGGCCTAGACGTGCTTCGCCGTTCTCAGTCTTTGGAGCGGAGGGCGTGGACTGCAGGGGGTACAACGAGGAGGACGAGTTGGGGAACGGGATCATCCTTGGACCTGACGGGGCCCTCGGCTTCGACTCGCCTCAGGCGGTGAGTTCTTAGTAAGCCGGTAGGTAGTTTGGGCATTGCGGGCGGAGCGGTGTACGGCCGAGCATCGCCGAGGGTGGAGTTCCAGGTCGAAGTGTCCCTGGCATGATTCTCCTCCCCTCGGCTCTGTGGCTCATGCCGAGCGAGCTGAGGAGTTGACCCAGACAGGCGACTCGGAGTGCCGATCCGGAAGGGACTGATGTGAGCCCTTCGGGCCTCAGACCGATGATTCCTGAACGGTCAAGGCACTATGTGGGGCCACGTCGACCTCGACCCCGAGTTTGGGGACGACCCGGTCCAGCCACGAGGGCATCCACCAATTGGCCTTGCCCAGGAGCTCCATGATGGACGGCACCAGCACCATGCGTACCAGGGTGGCGTCGATGAAGATGGCGGCAGCCAGGCCCAGGCCGAACACCTTGAGGACGTGGAGAGGGTCACCGATCACGAACGAGCCGAACACGCAGACCATGATGGCGGCGGCGGCCGTAATGACCCGGGCCGTCTTGGCCAAGCCATCGGCCACGGCACTCGAGTTGTCGCCGGTCCGTCGCCACTCCTCGCGAATCCGGGACAGGAGGAAAACCTCGTAGTCCATGGAGAGCCCGAACAGGATGGTGAACATCATGAGTGGGATCCACGGATCGATAGGGCCGGTGGCTCCGATCCCGATCACACTGCCGAGCCAGCCCCACTGGAACACAGCCACGATGACTCCGTAAGCGGCCCCGACCGACAACATATTGACGATCACTGCTTTCAGCGGAATAGCCAACGAGCGAAACACCGCCATCAGCAGCAGGAAAGCTAATAGGAGAACAACGACGATTACCCATACCAACCGGGCCGACAGGTAGGCAGAGGCGTCGATCGACCCGGCTGTCTCCCCGCCTACGTATGCCGCCACCCCGGTTCCGCTCGTTGCCGCAGGGATGGCGTGGCTGCGCAACGTGTGAACAATGGCTTCGGTCTGGGCCGCCTGGGGGGAGGCTGCCGGGTAGGCAATGATGACTGCGTCGTGGCCCGACGCCGAGTACTGGACCGGGGTGGCAAAGACCACGCCGGGGGTGGCGGCCACCTTGGCCCGTAGGGTCTCGACGGTGGCCTTCTGGCCGTCGGGCACCGAGGCGGCCACGATCAGTGGCCCATTGAATCCGGGGCCGAAGCCGGTGGCCAAAGCGTCGAACGCCTGTCGGGTGGTGGACGAGGCGGGATCGTTCCCGGCGTCGGTGAAGGCCAGGCGCATGGAGAAGAAGGGAATGATCAGCACCAGTAGGCAAAGCAAGGCGGTACCGCCGGCAATGATCGGGTGTCGTTGGACCGTCCGGCTCCATCGGTACCAGAAGCTCCGGGCCGAGGGCTCGGCCGCGCTCTGGAGGAGGCCGGGCACGTGGAGCTTGTCGATGGCCAGGCCCGAGAAGCCGAGCATGGCCGGCAGCAGGGTGATGGCGGCGGCCATGACCAGCACCACGGCGGCGATGGCCCCGACGGCCAGGCCTCGCATGAAGGGCAGCTGCAGGATGAACAGGCCGAGCAGCGAGAGGATCACCGTGGTACCGGCAAACACCACTGACCGGCCTGAAGTGGCCAGCGAGACCGCGGTGGCCTCACGGGGAGTTCGGTCTTCGGCCAGACCCTGACGGTAGCGGGTGACGATGAACAGGGCGTAGTCAATGCCTACGCCGAGCCCGATCATGGCCATCATCTCCGGGGCGAAGGTCGGAGTGGTGATCACATGGGAGAGCAGATCCAGCACGGCGAAGGCAATGGCGATCCCGAAGAGTGCGGTGATGATGGGCAGCCCCATGGCCACGACAGAACCAAAGGCCAACAGCATGATGATGATGGCGGCAAGGATGCCGATGCCTTCGCTGGACCCAGGCTTTCCTCCGGCCACCAGGCTGATGGCCTGACCCCCGAGCGCGACGCTGTAACCGGGAGCGGCGAAGGACTGGGCAGTGGTGATCACCTTGTTGATGGCAGCCTGGGGCAGGTTCCCGGCGATCTCGTCGAACTGGACCTGGACGTAGGCGATGTGTCCGTCGGAAGAGATCTGGTGGGCCCCGGCTGCGGTGAACGGACTGACCACCTCAGATACATGCGCCAGCGGTGTCAGGGCGCTCACCAGCTTGGCCGTCCGGTCCCGCACCGCAGTGGCGCTGATCGGCCCGGTCGAGGTGATGACCACCTGGGCGGGACTGCCTTTTTCGGCCGGGAAGGCTTGATTCAGGATCTGCTGGACCGGTTGCGCACCACCGGTCAGGTTGTTGGAGAAATTGCTTCCTGCGGCCTGGGCCAACACGTTGGCCCCCACCAACGCCACCAGCCAGATGATCAGCACCCACCAACGGTGGTCGTGACACCAACCGGCGATCCGAGCCATTCCGCTCTCTTCGGCGGGCCTCGATTCCGGTCGATGGTGCGAGGCTCGTTGATCAGGTCTGGTGGACGTGGTCGTCATGAAGGCCCTTTCGGAGGAATTCGGAGGTCAGCCCTCAAGCGAAGAATAGCGGTCCTCGCCTTACTGACCAGCCACCGAGCAGGTTAAGAAGTCTGTAGCCGCGGTGCTGCTGCCGGCCGACCAAGTGATCGCTTGACCCTCAGCTCAGTTGGCCCAGGGCGACTGCTCTCCGAGCGATCCGGCGTACGTGCCCGGTGCCCTCAGCGCCTACTTGGCACAAGATGTGGTGGTGGGCGGCCCATTGGTGCCGGTCGTTCCCGTGGGAACATAGGGGTCGGGGTTCGGATCACCGGCGAACCGATCGGCTATCCAGGTGACCATGTCATTCATCGACACCGGGATCACTCCGGCGTGGCTCTGCCCGGGGTAGATCCACCGCTCGACATCCTGTCCGATGGAGCACTCGTGCTGCTCGAGCAACTGGGTGGTGATAACGGGGATCTGTTCGTCGGAGCCGCCCTGAATGATCAGCAGCGGGGCGTTACTCGGTGTGGTGAAGTTCCCCGGATCATTGGCCTGCAGGAGGGGCTTCCATGCGGGAACGGTGAAGGGGTCCTTCGGGACGAACGAGGCAAGATGAAGCGGGTTGAATTTCTGGGCCAGGAAGTCCGAACAACCCTGTCCGAGGAGTGGGAGAAGCGTCAGGCCCGGGGGCGTGATGATGTCGGACAGTGGGGCGATGGCGTTGCCGTAGGCGACATTGAAGCCGGCGCCGGCCATGAACAGATAGAACTGGTAAGGGCTGCCGGTCAGGAAGGCGTAGATGGCCTCGAACTGGGAAGGAGGTGCCCCAGCCACCGTCCCGTCGAGATGGAGCCCAGGGGCGTAGGAAGCGGCGATGTTCAGTCCGAACATCGCCGTCTGACCACCCTCCGAGTGACCCCAGATCACGTAGTTCGAGCTGGCGTGGGCCGCTGGGAGCTGCCGGGCGGCCTTAACGATGTCGATCATGTTGCGGGCCGCGCTGACGCCAGCGAGGTACGGCATGATCCCAGGGGTGCCCTCACCCTGGTAATCGCTGGCGGTGACCTCCCATCCGTGGTCCAGGAGCTGGTTCTGGAGGGGGACCGCAGACGACGGCTGTAGCGATGGGGCACACACCGGAGCCATTCCGTTCGTCCCGTGGCCCCAGGTGACCACGGGGTACCCGCCGGCCGGGGCGGCTGAGTTCGGCACCATGACGAGTCCGGTGACGGCAACGGGCTTTCCGAGCTCTGTCTCGGATAGGTACATGACCAGGTAGACGGTGCCGTCGATGCCAGGGGCCGCGATCTGCTCGGACTTCATCAGCGTACCGGCCGGACCGGACGGCAACTGGGTGGGCACCGAGTAGAACGACGGGAGCCCGGCGGCCAACACCGACCCGGTGGTCGCACCGGACAGGGACATACCCACGATGGGAGCGTTGAGGTGGGTGCCGGACAGCGAACCGCCGAAGGGGGCGTCGCCGAAGTTGAAGACGCCACCGTCGGAGGCCACCAGCCAGTAGCCGTGGCCGTCGGTCGTCGACGCCATGCCCACCACGGGCCGGTTGAGCACCGTCCCTCCCATGGAGCCGAAGAACGATGCGTCGCCGAAGGCGAAGATGCCACCGTCGGAGGCCACCAACCAGTACCCGAGGCCGTCGGAGGTCGAGGTCATGCCCACGATCGGTCGGTCGAGCGCCTTCCCGCCCATGGAGCCGTAGAAGGTGGCATTGATGTACGAGAATCCGAACGAGAAGACCCCGCCGTCGGAGGCCACCAGCCAGTAGCCGTTGCCGGTGGGGTTGGGGGCCATGCCGACCACTGGTGCATTGAGCTGGGTGCCGCCCATCGATCCGTAGTATCCGGCGTCGCCGAAGGCGAAAATGCCACCGTCGGAGGCCACCAGCCAGTAGCCGCGCCCGTCATTGCTTGACGCCATTCCGACGATCGGTGCATTGAGATGGGTGCCGCCCATCGAGCCGTAGAAGGCCGCGTCGCCAAAGGAGAACACACCCCCGTCGGACGCCACGGTCCAATAGCCCTGACCGTCTGGAGTCGGAGCGGTGCCGACGATCGGTGCATTGAGTGCCATGCCCCCGGTCGACCCGTGGAATTTCGCTCCGCTGAACGAGAAGACCCCACCGTCGGAACCCACCAGGGTGTAGCCGGTCGATGCCGACTGGTGCGGGCTCGGTGCTGATGCGCCTGCGGGGCTGGCCACCTCGCCGACCAGGGTGGCGCTGACCAAGATGATGGCGCCCACGGCGACCACCCCGAGGATCCGGATCCGATCACGCATTTACATCCCCCACTATCTGCTCCCCCGAGCGTCGGGTCCGCTGATCGGGTCAGCGTCCGCTACCGAGGGTAGCACTGAGACCGCGTCCGGTGGCCGGGGGGACCACACGTTTAGAGGAGACTGGGTTTGTTGGCGGTTGCCAGATCGTTTTCCGATGGCCGGAACCCGGTCGGACCCCTGAGACGGCCGCGCGAGAATCGCTCATGCTCTCGGCACTTGTCCTCAGCTTGGCGAGCTGAGGGAAAGCACCCCGGACCGGCGTCGGTGACCATTTCGGTGATCCGGTCCGGTCAAGCGCGGCGAACCGCTCTCGTTCACGAGCACGAGATCGCACAAGATGACGGGGCAGGTTCCAAAGAGCTTGATTGAGTGTTCTCCCTGCGCGGTACGGGAGATCAGAACGACAACGGCTGCGCTCGCTGAACACTCAACGCGGTCGTAACACCACCTACGGCCTTCCCCATCACTGTTGGTTGAGCTACGCCGAGGAGCCTCGATTCAACGCATCGTTGCCAGGCTGACGACGTCCGGCGAAACCCCTGGTTGACGCAGCGCAGGGCCGCCCGCCCAGATTGAAAATGTTCCGTTTGGGCCGGGTTGGGTACGGGAATAACCGGCGTGGGAATTGGGGGCTGTCAGCGGTGGGATGCAGGGAACAGGGGGAGTGATGGAGACGCAAAGGGTGGGATTGAGGGGCCGGTCACTCTGTGCCCTGTCTGCTGTCGGTGCGCTGGCAATGGGAATGCTCGTGTTCGTGCCATCGGCCTATGCATCAGTAGCGAAGCCAACAGCACCTAGTCGGGTCGTCGCGACCCCAGGCAATGGCTTGGCGGTTATCAGCTGGACGGCCCCGAAGAATGACGGCGGAAGCGCCCTCACCGGCTATGTCGTCAGGTCGAGTCCAGGGTCGAAGGCCTGCAAGACAACCGGGGCCAGGACCTGCACCATTAGCGGGTTGCGCAACGGCACCGAGTATTCGGTGACCGTGCAGGCCCGCAACAAGAGAGGATTGGGCGCGGCCTCGGCCCGCACCATGGTCAAGCCCGGTGTCCCCTTGGCCCCCAAGGATGTGCGGGCAGCTGCTGGCAATGCTGCGGCAACGGTGAGGTGGACCGCTCCAGCCAATGACGGCGCCGCCATCCAGAAGTACACCGTGAAGTCGGTTCCGGGGCCCAAGACCTGCACAAGCCACACCACCACTTGCACGGTGAAAGGACTCAAGAACGGAACCCACTACAGGTTCGAGGTCACCGCCACCAATGCCAGGGGAACCGGGGCTGTATCGGCGCCCTCCGCCTCGGTCACTCCACACCTCCCGCCAACTCTGACCATCACCGCCTCGAGCGGGAGCCAGACCTTCGGCGGCCAGGTGCCGACCATCTCGGCTGAGTACTCGGGGTTTGTCGACGGTCAGTCCCCGGCTGACCTGACTGCCCTACCTACCTGCGTCTCCGGCACTACCAGTTCGTCACCGGTGGGTAGGTACACCACCTCCTGCTCCGGAGCGGTCGACCCCCACTACAGGATTGAGTACGTCGACGGTACGACCACGGTAAATCCGGCCCTGTTGACCATCACCGCCTCGAGCGGGAGCCAGATCTTCGGCGGCCTGGTGCCGACCATCTCTGCTGAGTACTCGGGCTTTGCCAATGGCGACCTCCCGCCCGGCCTCACCACCCTTCCCACCTGCCTGTCGGGCACCACCAGGTCGTCACCGGTCGATGGTACGTATGCCAGCTCCTGCTTCGGAGCGGTCGACCCGAACTACACCATCGACTATGTCGACGGGACCACCACGGTGAGCCCGGCCACGCTGACCATCACCGCCTCGAGTGCGAATCAGACCTTCGGTGGCCTGGTGCCGGCCATCTCGGCCGAGTACTCAGGTTTCGTCGCGGGTGACTCCGCAGCTGATCTAACCACCCTGCCCACCTGCGTCTCAGGCACCTCCGCCTCGTCGCTGGCCGGCACATATGCCAGCTCATGCTCTGGAGCGGTCGACCCCAACTACATCATCGACTATGTCGAGGGCAGTACCACGGTGAACAACAGCGGTACCCCGGTGACCCCCATACTCACTATCACCGTCTCCGACGGGAGCCAGACCTTCGGCGGCCTGGTCCCGACCATCTCGGCCCGGTATTCGGGCTTTGTCAACGGTGATGGCCCAGCCGACCTGACCGCCCTGCCCACCTGCGTCTCGGGGACCGTCAGCTCGTCGCCAGTGGGGACGTACACCAGCTCCTGCTCGGGGGCGATCGACCCGAACTACACCATCGTCTATGTGGACGGGACAACCACGGTGAGCCCGGCCTCACTGACCATCACCGCCTCGAGCGGGAGCCAGACCTTCGGTGGCCTGGTCCCGACCATCTCGCCCGGGTACTCGGGCTTCGTGGCCGGTGACACCCCGGCTGCCCTTACTGCCCTGCCCACCTGCATTTCGGGCACCACCAGCTCGTCACCGGTGGTGGGTAGCTACCTGAGCTCCTGTTCCGGAGCGGTCGACCCCAACTACACCATCGACTATGTCAACGGGACGACCACCGTGATCCCGGCGTTGCTCACCGTCACCGCCTCGAACGCCAGCCAGACCTTCGGTGGTCTACTCCCCGCCATCTCGCCCGAGTACTCGGGCTTCGTCAACGGGGACACGTCGGTTGACCTGACCACCCTGCCGATCTGTATCTCGGGCACCACCAGGTCATCACCCGTGCCCGGTAGCTATGCCAGCTCCTGTTCCGGAGCGGTCGATCCCAACTACACCATCGACTATGTCGATGGGAGTACCACGGTAAACCCCGCTCCCCTTACCATCACCGCGGACAACGCCAGCCAGATCTTCGGCGGCCTGCCCGCTACCATCTCGCCCACATATTCGGGCTTCGTGGCCGGCGACACCCCCGCTGACCTCACCACTCTGCCCATCTGCACCCCCGGCACTACCAGCTCGTCACCCGTGGTGGGCACGTATGCGAGCTCGTGCTCCGGAGCGGCCGACCCCAACTACACCATCCACTATGTCGACGGGACTACCACCGTGAACCCGGCCACACTGACCATCACGGCCTCGAGCGGCAGTCAGACCTTCGGTGGCCTACTTCCCACCGTTTCGCCTCAGTACTCCGGTTTTGTGAATGGTGACACGCCCGCCGACCTCACCGCCCTGCCGACCTGTGTCCCCGGCACGACGACCTTGTCACCGGTACTGGGCGATTACCTGAGCTCGTGCTCCGGAGCCGCCGACCCCAACTACATCATCGACTATGTGGACGGGAAGACTACGGTGAGCCCGGCCCCGCTCACCGTCACTGCCAACCCCGAGGTCAAACTGGCGGGCGCCCCGGATCCCGCGCTCACGTACGTCGTCGTCGGATTGGTCGGCACCAATACCGTGACTGGATCCCTGACCAGGGCTCCCGGTGAGACGCCCGGGCTCTATGCCATCAACCAGGGCACGCTGACCGCCGGTCCGAACTACTCCATCGTCTTCGTCGGCAGCTTCCTGACCATTCTCGTTTGACCGGACCCTCCCGTCACCGATTGGCCATCCATTGCCTGGCGTGGGTGAGCCTGCGCTCCAGTTGGTCGGAGGTGGCTTCGCCGATTCGTTTGAGGCCGGCGAGCCGGTTCAGCTCGGCATTCACCTGAGCGTGGGTCATCCCGGTCCTGCGGGCCAGATCCCGGACCAGGGAGGTGTTGCTGGCCCGGAGTCGGGCCTTCTGTTCCATCAGGGTCTCTCCGGCTGCGGTGGCGTCACCGGCGGCCCTGCCCCCTCCGGGTAGAAGCGGGGGTGCCGGGAGCTCGAGGATGAGCGCAGGGTCGAGATCACCGTCGTCCGGGTCGTCGTGGACCTCGTCCTCGGGCATGACCGCATCCGTGGCGACGGCTGAGATCACCGCGAACAATGAGAGCTGTTCTTCCTCAAAGGGCTCGTCGAAGGTCTCCGAGCCAGCCTCCTCGATCACCCCTTCTGCCTGGGCCGAGCGCTCGTCCCGTCGGAGGCTGTGACGGCGGTCGGCGGCGATGTCGAGTGCCGCCGAGCGCAGCCGGACGTCATCGGGGATGAAGAGGTGGGCGGACTGCCGGCCGACCCCAGCCTGCCAGCGCACGAACCGACCGACCACCTGTCGGAAGAACAGCTCTGTCGTCGTGGTGGTAGCGAAGACCCCGACCCGGAGGCGCGGAATGTCCACTCCCTCGGAGACCATCCGCACGGCTACCAACCACGGATCGTCCGAGGCGGTGAAGTCCAGGATCTTCTGCGAGGCCGCGGCATCGTCGGATGTGGCCACGACCGCCCTCGCCCGTAGGCGCCGGCGGATCAGCTCGGCGATGCCGTGGGCATGTTCCTGGTCGGAAGCCACCACCAGACCACCGGCCTGAGAGTGGTGCTCCCGTACGGAGCTCAACCGTGCGTGGGCGGAGCTCAACACGTCGGACAGCCATTCGCCGTCGAGGGACAAGGCCGCCCTTAGGCGCTGGTTGGCTCGAGGCCCGTCCAAGGCGTCGTCGAAGCCGGCTTCGTAGACCGATCCATCTGCTGCTGACCATTCCATATGGCCGTTGGTCCGGGGGAAGTAGATGGGCCGCACCACCCGGCGGTCAGCCAGGGCCGGCCCATAGCCATACTCGAAGTCCGGAATGGCTTCCTCGAATTCGTAGCGCACGAAGGGAATCGAGCGGGTGTCGGACCGGAAGGGGGTGCCGGAGAGGGAAAGGCGTCTGCCGGCGCCCTCGAAGGCAATCTGCAGAGCCTCACCCCAGGCCCGGTCGTCGCCGGCGTGGTGGATCTCGTCCAGCACCACGAAGGCCCCCGAAGCCCGACGGGCCATGGCCTCGGGGTCCGATGCCACCTGTTGGTAGGTGGTCACGATCCCGTGCATGTCCGAGGGGAACGGCCCGCGCGAGGGGGTCCAGCCCGCCTCGAGGTGGAGGTCGAGCGCCGCCGCGGCCCGGGCCCACTGGAATTTGAGGTGGGCGGTGGGGACAACCACGATCAGCCGCGCACGAGTTCGAGCCAGAGACCGACGTGCCGCGGCCAGGGCCAGGGTGGTCTTCCCCGCCCCTGGGGTGGCAACGGCCAGGAAGTTAGCTTCTGGGGATCGCTCCAACTGGTCGAGGGCGGCGAGCTGCCAGGGTCGGAGCCGGATGGATTTGGCCATTAGCGGAAGACGATCTGGCCGCGTACGCCCAGGCTGGGCCGGTGCGCTGGAGCGGCGTGATGGCTGATGGTGAGGGGCATTGTTGGGGGGGGTGCTGCGGGAAAGGTGATCGTACCGATCGGGTGCGACTGGCTGGTGGAACCGAACGCTGGCGTGGCGCGTGGTGGGCCGAAGACGCTACAGGGCGAGGGGAGGGGCCCTGACCCGTGGGAATTGGTAACGGAGAGGTCTGACCCGCCACCACCTTCAGGCCCGAGAAGCTCGGGTCCGGACGAGGGCGCCATGGTGTGTCCGGATTGCCCAGACTGGATCCCAAGGGGTCAGCCGGCCTGAACCCCCCGATTCCACCAGGCAGGTTTGGTGGCAGCCTGGTCGACCAGCCAGGAGAAGTGGTGCTTGGCCGAAAGGCGTAACAGCGGCAAGGCGGCCAAGCCCAGAATGGCCCAACGCCGGTCACGCCGTGGGATCTCGAGCGCCACCGAGAGCACGGAGGCTGCCCCCCAACCGTAAAGGAGGGTGTTGTAAGCAGGGAGCTTGGACGCACCGAGGCCTTCCGCTTCGGTCAGGACCGGCAACCCCAATGCACTCCTTCGCCACGGCCAGATGAGGAAGTGGACGATGGCGCCGCCGAGCGCCGCACCAGACCACACGGCCAGCAACTTGTCCCATCGCCTGTCGCCTTTAGCGGCCAACGTGATCCAGGTGGGAATCTGTATTCCCCACAAGGCAGTCGATCCACCAAGGCCGAGTTCCGGCTGCCCGACCAGCCCGACGCCGCTGGCCAACTCAAAACCATGGTGAGCGGCTGTGAGGCCGGCGGTGAGCATTGTCCACGGTCGCCGGCATGTGACATCGCCCTCGTGGTCAGCTCCCATGAGCACCATTTGACACGCGGCCCATGGATACCGCCAAGCGGAAGCCGGTTTGCATGAGAGTGCTACACTTGAAGCACATGGATACTATCGGTGTGCGGGAGCTCCAGCAGCATGCATCCGCAGCACTTCGGCGGGTGGAGCGAGGCGAAACTTTGGGGGTGACAGATCGGGGCAGATTGATTGCCGTACTGACACCGCCTTCGGCCGCAACAGGAGTTGGTGCTCTGCTCGCCTCCGGGCACGTCCAACCGGCGCGTCGTCCTATCTCGGAACTGCCCGAGCCGGTCAAGGTCGCCGAGAGCACGAGCGATGTGCTTGACGACCTCCGATCGGAGCGGTGAACGGATTGGTTTGGTATCTGGATACGTCGGCATTTCTCAAGCTGATTGTCGATGAGCAGTCATCTACTGCCCTGCGAACCTGGACTTCGACTCACGACCGTTTGTGGTCCTCCCAGCTCCTGCGAACGGAGGCGCTTCGAGCGGCCCAGCACCTAGAGCTCGATGTCGGATCGATCGAGGAGGCACTCGAGTCGATCTCGCTCGTGCTCCCCACCGTCGGCACCTATGCATCCGCAGGGCATCTGCAGCCAAGGGGACTGCGGTCACTCGATGCCCTGCATCTGGCATCTGCCCTCGAGATCGGCGCCGACCTCGACGGCATCGTGGTGTACGACCAACGGCTGAGCCTCGCTGCGCAGGAGATGTCGATCGAGGTGGTTTCTCCGGGTTGACTCGGGGTGATTGAGTCGCGACTCCTAATGGTATCTGATCTGATACCATTAGGACATGGATGCGGGACTGATCATCCGAACAGCGAGGAGGCGGTCCCAGCTGAGCCTCCGTGCTCTTGCCGTCCGGGCCGGAACCTCGCATGCGACCCTCTCCGCCTATGAGAGCGGTCGGGTCGACCCCACGACGACGGTATTTCTCCGGATCGTTGGCGCTACGGGACACTCGGTGGAATCGACTCTCCTCGGGTCCCCCCTTGACGCCGAAGGACTGCCGCGCGGTGAGGAGCTGATCGCAGTCCTCGAGTTGGCCGAACAGTTTCCCGCCCGTCATGCACCCGAACTGGAGTTCCCGCCCTTCAAGGCGACATGAGCTCGATCGTCGACAAGATCCTGGCGATCAGCGAGGCACTGGAGAGCCAACGCCTGCCTTACGCCTTCGGGGGAGCGTTGGCGCTGGCCTTCTGCACCGAGCGAGCCCGGGGCACCATCGATATCGATGTCAATGTGTTCGTCTCTCCAGATCAGGCGGGCAGGGTGGTGAGCTCACTGTCGCCCCCGGTGAGCCATTCGGACCGAGACGTCGCGGTTCTCGAGCGGGACGGGCAGATCCGGCTGTGGTGGGACCAGACTCCCGTCGACGTCTTCCTCGACACGACGGATTTCCACCTTGAGGTAGCACAGCGCCGCCAACTGCATGAGTTTGGCGCTCGCCGGATCCCCTTTCTCGGCTGCTCCGATCTGGCCGTCTTCAAGGCCTTCTTTAACAGGACCAAGGACTGGGCGGACCTGGAGGAAATGATCGCCATCGGATCGCTCAACGTGGATCAGACGCTTGGGGTACTGGTGCGCTACCTCGGGGAGGATGACGAACGGGTCGAGAGACTCCGATCCCTGAGCATCCCCGAATAGGGCATAGCAACGCAGAGAGTCCGTCTGGACCCGGCAGCGTCGCAGCCGTTCTCGGCTCAGACCCCGAGGTGGTCAGCTTGGGGCAACAGGGCTTAGCGGAACGGGATGTCTAAGCTCCGGCTCATGAACTATCGCCACCTCGGACGCTCTGGGCTGCTGGTCAGCCCCCTCTGCCTCGGCACCATGAACTTCGGTACCCAGACCGCAGAAGCCGACAGCTTCGCCATCATGGATCGGGCACTGGATGCGGGAGTCAACTTCTTTGACACCGCCAACGGCTACGGAGGAGGCGAGACCGAGCAGATCCTCGGCCGGTGGTTCTCGCAAGGTGGGGGCAGGCGGGAGAAGGTCGTCCTTGCCACCAAGGTCTACGGCAACGTCGCTGGTGACTGGCCCAACGACTCGAAGCTCTCGGCCCGTCACATTCGGGATGCGTGTGACGCCAGCCTCAGGCGGCTGCAGACGGACCACATCGACCTCTATCAGATGCACCACGTCGATCGCAGTACGCCGTGGGAGGAGATCTGGCAGGCGATGGACCTTCTGGTGGCCCAAGGGAAGGTGGTCTACGTCGGCAGCTCGAACTTCGCCGCATGGAACCTGGTGGCAGCCAACGAGGCTGCGGCCAGGCGCAACACCTTCGGACTCGTCTCGGAGCAGAGCCTTTACAACCTCAAGACCCGGGCCATCGAGCTGGAGGTCATCCCGGCCTGCCAAGCCTACGGAATTGGGATTCTCCCCTGGAGCCCGCTCGGGGGTGGGCTGCTCGGTGGTTCGTCCCCAACCGAGGCCACTCCGGGTCGGCGGGCTGACGAGGGTATGAAGGCCGCCTTCGATTGGCTGCGGCCCACCATTGAGGCCTGGGAGAAGCTGTGCTCCGAGCTCGGTGAACGACCGGCCGATGTCGCACTGGCCTGGCTGTTGAGCAACCCGGTGGTGACTGCCCCGATCATCGGGCCGCGCACGATGGGACAGTTCGAAGAGAGCCTCCGCTCCCTCGAGATCGATCTCGGCGCCGAGGTGCTGGAGAAGTTGGACCGGATATTCCCCGGCCCGGGGTCGGCTCCCGAGGCCTATGCCTGGTAGGTAGCGGGACCGGCTCCGGTCCGAACAGAGCTCTGTCGATCTAGCCGGAGATGTCCCTGTTGTCCAGACGTGCCAGCGGCCATGAATACTGAGGCGAGTGATTCGGCCGACCGGATCGGACCGGTAGATTCCGGGTCAGGGACGAGGAGGAGAAAGTATGGCTGAAGCACCCATTCGACTCGACGACACCACCCGGTCGGCTGTTGACTCCGGCCGACTGGTGCACTTGGCCACCATCAACCCGGACGGTACCCCTCAGGTCACCTGCATCTACGTCGGCTGGGATGGTGACGAGATCGTTGCCGGTCATTTGGCCGACCACGTGAAGCTGCGCAACATCCGGCGCGACCCGCGGGTCACGCTTTCCGTCGAGTCAGATATCGAGGTCGAAGGGTTCAGCCCCTACCTCGTGATCCAAGGAGTGGCCCGGGTCGAGGAGGGCGGTGCGGTTCCGCTCCTTCGCCGGATCACCCATGGCCAGTTTCCTCCGCCCGGTGACGATTGGCCTGAGGGTTTCGTCACCCGCATCTCACCCCGGAAGCTGTCGGGCACCGGCCCCTGGGGTCTTGCCGGATGAGAGGCTGATCTTTACTCGGCTGTACAAGTCGAGGAGAGCGCACGTTCTGCTGGCCGGTGGGGTGGTGGCGACCAGCAGGACCCGGGCAGCGACGTTGTGCCGGCTGGCAGTCGCCCCGCCCGGAGCATCTCCTCGAGGTCGGCCCAGTCCTTGCGCCGATTGAAGAACGCCTTGAAGACGGCGAGGTCGCTGCAGCCAAGGAAGGGGAGCTTCCTTTCCGCAAATCTGGGAGCGCTTGGACCTACCCCGGCAACGTGGACAGCTACCGAATCACTTGTAGTCGTACTGCCCGGGCAGGCTGGCCCCGGCGTACGTGGTCACCACCACGCCGACGGTCCCCGCGCTGTGGGGCGGAGCCACGGCGCGGATGGTGTCGTCACTGGTCACGGTGACCGATGGGGACGGCACGCCCCCGAAGCTCACGGTGGGAGCGGGCCTCCCCGAGAACCCCGTTCCCCTGATGATGACGGTGTTCCCCCCCGCCACCGGTCCGTGATTGGGAATCACCTGCAGGATCCGGGCCAGGTAGTAGGTGTACTGATCGGCTGGGGCGTTGATGGCGCTCGTTCCACCGTCGGCCGTGGTCACGGTGACATTGACCGTGCCGGCCGGTTGTTCCGGCGGCGACACCACGATCCTGTCGTCGCTCTTCACGGTGAAGGTTCCGGGCGGCGCCGGCACGGTGCCGAACGTCACCCCGGTGACATCCTTGAAGCAGGCACCCACGATCAGCACCCGGACGATCTCCATCCTGGCATTGCCGATGGCGAACACATGCTTGACCACCGGTCGGCAGCCCGGCGGGTGGTGCCAGGTAACCGTTATCAAGTTCGAGGTGATGGTGGCGCAGTTGACCGGGTCGACATAGCTGGCCGAGATGGTGTCGGTGCCGACCACCGACGATGAGTACTTGAACGTCGTCGAGCCGCTGGCGTTCGTCACGCCGGTCCCGGTCTTGCCCTTGTTCGGCCCGGAGATGATCTTGAAGGTGACCGTGGTGCCGGGCATGGCGGATCCGTAGCCATTGTGCACCGTGGCGATGGAGGTATCGGTGGCCCCGGTAAGCAGCGAGGTGTGTGGGGGCTTGAGCGTGATGGAGCCCGGCACGGTGATCGAGCACCAGGTGAGCGATCCCACCAGGGAGAAGTAGGTGGACGCCCCCGGGGCCAGCGGACGGATGAACTCCACGGTCCCGGTGTTCTCCATGGGGCTGATCCCCCTGAAGAAGGAGTCAGGTCCGCCGAAGCCGGTGGTGTCCACATGGTTCACATCGGCGCAGTCGCTGGCCGGAAGCCCCGGGAGCCCACTCTGCGGGTTGGGATTGGCGCAGATGCCGTCCCCGTCGAAGCCCATGATGTCCATGGTGGAGGTCACCGGCACGCTGTAGATGGTCCTCGAGCTGTTGTTGATCACTCCGACCAGCGTGTCGGCCCCGTCGTAGGTGCCGCGGGTGGGATCGGAGTGAACCGTGGCCGAGGGGTTGAGGAGCACCTGGGACCCGGTGGGGGTGACGTTGATGAGGTCGGTGCAACTGGTGTTGTATCCGATGGCGGGACACTCGGTGAAGGGCGCCGTCGGCGTGGACGCGGCCAGGGCCCCCGACATGAATGTGGTGGTCACGGCCACCATGCCGACCAGGGTGACCACCGCACCGCCGATGGCGATGAAGGACCGCCTGCGCCGGCCGGTCATCTGCCTCCCGCCATCGAGGTCAAAGGAATGGGCGCGCCGGTTAGGCATGGTTGCCTCCTCTTCTCTCTTCCGCCGACCTCGCATTTGCCAGATCCACTGCCGATAAGGGCAGTCAAACAGAGTGCTACCGGAAAATGGTGGATGACGGCCGGTCCCGGAGCAGCGTCGGGTGGGCCGATGACGTACCGTTGAAGGCGCCCATACGAGAGCCCCCGCTACCCCCAGGAGCACGGACATGACCATCGACACCAGACCCGAGGCCCAGCACCGCGGATCGGCCGACCTCCCCTTTGTCGAGATCGGCGACGGCAACAAGCTCAAGGTGATCCAGGTGGACGTGGCCGAGGGGCTGTGGATCGTCGAGAACATCTTCCAGGCCGGCTACGCCGTCCAGACCCACCGCCACACCGGGCCGGTCTATGGCTACACCACCTCGGGAGCGTGGAAGTACCGCGAGTACGAGTACGTCAACAGGGCCGGCTCGTTTCTCTTCGAACCGGCCGGCTCGGTGCACACGCTCGAGTGCATCGAGGACGACACCCAGGTGTGGTTCCAGATGTACGGGGTCAACATCAACCTGGCCGCCGACGGCACCATCGAGAGCGTGTTCGACGGACCGGGAACCCTCGAGGTGTACTACGCCTTGTGTGAAGCCCAAGGACTGCCCCGACCGAACGTGCTGGTGAGCTGAGCGGCCAGGGGCCCTGACGGGGATCCCGCCTCAGCATCCCTCAGAATCCGTCCGGCACCACGAGCTGCTCGTTCCGGTCCACGTCGACGACCGCGGCCACAGCTTCTGCCCGCTGGGCTACCGGGCGGCGGGGCAGCAGCATGGTCATGACGAAGGCGAAGGCCACCAGCCCGGTGTCGGCCAACAGGGCCGTTCGCAGGGCCGTCACGATGCCCGAGCTGGCCTCGGTGGCGAAGAACAGCGTCCCCACCGCGGCGATGCCCAGGGTCATGGAGAACTGCTGGGTGGTGGCCAGCACCCCCGAGGCCGCTCCGGTGGCTTTGGCCGGCACACTCTCCAGCACTCCCGAGACGATGAGCGGGATCACCAGTCCGTTGCCCACCCCGATCAGGGCCAGGACCGGGGAGAGCTCCAACGACGTCGCCGACAGCCCGGAGATACTGACCACGATGGCCAGCCCTATGACCCCGACCAGAGCGGTGGCGGCCCCCACCGCGATGATGGTCGTGCCGTGTCGGGCGTGGAGCCGGCGCCCCCGGAGCGACGACAGGGCGAAGGCCACGCCCAGTGGAGCGAAGGTGAGACCGGCCCGCATCGGCGAGTAGTGCAGACCCTCCTGCAGGAAGAGGGTGAGGGTGAGGATGACGCTCCCGAAGAACGCAAAGAAGCCCAGGTTGACCAGGAGCCCGACGTTGAAGGCCCGGTGCTCGAAGAGGCTCAGGGGCAGGAGCGGGTGGCCACCCGCCGCGCCCAGCCGGTTCTCCCACCACACGAAGGAACCGACCAGCCCCGCTCCGGCCACGAACGACACCCAGGTCCACAGGGGCCAGCCCTCGGCCTGACCGAGGACCAGCGGGGCGGTGATGGCCCCGACGCCGGTGGTGAGCAGTACCACGCCCAGGGGGTCGAGCCGATCGGCCACATCGGGTCGCGACTCGGGCAGCAGGCGCCGGGCCAGGACGATGGCCACGATGCCGATCGGCACGTTGATGAGGAAGATCGGCCGCCACCCCCACCCGAAGATGTTGAAGTGCAACAGCACACCCCCGAGGATCTGACCGGCGACCGTGCCCAACCCCACGGTGGCCCCGAACAGGGAGAAGACCCGCGGCCGCTCGTCGGGGCGGAAGTTGCTGGTCAGCAGGGACAGCACCTGGGGGATCATGGCGGCCGCCCCGAACCCCTGGGCCAGGCGTCCCACCACCAGGATGGTGCTGGTCGGCGCCAACCCCGAGAGCAGCGAGGCTGCGGCGAAGAGCCCGAGGCCGATGATGAACATGCGCCGCCGACCCACCAGGTCGCCCAGGCGGGCCCCGGTGACCAGTCCGGCGGCGTAGCTGAAGGAGTAGCCGGCCACCACCAGTTCCAGGGTGGCCGACGAGGCCCGCAGGTCGTGCTGCATGCTGGGAGCGGCCACGTTGACCACGAAGATGTCGAAGAGCGACATGAAGGTGGCCGACAGCACCACCGGCAGGGCCCGCCACCGACGGGGGTCGTAGGCTGGGGTCTGGACCGCCGGACCCCGGTCGGGCTGGGCCGACCGGGTTGCCGGCTGTAGGGACGGTGGTGATTGGGTCAGGGTCATCAGATCTCCCTCTGGCGGCGGGGAATCCCGGAGATAGTTCGACGGTTGTAGTACTAACGAACAGAGGGATTCGGGGAGGTATTCCCGACCCGGCGAGAAAGATGGAGCCAGCGGGACATGCGTGATCGACCTGAGGTGCCGGTAGAGGAGATGGACCTGGCCTCGGTGATGCACGCCCTGGCTGACCCGTCCCGCCTGCGGATGGTCGAGGCGCTGGACGGTGTGTCGGAACTGTCCTGCACCGAGCTGGGCGAGACCGCCGGCACGGCCATGGCCAAGTCGACCACCACCCACCACCTGGGGGTGCTCCGCGACGCCGGCATCGTAACCACCCGGTACGAGGGTCAGCGCAAGCTGGTCTCCCTCCGGCGGGTCGAGCTCGACTCGAAGTTCCCCGGGCTCTTTGACGCTGTCATCGCCGGGGTCGGGGCCGACCGGTAATCGGAGCCTTGGTCAGTGGTGGGCCGGTTCCCGGCCCGGGGTGGTCGAGCGGCTACGAAGCCCAGAGGGCGGCAGCCCGGCGCTTGTAACGCGGCTCCCAGGCATAGGTACAGAGCACCCGGACCGGGGCCGGGGGCATCGACAGCACGGCCTTGCGCTCGACAGGATCCGCCCCGTCGAAGATCCAGGGGAAGAAGCGGGCCGAGTCCCGCATGCCGACGGCCTTGGCCGTGGCCTTGCCGAAGGCGTTGAACTCCTCGATGCTCAGGGCCTCATCGACAACGGGAAAGCAGTTCGTCTCTTCGTCGTCCAGGTGGGCCGACAGCTCCCGCGCGCACTCGTCGAGGAGGTTCCCCAGGGCCACTCCGGATGACGCGGTGGGCTCCTTCGAAAACGCCGCGAAGGCCTCCACTACGGCGTCCGTCTTCGGTTGCAGGGCCAGGTGCTCCGTCTCCATGGTGTCGAGCACCGCCAACTGGGCCTGTCGGCCCTCGAGCTTGGGCCGTACCAGCGGCCACAGCGTCTCGTCCTCCACCCGGTGATGGTGATGGAGCTGGTCGCTGACGAAGTCCCAGTGCTCCTGCAGTTGGGCGCCCCTGGCCCGGTCGACGCCGGGAGCCCGGACCGCGGCGCTCAGTCGGACGAAGTCGCGCCGGAAGGCTTCATGGATGAGGTAGACGATGGTGAACCTGCCTCGAGGGGGTTCAGCCCCGTTCGGTCGATCTCCAGCCATGGAGCGTCCTTTCGTCGCGTTCCAGGGGGTCAGAACACCAGCTCCTCGCCTCATTTGTCAACCGACATCACCGACGACCGGATGAAGACGACCCTCAGCGACCGGTGCGGCCATCGGTCAGCTCTGCCAGGATGTCGGCGTGCCCGGCGTGGCGGGCCGTCTCCTCCAACAGGTGGGCCACCACCCAGCGCAGGCTCACCGGGGACTCCGACCCGGTGTTGACGCACATCCGGTCCAAGCTGTCGGCCCCGATCACAATGGCGTCCGTGCGTCGGGCCGCCCGTCGGTACTCGGCCACGGCATGGTCGACGGTCCCGGTCGGAGCGGCACCGGGGTCATCATCGTGCGGCTCTTCTCCGAGGTAGCGGTAGACCATCCACCGGGTCTCGGCGGACGCCAGGTGCTGGATGAGCCACAGCAGGGTGGTGCCACTGGGCATCGACACCGCCGTGGCCGCCTCGGCGTCCAGGCCCTGCACCTTGTCGATCAGCGACTCCCGTTGGTAGTCCAGCAGGGCCAGCAGCGTGGTGCGCTCGTCGGCAACGGGACGGGGAGGCTTGTGGTCAACCACCCGTCGATCCTACGGCGACCACGAGCCGGCTGGCGGTGTGACGGCTCAGTGCCCGGGCTTCCTTCCCTCTTGCCAGGCGGTCTTGCACTTCATGGCCGACGAGTACGGCAGGGTTCCCACTCCCATCAGGACCAGGCTCACCGGCACGCCCACACCGGTGATCGAAAAGAGCGCCGCCACCGGGTAGAAGATCAAGCTGGAGGGAACCTGCAGGAAGAGCAGCGCTCCCACCAACAGCTTCTGGCGTCCGGTCAGCCTGGCCTTGGTCGGGCCGGCCGGGGATACCACTGTTTGGTCTGTTTCCACGCCCCGTCAATTTAACCCGCCCTGCGCCCGGGGGCTTCGGGGCCAGCGATTCCCGGAGCTGTGGCGCCGACCACCCGGGTGGACGATGATTGGAGTGCCGCCACAGACAAGTTGGCGAGCGCCAGGACCCTGGGGGTCTGTCTCATGGACATCGTACGAAACGCTGACGGCACCCTTCTGGTGCCGGTGGCACCAGCTCGCCAGCACCCGACCGACGAGGCCGGCAGCGACGCCACCAGCACCGAGGCCGAACCTGCTCCCGCCTCCGATCCGACCACCCGCCTTCTCCATCCCGGTGAGGGCGGGTACGACGAGGCGCTGGCCCAGTGGGATCTGCAGCAGAACCCCGATCGCCAACCGGTGGTCTCTACCGCCAGCGGCCGGCAGGAGGCCATGACCCTGGTGCATGCCGTGGCCGTCTCCCCGGACCATGCCGTGGCCCCGGCCGTCGAGGCCCTCGACGATCCCGAGGCCAGCGGCGAGGCCCTGCGCCACGTGCTGGTCGGTGGGGTCCACTCGGTCGAGGACTTCTCCGCCGAAGTGGCCGCAGCCGAAGGCGGCGAACCGCTGCCCGCCCACGAAACCACCAAGATCATCGGTGAGGTTCTCAAAGAGCTCGACTGAGCGGGTCAGGCCAGCAGGGAGCGCACCTCTCCGGCCAGCTCGACCGAGCGGGAGGCCCCGTCCGGACCGATCTCGGGCGGGAGGGGTGCCATGGTCCGGATGATGATGTCCGTGTACCCCAGGTCGCCGAAGACCGACAACTGCCCGGCCACGCTCTCGGGATCGCCGTAGGCCACCGCGCTCCGATCGAACCCCCGGTAGCCACCGGCTATGAGCGCATCGCCCACCCGTTCGGCCTCCGCCCGGCTGTCGGCGATGAACACGTCCTTGCGGATGGGGATGCGGACCGGTTGCCGGTCGTGGCGGGCACAGGCCTCCCGGTAGATCTCGATGTCCCGCCCCGCTGTCTCCGGGGTCAGGTCGGCATTGCCGTACCAGCAGTCCCCCAGCCGGGCGGCCCGGTCGATGGCCTTGGCCACCCCACCGCCGATCCACCACTCCGTCCCGTCCGGCGGCACCGGGGCGATCCGGGCGCCTTCCACGGCGAACAGGGTGCTGTCCACCGTCTCGCCCCGCAACAGGGCCTGGGCCACCACAATTCCCTCCTCGAGCCGGGCCGCCCGCTGGTCCAGATCGGCTCCCATGGCCCGGAACTGGGCCGCACCGCCGCCGAGGCCGGTCTGGACGATGAACGGGCCCGAGGACATGGCGGCCAACGTCCCGATCTGTTCGGCCATCAGCACCGGATGCCACAGGGGGACGAGGAACAGGCAGCCGATGGGGCGGGCCGTCCACTCGGCCAGGAGCCGACCGAGCATGGGCACGTTCTGGGTGTAACCGACCGGTCCGGTGGCGTGGTGGTCGCCGACCGTCAGGGTGTCCAGTCCCGCCCGGTCGGCGGCCCGGGCCTGACTCACCACCGCCACCGGTCCCTCCCGTTGGCCCGCGGGGCCATCGGTGGAGAAGGAGGTGCCAACGGATATGCCGACGCGCATCATGTGCCCGGTCTACCGCCCCGGTGGACCCACCGCTACCGGCCCGAGTGGGGAGTCCTCACGGCTTGGTCGACTGGAACGACGCCACCACCTCACGGTCCATGGGGGTGCTTCCGATGGTTCCCACCCCCACCGTGGTGATGGTGGCCGTGGCGTGGATGGCGGTCAGGGCCTTCTGGAGGTAGGCGCCCACGGCCTTGGCCCGATCCAGGCTGAAGAGCTTGGCCGACATCCCGTAGTTGGGGGTCTCGGTGTACCCGGTGAGGGTGACGGCGGTGGCGCTGTCGGCCTTCATGGTGGAGGCCAGCGCGGTGATCTGCTGCTCCAGGGCGGGGGTCAGGGTATCCGAGGAGGGCGCGAACGGCTCGATGCTCACCGACTCCTGGGCCGGCACCACGTGGAGGGTGAAGGACCAGGGACCGGAGTCACCGAGCCCGTCGGTCTCGGTGCCTTTCATGGCGAAGTTCCCGACCGGCGTGGTCGAGGCGTCGGACACGACCCCGGAGGAGGACACGGTGACCCGGAGCGATGTCTTGGTGGTGGTCCAGGTGGGGGCGCCACCACCGCTGGGCTCATTGGACACCGTCAGTTGGCCGGCATACGCCGTGCCCACGGGAACCGTCGCCGACAGCGGTGCCCCCTGGGCCAGGGACAGGCAGGCGCCGACGTTGTCCGCCCCCGTCGTCGGGTTGAAGGTCCCGCTCGGGCAGGGGGTGGCCGCGGTGGCTCCGGTGGTGGCGACGTAGGTGTTGATGGGCGCCGCCAGGCAACCGGTGGCACCCGTCGTCGGGCTGTAGCTACCGGCCGAGCACAGGGTGTACTCCGCTGACCCCGGGGAGGGCACCGAACTGCCGGCCGGAGCAGGCAGGCAGGCCGCCGACGTGCTCGATCCGGTGTCCGGGTTGTAACTGCCGGCCAGGCAGTCGGTGGGCGAGGTCGAACCGGCCGGGGCGAAGGTTCCGGCCGGAGCCGTGAGGCAGGCCGCCGACGTGGTCGATCCGGTGTCGGGGTTGTAGGTGCCGCCCGGGCAGGGAGTGTCGGCGGTGGCCGCGGTGGTGTCGACGTAGGTGCCCGCCGGGGCGTCGGTGCAGTTGGCCTGTCCGGTGTCCGGGTTGAAGGAGCCCAGCGCGCACGGGGTGGACGTGGTGGCCCCGGCATCGGGGACGAAGTAGCCGGCCGCGGCCGCGGTGCACGGCACGCCACCGGTGCCGCTGTAGGTGCCCGGTTGGCACTCGGCGATGTTGGTCAGGGAGAAGGAGGCCGAGGTGGTGGCGGTGGCCGACGAGGCCGACACCGAGTAGCTCCCCGCCGTGGCGTTGGCCGTGAACACCGACGAGGTGGCCTCGCCGTCGGTGCCGGTGGTGTCCACCTCGGTGTCGGTGCCGTTGGCGAAGGTGCCCGAGGCTCCTGCGTTGGGAGCGGTGAAGGTCACCGAGGCGCCCGGCACCGGGTTGCCGTGGCTGTCGGTCACCTCGACCACCAGGGGGGAGGTGAAGGCGGTGGTGGCGGTGGTGCTCTGGTCGTCGCCCGACGTGACCGACACCGTCGCCGGTGGTCCGAGGGCGTAGGTCTCCTGCACCCGCTGGTTGTTGGTGTCGGCGATGTACAGGTCACCGCCGGCGTCCACCGCCACGCCCAGTGGATTGTCGAGCTGGTCGGCGCCCGTGCCGGCCCCGTTGCCGCCGCTCATGGTGACCCCCGAGGTGGCGCCGGGCGCCCACACCTGGACCCGGTTGTTCCCCGGGTCGGAGACGTACACATTGTCGGCGGAGTCGACGGCCACCCCGAACGGATCGTCCAGCTGGCCGGCTCCGGACCCGTTGCCGTTGCCGCCGGCCACGGTGACCCCGGCCGTGGCCCCCGGTGCCCACAGCTGTACCCGGTTGTTGCCGGTGTCGGCCACGTAGACATCTCCGTTGGCGGTGACCGCCACCCCGGAGGGGTCCTCCAGTTGGTTGGCCGCCGACCCGTAGCCGTTGCCGCCGGCCACGGTCACCCCGGAGGTGGCCCCCGGTGCCCACAGCTGCACCCGGTTGTTGCCGGTGTCGGCTACGTAGACATCGCCGGTGGAGGCCAGGGCCACCCCCGACGGATCAGACAATTGGTTGGCTCCGGACCCTTCGCCGTTGCCGCCGGCCACCGTGGTTCCCGAGGTGGCCCCGGACGCCCACTTCTGTACCCGGTCGTTGTCGGTGTCGGCGATGTAGAGCGTGCCGCTGGTAGTGGCCGCCACGCCTTCGGGATAGTTGAGCTGGTTGGCTGCCGGCCCCGAGCCGTGGCCGCCGGCCACCGTGGTTCCCGAGGTGGCCCCGGACGCCCACTTCTGCACCCGGTTGTTGTCGGAGTCGGCTACGAACACCGTGCCGCTGGAACCGAGCGCGGTACCGAACGGATAGTCCAGCTGGTTGGCACCCGATCCCGAACCGTTCCCCCCGGCCACGGTGATGGTGGCCAGGCTGGCCGCCGCCGGCAGGGAGGGGAGCACGACCACCGACGCGGTGAGTGCTCCGGTGACCATCAGTGCCCCGGCTACGGCCGCTCGAAACCCTCGACGAACATGACCATGCATGGTTCGGCACCTCCCGCTCGATAGCGCCCGCCGGCCCCACCGCTCCGTGGATTCCTACCACGGGGGCCCTCAACCGGCAATTGCCCGGGGCGGCGCGGCGGGCCCATCGGATGCGACGTCCGTCCTCGGGGTGGGGTGGTTCTGCCGGTGCGGTCGGTTCGGGAGGGGCCTCAGCGTTCATCAAATTTGGTGATGATCTACGTCGACCCTCCGGTTACTGTCCGCGAGGGCGGCGTGGCGTGCGGCGGAGGGGTCCAGCGACGGGGAGTTGCTCATGCGGGCACGAAGAAGAAGTGGGTCCACCCTCCGGCTGCTGGCCGCTATGGCCGTGGTGGTCGGCGCGGTGCTCGGTAGCGGCCTGGTGGCCGGATGGCCTGCCGGGGTGTTCGGATCAGGACCTGCCGGGGCGGACACCCCCGGCTTCACCCTCACCTGCACCGGGGTCCCCGGCGTCGGGACGGTGGGCTTCCCCACCGCCATCACCGGCTCCATCCCGGCCCAGATCCCCGACGGCACCCATTTCACCCTCACCGGCTCCCAGCTCCTGGTCACCGTCCCGGCCACCGTGACCAACGAGATCGACGGCACCTATGGCACCGGCGCCACCGTCTCCGCCACCGTGTCGGTCACCATCGACGCCACCGGTGCCACCCCGGCGAGCCAGTCCGAGACCGTCGACTTCGCCCCGGTGGCCACCCCGGCCCCGGGGAGCTCCTTCCTCCTGACCGGGACGCCCACGTCCAGCCCCGCCTTCACCGGAACCGGCTCCAACGTGTCGGTCACCCCGGGTGCCACCCTCAGTGCCTTCGACATCGTGGTGAACTCCAACAGCCTCTCCCCCTTCAGCTGCACCACGCCCACGCTCCCACCGGTCATCGCCATGGCCGGCACCGACTCCACGGCCTACGTCACCAACCCGGGCCCCAACACCATCAGCCCGTTCGACTCGGTGACCGGTACGGCTGGAACTCCGTTCGCCTTCGATACCGACGAGCCGGGCGCCATCGCCATCACCCCCAACGGCGCCACCGCCTACGTGACCGGGGTGAACTCGGATGAGGTCACACCGGTGAGCCTGGCCACCACCACCGTGGGCACTCCGATCACCGTGGGGAACCAGGCCGACGCCATCGCCATCACCCCCAACGGCGCCACGGCCTATGTGGTCAACCAGGGCGACGACACGGTGACCCCCATCCATCTGGCCACCGGCACACCGGCCGGCGCCATCGGCGTGGGCACCTCGCCCGACGCCATCGCCATCACCCCCAACGGCGCCACGGCCTATGTGGTCAACCAAGGCGACGACACGGTGACCCCCATCCATCTGGCCACCGGCACGCGGGGCACCGCCATCGCCGTGGGCGCCTCGCCCGACGCCATCGCCATCACCCCCAACGGCGCCACGGCCTACGTGGTCAACCAGGGTGCCGGCACCGTGACCCCCATCGCCCTGGCCACCGGCACGCCGGGCACCGCCATCGCCGTGGGCACCTCGCCCGACGCCATCGCCATCAGCCCCGACGGCTCGACGGCCTACGTGGCCAACGAAGGCGACGACACGGTGACCCCCATCACGCTGGCCACCGGCACGCCGGGCACCGCCATCGCCGTGGGCAGTGACCCCGACGCCCTGGCCATCACCCCCGGCGGAACGACCGTCGAGGTGGTCAACTACAGCGACAACACCGTGACCCCGATCGCCACGGCCACCGAGAGCCCGGGCGCCGTCGTCAGCGTCGGCAACGATCCGCTGGGCATAGCCCTCACCCCGGACCAGGCCCCCGTGGCCGCCCTGTCCGTCACCCCGGCCGACGCCGGCCAGGCCACCGGCTTCGACGCCTCGGCATCGGTGGCCCCCACATCACCCATCACCAACTACGCCTGGAACTTCGGCGACGGCACCACCGGCGACACCACCACTCCCACCACCACCCACACCTACGCCAGTCAGGGGACGTACACCGCCTCGGTCACCGAGACCGATGCCCAGGGCACCTCGCTCACCAAGGTGTTCACGGGACAGACCATGAGCCAGAACGGCGGTCCGCAGGCCGAGACCAACTCCACCTTCACCGTCGGGGTGGTGGCCACCGACTCGTGTGTGGTGTCCGGCTTCGGCAACGCCAGCTTCCCGACGGTGGTGTCCGAGTCGACGGCGCCGCCCTCGAGCATCGACGCCGGAGGGACCTTCCAGACCGCCTTCGGAGCAGAGGTCACCATCCCGGCCTCGGTGATCGACCACTTCCGCGCCCTCGGCGCCACCTCGCTGACCGTGGCGGCCCAGACCACCACCGAGGACGGCAGCACCTCGGCGGGCGCCCCGAGCGGCGCCGTCAGCCCCAACACCGAGTCGGCCTCGGCCACCAACCTCCCCCAGAGCGACTCCACCCTGGTCCCCGACACGTCGTACTCCTTCGACACGGCCTACAACCCGGTCACCTGGCAGACCGGGCCGGGGGCCGGCGTGGTCGACTTCACCCCGGGAGCCATCTCCATCGCCGTCACCTTCGTGATCCACGGGGCCTCCACCGACGAGACCGTCAGCTGCACGCCGCCGGCCGGCGTGGCGTCCATCGGCTCCACCACGGTGAACCCCCCACCGGCCGTCCCCACCTTTCAGGTGCCGGCCTCCACCCCACCGCTCCAGAGCCAGGTGACCCCGGGGACCGACGGCGGATGGGGGATCACCATCTCCAACACCTCGACAGCCACGGTCACCGGCCTCTCGGCCCGGGTGACCGCCACCGACTCGGGCGCCGCGCTCTCCTTCGACCTGAGCGGCATGGCGGCCTCGGGGACCGTGTGCTCCTCGGCGGGGCCCGGCGCCATCACCTGTTCCATCGGAAGCCTGTCCGCCGGGACCTCGACCACCCTGGACGTCCTGGTGCGGACCGACGGGCTGGTGCACGGCGTGGCCATCACCGGCTCGGCCGTGGTGACCTCGTCCAATCAGACCGCCCACGCCTCGCTCGGGTCCATCGGGGTGACCTTCGTCCAGAGCAAGTTCGGGACCAAGTCGGTGGCCGTCCCCGGCGTCACCCTGTTCAGCACCAAGACCAAATTGAGCAGCTCCAAGACCTCGATCAACCTGACGCTGCCGAAGAAGAAGATCAAGCACTCGGGGGCCAACCGGGAGGAGCTCATGGCCCGGGAGATCTCGGGCGGCAGCGACGTGGTCACCCTGCCCCCGCCGCCGGTGGCGGTGGTCCTCCGGTCCCTGGCTCCTTCGTCCGAACCCGCCCTGTGCCCGGCCACCGGGAAGCTCAAGTGCGAGGGCAACGTCATCCAGGCCGTCGGCAACTTCTCCGCCTACACCAACAACCAGGCCCCCATCGTCGCCGTCCTCAAGTTCTTCTACGGGAAGGTCGTCCCCACCGGAAGCGTCTACCTGCTGGCCCCCAACGGCCGGACGGTGGACAAGCTGACCACCTGCAAGAAGACCGGCACCGGGTACGACACGCCGTGCATCGACGGTCCCGAGCAGGACCTCGGGTCGGCCTCCACGGACAGCCGGTACGCCCAGGACACCCTGTACTTCACCGGGGCGGATCCGGTCATGGGACGGCGCTAGGGGCGGAGGCGGGCCTCGGATTTCCCGGCCGGGCGGTCGTAGAGTCTGGCCATGCCACTTCCGTGGGAGAGAGAGCTGGCCGGACGGATCGACCACCACACCGTGTCCTCGGCCGCCCTGGCGGACAACCCGCTGGGTGACCCGGCCGACCGTCCCCTCTGGGTCTATGTGCCGCCGGGGTACGACGACGACCCCGGGCGCCGCTACCCCTCGGTGTACGTGCTCCAGGGCTACGGCGCCCAGGTCAACATGTGGGCCAACCGCTCGGCCTACCGGACCCCGTTCCCCGAGGCCGCCGACCAGCTGTTCGCCGAAGGCGGCGCCCCGCCCTGCCTGCTGGTCTACGTGGATGCCTGGACCGCCCTGGGGGGCTCGCAGTTCGTCGACTCGCCCGGGACCGGTCGCTACCACACCTACCTCTGTGAGGAGGTGGTGCCCTTCGTCGACGCCCGCTACCGCACCCTCGACGGCCCGTCCCACCGCGGCGTGCAGGGGAAGTCGAGCGGCGGGTTCGGGGCCATGATCACCCCGATGCTCCGGCCCGACCTCTTCGGGGGCCTGGCCACCCACGCCGGCGATGCCCTGTACGAGCTCTGTTACATCCCCGACTTCGCCAAGGCCGCCCGGGCCCTCCGGGCCTACGACGGGGACATCGAGCGGTGGTGGCGGGAGTTCCTGGGGAGGACCTCCTTCACCCAGCCGTCCGACGACACCCTGCTCATGATGCGGGGGGTGGCGGCGTGCTTCTCGGCCCAGCCGGACGGCACCCCGGTCCTGCCTTTCGAGCCCACCACCGGCCGGCTCCGCGACGAGGTGTGGCAACGGTGGCTGGCCTGGGATCCGGTGCGCATGGTTCCCCACCACGCCGAGGCCCTGGGCGGGCTGGAGGCCATCTGGATCGACGCCGGCCGGAGCGACGAATGGTTCTTGGACCTCGGAGCCGAGGCCTTCCGCCGCGCCCTGGCCGACGTGGGGGTGACCGACGTGCACTTCGAGCTGTTCGACGGGGGCCACGGGCGCATCGAGCACCGCTACCTGTTGTCGTTGGCCTATCTGGCCGAACGGCTCTCCTAGTTGGCCGCTCCCACCGGCGGGCGGGGGCGGCATGGCGCGCCGGGGGTCTGGCAAGCTGTTCGCGAGGCATCGGACCCACCACGGTGCCGGGAGGGGGAGAGGACCATGACCGGAGCGGAGGCACCGTTCCAGTACGGCGGCATCAACCATCTGGCCCTGGTCTGTCGGGACATGGAACGGACCGTGGACTTCTACACCAACGTGCTGGGCATGCCCCTGGTCAAGACCATCGAGCTCCCCGCCGGCATGGGTCAGCACTTCTTCTTCGACTGCGGGGGCGGGGACTGCCTGGCCTTCTTCTGGTTCCCCGACGCCCCCGAGCCGGCCCCCGGGGTGTCCGCCCCCACCGGGCGCCCGGACCAGGGCAGCCTGACCAGCGCCATCGGCTCCATGAACCACGTGGCCTTCACTGTCCCGCCCGAGCGCATCGAGGAGTACCGCCGGCGCCTGGTGGCGGCCGGGGTGGCGTGCACCGAGGTGGCCAACCACGACGACAGCGAGTGGTCCATCGCCGACCAGGTCCATCCGGGGGTGTACATCCGCTCGGTGTACTTCCAGGACCCTGACGGCATCCTCTTGGAGCTGGCGTGCTGGACCCGACCGCTGGGTGCTGACGACGTCTCCCACCGGCCGGCCCGCTCCGCCGACCGGGTGCCGGGCTGAGCGGCGGTGCCGCGGCTCCGCCAGGTGCCGAGGGCCGAGGCCACCGCTCCCATCGTCACCCTGATGTACGACTACATCTTCGGTGACCGCGACCCGGTGGCCGAGCCCGGCGCCGCCGGTGGCACCACCGGTGACTGGTGGACGGTGTTCGCCCTGGTCCCCGACATACTCGAGCACGCCGTCCAGGGCTTCGCCCTCTACCAGAGCCCGGCCCGGGGGCTGGACCCGGTCCTACGCGAGTTGGCCCAGGCCCGCGCCGGTTGGGCCGCCGGCAGCCAGTTCGTCTTCTCCCAGCACTGTCACGCCCTCCGCCAGCTCGGTGTGGCCGACGAGCTGGTCGAGGCGGTCCCCCACTGGTCGACGGCCGACTGCTTCGATCCCACCCAGCGCCTGGTGCTGGCCTACGTGGACTGCCTGGTCTACGACCACGGCCGGGTACCCGACGGGCTCTTCGACGGCCTGCACTCCCGGCTGGGGGACGAGGAGATCCTCGAGCTGACCTACATCGGCGCGCTGTACCTCCAGCACGCCGTGATGTCCCGGGCCCTGCGCACCGAGTTCGACGACCGGCCCGAGCCGGTGGTGGAGGTGGAGGTGGTCGACCCCGACCCGGCTCCCTCCGACAACGGCGCGTGACCGTCGCCCACCCCGGTCCTTCGACCGGCCCACCGGCCTTGGTGCGCCGACCCGAGGAGCTGACCGCGGCGTGGCTGACCGCGGTGCTGTCCGGCTCCGACCTCCTGGCGGTGGGCTCCTCGGTCGAATCCTTCTCGGTGGAGCCGGTCGGCACCGGGCAGATGGGCGACACCATGAGGATCCGGTACCGCACCGCTCCCGGGGACGGGGCCGAGCGGTCGGTGGTGGCCAAGTTCGCCTCCGCCGACGAGCAGAGCCGCTCCACCGGACTGCTGACCCGGGCCTACGAGATCGAGGTGGGCTTCTACGGGGCGGTGGCCGGCCGCATCCGCACCCGGATGCCCCGGTGCTACCACCGACAGTGCGAGCCGGACACCGGTTGGTTCGTCCTGCTGCTCGAGGACCTGACCGGAGCGGTCCAGGGCGATCAGCTGGCCGGGTGCGATCCCGCGGTGGCCGCTTCCGCCCTCACCGAGATGGCCCGTCTCCACGGGCCGGCCTGGAACCGGCCCGACCTGGCCGGGTTGGAGTGGCTCGGGCGCGGCGGGACCGGGGCCGACGAGTTCATGGCCGGGCTGGTGACCTCCCTGTGGCCCGGCTTCGTCGAGCGCTACCACCAACAGGTGGAGCCGGAGCACCTGGGCGTGTGCGGCCGCTTCATCGACGTGCTGCTGCCCTGGCTGACCGGGCGGCCCGCCCCCACCACCGTGACCCACGGGGACTTCCGCCTCGACAACCTGTTGTTCCGCCCCGGCGATCCCCGCCCGTTCGTGGTGGATTGGCAGACCGCGGCGTGGGGCTCGGCCGCCTCCGACGCCGCCTACTTCGTCGGGGGCAGCCTGGACGGGGAGGATCGGCGCCGGCACGGGGAGGCCCTGCTCGACGGGTACCACCGCGACCTTGTGGCCGAGGGCGTGACCGGGTTCGACCGGGAGCGGCTCGAAGCCGAGTACCGGTACCTGTGCTTCGGGGGGCTGGTCATGTCCATCGGCGCCTCCATGTTGGTGAAGCGCACCGAGCGGGGTGACCAGATGTTCGTGACCAGCGTGGCCCGCTACGCCCAACAGGCCCTGGACCTCGACGCCGAGGCCATCCTGCCCCGTCCCGCCGACCGGTGAGCGCTCAGCCCAGGCGGATGCCGGCCAGCTGGGTCCCGTGGGCCACCAGCCGCCCGGTGCGGTCCCACACGAAGCAGGACTCGTCGACCCGCCCGGCCTCGATGAGGTTGGCCTGTTGCAGCACCCGCACCGGCCCCGGGGCCGGCAGGCCCCGGACGTAGACCGTCATCTCCAGGGTCGGCACCCACCCCGAGAACTCGATGTCGAAGGTGGCCGGGGGATAGGCGTCCACTGCGAACAGCAGGGACACCGGGTCGAAGCTCTCGTCCCCGGGGAGGGCCAGCCAGCCCCGCAGGGCCCCGCGTCCCGAGGGCTGGCCGGTGGTGAAGCCGGTCGACCCGGGATCGAGCCGGACCTCGACCTGGTGGAGGATGGCCACCGGGTTGCCGTCGGGCAGGTGGGGGATCAGGCGGGGGAGGTCGGCGTACTTCGAGGTGCTGATCTCGGGCACCCCGCCGTCCCAGTAGGAGGAGGTGTCAGCCTCCAGGTGGGAGAGGGTGAAGAGGGCCTCCACGCAGGCCTGGCCGCCCTGTCCCATGCGGGCCCGCACCTGGCTGGCCGAGCGCCCCAACCGCAGGGGCTCGACCTCGATCTCCGCCGGTCCGGGCTCGGGGGCCCGCAGGTAGTGGGCGCTGGCCGCGATGACATGGTCGTGCACCCCGCTGGTGGTGGCCGCCCGGGCCAGCACCGACAGCAGGTACCCCCCGTTGGGCTTGCCGCCGATGGTCCACTGGGGGTCGAGCTCGGCCCCGAAGCGCCCGGTGTCCACCTGGGTCACCGCACTGACCACCGAGAACAGGCGCTGCTCCACGGCGGTGGTGTCGGCGGATTCCACGCCGTCACCCTAGTGAGTTGCATTATGGAACGCAACTGTCTAGGGTAAGTATCATGTTGGAACGGACTCGACTGGAAGGCCCGAGCGCACCGCCCCCGGGCGGGACCGGGGCCTCGTCCCGACAGGTGTTGGTCATCGTGTGCGCCGGGGTGGTGCTGGCCAGCCTCGACCTGTTCATCGTGAACGTGGCCCTGCCCCAGATCGCCCGGGACCTCAAAGCGCCCAACCTCAGCGAGCTGTCCTGGGTGCTCAACGGCTACGCCATCGTCTACGCCTCGCTGCTGGTGTTCTTCGGCCGGTTGGCCGACCGCTACCGGCGCGACCGGGGGTTCCTGCTGGGGGTGGCCATCTTCACCCTGGCCTCGGCCGCCTGTGCCGCCTCCACCAGTGTGGGGATGCTGGTGGCCTTCCGATTGGTCCAGGCGGCCGGGGCCGCCCTGCTCACCCCGACCTCACTGGGACTGGTGTTGGCCACCAACGATCCCGAGCACCGGGCCGGCGCCGTGCGCTCCTGGACCGCGGTGGGGGGCGTGTCGGCGGCCCTGGGCCCGGTCATCGGCGGCCTGCTGGTGGCGGCCAGTTGGCGGTGGGTGTTCCTGGTCAATGTGCCGGTCGGGGTGGCGGCCCTCATCGTGGGCTGGCGCCGGCTCCCGAGGGTGCCGGGCCATCCCACCGAGCGACCCGACCCCCTGGGCGTGGTGCTGGTCACCGCCGGGGTGGCGTTGCTGACCTTCGGGCTGGTCAAGGGGAGCGACTGGGGCTGGACCTCGGCCGGCATCGTGGCCGCCCTGGTGGGCTCGGTGGTCCTGATCGGGCTGTTCGCCGCCCACTGCCTCCAGGCCCGCAACCCGCTCATCGACCCGTCGCTCTTCCGGTCGCGTCCGTTCACCGGGGCCTCCGTCGTGGCCGTCTTCTTCTCGGCGGCCTTCGGCGGGATGCTGCTGTCGATCGTCCTCTGGGAGCAGGGGGTGTGGGGCTGGTCGGCCCTCAAGTCCGGACTGGCCATCGCCCCCGGTCCCCTGGTGGTCCCGGTCATGGCCTTTCTGGTGGCCGGCCGCCTCATCGCCCGCTACGGACCGGCGGTGGTCATAGCCCTCGGCTCGGTGGCCTTCGGGGTGGGCGTGGCCTGGTGGGCGCTGGCCGCGGAGAGCCAACCCAACTACGTCTCGGGCCTGCTGGGCGGGATGATCCTGACCGGGGTGGGGGTGGGCCTGACCCTTCCGACCATGATGTCGACGGCCTCGTCGTCCCTGCCGCCTCCGTCCTTCGCCACCGGCACCGCCGTGGTCAACATGATGAGGCAGACCGGGCTGGCCCTGGGCGTGGCGGTGCTGGTGGCCATCCTGGGCACCGGGGCCAACCACTACGGCGGCGATGCCCTCCAGGTGTTCCGCACCGGTTGGTGGGTCACCGCGGCCATCTCCTTCGCCGCGGTCATCCCCGCTCTGACCCTGCTCCGCCGGACCCCCTCCGTCGCTCCGGCCTGAGGGCCCGCCGCCGGATCCCATTCGTCCCTCCACCGACCACAGAGCCCGCAAAGGGGAGCACCATGAACATCAACGGATCCACCGCCTTCGTCACCGGGGCCAACCGGGGGCTGGGCCGCCACCTGGCCGGAGAGCTCCTGGCCCGGGGGGCCACGGTGTACGCCGGGGCCCGCAACCCCGACACCATCGACCTGCCGGGGGTCAAGGGCGTCCGGATCGACGTCACCGATCCGGCCTCGGTGGCCGCCGCGGCCGAGGCGGCCGGTGACGTGACCCTGCTGATCAACAACGCCGGCTCCTCCACCGGGGCCGGCCTGCTCGACGGCGACCCCGACCGCATCCGCCTGGAGATGGACACCCACTTCTTCGGCACGCTGTCGGCGGTGCGGGCCTTCGCCCCGACGATCGCCGGGAACGGGGGAGGGTCCATCCTCAACATCCTGTCGGCCCTGTCCTGGTTCAGCCTTCCGGCCATCGGCGCCTACTGCGCGGCCAAGTCCGCCGAGTGGTCGCTGACCAACACCTTGCGGGTGGAGCTGGCCCCCCGCAACATCCGGGTGGCCGGATTGCATGTCGGCTTCATGGACACTGACATGGCCGCATCGGTGACCGCCCCCAAGGCCGACCCCGCCGCCATCGCCGCCCTGGCCCTCGACGGCCTGGAGGCCGGGTCGTACGAGATCGTGGCCGACGACACCAGCCGTCAGGTTCTGGCCGGCCTGTCCGGTGGGGTTGCGGCCCTCTATCCCGGGCTGCCCTGAACGGGTCCGGTCAGGCCGTCACCAGGGGACTCAGGTCCCGGCAATCCGGCCGAGCTGGGCCAGGGTGGTGGCGATGCCCTCTTTGGCCATCACCTCCATGCCGTCGATGCGCGCCTTGACGTCGAGGCTCTCGTCGCCACCCCGGACGAACTCCGGGTAGGCCGGGAGCACCTGCCACGACTCGGTCACCGTGGTGCCGTCGGGCCCCTCGTCCAGGGTGAAGCCCCACTGCACCAGCTCCACCTCACCGTCCGGCCCGAAGTTGATGAAGGTGAACTCTTCCCCCGGCCGGGAGGCCACCACCTGGCAGCGGGTGTCCCACCGGACCTCGCCCACGGCGTTGTGGCCGGTGAACCACGCCCCGACCTGGCCGGCCTGGGAGGGGTCGTCCCAGGTGCCGGCCTGGCACACCGGGCTCAGGCGGCCCATCCGGCTCACGTCGCTGACGATGGCGAACAGCTCGGCGGCCGGCCGTTTGATGACCACGCTCTCGGAGTAGCGGTACCCGGATACATCCATGGGCCGAAGCGTAGGCCACCCCACCGACCGTGGTCCTGTGGACCCCCGTTGCCAGCTGTTACAACCTGGTACCACTTATTGCAACCTTCAGTTGCAACAGAGGGTCATGGTGGGCCGGCCGACCAGGGCCGGCCAACGGGAACGCCGGGCCAAACGCCCAGCTCAACGGTCCGATCGTCCCGGCGGGGTGGGTGGACACCGGGTAAGTCGAGGGCTGACCCTTAAGGTGCTCCGGCACCAGGTCGATACGTCTCCATGGAGTGTGCGGCAGTGTCGACCCAGGATCGACCTGATCGATCGGCGGCGGACCCGCCGGACCCGGCCAGGCTGCTGGCCGACCTCCCCGATGCGGTCATCGTGATCGAGGGGGACGGCACCGTGCGCTGGGGGAATGCGGCCGCCGAGGCGGCCTTCGGTCTGACCGTGGAAGCCAACCGGGGGATGCCGGGCCTGGACCTGGTCCACCCCGAAGACCTGGAGTTGGTGCTGCGATCCCTGGAGAGCATCCAGACCAAGACGGTCGGGGTGCCCATCGAGGTTCGACTGCGCACCCCCACCGGATGGCGACTGATGGAACTGGTCGGGTCGCCGATCGGTTGGGTCGGCCCGGGGGCCGTGGTGCTGATCCTGCGGGACCTCACCGACCGTCGTCGCTTCGAGGTGGTGCACGACAAGGAAGCACAGTTCCGGACGGTCCTGCAGAACTCTCCCGGCATCACCCTGCTGGTCTCCCCGGACGAACTGGTCGAATCAGCCTCGAGTGCGCTGACCCGCCGGCTGGGCTACGACCCCGAAGCCGTGGAGGGGCGGGCCCTGGCCGCCATCGTGGCCGTCGACGACCGGCCCGCCCTGGCCTCGACCTTCGAGCAGGCCCGGTCGGGGGCGACCGCGGTCGACCCGGCCCGGGTCATCGTGCGCCTCCTCCGGAGAGGCTGCAACGAGACCGTCCCCTTCGAGTTGGCCGTGGTCAATCTGATCGACGATCCCACCATCGGCGGCTTCATCGTGTCGGCTCACGATGTGACCAAGCTGGTGCAGGCCGAGTCCTCGCAACGGAACGCCCTGTCCCTGATCAAGGCCACCCTGGACGCCACGGCCGAAGGGGTGGTGGTGATCGACACCAAGGGGAGGTTCTCGAACTTCAATCACCAGTTCGTCGAGATGTGGCGGGTTCCGGCCTCGGTGCTGCACCAGGTCGATGTGGGCGCGGCCATCGGCTTCGTCCGCCGCCAGCTGGTCAATCCGGAGGCCTTCGTGGAGCGGCTCAAGGCCTTGACCGACAACCGGGTGGCCGGAAGCGACGATGTGATCGAGTTCACCGACGGCCGGGTGTTCGAAGCCCGCTCGCGGCTGCAGACCGTCAGTGACGAGGTGGTGGGGCGGGTGTGGAGCTTCCGGGATGTGACCGACCGGAAGCGCCTGGAGGAGCGCCTGTCCTTCCAGGCCTTCCACGACCCCCTGACCGGACTGGCCAATCGGTCGCTCTTCCTCGACCGTCTGGAGCAGGCCATCGCCCGCAGCGACCGCCGGCTCCGGGGCATGGCGGTGTTCTTCGTGGATATGGACCGCTTCAAGTCGGTCAACGACCGTCTGGGCCACTCGGCCGGGGATGCCCTACTCAAGGCCACGGCCCACCGGCTCAACGGATGCCTCCGGACCGGGGACACCGCGGCACGGATCGGGGGCGACGAGTTCGGCATCGTGGTCGAGGACCTGGTCGATCACCGCCAGGCGCTGAACCTGGCCGAGCGGATCCTGCAGGTGGTCAGCGAACCGCTCGGACCGACGTTGGGGGACCTGTCGACGACCGTCAGCATCGGCATCGCCTTCGACGAGGGGGACCTGTCCGCCGACCAGCTGCTCAACCGGGCCGATGTGGCCATGTACCGGGTCAAAGCCCAGGGCGGGGACGGCCTCGTCAGCTTCGCCCCGGACATGCTGGCCGAGCAGCTCTCCTGATCGATCAGGCATCCCGCCTGACCATGCGCCAGGCCCCGAGGACGGTCCAACCGACCAGCCAGGCCACCACCACACAGACCGCCGCCGTGGTCGTCTCCGGGACCAGGTTGGCCTGGCCCTGACCTCCGCCCGGACCCCCGCCGGCTCCGAAGACGAAGCCCAGGCTGGACGGCTCCAGATGGGCCATGGCCACCCCCACCACCGAGCGCTGGAGGTTGATCAGGTGGGGGATGTTGGCTGTCGCCAGCAGCGGGGTGAGGACGATCTCCAGCACGATCATCAGGATCACCGCCACGGTCCGCTGTCCGATCAGCGACCCCAGGCCCAGACCGACGAGGAAGCCGATGGCCACCTCCAGCTCGATCCACAGGCCGGTGCGGACCATCAGCCCGACGGAGGGGGACAGAAAGATCCTCGAGTAATCCGGATAGTCCTCGGCGGCAATCTGGAGCTGGCCCGATCGGAGCACGGACGGCGCCACGGCCGCCGGGGCGGTCCCCGACGGCCCCTTCTGGAGTGCCGACCCGCCGGGCCCCGGGCCACATTGGTTGAAGAAGTCGTTGACGGCCACGCTCACCTTGCCCTTGCCCTGGTACGGCATCTGGCAGACCTGGTCGGGGTGGTCGAGGGCCCAGTGCTCGAAGCCGGCCTGGGAGAGCCCGGGGGGAATGTTGACCCCCTGATAGTCGACCTGGGTGGGTGCGGCGAAGACGCACACCGCGCACACGATGGTGAAGCCCACCGCCACCACCGGCACCACGATGGCCAGCCCGGCGGGGATGCGGGCCAGGTACAGGGCCAACCGCGACCGGCCGGTCACCACCAGGTGCCGGAACATCCCCTCGCTCAAGTCGATCGATCCGGCCGTGCAGCCCAGGGCGGCGGCCATGATGAAGCCGAACACATAGAGCACCCCGGGCACCAGGGTGGTGAAGACGTCATCGCCACCGGCCGGGCCGTACGACTTCGGTGAGGTGATGTGGAGCACCAGCCGGATGGCCAAAAAGACCGTGGGGATGCCGATGGTCACGGCGACGAGAGCCACCATGAGGCCCCTCCGCTTCCGCAGCTCCATGATCCGGGTGGTGATCATCCCACCGGTCGGGATCCACGAGCCCCGGCGGTCAGGGGCTCGACCGGTGGGGACCGGCGTGGCCGTGGCCGCCACCACGTCAGAGGTAACGGTCATTGCGAATCCCCCAATCGACTGGTGATCTGTAAGAACCACGACTCCAGGGAGGTCTGTATCTCCTGGAGCCGGTAGACGGAGATGGCGCCCCCCACCAGGACCCGGTTGACCTCGGCGATCACATCGCGGCTGGTCCCGGCCGGGAGGGTGATGCCCAGGCCCTCGGCCCCGATGGTCACGATCCCGCCCAGGGTGGTGCCCCGCAGTAGCTCGCCGGCCCGGCCGGGGTCGGAGCACTCCACCTCCACCACCAAGGACGAACCGGCCAGCAGGTCGGCGATGGCCCCTTGGCGGATGACCTTGCCGCGGTCCACGATGGCCACGGCGTCACAGGTTCTCTCCACCTCGTCCAGCAGGTGGGAGGAGAGCACCACGGTGCGGCCCTCGGCCACCAGGGAGAGGATCATGTCGCGCATGTCCTGCATGCCGGCGGGGTCCAACCCGTTCATGGGCTCGTCCAGGATCAGCAGCTGGGGGTCGCCGATCAGGCAGGCCGCCACCCCCAGGCGCTGGCGCATGCCCATCGAGTACTTGGAGACCTTGTGGTCGGCCCGCTGCAGCATCCCCACCCGCTCCAGTGATGGCCCGATCCGTCGCTTGGCCTCCGGCTCGCGGGCGGCCGCCAGGATCTGGAGGTTCTGCCTGCCGGTCAGGTGCCCGTGGAACCGGGGCTCGTCGACGATGGCTCCCACCCGGGCCAGGGCCGCGGCGCGGTGGTGGGGTACCGGATGCCCGAGGATGCGCATGCTGCCACCGTCGGCCCGGGTCAGTCCGAGCAGCACCCGGATGAGGGTGGTCTTGCCGGCGCCGTTCGGCCCGAGGTAGCCGAAGGCGCACCCCCGGGGCACCTGGAGGTCGACGCCGTTCACCGCGATGTTGTCGCCGAACCGCTTGGTCAGGCCGCGGACCTCGACGGCCCACTGGCTGCCGGGGTCGTGGCCGACCTCCTGTCCGGTGGTCATGGTGAGGCTCATGGGGTCTGGTCCGTGGTCACAGGTCAACGGTAAGGAACGTGGCCCGCAATAGGAATGGGGGCAACCACCTTCGGCTACTGGGGGTAGCACCCCTCTGTCGACTGTCCGCCTCACCCGGCGGCCAACCCTCGGCGCCCGGTCATCCCCTTTAGGGTGAGGGCGCTCGAACACAGCGAGGAGGTACGAGGTGCGCTACACCTACAGTGCTTTGGCGGTGGGCATTCGTGACCGCAAATTCGAAAAGCGGGTCCAGGGTCACCTGGATGCGTACGCCGGAGCCGGATGGCGTCTGGTGTCCACCGGTCAGCGCGACGAAGCCGACAGTGTGGAGTTCTCCTTCTTCTGGGAAGCGAGCAGCTGAGCGGGACTCGAGCGATCCAGGGCCGCCCGCACCAGGTAGCGCAGCTCGTCGTCGGTGATCAGGGCATCGTCCTCGGCGCCGATCTGGATGGTGCCCTTGCTGGTCCGCAGGTGGGGGTGGTCGGCTACGAAGTCGTCGACCGCTCCCTGGGCCCAGCCGTAGATCGAGACGCCGTGCTTCCACACCCCCACGAAGAGGCGGTTCCGGCCCACCCGGTAGGTGGGCATCTTGTAGGAGATCCCCACGGTGGCGGCCGGAAAGGTAGCGAGGATCAACCGGTCGATGCGGTCGAACAGCGGGCGGTACCCGGTCGGAATGGCCTCGATGTACTCCCTCAGGGCGTCGTCCATGGTCGGTGTCAGCTCCTTGCGGTACGGGATGGGCACATCATGTGGACGGTGGACCGGCACCGGACTCATCGGTCCCGCCGCCACTACCCGTCGAGGTGGAGGGGCAGGCCGAAGGAGGGGAACAGGCGGTTGGGGTCGAGGACGTGGAGGAAGAAGTTCATCCCCACGATCACCCCGCCGGAGATCTCCAGCACCTGGATGGCCCACGGGGTGTACCCGCCCTCCGGGTCCGGTTTGTACTGGCCGAACGCCGGGCACCCGTTGGCCGAGGTGGGCCGGAGGACCGAACCCCGGCACATGCTCGGGCCCGGCTCGACCATCCACCTTCCGATGTTCCCGGCGCCCCTGATCCACATGGCGAAGGGCGGCATCGACTGGACGGCATCCTCACGGAGCAGCGTCACCAGTCGTCCGATGTCGTAACGCTCGAAGGCCTCCACGTACTGCTCGAGCAGGACCCGGTCGTCCACATCCAGCGGCTCCGGTCGGGCCCCTCCCTCCACACCGGCAAGCGTGGCCCGGGCCCGCTGCAGCGAGCTGTTGACCGCGGCCACGGTGGTGTCGAGCAGTTCGGCCACGTCGGCGGCGGGCCAGCGCAGGACCTCACAAAGGATGAGGGTCACCCGTTGGCGGGCCGGCAGGTGTTGCAGAGCGGCTACGAAGGCCAGGCGGACCGACTCGCGGTACTGGACGATCTCGGCGGGATCCGACGAGGCGGCTCCCGCTGTGGTGTCGGCTAGCGGCGTCACCCAGGCCACCTCGGTCAGGAGCGGCCCGAGGAACGACTCCTCAGGAGGGGAGGCCGGGCCCATGTCCACCGGACGGGCCCGCCGCTGGACCTGGCGGCTCATGTCGATACAGACGTTGGTGGCGATGCGGTACAGCCACGACTTGAGGCTGGACCTACCCTCGAACTGCTCGGCGTTCCGCCACGCCCGGACCAGGGTCTCTTGGACCGCGTCCTCCGCTTCGAACCCCGAGCCGAGCACCCGGTAGCAGTAGCCGGTCAGCTCCCGCCGAAAGGTCTCGATCTCTGCCGGCTCGACCGGGGCGCGGACCACCACAGCTGCCAATGGTACCGGTAGCTGGCCGCCGGCTCCCGGTCGATCAGGGACGGTGGCTGTCCGGTAGGACGAGTGTGGATAGCCCTGGCACGCAGAACGCCCCCGGCCGGAGCCGGGGGCGTTCTATCGACTTCCGTCGAGACGGAAAGGGATTACCTACAGCTTCTGCGGGCCCTTGTTGAAGACGGCGATGGTTGTGCCCTTCTTGTAGGCGCAGACGGTTCCGCTGACCGCTCCACCCTTGAGCGAGGTGGCCGTGCCTCCGGTGACCGTGCCCTTTTCGACAGCCATGGCGACCTTGGTGTAGCCCGTCTTCGCCGCACAGGTGTTCTTCGTGCCCGTGTCCTCGGTGTAGGTGTAGCTCTCGATCGAGGTCTTCTTGGTCGAGGTCCACGTGATGGTGGCCGTGCCGGACTTCTTCGAGATGTTGTTGACGACCTTGGACGTACCCTTGCTTCCGGTCTGGCTGCTACCGCTTCCGGTGCACCCGGAGATGCTCTGGGTGGATTCACCGCCGGTGAGGGTGGTGCAGCTCAAGGTCTTGGCTGTGGTGGCGCTGGCGATGCCCCCCGGAACGGCCACTGCGGCCAGAGACGCACCTCCGGCGAAAGCCGCACAGAGCACGAGGCGGGTGGCTAGATGACGACGCATGTAATTCCCCCTTGGGTCTACAAGGTGAAGCCATCCGACTTCACCCGTTGGTCACCTGTGGCAACGAGGCAACCGCGCTGATGCGTTACAGCGGCACGGCGCCGGTGGGAGCCGGTCCGGATGACCCACCGGTAAGTTACCCATCGGTATGGTCAGGTGGCGGTGCGATCGGTCAGATCGGGAGGTACCCGACCGCCCGGTCGTGCGGGGTGTCGAGATAGATCTTCGACTCCGGCGCTCCGCAGAACCGTCCGTGGCTCCATCGGATCTCCACGTGCCCCGCCGTCTCCCGGCTGGCACCGGTAGCCAGGTCCCGAAACGAAGCCGTCCACTGGATCTGGGGTTGGCCGGCCGCGGCCGGTGCGATCTCCAGTCCTTCGAAGGAGAACCGTCGCCGAAGGTCCCACGGGGTCAGGACCCGTAGCCGGGTCGGCCCCGAGGGTTGGCGGCCGAGGATGAAGTACGGCGCGCTGTGGATGCGCAGCAGTCGCCAGTAGAAGCGCTCGCGGTCCCGCTTGGTGGCCAGGGTCTGCTGCAACAGGGCGGCACTCCGGGTGCTCACCGCCGTCACCCACTCGGCCACTTCGGCCTCCAGAGCGGGAGGCCACTTGCGGGCCAACTGCCCCTTGAGGACGGCCCGTTGGCCCCGGCTCAGCCCAGATGGCAGTGGCGGGAAGCCGGTGAGGTCGAGGTGCTCGATGGCGGCCCGGTACAGGTTGCCCAACTCCACCGGGGCGATCTCGTCGTACCAGTCACGACCGCCGAGCTCGGGTTGGCGCAGGGCCGAGTGGAACAGGGCGGCCGGCGAGGGATTGGAGAGGACCTTCGAGAGGTTCTTGCAACTGACCGCGAACACCCCGTCGATCCGGAGGTCGGCCGGTAGGGGATCGTCCTCGGGAGGCTTGAGCGGTCCCCGCCACTCCACCGTGAGGGGGGCCCGGTAGCGGAGCCCCAGGGCGGACCGGTAGAAGTGGCGGCCGTCCTCGAAGGCGTCGGCGAACGGCCGGCGGTACTCACCGCCCCACCACCACGCCGACAGGCTGGCCCAGACCTCATGATCCACGCCCACCAGCACGTCCGGAGGGCCGGCGTCGAAGGCGGTGGCCAACTCCAGGTCCGGGATCATCCCCAGGCCCGTGCCGATCTCGGTGATCAGCGTGAGGGGCCGGCTCACGTCAGCTGTCCGGGTCGGCCACTTGGCTCTTGATCCGGGCCCGGCTGAGCGAGATGTAGGTGCGGTCGGTGTCGTAGCCGACGTAGTGGCGTCCGGTCCTGACCGCCGCCACCGCCGTGGTGCCCGCCCCCACGAAGGGGTCGAGGATCAGGTCATCCCGGTAGGAGTACAGCTCGATGAGGCGGCGGGGCAGGTCCACCGGGAACGGGGCCGGGTGGCCCACCCGCTTGGCCGACTCGGGGCGGATCCGCCAGGTGTCCAGGGTGGCCTCGTGGAACTCGTCCTTGGTGATGGTGTTCTCGTGGGGCATCCCCAGCTGCTGGCGCTGCTTGCGGTCGATGGCCCGGTCCAAGCGGAGCTTGCTGGCGACGACCACCCGCTCGCTCACGTCGCGCAGCACCGGGTTGGCGGCCGACATGTAGGAGCCCCAGGCGCACGACCCCGACGCCCCCTCGGCCTTGACCCACAGGATCTCCCCGCGGATCAAAAAGCCCAGATCGTCCTGGAGGATGCGGGTCACGTCGGCACTGAGCGAGCGGTACGGCTTGCGCCCCAGGTTGGCCACGTTGACGGCGATCCGCCCGCCCGGCTCCAGCACCCGCCAGCACTCGGCGAAGACGTCGCGGAGCATGATCAGGTAGTCGACGTAGCTGGAGGGGACACCGCCCCGGCCCAGCTCGGTCTCGTACTCCTTGCCCGCGTAGTAGGGCGGCGAGGTGACCACCAGGGCCACCGAGTCGTCGTTGACCACCTTCATGTTGCGGGAGTCCCCGACCACCAGCTTGTCCACGGTGACCGGAGCGGCCGGCATCCCGCTCGAGTCCTGGCGGAGAGGGGCGAACCGGCCGTAGAAGTCCGAGGCGTCGTGCCCCTCACGTTTGGAGACGCCGAAGGCCGAGGTCTTGGTGGTCCCGCGTCGCCGGGCTGCCGCCGGCCTCGGGGCCTTCACCTGCTTGTTGGTCAACTCGAAACCTCATCCCTCGGGCCTGGCTGACAACATAGATGAGGGGTGTATCGAGGCGGTGCTCCGGGCTGCCGGCGCCATAGAGGCGGCAGCGGCCACCCCGACACCCCGGAGACTCACCCGGTGGCGGTCACAGCTCCACCACCACCAGCCCCCCGGCCTGGTCCTTTTCGATCTCGTCCTCCACGGCGTGCAGCTCCGCCTCCACCGGCGGGGTCGGGGCCTTGAACTTGGGGAGCAACGTGGCCAGGCCCACACCGATCAGCAGTCCGACGCCGGCCATGAGAAAGGCCACCCGGTACCCCGAGGTCAGAGCGTCACCGACCGAGTGGTGCCCCGGCCCGTGCAGGTGATCGGCGGCGATGCTGGAGGCCACCGTGGCCATGATGGCCAGACCCAGCGCCCCGCCCATCTGCCGGGTGGTGTTGATCAGCCCCGAGGCCAGCCCCGCCTCGTGGACCGGGACGCCGTTGGTGGCGGCCAGGGTCATGGGCACGAAGGACATCCCGAGGCCCACGCCGATGAGGATGACCGGTCCGAAGACCTGGGCGAAGTACCCGCCCCCGGCCTGCACCTGCGACAGCCACAGCAGCCCGATGGCCCCGAGGCCCGGGCCCAGCATCAGTTGGTTGCGGGGCCCGATGTACTGGACCAACCGCGAGCCGATGAGGGCGCCGCCCAAGGTGAACAGGCCCACCGGTAGGAACGCCATCCCGGTCCGGAGCGCGCTGTAGCCGTCCACGTCCTGGAGGAACAGGGACAAGAAGAAGTAGGTGCCGAAGATGGCCGCCCCCATGGTCACGGCGATGCCGTTGGCCACCGAGATGCTCCGGCGCTTGAAGATGGACAGGGGGATCAGCGGGTCCTTGGCGAAGCGGGCCTCGGTCACGGCGAACACCGCCAACAGGAAGAGGCCGATGGCCAGGGTCACGATGGTCCGCGACGAGCCCCACGGGTGGACGTCGGTGCTGACGATGCCGTAGACCAGCACGGCCAACCCGGCCGTCACCGTGGCCGCCCCGGTCAGGTCGAGGGCCTTGCGGGGACCCCGCTCCTCGTTCCGGGGGAGGGCCACCCAGGCTCCGGCCAGCAGCACGATGCCGATGGGCACGTTCACGAAGAGCACCCACCGCCAGCCCAGGTAGCTGGTCAGGATCCCACCGGCCAGCACGCCGACGGCGGCCCCGCTGGCTGCGGTGGCCGACCACGCCCCGAGGGCCTTGCGGCGCTCGCCGGGGTCGGTGAACGAGGTCACCAGGATGCTGAGGGTGGCCGGGGCCAGAATGGCGCCGCCCAGCCCCTGGGCCGCCCGGGCCGCGATCAGCCAGGCCCCGTTCTGGGCCAGCCCGCCCAACAGGCTGCACACCGTGAACACGGTGAGCCCGATGATGAAGATGCGGCGGCGGCCGAACAGGTCGGCGGCCCGCCCGCCCAGCATCAGGAAGCCGGCGAAGGTCAGGGTGTAGGCGTTGACCACCCACTGCTCCCCGACCACGGACAGCCCGAGGCTGACCCGCATCTGGGGAAGGGCCACGTTGACGATGGCCACGTCCAGCACCACCATGAACTGGGCGGCGCAGCAGATGGCCAGCACGGCCCAGGTCGGGATGGTTCGGAAGCGTGCGGTGATTGCGTCCATGGGGGGACCTCCTTGTCCGCCGCCGGTCTAATCTCTTAACACTAAGATATTGGACCTTAAAGTGTCGGTCAAGTGTTTCAACGTTGAAGGAAGTACGGTTTATTCCATGGAATCCGGGGACCGGCGCGACGAGGTGGACGACATCGTCGAGTTCTGGCACCGGGAGAATCCCGACCTCGACGTCACGGCCAAGAGCCTGGCCATGCGGATCCGCCGGGCGTCCATGCACCTGGAACGGGCGGTGCGGTCCAACCTGGCCACCGGGGTGGACGAGTTCTGGGAGATCGAGGTGCTGATGTCACTGCTGCGGGCCCCCGGGTACCGGCGCAGCGCCGGTGAGCTGCAACGGGAGAGCGGGGTCACCTCGGGGGCCATCACCAACCGGGTGGGACGGCTGGAGGGCCGGGGCTGGGTCAAGCGGGAGGTGGATCCCGACGACCGGCGCCAGGTGCTGGTGTCACTGACCCCCGAGGGCCTGAAGCAGGCCAACGAGGTGGTGGCCACCAAGAACGAGTCCGAGAAGCAGATCTTCTCCGGCCTGGACCGGGCCTTTTTGGAGCGGTTGAGCAAGGACCTCCGGACCCTGCTGGTCTCCATGGAGCAGCCGGATCCGACGACGGTGGCCGCGCCCGAACCGGCCTGACCGGCCCGCCCGAACCCGCCTGACCGGTCGACCTGAGCCCTGATCCGGGGGCCGGGAGCGACCCGCGGCACGACATGAGGGCCGAGGCGGCAGAATGGTGTGAGGACAAGGCCCCGGACAGGCCGCCCCACCTGGGCGGAGCACGGGGAGCGGTGGCCGGAAGGTCCCCGCAGGACAGGAGACAAGGAATCATGGCAGCACAGGCCAACCGGGGATCATTCGGGTCATCGTCGAACTACCAGCGCATGGTGCAGGCCTACGGACCACCCAGCACCGGCGGGCCTGGAGGCTCGACCGCGGTGTTGGACCATCCGGCCCCGGCCGGCCCGTCCGGGCCGGTGGTGCCCTCCGCCACCAGGACGTTCACCGCCGAGGGGGCCTTCAACAAGGCCGGCCTCCTCGGGGCCGTGGGCCTGGTGTGCGGCGGCTTGGCCTACGCCGCCAGCCTCCCGGTGGGTCTGGTGTGGCCGCTGCTGATCGTGGCCTTCGGGGCGGGGCTGTGGGCCTCGTTCCGGCCCCAGCACGCCAAGGTGCTGGCCCCCGTGTTCGCGGTGTGCGAAGGAGCGCTCCTCGGCATGATCTCGCGCTTCTACGCCGACCAGGGCCAACACGTGGTGACCCTGGCCGTGGTGGGGACCCTGGCCGTGGTGGTGGGGGTGTGGTTCTTCTTCCGTACCGGCCTGGTCCGGGTGGGCCATCGGTTCATCCAGACCACCATGGTGGCCTCCCTGGGCTTTCTGGCCGTGGCCGTGGTGGCCATCCTGACCGGATGGGGAACGACCGGGTTGGGCGGCGTGCTCATCTTCGGGGTCCTGTACCTGTTTCTGGCCGTCATGAACCTGTTCGTGGACTTCGACTACGCCTATCGGGCCCAGGCTCTCCAACTGCCCGCCGAGGCCGAGTGGTACTCGGCCTTCTCGCTGGTGCTCTCGTCGGCCATGGTGTACCTGGCCCTGCTGCGCATCTTCGGCGGCGGCCGGCGCTGAGGTCGGCGGGACTGAGCCTCTCCTAGCGGACCGCCGTCGGCGGCCCGGCCGGGAGCCTGGCGGGGCTACCTGATCGGCGTCAGCGTGTCGTTGATCACGTCGAACAGCCGCTCGAAGCGGTCGAGGCTGGTCGGACGCAGCACGAAGCTGGCCGTCTTCCGATTGGCCAGAAACCAACTGGCCGGGTCGTTGCGGTTGAAGTCGCCCTCCACCCGCCGGATGCGCTCGGTGATCGGCTCTTCGTCCTCCGACAGCCCGTCGGTGGACAGGGTCGAGCCGAAGGTGGCGTTGTAGATGACCACGTAGTCGTCCACGAAGAACAGGTCTTCGTAGTCGGCTTCATCGATGCCGGTGATCAGTCCCAGCGGGACGATCCGTCGGGCCTCCAGAAAGTCCAGGTCGACCAAAGCGTTGAGTCTCTGGGTGAGGTTGGTCCCGGCGTTGGTCACCACGGTCACGTCGAGTTCCCGCCCGAGCTGGGCCACCGCCGCGGCCATGGTGCCCACCCCTCCGGCCGGTAGCACCCGCCACCGGGGGTCGAGATGGCTGCGTCCTTTCTCGCGTAGGACCTCGGACATCACCGTGACGTAGGTGTAGGCGGCGATCCCCTCCAGCACCAGATTGTCCGGCCCGGCGAAGATCTGCCGGGCGATGTCGAAGCCGAGTATCCCCTCGAGGGGCGACAGGGTGTCGGGATCACGGGACACCAGCCGGGAGGTGACCTTGGCCCCCTCTTCGGGCCCCAGGTCCTCGACCACCCGGACCCGCTCGAGGTGGCTGGCGTCCACCATGAACGGGGAGTGGGTGGTGTAGACGATCTGATGGCTGTCGCCCAGGGTGTCCTCGATGAAGTCGAGGAAGTCCCGCTGGGCCCGGGCATGGAGGGCCAGGGCGGGCTCGTCGAGCAGGACGATGACCGACTTGTCCGACTTGAACTCCTTGAAGGCGGCCAGAAAGGAGATGAACCACCGGAAGCCCGACGAGCGGACGTCGAGGTTGTTGGTGAAGAAGTGCCGGTCGTCCTCCACCCGGAGCTGGAGGAGCTGCACCAGGGACCCGTCGGGGTGGAGGTCGGTGGTCGGTTCGATGTCGATCTTGAGCCGCAGGTGGTCGTTCTGGTGCCAGTACCGCTGCACCTGGCGGGTCAGGTCGGCGGCCACCGCCTCCATCTCACCGCTGCGCTTCTCGTAGTCCGGGTTGATCAGGTCGTCAGAGGCGAAGCCCAGCTTCAACAGGGCCAGGGCGGTGCGCTGGGAGTCGTCCAGCACCGACTCCGAGTTGGTGCGCAGGGCCTCGAGCAGGGGCTCGATGTCCGTCCGGCCCATCAGCTGGCTGTACTCGTCGAAGTGGAAGAACCGGGGCATGAGCGCCGACAGGTGTCGGCTGACCGAGTCGAGGACCGATTCGGGAAAGAGCCGGCTCAGGGCCTTGCCGGCCTGGACGGCCTTCTCGGTGGAGAGTTGCTCGAGGTGGGCGGTGAGTTGGCTCAGCTCGTCGGCACCGGCATCCAACTCGTACTGGGACTCGAAGGCCCGGCACGCCGCGGCCTCGTCGATGTCGACGGTGAAGTGCCGGGTGTTGTCGTAGCGAACCGACAAACTCCACTGCTTGGCCAGCAGCACCCCTTCGCCGAAGCGGGCGTTGATCTCCTGAGCCTCCTGGTCGGTGAGCTCGAAGGTGGCCGATATCGGTGTCGCCGCCCCGAACTCCCCCGATCGCTGGTGCTCTTTCTGGAGCCAGCGCGGGTACTGCTGCTGATCGAAGACCCGGTCGTTGAGCGCGGGATTGAGGGCATGCAGCGCATGCAGGATGTTGGTCTTGCCGGATTCGTTCTTCCCGACCAGGCAGGTGACCCTGGGGTCGACCTCGATGGTGCCCGAGTCGAGGATGTTCCGGAAGCGTTCGGTTCTGAAGGAAAGGAGATTCACGGTCGCCCCACGTCCGTTGGTGCCCGACCTAGGTGGTCAGAATTCTGTGGTTGCCGTCGCTCCGTCCCCGTCCGGTCAGCCCATGGTCGATTGTTCGGATCCCGCGCCAGGCACCCCTCTCGGATCGATTGCTCATCAAGCCATATATCGGCATCTCGGGGTCGGCGCTGTAGGCCGAGTTCGGTGTACCCCCCGCGGCGTTAGGGCAGGTCCCCCCGTACGTTCGTTTGTTAGGCCCGTCCGCCAGGTGCTGGCCTCCGCCACGGTTCGGCCCCGGGGGGATTGACAAGGCTAACAACGTTAGCTACAGTGGCTAACAACGTTAGCTACTCAATCGCTCCGAAGGGAGACAGCCATGGACCAGAGCACGCACTACCAGAAGCCCGGCCTGCTGACCAGGTCGGTCCTGAACCCCACCATCGTGTTCTTCACCCGCCTGGGCATCAGCGTCTGGGGAAGCCGGACCCTCGAGGTCCGGGGACGCAAGACCGGTGAGCCCCGCCGGACGCCGGTCAACCTGCTCGACATCGATGGCCGCCACTACCTGGTGGCTCCCCGGGGGCAGGCCCAGTGGGTCCGCAATGTGCGGGCCGACGGTGGCCGGCTGGCGTTGCTGCTTGGCCGCCACCGGGAGGAGTGGACGGCCCAGGAGCTGTCCGACGCCGACAAGCCGCCGGTTCTGCAGGCCTACCTCCGGCGGTGGAAGATGGAAGTCGGGGTGTTCTTCGACGGGGTGACCGCGGACTCGGACCAACAGGAGCTGGCCCGCATCGCCCCGGACCACCCGGTGTTCCTGCTGTCCGAAGCAGTGGGGGCTTCGCAGGCCGGCGGTTCGGCCGCCGGGGGCGGTAACCGTTGAGCATCGACCCGCTGACGGTCGCCACCGGGCTGCTCTCCGGTGAGCTGGAACGTCCCGATCAGCCGCCGGCCCGCTCCCCCCGGGTGGCGGAGATCGTGGAGGCGGCCCGCCGGGTGCTGGAGGACGAAGGCCCGGCGGCCCTGACCATGAGACGGCTGGCCGAGGAGTTGCACATGCAGGCGCCGTCCCTCTACAAGCACTTCTCCAGCAAGGCCGACGTGGAGTTGGCGCTAATCGCCGACGGCCTGTTCAGCATGGGCGATGTCGCCCATGCCACCATCCGGGCCGCGGCTCCGGGCCGGTCCCTGCGGGCCCTGCTCGAGGTGTACCGCTCGTACAGCCAGGCCCACCCCAATCTCTACCGCCTGGTCACCGGTCAGGACATCGACCGTGAGCGCCTCCCCGAGGGCCTGGAGGAGTGGGCCGGCAACCCCTTCTACGTGGTCACCGGCGATCCGGCCACAGCCCAGGCCTTGTGGTCCTTCGCCCATGGGATGGTCATTCTCGAACTCGACCAGCGCTACACGCCTGACTCTGACCTGGACAGCACCTGGCGGGCCGGAGCGACGGCCTTCGAAGCGATCGTGCGGTGAGTTGGGCGGGTTCGATCAGCCGTCCTCGTCGAGGACCTGACGGGCCAGCCGTCGCGGCGCCACCAACGTGTAGGAGGTGCGGACCCACTCTTCGATCTCCCGCCAACGCGCTGCGCTGAGGCGACCGGTCAGCGAGATCGAAACCCAGCCGTGCCGACCCAGGCCGTAGCCGGTTTGGGAAGCGTCAGGGTCGGTGGCCACAATGGCCGCCGCTTCCTCGTGGGGGAGTTTCACCGTGATGGAGTCGGCCTCGGGGCTGGTGAAGACGAAGTTCTTCCCATGCACCCGGAAGGTGGGCTCACCGCCCCAGGCTTCGATGTCCACCCGGCTCGATTCGGGCAGGCGGTCGACGATCGCCTCCAGACGCTCCATCTTCGACGCCATGCCGAACCTCCGTCCCGGTCGACCCGTCCGCGGCCGGCGAGCGGGTCCTTGCATCGTAGGGTCCTCCGCTTCCTCCCGACCCCAACCGGTGCTCAGCGCGGCTCGGGCCCCGGGTCTGCCGGCGTGCTCGCACGGAGCCGACGGGAACCGGGGAGCTGACCGGCCAAGAGAAGCGACCCGGTGTTGTACACCTTGCCCGGCCAGGAGTGGCACCTCCAGGGCGCCCGATTCATCGGGCAGAATCGACCACGTGACCTTCCCTCAGCGGATCAGCTATATCACCCTCGGAGCACGGGACATGCCGACCCTGCGGAGCTTCTATGCCGAGTTGGGCTGGCAGGAGAGGCCCGGATCGAGCGACGACTTCGCTACCTACGAAGCAGGAGGGGTGCTCCTGGCCCTGTATCCCATGGGGCACCTCAGCCAGGAGGCAGCACCTGGGGAAGCCAGGCCCGAGGGGTCGTGGAACGGGGTCACCATTGGGATCAATGTGGAGAGCACAGAGATTGTCGACACCATGTTCCGTTCGGCGTCGGTGGCGGGGGCACGGGTTGTCGGTGGACCGGTCAGGCGTGAGTGGGGCGGTTACTCCGGGTACATCGCCGACCCGGAGGGCAATCGATGGGAGATCACGTGGGCGCCCGGGTCGTAGCCGGGTCGAAGCCACGCTGTTGCCGGATCCCTCCGGAACAGGTGCCCCACTCGTGTCTGCGCGGCCCGGCCTATCCTGCCCCTGTGCGCCCTGCTCCCCGAGGTACCGACGCCCAAGGTCTTGCGAGCCGGTGATCGAGCTCGACCTGCGAGGAGCGGTCCACGTGCTCCGGATGGATGAGGGGGAGAACCGGTTCAACCGGACCTTCATCGACGCCTTCCACCGCACCCTGGATGTGGTCGAGGCCCAGGAGGGACCGTGCGCCCTGGTCACCACGGGAGCGGGGAAGTTCTACTCCAACGGTCTGGATCTCGACTGGCTGGGGTCCGGGGCGGACACCTCCGGGTTCATCGAGAGCGTCCATGCCCTCCTGGGCCGGATCCTCGGGCTCGACGTCTACACCGTGGCCGCGGTGAACGGCCATGCCTTCGCCGGCGGGGCCATGCTGGCCTCGGTCCACGACTCCGTGATCATGCGGGCCGACCGGGGGTACTGGTGCCTGCCCGAGGTCGACCTGGGACTGCCCCTCACCCCAGAGATGTACGCCGCTCTGGCCGCTCACCTCGAACCCCGGACGCTGGCCCGAGCCGCGCTGACCGGCGAGCGCTTCACCGCCGTCGATGCCGTGGCTGCCGGTATCGCCACCGAGGCCGTGCCGGAGGAGGAGGTCCTCTCCCGGGCCATCGAGATCGCCGAGGGTCTGGCCGCCAAGAGCCGATCGGTCATCGCGGCCCACAAGTCCTTGCTCTACGGCGATGCCATCGCCTTCACCAAGCAGCGGTGGCAGCCTTAGCCGGGACGGTTGGGGCCGCGCCGGTCCAGCGGGTGATCGGTTCGACCGTCGGCTAGAAGCCGGTGCCGCTGGTCGGGCCCGGTCGGCTGGTGAACAGGGCGTCCGCCACCGACAGGGCGCCACGTTGCAACTCCTCCACCCGTCCGCCGGCGGCGAGGAGCGAGGCGGCAAAGCCGCCCATATAGAGGGATCCCAATGCGGCCAGGCCCAACCGGAGGTCGGCCTCCTCGCCCTTGCCTGCCAGCCGGCACGACGCCCCGTCGGGGCCGGCCTCCAATACCCAACGGCCGACGGCCGGGTCGGTGGCATCGTCGGAGCCGTCCGGTGCCAGCACGTCGAGCACCAGACGACCTTCGGCCTGGTAGCCCCGCGCCTCCATGGCCGCCGCGGTGTCCAGGATCCTCACGTACAGGCGGTCCTCGATGTCATCGGTGCGCAGCTGGCGCGGGTCGGCCAGCCGCCAGCGCACCGGCTCGTCCAGCGGCCGGCGCTTCACCCGGACCTGGTTGATCAGGTCCAGATCCAGCACGAACCGCCACAGCGCCGCTTCCACCTCGGGGGTGTCCCCCCGGAGCTCCTCGACCAGGATGTCGGCCCGTTCCCCCCGGAACACGTTGGCCTCCGGCTTGGCCCGGAACAGCACGTACCCGTGGTCGCTGACGGCGTGGAACCGGGCCGACAGCCCCTCCCGGTGGTGGGGGCGGTCGGCGAGGAACTGGGTCCAGAAGGCAGGGCTCCGGTTGATCTCACCGGCCCGGGTGCGGCGTTGCCGGTCGAACAGTTCCGGCAGGACCTCGCCGGCGGCATCCTTGTCCACCAGGGCCAGGTCCAGGGCCGGGGCCGGGACGGCGAAGGCCGACGCCCGGCTGTCGATGGAGTACTCGGCCACATCGACGGCGAGTCCGTACCCGAATCTCCCGTAGATGATGGACTCGGAGGCCTCGAGCCCGGCGATGGCCTCGCCGCGCCGGCGGGCATCGTCGTGCATGGCCGCCATCAGCTGGGTGAGGAAGCCCCGCCGGCGATGGGTGGGATGGACTCCGACCGCGGTCACCCCGGCCATGGGAGTGGTCGGACAGGCACCATCGGAGGCGGACGGGAGCGTGACGTCCAGGCTGTAGATGGCGGCATTGCCGGCGAACCGGCCTCCGTCGTCTACGGCCCACGCCCGGTCGAGCTCGGACTTGTCCGCCCACAGCTCGAAGTCGGCAACCTGATCGGGGTCGCCGGCGAACGGATCGAGGAACGGGACCATCACCGACTGTCGGAAGGCCGATGCCTCGTCCGGGCTGATCTTTCGAACTACTGCGTCCATGGATCCAGTTTGCCCGCCACGGGACCGGGTCGCTCACCGACCGGTCCGCGGTTGTGATTTGGCCCGACGCCGGGGCCGGGGGTGGCGAACGGTCAGCTCTCGTCCGGCAGGAACAGGAACGACTCCATGGCCGGGCGCATCTCCGTGGCCACGACTTCGAAGCGGACTCCGGACTCGTTGCGGTGGTAGGCGAAGGACACCGGGGCGTCGTCCCCGGCCCGGCCGCAGAACTGGAGCGGGCACCCGGCACCGGCCAGTCGACCGCTCTCGGCCGGCAGGTCGTCGCTCCAGAAGCCGATGTGGTGCAGATTGGAGTGCTCATTGCAGACCCACACCGACCCGGGCACCTCTTCGATGAGCTCCAGCCGGGGCTCCTCCACCGAGTAGCAGAAGGTGGTGGGCAGGATCAGGTCCTCACCGGCCTGGTCGCGGTACTCGACCTGGGCCAGATGGAGCACCGGTCCCCAGGTCACCCCCAGTAGCTCGGAGAACTCCGCCCGGGCCGCGGCCAGATCGGCGACCACGATGCCGACGTGGTAGTGGGGTGCGAGTGCGGCCATGGTTCAAGTCAGAAGGTAGCCGCCGTCGACCACCAGGGTATGGCCGGTGATGTAGGCCGCGGCCGAGCTGGCCAAGAACTGCACGGCACCGACCACCTCGTCGGGGGTCCCGAGGCGGCCCATCGGGATATGGGAGAGCTCGGCGTCGAGCAGTTCGGGAAAGGCCGCCAGGGGAGCGGTCATGGGCGTGTCGATGACCCCGGGCGCCACGGCATTGACCCGGATGCCACGGGGGTTCCACTGTTTGGCCAGGTTGCCGGTCAGCGCGGCCAGTCCCGCCTTGGCCGAGCCGTAGCCGGGGACGATGGGGATGGCCCGGAACGCCGCCATCGACACCATGTTGATGACGCTGGCGCCGCCGGTGATGGTGCTGGCCGACAGCAGCCGGCGGCAACCGGTGGTGAGGCGCATCGGACCGACCAGATTGAGGACCAACGAGGCGCCGAAGGCATCCGGCTCCCACTCGTCGCGACCGCCGGGGAAGTTGGCTCCGGCGTTGTTGACCAGGATGTCGAGCGTGTCGAGGCCGTCGACAAAACGGTCGATGGACCCGGAGTCGGTCATCTCGACCTGGTGATAGGTGAAGCGGTCCAGCTCGGTGCCGTACTCATCGGGACAGACCCGGGTCCCGGTGATGGTCACGGTGGCTCCGGCGGCATCGAAGGCGGTGGCCAGAGCATGGCCGATGCCGCTGGTCCCTCCGGTCACGACCACCGACGCCCCGGTGAAGTCGAACGACAGATCGTTGTTCATGGCGCCTCCAGCCGGTGGAGGGACCGGTGCAGCCAGGCCCGCTCCCAAAAGTTGTCGCTGCCGTCGAGCAGTTGGCGGGTGGCCGCCACGGCGGTGCGTCGTGCCCCCTGGTGGTGCGGTTCGACGGCGAGCACGACGTCGGTGAGGTGCAGAGCGGCTACCGGCTCGTGGGCCTGCAGCCGGTCCTGTGCCGCCCGGGCCAGGGAATCGGCACCCGCCGCGGCCACCAGGTCGGGGGCGATCACCGCCGGGGGAGTGTCGTAGAGCTCGGTGGTGGAGCGGTGGTGGAACCAACCGGCGTAGTTCTCCCAGATGGCCCGCACGTTCCAACTGGTCTTGCCGTACCCCTCGCCGACGTCGAGGTGCTCCGGCACGGTGATCTCCCGCATCAGCGTGTGCACATCGGTGCCGGCGTTCATCCCGTCGACGGTGCGGTCGTGCACCCACTCCATGGCTTGGCGCAGGGCGGTGATCTCCGCGGCGATCAGGTCGGCCCCCTCGATGGGGTCGAAGTGGCCGGTGATCAGGCGCTCGGGGCCGAGGGCCAGGATGGTGTCGAGCGATGCCATGTAGGCCAGGGCGTCCCGGTAGCGGTCACCCCGCATGGTGACGAGATTGGGGACGTGACCGAACAGGGCCCCGAACAGATTGCCGGTCATGGCGGTTCGCGACTCCTCCAGCCAGATGACCAGGGAGTCGGTGGTCTCGCCGCCCGGCGTCGAGATCAACACCAGATCCCGTCCACCGATGCTCACGTCGAGCCGGTCCTCGACCGTCAGGGTGGGCTCGGGTCGGGCCTGGGCCACTCCGCCGGCACCCAACGACTCGGCGTGGGAGATGGCGGCCATGATGGCGTCCATCCAGGCGAAGGCGGCGTTGCGCGAGCGGAAGGTCTCGAGGCGCTCGTTGTCGTCCCGCCACCGGGCGAAGTCGGCCTGGGCGATGACGTCGGTGCCCTCCTGGCGCAGGCAGTCGACCCCGCCGACGTGGTCGAAGTGGCCCTGGGTCAGGATGATGGCCCGGGTGGGGGTGTCGTCCACGGCGTCGAAGGCCCGGCGGTGGAGCGGCCCTTCGAAGCCCATCCCGGTGTTGACGATGACCCGTCCGTCGCCGGTCTGGAGGAGATAGGTGTTGGAGAGCCCCGGTGACATCCAGATGCCGTCGCCGAGGTCGACCGCCGGCTCACCCCTGGTGGCGGCGATGGCATCGGCCCCCGGTCGCCGTCGGTGGATGCCGGGCACTCAGAACACCTCCCTGGTGACCTGGGGGAAGGCCTCGAAGTAGAAGGCGAACCGTCGGTAGAGGTCATCAGGCTCGATGCCGAAGTCGCCCCGTAGGTCGTAGGCCATTCGACCCTCCGCCTCGCCCGGGGTGCGGGCCAGGTACCCCGAGAGCTCGGACCGCGCCCGGTCGGTGACGCCGAGGCCGGCGGCCTCGAGGATCACTGTGGCCATGGCCAGATCGTCGCGGCGGAAGGCGCCGAACTCCACGTCCACCCGCTGAGCGGTCGGGATGAGGGAGGCGTCACGCACGGCCGCCCGCAGCAACCGTTCGATGCGATCGATCCAGTAGGCGGCCAGGTCGGCGGCTTCGATCTCCGCCCGTCGCATCCGGTCACCGTAGGCCAGCATGGTGATGGCCGACTGCAGCACGGCCACCGGGTCCCTCAGGGTGAAGGCGATGGTGGCGTCGGGGAACGTGGCCAACAGCGGCCCGATCTGCTCGAGGTGTTGCGGGGTCTTGAGCACCCAGCGGTTCGGGCCCCGCAGGTGGCTGAGCACCTGCAGCTCCCGCCGGAAGAAGGCGTAGTGAGTGTGGTGATCGAGGCCCAGGTAGTAGTCGCGCCAAGCGGGGACCCGGGCGTGCCACTCGAGGGTGTACGAGCTGAGTCCGAGGTCCATCAGCTCGCAGTCCTCCTCGATGGCTGACGGGGGACGGTCGTGCATCAACTTGGTCAGTGGCGCCATCTTCTCGGTGGTCCGGTAGGCGGCCAGACAGCGCAGGTACCGGGGATCTACGCCATCGGGGCCGGGCCCGTCACCGATCACCGGGACCGGCTCGATGACCTCCCACCACGGCATGGAGCGGAACCGGGAGTCGGCCGCCAGCAGGTTGACCAGATGGGTGGTGCCCGAACGGGGGAGCCCCACCACGATGACCGGCGGTTCCAACTCCACCTCGAGTGCCTCCGGATACCGGCGCACGTACTCCTCGAATCGCAGCCGGGCCTTCATCAGACCGACCAGCCGATGGCGGATGATGTAGCGACCCAGTCCGGAGAGCCCGTCATCGCTTTCGACCGCGTCGATCTGGGCGGCCAGACGGTCGAGCAGGGTGGGATCGCCGAACCGGTCGAGCCCGGTCGAGCGCCGGGCCTCGGCCACCATGCCCGCCACGTCGAGTTCGACCTGGAGCGAGAGGGCGAACTCGTAGGTGGACTGCTCCTCCGGGGAGCGCCGGGGCACCGCCAGGTCCTTGATCCGCACCTCCTGTGCCACCGGCTATCCGTCTCCCCCTGTGGTGCCGACCGGCCCGGTCCGAAGTGGTCCGGGCACCCGGGAGATTAGATCTGGGGCTCGCGGGCGTGCATCGGCAGCTTGAACACCAGCAGGAAGGTGGCGGCCAACGGCACCAGGCAGGCCCACGCCGTGACGGCCAGGGCGTGCGTGGGGAGGTGGCCATCGAAGGCCGAGAAGAAGATGGTTCCCAGAGCAGCCACACCGAGGGCGCTGGACAGCTGTTGCACGGCCTCCAGCACGCCGGACGCCGAGCCGACCTCGTCCATCCCCACGCCGGCGAGGATGAAGTCGAACAGCTGGCCGATGCTGGAGCCGGCACCGAGCCCGATCAGGAACAGGCCCGGGGGCCAGATCCATCGTCGAGGCCGAGTGGGCCCCGGTCACGGTCAGGGCCAGCACGATGGTGCCGGCGGCGACGACCACCACGCCCAGTTGGAGCAGATGGCGGCCCAGCCTCGCCACCAGTGCCATGCCGACGCCCATCCCGGCGATCATCCCGATGACCATGGCCATCAAGGTCAGGCCGGCGTGGACCGGCGAGAAGTGCTCGCCGAGTTGGGCGAAGAGCGAGACGCACAGCACCAGGCCGCCGAACGCGCCGAAGAAGGCCAGCGCCACCAGGATGCCACTGGTGTAGGTGCGGTTGGCCAGCAGGGCGGGCTCGATCAACGGATCGCCACGGCGTCGTCGCTCCCACAGCCAGAACACACCGAGCAACGCCGCTCCCGCGGCCAGCGAGACAAAGGTCCAGGCCGGCCAGCCCTCGGCGCGGCCCTGGATCAGCGGGTAGATGACGGCGGTCAGGGCCACGCCGATCAGGGCCATCCCGCCGACGTCCAGACGGAGCCCGGGGTGGGCAACGGTGCGTGGCAGCACCCGGACCGCACCGGCGAAGGCCACGATGCCGATCGGCACGTTGATCAGGAACACCAGTCGCCACCCGATGCCCCACAGGTCGGCCTCCACCAGCGCCCCGGCCAGGATCGGGGCCGCCAGGATGGAGAGACCCATCATCGGGCCGAAGGCACCGAACACCTTGGTGATCTCGTTCTCGTCGAAGACCTCTTTGATCATCCCGAACCCCTGGGGAATCATCAGCGCTCCGAACGCTCCCTGCAGCACCCGGAAGACGATGAGCACCCCCGGGGAGGGGGCCAGGGCGCAGGCCGCCGACATCAAGGTGAAGCCGGCCGAGCCGATCAGGAACAGGCGGCGGCGTCCGAACATGTCGCCCAGGCGGGCGCCGGTGATCAGGAAGACCGCGAAGGCCAGGGTGTAGCCGGCCGGCAGCCACTGCAGGAAGGAGGCACTGCCGCCGAGGGCCACCCGGATGGACGGGCCGGCCACGTTCACGATGGTGGCGTCCATCAGATCCATGATGTTGGCGGCGATCACCACGGCGAAGACGAACCAGCGCACCGGATTGCGGACGACCGGTGTGGGGGCCAACCCGGAGGGCGCCAACGTGCCGCCTGGTTGGACCATGGTGCCTGCTTCCGGGCTCGTCTCCATGTCGCTCCTTACTGAGTACGCCGTTCGCAGTTCTTACCGTACCAGACTGAGTACACTGTGCGCAATGAGTGCGAACCAAGGAGTCATCTGGGAGCGCCCCGAACGGGCCGCCCGGGGCCCTGTCCCCTCGCTCACCCGCGACGACATCGCCACAGCCGCGGTGGCACTGGCCGACGCCCGGGGGATCGAGGCCGTCTCCATGCGGACGCTGGCCCAGGAGCTGGGGGTCGGGGCCACCTCGCTCTACCGCTACGTGGCCCGCAAGGACGAACTCATCGAACTGATGGTGGACGCGGTGATGGGCACCGATCTGCTCTTCGAGGTGGAGGGCCGGTGGCGCCAGGATCTGCGCTCGTTCGCCCACGGGTTGCGGGCCATGATCCTGCGTCACCCCTGGATGGCCGTCCCCAGTGCCGGGCTACGGAGTTTCGGCCCGAAGACCGCAGAGCTGTACGAGCGGGTGCTCGGCACCATCGACGGTCTGGGCCTCGAGATCGACGACATGTTGGTGATGGTGGAGACCCTCGACGCCTTCGTCCGGGGTCGCGCCCTCGAGGACCTCTCCGAGCAGGAAGCGGTCCGGCGCTCCGGCCTCGACCAGGAGCAGTGGATGGAGACCCAGACCCCCTACATCCGGAGCCTGGTGGAGAGCGGCTCCTACCCGCTGCTGACCCGGGTGGTCCTCGATGCCAGCGGCCCCCACGATCCCGACCGCCTCGAGCACGGCTTCGACCTGGGGCTCGAGCGGGTGCTCGATGGCCTGGCCATGATGCTCCCCGGCTAGCCGGGTTGGACTGACCGGTGAAGGGGCTTGCTCAACCCAAGGAGCTGGCCCGGGGACCACAGCGGCGGTCCAGCCCGTCCAGCAGGAGCTCGAGACCGAAGCGGAACACCTCCTGGTCATCGGCGAAGGTCAGGGTGCCCGGGTCATCGGCGGCGTCGGCGGTGGCGAGTTCGGAGGTCACCGCTCCGAACAACAGGTAGGCCAGCAGCCTCTGGGCCCGGTCACTGATGGCGCGCTCGAAACCGGCGGCCCGGAGGATGTCGCCCACCGCCTGGTACAGGCGGGTCTCGTTCGGCAGCCCTTCGGTGCGGTGCAAGAGGTGCTGGGCCACACCCGGGTAGCGCAACAGGACCTCCCGACCCTGTTCGAACAACAGGGTGATCTGTTGGTCCCATCGGAGATCGGCGGGCGGAAAGACCACCTCGCCCAGCACGGCGTCGCCGACCAGGTTGAGGAGGTGATGCTTGTCCCGCACGTAGTAGTAGATGTTCATCGACGGGCTGCCCAACTCGGCGGCCAGCTTCCGCATGCTCAGTTTGGCGAAGCCGCCGTTCCGGGTGATGCGAAGGGCGGCCTCGACCACATCGGCACGGGTCAACTCGCCGTACCGCCACAGGCGCGGGGCGGAGTCCTGAGCGATGCCGTCGGGGGCCCGGGGACTCACCGGCCGGCCCGCTCCCGCACCTCGATCGGTCCATCCGGTTCGGTCACCACTGCCACACCCATGCTCGCTCCTGGGGCTGTCCGGCCCGCTTGATTTCTCTTCGGTGGAGAGTTAAACAGTGTACGAAACCTGAGGCTGAGCGGCAAGCGCCACACACATCGAACCCCCGACAGCCGACCATCCGAGGAGCTCCCATGGCCGACGTGGCCGACCTTCAACTCGATCTGACCCAACCCGGCTTCTATCTCCGGCCCGACTACTTCGACGTCCTGGCCGATCTCCGTCAGCAGGCCCCCGTCTACCGCACGCTCGATGGCAGCTGGGCGGTGACCCGTTATGACGACATCCGCTCGATCAGCCGTGACCCCGACCGCTTCGTATCGGGACGAGGCGTGCTGATCAACGACCCCATGCGGTCGAGTGGTCCGGGGGGACTCAGCGCCTTCTCGATCCTCCATCTCGATCCCCCGGTCCACGCTTTGTACCGCAAGGTGGTGAACCGCCAGTTCACCCCCAAGGCGGTCGGCCGCCTCGAGACCGCCATCCGCCGCACGGTCACCGAGGTCCTGGACACGGTGGAAACGGACCAGCCCGTGGACGGGGTGGACGCCCTCGCCGCCGTGGTCCCCATCTCGGTGATCGCCGAGCTGTTCGGGGTGGGTGACGCCGATCGGGACGTCTTCCGCCGATGGTCCGACGCCATCATCGCCGCCCCCGACCGATCCGACGCACCGGAGTCCGCTGCCGAAGTCGGCCAGATGGTGGAGTACCTGATGGCCCATATCGACTCGCCCGCCACCGACGGCAATGCTCTGCTCGACGTCCTCAAGGCCACCGAGCTCGAGGGCCGGCCCCTCAGCCGGCTGGAGATCATGGGCTTCTGCATGACCCTGCTGGTGGCCGGCAACGAGACCACCCGCACCCTCATCTCCGGCGGCATGGAGGTACTGCACCACCATCCCGACCAGCGTGCCGACCTGGCCGACGATCCTTCGCTGCTGCCGGGGGCGGTAGAGGAGTTGCTCCGTTGGGTGACGCCCATCCAGGCCTTCGGCCGCACCGCCGCAGCCGATGTCGAACTCGGAGGGGAGAAAGTTCCCGCCGGTGACTTTCTCGTGATGCTGTACGCCTCGGGCAATCGCGACGAGGCCGCCTTCGGCCCGACCGCGGGGCAGCTCGACATCCGCCGGCCGGTGGTCCCCACCCATGTGGCCTTCGGCTTCGGTGAGCACCTGTGCCTGGGTGCGGCGCTGGCCCGCCTCGAGGCCCGGGTCTTCTTCGAGGAATTGCTGGTGCGCTACCCGAGGTATGAACTGGTGGGCGAGGTCGAGTACGTCCGGTCCACGTTGGTGCGTGGCGCAGCCCACATGCCGGTGGTGCTGGCACCGTGACGGACTCCCCGGCCAGCGAGGTCGACGCCCGACTGGTTGAAGGGCTCGCCCGCTGGATGGTCCGGCGCAAGGGTCTCAGCGACGCCCGCGTCGACGACCTGTCACGCCCCAGCGCCGGCTACTCCAGCGAGACCGTGTTGGTCGAGGTCTCCTGGTCCGACGGCCAAGCGCGACAGCAGGGCTCGTGGGTCCTGCGCATGGCCCCGCCCACCACGGGCACCTTTGCCCACTACCGCCTGGTCCCCCAGTGGGAGGCCCAGATGGCCGCCGCCCAGGTGGGGGTCCCCGTGGCTGATCCCGAGCTGGAAACAGAACCGGGTTGGCTCGGAGCGGAGTTCCTGGTGATGCCCCGGATCGATGGTCACATCATCGGGGGAGTGGTCCACCGCGACCCGTGGCTGCGGGGGCTGGATCCGTCCCGACGCGGTGACGTCTTCGACGGCCTGCTGGCCACAGTGGCCGCCATCCACCGGGCCGACCCGGCCTCGGCCCCCGCCGTCCCCCGTCGGGACAACGCAGCCGAGCTGGACTTCTGGGAGGAGTACCTGTCGTGGTCCACCCACGGCCGGCCGGTGCCCGCTCTCACCCGCGCCCTCCAGTGGTGCCGGGACCATCGCCCGGCCCGTGAGTCGGCCGCCGTCCTGCTGTGGGGGGACGTCCGGTTCGAGAACGTGATCCTCGATGACGGCGGGCAGGCCCGCGCCGTGCTGGACTGGGACATGACATCGGTGGGTGCGCCGGAACACGACCTGGCCTGGTTCACCAGTCTCGACTTCACCATGCACGCCCTGTTCGGGAAGCGCACCGAAGGATTCCCCGACCGCCAACAGACTATCGAGCGGTTCGAGGAGTTGAGCGGCCGTCCGGTCCTCGACCTCGAGTGGTATGAGACACTGGCCATGGTGCGGAGCACGGCCATCATGACCCGCATCAGTGTGCTTCGTGGGGAGTCCGGCGAGCCGGTGATGCTGCCCATCGAGGACAACCCCATCCTCGACCTGCTGACAGCGAGGTTGACGTGAGCGACCTGACCACCTCGCCTGGGACGCCGACCACCGCGGCCCAGCTGGTGCGGCTCCGAGCAGAGGACGACACCACCGGGCTCCTGTTCGAAGACCGGGCGTGGACGTGGCGGGAGGTGGTGACCGAGTCCGAGGTGCGGGCCGAGCTCCTCCTCTCGCTCCGCCGACCGGGACCGTTCCACATAGCCGTCCTGTTGGAGAACACCCCCGAGTACCTCTTCCTACTGGCCGGGGCCGCCCTGGCCGGAGCGGTGATCGTCGGCGTGAACCCCACCCGGCGGGGGGCGGAACTGGCTGCCGACATCCAACGGACCGACTGTCAGCTCCTGGTCACCGACGCCGCTCAGGTGGAGTTGGTCGCTCCACTGGACCTGGGCCTGGCACCGGATCGCCTCCTGGTGGCGGACGGCGACGACTATGCCCACCGACTGGCCGGGCTCCGGCCCACCGGGGACGAGGCCCGCCCGGCCCTGCCGGAGCCCACGCCGGACCAGCTCTACCTGCTGATCTTCACCTCGGGCTCGACGGCCGGGCCCAAGGCCGTCCGGATGACCCAGGGCCGGGCGGCGCAGGCGGCCTCACGGGTGGGCTTCAGCACGGACGACATCCTCTACTCGGCCATGCCTCTCTTCCACGGCAATGCCCTGTCGGCCGCGGTGCTGCCCGCTCTGGCCAGCGGGGCCACCGTGGCTCTGCGTTCGAAGTTCTCCGCTTCGAGCTTCCTGCCCGACATCAGGAAGTACCGGGCCACCTTCTTCAACAGCGTGGGACGGGCCATCGCCCACATCGTGGCCACTCCGCCGACCGAACACGACCGCGACCACCAGCTGCGCTACGTACTCGCTCCCGAGACGTCAGCTCAAGACAAGGCCGCCTTCACCGGGCGGTTCGGCGTCCCCCTGATCGAAGGGTACGGATCGAGCGAGAACGCCATCGTGCTCAAGCCGGTGCGCGACCCGCGACCCGGCGCCCTGGGCCGGGCCAGCGAGCGTGACGACGTGGCCGTGGTCGACCCGGTGACCGGTGACGAGCTTCCCCTGGCCACCTACGACGAGCACGGCCGGCTGACCAACGCCGACGCCTGTATCGGCGAACTGGTCGGCCGGAAGGCCGGCGCCAACTTCGAGGGCTACTACAACAACCCCGAGGCTGATGCCGAGCGGACCCGCAACGGCTGGTACTGGTCCGGGGACCTGGCCTACCGGGACGAGGACGGGATCTTCTACTTCGCCGGCCGGACCGGGGACTGGCTGCGGGTGGACAGCGAGAACTTCGCGGCGGCCCCCGTCGAGCGGATCCTGGCCCGGTTCGAAGGGGCGAGTGGGGTGGCCGTCTATCCGGTCCCCGATCCCAGCACCGGCGACCAGGTCATGGCGGCCATCGAGCTCGACGGCTCCGAGGCCTTCGATCCCGAGGCCTTCACCGCCTTTTTGGCCGACCAGGAGGACCTGGGCACCAAGTGGGCGCCGCGCTTCGTCCGGGTGATGAAGGCCCTGCCGGTGACCGCCAGCGACAAGGTGGACAAGAAGCCGTTGCGGTCGCAGCGGTGGGAGACCGAGGACCCCGTCTGGCACCGGGTGGGCCGGAGTGACCGCTACGTCCTATTGGAGTCCGCCGACCGTGATCGGCTGGAGCGTGAGTTCGAAGCCAACGGTCGGGGCGGCCTGATCGGACGATGAACCGGTCCCTTCATTCGAGCAGCGAGAAACCACCCAGCCCGCTCGAGGCCATCTCGTAACAGAGCGTGTCGTACGGTTCGATGATCCCGTAGGTCACCTCGCCGTCGCACTCGAACCGGGCGTGGTGCTGGTCGAGTCCGCAGATCCGGGCCCGCACGTCCGGGTCGTTGACGTCGAAGGTCTCGCCGCTGACCACCCCGTCTCCCACGTCCATGCCGTGCCAGATGTTGCCGTTGGGGGTCCCACCGTTGGGCCCGCCGTACATCCCGCACCGCAGGAAGGCGATCTGGTTGCCGAGGCGCTCGAAGGTCATGGTCCTCTCACTCCCGTCGGCGTAGACCAGATCCACCTCGCCGGAGAGCAGCAGGTGCGTGTCAGGCTCGAAACGGAGCCGGTGGCGTCGGCCCCGGAGGCTGTCGCTCCCCCGACGGGGATCGCCCAGGTTGTAGAGGATGTGATCGCCCCATACCCCGTACTCCTCGAACTCCACCCACTCGCCGGAGTGGGGGTGCTGGTTACCGCTCCAGTAGGCGGGCCCACCGACGCCGTCCCTGGTCCCCCAGTGGTGGTCGCGGGTACCGCGGTGCACGGAGCGCTCGAGCTCGAACCGTTCACCGTGGGCGGAGACCCACCCGCTCTGGCGACCGAAGCTGTCGTAGCCGGCGACACCGGCGAACGGCTTGGTCCCGATGAACATGCCTCCCCCGATCAACCGGTACACCGGCCGTTTGGTGTCGAACCACGACATGTCGAAAGCGATTCCGTAGTCGTTCTCGTCCAACCACAGCCGCCACTGCCGGAACGGCTCGACCAGATCGAAGTGCAGGGGACCGACGGTCATGTCCATCCGGTTGAGGCCCAGCTTGCGATGGGCACGGACGGTGGTGTGCCGGCCCCGCACGTTGACGATGGCAAAGGCTTCGGCTGTTCCCAGGTTGGGGTAGATCCCCATGCCCGCCACCACCAGGAGATCACCGGTGGTGTCCTCGCAGGTGAACCACATGCGCTCGTAGGCCTGGGGATCCGAGGTCCACATGATCCGCACCGGGTTGGGGTGATTGTGGATCAGGAACTCGTCCAGGCCGGACATGGGATAGTGCTCCCGCGCCGCGTCGTAGGGAGCGCTCATGGGGCCAGTCCATTGATCGCTTCGATCTCGACGTACCGGTCGAGAGGGGAGGCGGTGCCGACATCGACCGGGGGCGGGAATTGATCGCTCGGTCGGCTGCCCACCGTCGCTCCCATCGCGATGTGCGGAGTGTCTGGAGCATCGACGGACAACGACTCGGCAAGAGCCTCAGTGACTTGGATGGCGTCAGCGTAGCGAGAGCTGGGGGTCGCGAGCCCGGTCTGAGCGGCGCCGGCGTGCCCCGGTTGGTATTTCATCAAGAGTGATATTTACAAAGCACTCTGAATAGGATACTCTTCACAGTATGCCCAGGCAGGCCCGCTCCAACCCGCTGGCCCTGGCGGTACTGGTGACGCTGTACGAGCGGGCCATGCACCCCTATGAGGTGGCTCAGACCCTCCGGACCCGGGCCAAGGAGGAGAGCGTCCGCCTCAACTACGGCTCGCTCTACGCCGTGGTCGAGGCTCTGGAGAAGCGGGGCCTGATCGTCGCCCGGGAGACGGTGCGGGAGGGCAAACGGCCGGAGCGCACCATCTATGAGATCACCGACCTGGGTGCCCGCGAGATGATCGACTGGATGACCGAGCTCATCGGGAGCCCGGCCAAGGAGTACCCCAAGTTCATGGCCGGCCTCTCGTTCCTTGCCGCCCTCACTCCGGATGACGCTCTGCGGGCGCTCCACCTGCGGGCCGAAGTGCTGAGCTTCAAGCTGGCCCAGATCCGTGGCTCGATCCGTGTCGCCCTCGAAGCCGGCCTGCCCCGTCTGTTCGGATTGGAGTCCGAGTACGAGGAGCAACAGATGGCGGCGGAGTTGCACTTCGTCACCGGGCTGATCAAGGACATCGAGTCCGGCGACCTCGACGGGCTCGAACTGTGGAAGGGCTTCCATGCCGCCGAGGGCGACATTCCGGCCGAAGGGGTGGTGGTGTTCAACTTCGACCCCATATAAACGGATCGGCGCCGCGTGTTGACCCACGCGACGCCGAATCCGCTCAACCACGAGATCGATCCACGAGGGACCTTCGCCCGAGGCAGCACTCGCAGCGTAGGCCACCCCGTCGATTGAGCTCACACGTCCGTGACACTCAATGCGAAAGGGGCGCGTCCGTGCACGCACTCATCGAGGCCGACGGCCTCACCAAGCACTTCGGGAAGGTCAAGGCTCTGGACGGGCTGGATCTCTCCGTTCCGTCCGGCCAGGTGGTGGCCGTCCTCGGTCCCAACGGGGCCGGCAAGACCACCTTCATCCGTACCGTGGCCACGCTGGTCCGCCCGGACGCCGGGTCGCTCCGGGTCCTGGGCCACGACGTGGTGCGGGAGTCGATGGCCATCCGGCACCTCATCGGCCTGGCCGGTCAGTCGGCGGCCATCGAGGAGATGATGACCGGTCGGGAGAACGTGGCCATGGTGGCCCGCCTCTACGGGCAGAGCACCAAGGTGGCCAGGGCCAACACAGACCGGATCCTGGAGATGGTCGGGCTCGCCGATGCCGCCGACCGCCTGGCCAAGACGTACTCGGGCGGCATGCGCCGCCGCCTCGACCTCGGTGTCAGCCTGGTGGGGACACCCAAGGTGCTACTTCTCGACGAGCCCACCACCGGGCTGGACCCCGGAAGCCGCATCGAGCTGTGGGATGCCATCCGGGGGCTGGGCAACGCCGGCACCGACATCCTGCTCACCACCCAGTACCTCGACGAGGCCGATCAACTGGCTGCCTCCATCGTGATCATCGAGGGTGGACGGGTCATCGCCCAGGGCACCCCCGGCGATCTCAAGACCCGGGCCGGCTCCGACATGATCGAACTGCACACCCGGGACCTCGAGAGCCTGTACCGGGCGGCCCAGGTCCTGTCGGCGATCAACGACGACGAGGCCACCATCGATCCGGCCACCCGGCGCTGCTCGGTAGCGGCCCCCCGCGGTCCCGAGCAGCTGCCCGCGGTGGTGCGGGCCCTGGACGAGGCCGGCATCACCGTGGAGGACCTCAGCCTCCGGCGTCCGACCCTCGACGAAGTCTTCCTGACCCTCACCGGTCATACGACCGAAGCCGCTGACCCCCAGGAGCGTGTGGCATGACCATCCAATCCGCCTCGTCCATGGTGGTGGCACCGGGCACGCTGACCGGCCCACCGGCCCCGACCGAGAACCTCGGTGCCTCGTTCTTGGTGGCGTCGTATGAGATCGCCTCCCGTACCCTGAAGAAGTTCGTCCGCTCGCCGCAGCTGATCATCGCCGGCACGGCCCAGGGGGCACTGTTCCTCCTGATCTTCCGTTACGTCTTCGGTGGAGCGATCGCCCACACCGGATCGCTGCCGTACGTGGACTTCGTGATCCCCGGGTTTGTGGTGACCAGCGTCCTGTTCTCCGGCATGGGCGCGGCCACCGGCATCGCCGAAGACCTGCAGGGCGGGCTGTTCGACCGGCTCCGCAGCTTGCCCATCCGGCTGCTGTCCATCGTCTCGGGGCGGGTGTCGGCCGACACCACCCTGCTGACCTGGAGCCTGGTCTTCACCACGGCCATCGGCGTCCTGGTGGGCTTCCGGGTCCAGAACGGAGCCCTGGCCGCGGCGGCGGCCTTCGGACTGTGTGTGCTCTTCGGTTTCGCCTTCGTCTGGCTGTTCATCGGCCTGGGCCTGATGGCCGGGAGCCCCCAGGCCGCCCAGGGCCTCTCCTTCCTGGTCTTCCCGTTGAGCTTCGTCTCCAGTGCCTACGTTCCGGTGGCCACCATGCCCGGGTGGATGCAGGCGTTCGCCAGCCACCAACCCCTGACCTACATGGTCAACACCGTGCGCCTCCTGACCGAGGGTCACCCGGCCCAGCAGCTGTTGGGGCAGACCCTGAGCGCCAACCTGATCCCGTCGCTGCTGTGGTCGGCGGGAATCATCGCGGTGTTCGCACCGCTCACCGTGTACCGGTTGCGCCGCTCGTAAGCCCGGTCGGCCCGGTACTGTCGGGCCGATGACAGTGTCACCGACCGGTCCCCGGGCCTCCTCGTTCGGATCGGTGGCCGAGGAGTACGACCGCTTCCGGCCGGGCCCTCCGCTCGCCGCCGTCGAGTGGATCCTGCGGTCGCCGGGCGGGACCGCCATCGATCTGGGTGCCGGCACCGGAGCGCTCACCCGGGAGTTGGCCAAACGCGTCGACCAGGTCGTGGCCCTCGAGCCCGACGCCCGCATGTTGGAGGTGCTCCATCGGAACTTGCCCCAGGTGCCGGCCGTCCGCTCCCGGGCCGAGGAGCTCCCTGTCCGGACGGGCACGCTCGACGCCGCCATGGTCTCGTCCGCCTGGCACTGGATGGATCCCGATCGCACGGTGGCCGAGCTGGGCCGGGTGCTGCGCTCCGGCGGTGTCTTCGGGGTGATCTGGAATGGAGCCGACCGGTCCGTCGAGTGGGTGGCGGAGCTGCTCGGCACCCGGGACCCGTCCCCCGGCGACCGGAACAACCGCCGGAGCCGTCACCGCTTCGAACTGCCGCCCGGATCGCCCTTCGTCGACCTCGAGACCACGGTGATCGTCTGGTCGAGGACCCTGACCGACGAGGAGCTGGTGGGGTTGGCCGGTACCTACAGCTCGATGATCACCATGCCCCCGGACCGACAGGAACAGGAGCTGGCCCGCATCCGCCGGGTGGCCGGATCCGTCGTCGGGGGCGATGGGGTGGAGCTGCCCATGAGCTGTCGATGCTGGCGGGTGGTGCGCCGGTAGGGCTGATCGGTCGTACCGGGTCAGAGCACCAGCTCGGCGAGCAGGTCCATGGACCGCAGCCACTCATCCAGATGGCGTCGCCACGGAGCGGCCACGACGTGTTGGATGCCGGCGGCGGCGAAGGCCGTCAGCTCCTCCTGTATCCGAGCCGGATCCATCCCCTGCGGATCCCATCCGGTGCGGAGCGAGACGGGGAAGGCCAGGTCGGGGTGATCGCGTCGAACGCGCTCGACCACCGGGCCCACATCGTCGACGGCCAGGCCCACCGCCTGGTAGCCGTCGCCCCGCAGGGCGGCGCGCCGGTAGGCGGGCTCGCTGCTGCCGCCGACCCAGATGGGGATGGGGTGGGCCGGCTTCGGCAACACCCGCACGTCGTCGAAGGAGGTGAAGGTCCCGTGGAAGCTCACAGGATCCTCGGACCAGACCGCCCGCCACAGGTCGATGGCCTCATCGAGGCGCCGGCCGCGGTTCTGGAACGGGTAGCCCAGGGCGGTGTACTCCGCCTCGGACCAACCCACGCCCACGGCCACGGTGAGCCGCCCTCCCGAGAGGGCATCGAGGCTGGCGAGGGAGTTGGCCAGCTCGAGGGGGTTGTGCATCGGCACCACCAGCACGCTGGTGCCGAGCCCGATGCGCTCGGTCACCGCCGCGGCCCAGGTGAGGGTGACCAAGGGGTCGAAGAGGTGGGCGACGGATAGCTCTGGGCGGCCGGGTGCACCACATGGTCGCTCACCCACACGTCGGCGAACCCGAGTTGTTCGGCGTGCATGGCGGCCCGTTTGATGGACTCTGGACCGGCCACTCGTCCGTACTGGGGCAGGTGGATCCCGACTCGCATCTGACCTCGCCTTCTCCAGGCGACGCCGCACCAGCGCCACGCCGACCGGCCGTCACCCTACCGGCCGAGGGATCTCACCCGTGGGCCGCCGTGGCGATCCCCACCACCGGGGCATTCAAGGTCTTGCCCCCCGGGGATCAGGCCCGTATCGGTTCCGTCCCGGTGCGGGCTCGACTCAGGAGCGGGAGCAGTTCGGGCCGGGAGCGGTTGGGGAATCAGTTGGCGAGGGTGCGTACCCGGGTCGACGGGTCGGTCGAGCCGTTGGCGGGCTCGGCGGCCGCGGCCAGAGCCAGCGAGAGGGCCTCGCTCCAAGCGGCAGGGGTGTCAGCGTCGCTGGCCTTGCTGACGATCTGCTCCAGGGCCTCGGCCTTGCGCTGGGCCTCGGCCGCCACCTGAGCGGAGGTCTTCTCGGCCTCCACGAACTTCGGTAGCGCACCGGAAGCCTGGTCGGCCAGCTGCTTGGCCTCGGCTGCCGCGGCCTTGGCGGCCTTGGCCGCGGCGTCGGCGTCGTCGGCCGCCCGCTGGGCCCGCTGGGCGGACCGGTCGGCATCGGCCGACTTCCGGGCCGCGGCCTGAGCGCCTTCCGCCGCCTCTCGTGCGGCCCCGCTCAGTCGTGTTGCCACCTGGTCCGCCTCGACCGCGGTCTGGAGGGTCTGGGCCATTTCGGAGACCACCACGGCAATGCGGGCCGCCTCCTGCCAGGCCTCGGGCGTTCCCGCCGTGGTGGCCTGGGCCACCGCCTTCTCGGCCTCCTTGGCCCACTTGGCCGCCTCACTGGCGGCGATCTCCACGATGGGCTTGTCGCCGGTAGGTGTGACCTTCGGCTTCGGGGGGGTGCTGAAGCGACCGGTGTCCCGGGTCACCGGCTTGTCGGGCGTCTTGTCCATGGAGCGGTCGGCGGCGCCGGTGGTGGAGACCACTCTGGTCCGGGCCGGCGGCTCCGGCCTCGGCTCCGGCTCGGAAACGACCTTGGACTCGGGGCGCGGGCTCCGGTTCGGAAGTGGCCTCGGGCTCGGACACCGGCTCCGGCTCGGAACTGCCCTTGGGCTCCAACACGGGCTTCGGCGCGGAGGGTGGTTCCGGCGCGGCCTTTGCTCCGGGCGCCCGGTCGTCGGTGTCGAGCTTGGCGGCTTCTGGGGCCTTGGCGGCTTCTGGGGCCTTGACGGCAAGGGGTGGTTCCGGCGCGGCGTCATCGGCCGAAGTCGTGGACTCGGGCACGGCTGACGTGCTCTTGGAGCTGGATTCGACCAGTTTGAGTGACGGCGCCACCGAGGTGCCGTCCTCCTTCCTCAGGAGGGGCAGTGACTCGACCGAAGAGGCCAGCTCCGACGTAGCCGGGCGGTCGGTGGCCCGGGTCCCGCGATTGATGGCCGGTGCGTCGCCCTGGCGCTGATGGGCCGGACGCTCCTCTCCGACAGCATCAGTGGATCGCGAGTGCACGTGGAGAACCTGGCCGGTGAGGTGGAATCCGTCCCAGTACCTCATGATGCCCGGATTGTCGGCGTCCGGATACCAGCCCGGGTCACCGTGGTCCTGGACGGCCGGCACCGGTGCGGCCTCGGCTTCCACCAGCTCTGCCGGAGGGTCTTCGCGCCGCCGCCGTCCGTTCGAGAAGAACTCTTCCATGCCGCTGCCGTCCCCGCTGGTTTCGTCGAGGGTGGTCTCGTCCTCGTCAACCGCCTTGGGCTGCCGTGCAAAGGGTCGTAGTGCCATACCCTCTGGCTCGGCAGCTGACCGGGGGTTCTTTAGTAATTTTGGGCGTTCCCGGCGGTGGTCCAGCCGCCCGGAGTGGGCCGGTTCCTGCTCAAGACCGCCGCCACTTCAGCCGATAACCAGTGGGTGAGACGGTCATGGAAGTCAGCGCGGAGCGAGGCGGCAGCCGTAACCGATCCCGCCGAGCCCACACCGGCACCAGTGGCGCCACCGATGCCGGAGTCGGACTCGACGTCGGAGTCGACCATCCCGTACCCGGTGATGGAGCTGGACGGCAGGCCGTCGCTGGTGTTCCAACCAGCGGTGGACCTGGCCACGGGGCGCTTGTTGGGCTTCGAGGCGCTACTGCGGTGGCGCCGGTCCGACGGCAATGACATCCCCCCCGACGTCCTCATCCCCTGGGCCGAGGACCACGGGCACATGAACGAGCTGAACGCCTGGGTGCTGGCCGAGGCCTGCTCACAGGCCACCCTGTGGCCGTCGGACCTTCAACTGGCGGTCAACTGCTCGGTGTTCCAGCTTCAGCGCGGCAACGCCGCCATGGCCGCGGCCTCGGCTCTCGAGAAGTCCGGTCTCAATCCCGACCGGCTCACCGTCGAGATCACCGAGTCGTCGGTGGCCGACGACAATGCCGCCGCCGACCTCGAGGTGATGACCCGCCTGGGCATTCAACTGACCGTGGACGACGTCGGTGAGGACTGGTCGGTCCTCACCAATCTCCGGAACAGTGTGGTCAACACCATGAAGATCGATGCCTCGCTGACCGCAGGCCTGACCATTGCCGGCGGGCAGAGCCGCAACACCGTCGAGACCATCATCAAAACGTGCCGATCGCTCGGCATCTCCACGGTGGCCGAAGCCGTCGAGACCGGCGAGCAGGTGGAGATACTCCGTGACCTGGGTGTGGAAGTGGCCCAGGGCTACTTCTTCTCCCCCACTCACCGCTACCGAGGCCAGCGACCTGGCCACCATGGACCCCCGACCCCGCTTCGCCCTGTCGATGCCGGTGGTGGGCTGACCCGACCCGGTAGCGCACCGGCCTCGTCGGGACCGGGTCCCTCTCCCGCACCGCGGAGTGCACCAGTAGGTTCGGGATGGCGGCGACTCGGCCGCACCTTCCGACTGGAGGAGCACCGTGGACGAGCGCACGTTTGGACGACGGTTCGAGGGAAAGGTCGCCATCGTGACCGGGGCCTCCACGGACCCGGGCATCGGAACGGCGTCGGCTCGGCGGCTGGCCCTGGAAGGCGCCTCGGTGGTGATCAACGCCCGCTCGGAAGCCCGGGTGAAGGCCACGGCCCAGGCCTTGCAGGATCAGGGCCTCGATGTCGTGGCCTGCCCCGGTGACGCCGGCGACCAGTCCCTGCCGGCACTCCTGGTGACGACGGCCATCGAGCGTTACGGACGAGTGGACCTGCTGGTCAACGCGGTGGGCGGTGCCCCCTACATCGGCTCGGCCCTGACCATGAAGCGCCAGGACCTGATGACCACGGTCTCCCTCAACACCTGGCCGGCGCTGTCTCTGATCCAAGAGGCCATGGCCCGGGGCCTGGCCGACGGCGGCGGCGCAGTCGTGAACATCTCCAGCGGTTCACCGCACAAGACCACACCCTCCATGGCGGCGTACGCCGCGGCAAAGTCGGCACTCAACGCCCTGACCCGGACCCTGGCCAACGAATTGGGTGGTCTGGGGGTGCGGGTCAACGCGGTGAGCCCCGGCCTGACCCGGACCGAGGGAACCAGGGACATCTGGGGCGACGACGACGGTCAGGCCTCCGGCCGCAACCTCCTCCTCGGACGGCTGACCGAAGCCGACGACGTGGCCGCGGCGGTGGCCTTCCTGCTCTCGGACGAGGCCGGTTCCATAACCGGGGTCCTGCTCGATGTGGACGCCGGTAACCATGTGAGCACCGGCACCTGGTCGCCGTTCAACCCGGACTCGGTGGGACAGCCGGGGAGTGCGCCGGCTCTTGATGACCGCGGCTGACCGCGCCACCACCGATGGTGTCAGGTCCGGGTCAGGACACCCATCGCCGGGATGCATCGGCCGTGGGGCTGGCGGCACCCTGATCGAGGATCGAGGCGCCGACGGTGGTGAAGTGGGTGCGGGCCGCTTCCACCAGGTCGTCGATCTCCTCCCAACCCACCGCGGCCTCCCACCGGCCGCACGAGCACGACACCCGGATGCCGTCGGGCCCGTCGTCCACCGAGGCCACGTGGGTGGCCAGCGTGTCGGCACCCGACGGTTCGGCGTGATCTGCTCGGTTCACAGCCTCGAGGTAGCCGTCCGGTAGCCCGTTGACCAACCGGAACTGGTTGGCCAGTTCGGGATCGATGGCATCCAGGGCATCGGCGGTGTCCTCCAGCAGTAGAAGGCGGTCGCCCATGGCGCTCATCGCTGACTCCTCGCTCGGATCGTGTGACGGACCGCACCCACCGCCCGGGTGCTCCGCGGCAGCTTAGGGGGGCCGTCCGGCCCGCTACAAGGGCCGATTTGGCACCGGTGCCGGCTCAGACGTCGGCGAAGAGGTCGCCGTGCTCCTCGATCCGCTTGAGGACCTGGTCGGCGGTGAAGCGGAGGGTGGCCGGGTCGCCCGACTCAGCGCAGCGATCGACCTCGTCCCAGGTCACCGGGGTCGAAGCCGTGGGCTCGTCCCGCCCGCGCAGCGAGTAGACGGCCACGGTGGTCTTGGCCGGATGGTTCTGGCTCCAGTCGATCAGGACCCGGTCGCTCCGGAGGCTCCGGCGCATATTCGACACCACCAGCTCCGGATGCTCCCGCTCCAGCTGGCGGGCCAGTTGGTGGGACCGGTCCCGCACCTTCTCCCAGGTCGGGCGACCCGACAGCGGCACGTAGAGCTGCAAGCCCTTGGAACCACTGGTCTTGGGCCGGCAGCCGTCCCGGCCCTCGTCCAGTTCCTCCACCAGATAGTGGGCCACCTGGCAGCACTCCACCACGGTGGTCCCCTCCCCGGGGTCCAGGTCGAACACCATGTGGTCGGGCGGGGCCGGTAGCTTCCGCCTCTTCCCGACATGCCACAACGGCACGTGGAATTCGATGGTGGCCAGGTTGGCCGCCCACAACAGGCTGGGCCGGTCCTCGATGACCGGGTACTCCACCGGATCTCCCTCGGCGGTCGAGGGCACGGCGACCCGACGTACCCACGAGGGCGCGTGCGACGGGATGTGCTTCTCGAAGAAGAACTTCGAATCGGTGCCGTTGGGGTAGCGCTTCATGGTCAGGGGGCGGTCGGCCAGATGGGGCAGCATGACCTCGGCCACCCGGGCGTAGTAGTCGATGACCTGGCCCTTGGTGAAGCCGGTCTCCGGGTAGAGGACCTTCTCCAGATTGGACACGGTCAGCTGGCGTCCGTCGACCGTGGTGAGGTGCGAGTCGTCAGGACTCACGACGGACCTCCCCGGTCGACTTGTCCGGGCGCAGCCCCCGCCACACCGGATGACGGAGATGGCCGTCCGCGGTCCATTCGCTGAAACGGACCTCACCCACCAGCTTGGGTGAGACCCAGGTGGTTCCCCGCACCAGCGCCGGAGGGAGGGTGGCATCGAAGGGGCTGGTGGCCCGGTCGAGCCGGGAGAGATCAGCCAGCAGATCGCTTCGGTCCGCCTCGGAGAAGCCGGTGCCCACCTTGCCCACGAAGGTCAGTCTCTTCGTGCCGGCCGATGGCAGTCCCAGCAGGAGCGCACCGAAGTCGGAGCTCCGGCTCCCGTTGCCCCGGGTGTACCCCCCGATCACCACTTCCTGCATGCGCTGGTTCTTGACCTTGATCCAATCGCGGCTCCGACGCCCCGGCTGGTAGATGCCGGCGCGACGTTTGGCCACCACTCCCTCCATGCCGGCATCGACCGAGGCCGAGAGGATCTCCTGGCCGGTGACGTCGGTGAACGACGGGGTCACGGCCCAGTTCGGGGATCCGATCCCGAGGCCCTCCAGGGCCGAGCGTCGTTGGTCGTAGGTGCGGTCGAGCAGAGAGTCGCCGTCCAGGTGGAGGAGGTCGAAGACCACCAGGCTGGCGGGGTACTCGGCCTCGGCGCGTTTGACCGAGGACGGGGACTCGGCGTGCATGCGGTGCTGCAGCAGGGAGAACGAGGGCTTGCCGCCGGGGCCGAAGGCCACCACCTCGCCGTCGAGTAGCGCCTGGTGGGATCCGAGCGCTTCGCCGAGGCCCCGCAACTCGGGGAACGAGCGGGTCACGTCGTTGTCGTTGCGACTCGTGAGCCGGATGCGCCCGCCGTCCACCCATACCAGCACCCGCATGCCGTCCCACTTGAACTCGTAGGCCCACTCGCCGTCGTCGGGGGGCAGGTGGTCGGCCACGGCCAGCATCGGGCGCATCCGGGTCGGGAGAGGCTCGAAGCCCTCGGGGGCGGGGTCCATCCGGTGGATCATCCAACTCTTCCCCTTGGTTTGGAAGAGGACGTAGCGACCCTCGGCCCGTTGGCCGTGGAGCACCACCATGACTTCGTCGGGGCGCCACTTCTCCAACTCGTAGGTGCCGTGGTCCCAGATCGAGACTGTTCCGGCGCCGTACTCCCCGGCCGGGATGGTGCCGCTGAAGGATCCGTACTCGATCGGGTGGTCCTCGACCTGGACCGCCAGGTGGTTCTGCTTCGGGGAGACCGGAAGGCCCTTGGGCAGGGCCCACGACGCCAGTACCCCATCGTGCTCGAGCCGGAAGTCCCAGTGCAGGCTGGAGGCGTGGTGCTCCTGGATGACGAAGGTCGGCGGGCCGGCCTTGGCCTTCTTCTTAGCGGCCCGGGGCGGACCGTCGGCCGGGACCGGCTCGGGGGTCTTGGTGGGGTCCCTCTTGCGTCGGTAGCTGGCCAGCGATCCCGGGCTCACCACCCTGTTCTACCCGCGACCTGCGGTGGCCCGCCCCGGGGGGCCAGGGCCCGGCGGGCGGATCCATGAGCCGGCTCAGGAGGAGCGCAGCTCCCGGATCCTCGAAACCCGGACCGTCACCTCGTGGACCACCGGTCGGTCGAGCGCCCGGCAGATCATGGTGTCGGCATCACAGCCCTGGTGGGCGGCGGCCCTGGCCAGGAGATCGCCCAGGTAGACGACCTGATTGAGGAGATCGAGGCGGGAGGACCGGCCTCCCATGGGGATGGGCTCGGTGGAGGCATCCAGCCCCCCTGCTTCGAGGATGGCCTGCCGGACGGCCCGCAGATGGCGGGGGGCGTCCTCGATGTCGGTGTCGGTGAGGCGCATCCAGGCCGATAGGCCCAGCTCACAAGCCAGATCGGCCCCCGGCTGCCCCGACGGGACGAGGACCTTGAGGCTCCGCAGCACTGCTGGGGCGAACTGGACCGGCTTGTCATCGCTCACGTTGGCAGTGTGACAAAGGGGTGTATCAGGGGTGGTGGATGGGGTCTGAGCTGGGTAATGATGTAGCCATGCCACGATCCATCTGGAAGGGCGCGCTCAATTTCGGCCTGGTCAACGTGCCTGTCGGCCTCTATTCGGCCACGCAGGACAAGACCATCCACTTCAACCAGTTCGAGGAGGGCACCTCGGACCGCATCCGCTACAAGAAGGTGAACGAGCGGACCGGCAAGGAGGTACCGGCCGGCAAGATCGTGAAGGGCTTCGACCTCGGCGGCGGCGAGTACGTCATTCTCACCGACGAGGAGCTGGAGTCAGCCGAGCCGAAGAAGTCGCACCTCATCGAGATCACCGACTTCGTGGACCTCGACCAGATCGATCCGGTGTACTACCGCTCGACCTACTACCTGGCGCCGGAAGGCGAGGCCGCCAACAAGGCCTACGCCCTGCTGCGCCAGGTCATGCGGGCGGCCAACAAGGTGGCCATCGGCACCGTGGTCATGCGCAACAAGGAGTACCCGGTGGCCATCCGGCCGGACGACAACGTGCTGGCCCTCGAGACCATGTACTTCGCCGACGAGATCCGCTCGCCGACCAAGGACCTGCCCGAGCTGCCGGCCGCCGACGAGGTCTCCGACCGTGAGCTCAAGATGGCCGGGCTCCTGCTGGAGTCGATGGAGAGCGACTGGGACCCGGAGAAGTACCACGACACCCATCGGGAGAAGGTCGAGGCGGTCATCGAGGCCAAGCGCCAGGGCGACGAGATCGTGACCGGCGTCGAGGCGGCACCGCCGTCGACCAAGGTGGTCGATCTGATGGACGTGCTCAGTGCCAGCATCGAGTCGGTCGACGCCCGGAGGAAGAGTCGCTCGACGCAGGCGCTGGCGGAGGACACGGACGGGGCTGTCGCCCCGGCCAAGCGCCCGGCAGCCAAGCGGAGCGCCGCCAAGCGGCCGACGCCCATCAAGAAGGCCACCGCCACAGCCAAGGCCAAGCCGACCGCCAAGCGCAAGGCCTCCTGAACCGGGCCCGGTTCGTCCCGGGCCCGGGTCCTGAAGGGGGGAGTATTCGGTGCGACGCCGTTGTTTCTTGGCCGGCTGGTCCGCGGGATAGCCCGAGATGTGTTGTTACCCGGGTATGGGCCGCTTTTTGGGCGCCGGACCTGGTACTCCACCCTCAATCAAACGTTCGTTCTATACTCTCCGGCGTGGAGACCCTGGCGGCGTTCGACCGACTTCCGTGCCCGGTGTGCCAGGCCCTGGACGGGCTTTCGATCCGGTCGGACCGGAGCCCCGGTGAACTGGTGATCGGAGACCCCACGCACCGGGGTGGGGGACTGGCCATGTGCCATACCTGCCAGGCCATCGTGCCCTGGGGCGTCATCACCTCCTGACGGCCACGGCCCGCCCGCTTCGGAGTCCGCTTGGGCCGACCACTATCGTTCGCTGGCGTGTGCCTTCTCGTGGTGGCCTGGCGTTGCGACGAGCAGTGGCCGCTGGTGGTCGGGGCCAACCGCGACGAGTGGCTGGACCGACCGGCCCGGGCCATCACCGTCCTGCGGGAGCGGGACCCGAGGACCCTCGGGGGACGCGACGAACGGGCTGGGGGAACCTGGCTGGCCGTGAACGAGTACGGGGTGGTGTGCGGGCTCACCAACCGGCCCATGCCTGATGGCCCCGACCTCACCCGGCAGTCGCGGGGCTGGCTGCCGTTGCTGGCCGCCGAGGCCCGAACCGCCGAGGAGGCGGTCGAGGCTCTGGTGTCGGAGGTGGCCGTGGGCTCCTACAACCCGGCCTGGCTGCTGGTCGGGGACCGGGAGTCCCTCCACTACCTGGCGGTCGAGCCCGACGCCCCGACCCGGCCCCAACCACTGGCTCCCGGGCTCCACGTGTTGGAGAACGCCGCCCTGGACAGCCGGTCGGTGAAGGTGGACCACGTCCGGGCCTCACTGGCCCGCGCCGACGCGGCCGGAGCGTCGCGGTGGGAGGCCTTCGCCGATCTGTTGCAGGACCACACCGTCGACCTCGCCCGGGCGGAGGTGCCCCGCTTCCCCGACGGGCGGGAGCGGTTGGCCGCCACCCTGGCCCCGTGCGTGCATGCCGATGGGTACGGCACCCGCTCGTCGGCGCTGGTGAGGGTGGCTCAGGCTTTCGACCGCCGGCCCGAGGTGCTGGTGTCCGACGGTCCGCCGTGCACTACTCCCTTCGTCGACGCCGGCGGGCTGTGGTTGCACGCCGACGAACAGTCACCCCAGCCCTAGGAACCTCATGGTGGCGTCGATGGCCCCGAAGTCGGAGGGGGTGGCGAAGTGGTCCACACCCGGCACCGTGACCAGTGACGCCGACGGCAGGGCGTCGACCAGTCGGTCGGCCGAACGGACGAAGTCCCGATCTCCCAACACCACCAGCACCGGGCAGGTCACCGTGGCCAGGTCGCCCGGCCGGATCGGCTCCCGGGGCCGCTTGAGGAAGGCGGCCAGAGCCGAGGGGTCGTTGCCGGTGGTCCGGGCCAGGCGGGTGAACACCGTGGCCCGGATGTCCTCGGCATCAGCCCCTCCTTCGAGGGCGTCGATCAGAGCGGCGTTGTCCGACGGCTCGAAGACGTTGTCCCCCAGGCCCAGCAGGGCCAGCTTGTGGAACCTGCCCGGGTGGGCCATGGCCATCCGCAACAGGATCTCCGCCCCGGCCGAGAACCCCACGGCATCGGTGGGAGCGGGGACCTGGGCCTCCAGCCCCTCTTCGACCGAGGCGTAGGACGCCGGGTCGGTGGAGCGCTCCGATCCGCCGTGGCCGGGCAGGTCGATCTCGGGCGCCACGCAACCGAAGTCCGCCAGAATGTCCACCCAGCCGGTCTGGCGCCAGTTGTGGTCGAAGGTCGAGCCGAACCCGTGGAGGAGGACGAGCGAGTTGGTCGGTGATTCCATCGTGAGGGCGAACCTACCCCGCTCCGGCCGGTCGGGCTATCGCCACGGGATCGGTGATGGACCATCATGGCGGGGCGCCCGGGCCAGGGGCGGGCCACCTGGCGCCACGCGGCCGAAAGGAATGGTCAGATGACCGACGAGCTCCACGGATGGGGTCCTGCTCTGGAGGAGATCGGGCGGCGCAAGTCCGAGGGGCAGGCCATGGGCGGACCGGCCCGCCTGGAGCGCCAGCAACGCCGGGGCCGGCTCAACGCCCGCCAGCGCCTCGACCGGCTGTTCGACCCGGGCACCTTCTTCGAGATCGGGGCGCTGGTCGGCACCCTCGACGACCCACCGGCCCCGGGGGATGCCCTGGTGGCCGGATCCGGTCGGATCGACGGGCGCCCCGCCCTGGCCGGAGCCGAGGACGTGACGGTGCTGGGTGGCTCCATCGGGAGCGGAGCCTCGGACAAGCGGTACCGGCTGTGCCAGCTGGCCCGCCAGGAGCGGGTCCCGCTGGTCATGATGTTGGAGGGTGCCGGCCACCGGGTGACCGAGACGGCGTCCGGTCGACGGCCCGGCGACCTGATGGGGCTGGTCGAGCTGTCCGGAGTGGTGCCCATGGTCAGCCTGGTGCTGGGAGCGTCGGCCGGTCACGGCGCTCTCACCGCCCCGCTGTGCGACTTCGTGGCCATGACCGCCACGGCGTCGGTGTTCGCCGCCGGCCCTCCGCTGGTCAAGTCCTCGACCGGGGAGGACGTGACCAAAGAGGTCTTGGGTGGCCCGGCGGTGGCCATCGAGGCCGGCGGTGTGGTGCACAACCTGGTGGCCGACGACACCGAAGCCATCGACCTGGCCCGCCGGTATCTGGGCTACTTCCCCACCAACGCCTGGGAGGCCGCCCCGCGTCGAGACGGACCCGACACCGGTGGGCGACCGGTCGATCTCCTCCGGCTGATCCCTCCCGACCCCCGTCAGCCCTACCCGGTGCGGGCGGTGTTGGCCGAAGTGGTCGACGACGGCGAGCTGCTCGACGTGCAGCCCGGCTTCGGCCGGTCGATCGTCACCGCCCTGGCCCGTCTGGGGGGTCGCAGCGTGGCCCTGGTGGCCAACGACCCCAGCGTGCTGGCCGGCACCATCGACCGGGACGCCGCCGACAAGGCCGCCCACTTCCTCGACGTGGCCGGCGCCTTCGGACTGCCCTGCGTGTTCCTGGCCGACAACCCCGGGGTGCTGGCCGGGACGGCGGCCGAGCGCCAGGGCATCCTGCGCCACGCCGCCCGGCTGTTCGCCGTCCAGCACCGGCTGGAGGTGCCCAAGCTGCACGTCACCCTGCGCAAGGCCTTCGGCTTCGGCTCCTCGGTGATGGCCATGAATCCGTTCGACGGCCAGACCATGACCCTGGCCTTCCCGTCGATCACCCTGGGGGCGCTGCCGGCCGGATCGGAGGCCAGCGGCGTCGACGACCCCGAGGAGCGGGCCCGCCTGGCCGCCGAGCAGGCCCGGGCCTCGGTGGTGGCCGGGGCCCGGCTCTCCTACGACGACGTCATCGACCCCAGGGAGCTGCGGAACGCCCTGCTGGCCGGAGTGGCCCTGGCCGAGGGCAGGGAGTCCGCTCCGAGGCAGCCCCGTCCGAACGGCATCCTGCCCTGAGGGGCGTCGCTCAGATCTGTCCGGCCTGCATCCGGAGCATGTCGGTCGAGCCGGCCCCGTCCACGGCGATGACCTGGCCGGAGACGAACCGGGCCGCCGGGCTGCACAGGAAGAGCGTGAGGTAGCCGATGTCGGAGCCGTGCCCCTGGAGCCCCAGGGGATTGGTCGGTCGCTCCGAACTGCCCGGCACCGCGGCGGCGAAACGCCGGACGCCCTCGGTGTCGGCCATGGTGCCCGGGGCGATGGCGTTGACCCGTATGCCGTAGGGACCCCACTCGACGGCGCAGGTCCGGGTGAGCGAGTCCACCCCGGACTTGGCCGCCGCCACGTGGGCCTGGTACACCACCCCGCGTTGGCCGAACGGCGCCGAGATGTTCACCACCGACCCACCGTGATCCCTCAGCCGGGCGTCGAAGGCGGCCCGGGTGACGTTGTAGGTGCCCAACAGGTCGATGTCCACCACCGCCTTGAAGCCGTTGGGGGAGATCTGCGACATGGGGGCGGGGAAGTTGCCGGCGGCGTTGTTGACCACGATGTCGAGGCCCCCGCGGCTGGTCACCACGTCGTCGACCACCGCTCGGACCGCGGCGGCGTCGCGCACGTCACAGACGCCGAAGGTGGCATCGATGCCCTCGCCCTGCAGTTCGTCGACGGCGGCCTCGAGGATCTCCCGCTTGCGACTGGCCATGGTGATCCGGGCACCATGCCTACCCAAGACCCGGCAGATCTCCTTGCCGATGCCGGTGGCCCCGCCGGTCACCAGGGCCACCCGGCCCTCCAGCAGGGTGGGGCTGAACCAGCTCCCCGGTTCGTTGGTCGTCGGCTCCGGCATGGTGTCCCCCCGGCTTGTGTGGTCGGTCAGCGGCACTGCGCCCTACCGCGTAGCACAGGGGGGCGGTCCCGGCCCGAACGGATAGCGCCGGCGCCCGGTGCCCGATGCCCGGCCGGGGCGACGGAAGAGATGGAAGAATGCCGGTCGTGAAGGCCATCCGCTATGACCTGGCCGACCCGGAGTTTCCGGCCTCGTTGGCCGAGATCGCCGAGCCACCGCTCCCCACCGGCGAGTGGGCCCGCATCGCCGTGTCGGCCGGGGGTATCTGTGGAAGCGACCTCCACCTGTTCGCCCCTCCGGGCGGCGGAGGCTCTCCGACCCTCCGGTCGATCGGCACCCTGCCCTTCGTCCTCGGTCACGAGATCGTCGGGGCCATCACCGAGGTCGGTCCGGACAGCCCGTGGTCGGTGGGTGACCGGGTGGCGGTCGACCCCATCCTGCCCTGCGCCGTGCGGGGCGTCGTCCCCCCGTGCGCCAACTGCGCACGGGGTTGGCCCTCCAGCTGTCTCGAGCTCGACAGCCGGGTCCTCACCCCCGGACGGTCGATCGGCTTCACCGACGGACTCGGGGGAGGGTGGTGCGAGCAGGTGGTGGCTCACCCGTCCATGGTGCACCTGGTCCCCGAGGGGGTGCCCGACCGCACGGCCAGCTTGCACGAGCCCATCTCCATCGCCCTCCACGGCCTGGGGCGCCGTCCGCCGGACCCGGGGGAGCCGATCCTCATCGTGGGGGGAGGGATCATCGGGCTGGCCGCACTCATCGCCCTGCGTTCGCTCTTCCCCGACCACGACGTCACCGTGCTGGTGCGTCACCCCCACCAGGCTGACGCCGCCAGGGCCTGCGGTGCCACCCATGTAGTGCAGGGCGCCGGAGCGGGAGCCTTCGAGCAGCTGTCCGCCCTTCTCGGGACCCGGGCCGTCGGATGGGGGGAGGACTGGATGCTGGTCGGCGGGTATCCCTACGTGGTCGAGGCCGCCGGCAGCGCCGGTTCCCTGAGCGACTCCCTACGGGCCGTGGCCAACCGGGGCACGGTCGTCATGCTCGGAGCCATGGGCACCGGCCGGGTCGACCTCACGCCGCTCTGGTACAAGGAGGCCGTGGTGATCGGCTCGGTCGACCACGGCCGTGACCCCAGGGCCTCCATCGGCAGGGCGGAACCGGGTCGGGACCACTCGATCGACGTGGCCCTGGACATCTTGGCGCAGCGCAGCTTTCCCGGAGACGTGGTGGTCACCCACGAGTTCCCGCTCGAGGCCTACCGCGACGCCGTCGGGGCCGGACTCGACAAGGAGGCCAGCCGAGCGGTCAAAGTGGTCTTCCGACCGGGCGGAGGCTGAGACCGGCACCCATCACTCACGCCGCCCACTCCGACCGATGGCGCGCCCGAACCGGTCGATCCGCTCGTGGAGGTGGTCGGTCAGCTCGGGCGGTCCCACCACTTCGAACTCGGCTCCGATGACTCCGAGCGCCATCATCGGCCAGTCCAACGAGTCCGAGGACATCCGCAGGACGCACCGCTCGTCACCGGCCTCCTCGACGGTGGCCCACGGCCCCACCCGGCTGCGCACCTCGGCGGCCGGCGCATGGACCACCACCTCGACGGCGTGGCGGGTGGGAACGTTGTGGATTCCCTCCCGCACGAAGGTGGCGGCATCGCCCGTGGGGATGGGGCGGGGCGGGAAGTGGGAGCCGGTGCTCCGTGGCCCGTCCAACCGGTCGAGCCGGAAGCTCCGCCAGTCGAAGCGCTCGAGGTCCCAGGCCACCAGGTACCACCGCCGGCCGAGGAGGACCAACCGGTGGGGATCGACATGGCGTTCGCTGGGCTCGCCGTCCCGGGCGGTGTAGCTGAACTCCAGCCGCTCGCAGTCCCGGCAGGCCTGGGCCACCGCGGTGAGGACGCCGGGGTCGACGGTGGCGTTGGGACCGGCCCACACGGCCGGCACGGTCACGGCGCTCAGGGCATCGACCTGGCGGCGCAGATGTCCCGGCATGACCTGGACCACTTTGGTGAGGGCCCGCACCGACGACTCCTCGATGCCCTCCACCGTGCCGGACTGGAGTGCGGTCTGAAGCCCTACGGCCAGGGCGATGGCCTCCTGATCGTTCAGGACCAGGGGCGGCAGGGCGGCCCCCGCGGCCAGCTGGTAGCCACCGTCGACCCCCCGCTGGGCCTCGACCGGATAGCCCATCTCCCGCAGCCGGTCGACGTCCCGGCGCAGGGTCCGGACCGATACCTCCAGCCGTTCGGCCAGCTCCTCGCCGGGCCAGTAGCGGCGGTTCTGCAACAGCGACAGCAACTGCAGGGTCCGGGAGCTGGTCGACGCCATACTCCCAGTTTCTCACTATTCAGGACAGAAACTGACCGCTTTGTTCCGTACCGTTACGGAACACCCTCAACGAAAGGACCCCAACCATGTCCAGCCCGACCATCACCGACACCACCGCCTCGTCCACCGCCACCGCCGGTTCCGGCTCCGAGCGGGAGCGGGCCGACCTGATCCAGACCCTGGCCAAGCACCGGGGCTTCCTGTGCCAGACGGTGCAGGGCCTCACCGACGAGCAGGCCGCGCTGCGCCCCACAGCCAGCGAGCTGTGTCTCGGCGGGATCATCAAGCACGTGGCCCTGGTGGAGTCGGGCTGGGTCGACTTCATCCTCGATGGTCCGAGGACCGGGCCCATGGACCAGGCGGCCTACGAAGCCCACGCCGCCGGGTTCCGGATGGACGACGGGGAGACCCTGGCCGGGTTGCTGGCCCGTTACGACGAGGCGGCCCATCGCACCGATGAGGTGGTGGCCTCGCTCCCGTCGTTGGATGCCACCCAGCCGCTGCCCGTGGCTCCGTGGTTCGAGCCCGGGGCCCGCTGGTCGGCCCGCCGGGCCCTGCTGCACATCATCGCCGAGACGTCCCAGCACGCCGGCCACGCCGACATCCTCCGGGAGACCATCGACGGATCGAAGACCATGGGCTGACGGTATGGTCGGGTGGCAAGGAGGTGCCGATGCCCGACGGAGCGGCCACCACCGTCCACCGGTCGAGTTTGAGCCAAGGCATGATCGTGCTGTTCGCCGTGTCGTGCGGCGTGTCGGTGGCCAACCTCTACTACGCCCAGCCGGTCCTCGACGACATCGCCAAGTCGTTCGGCACCAGCTCCGGCACGGCCGGATTGGTGGTGACCTTCGCCCAGATCGGCTACGCCGCCGGGCTGGCCCTGCTGGTGCCACTGGGCGACCTGGTGGCCCGGCGGGTGCTGGTGCCCATCGTCCTCCTGGTCACCGCCGGCGGGCTGGTGGCCTCGGCCACGGCTCCCCACATCGGGGTGCTGATCTCGGTGGGGCTTATCGTCGGGGCCGGCTCGGTGGCCGCCCAACTCCTGGTGCCCATGGCCGCCCACCTGGCCGACGACGAGCACCGGGGGCACGTGGTGGGCATGGTCATGAGCGGGCTGCTGATCGGCATCCTGTTGGCCCGCACGGTGTCGGGGGTGGTGGCCCAGGCTTCCAGCTGGCGGGTGGTCTACGTGATGGCCGCCGGCATGACCGCGGTGCTGGCTGTAGTGCTGAGCCGCTTCCTTCCCGCCGAGGATCCCCGGCCGCGCATCCGGTACCGGGCCTTGTTGGGCAGTGTGGCCAAGCTGCTGGCCACCGAGCCGCTGCTCCAGCGGCGCGCCCTCTTCGGGGCGTTGGGGTTTGCCGGCTTCAGCGTGTTCTGGACCACCATGGCCTTCCTGGTGTCGGGGGCCCCGTACCACTACGACGACCTGGTCATCGGGTTGTTCGGGTTGGTCGGGGCCAGCGGGGCCTTGTGCGCCAACTTGGCCGGCCGGTGGGCCGACCGGGGCTGGACCAAGGTCACCACCCTGGTCTTCACCGGACTGCTGGCCGTCTCGTTCTGGCCCCTGTGGATCGGTCGCCACGACCTGGCCATGCTGATCGTGGGGATCCTGCTGTTGGACATCGGGGTGCAGGGCCTGCAGGTGACCAACCAGTCGATGATCTACCGACTGGCCCCCGAGGCCCGCAGCCGGATCAACTCGGCCTACATGGTCTGCTACTTCGCCGGCGGGGCCATCGGGTCGGCCCTGGGCGCCTCGGCCTACGAGAGCCACCGGTGGGCCGGGGTCTGCGTGCTCGGCGTGGCCATCGGCCTGGTGGCCACGGCGGCGGCGGTGATCGACGCCATCCGCAAGCAGGCCTTGGTCGCCCCGGTGGCGGACCCCACGCCGGCCCCGGGCTGATCGACGCGGACCGGCCCGGATCAGCAGAGCCGCCGGTTCAGTCCTCCTCGGCGCCCGGGGTGGCCATCCGTTCGGAGATGGCGTTGACCACGGTGGGGTCGAGCAGGGTGGTCACGTCACCGAGGTCGCGGTGCTCGGCCACATCGCGGAGGAGCCGGCGCATGATCTTTCCGCTCCGGGTCTTGGGCAGCTCGGGGGTGAGGATGATCTGGCGGGGCTTGGCGATGGGGCCGATCGAGGTCGACACGGAGTCGCGCAGCTCGGCCACCACCGCGGCCGACTCCTCGTCGGACTTGACCAGGTCCCCCTTCAGGGTGACGAAGGCCACGATGGCCTGGCCGGTGGTGTCGTCGTTGGCCCCCACCACCGCGGCCTCGGCCACCGCCGGGTTGCCCACCAGGGCGTGCTCCACCTCCGTGGTGGAGATCCGGTGCCCCGAGATGTTCATGACGTCGTCCACCCGTCCGAGCAGCCACAGGTCGCCGTCCTCGTCCTTTTTGGCCCCGTCGCCGGCGAAGTACATGCCCGGGAAGCGCGACCAGTAGGTCTCCCGGTACCGCTCGGGGTCGCCCCAGATGCCCCGCAGCATCCCCGGCCAAGGGTGGGTGATGACCAGGTACCCGCCCTCCCCGTCCCCCACGGCCTGCCCGTCGTTGTCGACCACCTCGGCGGCGATGCCCGGAAACGGGGTCATGGCAGCTCCGGGCTTGGTGGTGGTGATGCCGGGGAGCGGGGTGATGAGGATCCCCCCGGTCTCCGTCTGCCACCAGGTGTCGACGATGGGGCACCGGTCACCGCCGATGTGGGTCCGGTACCACATCCAGGCTTCCGGGTTGATGGGCTCGCCCACCGACCCCAGCAGCCGCAGGCTCGAGAGGTCGTGAGCGGCGGGGACCTCGGGGCCCCACTTCATGAAGGTCCGGATGGTGGTGGGCGCGGTGTAGAGGATGGAGACCTTGTAGCGCTCGACGATCTCCCACCACCGTCCCCGGTTGGGGGTGTCCGGGGTGCCCTCGTACATGACCGAGGTGACCCCGTTGGCCAGGGGCCCGTAGACGATATAGCTGTGGCCGGTGACCCAGCCGATGTCGGCGGCGGTCCAGCAGACATCGGTCTCCGGCTTCACGTCGAAGATGAGCCGGTGGGTGGCCGACACGTGGGTCAGGTAACCCCCCGAGGTGTGGAGGATGCCCTTGGGCTTGGCCGTGGTCCCGCTGGTGTACATGATGTAGAGGGGCTGCTCGGCGTCGAAGTACTCCGGTGAGTGTCGGTCGGACTGCGGGTCGACCAGCTCGTGCCACCAGTGGTCCCGTCCGTCCTGCCACTCGACCTCCTGGCCGGTGCGCCGGACCACCAGGACCGATGCCACGTCGGGGCAGTCGGCCAGGGCGGCGTCCACGGCCGGCTTGAGGGCGCTGGCCGCGCCCCGCCGGTAGCCGCCGTCGGCGGTGATGACCACCCGGGCGTCGCAGTCGAGGATCCGGTCGCGCAGGGCCTCGGCGGAGAAGCCCCCGAAGACCACGGTGTGGGGCGCCCCCAGACGGGCACAGGCCAGCATGGCCACCACCGCCTCGGGGACCATGGGCATGTAGATGGCCACCTTGTCGCCGGCGGTCACCCCCAGGGTGGTGAGGGCGTGGGCCGCCTTGCACACCTGGCCCCGCAGGTCCTCGTAGGTGATGGTGCGGGTGTCCCCGGGCTCGCCCTCCCAGTGGAAGGCCACCCGCTCTCCCAGGCCGGCGTCGACGTGGCGGTCCACGCAGTTGACCGAGACGTTGAGCCGGCCGCCGACGAACCACGAGGCGAACGGGAGATCCCACTCGAGCACCTGGCTCCACGGCTCGGCCCAGCTCAGCCGCCCGGCCTGCTCGGCCCAGAAGGCCAGGGGATCGGCCGCCGCCTCCTGGTAGATCCCCGGTCGGGCGTTGGCCGATGCCGCCAGGTCGGGGGGTGGGGGGAACCGTCGGAGCTCATGGTGGAGAGCCGACAGGGTCTCATCGGCATCCTCGCTCAACGGGCTGCTCCTTTACTCGTACCGCACTCGTGGCCCGGGTTCGTTCATTCGGGATCGCCGGACGCCGGTCCGCCGCTGAGGTCTATCAGCCCGCGGCCGCGGTGACAACAGCGGCGCTGCCCCTGTCGGCGGCGTCGACCCCGCTCGTCGTTCAGCGTCCCAGGCGCCGCTTCAGCTCGACGAACACCGCCGGACCGGTCACCTCTTCCAACTCCTCGGCCAGGGACTCGATGACCGGCCGGTCGCCCACGTAGGCCCGGTCGCCCTCGGTGCAGCACCAGGCCATGGTCTCGCCCTCGGGACCCCAGTCGGCCCGGGACCAGGCCCGCACGGTGGCCGTCTCCCTCCCGTCGTCGCGCTCTTCCCAGTCCACCCGGATGGGCAGCTGCCAGCACACCGTGGGCTTGTACTCGACCGGCGAGTCCCCCGAGTCCAGGGCGCCCAGGTGCAGGGCGCAGCCCGACCCGCCCTCGAACCCCGGCCGGTTGAGGAAGATGCAGGCCCCGTCGACCACCCGGGTGGTACGGCGGGTGGGATCCCCGAACACCCCGTCCCGGGCGGCGGTGTCGTGGTATTGGAAACGCGACGGGTCCAGGGTGTCGGCCAGGGCCCCGATCCTTCGGGCCTCGTCCACGTCGGTGAGCTCGGCCCCGATCGAGCAGCAGCCGTGGCCGAGCTCGGGCGCCGGCCGGTCCAGGATCCCGAGGCAGCCCCGCCCCCAGATGCAGGTCCAGTTGGAGGTGAGGAAGGAGGTGTCGAACCGCCAGACGGTGTCGTCGGTCGAGATCTCGGTGAGCGGGGGATCCATACCGGACCAGCGTACGGCGGTGGCGTGGGGCCGGCGCCGCTCAGCTCGTGGGGTCCGTGGTTTCGGCCAGCGGTCCGTAGGCGTCGGGCCGGCGGGTGGTGAGGAAGGGGAACAGGGCCAGCCAGTCCCGCCGCTGATCGACGTCGAGGTCGGCCACCAGTACCGCCGGCTTGTCCCGCGGGGCCTGCACCAGAATCCGGCCGTAGGGGTCGGAGATGAACGACGAGCCGTAGAAGGTCAGCGGCGGTTCGTGGCCGATGCGGTTGACCGCCACCATGAAGGTCCCGTTGGCGATGCCGTTGGCGGTGATCACCTTCTCCCACAACGGCTCGGTGTCGAAGCCCGGGTGGTCGGGCTCGGAGCCGATGGCGGTGGGGTACACCAGCACCGCCGCCCCCCGCAGGGAGTAGGCCCGGGCCAGCTCGGGGAACCACTGGTCCCAACACGTCGGGAAGCCGAAGTCGGTTCCGGCCACCGACAGGGTGGGGAAGGCGTCGGGCCCGGCCGGGCCGGGGGCGAAGTAGCGGTCCTCGAAGTAGCCCTCGGTCACCGGGATGTGCAGCTTGCGGGTCCGCAGGCGCAGGTCCCCGTCCGGCCCCACCACGATGGCCGTGTTGTAGCCCAGGCGGTGCCCGGGCCGGGCCTCGTACAACGAGGCGTGCACCGGCACGCCGGTCTCGGCGGCCATGGCCGCGGCGAACCGCATGGTCGGGCCGGACCCCAGGTCCTCGGGTTCCACCCGGTCCGGACCCGGTCCGTCCGGGGTGACGGCGAAGTACGGGGACAGGGTCAGCTCCTGGAGGCACACCAGGTCCACGGCCTCGGCCGCAGCCAGGCGGATGCCCTCGGCCAGGGTCCGCTGGTGCTCGGCGGGGTCGGGGTGCCACGCCACCTGTACCGCCCCCACCCGGACCGGTGGGTGCTCGGGAGGATCGGTGCGGGCCCACGACGGCTGGTCGGTGGAGCGGATGACCCTCACGGCTGCGGCACCTGCTGGGTGATGCAGTGGGGCCCGCCGCCGCCGAAGGCGATGGTCAGGGCCGGGACCCCGACCACCTCCCGGTCCGGGTAGGCCCGGCGCAACGCCGCCAGGGCCTCGTCGTCGGTGGCCGTTCCGGCCAGCGGAACCACCACCCCGCCGTTGCACAGGTACAGGTTGAGATAGGACAGCGTCACCGGCTCCCCTCCCACCTCCCCATGGGCCAGATGGGGGAAGTCGACCACCGTGAACCCGGCCCTCTCGGCCCGCCGGCGGTTGTCGGCCATGGCCCCGTGATCGGGGTCGCCGGTGGGGCGGGACTGCATGAGCAGGGCGCCGTCGTCGGTGAGGGCGGTGAACATGTCGACGTGCCCGTCGGTGTCGCGGTCGCCCACCAGGCCCTGGCCCAACCAGATGATCTCGGTCACCCCGAGGTACGTCCGCAGGTCCTCCTCGATCTGGGCCCGGGAGAGCCGGGGGTTGCGGTTGGGGTGGAGGAGGCACTGCTCGGTGGTCACCAGACGGCCCCGGCCGTCGACGATGACCGACCCGCCCTCCAGGACAAGTGGGGCTTCGACCACTCCCGTGCCGAAGCGCGCCGCCAGGGTGGCCCCGGCGGCCTCGTCCCGCTCCCACCCGTCGAACTTCTCGCCCCAGGCGTTGAACCGGAAGTGCACCCCGATGGGGCCGTCGGGCCCTCCGGTCACGAAGAGCGGACCGTTGTCGCGCACCCACGAGTCGTCGAGGTGGATCTCGATGACCTCCACCCCGTCGACGGTGGCCGCCCGGGCCTCGGCCGCATCGGCCTTGGTGGACGCCACCACCGTCACCGGCTCGAAGGCCGCCACGGCGTCCACCACCCCGGCGTACTCCCGCTTGGCGTCGTCGAGGGAGTCGCCCCACAACTCCCGACGGCACGGCCACGAGATGAGGGTGCGCTGATGGGGCGCGGTCTCGGGGGGCATCCGGTACCCGGCCGGAGGCGGCTCCCCCGGCCGGTCGGTGGGGGCGGGATCGGGCACGCCCTCGACGGTAACAGGGCCGCCACCGGCGTCAGGCCCGGTGGACCGCCCGACCCAGCACGTGGGGCGCCACGAGGCCGCAGGGCAGTCGGCCACCCGGGCAGAACTCGAACCGCCGGGCCCGGGTGCCGGGGAACTCCGCTTCCACCACGGCCAGGGTGTCCCGGTCGGGCCGGCATCCTCCGGCCACCGCACCCCACAGCGGTGTGAACAGACGTTGGAGGCGGGCCGCCCCGGGGTCCTCGGACACCACGTGCTCGTAGAAGCGGATGGAGGCGCCGTCCCGCAAGGTCTGCTTGGCCTCCCGGAGGACCAGGCCCGGATCGGCCACGCTGCACAGGACCAGGGAGAACACCACGGCGTCGAACGGGCCGGTCACCACGTCGGCCACCGACTCGGCCCGTCCCTCGAGGACGGTGACCGACCGGCCGCAGGCCTGGGCGGCCAGCTGGGCCTGGTGGCGCAGGTAGGACTCGGGCTCGACCCCGACCACCTCGGTGACCTCCGGCGGGTAGAGGGCGAAGTTGAGCCCGTTGCCGCACCCCACCTCCAGCACCCGCCCGGTCAGCCCGGCCAGGAGCTCCCGCCGGTGCTCCTCTTGGAGGTGGGCCTGGGCCACCGACCGGCGGGCGTAGACCCGGGCGAAGAGGGGGTGGCTCACCCTCCGGCCCCGAGGGAGCCGGCGAAGTCCGGCCACATCCGGATGTAGTCCACACTCATGGTCAGCGGGTCGGGGGTCGAGGGGTCCTCGGGTCCCGAGGCCGGCCCGGTCCCGTGCACGGTCATGGTGTAGTTGAGCCGGATGGCCATCTTCACCCCACGATAGAACCGGGCGTCCCGCCCCTTCTTCCGGGCCACCGGCTCCCGGTCCACGTAGAAGGTCAGGGCATCCTCCTGCCAGTCGAGGCCGTAGGTGTGCCAGCGGGTGGTGTCGTGGCGGCCCTGGTAGAAGCCGTTCACACTCCCGTTGGACCCGGGGGCCGGCGTCCCGCCCCACTGCAGCTCGTGCAGGGACATGAACCAGGGGGTGCCCCCGGCCGGACCGAAGATCTCCACCAGGTCGATCTCGGCCATCCGGCGCTCGTCGCCGTTGGAGTCGAAGGCGGCGAAGAACCACAGGGCCGGCCACATCCCGCGCCCGACCACCGGGAAGCAGGCCCGGAACTCGAAGTAGCCGTAGGTGAAGGTGGCAGCGAGGTGGTTGGAGATCAGGGTGCCGCCCCACCGGTCGCCGGGGGCCGAGGTGTTGTAGGCCGCCACCGCGGCCCGCTGCTCCGGGGTGTACCGGCGACAGGAGATGGTCAGGGCGGAGTCGCCGGTGGCCGGTTGGCCGGCGCTGTCGGACACCGGGCCCACGGTGAAGGGGTCCATGGCCCCCACCGGTCCCCCGAAGTCCTGATTGGGGTTGGCGTTCCAGGTCAGTTTGGATCCCGGGTCGGGCTCCCCGACCATCCCGCCCTCGAGGTAGGGCTCGGTGGCGTACCAGGTGCCCGAGGGGTCCTCCCGGGTGACCAGGCTGAGGGTGGCGAACTCCTCGGCCCACCGCGGCGGTGCCGTCGCCTCCGGGCCCGCCGGCCCCGACCCCGGAGCCTCGGCCGTGCGTCGCCGGCGCACGGCGTCGCTAGCGGGTCCGGCGCGGTATGAGCCGCCACATGATGGCTACGAAGGTGGCGATGGTCAGGACCTTCATGATCATCCACCCGATGCTGTCGAACTTACGGAGGGTGAACAGGTTCTGGAAGAACTCGGCGATGGCGTGTTCCACGGTCGTCCCTAGTCCCACTCGAATTCGGTGCGCTTGAGCAGCTTGAGCAGGGCGTGCCAGTAGATGACGGCCTTCATGTTGTCGTACATCCACAGGACGATGATGGTGGTGGCCGTCACGCTGGCCTTCCAGTCGCGCAGCCGGAGGGTGGCGATGAACTGCTCGATGGCCGACAGGGGAAGGAGCAGGAGGATCCACCACGAGAACACCAGGCCGGTGTGGAGCACGAAGAGCGAGACCATCCACAGGGTGATCATGAGCGGGGTGGCCAGGGAGATGGCGTATGTGTAGACCTGGGTGAGGTACATCCGGTAGGTGAGCCGGGTGAACCCGTAGAGGCGCAGGGTCTCCAGGGTGCCCCGCTGCCACCGGAGCCGCTGGCTCCACAGCATCGAAACGGTGGGCATCACGTCGGTATGGGAGATGCAGGTCCTGGGCGACAGTGGTGCGTACCCGATGGCCTTCAAGGCCAGGGTGATCTCGAAGTCCTCGGTCAGCGACACCGACAGGTACGCCTCCGGTTTGGCGGCCTGGCCGGGGACGGCCTTGCCCCGCTCGGCCAGCAGGTGGCGCAGGGCGGCCATGGTGAAGACCGCCGCGGTGCCTGACAGGCAGGTGACCCGGGCCTGGCGCCGGGCCACCCGGCGCCGCTCGTGGGAGTACTCGATGCGCTGGAGCATGGGGAGGAAGCCAGGCTTGTCCTTGCCCACGTAGGCGGCGGACACCGCCCCGATCTGCGGGTCGTCGTCGAGGAGCTTGCAGGACTCCTCCACGAACCGCTCGTCGAGGATGGAGTCGGCGTCCATCACCAGCACCTTGTCGGTGTCGGCCAGAGTGGTGTACAGCGGGGCCAGGGCCTGGTTGAGCGCCCCGGCCTTCTTCTGGGTGTTGTTCTTCGACCGGAAGGTCTCACAGTCCAGGGGCTCGATGATCTCCTCGGTGCGGTCGGTGCAGTTGTCGCAGACCACGATGATCCGGTCGACCGGCCGGGTCTGGCGGAACAGGGACTCCAAGGTCTCCTCGATGGCCTCTTCCTCATTGTGGGCCGGCACCAGCACCACGATCTGGCTGGTCCGCGGCTCCTCGACCGACGGCTCGGCCTCGGTGCGGGTGTCCCGTTCGTCGGATACCAGGGTCATGCCGACCAGCCCTGCTTCCACCCCGCCACCGCTTCGGCCGAGGTGTTGATGCGCCAGTCCCGGTTGAGGGAGGTGTCGTTCTCGGAGAAGTACACCACGGCGTCCAGCCGCGGGTACTCGGTGGAGGCGAACATGTCTCGGAACCAGCCGCCCTTGGTCACGCCGGCCGGGTCACCACTGACCCGCTCGGTGCAGCCGGTCTCGCACAGCCAGATCGGGAGTTTGGCGTCCAGGGCCGCCACCCGGGGGTACCCGGTGGCGCAGGTCTCGTTGAAGGTCCGCCAGCCCCCCGCTCCCTCGGTGGGTGATCCCACCGACCAGTTGTAGGAGTCGAACCCCAGGATGTCGACGTAGGTGGAGCCCGGCCAGTACTCGGGCAGCTTGTTGCCGGCCACATCGGGGGAGTCCACCTCGGTGGGACACCAGATGAACTTCACGTTGTCGGCCTTCACCGCCCGGAAGATGCCCACCACCCGGTGCCAGGCCAGAATGAAGGACGAGGCCGACGGGCCTCCGGGCGAGGCCGAGGAGTAGCTGTTCCAGTTGCCGTTCATCTCGGCGGCGAACCGGATGTAGACCGGGTGGCCGTAGGCCTTGGCCGCCCGGGCGTACTGGGCGATGTAGGCGTCGTAGGTGGCCTTGAGGATCTCGGTGATGTCGGTTCCCGACGGGTTCCAGGAGATCATGAGCTCCCGGGTCGGCACGTTGGCGTTCAACGACGCGGAGAACGGGGCGCCCCAGGGGAAGAAGTAGTGGATGATGTCGAACCGGTTGCCCAGGGTCTTCTCGAAGGCGTCCAGGGTGGCCGGGGCCACCGGATTGGCCTGGGCCCCGGCGGGGTGGAAGAAGCAGCCCACCTTGATGCGGTTGACCAGGGCGTCGCCCCCCGCCGTGGTCGAGGTGGCCGAGGTGCCCGACGGCGTGGACGAACCACACGCGCTGGCGCCCGCCACCACCGCCGCGCCGGTGAGGCCCAACAGGAATTGTCGACGGGAGAACGTCACAGGGCGGGGCCGAGGGTGTCCGGCTACACGAGCGCGGCATGCTCGGTGTCCAAGAACAACTCGAGCTGCCGGTGGATGAGCGCATGATCATCGATCAGAGGATCGTGGCGCATCCCGAACTGGTGGATCCGTCTGACCCGATCGGAGTCCGCCTGCTCCATCGAATGCCGGAGGAGGGCGAGCGACGCCCGGTGCAACAGGTCCCCCATGACCCGGTTGCTCATCCTCGGCGCTTCGGCTGCCTCGGTGATCCGTCTCAGCGTGTCGTCGATCTCCTCGCACTGTCCGTCGATCAGCTCGAAGTGGTCGATCAGGTCTCCCAGGATCGGCGTCGGGGTGGTCCGGGTGGCCTCGATGCAGTTCACCAGGGGGCTCACGTCGCCGGCCGAGAGGGGATCGTAGGTGCCGGGATAGGCGTCGGCCTCGTAGCCGGGCGGATAGCCGGTGATCACGATCGGTGACATCGAGCGCGGGTTGTCGGACAGGTAGTCGAGGGTCAGGTCGAGCAGCGCGATCGGAGGCCAACCGAGGTCGCGGAGCGCCACCACCTTGGGGCGGTCCCGCTCCGACACCACGCCGGCCGTCATGAGCAGCTGATAACACTCCAGCGCCGACTGCACCGGGAGCTGCACGTACGGCGAGTGCAGCAGGATGGGCTCGTCGTTGGCGATCCACTTGAGGATGTTCTGCCCCACGATGCTGTTGTCGACCACGTGGGTGAAGCGGGTACACGAGACGTTCATGTCGTACCGCTTGGCCATCACCGCGGACTGGTACTCGACCAGCTTCTTGGTGGCGGCGTAGGTGTCGCCGGTGAACAGCCGCACCGCTTTGCCGGTGCTGGCCACGATCACCGTGCCCACGCCGGCTTCGCCGGCCAGCTCCAGGATGACCTGCGACCCGACCACGTTGGTGGAGACGGTCTCGGCCACCAGACGCTCGGCCAGGGCCGGGTTGCGCTGGGCGGCCAGGTGGATGATGAGGTCGGGCTGGAAGTCCCGGATGATCTCGCTCATCTGCTGACGGTCGCGGACGTCACCCCTCAGATAGGTGACCCGGTCCGCCATCCGCTCGGGAACCGGCGGCTGGCGGGCCACCGATACGAAGCGGGTGTCGGGCAGATCCCGCACGAGGTGACTGAGGACCACATAGCCGACGCAACCGGTGCCCCCGGTGACCAGGACCCGTTCCCACCGCGGCAGGAGGTCGCAGCTGTAGCCCGGGATGCCCCGCAACCGGGTTCCTTCGAAACGGTGCTTCTCCATCTGCGGGTTGGCCCGGAAGTTGACCAGCTCCCGCGTGAGTGACTGGAGCCGCTCCAAGCCCCGTTCCGGACGGAGCTCGATGATCTGCTCGACAAGTTCGGCTCTCGTTGTCATGCGCCGACGTTCACCTCCTGCGCGGGCCGCGCTTGCAAGTCGTTCGAATGGTGGTTCCCGATCATGGCCGACGTCACCGGGTGGTGGTGCAAGGGCACCGACGGTGCACTGATGACGGACGACACGTCTCCGGTCCGTCCACCCTCCGTCAATGGGGGACGTCCACCACCCCTCAACGCCACTACGGCCGCGTTCGACGGAAGACAGGAGACGTCGGAAACGTCACCAGTGCTCCCCTTCATAACTCCGCCTTCTTTCTACTGCGCCTCGGTTACGTCATCTTTCTAGGCGCACGAACAGAGGCTCGCAACTGCCGTCACGGAGAGTGTCTGAGGGTCGACAAGGAGCGACAATGCCCCGTTGGCGTCGGCAAGAAAGACGCGCCGATAGAACGTAAATGGAGGCGCGGTCATTGACGGTGACTCGCGCCGTGCGAGGTGCGCACCGACTCTGTGGTGTGGTTGAACAGTCGTTGGAATCGACAACTCGATCGACCGGTACCGGTCGCCATTCCCGACAAGAGCGTGCCGCCGCGGTGGGCGGCATTGTCGACAAGAGCGCGCGTGGTGTCGTCCGCCTTTGTCGACAAGGCCCTGCCGTTCGTAACCGTGCATCCGTAACGTCGGGATCACCGCACCTGGTCTGATTCGGGGTGGAAGTCCAGTTCAACACCGACCGGGGCTTCGGCGGCCGGTCTCAACCGATGACGGTGTCGTCGGGACCACAGCGCGGTTGGCGTCGGACGTCGGGTCCGGAATTGATGCCATCCGGCCGTGGTTGCCATTCGGGTCCTATGGGGCCCCGACCGGGAGAGTGGCGCTCCCATGGGACCGAAAGGTCGTAGGCATTTTGGGCCTCCGGCGCCGAGGCTTATGGGAGTGAGGCGCCAGGTCGATAGCGGCTGGCGGAGACCCTAACGGGAGTCCGACTGCTCTATATAAAGTCGACTGGTTTGGTCACTAATACAGGATCCTCAGTTCCGGGTGGCGACGGGCGACCACCGGCCGGGGCCGGGCCGTCGAAGCGGCTCCGCTCAGTCGTCGGCCAACCGGGGCGGGAAGCCCCCTCGGCTGATCGGGCCCCACCCGACCGGCGCCAACCGGATGAGCACCTTGCCCTGGTCCACCATGGCCTGACGGTACTGGTCCCAGTCGGGATGCTCTCCGCTCACCGACCGGAAGTAGGTGACCAGCCCTTCCACCGCGTCGGGGAGGTCGACCACGGTGGCCGACCCGTACACCTGGACCCACGGGCCGTTGAAGGTGTCCGACAGCACGCACACCGAGGCGGACGGGCGGGAGCGGAGGTTGCGGACCTTGGCCCGCTCCGGGTAGCTGGCCACCAGGATGGCTCCGTCCGGATCGACCCCCATGGTCACCGGGGACATCTGGGGCGACCCGTCGGACCGTCGGGTGGACAGGACGGCCGAGTGCCGGGGCCGGATGAACTCCTCCAGCCCGGCCCGGTCGACCCGGGTGTCGGTCGCTATGGCACGCGCCATGAGCCGACCGTACTCCCGGCCGGCGGACCACGCCCGGTTGGCGCCGCGGTTGGGTATGGTCGGCGCCGGAGGGGTCCCGTATCATGGGTACGGACAGGGCGAAGGGGGGACGTGCATGTGGCATCGGCTGTTGCTGGCCATCGACCGGTACGACTCCGGGCAGGCCGCCCTGGACTTCACCATCGGACTGGCCCGCGGATCGGGAGCGGACGTCCGGGTGCTGCATGCCCGGGAGCTGTCCAGACTCTCCCGGGTCCCGCCCGTCGAGAGCGCCGCCGAGGCCCAACTCCTGGTGGACGACGCCGTACTGGCCCTGCGCCTGGCCGACATCGGAGCGGAGGGACGGACCTGCTCGGCCATCGAGGAGCACGTGGCCACCCGGATCGTGGCCGAGGCCGCCCGCTGGGAGTGCGACGCCCTGATCCTGGGGTCTCGCCGGCTCCGGCGGATCGGCCGGCTCAGCGGCCGCGGCATCCGGGAACGGGTGGTCCGCCTCTCCTCCCTGCCGGTCATCGTGGCGCCGACGCCGCTCCCGGGCCGGCGCCGCCCACTGTTCGCGCCGGCCTCGACCGACGACCACCTGGAGGGGACGGGACCACCACGCCAGTGAGGCGGCCCTGAGCGGTCAGGGCTGGCCGGTCATGGCAGTGACGAAGCCACCAGCTCCGTCTGGTCTGCCGCCCCGTTCCGGTAGTGGACCGAGCGGTGACGGACCGCCGGCACCCGGTCGCCTCCCAGCCACTCGCCCGTCAGGTTGAGCGGGTCGGCCCCGGCCACCGTCACGTCGTCGCCCCGGCTGGGGTCGGCATGCACATCCGCCAGGAGGGCCACCGCTTGGGGCAGGGCGTACTGCTCTCCGGACATCCCGGCCACGAACCGGCCGCCCAGGGCCTGGCCGCGGGCCTCCAACCGGCGCAGGGCCCGCACCACGTCGCGCCACGGGGTCCGGTACGACTCCCGGGACCAGACTTCGAAGGCCACCACGCCCCAGCGGGCCAGCAGCTGCCAGGCCACCGCTTCGGCCATCTCCTCGGCCGGCGGCCCGTCCTGCGCCCCGGTGGCGGAGCGGTCGGGCTCCGGAAGCACCGACCACCGACCCTCGCCGGTTCCGGTACCGACCGCGCTGCGCTTGAGGCCCAGGGAGGCCCGGCGGGTGTGGGCCCGACCGGCTCCGGTCCGCTGGCGTCGGCGGGCCGAGAGCAGTGACCGCACGGCGGCGAAGGCGTCGGCGGTCACGATGCCCCGGGCCACCAGGTCCCACAGGCCCTCGTCGACCTCGGTGCTCAACCGGCCGGTGGCCGGGCCCAGCTCCGAGCGGAAGCAGGCTCCCCGCTGGCGGAGGACGGCCAGGATGTCGGCCGAGGCCCCGGCCAGTGGCTCCGCCGGCGGTCGGTCGTCGCGGGTGGCGGCCAGCATCCAGGCCAGGTCCTGCCGGGTGACCAGGGCCAGGGGGGTGGCCGGGGACGGCGTCGACGAGCCCCGACGTCCCGCTGCCGCCCCGGCCGGGGCGGTCTCGTCACCGTCGCGTTCGGGGCGGGGGGTCAGCCGGCCCCAGGCCACCTCGCCGGCCAGGCACAGCTCGTCCAACCACCGGGGGTCGTAGCCGACCACCCGGGCCGGGAGCACATGGCGCTCCCACTCGCCGGCAGCCAGCTCGAGGCCCTGGAGCTGCTCGATGACCGACAGCAGCCCGCTCCGTCCCTCCACCTTGGACCCGGCGGCCACGTGCTGCCAGCAGGTGACGAACCGGACGAAGTCGGCCAGGCTGACTGCTTCGACCTGCCGCCGGCGATGACCCCGGCTGGCGGCGTGGAGGCGCACCAGCACGTGGCGGGCGCACCACCGCCCATCCGGCAGCTCGATGGCCGAGCCCACCGCCTGCAGCCTGGCCAGGCCGGTGCGGGCCCGGGCCGGGGTGACCGGTACGCCCCGGACCGGGCCGGTCGGCAGTTCCGCCTCGGCCACCAGCCTCTCGACGGTCACCGGGCCGGCCAGCTCCAGGTGGCCGGTCACGCACTCGGCCAGGGCCTCGTCGTCGCCGGCCAGGGAATCGGTGACCGAGGCGGCCACGGCTTCGGCCATGGCCCGACGCTCGGTGGGGGCCCAGCTGCCGGCCACGTAGTCAGCCCGCCCTTCGACCCGCAGGGCGTCGAACCACTCCTGCCAGGCCGGAACGGGCCGGCACAGGACCAGCGACAGCAGCAGGTCGTGCAGCTCGTCGGGGTCGCGGGGCCGGGGGCGCAGCTGGTCGAGGACCTGCGATGCCGCCTCGTCGTCCAGGGGCCCGAGCTCCGACGCCGCCACCGGCAGGCCGTTGGGCCCCTCGGGGCCCAGTCCCCGTGGGACCGGAACCGCCCGGGTCCGCCGTTCCTCCAGCGGGGCCCCGTCGAGGAAGGTGAAGGGCCGCCCGGTCAGGATGCCGTGGGCCAGGGGGGAGGGCTCCGCCGACTCCACCAGGTGCACGTCGATGCGGCCGGCCTCCAACTCCTCCAGCAGGGCCACCAGGCCGGCGGCGTCCAGCGGCTCGGAGAGGCAGTCGGCCACCGTCTGGCGGACCAGCACGTGGTCGGGCACCGGCACCGGTCCGGGGCCGGCGTTCTCCTGGCAGGCGGCCAGGGCCGGCCACGACGCCGCCAACAGGTCGTCGGCCTCCATCCGCTGGATGTGGATGGGCCGGCGCTGGCCACCCCGCGAGCGGGGTACCACCAGGGCCCGGGTCAGGTTCCACCGCCACCGGGCCGCCAGCATGGGGTGGGGCAGGACGGCCTGGGTCAACACCTCGGTGACGGTGCGGCTGTTCAGCATCTTGGGCACCTGGGACAGCGGGAAGCTGTGCTGGGGGCCGAGCGACAGCACCACGGTGTCGTCGTCCGCCGCCGCCTGGAGCTCGAAGTCGAACGAGACGCAGAACCGCTTGCGGAGGGCCAGCCCCAGGGCCCGGTTGATCCGGCCACCGTAGGGGGAGTGCACGATGAGCTGGGTGCCCTCGCTCTCGTCGAAGACCCGTTCGATGACCAGCCGGTGGCGGGTGGGGAGGGCCCCGAGGGCCGCCCGCCCGGCCGCCAGGTAGGACACCACCTGGGCGGCCACCTCGTCCGACACCCCGGCCGCCGACCGCACCGCGCCCCGGGCCCCCGGCCCGTCCCCCGCGGCCAGCAGGGGTTCGAGGTGGGCCCGCAGCGAGCCCACCTCCTCGGACAGCTCGGCGGTGCGGGCCGGCGCCTCGCCCAACCAGAAGGGGATGGACGGGGGCAGGTCGCCGGCATCGTGGACCCGGACCACGCCGGTCTCCACCTTGGCCACCCGCCACGAGTGGGTGCCCAGCAGGAAGATGTCGCCGGCGGTGGCCTCCACGGCGAAGTCCTCGTGCACCGACCCCACGGTGACGCCGTCCGGGTCCAGCACCACCCGGTAGTCGCCGGTTTCGGGGATGGCCCCGCCGCTGGTGAGAGCGGCCAGCCGGGCTCCCCGACGGGCCCGGAGCCGCCCGTTGACGGCGTCGTGGTGGAGGTGGGCCCCGCGCCGGCCCCGGCCGGTGCGAATGCCCCACGACACCATCTCGACCACCCCGTCGAAGTCCTCCCGGGACAGCCCGGTGTACGGCCCGGCTCTGCGGACCAGCTCGAAGAGGCCGTCGACCTCCCACTCGCCGGCCGCGGCCACCTCGGCCACCACCTGTTGGGCCAGGATGTCGAGCGGTGCCACCGGAGGCTCCAGCACGTCGAGGTGCCCGGCCCGGACGCCCGCCAGCAGGGCGGTGCACTCGACCAGCTCGTCGCGGGTCAGAGGGAAGAGCCGCCCGGCCGGGGTGCCCTCCAGCTGGTGGTTGGCCCGGCCCACCCGCTGCAGGAACGTGCCGATGGCGCGGGGCGATCCGATCTGGCACACCAGTTCGACCGGGCCCACGTCGATCCCCAGCTCCAAGGAGGCCGTGGCCACCAGGGCCCGGAGGTCACCGGCCCGCAGGCGCTGCTCCACGATACGCCGCCGGGCGCTCGAGAGGCTGCCGTGATGGGCCGCCACCTGGAGAGCGGCGTCCACCGGGTCGGCCCGGGGCCCGCCCGGGCCGGCTTCCGCCGTGGCGGCCTGGTCGGTTCCCTCGGGAGACCCGAGTCGCAAGGCCAGCTGGTGGGCCACCCGTTCGGCCATCTTGCGGGTGTTGACGAATACCAGGGTGGTGCGGTGCTCGAGCACGTGGGCGGCGATGCGGTCCAGCACGTCGGAGAGTTGGAGCCCGCTGGTGACCGCCTCCAGCTCGCTCTGGGGCAGCTCGATGGCCACGTCGAGGTCCCGGCGGTGGCCGCAGTCGACGATGGTGGTGGGGGGTCGGGACGGGTCGGAGCCGGAGAGCAGTCCGGCCACCACTTCGAGGGGGCGTTGGGTGGCCGACAGCCCGATGCGTTGCAGCCGCCCGCCGCGGGCGGACACCAGCCCGCTCAGCCGTTCGAGGGTCAGGGCCAGGTGGGCCCCCCGCTTGTCGCGGGCCAGGGTGTGCACCTCGTCGACGATGACCGTGTGGGCGCTCTGCACCATGGCCCGGCTGGAGGCCGCCGTGACCAGCAGGTAGAGGGACTCGGGGGTGGTCACCAACAGGTCGGGCGGCGACCGGCGCATGGCCGCCCGCTCGGCCGACGGGGTGTCCCCGGTGCGGACGGCCACCGAGAGCTCCGGTGCCGGGAGTCCGAGGCGGGCCGCATCCTCGGCGATGCCGGCCAGGGGCAGCTGCAGGTTCTCGTGGACATCGACGGCCAGGGCCCGCAGCGGCGACACGTAGATGACCCCGGGCCCGGCCGGAGCGTCATCACCGTGCCACGACCCCTCGGCGTGGGCCCGGTAGGCGGCGTCGATGGCCATCAGGAATCCGGTCAGGGTCTTGCCGGTGCCGGTGGGGGAGGCCACCAGCACGTCGCCGCCTCCGAGGATGTGGGGCCAGGCCCGCCGCTGCGGCTCGGTGGGGCCGGTGGGGAAGCGCCGGCGGAACCACGCCGCCACCGCCGGATGGAGGGAGGACAGGATGGGATCGTCCGGCGCCACCGGGTCGAGGGGGAGGGACTCCGGATCGGAGCTACGGACGTGGGTGGGCGCACTCATGGACGTACTCCAGACTACGGGTGTGCCGCCGGCCGTGGGCCCCCGGCTCAGTCGTGGCGCCCCTCGGGCAGGAGGTACTGCGGCCCCGATCCCAGGGCCGAGGCCAGGTCCCCCGGGTTGGAGAGGGAACAGGTCCGCAGGGACAGGCAGCCGCAGCCGATGCAGCTGGCCAGGCCGCCCCGCAGGGCTTCGAGCAGGGTGATCCGCTCATCGATCCGGTCCTGCCAGCCGCGGGTCAGACGGCGCCAGTCCTGCGCAGTGGGGGCCCGGTCGGCCGGCAGCTCGGCCAGGGACGCCACGATCTCCTCCAGGCTCAGTCCCACCCGCTGGGCGATGCGGATGTAGGCCAGGCGTCGCAGCACGTCGCGTCGGAAGCGGCGCTGGCCGCTCTGGGTGCGCTCGGCCGAGATGAGGCCGTTGCGGTCGTAGAAGCGGATGGCCGAGGTGGCCATGCCGCTCCGCTCGGCCACCTCTCCTATGGTCAGCAGCTGTTCCATCCTCACCTCCCCGTCTCCGGTAGGAACCTTTCCCCCGCCCCCCTTGACTTAAACATTAGTTTAAGGTTTACCGTTCCTCCTGACGTCGCATCCGGCGTCGGAAACGGAGGAATGACCATGCCGGTCGCCATCATCACGGGAGCGTCGAAGGGTTTCGGACGGGCGGTGGCCACCGATCTGGCCGCTGACGGGTGGAAGGTGGTCATCGACGGTCGGCAGCGGGGCCCGCTGGCGGCTGTGGCCGCGGCCCTGGAGGCCGCGGGGGGAACGGTGGCCCCGGTGGCCGGCGATGTGGCCGATCCCGCGCACCGGGCCGCCGTGGTGGCGGCGGCCGAGTCGCTGGGAGGCGTGGATCTCCTGGTGCAGAACGCCAGCGAGCTCGGACCCAGTCCCCTCCCCCCGCTGCGCCGCTTCCCGGTCGACGTGCTGCGCCACGTCTACGAGGTCAACGTCATCGCTCCGCTGGCCCTGTTCCAGCTGGCCCTGCCGGGGTTGCGGGCCGCCCGGGGCACGGTGGTGTCGGTGTCCTCGGACGCCGCCGTCGAGGCCTATCCGGGCTGGGGTGGCTACGGGTCCTCCAAGTCGGCCCTCGACCAACTGCACCAGGTGCTGGCGGTGGAGGAGCCGGAGCTCTGCGTCTACCAGTTCGATCCGGGCGACATGCGCACCGACATGCACCAGGCCGCCTTCCCCGGTGACGACATCTCGGACCGGCCCGAGCCGGAGTCGGTGGTGCCGGCCCTACGACAGCTCCTGGAGTCGGGCTCGCCGAGCGGCCGTTACCGGGCGTCGGAGTGGGTGGCGGCATGAGTGCGCTGAGCGAGCCCATGGCCCGCCTCACCTACGACCTCCCGTCCGCCCTCGAGGCCTCGGAGCCCCCCGAGGCCCGGGGGTTGACCCGGGACGCCGTCCGCATGCTGGTGGCCTCCCGGAGCGACGGCTCGTTGGTCCCGAGCTCCTTCAGCTTCCTGCCCCGGTTCCTCGAGGCCGGCGACACCGTGGTGGTGAACACCTCGGGAACCATTCCGGCTGCCATCGACGCCGTGGCTGACAACGGCACCCCGCTGGTCATCCACCTGTCGACCCGGCTGGAAGGAACCCGATGGGTGGTCGAGCCCCGCCGCCGGGCCGGGCGCACGACCGAACGGTGGTCGGGGCCACTCCCGTCGCTCCGCTACCACCTGGCCGGGAGCGGGACCCTGGTCATCGAGGAGCCCTTCGGCGACGCCGGCCGGCTGTGGGTGGCCCGCCTCCAACTGGATCGGCGGGTCCTCAGCTGGCTGGCGGTCCACGGCCGACCCATCCGGTACGGGTACGTGCCGCGACCGTGGCCCATCGAGACGTACCAGAACGTCTACGTCACCGAGCCGGGCAGCGCCGAGATGCCCAGCGCCGGCCGACCGTTCACCCCGGAGGTGATCACCCGGCTGGTGGCCAAAGGGGTGGCGGTCACCCCGGTGGTGCTCCATACCGGGGTGGCGTCGCTGGAGGCCGACGAGCTCCCCTATCCCGAACGGGTCCGGGTCCCGCAGTGGACGGCGGACCGGGTCAACGATGCCCACCGGGGCGGCCATCGGGTCATCGCCGTCGGGACGACCGTGGTCCGCGCCCTCGAGAGCTCGGTGGGCGCCGACGGACTGGCCCACGCCTACGACGGCTGGACCGACCTGGTCATCTCGCCGGCCCATCCGGTGCAGGTGACCGACGGGCTGTTGACCGGCTGGCACGAGCCCGCCTCGTCGCACCTGTTGATGCTGGAGGCGGTGGCCGGGCACGACCTCCTGCGGGAGTCGTACCGGGTGGGAGTGGCCGAGGGATACCGCTGGCACGAGTTCGGGGACGTCCACCTGATCCTGCCGTAGTGGCCGTCGATGCCCGGTGATCCCGGGCGGGCGTCATCGGTGCCACCCTGTAGGTGGAATGGCATCGGACCGCGACAGCCTCTGGGATCAGGTCAACCAGGTGATGGAGCGGCGCCGGGGGTGGGCCCTCGAGCCTCAGAGCACGCCGGGCGCTCCGGCCCTGTGGTGCCTCTCCTCCGACTGGGAGTACCAGCTGTCGGTGGGGGTCGAAGGCCACGCCATCAGTGTCTTCCTGGTGGACGACGACGTGGAGCTCCTGCTCCCGGGCCCCGACGCCCTGGTCGAGTGGCTGGATGCCAATGAGGCCCTGTTCTTCCGGCGTCGCGATCTGCCGGTGGAGACGTTCGAGGAGATCATGACGGCCCGCCTGGTGGAGTGGCGGCAGGCGGGCTACTGAGAACTGCCCAGGTCGGGGCCAATTGTCGGTCTCACTGTCAAGAGTGCCCGGGGTCGTGACGATGTACCCGCATGCAACGTTTCCGGACCCGACGGGGTGGTCTCGGCGCCATGGCCGCGCTGGCCTCCAGTGCGCTGCTGGTGGCCACGGTGGTGGTCTTCGGCATCTCGGTTCCCTCTGCCCAGGCGGGCCCCACCTCGAACTGGACCATCGTGACCGGAGCCGCCACCAATCCCGCCTTCAGCAACTTCCTCTTCGGTACCACCTGTGCCACCTCGTGGGACTGCTGGGCGGTGGGCGCCAGATTCAACGACATCAACAGCAATCAGGCCCAACCCGTCGCGCTGTTCGAGCACTGGAACGGAACGGCGTGGACCGAGGACTCCGCGGCCTCGCCGACCGGTCCGAGATTCTCGGCGCTGTGGGACGTGACCTGCGTCAACCCGTCCGACTGCTGGGCCGTGGGGGCCCAGGCGACGCCCGGAGGGAACACCCCGGTCCCGCTGATCGAACGGTTCGACGGGTCGAAGTGGTCGGTGGTGCCTGCACCGCCGGCCCACGGGGAGCTCTTCTCGGTGGCCTGTCTGAGCGCCGCCGACTGCTGGACCACCGGGGTCAACGTCACCGATGACTCCAACAGCGATCCCCTCGACGGTTTCATCGACCACTGGGACGGGAGCACGTGGAGCAAGGCCCACACCGCACCGTCGGGACAGGCCCATGACCAGTTCAACTCGGTGACCTGTTCGTCTGCCTCGGACTGTTGGGCCGTCGGGTTCGCCGGGCCCAATGCCCTCTCCGACAACTTCCTACCCAACATCATGCCCCAGGTGTCCGGGGACCAGGCCCTCGTCGAGCATTGGGACGGACACCAGTGGACGGTCACCCCGGCTCCGGCCGCCGCGGCACCTGACGGCACCTACTTGAACAGTGTGACCTGCACGTCATCCACCCGGTGCTGGGCGGTGGGGTCGACCATGGGCGCAGACGGCAATCCGGCCTCGACCCTGGTGGACCGGTGGGACGGCACCAAGTGGTCCACCGTGCCCAGCGCCGATCCTTCGGCCATCGGCCAGCAGTTGACCGACGTCACCTGCCTGGGGGCCTCGGAGTGCTGGGCCACCGGTGTCCGGGCCCAATCCAGCGGGAGCTCGTTGGGCTCCGAGCCGGCGCCGCTCATCGAGGCGTGGAACGGCTCGGCCTGGTCCCTGGAGCCCACCCCCAACGTGACGGCGTTCGGGTATCTCAACGGAGTGAGCTGCACCAGGGTGGGCGGGTGCTTCGCCGTGGGCTTCGCCGTCACCAGCCTGGGGAACAACGACACCACGTTCGCCACCCTGACCGAGCAGCTGGTGCTGCCCCAGGTGGGCCAGCAGGGACTGCTGCTGTCGGGAGTCGACGGCGGTGTCTTCGCCTTCGGCAACGCCGGCTTCCACGGATCGCTCGGTGCCCTTCACCTCAACGCCCCCATCGTGGGCATGGCCGCCACCCCCGACGGCCACGGCTACTGGTTGGTGGCCGCCGACGGCGGTGTGTTCGCTTCGGCGACGCCGGCTTCCACGGATCGCTCGGTGCCCTCCACCTCAACGCCCCCATCGTGGGCATGGCCGCCACCCCTGACGGCAACGGCTACTGGTTGGTGGCCGCCGACGGCGGTGTGTTCAGCTTCGGCGACGCCGGCTTCCACGGATCGCTCGGTGCCCTCCACCTCAACGCCCCCATCGTGGGCATGGCCGCCACCCCCGACGGCCACGGCTACCGGTTGGTGGCCGCCGACGGCGGTGTGTTCAGCTTCGGCGATGCCGACTTCGACGGCTCCATGGGTGGCACCCCCCTGAGCCAACCCATCGTGGGCCTGGCCGCCACCCCTGACGGCAACGGCTACTGGCTGGTGGCCGCCGACGGCGGCGTGTTCACCTTCGGCGACGCCGGCTTCTACGGGTCGGTACCGGGCCAAGGGGTGGCAGCGGCGGCCCCGGTGGACGCCATCGCCGCCACCCCCGACGGCCAGGGGTACTGGCTGGTGGGCTCGGACGGTGCCGTCTACTCCTACGGCGACGCCAGCTTCCTCGGCTCCCTGGCGGGGACCGGCCTGTCGGCGCCCATCGTCGGAGCGGCGGCCGGACCCTGAGCCTCAGTCGGTGCAGGTGGTCCCGGGGGCCGGGAGAGTCCCGGCCACCAGATAGGCCTGGACGACGTCGCGCACGCAGGGACTGTAGAAGTAGGCCACGTGGCTCCGGCCCTGCCAGGTGAGGAGCACACCGCCGGCCAACTCCTTGGCCAGGTCCACCGACCACTGGTACGGGGTGACCGGGTCCCCGGTGGTCCCGACCACCAGGACGGGCGGAGCGCCCGGGTCCGACAGCGGTGCCGGTTGTCGGGTGGGTGGGACCGGCCACACGGCACAGGCCAGCAGGGCCCAGGCCAGGAGCGGGCCGAACACCGGTGCCGAACGGGCCAGCCGGTCGGCCAGGGCCGGATAGCTCGAGACGCTGCGGTCCACCGGATGGTCGAGACAGTCGATGGCCTGCTCGGCGTCGGCGCCGTTGCTCGAGCCGCCGTTCTGATAGCCGCCGGTGATGGTGGCCGCCGGTGCTCCGTTACCGGTCTCCGCTTGTGCCAGGGCCGAGGCCAGGGTGGGCCACGACGACTGGGACTCCAGCCCCGACAACAAGGTGTCGTAGAGCTGGCCCGGGCCGGCCGTCCCTCCGCCGGCCACCGTGAGGGGTCGGCTCTGGCTGGCCCGGATGAGCTCCAAGAGCGCAGTGGTCGGGCTTCCGGTCGGACGCCACGGGCAGTCGGCGTCGGCGGCGCACCAGGTGGCAAAGGCGGTGAACTCGGACTCGAGGCTCGTGGCCTGCCCGGCGGCGTAGGCCGTGGTGCTCAGGGCGGGGTCGATGGCCGAATCCAGCACCATGGCCCGGAGGTGGGTCGGGAACAGCTCGGCGTAGGTGGCCCCCAACAGGGTGCCGTACGAGTTGCCCATGAAGCTCAGCCCGGCGTCTCCCAGGGCCTGCCGGATCCGGTCGAGGTCCCGGGCGGTGTCGATGGTGCCGACGTAGGGCAGGATGGAGGCGCTGAACTGCTGGCACTGGCGGGCGAACTCCTGGTCGTTGAGGAGCAGGGCCCGGCGCTGGGCCGCGGTGGCGGGGACCGGGTCGATGGCCCCACCGCCACTGCTCCCACCGCCGGTCGACCCGGAGCCCGATCCGGTCGAAGGGGGCGCGGAGCAGCTGACCGGGCTGCTGCGGTCGACCCCGCGCGGGTCGAAGGACACGATGTCGAACCGGTCCAGCAGTTCCGGGGTGAGCACGGACAACTCGTTGGGGAGGTCGTCGATGCCGGACGTGCCGGGCCCACCGGGGTTGATGACCAGCGAGCCGATCCGCTGCGAGGGATCCTCGGCCGGGTGGCGGGCCACGGCGATCTGGATGGTCGGCCCAGCCGGATCGGCGTAGTTGAGGGGGACGGTGACCGAGCCGCACTGGAGGTCACCGCACGGGGTCCACTGCACCGGGGCCACCGGTAACGGTGGCAGGGTGGTGGTGGTTGACGCCCGGGGAGCGTTGGTCGTTGTGGTGGTTGGCTGCCGCACGGCGCCGGCGGTACTGCTCGCGCATCCGGCCAGCCCGATCACGAGCGCCGTAACCACCAGCGCTACCACGGACGTGGGGGTCCGGGTGGCCGCGGGAGGTGCGGCGGACCGGGAGGGCACCTGCCAAGTCTGGCACCGGCGACCGCCGATCCGGTCTCGGGTCTCCTGTCGACACCGCTATCGCGGGCGGTGGGCCGTCAGGGCTCCATGACCGAGCGGACCGCGGCGGCGACGGTGGCTGCCGACGGCATCACCGCCGCTTCGAGGGAGGGGGCCGAGCCGATGGGGGCGAACCCCGCGCCCATCCGGTGCACCGGGGCTTCCAGCTCCCCGAACAGCTCCTCGTTGATCTGGGCGGCCACTTCCGCCCCGAACCCGGCGAAGCGGGTGGCGTGGTGGGCGATCACCACCCGGCGGGTGCGGGCCACCGACTCCAGCACGGCCGCAGCGTCGAACGGGACCAGCGTCCGCAGGTCCACCACCTCCACCTCCACGTCCTCGCCGGCCAGCACCTCGGCCGCAGCCAGGGCGTCGCGGACCGTGCGCCCATAGGTGACGATGGTCACGTCGGTGCCCGACCGCTTGCAGTCGGCCTGGCCCAGGGGAATGCGGAACGGTCCGTCGGGAACCGGGCCGGACGTGCCGTAGAGGGCCACGTTCTCGACGAAGACGCACGGGTCGTCGTCGAAGATGCACGTGGTCAGCAGGCCCTTGGCATCGGCGGGGGTGCTCGGGACCACCACCTTGAGCCCGGGCACATGAGCCAGCCACGCCTCGAGGGTCTGGGAGTGGGTGGCTCCCGACCCGATCCCCCCGAACACCGCAGTGCGCACGGTGAGGGGAATGCTCAGAAGGCCCCCGGACATGAACCGGGCCTTGGCCGCGTGGTTCACCAACTGGTCGAGGGCGATGCTGATGAAGTCCATGATCATGACCTCGGCCACCGGTCGCATGCCGGCCGCGGCCGCTCCCACCGCGGCACCGACGATGGCGGCCTCGGAGATGGGGGTGTCACGGACCCGATCGGTCCCGAACGTGGTGGAGAGCCCCTTGGTCACCTGGGAGATGCCGCCTCCCGGATCGGCCAGGTCCTCGCCGATCAGGAACACCGACGGGTCGGCGGCCAACGCCTCGGCCAGGGCCAGGTTTAGGGCCTCGCGCATGCTCCGCTTGGTGACCGGTGTGGCGGTCGACTGGTCGGGTGCTCCGTCGGTGCCGGCCATGACCTAGGCCCCCACCGTTCCGTACACGTCGACGAAGGCCTCGTGGCCATCGGGCACCTCGGCGGCCAGGGCCTCGACGAAGGCCTGTTCCACCTCGGCCCGGGCTGCCTCGTCGATGGCGGCCGCCTCCTCCTCGTCGAGCACCCCTTCGGCGATCAGCCGGACCCGGTACCGTCCGACCGGCTCGTCGGCGCGGGCCTGGTCCAGCTCCTCACGAGGCATGTAGCGCATGGGGTCTCCGAAGTAGTGGCCCCACAACCGGTAGGTCAGGCACTCGAGCAGGGTCGGCCCCTTGCCACCCCGGGCCCGGGCCACCGCGGCGTCGAGGGCGCGGTAGACGGCGTCGGGATCGTTCCCGTCGACCTGCTCCCCGGGGATCCCGTAGGCCGGGGCCCGGTCGACCACGTGGGCCACCGGTTGGGCCTCGGCGGTCGGGGTCATCTCGGCGAACCGGTTGTTCTGGCACATGAACACCACCGGCAGCCGCCACAATGCGGCCAGGTTGACGGCCTCGTGGAAGGCGCCGGTGCCGGTGGCCCCGTCGCCGAAGCTGGCCACGGTGACCTGATCGCTCCCGGTCATCTGGCCGGCCAGGGCCACACCGGTGGCGATGGGAAGGCCCGACCCCACGATCCCGGTGGACAGCACCAGGCCGGAGGGCGGGTGGGAGATGTGCATGGAGCCGCCCTTGCCGGCATTGACCCCGGTACGACGGGTGAGGATCTCGGCCACCAGCGGTCCGAGAGGGACCCCTTTGGCCACCTGGTCGTGCAGGCCGCGATAGGTGGTGACCAGCTGGTCGTCGCTTCTCAGCACCGTGCCCAGGGCTGCGGCGATGGCCTCTTGGCCGGTGGCGGGCCAGTAGGTGGTGGCGAACTCGCCGGCGCTCAGCCCCCGGCGCACCCGTTCATCGCAGGTCAGGATGCGGGTCATCAGCTGGTACATCCGGCGCCGTTCCCCAGGCCCGGGCGTCGCCCCGGCGTCGGTACCCGCCACCGGGGCGCCGGTCCCGCTCATGACCGCGCTCCCGCCGGTGGTGGCGAAGGCCGCGGCGTGGTTGCCGGCGAAGTGGCCCCACACCAGGCCCATGCCGATGGAGGTTCCCCCGCCGTAGTAGGCGGGCCCGGCCGGGCTGGCCACCACGTTGCCGGCGCCGTACAGACCGGGGATGGGACGGTCCCGCACATGCAGGACCCGACCGTGGCCGTCGACCCGGGGCCCTCCCTTGGTGCCCACCGAGCCGATGTGGACCGGCAGGGCGTAGAACGGGCCCTCCTCGACGGTGCCGAGGTTGGGATGGGGGGCGGAGGGGTCTCCGTGGAACCGGTCGTAGGCGCTGTCCCCCCGTCCGTAGTCGCGGTCCCGCCCGGCGTGGACCATCCGGTTCCACCGCTCGACGCCCTCGATCAGTCCGACCGGGTCCATCCCCACCTGGCGGGCCAGGCCCTCCAGGGTGTGGTCGACGGCCAGCCACTCGGGATCGGGATCCCCGGGCCGGGCCGTCACCACCGGGTACCGCGACCGGTACTGGCGGTCGAACACCACCCAGGCCGGCAGGTGGCGCGGGGCGTACTGGTTGGCGTCGAAGGAGAAGAAGGCCTTCTGCATGTCGTTGTAGTTGGCGGCCTCGTTGACGAAACGCTGGCCGAACCGGTCGACCATGATCGAGTGGGGTCCGGTCCGCTCCACCCCGAGGAAACGGGCCAGGGGACGTCCCTCGTACTCCTCGCCGGGGACCGATGCGGCCGGATACCACCACGACTCGTTCATGTTGGCCAGGTCGGCACCGACCTCCATGGCCATGAGCAGGCCGTCGCCCTCGTTGGCCGGCGGAGAGTGGGGGTGGGTCAACGGCCCGGGCAGGAACCGGTCCCGGAGCTCCGGGTTCCACTCGTACCCCCCGGTGGCCAGCACCACCGCTCCGGCCTCGATGGTGGAGCGGCGCCCGTCCTCTTCCACCACCAGCCCGTTGACCGTTCCCCGGGCGGTGGTGATCTCCCAGGCCCTGGTGTCGAGGAGGGGCTGGATGCCCCGGGTCAGGCAGGCCTCGAGCAGCATGCCGATGAGGGCCTGGCCGCAGGCCACCTGGTGGGCTGCCACCCGCCGCTTGATCTCGGCGGCGTCGAAGCGCTCGGGGAAGTAGACCGGGCGCCAGTCGACCGTGGACTCCTGGAGGGTCATGGGCAGGCCCAGCACCGGGGGGCGTCGGAGCCGGGCGGCCCAGGGGCCGAGTCGGGTGGTGTCGAACAGCCGCGGCTCCAGCATCCGGCCCGAGGCCTTGGCCCCTTCCATCTCGGGGTGGTAGTCCGGCCACGACAAGGGAGTCAGCTGCAGCTGGGCCCGCTTCTCGAAGTCGGCCACGATGCCCGGGCCCTGGTCGACATAGCGCTCGAGCAGGTCGACCGGGGTGCGTCCGGCGGTGAGCCGGGTCATATAGGCCAGAGCCTGGTCCCGGGAGTCCTCCACGCCCATCGGGGCCAGGTGGTGGTTCTGGGGCATCCACACCCCGCCGCCGGACACCGCGGTGGTACCCCCGATCGATGACGTCCGCTCCACCACGGTGACCCGGGCCCCGCCGTCATGGGCGGTGATGGCCGCGGCCAGGGCTGCCGCTCCGGTGCCCACCACCACGACATCGGTCGGTGCGGGGTGGGACCGGCCTGTGGGCTCACTCACCCGGACGGCCTCCCGGCACCCCGAGCATGGTGATGGCCCGGTGACGGAACCTCCACGTCGGGCCGTACCGGACCAACTTGTCGTAGTAGCGACCGGCCGCCACGATGGCCGGCCCGCCCGCCGTCGGCCGGAGGAACACGTAGTCGGTGGTGGCCGAGGCGGCGTCGCCGTCGATGTCCACCACCGTGTTGCTGGTGATGTGCTGGCCCCTCGAGCCCTCGGGCAGCATCTTCATCAGCAGGGCCTGGATGGCCGGGCGGCCCTCGGCCACGGTGCCCGACACCTCGAAACGGGCGTCCTCGATGAACAGCTGGCCCAGATCGTCGAACCGGCCGTCGTCACAGCTCAGGCTGTACTCACACAGCGTCCGGCTGATCTGGTCCTCGTCCACCCCCACCGTTCCCCCTTCGACCGCTACCCGCCGACCTGGTGACGCTACCTCTGTCGGCCACTTCTTGTCGGCCTGCCTACCTCAGGTGAGCTCGGCGATGACCTCACCGACCGGGTACGTCTCCCCTTGCTGGCCGACCTGTCGGAGCACCCCCGAAACCGGCGCCAGCACCTCGTTCTCCACCTTGTCCGTCTCCAACAGGTACAGCGGCTGGTCCCTGTCCACCCGGGCGCCGTCGTCGACCAGCCACCGGGCCACGGTGCCCTCGGTCATCTCCATGCCCAGCTTCGGGATGCGTATCTCCATGGTGGTCACCCCCTCGACGGTGGCGGGTACGGGGCACGAACCTTAGGGGCCGTGGGGGCCGTCCACCACCGGGGGCCGCGCCGAGCCGGGTTTGCTACCTTGGCCACGCGCCCGGGGGGACCGGCGCACCTTCCGACAGGAGCCCATCATGGAGACCCGCACGCTCGACACGGTCATCTACGAGAAGGACGGTCCGGTCGCCTGGATCACCTTCGACTACGCCGAGAAAGCCAATGTGCAGTCGTCGGGTCTGGTGTTCGACGTCGACACCTGCCTCGACGACGCCGACCACGACTACGACATCAAGGTGGTGGTGCTCAAGGCCAACGGGCCCGGCTTCAGTGCCGGCCACGTGGTGACCGGCAGCCCCGGCACCGAGATGCGCGAGATCGACGAGAGCACGGCCAAGTTGGGCAGCCCATGGAAGGGCCAGTGGGACATCTACGGCACACCGGTGTTGAAGCTGTGGGACTTCCCCAAGGTGACCATCGCCCAGGTCCACGGGTACTGCCTGGGGGGAGGGACGGTCTGGGGCCTGCTCACCGACATGACCGTGGCCTCCGAGGACGCCTACTTCCAGTTCCCCGTGCTCCAGGGCATGGCCATGCCCACCATGGAGACCGGGATCGAGCCGTGGCTGTTCATGAACTGGAAGCAGGCCTCGGAGTACATGTACACAGCCCAGGAGCTCGGAGCCCAACAGGCCAAAGAGCTGGGCCTGGTCAACCGGGTGGTGCCGCGGGAGCGACTCGAGGACGAAGTCAACGAGCTGGCCTTCCATGTGGCCCAGGCCCCCCTCACCACCCTGATGGCGGCCAAGGCCAACATCAGGCGGGCCTGGGACCTGATGGGCCTGCGCACCCACCTCCAGCAGTCCAACGACCTGCTGACGGTGGCCACCACGGCCACCGACGTGCAGCAGTACATCCGCGGGGTGTTCGGGGAGGGGCTGCGACCGAGGGATGCCGCACTCCGCAACGCCGAACGGGCCAAGGTATTGGCGGCCGAGTCCAAGGCCCGGCGCCAATCGGCCGGGTAGTGCCGGGTGCCGGAAGCCCCGTGGCCGTAGGGTGGGCACATGCACGATTCGGTAACGGTCCACATGGCCGCACCCCCGTCAAAGGTCTGGGAGCTGGTCAGCGACGTGACCCGGATCGGTGAGTACAGCCCGGAGACGTTCGAAGCCGAGTGGTTGGACGGAGCTGACGGCCCGGCCACCGGCGCCCGCTTCCGCGGCCACGTCAAACGCAACGGCAAAGGCCCGATCTACTGGACCACCTGCACCGTGCTGGCCTCGGTGCCGGAGCAGGAGTTCACCTTCGGGGTGGGCTCGAGCGACAAGCCGCTGAACACCTGGAGCTACCGGTTGGTGGCCAACGGCGACGGCACCGATGTGACCGAATCGTTCCAACTGGCCGACACCGCCCTGCTCCGCTTCTACTGGGCCGTTCTCGGTTGGGCCCGGGGCCGTACCAACCGCAACGGCATGCGCACCACGCTCGAGCGGATCAAGGCCCAGGTCGAGTAGCCCGGTCCGCCCGCTCCCTGTCTGGCCCGCCTGGTTGTGCTGTCAGGTGGTGGTGGAGGAGCCGGTGGCGGGCGGAAGCTTGAACCGCTCCCGAATGGCGGCCTGGACCTCGTCCACCGGCTTGGTGGCGTCGATGGTGGCCACGAACTCCTTGCGCTCGAAGATCTCGATGAGGGGCCTGGTCTCCTCGTAGTACGTGGCCAGTCGGGCCTTGAGGGCCTCGGGGTTGTCATCCTCCCGGGTGACCAGCTTCCCCCCGCAGACGTCGCAAGTGTCCAGTTGCTGGGGCCTCGAGGCGATGAGGTTGTAGTCCAGCCCGCACTCGGAGCACAGCCGGCGGGCCAGGACCCGCTGCATCACGTACTCCTCGGGCATGTCGAGGTTGATGACACCGTCGATGTCGTAGCTCTCGAGGAAGAACTCGGCCTGCCGGGCGTTCCGCGGGAAGCCGTCGATGATGAATCCGTAGTTCCAATCGTGCGCCGCCAACCGCTCCCGGACCACCGACTCCACCAGGTCGTCACCGACCAGTTGGCCGAGGTTCATGGTGCGCTTGACCTGGGCTCCGAGCTTGGTGTGGTGCTGCACGTTCCAGCGGAAGATGTCCCCGACGCTCATGTGCTCGAGCGCCAGGTCGGCAGCCATCAGCTTGGCCTGGGTTCCTTTCCCGCTTCCCTGGACACCCATGATGATGAACTTGCGCATGGCTAGCTCCTGAACGAGGCCGGCCGGGCCGGATCGGGTCGACCGCATTGACGGGCGGATCGGGGTGAGCGGGTCATCGGACCACGTAGCGGGACGGAACCCAGGTCTGGCTGTCGATGGGTGGACGCTCGTAGGACCGGTGCTGGCGCGGGGGCAGCTCGACGTGCTCGTGGGGCACCGCGTCGTACGGGACGATCTGGAGGAGGTGGCTGATGACGTTGAGCCGGGCGGCCTTCTTGTTGTCAGCGTCGACCACGTACCACGGGGCCTCTTTGATGTCGGTGTACGAGAACATCTCGTCCTTGGCCTCGGCGTAGTCGACCCAGCGAGCCCGGGCCTCCAGGTCCATGGGGCTGAGCTTCCACCGCTTCCCGGGGTTGTTGATCCGTTCGGTGAACCGGCGCTCCTGCTCCTCATCGCTCAGGGACAGCCAGTACTTGACCAAAATGATCCCCGAGCGGACCAGGGCCCGCTCCAGTTGGGGGCAGGTCCGGAAGAACTCGGCCCGCTCCTCCTCGGTGCAGAACTCCATGACCGTCTCGACCCCGGCCCGGTTGTACCAGCTGCGGTCGAACAGGACGATCTCCCCAGCCGCCGGGAGGTGGGCGATGTAGCGCTGGAAGTACCACTGGGTCCGCTCCCGGTCGGTCGGGGTGCCGAGGGCCACCACCCGGCAGTAGCGGGCGTTCAGCCGCTCGAGGATCCGCTTGATGGTCCCGCCTTTGCCCGCGGTGTCGCGCCCCTCGAAGATGACCACCACCCGCAGCCCCTGGTGGACGACCCACTCCTGCATCCGGACCAACTCGGTCTGGAGGCGGGCCAGCTCCTTCTCGTAGGCCGACTTGGACACCACGGTGGGAACGAGGTCCGGCACCGGCACTCCCCCCGGGTCAGCCCGGTCCGACGGGACGCCGTCGGGCTCGCTGGCAGAGAGGTGCGTGGTCACTAGTCCGCTGAGCGTAGTGGACACGTTCTCGAGGTGATTCCTGGGCCACGCCGCTGGGCCACCGTGGGCGGAGACCGGCCGGCCGGGGTACCGTGCGGACCGTGAGCGACCGGCCCCAAGGAAACGCCAAAGACGATAACGCCAAAGACAATAAGGAGACCGTCCGGGCCTTCTGGGAGGTGCTCTATGGGCGCGACTGGGATGCCATCGGTTCGTTCTTCGCCGAGGACAGCGAGTACACCGATGTGCCGTCCCCGGCCGACGATGTGGCCCGGGGCCCCGGCCAGATCGTGGCCCGGCTCCGGCTCGGGCTCGAGCAGATCTCGGAGTACCAGCACTCGTTGCGGCTGATGGTGGCCGAGGGCGACACGGTGGTCACCGAGCATGCCGAGACGTGGCACTGGCACACCGGGGAGCAGGTGACCCTCCCGTTCGTCTCGGTGCACGAGCTACGTGACGGGACCATCGTGCGCTGGTGGGACTACTGGGATCTGCAGACCTTGATGGGTGCGGCTCCGGACTGGTGGGTCGAGCACATCATGCAGGGTTACACCTGAATGCTGGTCCCACGGCCCGACGGTCCCGCCGGTCGGCTCAGCTCTCGAATCCGTAGACGCCCCGGGCGTACTCATCGACCTTCTCCTCGGGGAGACGGAGCCGGATGGCGGTGTAGTAGACGATGAGGCTCCACACCGCCACCACCACGATGTCCCAGTAGAAGGGGATGTCCTCCCTCCCGCCCTGGAACTGCCCGAGGTAGGAGATGAGGGTCAGTCCGGCCAGGTAGGGCCACAGCCAGATGGCGGCCCTCCAGTCGAGCGGGGAGTGGACCGGGTTGGCGTGGGTGGCCCGGGACAGTCCCATGAGCAGGTAGCCGAGGACCACCGCCACCATCAGCTTCCACACCACCTCCCATCCGCTCCAGTAGATGATCAGGCTGGCCGAGATGAATGAAGCCGGGCACAGGACCTGGGCCCACGGCAGTCGGTACGGCCGTTCGGCGTGGGGCTTCTGGTGCCGGAGGGCACCCAGGGCCAACGGCGCCCCGGCGTACATCAGCACGGTGGCCGACGTGATGAAGCCGACCAGCTTCTGCCACCCGGGGAAGGGCAGGAAGAGCAGCAGCCCCATCAAGAAGGTGAAGATCAGCCCGTAGATGGGCACGTTGGCCTTCTTGGTGGTCTTCTCGAAGATCACCGGCACGTGTCCGTTCTTGCTCATGCCGAAGGTGATGCGGCTGGTGGTGGTGGTGTAGATGAGGCCCGAGCCGGTGGGGGCGATGATGGCGTCGGCGTAGAGGATGTAGGCCAGCCAGGCCAGGCCCAGGCCCTTGGCCAGGCCGGCGAACGGGCCGAAGATCCCGGTGAAGCTGACGTGGGCCCAGCCGTGGGCCAGGGCGTGCTCGGGCAGGGCGCCGATGAACACCACCTGCAACAGGATGTAGATGGTGGCTCCGATCAGCATGGAGAAGATCACCGCCCGGGGCATGTCCCGTTGGGGGTTCCTGCTCTCCCCGCCGAGTTGGACCGCCTGTTCGAATCCGACCAGGGCGAAGACCGCACCCCCGTCACTCACGGCGTTGAGGATTCCGTGGAGTCCGAACGGGGCGAAGCCGTGACTGGTGAAGTTGGTGGTGTCGAAGTGGGTGAAGAGGAGGACCACGATGGTGAGGACCGGGATGATGACCTTCCAGGTGGTGATGGCGTTGTTGGCCCGCACCAGGTAGCGGACCCCGAACAGGTTGGCCACCACGAACAGGGCCATCATCAGCGTGGCCACCAGGTAGCCCAACCCGGTGAGGACCGGTACGCCCCCCGACACCGTGGTCAGCCCGTGCCAGTAGTTACCGGTGTAGGTGATGGCCGCCTCCACCTCGATGGGAGCGGTTCCGACCGCCTGCAGCCAGGAGAACCACCCGAACGAGGCTCCGGCCAGGCCGCCGAAGGCGTAGTAGGGGAAGCGGGTGGTGCCCCCGCTGACCGGGAACATCCCGCCCAGTTCGGCGTGGACCAGCGCCAGCAGGATCACCGCCACGGAGCCGATCAGCCAGGCGATGATGGCGGCCGGTCCACCGATCAGGGAGCAGGCCAGGGCCCCGAAGAGCCAGCCCGATCCGATGATCGACCCTTCGGAGGTGAGGAGGAGCCCGAAGAACCCGATGTCTCGGGTCAGCCCGTCACCGGGGGAGGCCCCACCATCGGCCGAGGACCCGGCTCCCGGAGAGACCGTGGTGTGGCTCATCTCAACGCGCTCCCCGTGGTCGAGTTCCGGATGCCTGACCGACCCCGCCGGGGTGGGCGGTACGGAAAATTAGTTGATGGGGTAGCGCCGGGCGGGGATCGCGGCCTTGTGGGGCTCGATGACCTCCCCCCGCTCCGGCCTAGTAGCGCCAGTCCGGTGCCTGATTCGCCGAAAGGGGCGGATTATGGCCTGGAGCCGATAGCTTGACTGAGCAAGTACCGGCTACAACCGATATTTTGGGCAGTTCTGAAAACCAGACACGTAGTGGAGCGGCTTGCCGACGGGCAGGGTGAGCTCACCGTCGGGAGGTGGTGGGTCCCGGAACGGTCAGGACTCCCGGTCCAGCCACTCGGGAAGGTGGGTGGCCTCGGCCCCGATGGTGGTTTCGGCGCCGTGGCCGGTCAGCACCCGGGTGGCGGCCGGCAAGACCAAGAGGCGTTCGGAGATCGAGGTGATGATTGTGGGGAAGTCCGAGTAGCTCCGCCCGGTGGCACCGGGCCCTCCGTTGAACAGGGTGTCACCGGAGAAGAGCACTCCCTCGTCGGCGAGGTACAGGCAGCATCCGCCCGGCGAGTGCCCCGGAGTGTGCAGGACCTGGAGCGTGGAGCCTCCGGCGGTCAGGGCCATGTCGTCGGACAGGACTCCATCGGGCGCACGGTCGGGGTAGAGGGCCTCCCACAACATCAGGTCGGCCGGGTGCAGCCAGACCGGGGCTCCCAGGGCTTCAGTCAGGGCCCCGGCGGCGTTGATGTGGTCGTTGTGTCCGTGGGTGGCGATGATGGCGGTGGTGGTGCGGTCGCCCACGGCCTCGACGATGGGCCGGTGGTCGTGGGCCGCGTCGATCACCATCACCTCACGGTCGTCGCCGACCAGCCAGATGTTGTTGTCGACTTCGAAGTCCTCGCCGTCCAACGAGAAGATCCCCGAGGTCGTCACCTGCTCGATCATCAGATGACGACGACCGATCGGAGCACCTCGCCCCGCTCCATGCGGTGGAACGCCTCTTCGATGTCGCCAAGGCCGATGGTCTCGCTGACGAACCGGTCGAGGTCCAGCCGGCCCTGGAGGTACAGGTCCACCAGCATGGGGAAGTCCCGGGACGGCAGGCAGTCCCCGTACCAGCTGGGACGGAGCTGGCCGCCACGGCCGAAGAAGTCGATCATGGGCAGATCGATCCGCATCTCGGGCGTGGGCACCCCGACCTGGACCAAGGTGCCGGCCAGGTCCCGCGAGTAGAACGCCTGCTCCAGCACTTTGGGATTTCCCACGGCCTCGATACAGACGTTGGCGCCGTTCCCTCCGGTGAGGGCCTGGACCGCCCCGACCACATCCTCCCGCGAAGCGTCGACCACATCGGTGGCCCCGAACTCCCGAGCCAGGTCGAGCTTTCCCGGATCGAGGTCGATGGCCACGATCGTCGCCGCCCCGGCCAGGCGGGCCCCGGCGATGGCCGCGCACCCCACGCCGCCGCAGCCGAACACGGCGACCGAGTCCCCCGGACCGACCTCGCCGGTCAGCATGGCTGAGCCCAGGCCGGCCATCACCCCACAACCCAGTAGACCGACCGCCTCGGGCCGGGCCGCCGGATCCACCTTGGTGCACTGACCCGCGGCCACCAGGGTCTTTTCGGCAAAGGCTCCAATGCCCAGCGCCGGCGAGAGGGGTGTCCCGTCGGCGAGGGTCATCTTCTGGACGGCATTGTGGGTATCGAAGCAGTACCAGGGCCGGCCGCGGAGGCACGACCGGCACTGCCCGCACACGGCGCGCCAGTTGAGGACCACGAAGTCTCCGGATTCCACCGATGTCACGTCGGGCCCGACGGCTTCGACCACCCCGGCGGCCTCGTGCCCGAGGAGGAACGGGAACTCGTCGTTGATGCCGCCTTCCCGGTAATGGAGATCGGTGTGGCACACCCCACAGGCCTGTACCCGGACGACCGCCTCGCCGGGGCCCGGATCGGGCACCACGATGGTGACCACCGAGACCGGCTCCCCCTTGGCCATGGCCACGACCCCCTGGACCTCAGCTGTCATCTTCTGCTCCCTGTCGTTCCACTGTCTTCTGCTGCACGACTCTCGTCTGTACGCGAGGCCGTGCCGGCCAAGTGTGTCATGAGAGACACGGTGACAAGTCGAACTCTGCGAAGTCGGCTGTCGGTTCTACGCCACGCGCCGCCACCTCACCCCTACGTTCAGTGAGCAACCCAAAGGGATACCCAAGAGCAGGTGGATCTACACCCCAAAAATCGGGGGGATTCTCCGATTTCTGCGTATTCCCTGGTTGACACATAGGATTACTTAACTTATGTTTAGTTGAGCAATCCACTAGGGTTTGTCGGGTAATGGTAGGGGCCATCGCTGCTTGAGGTCTGCCGTGTCCTGGCGCGAACAAGGAGCATCGATGAAATCCTTCCTGAGAACCAGGAGCATCCGTATCGTCGCCGCGCTGTCAATTGCTGCCGGCACCGCCGGCATTGCCAGCCTGACCGCACTGAGCGGCCCGTCGGCCCAGGCCGACCCGCTCTTCACCACCGCCGACGTGGCGGTGGGTGCCGATGTCACCCAGGACCTGTACCAGGCCTACGCCGGCGCCTCGGCCCCGAACACCGCCACCACCAAGTGGTTCACCCCGCTGCACTCCACGGCGGGCGACGACAACAACGTCATCGTGTCGTTCGACGCGTACCCCCAGGGCGGCACCACCACCAACCCGGGTTGCATCACCACCGAGCCGGGCGGACCGTCCTTCGACCGGCCCAACTCCACCACGGCCGGCCTGGCCGCCCTCAATGACCTGGTCACCGGGGCCGGCTTCGAGAACACCTCGGGATCGTGCACCGGTGCCACGGTGGTCCTCACCGGTCAGATCAACTTTGCCCGGGCCGCCCGGGGCGAGAAGGTCGCCGGCACCAACCTCACCTTCATCCCCTTCGCCCGGGACGCCGTGGCCTACATGTACTACGACTCGACCAACGGTGACTCGACCCTGTCCAGTCTGACCAAGGCTCAGTTGACCGGGATCTACTCGGGGACCATCACCACCATCGGGGGCGACACCATCGATCCCTGCCTGACCATCTCGGGATCGTCCCCCCGCTCCAACCTGGAGACGGCCATCGGGGTCTCCGACGCCACGGCCGAGGCCAACGCCACCCCCGCCTGCGCCCAGATCCAGCAGAACAACGGCAACGCCTTCTACTCGTTCGCCAAGTCCCTCCCGGCTCACACCGCGGCCCTCATCCCCATCTCGGCGGGTGACTGGATCGGCCAGGCCAACGGGAACTCGGTGGACCAGTCGGCCACGGCCCGGGCCAACGGCGTGGCCCTCGGGTCCGTCACCGACGGCAGCACCAACCTCGGTCTGCCCTACACCGGCACGGCCCCGAACCTGACGCCCAACACCACCTACTACCAGGACTCCCTGTTCGGTTACAACATCTACTCGGTGGTCCCCACCCGGGCGATCACCAGTAGCAACCTGGACTACGACCCCAACCTCGTCGACCTGTTCGTGGGTAGCGGCTCCAGCATCTGCGCCACCGCCGCCCAGACCACCGCCCATGAGTTCGGCTTCGACAGCCTCACCTCGGGCGAAGGCACCTGCGGAAGCACGACCATGACGGGTAACGGCTGAGCCGGCCCCGCAACCGATACCCGTACACCGAACGACACGAGCGAGAGAAAAGAAACGGAACCATGCGCACACACGCTGATGCAACCCACAACACCGAGGCCGGGTCCGGGCGGACCCGGACCTCGGGGGCCCGGCGCCTCAAGGTCGGACTGGCCGCCGTGGCGGTCTTCATGGCCACCTTCGCCGGGCTGACCGCCACCGGGGTGACGCCGGCAGGCGCTTCGACCCTCGACGGCACCGCCACCATCGCCAACCCGAACGGCGATACCACCCTGTCTTCCGGCGGCTCCACCACCCAGTTCACCGTGGCCCTGCCGGCTCAAGCCGCCTGCGACGGGGACAGCGCCAGCGACGGCTACCACGTGTACAGCTACCTGGTGCCCGAAGGCACCAACCCGGCTGCCATCTCGTTCACGACCGGTGTCCCGGCGGACTATCCCGATGCCCCGTCCGGATTGGTGACGGCGCCCGGGAAGTACTACGGAGGCGCCAACACCGCATCCACGACCGGTCAGATCATCGGCATCCCCGGCAATCTCGAGTTTGCGCCGCTGGTCACCAGGAACGTCATCCCCCTCAGTACCCTCCTCGACAATGCCGCCTCGAGCGGGACCTGGGAAGCAGGGATCGCCTGCGCCACCGCGGCCGGCGCCGTGACCGACTACTGGAACACCGAGGTCACCTTCACCGCCGATGGGACTGACCCCAACGGGTTCGTCTGGAGCGCCACCCCTGGCCCGTGCGCCGCGGCGGATTCGACCCCAGGCTTCTACTCAGGGGCCTCCGCCACCTTCACCCAGCAGACGACCAACTGGTTCGCCGCCGCATCGACCGGCTGCCCGACCCCCACCATCACCGAGACCGGCCCGCTTCCCAACGGAGTGACGTTGGCCACCTCAGGCCTACTGACCGGGAGCCCGACCCAACCCGGGAGCTACCCGATCACACTGTCCGCCGCCGTCAGCGGTGGGACGCCGGCCACCCAGAGCTTCACCCTCACCGTCCCGAACGGCGTTCCCTACCCGCCGACCGGCGTGGGCGCCACGGGTGGCACCAATGCAGCCTCGGTGTCCTTCACCCCGCCGACCAACAACGGTGGCGCCAACATCACCTCATACAAAGTGACGGCTACCGACACCACCGACTCGGCCGGGAGCACCACCGCCACCGGAACCACCAGCCCGATATCGGCGACCAAGCTCTTCGGTGGCGACACCTATACCTTCACGGTGGCCGCCATCAACTCGGTGGGCACGGGCACGTCCTCGGCGCCCTCTTCCCCGCTGACCCTGGCAGCCGGCCCGCCGGCTACCCCGGTGGCACCGTCGGTAACAGCCGGCAATCAATCGGCCACGCTCACCTGGGGTGCTCCCTACAGCGATGGAGCGGGCATCAACGGCTATGTGATCACCCCATACCTGAGCGGTGTGGCCCAGACTCCGGTCGACGTGCCAGCCTCCTCCACCTACACGTTCGACGCCGCCAACGGTGATGCCCTTGTCAACGGCGACAGCTACACCTTCACGGTGGCTGCCACCAACTCGGTGGGCACCGGGTCGGCATCGGCGGCCTCCAGCGCGGTGGTGCCGGACAATGTGCCCGACGCCCCGGCCACCCCGACCGCCACCGCCGGCAATCAGACCGCCACCGTCAACTGGACGACCCCCTTCAATGAGGGCTCGACCATCACCGGGTACGTGGTCACCCCGTACGACAACGGTACGGCTGGGACTCCGGTCACCGTGGGCAATGTGCTCACCTACAGCTTCACTGGGCTCAACAACGGTGACAGCTACACCTTCACGGTCGCCGCCATCAACGGGGTGGGCACCGGCAGCCCCTCGGCGCAATCGACGGCCGTGGTACCGGACACCGTTCCGGACACCCCGGCTGCTCCCACCGCCACAGCGGGCAACACCCAGGCCTCGATCACCTGGACCGCACCGTTCAATGAGGGCTCGACCATCACCGGCTACGTCCTCACCGAGTACGACGGTGCCACGGAGGTGACCCAGGTCACGGTGGGCAACGTGCTCACCTACACCTTCAATGAGCTCACCAACGACGACAGCTACACCTACACGGTCGCCGCCATCAACGGGGTGGGGACCGGGGGACTTCGGCTGCCTCCAACCCCGTGGAGCCCGGTAGTTACGCTGACGCCCCGGCCAGCGCGGCGGCCACCGTCGGCGATGCCACGGCCACCGTCAACTGGTCCGCATCCTCGGACGAGGGACCGCCCGTCACCGGCTACGTGGTCACCCCCTACGACAACGGTACGGCAGGGACTCCGGTCACCGTGGGCAACGTGCTCACCTACACGTTCGACGGGCTCAACAACGGTGACAGCTACTACTTCACTGTCGGTGCCACCAACTCGGTGGGCACCGGGATCGCCACGCAGTCGAATACCGTGATCCCGGACACCGAGCCGGGGAGCGCCACCGGCGTGACCGCCAGCGCCGGCCTCGCCGAGGCCTCGGTGTCCTTCACGGCAGCCCCGGTCAACGGGGGCTCGCCGATCACCTCCTACACGGTGACGGCCATCGACTCGACCACCCCGGCCAACGGAGGGCAGACCGGTTCCGGCTCCGGTACCACCGTGGTCGTGACCGACCTGACTCCCGGTGACAGCTACACCTTCACCGTGACCGCCTCCAACGACGCCCAGACCGGGCCGGCTTCGTCGGCGTCCAACGCCGTGGTTCCCTACACCGAGCCAGGGGCTCCAACCGCCGTGACCGCGACGGCAGGCAGTGCCAAGGCCACGGTGTCCTTCACGGCACCGGAGTCCGATGGCTACTCGGCCATCACCTCCTACACGGTGACGGCCATCGACTCGACCACCCCGGCCAACGGAGGGCAGACCGCCACCGGTTCCGGCTCGCCCGTGGTGGTGACCGGCCTGACACCCGGCAACAGCTACACCTTCACGGTGACCGCCACCAACGGGCCCGGCAGCACCGGCCCCGCCTCGTCGCCCTCCAACTCGGTGAAGCCGTACACCGTGCCGGGGGCCCCGACCGCAGTGACCGTCACTGCGGGCAAGGCATCGGTCAAGATCACCTGGAAGGCCCCCACCAGCAACGGTGGATCAGCCATCACCCACTACGTCATCAAGCCGTCGACCGGGTCCTCGGTGACGGTGGGGGATGTCACCTCGTACACGGTGACCAAGCTGACCAACGGAACGGCGTACACCTTCACGGTGTCGGCCGAGAACGCCGGGGGCGCGGGCAAGGCTTCTGCCAAGTCGAAGTCGGTGACCCCCGACGGGCTCTACATCGTCACCAGGACGTTGCCCAAGGCCACCAAGGGCAAGAAGTACCCCTCGACCACTCTGACGTCGAAGTACGGCGTCGGGAAGCTGACCTGGACGGCCACCGGCCTGCCCACGGGCCTCAAGCTGAGTACGGCAGGTGTCCTCTCGGGCACGGAAACGGGTGCGGCCAAGACCTACACGGTCACGGTGACGGTCAAGGACTCGTCCAAGCCGGCCACGCAGACGGCCACGGCCAAGTTCAGCCTGGTCGTTTCCAGTTAGGAAAAGCAATCGACGACGCCGGCTGTCGGGCAGGTCAGTCGGCGTCGTCGACAGCTGTGAAAACCACAACGCCGGGACGGAGTGCAGAGCTCCGTCCCGGCGTTCGTTGTGGTTCAGGGCTGCCGAACAATACCCAAGCCTTCTCCGTTTCAAGCACATATCGATATTGATGGTTGACATCCGGGACGGTCCGTCCTAACTTAACGCGAGTAACCCACTAGGTTTTGTCGGGTAATGGTAGGGGCCTCCAACTTCTTGAAGGTCGGCCGTGTCCTGGCGCGAACAAGGAGCATCGATGAAATCCTTCCTGAGAACCAGGAGCATCCGTATCGTCGCCGCGCTGTCAATTGCTGCCGGCACCGCCGGCATTGCCAGCCTGACCGCACTGAGCGGCCCGTCGGCCCAGGCCGACCCGCTCTTCACCACCGCCGACGTGGCGGTGGGTGCCGATGTCACCCAGGACCTGTACCAGGCCTACGCCGGCGCCTCGGCCCCGAACACCGCCACCACCAAGTGGTTCACCCCGCTGCACTCCACGGCGGGCGACGACAACAACGTCATCGTGTCGTTCGACGCGTACCCCCAGGGCGGCACCACCACCAACCCGGGTTGCATCACCACCGAGCCGGGCGGACCGTCCTTCGACCGGCCCAACTCCACCACGGCCGGCCTGGCCGCCCTCAATGACCTGGTCACCGGGGCCGGCTTCGAGAACACCTCGGGATCGTGCACCGGTGCCACGGTGGTCCTCACCGGTCAGATCAACTTTGCCCGGGCCGCCCGGGGCGAGAAGGTCGCCGGCACCAACCTCACCTTCATCCCCTTCGCCCGGGACGCCGTGGCCTACATGTACTACGACTCGACCAACGGTGACTCGACCCTGTCCAGTCTGACCAAGGCTCAGTTGACCGGGATCTACTCGGGGACCATCACCACCATCGGGGGCGACACCATCGATCCCTGCCTGACCATCTCGGGATCGTCCCCCCGCTCCAACCTGGAGACGGCCATCGGGGTCTCCGACGCCACGGCCGAGGCCAACGCCACCCCCGCCTGCGCCCAGATCCAGCAGAACAACGGCAACGCCTTCTACTCGTTCGCCAAGTCCCTCCCGGCTCACACCGCGGCCCTCATCCCCATCTCGGCGGGTGACTGGATCGGCCAGGCCAACGGGAACTCGGTGGACCAGTCGGCCACGGCCCGGGCCAACGGCGTGGCCCTCGGGTCCGTCACCGACGGCAGCACCAACCTCGGTCTGCCCTACACCGGCACGGCCCCGAACCTGACGCCCAACACCACCTACTACCAGGACTCCCTGTTCGGTTACAACATCTACTCGGTGGTCCCCACCCGGGCGATCACCAGTAGCAACCTGGACTACGACCCCAACCTCGTCGACCTGTTCGTGGGTAGCGGCTCCAGCATCTGCGCCACCGCCGCCCAGACCACCGCCCATGAGTTCGGCTTCGACAGCCTCACCTCGGGCGAAGGCACCTGCGGAAGCACGACCATGACGGGTAACGGCTGAGCCGGCCCCGCAACCGATACCCGTACACCGAACGACACGAGCGAGAGAAAAGAAACGGAACCATGCGCACACACGCTGATGCAACCCACAACACCGAGGCCGGGTCCGGGCGGACCCGGACCTCGGGGGCCCGGCGCCTCAAGGTCGGACTGGCCGCCGTGGCGGTCTTCATGGCCACCTTCGCCGGGCTGACCGCCACCGGGGTGACGCCGGCAGGCGCTTCGACCCTCGACGGCACCGCCACCATCGCCAACCCCTCCACCGACAAAGCCTTGGCCTCGGGTGGGTCCGACACCTACTTCACGCTGAACCTTCCGGCCCAGGCCCACTGCGACGGTGACAGTGCCAGTGACGGGTACTTCGTCTTCAGCTACCTGGTGAAAGAAGGCACCAACCCGGCCGGGGTGTCGTTCAGGTCGGGTGTGCCCGGGGATGGCTACGGGCTGTTCACCCCTCCGCGCTCCTACTGGGGGGCGGTCAACACCGCATCCAAAACCGGAGAGGTCATCGGGATCCCCGACAACCTCGAGTTCGGACCGCTGGTGAGCGCCCTCAAGGTGCCGATCAAGACCCTGCTCTACGCCAGCGGGAACAAGAGCGGCGTGTGGGAGGCGGGTGTCGCCTGTGAGAAGAACGGTGGCGTGACCGACTACTGGAACACGGAGATCACCTTCAAGTCCAGCACCACCGATCCCAACGGGTTCACCTGGGCGGCGAAGGCCGGGGCGTGCAAGGCCGACGCCACCGAGGGCTTCTACTCCGCCGCCGCCGCCACCTTCACCGGTGGTACGTACGACGCCTTCACCGTGGCTTCGTCGGGATGCCCCACCCCCAGCTACACCGAAACCGGCGCACTGCCGACCGGCGTGGCCTTCACCAAAGCCGGCCTGCTCTCGGGTGTTCCCACAGAGGGTGGGACCTTCAAGCTCACCTTGGCCGCCCAAATCGGAACCGGGGCGAAGAAGACCCAGGCCTTCACGCTCACGGTTCCCCTCTACATCGTCACCCAGACCTTGGCGGCGGCCAAGCCCGGCACCAAGTACTCCGTGACCCTGAAGGCCTCGGGTGGTACGGCTCCCTACAAGTGGACCGAGACCACGCCGCTACCCACGGCCCTCAAAATCACCTTGAGCTCCGCCGGGGTGCTGTCGGGAACGGTGCCGTCGGGGACCAAGGCCAACAGCTACACCGTGGTGATCAAGGCGACCGACTCCACCAAGCCAACGGCCAAGACCGCCTCGAAGAGCTACACCTTCACGGTCTCCTGATGAGGTAGGCGCTGGACGGGGGTCCTCCTCCGTCCAGCGCCTCCTCCTCCCAGGACAGATCAGAACAGACCAGGACAGAGGCTCAGGCCATGGTGGCGAGGATCTCCTCGATGATGCCCACCGTGGTATCGGGGTGGAGGAGGGCCAGTCGTCCCACCGACTCACCTTCCCAGCTCGTCGGCACGACGAAGCCGATCTGGTCGCGGAGGAGCCGGGCGGACCACCGCTCGTAGTCGGCCCGGTCCCATCCGATCCTCCGGAACAGGACGACGGACAGCTCCGGTCGACGCACCAGCTCGAGGTGCGCCATCGTTTCGATGAGGTCCGCACTGGCCTGGGTTGTGGCCAGGACGGTCTCGATGGCGTCCCGATAGGCGTCGGTTCCGTTCACGGCCAAGGAGAACCACAGAGGTAGGCCCCGGGCCCGCCTGGTGAGGTGGTAGGCGTAGTCGCTGGGGTTCCACTCACCGGGGTCCTGGTGCAGCACGTCCAGATAGGAGGCGTCCTGGGTGTGCACCGCCTTGGCCAGGTGGGGCTCCCGATAGAGCAGCCCGGCGCAGTCGAACGGGGCGAAGAGCCATTTGTGCGGGTCGACCACGAAGGAGTCGACCATCTCGATGCCTTCGAAGCGCCCACGGATGGACGGTGCCATCAGGGCGGCACAGCCGTAGGCCCCGTCCACATGGAACCAGAGCGACCGATCCCGGGCCACTTCCCCCACGCCGGCGAGGTCGTCGATGATCCCGGCGTTGGTGGTCCCTCCGGTGGCCACCACCCCGATGGCGTCACCGCCCCTCGGGTCGCCGTCGAGGGCCGCCCGGAGCCCACTGCCGGTCAATCGGTGGTCCTCGCACGGGACGAGCAGCGTGTCGACCCCCAACACCCGCAGCGCCTTGCCCACCGACGAGTGGGCCTCCTCGCTGATGGCGAACACCGGGCGCTCCGGGGCGCGGCCGCCCATCCGGTAGGCCGCGGTGTCCCGTCCCACCATCAGGGCCGACAGGTTGCCCGCCGAGCCGCCCGAGACGAAGCAACCACCGGCGCCGGGGGGAAGACCGGCCATGTCCGCCAGGACCTGCAGGGCCTGGTTCTCGGCGGCCACCGCCCCGGCCGCCTCCATCCAGGAGGTGCCTTGCAGCGACGAACAGGCCACCACCATGTCGAAGAGCAACGAGGCCTTGGTGGGTGCGGCAGGGATGAAGGAGAGGAAGCGGGGGCTGTCGCACGACACCACCGCGGTGGCCAACTCGTGATCGAAGATCTCCATCACCCGGCTGGCATCGGTGCCCTCCGAATTGATCAGCCCGTCCAGGGCCGCCTCCAACGACGAAGCCTGTGCCCCACCGAAGTCCAGGGGCACCGGGTCGAGCGCCAGCCTCCACCGGCAGTAGTCGAGGATCAGGTTGGTCAGCTGCTCGTCATAGACGAACATCGGATTTCGCATGGTGTCCTTTCCGGAAGCGCCCATATTCGCAGAGATGACCCGGGGCGGGGTCAGGCGGGCCCCAGGTACCGGGCGGCGCTACCCTTTGGGGGTGGTTCGAGCGCGTTACTCCCTATCTGCTGTACACGGATGCCGCCGCCGCTCTGGACTACCTGGGCCGGGTGTTCGGGCTCCGAGAGACCCTCCGCTTCACCGGGCCCGAGGGCCGGGTCAACCACGCCGAAATGGAGTTCCCCGATGGCGGCGGGATCATGCTCGGTGGCCCCGGCGACGAGTACCGGAACCCCTTGGCGGCGGGCGGAGCCACGGTGCTGATCCACGTGTACGTCGACGATGTGGACGCCCACTACGAGGCGTCACGCCGAGCCGGTGCCACCATCGAGCGGGAACTGGCCGACCAGCCCTACGGGGACCGGAGCTATGCCGCGGTGGATCCCGAAGGCCACCAGTGGTTCTTCGCCACCAGGGTCGACGAGGTGGCCCCTGAGGATTGGGGAGCGGTGTCCGGGAGCGGTGCCGACTGAGGCTGCGTCGATCGGGGGCGAGGTCGTCCCGGTCAGCCGCTCCGTTGATGCACGGAAACGGCGTACCCGGAGTCATCGGTGTACGGCTCCCCGGACCAGGAGGACCACCGACCGCCGCAGGCCAACCCGACCTGCCGGCAGTGCTCGTCGTACTCGGTGAGCTGGTAGCCGCGCCCGAGTTGGAACCCGGCGACCAGACGGGCGTCCGGCCCGAGGTGTCGGGAGCAGCCGGCCACCAAGGCGCCCCGGGTCCCCGCCGGGGTGAACAGGGGGACGTTGCCGGCCATCACCACCATGTCGAAGGAGCGCCCGAGGTCGAGGAGGCAGAGATCGCCGAGGACCCAGGCCAGATCGGGATCGAGCTGCCGGGCGGTATCGATCATCGACCGGTCCAGATCAACGCCGACGGTGTCGACCCCTCGACGGGCCAGCTCCCGGGCCACCCGGCCGGTTCCGCAACCGGCGTCCAGCACCGAGGTCGGCGCCCATCGCATGGCGAAGCCGGCCTCTCCGTGCACATCGAGTCCGGACGCTTCCAGGCGGTCGAAGCGGTCCTGGTAGGACCGACCGTCCCAGCTCGCCGGAGCCGACCCGTCGGAGGATCCGACCGTCACCCTCCGACCAGGTGTACCAGGATCGACTCCCCCGCGGCCACGCAGTGGGAGACCGAGACACAACTCACCGCCGTCAGTGGCTGGGGGAAACCCACCCAGGCCGGGCGCCTCCACGGGGAGGACCGCGACCCGCTCACCAGCACCACGCCGGCCTGTGGCACCGTGGCCACCGAACTGCCGACGGCCACACAGGCTCCGACGGCCGCACACGAGACGCCGTTGAGCGAAGCGCCGGTGGCATCGAGCGGTTGACTCGACCAGGTGGCACCACCGTTGTCGGTGGTGAACAACAGCCCGTGCCCGACCCTGGCCGCGTCCAGGGTGGTGGCGGTGGTGCCCACCACCGTGCAACGCACCCCGGGCACACCGACCGGCGGCATCGTGGTGGTGGTGGGCGGTGGCGCCGTAGTGGTGGTCGATGTCGATGTGCTCGTGGTGCCCGGTCCCCGGGTGGCGCCTGGCGTGTGGGCCACGGTGGTAGCGGTGCTGGCCGGCAACGGTGCAGTGGTGGTGGTGGACGGGGTGGGAAAAGCCCCGACGCCGGTTGGCGAGCCGGTGAGGCAGGAGAGCCCGGTGAGGTTGCCGGCACCGGTCGGTGTGGTGACGGTTGACCAACTGACACCGTCGTTGGTGGTCAGAGCGAGGATCCCGGTGACATGGTTGAGATCAGTCACGGTGTGGCCGGTGACCCAGCAGCTTCCATCGCCGATGCACGAGACGGCGGTGGCTCCGGACATGGCTGCCGGCAGGCTGCCCCCCCCGGTCCAGGTCGCTCCGGAACTCCTCGACACCAGAGCCACCGAGCCCGTGGCGCTGGTCCCGACGGCCATGCACCGGCCGTCGTGCGCGCAGGTGATGGCGGTCAGGTCAACCACGCTCGGAGGGATCACCACCGGTCCCCATTGGATCCCGCCGTCGAGGGTCATGATGGCCACCCCCTGGGTCCCGGTGGGCCCTGCGGCCTGGCCCACCGCCGTGCAGTGGATGGTGTCGGTGCAGGCCACCCCGGACAGGTAGCTCACCGTGGGCGGGACGACCTCGGTGGCCCAGGTGGCGCCCCCGTTGGTGGTGGCGATCAGCGCCGCGGCATTGGCGCCACCGGCCCCTCCCACCGCGGAGCCGACCGCCCAGCACATGCTGGCGCTGACGCAATCCAGGCCCGAGATCGTGTTGACCGGGGCGGGAACGGCCACGGCGGCGAAAGAGCCGAGCCAGGGAGAGTTGGCCACGAACGTGGGCGGCGGGGAGGCGTTCGGAGTGTTGTTGGCACAGGCCGTGGCTGCGACCACCACGAGCAGGGTTGTCACCACCGCGGGCCACCGCATGCGGCGATGGACGGCCGGCCCCGGTACCGGTCCGGGATCGACGATCTGGCTCTGGTCGATCACGGGCGTGACAGGCCTGGGGAGGGAGTGCTCACCGATCGAAGAGGTACGTCAGCGGGTCCTGCGGACCGTCGCCAGCGTGGCGCCGGAGGCCACAGCCGCGGCCAGCTCCCCCTGGTCCTGGCCACCGGTCATCTCCTCGTACTTCCCGTCCTCCGGCCCCGCCCCGCCGGTTCGATCGATTCCATGCGAGATCTTGCCACGTTGACCCCCCTGGAGGAGGTCATGATGGTCAGCTTGGAGGCTGTCCGTCTACGTTTAGTCGGTGGTGTCGGCTCCTCCTTCCCCCTGCCGTCCCCGATCGCTGGCGCCTGACGGTCTCCGGCCGTGAGCTGGGTCGACCTGGTGGTGGTGGTCATCGTGGCCATGTCCGCCATCCAGGGCCTCCGGTTGGGCGCCATCGTCCAGATCCTCTCCTTCGGGGGATTCCTGGTGGGGCTGTACCTGGGTGCCCTGCTGGCCTCGGTCACCGTGCACTGGGTCCACACCCAACCGGAGCGCACCGCGGTGGCCCTCACCAGCATGTTGGGGGTGGCGGCGTGTTGCGGGGTCATCGGGCGGGTCGTAGGCAACCTGGCCTTCTCCCGCGTGCACCGCAGCCTGTTGGGAACGGTGGACTCCGTCCTCGGGGTGGTGGTGGCGGTGATCGCATCGCTACTGGTGGCCTGGTTGGTGGCCAGCACGCTGGTCAACAGCTCGTCGCTCAGCCTCAACAGCGCCATCAGCCGGTCGAGGATCATCCGGTCCCTCGACAGCGTGTTGCCCGCTCCGCCCTCGGTCTTCTCCCAGGTGCAGAGCTTCCTCTCCTCCGAGGGGTTCCCGCCGGTGTTCGCCAATTTGGCCCCGGCCTCGGCCGGTCCGGTATCCCTACCGGGCAATGCGTTGTTGCAGGAGGCCGCTACCCGTGCCGCAGCCTCGACGGTCAAGGTCATCGGCGACGGGTGTGGGCAGATCCAGGAGGGATCGGGCTTCGTCGTGGCCCCTGGGTTGGTGGTGACCAATGCCCATGTGATCGCCGGCATCGCCCGGCCCATGGTCGAAGTCGGGAACGGCCTCCTCTCCGCCACCGTGGTGTTGTTCGATCCGTCCTTCGATCTGGCCGTCATGCGGGTGCCGGGTGTGGACGAAGCGGCCTTGCCGCTCGATCCCGACAAGGCCACTCGGGGGGCCCAGGCGGCGGTACTCGGCTACCCGGGCGGCGGACCGTTCACCGTGGTCCCGGCGGGGGTGATGGCCGAGTTCGAAGCACAGGGTCGGGACATCTACGGGCTGGGCCTCACCGTCCGCGACGTCTACGAGATCCAGGCCGTCGTGCGACCGGGCAACTCGGGAGGCCCGCTGGTCGAACCGGACGGCCAGGTGATCGGGGTGGTGTTCTCCCGTTCCACCACCAACGGCGACATCGGGTACGCCCTGGCTTCGCCGGGGGTGCTGTCGCGGGTCCTGCGGGCCGAGGATCGAACCGCCCCGGTGGGCACCGGGCCCTGCACCTCGGGATGAGCCGGAGGGTAGTGGTGGTGGCGGTGGAATAGCCCCACCGGGGTGGGATGCCGGCTCCTGTCGGATGCCCGGGATCGAACACGGCAGGTGGTGCCTCCGGCTAGACATGGGACATGGCGCTTCCGATCGAGGATTACGGCATTATCGGTGACCTCCATACTGCGGCCCTGGTGGGACGGGACGGATCGATCGACTGGTTGTGCCTCCCCCGCTTCGACTCGGCGGCCTGCTTCGCCAAGCTCTTGGGTGACGACAACAACGGGTCGTGGCGCCTGGCGCCCAAAGGTGCCCACCTGGCCAACCACCGCCACTACCGCGGTGAGACGCTGGTGCTCGAGTCGGAGTTCGTGACCGACGAGGGATCGGTCCGGGTGGTCGACTGCATGCCGATCCGCCAGCAGCATCCCGAAGTGATCCGCCTGGTGGAGGGGGTACGGGGGAAGGTCACCATGGAGATGGTCCTGACCATACGGTTCGGTTACGGCCAGATCGTCCCCTGGGTCCGCAACATCGACGGGACCCTCAATGCCATCGCCGGGCCCGACGGCCTGTCGCTGTGGTCCCCGGTGCACTGCGAGGGCCGAGACTTCTCCACGGTGGCCGAGTTCACCGTTTCGGAGGGTCAGCAGGTCCCCTTCTCCCTGACCTGGTTCCCGGCCAGTGAAGATCCTCCCCGTCCGGTCGATGCGGCCTACGCCATTCAGGACACCGAGCTGTGGTGGACCGACTGGGTGAAGCAGTGCACCTACGAGGGTGAGTACCGCGAGGCGGTCGTGCGTTCCCTGATCACATTGAAGGCCCTGACCTACGAGCCGACCGGCGGCATCGTGGCCGCCGCTACCACCTCCCTGCCGGAGACCTTGGGTGGCGCCCGCAACTGGGACTACCGGTTCTGCTGGCTGCGGGACGCCACGCTGACCCTCGAGTCGCTCATGCGGGGCGGCTTCTATCAAGAGGCCATGGCCTGGCGGAACTGGCTGCTGCGGGCGATCGCCGGCGATCCCGCCCAGATGCAGATCATGTACGGGGCCGGGGGGGAACGCCGACTGGACGAGTGGGAGATCGACTGGCTCCCGGGCTACGAAGGATCCGCCCCGGTGCGGATCGGCAACGCCGCCGCCGGTCAGTTCCAACTCGACGTCTACGGCGAAGTCATGTCGGCCCTCTACGAGTCGGCGGAGACCGCCGAGAGCGATGAGAACCCGTCGTGGGCCCTTCAGCTGTCGCTGATGGACTTCCTCGAGCACGGATGGCGCGAGCCCGATGACGGGATCTGGGAAGTGCGGGGGCCCCGTCGTCACTTCACCCACTCCAAGGTCATGGCCTGGGTGGCCATCGACCGGGCCATCAAGACGGCCGAGGAGTACGACCTCCAAGGTCCGGTTAAGCGGTGGAAGGAGATACGCACAGAGATCCACGACCAGGTCTGCGAGCGGGGGTTCAACAAGGAAAAGGGCTCATTCACCCAGTACTACGGATCCGACCAACTTGACGCCAGCCTGCTGATGATCCCGATTGTCGGCTTCCTGCCGGCCACCGATCCGAGGATGCAGGGCACCATCGAGGCCATTGAACGGGAGTTGGTCGACGGTGGCTTCGTGCTCCGCTACCGCACGGCTGACACCGGTGACGTCGACGGGCTGAGCGGTCGTGAGGGGGCCTTTCTGGCTTGTTCGTTCTGGTTGGCCGACTGCCTCTCGATGCTGGGCCGCCACCACGATGCGCGACAATTGCTCGATCGGTTGATGGATCTCCGCAACGACCTGGGCCTGCTCTCTGAGGAGTACGACCCGGTAGCCGGACGCCAGGTGGGCAACTTCCCGCAGGCGTTCTCGCACGTGTCCCTGGTCAACTCGGCGTCCAAGATCGGTGGCGACGAGAAACCGTCACCGAACCACGTCATCGCCGGGTTGGCCCGGAGGGCACTGACCCGCGGCAAGAGCAGCACCAGCAACCAGCACCTGGGTAACTTCAATGCCAGGGCGGTGCTGTCGAGGTTGGCTGACAGTGGGCAGGTCCGCCGGATCGGCGACGTCAAGTTGCCCGCCGGGGGGAAGGGAAAAGCACTGGCCGCCGTGGTTCCCGGTGGAGCGAAGGGCAGTCGAAAGCCGACCAAGGCGCCCTCGGTGAAGAAGGCCACGCCCCTGGCCACCAAGGCGCCGGCCACACCGAGAGGCGGCACCGCCGCCACCACCGGGCTGGCCGCAGGGGCCAAGAAGTCGACGGCGAAGAAGGCCACACCGGCGAAGAAGGCCACACCGCCGAAGAAGAGCCACACCGGCGAAGAAGAAGTCTTCACCGGCCAAGAAGCAACCGGCCAAGGCCTCCAAGCGGGCCGGCGGTAACTCGGGCCCCCGTCCTTAGTAAGCCCAAGGTCAACAGCCCGTTCGGAACAGGTCGAGGATACGTATGAGTGGAGACCACCACCATCCCCACGGAGGACATCCTCCTGACCGCGGCTCTGCCGGTACGACGGAGCCGGCTGACCGCCTGCGCCAGAGCGGTGGCGGCGTCACTGTGGCGGATGGCGTCATCGAGCTCGACACCCTGCTGGGTGGTTGGGACCGGGTCACCGCCGGCTACCTCATCGAGGGGGACGCCCCGGTGCTGGTGGAGACCGGTAGCCAGAGCTCTGTTCCCGTACTGCTGGCCCAGCTGGAGCGACTGGGCGTCGGCGCCGAAGACCTGGCCGGGGTGGTGGTCACCCACATCCATCTCGACCATGCCGGTGGGGTGGGAGACGTGGCCCGCGCCTTCCCCAAAGCCACGGTCTACGTCCACGAGAAGGGAGCCCGACATCTGGTCGACCCCACCAGGCTGGTCGACTCGGCCTCCCGGGTCTACGGGCCGCTCCTGGACTCGCTGTACGGGCGACTGGACCCCACCCCCGCCGACCGGATCCACGTGCTGGCCGACCTGGAGGAGATCCAGGTCAGCTCCAACCGCTCGCTGGTCACGGTGGACTCACCGGGCCACGCCAAGCACCATCTGGCTCTGCACGACACCTTGAGCGGCGTACTGTTCGCCGGCGACGCCGTGGGGGTGAAGCTTCCCGACGCCGGAGTGCTGCGACCGTCGACCCCTCCGCCCGATTTCGACCTGGACCAGGCCCTCCATTCGCTTCAGCGCTTCGCCGACCGTCGCCCCACCGGACTGGCCCTGGCCCACTACGGTCTGCTGACCGATCCGCTGGACGTACTGGACGAGGCGGACGGGACCCTCCGGAGCTGGGTGGGGGTGGCCGAGTCGGCCTTCCAGCGGGGAGAGGACATTGCCGCCGCCCTCGAGGTGGCGTTCGCCTCCGACCTCGAGGGCGTCCCCGCCGAGCATCGCCAGAAGCTCGACGTGATGAACGGAGTGCACTCCAACGCCGCTGGTCTCCAACGTTGGTTGTCCGGTCGCCACCCCGCCACCGACAATCCCCCGGAGGGGGCGTGACGACCCCATGGCGACGGGGACCTGATCAGGCGCGGGCCATGGGAACGTCGGCGCCGGGCTCGGAGGCTCGTGGTCCGGTATGAACATCTCGATCGTGGCCGGTTGGCTGCCGTTCGTGGCGCGACTGGTGGCTGTGGTGCTCCTGGTGGCTTCGGTCGACTGGTGGTCCGGCGGGTGGAAGCGCCAACTCGGGCGCGGGCTGCCCACCGCCGCGGTGGTCACCGGCCTGGTGGCCCTGGTGGCCACGGTCTGGTCGCTGACTCCGTCGGACTTTCCCTGGTCGGCCTATGTCTGGGGTTTCACCTTCCTCCTGGCGTGCGTGGTGGCGGTCGCCGGGTGGGGGCCGGCGGGCCGATGGCGCCGGGCCTCGATGGTGGCGGCCACCATCGTCACCTTGCTGGTCACCTTGGACGCCGTCGATCAGCAGTCGGGTTCGTTCCCTACCCTGGAGCGACTGGTGACGCTCAACCCCGAGAACGTGGTCGAAACCCCGCAGCTGGCCCAGATCCGGGCGCAGGTGGCCTCGACGGGAAAGCTGCCCGACCAGGGAGTGCTCATCGAAGTCGACATTCCGCCCACGGTGTCACACTTCTCCACCCGGCCGGCCTATGTGTATCTCCCACCGGCCTGGTTCGCCAAGGTGACCCCGTCGCTGCCCACACTGGTACTCCTGCCCGGTGAGCCCGGCAGCGCCTCGGACTGGTCGGACGACGGTGACGCCGACACCACCGCCGACGCCTTCGCATCGTCCCACCACGGTGTGGCCCCCATCATCGTGATGCCCGATCCCAACGGGACGAAGACCGTGGACACCGAGTGCGTCAACTCCCGATTCGGCGAGGCGGAGACCTATCTGGTCGATGACGTGCCGGCCTTCGTCCGCACCCGGTTCGACGCCTCCAGGGCGGCCGGCTCGCTGGCCATAGGCGGGCTCTCCGCCGGGGGGACCTGCTCGGTCATGTTGGCCCTGCGCCATCCGACCGTGTACCCGACCTTCGCATCCTTTTCCGGCTTCGCCTCACCCCAGTGGCTCAACACCTCGCGGGCCCAGACCATCGCCACGCTGTTCGGGGGGTCCGAGCAGGAGTTCGCAGCCCATGACCCCATCCAACTGGTCCAGAACGGTCACTTCACCGGAGTGGCCGGTTGGTTCGAAGTGGGGGACCAGGACACCCAACCGGTGCAGGCGGCCCACCAACTGCAACCCGCGGCCCTTCGGGCCGGGATCTCCACCTGCCTACTGGTGCGACCGGGAAGCCACGACTTCGATCTGTGGAGTCAGGCGCTGCGGGATGCCTTCCCGTGGCTGGCCTGGAGACTGGGCCTGAGCCCGGAGCCCTCGAGTGAGCCGGCCACGTGCACCTCACCGTGACCCGTCGGCGACCCCGATGGCCACGGCCTTGCGCCAACGGCACCGCCTGGTCTCGAATGGATAGGGAAGCCACGACCGCGGCCGGGAGGAGATCGGGCTGATGAGCATCCTGTTCGCCCTGCTCGGCGCGTTCAGCCAGGCCCTCACCTCCGTGCTCCAACGGCTGGCCAACATCACCGGCTCCGACCAGAAGCGATCGGCCTGGCAGACCACGCTGTACCTGATCCGCCAGCCCATGTGGCTGCTGGGGATGGTGTGCATGGGCGGGACCTTCGTGTTCACCGCCCTGGCTCTCTACTTCGGCGAGCTGGCCACGGTGCAGCCCATCCTGGTCACCGAGCTCATCTTCACGCTGGCCTTGCGGCGCCTCTGGCTCCACAACCGCATCGCCAAGCGCACCTGGGGTGCCGCCGGCCTGCTGTGTGCCGGTCTGATCGGGTTCCTGGTGGCGGCTCAGCCCCGCGAGGGGCACCGCCATCCCACCCCGACGGGATGGTTGGTGGCTTTGGGCAGCCGGGGTCTGGTGGTGGTGGCGCTCCTCATCCTCAGCCGCTGGGGCTCGCCGGCCCGACGGGCCGCCCTGCTCGGTGCGGCCGCCGCCCTGGTCTGGGCCATCGACGCCGCCTTCGTCAAGGCCGCCACCGAGACCCTGGCCCACTTCGGCTGGAGTGGCCTGTTCCTCCACTGGCCGGTGTACGCCGTGGTGGTGAGCGGCGTGACCGGCACCATCCTGCTCGAATCGGCCTTTGCCGCCGGCCCTCTGGCCGCGTCCCAGTCGGCCCTCCTCATTGTCGATCCACTGGCCAGCATCGCCATCGGGGTGGAGCTCTTCGGGGAGCAACTCAACAGCTCGCCGGTGGCCATCTTCCTGCAGGTGGTGTTCTTGGCCGCCATGTTCGTCGGGGTGGTGCTGCTGTCGAAGTGGGCGCCCCCGGAGATGGAGGCCCGCTCTCCGAGATCACCGCGGTTGGTCACCACCGGAGGAGCGGCGGCAGACCCGGCGTGACAACAATCGGATGGCCGGAACGTGCCGATTGACCGGGGTAAATGCGGTTGATGCGGTACCATCGAATGCGGCGTTCGACGAACCAGAGGTGACGATGCGACTGAGCCGAAGCGTTGCCGGAACTCTGGTGGCACTCCTGTTGTGCGGGGTGGTGGCCAGTGCCTGTGGGTCGGGTTCGGCGTCGCCCGGTGCGGGTTCCTCGACGACCACGACCGCCGCGGCTTCTGCCGGTAAGGCTCCCACCCTGAGCACTCTGACCTCAGCAGTGCAGGCCCAGCTGACCGGAACCGGGGCCGACGACTTCTCGGTGACCGGCATAAACGAGCTTTCCTGCACCCTCCCGGCCAAGTGGGCCGACTCGGCCACCTTCCAGTGTCGGGCCTATGACTTTGCCAATGACCTGATGGGTGAGTACGACGGCACCGTGCAGCCGGCGTCGAAGGGGGTCCCGCAGTGGAATGGCTTGTGGAGCCCGAAGTGAGGCCCGCAACCCGGTAGGGCGTTGCCCTCCGGGTCGGGGTGAGACGTGGCGCAGGGCTGCCGCATCAGCCGGCCCGAGGTTGCCGGCGTGCGTCAGTGGAAGAGCTCACCGTGGCGCTCCCTGGCTACCTCGGGTGGGACGCCCTCGTAACAGTCGATCCATCGCTGGCACGGCGCGCAGTAGACGCAGACCAGGTCTCCCCACCCACCCACAGAGCCGTCAGGCGGCGTCAGGTCCCGATGCTCCCGGGCGGGCGGCTCCCCGTCGATCGGGCCACGCCCGCTCAGCGCACTCCTGCCTGCCTGGTCCTGGTGATGCATCCCGCTTCTCCCGGTGTCAGATCCCGCTCCTCCCCATAGGAACGACGTATCGGGGCCCGGACTTGAGCCGATTGTGGCAGAGGCTGTGACTGGAGCTCCCCTCCGGCCGGGGGCCGCCGTGCCGGTCGGGCGGGCCCGCCCCCGCGGGCCAGGGAGGGCCACCGTATAAGGGGGACTTGACAATGAGTATTAGGTGAGCCTAATAATGCCACATGGAAACGGGTGCGTGTGAAGCCACTCGGCCCGGAAAGCGGGTCCGGAACCGGTGGATGGGCGGATTCGGATTGGTGGTGCTGGTGTCGACGGTGCTGACCGCCTGTGGCAGCTCGTCCTCCGGCGCCAACTCCATAACCCTCTACAGCGGTCAGCACGTTCAGACCACCGACGCCTTGGTGGCCGGTTTCGAAAAGGCCACCGGGATCACCGTCCATGTCCGATTCGATGACGAGGATGTCCTGTCCGACCAGATCGTCACCGAAGGGAGTCGCTCCCCGGCCGACGTGATCTACACCGAGAACACGCCGGCGGTGCAGTACCTGGCCGACCGGGGCCTGTTGGCCAAGGTGGATCCGTCAACGCTGGCCAACACCCCGAGCAAGTACAACGCCACCAACGGCGACTGGGTGGGCGTGTCGGCCCGGGTGAGTGTGCTCATCTACAACCCCAGCCTGATCTCGAAGAGCCAGCTGCCCACCGCGGTGCTCCAACTGGCCGATCCCCGGTATGCGGGAAAGCTGGGCTTCGCCGCGGGAGAGACCGACTTCCAGCCCATCGTGACCTCGGTGGACCGCACCTATGGCACCAAGGCCACCCTCAGATGGCTGGACGGGATCAAAGCCAATGCCAGCTCCCACGTCTACCCCGACAACGAGACCATCGCCGACGACGTGAATCGTGGCGCGGTGGCATTCGGGGTGGTGAACCAGTACTACTGGTACCGGATGCGGGCAGAGATCGGCGCCGCCAACATGCACTCGAAGATCGCCTACTTCGCCCCTCACGACCCCGGCTACGTCCTGGACATCTCGCCGGCGGCCGTCCTCAAGTCCAGCACCCACCAGGCCCAGGCCCAGAAGTTCGTGGCCTACCTGACCTCGAAGGCAGGCCAGGAGATCATCGACCACTCGATCAGCTTCGAGTACCCCATCGCCTCCGGGGTGACCACCTCCCAGCCCGAGACCCCCTTCGACCAGCTGCAGCCGAACCCCATCACCATTCCGGAGCTGGGTGACGGCTCCACCGCCATCGGCCTCCTGAAGGAAGCGGGCCTCCTGTGAGCCGAGGGCGGTCCCTCGGCCCCTCCGGGCCCGCCGCCCTCGGCCCGGACTGATCGTGGCCGAATCCGACACCGGCAGATCGGTGCTCGACCGACCGGTGACCGGGACCGTCCCTGCCCGGCGACCCCGGCGGCCCTGGGTCCTCCTGATCGTCAGCTGTGCCGTGGCCATCGTCCTGCTGGCGCCCCTGGCCTTCCTCCTGATCGAAGCGGCCGGCGCCGGAGTATCGACCGTGCTCCACCTGATCTTCCGGTCACTGACCCTGACCCTGTTGTGGAACACCGTCCGCCTCACCGTGGTGGTCACGATTCTCTGCGCCATCATCGGGACCCTCACCGCCTGGTGCGTCGAGCGGACCGACCTGCCCGGTCGGCGGATCTGGGCGGTGCTGGTGGTGGTGCCCTTCGCCATCCCCGACTTCGTGGTGAGCTTCGGGTGGGCGTCGCTGACCACCTGGATGCAGGGCTTCCGCGGTGCGGTGGTGGTCATGACACTGGCGGTCTACCCCCTGGTGTACCTACCGGTGGCAGCCAGCTTCCGCGCCGCCGACCCGGAGCAGGAGGACGTGGCCCGCAGCCTGGGCCTCAGTCGGACGAGGACCTTCTTCCGGATCACCCTCGGGCAAGCGCGAGGGGCCATCTTGGGGGGGTGCGTGCTGGTGTCCCTGGTACTGCTGGCGGAGTACGGGGCCTTCGAGATCCTCGGCTACCAGACCTTCACCACTGAGATCTTCACCGAGTACCAGGTGTCCTTCAACGTTCCCAGCGCCTCGGCCCTGGTGCTGGTCCTGGTGGTGTTGGGGCTGGTGGTGCTGGGACTGGAGTCATCGGCGCGGGGCAAGGGGCGGGTGGTGCGCATCGGGCCCCAGGTCCAGCGGATGACCCAACCCCACCGCCTCGGCCGGGCCACCCTGCCGGTGCTGGCCGGCTTCTTCGTGCTGGTGGGCCTGGCCCTCGGCGTGCCCATCGCTTCCTGTGTCTATTGGACGTTGGAAGGGGGAGCCCACGCCATCGGCGGGGTGTCCATCCTCGATGCCACCTGGCATACCGCCCTGTACAGCGGAGCGGCGGCCGCTCTGGCCACCCTGATGGCTCTCCCGGTGGCCCTGCTGGCCGTCCGCAACCCCGGGAGCACGGGCCGCCTCTTGGAGCGGAGCACCTTTTTGGTCCTGGCCATGCCCGGGATCGTCATCGCCTTCACCCTGAGCTACTTCACCGAGCGGTACGGGGGTGCGCTCGGCGGGCACTTGTACCAGAGTGCCCCCTTGCTCATCGTGGCCTACGCCATCCTGGCCTTCCCCTTGGCGCTGGTCGGAGTCAGGGCGTCGGTGGCCCATGCCCCGGTCGGCCTCGAGGAGGTGGCCCACTCCCTGGGGCAGGGACGCCTGGCCGTGCTGTGGCGGGTGACCCTGCCTCTCATCGGCCCGGGCCTGGCGGCATCCTTCTGCCTGGTCCTGCTGGCCACGGTCACCGAGCTCACGGCCACGCTGATCCTGATCCCCACCGGGGTGCAGACCCTGGCCACCCAGTTCTGGGCCTACCAGACGAACCTCTCCTACGGCCAGGCCGCCCCGTTCGCCCTCATGATCATCGCCATCGCCGCGGTCCCGAGCTACGTGCTGGGCCGGTACTTCGACCGGATGCCGGTGAGGGAGGCCACCAGCTGAACCGCCCGACTCCCCCGCCTCGTCCGGTGCCCCACCAGCCGCATGCCGATACCAGGACCGAGTATTGGGGGAGTGGTCATGCCACGGGCTCCGGTAGGGATTCGGAGCCGGCCCCGCCACCGAGTCGGCGTCAGCCTACGCCCCAGGCCCATCGGGGCCCCGGCCCACACCTAGGCTCGCCCGCATGTATTTCGGGCTGCGCTTCGACTTTCGAAATCCTCCGATGGCCGACACCACGATGGCCGACCGCTACGCCGCCGCTCTGGACATGGCCACATGGGCCGACCGGCTGGGCTGTCGTGAGCATCGCCGTATCCGAGCACCATGGATCTCCGGACGGCTATCTCCCGAGCCCGGTCCCGATGCTGGCGGCCATGGCCGCCCGCACCACGGACGTCCGTTTCACCATCGCCGCTCTCATCGCCCCGTTCAACGACCCGCTGCGTCTGGCCGAGGACCTGATCGTGGTGGACCTCCTCAGCCGGGGGCGTGTCGGGCTGGTGGTGGCCGGCGGCTACGTCCACGAGGAGTTCGCCATGTTCGACGTCCCCATGAAGGAGCGGGGCCGGCGGGTGACGGAGTTGGTGGCGGTGTTGCGGGCCGCCTTTGCCGGCGAGCCCTTCGAGTACCGCGGCCGGACCGTCCACATCACACCGTCACCGTTCCAGCCCGGAGGCCCGAGCATCACCCTCGGTGGCAGCAGCAAGGTCGCCGCCGTTCGGGCTGCCCGGATAGCCGACGGCTTCATCCCCTCGGTGCCCGAGGTGTGGACGTACTACCGGGATGAGGTCCAACGCCTGGGTCGGACGGACCCCGGCCCCTGCCCGATCGGCCCCAACGTGGTGGTGGCGCTGGCCGTGGACCCGGAGGAGGGGTGGGAGAAGATGGCGCCGTACTTCCTCCACGAGACCAACGCCTACGGGGTCTGGCAGGCCCAGGACGACATCGCCAGCCCCTTCCACCAGGTCGTCGACGTGGACCGGTTGCGGGCCACCGGCCAGTACCGGGTGGTCACGCCCGAGCAGTTCATCGAGGAGCAGCGGGCCTCGGAGTTCCCCTTCGCCATGTTCCACCCCATGTGCGGAGGCATGCCCATCGAGTTGGCCTGGTCCTCGCTGCGCCTGTTCGAGGACCAGGTCCTGCCGGCTTTCTCGTGATCACCGACTCCTCCGAAACCTAGGCGGAACGGCTGTTCAGTATTTGCAGAACCTAGTTTCGTAAATTGCGAATACGGTGTACGATTCGCGTTGGTAGATGAATCGGGTGGGGAAATCGTCTCCACTGACAATCCCAAAAGGGGGACTTACATGAAGCGTCATCTTTCAATTCGGCTGGCGGTCTGCGCCGCTCTGGCCGGCTCGGCGTCGCTGGCCACGGTGGTAGTTCCGAGCGGGGTGGCCTCGGCTACTGCGCTCACTGTGTCCTGCAAGACATCCTCAGGGAGTTCGAGCACCATCAACGGCAACGACAGCGTGAAGTTGGCGTCGTGCTCCGGGAGCGGCTCCGGCGCCACCGGGCCCAGTGGCAGCGGTATCCAAATCACCAATCACAAGCAGCCGTCCGGTTCGGGAACGGAGACCATCACCTGGTCGTCCAAGGAGAAGACCGCCGTGTCGTTCAAGTACACGGAGACCGAAGCAAAGGCAACCGTCAAGGCGGACTGCAAGGCCGTGTCGGGCGATACCGCCGTGGCCGTGGTGACCTCGACCGGTTCCGTGGTGGCCAAGGGGACCACGACGACAAAGTTGGTCGGCTCGAAGACCTCGGGTAAGAGCTGCGTCTACCTGACCAAGACCAATGGCATCTATGAGGTGGGCATCGCGCCGGACGTGTTCTGAGCCTCTCTTCGGAGAGTCAGACCGATTGCGAGAGAGGCCCCCGGGGAACTTCCCGGGGGCCTCTCCGCGGGAGCGCCACGATGGAACGAACTCTTCGGATCGGCAACTCCGATGGCCTGGCGCATGGCTGTCCGACTCTGCGTTCAGCCGGCCGGCCAGGCCAGTGACTTGGTCTCGAGGTACTGGTCGAAACCGGCGGTCCCGTTCTGGCGGCCGATGCCACTGTCCTTGTAGCCACCGAAGGGGACATCCGGCGTGTAGAAGGAACCGCCGTTGACGGCCAGCACCCCCGCCCGGATCCGTTGGGCCACCGCCATGGCCCGATCGAGGGACCCCGAGGCCACCATGCCGGCCAGGCCGTAGTGGCTGTCGTTGGCGATCCTCACCGCATCGTCGTCGTCATCGAACGGGATCACTGTCAGTACCGGCCCGAAGATCTCCTCCTGGGCGATGGTCATCGAGTTGTCGACGTTGGTGAACAGGGTGGGCTCCACGTACCAACCCCGGTCCAGATCCTTGGGGCGACCGCCGCCCAGGGCCAGGGTGGCACCCTCTTCCACCCCTTTTTCGATGTACCCGAGGACCCGGGTGCGCTGCTTCTCGGAGATCAGCGGGCCCATGATGACGTCGGGGCGCTGGGGATCGCCGTAGGGGAGGCCCGGCATGATGGACGACAGGAATTCGACGCCCTCGTCGTAGCGCGAACGGGGCAGGAGCATCCGGGTGGGGATGGCGCAACCCTGCCCGGCGTGGGAACAGACCGCCAGGCCCGACAGCAGGGCGGTGGAGAAGTCGGCGTCATCGAGGACGATGGTCGCCGACTTGCCTCCGAGCTCCAGAAAGAGTCGCTTGAGGGTGGCAGCGCCCTTCTCCATGATCCGCTTGCCCACCGCGGTGGAACCGGTGAACGAGATCAGGTCCACCTGTGGCGACAGCGTGAGCTGCTCGCCCACCATATGGTCCGACGAGGCCACCACGTTGAAGACGCCCGGGGGGAGGTCGGTGTGTTCGGCGGCCAGACGACCCATCAAGGTGGCGTTCCAGGGCGTGTCGGGGGCCGGCTTGAGGATCACCGTGTTCCCGGTGGCCAGGGCCTGGGCCACCTTGGTGATCCCGACCTCGAAGGGGTAGTTCCACGGCACGATGGCGCCCACCACCCCCACCGGCTCCTTGATGATCCGGCGCGAGCTGTTGGTCCCCCGGAAGTCGACGGCGTCGGGGAGATCGGTCTCCCATGCGTACTCGTCGATGAGCTGGATCGGGTAGCTGAGGGCGCCGTCGAGCGGGGCATCGAGCTGTGGCCCGAGCGTGAGCATCCGGGGGCAGCCGACCTCTTGGATCAGCTCCTCCCTCAGCTCTTCCCGATGGGCCTGGAGGGTCTCGAGCAACTGACCGAGGCAGCGCTGGCGGAATGAGCGGTTGGTGGACCAGTCGGTCTCGTCGAAAGCCCGGCGGGCCGCCCCGATGGCCTGCTCCATGTCCTCAGGTGAAGCGTCGGCCACCTGGCCCAGCACCTCTTCGGTGGCCGGGTTCACGTTGTCGAACGTCTTGCCCCCGCGGGCATCGACCAGCTTCCCGTCGATCAGGAGCCTCGACTCCGGGTTCACCTTGGGGACTTCCGTGGTGCTCATGTGATCTCCTCCCGCGGGTTGAAAACACCGTTTCGTCAGACGTGGCTTCAGTGGCTAACCTAATCGGAAGTCAAGTTATAGACAATGCAGAGGATGATTATCGGGCGTGGTGGCCGGGTGGACCGGGCCGGGTGCCCCGGTGGGGTGTCCTCGATGGAGCCGGGGACACCCCGGGAGTAAGGGGAACGATCTGATGGAGTTGCCGGGAAGTTCGGCCATCGTCACCGGCGGGGCGGGAGGGCTCGGTTCGGCCACGGTCCGTCGTCTGGTGGACCTCGGGGTGCGGGTGGCGGTATTCGACCGCGACCTCGATCGGGCCGGCCAGCTGGCCACCGAGCTCGGGGAGGGCGTGGTGGCGGTGGGTGGCGACGTCACGGACGACGATGCCGTGGCCGGAGCCATCGCCGCGGCACGGTCGTTGGGCGCTCTCTCGATTCTGGTCAATGTGGCGGGTGGAGGCGTCGGCGGCGGACGGACCGTCGGGCGCGGCGGGGTGCCCCACGACAAGGACTCCTTCGTCAAGACCCTGGAGATGAACGCCACCGGCACCTTCAACACTTCGCGCCTGGTGGCTGCGGCCATGGGGGAGAACGAGCCCGATGAGAACGGCCAGCGTGGGGTGGTGGTCAACACCGCCTCCATCGCCGGCATGGAGGGCAAGAGTGGGCAGGTGGCCTACGGGGCGGCCAAGGCGGCCATCCTCGGGATGACCCTGCCCATGGCCCGGGATCTGGCCCCCATCGGGGTACGGGTGTGTGCCATCGCCCCGGGGGTGATGGGAACCCCTCTCATGCTGGGCGCCCTCGAGCACCTCAAAGAGGATCCGGCCGCCGGGATCGTGTTCCCCAAGCGGATGGGCTACCCCGAGGAGTTCGCCCTGATGGTGGAGTCGATCGTTCGCAACCCCTACCTCAACGGTGAGAACATCCGCCTTGACGGTGCCCTGCGGTTCACCGCCAAATAAGACCAACAGAGGAGCAATGAACAATGCCTGAAGCCGTGATCGTGTCGAGCGCCCGCACCGCCATCGGGACCGCCTTCAAAGGTTCGCTGGTCGACGTGGACGCCTTCGAGCTGGGCACCCGGGTGGTCGAGGAGTCCGTCCGACGGTCGGGCGTGGACCCCGAGTTGGTGGACGACGTGGTGTTCGGCGAGAGCTTGTACGGCGGCGGTGACATCGCCCGTTACGCCGCCATCGAGGCCGGGCTGGTCCACGCCCCCGGCGTGGCCCACAACCGCCACTGCGCCTCGTCTCTCTCCGCCGTGCAGAGTGCGGCGGCGTCCATCCGCTCCGGCATGGACCGGGTGATGGTGGCGGGAGGGGCCTACTCCCAGTCGACCTCACCCCGCTCGACCCGGCGGGTACCGGGCACCGACGAGTGGTCGGACTGGATGTCCCCCAGCCATCGGGAGACCCCCGACGCCCCGGCCATGGACATGTCCATCACCGTCGGGTGGAACGCCGCGGTCAAGGCCGGGGTGACCCGGGAGGAGATGGACGCCTGGGCCCTGCGGTCGCACCAGCGCGCCGTTGCGGCCATCGATGCCGGCAGCTTCGAGGACGAGATCCTCCCCATCGAGGTGAAGCGTCGCGACGGGAGCACGGCCACCTTCGCCGTCGACGAGCACCCCCGGCGGGACACCAGCCTCGAACGGCTGGCCTCACTGAAGCCCCTGCACCCCGAGATCGAAGGGTTCAGCATCACGGCCGGCAATGCCGCCGGGGCCAACGACGGGGCGGCGGCCATGGTCCTGGTCGAGCAGGGGCTGGCCGGGGAGTTGGGCCTCGAGCCCCTGGCCGTGGTCAGGGCGTGGGCCTCGGCCGGGGTGACCCCGGCCGACACCGGGCTGGCCCCCACCATCGCCATCCCCAAGGCCCTGGCCCGGGCCGGTCTCACCACCGACGACGTGGCGCTGTGGGAGATCAACGAGGCCTTCGCCTCCATGTGCGTGGCCACCACGCGGATCCTGGGCATCGACGAGTCGACGGTGAACGTCCTCGGCAGTGGGTGCAGCCTCGGCCATCCGATTGCCATGACCGGCGCCCGCATGATCATCTCGCTGGTCAACGAGCTCCGTCGACGCGGCGGGGGGACCGGGGTGGCGGCCATGTGCGCCGGCGGGGGCATGTCGACGGCGGTAGTGCTGGACGTTCCCGCACCTTCGGGGAGCTGACCGCGTGCGCGTCGGCTTGATGATCGGTCCGGAGCGCGGCCGCTACCGGACCAAGGTGGAGCGGCTCCAAGCCGACGCCCGCTGGGCCGAGGAGGCCGGGCTGGCCACCGTCTGGATCCCCCAGATCCCCGACGAGTTCGATGCACTCACCGCAGCCACCGTGGTCGGCACGGTCACCGACCGCATCGAGATCGGCACTGCCGTGGTGCCGGTCCAACCCCGCCACCCCATCGCCCTGGCCCAGCAGATCCTGTCGGTGCAGACGGTGTGCCAGGGTCGCCTGGCCGTGGGCCTCGGTGTCTCGCACCACTGGGTCATCGACGAGATGCTCGGCCTCCCCTACGAGCACCCGGTGCCGACCATGCGGGCCTACCTGGACGTCCTCGATCAGGCTCTGGGCGGCCCCGGCCCGGTCGATGTGGAGAACGAGCTGTTCCGGGTGCACAATCCGCTGGACATCACCGATGTCACGCCCACCCCGATCCTGCTCGCCGCTCTCGGACCGCGCATGCTGGAGCTGTGCGGGGCCAGGGCGGACGGGACCATCCTGTGGATGGCCGATGAGCGGACCATCGGTTCCTACGTCGTTCCGAGCCTCACCAAGGCCGCGGCGGCCGCCGGCCGGCCGGCACCCCGGGTCGTGGCCGGCATTCCGGTCTGCCTGTGCGCCGACGACGAGATCGAGACCGCGGTGGCCCGGGCCAACCGGATCCTGTCGGAGGCGGAGATCTCGCCGAACTATCAGAAGCTGCTGGAGCACGGGGACGCCCGCAGCGTCGGCGACATCTTGGTGGCGGGGAGTGAGCCGACCATCAGCAAGCGCCTGCAGGCGCTAGCCGATGCCGGCGTGACCGACCTCTCGGTCCGGGTGGTGCCCATCGGGGAGGGCCGGGACCAGCTCATCGAATCGTCGCAGCGGACCCGCGGGCTCCTGGCTTCTCTGGCCTCGTCCCTCTGATCCCTGGGGGCCCTCTTCGGGCCAGGATGATCAGAGGGGCAGGAGGTCGGGAAGTCGTCGGGTGGCGAGCAGTGCCGCCCCCATCTCTCTGGTCAGGGACTGACCTGCCCCCAGCAGTTGATCGAGCACCACGACCCGGCGGACGTAGCGGTGCAGCCGGTGCTCCGTGGTGAATCCGATCCCGGCCAGTACCTGCTGACCGTGGCGGGCGGCCACCCTGGCCCCCCGACCGGCCAGGGCCTTGGCCATGGCCGCCGCCTCTGGCGTCCCTTCCTCCCACGCCGCGTCCAAGGAGGCATCGGCCGCCTCGATGGCCACCAGGGTGTCGGCCAGCCGGTGCCGGACGGCCTGGAACGTCCCGATGGGCCGGCCGAACTGGATCCGTTCCCCGGCGTGGGCCCGAGCCAGTTCGAGGATGGCCCGGGCCGCCCCCACCAGCTCATGGCCGAGGGCCAGCCGGCCCAGGGCGATGGCCTCCGCCCACTGTCCGGTGGCCACTTCCCGCTCGGCACCGAACGGGACCCCGTGGCCGGTGACCTCGACCAGGCCGCCATCCGGATCGAGACCGCGTACGGGCCGCAGGGTCAGGTCGGCGGTGGCGACCTCGACGGCCCGGAGGCCTGTTGCCGACCCGCTGACGACGACCGCCGAGGGGCTCTCGACCACTGCCACCGGTCCGAGGCCCCGCACGGCGAGGCCGGTCGGGGCGATCTCGCCCGGGGGCTGCCACTGCCCGGCGGGCGGAAGGACCATCCCGACCCCGGGTGAAGGCTCCACCCCCAGCGCCGAGCCGACCACCGCGCCCAGGGCCGAACTGGAGGTGTTCAGCACTCCCTGGAGCTCGAAGAGGATGGACACCGCAGCGCGGGGATCCACGGTGAGGGCCTTGTGCCACCCGAGCTCATCGAGAGCCAGGTCGAAGGCCACCCCGCTGTGGGACTCACCGGCATGGTGCAGGCTCCGGGTGAAGAGCTCGCGCTCCTCGTGGTCCATCATCGGTCCGATCCGAGGTCCAGCAGTCGGCGGGCGATGATGTTCCGTTGGATCTCGGCGGTGCCGCCGTAGATGGTGGCGGCCCGGGAGTACAGGAACTCGCGTCGCCACAGGTCGCTGGCCGGGTCATCGGCCACCGCCAGCTCCGGTCCCAGCCCTTCGGCCACCAGGTCGAACAACGCCTGTTCGGCCGTGGCCACCAGCACCTTGTCGATCGACGTCTCGGGGCCGAGTCGTTCGCCGGCATCCAGTCGGTACTGGGTGGCCCGCGACCGGGACCGCAAGGCGTAGAGGAGCTGGTGGACCTCACCCACGTCGGCGGGGTCCAGGGTGTTCGGAGGCACGGCGTCGAGGAGGCGCTGGAACTGCCGGTGGAGGTACGCGGCGCGGTGCCACAGCGCCGTGCTCCGCTCGAACGGGAGCAGGTCCATGGCCACCGTCCAGCCCTGGCCCTCCCGGCCGAGCGTGCGGTCGACGGGCACAGCCACCTCGTCGAAGAAGACCTCGGAGAACTCGGGGAGGCCGTGCATGGTTTCGATGGGCCGCACGGTGATGCCCGGGCTGTCCATGTCCACGAACAGGGCGGTGATCCCCCGGTGGGCGGAGTCCGGTGTGCCGGTCCGGGTCAGCAGCACGCACCGGTCGGCGTACTGGGCCAGGCTGGTCCAGACCTTCTGGCCGGTGACCCTCCAGACATCGCCGTCGAGCCTGGCCCGACAGGACAGGGCGGCCAGGTTGCTCCCGGTGCCCGGCTCGGAGAACCCTTGGCACCAGGTCTCGTCGCCGCTCAGCAACTGGGGCACCATCGTTGCGGCCAACTCCGGTCGGGCATAGTCGATCATGGTGGGGGCCAGCACTTCGGTCATCGAGTAGATGCCCGGCTCCACCAGGTCCCGCGAGGTCAACGCCTCCCCGAGGTAGGCCCGCAACAGGGCCGATCCTCCCAGCCCGCCCACCCGTGGTGGCCAGCCCCAACGCATCCAACCGGCCTCGTAGGCGAGCCGCTTGACCCGCGACAGCTGGGCCATCTGGCCGTCGAGCGTCCCGGTGGCCCCGGGGTCGGGCGTCAGGACTGTCATGTTCTGGTCGAGCCAGGCGTCGAGCGACGTCCGGAACTCGTCCAGCTCCATCAGCGAGCCCCCGGAGCGGGTCGGGTGGGGTCGTGCGGCCTTCCGGAATCGTGGGCCCCGCTCTTGCGCAGGAAGGTCATCGACCGGGTGTGCAGCCGCCAGCCCTGGTCGGTTCGCCGGTAGGTGTCGGTGTAGTAACCGATGCGCATGTCGTGGTTGGTCTGGTCGACGAAGCACAGAGGCTGCTGGCCGGTGCCCACGTCGCCGTCGAGCTCGAGCACGGGGGGGCCGACCAGGAAGAGCCCCTTGGGCGCCGCCGCCACCAGGGCGGGGAAGTCGGCGAGCTGGTAGGTGTCGCCGAAGGCGCTGTAGGTGCCGTCCGGGGTGAAGACCTCCACCACCGCCTCGATGTCGTCCTTGGTCATGCCCAGGGCGTAACGGGCCAGCAGTTGCTGCAGCTCGATGACGTCGACGATGGAAAGCTCGGCGGCCACCGTCAGTCCTCGAAGCCGTACGTCACGTGGACCAGGGGACTGGTCGGAAGGGCCTGGCAGGTGAGCACCCACCCTTCCTCGAGCTCTTCGGGGGTGAGGGCGTTGTTCACGTGCATCGATGCCGACCCTTCCACCAGCCGGGCCATGCAGGTGGCGCAGCTGCCCGCCTCGCAGGAGAACGGCGGGGCCATCCCCATCTGGCGGGCCGTCTGCAGGATGGTGGTGCCGGGGCGGTACTCGGTGGTCTCGGTTCGACCGTCGAGGTCGATGGTGACCCGGGTGGCCACGGCGGTCTCGTCCGGGGCCTCCGGCTCCGGCGTCCACGGCTCCAGCGAGAACCGTTCGATGTGGATGCTCGAGGCGTCGACTCCGAGGGCCAGCAACGACTCCTCGACCACGGCCATGTACGGCTCCGGTCCGCAGACGTAGTACTCGGTGCCGTCGGTGGCACCGGCCAACGCCCGGATCTCGTCAGCTTCGATCAGTCCCTGTTCCGCATCGAGATGGTGGGACACGGTGAACCGGCCGTCGTAGCGTCGGCGGAGCTCGTCGATCTCCGGCCCGAAGATGATGGAGTGGCGGTCGCGGTTGGCGTAGGCCAGTCGCACGTCCCGGGGGGTGGTAGCCAGCGCCGTCTTCACCAGGGAGAGCACCGGCGTGATCCCACTGCCGGCGACGAAGGCCACCAGGTCGCCGCGGGACTCACCCAGGCGGAAGAGTCCGGCCGGCCGGGCCACCTCGACGGTGTCTCCCGCGGACAGATGGTCGTTCATCCAGTTGGAGGCCACCCCGCCCGGGGTGCGCTTCACGGTCACCCGTAGCTCGGTGTCGACCGCCGGGGCCGAGGACATCGAGTAGCAGCGCACATAGGGCTGGCCCTCGACCCACACCCGGAAGGTGCAGAACTGCCCGGCCTCGTAGGCGAAGGTGGTGGCCAGCTCCGCCGGCACCTCGAGAGTGAAGGAGGTGGCTTCGGCGGTCTCCCGGACCACCCGGCCCACCCGGAGCGCATGGAAGCCGTGGTCGGCCGCCACTCCGGAGGCGTCAGCGGTGCGCTCCGAGAGTGCCATGTTGACAAATGATAACGCAGTTCTCCTAGACTGACAACGAAGCTAGGACGTCGCCCGCGGCGGCGCAGTCGAGGAGATCCTGTGGGGGAATCAGGGAGCACGGTGGACGGCTGGGGCGTGCGGTCGGTGCCCGAGGACCTGCGACGGCGGTACATCGCCGAGGGTTGGTGGACCGATGACACGCTGGGCCGGATGGTGGCCGACGGCCTGGGCGGCAAGGACCGGACGGTGTTCGAGGTGCACTCCCAGGTCCGCCCGTGGAAGGGGACCTTCGTCGACGTCGACCGGGCGGCCCGGGTCCTGGCCGGCTCCCTCCGCGCCCGGGGGGTGGGCCCGGGGTCCGTGGTGGTGGTCCAGCTGCCGAACTGGGTGGAGGCCGGCATCACCTTCTGGGCGGCCGCCTATCTCGGTGCGGTGGTGGTCCCGATCGTGCACTTCTACGGTCCCAAAGAGGTCGGGTACATCCTCGGGGTGACCTCCCCGGATGTGGTGGTCACCGCCGACCGGTTCGGCCACAACGACTACCTGGCCACCTACTCGGAGCTTCTGGGACGCCACGGCGGGCCGCTGTGGCTGGTGGTGGGCGATACCCCGGCCGGCTCCCGGCCGGGGACCGCCACACCGTTCGAGTCGATGCTCGACCACCAGCCCATCGACGGTCCGGCCGACGTCGACCCCGATGCCCCGGTGCTCATCGGGTTCACCTCCGGGACGACACGCGATCCCAAGGGCGTGGTGCACTCCCACCGCACCATCGGCTTCGAGACCCGCCAGCTCAACTACATGTACCCGATGGGTGGTCCGCCTCAGATCACCGGGACCCCGGTCGGTCACTTCATCGGGATGCTCAATGCCTTCCTCATCCCGCTGATGCGCGAGCACCCGGTGCACCTGCTCGACGTGTGGGACCCCGGTGAGGTGGTCCGCCTGATGCGTGAGGAGGGCCTCGGTGTCACCGGAGGCGCCACCTACTTCCTCACCAGTGTGCTGGACCACCGCGACTTCACCCCGGACCTGGTGGGGCTGATGCCCTTCGCCGGGCTGGGCGGGTCGTCGGTCCCGGTGGCCGTGACCGAACGGGCCACCCGGCTCGGCATCAAGGTCTTCCGCTCCTACGGGAGCACCGAGCACCCGTCGATCACCGGCTCCCTCCTGGACGAGCCAGAGGTGAAGCGCAACACCACCGACGGCCGTCCCCTCCCCGGGGTGGAGATCCGTCTCGATGACGACGGCCAGATCATCAGCCGGGGCCCGGACTGCTGTATCGGCTACACCGATCCCTCCCTGACGGCGGCGGCCTTCGACGCCGACGGGTGGTACCACACCGGCGACGTCGGGGTCCTCGACGGGGACGGCTACCTCACCATCACCGATCGCATCTCGGACATCATCATCCGGGGGGGAGAGAACATCAGCGCCCAGGAGATCGAAGAATTGCTGTTGGGCATGGACGCGGTGGCCGAAGTGGCGGTGGTGGCCGAGCCCGACGAGCGACTCGGTGAGCACGCCGCCGCCGTGGTGAGCGTGCGGGAGGGGATGGCGGCACCGACTCTGGGCCAGGTACGGGACCACCTGGCCGCCTCGGGCCTGTCCCGGCAGAAATGGCCGGAGTCCATCTGCCAGGTCGGTGAGTTCCCGCGCACCCCGTCGGGCAAGATCCAGAAATTCCGGCTCCGGGAGCTGATCCGCCAGGGCGATGCCGGGGCCGTGGATGGGTGAAAACGCCGTTCTGCAAAGGTAATAGTGTTCCTCTAGCAATGGGGAAACGTGAAGGAGAACCACAGTGAGCGTGATCGCAACGGAGAAGCTCAGTCCGACCGTCGGCGCACAGGTCGTCGGGGTGGATGGCGACCAACTCCTGGCCGACCCGGCCCTGCCGGCCTGGACCCTCGAGGCCCTGGAGGCCCACGGGGCCCTGGTCTTCCGGGACCTGCACCTCGACGATGCCACCCAGGTGGCGTTCTCCCGGCGTTTGGGCCAGGTCGAGGTGTTCGGCTCGGGTGAGCACCCCGAGATCTTCCGGGTGACCCTCGACCCGGCCAAGAACCCCGCCGCCGCCTACCTGCGCGGCACCTTCGACTGGCACATCGACGGGTGCACCGACGACGTCCCGATCATGGCCACCCTGCTCAGCGCCCATGCGGTGGCGGCTTCCGGGGGCGAGACCGAGTTCGCCAGCACCTACCACGCCTACGACCATCTCACCGGGGACGAGAAGGAGCGCTATCTGTCCCTGCGGGTGGTGCACACCATCGAGGCGTCACAGCGGCTGGTGAACGACGACCCGTCACCCGAGGAGCTGGCCGTGTGGAGGGCCAGACCGGCCAAGGAGCACCCGTTGGTGTGGACCCACCAGTCGGGGAGGCGCTCGCTGGTCCTCGGGGCCACCGCCGATTACGTGGTGGGGATGGAGCTCGACGAAGGACGGGCCCTGCTGGCCGACCTGCTGGCCCGATCCACCACGGAGGACCGGGTCTACCGCCACCACTGGTCGCTCGGGGACATGGTCATCTGGGACAACCGGGGGGTACTGCACCGGGCCTGTCGCTACGACCCCACCTCCCGGCGCGACATGCACCGGACCACACTCCACGGAAACGAGGCCATCCAGTGAGCAACACCCGCACGGCCATCGTCACCGGGGGAGGGTCGGGGATCGGCCAGGCCATCAGCGAGCGGCTGGCCGCCGACGGCAACGCCGTGGCCGTCTTCGACCGCGATGGCCAATCGGCTGAGGCCACCGCGGCCGCCATCGAGGCGACCGGGGGCACGGCGGTCGGTGTCGTCGTCGATGTGACCGACCGGGCCCAGATCGACCGTGGAGTCGCCGCGGTTCGCCAGCGCCTGGGCCGACCCACCATCCTGGTCAACAGTGCAGGCCTGGACGGGTTCGACCCGTTCCTCAAGATCACCGCGGAGAAGTGGAACCGCATCCTGGCCGTCAACCTCACCGGGACCTTCGACTGCTGCCAGGCGGTGGTGCCGGACATGATCGAAGAGGGGTGGGGACGGATCGTGAACATCTCGTCGTCGAGCGCCCACGGGGGCCAACCGCTGATGACCCACTACGTGGCGTCCAAGGCCGGGGTGATCGGCTTCACCAAGGCCCTGGCGCTGGAGCTCGGCCCCCAGGGGATCACCGTCAACACCATCCCTCCCGGATTCATCGACACCCCCATGCTGCGCAAGTCCGAACAGCGGGGCCTGCTCGGGAAAGGGGTCGAGCACCACGAGTCGATGACACCGGTACGTCGGGTGGGGACCCCGCAGGACATCGCCGCCACCTGCTCGTTCCTGGTGCGGGAGGAGGCCGGCTACATCACCGGTCAGGTCATCGGGGTCAACGGCGGTCGGAACACCTGATGGCCCGCATCGAGCCCCTGCCCCCCGGCGAGTGGTCGCCGGAGATGAAGGAGGCGGTGGCGGTGCTCCGCCCCGAGAATCCGCGCCACCCCATCGTCCGCACCCCGGGCCGGCCCAAGGCGCTCAACGCCCTCGGCACCCTGGTCCGGCATCCCGAGCTGGCCAAGGCCTTCAACACCTTCAACGGTCATATTCTCTTCAGCTCCACGCTGTCGCCGCGGGAGCGGGAACTGCTGGTCCTCCGGGTGGCCTCCATCCGGGCCTCGGAGTACGAGTGGCGACAGCACCAGGTGCTGGCGGCCGACGTGGGTCTGGACGAGGACCAGGTGGCCCGGATCGCCGCAGGTCCCGAGGCACCGGGGTGGTCGCAGCTCGACCAGGCCATGCTCCGGGCGGTGGACGAGCTCATCGGAGCGGGAGCGGTGTCGGACGCCACCTGGGCGGTGCTGGCCGACCACTTCGACGAGCAGCAGCTCATGGACCTGGTCTTCACCGTCGGGGCCTACGAGATCCTGGCCATGGCCTTCCGCTCCTTCGGGATCGAGCTCGACGACGACCTCCGGCGGAAATGATATTCTGTTTTTAGAAGATCGCTGATATCAACTGGTCGCAGAGACCGTACCGGGAGGAACCGCATGGCGCATTTTCCAAAGCCTGACGAGGGCAGCTGGACCCAGCACTATCCCGAGTTGGGCACCGGCCCGGTGTCGTACGAGGACTCGATCTCGCCGGAGCACTACGAGCTCGAGCGAAAGGCCATCTTCTCCCGCACCTGGCTCAATGTGGGCCGGGTGGAGCAGATCCCCCGCACGGGGGCCTACTTCACCCGGGAGATCGCCGCAGCCGGCACCTCCGTCGTGGTGGTCCGGGGCACCGACGGCGAGGTCCACGCCTTCCACAACATCTGCCGTCACCGCGGCAACAAGCTGGTGTGGAACGACTATCCCGGCGAGGAGACCAGCGGCACCTGCCGCCAGTTCACCTGCAAGTACCACGGCTGGCGGTACTCGGTCGACGGACAGCTCACCTTCGTCCAACAGGAGTCGGAGTTCTTCGACCTCGACCGTGACGACTACGGGCTGGCCCCGGTGCAGGTCGACACGTGGGAGGGGTTCATCTTCGTCAATCTCGACCCCGACAACACCACGTCGCTACACGAGTACCTCGGTACGTTCGGTGCCGGTCTGGCCGGCTATCCGTTCGACAAGATGACCCAGGTCTACAAGTACCGGTCCCATGTCGGCGCCAACTGGAAGCTGTTCATCGACGCCTTCGCCGAGTTCTACCATGCGCCAATTCTCCACGCCAAGCAGGCCACGGCGGAGGAGTCCCGCAAGCTGTCCGGCTTCGGTTACGAGGCCCTGGACTACCAACTGGATGGACCCCACGGCATGGTCTCGTCGTGGGGGGGCATGTCGCCGCCCAAAGACCTCAACATGGTCAAGCCCATCGAGCGGGTACTCCACAGTGGACTGTTCGGCCCCTGGGAGCGCCCCGACATCGAGGGCCTCGATCCTCTGCCGCCTGCCGTCAACCCGGCCCGCCACCCGGCCTGGGGCGTGGACTCCTTCGTGTTCTTCCCGAACTTCATGCTGTTGATCTGGCAGTCGGGCTGGTACCTCACCTACCACTACTGGCCGACCTCGTACAACAGTCACATCTTCGAAGGCACGCTGTACTTCGTCCCACCGAAGAACGCCCGCGAGCGACTCCAACAGGAGCTGGCCGCCGTCACCTTCAAGGAGTACGCACTGCAGGACGGCAACACCCTCGAGGCCACCCAGACCATGTTGGAGTCGCGAGCCGTCACCAGCTTCCCGCTCAACGACCAGGAGATCCTGCTGCGCCAGCTGCACAAGACGGCCCGGGAGTACGTGAGCAACGAACAGTTGAAGTCCGCCACGCCCGTGCGGATCTCGTCCTGAACCCGGAGATCGAACCCATGCCTGTCCTTCCTTCCGACTTCGCCGACCTCGAACCGTTCGCCGACTGGGTGCTCGAGAGCGAGGCCGAGCGGTACGCCAAGCGCCTGTCCACCACCATGGACGAGTTCCAGCTGTTCTACGACGCCGCCTTCCCCCGTCTGGAGGACGCCCTCGGGTACCTCGACCAGTTCGACCTGGGCGCGCTTCCCGAAGACGCCAAGCACCTGTTGTGGCTGTACTACTCGCTGGTGAACGTGTCCTTCCCCGTCGAGGTGTGGAGTCAGGCCCGGGTGCCCGACAGTGGTGCGGCCAGCATGGACATGGTGGTCGAGCCGGCGGTCTGAGCCGAGCCGACCTCAGTGGACCGACCGGTCGGACGAATAATGTGGCCGCCACCGGGTAGGCAGGGTTTGTCGTAGCCAGAACGGCGTCAGGTACGCTCTGCTCGGTGACGAACAACGAGCTGGCGACCGAAGCCGCCGAACCGGAAGGCCTCAGTCGGCGAGACCAGGCGGTAGCCCGATCGTTGGATTCGGCCCGGCTGAGGGCCGAAAGCCGGGTCCAGCGCTTCCTCGATGCCGCCACGGAACTCTTCGAGTCCAGGCCGGGCCGCGATTTCACCGTGCAAGAAGTGGTGGAGCGCTCCGGTCAGTCGCTCCACAGCTTCTACCAGTACTTCGGGGGGAAGCACGAGCTCCTCCTGGCCCTGTTCGAAGAGACCGTTCGATCGACCACCGAGCACCTCAGCGAATCGATCGCCGAAGAGACCGACCCTCTCGAGCGCCTCCACCGCTTCGTGGTGGAGTACTACCGGATGTGCCGCCCTTCGGCGGACAGCGACGGGAAGAGGCAGGGACCGCTGGGCATGGCCGAGTTCGCCCAGCAGCTGCTCACCGAACACCCCAAAGAGGCGGCCCGGGTGTTCTCCCCCCTCCTCACCCTGCTGGAGGAGGTCCTGCAGGAGGCGGCCGATGCCGGAGCGGTCCGACCGGGGCTGCGGCAGGGACCCATCGTGGGCATCGTGCTCGAGGTGATCATGTTCAACACCTTCTCCTCGACCATCGGTGGCCTGTCCCTACGCCCCACCGACGGGGACGCCGAGGACCTGTGGGGCCTCATCCTCCACGGCATCGGGTCGGGCCCGGCGGCCTGACCGCACGGCGTCACCGACGCCGGTCGACGACGACCTTCGGTCAGGTGAGGGGATGGAGGTCGGGCCCGTCAGGTGGCGGCCTCGTCGTGGCGGTACACCTGTCCACCCTTCATCACGAAGCGGACGTCCTCGGTAACGGTGATGTCGGACAACGGATCGCCCGGCACGCCCACCAGGTCGGCGAAGAGGCCCGGCGCGATGCGCCCACGGTCGTCGACCTCGATGAGCTCGGCGGCCACGGTGGTGGCAGCGCGGATGGCCTGCAGGGGGGTCATGCCCCGGTCGACCAGAGCCACCAGCTCCTTGGCGTTCTTGCCGTGGGGGATGGCCGGAGCATCGGTGCCACAGGCGATGCGCGCTCCCCGGGCCACCGCTTTGCGGATGGTCTCTTTGGCCCGCGGGAACACCTCGGCGGCCTTGGCCTGTAGTTCGGGTGGGGCGTGGGACACATCCATGCCGTCGGCCAGATACGTGGTCGGGACCAGGAACCTCTCGAGACCGATGAGGAGATCCAACGTCTCGTCGGTCATCAGCGATCCGTGCTCGATGCAGTCCACGCCGGCCTCGAGGGCCGCCCGTATGCCCTGGTCGCCGTGAGCATGGGCCGCCACCCGGAGACCGGCCCGGTGGGCCTCGTCCACGATGGCCCGGAGCTCTTCGTCGGAGTACTGCTGGGCCCCGGCCGGACCGGTGTGCGACATCACACCGCCCGAGGCGCACACCTTGATCAGCCGGGCCCCGTACTTGATCTGATAGCGGACGGCCTTGCGCACCTCGCTGATCCCGTTGGCGATGCCCTCCTCCACGGTCAGGGGCAGGACGTGGGGGGCGAAGGCCTGGAACATGGTCGGATCCAGGTGGCCACCGGTCGGGGTGATGGCGTGCCCGGCCGGAACCACCCGTGGCCCCTCGATCCACCCGAGGTCGATGGCCTTCATCAGGGCCACGTCCAACAACAGTCCGCCGGTCTGGATGAACAGGCCCAGATTGCGCACCGTGGTGAACCCGGCCCGGAGGGTCCGGCGGGCGTTGGCCACGGCCCGGAGGGTACGCACGGCCGGGTCGTCCTGCACCGCCACCAGAGGACTGCGGTGATCGGGCCCGCCCAACAGCAGGTTCACCTCCATGTCCATGAGCCCGGGGAGCAGGGTGAGATCGCCGACGTCGATGACCACCGCATCGTCAGGGACCGAGGTCGGTGCCACCGCCTCGATGCGCTCGCCGGTGATGAGGAGATCGCCGGGGGCCACCATCTCCCCGGTCAGGACATCCAGCATTCGGGCGCTGCGCAGATGGATGTGCTCCGGGGTGCGGGGACGGGGCATCGTGAGCTCCTTCGGCGTGGCGGACCTGGCTGGAATCAAGATTATCGCAAAACCGATACTTCATTACCGGATTACGAGAGGGGGAGTGCCGTGCCAGACTGGGCCACGCCGGGCCGTCGGGTACGGCGATGCGATCGGGCTGCGTGAGGAGCGGGGTGTCGGATGGATGATGAACTCGGTACCTCGTCCCTGCGGTTGGAGCGGGACGGGTCGATCGCCTGGTGTGTGATCGACCGGCCCCAGGCCCGGAACGCCCTGACCCCGGCCATGTACTACGGGCTCAAACGGGCCGTTCGCCTGGTCAACGAGGACCCCGACCTGGCCGCGCTGATCATCACCGGCGTGGACGACGTGTTCGCTCCCGGCGGCGACCTCGGGGGGCGCTCGGAGCCCGGGGACGCCTTCCCGGACGTGACCGGCCAGGACGTCCTGCCCTTCCTGGCCATCCGGGACAGCCCGGCGCCGGTGATCGCCGCCGTCAACGGGATCTGCCAGGCCGGCGGGTTGCTGATCGCCATGATGGCGGACATCGCCGTGGTGAGCGAGCGGGCCACGTTCCGGGTGCCCGAGCTCCTCCGGGGCATCCCCGACGCCACCTATGTCGCCGCCCTGCCGGTCCATGTGGGCATGGCCGTGGCCCGGGACCTCCTGCTGTCGGCCCGGACCTTCGGTGCCGCCGAGGCCCTGGCCATGGGGCTGATTGCCCGGGTGGTCCCCCACGACGACCTCCGGGAGGCGGCCACCACCGCGGCCCGCCAGGTCCTCCGGACCGCTCCGGCGGCACGGGCCCAGGTCAAGCGGATGCTCAACGAGCGTTACGGGGTCATCGACTACCCCATGATGTTCTGGGCCCTCGACCACTCCGACGAGCCCCGTGAGGGGATGCGGGCCTTCATGGAGAAGCGGCCGCCGGCCTGGGTGCCCCCCGACGTAAGTTGAGAACGCCAGTCTCTCAGGGTTAGAGTGCACATGCCGATTCTGGGATGCGAGGCTCTGATAGCTCCCGGGTCAGACGGCAGGAGCCTGGGGGATGACGGATCTGCTCCGTCCCGCCGTACAGAGATCGTCGGAGGTTGGTAGTGACTGCTGTACTGCGGGGCGTCCGGATCCTCGAAGTGGCCGAGCACACCTTCGTCCCGGCGGCGTCGGCCCTGCTGTCGGACTGGGGTGCCGAGGTGATCAAGATCGAGCACGTCGAACGCGGTGACGCCATGCGCGGCCTGGCCTCGACCGGTCTGGCCCTGGTCCCGGGCGATGTCCACGCCCTGTTGGAGCACTCCAACCGCGGGAAGCTGAGCCTGGGGCTCGATCTGGCCTCCCCGGAAGGTCTGGAGATCCTCTACAAGCTGGCGGCCACCTCTGACGTGTTCCTCACCAACAAGCTCCCGAGTGTCCGCCAGAAGCTCAAGATCGGGGTCGAGGAGATTCGGGCCCACAACCCCGACATCATCTATGTGCGCGGCACCGGCCAGGGTGAGCGCGGTCCTGACGCCGACAAGGGCTCCTACGACTCGCTGGCCTTCTGGTCCCGCTCAGGCATCGCCGTCGGGGCCCAACGTCCCGAGTACGAGTTGACCCCGGTTCCCCCGGCCCCCGGCTTCGGCGACTCCATCGGGGCCATGACCATCGCCGGCGGGATCATGGGGGCCCTCTTCCACCGGGAGCGCACCGGCGAGGCCACCATCGTGGACGTCTCGTTGCTCGGGGTGGGACTGTGGGCCATGGGTCAGGCCGTGGCCCTCTCCCTGGTGTTGGACATGCCGTGGAAACCCCCGCCGGACGATCGTCCCTCGTCCAACCCCCTGTTCGCGCAATTACAAGACCGGGGACGGCCGGGTCCTGGCCTTCACCTGCCTCCAACCGGGCAAGTACTGGCCGCTGCTGTGCGAGACGGTCGGGCGTCCGGAGCTGGCCACCGATCCCCGGTTCGCCGACCACGCCTCCCTGATGGCCAACAGCACCGAGGCCATCGACATCCTGACCGGGGTATTCGCCTCGGCCACCCTGGACCAGTGGCGGGAGCGCCTGGCCACCTTCGCCGGGCAGTGGGCCGTGGTGCAGGACACCCTGGAGGCGGTGGCCGATCCGCAGAGCGTGGCCAACGGCTACCTGCAGGAGTGCCGGACGGCGGCCGGCACGCCGTTCCAACTGGTGGCAGCCCCGGTACAGTTCGACGAGGAGCCGGCCGCACCCGGCCGCGCCCCCGAGTTCAACGAGCAGGGCGATGCCATTCTGGCCCAGATCGGCTTGGATCCGGATGCCATCATCGACCTCAAGATCCGCGGCGTGGTGGCCTGATCACCTCGCAACCATTCGCCTGAGCACCAACCACACGTAGACAGGAGCTGGACATGTCGATTGCTGACGCATTTCGCTACGACGGGAAGCGGGTCCTGGTGGTCGGAGGGGCCACCGGCATGGGGGCCGCCGCGGCGGAGTTGGTGCAGGACGCCGGGGCCGACGTGGTGGTGATGGATTTCGCCGACGTCACGCTGCCCGGGGTCACCGCCATCCACGTGAACCTGGCCGATCGGGCCTCTATCGATGCGGCCATCGACGAGTGCGGTGGGCCGGTGGACGCCCTGCTGTCGTGCGCCGGGGTGGCGGACGGAACCCCGGGCATCGACAAGATCAACTTCCTCGGCCACCGTCACATGATCGACCGCCTGGTAACGGAGGGCACCTTGGGCCGGGGTTCGGCCATCGGGTTCATCTCGTCGGCGGCCGGCCTGGGTTGGGAGGCCAACCTCCCCGAACTGCTGGAGCTCATCGAGACGCCGGACTTCGACACCGGCGCGCAGTGGGTGGCGGAGCACGGCAAGGCCGACTACATGTCGATGAAGCAGGCCATCTGCGCCTACGTGGCCAGTCGGGCCTTCCCGCTGTTGAAGCAGGGCATCCGCATCAACGCCATCTGCCCCGGGCCCACCGAGACGCCCCTGGCCGAAGCCAACAAGGAGACCTGGTTGGGGTTCGGCGCCGACTACCGGGGGGAGCTGGGGATCGAGGCCTCCACCGCCCTGGAGCAGGCCTATCCGCTGGTCTTCCTGTGCAGCGACGCGGCCTCCGCCATCACCGGGATCACCATGATCACCGACGCCGGCTACATGAGCTCGGGCATCACCGGCTCCTTCCCCGATGCCACCCTCATCGCCAAATTCCTGATGGGCCGGGAGCTACCGGCCTGAGCGGCGCAGGGAGCGGGGTCGGTCAGGGCGCCCGGTCTCAGCCGGGCCGGCGGGGCGTCACCGCCACCGAGGGGATACAGGCCGTGGCCCCGCACCGAAGCACGGTGTCCACCATCCGTACCAGCTCCTCGACGTCGACCAGGGAACCACTGAGGTAGTTCCTCCGCTCCCAGATGGGATGGAACTCGGCGGCCACGTCCCAGTCCCAGTCGTCGGCGAAGCCGGTCACGTTCGGCCCCTCGCCCCCGGCGCAGTCGCCCACGATGACCCGGGTGAATCCGACCGCCGGATGCTCGCCCCGCCAGGCCTCGATCATGGTCTCCAGGGCGGCCTTGCTGGTCCCGTAGACCCCCAGGCCCGGCCAGGGCGGGGTCATCGAGCCGCTGATCGACGACAGGTAGGCGGCCACCCCCCGGGTCTCGGTGAGGTGGGGCATGGCGGCCGCCGTGACCAGGGCTGCTCCGACCACGTTGGTATCGAGGGTCCGCCGCCAGGTTTCGGCACCGGCATCGATCAGAGGGCCGAGCGGCCCCACCCCGGTGGCGTAGATGAGGGCATCGATGCCACCCAGGCCCGTGGCTGCCTCGTCGATGGCGCTCCGGACGGACCCCTCATCGGTCACGTCGCAGGCGATGGCCAGCGATCCGGGCCCGGCCTCTTTGGCTGCGTCGACCAGGCGGTCGTGGCGCCGCGCCAGCAGGGCCACGGTGGCGCCGCGGTGACCCAGGCCGGTGGCGATGGAACGGCCCAGGCCACTCGAGGCCCCCACCACCACCGTTCTGAGGGAAGAGCTGTCCTCGCTCATGCTCAACCCACCGGGGTGATGACCGGCAGGGTCTCCCAGCCCCGGACCGTTGACGTCCGGGCCTGAACAGCCCGGTCCCGGTCCACCTCCCAGGTGGGGAAGCGCTGGAGCACTTCGTCGAGGGCGATCCGCCCTTCCAGCCGGGCCAGGGCGGACCCCAGGCAGAAGTGGATCCCGTAGCCGAAGGCCAGGTGATGGTCGATGGTCCGGCGCACGTCGAACCGGTCAGCGTCGGGGAACTTGCGCTCGTCGCGGTTACCCGCCGCGGTGAGCAGGAGGATGGCGCTACCGGCCGGAACCGCCTGTCCGTAGTGCTCGACGTCCTTGGTCACGTACCGGGCCTGTACCGGTGACGGCGACTCGAAGCGCAGCAGCTCTTCGATGGCGTTCGGCACCAGCGTGCGATCCTCCACCAGGGCCCGGCGCTGATCGGGGTGATCGGCCAGGACCTTCCCGGTCCATCCGATCAGGCGGGTGGTGGTCTCATTGCCCGCTGCAGCCAGGAGGTTGACGTAGCCCAGCACCTCCTCGCGGGTCATCCGGCGCACGGTACCGGTCTCGTCCTCGAACTCGGCGTTGAGCAGATCGGTCATCAGGTCGTCGGAGGGGTGCGTGGCCCGCCACTCGATGTACTCGGCGAAGCCCTCGCCCGCGGTCATGCCCTGGGCATAGGCCGCTCCGACGTCGGGCATGGCGCTCTCGGTCAGGCGGAGGCCGTCGTCGATGGTGTCGCGGATGGCCTCCTGATCGCTTTCGGGGATGCCCAGCAGCATCCCGATGGTGCGCATGGGCATCTGCGCGCCGAGGTCGGCGATGAAGTCGAAGCCTCCCGACCCGACCAGCGGATCGAGGCTGCGGGCGCAGAACTCGCGGATCTTCGGCTCCAGGCCGTTGATGTTGCGGGGCGTGAAGACCCGGGAGAGCAGGCGGCGGTGGATGTGGTGGGTGGGAGGGTCTTCGAAGATGATGGATCCGGGCGGCATCTCCATGTCGCTCTTGATGATCTCGAGCAGGGTCCCCTTGCCGGAGATGTAGGTCTCCCAATCCCTCGAGCACCGGTCGACATCGTCGAAGCGGCTCACGGCGTAGAAGTCGTAGCGCTCGTTGAAGTACAGCGGCTGCTCGTCCCGCAGTCGCTTCCAGACCGGGTACGGGTCCGAGTCGATCTCGAAGTCGTACGGGTCGTAGTAGACGTCGGATTCCATGGTGGTCATCCCTGCCCCCCTCCGTGGCGCATGGTGCGCCCTCGAGTAGCGGTCTCTCTGCGCAGTGCCATTGTTCACCTTTCGCCCTGCAACGGACCGGCTGTTGATCGGCGTAGAAAACCAAATTGGCGTACAAAACCAATATGGCACAAATACAAGAAGCGCGTTCTCAGTACCCGGGGCCGTCTGTGGGAGCGGATAGGACTATCGGCCGCTGGAGGAAGACCTGCGTCCGGGGGTGGACTCGGTGGCCCTGGGCTGGTGGCGCGTCAAACGTTGAAATGATACTCTCATCTATACATAGTGCCATTCTCACCAGTGGAGACGGCACCGCGATTGCTGCATGATTCTCGGTCGGGGTACCACCCGATGGGAGCGGATCCGGAGGAAGAGCCATGTCGAAGCCCGCGCTGAGCATCCCGTTGTTCGATGCCGACAACCATCTCTACGAAACCCGCGATGCCCTGACCAAGTACCTGCCCGAGCGGTACCGGGGTGCCATCGACTACGTCGAGGTCCGGGGTCGCACCAAAATCGTCATCCGGGGCCAGATCAGCGAGTACATCCCCAACCCGACGTTCGATGTGGTGGCCCGTCCCGGGGCCCAGGAGGACTACTTCCGCCTGGGCAATCCGGAGGGAAAGAGCCGGCGCGAGATCTTCGGGGAGCCCATGAAGGCCATCCCGGCCTTTCGCGGCCCCGAGGCCCGGCTCGAGCTGATGAACGAACAGGGCATCGACCGCGCCCTGATGTTCCCCACCCTGGCCAGCCTGGTCGAGGAGCGGATGCGCGACGACCCCGAGCTCACCCACGCCGCCATCCACGCTCTCAATCAATGGCTCCACGAGACGTGGTCGTTCGACTACGAGGGTCGCATCTTCGCCACCCCGGTCATCACCCTGCCCATCGTGGAGCGGGCCATCGAAGAGCTGGAGTGGGTGATAGAACGCGGCGCCCGGGTGGTGCTCATCAGGCCGGCTCCGGTGGCGGGCTACCGGGGACCCCGCTCCTTCGGCCTGGAGGAGTTCGATCCGTTCTGGCAGAAGGTTGTCGACCACGACATCCTGGTGGCCATGCACTCCTCGGACAGTGGGTACGAGCGCTACGCCAACGACTGGATGGGTACCAACTCCGAGATGCTCCCGTTCCAACCGCAGGCCTTCCGGATGCTGTCGGCCTGGCGCCCGGTCGAGGACGCCGTCTCCGCCCTGGTGTGCCACGGCGCCCTGTCGCGGTTCCCGACCCTCAAGGTGGCGGTGATCGAGAACGGCAGCAGCTGGGTGGAGCCGTTGTTGAAGAACATGGCCGATGTGTACAAGAAGATGCCCCAGGAGTTCCTCGAGGATCCGGTGGCCGTCATCAAGCGCAACATCTACATCAGCCCGTTCTGGGAGGAGGACCTCGGCGCTCTGGCTGAGCTCATCGGGGTGGACCACGTGCTCTTCGGCTCGGACTACCCCCACCCCGAGGGGCTGGCCGACCCGGCCACCTACGTGGACGAGTTGGAGGGGTTGGACGACGAGGCCGTGGCCAAGATCATGGGAGGAAACCTGGCGCGGTTGATGAACGTCGCCGATCTCGTCACCCGATGAACGCAGGCGGCGACCCGGGCCTGACCATCCCGGCCGTCACCATCAGCGCGGCCGAACGGTACGGCGACCGGATGGCCATCGAGGACGGCCCGAACCGACTGACCTACGCCGAGCTGGCCGACGAGGCCCGCACCGTTGCCGCCGCCATGGCCGCATCCGGTGTCGAACCGGGTGACCGGGTGGCCATCTGGGCCTTCAACAGTGCCGAGTGGGTGGCGGCGGCCCTCGGCCTCTTCCACGCCGGGGCGGTGCTGGTCCCCATCAACACCCGCTTCAAAGGGGCCGAAGCTGTCGACCTGCTCCTCCGGAGCCGGGCCCGGGCCCTGGTGACGGTCACCGACTTCCTCGGGACCGACTACCTGGCCATGCTCCGTTCGACCGGCACGGCGCTGCCCGACCTGGAGACCGTCGTCGTGGCCCGCGGGAGGGTGCCGGACGGGGCCCACTCGTGGGAGGCGTTCAAGGACCGCGCCAGTGACACCCACCGGCAGGTGGCCGATCAACGAGCCGGGCAGCTCGGCGCCGACGATCCCTCGGACATCTTGTTCACCTCGGGCACCACCGGTAGGCCCAAGGGTGTGGTCATGACCCACAGGCGGACCCTGGCGGTGGCCACCGACTGGGTCACCATGACCGGGCTGGGCCCTGACGACCGGTACCTCATGATGAACCCGTACTTCCACATGTTCGGGTTGAAGGCGGGCATCCTGGCCTGCGTGGCCGCCGGCGCCACCATGCTCCCCGAAGCGGTGTTCGACGTCGACCACGTCCTGAGCCGGGTCGACGCCGAGCGGGTCACGGTGCTGCCCGGGCCGCCCACCCTCTATCAGTCGATACTGGACCATCCGGACCGGGCCGGCCATCAGCTGGCCACCTTGCGGGTGGCGGTGACCGGCGCGGCCGACATCCCGGTCGAGTTGGTGCGCCGCATCCACGACGAACTGCCCTTCTCCATGGTCATCACCGGGTACGGACTGACCGAAGCCGGAACGGCCGCCTCGACCTCTCCGGACGACGACGTCGAGACCATCGCCACCACCGTGGGCCGGCCGCGCCCCGGCTTCGAGGTGCGCATCGTCGAGGGCGAACGGGACGTCGACACCGGTGAGCCCGGCGAGGTGGTGCTGCGCGGCGGGAGCGTCATGGCCGGCTACCTGGACGATCCCGAGGCCACCCGGCAGGCTCTCTCCCCGGACGGTTGGCTGCATACCGGTGACCTCGGCACCGTGGACGAGCACGGTTACCTCCGTATCGTCGGGCGGATCAAGGACATGTTCATCGTGGGAGGGTTCAACGCCTATCCCGCCGAGATCGAGGAGCTCATGCTGGCCCACCCCGAGGTCCGACAGGTGGCGGTGATCGGTATCCCCGACGCCCGCCTCGGCGAGGTGGGCATGGCCTTCGTGGTGCCGGCCTCGGAGGAGGCCTCGGCCCCCGAGATCGTCGAGTGGTGCCGGGCCACCATGGCCAACTACAAGGCCCCCAGGGTGGTGGAGCTGATCGATGAGCTGCCCCTCAACGCCACCGGCAAGGTGATGAAGGACCTCTTGCGCCAGCGGGTTGCGCCCGGCGGCGCAGGAGCCGGGACGTGAGCCCCGACTCCGGGTCGGGACTGTCCACCTTCGCCGGCCTCCGGGTGGTGGAGCTGGGCGTGTGGGTGGCAGCGCCGGCGGCGGCGGCGCTGTTGGCCGACTGGGGAGCCGACGTCATCAAGGTCGAAGCACCGGGAGGCGATCCCATGCGCCAGGTGTTCGGCTCGCTGGGCATCGACAGCGACATGCCCAATCCGGCCTTCTCCCTCGACAACCGGGGCAAGCGGAGTGTGGTGCTCGATCTGCGCCAGGCCGAGGGCCGACAGAGCCTCGAGGACCTCCTCGACACGGCCGACGTGTTCATCACCAACCTCCGGCCGGACTCCCTCGAAGGACTGGGACTGGAGCCGGAGGCCACCGTCGACCGCCATCCCCGGCTGGTCTACTGCAGCATCAGCGGCTACGGGCTGCACGGCGACGACCGCAACCGACCCACCTACGACATCGGGGCGTTCTGGGCCCGGTCCGGCCTGTCGATGCAGATGGCCGACCATGAGGGGAACCCGCTCAACGCCCGAGGGGGGATCGGCGACCACATCACCGGTCTGGCTGCCCTCGGTGGGGTGCTGGCCGCAGTGATGGAGCAGCGCGCCACCGGTCGGGGACGGGTGGTCGAGGTGTCGCTCCTCCGCACCGGCACCTACGTGCTGGGATGGGACCTCGGGCTGCAGATGACTCTGGGCAAAGTGGCCCGGGCCGAACCCCGGGATCGCAATCAGGCACCCTTGATGAATCCCTACCGGGCCGCCGACGGCAGTTGGTTCTTCCTCACCGGCCTGGAGGCCGGGCGCCACATCGCCGCGGTCTGCCGGGCCCTGGACCATCTCGAGCTGCTGGAGGATCCGCGTTTCTCCGATGCCTCGTCCATCCGGCGGAACCGGGTCGAGGTCATCGCCATCCTGGACGGGATCATCGCCGAGCGACCGATGGCCGAGTGGGCGGAACGGTTCGACGCCGAAGGGGTGTGGTGGGCCCCGGCCCAGACTCCGGCCGAGGTGGTCGAGGACCCGCAGCTGTTGGAGAACGAGGGCATCGTGGAGATCGACGGCGGCGGGCGGGGGGCGGTGCAGCGGTCGGTCAACGGGCCGGTGAGCTTCTCCGACGTCGACGGGGGGCGGCGGGGACCGGTACCCGGGCTCGGCCAGCACACCGACGAGGTGCTGGCCGAGGTGGCTGAGCGCCGGTCCTGATCAGACCCCCCCATCAGGCCGGCGTGTCGCGGGGCGGCAACACCCGGCGAATGGTCCGGACCGTGGCCGGCAGACGTCCCGGGTGCCACACCTGGCGGTCGGCGAAGGACCAGGCGTAGGTGGGACTGCCCTGGTGGATGCACCCGAGCAGGGCCGGCTGGTCGAGTTCGTGGGCCGACCACTCGTAGAGCTGTTGGAGGCGCGGGGCGATGATCCCGTAGTCCAGCATCCGGCCGATGTGCTGCTCCGCCGCCACGTGGTCGGCGACCTGATCGTCCAGGGGGTACCGATCGGGCAGCACCCGCGACAGCGAGAGGAACAGTCCCGTCATCCCCACCCGGGGGTCGCCGAGCAACGGCCCCAGGGGTGCGAGCCCACCGAGGGCCAGCCGCGGCCGGGCCACCAGGGCGTGGGCGTAGAGCACCCGCAGGAGCACCACGTTCAAGAAGAACCGCTCCGGACGGCTCTCGCCGTCGGTCAGGTCGAGGTGCTCGAGATAGGCCGAGACGATGCTGGCGTTATGGGCCCGGTACCAGGTGCGGGCCGTCGGGTGGGCCACAAAGGACATCCACAGCCCGACGCTGTCCGCGGAGATCGCTCCCCCCAGGCCCCCGCTGCGCGCCATGGCCTCGCACCCGTCGCGCAGCAGTCGTTCGTTCACCGCCCGCCACCACGGGCTGCCCGGCGGCGTGGCGCTCAGTGGCTCGAGCACGCCCCGACGGAGCTGCCAGTGCATGAAGGATAGGGCCGCCCGGCGGAACGGGAGGTGACGGGCGGCCCGGCCTTCGGGCCCGCCGTAGGTCCGTTTGATCAGCTCGAGGCGAGCCTGCGGGCTCTCACGGACCGCCTCGGCCTGGCTGAGCGCCCACTCCGCCGCGCTGGCCCGACCGGTCAACACCATCCCCATTGCTTACTGCCTGGCCGGGGCGGGGGTGGCAGCCGCTGCGACTAGTCCGAGCGGCGGGCCCGGGCCAGCAGGCCCCGGGCGATGACCAGCCGCTGGATCTCGTTGGTGCCCTCGCCGATGACCATGAGTGGGGCGTCCCGGTAGTACCGCTCGACCGGCAGGTCGGTGGTGTAGCCGATGCCGCCGTGGATCCGCATGGCCTCGGTGGCCAGTTCGAGGGCGGTCTCGCTGGCGAACAGTTTGGCCATGCCGGCCTCCACGTCACAGCGCAGACCGGCGGTCTTGCGTTCGGCGGCGTTGCGGGTGAGCAGGCGGGACGCTTCCAGGCGGGTGGCCATGTCGGCCAACTTGAGCTGGATGGCCTGGTGTTCGGCGATGGGCTTGCCGAAGGTGCTCCGTTGCTGGGCGTAGGTCAGAGCGGCGTCGAAGGCGGCCCGGGCCACACCGACCGCCCGCGCCGCGATGTTGATGCGTCCGATCTCCAGTACGCCGAGGATCTGGGGCAGGCCCCGGCCCGGCTCGCCGATGAGGTTGCCGGCCGGAATGCGATGGTCGGTGTAGGCCATCTCCACGGTCTCGACGCCCCGGTACCCCAGCTTGCCCACGTGCTTGCTCACCGAGATCCCCTCGAAGTGCGGCCCCGGCTCCTTCTCCACGATGAAGGCCGAGATGCCCTCCTCGGTCCTGGCGGCCAACGCCACCAGCCCGGCCCGCTCGCCGTTGGTCACCCAGGCCTTGGTCCCGTTGAGGACGTACTCGTCCCCGTCGCGCTCGGCCCGGCAGGCGATGTTCCGGGTGTCGCTGCCGGCATCGGGCTCGGAGAGCGACAGCGCCCCCCGTCGGTCGCCGGCTGCCATCACCGGCAGCCACCGCTGCTTCTGCTCTTCGTTACCGTGCTGCATGAGCAGGGTGGCGGCCATGGTGTGGGTGTTGATCACCCCGGTCAGGCTCATCCACCCGTAGGCCAACTCCTCGATGACCCCGATGTAGGTCAGCAGGTCGAGTCCGAGCCCTCCGTAGGCCTCGGGAATGGTCACCCCGAACAGGCCCAGCCCCCGCATCCCCTCGACGATCTCGGCCGGGAACCGGTCCTCATGCTCGAGCCCGGAGGCCACCGGGATGACTTGGCGGGACACAAACCGGCGGACTGTCCCGACGATCTCCTGGCGGACATCCTCGTCGTCGGCCATCAGTTCGCGTATCCAATCTGCATATCGGAGAAGTCTATATCTCCCAATTGTTGACGGTCGATCTCAAATTGGAGAAGATGGTTTCCAATGGCCACTCCCCTGATGCACGAGGCGCTCGAGTCGGCCGCGCTCCGGTTCGGGGGCCGCGACTTCGTGCGGAGCGGTGACCGGGCCTGGTCGTTCGAGGCATTGGACGGCCTGAGCAACTCCTTCGCCCGCCACCTGGCGTCCCGCGGCGTGACCAGCGGCGATCGGGTGGCCCTGATGACCGCCAATCGCATGGAGTTCATCGCCGCGGTCTACGGAGCCAGCAAGCTGGGGGCCGCCGCCGTCACCCTGAGTCCGGCCTGGAAGGCCACCGAGGTCGGACACGCCCTGGACCTGACCGGACCGGTCCACGCCGTGGCCGACGGAGACGGGGTGGACCTGCTGGCCGGTCGTCTGGGCCCGGCCGGGGTGACCGACCTCGACGACGACTCGGTGAACCCGTTCGGCGGTGACGGCGCCCCGATGGGGCCTGCGGGAGTGGACGGGTCCGACGAGGCCGTTCTGGTCTTCAGCTCGGGCACCACCGGTCTGCCCAAAGCGGTCCGGCACACCCATGAGTCGATGGGTCTGGCCACCCAGCACTGGGTCACCGTCCTCGGCCTCGGTCCAGATGACCGCTTCCAGGTGGCCACCCCACCCTCGCACATCCTCGGGCTCCTCAACCTGCTGGCCGCGGTGTCGGCCGGAGCGACCGTTCGGTTGCACCGACGGTTCGACCTCGACGAGGTTCTCCGCCGCATCAGTGCCGAGCGGATGACCCTGGAGATGGCGGTGGCACCGATTGCCTTGGCCCTGGCCAACTACCCCGATCTCGAAGCGCACGATCTCTCTTCGCTCCGTTACATCATGTGGGGGGCCACGCCGGTGAGCGAGAGCGTGGCCCGGGTGGTGACCGAGCGGACCGGCGTCCGTTGGCTGCCGGCCTACGGGGCCAGCGAGGTGCCGGTGATCACCAGTAATCCGGTGGACCGTCCCGATGAGTGGCGGCTGGACTCGGCTGGACTGCCACCGGCCGGCGTGGAGCTCCGGATCGCCGACCTCGAGAACGGCTCCGTCCTGGCCCCGGGGGAGGTGGGTGAGATACAGGTCCGGAGCCGTTCGGTGATGGCCGGCTACCTGCCCGACGACGCTACCGCCGACGCCTTCGCCGACGGCTGGTACCGGACCGGTGATGTCGGGTGGTTGGAGCCCGAAGGCTGGGTCCACCTCACCGACCGGTCGAAGGAGATGATCAAGGTGAGCGGGTTCCAGGTGGCCCCGGCCGAGTTGGAAGCGGTCCTGCTCGGTCATCCGGCTGTGCTCGACTGCGCGGTGTTCGGCGTGGCCGACGAGCGGGCCGGCGAGGTGCCTGCGGCCGCGGTCAAACTCGATCCGGCCGTTCCGGTGGCTGATGGGGAGCTGGCGGCGCGGGTGGCCGACGCCCTGGCCACCTACAAGCGTCTGCACCATGTCGTGGTCGTGGAGGAGATCCCCCGTCTGCCGTCGGGGAAGGTGCTGCGACGCACCCTCCGCGACGAGTGGTCCGACCGGCTGGCCTCGGCGTCCCGCAACTCCTGATGGACGTCCGGTACTCCGAGGAGCAGGAGGCGCTTCGAGACGCTGCGGCCCGACTGGTGGGGCAACTCGGTCCCCACGCGGTCGGCGATCTCGGCGACCCGGAACGAACGGCCAAGCTCGATGCCGCAGTGGCCGCCTCGGGATGGCGGGACCTCCGGGCCCCGGCCGAAGGCGGAAGGCCCATGGCATCGGGAGTGGAAGCGGCCATCGTGGCCGAGGAGCTCGGTCGGGGCCTGGCCGACGTGGCGTTCTTCGGCCCGGTCATGGCCGGCGAGCTCCGGCGGTTGGCCGGGGCTCCGGACCCCGCTGCGCTCGAGACGGTGGCCTTCCTCGACGATCTCTCCGCGGTGGCGTCCACCGGTGAGGGGAGCGAGCCTCCGCCGATGGTGGCCGTGGACGCGGCGGGGTCCTCTACGGCGTTGCTCCTGGTAACCCGATCCGACGGCCTCCATCTGGCCCAGGTGGGGCTCGGTGGCGTGCCCGCCGGCATCGATCTGACCCGGCCCTCGATGGCCATCGACCCGATGGTCGAGGTGTCGCCCGTCGAGCCCGCCGCCCCACCGGTCGCTCCTGACGCCCTGCAGCGTTGGAACGCATTGGGGCTCTCCCTGGCCTGTGCCGACCTGGTGGGCGCCATGCGCGGGGCGGTGCAACTGGCCACCGGGTATGCCGTGGAGCGCCGGCAGTACGGGGTGGCCATCGGGTCCTTCCAGGCCGTCCAACACCTGCTGGCCGATGCCTTCGTCCAAGCCGAAGGAGCACACAGCGTCACGCTGTACGCGGCGTGGGCCGTGGACGAGCTCCCTGCCGCAGACGCCCTGGAGGCGGCGGCGGTAGCCAAGGCCTACTGCACCCGGGCTGCCCGGGCGGTCTGCGAGACGGCCATCCAGGTGCACGGCGGGATCGGCAACACCTGGGAGTGCTCCGCCCACCTCTACCTCCGGCGGGCCCTGGTCTCGGGTGAGCTCCTGGGCGGGGCCGGGGCCAGCTTGGCCCGGGTGCTCGGACACCGGGGCATCGGAGGTGGCGATGGACTTCCGTGACGCTCCGGCCGAGGCCGAGTTCCGGGCGCGGCTGCGCCAGTGGTTGGTGGGCCACAACCCCGGCCTACCCACCTCCTCGACCGACGACGAGTATTGGGCGGGAATGGCCGCCTGGCACCACTCGCTCTACGACGCCGGCTTCTTCGGCATGTCCTGGCCCTCGGCTATCGGCGGCCGGGGGCTGTCGACGGTCTACGAGGTGATCGTGGACGAGGAGTTGGCCGCGGCCGGAGCGCCACCCCGCCCGAGCCTGGGCTACCTGGTCCAGGGGATACTGGAGCACGGCAGCGAGGACATCCAGCGGCGGTTCCTCCCCGGCATCGTCAACGGGCGCGACCGTTGGTGCCAGGGGTTCAGCGAGCCGGACGCCGGGTCCGATCTGGCCTCGTTGCGCACCCGGGCCGACCGTGACGGTGACGAGTATGTGATCAGCGGCCACAAGGTGTGGACCAGTTACTCCGACGAGGCCCACTGGTGCCTGGTCCTGGCCCGGACCGACCACGAGGTGGCCAAGCACCGCGGTATCTCGGCCTTCGCCGTGCCGATGGGCCAGCCCGGCATCGAGCAGCGACCGCTCCGGATGATCAACGGGGTCACCAAGGAGTTCGGTGAGGTCCTCTTCGACGCCGCCCGGGTTCCGGCCGCCAACATGATCGGCGAGCCCGGGGAGGGTTGGCGGTTGGCCATGACCGTGGTGAGTCACGAACGCGAGCCTGGTGAGCTCGGGTACGTGGCCCGCTACGCCAAGGCGGTCAACCAGCTCACCGCCAAGGTGCAGGCCGATCCCGGGCGATTCCGGGCCGATCAGCTCGACGAGTTGGGCTGGGCCATCGTGGAGGTCGAGATGCTGCGCCGCCATGTCGCTCGGCGACTTTCGGACCGACTCGACGGCATCACCCACGGCCCGCAGGGCTCGGTCGACAAGTTGCTGATGACCTCGGTGGAGCAGACGGTGGGTCACGCCGCACTGAGCATCGGCGGCATGGACCACGGGCTCGGCGAGGACACCTGGCTGAAGACCTACCTCTACAGCCGGGCCCAGAGCGTCATGGGCGGGACCTCACAGATCCAGCGGAATCTGGTGGCCCGCCGCATGCTCATGCTGCCCGATTCCTGAGCCGCTCCGGCCGGCGATGCGGCAGCGGAAACGTAGTTCTGCTAAATGGAGATTGATGCTATCGTACGTCGGTCGCGAACCGGGAGGAGCACCATGGTCTACATCGCCACCCACGCTGTCGGATCGGCCGGGGCATGAGCACGGTGTACGACGTGCCCGACGAGCTCGAGGTGGTCATCGAGGGTCCGATCCGGGTGGTCAGGCTCAACCGGCCGGACCGGCTCAACGCCACCAACCACGAGCTGCATCGGGGCCTGGCCGGTCTCTTCCCCCAGATCGATGCGGACCACGAGGCCCGGGCGGTGGTGCTGACCGGGAACGGGAAGGCCTTCTCTGCCGGTGGGGACTTCACCTACCTGGATGAACTGGCCCGTGACGGCGATCGTCGCCGGGAGACCCTGGCCCACGGCCGCCAGATCGTGACCGGCATGGTGGGGTGCCGGGTGCCGATCGTGGCCGCGGTCAACGGCGCCGCGGTGGGCCTGGGGTGCAGCCTGGTCGCCCTGTCGGACATCGTCTACATGGCCGAGAGCACCCACCTGGCCGACCCGCACGTGTTGATGGGCCTGGTGGCCGCCGATGGCGGCCCGGTGACCTGGCCCCTCCTGATGAGCCTGCAACTGGCCAAGGAGTACGCCCTGACCGGTGACCGCATCCCGGCCCGGCGGGCAGCCGAAATCGGCCTGGTCAACCACGTCTGCCCCGACGACGAGGTGCTGGACCAGGCCATGGACTGTGCCAACCGGATAGCCAAGCTGCCCCGACGAGCGGTCGAGGACACCAAGCGGATCCTCAACCTCCATCTGGAGCGGGCGGTGCTGGCCACCCTGGACTTCGCCCTGGCCGCCGAGGACCGGTCGTTCCTCTCGCCGGAGCTGCGGGCCAACCTCGACCGGGTCCTCGAAAAGGACCGGTGAGCCGCGTGGACGGGCGAACCCGGTCGATCTGACCGGGTGGCGCCGACCTCCGGCGGGCCTGTCCGGGGAGCGTGGTTCTCGGACAGAATCTCGTTCTCTCCAGAAGATGGGAACGCCCTCATTTTTTGAGATTCACTGTATTTCCCATATCGGGTAGCCTTTCCCCAGTGATCGAGCAAGAGGTGGCAGCCGGCGAGATGGAGCCTGAGAGTCTCAGTTGGCGGGAGTTGGCGGTGGCCCGCTCTCTCGATTCGGCCCGGTTGCGGGCCGAAACCCGGGTACAGCGCTTCCTCGACGCCGCCATCGAGCTCTTCAATTCGGGCTCGGGCAAGGACTTCACGGTCCAAGAGGTGGTCGATCGCTCGGGTCAATCGCTCCGCAGCTTCTATCAGTACTTCGGCGGTAAGCACGAGCTCCTCCTGGCCCTGTTCGAAGAGTCGGTCCGGACCACCACCGAGTACCTGGGGGAGAGGGTGGCGGCGCAGGACGATGCGCTCGAGCGCCTGCACTGCTTCGTGGTGGAGTACTACCGGCTGTGCCGCCCGACGGAGGACGGTCAGCCCGGGGTCAGCGGGCGGGCCCCCTTCATGGCCGAGTTCGCCCAGCAGTTGCTCACCGAGCATCCGAAGGAGGCGGCCCGGGTGTTCTCTCCTCTGGTGGCCCTGTTCGAGGAGGTCCTCGACCAGGCGGTGGCGGCCGGCGCGGTGCGGGCCGGGCAGAGCCACGGTCCTATCGTCGGCGTGGTCCTCGAGGCCATCATGTTCAACACCTTCTCGTCGACCATCGGCGGCATGTCCGTGCACCCCCACGAAGGGAACTCGGCGGAGGATCTGTGGGAACTGATATTCCACGGCATCGGCTCCGTACCGGCCACCTGAACCCCGTGGAGCCCGAGCCGTGACCGGGTCGGCGCCCACCCTCCACGATGACACCGGCTATGAGCTGGACTTGGTGCGGCGGCCCACCCGGGTGATCTCGTTGGTCCCGTCGCTGACCGAGGCGTTGGCGGCCACGGTGCCGGAGGTGCTGGTGGGGGCCACCGACTGGTGCACCCATCCTTCCCACCTCGAGGTGGATCGGGTGCGGGGGACCAAGAACCCGGACCACCGGGCCATCGGCCGACTCCGGCCCCACCTGGTGGTGGCCAATCGGGAGGAGAACCGGCGTATCGACGTCGAGCGCATGAGGGGGGTGGGCATCCCGGTGTGGGTCACGGTGGTCGAATCGGTGGACCAGGCCCTGGAGTCGCTGCGCCGATTGCTGGTGGAGGTGCTGGGTGCCGACGAGCCCGGCTGGCTGGCCACCGCCACGGCCGAGTGGCAGCGCCCGTCCACCCTGCCCCCCGCCCGGGTGGTGGTCCCCATCTGGCGGGACCCCTGGATGGTGGTCGGTGGCCGCACGTTCGGCGGCGACCTGCTCCAGCGGCTGGGCCTCACCGTCCTGTTCGGTGACGGTGAGGACCGCTATCCCAAGGTCGACCTGGAGGCCCTGGTCGACCCGAGGCCGGACCTGGTGCTGCTACCCGATGAGCCCTACCCGTTCGGACCCGACGACGGCCCCGAGGCCTTCGCCGGCATGAAGACAGCACTGGTGTCGGGTCGCGACCTGACCTGGTACGGGCCGTCCATGGCCACGTCCCGGGCGGCCCTGTCGGCGGCGGTGAGCGCCGCTCTTCGCGCCAAGCTGACTGGCTCGGACGGCGACGTCCACGTAGTCAGCCGGAGTCGGAGGGTTCGCGCCCCGATGCCTGGGTCAGCCGTCGGCCAGAAGAGCCGCGGTGATCGTTGGGAGGCGCTGCGGATCGGAGATGGCATCGATCTCGACGATCTTGTCGTCGGTGACTGTGAAACCCATGACGGTCATGGGCTGCCCGTCGGCGGTGATGACCACCCCTGCAGCACCGTTGACCAGCGCAGGGAGCATCCGCATCCCCGGGTTGACGAACAATGCCCGCAGACCCCGGCCGGCTTGACGGGTGACCGCCGCGGGCCCGCGGAGCAGCATCGAGGCTGCAGGAAGGCCGATGCCTCCGTCGATGCGCAGGATGACGTCCGGATCGAGCAACCCGATGAGCACGTCGAAGTCCGCGTGGCGAGCGGCCGCGAAGAAGGCGTCAACAACCGCCCGTTGGCGGGTGAGGTCGGTGGTGACCGCGTGTGGCGTGGCGCCTCGCACCCGGCGCCTCGCCCTGCTGGCGAGCTGCCGCGCCGCAGTGGGGGTGCGCTCCACCACCGGGGCGATCTCCTCGAAAGGGAGGCCGAAGAGGTCGTGCAGCACGAACGCCAGCCGCTCGGCCGGGGCCAGGGTGTCGAGTACGACTAGGAGTGCCAATCCGACCGAGTCGGCCAACACAGCTTCATCTTCCGGCTGCATCCCACCTACTTGGGGGATGACAACGGGGTCGGGGACGTGGAAATCGCCCTGCATCTCACGGCGAATATTGCGGGCTCTGAGCATGTTCAGACTCACCCGAGCCACAACCGTCGTCAACCACCCCCTGAGGTTTTCCACCTGGTCTGGGTCCGACCCGGCAACCCGCAGCCAGGCGTCTTGGACGGCGTCGTCGGCGTCGCTGAAGGATCCGAGCATCCGATAAGCGACAGAGCGGAGGTGGCCCCGGTGCTCTTCGAATTGTTCTGACATCCACGCAGGCTCGTCCATCGGTCACATCCTTTCGTCCTCAAGTGTCATAGAGGTGACCCCATAGACGCCACGGATGTGACTGGAGGCACGATTGGCGACGTAACAGGCGATCATCATCGTCCGTCCGCAAGGGCCGGATAGCGGCCACATCCGAAGGCCCAAGGAGAGAAGTCGTATGCGAGTCATGATTATCGGAGCCACCGGCGCGGTTGGCGCTCCTCTCGTCCATCAGGTTCTCGAGGCGGGCCACGAGGTGATCGGCACGTCTCGCTCGCAGGATCGAGCCAAGCACCTCGGCACTCTGGGCGCTCATCCCATAGTTCTTGACGCGCTCGACGCTTCGGCTGTCTGCACGTCGGTTGCCGCAGCCAGGCCGGAGGTCATCGTTTACCAGGCCACCGGCCTCGCCGGGGTACGGGTCCTGCGCAGCCTCGACCGGCCCTTCGCCGCGACCAACAGGCTTCGGATCGAAGGGCTCGACAACGTCCTCGACCGCGGCGCGACAGGCCGGGGTGCGCCGGATCGTGGCGCAAAGCTTCGCCCCGTACCGCTACGCCCGACATGGTGGCTGGGTGAAGACCGAGGATGATCTGCTCGATGAAGCGCCGCCCGCCTCGGCCCGTCAGACCTTCGCAGCGATGAGCTACCTCGATCGGAGGGTCATCGAGGCGGGCGGCATCGTGCTCCGCTACGGCGGCTTCTACGGGCCAGGCGACGAGGGGTTTACGCGGGCTGTGCGTAAACGTCAGACGCCTCTCATCGGCGATGGTCACGGCGTCATGTCGTTCGTCCATCTCGACGACGCCGCCGCAGCCACCGTGCTCGCTCTCAACCACGATGGACCGGCCATCTACAACATCGTCGACGACGAGCCCGCCCCTATGAGCGAGTGGGTGCCCGTGCTCGCCCAGGCCGTCAGGGCCAAGCCGCCTCGCCACGTTCCGACCTGGGCCGCCCGACTCATCGCCGGACCAGGCCTGACCATGCTGACCGAATCTCGTGGGTCCTCGAACTCCAAGGCCAGACGCGAACTTGTTTGGCAACCTCGCTTTCCATCCTGGCGTGAGGGCTTCGCCGCCGCATACGGTGAACATCCGGCCTCAGCCAGCCGATTCTGATCCGCCCACGGCCATCACCAACCTTGCCGTCACCACGATCCCCGGGCGGGTAGAGATCGTCATCGTGCCAGCTTCATGGCCGGTTGCAGCTACGAGATATTCACGGTTGGACCTGAATCAATACCCTGCGGGTTCCGACTCAGACGTTGCGCCGGTATGCCCCGCCCACCTCGAACAAGGTGGAGGTGATCTCGCCCAGGGTGGCGTGGCGCACGGTGTGCATCAATTCGGCGAAGACGTTCCCCTGGCCCAGGGCCGTCTGCCGCAGAGCGTCGAGGGCGGCCTCCCGATCGACGGCGTGCCGGCTCTGGAACTCCCGGAGGCGGGTCAGCTGTCGCTGCTTCTCCTCCTCGGTGGACCGGGCCAGCTCGACGGTCTCGACCGGCCGGTCCGATCCCGGGGCCACGAAGGTGTTGACGCCCACGATGGGCAGGGAGCCGTCATGCTTCTTGTGCTCGTAGAGGATCGAGTCGTCCTGGATCCGGCCGCGCTGGTAGCCGGTCTCCATGGCCCCGAGCACGCCACCCCGCTCACTGATCCGGTCCAGCTCGGCCAGCACTGCCGCTTCGACCAGGTCGGTGAGCTCCTCCACGATGAAGCTGCCTTGGAGCGGGTTCTCGTTCAGCGACAGACCCCACTCGCGGTTGATGATCATCTGGATGGCCAGGGCCCGCCGCACCGACTCCGGCGAGGGGTGGTGACCGCCTCGTCGTAGGCGTTGGTGTGGAGGCTGTTGGCGTTGTCGTAGATGGCACAGAGGGCTTGCAGGGTGGTGCGGATGTCGTTGAAGGCCATCTCCTGGGCGTGGAGTGAGCGCCCCGAGGTCTGGACGTGGTACTTGAGCTTCTGCGAGCGCTCCGACGCGCCATAGCGCTCCTTCATGGCGATGGCCCAGATCCGGCGGGCCACCCGACCGATCACCGTGTACTCGGGATCCATGCCGTTGGAGAAGAAGAAGGAGAGGTTCGGTGCGAAGTCGTCGACGTCCATGCCGCGGGCCAGATAGGACTCGACGTAGGTGAAGGCGTTGGCCAGGGTGAAGGCCAGTTGGGTCACCGGGTTCGCCCCGGCTTCGGCGATGTGATAGCCGGAGATCGACACCGAGTAGAAGTTGCGCACCTGGTGCTCGATGAACCACTCCTGCATGTCAGCCATCACCCCGAGAGAGAATTCGGTGGAGAAGATGCAGGTGTTCTGACCCTGGTCCTCCTTCAGGATGTCGGCCTGTACCGTGCCCCGCACCGTGCCGAAGACCTCGGCCGCTAGGGCCTCGGCCTCCTCGGCCGTGGCCGGTCGACCCTGTTCGGAGCGGAGGCGGTCCAGGCGCTGATCGACGGCGGTGTTGAGGAACATGGCCAGAATGGTGGGGGCCGGGCCGTTGATGGTCATCGACACCGACGTGGTCGGGTCGCAGAGATCGAATCCGTCGAAGAGGGCCTTCATGTCGTCGAGGGTGGCGATGGACACTCCCGACGTGCCGATCTTCCCGTAGATGTCGGGTCGTTCGTCCGGGTCGAACCCGTACAGGGTCACCGAGTCGAAGGCGGTGGACAGCCGGGTGGCCGGCTGTCCCTCGGCCAGCAGGTGGAAGCGACGATTGGTGCGGAAGGCGTCACCCTCACCGGCGAACATGCGGGCCGGGTCCTCACCCTCCCGCTTGAAGGGGAAGACCCCGGCAGTGAAGGGGAAGTGGCCGGGCAGGTGCTCGGCCCGCAGCCACCGGACCAGCTCGCCCGGCTCGTCGAAGCGGGGGAGGGCCACCCTGGGGATGCGGGTACCGGATAGAGAGGTGCGCCACAGGGCCGGGCCCCCGACCGGCCCGGTGGGGTCTGCCGCCTCGTCTTCGGACCGATCCTCGAAGTCCAGCTCGGCCCGGAGCCCGGCCCACTGCTCGAGGAGGTGGCGACCCTTGGGGTCCCGCTCCTCTTCGAGGCGTGCGGCCAACTCGCCGAGATCCCCACTGTCGACGCCGCGCCTGGCCGCTTCGGCCAGCGCCCCGGTCATCTGGTCGGACCTCCGGGCCTCGGCCACCAGGCGCTCGGTGGTGGCGTGATAGCCGGCCACGCTCTCGCTGATCTCGGCCAGGTACCGCCGTCGTTTGGGCGGAACGATCGGGGAGGCCAGGGTCGACGTCCGGCCGGTCACCGGGGCCAGCACCCCAACCACCGCCTCCAGTCCCACTCCCATCAGGTCGCCTTTCAGGCGTTGGAACAGGGCGGTAACGCCGTCGTCGTTGAACCGGGAGGCGATGGTGCCGAACACCGGCTCAGGCGCTCCCCGATCGGCGGGGTGGTCCCGGCCCCACTGCCGGCACACCTGTCGGAAGGCGTCGTCGGCGCCGCGTCGGTCGAACTTGTTGATGGCCACCACGTCGGCCAGCTCCAGCATGTCGATCTTCTCGAGCTGCGACGCCGCCCCGTACTCGGGGGTCATCACGTAGAGGGAGAGGTCGGCGATATCGGTGACGGCGGCGTCGCCCTGACCGATGCCGGGTGTCTCGGCGATGACCAGGTCGAAGCCGGCGGCCCGGCAGGCCGCCACCACCAGCGGGAACCGGTCGGGTAGCTCGGAGGCCGCCCCCCGGGTGGCCAGCGAGCGGAAGAAGACGTTGGGCGTGTCGATGGCGTTCATCCGGATGCGGTCCCCGAGCAGGGCCCCGCCACCGCGCCGCCGGGTGGGGTCGACGGCCAGGACGGCCACCGAGAGCTTGCCCTCCTGGTCCAGTCGGAACCGGTTGATGAGCTCGTCGGTCAACGACGACTTCCCCGATCCGCCGGTGCCGGTGATCCCCAGCACCGGGGCGCGGTGCCGGTCGGCCGCGGCCACCAGGGCGTCGATGGCGTCCTGATCGACCACGTCTGCCTCCAGGCAGGTGATCCAGCGGGCCAGGGCCCGTTGGTCGCCGGCTTCCAACACTTCCAGCGGAGGGGGTCCGGCCGCCGACAGGTCACGGTCGCACTCTTTAATGAGGAGATTGATCATGGCTTCGAGGCCGAGCCGTTGACCGTCGGAGGGCGAGAAGATCCGGCGCACCCCGTAGGCCTCCAGCTCTTCGATCTCCGAGGGGACGATCACCCCGCCCCCACCGCCGTACACGGCGATGTCATCCCGGCCGGCGGCCCGCAGCCGGTCCACCAGGTAGCGGAAGTACTCCATGTGACCGCCCTGGTAGGAGCTGACCGCCACCCCCTGGACGTCCTCGGCCATGGCCGCCCTGACCACCTCGTCCACCGAGCGGTTGTGGCCCAGGTGGATGACCTCGGCCCCCTGGGACTGCAACAGCCGGCGCATGATGTTGATGGCGGCGTCGTGACCGTCGAACAGGCTGGCCGCCGTGACGAACCGGACCGGGTGGGTGGGCCGGTGGAGTCCGCTCACGTGCCGGCCCGTCGTGCCGGCACCTCGAGCTGGGCCAGGCCGTGGGCCGGGGGAGCAACCATGCGGCCAGATTACTACAACGTCCTACTAAATGGGCACCCGGTTCCTGCATGGGGACTGCGGGGAAACTCCCTGGCCAACACGCCTATCGCCTCCCGGTCGGGTCCCATTGCAAACATTGTGTATGTTAGAAACGATATGCATCAAGCTCCCGCCGTGGCGGATTCGGGTCCGGCTCTCGGCCTTCGGGCCGCCCATGTGGAGGACACCCGGAGAGCGCTGCTCGACAAGGCGCGGGAGCTGTTCGCCGTCAACGGGTACAAGGCCACCCGCACCGAAGAGATCGTGCGGCAGGCCGGTCTGACCCGGGGGGCCCTCTACCATCACTTCCGCGACAAGGAGGACCTGTTCCGGGCGGTCTTCGCCGAGGTCACCGGCGAGGTGGTCCGCTTCCTGCGGCGACGGTCGGAGGATGGCCCCACCGATGCCTGGTCGCTGTTCCGGATCAACAGCGAGATCTATCTCGACGCCGCCTCCTCCAACCAGGCCTACCGCCAGATCGTCCTGGTCGACGGGCCGGCGGTTCTCGGTTGGGACCATTTGTCGGGACGGAGCGACGGACCCACCGGCAAGATCGTGGAGTACGTGGCCGACGCCATCGAAGAGGGCACCCTGCAACCCCAACCGGTGGAGCCCTTGGCCCATCTGCTGGCGGCCCTCGGGGTGGGTTCGGCCATGTACGTGGCCCACGCCGAGGATCCCACCACCGCCCGCCGCCAGATCAGCGAGTGCAACGAACGGCTGCTGGCCGGCCTGGCGGCCCACCGAACCGACAACGGGTCGTCCGACCATGCCGGTGGTGCTGCAGGCACCTCTCCTCCTTCACCTCCTTCCTTCTCCCATCCCCACTTCCTGACCCCTGTAGAAAGGACTCCCATGGCCTGGGATTTCTCCACCGAACCGGAGTTCCAAGCAAAGCTCGACTGGGCGCGCCAGTTCGTAGCCGACAACGTCGAGCCGTTGGACATCCTCTATCCCCACCGGCAGTTCCACCCGCTGGACGATGAGCTGCGGCCGATCGTCGATCCCATGAAGCAAGAGGTCCGGGATCACGAGCTGTGGGCGGCCCATCTCGGCCCCGAGCTCGGCGGCAAGGGCTACGGACAGGTCAAGCTGGCCCTGCTCAACGAGATCCTCGGGGTATCCAGCTGGGCCCCGATCATCTTCGGGACCCAGGCCCCCGATACCGGCAACGCCGAGATCATCGCCCACTACGGCACCGACGAGCAGAAGGAGCGCTACCTGCAGCCACTGCTCGACGGCGAGTGCTTCTCGTGTTACTCGATGACCGAGCCCCAGGCCGGATCGGACCCGCAGCAGTTCACCACCACCGCGGTCAAAGACGGGGACGAGTGGGTCATCAACGGGTGGAAGTTCTTCTCCTCCAACGCCCGCACCGCCACCTTCCTCATCGTGATGGCCATCACCGATCCCGACGTGAGCATCTATCAGGGTGCCTCCATGTTCCTGGTCCCCACCGACACCCCCGGGGTGGTGATGGAGCGCCACGTGGGCCTGGCCGGGGAGTCCGAGGACCAGGCCATGCACGCCCTCATCCACTACGACGACGTGCGGGTCCCGGCCGAGGGTCTCCTGGGCGGAGAGGGCCAGGCCTTCGCCATCGCCCAGACCCGCCTGGGGGGTGGTCGGGTCCATCACGCCATGCGCACCGTGGCCTGCTGCCAGCGGGCCCTCGACCTGCTGTGCGAGCGGGTGCTCAGCCGCGAGACCCAGGGCAGCCTGCTGGCCCGCAAGCAGTTCATCCAGGGCGACATCGCCGACTCCTACGCCGAGCTGGCCCAGTTCCGCCTCCTGGTGCTCTATACGGCCTGGGAGATCGACCAGACCGGCGACTACCGGCGGACCCGCAAGAACATCGCCGCCATCAAGGCCCTCACCCCGAAGGTGGTCCACGATGCCGTGTGGCGTTCGATGCACGCCCACGGGGCCCTCGGGGTGTCGAACGAGATGCCCTTCGGCAGCATGTGGATGATGGCGCCCATCATGAGTGTGGTGGACGGGCCCACCGAGGTCCACAAGGTCACCGTGGCCCGCGAGGTCCTGAAGGGGTACGAGCCATCGCCCGGTCTGTGGCCCACCGCCCACCTGCCGGCCAAGCGGGCCGAGGCCCGGGAGAAGTTGGCCGCCATGCTCGAACACGTCGTCGGAAACAGCTGAGGCCCGATCGAATGCGCGCCGCCAGATGTCTGCAGTACGGCCCGCCCGGGTCGGTGGTGATCGAGGAGATCGACGACCCGGTGGCGGCGCCCGGTCAGGTGGTGGTGGACGTGGCCGCGGCCGCCGTCAACTTCCCCGACGTGCTGGTGGTGGAGGACAGCTATCAGATCACCATTCCCCTGCCCTTCACCGTGGGCAGCGAGTTCGCCGGCACGGTGCGCTCGGTCGGGGCCGGTGTCGACGACCTGGCCATAGGGGACCGGGTGATGGGCTCGAGTCTGATCGGAGCCTTCGCCGAGCAGATCGTGGTGCCGGCCACCTCGCTCCAGCCGGTCGACCCGGCGGTCGAGCTCACCACGGCGGCGGCCTCGGGGGTGGCTCATCAGACCGCCTACCACGCCCTCCGGAGCGTGGCCCGGGTGCAGCCCGGCGAGTGGGTGGTGGTGCTGGGGGCTGCCGGAGGGGTGGGGCTGGCCGCGGTGGAGTTGGCCGCCGTGCTCGGCGCCCGGGTGTTGGCGGCGGCATCGTCAGCCGACAAGATCGCCCTGTGCTTGGAACACGGGGCCGAAGCCGGGGTGAACTACGGGACCGAGGACCTCAAGGTCCGGATCAAAGAGATCACCGGCGGGGCTGCCGACGTGGTGGTGGACCCGGTCGGCGGCCCCCAGGCCGAACAGGCCCTGCGGGCCCTGGGATGGGGCGGCCGCTTCGTCACGGTGGGGTTCGCCTCGGGCCAGATACCGGCCATCCCGCTCAACCTGGTCCTCCTGAAGGGCGTGGTGGTGACGGGGTTCACACTTGGAAGGGTTCGCCCGCAACCAGGCTGACGATCGCCGGCGGGACCTGGTCGAGCTGGCCGAACTGGCCCGGTCGGGGCGGGCCGCTCCCCACATCTCGGCCATCTATCCCCTCGACCAGGTGGATCGGGCCCTCGCCGATCTGGCCGAGCGCCGGGCCACCGGCAAAGTACTCGTGGATCCCAGCCGATGAGTGCCGAACCGTCGTCTCCGGTGGACCTGGCCAACGCCGGCGGTTACCTGGTGGTCACCATCGACGACGGCAAGGCCAATGCCCTCTCCGTCGAGATCATCGACGGGCTGAGGTCGGCCATCGCCACCGCCGTGCAGCTCCGCAAGCCCCTGGTCATCGCCGGGAGGGACGGGTGCTTCTCGGCCGGCTTCGACCTGGCCATCATGACGTCGGGGGAGGAAGAAGAGGTGATGGAGCTGCTGGGACGGGGCGCCCGGCTGTACCGCCAGGCCATCGAGGCGCCGGTGCCCATCGTGGCCTCCTGCAGCGGCCACGCCCTGGCCGGAGGGGCCCTGCTCCTCTTGTGCGCCGACTACCGCGTCGGGCGCACCGGCCCCTACCGCCTGGGACTGAACGAGGTGGCCATCGGGATGGCGCTCCCGTCGTTCGCCGTGGCCGTGGCCTCCCACCGGATCGAGCACCGGTTCCTCACCTCGGCCACCATGTTCGCCGAGGTGGCCTCGCCGGAGCGGGCCCTGGAGATGGGCTTCCTCGACGAGCTGGGGGTCGGATCCGCTGCCCCGGGCCTGCTCGCTGGCGGCCGAGCTGGCCGGGTTGCCGGGTGACGCCTTCGCCGCCACCAAACGCCGGGTATGGCGGGGCCTGCGCAAGGAGCTGGAGGCGCTCGAGAACCTGGCCTGACGCCTGGCCACAGGGCCGGGCTAAAGGCCGCCGCCCGATCTGTCGATCCTGGAAGGATGGAGGCGAGCCAGGCGGAGCACCATATTTCCGGGGTCTATACCAAGTTGTTGATGGAGTTCCTGGTCGCGACCATGCCCTCCGACCGCATCGACACCCTGCTGACCCGGGCGGCCGAGTCCCGGAGCCTGGCCGAGCTGGCCGATGCCGGCTCGTGGAGCTCGTACGGCCAGTTCCGACGGCTCCTGGAGGAGCGATCGAGGTTGGACCCCACCAGTCTCTACGACCAGTCCGAGCTGCTGTCCGACTGGCTGAAGACCTGGGAGCTCTCCCAGGCCGCCCAGACCCTGGACTCCCCGGGGTCCCTGCTGGCCAGTGGATCCGATGAGAACCCGCTGGTGCCGATCCGGCGGTACGAGAAGACCGAGGTGGCGTCCAACGAGTGGACCATCCGGGAGTCGTTCAAAGACGGCTACCAGCCCTACCCGGAGTTCTGCGACTTCGCCGCGGTGCAGTACGCCATCATCCCCATCGTCTTTGGCCTGCCCACCGGTGAGGTGGTGGAAGAGGAGTGTCAGTGCCGGGGCGACGCGGCCTGCCTGTTCCGGCTGCGCTGGCAGGAAGAGGACACCGACTCGCTCCGGGCGGAGCACTACCGGATGCGGGCCGAGCTGGTCGAGGCCCGGCTGGAGCAGATCCAGGAGATGATCGCCGACCTCACCTCCAGCGAACGCTATGAGGACGTCCTGCAGGGATTTGTGGCCTCGTCGTTGCGGACCGCGGTGGGATCGGGTGGAGCGCTGCTGGCTCTGGAGCCCCGGGCTGGACGACCTCGCCAGGTGTACTTCGAAGGACTCAGTGAGCCCCAGGCCTCGTCGATGGCTGACGACCTACTGGCCGGGAGAGCCGGGCCCGGCAACGTCATCGCCGTGGACGTGGCCTCGGCCCGTCGACGCTACGGCGTCCTGGCCGTCGACGAGGGCGGCGGCGTCTTCTCCGCCTTGTCCGAGTCCACCCTCCAGTCGTACGCCCGTCTGGCCGCGGCCGCCCTCGACACCGCCGACGCCCTCGACGAGTCGCGCCAGCAGGCCACCACGGCCCAGGTCCTGTTGGACCTGGCCATGTCCCTGACCGAGATCGTCTGCACCGAGGACATGGCCGCCAAAGTGGCCGCGGCCGTACCGGACATCATCGACTGCGACCGGGCCGCGGTCTTCCTCGACCAGGTCGATGAGTTGGGAGTATCCAGCGCCGGCCATCGGCTGGCCGGATCCGTCGGGTACCGCGACGAGGACGTGGCCCGGCTCAGCTCCCGGTCGTTCCACGAGGCACCACCCGACTCGGTGATGGCCGGCGGACTCACCCAGGTCCCCTTGTCGGAGTTCGGCAGCGTGGCCTCGGTATCCGCTCCGATCGTGGTGGCCGGAGTGACCATCGGCGCCATCGTGGCCGGCGTCACCAGCCAACCCGAGCGGCTCACCGTCACGCCCTGGCTGTCGGAGCGGCTCAACGGGTTGGCGGCCCAGGCTTCGACGGCCATCGCCAACGCCCGACTGGTCGACCAGATCCGGTTCCAGGCGGTCCATGACTCGCTGACCGGGCTGCCCAACCGGGCCCTGATCCTCGATCGCACCGAGCTGATGCTGGCCCGGGCCCGACGGGACCAGATCCAGATCGCCGCCCTCTTCATCGACCTCGACGGATTCAAGGACGTGAACGATGCCCTGGGCCACGGAGTCGGGGACCAGCTCCTCCGGGCCGTCACCGAACGGCTTCAGGTGACCATGCGCGAGACGGACACCATCGGCCGCCTGGGCGGCGACGAGTTCGTGGTCCTGGTGGACGGGAGCTCCATGGACGTGGGACCCGAGCTGGTGGCCGAGCGCCTCCTCGAGGCGCTCCGTCCCCCCTTCGAACTGCGCGGGGTGTCGGCCGGGCCGCTGATGGTCACGGCCAGCATCGGCATCGCCACCGGCATCCGGGACTCGGCCACCGAGCTGCTACGGGACGCCGATATCGCCCTCTACGAGGCCAAGGCTCACGGCAAGGACTGCTTCGTGGCCTTCGAGCCGGAGATGCACACCGCGGTCCAGGACCACCACCACTTGGAGATGGACCTCAGGGAAGCGTTGCTGTACGACCAGTTCTCGTTGGTGTTCCAGCCCATCTTCAATCTGTCCGGCGGGCAGACCACCGGGGTGGAGGCCCTGCTCCGTTGGGACCATCCCCGCCGGGGCCCGCTGCCGCCCGAGGCCTTCCTCCCGACTCTGGAGAGCTCGGGCATGATGGCCGTCGTAGGGCGATGGGTACTCCACCAGGCCTGCCGACAGGGTGCCCGGTGGCAGGAGCGCGGCTACCGGCTGGGAATGTCGGTGAACGTCTCGGCCCGGCAGCTCAGCTCGGACCATCTCATCGATGACGTCCGGGACGCCCTGGCCGAGTCGGGCTTCACCCCGTCTTTGCTCACCATCGAGATCTCCGAGAAGAACATCATGAGAAGCGCCACCGGCGCGAGGTTGGAGGCCTTGAAGGCCACCGGGGTCCGCATCGCCGTCGACGACTTCGGGACCGGGCTCTCGTCACTGACCTACCTCCGTCAGTTCCCGGTCGACATCCTCAAGATCGACCGTTCCTTCATCGCCTCCCTGGCCGATTCGCCCGAGTCGGGCACGCTGCTCCGTACCCTGGTCGAGCTGGGCAAGACCCTGGGCCTCGAGACGTTGGCCGAAGGCATCGAGGAGTCCGGGCAGTACTCACAGCTCGAGCGGGAGCACTGCGACAGCGGCCAGGGCTTCCTCTATGCCCGACCACTCGAAGTCGACGCGGTGGAGGCGTTTCTGGCCGGCCGTCCGCTCGAGGGTGGTCGAGCCTCACCGAGCAGCCTGCCTACCCGCTGAGCCGGCCCATCAAGCGGGCTGTGGCAGCCCCAGCAGATCGAACATGTTGCCGCCCATGATCTTGGCCACGGCGTCGCTCGGATAGCGATCGGTGATGGCGTCGGCCCAGGCGAACGGTTCAGCCAGCCCCTCGGGGTGGGGGTAGTCGGATCCGAAGGTGATGTGCTCAGGGGTCATCACGTCGATGAGGGCCTCGAGCGAGTCCTCCCAGAACGGGTTGATGTAGATGTTGCGGAGGAAGACCTCCCGGGGGTGCTCCATGAAGGCGTTGGGCATCTTGCCGTAGGTCTTCTCCAGCGCCTTCAGGCACGGCAGGGCCCAACTCCCACCGTTCTCGACGCTCATCAGCCGCACCGTCGGGAACCGGCTCAGCATCCCGTGGCAGATGGCCGAGGTCACGGTGTCACTGATGGGCCGCCCGGTGTTGACGGCATCGCTGAACGGTCGCGGGGCAAAGGGCTGCATGTCGCGCCCGTCACCCTCCCACTCGTTGGCGTGGCGCTGGTAGCCGGAGTCGGAGGCGTGCATGGCCACCAACACCCCGGCCTCGGCCACCTTGGCCCAGAACGGGTCGAACTCCGGTAGGAAGGGGGACTTGGTGCCCCTGGTCCCGGCCACCGCTCCCGGTCGGAGGAGCACCACCTTGGCGCCGCGCTCGAGGGCCCACTCGAGCTCGGCGATGCCCCGATCGACCAGGCACGGATTGACCACCGGGGTGGCGAAGATCCGATGGTGGTAGTCGAAGGTCCACTCGTCATGGAGCCACTGGTTGTAGGCGTGGATCACCGTGCAGGTCATGTCGGGATCGTCCAGGAGATTGACTTCGATGAGGCTGGCCAGGGTCGGGAACATCAAGGCGGCGTCGATGCCGCTCTCGTCGAGGAGGGAGAGGCGCGGTCCAGCCGAGCGGAAGGCGTCGATGGCCGGAATGGGCTTGCCGGCCATCTCCCGGAGGGTCTTCCCCTCGGTGTTGTGGCCGGAGAAGTACTCGGCGAAGGCTCCGGGCGGTGCCACCACTTCGAAGGTGGGGTTGGGAATGGACTCGCTGATGTGGTTGGCGATGGCGATCTTGGTCCGCCCTTTGACCTGGATGTACTTGATGAAGCCGTCGTGCTCCTTGGGCAGGTAGCGGGTCAGCGCATCCTCGGTCTCGTAGAGGTGGTTGTCGGCGTCAAAGATCGGGCCTTCGTACCTGGTCACGGGATCCTCGGTTCCTTGGAAGCTGTTGTCGGATGTGATGGGGAAAACGGCATCGTCGATTACCCGATGGGGGTGAACTCCAGATGGAGCCGGTCGTGGCCGCGCAACATCCAGGTCCGGGTGTACGCCCAGTGCCGGTCACCGGCCGGGCCGTGGTCGGCGTCGGAGATGCGAATCTCCCCCATCCGGTCGAGCAGGCGCTGGAGGGACACGTTGGACTCGGCCCGGGCCAGCGGTGCGCCGGCGCAGGTGTGGATGCCGTGGCCGAAGGCGATGTGCTGGCGGGCGTTCCGGCGGTCGAGTCGTAGCTCGTCGGGGTCCTCGAACTCACGCGGGTCGCGGTTGGCCGCACTGGGTAGGACCATGACCGTGCTGCCGGCCGGGATCTCGGTGCCCTGCACCGTGGTGGGTGTCCGCGACAGCCGGAAGGTGCCGTTGATGGGCGGCTCCAGCCGTAACGACTCCTCGATGAAGGCGGGGACCAGGCTGCGGTCGTCACGGAGCTGCTGTTGGAGCTCGGGGTTCTCGGCCAGGGTCATGAGGGCGGTGCCGAGGAGCCGGGCCGTGGTCTCCTGGCCCGCGGCGAACAGGTTGGAGGCGATCTTCATCACGTCCTCCACCGGGGGCAGGGTGCCGTCGGGGAAGGTGGCGGTGGCCAATCCGGTCATCACATCGTCGCGGGGGTTGCGGCGCCGGTCCTCGATGTAGCCGGTGAACCGGGCGTAGAGGTACTCGAGGGGACTGTGGGTCATCTCGATCTTGCCGGTGTGCATGAGCTTCTCGACGAACTCGGGATGGTCCTCCTCGGGCACCCCGAGCAGGTCGGCGATGACCAGCATGGTGTAGGGCTGGGCGTACTCACCCACGAACTCGCACGAGCCCCGGGCGTGGAACCGGTCGATCTGGTCGTCGGCCAGCCGCTGCAGCGAGGCCTCGCTCTCCTTGAGGCGCTTCGGGGTGATCAGGCGCATCAACAGTCCGCGTTGGGCGGTGTGCTTGGGCGGGTCGAAGGTCGGGAGCTGGTCGCCGAAGGGCAGGTCGTCGCGGTAGGTCTCGATGGTCTCGGTGACGTCGTCGCCTTCCAGGGGAACGGGGAACTCGGCGAAGGGACCGATGGCCGAGTTGCAGTTCGAGAAGGTGGCCTGGTCGTGGTAGATCTCCACAGCCTCGTCGTAGCCGGTGACCATGTAGACGTCGTGGTGGGGCTCTTTGAGGACAGGGCACTGGGCGCGTAGGTGCGCCAAGTAGGGGTAGGGATCGTCGATGAGCTCCCGGGTGAGGAAGAAGTCGATGGAATCGAACTGCGGGTTGCTCACTGGCGCTCCAGGGTGGGGAAGGGCGGGTGCCCGATGGGGATTGGTGCATCGATCGGTCGGGTGCGTCGACGGGTGCGGACCCGGGGTATGTTCAGTGGCCGCGGCGAAAGGAACCACTGGGTATGGGTCAGGAACTGTCGGGCAAGGTGGCCGTCGTCACCGGCGGGGCCAGCGGGATCGGCCGGGCCGTCGCCGAGCTGTTCGCCGCCGAAGGGGCCAAGGTGGTCATCGCCGATGTCGCCGACGAGGAGGGCCGGGCGGTGGCGGCCGGCCTGGGCGACGGCGTGGCCTTCCGGCGGACCGACGTGTCCGACCCTGACGAGGTGCAGGCTTTGGTGGACCTGGCGGTGGACCGGTTCGGTGGCCTGGACGTCATGGTCAACAACGCCGGTATCTCCAGTTCGTTCCGCCGGTTCCTGCGCGACGACCTCCGCGACTTCGACCGGGTCATGGGCGTCAACCTGTTCGGCGTGATCGTCGGCACCCAGCGGGCCGGTCGGTACATGGCCGAGCACGGCGGTGGCTCCATCATCAACACCTCGTCCATCGGAGGCCTCACCGGCGGAGGTCCGCCCATCGCCTACCGCACCTCCAAGGCCGCCATCGTGCAGTTCAGCCGGATGGTGGCCGTCGACCTGGCCGAGTACGGCATCCGGGTGAACTGCATCGCCCCGGGCCACATCCCCACCGGTATCACCAGCTACGACCTGGGTCCCACCATCGAGCTGGACCAGCCCCTGCAACGACAGGGGTCGCCGGCTGACGTGGCCGAAGCCGTGCTGTTCCTGGCCGGCGACCGTTCGGCCCAGATCACCGGCATCGTGGTGCCGGTGGACGGCGGGACCGTGGCCGGCCGGCCGGTGCGCCACTCGGTGCCGGGCCAGACGACCGCCCACAGCTGAGGCCGGTCGGTAGTGCCGAGCTGTGGCCGTCACAACGGTCTCCGACCATCCCGGACCGCTTCCTCCACCAACCCGATGACCCAGGCCATCCCGGCCACGGCCTGGTCGTGATCGAGCTCCCAATCGACCACCAGGCGCTCGTAGGCCGCCACGCTCCACAGCACGTCGAACAGGGCCGCCGCCACGGTCCGCTCCTCGTCGGTCCACGACCCGGTCCGCTCGGCCACCGCGCCGAGCAGCGCTTGGCGCTGTCGGTCCTTGGCATCGACCAGGGTCGGGTCGAGTGACGGACGCGGCTCCCTCGGATACTGGGAGACGTGCTCGAAGATCTGGGCCGCTACCTTCGAGATGTCATCGAGCTGCATGCCGGCCAGGTCGATGCCGGCGTCCTGCTCGTTCCGGCTCATCACGGCGTCGCGAAGTCCGCGCTCACTCCCGAAGTACCGGTAGACGGTCCGCTCGTTGACCCCGGCCCGTTCGGCCACACCCCTCACGGTCAGCTTCTTCCAGTCGCGCACCGTCGAGCGGTGCAGGAGCTCGGAGCCGGCTACGAGTATCTTCTCGCGGGTCTCCTCGGCTCGTTGGGCGCGCAGGGTACCGTCGTAGCGGCGACCGGGTGGGGTCGGGTGGTCCGTGGTCGGCTCCTTGGCGGTGGTCATGGCATCCATTGTGCTATGCCAGCTTCGCCGACCAACCTCCGTCGACCGGGATGGTGGCGCCGGTGATGAACGAGGCCCGGTCAGAGGCCAGGAAGGCGCCGACCTCGGCCACTTCGTAGGGTTGTCCGGCCCGGTTGAGGGCGGCCTTGGCGGCGATGTCGGGGATGAAGTCCTCGGCCCCCACGGCCATGATCTCGGTGAGGATGAAGCCGGGGCAGATGGTGTTGACCCGGATCCCCTGGGTGCCGTACTCGATGGAGGCCGACTTGGTGGCCCCGATGATCCCGTGCTTGGCCGCGGCGTAGACGCTGGTGCCGGCGGCACCGTTGAGGCCACCGACCGAGGACCAGTTGACGATGGATCCGCCGCCGGTGGGCAACATGGTGCGGATGCCGTGCTTCATCCCCAGCATCACCCCGCGCAGGTCGACATCCATGAGTCGGTCGTAGAGCTCCATGGTGAGGTCGGCCAGCATGCAGCCGTCGGCGATGCCGGCCACATTGAGCACGGCATCCACCCGTCCGAACTCTTCGACGGCCTCGGCCATCATGGCTTCGACGTCGGCCTCCTGGGAGACGTCGCAGTGCACGGGGAGGACGTCGCCGCCCACCTCGGCCGCGGTGTCCTGCTCGGCGCCGCTGATGTCGGCCGCCACCACCCGGGCACCCTCACGGACGAACACCTTGACCGAGGCCTTGCCCATACCCGAGCCGGCCCCGGTGATGACGGCCACCTTGTCGTCGAGCTCGCCCATCAGCTCCGACCGGCCCTCACGGGATGGTCACCGGCAGGGTCTCCCAGCCCCGGACGGTCGAGGTGGGGGCCAGCTCGGCCCGATCCAGGTCGACGTCCCAGGTGGGGAAGCGGGTGAGGATCTCGTCGAGGGCCACCCTTCCCTCCAGACGGGCCAGCGCCGACCCCAGGCACAGGTGGATGCCGAAGCCGAAGGTCAGGGGCTTGCCCTGATCCCGATGGATGTCGAAGGTGTCACCGTCGGGGAACCGGCGGTCGTCGTGGTTGGCCGCCGCCGGCAACATCATCACGATGCTGCCCTCGGAGACGGTCTGGCCGTGCAGCTCGACGTCCTCTGCCACATAGCGGGACATGTGGGGAGCAGGGGTCTCGAAGCGCAGCAGCTCCTCGATGGCGCCGGGGATGAGCGACCGGTCCTCGACCAGCTCCCGTCGTTGGTCCGGGTGGTCGGCCAACACCTTGCCGGTCCATCCGATGAGGCGGCCGGTGGTCTCGTTGCCGGCCCCGGTGATGACGCTGATGTAGGTGAGCAGCTCGTCGCGGGTCAGGTGGCGCACCGTCCCGGTCTCGTCCTCGAACTCCGCCTGGAGCAGGTCGGTCATGATGTCGTCCGAGGGATGGTCGGCCCGCCAGTCGATGTACTCGCCGAACATGTCGGTGGGGACGAAGTCCTCGGACACCTCCATGGGCTGGCCGGCCTCGGTGCGCAGGTTGGCGTCCACCCGGTCGCGGACGGCCGCCTGGTCCTGCTCGGGGATGCCGAGCAGCATCCCGATGACCCGCATGGGCATCTGGGCCCCCAGATCGGCGATGAAGTCGAACCCCCCGGACCCGACCAGCGGGTCGAGGCTGTGGGCACAGAACTCCCGGATCTGCGGTTCGAGGGCGGCCACCCGGTTGGCCGAGAACACCCGGGACATCAGACGCCGGTGGATGGTGTGCACGGGCGGGTCCTCGAAGATGAGCACACCGGAAGGCATCTCGATGTTGGCCCTGATGAGCTCGATGATGCCGCCCCGGCCGGAGATGAAGGTCTTGTTGTCGAGCAGGCCCCGCTCCACGTCGTCGAACCGGCTGAGGGCGTAGAAGTCGTGGGTCTCGTTGTAGTAGAGGGGAGCCTCCTCCCGCAGCCGCCGGAAGACCGGGTACGGATTGGCGTCGATGGCCGTGTCGTACGGGTCGTAGTACACGTCGCTCGTGCTCTCGATGGTCACGCGGTCCCTCCCCTTGCTTTCATGTCGTACTGTGACACTAAGCTGCTGGTCGGTCAAGCGCAGGGCGCCCGGCCGGAGGAGAACCCGAGGATGGGGGGACGATGAAGACACACGCCGCGGTCCTGTGGGGCCGGGAGCAGGAGTGGAAGATCGAGGAGATCGATCTCGACCCGCCGGGCCGGTACGAGGTGCTGGTCAAGTGGGCGGCAGCCGGACTGTGCCACTCCGACGAGCATCTCCAGTCCAGCGAGATGGGCTCGGAAGCAGGCACCGGGCAGCCGGTGAGAAAGGGCCTCTTCCCCATGGTGGGCGGACACGAAGGGGGAGGGGTGGTGGTCGAGGTCGGGCCCGAGGTCACCCACCTCGAGCCCGGGGACCACGTGGCCGCCAGCTTCTTCCCCATCTGTGGTCGCTGCCGGATGTGCATCACCGGCCACTCCAATCTCTGCGACCTGGGTGCCGCCACCTTCCTGCCCGGCCAGATCTCCGATGGGACCGTGCGCTACCACCTGGACGGGCGCTCCCTCAATGTGATGTCCAAGCTGGGGACGTTCGCCGAGCACAGCGTGTGCCACGAGGCGTCGTTGGTGAAGGTGGATGACGACCTGCCGTTGACGGCGGTGGCCCTGGTCTCGTGCGGGGTGGCCACCGGCTGGGGTTCGGCGGTCTACCGGGCCGAGGTCATGCCGGGCGACACCGTGGTGGTGGTCGGGGTGGGTGGCGTGGGCGTCAACGCCGTGCAGGGCGCCAAGATGGTCGGGGCCCGCAACATCGTGGCCGTGGACCCGGTGGAGTTCAAGCAGAAGTCGGCGCTCGACTTCGGGGCCACCCATGCCGTCGGATCCATGGACGAAGCCCTGCCCATCGTGAGGGAGCTGACCCGGGGCCAGATGGCCGATGCCGTCATCATGGTGCCAGGGGTGATGTACGGGGACCTGATGGCCGGGGCCCTGGCCCTGACCGGCAAGAACGGAACGTGCGTGGTCACGGCGGTGGCCCCCCAGGTCCAGCTGGAGGCCAGCGTCAACCTCTTCGATCTGGCCATGATGCAGAAGGAGATCAAGGGGGTCATCTTCGGCGCCGCCAATCCGCGCTTCGACATCCCCAACCTCCTGGCCCTGTACAAGTCGGGTCAGCTCAAGTTGGACGAGCTGATCACCAGGACCTACTCGCTGGACCAGATCAACCAGGGCTACCGGGACATGCTCGACGGTGTGAACCTCCGGGGCGTGGTCACCTTCGAGTGAGCAGGCCAGCGCATTCGATCCAGCGCCAGCAGCTGTTCGGCCCGGCCGGCACCCCCCGGGTGGTGGTGGTCGGCGCCGGGTTCGGAGGCATCGGCACGGGAGTGAAGTTGAAGAAGGCCGGCATCGAGAGCTTCACCATCTACGAGTCCTCGGCCGGCGTAGGTGGAACGTGGTGGGACAACACCTACCCCGGGGCCGAGGTCGACGTGGCCTCCACCCTGTACAGCTTCTCGTTCAAGCCGTTCGACTGGAGCCGCACCCACGCCCGCCAAGCCGAGCTGCAGTCGTACCTCGAAGCTACGGTCGACCAGTTCGGCGTACGCCCCCATCTCCGGCTGGGCGTGACGGTGGAGTCGGCCAGCTGGGACGACCACCGTCACGAGTGGACGGTGAGGCTCGACACCGGTGACGTCGACCGGTGCCACGTGCTCGTCAGTGCGGTGGGGTTCCTCAACGTGCCGCGCTATCCCGACTGGCCCGGACTCGAGCAGTTCGGGGGCCCGGTGTTCCACACCGCCCGGTGGGAGCACCAACACGATCTCTCCGACCGGGTGGTGGCGGTGGTGGGGACGGGCTCGAGCGCCACCCAGGTCGTTCCGGCCCTCCAGCCCACGGTGGGGACCCTCTACCTCTTCCAACGGGAGCCCGGATGGGTCATGCCCAAAGGGGAGCGGGAGCTCACCGACACCGAGCGCCGACAGCGGGCCCGACCCTGGCGACGGGCCGCCGACCGGGCCACCCTGCGGTACGCCCTGGAGAAGGGCCTCATCGGCGCGGCCACCTTCCGACCCGGCACCGGGCTGCACCAGAAGCGGCAACAGACCTGCCTCGACTACATCGAGGCGGAGTTCGCCGACCATCCTGACCTGCGCAAGGCCGTCACCCCCACCTATCCCTACCCCGGCAAGCGGCCCGTTCTGGCCACCACCTTCTATCCGGCCCTGAAGGCGGAGAACGTGGAGCTGATCCCCAAGGCCGTGACCGGGGTGACCTCCGCCGGCATCGTCGATGCCGACGGTGTGGAGCGGGCGGTCGACGTCATCGTGCTGGCCACGGGCTTTCGGGCCGCTGAGTACCTGTCCCGCCTCCGGATCACCGGACGGCGGGGCCGGACCCTGGACCAGCAGTGGGCCGGCGAACCGCGTGCCTACCTGGGCATCACCGTGCCGGGCTTCCCCAACTTCTTCATGCTGTACGGGCCGGGTACCAACGGGGGCGAGCTGGTGTCCATGCTCGAGGCCCAGGCCGAGTACGCGGTCCGGGCGGTCAAGCACATGATCCGACGGCGGGTCACCGCCGTCGAGGTGCGCCCGATCTTCGAAGCCCTGTGGTTCGTGTGGCTCCAGTGGCGGATGGAGGGAACCTCGTGGACCACCACCACCAACTACTTCCGATCCGGATCAGGGAGGATCGTCACCCAGTGGCCGTCGGGGAACATGGTCTACCGGGTGCTGACCAAGGTCCTCGGAGGAGTGTCGGAGACCAGCCGCCGCCGGGACCCCGGCCCGTCGTGGGCCGCATGACCAACCTGTCCGCCGTGCAGAGGAGACCGACATGTCATCCATGAGCCTCGACATCGACCCGCTCGACCTGGTCGACCCCGAGCGGTTCGCCCTCCACGGCTATCCGCACGACGTGTGGACCCGTCTGCGGGCCGAGGCCCCGGTGGCCTATATCGAACCGCCGGGCCACCCGCCCTTCTGGGCGGTGACCCGCCATGCCGACGTGCAGTACGCGGCCAGCCAGCCCCAGCTGTTCTCGAGCGCCGGCGGCATCACCTTGGACATGGACCTGAGCGGGATCGAGATGCCCGCCGAGATGATCGTCTATCTCGATCCTCCCGAGCACGGACCCATGCGGCAGGTGGCCAACAAGAAGTTCCTGCGGAGCGCGGTCCGGGCCCGGGCCGAGGAGATCGAACGGATCGCCGCCGAGGTGGTGGACCGGGCCGCCACCGGGGACGACATCATGGAGTGCGACTTCGTCGACACCTTCGCCGCCCCGTACCCGGTGGCGGTGATCTCGTGGGTCCTGGGCGTTCCCCCTGCCGACTGGGAGCACCACTTCCGCTGGACCAACGAGATCATCGGGAAGGACGACCCCGAGTACCGCCAGCCCGGTGAGAGCCCCGAGCAGACCTCGATGCGGGCCCGGGGCGAGCTGCACCGCTACTTCAAGTCGATGGTGGCGGCCCGCCGGGAGGACCCCCAGGACGACCTGGTGACCCAGTTGACCCAGAGCGAGGTGAACGGGTCCCCCCTGACCTCGCGGCAGCTGGTCACCTACTGCGAGCTCCTGGTCGAGGCGGGCAACCAGACCACCCGGGACGCCATCGCCGGGGGCATGCAGGCCTTCTGCGAGTTCCCCGACCAGTGGGAGAAGCTGCGGGCCCACCCCGAGCTCCTGCCCGACGCCGTCGAGGAGATCCTGCGGTGGGTCACCCCCATCTCCTACTTCTCCCGGACGGCCACGGCCGACTGCGAGCTGCACGGCCAGCAGATCCACGCCGGCGACAAGGTGGCCCTGTACTGGGCCTCGGCCAACCGCGACGAGGAGGTCTTCGAGGACCCCTTCGAGTTCCGGATCGACCGAACGCCCAACCAGCCGGTGGTGTTCGGCTTCGGTCCCCACCTGTGCATGGGGGCCCATGTGGCCCGGGCCGAGCTGATGGCCATGTTCGGCCTCCTCCTCACCCGCATGGACTTCTTCGAGCAGTCGGGCCCGGTGGAGCGCCTGAACTCGTCGGTCAATGGGGCCATCAAGCACCTGCCCATCCGGTACCGCCTGAGCTAGTGGCACGAAAGGACACCGCCATGGACGACCAGAGCATCTACTCCTGTGACGACCACCTCGACCTGCGGGCCGTTCCCCCGGGGCTGTGGCACTCCCGGCTGCCGGCCGAGCTCCGTGAGCGGGGCCCACGGGTGGTCACCGGCGAGGGCGATACCACCTGGGTCTGCAACGACCGGGTCCTGGGTCGCAGTGGGCTGCCCAAGGGCGACAAGCTCCAGGTGCTCAGCGCGGTCAGCCGGGCCGGACTGGAGGATGACGGCTTCCGGGTCAGCGACCCCAAGCTGCGGCTGGAGGACATGGACCTCGACGGGGTGTGGGCGTCGGTCATCTACGGCCCCATCCCCCTGACCCTCTCCATCCCGGAGCCGGACCTCCAGACGGCCTGCTACGCGGCCTGGAACGACTGGGCCATCGAGGAGTTCAACGCCTATGCCCCCGACCGGCTGTGCGCCCTCCCGTTCCTGCCCACCCACTCGCCCGACGCCGCGGTGACCGAGTTGGAGCGGGTGGCCACCATGGGCCACCGCGGGGCCATCATCGACGTCTTCGACTTCGATGCCGGCGATCCGGCCTGGGACCGCCTGTGGGCGGCCGCCGAGCAGACCGGACTGCCACTCAGCTTCCACATCAAAGAGGGGGCCTCGGCCCGGCTGAGCTACCAGGTGGGCAAGTGGCAGTCGGCGGCGTTCGCCACCCTCTTGCCCCTGCAGCTCGACGAGGCCCTGGCCATCATGGTGTTCTCCGGGGCGCTGGAGCGCCACCCCGGGCTCACCCTGGTGCTGGCCGAGTCCGGCGTGGGCTGGCTCCCGTACTTCTTGGACCGTATGGACCTCGAGTGGGAGAACCTCCGGGACAAGATCGACTACGCCCCGGCCGTGGCCCCCGGTGAGCTGTTCAAACGACAGGTCATCGCCACCTTCGAGGAGGAGGCCCATGCCTACCAGTACCTTCCCCACCTCGGGGCCGACTCGGTGATGTGGGCGGCCGACTTCCCCCACACCGACAGCACCTTCCCCGAGTCCCGCCGCGCCATCGAGGAGACCCTGGGGATGCTCCCCGACGAGGAGCGCCGCAAGATCACCGCGCTCAACTGCGCCAAGCTCTACGGCTTCGACCATGTGGCCTGAGCCTCATCTGTCCGGACCAGTCGAAGGAGCATGCCCATGTCAGCTGACCTAGTCATTCGCGGCGGGACCGTGGTCGACGGGACCGGGGAGGTCGGACGGTTGGCCGACGTGGCCGTGACCGGAGGGTTGATCGAGGCCATCGGCCCCGGGCTGGACGGTCGCACCGAGTTGGACGCCTCGGGGTGTGTGGTGGCCCCGGGCTTCATCGACATCCACACCCACTTCGACGCCCAGGTGTTCTGGGATCCCGAGCTCAAGCCCTCCTCCTACCACGGGGTGACCACGGTGGTGGCGGGCAACTGCGGCTTCTCCATCGCCCCGTGCCGTCCCGAGCACCACGACGTGATCGTGCACACCCTGGAGAACGTGGAGGGGATGGATGCCGCCACCCTCACGGCCGGGATCGCCTGGGAGTTCGAGACCTTTCCGGAGTACCTCGACCTGGTGGGCCGGCGGGAGACCGCGCTCAACTTCACCGCCTACATCGGGCACACCGCGCTACGCCTCTTCGTCATGGGCGACGCCGCCTATGAGCGGGCCGCCACGCCCGAGGAGATCGACCGGATGTGCCAACTGGTCGACGAGGCCCTGGAGGTGGGGGCGGCCGGCCTGTCGACCAGCTTCTCGTTCGCCCACCGTGGCGTGGACGGCAAGCCGGTGCCCAGCCGCTTCGCCGAGATGGACGAGGTGGAAGCACTGTTCATGACGGTGGGCCGGGCCGGCAAGGGCGTGGTGCTCACCACCCCGGGGTGGCAGTGCGAGTACCCCGACGTCTTCACCTGGCAGCAGCGGGTGGGCCGTCCGTTCACCTGCCCCTTGTTCGCCCTGTCCAACGGCAAGCACCGCGAGGTGGTGCAGCTGCACGAGGAGGCCCTGGCCCAGGGGGCGAACGTCTGGCCGCAGGTGACCCCCCGCCCGCTGACCATGCAGTTCACCCTGGCCGATGCCTACAACCTCAACGTCGGCCAGGTGTTCGGCGAGCTCATCAAGGTCAGCCCCGGGGTGCGCAAAGCTGCCTACCGCGACCAGGAGTGGCGGACCCGGGCCTTCGAGGACCTGGAGCACAACGAAGGGGGCATGAAACCGCGGTGGGAGACCTTCGAGGTCTCGGAGTCGGACCGGTTCCCCGAGCTGTTGGGGCGGCGGGTCACCGACATCGCCCGCGAGCGCGGCCTCACCCCCTTGGACGTCATGTGCGAACTGGCCCTGGCCGAGGATCTGACCACCCGCTTCCGCTCCTACATCGCCAACGACGACGTGGCCGAGGTGGGCAGCCTCCTGACCGAGGACCACGTGGTGCTGGGCCTGACCGATGCCGGGGCCCACGTCGACCAGCTGTGCGACGCCCCCGCCCCCACCGACCTGCTGGGCACCTGGGTCCGGGAGCGCGGGCTGATGTCGGTCGAGCGGGCGGTCCGCAAGCTGGCCGGCGAGCCCGCCGACATGTTCGGATTCGAGGGTCGGGGTTACCTGCGGCCCGGCTACGCCGCCGACGTCTGCGTGTTCGACCCCGCCACGGTGGCCCCGGGCCCCCAGCGGCGACTGCGCGACCTGCCGGCCGACGGGGAACGACTGACCAATGAGGAGCCCACCGGGGTGCGGCACGTCATGGTCAACGGCACCCTGATCCGCACCGACGAACGCCAGCTGGAGCTGGAGCACCTCCCCGGGGCCCGGCCCCGCTTGGGATGAGGTGACGGCGGGGCTCAGCGGATGGTTCTGAAGTACCGGCGCAGGTCGTCGACGAACAGCTCGGGCTGCTCCATGGCCGGGAAGTGGCCGCCGCGGGGCATGGTCTCCCAATAGACCACGTTGCACTGGCGCTCCACCCACGACCGGGGCCACCGCAGCACCTCTTTGGGGTAGCGCGCCACACCGGTGGGAACGCTCACATAGGGCGGTGATCCGGCTGAGCTGTGCCTGGTCTCCCAGTAGAGACGGGCCGAGGAGGCCGCGGTCTGGGTCACCCAGTACAACATGACGTTGGTCAGGAGCTGGTCACGGCGGAAGGTGGGCTCGGGGTGACCGCCACTGTCGCTCCAGCTCCGGAACTTCTCCACGATCCAGGCCAACAGACCGGCCGGAGAGTCGTTGAGCGCCACCCCGACGGTCTGGGGCTTGGTCCCCTGCTCGATGGCATAGCCCGACTCGTCCTTGGTGAACTGCTTCATGGAGACCAGGTCGGCCTGCTCCTGGTCGGTGAGCGCTTCGGGGGCCTCTGGCGGTAGGCCCGGGGCCATGTTGAGATGGATGGCCGCGCAGTGCCCGGGGTCGAGCGCACCGATCCAGGTGGTGACCTGGGCCCCCCAGTCGCCGCCCTGGGCGAAGTACGAGGGGTACTCGAGGCGGGCCATGAGCTCGACGAAGGCCCGGGCGATGCGGGGCACGTCCCAGCCGGCCGACCGAGGGGGCTCGGAGAAGCCGTAGCCCGGCAGTGACGGGACGATCACGTGGAAGGCGTCACCTGGTTGCCCGCCGTGGGACTCCGGGTCGGTCAACCGGGGGATGACGTCGAGGAACTCCACGATGGAGCCCGGCCATCCGTGGATCAACAGGAGGGGGCGGGCATCGGGGTGGGCCGATTCGGCGTGGATGAAGTGGATCACCTGACCGTCGATGGAGGTCCGGTAGTGGTCGAGCTCGTTGAGGCGGGCCTCTTCGGCACGCCAGTCGTAGGAGTCCCGCCAGTACTCGACCAGCTGGTGCAGGTACTCCATGGGCATCCCGTACTCCCAACCGGTGCCTTCGATCTGATCGGGCAAGCGGGCGTGGGCCAGGCGGTGGTGGAGGTCCTCGAGTACGGCGCGGCCCACGTGTACTTCGAACGGCTCGATCGACTCGTTCACGGAGTCCCCGTGGCGGCCGCCGGTGCGGCCGAGATCAGATCGACGGTGATGAGCCGGTCGGTGAACCGCCACCCGGTGGCGACCTTCTCGAAGGCGTCCGCGTACTGACCGGAGAGGTCGATCTCGATCCGCTTGCCCGGAGCGCCCCGGAGCACCGTCCAGCAGCAGTGGGAGGAGGCGGAGGAGCCATCCGGGTCCACCACGACACTCAAGTTGGTGATGAGGTGCTTGGTCTGTCGCTCGGCGCTCCGGGCCATCAGCTTCTCGTACACCGGTCGGACCGCGGCACTGCCGTGGAGGTTGGATCCCTCGGGCCACGACCGCCACGAGGAATGCTCGAAGAGGGCCACGACGGCGTCCACGTCGCCGGCGTCGAGTAGGCGGGCATACGAGTGGACCAGGGCGGTGATCTCCTGGTGGTCCGAGGTGAAGGTCTCTGTCATCGGGATCAGGCGGGCCCGATCACTTCCTGGCCGTAGCGGGCCAGGGAGGCCTCGAACTCCGCGCCGAACAGGACCGACGGAAGCAGCATGCGGGTCACGCCGAGCTCCTCCATCTCCTTCACCGCGGCGTGCGCCTCCTCACCGCTTACGGCAGTGCTCTGCATGGTCACCTCGACCGCCGACGGATCCCGTCCGGCCTCCTCGGCGCTGGACCGGATGATGGCCGTCAGGGCGGGCAGCTCCTCCGGGCTGACGCCCAACGGGAAGAAGCCGTTCCCGATGCGCCCGGCCCGTCGGGCCGCAGCATGGCTGTGACCCCCTATGTGCACGGGGATCGATCCCCCCGGGGGCTGGGGGCGCAAGAAGCAGTGGGAGAAGCTGGTGGTGGTGCCGTCGAAGCTGGCCTCTTCGTCCGACCACAGTGCTCTCATCGCCCCGATGGCCTCTTCCATCCGGGTGGCCCGGCCGGCAAAGGGGACGCCCAGGGCCTCGAACTCCTCCTCCAGCCACCCGATGCCCGCACCCAGGATCATCCGGCCGCCCGACAGGGAGTCCAAGGTGGCCAGCTCCTTGGCCAGGATCAGAGGATTGCGTTGGGGCACGATCAGGATGCCGGTGCCCAATCGGAGGGTCGAGGTTCCCGCCGCCACATAGGCCAACCAGATCAGCGGGTCGGGGAAGACCGTTCCTTCCCCCGAGGGCAGCCGCCCCGACGGGTCGTAGGGGTACTTGGAGCGGTACCCACCGGGAACCACCACGTGATCGACCGTCCAGATCGACTCGAATCCGGCCCCTTCGGCCGCCCGGGCCAGGCGGAGGGCCTGTCCGGGGTCGACGAAGGCCCCGATGTTGGCGAAGGCCACGCCGAACTTCATCGGTGACGCTCCCGGGAGCTTCCCCGGTCCGCGATCCGAGCCCCTGTCACCCTGCCGCCGCGCACCGGTTCAGCATAGGGCACGGCCCCACGGTGGACCGGCCCTGTTAGCCTTGTGCCCATGGCCGAAGGGGTGGAAATGAGCACGGAGGGGGACGCCCATCCACGACATGGTGGACCGGGATGCCTGCATGGGTTCGGGGAACTGCGTGTTCTGGGCGCCGGGGGTATTCGACCTCGACGAAGACGGGATCGCCATCGTGGTCGGCGATCTGGCCGGCCGCGATGAGGACCTGCGGACAGCGGCGGCGAACTGCCCGACCTCGGCCATCCGGGTCGCCTGCACTCCCCATCTTGACCACGGGCACTCTCCTTGCCACACCGACGGCGCTCGTTACAATGCCACCGCCCGCACGGATCTCGAGGCGGGCAGGACCGGAGGCACCATGGGCACCTACAACCACACCGGTCACGTCGTCACCGACCTGGAGCGGTCCAAGCGCTTCTACCAGGAGGTGTTGGGCTTCCGGTTCTGGTACGAGATCACCCCCCCGGACGGGCCCGACGGCCAAGCTCAGCGGGCTGACGCCGCCGCTGGGACTCACGGCCTCCTACCTGACGCTCGACGGCTTCGTGCTGGAGCTGATGCACTACTCGGCCCCCGGGGCCACCGTCCCGTTCCGGCCCCGGACCATGAACGAGCCGGGGCTCACCCATCTGTCCATCTCCGTCGACGATGTCCATGTCACCGCAGCCAAGGCCGTCGAGTTCGGTGGCGTGCTCATCGAGGAGAGTGACCTGGGCGTGGCCCTGTTCATCCGCGATCCCGACGGCCAGCTGATCGAGCTGCTGCCGGTGACCTACCGCGACCACCTTGCACCCAAGCCCTGACTGCGGTGAGTGCCGGCCGGGCCGGTCCGGCACGTGATGATACCTGCCCTGCAGTAGACCGACCCCTCCGCGCGCGCCCATCTGAGGAGAGCACCCATGACCTTGACCACTGAGACCGCCGTACCCCTGCTGCACCCCGACCGCTTCTTCATCGACGGCCAGTGGGTGGCGCCATCGTCCGGTGCCACCTTCGACGTGATCGATTCGAGCACCGAGCAGGTGTACTTCTCGGTGGCCGAGGCCCAGCCGGCCGACATGGACCGGGCCGTGGCGCGGCCCGGCGGGCCTTCGACGAGGGGCCGTGGCCCATGATGTCCCACGCCGATCGGGCCGAGTTCCTCAAAGGCATCGCCGCCGGTCTCCGCGAGCGGGACGAAGCCATCGGACAGATCTGGCCGCGCCAGTCCGGGGCCCTCTACAAGTCGCCGTGCGCAGTGCCGCCGGCATCGCCAGCAGCTTCGACTACTACGCCGGCCTGGCCCACACCTTCCCGTTCGAGGAGCGGGCCCAGCCCCAGATGGGGGAGTTCGGCCTGCTGGTCCGGGAGCCGGTGGGCGTGGTGGGGGCCATCATCCCGTGGAACGCTCCCATCGGGCTGATCACCTACAAGCTGGCCCCGGCCCTGTTGGCCGGGTGCACCGTGGTGCTCAAGTGCTCACCGGAGGCTCCGGGCGAGGCCTACGTGGTGGCGGAGATCGCCGAGTCCATCGGCCTGCCCGCCGGGGTGCTCAACGTGGTCACCGCCGATCGGGAGGTCTCCGAGCTGTTGGTCCGCGATCCGCGGGTGGACAAGATCACCTTCACCGGCTCGACGGCGGCCGGTCGACGCATCGCCTCCATCTGCGGTGAGCGGATCGCCCGCTGCACGCTGGAGCTGGGAGGAAGTCGGCGGCCCTGATCCTCGACGACATGGACCTCAACCAGGCGGCCGCCACCCTGGCCAAGGCCGAGTGCCAACTCACCGGGCAGGTGTGCTCCTCGCTGACCCGCATCGTGGTCAACCGCAGCCGGCACGACGAGCTGGTCGAGGCCCTGGCCGGCGCGTTCTCCCAGGTTCGGGTGGGTGACCCATTCGATCCCGGCCACCCAGATGGGCCCCCTGGTCTCCGACCGCCAGCGGGACCGGGTCGAGGGCTACGTGGCCAAGGGGGTGGAGCAGGGCGCCACCCTGGTCACCGGGGGCGGACGACCCAAGGACCTGGACCGGGCTACTACATGGAGCCGACGGTGTTCGGCAACGTGGACAACAGCTCGGTCATCGCCCAGGAGGAGATCTTCGGGCCGGTGCTGACGGTGATCCCCGCCGACAACGAAGAGCAGATCGTGGCGGTGGCCAACGACACCATCTACGGCCTCAACGCCTCGGTGTTCACGCCCGACGTGGACCGGGCCCGCTCCAGTCGCCCGCCGGCTGCGCTCGGGGACGGTCGGCCACAACGCCTTCCGCACCGACTTCGGGATCGCCTTCGGCGGCTTCAAGCAGTCCGGCATCGGACGCGAAGGCGGGACCGAGGGGCTCCTGCCGTTCCTGGAGACCAAGACGGTAATTCTCGATGCCGCCCCTGCGGAGTACCGCTGATCCTGCAGTAGGATCCGGGGGTGACGAACCCACCCACATTCGAGCGGCTGCGCATCGAACGCCGCCACCGGACCGCCGTGGTGACGCTGGCCAACGGCAAGGTCAACGCCCTCAACCGCGACGTCCTGAGCGAGCTCCTGTCGGTCGTCGACTTCTGCGAAGGGGACTCCGACGTCGATGCCCTGGTGCTGACGGGGGAAGGGTCGGTCTTCTCCGCCGGATTGGATGTGACCGAAGTCCTAGCCAACGACAGCAACTACACGGCCGGACTGCTGGACGACCTGGCCGCCGTGCTGATCCGCATCTTCTCGTGCCCACTGCCGACGGTGGTGGCCGTCAACGGCTCGGCCATCGCCGGAGGGTGCCTGCTGGCGTGCGCCTTCGACACCAGGCTGCTGGCGGAGGAGGCCCGCATCGGCGTCACCGAGCTGAAGGTCGGTGTGGCCTTCCCGGTCATGACGGTGGAGCTGCTCAAGCACGTCTGTGGTCCGCGTGCCGAACAGGTGATGCTCAACGCCACCTTGCTCGGAGCCGACGAGGCGGTCCTCTCCGGCCTGATCCACCAGGTGGTGCCGCGCTCCGAGCTGGACGGTGCGGCCATCACCGCGGCCGAGCACCTGGGATCGCTCGATGCCCGGGCCTACGGGCTGGCCAAGCGGTCGTCTCGCCGGTCGGCTCTGTCGGCCATGGAGGACCCCGCCGGTCGTGCCCTCAACGGGCACGTGCTGGACCACTGGAACGACGAAGCGACCAGGGCCAACCTCGAGACGCTGTTGGCGCCGCGGCGCTGACGCCCAGGGGCAGCTGACGATCGGCCCGGCCCGGGGGCGACAGGTCGCCGGTCTGGTGCGACCGACGACCTGTCAACCAGGCCCGTTGGAGGCTCTAGACCCTCTTGCCGGGGATGAACGTCCCGCACACCGGATCCGAGTTGGCGATCAGGTGGAAGGTAGACCCATGGAGCTTGGTCATCCAGAAGCACTCCTTGGGGCCCTGAGGCTTCACGCTCCAGTTGACCGTCTGGTGCCCGCCCCACAGCCCGGCGGCGTCCCAGTCGGTGATGTGGGAGAGCGAGGTGATCAGCGAGGCCTGGGTGGGGTTGGACCCTGCCCCCTTGAGCCCTTGGACGAAGCCCATGACCGAGAGGTAACCCATGTACTCGCCGAAGGTCGGATCGGTGTGCACACCGGCGTACTTGGCCAAAGCCGTCTGCAGCTGCTGGGTGGCCGCCGTGTTCATCTCGGGTGGCTCGAAGTTGGAGAGGAAGTCGTCCCCCTGCGCCGCAGCGATGGCCGCCGGTCCGGAGTTGATCAGGTCTCCGCCACCACCCGTGGCCAGCATGGTGGCCTTGAGGTGCACGCCCTCCTGGTTGAGAGCGGCGGCCAGTGCGAACACCGTGCTGGGCTCGGTATCGGCCACCAGCCCGTTGACCCCGGCGTTCTTCATGGCCAAGGCGATCGGCTGCACGTTGGTGCTGCCGAACGGGAAGCTGTCATTGATGTAGGCGGGATCGATGCCCTGGGCCTGGGCCGACACGCCGGCCGCTCGGGCCGCCGCCGCTGAGCTCGGGGAGATCGAGTAGCCGACGGCCCCGAGCTTGGTAACCCCCTGGCTCTTCAGGAACAGGCCGGTGGTCGTATAGACCTTGGTGAAGTCCTCGTTCCCGATGACCGAGAACATGTTGTAGTACTTGGGCTCCAACCACTCACTGGCATCGAAGGCCCCCCCGATCACCGGGACCTTGTTCTCCAAGAGGTAGGGGGCGGCGCTGAAGAGGAGGGACGACACCCCGAGCACGGCGAAGACGTGATCCTGCTCCACCAGCTTCTGCGCTCCCGACAGCGCTCCGGTGGTCGTGGTGGCTGTGTCGGCGCTCACGTAATTGATCTTGTACCCCTCGGTGGCCGCCACGCCGATGGCGGCCTTGACCCCGTCAACCGATGTTGCCGCTTCGGACGCCCCCGGTCCGGTGAGGTCGGTGATGAGGCCCAGCGTGTAGGTCTTGGAACCGCCGGAGCCGCCGCCTGATGTCGTGGTGGGGCTCGACGAGTTGGAGCTACACCCGGCGGAGATCAGCAGGACAAGGCAGGTCAGTCCGGCTGCTAGGAACTTCTTATTGCGTAGAGGCATGATCTCTCTTCCTGATCGTTACGTTGATGTTGCTTGACGAACCTGGTTTCAGGTTGCACCGCCAGCTGTCGCCGGAGGTACCCGGGTCACCCGGGCGACTGCACCACGACTCCTTTCACGGAACCACCGTCATCGATTCACCTAAATAGTGTCGGAGCAGGTCCTCTCCCATGCCGTGGGCCTCACCGGTCCACGCCACCTCGCCTCGTTGGAGGACCAGGCACTCGTCGGCGAACTGCAGGGCCCGGTGGACGTACTGCTCGATGATGAGCAGGGTGACGCCGTCCCGGCGGGCGCGGCCGAGTCCTTCGAATACCGAGTCGACCAGCAGGGGAGCGAGACCGAGGGAGAGTTCGTCGGCGATCAGCAGGGTGGGCGAGGTGATGAGGGCGCGGGCCAACGAGAGCATCTGCTGCTCCCCGCCGGAGAGGCTCCCGGCCATCTGACGCCGCCGGTCGGCCAGGTTGGGGAAGTACTCGAAGGTCCGCTCGATGGCATCCAGCCGGCCCTGACGGCCCCGGACCGTGGTGGTGGCCATCCGCAGGTTGTCCGCCACCGAGAGCCGGCGGAACACCCCTCGACCCTCGGGCAGGTGGATCACGCCGGCCTTGCGGATCCGGTACGCCGCGTCGGAGGTGATGTCCCGACCGTTGAGCTTCACACTCCCCGATGAGGCCGGGACCAGGCCGGAGATGGCCCGGGCCAGGCTGCTCTTCCCTGCACCGTTCGGTCCCAGGATGGCCAGGGCCTGTCCCTGCCGGATCCGGAAGGAGGTGTCCGATACCGCCACGGCCTGTCCGTAGCGGACGCAGAGGTTCTCGACCTCGAGCGTCGTCGGCCGCGCCTCGTCGGCCTGAGCGGCGGCCGGTGTGGTGACGGTGGGAGCCGGGCCACCGGCCTTCTCCTCCACGTCGTCGGTGTCCGTGTCCTCGCCCAGGTAGGCCGCCCGGACCTGGGGGTTGGACCGGATCTCCGCGGGCGTCCCGCTGGCGATGAGGGAACCGAAGTCCAGCACGCAGATGGTGCTGCACAGGCGCATGACCAGTTCGACGTCGTGCTCCACGATGAGTACCGACACGCCGTGATCGGTGGCGATCCGTCGGAGCGTGCTCTCGAACTCGCCGGTCTCGGTGGAGTCGAGTCCCGACGAGGGCTCGTCGAGCAGTAGCACCGACGGTGAGGTGGCCAGGGCCCTACCCAGCTCCAGCAGGCGCGACACCCCGAGAGGCAGTCCGACGGCGAACCGATGGGCCACCGGGCCCAGACCGAGGGAGTCGATCAGGCCATCGACCACCGCCCGCTCCTCGGCGTCCGACCCGGTGCAGGCTTCCGAGGGTGAAGAGATCGGACCAGATCCTCCGCTTGGCCACACGGGCCCGGTGGGCCAGCACCAGGTGCTGACGGACAGTCAGGCCGCCGAAGACCTCGGGGTGCTGAAAGGTGCGGGCCAACCCACGCTCGGCGCGCGAGTTGCGGCGAGGAGCGGGTGACCTCTTTCCCGTCGAGATAGACCTCGCCACGCGACGGGCGGATCAGGCCGGAGAGCACGCCGAACAGAGTGCTCTTTCCGGCACCGTTGGGCCCCACCAGGCCCACGACGTCACGGGGCGGCACGGTGACGGAGACATTGTCGACGGCCAGCAGTCCGCCGAAACGCACCGAGACCCCGGTGCAGGACAGTCTGGGCGTCGTTCCGCCCGCTGGCTCCTGGGTCATGACCGGACCTCCGGCACCGAGGGCGTGGGCGCCACCGGGCCCGGGCGGCGGTGGAGGGTCGGCCAGTGCACCACGACCAGCTGCCGCAGCTGACGGCCGGTCCGGACCACGACGCCGTCGGGATCCTTGGCCACCGAGATGGCTCCCAGCCCGAACAGGATGGCCGGCACCTCCGCCCAACGGGTCGGCACGTAGCTCTGGAAGACCCCCGGCAGCAGTGAGAAGGCCAAGCCGGCAATGGCGGCGCCGGCGATGGAGCGGACCCCCAACGTGACCACCACCGCCAGCCAGACCAGGCCGGCGAAGGTCTCGTAGGTGGATGGTTGGGCTACGCCGACATCCATGGCCAAAAAGCAGCCCCCGACGGCGGCCACGAAGGCGCCCAGGGCTCCGATCATGACCTTGACCTGGACGATGCTGACCCCGAGGGTCCGGGAGGCGGCCTCGCTGTCGCGGACCGCCCGGAGAGCCATACCGGTGGTGGACCGGCGGAGGTTGACGATGAGGGCGGCGAAGATCAGGAAGACCACCAGCGCCAGGTACGAGAAGGCCAGGGTGCCACTGGCGAACGACGGCGGGGTGAAGGACTCACCCAGGCCACCTTGCGAGAATTGGTTGAGGGTGAAGACCAGGGTCTCGACCAGGAGCCCGAAGCTGAGGGTGACCAGCGCCACGTAGAGGTCGCCCAGTCGGATGGTCAGGAGGCCGATGATGGCGCCGACCACGGCCATGATGAGTGCACCGAGCAGGATGGCCAGCAGGACGGGGACGTGCCAGACGTTGACGAACTGCGCGGCGGCCAGGGCCCCACCTCCGGCGAAGATGATCTGGGAGAGCCACAGCATCCCCCCTTCTCCGGTGACCACGGTGAAGGACAGGAAGCAGATGGCATAACACAGCCCCCCGGCCACCAGGCCCAACCAGAACGGCGAGCCGTGGAAGATGAGGGGCACCACGCCCACCACGACCAGCGGAAGGAGGGCCAGCACGGTGGTCCGCTTGCCGTTGCCGGGTCCGTCCCCGGTCAAGCCGGCCACGGACACGTCCTGGTTGGCCGGTCGGATGGCGTGGTCCAGTGGCCCTCCGGCCTGGGCCTCGTCGGCCACCGATCCCGACCGGATGAGGTAGATGACCAAGAAGACGAGGATGAACCCGAACGGGATGCTCGGAATGATGGCGGCGGTGAAGGAGCTGGCCGGTGGCAGGTACTCCTGCACCACGTCGGTGACGACCCCCATGGCCAGGGAGATGGCCACCACTCCGGCCAGGGACCGTAGACGTGCCGCCACCACGGCGGCGAAGGCCGCCGCCATCAAGGTGGCCATCCCGATGGTGGTGAGGCCGTTGGTCGGGGCCACCAGGATGCCGGCCAGCCCGGCCAGCATGGTGCTGACCGCCCAGACCCCGACGGCCACCCGCCCGGGGTTGGTGCCCGAGAGCGAGGTCATCGACTCGGAGTCCACGCTGGCCCGTACGTACAGCCCCACCCGGGTGAACCGGAGGGCCAGCAACCCGGCCAGGACCACCAGCACCACGAAGCCGTAGGTGATGATCTGGTTGGTGGTGACCGGCGCGCCGAGGAAGTGGTACGGGTGGTCGGTGGTGAGAGCCAGGCCCGGGGCGGTGGCGATGGTCTGGGAGCCGAAGACCAGGTCCGCCACCGGCGGCAGGGCCACGGACAGCCCGATGGTCACGACGATCTTGATCAGGGTGGAGGCGTTGCGGACGAATCGGAACAGCACGGCGTACAGGACGACGCCGAGCAGCGGGGCGAACACCAGCAGTGACAGCAGGCCCGAGTTCACCGTGGTCCAACCGTGCTGGGTGTTCAGCCAGTAGTAGAAGCGGGCCACCACGAAGGCCATGGACCCGAAGGCGAAATTGAGGACACCGGTGGAGACGAAGGTGATCACCAGCCCGGCCGAGGCGATGGCGTAGATCGAGCCCAAAGCCAGCCCAGCCAGTATGTACTGCAGCATCCCCCGTACCTTTCAGCGCTCAGTCGGGAGCGACACCACGGGCGCCCAGGGCCCATGGTGACCACCGTTGGCGAGGTCGTGGTGTGTGACCGGCCCCGGTCGTCCGCGTCGGGAGCACCACCGGATGCGAAGGCACAGCGACGCCAACTAGCGTCAAACGACGCATCGACTCTCTCACCCGTCCCCCTTCTCCCGAGCCCAGTCCCGCTGACCGGCCTCTTCTGGCGAGACTATAACCGAGGCTTCGTCACCGGCGCATGGCGTTCTGCGCCGATGAATATGTCACTCCGCTCACGTGCAATTAGCCGGGAAGTGAGCACCCACCAGCCCGGAGCGGCCAACTCGATCCGTGGTTGCGACCGGGCCACCCTGCTTCTGCCCGTTCCGTGGGAAGTGAAACCTGCACCTCGGCCGTACCGGGTCGGTGGCCTTGGTATAGGATCGTTTTGACATCAGGAGAAGAACATTCTCTCGGGAGGGATGCATGAACCAGGCCGATGACCTCATCCTGATCAGCGTCGATGACCACATCATCGAACCGCCTGATCTCTTCGTTGGCCACCTCGACGCCAAGTACCAGGATCGGGCCCCGAAGCTGACCCGCAACGAAGAGGGCTCCGACGTCTGGACCTTTGGCAAGGTGGTCATGGAAACCGCGGCTCTGAACGCCGTGGCCGGGCGGCCCAAGGAGGAGTACGGGCTGGAGCCGCAGAGCCTCGACGAGGTCCGCCCCGGCTGCTACGACGTCAACGAGCGGGTCAAGGACATGGACGCAGGCGGGGTTCTGGCCTCGATGAACTTTCCCTCGTTCCCGACCTTCACGGCCCGGGTCTTCGCCAGTGACGACCCCGCCCTGTCGCAGGCCCTGGTCCGGGCGTACAACGACTGGCACATCGACCAGTGGTGCGGGGCCTACCCGGAGCGGTTCATCCCCATGGCCGTCCCGGTGATCTGGGATGCCGAGGCCACCGCCGACGAGGTTCGCCGGGTGGCGGCCAAGGGCTGTCACTCCTTGAGCTTCACGGAGAACCCCGCCGCCCTGGGCTACCCCAGCTTCCATGACGACTACTGGGACCCGGTCTGGCGGGCGTGCTGCGATACGGGGACCGTGCTCTCCATCCACCTGGGCTCCTCCGGGCGGCTGTCCATTCCGGCCGTCGACTCCCCACCCGACGTCATGATCACCCTGCAGCCGATGAACATCCAGTCGGCGGCGGCAGACCTCCTCTGGTCCCGGGTGCTCAAGCAATTCCCCGACCTGCGGGTGGCGCTCTCCGAAGGTGGCACCGGATGGATCCCGTACTTCCTGTCGCGGGTGGACCGCACCTTCGAGATGCACAGTGCCTGGACCCTGCAGGACTTCGGGGGACGTCTCCCGAGTGAGGTGTTCCGTGAGCACTTCTTGACCTGCTTCATCAGCGACCCGGTGGGGATCCAGCTTCGTGACGCCATCGGCATCGACAACATCGCCTGGGAGGCCGACTACCCCCACAGCGACTCCATGTGGCCCGAGGCCCCCGAGGAGCTCCAGGCCGAGTTCACGAAGAACAGCGTCCCGGCCGGCGACGTGAAGAAGATGACCCACGAGAACGCCATGCGGTGGTACTCGTTCGACCCCTTCACCCGCATCGCCAAAGAGGATGCGACCGTCAGCGCCCTCCGGGCCCGGGCCGCCGGGCACGACGTGTCCACGATGTCGCGCAGCACCCGGGTCCGCACGGCCGACGAGAAGCTCGAGGGCTACCGGACCAGGGCCCGGAGGGCGGTTGCCGCAGGGGCCTGAGCGGTTCGGCCGCTCAGCTGCCGGGGGAGCCCACCGCGCTCTCCTGCGCCCTGGTCCTCAGCCAGTCGCCCAGGGCGGCACCGGCGTCGAGGACGTGGGACTCGGTGAGGGTGCGGGCCGAGGCGGCGTCGCCCCGGTCGATGGCCTCCAGCACCAGGGCGTGATCGGAGCGGCTCCGGCGGACCTGTTCGGGGAAGAGCTCGAAGTAGCTGGCCGGCACCACCCGGACCGCTTGGCGCAGGAACGTCAGCAGGCGGGGCGACCCCGAGGCCCGATTGAGGGCGCGGTGGAAGCTCCAGTTGGCCGCCACCACGTCGTCGGCTTCCCCCACCGCGCCGGCCAGGTCGTGGAGTGCGTCCAACTCGGGTGGCGAGATTCTCTCGGTAGCCCATTGGGCCGCTTTGCCCGACAGGGTGGCCAGCACGGCGAAGTTGTCGATGGCGTCCTCGGGGGTGATCCCGACCACCGTGATGCCGCTCCGGGGCGTGACGGTGACCAGGCCTTCGTAGGACAGCTCGAGCAGGGCCTCGCGGACCGGGGTCCGACTGGTCCCGAACTCCTCGGTGATCTCGTCGAGGTCCAGTCGTGAGCCGGGTCGCAGTCGGCCGGTGAGGATGCGATCGCGGAGCTCGCCGGCGGCCCGGGCCCGGACCGTGCCGCCTATCGGCTTGAAATCTGACATATCAGATACTACATTTCAAAAGTGGGGAGGCGCCAGCACTGCGGTGGCCGCCAGCGAAACGGGAGTGTGGTGAGTTCCATGGCAAAGCAGCAGATGTCCTTGGTGGGCTTCATGCAGGCGGGGAGCACGACGGTGTACGCCGGATCGTGGCGACATCCTGCCACCGAACACGGATTTCTCAACGCCAGCTACTACTCGAAGCTGGGCCGGACCCTCGAAGAGGGCTGCTTCGACATGATGTTCTTCGACGACCGCCTGGCCATGCCGGGGATCTACGGCGGGTCGGTGGCCGACGCCGTCCGCCTGGGGGCCCGACCGGTGAAGCTGGACCTCAGCATCGTCCTGGGCATCGCCGCCGCGGCCACCTCGCACATCGGGCTGGGTGCCACCTACTCGACCACGTACTACTCCCCGTTCCATGTGGCCCGGACCTTCGCCACCCTCGACCACCTGTCCGGTGGCCGCGCCGCCTGGAACATCGTCACCTCGGTCAACGACAGCGAGGCCCAGAACTACGGGTTCGAGGAGCACCTGGGCCACGATGCCCGCTACGACCGGGCCGACGAATTCCTCGAGGTGACGACCGGGCTCTGGGACACCTGGGAGGACGACGCCCTGGTGCTCGACCGGGCCAGCGGGTACTTCGCCGACCCGGACAAGGTCCACGAGCTCGACCACCGGGGCGAGTGGTTCAACGCCCGTGGCCCGCTCACCGTCCCCCGGTCCCCCCAGGGTCGCCCGGTGCTGCTCCAGGCCGGCTCGTCGGGCCGGGGCCGCGACTTCGCGGCGCGGTGGGCCGAGTTGATCTTCACCGGCGACCCCGACATGGAGATCGCCCGCTCCCACTACAAGGACCAGAAGGAGTCGATCGCCGCCGCCGGCCGCGATCCCGGGTCGGTCAAGATGCTGCCGATGGTCTACACCGTGGTCGGGGAGTCCCAGGCCCACGCCGAGGAGCGCGAGGACCTGTTCCTCAACTCGCTGGTCGATCCCCAGGCCTCCCTGGCGTTGCTGTCGGAGCTCATGAACTACGACTTCTCCGGGATGGCCCTCGACGACCCCATCACCGACGAGCTCATCGCCTCGGTGTCGGGCATCCGGGGCCTGGTGCAGAACCTGCGCCAGCACATCGGCGGCGACACGGTGACCCTGGCCGATCTGGCCGGCCACCGGGCCACCCTCCTCCAGGGTCCCCGCTTCGTGGGCACGGGCACCGAGGTGGCCGACCAGATGGAGGAGTGGATCGAAGCCGAGGCCTGTGACGGCTTCGTGATAGCGGCCACCCACTCACCCGGCGCCTATGAGGACATGGTCCGGCTGGTGGTTCCCGAGCTCCAGCGCCGCGGATCGTTCCGGGACCGCTACACCGGCGACACCCTGCGCGACACCCTCGGGCTGGCCCGCCCGGAACCGGCTCCCCATGGCTGAGCCGGCCGCTCCCCTCGACGGGATCCGGGTGGTGGACGCGGCCACGCTGGCCGCCGGGCCGCTGGTGGCCACGGCCATGGGGGAGTTCGGGGCCGACGTCATCAAGGTGGAGCAGCCCGGGGCCGGTGATCCCCTCCGCACCTGGGGCGACCGGAAGGACCAGATCGGGCTGGTGTGGAAGAGCATGGGCCGCAACAAGCGCTGCGTGACCCTGGACCTCCGCCAGCCAGACGGTCAGGATCTCTTCCACCGCCTGCTCGATGAGAGCGACGTGCTGGTCATCAACAATCGGCCGACCGCACTGGTGCGGTGGGGGGTCGACTACGAGTCGGTCCACGATCGCCACCCGCAGCTGGTCATGCTCCACATCACCGGCTACGGACGGGGTGGGCCGAAGAGTGACCGGCCCGGGTTCGGCACGCTGGCCGAGGCCATGAGCGGCTTCGCCCACCTGACCGGGCAACCCGACGGGCCGCCCACCCTGCCGCCGTTCATGTTGGCCGACGGGGTGGCCGCTCTGGCCGCCACCTACGCGGTGATGATGGCCCTCTACCACCGGGACGTCCACGGGGGCGGTGGCCAACTGGTGGACGTGAACCTCATCGAGCCCCTGGCCCGGCTCATCGAGTCCTCCACCCTGGCCTTCGATCAGCTGGGCCGGGTCACCGGCCGGGTGGGCAACCGCATCGATGCCAGCGCCCCCCGCAACGTGTACCGGACCTCGGACGACAAGTGGCTGGCCATCTCCAGTGCCTCCCCCAACATCGCCGCCCGGGTGTACCGGGCCATCGACCGTCCGGATCTGGCCGACAATCCTGACTACGTCGACCCGCTCCCGCGCCAGCGGCGGGCCGCCGAAGTCGACGGGCTGGTGGCCGACTGGATCCGGGGTCGCACCCTCGACGAAGCCATGGCGGTGTTCGAGGCCGGCTCGGTGGCGGCGGCGGCCGTCTACGACGCCGAGCAGCTGCTGGGTGACGAACACCTCCGGGCCCGGGGATCCTTCGTCCAGGTCGACGACCCCGACCTCGGACCCATCAGGGTGCAGGCGCCGGTGGCGGTGCTGACCGAGACGCCGGGTCGGGTCAACTACCTCGGGCGCAGCCTCGGAGCGGACTGTGACGCCGTCTTCGGCGACCTGCTGGGCCTGGACCCCGAACGACTCGCCGCCCTCCGGGCGTCGGGTGTCATCTGACCGCCACGACCCCGGGAGAGAGCTGTGCAAGAACCCCGTGCCCGACGCTCCGAGCTGGCCACCCCGGCCAGCAGTGAGCGGATGTGCGAGAAGGCCGCGGGCTCCGATGCCGATCTGGTCTTCTTGGACCTCGAAGACGCCTGCGCCCCGGTGGCCAAAGAGGCGGCGCGGGGAACGGCCGTGGCCACCCTGACCGGATGCGACTGGGGCCGGACGGTGCGCGCCGTGCGGGTGAACGGCCTGGAGACCCCGTGGTGCTACGGCGACATCATCGAAGTGGTCACCGGGGCACGGGAGTCACTGGACGTGCTCATCGTCCCCAAGGCCCGCACGGCTCGGGACGTGTGGTGGGTCGACGTGCTCCTCACCCAACTCGAGGCCAAGCTGGGCCTGACCAAGCGGATCGGGCTGGAGGTGTTGATCGAAGAGGCCGAAGGGCTCTCCAACGCCGCGGAAATCGCCCGGGCCAGCGACCGGCTCGAAGCCATCATCTTCGGGGCCGGCGATCTGTCGGCGTCGTTACGGGCCCGGGTGGACGGCAACTTCGACCCCATCAGCGAGTACCCCGGTGACTTCTGGCACTTCGCCCGGGTCCAGATTCTGGCCGCGGCGCGGGGAGCCGGCATCGATGCCATCGATGCCCCCTACCCGGCGTACCGGGACCTGGAGGGGTACCGGCGATCGGCGGTGCACGCCAGCTTGTTGGGCTTCGACGGAAAGTGGGCCATCCATCCGGACCAGATCACCGTGGCCAACGAGGTCTTCGCCCCCACGGAGAGGGAGATCGCCGAGGCCCGTGAGTCCATCGCCACCTACCGCAGCTCCGAGGCCGAGGGGGTGGGGGCCATCGGCCGGGACGGCAAGCTGGTCGACGCGGCCCACATGCGCCTGGCCACCAATGTCCTCTACAAGGCCTCGCTGGCTGATGGCAGCAGCACGGTCTGATAGACGATGACCAGCCAGTGGTGACGACGACCGTGGGAGTGGGGGAGTTGTGAGCGACGAGTTGAGAGAGCCGTACCGGGTGGTCCAGTGGGCCACGGGAACCATCGGTGCCCGATCCCTCCGCGGGGTGGTGGAGCACCCCGACCTGTCGTTGGCCGGTCTCTACGTGTACTCGGAGGACAAGGCCGGCCGCGATGCCGGCGGGCTCTGCGGGCTCGGCCCCACCGGGGTCACCGCCACCCGATCCATCGACGACATCGTGGCGCTGGGGGCCGAGTGCGTGCTGTACATGCCCCGGGCGCTCGACGTCGACGACGTCTGTCGCCTGTTGGAGTCCGGATCCAATGTGGTGACCACCTGTGGTGAGTTCCACCACCCGGCGGGCATGGACCCGGGGTTGCGTGAGCGGATCGAAGCGGCGTGCCGGCAGGGAGGCACCTCGATCCACAGCACCGGGAGCAGTCCCGGGTTCATCTCCGAGGCGGTCCCCCTGGTCCTCACCTCGATCCAGCGACAGCTCGAGAGCCTGGTCATCGAGGAGTTCGCCGACCTGTCGCAGCGCAACTCGCCCGAGCTCCTGTTCGACCTGATGGGCTTCGGCGGGGACCCGGCGGCCTTCGACCACAGCCGGTGGTCCTACGGGATCCAGAGCTTCGGCCCGTCCCTCCGGCTGCTGGCCGAGGCCATCTCCCTCCCCCTCGACTCGGTGGAGGCCGACGGGGAGATCGCCCTGACCCGCCGGGCGGTGGACATCGTGGCCGGCCGCCTGGAGCAGGGCACGGTGGCAGCCCAGCGGATGCGGGTGACCGGCCTGCGAGGGGGTAAGCCGTTGCTCAGCTTCGTGGCCACCTGGTACTGCACCTCCGAGCTCGAGCCCGACTGGCAGCCGCGCGCCACCGGTTGGCGGGTGACGGTGGCCGGGGACGCCCCCCTCGACGTGGACATGCGCTTCGCCGTCCCCCTCGAGACCATGGGCGACTGGATGCCGGGCTACACCGCCAATCGGGCCGTGAACGTCGTGCCCTTCGTCTGCGATGCACCGCCGGGGATCCGCACCTCGGTGGAGCTGCCCCAGATCATCGCCACCCTGCAACAGGGCCGGCCGAGCTTCGCCCCATGACCACCGTCCCCCCGAGGCCGCTTCCGGAGTTGACGCCGGCCACCCGATGGTTCTGGACCTCCGGTGAGGACGGGCTGCTCCGCATCCAGCGGTGCACCGAGTGCTCCTCACTGGTCCATCCGCCCGTCCCGATCTGCCCGGTGTGCCGGAGCCGGAGGTGGGAGCCCTCGGTGGTCTCGGGTCAGGGCACCATCATCGGCTTCACGGTGAACCAGCACCAGTGGCACCCGGCCTTCGTGCCTCCCTACGTCCTGGCGGTCATCGCCCTGGCTGAGGATCCCTCGGTCCGGCTCACCACCATGATCGTGGGGAGTGAGCCGGAGGAGGTGTCCATCGGCCGCCAGGTGACGGTCCGGTTCGAGCAGCACGAAGACGTGTGGCTCCCGTTGTTCGAGCTGACCGCGGAGACCCAAACCCACAACCCGGTCCCCGAGCCCGAGCGTCCCATCCCTCGTCGGCCGTTGAGCGACGACCGGTTCGAGCACCGATCGGTGCTGACCGGGGTGGGGCGGTCGGCCATCGGCCGCCGGCTGCTGGTGGATCCGCTCTCGCTGACCGTCGATGCCTGCCTGCAGGCGGTGGCCGATGCCGGACTGGAGCTCGAGGACATCGACGGGCTCTCGACCTACCCCGGGGCGGTGGGGATGGGGATGAGCGAAGGGGGGGTCACCGCGGTGGAAGAGGCGCTCCGGCTCCGGCCCACCTGGATCAACGGGGGTGGGGACCTCCCGGGCCCGGGCGGCTCGGTGATCGCCGCCATGTTGGCGGTGGCCTCCGGGCTGTGCCGCCATGTCCTGTGCTTCCGCACGGTGTGGGAGTCGTCCTTCGCCACCCTGGGCCTGGGCGGCGGCGGGGGATCCCGCTCGTCGGGTTGGGCCGCGTGGCGGGTGCCCTTCGGAGCCATGTCGGCCTCCAACTGGATCGGCATGAACGCCAATCAGTACCTGCACCGGTACGGGGCGCCCCGCGAGATGCTGGGCCTGATCGCCCTCAACGGCCGGGCCAACGCCGCACGCAATCCGGCCGCCATCTACCGGGAGCCGATGACCATGGACGACTACCTGTCGGCCCGGCCCATCACCTCTCCCTTCGGGCTCTTCGACTGCGACGTGCCCTGTGACGGATCGATCGCAGTGGTCGTGTCCGATGCGTCGACGGCCGCCGACCGGCCGCGACCGGCCATCCGTATCGAGTCGGTGGGAACCCAGATCCTCGAGCGGGTCTCGTGGGACCAGGGGACGGTCACCCATGAACCACAGGTGTTGGGCCAGTCGGCCCACCTGTGGTCGCGGTCGCAGCTGCAGCCGGCCGACGTGGATCTGGCCCTGCTCTACGACGGCTTCACCTTCAACGCCATCTCCTGGCTCGAGGCCCTGGGCTTCTGCGGGTTCGGCGAGGCCAACGACTGGCTGGACCAGGGGCGCCGCATCGCCCTGGACGGTGAGCTGCCGGTGAATCCCCATGGCGGGCAGCTCTCGGAGGGCCGCACCCACGGCTTCGGGTTCCTCTACGAGGCGGTGGTGCAGCTCCGGCACGAGGCCGGCGAGCGACAGGTCACCGACGCCAAAACGGCGGTGGTCACCTCCGGGGGTGGCACGCCGTCCGGGGTCCTGCTCCTGCAGGGGGACGGGGCCTGAGGTTCGCTCAGTCCCGCGCCCCTGAGGACGCGCCCCGGGGTACGTCCCGGAAGGCCACGTCCCGATCCAAGGCCCGCTCCCGGGGCATCCCGAGCACCCGCTCGCTGATCACGTTGCGGGCCATCTCGGTGGTGCCCCCGCCGATGCACGACACCTGTCGCATCAGGAACTCGGTTCCCGCGTAAGCCGCTTCACCGTCGTCATCGGTCCACGCTCCACCCGAGGCTCCGGCGATGTCGAAGGCGATGCTCCGGATGCGGGCCGAGACCACGCCCCCGAACAACCGGCCGATGGCCGCCGACTGATCGGCCATGGTTCCGGTGGCGATCCCGTCACCGATGCGGCGCCGGAGCTTGCGGTTGACCAGATCCAGCATGTGCGCCTCGCCGATCAGCTGGCGGGCCTGCGGATCGTCCAGCCGCCCGGCGTCCCGGGCCACCAGGTTCACGAAGAAGGCCCCGTCCCCGTTCTGTTGATCACCGGACGGCACCGTGACCAACGGGGAGTTCATGAGCATGCGCTCGTGGAACATCCACCGGGTGCCCACGGTCCAGCCGTCGTCGACGTCGCCGACCCGGTCGGTGTCGGGCACCCGCACGTCGGTCAGGAACTCCTGACAGAACTCCTTGGAGCCGTTCAGCATCTCGATGCGGTGGACCTCCAGCCCCGGTTGCCTGATCGGGAGCATGAACACCGTCAGGCCGCGGTGCTTGGGGACGTCCCAGTTGGTGCGGGCCAGGCACAGGCCCCAGTCTGACCACCAGGCCCCGGTGGTCCAGATCTTCGAGCCGTTCAATATCCACTCGTCGCCATCCCGGACAGCCGAGGTCAACGCCCCGGCCACGTCGGAGCCGCCGCTCGGCTCGGAGAGGAACTGCATCCAGATCTCCTCACCTTTGAGGATGGCCGGGATGTGTCGCTGCTTCTGCTCCTCGGTCCCGAAATCCAGGAGGACGGCGGCGCACGGTGAGAGGGTCGGTGCCTGGAGCCGGGACGGATACTCGTAGCCCACCAGCTCGGCATTGAGCACGCGCTGGTACTCCGGTGCCAGTCCCTGGCCCCCGTACTCACGGGGAAAGCACAGGCCGGCCAGCCCGGCGTCGAAGAGCATCCGCTGGACCTCCCGGTCCCGGGCCACAGCGGCCAGCTCTTCCTCGTCGGTCCGGTCGTTTCGGAGTGGACCGGCCGACGCCCCGAAGGCGAACGGGCGGAGGTTCTCCCGGGCGAAGGAGCGGACCCGTCCCCGGAAGGCCTCGAGCTCCTGCTCGTCGACGGCACTCATTGGGCGTCCCCTTTGCTCTGTACCAGCTCGGCGATCCGTTGGCGGTGCTCGGCCGGGGTTCCGTACAGCACCCGGTTGAGGGTATGGCGACGGAGGAAGAGGTGGATGTCGTGGTCGAAGGTCAGACCGATGCCGCCGTGGATCTGCACGCAGTCCTGCATGAGCTCCGACCCGTACCCCCCGATGAAGGCCTTGGCCGCGCTGAGGAGCTCGGGGGCGTCGGGCGATCCGGTGGCCACGGCGTCGGTGGCGGCGTCGCTGATGGCGTGACTGGCCTCCAGCCACGTCTTCATGTCGGCGAACCGGTGCTTCAACTCCTGGTAGGACGCCAGGGGGCGACCGAAGGAGTACCGGTCGAAGGCCCACTCCACCGTCATGTCGAAGGCCGCCTGCATGGCCCCCACCGTTTCGGCACTGCTGATGGCCACGGCCCGCTCGAGCTGCCGGTCGACCTGGGCGTCGGCCGATCCGACGCCGCCCACCGCCGACGAGGAAGGGATCCGGACCTCATCAAAAGCGACCACGGAGAACCGACGGGTCATGTCGACGCTGTGCATCGGGGAGATGGACACGCCCGGCGTTCCCACCGGAACGAGCACCTGGGTCAGCCCGGTTCCGGTGCGGCCGGAGACCAGGAGATAGTCGGCCCGGCCCCCGGACTCCACCGGCCGCTTGACGCCGTTGAGGACCAGGTCATCCCCGTCCACCCGGATGTCGAGCTCGATGGCACCGAGGCGGTCGTTCGGATTCGGTTCGCCCAGGCACCAGGTCACGATGGACTTGCCCAGGAGAACGTCGCTGATCACGTTGTCGAATCCATGGCCTTCGGTCTCGCTCAGGGTGGCCACGACCACATTGGTCACCAGTAACGGACCCGGAGCGGCGTGCCGGCCGAACTCGTAGGCCACCAGGGCCAGATCCACGAGCCCATGGTCTCCGATGGAGCCCCCGCCGTCCTGCTCGCTGACCAACAGAGAGGTCCAACCCAGTTCGGCACCACGGAGCCAGTACCCGTCGTCGAAGCCGGCCTGGTCATCCCGCAGCAAGCGGAGCTGCTCGAACGGTACCTGCTCACTGAGGAGCTTGGCCGTGGTGTCCCGGAAGAGCTCTTGATCGGGGTCGAGGGTCAGCAGCATGGTGTACTCGATTTCGCAGTCACGCGGGGCCTTCGGTGGTCGTCGGGCTCAAGCGGCTGGGCCCCTGCAGAAGTGGGCTTACTTTAGTCACAGCGTCCTCACCCCAACGTTTCTGAGCCTTCGGTCCACCCGGGCCCTCACTCCGTCCCATCGACTACCGCCGATCCACCACCGCGGTGTTGCAGGCGGGCGGTGTTCCACCGTTCCCCGGAGAGTCGGAAATCCGGCCAACCGTCGGTTTACACTACTAGGCATTCCGACTATTGTACGTCCGCTATTGTACGTCCGATGAGGAAGGCGGAGCGTGCGGTGGGAAGCATCTGAGCCACGCGCCCAGTGCCTCCCCCCAGCGGCTCCACGCTCACCTCGATGTTTGGCCTCAACGCCCGGCGTCGAGGGACCTGGGCCCCCGGTCTCCCGTGCGGGGCTCGGGTGGTGCCGGTCGGGGCCGGAACAACCCCCCAGTTCCCCAGTCCCGGCTGGCACCCTCGCCGGGTCAGGCTGGGCCAGGGTGCGAGGGTCGACTCCCTCGTCAACCCGATCTCATCGCAACGATGGGGACTCCAAGTATCGGATCACCGACTGCTCGGCCAAATGTCCCGGCGGTAGAGTGTCGGCCCATGATCAGGCCGCTCGACTTCGATGTCATCGAAGAGGCCCACCGGCAGTGGTCGAAGCGATGGCCGGAAGCCGCAGAGTCCATGGCTACGGCCACCTCGATCATGCGGGCCCAGCAGATGATCCTGAGCGCGGTCGACGGAGCCCTGCGGCCCTTCGGTCTGACCTTCGCCCGCTATGAGGCCCTGGTGTTGCTGTCGTTCACCAAGTCCGGGCAGTTGGCGCTGGGCAAGATGGGCCAACGGCTGATGATCCACCCGACCAGCGTCACCAACATCATCGACCGGCTGACCGAGGACCGATTGGTCGAGCGGGTCCCACATCCGTCCGATCGTCGGGCCACGCTGGCCCGTATCACTCCCGCCGGCAGGGCGTTGGCGGCGGAGTCGACCAAGTCGGTGAACGACATCCGCTTCGGCATGGGCGGATTGAGCGACCGTCAGATGCGCGACGTCATTGCCGCCGTCAGGAGCCTGCGTGTCTCTACCGGCGACTTCGAGTTGCGGTCGGACTCCTAGGCCGTCGGACCGGCTCCGCACTAACACCGCAGCTTGGAAAGGGGATGAAACCGATGGCGACCTATGTTCTGGTGCACGGCGGCGGCCATGGGGGATGGTGCTACCAGCGGGTGGCCCGACTGCTCCGTTCGGCCGGTCATGAGGTCTACACCCCGACCCTGACCGGGCTGGGCGAGCGGGCCCACCTCCTTGGCCCGGGTATCGACCTCGACCTGCACATACACGATGTAGTGGCCACGTTGCAGTTCGAAGACCTCCGCGATGTCATCCTGGTCGGCCACAGCTACGGCGGCATGGTCATCACCGGCGCGGCCGATCGGGCCAGTGACCGGGTCGGTCGGCTGGTGTACCTCGACGCCGCCAATCCGACCAACGGTCAGTCCCTGGTCGACGTGGCCGGACCCATCATCGAGGCGGTGCGCCCGTCGGGTGAGACGGTTGACGGGGTCGAACTGGTCCTGTTGCCGGCACCCGAGGCCGGCATGTTCTACGGCGTCACCGATCCCGCCGATCTGGCCTGGATGGCCGAGCGATTGACCGGCCATCCCTGGGCCTGCTTCGAGCAACCACTCGACCTGCGGAATGAGCAGGCGCTGTGGTCGATCCCCCAATTCCACATCGTCTGCACCTCGACCCTGGCCACCCGGGATCCGGAGTTGATGAAGGAAGCCCGCGACCGGGGGCACTTGTGGGATGTCGACACCGGCCACGATCTGATGATCACCGAACCCGACCAGGTGGCCGAGGCCTTGCTCCAAGTAGCTCGGGCCGAAGTAGATCCGTTATGAGTGAGCCGGTCGACGATATTTGGGACGTCCTGTCCACCGCCCGGACCATTCGTCGCTTCACCGACGAGCCGGTGGCCGATGCCGTCCTGGCCCGATGCCTCCAAGCGGCCACGTGGGCGCCGTCGGGCGCCAATGCTCAAGGATGGCGTTTCACCGTCCTCCGGTCTCCGGAACAACGGGCCGTGGTGGCCAGGGCCGCCGCTCAGGCCCTGGAGGTGATCGAGCCGGTCTACGGCATGAGCCGACCCGCTGATGACGACACCAGCCGACGGGCCCGTACCAACCGGGCCACCTACGAACTCCACGATCGAGCCGGCGAGTTCACCTCGGTCCTGTTCACCCAGCAGAAGTATCCGACGGCGTCCGAGCTCCTGTTGGGGGGCTCGATCTTTCCGGCCATGCAGAACTTCCTGCTGGCGGCGCGGGCCCTGGGGCTCGGGGCCTGCCTGACCAGTTGGGCCTCCTACGGTGGCGAGCCGCTGCTGCGTGAGGCGGTGGGAGTCCCCGACGATTGGATGTTGGCCGGGCATGTGGTGGTGGGCTGGCCCCGGGGTCACCACGGGCCGGTCCGACGCCGTCCCCTGGCTGACGTGGTCTTCCTCGACCGTTGGGACCAGCCCGCCGGCGAGATCGTCGGCAGCGGCGGCGAACCGTCACGCTGACCCGGCTCCGGGGGCTGCGTCTCGGGGGCAGTGGGCCCGCTCAGCGGTTCGGGGGCGACGCCGGCGGCGTGGCGGTAGCGGGCGAAGCGGGGTAGGGCCAGGCCGATCACGACGGCCCCGGCGATGGTGACCAGCCCACCGCAGAAGGCGCTGATGACCGGAGAGGTCAGCGATCCGAGGGCACCCGCCTCCAGGTTTCCGAGCTGGCCACCGCTGGCCCCGACCACGTACTCGGCCGCGGTGATGCGGCCCCGAAGGTGATCAGGGGCGACGGTTTGGACGATGGTGCCCCGGAGCACCACGGTCACGGTGTCGGCGGCGCCGGCTATGGCCAGCAGGGTGAGCGTCAGCCACAGGCCGGGGACGATGGCGAAGCCGGCAAAGGCCGCGCCCCAAACGGACACCGAAAGCAGCATGGCCCGACCTTGGTGCTCGAGGTGGTTGAGCGGTCCCGAGCACATGGCGGTGAGCAGGCCGCCTACTCCTATGGCCGCGGTGAACAGGCCGAGGGTGAGCGGGTTGCCCCCGAAGCGTTCGGCGTTGATGGCAGGGAAGAGGGCGATGGGCAGGGCAAAGACGGTGGCACTGAGATCGGTGAGGAACGCCCCGGCCAGCCGCTGGCTGTGCCGGATGAACCGGACTCCCTCGGTCACGGCGCGGAGGCTTGTCTGGACCACGTCGACCCTCGGCGGCAGAGTGGGCAGTCCGGCCACGCCGTACAGGGAGCCGGCAAAGCTCACGGCGTCGATGAGGTAACAGGCCCGCAGCCCGAGGGCAGGGAACGAGGCGATGAGCCCGGCCAGGGCAGGGCCGATGGTCAACATGATCTGAAAGCTCAGTCGATTGAGCGCCAACCCGGCCGGGAGTTGGCTGGCCGGTAGCAGGCTGGGGATGAACGTTCGTCTGGTCGGGGCGCTGATGGCACTCAGTCCGGACTGCGCCGCGGCGAGGGCGTACAGAAGCCAGACCAGATGGGACCCGGCGAAGGCCTGGGCCGCCAGCGCCCCCGAAACCGCGACCGACGTGGAGCTGGTGAGAAGGAGCAGCTTGCGCCGGTCCCGGTTGTCGGCCAGCGAGCCGCCCCACAATCCGATGGTCAGGGTCGGGACCACCTCGGCCACGCCGATGATGCCGACGGCCAGGGGCGAACGGGTGAGGTTGTAGACCTGAAGAGGTAGGGCGAACCTGGTCAGGGAACTGCCCAATGACGACAGGGTGGAGCCGACCCACAGCCGCCGGAAGGTCGGGGACCGGCGCAGGGGGCTGATGTCGGCGAACAGGCGGGTCGTCCACCTCCGTTTGACGGGAGGGTGCACTGTTCTGTCCGGCGCCACCGAAAAACTATAACAGTACTTATATAAGTCCTGATATACTTTGGCTCGTGACCAGAGAAGCCAAACCAGATCCGAGCGAACACAGCCGATGGCGGCCGCTGCGGCTCCTGCAGGCAGCAATGGATGGAGACATCGATCGGGTCCACGCCGACGGGGAGATCGGCGAGATCAAATCCGCCTGGGTCATGGAGTTGCTCCGGCTGGATGCCCATGGCCCGATGACCATCACCGAGCTGGCCCGGTCGACGCAACGCACCCACTCGGCCATGAGCCAGAAGGTGGCCGCCATGCGCACCGCCGGCCTGGTGAGGACGACCACCGGCGCTGACGCTCGGAGCATAAAGGTGACGCTTTCCCCCAAGGCGCGACAGATGGTTGATCAACTCGGAGCTGAGTGGCGCGCCACCGAGGCCGCCATCAGCGAGATCGAAGCGGAGATCCCCTACCCGCTGAGCCGTATCGTCACCGACATCGAAGAGGCGCTGCAACGCCGGAGCTTCTACGACAGGATCTCGGAGAAGCTGGCCGAGGATCCGGCATGGAAGAAGCGGCCCGGCACGTAGACGCCATCGCTGTCAATGGCTAATGGGAGTATCAGCCACCCACGGTCGAGTGCACCGCCACCTGGTCCAGCGTTCGGGCGTCGGCAGGCAGCAGGTATCCCTGCTTCACCTCCGCGGCCGTGGCGGCATCCCACTTGGTGACAAAGGAGGCGTGGGTCGGGTAGAGCGAAGCCAGTTGGGCCGCAGAGAAGGGAACGGTGGTGCCGAGGATGCTGCACAGCGTGGCGCCGGAGATGGTGGAGGCATTGCTCGGCTGGGTCCCGATGGTCGTGGAGCCCGGTTGGCCGATGCCCGACAGCTTGGCCACCGGCACCTCGACCTGAGGGGTCCGGATTCCGCCCAACGCCTCACCGTACTGGTCGGTCAGAAATTCGTGGGGGTCGGCCGGGTTGACTTGGAGACGGGGCGACTGAGGTGGCGCCGTCCCGTTGGTGAGCCAGTTGTTGACATCCTCCAGAGCGGCTCGCAGCTCGTAGGTGTGCGAACCGGCATTGACCGGAGCACCGCAGTCGACGATGCCCGGTATGGGCTTGGCCGGAGGATCGAGCATCGACTCGAAGGCCTCGGTGTCGGCCACCCCGTTTCCGGTATCCGATCTCGAATAGAGGAGGCCGTAGGTGTCGTCGTGGGCGGTTCCCGCCGTCTCCCACTCGCGTAGGTACGCCGTCGACGGTTGGCGGGCGGCCAGGTAACCCAGTCCCAGCAGGTCTGTCTCGGTCTCGAAGAGGAAGACCGGGACGTGGATGTCGGTGCGTATGTAGGTCGGGGTCGGGGTGGTGATGGTCGGTTGGGGTGCCTGGGACAGATCAGAGGCGTTACCGCCCCGGCTGTAGACGAAGTAGCCGTTGAAAATGTCCGGCGACCGAGTTTGGAGGGCGTCGATGTAGGTCACCATCCGGAAGGCCGATTGTGACTCGCCCAGGGCCAGGACCCGCTTCAGGTGCAACCCCCCGAGGATCTGCGGTCCCGAGGTCCGGAGGGCCTTACCGGCCTGCTGGAAGATGCTGTACGAATAACTGTCGCCGGGGTGGTGGAGTGAACCGTAACGAGCCGGGTCGGACTGTCTGAGCCCACTCTTGCCGTCCAGGGCGGCGATGGAGTTGGCTTGACCGTTGATCCCGCCGGCCTGTACATCCACGCCGATATAGGCCATCCCTTGGCGGATCATCTGGATGTGCCCGTTGAGCCATGCCGCCGGGGCGTCGATGCCGGCCGTCACGTTGAGCCACTCGACGACGACGGTCCCGTCGAAGTCCTTGGGGTTGATGGGTCGATAGACCACCATCCGGGTCTTGTAGGGGGCGGTGGTGGCTGCTTTGACGTCCCACTGACCGTTTTTGGATAGGGGGGATGCACTCGAATAGGAGCTGGCCGTTCCCGACAGGAAGAACTCGGACTGCTCGTAACCGACTTGGGACGGGGCGAAGGTGGTGGAGCCCAGGAAGGAGATTCCACTGCTCGGCAGGATGGGACCTTGGACCGTGGGTGTCGGTACCGGCAGAAGGGGGAGGGTCGGGGCCGTTGCGGCCGGAGTGCTCCCGCAACCGGCGAAGACGGACAAGGAGAGACACGCCATCACGGCTCCCAGACAGCCCGCCGTCCTTCGTCCCCGCTCCAGCCTCTGGTCCACGCCACCCCCAAGGTCCGTTCTGGCAGATCCTGACAGTTATGGCGTACCATGTCAACGAGGAACCGCCGCTGTTCGTCGTTCCCGCTGGCACTGCAGCTCAACAAGACTGGACCGTTGTGGAAGATCAGTCGCTAGCCGTTCGATTGCGCACCCGGCGCTCGCAGATGATGGTGGATTCGTTGGAAGAGGTCGCTCTGCGGCTGTTCGAGCAGCGCGGGTTCGACGCCGTCACGGTCGACGACCTGGCCTCCGAAGCGCAGATCTCTCCGAGGACGTTCTATCGGTACTTCGCGGCCAAAGACGATGTGTTGCAGGTGGTCATCGACCGACGGAGCGAAGGGCTTCGGGTGGTGTTGGAGGCCAGTCCCGACGACGAACCTCCGGTCCGGGCTCTCAGTCGGGCCTTCAGGTCCGTGCTCTCAGCCGAGGACCCGGAGGTGATCAGACGATGGATGGTCGTCATCCAAGCCACGCCGGACCTGCTGCGTGGCGTCCTCGGTGGCATACAGCTCAAATCGCAGACGGTGATCGCCGAGTTCTTCAGCTCCAGGTTGGGAGAGGCCAGTGACGCGCTCGTACCCACCATGTTGGCGGCGGCGGCCGGAGGGGTGGTCATGGCGGCCCACACGAAGTGGTTCCTCCTCGGCGGCGACCTGCCGACGACGGTCTCCGAGGGTCTGGACGTCCTGCAGTCGGCCATGACCGGCAAGCTGGAGATGACCCGGCAGCTCTAGGGGTGGCCATCAGGCCAGACTCCACAGTTGAGTGGCCTCGGCTACCCGGGTGATCCCGACCATGTGGGCGGCGGTACGAAGGTCGACTCCCCGCTCGACGGGGCACTCCCATACGCTTCGGAAGGCCGGTCCATGGACTCCTGTGGATGACTGACCCGATTGCTGGCTGACAACATCCCCGGACCTGCCCCTTTGCACCGTGACCCGAGTGGCCACGTCGTGGAGAAGCGGCTCTCCCGTACACATCTCTTCAACCTCTGTTCCAGCTCCGGGCAGCCGTCACCGGTCCGGACACCGCCGGGCCCCGAGAAATTGGCCCCGGTTTGCACAGCGGTCAGTTTCGGTTCACTTTCGCTTGTTACCTTTGCACCCAGAGTGGCCGGAACGATCCGCCGCGATGTGATCGGAGTATCGACGTGCGAGTGCTGGTGACCAACGATGACGGGATCGACAGCCCCGGTCTCAAGGCGCTGGCCGAAATGGCCCGCCAGCGCGGGCACGACGTGGTGGTGGCCGCTCCTGGCTGGGATGCCAGTGGGGCCAGTGCATCGGTCACCGGAGTGAGCCAGACGGGCGAGGTCATCACCGAGTCCCGTAGTTGGGAAGGCTGGGAAGAGGGAAAGGTCCTGGCCCTCGATGCCACCCCCGCGCTGATCGTGTTCTATGCCCTACGCGAAAGACTGGGTGAGCGCCCGGACTTCGTCCTTTCCGGAATCAACCGGGGTGCCAATACCGGTCGGACCATCCTCCATTCCGGAACCGTCGGCGCCGCCCTCACGGCCTATCAACAGGACTGCAGTGCACTTGCCGTGTCATCGGCGGTCCAAGACATGGCCACCACCGCCCCGGTGCACTGGGAGACCGCCGTGAACGTGGCCGGACCGGTCTTTGACTGGCTGATCGAGTCCGGACAGTACGCCGTTCTGAACTGCAACGTGCCTGACGTGCCCGTCGGGGAGGTGTTGGGTATCCGTGTCGGTGGTCTGGCTCAGGTTGGAGCGGCACAGACCTCCGTCACCGAAGAGCAGGGCAAGGCGTTGAAGGTGACCCTGGGCGGTTCCGACGAAAGCGCCGAGGTGGAATCGGACGCCGCACTGGTCCAGAAGGGATTTGCCGCGGTCACGGCCCTTCGGCCTGTCGTCCAGGACCTCAGTATCGACTTCGCGGACCTGCCCGAGGGGATACGACCGACCTTGGCGCCGCGCTGACGGCACGAAGGACGTCTGGCTCCGCCTGGGCAAACTGGCTACTGGCGGACGCCCTCGGGCGGCGCAGCCGTCGCTAGCGGGGACGCCACCTTCTCCATGCCTCACCGCGGATTTCCCATGAACGATCAGAGAATCTCAGCGAGTGATCGACGACCCTGCCTCCTCCGGCGAGCCCTTGGAATTCGCTTCCCGCGATCAGGTGGGATTGGGAATTGGTGCGGTCGGTACAGCCCCCGCCTTACAGGCTCGAGGATCCCACGATGCCAGGTTCGATGTGGTCGGGTTGGGAGTGGCAATCGCGCCTGAAGTCGATGGCGTCGACGTGGTCGGGGTCGGGGTCGACGTCGACGGAGTGACGGAAGTAGAGCTCGTTGGGCTGGAAGGCGGGGCGTTGACAGCGAACTGGGTACCGGTCACCACCGTGACTTGAGCACCGTCAGCGACCTGGCTGGGGTCGTAGGCCATGATCACCGATCCGGTCATGGAGCGTGAGACGGCTTCAGCCGCGGCCTCCGTGGCGCTGCTCCGCGAGCCGTAATAGACGTAGGTCTCGGCCAAATCACCGACGGGTGTGGCGTCTCCCGTCCCGACGGTCCGGAAGCCCAGGGCCGTGAGAGAGGCAGCCGTGTCACTGGCCTGGTTGTAGGCACCGGTTCCGTTCATCACCGAGACCGTCACCGAAGAAGGGGCGGGAAGGGTCAGGCCGGTCATGGTGTCGGTGGTGGGGCCGACTCCGAGCACCTCGTCGATGGCGGCCTGGTCCTGCGACTGAGCGGGGAACTCGACATCGCCGTAGCTGTACCCCTGGTACATCAGGCTGCCACTGGAGCTGTCCGGGTCGATGACCACGGAAACCGGCAGGGTCAGCTGCGGGACCGAATCGACATTGACCGAGTGGAAGTCGAGCACCAGGTTGGCCATGTCGGTAACCGACCAGGTCTGATCAAAGGTCAGGTCGGACTTCACAGAATTGATCAGGTTGATGTCGGCAATGGGGTCGGCGAGGCCCTGCTTGGCGACGGCGGTGGCCAGGACCCGTAAGAACTCGTGGTCACGGCGAATGCGGGCCAGATCGCTTTCCGCCTCGGGCGGCCACGAGTAGGGGTAGTCAGGATTATCCCCTGGCGTCTGGTAGCGGAGGTGACGAGCCCGAACGACCTGGAGAGCCTGGGTGCCATCGAGGTGCACACAGACGGCGGCACGTTCGTTGAGGCCGGAACTGACGGGAAGATTGCCGTTGACCCCACCTCCGGTCGGGGCCCAGTCGAAAACCGATATCGGAAACTGCATGTTGATCCCGCCGAGCGCTTGGACGATGTTGGCGAACTGGTCGAAGTTCAACGACACCGCATGCTGGATCGGGATGCCAAAGTCCTCCTCGATGGCCGCCGTGAGTTGAGATAGCCCCTGGACGAGGCCGGCGTCGATCTTGTTCGGCCCTGTCGTGCGGGCATTCGGTATGAAGAGGTCCCGAGGGATCGACAACAAGGCGATGTGGTGGGTCGTGGGGTCGGCATGGAGGATCATGATCACGTCGCTGTTGACGCCGTCGATACCCTGCGAACAGAGCCCGTAGGCGGGGTTCTGGACCTTGAGAGCGCACCGGTCGGTCGATCCGACCATCAGGATGTTTTCGGTCCCCTCCTCCTTGCCTTTGGTAAAGGCGTGACTCAGACCTCGCACCTGGACCCGGTGGAAGCCCCGGGTCAGGTAATAGGCGTAGCCAGCACCCGCTCCCACGATCACGAGCAGGGCAACCAGAGAGACGACCAGGATCCGCTTGGTCCGGCGCCGCCGGGTCGACTGTTCCTTGCGCCGCCTGCGAGGATTCGTGGTGCGCGCCATCTCGTCCCCGAGTGCCGCCAGCCCTCCCTCATTGGCCTTCGTCTTGCCGCCGCGGCTGCCAACGGGCTCACTGTCCATGAACCACCGGTCCCCCTTTTCCAGTTCTGCAGCTCATTGACCTGATGACGATGCCGGAGCATCGGTCAAGATCAGCGAACCGAAATTGGAGACGGCGCCGGTCCGAAGAGGATTGGCCAACGCCACACAGGCCCTCTCGGCACTACAGGAGATTTGCAGCACCCCGCCGACTTGAGCAGGAAGGGGGACCCGCTCCCAGGCAGCTCCACCATTGGTGGACTGCTCTATGCCTACTCCCGCCACAAAGCAGACACGATCGGATACACAGCTCGCCGACGCCCAGTCAGTCCCGTGGCCGGGCAGCGGCACCGGCGACCACCGGGCGCCGCCGTCCGCCGAGTGAAGAAGAACCTGGGTGCCGTGCTTTGTTCCAGTTGCCGGTCCAGCCCAGCAGTGATCCACGTCTGGACAGGTTACGTCGGTCGCATGGCCGACGCTGTAGCCGGGCGCCCGGTACTCGATCCAGGTCCGGCCGTCGTCTTCCGTCCGCCAACTGTCCACCCTTTCGCTGTCGGTTTCGAAAACCGGGTAGAGGGAGCCCATCGCCACACAGTCATCGGCAGTAGGACAGGCCAGCGAGCCGGACCACGGACTGGCCTGATAGGACAGCTCAGAGCTCTGCTCGGGAAGGATCGAAGACTGCCAGGTCGCGCCGCCGTCGCTGGTGTGGAGGAACACGAATTCATCGCCAATGCCTCCGGCGGGAGCGTTGGTCATGGTCTGTCCTAGAACGTTGCAGATCCCCGGAGCGCTGCACGAAACCGCGTCGACTTCACCAGGCCAGTACGTGGTCTCGGCCGGCAGGCTCTGATAGGCGGGAAGTTGCTGCACATCGACGGGAATCGGCACCGGGCGCATGGTCCACGAGTCTCCGGCGTTCGTGGTGTAGACGAACTCGGGGTCCTTGCCCGGTTTCTCCGCGGCGGGGTCGCCGGTGGCTGCATCCAGAAGACCTGCACCGCCGGCGCACCACTCGGTGCTTACGCAGGACACCTGGGTCTCCATGTTCACGTTTGTCGGAAGGGTGGTGGCTTGCCAGGTCAGACCGCCGTCGTGAGAGACCGATGTAGGGCCGCCGTCGCCCTCTTCCCCGCCCTTCCCATAGCCCGGACCATAAGCGGTTGACAAAAAGCAGGTCGGTCCTTCACTGCAGTTCACCGCCTGCACGTCACCGGGGTTGTTCGTGGACAGTTGGTAACGCGGCCCGGAAAGGGAAGCGGCAAGCCGCCAGGTCGGTGCTGGCACCGTCGCCGATCCGGGCCCGCCCATCCCCACCCTTGGGCTTGTGCCACCTCCCCACGACGCTAACGAGGCCGTGATCACGATCACCGCAACGATCGTCGCTGCCACCAAAGAAAATCGCATGGGGTGGGCGACGAAGGAGCGTCTCTGCCCAGAGCCAGGCACTTGTTGGAAAGAATTGGTCGGAATCTCTGACGCCGCCATCGCCGCCCGACGACGAGCGATCTCATCGATCGTCACTGGTGATGCGCTCTCGTCAATGAGTTGGGCAATCCGCTCGGCGAGGTCAGACATCCGTCGTCACCTTCAATGCTGCCCGTAGTTTCTTCAAGCCTCGGTCCAGATGGTTCTGGACGCTGGTGATTTTGATGCCAGTCAGTTCGGCGACTTCCGCCATCGTCCACCCGAATCCGTAGACCAATACCACCGCGGTACGTTGAGACTCTGTCAACATGGTCAGAGCGGGAACGAGGGCAGGTTCGTACCAGGGTTCGGGGGGTTCGGTCCGGGCAAAGAGCACGGCTTGCTTTCTCCGCCGGGTACGGCTTTGACCCACTCGGTAGAGATAACCGGTCACGTTGTCAGTTCCACGCAGTCGCTCCCAGTGCTCCCACCCGTAGGCCAGAGCTTCGGCAGTCGCCTCTCGGCCCCGTTCGGGCCCGTAGGCAGCAACAAATGCCTTTCGAAGGCGCGGGCTCAGCTGTCTCCACGAACAGGCGAAAATCATCGTCTGAGGTGTTGATATCTCAGCTCCCGTTAGGCCCTTGCCTGATTAGAGCACTGAGGCGGGTGCATTTACCACAAGAGAATCTCTGGAGATAGATTTTCCGGCTCGTCGACGCCGGAATCACGGCACGGACTGGGTCTGCCGCTGTCTCTGAACGCCAAAGTGATGCTGAGTTCATGCTGACCTGGCGCGGGGCTGACCCGGGCAAACCCGGCGATGGCTGTCAATGACCGGCTAAGGAGCTGGTCATGTGTGACCTCGTATCGTTTACGCAACTCCCGGCCTCAACATGACAAGCTCGGACCATGGACGACGCCTCGGCAAAGGAGTACCTCCACGGTGACCTGCGTGAGGTTCGCGAGGTCATGCTCTGGAAACTCGATGGTCTATCGGAGTACGACATCCGCCGACCTTTGACCTCTACCGGCACCAACCTTCTCGGGCTCATCAAACACCTGTCCATCACCGAGGCCCGCTACCTGGGTGAAGTCTTCGACCGGCCTTTCCTCCAACACCTGCCCTGGTGGGACGACGATGCTGAGTTCGGGGCCGACAAGTGGGCCGCACCCGACGAAACCCAGGCGGAGATCGTGGACCGATATCGCGCTGGCCTGCGCTCATGCTGACGCCACAATCGTCGCTCTCGGCCTCGATGCCCCCGGCCGAGTCCCGTGGTGGCCGAGGCCAAACGTCAATCTGTTCAACGTCATCCTTCACGTGCTCACCGAGACCAACCGTCATGCCGGGCATGCCGACATCCTCAGAGAGCAGATCGACGGGCAGGTTGGAAGCAACGAGAAGGGGGCCAGCTCCGAACGGGGCAAAGCCTTCTGGGTGACTCACCGGGCCAAGATCGAGGAGGCAGCCCTGGCGGCGCAGCACAACCAAATCAACGTCCACGACTGAGCCGCTAGGCCACCAAACAGGCGACGTACTGGAACCACCTCGATCCAGGGGCTGTCGCCGATCTGCTCCCGATCGGTGGTGGGGTGGTGCGCCGTTTCCTGGCACGAGCTCAATTCCGTCTTTGCCGTGATCTTGATGGACGGTACGCCCATTTCCTTCCCGGCAGGCGAAGCGCCGACCCTCCCAGACCAGGGCCAAACAAACGTTTAGTGATGGGTCGACGGGTAAAGGTTGAACACACCAAGACCGAGCGGTGGGTCACGGCACCACCACGAACAGGAGACTTCCTATGGCGCGACGAACCCTGATCTCCGCAGCGGTGGCCGGTGTCACCGGGCTTGTGATCGCTCCCCTGGGTGCCGCGGCACTGGCAGCGACACCGGCCACAGCAGCCGCGGCCACGACGTGGGTAGCCACGGCAACCCACGGCCTCCCCCTGACCTCGGGGGTCACGAAGATCGGTCCACTTGCTACTTCGACGCCTATGACCGTCGAAGTAGCACTGGCCCTCCGCAACAAGAGCGACCTGCAAAAGGACATCTCCGCCGGTGATGAGCTCAGCGCGAGTTCCTTCCAGGCCGGCTTCGCTCCCAGCGCCTCCCAGGTTTCGAGCGTCGAGTCGTACCTCAAGAGCAAGGGGCTGGAGCCCGGATCGGTGACCCCGAACCATCTCCTTGTGTCGGCCAGAGGCCCGGCCTCCGCTGTCGAAAAGGCTTTTGAGACCTCGTTGGCCCGGGTGAGTGTCGATGGGAAGACCGGCTACGCAAATCTTCGGGCGGCCGATGTCCCAGCCGCCCTGAGCTCGACCGTGGTATCGGTGCTCGGCCTCAATAACGTGTTGGCCATGGTGCCGGCTACACTCACTGCGGTGGCCGAATCCGGCAGCGCATCGGGCGCAACGTCGGCGTCGGCCACCAACCCCCCGAGTTCGTGTGCCGTCAGTGATGTTCCCTATGACTGCTACTACAACCCGGCCGGACTGCAGAAGGCCTACGACGCCACCGGCACGACAACCGGGGCCAAGACGACGGAGGCGATCTTCGCTGAGGGTGACTTGACGCCAGGTGGTCAAGGATCTACGTCAGGAAGAGACCGCCAACGCCATGCCCCAGGTGCCGGTGACCATCGATCACACCGGCCTGGCGAGCAGCGACACCAGCGGTGCAGACGAGTGGGACCTCGACACGCAGTACTCGACGGGGATGGCCCAGTCGGTCAAGGATCTGGTGCTCTACGATTCCACCACCCTGGACGACTCGGACCTGGCCATCGCCTTCGCCGACTTCGCGGCCCAGGACAAAGCCAAGGCGGGCAGCGCCTCGTTCGGCGAGTGTGAGGCCGACGCCTACCTTGACGGCTCCATGCTCGTCGATGACGAGTCGTTCGCCGAGGCTGCGGCGCAGGGCCAGACGGTGTTCGCCTCGGCGGGTGACACCGGCGGCTTCTGCTCGGCGGGCACCCCCAACGGCGTTCCCGCCGGGGTCCCCGACGTCAACTACCCGGCCTCCTCGCCGTACGTGGTGGGCGTAGGAGGAACATCGCTCCTGACCAATGCCAACGGCAGCTACGACGAAGAGCTGGCCTGGGTGGCCGGGGGCGGGGGCATCAGCTACTTCGAGCCCCAACCGCCATGGCAGGCCGGTGACGGCGTGATCGGCACGATTGGCAGTAAGACCAACCTGCGGACCGTGCCCGACGTCGCCATGGATGCTGATCCCTACACCGGCGCCAACGTCTATGTGGACGGCACTCCCGAGGCCGTTGGTGGCACGAGCCTTGCCTCACCCCTGGCCCTCGGGGTCTGGGACCGCATCGAGTCTGACCACGCCGACAAAGTTCCATTCGCCTCGCCGCTGCTCTACGCCGAAGAACGGGACGGCCGCCTTTCACGACGTCACCCTCGGTGACACGGGCCCGTACCCGGCCACGCCCGGGTACGACCTGGCCACCGGCATCGGTAGCTTCGACGTGGCACACGCGGAGGCGTTGATTCACTGAGGCTTGGGGCATGCGCCCGCTCCGGGCGTAGCGAGTGTGGGAGGTCTTGTGGGCTGGCGAATCTGATGTCAGCTATTGAAGGTCGCCTCCCACCTTGGTGCGCCCCCCCGGACTCGAACCCAGGAACCTTCGGATTAAGAATCCGATGCTCTACCGTTGAGCTAGGGGCGCCCGGGCAGCATAAATCGACAACCTCAGATCGTCAATGGCAATGTCGAACGTCCCCGTGCCGAGTCACCAGCGTGACAACGGGTCCGCACGTTCAGGACGCGGTTGACGAACCCCGGATGATCAGTGGACCGGCGGCGTGCAGTGGGCCGGCACGTGGGCGGGCGCGGGAGTCAGCCCCAGCCGCCACGACATCCACGGCAACGAGTTCTTGAAGGCCACCGACCAGAAACTGAACGAGTGGATGCCAGGGGGCAAGGTCACACAGACCTGCATCCCGGTCTTCAGGGCCAGGGCGCTCAGCTGTCGAGCCGCCGCCAGCGGTTGCGGGTCGCTCTGGCCGGCCGTGAACCATCCGCCCAGGGTCGGGTACTTCTTGCCGGTCAGCAGGGTCACCGGGTTGTGGGCCAGATAGTCGGCCTTCGACCCGCCGTACAGCGTGGCAATGGTCTGTTGGGCGTTGTCGTCGAGGTAGGTGGGTGATGAATACCCCGAGTAGTCGCCGAAGGTCTGGAAGACCTGAGGGTTCCGCAACGCCAGCATGCTGGCACAGGTCCCACCATCGGACAGGCCGGCCACCGCCAGGGAGTGTTTGCCGATGGCCGCGTTGAACTCGCTCTGCATGTAGTTGGGCACATCTTTGACCAGGTAGGTCTCGGCGTTTCCGAAGTGGCTGTTGGAGCACTCGGTGTCCTGGGCGTTCCCGTTGTTGTCCGGTATGACCAGGAGGGGAGCCATCCCGTGATGAGCATTGGCAAAGGCAGTCGAGGTCTCGTCGGCATATCCCGCCCGGGTCCAGTCCGAGGGCGAACCGGGGATACCGGCGATCAGCTCGATCACCGGAAGCTGGGGCTCCGGGCTCTTGAACCAACCCGGCGGCAGATACACGTAAGCCTGACCGGTCTGGAACTTGGAGATCTTCGCCGGAATGGTCACCTCGATGGTCTCGCCGTGGTTCGGCAACTTGCCCGATTTGCGGACCTGGGTCCGGATGGCCTGCAACTGGGGTAGGTCGGTGAAGTGGTTGGCCTCCTTCCCCAACAGCGCGGCCAGGGTGGGGTAGTAGTCGAAGTTCTCGTTGATCACGGTGAAGGCCGCTATCACGCAGAAGATCAGGGCGATGACCGAAAAGGTCCGGAGGATCCAGTGGGCCTTGGTCCAACCCAGCACGATGACGACCACGGAATACCAGATGAGCCAGGCCCACAGATAGAAGGACGTGGGGAATTGGTCCGGCACCAGGTTGAAGACGTGGATGGCCACGCCGGTCAGGATGGTGAGGACGAAGCTGATCGGTATCCCGATGGGCAGCTCCCACTTCCACGCCCCGTCGTGCCATCCGACCGACAGCACCACCGAGGCCAGGGCCACGATGATCACGGTGGTGGGGAACCAGCCGGTGATCAGGTCCAGGTTGACGGCGAGGGTGCTCATTATTTGGCCGCGGTTCTCATGATTTGTCCGCCTAAGATATCCACTGCTACCCGTCCGAGTCGGGACCGATCAGCGGGGCGAGCCGATGAGGAGGATCTGAGAGTGGTAGAGCCGGGTGGCGAGGACCAGGATGCGCCAACGCTTGACGTACTGAGCGCCGAGCGACGCAAGAAGCGGGAAGTCCTGGCGGAACAGGGGATCGACCCCTATCCGCTCCGCTTCGACCGCACCGCCACCGCGGCCGAGCTGCGGGAGCGCCATGGCGACCTGGATGCGGACGTCCGGACCGGCGAGATCGTCAAGATGGCCGGTCGCCTGACCAGCATCCGTGGCCACGGAAAGCTCTCCTTCGCCACCCTCCAGGACGTCACCGGCTCGGTCCAGCTGCTGATGCAGGAGTCCGGCCTCTCCGACCAGGCCAAGCTGGTGCTGGCCAACGCCGACCTGGGTGACTGGATCGGAGCCGAGGGCGAGGCCATCACCAGCCGACGGGGGGAGCTCTCGGTCGACGTGACCGGACTGTGGTTGCTGTCCAAGGCCCTGCGCCCGCTGCCCGACAAGTGGCACGGGTTGACCGCCACCGACACCCGGTACCGGCAGCGCGAGATCGACCTGTTGGCCAACCCGGACAGCCGCCGGGTGTTCGACATCCGGTTCAAGGCCATAGCGGCCCTGCGCAGTCAGCTGCTGGCCGAGGAGTTCGTGGAGGTCGACACCCCGATACTCCAGCCCCAGGCGGGCGGAGCGTTGGCCCGGCCCTTCATGACCCACGCCAACGCCCTGGACATCGACCTCAGTCTGCGCATCGCCCCCGAGCTCTATCTCAAGCGCCTGGTGGTCGGGGGATATGAACGGGTCTTCGAGATCGCCCGCAATTTTCGCAACGAGGGCATTGACACCCGGCACAGCCCGGAGTTCACGGCCTTGGAGGCCTACCGGGCCTTCGGCGATGTCAACGACGGGATGGACCTCACGGAGCGACTGATCGTCGGAGCCGCCCAGTCGGCCACCGGTCGGCTGGACTTCACCGTCGGGGACCGGTCCATCGGGCTCTCGCCACCCTGGCCCCGCCGACAGATGCTCGACTGGCTCGAGGAGGTGGTGGGCCAGCGCCTTCATCCCACCGATCCCGTCGAGAAGGTCCGAGCCGTATGCCAGGAGCGCGACGTCGACTTCCTGCCCGAGTGGGGCTCGGGCAAGTTGATCTTCGAGCTGTACGACACGCTCCTGCTGCCCACGGTGGTGAGCCCGGTGTTCATCGTCGGCTTCCCGGTCGAGGTGTCACCTCTGGCCCGGCACACCGCCGACGATCCCACGCTGGCCGACCGGTTCGAACTGGCCATCGACGCCAAGGAGTTCGCCAACGGCTACAGCGAGCTCAACATCCCCGAAGAGCAGAAGGAACGGTTCCGGGGCGAGGCCGAAGCGGTGGCCCGCGGTGACCTCGAGGCCCACCCGGCCGACCTGGCCTTCGTCCGGGCCCTGGAATACGGACTGCCCCCCACCTCAGGGATCGGGATCGGGGTGGATCGCCTGATCATGTTGTTGGCCGAAGTGGAAGCCATCCGAGACGTCATCCTCTTCCCGATGATGCGACCCGAGGTCACCGGTTGACCGACGTCACCGTTCCGGTCGAAGCGGCACCCGTTGCCGAGCCGGACCGAAAGCCCGGGCCGGATGGGAGCTCGCCGCCCGACCAGCCCCTGGCCGGAGACCCGGCAGAACCGCGGCAGATCTTCCTGATCGACGAGGAGGTGGAGCTGGAACTGCCCCAGGGCAGTCGGACCATCCTGGTCAGCGATCTCCACCTGCCCTCTGTGGCCACCCCGAACTCGACGGCGGTGGCGGACGAGATCGCCGGAGTGTTGCGGTCATGCCACGGACCGGCCGCCTTCGTGGTGGCCGGGGACGGTTTCGAGATGCTGGCCGGCCCACCCGACGTGGACCGGATCCTCGACGCCCATCCCCAGTTTACCGAGGCGGTGGCGGCCTTCGCCTCCGACAAGGAGCATCACGTGGTGGTGCTCTCCGGCAACCACGACGGCCAGCTGGCCTGGGACGGCCAGTCGGTGGGCCAGCTCACCGAGCGCCTCGGGGTCGAGAAGTTCGCCCTTCGATGCGATCTGGTGGTGGGGACCGCTCACGGTCCCCAACGGGTCAGGGTGGTGCACGGCAACCAGTCGGACCCCTACAACACCTTTGAAGACCCATGGTCGCCGGTGGACACCCCGTTCGGTCACCACGTGGTCCGTGATCTGCTCCCCGAGCTGGAGTCCCGCCAGGCCCCGGGCTCGCTGCTCGAAGGGGTGCAGTGGCTCGACGGTGACGTGGCCGACTTCATGGGCTCTCGCCTCTTCTACCGCAAGATCGTGGGCAAGCTGTGGCTGGTGGCCATCCCCTTCGTGGCCATCCTGTTGCTTCGCCTGCTGTCCTTCCTCCCCGGGGTCAAGCCCATCCTCCGGCACGACGGCCAACGCTGGCTGCTCGGTTTCGGGATCCTGGTGGCCCTGATGGTGGTGGTGGCGGCGGTGGCGGCAGTGGCCACCCTGCTCCGGGTCAACCGCGCCTTGCGCGAGACCGCGGTCAGCGCCCGGTCCGATCCCGCCACGCACAACGCCCCGGCCAGGGCCGAAGCAGCCCGGCTGGTGGCCCAGGGCTATGCCGGCATGATTTCGGGACACACCCACGAGCCCGAGCTCTCGGTGGTGGGCAACGGGTTCTACGCCAACACCGGGAGCGGAACGGCGTCGGTGGTGAGTAGAAAGGCCCGCTTCCGCCTGCCTCATCCCTTCGTGACCCTGAACCGGTTCTCCTACGTGGAAGTGGGGGGTGGATCGGTGCTCGAGCTGCAGCTGTGGCTGCGCGAGGTTCCGGTCCGGTCACCGGTGCTGCTCGAGCGACTGGCTCTAGCCCCGTCCAAAGTGGACACCTCGACCACCAGCATGGTGGGGCGGCTCCCCGATGGGCCGACCTGGCCCCTCAACGACACCGGGCTCAAGCAGTGGGTCCTCCGCCGCCGGATCCGCCAGGCGGCGGCACTGTTCCTAGTGGCCTCGGGGGCCCTCAATGTGCTCTTCGCCCTGCTGTGGCCGGTGACCGCCACCCGGGGAGTGGACCACTGGCTGCCCTTCGGCATCCATCCTCTCAGCGTTCCGGAGTCGGTGGTGGCCGGGTTGGCGCTGGTGGGGCTGGCCCGGGGGGTGCGACGCGGACTGCGTCCGGCCTGGCTGGCCACCATCTTCGTGTTGCTGGCCAGTACGGCCGACCGGCTGATCCAGGGGCGTGCCACTGTCGGTCCCGCCATCGCCCTGGTGTTCTGTCTGTGGCTCCTCTTCGAGCACGACCACTTCCGGGTCAAGCCGTCCGGGGTGACCCGGCTGTTCGTGTGGTTGGCCACCGGCGGACTGGTGGTCATCGCCGTCACCGCCGGCCTCGGGGACATCTTCTGGCAGGCCCACAATGACCACTTCGACCTGATCTTCCTCCTGGTCGTGGTGGTGGTCCTGCTGCTCCTCCTGTTGGTGTCCCTGCCGGGGCGTGAGTCCCGCCGGACCGGCACCGCCCGCGAAGAGGCCTTCGCCCGGGCGCTGGACATCATCGAGGCGTACGGTGGCGACACCCTCGACTACTTCGCCCTCCGCGACGACAAGTCGTGGTTCTTCACCGGTGACTCGCTGGTGGCCTACTCGGTGATCAACGGGGTGATGCTGGTGTCGCCCGATCCCATCGGGCCGCCGGCCGACCGGGCCGAGGTGTGGTCGGACGTCATGGACCTGGCCCAGTCGAACAATTGGCAGACGACAGTGCTGGCCGCATCGCAGTCGTGGCTGCCGGTCTACCGGGCGGCGGGACTGGTCGACCACTACATCGGTGACGAGGCCATCGTGGATGCCTCGACCTTCACCCTGGCCGGCAAGTCGATGAAGTCACTCCGGGGCGCCTACAACCGGGTCAAGAAGTCGGGCTGTCACGTGGAGTGCTTCGACTCGGTGGACGCGGTGTCGGACCAGCTGAAGGTCCAACTCCTCGAGCTCATGACCGAGACCCGACAGGGCGAGGCCGAGCGCGGGTACTCGATGACCTTGAGCCGGATCTTCGACCCCCGCGACCAAGGCCTCTTGTTGGTGGTGTGCTTCGATGCCGACGGCCAGCCCATGGCCTTCAACCAGTACATCCCGGCCAGCAAGGTCGACGGCTACTCACTGGACCTGATGAGACGGTCCAACGATCCCGACGCACCCAACGGCCTGACCGACTTCGTCATCATCGAGACCCTCCAGTGGATGGCGGAGCGTGGGCTCCGCGGCCTGGGGCTCAACTTCGCCACCATGCGGGCGGTGGTGGCCGGCGAGACCGGCTCGGGCCCTTGGACCAACCTGGAGCGAACGGTCCTCCACAGGTTCAGCGACACCCTGCAGATCGAGTCCCTCTGGCACTTCAACCAGAAGTACGACCCCCGGTGGAATCCCCGCTATGTGGTGACCGGGGCATTTCTCCCCCTGGCCCGGAGCAGTGTGGCCATCGCCCGGGCCGAAGCGGTGACCGAGATCCCGGTCATCGGCCCGCTCCTCAAGACCCATGAGCCGGCCCACTCGGGAGACCAGAACTGAGCTGCCCCTTGGGCCGCACGGGGGTAAGAGAGGCTGGTCAACGGCGCTAAAGCGTCGAGATGGGTGCGCCGATATCTAAGGGTGGCACCAGACGGCGAGGGTCCAGGCGTACCGGCGGCTTCTTCTTCGTTTCCTTCTCGGGTGATCGGGCACCTGGTGGATCCGGCGACCTTGGCCGTCCCCATCGTGGTGGCCCTGTTCTGGCTGCTCCGATCCCACGGCTTGATCGTCGATGTGCCGGTATGGGTCCTGTTCCTGCTGCTGGTGGGGGCATCGGTGCTGGCCGCTCTGGCCACCGAGGTGTGGCCGGGCACCCCTTCGGGGTGGCGGCTGTACATGCGGGTGGGTCTGGAGTTGGCCGGAATCTCCGTGATCATCTACGCCGTGGGTTGGGGGCCCACCCTGGTGGTGGGCCTGGTCTTCGGGGTGGCTGACGTCATGCGCTCGGTGGGGGCGGCGGCCACCAGGCCGGCCATCGTGTTGAGCGTCATCATGGTCGGCCTGGGCCAGGCCGGTATCGCCCTCGGGATCGTCCCCACGCTGGTACCCAAACCACTGGTCCAGGCCCTGGCCGTCCTGGCCCTGGCCGGCCTGGTCCTCACCATCCAGGTGATCGGCCGGGTCTTCACAGCCAAAGAGCTGGTGGACTCGGCCCTGATCGAAGCGGAGGCCCGATTCCGGGGCTCGTTCGAGGGCGCCCCGGCGGGCATCTGCCTGGTGGGCACGGACCAGATCATCGTGCAGGTCAATCCGGCCTTCGGGTCGATCCTGGGGTACGGCCCGGACGAACTGACCGGAGCCTCCATCGAGGACCTGACCCATCCCGACGATCGTCCCGAGAGCTCGTTGTGGACCCGGCGTGTCTTCAGCGGCGAGGCCTCCACCTTGCAACAGGACGTGCGGTACCTGCGGGCCGACGGCGAGGCGGTGTGGGTCTCGCTGAGCGCCAGTTGCGTACGCGACGCCTGGGGTTCGGCCAAGTACGGGATCGACCAGATCGAGGACATCACCGAGCGGCGCAGGATGAACGAGATCGGCTGGCCCACGCCGCCATCCACGACCCGTTGACCGACCTCCCCAACCGGACGATCCTCATGGACCGGCTCGAGAGCGCCCTCGACCGCATCGACCGGAGTGCCGGCAACGTGATGGTGGCCTTCGATGCCTCGACCTCGACCACTTCAAGCTGATCAACGACGGGCTCGGCCATGACGTGCGGCGATCGGGTGCTGCAGGGGTGGCCGCATCGGATCAACCTGGCGCTCCGGCCCAGCGACCTCCGTGGCCCGGTTCGGGGGCGACGAGTTCATGGTGGTGTGCGAGTCCATGCCGACGAGGAAGCGGCCCTGGAGTTCGGCCGAACCGCTGCAGCGGCCTGGACCTGCCCCTGACCACTCGAGCATCGAGAGTTCGTCTCGCCAGCGTCGGCATCGCCCTGGTCCGGTACCGGGCACACCTCGCCCGACGGTGCTCCGTCACGCCGACGTCCGCCATGTACCGGGCCAAGGACGGGGCCGGGCCGCATCGAGATCTACGAGACGAGCAGAAGGACATCTGGTCCATCGGGCGGCTCCGGCGTGGGCAACGATCTCCACCGGGCCATCTCCACGCGGCGAGTTCGAGCTGCACTACCAGCCGTTCGTCGATCTCCACTCGCCGACCCTGGTGGCGGCTGGAAGCCCTGGTCCGGTGGCGGCATCCGACCCGGGGCCTGTTGGCCCCGGGCGAATTCATCGACCTGGCCGAAGACATGCGGCATGATCGTGCCCATCGGGAGCTGGGTCCTCCGGGAGGCCTGCCGGCAGTCGGTCGAGTGGTGCCGGCTCCGGGCGGCATCCGATCACGAGCCGGCCGGTCGACCGGTCTCGATCAACGTGTCACCCCGCCAGCTGGCCGAGCGACAGTTCCCTTCCCTCGGTGTGCCGACGGTCATCGAGGAGGACCGGGGTCAGCCCGGACCACATCTGGCTGGAGATCACCGAAGGGGCCTCCGATGCGCGACCCGGAGACCGCCATCCGGGCCCTCGGCCGGTCCTGCGCGACCAGGGGGCGCACATCTCGGTCGACGATTTCGGCACCGGCTACTCGTCACTGAGCTATCTCAAGCAGCTTCCGGTGGAGTGCCTCAAGATCGACCAGGGCTTCGTGGACGGCCTGGCCGAGGAGCAACGAGTCCGCCGCCATCGTGAAGGCGGTCATCGCCCTGGCCGAGGCCCTGGGCCTGACCTGCATCGCCGAAGGGGTGGAGACGCCGAACAACTGCTGACGCTGCAGTCTCTCGGCTGCCATCTGGTCCAGGGGTACCTCTTCGGCCGCCCGCTGCCGGCCGAGGCCTTGGCTCCGTTCCCCTCGGACGACCTGGTCAGTTGGCAACAGCGGGTAAGTCCTGAGGCATCGTCGGACATCTCCGGGGTCAGTGCTTGACGGCTTTCTTGTTGGCCTGCAGCTCAGGTCAGCCGTCCCTGGCCAGGCCTTCCTGGCGGGCGGCGTCGGCCTTGGCTTCGGCCAGGTACCGGTCACCATGCCGAATGGGGCTGAAGGCGAAGGCCAGGGCGATCAGAGCGGTGAGCACTCCACTGGCGGCATAGACGTCGGCCACGCTTCCGGTGAGATGGATGGCGGCTGCTCCCACCAGCGCACCGAGCGGGATGGCGGACCAGGCCAGCACGGAGGCCACGCTGATCACCCGTCCGTAGAGGTGGCTCGGGACGATGGCCTGGCGCAGGGACCCTGTGTTGATGTTGAGCAGGAGGCCGAAGCCCTGTGCCCCCGCCCACAGCGGCAGGGCCGGTGGGTAGCGGCCCACGATGGCCATGGCGGTGACCGCCAACCCACTGATGACCAACGCGCCGAGGGCACATACCGCAAAGGACAGATGTCGTCGCAGGCTGGCCGCGCAGAGTCCCACGATCACCACGCCGGCCGCCCCTGCCGCGAACAGCAGTGCGGTCTGGGTGTCGGTGGCATGGAGCACGTGCTTGGCGAAGAGCACCAGTTGGCTGTTTTCGGTAGCCGATGCGAAATTGATGAGGGCCATCATGATGGAGATCGACCGCAGGACGGGATGCGACCATACGAAGCGCAGCCCTTCCCTCACGTCGTCGAGGATGCCGGGGCGCTGGTCCGGGTCGTCGGCCCCCGGTCGGGGAGCGGCGTCGAAGCTCTTGCGGATGACGGCCAGGGCCGCGGCCGAGACCAAAAAGCTGAAGGCGTCGAAGAACAACAGATTGGACACCGAGATGAACGCCACCAAGGCTCCGGCCAGAATCGGCCCGACGACATTGCCGGCGGAGTTGGTGGCCATGATGCGGCCGTTGGCGGCCACCAGGTCGTCGCTCCTGACCAGACTGGGGATGGCCGCGAACTCCCCGCACTGGAAGACGATGCCCAAGGTCGACTGCACGAATGCCACCGCGTAGATGACCCCGATGTTGAGATCCCCAGCCAGGGCCAGGCACGGGAGGATCACGATCACGGCGGCGCGGGCCACATCGCTGAACAGCATCAGGGCCTTGCGGGGAAGGCGGTCCACCAGGGCGCCGATCACCAGTCCGAACAGCAGGTAGGGAACGAACTCGGCCGCGGTGGTCAGAGCCAAGCTGGTAGCGGAGTGGGTCAGGCTGTAGACCAGCAGCGGTAGGGCGAACAAGGTGAACGAACTGCCGATCTGAGAGATCAACTGACCACTGAAGTACAGCCAGAAGTCCCGGCCCATCGAGTGTCGATCACGAGCCACAGTTCATCCTCGCGGTTGGGGCTTCACGCCGGCGTTGATCAGGTCCATTGCCTGTGCGGCGGGTTTGAAACTCGATTTCTCCTCCATGAGGCCCACCATTAAAGTACGCGTATCTCCTCCCTCCGACCCTCTCTTTTGATCGTCCCTCTGGTATGTCTGGTCGTTGCGGTGGGCCTGGTGAGTTGGAGGCTGATCGACTCTCCGGGTGCCTCGGCCCCCGGGCGCGCCTTCTGCTTCCATCGGCGTGGCGCTCAACCGCCCCGTCTCATCGACCATCGCCGACCTGCCGCTCCAGAGCCAGACCGGTCGGACCGTCACCCTCCGGCAGTTCCGGGGCCGGATTGTGGTGATTTTGCCGTTTCTCACCTCCTGTCAAGAGGAGTGCCCCATCACCACCGGGGCGCTGTTGGCCATGCAGCAGTCGATCGACGCTGACGGATTGGCCAACAAGGTGGTACTGGCCGAGGTGACGGTGGACCCGGGCCGGGACTCGCCCGCCCGCATGATGGCGTTTGCCAAATTGACCGGTTCGAGTTGGCCGCTCCTGACCGGCTCCAGCCAGACGCTGGGCCGGCTGTGGAAGTACTTCGGGATCTACTACCAACGGGTGCCTGAGGGCTCACCGCCAGGAATCGACTGGCAGACCCACAAGCCCTACACCTACGACGTCGATCACTCCGACGGATTCGTCCTGCTGGATGCCGACCAACGCCAGCGCTTCATCGCCGGGGGCATGGTCCAGATCTCCGGGATCCCGAGCCGCCTCCATGGCCTCTTGGATGCGGAGGGTCGGTCGAACCTGAAGGACCCCGGCGGTGGGGCCTGGACCGTCCCTGACGGGCTCAACGCCATCGGATGGCTGCTCGGCCAACCTGTCCCCGAGCACTGAAGCCCTCTGGCCTGCTCGGCACGGTCAGGGTCGTCGCAGGATCAGGTCGTGGCGGGATCAGGTCGTGGCCAGCAGCAGATCCTCGCCGGTCGACGGTCGGAAGCCGTCGGTTCGACCGGCGAAGTACCGCTCATACAGGCTCGAGACCGACACGGATTCGACCAGGTCCGGGTGGACGCCAACGAGTACGGGGTGCGCTTCCGGGCCAGCCGGGCGGGCCGGGCGACTGAAGGCGTCTGAGCGCTCGCAGTCGTTCAGTCGCCGCGTCGGACCCTTCCTCGGAACGTAGCCAGGGCCAGTGACATGCTCACGAGACCGATCCCGACGAGAGCGCCTACTCCCGCCAGCAGGCTTCCCGCGTCCCAACCGGAGGTGATGAGGCTTCTGAGGGCCCCGAGCAGGTAGGTGATGGGGTTATAGGTGGCGATCGTCGAGAACCAACCCGTAAGCGCCTGCTTGGGCACGACGGCGTCGGTGAGGAAGAACAGCGGGAAGAACACCACGAAGCACGCATTGACGGCGGCAGGGCTCCCGGTCTTGAGGGCCACGGCGTACGGAAAGCCCGTGAAGGCGAGCCCCCACAGTGCCGAGAACCCGACAAAGACCACGATGCCGAAGAACCCGGTGGCGAATCGCACACCCACCCCGTAGCCGATCGCCAGCACCGGTAGGCACAGCACCATGATGACCACGATGTCCGCCACCATGAGCCCGAGTAGGAGGGCGACCCGGCGGACCGGGGTCATGCACAGCCGGTCGAAGTAACCGCTCTGGATATCGGTCACCAGCGTTGGCGCTCGTGACATTCCCGTCACGGCGAAGGCGATGGCCATGGGGATCAGGAACGCCTTGTAGTCGAGCCCGGTCGTCCCTCTGGTCACGTTGCCGAGGGCGCCCAGATTGACCGCATAGAAGAAGGCCGGAACGAAGACTGCCGGTATCACCGACGCCGGCTCGCGTGGAATCTGACGTAGGGCCCGACCCGCTACGGAGCCGATGTCATGGAGGAACCCTGCTTCCCGCCCCACCACGGCCTGCTCGTTGACGGCGGGGACGCTCACGTCCGAGCCGGTTCGATGTGGGCCCCGGTAAGGCTTTCGAATACGTCATCCAGTGTCGGCGATCGCATGGTCAGGCTCTTCACCTCGAGGCCGGAGGACCCGAGCGACAGGGCGATCGGGCTCAGAGCGGCTGGTCCATCGAGCGCGGTGACCGTGATCCTCCCGTCTTCGACCGAGACCTCGTCGATGCCGCGGACATTCCGCAGTCGGGCCAAGGCACCTGGATCATGCCCCGACACCTCGGCCACGATCACGTCCCGACCGATTGAACGCTTCAATTCCTCAGGTGAGCCCTCGGCCACCAGCCGGCCTTTGAACAGGATCCCCACCCGGTGGGCCAAGGCGTCCGCTTCATCGAGGTACTGCGTCGTGAGAAAGATGGTCATGTTGAGCTCGGCATTGAGCCTGCGCACTTCGGCCCAGACGCTGGCCCGGCTCACCGGATCTAGACCTGTGGTCGGCTCGTCGAGGAACAGAACTCGCGGATTGTGGATGAGGGCCGCAGCGAGATCGAGGCGCCGCTTCATCCCTCCTGAATACGTACCGATCCAACGGTCGATGTGGGTGCCGATGTCCACCAGGTCCAGTACGTCAGCGAGGCGTTGCTTGATCTCGGTCGCCCGCAGCCCGTAGAGCCGGCCTTGGAGTATGAGCAGCTCACGGCCGGTCTGGCGGTCATCGAGAGCGGCCTCCTGAAGGGCCACGCCGATCCGAACCCGCACTTCGGTCGGGTGCTCCTCCACGTCATAGCCGGCGACGGTGGCACTTCCCCCGCTTGGACGGAGAAGTGTGCACAGGACGCGCACGAAGCTCGACTTTCCGGCTCCGTTGGGGCCCAGAAACCCATAGATCTCTCCCTCGTGCACCGTGAGGTCGACGCCGTCTACGGCGACCATGGTTCCGAACCGCCGGACCAGGCCTCTGGTGGTGATGGCGGGGATCGAGGAAGAGCTCGGAGAATCGTGGCTGATATACTCTTCCGTATTCAACATACTAATGAGTATATTGTACACTCACCAGTAGTCAAATGAGCGCAACTCTCGAGCCCCTCACACCGGACCGGCGGCGGCAGCAGACACGGGAGCACCTCTTGGCCGCGGCAGCTCAGGTCTTTGCGGAACGTGGGTTCCACGGGGCATCACTCGATGCCGTAGCCGCCGCCGCCGGCTTCAGCAAAGGCGCCGTGTACTCGAATTTCAAGAACAAAGAGGACCTGTTCCTCGCTCTGCTCGAGTCCATCTACTCGAGAGAGATGAGACTTCTGCGAGCGACCTTGGAGGCCTCGGAGGTTCCTCCCGAGTCGCGTTTGACGGACTTCCTCCCTCTCATCCTCGATGGTGTGGGCCAAACGCCGTCGCCCGAGAATTGGGCCGTCCTCTATATGGAGTTCGCTCTATTCGCCGTGCGGAACCCTGCGGCCCAGCGCAAGCTGGCCGAGATCGATGAAGCCAACATTGCGGCAGTGGCCGAGCTCCTCTCGGAGGAGAAGACCGGACTCAAGGGTTCAGAGTTGAAGAAAGCCGCCCGAATCATCGAAGCACTGTTTCGCGGGATCTCCATCATGAGGTCCCTGGACCCAACCGCGGTGGACGAGGCGTTCCTGGAGTCCGCCCTCTCCTTCGTTTCCCGAGCCCTGACCCTGGAAGCCTGAGACTGTCAGTGGCACGGACCGTGAATTCCGAACCTTCCCCTCACCAGCAGGCCGGTGGATCGAAGGAGTGGCGGCCTTTTCTCGCCGAGATCCCACCCCCAGGGGTTGCCGCCACTCGGCCCGATCGGCTACGACTGGGAGAGTGACGTGGACCCGACAGACCAGCTGATCGAGTGCCGTCGACCAGCGGTGGAGGCTGTCCAACCTCAGCGGCCAGGAGGTGAGCCTTCCTCACTGCTCGGGTCAGACCCTTTCGGCGGTCCACCCGCAACCGAGTACCCCTGACCGAACTCCACCTCGACGAACGGAGGACCCATGAAGGCCACCGAAGTCCTTCACCAACGGGGACAGAGCCTGTGGCTCGACAACATCACCCGCGGCCTGCTCGACGATGGCACCATCCAGAAGTTCATCGACTCCTATTCGGTGACCGGGCTGACCTCCAACCCCTCCATCTTCGACAAGGCCATTGGTTCGGGCGGCTACGACGAGGCCATCCGGACCGAAGCGGCCAACGGCCTGTCGGGCGAGAAGCTGTTCTTCGCATTGGCCATCGGGGACCTGCAGCGGGCCGCCGATCTGTTCCGTCCCGTCCACGACCGCACCGACGGAGTGGACGGTTGGGTCTCCCTCGAGGTGTCACCTCTGCTGGCCTACGACACGGCTCAGACCGTGGCGGCCGCCCAATCCCTCCACCAGTCGGCCGACCGGCCCAACTTGTTCATCAAGATCCCCGGGACCGCCGAAGGCCTCCCCGCCATCACCGAGGCCATTGCGGCCGGGGTACCGGTCAACGTCACCCTCCTCTTCTCCGCGGAGCAGTACCGTGCCGCCGCCGACGCCTACCTCCGAGGAGTGGAGCGCCGGATCGACCAGGGCCTCGACCCGGCCGTGGGGTCGGTGGCTTCGGTGTTCGTGTCCCGATGGGACGTGGCCGTGGCCAACGAGGTCCCCGCCGACCTGGTGGACCAGCTGGGCCTGACCATCGGCCTCGACGTCTACCGCGCCTACCGCCAGCTGGTGAACTCCGACCGCTTCCAACGGCTGGAGAACCAGGGGGTCCGGACCCAGCGCCTGCTGTGGGCCAGCACCAAGACCAAGGACCCCAAGGCCTCGGACACCCTCTACGTCCACGGTCTGGCCGCTCCCTTCACCATCAACACCATGCCTGACGACACCCTCGAGGCTTTCTACGACCACGGCGAGGTGGGGGAGCCGCTGCCGGAGGACGGGGGTGATGTGGACGCCAGGTTGGCCCGCTTCACCCGGGCCGGTGTCGATCTCGACGCTCTGGCGGCCCGCCTACAGCGGGACGGCGCCGCTTCCTTCGTCAACGACTGGAACGACCTCTTGGCCCGGATCGGGACCCAGGCCACTTCGCTCGCCGGAGCGAAGGGTGCCTGAGCCCCGGAGGAAGACCGCCAACATCGAGAGAAAGGTGGGACGTCTTGCCTAGTTCGCCCCTGCGCGAGTCCCCGGCCTACGCCGCCCTCCAGAAGCACCACGCCCAGATCGAACGCCGCCATCTGCGGGAGCTCTTCGCCAATGACCCGGACCGGGGCGAGCGGTTCACCGCCGAGGCCGTCGGGCTCTATCTCGACTACTCGAAGAATCGGATCACCGACGAGACCATGGGACTGCTGGTCCAGTTGGCCCAGCAGCGTGAGGTCGAACGCCGTCGGGACATGATGTTCGCCGGCGACCGGATCAATGTGTCCGAAAATCGATCCGTGCTCCACGTGGCCCTGCGGATGCCCAAGGAGGCCACCCTGATGGTGGACGGGGTCGACGTGGTGGCCCAGGTGCACGAGGTCCTCGACCGCATGGCGGCGTTCGCCGACAAGATCCGGTCGGGGGAGTGGAAGGGCCATACCGGCAAGCCCATCCGGAACATCATCAACATCGGGATCGGCGGGTCCGACCTCGGACCGGTCATGGCCTATGAGGCGCTCCGTCACTACTCCCGCCGCGACCTGACCTTCCGGTTCGTGTCGAACGTCGACTCCACCGACTTCGTGGAGGCCACCCGGGATCTTTCCGCCGACGAGACGCTGTTCATCGTGTCGTCGAAGACCTTCGGGACCCTGGAGACCCTGACCAACGCCAAGTCGGCGCGTCAGTGGTTGCTCTCGGCCCTGGGCGGGGACAAGGCCGCCGTGGCCAAGCACTTCGTGGCGGTGTCCACCAACGCCGAGAAGGTGGCCGACTTCGGCATCGACACCGACAACATGTTCGAGTTCTGGGACTGGGTGGGCGGACGGTACTCGATGGACTCGGCCATCGGGCTGTCCACCATGCTGGCCATCGGCCCGGAGCAGTTCGGCGAGCTCCTGGCCGGGTTCCACGCCATGGACGAGCACTTCCGGACCGCCCCTCTGGACCGGAACCTTCCGGTGCTGATGGGCTTGCTGGCCGTGTGGTACCGGGACTTCTTCGACGCCCAGTCGATCGGGGTCATGCCCTACGAGCAGTACCTGAAGCGATTTCCGGCCTATCTCCAGCAGCTGACCATGGAGTCGAACGGCAAGCACGTGACCCTCGACGGCCACGGTGTGGACTACCAGACCGGGCCGGTGTACTGGGGAGAGCCGGGCACCAACGGCCAGCACAGCTTCTATCAACTCCTGCACCAGGGCACGTCGATGATCCCGGTCGACCTGATCGGGTTCGGCAAGAGCCTCAATCCCCTGGGTGACCACCACGACATCCTGACGTCGAACGTGTTCGCCCAGGCCCAGGCACTGGCCTTCGGCAAGACCGAGGAAGAGGTACGGGCCGACGGCACTTCCGAGGCCGTGGTGCCCCACCGGGTCATGCAGGGGAACCGCCCCACCAACGTCCTGTTGGCCGAGCGGTTGACCCCCTACGTCCTCGGTTCACTGGTGGCGCTGTACGAGCACAGCGTGTTCACCCAGGGGACGATCTGGGGCATCGACTCGTTCGACCAGTGGGGCGTGGAACTGGGGAAGGTGCTGGCGGTGGCCATCATCCCCGAGCTCGAAGCGGATTCCGAGCCCGATCTCACCCATGACTCGTCCACCAACGCACTGATCCGTCGTTATCGAACACTGAAGGGATAAGAGAAGCTATGGCAACAGACAAGCCCATGCAGCTCGGAATGGTCGGGCTCGGCCGGATGGGGGCCAACCTGGTCCGTCGACTGATGCGGGACGGTCACCACTGTGTGGCCTACGACGTGAACGCCGCCGCGGTGAAGGACCTCGAGGGAGACGGAGCGGTCGGGGCCGGCTCACTCAAGGAGTTCGTGGAGAAGCTGGACAAGCCCCGGGCCATCTGGTTGATGTTGCCGGCAGCCATCGTGCAGGAGACGCTGGACCAACTGGTCCCCCTGCTCGACGTCGATGACGTGGTCATCGACGGAGGCAACTCGTACTACCGCGATGACATCGCCCGGGCCAAGCAGCTGGCTGCCGACAAGATCCACTATGTGGACTGCGGGACCAGCGGCGGGGTCTGGGGACTCGACCGCGGCTACTGCCTGATGATCGGGGGCGAGACCAAGGTGGTCGACCGCCTGGGGCCCATCTTCAAGACCATTGCCCCCGGGGAGGGAAGCGCTGAGCCCACTCCGAACCGGACCAAAAAGGGCACCGCCCCCGACGGCTATCTCCACTGCGGCCCCAACGGGGCCGGACACTTCGTCAAGATGGTCCACAACGGGATCGAGTACGGGATGATGGCCTCGATAGCGGAGGGCTTGAGCATCATCAAGCATGCCAACGCCGGCAAGGTCACCCAGGAAGCCGACGCCGAGACCACCCCGCTGCGGGATCCGTGGGCCTACCAGTACGACATCGACGTGGGAGAGGTGGCTGAGGTATGGCGGCGCGGCTCGGTGGTCGGGTCGTGGCTGGTGGACCTCACCGCCGACGCCTTCGCCAGCTCGCCGGACCTGGACGACTTCGCCGGTCGGGTCTCCGACTCCGGCGAGGGACGGTGGACGGTGCTGGCGGCGGTCGACGAAGGGGTGCCGGCCCCGGTCATCACGGCGTCCCTGTTCGAGCGCTTCGAGTCCCGGGGCCTCGGTCTGTTCACCGACAAGATCCTGTCGGCCATGCGCAGCGAGTTCGGGGGCCACGTCGAGAAGAAGCAGTAGTGGCCTCAGGCCAGGTCGGTGCGCTCGACCGTGTCGCCCCGTCCCACCAACACCACCGATACCAGATCGGGTGGGAACAGCCCGTGCTCGACCACCCCCGGCACAGACTGGAGTCGCGTCGCCAGGGCAGCCGGATCGTCGATGACCCCCTGGTAGTCGGCGATGATCCCGCCGTCGGGGCTGGGCGGCACATCGCGGAGGGTCACCTGTTCGAGGTGCCGGATGGTGGCCTCCAGCCCGTAGGCCAGCAGCTCCAGCGGTACCGGGCTGTGGAGCCGGTCGACCGGTTTGGACGAGTCGGCGATGACCACGAAGCGGTCGGCCGCCGCCGCGGCGATCTTCTCGCGGGTGTGGGCGGCTCCACCGCCCTTGATCAGCCAGCCGTCCGGGGCGATCTGGTCGGCGCCGTCGATGGTGATGTCGAACCGGTCGATGGATCCGAAGGGCTCCATCCGCAGCCCGAGCGCCAGGGCGGCCTGTTCGGTGCCGGGCGACGTGGCCACACAGCGGAGGGTGAGGGAGCGCTGGGCCAGAGCGGGGAGGAGATAGGCCACGGTGGTGCCGGTGCCGAGTCCCACCGTCATGCCACTCTCGACGAGCTGGGCGGCCGCCTCGGCGGCTGCCCGCTTCTCGTCCGGAATGGTCACGGGGGGACGGTAACCGATGACCCTCGGCTGCGACAAGCCCTTGGCTCCGCCGCCTTCAGCGATTCGTCCGTTCCACCAGGGAGGCCCCGATGACCCCGACAGCAAAAGCCGAGACCGCTGCCGACGTGCTGGTGATCTTCGGGATCACCGGAGATCTGGCCAAGAAGATGACCTTCGTGTCCCTCTACCGGCTGGAGAAGCGCCACCGGCTGGAGTGCCCGATCATCGGGGTGGCCCGGGACCAGTGGTCGACCGACACCCTGCGCCAACATGCCCGTGAGTCCATCGAGGGTGCGGGCGAGGCCGTGGATGACGAGGTGTTCGACCGGTTCGCCCAACGACTCTCGATGGTGTGTGGCGACTATGCCGACCCGAAGACCTACGACCTGGTGGCCGGAGCGCTGGCGGGTAAGCATCAGCCGGTCTTCTACCTGGAGGTCCCGCCCGCCCTGTTCGGGCGGGTGGTCGAAGGGCTGGCTGCCGCCGGCATCACCAAGAACGCCCGGGTGGTGGTGGAGAAGCCCTTCGGCCACGATCTGGCCTCGGCCCGGGCCCTCAATGCCGAGCTCCGACGGTTGCTCGACGAGCAGCAGATCTTCCGGATCGACCACTTCCTGGGCAAGGAGCCGGCCATGGACATCGGGTTCCTCCGGTTCGCCAATTCCATCTTCGAGCCGCTGTGGAATCGTGACCGGATCGCCTGTGTGCAGATCACCATGGCCGAGAGTTTCGGCGTGGACGATCGAGGGAGCTTCTACGACCCGGTGGGGGCCCTGCGCGACGTGGTGCAGAACCACCTCCTGCAGATCATCGGCCTGGTGGCGTCCGAGCCCCCTTCCTCCTCCGACGCCGATGGCCTGCGCGACAAGCGGGTCGACGTGTTCAAGTCCATGCCGTCAGCCGTCCCGGCCCACTACGTCCGCGGCCAGTATGACGGGTACCTCGACGTGCCCGGGGTGGCCGCCGGCTCGCACACCGAGACCTTCGCCGCTCTCCGGTTGGAGATCGACAACTGGCGGTGGTCCGGGGTTCCGTTCTTCATCCGGGCCGGCAAGGCCATGGCCGAGACCGTCACCGAGGTCCGGATCGTGTTCAAGCACGCACCCCGGCCGGTCTTCGCTTCCAATGCCAAGCAGGAAGCCGACCAGCTGGTACTCCGTATCGACCCGGCCCCCGGAGCGGATCTGGTGATCCAGATCAAAGAGCCCGGCGCGCAGAGCACCCGCACAGTGGACCTGGGCCTGGTGTTCTCGGAGGAAGTGGGTGGCGCTCCGCTGCCCTACGAGCGCCTGTTGGGCGATGCCCTGGCCGGCAATGCCAGCCTGTTCACCCGGGAGGACAGCGTCGAGGAGACGTGGCGCATCGTGCAACCGCTCCTCGATGACCCCCCACCGGTCGAAGGGTATGCCCCAGGGTCGTGGGGTCCCCCCGGCGCCTCCCGACTGGTGTCGGGCTTTCCCCACTGGCGGGAGCCCTGGTTGGAACCGCAGGCGGTCCAAGCGGTGCGATAGTGGGCCGGTCCCCACTGTCACGCCTCGGAACAAGGGTCGGATGACGAGCCCGTTTGGTACGGTCCGGCGGCGGTACTGAGGGTTGGCGATGGTGCTGCTCTCCCATAAGCGCGCACCACGTCTTCGAGCTGCGCCACGCGGCTGCCTTTGATCAGCGCAGCGTCACCCGGGCCTATGGTGCGCAACAGCGCCACAGCTTCGTCGACACTGTTCACACTCGACCCGCCGTAGAGCCCGGTTTGGTAACCCACGACCTCGATCCCGAGGCCCTCCCCCAACAGGGCGATCCGGTCATGCTCGGACTCGCTGTGCTCTCCCAGCTCGGCCATCAGCCCCAGGAGGGCCAGTTTCCGTTGGCCCGGCAACGCCGCCAGCGAGCGGAGGGCCGCTTCGGCCGAGGCCGGGTTGGCGTTGTAGCAGTCGACGACCAGGGCCGGACCGCCAGGCAGATGATGGACTTCCATGCGCAGGGGTGAGCCGCGGGTCACCGAAAGTGCCCCCGCCACGGACTCGATGGGGACCCCACACCACAGCGCCACCGCTGCCGCGGCCAGTGCGTTGGGGACCTGGTGCCTGCCGAGCACCGCCAACCGGACCTCGGTCCGCCCCCACGGCGATGACAGGCGGAACCGAGCCCGTAGATCGCCGTCGCAGATGATGTCTTCGGCCCGCACCTCGGCGTCGGCACCCATCCCGAACCCGACCACGGGACAGGCGCTCCGCAACGCCATGGGGCGGACCCGGGGGTCATCGAAGTTCAGCACGGCGAGGCCCGATGGCGGCAGGGCGGCCACCAGCTCGCCTTTGGCGAGGGCCACGCCGCCGAGGTCACCGAAGTACGCCAGGTGCGCCTGGGCGACCCTGGTGACGATGCCCACCTCGGGGCGTGCCACGTCGGCCAGCAGCTTGATGTCTCCCGCCCTCCGGGCTCCCATCTCCACGACCACCCACCGCGTCGCATCCGGCGCATTGAAGAGCGTGAGGGGCAGGCCCAGCTCGTTGTTGAAGGAGCCCTGGCTGGCGGCGGTGGGGAACGTCGACGTCAGACAGCCGGCCAGGAGGTCCTTGGTGGTGGTCTTCCCGACCGACCCGGTGACGCCGATGGCGCCCCCGACCCGACGGCGGGCGAACGCCCCGAGGCTCAACAACGCTGCCGCGGTGTCGCGGACACGGATGGCCGTACCGCCCACCGGCTCTTGGGCGGTGACGTAGGCCGCCGCCCCGGCCCCGAGCGCTGCGGCGATGAAGTCGTGGCCGTTGCGTTCGGCCACGATGGGAACGTAGAGCTGCCCCGGCCGGATGGTCCTGGAGTCAATGCCGGCTCCCTCGATGCTGTTGTCGGGCCCGACCAGCTCGCCACCCAGATGGGCCGTCAGCTCAGACGCCGAACAGCGCACGAGTGGACCCGATGGGGAAGTCGAAGTAGGTATCTGGATACGGCTCGTCTTCCAACGAGTAATGCCACCATTCACAGGTGTACGAAGCGAAACCGCACTGCTTCATGACCGACCACAGGCACTGACGGTTCTGCGCTTCGGCCGGAGTGATTCCTTCCGCCCCATGGTGCGAGATCGGATCCATCAGGTCGTGGTGGCCGCCCATCGCCGCCAGTTCACCGGTGACCAGGTGGTACAGCGTCAAGTCGACGGTGCTGCCGCGGCTGTGCCCCGACTTGGCGGCCACGTATCCCTGTTCGAACATCTGGGGTCTGTCGATATGTGGGTAGTGCCGCTGTTTCTTTCTGCCGTCCTCCACCTGCTGTGACCACTGCAGGAAGGAATGCACGGCGCGTTGGGGGCGGTACCCGTCCCAGAGGAGCAGGCCGAAGCCCAGGGATGCCGCCACTTCTTGCGCCGCTTGTAGGGCTGCGCACAGAGCCATGGTGCCGACAATTCGGTTGGCCAGATATCCGTCGACGGGCTTGCCGGTGAAGTTGTCCCAGGTGGCGTACTTGGCATCCCAGCGAATTCCGGGCACCGCCTCGTCGACGAAGACAAAGTCGTGATTCATGAGCTCCGTCCGGCCCATGCCAACGACACGACCCTGTCGACCACGTCGCCCAGCGGCAGACCTGCCGCGGCCATCATCCTCGGGTAGCGGCTGTAGGAGGTCAGTCCCGGCATGGTGTTGACTTCGTTCAGGACTACTGATCCGTCTTCCTTCAGGAACAGGTCCACTCTGGCCAGACCCCGGCACCCCAAAGCGCGGTACAGGGCTTTTGCCGTCTCCCTGACCAGCTCACGCGCCGCGGTCGATATATCGGCAGGAACGATGAATGATGCGTTCTCAGAACCTCGCTCGGGCTCACGCTCCTGATGGATTCTGAAGAACCCATGGGACAGCGCCACGCGGTCTGGCTCGCCGGCGATCAGCTCGGTGCCGTTCCCGAGGATGGCGCACCCCACTTCGGCGCCTGGGACCGCCTCTTCGATCAGCACCTTGGAGTCGTACTGACGAGCCGCATCCATGGCGCCGGGCAGCTCTTCACTTCGGGTCACCTTGCTCACGCCGAACGATGAGCCGGACCGAGCCGGCTTGACGAAGACGGGGTACGGAAGATTGTCGGCTTCGATGTGCTCGCCGGCCGCTACGGGCCAGAAGTCCGGCGTCGCCACCCCTACGCTGCGAGCCACCAGATAAGCGAGTGACTTGTCCATGCACAGTGCCGAACTCTGGACGCCACAGCCGACGTAGGGGATGCCGGACAGCTCCAGCAGACCCTGGATGGCCCCGTCCTCCCCGAGCTTGCCGTGCAGTACGGGAAGCACCACGTCCACCCGGATGGTCCGGTAGCGCCCCTGGTCCAGGACCAACAGCCCGTGAGCGCCGGTGTCCGGTGAGAGGACGGCCGGACGGCAGCCCCGGGCTTCCCAGTCCGCTTCCGGGCTGTCACACAGACTCCAGGCACCGTGCTTGGAGATCCCGAGGTAGTGGGGCTCGTACCGCTCGGGGTCGAGGACCCTGGCCACCTCCTGGGCAGACTTGACCGAGATGGGGTGTTCTTCGGAGGACCCTCCGAAGACGACGGCCAGGCTCAGCCGATCCATGGCGCCCGTTTCCCGAAGCGGAGGCAGTTGTCGAGCGTGTTCTCGACGATGTCATGCAGCGCGTGGTCGGTGTAATAGGCGGAGTGCGGGGTGATGATGACATTCGGCAGCCGGCCCAATCGCAACAGTTGATGTTCAATGGGTCGTTGTCGGCAGTCGGAGTAGAAGACTCCTTCCTCGCCTTCGAGGACATCCAGCGCCGCGCCGCCGAGTCGGCCGCGTTCCAAGGCGTCCAGAAGGGCGGCGGTATCGAGGAGTGCCCCGCGTCCGGTGTTTACAATGAAGGCACCGTCCTTCATCTGCTCGATGCGTCGACGACTCAAGAGATGGTGAGTGTCGGCGTTGAGTGGCGTATGGAGCGTGACCACGTCGCTCCGCCGCAGCAGCTCGTCGAGAGGCACATACTCGGCGGACGTCAGGGGACAGCAGTCATACGCCAAGACCGGACAGCCGAAGCCCCTTAGCCTGTTGACCACTGCTGTGCCGATGCGCCCGGTCCCGATGACTCCGACCGTCATGTCGCGGAGTTCCCTTCCGCTCACGTCGTTCAAGCGGTAGTCATGGGCCTGCACCCGGCTGAGGGTGGATTTGGCCCGTCGCACCGCCATCAGCATCAGCATCAAGGTGTAGTCAGCGACGGCGTCAGGCGAATAGGCGACCGTCTCTACGGACATGCCAAGGTGCTCGGCGCGCTGCACGTCGATGTGGTTGCATCCGACACTCCTCGAGGAGATGTATCTCACGCCGGCGTCACTGAGGGCGGCGAGGGTGGAGTGTGAGACCGTGCTCTTGTGGCCGACACTGATGCACCGGGTACCAGATGCCAGGTCGATGTTGGCTTCAGAAACCGCGGCATCGGTGATAGTCGGCACCAGGCCGAAGCGGGGGGCCATCTCTCGGAACAGGGCGGCCTCCTCCGACTCGCTTCCATAGACGGTGATGCCCATGGCTGAGACGACAGCCTCCATTTTGGAGTGTGGGCCGTGTTGGTCGGATGGGTCCGAAAGGTACGTGGATCGGGCCGACCGGGGGTGCATATCCGCCTGTTGTGCCGGTGCGGTGTGGGTCACGCTGCCACTCAAGCCAATGTGATGTTGCCAGCCCGTATGGCGTTTTCGATACACGGACGATATGCCGTGGGGGGTAACCTGCCTTGAATGTGCGTGTGTTGATCGTCGAGGACGAGCCCTATATGGCCGAGGCCATCCGCGATGGCCTCCGCCTGGAGGCAATCGCCGCGGACATCGCGGCAGACGGTGATGCAGCTCTCGGCCTGCTGAGCGTCAACGCCTACGACATCGCCATCCTCGACCGGGACATCCCCGGGCCCTCCGGCGATGAGATCGCCAGACGCATCGTCGCCTCCGGAGGCGGCATGCCCATCCTGATGCTCACCGCCGCCGACCGGTTGGACGACAAGGCTTCCGGATTCGGACTCGGTGCCGACGACTATCTGACCAAGCCGTTCGAGTTGCGAGAGCTGGTCCTCCGTCTCCGGGCCCTCGACCGCAGACGCGCTCACAGCCGGCCACCGGTGCGAGAGATCGCCGGCCTGCGCCTGGACCCGTTCCGCCGTGAGGTCTATCGCCACGGGCGGTACGTGGCGCTCACTCGCAAGCAATTCGCCGTACTCGAAGTGTTGGTGGCGGCGGAAGGTGGTGTGGTCAGTGCGGAGGAGCTCTTGGAGCAGGCGTGGGACGAGAACGCCGACCCCTTCACCAATGCCGTGCGCATCACGGTCTCGGCGCTGCGCAAGCGCCTCGGCGAACCCTGGATCATTGCCACGGTGGCCGGCGTCGGCTATCGGATCGACACCCAACCGGACACCGGGACCGAGGGGGTGGACTGTGGATAGAACCCCGGGCTGGAGTGTCCGCCTCAAGCTCACCCTCAGCTACGCCGCCTTCCTCATGATCGCCGGCGGCCTGCTGCTCGGTGCGGTGTGGGTGTTCCTGCTGCGCTATGTACCCAGGGGTGAGACGGTCCTGGTCCACGGCACCTCCGTCTTCATATCGCCCAGCCGCGGCAGTCTGCTGCGCGACTTCGCTCCGGCCGCGGTCATCTTGGGGGCATTTCTGCTGGTATTCGGCCTGCTGGGAGGGTGGCTTCTGGCCGGCCGGATGCTCGCCCCTCTCACCCGGATCACCGACGCCACCCGTACGGCCGGGACGGGCTCCCTCTCCCACCGGATCGCACTTCCGGGTCGGAGAGACGAGTTCCGCGACCTCGCCGACGCCTTTGACGCCATGCTGGCCCGACTGGAAGCGCACGTGGCCGAACAGCAGCGATTCGCCGCCAACGCCTCCCACGAATTGCGCACCCCACTGGCCATCACCCAGACCCTCCTCGACGTGGCCCGCAACGATCCCAGCCGCATGAACAGCGAACTGGTCAACCGTCTCCACCACCTCAACACCCGGGCGATCGATCTGACGGAAGCGCTGCTCCTGCTCAGCCGCTCAGACCAGAAGTCCTTCACCCCAGAACGCGTCGACCTCTCCCTCCTGGCCGAAGAAGCCACCGAACTGCTCCTCCCTCTCGCCGAGAGGCATGGGGTCACCATCGAAACCTCCGGCCCGATCACCCCCGCCCTCGGATCAACGGCACTCCTGCGGCAGATGATCATAAATCTCGTGCACAACGCCATCGTCTACAACCTGCCTGAAGGTGGCAGCGTGGGCATCGCCACCAGTGTTCAACCCACGACCGTGGTGCTCACCGTCGTGAACACCGGCGACCTCCTGACCCCGGAGGTAACTGCCACCCTGACCGAACCGTTCCGGCGCGGCAGCGACCGTATACGCACCGACCAGGCCGGCGTCGGCCTCGGGTTGGCCATCGTGAGGAGCATCGTTCAAGCGCACGACGGGACCCTCACTCTCACCCGTCGCCCCACGGGCGGGCTCTGCGTCACCGCGGAACTACCCGGCGCACCACGGCACTATGAGGAGACGGCGGTAGGGGGAGATACCGCACGGTCCTGAACCCTGTAGATCGGGTCCGATTGGTCAAGCTGAGTTCAGCGGGTGTTGGCCGCGACCAGGCGTCCTACGGAGTCGGCCGTCGAGGGCTTCCGCTCCACCCGCTCGGAAGTCAGCGCCCGCACCAGGCCCTGGTCGCCCGAGCGGGCAGCCGAGGCGACGAGGGTCTGGTCGATGATGTCGCGCTGGGCCACGCTGCCGCCGATGGCACTCGACCGGCTGCGAGCCCGAAGCAGACGCTCGCCGGCGCCGGCGGCATCGCCCTGGGCCAGCTGGCCGAAACCCTGGAAGAGGTCCGCTCCCGAGAGGGCATGCACCAAGGAGTTGGTGGTGCCGTCCTCGCGCCTGTTGGCATCGATGACCTCCCGGACCAGGTCCTCCCGCTCGGCCAGCGAGAAGGCCATGATGGCATGAAGGTCATTGAATACATACAGAGCGTCGTCAGTCCTCGGCTCGAGGAGGTCGACCAGTACCTCGGCGCGCCGCTTCACGTCCACACCCAGTAGCCAGAGGCGCCAGAGCAGTGCGGCGGCATCGACCAGGTCGAGCCACTCGCCGCTGTCGGACTTCCGGATGGCGTCGTCGTAGACGGCCAGGGCCGAGTCCAGCCTGTCCTCCTCGATGAAGTAGAGCGCCAGGTGCCACCAGTTGTGCACGGCGAAGAAGCTGTCCTCCCACCGGACCGAGCTGCCGGAGAGGAAGTCGATGCCCTCGTCGGCGCGTCCTTCCATCTCCAGCACATGGGCCAAGGCGTGGATGGCCCAGACGTCCGACTGATCGGCTCGGAGCGCTGCGCGGGCCGATTCCTCCGCTCGGCGGTACTCCGCCGTTTCTTCCAGGCCGAAGGCGTACATGCCCTGAACCGCGCCGAAGAGGGGATCGGACTCCTTCCAGGCGTAGCGGGCGCGGGCGACCACATCCCGGATGTTCTTGGAGTCTCCGAGGAAGAACGAGAGATCGTGCGAAAGCCTCAGCGCCAGGAGGTCGTGAGGGTCGATAGCGACAGCCCGGTCCAAGAGGCGAGCGGCGGTATCAAGCTGCCCGTTGGCCCAGGCATCGGCGGCGGCAGCGTGGAGCTGCTCTCTCTGCGAGGCACTATCCAGGAGGGCGTCCACCTCGGCCAGCCGGCCGCGGGCCGACTGCAGGGACTGGCGGGTCTGGCCGAACAGGTCGAGTTCGGCCCGGACGATCCGGGGGAGTGGAGCATCCGGGTCGGCCTCGATGGCGGCATCGAGCGTGGCGCCAGGATCATCGCGGAAGAGCATGAACTCCGTGGTGGCCTGCTCCAGCAGGCGAGCTGCGTCCTCACTGACCGTTTCGATTCCGGTTCCCCAACGATCGTTGATGGTCACGGCAGCCTCCGGAGCACTCCGCCAGTTGACGCTACTGCTCGTATTCGTACTCCTGTAGACAATACTGAATCCGGTCCGAGGGGACCCGTGCCGTTCCTTAAAGGATCAGGCGGACTTGTGTACTACCGCTCCATGGCAGCCAGGCCCGTCCTGGCACCTGATCCGACTCGGGGTCTCGGCACTCTCGACGACCTCGGCGGGAGGTTCAGACCATGCGCCAGCGTCCGGTGATCGGCGTCGCCTCGTGCCTGAGGCCCAGGCGCGCCTGACCACCTCTTCCTGCAACTTCACGTCAACGGTTCGAGGATCCGCTCCAACAGTGTCGTGAGGCGATCAGTTTCGGCACGATTCAGGGCGCTGGTCATCGGCGACAATGCGCGTGCGATGAGAGTTCTCCCCACCTGAGCCAGGTCCGCCCCGGTCTTGGTGAGAAAGACGTCTACGCCTCGCCCATCGAGCGGATTGGGTGCTCGCTCGACCAATCCACGCTTCTGGGCGCGGTCGATCAGGCCGGAGATGGTCGACTTGTCCAGTCCGAGGTAGTCGGCGAGATCAGTCATTTTCACCCGTCGATCCTCGAGGATCGCCAGTACCCGCAGTTGAGTCAAGGAGAGGTCGTGGTCGGCGGCAATCTTGCTGAGGATCGCCGTGGTCACAAACGACGTTCGCACGAGTGCATCAATGAGAGCGCTCGCCTCCTGGCCGAAGTCAGCATTCCCCGTAACGGAATCTGTGGACGACACGCTGGCATGCTACTGGGATTCAGTTGGCAGTGGCAACTAAAATGATTGGTACTACCAATGAGATGGATCTCGGACCGTGATTGACATAGTTCGTATCACCATCTAAAATAGTTGGTATTAAGAACTAGATGTAGGAAGGTCCTCATGAAGGCAGCAGTGGTCCGATCGTTCGAGGTGCCCCCCGCATACGAACAGTTCGCCACTCCCGTCCCAGCCGATGGAGAGATGCTGATCAAGGTGCTGGCTGCGGGTCTGCATAACCGGGTGCGGACGAGCGCTGGGGGCTCGCACTACACAAGCACCGGACAATTACCGATGATTCCGGGGCTGGACGGGGTCGGTACAGGGCCCGACGGCGAACTGCGTTACTTCGTATTGCATGACACCCGATTCGGCAGTCTGGCCGATGAGGTTGTAGTGAATCCTCGGGCGAGCGTGGTTCTTCCCCCCGAGACCGATGTCCTCACCGTGGCGGCGGCCATGAACCCGGCTATGGGTTCGTGGATCGCACTCCGTAAGCGAATCGATTTTGAAGAAGGACAGAAGGTCCTGGTGCTCGGCGCCACCGGTAACTCGGGGCAAATGGCCGTTCAGATCGCCAAGCACCTGGGGGCGGGCCAGGTCATCGCTGTCGGTCGCAATCCAGGCAGACTTGAAGAAGTTGCGCACCTCGGGGCCGACAGAACGGTGTCGCTAACTGGCGACCCCGATGGCATCGAGGCGGAACTCGGATCAGCCGCGGCCGACGCAGACGTCGTCCTCGATTTCCTCTGGGGGGAGGCGACCCAATTCATCATGCCCTCAGTGCTCAAGCACCGGTCCGACGATGCTGCAAATCTCACGTGGGTCCAGATCGGGTCAATGGCGGGCCTCGAGATCACGATCCCCTCGGCATGGCTTCGCGCTATACGAATCACTATCGTCGGAAGCGGCCAGGGCTCGGTCAGCCCTGCAGATATCGTGACAGACATGCCAGCACTGGCCGCTGAGATCACGTCGGGCTCCTACGCCATCAATCCCTGTCCCATGCCGCTGAGCGAGGTTCGAGAGGTATGGGATGCGCCGGTCGAAGCAGGTCAGCGCATCGTGTTCGTTCCCTGAACGGCCTTAGGAACGAACCGGCTGCCGATGCAGGGCAGCACCTCAACGGTGCGATCAGAGAAGTGGCCACAACCCGGGGCGGCCGGGCTGCTGGGGATCGCCTCTGACGGTCCAGCTTCGCTTACGCTCAGTTCCACCGCTCGGTGGGCGGCGATCACCCCAATGCCCAGATCGTGGGAGCGGCATTTCTCAAGCTGACAGCCAAGGCTGCTCTGCTCGCTATGGGCTTCATGGTGCAATCTCGTGCTCGCCCTGTGATGATGTGATGGACGCAACGATCACGGCTGCTTGAGATTCGTCGTGACGGTTCAAGACCGGCCTGCATCTGAGTTCGGTCGATCGGCTCAGCGAACCTGGGAGTGCCGGTCATGGAGGGAAGAGAGGACTCATGACGGTAAGTGACGGTGCACCGAAAACACTCGAGGCATGGCAGTTGGTCCGTCGTATGCTCGACGATCTGACCCAGACCATTCAGAACGACGCCGAGACGGCGATGGAGCTGCTCGAAGGTTTGAGGGTCCTCGCCCGGACGACGGCACTGGCCTCGGAGATCTCCCTGGATGTCGATCCCGACGCGCCTTGGTTCTTCAGCATGAACACCGAGGTCCGATATCTAGGTGGCCCGGCTCCCGACGGCGAGTACTACCTGGCCATGATCGATGGTCGGAGGCGCTATCGGGTGCATGGAAATCGGGGCACGAGTGCGTATCTCGGCTTTCAGGTGCTGGCCGGTGTCGGACTCACGCCGCGGCGAATGGGCGCTTACGTCTCTGATCGCGACCTGGAATTACACGCCCAAGACAACATCAGTTTCGTCCTCGCTGCCGAGAAGCCCACGGTGGAGGACCTGGCCGGCGACATCTGGGTGCCGATTCCGGATGACTCCTCGGCCATCGTCGTGCGCGAATACATCGCCGATCGAGCCGCCGAAGTGTTGGCCCGACTCGCCATCGAGCCCCTTGATGCCGCGCCAGCCCCGGCGCGGCCGACGGATGATTCCCTGGCCGAACAACTGACGTCCATGGCATGGACCATCGCCAAGTTGGTGACCCTCTACAAGACGATCAAGCCCGAACTACTCGAATCGCCCAACATCCTGGTTACCGCTGAAGCAGCAGATCTCGGGGCTGCCGATACCACTCCGGACAATCTCTACATGATCGGGACATTCCGACTGGCTGAGGACGAGGCTCTGGTCATCGACCTCGAGCCGCCCGCCACCCGGTATTGGAGTGTGACATTGGAGAACATCTGGCATGAGTGCATCGAACCCCGCCGACGCCACAGTTCCCTGACCAACGCCGCTGCGGTATCGACTGATGAAGGACTCGTCCGGATCGTCGTTTCCTCCTCTGACCCAGGTGTGGAGAACTGGTTGGACACCGGCGGCCGCCGCCGGGGGTTCGTCATCGTGCGATGGCTTGACAACCCGACGGCACCGCCGCTCAGCACCAAGGTGGTGCCCCTGACGCAGGTTGGGCAGTAATGGCATCGGAGCGCTTGGATCGGGACCGTCTGTTGGCCGAGGCCCAGGAACAGACGGGCGAGGTCGACCTGGGCGAACCGAGCTGGGAGGAGGGCTTCGACATCCTCCTCGACTCACTCCGACACGAGGCCAACCTCAATGAGCTGGGCATGGAGATCGTGCTCGCTGAACTCACGACCTATTTGAGCAATCGCTTGATGATCACTGCCTGGCGGAAGAGCCACCCCGAGATTGCCAAGGAGGCCATCGAGCGACCCATCGTCATTGTCGGGCAACCCCGGACCGGTACCACCATCCTCTACGACCTCCTCGGTCGGGATCCGGACCTGCGGGCCCCTCTGACCTGGGAGGTCGACCGACCGATGCCCCCGCCGGAGACGGCCACCTATGGAACAGATCCCCGCATCGATGAAGTGCAGGCCACCATCGACATGGCCGAGTCCCTGATGCCCGGATTCACCACCTTTCATCCCGTCGGTGCGCTCCTGGGCCAGGAGTGCGTGCGCATGACGGCCAGCGACTTTCGCAGCATGATCTTTCCTACGCAGTACCGACTCCCGACCTACAACCACTGGCTCCTCCACGTGGCGGATCTGGGACCCGCCTACCGGTGGCATCGCCAGTACCTGCAACATCTCCAGTCTCGGCACCCTGTTGAACAGTGGCTCCTCAAGTCGCCGGCACATCTGTGGCATCTCGACGCACTGGCCGCTGAGTATCCCGACGCCCTTATCATCCAGACGCACCGGGATCCGCTCAAGGTCATTGCATCTACGAGTGCCCTGGCCGCCCATCTCCGCCGCATGGCGAGCGACGAAGTATCCATAACCGAAACTGCCTCCAGCTATGCGGACGACATCTTCCTCGGCCTCGATCGTGGTATCGAAGCACGACAGAAGAGCACGTTTCCGCCCGAGCACGTGATCGATGTCCACTACGACGGATTCATCGCCGATCCGCTATCGGTGATACAGAATATCTACGCCGCGCTTGGCCGTGAACTCGACGGGCCCGTCGAGGACCAAATGCGCTCATTTCTGGCTTCTCATCCCGGCAACGACGGTGGCCATCGATACTCCTTCGCCGACACGGCACTCGATGGCGCTGCCCTGCGCAAGCGATCGGAGCCGTATTTGGAATACTTCAAGGTGGCGGCAGAGCCGGTGATCTGACCTTCCGTGCCAAGGACTGACTGAAGGCAGCTGGAATCAGGGGCTTGGATGCGCGCCTCCACCAAGCTTTCGGTGCCAGACATCTTGGAGGCGGCTCCTGACATGGTTCCCGAGCACGGCCGCAAGGCGTACCCAGGCTTGACACTCGGCCCGAGGAGTGCAGACCTGATCGAGGGGGTTCCTCGAAGTCTCCGCTTACCGCTGCCCATACCACCGCTTCCACCAACGGTGGTCAGGACTCGGGCCCAATAGCGGACAAATAGCAGGTTGAGCTGGTAGATCATCGATCGGGGACGACGTCGAATCCGGGGGAATCGACCTAGGGACAGGCGCCATGGGAGGCTGACCGGACTGTGGTCAAGCTCGTTTGTGTGCTCGGCAACGTACGAGCGGTCGCTCTGGACGGTGGGATCGTCGAGGTGCCGAGCGCCAGCCAACGAAGACTCCTCGGGTTACTGGCGATACATGCGCCGCAGCCCCTTCGCACAGAGCGGCTCGCCGATGTGCTCAACATCTCTCCGGGGGCACTACGGAGATCGGTGTCGCGGCTGCGTTCTGCGCTCGGCCCGGACGCCCTGGCCACCTCGAGCACAGGGTACGCGCTCACCTGTCCGGTCGATGCCCTGTTGTTCTGCGACGAAGTGGCCGGAGCGGCAAGTGCGGCCGACCCCACCTCAGCCCTTGAGCACGCCGTGGGTCTCTGGGGAGGAGCGGTCCTCGAGGAGTTCGAGGGAGAAGAGTGGGCCCGCGGCGAAATTGCCCGTTTGACCGAGATCCACGGCGCGGCCGCTGACGACCTGGCCGATGAGCTCATTTCCGCTCAGCGCCAGGCGGAGGCCATAGCGCTGCTCGAAAGCCAGATTGCCCGTTACCCCTACCGGGACCGATCACGGGGTCTCCTGATCCGTGCGTTGGCCCTCGCCGGTCGGCAGGCCGACGCGCTCCGGGCGTTCCAGAACTATCACTCGGTCCTCGCCGAGGAGCTCGGCACCGTGCCGTCACCGGAGGTCGTGCGGATCGAGCGGAGGGTTGCCACCGGGTGGGACGGGGTCAGCTCGGTGACCGACACGCACCAGCCTCGTGACGCGGGCCGTTTCCCGCTCCCGGGATCGCTCTCCCGCAACGATCGCTTCCTGGGTCGATCGGCCGAGCGACAGGCGCTGCTTGCCGAGTTGGCGTTGATCGCCACGACGGGTTTGCGCTGCGTATTCGTCACGGGCGAAGCAGGCATGGGAAAGACGATGATGCTGGCGGAGCTGGCGCGGTCCGCCGAGGCAATGGGGATCACCGTCCTCTATGGCGCCTCGGACGAGACCGGGTTATCCCTCGAGCCCTTCCGGACCATCCTCGGCGCCTGCATCGATCACGCTGACATCGACTTGTTGAGTGAGCACGTGGCCCGATGCGGGGGCGAGCTGACCAGGCTCTGCCCTCGGCTTGGCGTTCGGGTACCGACCGCTCCCCCGCCGACTGAATCGGACGAAGCCACCGAGCAGTTCCTCACCTTCGAAGCAGTCGCCGACCTGTTCAGGCGCATCGCGGCTTGCGGAGGGCTGGTGCTCATGCTTGACGACCTCCATTGGACGGAGTCCACCGCCCTCTCGCTCCTTCGCCACCTGGCGCGATCACTTGTCGGTGCGCCGGTTCTCTTGGTCACCAGCAGGCGTGAGCCGGGTGAGCACTCGTCCGATCAGCTCCGCGGCGCGCTCGCCGAGCTGGAGCGGGGCCGAGCGCGACGCCTTCCACTCCCTGTGTTCGGCGACGCCGAAATCAGGGCTCTGGTGGCGGATCTCCTCCCGTCGGCTCCTGACACCACTCGGGAGCGAGATCACAGCCAAGGTGCTCCAGGAGACGGCCGGCAACCCGCTCTACGCCACCGAGGTGATCCGGCACTGGGGCGAGTCTGGCGGTCCGACCGATAGCCGGACAATCCCGCCCAGCCTCCGTGAGGTGTTGTGGAGCCGCGTCCACGCTCTTGGTGGCCAAGCCGCCGAGGTGTTGGCCACGGCCTCGGTCCTCGGACCCGAGTTCCAAGAGGACCTTCTCATCGAAATGGTCAACTTCCCCGAGGTCCAGGTACGCAATGCCATCGACACCGCGGTAGCTGGCGGTGTCCTGGTCAACGTGTCCCCCCTCCGCCGGGTCCTTCGGTTCGCCCACGCGCTTATCGCCAATGCGCTGTATGGCGAGATCGGCACCTCGAGCCGGGCCCGGTTGCACGAGCATGCGGCGCGCCTCCTTGCCAAAGCCGCTGACGAATTGAGTCCCGACGTTGTGGTGCAACTCGCCAGGCACAGCACGTTGGCAGGTATGGGATCCGAGGCCATCCATTGGTCGACGCTTGCCGGCGACGACGCCCTCAGGTCCCTCTCACCGACAGAGGCGGCCCGGCACTACCGGAGCGCCTACGAGGCTGCACTCGAGCTCGGGCGTCCGCATGCCGAGCAGGCCGACCTGCTCGTTCGGCTGGGTGAGGCCCAGCACATTGCCGGCGATTCGGCCGCTCTCGACACCCTGGCTCAGGCTGCCGACCTGGCGCTGAGCTGCGGCAACAACCCGGCGCTCATACGGGCTGCCCTGGCCGCCGACCGCGGCTTCATGCGAACGGACGCCGGGGCACCCGAGTACCTGGCGGTGGTGGAGGCGGCGGTGGCGGCCGCCGATCCGGCCGAAACGTCGACGTATGCACGCCTGCTCGCCCTGCTCTCCCAGTGCCTCGTCTACACACCGCAGGCGGCCCGCCGGACCGCTACGGCGTATCAGGCCCTGGCCCTCGCCGAGTCGGTATCAGACCCGGCGTTGCTCGCCCACGTGGCACCGGCGGCCGTCTCGGCGATCTGGGCGCCGGGGAGCGCACCGATGCGCAACGCCGTCGTGGCCCGGGCACTCACCTCGGCGGCGGCCTCGGGAGACCCCCGACTCGAATTCGCCGTGCGCATGGTGGCCTACAACGTGGCCGTCGAGTCGGGGGACGCGGCTGTGGCCGCCCACAGCCTGTCCCGGATCCGCTCCACCGCTCGATCAGTAGGGGAGCCGCGGCTCCGGTGGATTGCCGGGCTCTACGACACGTTCGACGCCACAATGGCCGGGCGGCTGGATGAGGCTGAGGCCATGGCCTCGGCCAACCTGGAGCTCGGGACCGGCATCGGGTCTCCCGATGCCTTCACCCTGTTCGCCGGCCAGTACTTCGTCATCGGCACCTTTGCCGGAAGGTATGGGGATCTCTTTCCCATCGTCGAGCGGGCGGCCGGTGAGAACCCCGACGTCGCACCTTTCGAGCTGGCCTATGCCATCATCTGTGCCGTCGTGGGCCGCCAGGACACGGCGCACCAGTTCCTCCAACGCGGTATCGCCAGCAGGTTCGCCGACTTTCCGGCCGACAACCTCTGGATGACCCAGGTGATCGGCTGTGCCGTTTTGGCCATCGAGCTGGAGGACACGGAGGCCGCCGCCCTCCTCCTTCCGGTCATCGAGCCCTTCGCCGCCGAGGTGGCCTTCAGCGGCCTCACCAGCCAGGGGCCGGTGGCCGCCTACGTGGGAAAGCTGAGCTCATTGCTCGGCCGCCACGAGGAAGCAGAAGGCCATCTGCGGGCGGCCCTGGGCACCGCCACCGCTTTTGGCTGGACGTATCACCGGGCGACCACGCTCCTCGCCCTGAGTCAGGCCCGACACCGCGGAGGGAACGAGCTGGACCTGGAAGCCCGAACCTGGCTGGCGGAGGCCTCCGACCTCTGCCGGCGCTTCGGCTTCCGGCGTTGGATACCCCAGATTGACGAACTCGAGGCCACCATCACCCCCTCCTGACGCGCAGGTGACGCGCCCCGGGGCGGACAATGCCGGAGAGGGGTGCCGACGGCACCCAAAGAGCCAAAGGTGCTGATCCATGGGTGGATTCCGAACGTCTCTCCGGGTCTTATTGGCCGGATCCCTGGTCCTCGGCGGAGCGGTGGCTGCCTCGGCGGCCGGTGGAACGCTGGCGGCATCGCCGGCTGCCGCCGCCAGCCCGTCGGCCTGGACCGCTTATGTGGTGAGCTACGCCACCGATGCGGTGATCCCGGTCAATACAGCCACCGATGCGGTGGGCACTCCGATCACCGCGGGGAGCGGCCCTTCGGCCATCGCCATCACCCCAAATGCCGCCACTGCCTACGTCACGGACGAGGGAACCACCAACACCGCTCCGGGCTTCGTCACGCCCATCGACCTCTCGACGAACCGAGCGGGAACGGCCATACCCGTTGGCTCCGGGCCCGACGCCATCGCCATCACTCCCAGTGGCCAGACCGCTTATGTGGGCAATTACAACGCCCACACGATCACCCCGATCAACCTGGTGACCGACACGGCAGGAACGCCGATTTCTGTGGGCGCGGCTCCGACCTCCATCACCATCACCTCTGACGGCTCCACCGCCTATGTCGGCCTGGCGTTCGGTTCCGGCATCGAGATCGATCTCGCCACTGATTCCATTACGCCTGAAGGACCAGGGGGCTTCGCGTCAGCCATCACCCCGAATGGAGCCACGGTGTTCGGCACCAACCCCCAGGACAATGGCGTGAACGTGTTCACCCCGGCTACCGATTCCGGGACCACCGTCTCTGCCCTCAACGATCCGGAGGGAATCGCCATCACCCCCGATGGCTCCACCGCCTACGTCGCCTACAGCCCCTTCACCACCAACAAGGGGGCCCTCCTCCCCATCGACACCGGCACCGATACTCCCGGGACGCCGATCGCACTGGGTACCAGTTCGGCCGAGGGCGTGGCCATCACCCCTGACGGCTCGAGTGCATTCGTGACCGACCCGACCAGCGGCACCGTCGTCCCGGTGGATCTGAGCTCGGGCACCCCCGGCACCCCCATCTCACTGGGGAGTGAGGGGGCCAATCCGGTGGCCATCGCCATCACCCCCGACCAGGCACCCATAGCCCATATCCACGGCGAATACGACAGCTTCGGAACCATCACCTTTGACGCCTCGGCCTCGACCGTGGCCTACGGGACCATCGCCTCGTACGCCTGGGACTTCGGCGACGGGACCACCGAGACCACCACGACGCCCACGGTGAGCCACACGTACGCCAACCCCTACGCCACGCCGGAGGTGTCGGTCACCGAAACCAGCTCCGCGGGGACGTCGACCACAGGTGTGTTCACCGGACAGACGGCCAGCGCCAACGGGAACTCCCAGGCCAGGGCAGCCATTCAGGCACTGGATGCTCAACCAACACAGCAGGAGTGGTATCCGTCGATCACTGCCGTCTCCCCCGACATCGGGTCCACTGACGGGCCCACCCGGGTCACCATCACCGTCTCGGCCTACGTCCCCTATCAGACTGCAGAGGGTACGGAGATCAACGTGGATGTCGGGGGGGTGGCTGCCACCAACGTCACGGTCAACAGCAACAACATCGTGGACGATGTCTTGTCGCTCTCGGCCACCCTGCCGCCCCAGTCGACAGGCGCCGACAATGTCATCGTGACCCTGAGCTCCACGGGATACGGAGTGATCCTCGGCTCCAGTGCCGCCACGCCGGCTGACCAGTTCACCTACTCGGCTTCGACGCCCCCCGTCGACGTCTCCTGCGCCTCTAGCTCCTGCCCGATCCCGGCTGTCCAGTACGGATCCACCACTGTGTCATCGACGGTGAGCTCCGACTGCAACCCGTGCACCTACTCCGGCTCCGTAGTTGAGGGGGTGCCTGCCACCTCCAGCACGGCGGGCAGTTGTCCTGACGCCATGAGCTACGCGCAGGCCAATGCAGAGGTGAACGAAGTCGACGCTGAAAACGCCAACGGTGCCTCGCTCTCCGTAGGCCTCGTAAACACCTTCTACGGAGTGAATTCGGATACGACGACGGTGTGTGAGGATGTCACCTCACTTGCAGGCGGACCCGCCGCCCGTTCTCTCGGGAGCGGTCGAGCGCGCAAGCTCGGCACCGGTTTTGGGTCGGGACATCCTCCTCAAGAAGTGCGCCACGAAAGCGGTGGCTCCTTGTGTCAAGTCGGTGGTCGTCAGCGGCCGACGAGTGAAGACGACGGTGATCCTGCCGGTGAATGAGTCCATCAAGCTGGTGGCCGGACCACAGAAGGAGACGGTGAAGGCCATTTCGCCGAGGACCGGTGCCCCCGGATCCAAGGTGACTATCACTGGCAGCAATCTCTCCCAGGTGAGCTCGGTCTTCATTGACGGCACTCGTGCCGGTGGTCGACTCATCGGCGGCGTCCGGGCCTCCATCGTGTCGAAGACGACCTCCACGTTGGTCGTCAAGCTGCCGCTTAGCGCTAAGACCGGGCGGATCACCCTCATTGGGTGGTCCGGAGATGTGACGCCTTCTTCGATCTTCAAGGTGACCTGAACCGAGGCCTACGACGATGCGGGGCCGTCGTTCGTCCTGCTCTCGCCTCGTCGCACTAGTGGATGCACCCCGCCCCCGGAGAAAAGGGGCGGGGTGCATCGCATTACTGAAAGGTCTGCTGTGCCAGACCTCACTGATTTAGGCTCAGGACCCGGAGGCTCCCGAGGTGCCGACAGGAGCGTTGACGTTGATCAGCGTTCCCGATCCGGTCGATCCTCCGGTGGAGGACGGGCTGCCGACCGGGGCGTTGGCGTTGACCAGCGTTCCGGTGGTGCCGGCCGAGCCCTTCGACCCGACAGGAGCGTTGGCATTGACCAGCGTTCCCGATCCGGTCGATCCTCCGGTGGAGGACGGGCTCCCGACCGGGGCGTTGGCGTTGACCAGCGTTCCGGTGGTGCCGGCCGAGCCCTTCGACCCGACAGGAGCGTTGACGTTGATCAGCGTTCCCGATCCGGTCGATCCTCCGGTGGAGGACGGACTGCCGACCGGGGCGTTGGCGTTGACCAGCGTTCCGGTGGTGCCGGCCGAGCCCTTCGACCCGACAGGAGCGTTGGCATTGATCAGCGTTCCCGATCCGGTCGATCCTCCGGTCGAGGACGGGCTCCCGACGGGACCAGTGCGCTTGGCCTCCGTTCCGGTGCTGGTTGGTGTGCTGGTCCCACGGCCGCTGGCGGCAGGAACCGCAGCGGTTGTGGTCGGGGCACCGGCTACAGGCCCGGCCGGAGCCGAGGTGTTCCCTTCGCACGTGCCTACGGCGAACGCCGGGCTCGGTGAGTCGGCTCCTGCCAATGACAGTCCTGCGATCGATACCACGGCGGCGACAAGCACCGCTGCGGTGGCGCGTCTCATAGTGGTACGCATTTCAAAATCTCCTTGATAGTTAGGTACGTAATTGGCTGTTGGTCGGTTAGCGGCGACCACGCCGCTTGGCTCAACAGCGACGCCTAACCAGGGGGAGATTGCCTCATGTCCAGAAGAAGGCACGGAACCCTCTCCTGTCCCAGAGATGCCGTTCCCTCGAGGGAGGCTGGCAACAGCAGGCCTCTCGAAAGAATCGATCCGAACTGGCCGTTCCCGTGACCGGAGGGCAGACCCTCGCCCGGATTGCCGGGAGTGGAGGGAAGGTTTCGCGTTGGGAGAAGTGGGAGCCGGAGTGGGGGAGCCGGCGGAGAACCAACGGTGGTCGAAGCGGCTCGGCGTTGACCACGGCCCCCTTCGGTTGAATCGGCAGTCACCCTGGTGGTTGAGGCCGGCAACCGTGGTGATGCATGGCCAGTGGAGCGGATCCTGGAGGCTCCATCAATGGCGATGGCGCCTGATCTCGTCTTTGGAACGGCGCCTGAAATTGGACTCGTTGCAGATACGACAGGAATCGATCGATTGACCGTCTTTGCCACCCGAGTGACGATCGGTCGCACCGCCAAGGACACGTCGTGGACAACGGGGGTGGCGATCGAGGTGACCGGTCTTGTGAGATTTGCCACTGAGGTGACCGGAATGCGCCTCGATGTCGAACTGGCCATAGAGGAGAGGTGTCGGGTCACTGTGCCCGCGGGAACCACCGATCCAACCTGCCCTGCAAGGGGGGAAGAGGGGTCCGTCTCGGGTGCCGCGTTGGCCGAACCAGCCAGCAATGTGGATAGGACGAAGGTGAAGAACATGCCGGCGAAGATGGCGATGATGACGAACGCAGGTCGGGGAAGCCTGCGGTTGTGCTGGGGCGGATCCGACGTCGGCCCATGCAACGGGACGGTCGGCTCGGGCACGGTCACGTCTGCCATATACCACTTTGAGTAGTTGTACAAACACTTAGGGTAGTTTCATTGAGCGGCTGTCTTGGAACCGATGCCTTGGCCGATGGCAGGTCCAAGGCGATTGGGAGGCTTTCCGCTGCATAGCCCACCCGGTGACCTGGGAGACCACGGCGTGAGATGCGGTCGCCACCATGAATCATGGTGGCGACCAGCACCCCGATCTTTCTTCTGGGACCCTCACGTTCCCCGGCATTCCGCAGGATGTGTCAGGACAGTGGAGACCGCTTCCGGAGAGGGTCTCCAAGTGGGGGAGTGGAGTCTGGACCCAGCGACATACGAGACCGCCGCCCGAAGGGATGTGTCAGGACAGTGGAGACCGCTTCTGAGCAGGCCAAGAGCGGAGGGAGTGGGATTCGAACCCACGGAGGCTTGCACCTCACGGCTTTTCAAGAGCCGCGCATTTGTCCGCTCTGCCATCCCTCCCGGCGCCCGCCACGGTAGTCGGGCCATATGCGGCCCCGGAACGACCCTTAAGAGGAGCTGCCCCGAATCTCGTTCCGAAGTTGATCGATCCAGTGGTCGGCCTCCCGCTGCGACGTATCTGCCTCCCGCCGAATGGCCGGTCCGGCCGGCCCGGCGGCGGGATAGGAGCCGAGGAACTTCACTCCGGCCAGCCCGGCGTGGAGGTCGCGTAGGCAGTCAGCCACCACCGCATCGGCCACATGGCCTTCGAAGTCGATGATGAAGCAGTAATCACCCAGACCTTTTTTCGTCGGTCGCGATTCGAGTTTGGTCAAGTTGATGTTGCGGGCCGCGAACTGACCGAGGATGCCGTAGAGGCTGCCTGGATGGTCCGCACTCTGGAAGCAGGCGATGCTGGTCCGGTCGTGACCGGTAGGAGACGGTATGCCCGAACGAGCCACGGACACGAAGCGCGTCTGATTCTCCGGGTGGTCTTCGACGTCCTCGGCCAGCACCTCCAGCCCGTAGAGCTTGGCGGCCAGCCGCGGGGCGATGGCCCCTGTGGGACGGGACGAGAGTGCGGGGTCTCTCTGTCCCAACAACCGGGCCGCTTCCGCCGTCGAATTGGTAGCCACCGACTCCACTCCGGGCAGCTGCTCGGTGAGGAACCGACGGCACTGGGCGGTGGCCACGGGGATGGAAGCCACCCGTTCGAGGTCGCTGAGGGCCGTGCCCGGTTGTGCCATCAGATGGAGGTGGACGTCGAGGATGACCTCCCGCTGGATCCGCAGCTCGAAGTCGAAGATCAGGCTGTCGATGATGTCCCGCACCGTTCCTTCGATGGCATTCTCCAGTGGGACGAACCCCAGGTCGACCTGGCCCGTCTTCACCGAGTCGAGTACCTCGACCAGCGATCCCATGGGGACGATCTGGGCCGCGGCGTACTCGGGCTCACTGAGGAGGGCCTCCTCGGTGAATGTGCCCTCGGGGCCGAGGAACCCGATACGCGTCGACGTCCCCGACGGGGGCTGCGGAGATGCGTCCTCGACCATACCCAGGCAGGATAGTGAACATCATGGACGAACCTGCGCTGCAACGCCTGTTGGCCGACGTGGTATCCGGTGCCTGCACTCCGGACGACGCGGTGCACCAGCTCCGCCGACTTCCCTTCGCAGACCTGGGGTTCGCCAAGGTGGACCACCACCGCCATCTGCGCCAAGGGCTCCCCGAAGCGGTCTACGCCCAGGGGAAGTCCGCCCAGCAGTGCTCGTCGATCGTGGCCGAGCTGCTCGACGAAGGAGCACGTGGCCCCGAAGGTGCAGCCGGCAGCCCGGTGATTCTCACCAGGGCCGATGCCGCCCAGGTAGAGCTGGTCATGGGCCAGAACCCCGGGGGAGTCCGCACCGTGACCGGAATCGCCACCGGCAGCGATCAGGTCCGGGGCGAGCTGTCCACCGTGGTGTGGCGGGCCGCCCCCCTCCGGCCGAGCCGCACGCTGGTTTTCACCGCCGGGACATCAGACCTTCCCGTGGCCCGCGAGTGCCAGGCCACACTCACTGCCCTGGGCCTGCCCCCCACCCTCATCGCCGACTGCGGCGTGGCTGGAGTCCACCGCCTGTTGGCCTCGGCCGACGAACTGGCCGACGCCGACGCCGTAGTGGTGGTAGCCGGGATGGAAGGAGCCCTGGCCAGTCTCATCGGGGGGATCACGCCGGCACCGGTGGTGGCGGTTCCAACCAGTACCGGCTACGGCGCCGCTCTCGAAGGGGTGACGGCCCTGCTGGCCATGCATGCGTCGTGTGCCGCCGGCATCACCGTGGTGGGCATCGACAACGGGTTCGGCGCCGCCTGCGCCATTGCCAGGATCCTCTCGTGAGTACCAACGGCGTCTCCACCGACCCTGCCGACGCACCGTTCTCGGCTGGACCGGCCTCAGCCGCCCCGGGCCCGGGTGAACGCTCCGTGGCCTGGTTCCACTGCTTCGCCGGAATCGCCGGGGACATGGCGCTCGGAAGCCTCATCGATGCCGGTGCCGACCTGGGCGAGGTGCTGGCGGTGCTGGAGCGACTGCCGCTCGGTGGCTGGGCCCTCGAGGTGGAACCGGTGCTGAGGGGGGGAATCGCCGCGTCGCGGGCGGTGGTCTCGGTCCAGGACACCGTGGTGGTGCGGACCCACGCCCACATCGTCGGGCTGGTGGAAGAGGCCCGCCTACCCGAGCGGGTGGCCCGCCGGGCCCTGGCCACCTTCGCTGCCCTGGCCGATGTGGAAGCCCGCCTTCACCGCCGACCGGTGGACCAGGTGCACTTCCACGAGGTCGGGGGACACGACACCATCATCGACGTGGTGGGGACGGCGGCGGCGTTGGAGGTGCTCGGGATCGATGAGATCCGAGCCAGCCCGGTGGCCACCGGCATGGGCATGGTCCGGGCGGCCCACGGCATGCTGCCCAATCCGGCCCCGGCGGTGGTGGCCCTGCTCGAAGGGGCACCGACCTGGGGCCGGAACATCGCCGTCGAGCTGACCACTCCGACCGGGGCGGCGTTGCTGGCTGCTCTGTGCTCGGGGTTCGGCCCCATGCCCCCGATGAGGGTGACCGGACAGGGCTTCGGGGCCGGGACCCGTGAGCTCGACGAGCTCCCCAACTGCACCCAGGTGGTCACGGGCCTGCAGGTGGCCCGGGTGGACGGGAGCGGGCCGCTGGCCACCGCCGCGGCTGCGGCTATGGACGGTGACGCCGATGCCGGCCAACCGCTGGCCCACCTCGAGACCAATGTCGACGACGCCACCGGGGAGCAGCTGGCCCACGCCATCGGGGTGCTGCTCGACTCGGGCGCCTACGACGCCTGGCTGGCCCCGGTGGTCATGAAGAAGGGACGCCCGGGCTCGGTGGTCCACGTGCTCTGCGACCCGTCGATGGTCACATCACTCCGATCGGTGCTCCGCCAGGCCACCGGCTCACTCGGGGTCCGGATGACCAGCGGTGAACGGTGGCCGGTGGCGCGCTCGATCGAATCGGTGTGGATCGACGGTCAGCTGATCAGGCTCAAGGTCAGTGGCGACCGGGTGAAAGCGGAGCACGAGGACGTGGCGTTGGCGGCGCGGCGCACCGGACAGCCGTTGCGGGACCTGTCCGAGCGGGCGGAGGCCATGTGGAAGGCCACCCGGCCCGGTCAACCCGACAGGTCCAGCGGAGGTTGATCGTCGGGTACGCCGTCCGGCCGGTCGGGCGGCTCCCAGCTCCATCCCCCACCAACGATGGGCTCCAGACGGTGACGCTGGTGGGTCTTCAGGTAGTGGTGCCAATGGCACAACCTGGCCAGATTGGCCATGCTCGCTTCGCCTCCCTCGGCGAAGGGGGTGACGTGGTCGATCTCCAGGCCGTCGGCTACGTCGCAGCCGGGGATCACGCAGACCCGATCCCGTTCGCACAACGCCTTCCGGAGTGGGGTGGGGATGGTCCGCCCTCCGTGAGCCACCGCGGTGACGTCGGTCCCGTCGGTGACCAGAATGTCGAGGATCGAGTCGACCGCCAGCCTCCGGGCCACGGTCACCGGCAACGGTCCGATCCCCGGAATTTCGCAGACCTCACCGGGTTCGAGTCTCCCCCGCATCAGCGCCCCGTGATCGACCCGGACGTGGATCATGGTGCCGGGGCCACGGCGGGGACCGGCGTCCGCAGCACCGTCGGTGTTTGATCGGGCGTCGCCACAGGCCAGCTGCACCAGAGCGTCGGCGGCCATGGCGCTCCGGGGCTCGTCGTGACCCGCCCGTCCGGCCTGGTCGGCCAACCGATCGGACTCCGCTTTGACCGCGGCCACCAACCGGGCCCCGGCGTCGGGAGTCAACCGGGCGTCGAAGCGCACGGCCCCGTCACCGTCGGTCCAGTTGCGCAGATAGCGACCTTTGCGGATGGTGTCATAGGTGGCGCTCTGGTCCTGTCCCACCGCCTTGACCCGCCGACAGCGCAGCTTGAGCAGGGTCAGCGGCTGTTGCTCGGCGGTCTCGACCAACTCCTGTTCGGCCTGGGGCTGAAGGATGGCGGCGCCGGCGATCTCTTTGACCTGGGTCTCCGAGAGTCGACCGTCGCGCATGGCCTCATCGGTGGCGGGCAGGGAGTTGAGCTGCCGGGCCGCCTGGAGGGTGGTGATGGCCGGGCCCAGTCCGGTGCCGGTGGCTTCGGCCACATGGGCCGCGGCCGAGCGGTGGCCCTTCCGACGCCACACGTTGGACGACTCCACCCGACGGGCCGCCAGCAGCTTCCCGCCGGCCGACAGCTTTTCGATCTCCGAGAAGCACCCGAGGGCTTTGGCCGCGTCGGGGCCGCTCAGTCGCTCAGGTTCGAAGTCGGCCAGGGCCGAGCGGAGGTCGGTGGCCACCTTGTGCAGCGCATCGAAGGTCATGGGGTCATGGTGTCAGGGGGGTGCGACGGAGCGGGCTGGCACCTGGCCCCGGCGGGGACCGGCTACCGTCTGGCGTGCACAAGCGGAGCCGGCTCGGCCGGTGGCGCTCCGCTGCCAGCTTCGGAAAGGAATGCTCTTCATGTCTCGTGTCCGTACGTGGTCTCTCGTGGCGGTGACGGCTTCGGCCCTGGTCGGGCTGGCCGGGTGCAGCAACTCGAGCACCCCGTCCACCACCCCGTCCACCACCACGGCCCACACCACCGGATCGATCTGCTCGACCGGGTCGACCGGCACCGTTGCCAACATTCCGCTGGCCGACCAGTCACCGGCCGGCGTGTCCGGGAAACAGCCGACCGTGGTGGTCCCTTCCGGGAAAGGCCCCACCAAGCTCGAGTGCAGTGACCTGATTGTCGGAACCGGCCCCGCGGCCAAGGACGGGGACGACGTGACCGTCCAGTACGTCCTGGCCACCTACTCCTCGCACCAGGTGGTCCAGTCCTCGTGGACCAGCCAACCCTTCACCTTCACCCTGGGCGGCAACACCGTGATACCCGGTTGGGAGGAAGGCGTGGTGGGCATGAAGGTCGGTGGACGTCGGGAGCTGATCATCCCTCCGAGCCTGGGCTACGGGGCGTCCTCACCGGGTGCGGGCATCGGCGCCAACGACACCCTGGTCTTCATGGTGGACATGCTGAAGATCAACTGAGGCCGGCCTCAGGCCGGTACACCCAGATCATGTGGCGACCGGTGGACCCGGGCGAGGTAGGGGTCACGTCATCCGTCCGGTCGAGGTGGAAGCCCAGCTTGGGTGGGATGGCCGCGCTGGCCAGGTTGGCGGCGTCGCAGTGGATCTCGACCCGGGACACGCCGTCCAGGGCCAGAGCGGCCCGGGTCAGTCCCGCCGCTGCCGCGGTGGCGACCCCACGGCCCGTGCAGTCGGTCCGGACCCAGTAACCGATCTCCAGGCCTCCCGGCCCGACCGCGATCGTGCAGGCCGCAGAAGCCCAGCAGGGCCGACCCTGCTCCGTGACCAGCGCGGACGGCGAACTGGAATTCGTTCCCGGTCTCCCAGTTGACGTCGGCTTGGGCCAGAAAGCTCCCGATGGACTCGGGAGTGGACGGGGTTTGGGCCCACGGCATCCACGGGGCCAGTTCGTCCAGGCTGGCGTTGACCGAGTCGACCAGCTCGCCCACATCGTCCCGGGTGGCGCGGTGCAGGGTCACACCGGCTGAAACGATGACCTGGTCGGGACGCCCGGTCAGCCAGTGCTGGCTGGGGTGCACGCCTTCTCCTCGGATGACCGCCGGCCGCTACGCCGGAGGGGCCTCGATGCTCCGGCGGTACACGTTGGTGACCCGCTCTTCGAAGCCGACCCGGCGGTAGAGCCGGTTGGCCGCCTCCCGGCTCGGGCGGGAGGTCAGGTCGACGGTCTTCGCCCCCGCGGCATCGGCCCGGTCCAGGGCCGCCTGCACCAGGGCCTCGCCGGCTCCGGCCCCGCGGGCCGACTCGTCCACCACCACGTCCTCGATCCACGCCCTGACCCCGGTGGGCACCCGGAACAGCGCCAGGGTCAGCGATCCCACGATGGACCCGGATTCGTCGCGGGCCACGAACAGCACCGACGCCTCCGACGCCACCATCTGGCCCAGCTCGGCGGGGCCGGGGGGCGGCGAGGACGAGGAGAGCTGGGGGATCAGGGTGACGAAGGCCTGGACCAGCTCATCGGTTACCTCGAGCACCTCACTGACCTGTACCTTCGGGGTCATCCGGCGTGCACAGTGGGACTGATCGAATCGGCGCCCCCGGCCCCGGCTTCGGACTGGCGGCCCGCCGTGCCCTGGTGCTTCCGGCTCACCCGGCTCACGTCTTGTCGGGGTCGCCCCGCCACACCGGAGAGCGCACCGAGTCGTAGAGAACCTCGACCGGCTCCCCGCGCAGAGCGGCGAAGACGTGCTGGCCCCACCGCTCCGCCCCGGCCAGGGGGAAGGGCAGTTGGTCGAGGGGGAACCAGCCCACGTCGGAGCACTCGAGGGGATGGGCCTTGAGCTCGCCCCCGATGGGCCGGCACTGGAACACCAGCGAATACAGAGGTATCCGGCTGATGCCGATGCGGAGGCCGTCCAGCACGGCGATCAGCCTGACCACCTCCACATCGATGCCGGTCTCCTCCTCGACCTCCTTCACCACCACTTCGGCGGCCGAGTACCCGACGTCGGCCCACCCGGTGGGGTAGAGCCACACACCGGAGTCCGCTCGTTTGACCAGGAGGATCTCGCCCTTGTCGTTGCCCACCGCGGCCCCCACCGCCACCTTGGGGGTCACGTAGCCCGGTACGCCCTTGCCCACCGACCCCAGCCACTCCTCGACCAGCCCGTCGGCGTCCTCGATCCCCTCGGACCCCTCCTCGACGGCCACCCGGATGTCGGCCGCCACCCGGAGTACCTCTTCGAACCGCTCCTGTTCGTAGAGCGATTCGGTGAAACCCAGGCCGGTACGGGCGATACCAGCCAGGGCCTCGCTCCAGCGGAGGAGTTGTTTGGTGGAGGGAACGGGTTCCACCCACCTGACGCTACCCCCTGCCACCGCGGAACCGCATCCATCAGGCAGAATAAGGCGTGGCCGTCAATGAGGATTGCCGTCATTACGTGATGCAGACCACCTCTCACGAGGAGAAGCTCGAGCGGTGCCGCATGGGCGCCAACGAGCAGCTGCCCTTCGGCTGTCCGGAAGGATGCCTGTTCTACGAGCCCCGCAAGGTGTCCGGGGCGGGCTGGACCGTCCGCAAGGACTCCTGAGCGCCACCGAACCCCCCGGCGCCGTCCTAGGCCGGCCCACTCTGGAAGGGAAGTTGCTGGCCCGTCTCCAGTAGCGTCTTCAGCCCGCTGAGTATCTCGCTCCAGCCGCCCCCGGCCCCGCTCGACTCGCTCTCGCCCCTCAGTACCCCGGCCCACAGTGGTGCGCCACTCACGTCGTGGGTCACCGTGAGCTTGGTGACCCCACCCCGCACCGGTTCGATGTCGTAGGTCAGCCGGGTGAAGGCCTCGGACGCCAGCTCGGGCGTCATGGTCATCCGCCAGGTCTGGACCAGCCTGCGGGGCGGATCGGACTCGATCACCTCGCCGTCGCTGATGACCTCGGGACAACCGACGGCTTTCATGCCCTCGTTGGCCAGGGCCCGGAAGGAGCCACCCGACCGCAGCTCGTACTCCACCAACGGGGCGTAGCCGTACTGCACCGTCCACTCGGGCCGGGTCACCGCCTCCCAGATGGCCTCGGGCGTGGCCCGGATGTAGACCCGGTGGATCAGGATGGTCTCGGACGTGGTCGCTGCGGTCATGGTCGTGCCTCCAAGTTGGTCTTCAGGTCGGCGAGCGCCGATGCGTGGCGCTCGGTGTACTTGTCGATCCACCGGTCGTGGATCAGTCGGATCGGGACAGGATTGAGGAAGTGCAACTTCTCCCGGCCGGAGCGCTGGGTGATGACCAGCCCGGCCTCCTCCAGCAGGCGGAGATGCTTCATGACCCCGATACGGGTCATGTCCACCCGGGAGGCCAGATCGGTCAACGTCCGACCCTCCCGTTCGAAGAGCAGGTCGAGCAGAAGTCGTCGTGTGGGGTCGGCCAGTGCCTTGAACACCAGGTTGTCGTCGTCCACACCCGGTAAGAATAGGTAACTATATGGTTACCTGTCAAGAGGGAGCGGGTTACGACGGGTGACTCGGTGATGACACCGGAGATCGGCGCTACGCCCAAGCCCGTGGGGCCTGCGGCCTCAGAGGGCCCGGGTGGCCACCACGGTGTAGGTGAGGGGCAGGCGGGGGTAGCCGTCGCCGGCGCTCCACTGCCCCGGGGCCGTCTCGACCAGCCAGGGGAACTGCTGATGCACCGTCCAGTCGTGCTCCACCAGCCGGTCGATGCGCATCCCAGCGCTCGACCAGAGCCGTCACCACCTCGCCGATGCTGTGGTTCCACTCGTAGGTGCGCTGGTTCGACAAGGGTCGGGTGAGGTCGGCGTAGGTCTGCTCGGAGTCGTCGACGTAGGGCCGGGGCTCCTCGAAGTAGGAGTAGGCCAGCGCCGGCCGGTCGGGCTCCAGGGACCAGGCCAGCGGATGGGTGTCGTGGAGATACAACCGGCCGCCCGGTCGGGTCAACGCCGCCACCTGGTCCGCCCATCGGGCCACGCTCGGGAGCCAGCACAGGGCGCCGAGGCTGACGTAGACCACGTCGAAGGTGGCCGGAGCCAGCGTGGCCGCGGCGTCGAAGACATCGGCGCACACGAAGGTCGAGCGGTCGTCGAGGCCGGCCCTGACCGCCAACTCCCGGGCGGCCCGAATGGCCTCGTCCGAGAAGTCCAGACCGGTGACGGTGGCACCGGCGTCGGCCCAGGCCAGGGTGTCCTGGCCGAAGTGACACTGGAGGTGGACCAGGTCCAGGCCGGAGACGTCACCCAGGGCGTCGATCTCACGCCGGCGGGGCCCGGGCCGTTTCGCCAGCCACCCCTCGACGTCGTAGAAGGCCGACTCGACATGGATCGGGACCCGCTCGTCCCAGTTGCGCCGGTTGGCGGCCAGCAGGTCGGGTGTCCGGTCCGGTGCGGCCCGGTCGCCGGCCCCATCGCCGTCGCCGTCGACCCGGTCCACGGCTCAGCTCTCGACGATGTCGCCGAGCAGGTCCACCTGGACCCCCTCGGCCCGGAGCCACTCCACGGCCCGGTCCACCGTGCCCCCGCTGCCGTCCAGCTCGCAGATGATCCAGCCCTCGTGCTCGCCCACGTCGGCCCGCCGGATGTTGGGGACGATGTCGAGCTCCTTGACCATCCGGGCGATGATCGGCTCGCGCACCAACTCCTCGGGGAAGGTCAACTTGACCCGTACCCCGATCATGACCGTGCGCCGGCCGGGGCCCGGTCCGCCAGGGCGTCGTTGAGGTTCCCGGACCGGAACCCCTCGAGGTCCAGGGTCACGTAGCGGTAGCCCGCCCGCCGCACCGCCGCGCTGACCTCACCCCGACGGGCCACCACCGCGGCCAGCTCCCCGGGCGGGAATTCGAGACGGGCGGTGTCGCCGTAGTGGCGCACCCGCAGTTGGCGGAAGCCCAGGGCCCGCAGGCCCGACTCCGCCTCGGCCACCGATCGCAGGGTGCCCAGGGTGACCGGGGTCCCGTAGGGGACCCGTGAGGCCAGGCAGGCCGCGGCCGGCTTGTCCCACGTGCGCAGTCCCAGCTCCTTCGACCACGCCCTCACGTCGGCCTTGGTGAACCCCGCCGTCACCAGCGGGAAGAGCGCACCCCGCTCCGCCGCGGCCTGCTGACCCGGACGGTGGTCACCCAGGTCGTCGAGGTTCACCCCCAGCACGATCGAGGCCCCGGCCAGCCCGGCGCCCGGCGCCAGGCTGGGGCCGAGGGCCTCCAGCAGCGACGTCTTGCAGTGGTAGCAGCGTGACCCGTCGTTGGCGGCGTAGGCCGGGTCGGCCAACTCGGCCGTCTCCACCTCGACGTGGCGCAGCCCCCACTCGGCGGCCAACGCCCGGCAGTCGGCCAGCTCCTCGGGAGCCAGCGACGGGGACACCGCCGTCACACACAGCACCTGGTCCGGTCCCAGCGTGTCGGTGGCCACCCGGGCCACGAAGGCCGAGTCCGCCCCCCCGCTGAACGCCACCACCATCGGCCCGATGCGGCTCAGCTCCTCCCGCAGGACTCCGAGCTCGGCCCCCCGGCCCGGCTCACTCATCCGGGCTGAGCTGGGCCAGGACGGTCTCCACCGGGGCCACCATCCCGGTCAGGAACGGCCCGAATTCGGCGAAACGGGCCGAGCCCTCGTCGAAGCGCATGGTGTACACGCAGTCCTTCAGGTCATCGGGATGCACCCCGAACAAGGTGACCCCCCACTCCCAGTCGTCCATCCCGGTGGAACCGGTGATCACCTGGAGGATCCTCCCGGCGAAGCTCCGTCCCGAGGCCCCGTGGCCGTACATGATGGTCTTGCGCTCCTCGAAGGGCATCGAATACCAGTTGGAGCCCTCGGTGTCCCCCCGCCGTTTGGACATCGGGTAGAAGCAGAACGCCGTCTTCCCCTCGGGGGGCAGGGAGGGGTAGAGCCTGGTCTGCTTCATCTCGTCGGGGATGCCGGAGGCGTACTCGGAGACCTCGGTGAGCGAGACGTAGGAGTAGGTGACGTCCACCCCGGACGCCTGCAGGTCCGATTGGAAGCGCCGCAACCGCCACAGGTCCGGGCCCAGGGCCATGAACCCCATATCGGCCTTGTGGCCGAGGATGGCCACCGACACCACCTGGACCCCGTCGGCCTCGGCCCTCTTGACCGCCTGGATCACCCCGGCGGCGTCGAGACCCGGCCCTCCGGGGCCCGGCTCCGACCCGCCGGCCCTGCCGAACAGGTGGAGCACGTTCAGGCCGATCGAGGGAGCCAGCGGTTCGGCCAGGGGTTCGGTCACGGTCCTCAGTCTAGAGACGGAAGAAGGGCGCCCGTGAGGGCGCCCTTCTCCGAGATGAACTGACGGTGAGCTGGCCCCGGCCGGGATCCGGCCACGGCCCGGCGACTAGAAGTCGTCCATTCCCCCGCCGGGCATGCCGCCGCCGGCCGAGTCGTCCGGCTTGTCCACGATGACCGCCTCGGTGGTCAGGAACAGGGCGGCGATGGATGCGGCGTTCTGCAGTGCCGACCGGGTCACCTTGACCGCGTCGATCACGCCCGTCTTGAACAGGTCCTCGTACTCGCCGGTGGCGGCGTTGAGGCCCTCGTTGGGCTTCTTCAGGTTGCGCACCTTGTCGACGATGACCCCACCCTCGAGACCGGCGTTGACGGCGATCTGCTTGAGGGGCTCCTCGACGGCCCGGGCCACGATGCGGGCCCCGGTGGCCTCGTCACCCTCCAACTTCTCGGCGGCGTCGAGCACCGCGGACTGGGAGCGCAGCAGGGCCACGCCGCCGCCGGGCACCACACCCTCCTCGATGGCGGCCTTGGTGGTGGAGACGGCATCCTCGATGCGGTGCTTCTTCTCCTTGAGCTCCACCTCGGTGGCTGCGCCGACCTTGATGACGGCCACGCCGCCGGACAGCTTGGCCAGACGCTCCTGGAGCTTCTCCCGGTCGTAGTCGGAGTCGGTGTTCTCGATCTCGGCCTTGATCTGGTTGATCCGGCCCTTGATGTCCTTGTCCGAGCCCCCACCCTCGACCACGGTGGTCTCGTCCTTGGTCACCACGACCTTGCGGGCCGTGCCCAGCAGCTCGAGGCCCACGTTCTCCAGCTTGAGCCCGACCTCTTCGGTGACCACCTGGCCGCCGGTGAGGATGGCGATGTCCTGGAGCATGGCCTTGCGGCGCTCACCGAAGCCCGGGGCCTTGACGGCCACGCTCTTGAAGGTGCCGCGGATCTTGTTGACCACCAGGGTGGCCAGAGCCTCGCCCTCGAGGTCCTCGGCGATGATGACCAGCGGCTTCCCGCCCTGCATGACCTTCTCCAACAAGGGGAGCAGGTCGCGCACCGCGGTGATCTTGGATCCCACCAGCAGGACGTAGGCGTCCTCGAGGACCGCTTCCATCCGCTCGGGATCGGTCACGAAGTAGGGGGAGATGTAGCCCTTGTCGAAGCGCATGCCCTCGACCAGGTCCATGTCCATGCCGAAGGTCTGGGACTCCTCGACGGTGATCACGCCGTCCTTGCCCACCTTGTCGATGGCCTCGGAGATCATCCCGCCGATCTCCTCGTCGGCCGCGGAGATGGAAGCCACCTGGGCGATCTGGTCCTTGGAGTCGGTGTCGCGGGCGATGCCACGCAGTGAGGTCACGGCGGCCTCCACCCCGGCCTCGATGCCCTTCTTGAGCGACATGGGGTTGGCTCCGGCAGCCACGTTGCGCAGGCCCTCGTGGACCATGGCCCAGGCCAGCACGGTGGCGGTGGTGGTGCCGTCGCCGGCCACATCGTCGGTCTTCTTGGCTACCTCTTTGACCAGCTCGGCGCCGATCCGCTCAAAGGGGTCCTCGAGCTCGATGTCCTTGGCGATGGACACGCCGTCATTGGTGATAGTGGGGGCGCCCCACTTCTTGTCGAGGACGACGTTGCGGCCTTTGGGTCCGAGAGTGACGCGTACGGCGTCGGCGAGCTTGTTCATTCCGCTCTCAAGGGACCGGCGGGCCTCCTCGTCGAACGTGATCAGTTTGGCCATCGTGGGGTTTCCTCCGTGTCGGTTTGCGCTCTGCAGTGCGTTAGCACTCTACAAGGGCGAGTGCTAACAGCAAACCACGTGGAGGGCCGGGGCGCAACAGCAGATCGGCCACGGAATGGCCCGATTGCCCACCCGGAGCGCGGCGGCCCGGTCCCGGCTCCGCTCCCCGGCCGAGCCTCGATGGCCCCGAAGCCGGTCCGTGATCGCCTCCTGACCTGGGTGTACCGCCCCGATGGCGGCTGCCCGGTCCCGGTGACCGCTCTCTGCGGCTGAGGAAACGCACGCCGTCGGGACGGCCCCGGGATGGGGCTCCCGCCCTTGACATAGAGAGGGGCGGCCCTTAGTTTGATGATTCCACCAGGTTTAGTAGGCAAGTAGGAATTGTCGGGAGTTCGGTTCGGGGGGACGCTCAACTCCGGTTGTTCGCCTACCCGGCGTCGAAGTGAGGAGCAGTCATTGGCAGGGTTCCTCCGCGACAGAAACGCCTCCGCGTCCATCGCGCAGGTGCACGGCCCAGGCCGGCAGGTCGGGCCGGGAGAGGCCTGTCCGACCGCTTCAACCTGCCTCTCCGACCTTGCCATACCCGTGCCGGCTGGCCCCAACCCCACCTCTTTCAGAGCCCGATGATCCCGATGAGACACATTCCGATGACCCGCCATGCCGGGGCGCGCCGCCGGGTGCGGAACCTGATGGCCACGGCGGTGGTCCCGGCAGCCCTGTTGGCCGGCGTGGCCGGCGGAGTGACGGCATCCTCGGGGACCGCCTCTGCCACCGTCACCTCCGGTGTGGCGGCCATCACCAGGCCCGGCAGTCTCACCAAGTTGAACTCCGGCGGGTCGGAGACCTTGTTCGGGGTCCAGCTGCCGGCCGGGGCCAGCTGCCCCGGCGATACCGCCCACGCTGGCTACCGGGTCGACAGCTACCTGCTGCCCGCGGGCGTGTCGCTGGCCTCGGTCAGTTTCAAGACCGGGCTACCCAGCCAGGGGTCCGGGTACATCGCCTACGGCCGGTACTACGGGGCCATCAACACCGCCCAGGGCTCCGGCCTGATTGTCGGACTTCCTCCCGATTTCACCCTGAACCGTCTGACCTCCCAGGAGTTGTTCCCCGCCGGCCAGAAGTCGGTGACGTGGAACGGCGGCATCGCCTGCGCCACCGCCCAGGGGGTGGTGACCAACTACTGGAACTCCCGGTTCGTCTTCACCGCCACGCCCTCGGATCCGCACGGCTTCACCTGGAGGGTGGTAGCCCAGCCGGCGCTGGCGCCCTCGCACTCCTACCTGTGGATCGGCATCGGCCTGATCGTCCTGTCGATCCTGCTGGCCGCCTTCGCCGTGTTCCTCAGCCAGAGACGGAGTGACCCGTCCTCGAGCGGCCCGGCTCCGGGCGGATCGCGCTTCCCCGGCCGGCCCCGACACCAGCGGTGACCCGGTCGCCATCGGACAGGACGCTCCCGAGCCCTCCGTGGCGGGGCGGTAGCTGCCGTGACCGCCACCATGGTGCCCGCCGACCGTCAGGACCACGACGAGCGGCCCCGACGTCTGGTCCGGGCCCTGCCCGGCACGGGCGACCGGATCTTCATGGGGCTCCGCCGGAGCAGCGCCCTCGTCGTGCTGCTGGTGTTCACCGCCATCGGCCTGTTCCTCGGCATCCAGGCCTTCCAGGCCATCAAGGTGGCCAAGTTCTCCTTCCTCACCACCGCGGCGTGGGAGCCCGACATCCACCACTTCGGGATCGCCGGGATCATGGCCGACACCATCTTCATCGCCCTGGTGGCGGTGATCATCGCCATCCCCATCTCGTTGGGCCTGTCCCTGTTCATCTCGGAGATCGCCCCGCAGAAGATGAAGCGGCCCCTGGTCTCGCTGGTGGACCTGATGGCCGCCATCCCCAGCGTGGTCTACGGGCTGTGGGCCTTCTTGTTCCTTCAGGGCCGCACCATCGGGATCTCCCGGTGGCTGTCGGTCTGGCTGGGCTGGATCCCCATCTTCAAAGTGGACGGCTCGGGGGCCAACAACCCCACCGACCTCGGCCACGAGTTCACCGCCTCCACCTTCGTGTGCGGCTTGGCGGTGTCCCTCATGGTCGTGCCCATCCTCACCTCGGTGATGCGGGAGTCCTTCTCCCAGGCGCCCCTCGGGGAGCGCGAGGGCGCCTACGCCCTCGGGGCCACCCGGTGGGGGATGATCCGGTCGGTGGTGATCCCCTTCGGTCGGGGCGGGATCATCGGCGGGACCATGCTGGGCCTGGGACGGGCCCTGGGCGAGACCATCGTGGTCATCCTGATCATCTCGCCGGTCTTCACCGCCAACGTCCACATCCTCCAGACCGGCGGGAACTCCATCTCCTATCTCATCGCCAACCTGGTGAGCGACTCCTCCTCCTTCGGGATCTCCGCCCTGATGGCCGCGGGCCTGTCGTTGTTCGCCCTGACCCTGATCATCAACTTCGGGGCCTCGGCCGTGGTGGCCCGGTCCCGCTCCGGCGCCGAGAGCGACGGCTGAGATGGTCGTAACCGAACGGCCGCCGGTCGACGAGGCGCCCATCGCCGCCAGCCCGGGGCCCCAGAAGCGCCGGAAGATCGGCGGCCTCCGGCGGGGCTCGATCTTCAATCTGGTCGGCGCGGCCGCCGGCGGGGCCTCGGCCACCCTCCTGCTCTTCCGGTTGACCGCCCTCTCCGGGGGGCTGGGCTTCGTCTTCGTGGCCTACGTGATCTTCGTGGTCCTCTACGGGTTCCTGGTCTCACTCAACGAGGACGCCCAGGTGGTCCGCGACGCCGTCATGAGCGTGCTCATGGCCACCTGCGCCGTGATCGCCCTCGGGGCGCTGGCTCTGGTCGTGGTGTTCACCCTGGCTCGGGGCTGGGCCGCCCTCCGCCATTCGAACTTCTACACCCAGGACATGTCCCGGGCCGGCCCCCTGGCCCCGCTGAGTGTGGGCGGCATGGGCGCGGCCCTGGTGGGCACGCTGTGGATGGTGGGCATCGCCGTAGCCCTGACCGTCCCCATCGGCCTGGTCGCCGCGGTGTACCTCGACGTCACCCGCGGTCGCCCGGCCCGGTTCTTCCGCACCGTGGTCGAGGCCATGACCGCACTTCCCAGCATCCTGGCCGGCCTGTTCATCTACGCCTCGTGGATCCTGGCCTTCGGCTTCGGCCACTCCGGGCTGGCGGCGGCGCTGGCCCTCAGCGTGATGATGCTGCCGTACATCATCCGGGGAGCCGACCTGGCCCTCCGGCTGGTGCCGGCCAACCTCCGGGAGGCCGCCGACGCCCTGGGCGCCCCGGGTTGGAGAGGGGAGCTCCAGGTGGTGCTGCCGACGGCCCGCTCGGGCCTGGCCACCGCGGTCATCCTGGGCATCGCCCGGTCCATCGGCGAAGCCTCCCCGGTACTGCTCACCGCCGGTTTCACCAGCTACATCAATGCCAATCCCCTGAACGGCCCCATGGTCTCGCTGCCCTTGCTGGTGCTGAAGCTGGTGCAGTCCGGCGTCCCCAACTACACCACCCGCGCCTTCGGCTGTGCCTCGTTCCTGTTGGTGGTGGTCATCGTGCTGTTCGCCGTGGCCCGCCAGATCGGCGGCTGGGGCCCGGGGCATCTCTCGCCCCGCGCCCAGAGGCGGGTGGCCCGGGCCTCCGCCCGCGACGCGGCCCGGTTCGCCGAACGGAGCGGGAAGGCCGCGGTGGCAGCCGGCCAACCGGGTAGCGGGCTGAGCGCGGCGGGGAGTACCTGATGACCCGGAGGATGCCGATGACCCGAGGACGCCTGATCCGGACGCCCACCATCCGCCGCCGGGTGATGCCGGCCCGGCTCCCGACCTGGTACCGGTGGGTGATGGCCTTCGGTGCCTCGCTGGCCGTGATGGCCGGGGGGCTGGTCATGACCGGCTCGCCGGCCGGCGCCACCAGCTACGTTCCGGTGTACGGCGAAGGCTCGTCGTGGTCGGCCAACGCCATCAACGAGTGGATCAGTGACGTCCAGCCGCTCGGGATGCGGGTCAGCTATGTGGCCAACGGGTCGACCACCGGCCGCGAGGACTACATCAACGGCCAGACCGACTTCGCCGCCTCGGACATCCCCTTCCAGACCAATCCGGAGGACGGCTCGGCGCCGGAGCACCCCAAGCTAAACAGCTACGCCTACATGCCCATTACCGCCGGCGGCACCGTGTTCATGTACAACCTCGAGATCAACGGGCAGCGGGTCACCAACCTCCGCCTGTCCGGTGAGAACATCACCAAGATCTTCACCGGGGCCATCACCAACTGGGACGACCCGGCGCTGGCCGCGGACAATCCGGCCCTCAAGCTGCCGGACGAGACCATCGTGCCGGTGGTGCGCTCCGACGGGGCCGGCTCCAGCTTCGAGCTGTCCGAGTGGATGATCAGCCAGTACCCCACGCTGTGGAACTCCTTCTGCCAGCGGTCGGGCCGGGCCCCGTCCTGCGGTGCGACCTCGTTCTTCCCCACGGTGACCGGTATGGAGGCCAAGTCCGGCGACCTCGGCGTGGCCGGGACCGTCTCCCAGAACTACTCCGACGGGTCGATCGGCTACGTCGAGTACTCCTACGCCCTCAACGATGACTTCCCGGTGGTCCAGATGCTGAACGCCGCCGGTTACTACACCGAGCCCACCGCTCAGAACGTGGCTGTCTCCCTGTTGTCCGCCCAGGTCGACACCACCGATCACAACCCGGCCGTGTACCTCACCGAGAACCTCTCGGGCGTGTACACCGACCCCGACCCCCGTACCTACCCGCTCTCCTCCTACAGCTACCTGATCCTCCCCACCGAGATACAAGGCCAGTTCAGTGATGCCAAGGGCCTCACCCTGGCCGCGTTCTCGTACTACGCCATGTGCCAGGGCCAACAGCAGTCGGCGCCCCTGGGTTACTCGCCCATGCCCATAAACCTGGTGGAGGCCAGTTTCGCCCAGATCGCCAAAATACCCGGGGCGGACGTCCAGAACATCAACATCCAGTCGTGCAACAACCCCACCTTCACCCCCAACGGGACCAATCTGTTGGCCGACGACGCGCCCTACCCACCGGCGTGTGACAAGCAGGGCCCGACCCAGTGCGTGAACGGGACCGGGGGGGCCACGGCCGTGGCCACCGCGGTCAGTGGCAACACCGGCGCCGGGGTGGCGGCTACCAGCGGGGCCGGCATCGGCAGCGCCACCGGGACGTCGGGAGGGTCCGGCGGGGTCTCGGGGTCGAGCAGCTCGAAGACCGGGGGGTCCGCTGCGACGGGCAGTGCGGCCAAGAGCAGAGCCGCGGCCCTGGCCACCTGCGCGGCCGAGGGGAAGACCGCGTCGGAGTGCACCGCGGCCGGCGGAAACGGCACCGCGGGGACCGATCCGAGCCCTGATACCCAGGTCCTGGCCGCTACCACCGGGTGGTCGTTCGAGCAGACGCTGATCCTCCTCATCAGCGTGGCGTTGGTGGCCCTGATCCTGTTGCCCGCCCGGATCCTCTCCCGCCGCCGGCGCCTGCGACGGGGCGGGCCATGACCGCACCCGGTGCGCCGACCACCCACCGTCGGCGACGGCACGGCCTGTCCGCCGCCGTGATGCTGGCTCTGGTGGTTCTGGTGGTGCTGGCTTCGGCCGGGCAGGGGAGTGCGTCGCCGGCCGCGGTGGTCAACGGTTGCAACCAGGCGACGCCGGCGGCCGGGTGCCAGGGGATCGTCACCGGCCTGCCGGCCACGGCCTCCCAGGTGACGGTGCACGGCTACGGCGAATACAGCAACCTGGCCATCACCGTCAACCAAACCAAGAACCTGGTCAACCAGGCCGTCTCCGTCTCGTGGACCGGGGGAGCGCCGACCTTCAGCAATCCCGCCAACGGCGAGTTCGACTCCACCTACAACGGGAACTACCTCCAGATCTTCCAGTGCTGGGGTGATCCCCAGACGTCCGACCCCGGCGGGGCCGGGCCGGGACCTCTGCCCACCCAGTGCGAGTACGGGGGCGAGAGCGACTCACCGACCAACTCCTACCCCATCCAGAACGTGGGCTTCGAGTACTCCCGGGTCCTGAGCGAGCCGGGGTGGGACGGGTACGACCAGTTGAAGGACACCCCCGGCGTCTATCTCGACAAGTCCACCGGGTTCCTGGTCCAACCGTTCCAGCCGGTCAATGGGCCGGAGATCGACCAGCAGGCCAACTACAACTACCTGGCCAACCCGTTCAAGCCCCAGGACTTCTGGCTCAATCCGGACTTCAGCTTCGCCACCACCAACGAGATCGACTTCGCCCGGACCTACGCCAACGGCACGGGCACCCAGCTGTTCCAGATGGACACCGGACTGGAGGCCCCCGGGCTGGGCTGTGGGCAGAACGCCGAGAAGGTGGGCGGTGGCACCGCCATGCCCCAGTGCTGGTTGGTGGTGGTCCCGAGGAGCACCCCGACCGCGGAGAACCCGGCCAATGTCAATGACGTGAGCAGCGTGGTCACCTCGGCCCTGACCCCCGAGGCCTGGGCCCACCGGATCGCCATCCCCTTGCAGTTCAACCCGGTGGGTTCCAGCTGCGCCGTCAACGGAGCCACCCAGGGGATCGAAGGCGGCGAGATGGCGGCACCGGCCGTTGAGGCGTGGCAGCCGTCGCTGTGCGATCTGCCCGGCAAGACCTCGTTCAACTACACCCTGGACGACGACGACCTGGCCCGTCAGAACCTCACCCAGCCGCAGTACGGCTCGGTCGGGATGTCGGTGTTCTCCGATCCGCTGGCCAAGGGTGCCACCACCAAGGACCCGGTGGTCTACGCCCCGCTGACCCTCTCGGGGGTGGTGGTGGCGTTCAACATCGAGCGGGTCCCCATCGTGGAGGAGGACGGCAATCTCCAACCCCAGGAGGAGGCCCTCAGTGGTGACCGGCTGGCCCACATCTACCTGACACCGCTGCTGGCGGCCCGACTGCTGACCGAGTCGTACAAGGATCAACTCCAAGGGGTCAAGAACGACACCTCGTCCAAGTACAGCTGGATCCAGGACAATCCGGACAGCGTCTTCGACGATCCGCAGTTCCTCCAGTACAACCCGGAGTTCTCCCAGCTCAGTTCGCAGTACCAGACCGACGCCGGCACGCTCCTGGTCGAAGAGGGAAGCTCGGATGCCACGCTCCAACTGTGGAAGTGGGTGTTGTCCGATCCCCAGGCCGTGGCGTGGCTGGACGGGTCGGCGGACACCCAGATGCAGGTCAACCCGTACTACAAGATCCCCGCCACTGACGCCCCGGTGCCGAACGACTTTCCGAAGAGCGACCCCTACTGCCTGACCACGGACTCCACCGTCTACGGACCCCCGCCGGCCCCGGCCCGCCCCCTGTGTGTCTTGGACTGGTCTCCGTACGAGCTCACCATGCTGGCCGCCGCTGAGGGGGCCGCCACCGCCAACGACGGGGCCAAGACCACCTTCAATCCTGCGAACACCCCCGACACCGCCTGGACGGCCAACGGTCCCCAGATCACCGGCAACTACTTCGTCATGTCGGTGACCACCTCGGCATCGGCGGAGCAGTACGGGCTCCAGGACGCCAGCCTGAGCCCGGCCGGCGACGACGCCGATCCCTCCTTCGTGGCGCCCGACGGGGCCAGCCTCCTGGCCGGTGAGAAGGCCATGAAGCCGAGTTCGACCCCGGGGGTGGTGGCGACCGACCCGTCGGCCGGAGGCGGGGCATACCCCCTCACCATGCTGACCTATGCCGCGGCCATGCCGAAGGCGCTCAACGCCACCTCACGGAAGAACTACTCGGCGTTCCTGCGCTATGCCGCCGGGCCCGGCCAGGTCAGCGGGGTCCAGCCGGGGCAACTTCCCGCCGGGTACGAGTCCCTGCCGTCCAACCTGATCAGCCAGACCCTGGCGGCCGCCACGGCCATCGAAAAAGGGACCACGGTCACCCCGTCGTCGACGAAGACCACCACCACCTCGACCAGCTCCACCACCGGTGACAACTCCATCCCCGGGTCGTCCTACGGCTCCGGCTACGGCTCCGGCTCCGGGAACAGCTCGTTGCCGGCGTCGTCGGGGGCCGGTGCGGCTCACCACCGCAAGAGCCACCAGTCCATCGGCCCCAGTGTCCTCAGCGCCATCCGGTCCCTGTTCGTCCCCATCGGATTCATGCGGTGGATACTGCCCCTGCTGTTGTTGGTGGGGCTGGGCGCCGCAGGCGGTGCGTACCTGGCCGACCTGGGCCGCAAGCGGGCCCTGCCCGAAGGGTTCGAGGACTCCGACGAGATGGACGACGAGGACCTGGCGCCCGAGGACGATGTGCCGTGAGCGGTATCTCGGCCATCCGGTCCGCTTCGGTGCGGACCGCCATGACGGTGGTGACCGTCCCGGTGGCGGCCGGTTCGCTGTGCCTGATCCTCGCCCCCGGCGCTTCGGCCTCCGTCGTCATCGGTACTGCCGTCCTGGCCGTGCCGGGAGCGACCGCTTCGTCGCCGCTGCCATCGGGGGCTTCGTCCACCCCGTTCACGGTGGCTCTGCCGCCCCGTGCCGCCTGCCCGGGGGACACCGCCCATGACGGGTACCGCGTCTACAGCTACCTGGTACCCAAGGGAACAGACCTGCCGTCTGTGACCTTTGTCGACGATCCATCGACCGGCTACGGCCTGGTTGACGGGGGCCGTTACTACGGGGCCATCAATACCGCCATCCACACCGGCCAGATCATCGGCATCCCCAACGATTTCGAGTGGGGGGAGTTGGTCCGGCACGTGCCTCTCTCCGCCCTGCTGGAAGGCCACAGCCGTGGCGTGTGGGAGACCGGCCTGGCCTGTGCCGACGCCCGGGGGAACTTGTCCGACGCCTGGAACGCCCAAGTCACCTTCGTGGCCCGGCCGGGCGCCCCCAGCCGTTTCGCCTGGACCACGGAACCCGGCGGGGCGCCCGCCCCGTCGACCACCGGAGCCGGTACCGCCGGCGTTGGATCGACCGTTCGGGCAAGCGGCCAGACCGGCACAACCGCCGCCACTGTGGCCACCGCCACCACCGCTCCGGCCCGGGTCCGCACCAGCCACTCCTCGACCGGCTCCGGTGGGAAGGACGGCTCGGGCCACGGGTCCCCGGGCCCCGGCCCGGTCGGGGGCACCGCCGCCACCGACGACGCGCCCGTCGACATCGCCCTGGCGCTCGGGGTGCTGGCCCTCCTGGTGGGAATGGTGGTGCTGGTCGGTCGGATGGTGCAGGGCGGCCGGGCCGGCTCATCGGGCCCCCGCCGGTGAAGGGATGACCGTCACCCACACCGCCCTGGAGCGGGAGATGCTCCTGGTCCCTGCGCCCCCGACCCCGACGACCGGGGCACCGGGGTCGCCCGGGGTCACCGACGGCTCCGTAGGCTCGGACAGCTCGGACTACGCCGAGCAGGCCCGGAGGCTGCAGGCGGAGTTCGATGCCACCGGCCATTTGGGTCGCAACGGTCATCGGCCTCGGAGCGGAAAGAGAGTCGGCACCCGCAAGTGGGCCCTGGTGATGCGGGCGGCACTGCTGGTGCTGGCGGTGGTGTCGATCGGGATGGTGGTGCAACTGGCCTACGTGAGCCGGCTCGAGCACCGGTCGGCCCAGGTGAACCTGTACAACCAGTTCCGGACCGAACTGGCCGAGGGCACCGGCCCCCTCGGGCCACGCGGCATCCACCACTCGACCCTGGCCCTCGGCGCCCCCATGGCCCAGATCACCATTCCGTCCCTCGGGGTCAGCCAGGTGGTCCTCGAGGGCACCACCGGCAATGTCCTGGCCAATGGCCCCGGTCACCTCCGCTCGACGGTCTTCCCGGGCGGGACCGGGGACAGCATCATCCTGGGCCGGGCCGCGGCCTACGGCGGGCCCTTCGGTCAGATCAGCCAGCTCCGCAAGGGAGCGAAGATCACCGTGGTGACTCAGGTCGGGACGTCGGTCTTCCGGGTCATCGATGTCCGTCCGGCCGGTACCAAGGTCATCAAGGTGCCGGGCAACTCGTCGGTACTGACCCTGGGAACGGCTTCGGGCACCCCGTTCGCGCCCTCGGGCGTGGTGTACGTCGACGCCCTCAAGATCGGTGAGCCGGTGGCGGCCCAGAACCCACTGGTCAAGACGGTGCCGGCCAGCGAGCGGCCCCTGGGGTTCGACACCGGCGATCTGTGGGCCCTGTCCCTGTGGGTGCTGGGGCTGGCTGCTCTGGCCGCCGGGGCCATCTGGACCTGGAAGAAGCGGGGCCGTGCCCAGGCCTGGATCGTCTTCACGGCCCCGATGCTGCTGGTCTGGATGTTCGTGGCCGACCAGTTCGCCCGGCTCCTGCCCAACCTGTTGTGAACCACCCGACCAACCACTGACTGAGGAACTGACCCGATGCTGCTCGAGACCAGAACCAGACAACGACCCCAGGTAGAGGACACGTACCAGGCCGCCAACCTCGAGGCCCGAGAGATCTCCGCCTGGTTCGGCGACCACCAGGTCCTCGACCGGGTCTCCCTGATGATGGAGTGCCGCCAGGTGACCGCCCTCATCGGCCCGTCCGGATGCGGGAAGTCCACCTTTCTCCGCATCCTCAACCGGATGCACGAGCTGATTCCGGGCGCTTCGCTGGCCGGCGATGTGCTGTTGGACGGCGTGGACATCTACGACCCCAGCCGGAAGCTGACCGAGGCCCGGCGCCACATCGGCATGGTCTTCCAGAAGCCCAACCCCTTCCCGACCATGTCCATCTATGACAACGTCCTGGCCGGTCTCAAGCTCACCGGCACCCGCAAGGACCAGGACGCCAAGGACGAGTTGGTCGAGAGCTGCCTGCAGAAGGCCGGCCTGTGGAACGAGGTCGAGAACCGGCTGCGCCAGCCCGGTGGGGCGCTCTCCGGTGGCCAGCAACAACGGCTGTGCATCGCCCGGGCCCTGGCCATCCGGCCCCGGGTGCTGTTGATGGACGAGCCGTGCTCGGCCCTCGACCCCACCTCCACCCGGCGGATCGAGACCACCATCGAGGAGCTGAAGACCGAGGTCACCATCGTCATCGTGACCCACAACATGCAACAGGCCCAACGAGTCTCGGCCTATACGGCGTTTTTCCTGGCCGAGCAGGGGACCCCGGGCTACATCATCGAGCACGGGCCCACCGATGCCATGTTCGATTCGCCGCTCGATCCCCGGACACTGGACTACGTGCACGGACGCTTCGGCTGAGGATCCCGGTGGCCGTGGGGGAGCGTCCCTCTCCGACTACCGGGCGGGCACCCACTCCCCCTGTCGTCCTAGTGCCCAGGTAGGTATACTCGGCCCAAGACCTTCTCAGCTGCGTCAGAGCGGCTTTACTCCGATGAACCAGTCAAGCGATCCCCAGGCCGGGCAGGCCTACACGCGAGCATCGGTAGAGGCGTACCTCCGCGCCGCGGCCATGGAGCGGCTGCGGCTGCAGTCGGCCATCGCCGAGGCCCAGGGCCGCACGGCCGAGGCCCGCCGGAGGGAGGAACAACTCCAGGCCTCCGGCATGGACACCGCGGCCGTTCCGGTTGACGGGTACGACGGGCGCCGCCCTGCGGTGGTCGAGAGTTCCGACTCCCTGGCCCGGCGACTCCCCTTCGGATTGAACGGGCAATCGTCGCACTGGCACGGGCAGGACCTGCCGACCGCGGCGGCCCGTGACTGACCCCGGGCGATGAAACGGAAACGGGCGGCTCGGGACCAGGCCCCGGCGGCCCAGGACCCGACCCGTCGGGAGGCCATCCCCGGGGCCGTGGTGGAGAAGCTGGTGGAGCGCAACGAGAGCCAGATCGATGCCCTCCACCGCCAGTTGGACGCCGCCCTCGGCGAAGCGGAACAGGCCGAGCGGAAGGTGGCCGAGCTGTCGGGCACGCCGTACTCCAGCATGGTGACCGACGACGTTCCCGGTGATCGTGGCCGGCACAGCCCCCGGCCGCCCCGGACCACGGTGGTGACCCGGCCCCGGCCCACCAGCCCGCCGACCTGACCGGGCAGCTCGTACCTGAGCCTCAGGGAGCCACCCCGGCCCGGGCCACGAACCCGTCGAACACGGCGCGGATCTGATCCTCGGGGCCCTGTCCCTGTTGGTCGAAGCCCGAGAGGATCTCTGCGGCCTCGGAGGGGTCCATCCGGCTGGCGGCCCGGGCCTCGTCGATCCACTTCCCCACGATCTCGGCCGTCACTTCGGGGTGGAACTGGACGCCGGTGTGGGGCCCCAGCACATAGGCCTGGAGGCACACCTCGGTCCGGGCCAGCCCCACCGCTCCGGGCGGCAGGGTGAACTGGTCCTGGTGCCACATCAGCCAGGGCCCGGCCGGCACCCGCTCGGGGTCGTCGGTGTCGATCCGGTGCCAGCCCCGCTCGGGACGGGAGGCCCGGCTCACCCGGGCCCCCAGGACCTGGGCCAGGAGCTGACCGCCGAAGCAGACCCCGAGGACGGCGATACCGGCGTCCACCGACGCCGCCACCAGGCGGCGCTCGGGTGGGATCCACGGCACGGTGTGGTCGGTGGTCGAAGCCACTGATCCCATGACCACCAAGAGGTCGAAGGAGCCGGGCCGGGGCAGCTCTGCGGCTCCACGATCGGCACGGTGCACCCCGATCTCGAAGCCCAGCTCGATGGCTCGTCGTCCGAGAGCGCCGGGCGGATCGGCCTCGTTGTGGGTCAGGAAGGCTATTCGCATGCTCACCACCGATACCCCCTGGGAGGAACGCCACTCCCTCGAGTTCTTGGGAGGAAGCGGGCCAGACTAGGCGCGGGTGCCGCCCGATAGGCGATGGCCGCATGCCTTGAGGACCACCGTGTTCTACCGCCGGTCCCTCCCCGATCGGCCGGCTTCCGCTCTACGATCCCCCGGTGGCCCGTAGCCGTCCCCTCTCCCGGAGCCAGGCCCGTCGCCTGGCCGTCGAGGCCCAGGGCCTGGGGGCACCGCGTCCCACACCGGGCGCCCGCCGCCCCACCCCGGCCCGGCTGCTGCGGGTGGTGGACCAGGTCGGGACGGTCCAGCTCGATGCCGTCAACGTCCTCGAGCGCACCCAGTTCCTGGTGCCCTTCAGCCGGATCGGGGCCTACGACAAGTCGACCCTGCTGGGGCTGACCGGAGCCGGGGGTGCGTGCTTCGAGTACTGGGGCCACGCCGCCTCGCTCCTGCCGGTGGAGCTGTATCCCTACTTCCGCTGGAAGATGGACCGGTGGCGCAACGACCTGGTCGACACTCCCACGGTGCAGGAGCGCCGCCGCCAGTGGCGAGCAGCCCACCAGGGATATCTGGCCGCGGTGCTCGACGAGGTGGCCGAGCGCGGCCCCTTGCCGGCCTCCAAGCTCTCTGATCCCCGCCGGCGGGACGGTGAGTGGTGGGATCGGCGCAGTGACGGGCGCCGGGCCCTCGAGCTGCTGTTCGGCGACGGGGTGCTGGCGGCCTGGCGGAGCCCGACCTTCGAACGGGTCTACGACCTCACCGAGCGGGTGATCCCCGCCCAGGTGCTCAGCCAACCGTCGCCATCGGACGAGGAAGCCCAACGCCAGCTGATCGTCCGGGCCGCCCGCTGTCTGGGGGTGGCCACCGCCTCCGATCTGGCCGACTACTTCTGGCTCCGGCCCGGTCCGGGCAGGACCCGGGTGGAGGAACTGGTGGAGGACGGCCGGTTGGAACCGGTGGCCGTGGAGGGGTGGACCAAGCCGGGCTACGTGCTGCCCGGCGCTCGGCTCCGGCCCCTCCGCCGGCAGCAGGCCACCCTGCTCTCCCCGTTCGACTCCCTGATCTGGACCAGGGAACGCACCGAGCGGCTGTTCGATTTCCACTACCGCATCGGCATCTACGTGCCCGGGCACCTGCGCACCCACGGCTACTACGTGCTGCCCCTCCTGATCGGGGACCAGCTGGTGGCCCGTTTCGATCTCAAGGCCGAACGCACCACCAACACTCTGCAGGTGCTGGGCTCCTACCTCGAACCGTCGGCCTCCGCCGCCACGGTGCTGGAGCTGGCGCCGGCCGAGCTCCACCGGCTCCGGGCGTGGTTGGGTCTTGACCGGCTGTCGGTGGGGGCCCGGGGTGATCTGGCCCGTGGCCTGCGCCGAGCCGTCGCCGCGCCCGACCGTCTACGGTAGGAGCCCTGGTACGGGGAAGTGCCGGCCCGGTACGGGGAGTGCCAGCGACAGGGGGGGACATGCGACGTCATTCGAAGAAGGTCCCGGTCTGGGCCCGGTGGGTGGCCGTGGCTGCGGTGGCGGTGCTTACCACGACCACGTCGCTCCTGGTGGCCCTATCCGGCGCGGGCCCGGCGGCAGCCACCGCCCACCCCTACGAGCTCACCCTGGGTGACTCGTATTCGATCGGCTACCAGCCGGGGATCGGTGGGACGCCGGGATATACCGGGTACCTGGCCGGAAAGCTGGGGCTGCAACCGGAGAACTTCGGGTGCGGCGGGGCCACCACCACCTCGCTGCTCCACTCGGTGGGATGTGGCGATCCGGCCTCCCAGCACGCCGTGGCCTACTCGGGGATCACCCAGGAGGCTGCAGCTCTCAAATTCATCGCCGCCCACCAGGGCCAGGTGAAACTGGTCACCGTCTCGATCGGTGGCAACGACTTCGACTCCTGCTCGACGGCGGCGTGCGTCAACGCCGCCATGCCCACCATGGGGAAGAACGTCAAGGCGCTGGTGGGGTCGCTCAATACCGCCCTGACCAAGGCCTCGGACACCAGCGCCAAGATCATCGGTCTGACCTATCCCGACGTGGACCTGGGGCTGTTCGTCTATCCGACCCAGCCGCCGTCGTCGGCCAGTGAGACCCAGGCCCGCCAGTCGATCCTGGCCTTCGACGACCTGATCAACCCGACCTTGAAGAAGGCCTATCTGTCGGTGTCCCGAGCCAGCTTCGTCAACGTGACGTCCGCGCCGTACAAGTCAGCCACCAAGGGCGATGACACCAGTCTCAGTATCACCGAGCAGGTGTCGCCGTACGGAACGGTGCCGGTGGCGGTGGGCGAGGTCTGTCAGCTCACCTACTTCTGCTCCCAGGGCAACATCCACGCCCACACCGCCGGGTATGACTTCATCGGGGCCCTGGTGCTGGCCGACTACCGCTCGTAGCCGGCAGGGGCAACCCTTCGTCGTCGGCGGGACCTACTGCTTCCCGGCGTCGGAGCCACCGGAGGGAGCGCCGGGCCCGAAGGTAACGTCTGGGGCATGGGCCAGCAGACTGAGGCGGGCGACGAGACCGAGTGGAAGGTCGCCGAAGCCAAATCGGCGTTCAACGGAGCCTGGGATCTCCTCGACCTCGACGGCCGGAGCCCCGAACAACAGCGCCAGATGGTCCTGCGGGCCGCGGCGTCGCGCTACCTCTGGGCCGAGGTGGGTGGTCCGGATCTCGAGTCCAAGCTGCTCATCGGGGACTGGCAGGTGGCCCACGTCCTCAGCTGGTTGGGCGCCGGTGGCCTGGCCCTGCTCTTTGCCACCGCGGCCCACGAGCGGGCCCTGGCCAACGGTTGGACCGATTGGCGGCTGGCCTCGGCCGAAGAGGGGATGGCCCGGGCCTACGCCGTGATCGGTGACCGGCCGTCGCGGGACCGGCATGCCCAAGCCTGTCGATCGTTGCTGTCTGAACTCGACGAGGAGAACCGTCAGGTGATCGAAGGACAGCTGTCGACCGTTCCGTAGGGTGGGGCTCCGTGGCTACTGGACGATCCACTGGCGCCCGTCGATCAGCTCGCGGACCGCGTCGAGATGGCCGGCATGACAGGCCGTCTCGGTGATGACGTGCAGCAAGATGTACCGGAAGTCGGGGACGTCCCAGTCGCCCCACCAGTCGTCCCGTTGACGCGGCGGCTGATCGAGTGGGGTGGTGGTGATGATGGCATCGGCCAGCGCCATCTCGGCCCGGTACGAGGCCAAGACTTCGTCGGCCGACTCGTCCGGTCCCACCTGCCAGTCGGCCCGGTCCCCCTCGGGGAAGTAGTCGAGCGGCTCGCCGGCGACGATGGAACGGAACCAGTAGTGCTCGTCGGAGAGGGCCAGGTGCTTCACCATGCCCAGACAGGACCAGCCCGAAGGAAGGACCGGGCTCCGCAGCTGGTCGTCGGTCAGCCCGTCGAGGATGCCCAGGACATGGCGCCGCTGGGCGTTGAGGTAACGGTGCAGCACTTCCCGCTCGTCGCTCACCGCGTCATCGCCTTCCGTCATCGCCTGGCGTCACCGCCGGTCCGGGGGTCATGACTGACGGCTCAAACCGAGACCACGGTCCGCAGGCCCCGTTCGGCCCGGAGGTCATCGAAGCCGGCGTTGATCTCAGCCAGTGGACGCCGGGTGGAGATCATCCCCTCGAGATCGAGCAGCCCTCGCTGCCACAGGCTGATCAGCCGCGGGATCTGCCAGTGAGGGTTCCCTCCGCCGTAGAGGCACCCGACCAGCCGCTTCTCGGTGATGGCGAAGAGGATGGCGGGTAGCTCATTGAGCACCTCGGCGGCGTCCGGTGCGCCAACCGACACCGTGGTCCCACCGTTACAGGTGGCGGCGATCCCGGCCTCGAGCAGCCTCGCGCTGCCGGCGGCATCGAAGGCGTAGTCGACCCCGACCCCGGTCAGCTCCTGGCACAGGGCCACCACGTCGGTCTGGACCGGATCGACCACCTCGGTGGCGCCGAAGGAGAGGGCCTGTTGGCGTCGGCTTTCCACCGGATCCGAGGCGATGATCCGGGAGGCACCGGCGATGCGGGCCCCCTGGACCACCGAGATGCCCACGCCCCCCAACCCCATGACCAAGACGGTGGCACCCTCTTCCACCTGGGCGGTGTTGAGCACCGCCCCGACGCCGGTCTGGATGGCGCATCCGATGACGCTGGCCAGTTCGAGCGGCATATCGGGATCGATGCGCACCGCCCCCGATTCGGTGGTCAGGACCTGCTGGCCGAAGCCGCCCACACCCAGCCCGCGGTAGACCGGCTCACCGCCCCGGGAGAGGGCCGTGGACCCGTCGGGGAGGGTGCCGGCCATGAAGGTCATGGCCTTCTCGCACACGGTGGGCTTGCCCCGCACACACCAGTAGCAGCGGCCGCAGGGGGCGATGGCCACCAACACCACATGGTCCCCGGGGGCCACCGCGGCCACGCCCGCGCCGACCTCGGCCACCACACCGGCGGCCTCGTGCCCGAGGACCATGGGCAACGGTCCGTACCCGGCCTCGATGATGGTGAGGTCCGAGTGGCAGATTCCGCAGTGGGTCACATCCACCAGCACCTGGCCTGGTCCGGGAGCAGCCACCTCAATGTCGTCCACTACTTCGAGTGGGCTGTTCTCGCGGGTAAGCAGGGCTGCTCGCATCGGTTCCTCCGGTTCTGGGTGGCTGGCCCGTGGCGATCTCCGGTAGTGGGGTGGCGTTCTCCGGAGTGGACCGGCCGTTGGCGGCTTGGTGCTCCGACGCTAATGCCCGGAGGTCGGACGTTGCCGGAACCGCGCCGAAGGAAGCGTCCCGTTCATCGGCCGCGCGCCTGGCGCCGATCCGACCATCGCCCGCCGCTCAGAACCAGTGGAGCCACGGATGGTTGTGACGCCACACCACCGCCGACACCTTCCCGATGATGTTGGCGGATGGCACGGTTCCCCAGTACCGACTGTCGTCAGAGTCGCCTCGACAGTCTCCCAGCACGTAGTACTGGCCGGAGGGGATCTTGGTAGTGGGGATTCCGACGGACGGTTGGTAGCACTGGCCGGTCAGTTTCGGCAGCCACGGCTGGGCGATGGGATGCCCGTTGATCAAGATGGTGTTGCCCTTCGAGGAGATGGTCTCACCCGGTAGGCCGATCACCCTCTTGACCAGCACCGGGTACTCGGTGTCGGTGTCGCCCGGAGCACGTCGGAAGACGATGATGTCACCACGGTGGATGGTCCCCGACAGTTTGTCGACGATGATCCGATCGCCGATCTGGAGCGTCGGGAGCATGGATCCCGACGGCACGACGAAGGCCTGGGCGGCGTAAGCCCGGACGCTGGTGGCGGCCAAGGCCACCAGCGCCACCATGATCACCAGCGACAGGACACCTCTGGTTCTGCCGCCGGTCCTCATCCTCCCCATGGGAAAGACTCTAGGCCGGGTAGGTGAGCGTCCGTCCGTCGCCACTCGGATCTCTCCCCCGACGGTCTGACCCGCCGGGGGGTCGGCTACCAGAAGCTCAGTAGCTGTTCTCCCACTTCACCGTGAACCCCCTGTCACCGGGCGCCAGGCCCGACATGGTGGCCAAGGGATAGGACCCGGTGCTGTCGATCATCTGGATCGCCGAATCGTGGAATGCATTGATCGTCGTACCGCTCACCGTCCCACCCTTTACGGTGGCCCCGGTCACGACCCATGAGCCGGAGTCGGCCAGCGGAGCGAAGCCACTGGTGTTGAAGTAGGGCCGCTCGTCGATCCACTCGGCACTGGTGTCCTTGCAGGTGGCAGTAGCACAGGTGAGTGTCTTGGTGAAGCTGTTGGCGGTGTGGGTGGAGTCGGTCAGGACCATCTTGTAACTCTTGAGGGTGCCGGTGACGGAGGTGGTGATGGAGGTGGCGATCTTGTCGCCGGGTTGCAGGGCAGTGCCGACCTCCACCGAGCCGGCCGGGTACATCTCATACCAGGTGAAATACGTAGCATGGTCCTCGAAGCACCAGTCGATTACGCCTTCCTGCTCCACTGTGGTGTTCGACCAGCCGTCAAGTCCGATCCACTGGGAGGCGACAGTGTCCTCGTTGGTGCAGCTCGCAGTAACCGAGGGAGTGATCCAGTCGCCACTGATCGACTTGAAGTACCCGGTGGTGGCGTCGGTGTCGACGTACCCCGACCAGTTGTACGAAGCGGTGGTGTTGACCGGGCGGAGAGTACCGAAGCCACCTCCGCTGCCTGGGAGCGGAGCGTGGCGAGCCGGGGCGTCGCTGTGCTGCAAATACCGGACCAGGGCGCTCCGGGCCGAGGCCAGGTACCGGGCACTGGGCTTGGCTGCTGACGCGCTCCCGCTAGCCGGAGTCAGCGTGAGGGTGGTGCCAACCGCCACCAGGACGACCGCCACCCCTATACCGGCCGCCGCCAAAGCCCTTCGGGACGGCTTCATTCTTCCGCTCATGATTTTGTGCCCCTCCTCGCCTCACGGGCGAGGGAAGGCGGCTGGTTCCGCCCCGTCGTCGCCTGAAAGTTAAACAACCCTAACGCCCGCTGGCGTCACTTCGCTAGGGATTGTCCGGACTTTTCCGGTCGGCCGGTGCGACCGGGACGATCGGGTGCGGGACTATCGCCGGGAAGGCCCTCGCCACAGCGATGTTCCCCGTCCGTCGGTCACCGAAATGATCTGTTGGAACCGTTCGAAGGCCGGTGGACCGAGGTTGTCGGCGAAGACCGACCCGTCCGGTGCCACGGCGAAGAAATCGGTGAAGAAGAAAGAGCCGACACCCGAGATCCTGGTGACCGCCAAGCTGGTCACGAGGTGATCGCCGCGCACTTGGAGGACGTACACCCCGTCGTCGACATCGATGACTCCGTTGGCGCCCCGCTGGACCACCGCGGTGTTCCCTCCACTGCGCCGGGCGTAGCCCAGGTAGGTGGCCGTCCCGTTCGGTGAGATCTTGAAGACCGACCACCCGTCGAACAGGGATGAGGCGTAGACGTTGCCTTGGGCGTCCACCGCGATGGAGCCGAAACTGTTGAGCGGTCCGGACATCTGCACGGATCCGGGAGGGAGCACTGCCCGCAAGGTGTCGAGGCGTCCGGCCGCGGAGACTCGGAAGAGCTGGGTCTGGGTGGCCACATACAGTTGCCCGCTTGGACTGAAGGCCAACGAGACGGTCGGACCGAGTGGTGCCGACAGGGCCGGTGTGCCCGTGGCTATGGAATCGCTCGGGCCACTGGAGCGGCCGTCGCCGGCGACGGTCCGGATGGTGCCGACCCGATCGACGACCCGTATCCGTCCGCCGTCGGCCAGATAGAGATCGCCGTTCGGAGCGAACGCCATATCGGACACCTGCGAGAGCTCAGCCTTGGTGGCGGGACCGCCGTCGCCGGCGAACCCGTCGCTGCCGTTACCGGCCACCAACTGGAACTGGCCGTTGGCGAGGCGGACGAGAACCTGGTGACGGGAGACATCCGACACGTACAACGCTCCGGTCGGGCCGACGGCCAACGGACCGGCTCTGGTCAGTGGGACGACCGAGTTGGGGGGCGGGCTGGTCGGCGCGGGCCTGGTCGGGGTGGCGGTGGCAGAAGGGGGGAGACGGGGTCCGGGGCGGGAGATGGCGGCCGCCACACCGGTCGCCAACGCGCCCACCACGATGATGACCACGCCGGCCCATGCCAGGCGTCGGCGCCGTTCGCGCCGTCGGGCTTCCTTGAACAACAGGTCGGTATCGGTGGGCTGAAATGGATCCGGCCGCCTGTCCATGGGGACCGGGGGCGCTCCCTCCTCGACGGTGGCCATAACGCTACTATCATTGTCGTTATGAGTTCTGTCAACCCACCCGGCGATCCGGATTCCGACGGGTTGGCGCTGGCAGGCGTGGACCGATCTGACCCCATGCCGCTTCACGATCAGGTGGCGGCGGAAGTTCGCCGGGCCATCGCCGACGGCGAGGCCGGCCCGGGGGACCGGATCCCCCAAGCCAAGGATCTGGCCGCGGTGCTGGGCGTCAACACCAACACCGTGCTGCGCGCCCTGCGCGTGCTTCGAGATGAGGGGCTGATCGAGCTGGGCCGGGGACGGGCCATCGTGGTGGCCGGGACCCCCGAGCGGGGAGCGGTGGTGGCCCGGCTGAAGGAGTTTCTCGACTTCGCCCGTTCGCAGGGCTACCGACGTGAGGAGCTCGTGGCCATGATGGAATCGCTCCCCTGAATTCAGGTCACCGACCACGGCCCCTGCAGGGGCTGACCATCATCTGAGGTTCTGGTTGGCCCGGGGGCCGATGAACGGCCAGCCGCCCCACCGTTCGGACCTGCTGCCCTTGGGAGCAGCTGCTGGTCGTTCCATGCGAGGTGGCACTCCCGCGATCTTTAGGGCGTTCTCCCATGCAGGGTCTCCGGCATCCTTCCGATATTCGGCTTGCGTGCCCATTTGGATCAATCGCACTAGGAGCATCAGTGGCTTGTCCCCGACATCGGAAGCCGACATGGACTACTTCCCCGGTTTGCGCCGGCCCGGAGACGGCAATTCCGTCGACCGGGAGAGAAGTTAAGTCACTCAGTGGAGTAGCGCGGGGGTCGAATCGACCGGTTGTCCTGGGCCTGACCGAGTCCGGGTCGGCGTACCGATGACCGGCATCCGAAGGAATGAACTCTCAGGTACCGACCGTTCCGCGACCAGACTGGGCGCCCGCACCCTCACCATTGCCCTGGTAGTCGCGGTGGCGTTCAACCTGGCGTTGGCGGTAGTCAGTGCGGCGCCGGCATCGGCCGGCCCCGGGGCGCCCGTCATCTCCGCAGTGAGCCCGACGACCGGCTCTCCATCGGGAGGAACGGTGGTGTCCATCACCGGCAGCGGGTTCGTCATCGGAACAACGGGGACTACCGTCAACTTCGGCTCCTCCCCGGCCACTTCGGTGAATTGCTCGAGCACCGATGCCTGTTCAGCGACGTCGCCCTCCAGTTCCCCCGGCATCGTCGACATCACCGCTACCGTCGGCGGACAGACCTCGGCTGATTCGTTAGCCGACGAGTTCGACTACGACACCTTCGCCTATGTGCCCAACTTTGACGACGGCACCGTAAGCGTGATTGATACTGCCACTCAAACCGTCCCCATCACTGTCAATGTCGGAATGCACCCCGATGGTGTCGCTGTCACCCCCAACGGCCGCTTTGCGTACGTAAGCAACTCCGCCGCGAACGATGTGAGCGTCATCGACACCTCAACCAATACCGTGACCGCCACCATCGGCGTGGGCTCCAACCCGGACAGCATTGCCATCTCTCCCAACGGGGTCGAAGCCTATGTGGCCAACTCCGGCTCGGACAATGTCAGCGTCATCAACACCTCCACCAATACCGTGACCACAACCATCGACGTGGGCGCTGATCCCGTGGGCGTGATCTTCAACTCCCGACGGCCTGACCGCCTACGTGACCAACCACAACGATTCCACCTTGAGCGTGATCAGTTCTTCGAGCAACACCGTCACCGACACCATCGACGTGGGTACCAGTCCTTACGGCGTGGCCGTTTCTCCTAATGGCCTCACTGCCTACGTCACCAATACTGGCGATGCCACCGTGAGCCTGATCAACACCGCCAACGACACCGTCACCAGCACCATCTCCGTAGGGGCGGACCCCGAGGGCGTGGCTGTGACCCCCAACGGACTCGACGCCTACATTGCCGACTCTGGAGACGGCACCGTGAGCGATTTGAATACCGCCACCGACAACGTAAGCCTCGTCCCTGTAGGGCCCAATACCAACAGCGTGGCTGTCACCCCGGACGGCCTCTCGGTCTACGCAGTCAACGCCGGAAGCCCCCCAGGCACGGGCTCCGTGAGTGTCATCAGCACCTCCAACGACACGGTCACCACTTCCATCACGGTCGGCGTAGATCCTGCAGGCGTAGCCATGACTCCCGACACCGGACTGGCGGTCACCGGCATCAGCGCCTCCAATGGGCCAGTAGCCGGAGGAACACCCGTCACCATCTATGGCACCGGATTCGTAGTTGGCGACAGTACGGTCAGTTTCGGTTCGACGGCTGACACCGAATCCAGTTGCTCCTCCTCCACCATCTGCACGGCGACTTCCCCGGCCGGCAACGCCGGCACGGTGCACGTCACCGTCACCACCCCCGACGGCACCTCGGCCACCACGCCGTCCGATGAGTTCACCTACGTGGCCGCCCCGAGCGTCACCTCCCTCGACCCGGCCACCGGCTCGGCCGCCGGGGGCACCGCCGTGGTCATCACCGGCACCGCCCTCACCGGGGCCACCGCCGTCCCGGGGCCACCGCCGTCACCGTGGGCGGCGCCGAGGTCACCGGCCTCGACGTGGTCAACGACACCACCATCGATGCCACCACCCCGGCCGGGGCCAACGGCCCGGCCGACGTGGTCGTCACCACCCCCTACGGCGACTCCGGCGCCAGCGGCGACGCCGCCTTCACCTACGTGGGCCCCACGGTCACCTCCCTCGACCCCACCACCGGGCCGGCCGCCACCGCCGGCACCTCGGTGGTCATCACCGGCACCGACCTCGACCCGGCCTCGGTGGTCGACTTCGGGGGCACCCCCGCCGTCTACACCGTCAACTCGGCCACCCAGATCACCGCCACCGCCCCGGTGGGCGACCCCGGCACGGTGCACGTCACCGTCACCACCCCCGACGGCACCTCGGCCACCACGCCGTCCGATGAGTTCACCTACGTGGCCGCCCCGAGCGTCACCTCCCTCGACCCGGCCACCGGCTCGGCCGCCGGGGGCACCGCCGTGGTCATCACCGGCACCGCCCTCACCGGGGCCACCGCCGTCACCGTGGGCGGCGCCGAGGTCACCGGCCTCGACGTGGTCAACGACACCACCATCGATGCCACCACCCCGGCCGGGGCCAACGGCCCGGCCGACGTGGTCGTCACCACCCCCTACGGCGACTCCGGCGCCAGCGGCGACGCCGCCTTCACCTACGTGGGCCCCACGGTCACCTCCCTCGACCCCACCACCGGGCCGGCCGCCACCGCCGGCACCTCGGTGGTCATCACCGGCACCGACCTCGACCCGGCCTCGGTGGTCGACTTCGGGGGCACCCCCGCCGTCTACACCGTCAACTCGGCCACCCAGATCACCGCCACCGCCCCGGTGGGCGACCCCGGCACGGTGCACGTCACCGTCACCACCCCCGACGGCACCTCGGCCACCACGCCGTCCGATGAGTTCACCTACGTGGCCGCCCCGAGCGTCACCTCCCTCGACCCGGCCACCGGCTCGGCCGCCGGGGGCACCGCCGTGGTCATCACCGGCACCGCCCTCACCGGGGCCACCGCCGTCACCGTGGGCGGCGCCGAGGTCACCGGCCTCGACGTGGTCAACGACACCACCATCGATGCCACCACCCCGGCCGGGGCCAACGGCCCGGCCGACGTGGTCGTCACCACCCCCTACGGCGACTCCGGCGCCAGCGGCGACGCCGCCTTCACCTACGTGGGCCCCACGGTCACCTCCCTCGACCCCACCACCGGGCCGGCCGCCACCGCCGGCACCTCGGTGGTCATCACCGGCACCGACCTCGACCCGGCCTCGGTGGTCGACTTCGGGGGCACCCCCGCCGTCTACACCGTCAACTCGGCCACCCAGATCACCGCCACCGCCCCGGTGGGCGACCCCGGCACGGTGCACGTCACCGTCACCACCCCCGACGGCACCTCGGCCACCACGCCGTCCGATGAGTTCACCTACGTGGCCGCCCCGAGCGTCACCTCCCTCGACCCGGCCACCGGCTCGGCCGCCGGGGGCACCGCCGTGGTCATCACCGGCACCGCCCTCACCGGGGCCACCGCCGTCACCGTGGGCGGCGCCGAGGTCACCGGCCTCGACGTGGTCAACGACACCACCATCGATGCCACCACCCCGGCCGGGGCCAACGGCCCGGCCGACGTGGTCGTCACCACCCCCTACGGCGACTCCGGCGCCAGCGGCGACGCCGCCTTCACCTACGTGGGCCCCACGGTCACCTCCCTCGACCCCACCACCGGGCCGGCCGCCACCGCCGGCACCTCGGTGGTCATCACCGGCACCGACCTCGACCCGGCCTCGGTGGTCGACTTCGGGGGCACCCCCGCCGTCTACACCGTCAACTCGGCCACCCAGATCACCGCCACCGCCCCGGTGGGCGACCCCGGCACGGTGCACGTCACCGTCACCACCCCCGACGGCACCTCGGCCACCACGCCGTCCGATGAGTTCACCTACGTGGCCGCCCCGAGCGTCACCTCCCTCGACCCGGCCACCGGCTCGGCCGCCGGGGGCACCGCCGTGGTCATCACCGGCACCGCCCTCACCGGGGCCACCGCCGTCACCGTGGGCGGCGCCGAGGTCACCGGCCTCGACGTGGTCAACGACACCACCATCGATGCCACCACCCCGGCCGGGGCCAACGGCCCGGCCGACGTGGTCGTCACCACCCCCTACGGCGACTCCGGCGCCAGCGGCGACGCCGCCTTCACCTACGTGGGCCCCACGGTCACCTCCCTCGACCCCACCACCGGGCCGGCCGCCACCGCCGGCACCTCGGTGGTCATCACCGGCACCGACCTCGACCCGGCCTCGGTGGTCGACTTCGGGGGCACCCCCGCCGTCTACACCGTCAACTCGGCCACCCAGATCACCGCCACCGCCCCGGTGGGCGACCCCGGCACGGTGCACGTCACCGTCACCACCCCCGACGGCACCTCGGCCACCACGCCGTCCGATGAGTTCACCTACGTGGCCGCCCCGAGCGTCACCTCCCTCGACCCGGCCACCGGCTCGGCCGCCGGGGGCACCGCCGTGGTCATCACCGGCACCGCCCTCACCGGGGCCACCGCCGTCACCGTGGGCGGCGCCGAGGTCACCGGCCTCGACGTGGTCAACGACACCACCATCGATGCCACCACCCCGGCCGGGGCCAACGGCCCGGCCGACGTGGTCGTCACCACCCCCTACGGCGACTCCGGCGCCAGCGGCGACGCCGCCTTCACCTACGTGGGCCCCACGGTCACCTCCCTCGACCCCACCACCGGGCCGGCCGCCACCGCCGGCACCTCGGTGGTCATCACCGGCACCGACCTCGACCCGGCCTCGGTGGTCGACTTCGGGGGCACCCCCGCCGTCTACACCGTCAACTCGGCCACCCAGATCACCGCCACCGCCCCGGTGGGCGGCCCCGGCACGGTGCACGTCACCGTCACCACCCCCGACGGCACCTCGGCCACCACGCCGTCCGATGAGTTCACCTACGTGGCCGCCCCGAGCGTCACCTCCCTCGACCCGGCCACCGGCTCGGCCGCCGGGGGCACCGCCGTGGTCATCACCGGCACCGCCCTCACCGGGGCCACCGCCGTCACCGTGGGCGGCGCCGAGGTCACCGGCCTCGACGTGGTCAACGACACCACCATCGATGCCACCACCCCGGCCGGGGCCAACGGCCCGGCCGACGTGGTCGTCACCACCCCCTACGGCGACTCCGGCGCCAGCGGCGACGCCGCCTTCACCTACGTGGCCGTCGCCCCCGAGGTCACCTCGGTCAGCCCGGACTCCGGGCCTGCACTCGGCGGCACGCTGGTCACCATCACCGGAACCGACCTGACCGGGGCCACCGCGGTGACGGTCGGAGGCACAGCAGTTTCCTCCTACACCGTCCACAGCAACACCACCATCACGGCGACCACCCCGGCGGGCGACCCCGGAGCAGCCGATGTGGTCGTCACCACGCCCCATGGCAACTCCGGCGACTCCGGGACCGGGGACTTCACCTACGTGGCCGCCCCTTTGGTCACCTCGGTCGGCCCCACCACCGGGCCTACGGTCGGCGGCACGCTGGTCACCATCACCGGAACCCACCTGACCGGGGCCACGGCGGTGACGGTCGGAGGCATGGCAGTTTCCTCCTACACCGTCCACAGCAACACCACCATCACGGCGACCACCCCGGCGGGTGACGCCGGAGCAGCCGATGTGGTCGTCACCACCCCCTACGGCAACTCGGGCGACTCGGGGACCGGGGACTTCACCTACGTGAGCGCCCCTCTGGTCACGTCGGTCAGCCCCACCACCGGGCCTACGGTCGGCGGCACGCTGGTCACCATCACCGGAACCCACCTGACCGGGGCGACGGCGGTGATGATCGGAGGCGCGCCTGTGTCCTCCTTCACCGTCCACAGCAACACCGCCATCACGGCGACCACCCCAGCGGGTGACGCCGGAGCAGCCGATGTGGTCGTCACCACCCCCTACGGCAACTCGGGCGACTCGGGGACCGGGGACTTCACCTACGTGGGTGGCCCGGTGGTCACTTCCGTCAGCCCTGCCACCGGACCGCTCGCCGGCGGCACTCGGGTCACCGTGCACGGCACGAGCTTCACCAACACTACGGGCGTCAGCTTCGGCGGCACTCCCGCCACCTTCACCCAGACGACAGCGACCATCCTCACCGCGGTCAGCCCGGCAGGCTCGGAGGGAGCGGTGGACATCACCGTGACCACCGCCGAGGGCCAGAGCGCTACCGGGCGGGCCGATCTCTTCGCCTACGTGGACGCCCCGGTGGTGGCTTCGATCTCCCCGAGCCTCGGATCGACCCACGGGGACTCAGTCGTCACGGTGACCGGGACCGGGTTCACCTCGGACTCGACGGTCAGCTTCGGTTCTAAGGCTGCCACCTCGATGAACTTCGTCAATACGAACTCGCTCACTGCCACCAGCCCCGCGGGTACCGGTGTGGTCGACGTGACGGTGACGACCGTCGGGGGCACGAGCGCAACCAACAACTCCGACCACTTCACCTATGGGTCGGTCCCGGCAGTCACCGGGATAACTCCCAAGTCGGGTCCCCAGGTTGGGTCCACGGTCGTTTCTATCTCGGGTACCAACTTTGCCGAGGGCTCGACTGTTGACTTCGGCTCCAAGGCGGCATCCTCCGTTACGGTCAAGAGTGACACCTCGATCGTTGCCACCAGCCCTTCGGGTCCTGCCGGTTCGGTCGACGTGACAGTTACCACTGTGTACGGCACCAGCGCCGTTGGAGGTGCTGACAACTTCACCTACGACGCCAACTCAGTCCCGACGCCCCCCGCTGCGGGCGGCTATTGGTTGGCATCGGCGGACGGAGGGATCTTCGCCTTCGGTAACGCCGGCTTCTTCGGATCTACCGGGGCCTTGCATCTAAACCAGCCCATCGTGGGAATGGCGTCCACGCCGAACGGCAGGGGCTACTGGCTGGTGGCATCCGACGGAGGCATCTTCGCCTTCGGCAACGCCGGGTTCTATGGATCGACCGGTAGCATGCAGCTCAACCAGCCCATCGTAGGGATGGCGGCTACACCCGACGGCAAGGGCTACTGGCTGGTGGCGTCCGACGGAGGGATCTTCGCCTTCGGCGATGCCGGGTTCTACGGATCCACCGGAGGCATGCAGCTCAACAGGCCCATCGTGGGTATGGCCACCACGCCGAACGGCAAGGGCTACTGGCTGGTGGCGTCCGACGGAGGGATCTTCGCCTTCGGCGACGCCGGGTTCTACGGATCCACCGGAGGCATGCAGCTCAACAAGCCCATTGTGGATATGGCGTCCACGCCGAACGGCAAGGGCTACTGGCTGGTGGCATCCGACGGAGGCATCTTCGCCTTCGGCAACGCCGGGTTCTACGGATCGACCGGCGGAACTCCTCTCAACCGGCCCATCGTGGGTATGGCCCCCACGCCGAACGGCAAGGGCTACTGGCTGGTGGCGTCCGACGGAGGGATCTTTGCCTTTGGAGGTGCCCCCTTCTTCGGATCGGCTGGTGGCACGCAGCTCAACCAGCCCGTCGTGGCTATGAAGCCCACTCCCTGAGGGAAGTCCAGCAGGGAGTGCATGGAATCGGATCACTGCCGTCGCACTCAAGTGGGCCCCGGACGAGACGCCAGCGATGGAGTCCCGCAGGGCATAGCTTCCGAACGGCATCCTCTCTACGGGTTCGGGAGCGCCACCCCGGTGAGCTCGGCACAGGCACCGAGCAGTTGGTCCTGGAGTTCGATTGACCGCGTTGCCGGGTGCACGTCGCGCGGCTGCTGGTGGTAGAGGTACTGCCCGGTGACGGCGGCTGCAGGATCGTCGCTCACTGCCAGCCAGACCTGAGTCACCGCCGCCAACGAAAGGTCGTCGGGTGCGCCGGGCCCTCCCATTTTGGTCGGTACCCAGCCGGGCTCGAGGGCATTGGAGAGCACGCCGGGCCAGCGGCGGGCGACGGCAAAGGCCAGTACAACGTCGAAGAGCTTGCTGTCTGCGTAGGCCTGGGCCCCGTTCCAGTGTTGCTTGGCCCATTGGAGATCGTCGAGGTCAGGGTGACCACTTCTGTGCATGCCTGAGCTGAGGTACACCAGCCGGCTAGGAGGCGTGATCACGGCGGTCAGCAGGTACGGCGCCAAGACGTTGATGGCGAAGACGTGCGAGAGGCCGTCGACAGTCTCGACTCGGCGAGGCTCCCGATACCCGACGCCGGCGTTGTGGATCACGGCGTCGTAGCGTCCGAGGGCATTGGCCTGCTCGGCCACCTGACGCGTCCCCTCGATACTGCTCAAGTCGCCAACAAGGATGTGTTGGGCGGCCGGGAGCGCCCGACGCACATCGTCGGCCCGCTGTCCGTTCCTCGCATGCAAGGTGACCGCGTGGCCGTCGTGAGCGAGCAGTTCGGCCGCCATCAACCCGAGGCCATCACTCGAACCGGTGATCAGTACCCGGGCCATCTACGTTGGCTGCAGGGATCGTTCATTGGAATCACCTCTGCCTCGATAAGCCCGTGTGCGACTGGAGTGGCTCAGTACGGCTCAGGCAAACCTTCACCCCGCGGCCAGACTGTCGACCCAATGGAGCAGCTCGCATAGTTTGGATGCCTTCCTGTCTCTCGCCGGACCTGGTGGGCCCTACCGTAGATCGCCAAATCTCCCAGACGCCCCCCAGATCCACGGGCTGGATGAGATCCTCCGCTCCGAATTGAGTTCCTGGGGCCGGAATTGAAACGACCGGGACCACGATTGGTCTTAGGGTGGCGGGAAGACCTTTGACCTGTCCAGTGGTTGCCACGGCGTTCTTCGTCAGACGGCCATCCCTGAGATCTGCTTCCACCAAGAGGAGGGAGTCCACAGATGTCCTTGGAGCAAGGCCCGATAACCGTCGTTCTCGGCTCCGACAGCTCGCTCATGGGAGACGGCCTCGCCTCCCTGTTGGCAGACGTCGGTGACGTCGAAGTTGTGGGCCAGGCGCGGGACTTCGCCGAGCTCGATGGTCTCGTTGCGGATCTGTCTCCCCAGGCCGTGATTATCTCGGCGCGCTCCCGGGTAGTGACTTCCGAGGCCACCATCGCCGTGGCCCACCGCCTGCGGGCGATGTATCCGCAAATGGGAGTAGTGATCATCTCCGATCGGGCCGATGACTTCGCCCTAACCCTCCTGAGCGGGGACTCCTCTGGAATCGCGCTTCTCCTGGACGAGAGGCTAGCCAGCATTGCAACCGTGCTTAGCGCTCTGCGGGGGATTCAGGTGGGTCAGACGGTGCTGGACCCGAACATCATTGACTCGCTGATCCGCCGTGGCGACACCGCTGGCGTGGGAGACCTCACCCGGCGGGAGGTGGAGGTACTCCAACAGTTGGCACACGGTCTTTCCAACCGGGCTATAGCGGACGAGCTGCACATATCGGTCAAGTCGATCGAAAAGGGAATCACGTCTATCTTTCTCAAGCTGGGACCATTCGATCCGACCCTGGAGGATCGACGGGTATCAGCGGCGCTGATCTTCCTCCGGTCACAGAGCGATCCCTTCGGGCCGGTGGATTCCGGAGCGCCAGATGTCCCGGTCGTCGTACTCAAGAGTCTTGACGTGATCGTCGGGGGCGAAGAGTAAGGCCTTCTGGCCGAACGACGCATCGATGTCGCTGGAGGATTCCGTGGCCGGGATGCAGGCTCTCCTCGTTGCAGTCGTTCGCTGGGTCGCACCGTCACTGCTCGAAGTAGAAGCGGACGGTAGAGCACCTGGCCGGCTGGTGCGAGAATCTCACCGGACCTCGCTGACCGGATCAGGGCTTGGATGCCTTCGCACTGGACTTGTCGGTTGTCGTCGTAATGGCTTTGGACGCTGGCGGCACTGTGGTGGGTGTCTTGGGAGTCGTCGGCGTAGATCCGACAGTTACCTTCCATCCACAGGTCGTTGTCACGGAGAACCTGTAGCTGCCCGCCGTCTTGAAGGGCTTGTTTCCACCTCCAGCCAACCCGGTCTGGGTCGTAACGTTCTCTGGCGACCCTCGGTGGTCGATGGTCGCCAGAGAGAAGGGCCTACTCGTAGTGGGGTTCTGACAACGAAAATTCCAGTTGACCGTCCAGGCCTTTGGCAGCTTCACTGCCGTGAGCAGTTTGTCCCCAGAACCGGATTGTATGACGAACTCCTTCGGTTTCTGCGCGGTGGCCGTTGGCGCGTGGGCCGCGCTGGGGGACCCGCATGCGGCCACGCCGATGGCGACCAGCGTGAGGCCCATGGTCGGGATCATGATCTTCGAGAGCCGCAAACGCGATGTGACAATGCCATGCGTGCTGCCGTACCTCATGCCGGATGCCTTCATGGACATCTCCTTTCATAGGGGACTGACGGACACGGCTCTTCGTTGCGATCCGCAATGGACCAAGAGGCGAAAGATCAACCGGACACCGTGATTGCTTCTTTCGTTACTATCGGACAGGGCGCCTGCTCCATAGAGAGAGGGGCGTCCTAATATCTCTGGGGAGTACATCCCCACATGTGCTCTGGCTATTGCGAAATGCCACTTTGATGCCACTTCCTGCCCACCGCTGTGTGAGGTGCGATCGGTATCTAGGCGCCCGCCGATGCCATAGAGGGTGAGGGTACTCCCTACGGAATACAGAGGCTGCTCCCTATATCTTTCTGCAGCAGTGCAAAGAGGGAGAATTCAGACCCCATTTGCGCCGAGGTAGTCATAGGGTTGATTGAGGCCCACCACTCGGGCCGGATGGCAAAGGATGCAACATCCTTGTTGGCCGGACGCTGGTTGGCTGGCTCTTGCGGACAGACCCGCCCGCTAGAGCAGAACAGGTGTTGTTTGCTCAAGCGGAAGGGGCACCCCTATGCAGTCAGATCAAGGCCCGACCACGCTGGTACTGGTCACCGACAGCTTTCTGGTAGGCGACGGTCTCGAGGCCATCCTGGCCAACGTTCCCGACATAACTATCGTCGGGCGGGTCCGCACTATGGACGGACTCGTCGAGTCGATTGAGGAGGTTGCGCCTGATGCCGTCCTCATATGTGTCCGTTCGCAAGTAGTGACAACGACGGCGGTGGTGTCGGCCGTTCGGCAATTGCGATTGGCCGACCCGAACATCGGCATCGTGGTGATATCAGACCGAGTCAACGAATTCACCCTCGAGGTCCTACGCGGCGGCACGGCCGGGATCGCCTTCCTCCTCGACGAGAAACTCCCTGATGTCCAGGCTGTGATCGACGCAGTCCGGGGCTCCCGGTCCGGCGCCTCCCTTGTGGATCCCAGCATTGTCGGAACCCTCATCCGCCGGGGCGACGCAGTGGGCATCGAGGACCTCACCCCGAGGGAAGTGGACATTTTGGAGCAGATGTCCCGCGGCATGTCCAACCGGGGCATAGCCGAGGAGCTGAACGTCTCGCTCAAGTCCATCGAGAGGGGCGTCACGGCCATCTTCTTCAAGCTCGGTCCGTTCAATCAGGGGCTTTCCGATAGGCGGGTGTCATCGTCGTTGGTCTTCTTGCGAAGCCAGACCGACCCCTTCAGGTCGGGCGGAAGGTCCGAGTCAAGGCGGTCGCTGGTGCTTCTGGAGAACGAGGACCTTGCCGCGGGGGCCGGAGGCTGACGGGCCGACTCAATAGTCGGTGAGCCAGCCCGCCGAGCCTTCGGGCCACGATCTCGGGTCCGATGGACGTTCGATGCGCCTGCTTTCCGTCGACCATGACTCGCAACCGCCAAATGCCCGGTTCTCATTCCGACGTGCTTCCTGCGCCGTATGATTGCCCGGTCGTGTCCGGTTCTTGTCTCCCGGTCAGTGGTCCGCCTAGCAAACGGAATGGGATCGGGGTTAAGGCGGAGGCAGGGCACGACGAAAATCTGGCTAGTGGGTAGACAGAAAAATCTACCGCTGACCAGGCACGGAGAGGTGCGAGAGCGGCCGAATCGGACTCACTGCTAATGAGTTGACCTGGGTAACTGGGTCCGAGGGTTCAAATCCCTCCCTCTCCGCTGTTGCGGGCCGAAGGATGATCGGGCCAAGGATGCCCGGAGGCTGAGCGAACGGGTGGTCGGCACTGGCACGGTCCTGGGCCGGGCCCCGGCCCCGGGGCAGGCGGCGATCCTCCCCCCTGGGACCCCGGTAGATTGTCCTGGTGGCCGAGCGATTCTGGATTGAGACCTTGGGCTGCCCGAAGAACCAGGTGGACTCGGACAAATTGGTGGGAACCCTGACCATTGAGGGCCTGGAGGCCGCCGACTCCCCGGAGGCGGCGAACCTGGTGGTGGTCAATACCTGTGCCTTCATCGAGGCAGCCCGGCAGGAGTCGATCGACACCGTTCTGGCCCTCTCCGAGGCCCGCCAAGAGGGGGCCAGGCTGGTGGTCACCGGTTGCATGGCCGAGCGGTACGGCGACGAGCTGGCCGAAGCCCTGCCCGAAGTGGACCTGGTGGCGCCGTTCGGTGCGTCGTTGACGGCCCCGTCGGTGGCCACAGGAACCCCGGTGGCCCTGGGCCGGAAGCCGGCCCCCTCCGCGTCCGCATCAACGTCCGCATCCGAACAGCCGGTCCCGGCGTTCGACCTGTTGAACCTGCCCCGGCCTCCGGCCACCGCCCCGTGGTCCTACATCAAGGTGGCCGAGGGGTGCGACCGGAACTGCGGGTTCTGCGCCATCCCCTCGTTCCGGGGCAAGCAGCGATCACGCACCCAGTCATCGATCCTCGCCGAGGTCGACCAGCTCGGAGGACCGGACCGGACCCTCGGTGAAGTGGTGCTGGTGGCCCAGGACCTCTCGTCGTTCGACCTCGACCGTTCAGGCGGCACGGCCGGTCCCACCCGGGGCCGGGGAGGTCGGGCCCAGGGGTCCACCCGTCCCATCGTCGACCTGGTGGCCGCGGTATCGGAGCGGGTCCGGTGGACCCGGCTGCTCTACCTCTATCCGTCGACGCTGGATGACGCGCTGGTCGAGGCCATCCTGGCCACCGGCGTGCCCTACTTCGACCTCTCGCTACAACACGTGTCGCGGCCGCTGATCAAGCGCATGCGCCGCTGGGGTGAGGGTGACCGCTTCCTCGAGCGGATCGCCTCGATCCGGCAGGCCGAGCCGAATGCCGCCTTCCGGTCGTCGTTCATCGTCGGGTATCCCGGCGAGACCGAGGCCGATCACGATCACCTCCTCCAGTGGATCACCGAGGCCCAGCTGGACTGGGTGGGCTTCTTCCCGTTCAGCCAGGAGGTCGGTACCTACGCCGCCGAACTCGACGGGCAGGTTCCCGCCGAGCTGGTGGCCGAGCGGCTGGACGAGTGCACCGAGCTGCAGGACACCATCACCGCCACCCGACGGGAGGCGCTCTTAGGGGCGACGGTCGAGGTGCTGGTCGACAGCCCCGGCGAAGGTCGTACCTACCGCGAGGCCCCCGAGATCGACGGGATCGTGGCCGTGCCCGAGGACATTCCGGTCGGCACCTTTGTCGACCTGGTGGTCACCGGGGCCGACGGTCCGGACCTGGTGGCCGGGTTCGCCGCCGACCCGGACCTGTCCGAAGGCCGGCGCCGACCGGCCCTGTCAGGACCGGCCCGATGAGCAACCCGGCGGTCAACTCCGGCATGCCGGTCCCGGGCACACCTGCGCCGGGGGCACCCGGGGCACCGGTGCGGGCCCGGTCCACCTTCGGGCCGTCGGCCCTCCTCACCCCGGCCAACGGCATCACCGTGCTCCGCCTGCTGGCCACCCCGGTGGTCATCGCCCTGATCATGCTGTGGGGGGCCAGCTGGTTCACCTTCGTGTTGGGCGGCATCCTGGCGCTGTCGGACGGGATCGACGGGTGGCTGGCCCGCAAGCAGGGGACCACCCGCTCCGGGGCCTTCCTCGACCCGCTGGCCGACAAGGTGGTGGTCCTCGGAGCCCTGTTCGCCCTGGTGGCCAAAGGGATCGTCTGGTGGCTCCCGGTGGCCATCATCGCCCTGCGCGAGGTGGCCATGAGCGTCTACCGGTCGGTGGCCGGCCGCCACGGGATCTCGATCCCGGCCCGCAACAGCGCCAAGGTGAAGACCCTGCTCCAAGACGTAGCCATCGGCATGTGCCTGGCCCCCCCGTTGGCCTCCCACCACACCGTCCTGTCCACGGCCATCTGGGTGGCCACGGCCATGACCGTGTTCACCGGTGGTCAGTACTACCTGGACGGGCGACGGGCGGCCCGGGCCGGCGGCGCCCGCTCGGCGGCCTGACCAGCCATGCGCATCGAGATCGTCGCCGTGGGCACCGAACTGCTCCTGGGCCAGATCACCGACACCAACTCGCAGTGGTTGGGCGAGCACCTGGCCGCGGCCGGGGTGACCTCCCACTTCCACCAGGCGGTGGGGGACAACCACGACCGCATCGTGCTGGCCTTCCGGACCGCCCTGGCCCGTAGCGACGGAGTCATCGTCTGCGGCGGCCTGGGCCCGACCCACGACGACATCACCCGCGACGCCATCGCCGAGGTCATGAACGTCCCCCTCCAGCGGGACGACTCGGTGGTGGAGGCCATCCGGGCCATGTTCTCGGCCCGGGGCCGCGAGATGTCGGAGTCCAACCTCCGACAGGCCGATGTGCCCGAGGGCGCCACCGTCATCCCCCAGACCAAGGGGACCGCACCGGGCCTCATCTGCCCGGTGGGGCACAAGGTCATCTACGCCGTGCCCGGGGTTCCCTACGAGATGGCCGAGATGTTCGAGCGGGGCATCCTCCCCGACCTGCGTCAGCGGATGGTGGAACGGGGTGAGGCCACCGGGGTCATCGCCAGCCGGGTCATCCGCACCTGGGGGATGACCGAGTCCGGTCTGGCCGAAGCCCTGGCCGACCACATCAGGGAGCTCGACCTCCCGGCGGGTGGCCCCACGGTGGAGGCCGGGGGTGCCGGAGGGGGCGCCACCATCGCCTTCCTGGCCAGCGGGATCGAAGGGATCAAGGTCCGGGTCACCGTCCGGGCCGACGACGAGACCGAGGCCTCCACGCTCCTGGACGTGGAAGAGGCCGAGATCCGGCGCATCCTGGCCGTGGCGGCGGGGGACATCGTGTTCGGGGTGGACGACGAGGCCATCGAGGACGCCGTGGCCCGGGAGGTCCTGGCCCTGGGATTGACGCTGGGGCTGGCCGAGTCCCTCACCGGGGGACTGGCTTCGTCGCGTCTGGTCAACGTGCCCGGGGCCAGTCGGTGGTTCCGGGGCTCGGTGGTGTCGTACGCCTCCGAGGTCAAGTTCGCCGTCCTGGGTGTCCCCGAGGGGCCGGTGGTGTCCGAGGAGGCGGCCCGGGCCATGGCCGACGGGGCCCGCCGGGTGCTGGAGTCCGATGTGGGACTGTCCATCACCGGGGTGGCGGGACCCGACCCCCAGGACGACCAGCCTCCCGGGACGGTCTTCGTGGGCCTGGCCCGGGCCGGGCATCCCACCCAGTCGTTCCGGTTCACCGTGCCCGGGGACCGTGACCGGGTGCGCCAGTACGCCACCATCGCCGCCCTGGACCTGCTGCGGCGCACCCTCGGGGGCCCGGCCGCGGGCTGACTCGGCTGTGGCGGGTCGGTCAGGGAGCGGTCGTGGTGGATGCGGCGGCCGGGGCCGCCGAAGGGGTGACCGGTATGCCGGCCGGCACCAGTTCGACCCAGGTGTTGCCGGGCTGCAGGGTGATGGGCGCCCCACCGGTGGCGGTGAGGGTGGCCGGTTGGGTCAGGCTGGAGCGGCTCCAGGTGCCGGCGATGGCCGCCCCGCCCCGCATGACCAGCAGCGGCCCCGTCCCGGTGGCCTGCACCTGGACCTCCAGGCCTCCCTCGGAGTTCTCCACCCACGGCCCGTTGGAGGTCTGCACCGTCATGATCACCACGTTGGTGGCGGTGGTCTGGGTCCCGTCGACCAGGGTGTCCGGCGCACCCGAGTAGTACCGCTGGTAGCCGCGGGCGGGATTCCACTGCCAGGTCACGTCCGACACCGAGGAGAAGGGTATGTGGACGCTCTGCCCGGAGCCGGCCACCGCCCCGCGGGGCAGGGCCGCCGAGTAGTGGAAGATCGGAGCCGGCGGCGTCTTGTCCCCGGGGTTGAAGGCCCACAGGGAGGCGGTGTTGACGAAGGTGGCGTAGGGCGCCACCCGGTTGCTCTCGGTGATGATGACCGAGCCCCGGTCGCCGGAGTAGAGGTTGTCGTCCTGGAGGGGGGCCTGGGCCAGCAGGGCGGCGATGGGGTCGATGTCTCCGGCGTGGACGAACAGGGGGTTGGACAGTTGGGAGAGGATGGCCACGTCGGGCTCCCGGGCCGAGCGCAGGTCGCCGACCAGGGCGGCCCCCTGGCACTGGAAGACCGCCAGCAGTCGGGTGATGGCCCCTTCGACCGGCTCCTCGAAGACGATGTCGGCCTGGTTGAGCCCGGCCGACGGACGGTCGCCGGGATAGTTGCCGATCTTGACGCCCAGAGCGGGCCGGGGCGGCACCACCCCACCCGGCGCCGGCAGGCCGGTCAGGGGACAGATGGGACCGACGGCGGGTGCCACCGTGGTGGTGGTGTGGATGGAGACCTTGGTCACCTTGTCGGCGGTGTTCCGGGTGGCCACATAGGCGATCACCACCCCGATCAGCACCAGGGCCACGCCTCCCAGCACGTACCACCAACTCCGGGACGCACCCTTCCCGTCCCCGGCCCGCTGCTGGCGGAGGTCCTTCCGGGAGAGGACCGGTGGCGCCCCGGCCGCCGCCGAGCCGACGGCGGGGGTCATGCCGGTCATGTCGGAGCCCGGGGCCCCCGCTCCGCCGCCGGCCGAGGAACCGGAGGGGGTGACAGGGTCTGGGCCGGGGCCGGGTGTGCCTTCCGGCCCGGGCCCGGATGGGGTTTCGTCGTCCGGCATTGCAGGGCGAGGCTACTCCCGGCCCATGGGGGAACTGTGGCATTTGCGTGCCATCGAAGCGGTGGCCGGCCCGGGGGACGGGGGTCCATCATCGAACATGCGTTCGGGTCTAGAGTGACGTTGTTGCCTCGGTGGCAGTCCCCGATGTCGCGGCAACAGCCTCAAGGTGACGGCCCCGGATCCCCATCCGGGCCGGTCGGGTGTCACACCTTCTCCGTAGGGTCGGCACGGTCAAGAGAGCAACTACATCGAGGAGAGTGAAGGACATGGAACGAGACAAGGCACTCGATATGGCCCTGGGTCAGATCGAGAAGCAGTTCGGTAAGGGATCGGTCATGCGGATGGGTGAGAACCTCCACATGAACATCGAGGCCATCCCCACCGGAGCGTTGGCGCTCGACCTCGCCCTCGGTATCGGTGGCCTCCCCCGGGGCCGCATCGTGGAGATCTTCGGCCCGGAGTCCTCGGGTAAGTCGACCCTGGCCATGCACGTGGTGGCCGAGGCCCAACGCAACGGTGGCATCTGCGCCTACGTGGACGCCGAGCACGCCATGGATCCGGTCTACGCCAAGGCCATCGGCGTCAACATCGACGACCTGCTCATCTCCCAGCCGGACACCGGTGAGCAGGCCCTGGAGATCGCCGACATGCTGATCCGGTCGGGTGCGCTCGACGTCCTGGTCATCGACTCGGTGGCGGCGTTGACCCCCCGGGCGGAGATCGAGGGGGAGATGGGCGACACCCACGTCGGGCTCCAGGCCCGCCTGATGTCCCAGGCGCTGCGCAAGCTGACCGGCACGCTGTCGAAGTCCCGGACCATCGCCATCTTCATCAACCAGCTGCGGGAGAAGATCGGGGTCATGTACGGGTCCCCCGAGGTCACCCCGGGCGGTAGGGCCCTCAAGTTCTACTCGTCGGTCCGCCTGGACATCCGCCGGATCGAGACCATCAAGGACGGTGCCGACCAGGTCGGCAACCGGACCCGGGTGAAGGTGGTCAAGAACAAGTGCTCGCCGCCGTTCAAGCAGGCCGAGTTCGACATCACCTTCGGACGGGGCATCAGCCGCGAGGGGTCGCTCCTCGACGTCGGGGTGGAGCTGGGCTTCATCAAGAAGTCCGGGGCCTGGTTCACCTATGAAGGGGAGCAGTTGGGCCAGGGTCGGGAGAACGTCAAGACCTTCCTGACCGAGAACCCCCAGCTGATGGCCGAGGTCGACGAACGGATCCGCGAGCACCTGGCGGCCCAGAACGCCGTCAAGGCCGAGGAGGCCAACGGCCACCTGGCCGGGCTGCCCGCTGACGCCGACGGGCTCTCGCTCGACGATCAGCCCATCACCCTCAGCGAATGAGCCCGGTCGCCGGTCGGGGCGCGGTAGGCAGGACCGCCCCCTAAAGGTCCTCACGTTTTATGACGAGACAGACCGGGTAACGCCCACACAATCGCCGGCCCGGGACGCAGCAATTGCGTCCCGGGCTGCTGCGTAACAGGGCCCCGATCGGTGGCGTCGGACTCCTGTCGGGGTGCGACTTCAGGCGGCGTTGACGGTATTGGGGGCCCCACTCGACGGCGATCCCGGGGCATAGACCGTGCGCCAGTTGCCCTGCGAGGGCCGGGTGAGGCTGGCCGGTCCGAGCCCGATCACCGAGTAGAGGTTCATCATGATCCTCAGCAGCTTGTCGGTCACCCCGGGCATGGCCCAGGGCAGCACGTTGGGCGGGATCAACCGGCTGTTGCCCAGGGCCCCGATCCACGAGGCGTTGCCGGTGGCGAACACCCCGCCCCCGCCCGGCACGGTGTACCAGGTGACGTCGGAGTAGTTGTTCCCCCGGTTGGGCACGATGGAGTGGGCCACCACGTCCAGGTTGGTCGGGGCCTGACTGTCGGGCACGTAACGGTCGAACTCACCCCGGACCACATCGGGGAGGACCTGGTTGCCGGCCAGCCCCACGCCGTCGAAGAGCCACGAGCCCGGATCGGTGATCACCATGTCGGCCTGGGCCTCGATGTCCTGATAGGTGGTGCCGATCAACTCGGACTCGGGACGGTTGACCGGCGGATCCGGCCAGTTGACCGTGGTCAGCAGGGGGTCCACGTCGGCCACGGGGTCCTCGGCGGCGTCCTTGTAACAGACCTGGCGCCGGTTGGGCCCGACCGGCGAGGGTTGGAGGCGGATCTGGCGGTAGCAGGCGTTGGCCCCGAGGAAGGCCAGGTTCACCCCCCGCCGCAGGGCCTGGTCGGCACCGTCGCGCATCGACGCCGACCAGTACTCGTCGTGGCCCAGGCTGAGCAGGGCCCGGTGGTTCATCAACAGGTTCGGCCGGGCGTGCAGGTCGACGTCGGTCCAGTAGGTGACATCGAGCCCCAACTGCTCGGCCTGGTAGATCACGGGAAGCTCGTTGCCGACGAAGTCGGCTGCCCCCGAGGCCCAGTCGTAGTCGTAGGGCCGGTCGAAGGAGACCACCCGGGCCCGGTCGGCGTAGCTGCCCCCACCGGGGTTGTGGGTGAAGGACAGATCCCCGTCGGCGTTGCCGTAGTAGAGGCTGTAGCCGCCCCACCGGTTGTAGGCCTGCCAGGTGGTCACGCTGTGCTGGATGACGACGGCGGCGGTGGAGGAGTCGTCCCGCACGCACAGCGGCACGAACTGCTGCTGGCCTCCGCTGCCCACCAGCTTCAACAGGTAGGCCCCGGGCGGCCAGGTCTCGTCGATGGGGACCGACACCGAGGGCGACCACCGGCACTCGATGGTGTTGGTGCCGGCGGTCAGGGTGGGCTGGGGCTGGCTGATCCCGTGTCTCACCGCCGATGTCCACACCAGGCGCCCGCCGATGCCCTGGTAGTAGCCCATCCGGTAGGCCTCGACGTGATAGGTCGGGGCCACCGTGTTGACGAAGAGGGTCACCCGGTCGCCCGCCACCGCGCTGACCCGGTCGGCGAAGCCCTCGATGGAGCGGTCGGGCGTGACGCTGGTCACCCACCAGGCGTCCCCCATCTTGGCGTTCTCGGCCACGATGGCCGGGGAGGTGGGGAGCTTGACCCCGTCCACCAGGGTGACCCCGGCCTTCGGGGCCGCCGGGTGGGCGTGGGCCCGGCCTTCAGCCGGGTGGGTGTCGGCCGTGGTCCGGTCGGCGTCGGTCGGGCCACTACCCCCCCCGGACTCGGCGATGCCCAGGGCCACCGCGGCCGCCGCCACCCCACCGGCCGCGGTCCAGCCGATGAACCGGCGCCGGTTGAGACGGATCTGCTCCGGGCTGTACCGGGGTGGCTTCGGTGGATCGCCCGGAACGCCGTTGCCGTCAGGGTCTTCGGTCACCCCGGGTTCGCCGCCCCGGCCCGACCGGCGAGCCCTGGGGCGGTGGGCCGGACCCCACCAGGTCGGCTCGAGATGATCACATCACTACATTAGTGAGCGGCCGCCCCTGGGAGGCCTCACCCGGCCCCGGACCGTCCACCCCTCCGGTCCGCGGCGGCCATCATCGGGGCCTCGACGAAAGTGAGCAGTCATGCGCTTCGGGATCATCCCTCCGGTCCGCTCCGGGGTCACCGCCGACCCCGGGTGGATGACCACCTTCGTCCGTCACGCCGAGTCCTGCGGCTTCGAGTCGGTGGTGCTGGTGGAGCACGCCGTGGTGATCTCGGGCTACCAGAGCACCTACCCGTACTCCTCGTCCGGGCGGATGCCCCTGCCCGATGACTGCCGCATACCCGACCCCCTCGACCTGATGGCCTATCTGGCCGCGGTCACCGACCGCATCGGGCTGGCCACCGGCGTGCTGGTCCTGCCCAACCATCAGGCGGTGGTCCTGGCCAAGAGGGTGGCCACCATCGACGTCCTCTCGGGGGGCCGGGTCCGGCTGTGCGTGGGTGTCGGGTGGATGGACGAGGAGCTCCGGGCCACCGGCGCCGACCCCCGCAGCCGGGGGCGCCGCACCGACGAGACGGTGGCCGCCATGCGGGCCCTGTGGGCCGACTCGGGACCGGCCGGCGCCGATTTCGACGGCGAGTTCTTCTCCTTCCACCACGCCCACTCCTTTCCCAAACCGGTACGACCGGGAGGGGTGCCCATCCATATCGGGGGGCACAGCGAGGCCGCGGCCCGGCGGGCCGGGCGCATCGGGGACGGCTTCCAACCCCTGGGGTTGGCCCCGGACGATCTGTCGCTCCGGCTGGGCCAGATGCGTGAGGCGGCTGAGGAGGCCGGGCGGGACCCGGCCGCCATCGAGCTCTCGCTGTCGGGCTACCTCCCGACCACCACCGAGGAGGAGATCGACGCGGCCCGGTCGGCCGGGGCCTCGCGCCTGGTGGTGTCGGCCTCGATCACCGACGATCTGGCCCAGGTGGTGGACGAGATGTCGGCCTTCGCCCAGCGGTTCGGGCTGCCGGCCGGGGAGGCTGCCCGGGCGTGAGCGAGAGCCCCGACAGGTCGAAGGGGATGCCGGCGTCGGAGCGGCGCCGGATCGAGGAGGAGCTCCGCCAGCTGTCCACCGAGTACGCCGCGGCAGCCGATGAGCGGGACGGCCCGCGGTTCGCCGGGGTCTTCACCGCCGATGGGGAGCTGGTGGTGCTGAGGCCCCAGGACCCGCACCGCCCGGTGAGCACCCGTTCCGGCCACGACCAGTTGGCCGAGTCCACCGAGGCCCTGTCCCGCTACGCCCGCACCTTCCACCAGATCTCCAACCACCGGTACCGCATCGGGGACGGGGAGGCCTGGGGCGAGGTGCTGTGCACCGCCCACCATGCGCAGGCCACGCCCGGTGGGAGCGGACCGGGGGACGCCACCGGGACCGACGTGGTCTGGGTCATCCGCTATCGCGACACCTACCGGGACACCGGTCCGGCCTGGCGGATCGCCCGCCGGGAGCTGCACCTCCAGTGGGTCGAGGAACGCCCCATCGTGCCCCCGGGCATCGTCTCCGAGGGCCTTTCGCCCTTCTGACTCAGGGGGCGGGGACCGGCTGGGGCGGGGGCGGTCCGGCGTAGCGGGCCGCCGGGCGGATCAGCCGGTTGTCGGCGGCCTGCTCCATCACATGGGTGGACCAGCCGATGGTGCGGCTGGAGGCGAAGGTGGGGGTGAACATCTCCCGGGGGATGCCGCAGGTGTGCATGACCACCCCGGCGAAGAACTCGACGTTGGTGTAGAGCTGGCGGCCCGGCTTGAGGTCGGCCAGGACGTCGACCGTGGTCCGCTCCACCTGCTCGGCGAAGTCGACCAGCTCGCCGCCGAGGTCTCTGGCCACCTGGCGCAGATAGACCGACCGGGGGTCGTCGGTCTTGTACACCCGGTGGCCGAAGCCCATGATCCGGTCGCCCCGCAGCACGGCCTCACGGATCCAGGCCTCGGCCCGGTCCGGGGTGCCGATGGAGTCCAACATGTCCAGGGCCCGGCTGGGGGCGCCGCCGTGGAGCGGGCCCGACAGGGCACCGATGGCCCCCACGATGGAGGCGGCCAGGTCGGCGCCGGTGGAGGCGATGACCCGGGCGGCGAAGGTGGAGGCGTTGAAGCCGTGGTCGATGGTGAGCACCAGGTACTGCTCGATGGCCCGGACGTGGTCGACAGGCGCCTCCCGGCCCAGCAGCATCCACAGGTAGTTGGCGGCATAGGACAGGTCGGGCCGCGGGGGAACCGGATCCTGACCCTGCTGGAGCCGGTAGGTGGCGGTGAGGATGGTAGGGACCACGGCGCACAACGTGAGGGCCTGGGAGCGCAACTCCTCATGGCCGATGTCATGGGTCGGGCGCCAGCCGAGCTCCGCCCCGAGGAGGGAGACCGCGGTGCGCAGGACGTCGAGCGGTGCCCCACTGGAGGCCAGCTCCGGAAGGATCCCCGCCAGTCGCGGCGGGATGGCCCGGAGGTCGGCCACCTCCCGGGCGAAGCGCTCGGACTCGGCCCGGTCGGGCAGGGCCCCGTCGAACAGCAACTTCCACACGTCCTCCAGCGACCGTCGGGCGGCCAGCTCGGTGGCGGAGTACTGCCGGTAGTGGAAGAACCCCTCCTGGCCGCGGACGTCGCCCACCGAGGTCTCGGCCACGATGACGCCCTCCAGCCCCCGGGGCACATCGGTGCTCACCTCGTCGGCCGGACGGATCTGGGCCACGGCCAGCAGGTCCCGGATGGACACCACCCCGACCAGCTGACCGTGGTCGACCACCGGTAGGTGGCGGTAGTGGTGGTGGGTGAGCCCGGACCAGGCCTGACCGACCTCGTCGGCCGGCCCGAGCACGTCGGGATCGGCGGTCATCCACCGGCGCACCGGCTCGGTGAAGGGGTCGGCCTGGGCGGCGGCCGCCCGCAGCAGGTCCCGCTCGGTGAGGATCCCGAGGATGGCCCGTTGGTCGGTCACCACCACCGAGCCGATCTGGCGGCGGTCCATCAACGAGATGACCTCGGTGAGGGAGGCATCGGCTCCGCAGGTCACCGGAGGGGACGACATCAGGTCTTCGACGGCGGTGGTCATGGGTTCTCCTCGGTCTGCAGCGGCCCGTGCCGCTGGTGGTTTGGTTCTTTTCCTGCAGCATGACCCCTCCGGGGGTGGTTTGTAAATGTTGATCAAGTCAATGTGCAGCGGTAGGTTGATCAGGTGGAGCGGATGCTGGAGAGCGACGAGGCGGCCCGGAGGCTCGGGGTCAAGATGGCCACCCTGTACGCCTATGTGAGCCGGGGCCTGCTGGTCTCCCACCCCTCGCCCACCGGGCGCCGGCGGCTGTTCGACGTGGACGAGGTGGAGCGCCTGGCCCGCCGGTCCCGCCAGGGCAAGGCCGTCGAGACCCGGATGGCCACCATCACCACCGGCATCACCCAGCTGACCGACGACGGTCCCGTCTACCGCGGCCGCCGGGCCACCGACCTGGCCACCCGGTACCGGTACGAGGAGGTGGCCGAGTGGTTGTGGGACGTCGACCGCCAGGGTGGTGTCGACCTCCGCCCGGGTCCGGAGTGGGTGGCGTTGGAGCTGGGCCGGCCCCCCCGGATCGGGACGTCGGACCGCATGCGGTGGGCGGTGGTCATGGCCGGGGCGGCGGACCCCCTCCGGTCCGATCTCCGGCCCGAAGCGGTCATCCGGGCGGCCCGGCAGGTGGCCGCCTCCATGGTGGAGGTCCTGCCCGCCGCCGGGGAGGCGCCGCCCTTCGTGGCGGTGGAGGGCGAGCCGGACCTCACCGGGTCGATGGCCGAACGGTTGGCGTGGGTGTTGACCCCACGGCCCACCGCCGACCTGGTCCGGGCGGTCAATGCGGCCATGGTGTTGATGGCCGACCACGAGCTGGCCACGTCGACGTTGGCCGTGCGGGTGGCCGCCTCCACCCGGGCCGACATCTACGACGCCCTGTTGGTGGCCTTGGGGACCATCGCCGGGCCGCTGCACGGTGGCGCCAGCCAGCTGGCTTACTCCTTGCTGATCGACGCCCACCGTGAGGGGCCGGAGCGGGCCCTCGACGACACCCTTCGCTGGCAGCGGGTGCTGCCGGGCTTCGGTCACACCGTCTACAAGCACGGCGACGCCCGCTTCGGGGTCCTCCTCCAGCTGTTCGAGCAGTTGGCCCTTCCCCACCAGGTCGAGCTGGTGCACGCCATCGTCGAGGCCGCGGCCGACCACGACATCCCCCCGCCCAACGTCGACCTGGCCCTGGCCGCCATCTCCTGGGCCACCGGCATGCCGCCGGATGCCGGGCGCACCCTGTTTACGGTGGCCCGGGTGGCCGGGTGGGTGGCCCACTACCTCGAAGAGCTGGAGGAGCGGCCGCTGCGCTACCGGGCCCGGGCCGTCTATGCCACCGGCCGGTCGCCGGGCTGAGCCGCCGTCGGGCTTCGTGCCGTCGCTCTCGGAAGGGCCAGGGACGGAACGATCTACGCTGAGCCGATGGCCCTCCCCGCCCCCCATCCCGACCGCACATGCCTGGTGACCGGAGCCTCCTCGGGGATCGGGGCCGAGATCGCCACCCTGCTGGCCGCCCGGGGACTGGGCGTGACGCTGGTGGCCCGACGCCGGGCCCCGCTGGACGAGCTGGCCGAACGGCTGAGGGCCCGACACGGAGTGCGGGCCGAGGTGATGGTGGCCGACCTGACCGACCAGTCGTCGCGGGACGCCATCGCCACCGAGCTGGAGGACCGTTCACTCTCGGTCAACGTGCTGGTGAACAACGCCGGGTTCACCACCATGGGGCCGGTCTCCCGGTCCGACCCGTCCGCCGAGGTGGCCCTGGTGCGAACCGACGTCGAGGCGGTGGTGCACCTGTGCGCCCTGTTCCTCCCCGGGATGGTCGAGCGACGCAGCGGGTCGGTGCTCAACGTGGCATCGACCGCCGCCTTCCAACCGCTACCGGGCCAGGCCGCCTACGGGGCCAGCAAGGCCTTCGTCCTCTCCTACAGCCACGGTCTGCGCGGCGAGCTCCGGGGGTCCGGGGTGACGGTGACGGTGCTGTGCCCCGGACCGGTGGCGACCGGGTTCGGTGCCGCCGCGGGGATCTCCGACGCCGAGGCCACCGCGGCCATGCCCAAGATCATGTGGCTCCCGGTCGAGGCGGTGGCCCGGGCCGCCGTGACCGGTATGGAGACCGGCCGGGCCGTGGTCATCCCCGGTGTGGCCAACCGGATCGGTGCCGCCGCCGGCTGGCTCTCGCCTCGCAGTGTGGTGGTGCCCATGGTGGCCAAGCGCCACCCGGCCCTGGGCTGAGCCCGGGTCGCCGGGCGGTCAGATCATCTGCCGCCGACCTAGCCGCCAGGCCCAACGCCCGCCCCAGGCCAGCACGGCCAGGGCCAGGAGGACGAACAGCACGGTGCCGCCGATCCGGATCAGCCACTCGACGCCCGAGACGAATCCGCCTACTCCCGCGCTCCAGGCCTTGCTGATCCCCGACTGGAGGTGGATGGGCGGGGGGGTGACGTGGTGACCGGCCTCGGTCAAGGTGACGGTCAGCCGTCCGTAGATTGTCTGGCTGGTCAACACGTTGAGCTGGCCCTGGAGCTGTTCGATCTGACTCTGCAGGGTTTCCAGCTGGCTCTGCACCGCCAGGATGTCCCCGATGGAGTTGGCCTGGGTCATGATGGTCAGGTACTGCTGCCGGCTGGCCTGGAGGGCGGTGATCCGCGACTGAAGGTCCACGTACTGGCTGGTGACATCGGTGGACGAGGTGGTGACCGAGGTCGGGTGGCCCACCCGCTGCACCTGGGACACCATGCTGGCGAAGGTGGGCTCGGGCACCTGGAGCACGATGGTTCCCGACGAGGCGCTTCCGGGTCCGCCCGCACCCAGCTGGGCCTGGCTGCTGGCCACGAAGCCACCGTCGGCTGTGGCCATGGCCGTGAGGGCGGTGAGCACCGACTGGAGCTTGCCGTTTGGGATGGTCAGGTCCACCGAGCCGGTGGCTTCGACCTTGGCCGACTGGCTCAACCCCTGCGGCAGGCTGGATCCGGTCGCCGGTACCGACGCACCGCTCGAGGTCGAGTTGCGCCCGTTGGTGGAGGCGCTACTGGTGTGGGCACCCTTGGACGGTGCATAGGGCACCACGGCCTGCCCGGCTGCCTCATGGGTCCCGTTGGTCCCGTTGGTCCCGGTGGTCCCGCCGGTCCCGCCGGTCCCGGTGCCAACGGCAGCGGCAGAGGAGGCTGCGGACGACGTGCCCCCATGGCTTCCCTTGAGGGCCACGGCGGACAGGGCGATCCCTCCGGCAACCAGGATGGCCGCGGCCGCCACCGACAGGGCCCGGGTCCGCCCGCCCCGGGGCACTGCCGCCGCCAGCCCGGACCGCGGCACCACCGCCGGGTCCACCAGGTCCGACCGGTCGGCCTTGGCTCGATCCGTCTCGACCGATACGGCCTTGGCCAGGATCCGCTCTTCGGCCCCGTCGGGGATGGCGATCGATCGGGCCGTTTGTTGGAGGAGCCCGGCCAGCGCCTGCTCGTCGACCATGGTCATGGGAGTACCTCCGATTCGGACCTGGATGCGTCGGGCGCCTCCGAACGGAGGGCGGGATGCTCGGCCAATAGCCTGCGGGCTTCGTGCAAGCGGGACTTGACCGTGCCCGGCCGTCGCCCGATGGCTGTGGCGATCTCGCGTTCGCTCAGATCGGCGTAGTAGCGGAGTACCACCACCACCCGCAACGGGAGCGACAGGTCCTGCAGGGCCTGGACCACGTCCCGCGACTGGGCGATCCGGCCCGGTGGGTCATCGCTGGACGACAGGGAGTCGAGCAGCTCCTGGCCCGAGCGTCGGTCGCGGTGGGGGATCTCCTGGCGGAGCTTCGAGTTGCAGGTGTTCACGACCACCCGGTAGAGCCATGGCTTGAAGGCCGCCCCGGTGCCCAGGGAGGCCCGGAACCTCCAGGCCCGCAAGAAGGCCTCCTGCACGGCCTCCTCGGCGTCGGCACGGTTCCCGAGGATCAGGCAGGCCGTGCGGAAGGAGCGGTCGTAGCCCTCATGGAGCCAGGCCGCCAGCTCGTCCGCATCGTCCTCGTCGGCATGGCCTCGCACTCGCCTGACCCTGCCTTTCGCCCGGTCGTCCGTTGCCCTTCCTACATAGTGACGCCGGAAGGGCCCGAAAGGTTCGGCGACGCCGTACCGGCCCCGGCCCCGGGGAGTCCGGGCAGGTCAGGAAGGGCCGAGGACGTACTGGCCCGAGGTGGGGTGGTGGTACCACCCGCTGGCCGCATGGGTGCCGCCATCCACGTGGAGGGTCTGCCCGGTCACGTAGCTGGACAGGTCGGAGGCCAAAAAGACCGCGGCGCCCCCCATCTCGTCGACGTGGCCGGCCCGCCCGGCCGGGACCACCATGCCGAAGTGCTCCTGGCTGCCGGGCGGGGTGACTTCGGCCAAGCCCTCGGTCATGGTGATGTCGGGGGCCAGGGCGTTGACCCTGATCCCGTGGGGAGCGAGCTCGAGGGCGACTGTTTTGGTGAAGTTGATGACCCCGGCCTTGGCCGCGGCGTAGGCCGCGTAGCCCGGGGCGGCGCGCACCCCTTCGATGGACGTCACGCTCATGATGCTGCCGGGCAGGCCGGCGTCGACCATGGTGCGGGCCACCCGTTGCGTGCAGATGAGGACGTGCCGGAGGTTGGCCCGGTACAGGGCGTCCCAACCCTTCTCGCTGGTCTCCAGGAACGATGACCAGAACACACCGCCGGCGTTGTTCACCAGGATCCGGACGTCGCCGGCCTCGGCCCGGGTGCGGGCCAGGGCCGCATCGACCTGCTCGCTGTCACGGACGTCCACCGTGATGCCCAGGCAGCCGATCTCCTCGGCGGCCGACGCGGCAGCTCTCCGGCTTGAGCTCCCAGATGACCACGGTGGCCCCGAAGGCGGCCAGGGTCCGGGCCACGCCCCGACCGATGCCCGACCCTCCACCGGTCACCACGGCCACCCGCCCGGTGAGGAGTACGGAGTCGGGGGTCAACGTCACCGCAGGGACTCTAGTCAGGCCACCACCAGCCGCATCCCCACGTCGTGGGATCGTTCGGATCGGAGGTGCCCGTGACGCCGGTCCCAGGTCCCATCGGCCAGGTCCTCCGAAAGCCGTCGCACCGCCCGCTCCCTGGCCTGGGCCGGGATCTGATGCCACGGAGAGGTGGCGCGGCGAACCTCGGCGTCGAGGTAGGCCTCCGGGCGTCCCCAGAAGGCCGCCAGAAATCCGTCGGTGCACTCCAGCGGCACCGGGACCACCCGCACCTCGGCCCCGGGGAGGAGCGATACCAGGGTCCTGATGGCCGGGAGGCTGGCCACGTGGGTCGAGGCCATCTCCGGGGCGTACTCCTTGACGATCCAGAGCCGGCCCACGACGTCCGGATCCATGGTCAGGACGACCCGTCGGCCGGCCACCCTCCCCATCTCGGCCAGGCCGCGGCCGAGGTCGTTCCAGTGGTGGACGGTGTGCACGGCCAACACGGCGTCGGCACTCCCGTCCCCGACCGGGATGTTCTCGGCCATGGCCTGCACCGCCGGTGCCAGGTGGGCGGCGCGCTGTCGGATCATGGTGGTGGAAGGCTCGATGGCGGCCACACATCGGCCCTCCGGCTCATAGGACCCGGTGCCGGCGCCCACGTTGACCACGCGCAGCTCACCGCCCAGGGCCTCGTCGATCGCCCGTTGGATGCTGTGGTCGGGGCGACGGACCTGGCGGTAACCGACCCCGAACTCGTCGTAGGCGGGTCCAGGGAGCATGCCGGAGCGTATCTGCCTCCCAGAAAGCGCCGCGGCTGGCCTCCTCGACCGGTGGGGCCGGTGCCGCGGTGGCCGGCCCGTTGCCGCTCAAGCAAGGCCCGGTTTGGGCCGATGCCACGGTGCCGGGTCCGTTGAGCGGTGGCACGATGCGCTCAGCGGCCCGGCGCCCGCGCCGTCCTGGCCGTCCGACCTCGGTGGCCACCCTCCGCATCGGCGATGTGGCACCGTTGGCCCATGCCGTCCTATGAGCGATTCGCCCAGTTCTACGACGCCGCCATGGACGACCCCGGTCCCCGGGCCGAGCGGGTCCTCGGGTTCATCGACCGTTACCGTCCCGGCGCCACCACCCTGTTGGAGCTGGGCTGCGGCACAGGATCCATCCTGGCCCGGCTGCACTCCGTGCCCACACTGACCGGGCTGGACCGGTCGGCGGAGATGCTGGCGGTGGCCCGGGACAAGGTCCCCGGCGCCCAGCTGATCGAGGGCGACATGAGCTCGTTCTCGCTGGGGGAGCGGTTCGACGTGGTCGTGTGCGTGTTCGACACCCTGAACCACCTCCTGGACTTCGGGGCCTGGCAGTCCGTGTTCGCCGCCGCGGCCGACCACCTGGTCGACGGAGGCCTGTTCGTGCTGGACGTGAACACGGTGGGTGAGCTGAAGCGGTTGGGCGACGAGCCGCCCTGGGTCTACGAGTTCGACGACAACGTCATGATCATGGACGTCTCGTTGAGCGAGCGTGGCCTGTCGTGGTGGGAGATCCGGATCTTCGAGCACGTCGGCGAGTCGCAGTACCTGCTCCATCAGGAGGTGATCGGCGAGCTGGGGGTGGAGCTGGCCGTGCTCCGGCCGGCGCTGGAGGAGAGGTTCGTCATCCTGGAGGAGGTCGACGAGGTCGGGGGTCCAGCCACCGACGACTCGGTCAAGGCCCACTTCGCTCTACGCCGACGGCCGTAGGCCGCCCGGGCCCGGCCGCTTCAGTCCTCCAGGCGCCGGGCGGTGAGGTAGACCCGGTTCGAGGCCCACTCGTGGGGGAGCGGCTCCCGGTGCCGGACCTGTTCGACGCGGAAGTGGTGGCGCTCCACCATTCCCTGCAGCTCGTCGTCGTCGTACAGGGTGCCGCCCATGGGTTGGAGCGGGTGGCCGAGGAGCTCGGGGACGTAGACCTCGCCCTGGCCCAGGTGGGTGGCGATGACCAGGATCCCACCCGGAGCCAGGACCCGTCGGATCTCCTCGAGGGCCGTCGGCAGGTCGCCACGGGGCAGATGCTGGATCGAGTAGAAGGCCACTGCTCCCGAGGCCCGGGCCGACCGGAACGGCAGGGCCCTCAGGTCAGCGCAGACGAAGGGCTGGCCGTCGGCCTGCAGCCGGGCCTGGCGCACCATCTGAGGCGAGAGATCCAGACCGATCGAGGGGGCGCCCCGGCCGGCGAGGTACCGCGCCACCTGCCCGGGGCCGGACCCGAGGTCGATGACCGGCCCGTCGCCCTGCCGCAGCTGCACAGCCTCGTCCAGGACCGAGCGGTCGACGGGGAGTTGGTCGAGATCGTCACCGAAGGTGGCGACATAGTCGGCCGCCACCGTGTCGTAGGCGGCCCGCACCGTCTCCGGATCGAAAGCGCCCAGGTGCCCTTCTCGTCCCACGGTCCGGCCGGCCCGGTGGCGCTACTGGTCCTCGGGGATGGCCTCCCACCACTGGCACCACCACTCGCCACCCACCAGCACCCGCAGCTTCGGATGCCAGCAGTACGAGATGTCCTTGTAGGGCTCCAGGTAGTACCGGCAGTTGTCGCACTTCTCACTGCCCGACGGCTTTCCCTTGAGCACTGCGTTGTCCGCCAGGTGGCGCAGCTCGATTGACAGCGTCTCGTCAATCTCCTTGGGTTCGGGTTCGGGGATCACGTAGTCGGACATGGCCACCAACCTATCGCCGCCGCAAACAGGGGCCGATCGCCACCGGGGCGCCCCCGCCGAAACCGGGCCGCAGCTACCGGGTGAGCACCGTGACGCAGGCGTTGGCGCCGCGCCCGATGACGTGAGCCAACCCGACCCGGGCGCCGTCCACCTGCCGGGCCCCGGCGGTGCCCCGCAGTTGACGGACGATCTCCACCACCTGACCGAGGGCCGAAGCGCCCAGCGGCTCGCCCTTGGACAGGAGCCCGCCGGATGGATTGACCGGCAGCCTGCCTCCGATCAGGGCATCGCCGTCGGCCAGGATCTTGGCCTGGCCGCCCGGGGCGCACAGGCCGAGTTCGGCCCAGGCCAGCAACTCCCGGGCCGCATCGGTGTCCTGGCACTCCACCACGTCGACATCGTCGGGGCCCAGTCCGGCCTGGGCGTAGGCGTCGTCGGCGGCCAGGGTCGTGGGCGGGGTGATGGCGGCGTCGTCGATGCCGCACAGGGGTGAGTCCTCGCCGAGCACGTTGCCGGGCAGATGGGAACGGAGGGAGATGCCGGCCACCCGCACCCCGCGGCCTCCCTCCCCGCTCTCGAGGACCACGGCGGCGCCCCCCTCGTTGGGGGAGCACAGCATGAACAAGGTGAGCGGCGGGCAGATCATCCGGGCGGCCCGCACCTCATCGGCGGTGACCGCCTTGCGGAACATGGCGTCGGGGTTGTCGACCCCGTGCCGGCGGTTCTTGACCACCACCTGGGCCAGATGGTCGACGGTGAGTCCCGCCTCGATCAACAGTCGCTGGGCCCGGAGGGCGAAGTAGGCCGGAGCCGGGGTGAGGCCGGCCGCCTCCTGCCACGGGGCGAAGAACGAAGAGCGGATGATCCCCTTGGGCATCTTCTCGACGCCGAAGACCAGGACCCGTCGGTGTTGTCCGGACGCGATCGAAGCCGCGGCCAACTGGAGGGCGGCACCGCCGGAGGCGCAGCCGGCCTCGACGTCGTAGATGGGGATGCCGGTGCCGGCCAGAGCACCCAGCACGCGATGTCCGGCGGCGATCCCTCCATAGGCCGTGCCGCAGAACGCCGCCTGCACGTCACGGGCCCCGATGCCGGCCTCGGCCAGGGCGTCCCGCACCGCCACCACGCCCATATCGGTCCCGGTCGAGCCTTCGAAGCGACCGAAGGGGTGCAGCCCGACCCCGGTGATGCGGACGTCGGTCACGGGCGGAACATCCAGGTGACCACGGGCTCCCCGTCAGGTCCGGGCACCTCTTCGGCCTCCAGGTGCACACGCAGGCCGGGGACCAGGCCCTCGCCGTCGAGGCGGGTGACGATCCGCAGCAGGGGAGTCCCGTCCAACTCGACGATCCCGAACCCGTAGGGGACCCGTCCGGTGTATCCGGGCGGCGCCACGTTGACCGCAGTATGCAGCCACACCGTTCCCTCGCGCTCCAGGTCGATCGGCTCGACGTCATCGGCGCCGGTGAAGGGGCAGACCGGGGAGGGCGGGAAGTGCCGGAGCCCACTGGTGGCCGACCATCCCCCCAGCAGCGTGGGGCCCGCCTGGTCGATGCGCAGGGCCAAGGGATCGATCGGCCGCAGCGCCACGCGTGGACTATGGCACAAGGGCCTGCCGCACGTCACGTCGACGACGGCCGGGCCCCCGGTCCGGCCCTTGGTCCGGCCGCCTGGGCCATGATGACGCGGTGGACGACGGGCAACGTGGACCAGCCGGCACCGTGCTGACCAGTATCGGCTGGCTCGGGAGGCACGTCGTGAACCAGCGGTGGGATCTGGAGTTGACCCGCCCCCGGGAGACCGTGATGGGCGAGGTCACCGAGAGCCTCCAACGGAAGTTCCCCTCCCCCCCGGGGGTGCCGGTGTACGAAGGGGTCGTCGGCAGGTCCGATCCGGTCCGGTTACGGGTCCGGGTCTTCCCCCACGGAGCCAGGGTGGGGCTGATGAGGGCCACTACCCGCGAGCGGCCCATCAAGCCCACGCTGTCGGGAACGCTCTCCCGCCAAGGAGCAGTCAGCACCTTGGCCTACACCATCACGTCGCGGACCGGGTCGGTGGTGGCACTGTTCTCGGCCGTGGCGGCTGTGGTCCTGCTGATGGCGGCCCTGGTGTCGGGAGGGGTGACGGCGTGGGTCTGCCTGGCGTTGGCCATCGCCGCCGCCGGGGCGTTCGCCAGCTACGTGGCCGGAGTGCCCAACGCCGAAGGGGAGGAGCAGCTGTTGCGGGAGTGGGTGGCCGAACTGTTCGGTGGTGATCCCCCGGGGTGAACCCCTGGGACCTCTGGCTCACCGGTCCACTGATTGGTAGCGTGCGCAACCCGAACCGGAACCCCAACCCGAAGCCCGAGGAGTGGTCATGGCCGAGGTGGTGCGCACCCCCGACGAGCGCTTCGTAGACCTGCCGGGTTACGCCTTCGAGCCGCACTACGCCATGGTCACCGCCCGGGGCCTGCCCCCGGTGCGCATGCACTACGTCGAGGCCGGACCGCCCGACGGCGAGGTGGTCCTGCTGCTCCACGGCCAACCGACCTGGTCCTACCTCTACCGCACGGTCATTCCGGTGCTGACGGCGGCGGGGTTGCGGGTCATCGCCCCCGACCACATCGGATTCGGGCGGTCCGACAAATGGACGGAGCCCACGGCCTACACGCTGAGCCGGCACGTGCAGTGGCTGGGCAGCCTGATGACCGAACTGGACCTCACCGGTGTCACGCTCGTGGCTCAAGACTGGGGCGGCCCGATCGGGCTGAGCGCGCTGGCCGCCGACCCGGACCGGTTCGCCCGGGTGGTGGCGGCCAATACCGTCCTGCACACCGCCGACCCCTCGCTGGCCGGTCGGCTGACGTGGGCCAACCACGGGCTCGACGACGGCCGGGTGGTACTGGAGGAGGCGCTGGTCGACTACCTCCTCTTCTACGTGCGGGCGCCCGACATCGTGGCCAGCTTCTTCGTGGAGGCGGTGGCCGGCCCGCTGGCTCCAGGGGTGGCGAAGGCCTACGACGTGCCGTTTCCCGACCACACCTACCAGGCGGGGTTGCGACAGCTGACTGCCCTCCTGCCGCTGACCCGGAACGATCCGGGTGCCGCCATCGGCCGGTCCACCATGTCGGCCCTGGCCCACTTCGACCGCCCGTTCCTCACCGCCTACTCGGACGGCGACCCGGCCACGGCCGGGTGGGAGTCGGTCTTCGCCGACCGGGTGCCCGGAGCGCGGGGCCAGCCGCACGTGCGCATCACCGGGGCCGGTCACTTCCTTCAGGAGCAGAAGGGTGCGGAGTTGGGTCGGGTCATCGTCGATTTCGTCTCGGCCAACCCGGCCCGCTGACCGCCGCTCCGGGCCCACGCCGGGCCCGCTCCGGGCCCGGAGGCACTGCGGCGCGTCGGGGGCCCCGGACCTGGACGGTTAATCTCGTTGCAGGCCGAAAGGGAATCCATACGTGTCGCAGCTGTCGCATCAAGCCTGGATCAGGGTGGCCTTCGCCCTGGTGGGACTGTTCGGGGTGGCCTTCGCCATCTCCGGCGTCCTGTTGGTCCTGCCCCCACCGGCAGTAGGCGGGACCTGCGGACCGGGCACGGCGTCCGAGGCTCCGATCGTGGCCCTGCTCGACCCGGTGTCGATCGGAGCCGGTGCCCAACCGCCGACCACGGATACCGCCGACCATCGGGCGTGGGCCGAGTTCGTCACGGAGTGCCAGTCATCAGCCGACAACCGGGGCCTGGCCTCCTTGGCCATCCTGGTGGTTTCGATAGCGGTGGGTATCGGAGGGCCGATGGTGGTGCTGAGGAGGAAGCGCAAGCCGGCTCAGCCCGCCCTGCCCGCCCACCCAACCCAGCCCGCCCTGCCCCCCGCTCCCCTGGGAGGCGACTGGCGGGTCTGAGTGACCGAACGGGGTTTCCAGAGGTGCCGGCTCAGGCGATGGGAGCCAGGTCGTCGACTTCGGCCCTCTCCTCCGTCGACAGCACCCACCCTCCGGCCGAGGCGTTGGCCCGCACCTGGTCGACCGTGGTGGCGCCGGCGATGACCGAAGCCACCACGTCACTGGCCGCCAGCCAGGCAAAGGCCAGGTCGAGCAGGCTGTGGCCCCGCTCGGCGGCCCAGGCCTCCAGGGCGGCGATGATGTCGAAGTTCCGGTCGGTCAGCATGCCCGAGGCCCGATCGCCCCACCGGTTCAGACGGGTGCCTTCGGGCGGCGCCTCACCCTTGGTGTACTTCCCGCTCAACAGCCCGCTGGCCAGTGGGAAGTACGGAAGGTAGGCCAGGCCCAGTCGTTCGCACTCGGGCAGCACCTCGCGCTCGTCGTCCCGGTGCACCAGGTTGTACTGGTTCTGCACGCTCACGAACCGGGCTGCCCCCGGGGCCACCGCCGCTTCGGCCTGGCGGAGCTGGTCGGCGGAGAAGTTCGAACAGCCGATCTCCCGGACCTTCCCCTGGCGGACCAGGTCGTCGAGAGCACCGAGCGTGTCGGCGATCGGCGTCTGGGGATCCGGCCGGTGCAGCTGGTAGAGATCGACCCGGTCGGTGCCCAGACGGCGCAGACTGCGCTCGATGGCTTGGGCCACGTAGCCGGGTGCTGCTCCACCGGTACCGTCGGGGCCCACCGGGCTGCCGAACTTGGTCCCGATGACCACCTCGTCGCGATGGTGGCCCAGAGCCTGCCCCAACCGCACCTCGCTCTCGCCGTAGGAGTCGGAGGTGTCGAAGAAGTTGATGCCGGAGTCGAGGGCCGCCTCCACCACCGGCGGTACCTGGTCGTCGGTCATGGCCATCCCGAAGTTGTTGGTGCCGAGCCCTACGACCGAAACCTCGAGAGCCCCGATCCGTCGCGTGTCCATGCGGCCAGTTTTATCACGGCCGTTTTGCCCCGACCCCGTCAGCGACCGCCGCTGACGGGGCGCTCAGGACGCGTCCACCACGAAGTCCTCGGTGTTCTCGACGCCGGCTTTCACCGTGATCTTGACCGGTGGGGAGATCGACTGGTTCAGGCTGGGCACCTCGCCGAACTCGTCCACGAAGCCGGCCACCCACCAGGTCCCCGGCGACAGGAGCAGTTGGTACGCACCGTTGGAGCCGCTGTACGCCTGCTGTTCGTTGTCGCAGGTGGTGGCGGTGGGCTTGGCGCTGCAGGCCTCGGCCCCGGCTTCGTCGTACCCGTTCCCCGGCGCCCCGACCATCGCCACCGAACCGACCACGGCCCCGTCCGAGGGGAACTGGTACGGGATGGTGAGGTTGTGGGTGATGGTCTGGCCCGGGGTGATGGTGACCCGGCTGGCCGTGGGGTCGGTGACCGAGCCGAACACGGTCTGGTAGCCCGGGTACAGGAGCCAGGTTCCCTTGGTGAGGGTGGACAGCTGGTAGGCGTTGTACGAGGGCGCCGCCAGTTTGGGCCGGGCCGCGGCCGGGTGGGCGATCTTGCCCAGGCTATTGGACGAGGCCACTTCGAACCCGTTCCCACCGGGCCCCGAGTACTCGCTGATGCAATTCACCGAGTCCGGCCCGCCGCCCACCGGACAGGCCAACACGGTGTAGCTCTGGATGGGCACGTCGGCCGGATCTCCTACCACGTTGATGCGTCCCGACGCCCCGCCGAGCACCTGGTAGGGATCGGTGAGGTTCAGGGTGGTCGAGTGGCCGCTGGTGACCGAGATGGTCGTGGTGGCTCCCGACACCGCGTTGTAGAACGGCGGCACCAGGTAGAGGCCGGTGACCTTCCAGGTTCCCGCCGGTAGGAGCGATGAGTAGACGCCGCCCACGACCGGCGCGGAGCTGCACTCGGTGAGGCCGTGCTCTTTCCCGCACAGCGACACGCCCTCGGGATCGGCGAACCCGCGAGGTGCCCCGGTCACGGTCACCTTGCCGCTGACCAGGCCGTAGCCCGGCACGATGAAGGGCGTGGTGAGGTTGGCGGTGGAGTCCACCCCGGAGACCAGGGTGAGGGCCTTGCCGGCCTTGGCATTGGTGTAGCACCCGGAGTCGGTGCAGAAGCCGGGGTAGGCCGTCCACTTCCCGGGGGGTAGTCCGGTGACCGAGTACGACCCGGCGTAGCCGACCACCCCGGCTTCGTCGTAGCCGTTCACGCAGGCGATGGAAGCACTGGTGCCGTTGTACGGAGCGAAGGACGGGCACAGCAGCACCGAGAGCTCGTAGAGCTGGCTCGCCCCGGGCACCCCGGTCACCGCGATGGTGCCGTGGACCGCGGCCGGCTTCTGGTAGGCCACGGTGAAGTTCCTGGTGCTCTTGGCATTGGCCTTGACGGTCACGGCGACAGCGGTCCCCAGAAACACCCCTCCGTAGGCACACGTCTCGTAAAACCCGTCGACCAGCCACTTGCCCGCCGTCAGCGAGAGGGTGTACACCCCGTCATTGGCGAGGTCATAGACCGGCTGGGCACAGGCCATGGCGGTCTTGGTGGTGTCGGGGCAGGCCCCGGCTCCGACCTCCCCGGGGGAGAATCCCTTGGGCGCTCCGGTGATGGTCACCTTGCCGGTCACCGTCCCGACCGGCGTGCACACGCTGGACGCCGCCGCCGCCAGCGCTCCGCCGGAGCACGGGACCGACGTGGCCAGCCGCTTGGCCAGGGGCCCGAAGCCCAGGCCGGAAGCGACCTGTGGGAGGACTGTGACCAATAACACGAAACTGGCTCCACCGATAACCGCCAGCCGAATCCACTGCTTCCAGCGCTTCATGCCAGACCCCCATTTCCGCCTCGCCACACCCGTGTCGGATGTACTGGCGAACCTACTCCACTCCGACTTCGCCCGCTTGCCTTCACGGCGCGGCCAGGTACGGACCCTTGGGAGTGAATCCGAGCCGGGTCATGGTCACCGGTCGGGGGACCACCGGCCCGGGGTCGTCGGCCCGGAACGGGTTGTAGAGGAGATAGACGTTGCTGCCGTCCCGGAAGAGAGACTCCTCCCCCGGTCCGGCCCCCTGGTCGTTGGAGCCGAGGAAGGGCTCGGGCCGCGGGTCGGAGCACGGTCCGAAGGGGCTCTCACACGCCGCCACCCCGATCCCGTAGGACGTCGAGTAGTACCAGTTGCCCGAGAAGAACAGCCAGTAGGTGCCCCACTCCTCGATCATGTCCGGGGCCTCGACGATGGTCCCTTCCCACGGTTCGGCCGGAGCGAAGATCTTGACCGGCTGTCCGAGGAGCCGGCGGCCATCGGCGCTGAGGCTCTGGGCGTAGATCCCGGTGTACCCGTTCTGGTCCGGGCCCGGGACCAAGGGGTTGGCGTTGTCCTCGGACTTCCACAGCAGCACCAGGTGGTTCCCCGCCTCGACGAAGACCCGGGCGTCGATCGAGCCGCGATGATCCCGTTGGCAAATGAAGGGTCGGTCGGTGGGGACGAACGGCCCCGCCGGCGAGCGGGAGAAGGCGGAGCCGATGCAGTGGGTGTAGGGGCTCACCCCCTTGAGGAGCGAGCTGAAATAGAGCGCCCATCCCCCTGCCACCTGGTGCACGTCGGGTGCCCAGGTGAGCCCGCCCTCGGCCCAGGCGGGTAGGTGGGGGAGCACATCGACCGGCGGTCCCCACTGCCCGGGCCGCCTGCCCAGCGCGGAGGGGGACGTTCATGAACGTGGTGCCCTCACTGGTGTACAGGTAGTACCGACCACCGGTCTTCACCATGAACGGGTCGGTGGCGTCTTCGGAGCCGCGGAGGATGATCTTGCCGGGTGACTCCGGAGTGGCCGACGGCGGCGGCGGGGTGACCCTGGCTCGCACCGCGCCTTCGGCCGTCTGGTTGGCGCCCACGGCCAACTGGGCCACCATGACCACGACCACCACCGCCACCCAGGCGGCAACGGCCGCTCCGGTCCCGGAGGACCGGGTGGTGGGCGTTCGCTCCGGGGCCGGCCGGGCCGGCATCGAAGCCAGGCCGGCGACGCAACCGCCGACCAGGGCCAGGGCCGGCAGCTGCCAGTCGAAGTCGACGGCGGCGGCCACGGCGAAGGCCACCACCCCGGCGGTGGCGCACGAGGAGAGGAGATCGCGCCGTCTGATGGCCATGATCACCCCGGCGCCGGTCGCCACCAACAGGAGCACACCGGTCACTCCGCCATCGGCCAGGACCGTGAGGTACATGTCGGGGACGAACCCGGGGTAGGAGTCGACGGGGTCGCCGTTGGACTGGAGCCGCGGTGGGCCCACGCCGGTCACCACCGAGGAGTGCCAGGCCTCGTACGACGCCGACCAGGCCAGGGTCTGGCTCTGGTTGGCGGGCTGGCCCGTACCGGCGCCGATCGGGGGGTGGACCATGGAGAAGATGGTGAGCCCGGCCGCCACCACCACGCCGGCCACCGCCACCCGCTGGCGGACACGGGAGCGGGGCGACCGACCGCCCACCATCGAGGCGCCCACCGAGGCCACCACCAGGGCGCCCGGTAGCCAGGTGGGCCGGGGTCCGGTGGAGGTCGCCACCACCACCAGGCCGGCCACCGACCCCGTCAACAGAGGCCACGCGGCCTCCGGCCACCGCCGCCACGGTATGAAGGGGATGGCGCAGGCCAGGGCGACCAGGTCCCAGTGGCTCTGGGTCCCGATGAGGCCGGCCAGGCACAGGCACATCGCCGCTCGGGACAGCGGTGCGCCCAGGTCGAGGGACAGGGCCACCAACAGGGCCACCATGAACAGGACCGCAGCTCCGGCTGGGTAGGTCAGGGTGGTCGACAGCCGCCAGATCCCGCCGACCGACTGGGCCAGCGGATGCACCCGGAGGAGTAGGCCGGTGAGGCCGGCCCCGGCCACGATGGCCCCGAGTCCCACCACCGCCATGGACAGACGTGACCGTTCGGCGCCTCCGAGGTCCCTGACGATCAGGAACGCCGCCACGAAGCCCAGCACCGACGCACCGAAAGGCAGGAAGGCCACCGGGCTCCGTTCCATGCTGGAGCGGATCAGCCACCACAGGGCCAGGCCGCCTGCCGCCACCATCACGGTGACGGCATAGCGGTCACGGTTGCGGGCCAGCCCCATCAGCACCAGTGGTACCGCCGCCACCACCAGCCCGAAGGCATCCAGCGGGTAGAAAGCTCCCTGCCGGTAGATGGCCCCGGCGGTCAGGCCGAGGACCACGACGGCCAGCGTTCCCACCCCGCCTGCCGATGACGGGGTGGCTGCCTTCGGATCCGGGGCCGGGGCGGTCGGGTGTTCGCCGGTCAGGGTCATGGACCCGGAACCGACGTCACCGTGCAGCGGGTACGCAACCTGGTCGGTCCCCGACGCCGGACCGGGGGGCAGTGGTGTGCACGGGGCCTCCTCCGCGGACAGCTTGTCACGCCGGCTCGCCCGGATGACCGGGTGGGGGACGGGCTGGCTATGGTGGCCGCTCGGACCGGATGGTGGAGGAACGGGATGGAGCGGCGCTCGGGCACTCGAACCGTCAGGCCATGAGGCCCCAGGTGGCCCACCCCGCACGGCGCCGTCTGGTCACCCTGGTGCTGCTGGTGGCCGCCACGACCTGCTTCGTCACCGTCGTGTCCCTCCGGCACGGACCTCCGTCGCAGGGGGACACCGTCCCGCTCACGTCGGTGACGACCGATCTGTCCCACGGCCGGTTGCACGCCGCCGCGGCCCAGGACTCCCTGCCCAATCCGCCCGGCTACGCGCTGTTGATCTCGCCGTTGGTAACGGCCTTCCGGTCCGAGGTGGGCTCGCCGACGTGGTGCACCACCGGTTCCGGGGCGCCCGCGCCTTCCTCGGTCGCGGTGTACACCACCAGGCCCGTGGTCACTGCCGGTGACCGGTGCGGCTCGGTGCCGGGGCAGCCGCCGTGGTTCCGGGCCCAGGGGCTCCTCGGAGTGTTGGCCTGGTTGGTCATGGCCATAGGCGCTCTGGCCCTGCTGCGGGCGGCCGGCTCCGACACCTTGGGGCGGCAGACGGGAGTGCTGGTGTTCCTGGCCTTCCTGCCCGCGGCCAGCAGCGCCATCGTCCAGCTGTACCACCCCGAGGACATCCTCAGCCTGGGCCTGGCGCTGGGCGGTCTGGCCCAGAGCCTCCGGCGCCGATGGGTGGTGGCCGGCCTGTTGTTCGGCCTGGCCTTCTTGTCCAAGCAGTTCGCGGTGCTCTTGTTGGTGCCGGCCGTGGCGGCCGCCCCCGATCTCCGGGCCCGATCCCGCCTGCTGCTGGCGGCGGCCACCGTGTTCGCCGCCGGGATCCTCCCCTTTCTGGCCGCAGCGCCGCGGGCCACACTGGACAACCTCAGCGGCTTCAGCGCCGGGGGTGCGGTGGCCGGCTCCACGGTCCTCACCCTGTCCGGGGTGACCGGCTCGGTGGCCTCGGCCGTGGCCCGCGACGCTCCGGTGTTGTTTGCGTCGGTGCTGTGCCTGTGGGCCTGGCGGCGGTTCGGTCGCTCCCTGGGTCGACCCGGGGCCCTGGTGGCACTGACCCTGGCCTGCGTGGGGAGCAGACTGGTCTTCGAGTCGGTGATCTTTCCCTATTACCTGTTGGCGACCAGCGTGATGATCTTCATGGTGGACATGGTGGCCCGGCATTCGCCCTACCGCTCGCTGGCGTGGTGCGCGGCGGCGGCGTTCTTCGTGGCCGTGCACCCGGACAGTCAGGCTCTCGATGCCTGGGTCACCCTGGCACTGGCGGCGCTGGCCGTGGGGACCGGACTGTTCGAGCTGGCCCGGGCCACATCGGTGCCCGCTGACGTGGCGGTGTGACTGCCACCGTCTGACCGGGGCCGGATCCAGCTCTCCGAGGAAGGCAGATGGTACCTTCGAACATCCAGGATCTGAGCACATTCGAGCGGTCCCACCTGGTGCAGTCGGCGCTCCGAGCCGTCGTTACCGCCACCTTGTTGTTGGTGGCCTACTTCACCATTCCCATAGCGCACCGGGCCCACGAATCGGTGGCCCTCCGCCTGGCGGTGGCGCTGGCGTTCTTCGTAGCGGTACTGATCAACGAGATCCGGGTCATCTCGAGCCATGACCGCCCCATGCTGCGAGCGGGAGTGGCCATGGCCACCGTCATCCCTCTGTTCCTGGTCCTGTTCTCCTGGATCTACCTGACCATGTCCTCCTCGGACCCGGCCGCCTTCGGTGGTCGGCTCGACCGCATCACCTCCCTGTACTTCAGCGTGACGGTGTTCTCCACGGTCGGCTTCGGGGACATTGCGCCGCGGACCGACCCGGCCCGGCTGGTGGTCACGGTGCAGATGCTCTGCGACCTGGCCGTGTTCGCCATCGTGATCCGGCTGATCCTCGGTGCCGCCACCCGGGTGATCGATCGCCGCCGCGTGGCCGGGGACCCGTAGCCCGCTCGCCGGTGTCCCGCCACCGACGTACCGGGTCACCGACCGATGGCTGGCCAGCTCAGCCCGAGAGAGCCAGGAGAGTGACATGACCGATTCGTCTGCGACCCCATCCGGTACGCCGGCGACCGTCCCCCCGTCGGTGGCGGCCACCACCGCGGCAGACCCACAGCTGGCCGCCACCCTGATCAGCAACCGCTATCTGATCCGGTTCGGGGAGGACACCCTCAAGCACCGGCCCCTGTGGGTCCGGGTGATCATCGAGTTCGTGGGCACCTTCTTTCTGGTGACCGTGGCAGCCGGAGCCGGGGTCATCAACCACTACGCCGGGGGAGGCCCGATCAGCCGGACCGCGGCCGTAATCGCTCCCGGGGCCCTGGTGATGGCCCTCATCTACGCCCTGGGCCCGCTGTCCGGCCTCCACATCAACCCGGCCGTCACCATGGCCTTCACGGCGCGGGGCGTGTTCAAGATGGGCTGGGTGATCCCCTATGTGCTGGCCCAGTTGGCCGGGGCCATCACTGCCGCGCTCTTCCTCCAGGGGATGTACGGCCATGTCTCGTCGGGCAGCAACTACCCCATCGCCAGGCCCGGGGGAGAGTGGCGCTCCCTGGTCATGGAGATCGTCCTGACCGCCATCCTCGTGACCGTCATCTTGAACACGGCCACCGGCTACCGGAGCATCGGGCACAACGCAGCCCTGGCCGTCGGGAGCACCGTGGCGCTGCTCGGCCTGTTCGCCAGCCCGATCAGCGGAGCATCCATGAACCCGGCCCGCACCCTGGGTCCGGACATCGTCGCTCTGGACTTCAAGGGTTGGTGGATCTACGTGCTCGGACCGGTCGTGGGAGCGGCCATGGCGGTGGTCCTCATCGGCCTGGTCCGGGCCCAGCCCACCGCCGACGAGCGGGAGGCCGCAGAGGGCGGGGCGCTCCCCATCGAACGTTGAGTGCGGACCGGAGGTGCTCCCGCCGGTCGGGCACAGGTGCTCCGGTCAGCTGGCCTTTCGGTGCCAGCGCGAACGGATCCCGTGATGCCCCGGCTCTTCGGAGACCACCACGGGAGTGGGATCCGGAACGGCGGTGGCGGCCACCCGGCACGGCTCGCACACCCGGGTGCCGTTGACCAGGCGGGTCACCCGCACCAGGCCGCACGACTGGCACTTACGACCCAGGTAGACCTCGGCGGTGGCCGGCGTGAGCGACTCCGCCATGGTCTGGAGGCGCTCCTGCACATCGTCACGCAGCAGGAAGGCACCGGCCTCGGATCGGTAGATGAGGTCCCAGGCCAAGAGCTGATGGATCAGGGGGGCCAGGCGGTCCAGACGCATCGGGTCGTTGCCGGACCCGATCGTGACCGGGATGGTGGCGGCATGCGCCAACTCGCCGGACGGGGTAATGGCATTCACGTGTGTCACCGAGCCTCCTCTTTTGGTCCCACCGCCGACGTTCCGCTCTCTTCCCGCTCTCTCCGCCATGCTTGGTTCTTCGGGTACTCGCCGGCACTCCCAATCATACTCACGTGACCTTTGTTTTGGAGTCGCGATCAGAGAAGAATTCTTCGGACACGACGACACTCCGGATGTGGTGCCGGTGGCTTCGGGCCCGACGTCCACGACGGGCTCTCCGCCGGAGGAGCGGTGCGATCTCCGGTGGTGACACCCGGCGCGCATCGACGGGCGCGCCTCGGGATCACCAAGGGTTGATCAGCACGGCGGCCCCGTTGACCCGCCCGTGGGCCAGGTCGGCCAGGGCCTGATCGGCCCGGTCCATCCCGTACGGGGAGGTGGTCACCCGCACCGGTACACGGGCTGCGTCGGCCAAGAACTCGTCACCGTCGTGGCGGGTGTTGGCGGTCACGCTGCACAGGGTGCGCTCCTCGAACAGGTGGCGGTCGTAGTTCAGGACCGGGATGTCGCTCAGGTAGATGCCGGCGATGGCCAGGGTGCCGCCGCGGTCGAGGGCCTCCAGCGCCGGAAGGACCAGCGTCCCCACCGGAGCGAAGAGGATGGCGGCGTCCAGCGGCTCGGGTGGGGGGTCGTCGGCACCGCCCACACTGGCTGCACCCAGTGCCAGAGCCAGTTGGCGGGCTTCGGCTCCCCGGGTCATGACGTGGACCCGGGCTCCCTCGGCCATGGCGATCTGCGCGGTGAGGTGAGCCGAACCGCCGAACCCGTAGATCCCGAGCCGCCCGCCGGCCGGTAGGCGGGAACGGCGCAGCGCCCGGTAGCCGATGATCCCGGCGCACAGCAGCGGGGCGGCCTCCTCGTCACCGAAGGCGTCGGGAATCGGGTAGCCGTATCGTTCGTCGACCACCACGTACTCCGCATAGCCGCCGTCGAGGTCCCAGCCGGTGAAGGCCGGGGCCACACAGAGGTTCTCCTGACCGGTGCGGCAGAACCGGCACACCCCGCAGGTATGGGCCAGCCAGGGCACCCCGACCCGGTCCCCCGGCCGGAACCGGATGCAGTCGGGTCCTACGGCGTCGACCTCGCCCACCACTTCGTGGCCCGGGATGACCAGGGGACGTCGGGGGGCCAGGTCCCCCTCGGCCAGGTGCAGGTCGGTGCGGCAGACCCCACACACCCGTACATGGATGCGGACCTGCCCCGAACCGGGCTCGGGGGCGGCCCGTTCGATCCGGCGGAGGGGTCCGGCGTCGATGGGCCCCGGCCGATCCACCGCCCAGGCCTTCATGACTGCGGGGCTCAGTCCTGGTCGCGGTAGACCAGCACCGGGCAGTGGGCGTTGGAGACGCAGTGCTCGCTCACCGAGCCCAGCAGCATGCCGCTGAACTCACCGTGACCACGGCTCCCGACCACCAGCAGCTCGGCCCCTTTCGAGGCCTCCACCAGAACCGGGGCCGGGTGGCCCTCGATGACGGTCGCTTCGATGGCCAGACCTGGATGGGCCTTCCGGACCGGGGCCAGGGCCTGGTCCAACGCCTTCTCGCTGTCGTGCTCGGGGTCGTAGTCGGTGGGGATGGGCAGGGACCACCCGTAGCTGACCGGCCAGTCCCAGGTCATGATGACCTCGAGAGCGGCCCCGGTGAGCTCGGCCTGATGGGCGGCCCACTCCGCGGCGACCAGTGAGGCGGGCGAACCGTCGAGGCCTACCACGATGCGGTGGGCGGATCCTGGTTCAGTGGTGGTCATTGCTCTCTCCCTTGGGAAATCGGTTCCGGTTGTTCCGGGCCATCCGCTGCATCGGCCCGGCGAGTTTGGGTACTGACATCGTGGCGGGCGGTACGGGCACGGTGCAGTGCGGCCACCGTGGAGCACCGTCCAATGGAAAAGGTACCGGCAACGGCGGGACCACCGATCATGGGTACCGACACCGAGGTGGGAACCTGCCGGATGAGGACCGTCCCGCCCGAGGCCGGGCTTTCCACCTCGAAGCGACCGTGCAGCGTTTCGGCCCGTCGACGAGGCGCTGCTCGCCGCGGTCGCAGGAGCCTCCGGCCTGTGACAGAGGGGTCAAGGCTCCCGGTTGATGGTGAACCGTCGCCCGGTCACGACGTCCTGACGGATGGCCAGCTCCATGTCCCCGGGTTCGGGGACCAACGGGCGTGCCGGCGGGGCCAGCCGGGACCCGGTCGGCGACTCCGACAGGGTGGCCAGTCCACGGACGAGCACACTCCAGGCCGTTCCGTCCTCGGGGTCGATGTGGTCGATCTCGAACGCGACCAGCCGACCGGCGGCCGCTTGGGCGAAGAAGCCTGGCCCCACCCGCAGGAGGATCTGCCCGTGGGCCAGGGAGAAGTTGACCGGCACTACTACCGGGGCCTGGTCGGTGGGGACCGCGATCCGCCCGATCCGGCCCCCTTGGGCAGCCACGGCCAACAGACGCCGGCACTCCGGAGCGGGGAGTACCGTGCCGCCCTTCCCGTCGATCCACATGTGACCACCCTGGCAGCCCAGCTACGTCCCGACCAGAGGCCTTGGTCACAAGAGGCGCCCGGCCAGACCCCGCACATCGCCGTCTCCGTCCTCGAGCAGCTCCAGGTCGACGAAGCCGGCCTGGCCGAACAGGGTGGTGGTCTCCGCAACCTGGTCCGGGCCGATCTCGAGCAACAGCCAGCCACCGTGCTTCAGCCAACGAGGGCTGGTGGCCACGGCTTCCGACACCAAGGCCAGACCGTGCCGGCCCCCGTCCAAGGCCCGACGGGGTTCGAACGCTTGGACGTCCCGCGGCAGCAGGTGGAGGGCGTCGCTCGGAACATAGGGCAGTACGCCGGCCATCACGTCCACGTGCCCCGCCAACTCACCGGGCAACGGTTCGCACAGGCTTCCCTCGTACACCTCCACCCCCTGGCATCGGGCACTCCGGGCCGCTTGGGGATCGATCTCCGTGCCTACCACCCGGGCCCCGGGGCGGCCGGCCCGCATGACCATGGCGATGGCGCCCGAGCCCGTGCACAGATCGACGCCGGCTCCACGTGAGGGCAACAGCTGCGCGGCGCGCCGGGCCAGCCGCTCTGACTGCCATCTCGGGACGTACGTGCCCGGCTCCACCGCCACACGGAGATGGCAGAAGATCACGCTCCCCGTGATCCAGGCCAGAGGCTCACCGGTCACCCGCCTGGACACCATCTCGTCCAGGTCGCCGCCGTGGCGTGCCGCCGCCACCAGCTCGTCGGCTTCCTCGGCCGCTGCTACGCATCCGGCGTCCTCGAGCGCGCTGACGATGGTGGCCAGTGACCGGGAGCGGTCCATGGGGACATGATGCTCGACCTTCGTACCGGGTGGGCCTCGACCTCGCCCGATTCGGCGAGGAACGTCCCGGCGGACCAGGCTTTCGTCTCCCATCGGGTCGACCGGGTACCGAATTGTTATTCTGAAGCCGGCCGGAGCCCAGCCCTCGCACGGGACCAACCGGGTCTCCGGTCGGGAAGCGAGAACAAGGAGGAGCCGGTGTTTCAGGAAGCGGACAACATTGTGGTCGGAGCGGAGGACTCGCCGACGTCACGGCAGGCGGTGGCCGCGGCGGCGAGGTTTGCCCGCCTGGTAAACGGAAACCTGCACATCGTCACCGCCAACAACGCATACAAGGGCCCGAGCCGCTCCTCGGTCGGAGGCTATGTCGAGGACCCCCATCCCGAGGACGACGTCCTGAACGAGTTGGCCAAGGTGGCCGAGGCTGAAGGGCTCAAGCCCATCATGCACCACTCCACTGACGCTCCGGCCGACGCCGTGGTCACCATCGCCGAGGAGCTGGACGCCGATCTCATCGTGGTGGGGAATCAGGGCATGAAGGGGGTGCGGCGGGTGCTCGGGAGCATCCCCAACACCGTGGCCCACAACGCCCACTGCTCGGTGCTGATCGTCGACACCATGGAAGGCAGCTGAGCAGGAGCAGGGCCGATCGGGGCCCGATCCATCAGGCGATCCATCAGGAAGAGTGACCCACCGAGGCCGGGACCGGAGTACAGCTCGAGCCTGGTAGGTGGGGGGCACGGCACTCCGGGTGATGCGTCCGCCCACCTGGCCTCGGCCGCCGTCGCCAGGTAGGAGATGTCCGCCGAGGAGGTGGGGCAGGCATAGGCGATAATTAGTAGGTGGCAGGGCTGCGTGCCGGTGCTCGACAACGCCGAAGGCGACAACTGACCTGGCTCACCCAACCTCGCCGAGCCCCCTTGGTGGTTTCGAGAGGATGCCGTTGGCGGACCGCAGCGCAACGGGACCGATTGTCGGCCCTGGGTAGGCTGACGAGCGTGGTCCCGTCCGGAGTGGCGCGTGATCGTCAGAGCTGAGCCGGAGGAGATACCCATGAAGAGCACCGACGTGCTGGTCGACGCATTCGAGAGGGTCCGGGACGCCGTCTACCCCGCGGTGAGCGGCCTTGCCTCTGATGACCTGGCGTTCCGTCCCGATCCCGAGTCCAACTCCATCTCCTGGCTGGTGTGGCACCTGACCCGCATTCAGGACGACCACGTTGCCGGCCTGGCCCGCGACGAGCAGGTATGGACGGCGGACCGATGGGTCGATCGCTTCGATCTGCCCATCGATCCCTCGGATACCGGTTACGGCCACGACTCCGACACCGTGGGGCTGGTGACGGCGGACGCTCCGTCCCTGCTGGGCTACTTCGAGGCCGTTCACGACAAGACCCTGGCCTTCATCGGCTCGCTCTCGGATCCTGACCTGGTCCGCGTGGTGGACCGGAACTGGAATCCACCGGTGACCCTCGGGGTCCGACTGGTCAGCGTGATCTCGGACGATCTGCAGCACGTAGGCCAGGCGGCGTACGTTCGAGGGATTCTCGAGCGGCGCCGGTAGGCCTTGCGACCCATGCCCTCCGAACCGATGACCCGGTGTCGGCCGAACCCCGGAGCCGGTTGAGTGGCGGACGAGGAACCTCCGCTCTGGTTCGGCAAGAGGGACGGCCGGCTCCGATTCGGCCCACTCACCTGGCAGGGCCGGGCGGCCACCGTCCTGTACTTCTTTTTGGTGCTGGTGGCGTTGGTGACCTACTCACAGCTGGGCCTGACCCTGTTTGTCGTCGGCTTCTACACCGTGGCCTTCGGTTTCGTGGTGGCGGTCAAGTCGGACCTGTTGAAGGACTGGCCGCCCGGGTCCTGATCCCGCTGGAGGATGGATCGGCTTGGCCGCCATCCCACCCGGGTGCCGGGGCCACGGCCAGTTCGAGGAAGCGGCCGGCTGCCGGGGAGAGCGGTCCACTCCGGTAGACCAGCGCCACCTGCCGGATGGCCGGTGGGTCCGGACGGGAGACCACGGCCCCCAGTCGTTCGGCGATGAGGGCCATGGACTCGGGAACCAGGGCCGCCCCGGCCCCTGCCAGCACCAGGGGGAGGATGGCGTCGCGCTGGGCCGACACCACGGACAGACGGGGCTGGAGTCCCGCCGAGGCCAGGTGCTCGTCGAGAAGGCGACGGGTGGAGGTGCCCTCGGGCGCCGCTACGAAGGGCGTGTGCTGGTTGCCGCCCGGTGCCACCGGCTGCCACCGCTCCGAGGACCAGCCGGGCGGCAGGATGAAGACCAAGGTCTGAGATCCCAGCTCCACCGACTCCAGGGCATCGGGGATGTCCCGGGCGTCGGTCAGCCCCAGTTCGGAGCGACCGGTGATCACGCTGTCGAAGAGGTCGAGGCTGTCCTCGGGAGAGGCCAGCTCGACCCCGACACCGGGATGGTGGTGGTGAAAGCGACCCACCAACGACGCCAGCGGGTCGGCGGCCAAGGTGGGCAGGCTGGCCAGCGAGAGCGACCCGGCCTCCAATCCGGCCACCGCGGCCACTGCGGCCCGACCCGTCTCGAGATCCCGCAGCACCTGGCGGGCCGGTCCGAGCAGGGCCGACCCGGCGGCGGTCAGCTGCACCCGGCGCCCGACCCGGGAGAAGAGCGGCGTGCCCACGTCGGCTTCCAACTCCTTGACGGCCAGCGACAAGGCCGGCTGCGAGACGAAGATGGCTCGGGACGCCGCGGTGAAGCCACCGTGGTCCACGACGGCCACGAAGTACTCGAGTCGGCGAGAATCCATTGTCATAGCTTATCGATCACAGAGATAATCTCTATTTTCATTCTGGCTCAGCGGGGTCCACACTCGTTCTATGGACTCCGTCGGACAGGTCAGGACGGATGGCTGGCACCGGATGCTGGTCGAGCCGAGACGACCCGAGGTCATCCGGCGTCGGCCGAACGCCTTCTGGCTGGCCGTGGCCACCGTGTGCATCGGGGCCTTCATGGGCCAACTCGACGCCAGCATCGTGACCGTGGCCCTGCCCACGTTGCAGCGGAGCTTCCACGCCAGCGTGGGCGCGGTGACCTGGGTGGGCCTGAGCTACCTGTTGGTCCTGGTGGCCACAGTGGCAGCGGTGGGTCGTTTCGCCGACATGTGGGGCCACAAGCTCCTCTATGTCTACGGGTTCGGAATTTTCGTGGTGGGCTCGGTGCTGTGCGGGCTGGCTCCGAGCCTCGGGGCCCTGATCGCCTTCCGCGCCGTGCAGGCGGTGGGTGCAGCTCTCCTGCAGGCCAACAGCGTGGCCATCATCGTGCTGGCCGTGCCCAAGCGCTCACTGGGCGGGGCCATCGGGATCCAAGGTGCGGCCCAGGCCGTCGGACTGGCCCTGGGACCGACGGTCGGAGGGTTGTTGTTGGCGGCGGGCGGATGGAGGCTCATCTTCTTCGTCACCGTCCCCTTCGGCCTGGCCGGCATGTTGGCAGGGCTGTGGTTGGTGCCGCGGAGCCGCCACCTCCAGGCCCGGGAGCCCTTCGACTGGACAGGCCTGGCTCTGTTCTTCCCCGCCGTGGTAGCGGTCTTCGTCGCCATCTCCTTCGGGGGCGCCCTGGGGTGGACCTCCGAAGTCGTGGTGGGCCTGGTCCTGGTCGGTGCCTGCCTCAGCACCGCCTTCGTGGCCCGCGAGCGGCGCTGTCGGATGCCCCTGCTCGATCTGGGGCTCTTCCACCGGCGCCGGTTCAGCGCCGGGATCGTGAGCGGAATGCTCTCGTACCTGGTCTTGTTCGGGGTCCTGTTCGTGGTGCCCTTCTATCTGGAGCGGGGGCTGCGCCTCGGCTCCGGGCGAGCCGGCCTCGAACTGATGGCCATGCCGCTGGCTCTGGGTGTGACCGCGCCGGTCGCCGGTCGCCTGGCTGACCGCCTGGGCCCGCGCCTGTTGACGGTGGGAGGGATGATCCTCGTGGCCCTGGGCCTGGGGGGGTTGTCCACGGTGGGCCGATCAACCGGCGGCTTCGTCGGTCTGTTGGCGGCCGTCGGGGTCGGACTGGGCTGCTTCACGCCCCCCAACAACGCCACCATCATGGCGTCGGTGCCTCGCCAACAGGCCGGCCTGGCCTCGGGGGTCCTGAATATGAGCCGCGGCATGGGCACCGCCCTCGGGTTGGCCCTGACCGGGCTGGTGTTCGATGTGGCCGGCGGTCATTCACTCCTGCCCGCCGACGCCCGCCAGGCCTTTTCGGTGGCTGCCACGTTTCTGGCCTTGGTCGCCCTGACGGCCGCCGGGGTGGCCGGGCTGGGGGAGGGGCACGGTCGACGGCGGTCTTCGCACCAACCAGCGGGGTCGGAGTTCCCGCCTCACCACCGAGGGGACCCCGGGCCGCTCCGATCCGAGCCCACGGGCTCGGCGTCGGCTTCCTTACTCCTGGGGTGCCCCCGATCTGGTCAGTCGCCTCGGCTCGATCGGTCCGGTCTGCCCGGGGCGACGGATTGCCACCGGGGTCGAGATGGGAGTGGAGGTAGGAGCCTTGGCCCGGTGTGAGCAGCGGTTGGCCGCCGCGGCCGGAGACGGCACCAGGGCGGGAGCAACCGCGACCGGGCTCGCCTCCTCGTGGAGGGTGGGCTGGGCCTCCTCTTGCACCAGTGGGCTGCGGCTCAACATGATCACGCTGGCCACCAGCACGGCCAGGGCCAGCACCTCGCCGGTCAGCGCCGAAGGGGCCAGGTCGAGGCGCTCCCCGAACAGGACCACACCGAGCACGCTGGCCACCAAGGGGTCGACGACCGTCAGCCCGGGCTGGGAGGCAGCCAGGGAACCTGCTTGAAAGGCGTTGGAGGCCAGGAACATCGACGCGGCCCCGGCGATCAACAGGACGTAGGGCGACCAGTTGGTGAACACTCCGACCGGGCCCTGGGACAGATGGGTGCTCAGCTCCTTGATCACGGCAGCCACGAACCCGAACCCGACGGCGGCGGCGATTCCGAGCAATGAAGCCTTTCGTCCGGGATGAATGGGGTGGCCGTCCCGGCCCGGCAGATAGGCCAGCCCGGCCAGTATCCCGGCCAGCGCCATGGTCGAGAGCCCGGCGAACACCCACATCATCGAGCTGGCGTGGTGATGCCCGCCGGCTGGTCGGGCCAAAGCCAGGAACACGCCCAGTCCCACCACCATGCCCACCGCCGACACCCAGTCCCGCACATGCACCCGATGGCGGTCGTGCAGGGCCATCATGCCGAAGACGATCACCAGTTCGGTGGCGATGAGGGGCTGAACGAGGCTGAGGCTTCCCACCCGCAATGCTTCGACCTGAAACACGAAGCCGATGATCATGCTGGCAATCCCGAGGAACCACACCGGCCGGTGGAGCAGGTAGGCCGCCAGCCGCCAGCTGAAGCTCATCTCACCGGGCGCCGGGGCCGCGGCCTGGCGCTGGGCCACCGAGGCCAACGCCGTGAACCCGCTGGCGGTCAAGGCCAGGATCACCACCTCCAGCGTCATGATCCGGCCCCCGTCCAGCTCGAACCAGCCGGCCCGCTCGCCGGCGCGGCCCCCGCCCGACTCCCGTTTCCCCCTCTGGCGCTCATAGCCAGTCCAACCAATTGCGCTCACAAACGATTCCCACGCAGGACCGGGCTCGACAGGGTCTGGCCGGGCCTACCGCCCGTGCCGGCGGTTACGACACCGACGATTTTGTCGCACGGAGATCCGGTTGCCTGTGGGGGAGCGAGTGGTGGCGACCGGCCATAACATGGCCCGAAAACGGACGACTTGGGAGGTCTCGTGGCACGCGATGAACTCGATCGGGCCAGTTGGCAGGAGGCGCTGGCGACCATCTCCAACGAGCATCAGGGAGATGACGTCACCGTCGAAGTAATGGCCTCGGACTTTGGGGACCAACACGAGGTGGAACAGCTCCCCTTCGCCTACGTGGAGTACGACCCCCACGATGACGAAGCGAGCATCGGGGTGGGCGGTATCGACGGCCGATACCCGGTGGTCCTGCGGCACTCGATCCTGCATCCGCGGACCATCGCCGTCGGCTCACTCGATGACCAAGAGGCCTCCACGCTGGAGTTCATCGATCCCGACGATGACGTGACCCTGGTGACCTTCCACCGCCGACCGGAGTTGCCGGCCTGATCGGCTTGGCGGGCCGAGGCGTCCGGTCCGGCCCCGGTCAGATGGCCGAATCCTCTTGTTCCTCCACCGTGACCTCGGCCCGGGGATCAGCTTCCTCTTCGATGGTCAGTTCGGCGGCGGGGTTGGCTTCCAGGCGTTCGTCGGGGATGGGTCGGCCGCTGCGGACCGAAAGGCCGTAGGTTCCGTCGTCGAGGCGCTTCTCAGCCCGATCGATCGCCGCCAGATGGTCGCGTAGCTCCGCCATCACCGAGTCGTTGGTGCCCTGACCGGTCAGGGGCTCCGCTGAATCGAACATGTCCCCTTCCTGGTCGGCCGCGGTCCGATCGGCCTGCTGGCTCCCCTCCATGTCCGTCACCAGACGTTGCGTTCGGAGGCGGTCCGCCTCGAGCAGCTTTTTGGCCTTGGCGATCTCCACAATGGCTCCTTGCTGGGGTTCCCGGTATCGGCGGCCATGCTACCCATCGCCGCTTCCGGGGTCGGCCCCACGGCTCGCACCAGGCGCTTGAGCGTAATATCGGGTCAATGGTGACGACGCCGGATCCACCCCGCATGGTCAATGTCAAACGGTTCTTCATGAGCTTGTCGACCAACAAGGCGGAAGAGGTGGCGCGTGAACTCCTCTCGCCCGAGGTGACCTACACCGTTCCGGGCAGATCGTCGGTATCGGGTGTCTTTCACGGACCGGACGAGGTGCAGCGCCACCTGGGCACCATCTTCGGGATGTCCAACTGCACCTATGACGTGCTCAAGTGGGACGACTGGATGCTGGGGGAAAACCACATTTCCGTGCTTCTCACCATGCACATCCAGAGGAACCGGACCATGTTCAAGGGGCACCTGATGTACCTGGTCCTCACCGACGGACAGGACGTCATCTCGGAGATCACCGTGTACTTCGAGGACCAAGAGGATGCGCACCGGTTCTTCTACTAGAGCCTGGTTGGTCCTTGTGCTCCATCCGGTGGGCCCACGCAACGCACCCATCGTGAGCATGACGGCCGGGTGACTCAGTCGAAGGGGCTGAGCTAGTCGAAGGGGTGGAGGGTGCTGCCCACGGCCCAGGTGCTGAAGTACTGGTTGTTGGCGCCGTAGGCCATGCCCAGGGCCACCTTGGCCCCATCAACCTGGTGCTCACCGGCCGCGCCGCGCACCTGGTTGGCCGCCTCGGCGAACCGGAGTAGCCCCGAGGCGCCGATGGGGTTGCTGGACAGGACGCCACCGGAGGCATTGACCGGGAGGGAGCCCTCGAGTTCGGTCACGCCCTCGTCGACCAGCTTCCAGCCCTCACCTTCCTCGGCGAGACCAAAGGCCTCCAGCCAGATGGGCTCGAGCCAGGAGAACGGCACGTACAGTTCGGCGGTGTCGATCTGTCGGCGAGGATCGGTGATCCCGGCCTCGGCATAGACATCGGCCGCGCACTGCAGGGCGGCGGCCGGACGAACCGGGTCACGACCGGGAAAGCTGGGCGGCTCGGAGCGGGAGGACGACCCCAGGATCCAAGCGGGCGGCCGTCCGTCCGCCGCCGCCGACAGGCCGCCGGCCTCGTCGGTGATGACCACGGCGCAGGCACCGTCTGAGGACGGGCAGGACTCCAGGAATCGGGTCGGCTCCCACATCATGGGCGAGGCCTTGACCTTCTCGATGGAGATGTCCTCGATCTTCAGGTGGGCGTAGGGGTTCTTGAGGGCGTTGAGGCGGTCCTTGACCGCCACCTTCCACCCGATGTGCTCCGGCGCACCACTGCGTTGGATGTAGGCCCGGATGAAGGGGGCAAAGGCCCCACCCGCCCCGAGCGAGGCCCCTTTTCCACTGCCCAGGGCGAACTGGGCGTTTCCCTCGGACTGCTTCTCGAACGCCACGGCCAGCACCGTCCGGTGCTTTCCGACCTGGACGTGGGAGGCGGCCACGATGGCGGTGGTGCCCCCCACCGAGCCGGCGGTGTGGACCCGGAACATCGGTTTGCCGACGGCCCCGAGGGCATCGGAGAGGTAGAGCTCGGGCTTCATGACGCCTTCGAAGAGGTCGGGCGCTTTGCCCAGGACCACCGCGTCGATGTCGGCCAGGGTCATGTGGGCGTCTTCCAGGGCCCGGAATACCGCCTCGCGCACCAGACCGCCGAAGGACACGTCGAGCCGGCGCGACTTGTGGTGGGTCTGGCCCACACCGACGACAGCTACCGGCGGCGTGCTCATGATGGACCCTCCAGGATGCAGACGAGGTTCTGTTGCAGGCACGGTCCCGAGGTCGAGTGGGCCAGGGCGCGTTTCCCACCCCCGAAGATGTGGTCGGCGGCGTATCCGACCCGGCACAGGCCGGAGGCCATGATGGGATTGGCCCGGAGGGGCCCACCGGAAGGGTTCACCGATACCTCCTGGCCCAGTTCGAGGACGCTCCGCAGCAGTAACTCCTCATGGGTGAAGGCCGTCTGGAGCTCGGCCACCTCGACCGGAGCGGACCCCAGGCCGGCCGCCGCCGCGGCGATCCGGGTCGACGGTGAGTCGTCCAAGGCCCGGAAGGACGGGTTGTGGCACTCGGTCCGGTGATCGAACCCGGCGATGTAAGCCGGCCGTTCCACCAGCTCCCGGGCCCGTTTACCGGTGGCGATGACCATGGCGGCGGCTCCATCAGTGATGGGTGGCACGTCGTGGCGGCGAAGGGGCTCGCGGACGTACTCCTCGGTGAGCAGCTGGTCCACCTGGCCCCGGCCCCTTGAGCGCACGGCGACCTCGGCCATGGAACGCTCGTCGGCGATCCCCGAGGCGATCACGGCCCGGGCCTGAAGGGCGGCGAAGGTCAGAGGATCGGCTCCGAGCGGCGCCAGAAAGTACGGATCCATCTCCATCGGATAGATCAGTGCCGGGTCGCCGGTGGAGGATCGTCCGGAGCCGGTGACCACGGCGATCTCGATGTCACCCTCCTGAAGCCGGAGCCAGGCCTCGTACAGGGCCCAGGCGCCGTCCATCTCGACGTGGGAGTCCCGCTTCGGGGGCCAGGCGCCGATGGCGTCCAGATTGGAGACAAAGGAGAAGGCCTGCCCGGTGATGTAGTCGCAGCTCCCCAGGCAGGTGAAGTCGATGTCGGCCCGGGTGAGGCCCAGCGGCGCCACCGCGTCGGTGATGACCTCCATCAACAGCTGGGTCTCGGATTTGTCCGTATGGCGGACCATGGCCGTCTGCGCCCAACCGATGACGGCGACGTCGTGGGTAACGGAGTCGTTCAAGGCACTCTCCATGATCAGAAGATGCGGTTCACGAGGTCGGGATCGTCCAGATCCGGCTCGCCGTTGGGTATCCAGCCGAGCAGTGAGCCGAAGTTGCCCGCCATGCCGCCCCCTTCTTCCACCTCTTCGGCCGGGGAGGCCCAAACCGCGGCGACCCGCTGTCCCACCCGGATCTGGTCGGCCGGCAGCTCGATCACCGGGGAGTAGGGGATGATCACGTCGGTCCCGTCGAGGAGGATGAAGGCCCGGACGAAGGGCTCGGTCTCGGTCTGGCCCGGATACTGCACGGGCGTGACGATGGCGAAGTTGGTGATGGTGCCGGTGTGGGGCAGATCGACTTCGTGCTCCGGCCCGAGCTCGATGGCATCGATCGGGCAGTAGCCCCTGCCGCCGGCGTACACCCGCCCGCAGGTGGGACAGGCCAGGCCCAGCAGGCGGTGCTCCCGGGAGGCCTCGACGGCCCGGTCGGCGGCATCGGGTACCGGGTTCCGATAGGTGATGGAGGCCAGGTAGTCCATCATGGTCACCGGCTCGTCGGCTGGACCGGTGTCCTCGCCCTCGGTGGTCGGAGCCTCCCCGGGGACGAAGCAGATGATGTCGTCGATACGACCCGCCCGGGTGCCCCGCCAGCGGGGAGCGACCCGCATGCCCTCGGTCATCTCTCCTGACGAGGGGGCGTCCACGGCATGCAGGAGCGGGGTCGAAGCGCCGTCCAACCGGATGAGGGCGAAGGCGAAGGGGTGGTCGAGCGGGTGTTGCTCGGACGGGGTCGACACCCAGGTCCACGATTCCACCGTGCCGGCCGGCCCCACCTCGGCGAACTCGTGGGGTAGTTCCGCTCCGGTGGCCGGATCCCACTCCATGGGCGGCACCAGCACGGAATCGTGGCAGCGGATCCCGATGATCCGCTTCTCGGTGAGAGCGGTCATGAATGCCCCCATTACCGGCCCCAGGGATCGCTTGTAGGGGAAGGTGATGGTGCTTTCCGTAAAGCGTGTCATCCCGGGCCCCCTGGTCCTGGCGGTCGGATCCTGCGAACCTGCGCACGATAGCGCGGAGAAATTGGGCACTTCGCCGAAGGACTGCCTACTGCCGAAAGACTGCCTAATACAGTCCGACCACCTCACCGTTCTCGTCGATATCGATGCTTTCGGCGGCCGGATGTGAGCTGAGCCCTGGCATGGTTCGCATATCGCCGCAGATGGCGTAGATGAACCCGGCTCCGACCGAAGCCCGAACTTCCCGAACCGGCAGCCGCCATCCGGTGGGTGCCCCCTTCAACGCCGGGTTGGAGGACAGGGACAGGTGGGTCTTGGCGATGCAGATGGGCAGGTTTCCGTACCCGTGGGCCTCGAAGCGCCGGAGACCGGCCGCGGCGGCGGGAAGGTAGTCGACACCGTCGGCGCCGTACACCGCCCCGGCAATGGTCTCGATCTTCGTGGTCAGGGGCGCTTCATCGGGATACAGGAATTGGAAGTCGCCGGGCTCGTCGGCCGCCGCGGCCACGGCCTCGGCCAGCTCGGTGGCGCCGGATCCTCCCTCTTCGAAGTGGTGGCTCACCGCCGACCTGACTCCCATGGATTCCGCAATCCCCCGGATGACGGCGTACTCGGATTCGAAATCACCCGGAAAGGCATTGATGGCCACTACCGGGGTCACCCCGTGGAGCAGGACGTTCTGGATCTGTTTGCGCAGGTTGGCTCCGCCGACCTCTACCTCGTCGGGATTCTCTTGCAACAGGGCAGGAGGCAGTGGGCGGCCGGCAACGATCGTGTGCTTTCCCGAGTGGGCCTTGAGGGCCCGCACGGTGGTCACGATGACGGCGGCGTCCGGCACCAGGCCGGACACGCGGCACTTGATGTTGAAGAACCGTTCAGCACCCATGTCCGCCCCGAAGCCGGCCTCGGTGATGAGGTACTCGCCGCTGTGGATCCCGATGAAGTCGGCGACCACCGACGAGTTCCCGTGGGCGATGTTCCCGAAGGGTCCGGCATGGACCAGAACCGGCCCGTTTTCCAGGGTCTGGAGGAGATTGGGCTTGATGGCATCCCGCATGATCACCGTCATGGCTCCGGCGGCCCCGAGCTGTTCGGCGGTGACCGGATCCCCATCGGTGTTGAAGCCGACGACGATACGTCCGAGGCGCCGGCGCATGTCCTGGAGCGAGGTGGAAAGGGCCAATATGGCCATGACCTCGGAGGCAGCGGTGATGTCGAACCCGCCCTGTCGGGGGTTGCCGTCCTCCTTCGATCCGAGCCCGGTGATCACGTTCCGCAAGGCCCTGTCGTTCACGTCCAGCACCCGACGCCACGTGATGGAGTGGGGCTCGATCCCCAGGTCGTTGCTCTGGTAGATGTGGTTGTCGAGCATGGCCGAGAGGGTGTTGTGGGCCGCGGTAACGGCGTGCATGTCGCCGGTCAGGTGCAGATTGAGGGCCTCGAAGGGGGCAGCCTGGCTGTATCCACCACCGGCAGCCCCGCCCTTGATCCCGAAGGTCGGGCCCATCGAAGACTGTCGGATGGCGGCCGTAGCCCGCTTGCCGATGTGGCGCATCCCCTGAGCCAGTCCGATGGTGGTCGTGGTCTTCCCCTCCCCCAAGGGGGTCGGGGTGACCGCCGTCACCACCACATACTTGGCGGTTGGCCGGGGAGCGAGCTCGGCGATGGCGTCGAGCTTGATCTTGGCCACGTACTCGCCGTAGGGCTCGAGCAGATCGGGGCGGATGCCGATGTCGGCCGCCACGTCGACCACCGGCTTCAACGGGGTCTTGCGGGCGATCTCGAGTGACGTGAGCTGACGGTCTTCGGATCCGGTCACCGGAAGCCACCGAACTGCAGGAGGGCTCCCACCTCGGGTCCGGCCGCGATGATCGGGATCATGGCGCTCATCGCCCGACCGCCTGCCGGGTCGGTACCGCGACTGATCGAGAGGGGGCTACGACGGGTTGACCGCATGGGCCTCCTTGGCTGAGGACGGCATCGGAGTGGGGATGGTTCGGGATGGTAGTGCGGCCGCTTCAGGGAGATCCTTCTCGATGAACCGGTTCGATTCCGCCAGACCCGCCCGAATGGGTTCGGCCTCAACCGGGATGGTCCCGGTCCGAACAGGCCCATTGGGTCACGCCGAGCTGAGCGTGACTCCAATCACCATGTGTGGTGTCTCACTCACCATCAGTGACGACTGATGACAGGTGACCAACAGGAGGCTTACACTCGCATTCCCGGCACCAACGTCGTTGTTCGCTCACTTCGAGCAACGATCGAACGTACCGGGGGTGTTGCCCCGAGGGCGGGACGGCATCGTCAAATTGGGGGATTGAAGTACGCGGGAACCCTAACTACCGTTCGTTGGGGAAGTACGGCTCCTGAGAAACCTTGGGAGCTTTAGGGGGAGACGGGCAACCTGCAGGGGTTCACGACCGAATGGGTCGTGAGGCAGACGCTGCGTATCCATGAGCAGTTGGGGGACGACGGATATGCGGGAACTTTCGGTGGGGTCGAACGACGCCGTCCGCTCGAGCGCAGGTCGTTTGGTCCGGCTGGTTGCCGGTCTGATCTTCCTGGTGGGCACCACCTTTGGCACAGTGATCGCCATTGGTGTGAGTCCGGCTGCCGCCGCCGGAACTGCACCCACCTTCCCCGCCGACCAGTACACCAACGCCGAGACCGGACAGCCGTTCTGCTATGCCGCCCAGGCCGCATCGGTTACGGCCGCCAACGGCGGGTTGCCGCTCACCACCATCACCCTGGGGTCGGCACCGGCCGGGGTGACCAACTGGCACCTGGGCTACTCCAACCTGACCACCGGGTTGGCCTACGCCTGCGGCACCGAGGGTTCTGCGGTGGGCAACTCCAGTTCGTTCACCGTGAGCTTCGCCAACAGCGCCGGTAGCGCCACCGGAACCATCGACATCTACACCTATGCGAGCACCTGTGGGTGGTCGTCGACCACCGGCACCGTGAGCGAGTTCAATGCAGCCGAGGATCTGTACCAGAACGGCTCGCAGTCAGCCTTCGGCCAGCCCATCACCAACGGCGAGACCAAAGGCACGACCAAGAACGAGCCCAGCGGCTGCACGGACGCGGCGTTCTATGCTCCCTCGTTCAGCGGCGGCGCCTTCACGGTGAACACTGCCAATCCGCTGCCCGGGCCGATCGACACCAACCCTTCCGCTGCCCAGGGCGATCTGGCCTCCTCCAACCTGGACCTGACCACCGCCTCCAACGGAAGCGTGGGGGGATGCTACGGCGACGCGGTCATCGACATCGGCGGTGGTGAGGAGAGCGGTAGCTTCGGATCGACGTCCCAGATGACCATACCGAGCAACTGGGTCAACGGCGGAGACTGCGCGTACGGATCACTCGGATCGAACTCGGCCGGCGGCAATACGGACACCACCAATGCCAACTGTCCGCCGTCCCAGGCTGACGTCAATGAGGGGTACGTCTCCTGCAGCATCACCGCCTCGACCGGCAACGACAACAATGCGTCTTACAACAACACCACGATGGACATCTTCTTCAATGGCCAGCCGGTTCCCCAGCAGCCGCAGGCCACCCTTTCGGTCGGCAGCACCCAACCCGGTGCCACCGTAACCGTCACCGGGGGCGATGACTGGTGGGGCAGCACCGACGGTGCGCCCAACAGTGGCCCCTACGGTGACGATCAGACGGGTGAGATGTACTCGGTGTCGGCACCTGGTGTGTTCATCGGCACTTCCCGGGCAACTGCGGTTCCGGTGGTGAACTCCACGGTGACCATCGGCGCCAACAGCTACGTGTGTACCGGTGCCGAGAGCGCCACGGTCGGACCGAATCCGTGCACCATGACGCCGGGCCAGCCTTCCGGCACGTTCCAGGTTCCTTCGGGCCTCGCTCCCGGTGCCTACAACGTCTACATTGACGAGACCAACACCACCCCGTTGCCCGGCAACGGACCGAACGACTCCTATCAGACAGCCCGTGGCACATCGCTGGGCACGGCAGAGTCGGTGAACTCGATCGGGGTGGGCACGCCGCCTTCGATCACATCGCAGAACAATGCCACCTTCGCCGTCGGAACCGCCGGCAACTTCACCGTCACCTCCACCGGATCCCCGACCTCCACACTGACGGAGTCCGGTGCCCTCCCGACCGGCGTGAGCTTTCTCGACAACGGTGACGGAACCGCCAGCCTGTCCGGCACCCCGGCGGCCGGTACGGGCGGCTCCTACAACTTCACCGTCAACGCCTCCAATGGCATCAGCCCGGCGGCCTCCCAGTCCTTCACCCTCACCGTGGACGCCGCCCCGGCCATCACCTCGGCCCCGGCCACCACGTTCACGGCCGGCAGCGCCGGCACCTTCACCGTGACCTCCACCGGCACCCCGACTTCCACGCTGTCGGAGAACGGCACCCTTCCCACTGGCGTCACGTTCTCCGACAACGGTAACGACACCGCCACCCTGTCCGGCACCCCGGCCGCCGGCACCGGAGGGTCGTACCCGATCACCATCAACGCCTCCAATGGCATCAGTCCGGCGGCCTCCCAGTCCTTCACCCTCACCGTGGACGCCGCCCCGCTCATCACCTCGGCTCCGGCCACCACCTTCACCGTCGGCAGCGCCGGCACCTTCACCGTGACCTCCACCGGCACCCCGAGCTCCACGCTGTCGGAGAACGGCTCCCTTCCCACTGGCGTCACATTCTCCGACAACGGTAACGACACCGCCACCCTGTCCGGCACCCCGGCCACCGGCACCGGTGGGTCGTACCCATTCACCATCAACGCCACCAACGGCGTCCTTCCGGCGGGCTCCCAGTCCTTCACTCTGACGGTCGATGCCGCTCCGGCCATCACCTCGGCCGCGGCCACTACCTTCACCGTCGGCTCCTCGGGGACCTTCACCGTGACCTCGACCGGGAATCCGACGTCTTCGCTGTCGGAGAGCGGAGCTCTTCCGTCGGGTGTGACCTTCTCCGACAACGGGAACGGCACCGGAACCCTGTCCGGGACCCCCGGGGCCGGCACCAGCGGCACCTACCACTTCACCGTCGGAGCATCCAACGGCATCACCCCGGCTGCCTCCCAGTCCTTCACCCTTACCGTCGACGTGGCCCCAGCCATCACCTCGGGTGCGTCCACCACCTTCACCGTCGGCAGCCTGGGCAGCTTCACCGTAACCTCAACCGGCAAACCGACGGCCTCGCTGTCGGAAACCGGTTCGTTGCCCTCCGGCGTGACCCTGGCCAACAACGGTGACGGAACTGCCACCCTGTCCGGCACTCCGGCGGCGGGCACGAGCGGCTCCTACACCTTCACCATCCACGCCTCCAACGGCATCAGCCCGGCAGCTTCCCAGTCCTTCACTCTGACGGTGGATGCCGCCCCGACCGTCACCTCAGCCGCGGCCACCACCTTCACCGTCGGCAGCGCCGGTACCTTCACCGTCACCTCGACGGGGAATCCGACGCCTTCCTTGTCGGAGTCCGGGGCTCTTCCGTCGGGCGTGACCTTCTCCGACAACGGGAATGGGACAGGCACCCTGTCCGGGACCCCTGGGGCCGGAAGCAGCGGCACCTACAACTTCACCGTCGGGGCCTCCAACGGTGTGAGCCCGGCGGCGTCCCAGTCCTTCACCCTCACCGTGGATGTGGCTCCGACCATCACCTCGGCCCCGGCCACCACCTTCACCGTCGGCGCCGCCGGTACCTTCACTGTGACCTCGACCGGCAACCCGACCGCCTCGCTGTCGGAAACCGGCTCGCTCCCGTCCGGGGTGAACCTGGTCGACAACGGCGACGGCACTGCCACCCTGTCCGGCACTCCGGCGGCTGGCACGGGCGGCTCGTACCCCTTCACCATTCACGCCTCCAACGGGATCAACCCTGAGGCCTCCCAGTCCTTCACCCTCACGGTGGATGCCGCCCCGGTCATCACGTCGGCTGACAGTACGAGCTTTGCCGAAACGATCTCCAGCTCGTTCACCGTCACCTCGACGGCCAACCCGACAGCCTCTCTGTCCGAGTCGGGGGCCCTTCCCTCCGGCTTGACCTTCACCGACAACGGAAATGGCACCGCCACCCTGGGCGGGACGCCGGCGGCCGGCACCACCGGGACGTACGTCATCACCCTCGGCGCCTCCAACGGCATCAGTCCGGACGCCAGCCAGTCCTTCGCCCTCACGGTGAACACCACCCTCATTCCTCCGGCTATCACCTCCGGTGACAACACCACCTTCCAGGTGGGCTCCGATGGGTCCTTCACCGTCACGTCTACGGGGATCCCGACCGCGACCCTCTCCGAGTCCGGGAACCTTCCAAACGGTGTGAACTTCACCGACAACGGCAATGGGACGGCCACCCTGGGCGGGACGCCCGCCGTCGGGGCCGACGGGGTCTACTCGTTCTCCATCACCGCATCCAACGGAGTCGGTAGCCCGGCCACCCAGACCTTCACCCTCACGGTCGATGCGTCACCGGACATCACCTCCGACGCCAGTGCCACCGGCACGGTGGGACATCCGCTCACTTTCACGGTCACCTCGACCGGAACGCCGACCCCGTCGTTGGCTGAATCGGGGGCGCTGCCTACCGGTGTGGGCTTCACCGACAACGGGGACGGCACCGCCACTCTGACCGGCACCCCGGCGGCCGGGACTGCCGGGACCTACGACCTGTCCTTTGACGCCTCCAACGGGGTCGGCTCGGACGCCATCCAGTCCTTCACCCTGACGGTGCAAGCCGCTCCGGCCATCACCTCGGCCCACGCCACGACCTTTACCGAAGGATCGGCTGGGACCTTCACCGTCACGTCGACGGGCAACCCCACGGCCTCGGTGTCGGAGAGCGGCACCCTGCCGGCCGGTGTCACCCTCACCGACAACGGTGACGGCACCGCCACCCTGGCCGGGACCCCCACCGTCAACGGCACCTTCCCGATCACGGTGAAGGCTTCCAACGGGGTCGGCTCGGACGCCACCCAGTCGTTCATTTTGACGGTCGACGGCGCCCCGACCATCACCTCGGCCGCCGGCAAGACCCTCACCAAGGGCGCGGCCGGTACCTTCACCGTGACGTCGACCGGGACGCCCACTCCCTCCATCGCCGAAAGCGGGACCCTGCCGGGTGGTGTGACCTTCATCGACAACGGCAATGGGACCGCCACCCTGGCCGGCAACCCGACCTCCGGGGGCGTCTACCCCATCAGCTTCGATGCCTCCAACGGGGTCGGCTCGGACGCCGTGCAGTCCTTCACCTTGACCGTGCACGCCGCTCCGGCCATCACTTCGGCCCACGCCACGACCTTTACCGAAGGATCGGCTGGGACCTTCACCGTCACGTCGACGGGCAACCCCACGGCCTCGGTGTCGGAGACCGGTTCCCTGCCGGCCGGCGTCACCCTGACCGACAACGGTGACGGCACCGCCACCCTGGCCGGGACCCCCACCGTCAACGGCACCTTCCCGATCACGGTGAAGGCCTCCAACGGGGTCGGCTCGGATGCCACCCAGTCCTTCACCCTGACGGTCGACGCCGCACCGACGATCACCTCGGCCGCCGGCAAGACCTTCACCAAGGGCACGGCCGGCACCTTCACCGTGACGTCGACCGGCACGCCCACTCCCTCCATCGCCGAAAGCGGGACCCTGCCGGGTGGTGTGACCTTCACCGACAACGGCAATGGGACCGCCACCCTGGCCGGCAACCCGACCTCCGGGGGCATCTACCCCATCAGCTTCGATGCCTCCAACGGGGTCGGCTCGGACGCCGTGCAGTCCTTCACCTTGACCGTGCACGCCGCTCCGGCCATCACTTCGAGCAATGCCACCACCTTCAACCAGGGCGCGGCAGGCACCTTCACCGTGACCTCGACGGGCAACCCGACGGCGTCGCTGACCCAAACCGGGTCTCTGCCCGCCGGTGTGACCTTCACCGACAACGGTGACGGCACCGCCACCCTGGCCGGGACCCCCACCGTCAACGGCACCTTCCCGATCACGGTGAAGGCCTCCAACGGGGTCGGCTCGGATGCCACCCAGTCCTTCACCCTGACGGTGGACGCCGCACCGACCATCACCTCGGCCGACAGCTCCACCTTCGCCGAGGGCAGCTCGAACAACTTCGTGGTCACTGCCACCGGCACTCCGACCCCCTCCATCGCCGAGTCGGGGACCTTGCCTACCGGCGTGACCTTCACCCACAATGTGCTGTCGGGCACGCCCACTCAAAGCGGCGTCTTCAACATCACCTTCACCGCCACCAACGGGGTGGGCACCCCCGCCAGTCAGCCATTCGCCCTGACCGTGGGTTCGCCGCCGGCGTTCACGTCGGCAGCCAGTGCCACGTTCGTCGACGGTGTGGCCAAGACCTTCACCGTCACCACCACCGGGGTGCCCACGCCGACCATCACCGAGGTGGGAACGTTGCCCACCGGGCTGAGGTTCTCCGGCAACACGTTGGCGGGCACGCCCACCAAGAGCGGGACCTTCGACATCGCGTTCGTGGCCAACAACGGCATTGGGTCGGGGACGGTTCAGGACTTCACTCTCACCGTGCAGGGCCTCAAGATCACGACGACCACGCTGCCGAAGCTGACCGAGACCAAGCACTACTCCGACCAGCTGGCGTCCACCGGGGGCATCAAGCCGCTGACCTGGTCCGAGGAGGGCACGCCGCCGAAGGGGCTCACCCTCTCCTCGTCGGGACTCCTGTCCGGCACCGTGGCCAAGAGCGTCAAAGCCGGCACTTACACCATCAAGGTCCAGGTGATCGACTCCACCAAGGGGAAGGTCCAGACGGCCACGGCGTCGCTCAAGCTCACCATCGCTTCGTAGGAAAGTCTTAGAACCATTGACAAAGCGGTCGGGCTCCGTGCGCTTCCGCTGGTGCAACAAAAGTGAAGGGGAACAACAGATGAACGGTCTGCGCAGCCTGACAACGAGGTTGAGGACGGGCACCACAGCCTTGCTGGCCGTGGTCCTCGTCGGCGGGGTCTTCGCTCTTGCCACGGCAACGCCGGCGGCGGCGTTCTCCGCCACTCCGGTCTGGTACACCACCGGTGGCACCCAGGTGTCATCCCTCACCTGCGGGACCTGGTACTACACCACGCTGTCCTCGGCGACCGGAGGCGGCAGTGCCTCGATCACCATCTATGGTGGCGGTGGCGGCGGCGCTGGTAGCTCGCCCTACGCACTGGGCAACACCGAGAACACCGCGGTCGGCGGTGCTGGCGGTGCGGTCATCGGAACCTTTTCCGTGCCGGCCGGAGAGAGCATCGCCACGTTCATCGGATGTGGTGGCGGTGGTGGAGCGGCCCACCAGTCCGGTTCCTCCGGTACAGGTGGCACCGGAGGAACCGGTTATGCCAACGGTGCCAACGGTGGCATGTACTCGTCCACTGAGGGTGAGTCTTCGGGTGGCGGTGGCGGCGGCGGTGCCACCGCAGTTTGCGTGTATGGGACGGCGGGCTCACCCTGCGCCACTCTGATGGCGATTTCGGCTGGCGGCGGCGGTGGCGGCGGTGCCGGATGTAATGGAAACGGCGGAAGTGGTGGTGTGGGCAACGCCGGGGCGACCAGTGGTGCGACTGCCTCATCGGAGGTCGACGCCAACGCTCCAGGTGGCTCGGCCAGTGGCCAGGGCTTCGGCGGGGGCGGCGGCGGTTCCGACAGCAAGAGTCAATCGGGTGGCGGCGGCGGCGCCGGCGGAGTCGGAGCTCCCAGCGGCACGAGCAGCACCACGGCCACAACCGGTGGCGGCGGGGCGGGGAACAGTACGGGCGGCGCCGGAGGCGCCAAGTTGAGCAGCGGTACTGGTCCAGCCGGCACGGCTGGCTCCGCGCCGGCCACGGGTACAGGCGCAGGAGCCGGTGGGGTCGGCGGCACCAACGGAAGCGGGAACGAGGACAACGGCGGCGGCGGGGGCGGCGGGGGCCTCGCCGGCGGCGGAGGTGGCGCGGGGAACTACTGCCTGATCACGCCGCAACTCGGTAGTGGCGGCGGCGGGGCCGGCTCCTCATGGGTGTCGACTGCTCTCCTGACCAGCTTCGCCAACGGCTCCAATCCCACGTTCGCCGCGGGGAGCGGGACCTCCACCGCGGCCGGTAAGCAACAGGCCCAAGGCATCTCCGGTTGCAGCACTGGTGCCGGCGGGGGCAACAACACCGCCACGAGCGGGGTCAATAGCGCCTACGCCGGTTGCCCTGGCAGCATCTCCCTCAGCTGGACAGCCCTCCCCGGCGCCCCCTCGGGCGTCAGTGGGACGCCAGGGAACGGCTCGGTGTCAGTCAGTTGGTCCGCACCCAGCGACTCGGGTACCGCCTCCATTACCGGCTACACGGTAAAGGCCACCCCGGTCGGGGGCGGCACCACGGTGAGCCAAACCTTCAACTCCACGGCCACCACCGAGTCCTTGACCGGCCTGAGCAACGGCAGTCAGTACAACGTGTCCGTGGCCGCGGTCAGCAGTGTGGGCACCGGCCCGTCGTCCAGCGCCACCAACAACCCGATCACACTCGGCGTGGCCCCTTCGATCACCTCGGGCAATTCCACCACCTTCACCACCGGAGTGTCGGGTACCTTTACCGTGACCACCACCGGCAGCCCCACCCCGGCCATCACTAAGTCCGGGGCCCTGCCGAGTGGCGTCACCCTCACCGACAATGGCAACGGAACAGCCACGCTGGCCGGTACGCCCGGTGCGGGGACCAGCGGCGTCTACAACATCACCATCTCGGCCAACAACTCCATCGGGAGTGCGGCCACCCAGGCCTTCACCCTCACGGTCGACAGCCCGGCGGCGATCACCTCGGGCAACAGTGCCACCTTCACCGAGCAGGCCGCCGGGACGTTCACCATCACCACCACTGGAAACCCCACTCCGACCAGCATCACCGAGTCCGGAGCCCTACCGGGCGGCGTCAGCCTCACCAACAATGGCGACGGGACGGCCACCCTGGCCGGGACCCCGGCCGTCGGGAGCAACGGCGTCTACCCCATCACGATCACGGCCAACAACTCCGTTGGCACCCCGGCCACCCAGTCGTTCACCCTCACAGTGGACGCCGCTCCAGGGTTTACCTCCGCCAACAACACCACCTTCACCGAACAGAATCCGGGCAGCTTCACGGTGACGACCACGGGTCTGCCCACGGACTCCATCTCCGAGTCCGGGACCCTCCCGACCGGCGTCACCTTCACCGACAATGGCAACGGCACCGCCACGTTGGCCGGTACACCGGCCGTCGGGAGCAACGGGGTCTACAACCTGACCCTCAATGCCACCAACGGTGTGAACCCGGCCGGCGCCCAGGCCTTCACCCTGACCGTGGATGCCGCGCCGACCATCACCTCGACTAACAGCGCCACGTTCGCCGAGCAGAACGCCGGCACCTTCACGGTGACCACCACCGGCCTCCCCCTACCCGGTCTTTCCGAGTCCGGAGCCCTCCCGACCGGTGTGACCTTCACCGACAACGGGGACGGCACGGCCACCTTGTCCGGGACCCCGGCCGCCGGCACCAATGGCACCTACAACTTCACCATCACCGCCACCAATGGGATCGGGAACCCGGCGACTCAGTCCTTCACCCTGACCGTCGACGTAGCCCCTGGGATCACCTCCGGGGACACCACCACCTTCACTGAGCAGGTTGCCGGCACCTTCACGGTGACCACCACCGGACTGCCCACGGCTGCTCTCACCGAAATCGGAGCACTCCCGGCCGGTATCAACTTCAGCGACAATGCCGACGGGACCGGCACCCTGGCCGGGACCCCGGCAACGGGTAGCAACGGCGTCTACAACCTCACCATCGAGGCCGGCAACGGGGTCAGCCCGGATGCCACCCAGTCCTTCACCCTGGTAGTGGACGGCCCGCCGACCATCACCTCCGGGGCCGACACCACGTTCACCGAGGGGAGTGCCGGTACCTTCACCGTGACTACCGATGGCTTGCCGACGCCGTCTCTCTCCGAGTCCGGGGCCCTGCCCACCGGAGTGACCTTCACCGACAACGGGGACGGCACGGCCACCCTGGCCGGGACCCCGGCACCGGGGACCAACGGCCACTACAACTTCACCATCGGGGCTTCCAACGGGATCGGCACGGACGCCAGCCAGTCCTTCACGCTGACTGTGGACGTGGCCCCCGGCATCACCTCGGCCGATAGCACCACGTTCATCGAAGGAAGCGCCGGGACCTTCACCGTGACCAGCACCGGGCTGCCGACCGCGGCCCTCTCCGAGTCGGGCGCGCTGCCCAACGGTGTGAGCTTCACCGACAACAATGACGGCACCGCCTCCTTGGCCGGGACCCCGGCCGCAGGAACCAACGGTGTCTACAACTTCACCATCGACGCCACCAACGGGGTCAGCCCGGACGCTCTCCAGTCCTTCACACTGACCGTGGACGTGGCCCCGACCATCACGTCCGGGAACAGCGCCACCTTCACCGAGGGGAGTGCGGGAACCTTCACGGTGACCACCACCGGCCGGCCGACTGCCTCCCTCTCGGAGAGCGGGGGACTGCCCCCCGGTGTCAGCTTCAGTGACAACGGTGATGGCACCGCCACCCTGGCGGGGACCCCGGCGGCCGGGAGCAACGGCACCTACCACTTCACCGTGGGCGCCACCAACGGGGTCAGCCCGGATGCCAGTCAGTCCTTCACGCTGATCGTCGATGTGGCCCCCGGCATCACCTCGGGGGACAGCACCACCTTCATCGAGGGAAGCCCGGGCACCTTCACGGTGACCACTACCGGTCTGCCCACGGCCTCGCTCTCCGAGTCCGGGAACCTGCCCACCGGTGTCAGCTTCACCGACAACGGTGACGGCACAGCCACCCTGGCCGGGACGCCGGCCGCCGGAACCAACGGCACCTACCACTTCACCATCGACGCCACCAACGGGGTCAACCCGGACGCCACCCAGAACTTCACTTTGACTGTGGACCTCTCGCCCAGCATCACGTCGGCCGACAACACCACGTTCACCGAGGGAAGCCCCGGCACCTTCACCGTCACCACCGCCGGCCTGCCTACGGCCTCGGTGACAGAGTCCGGCACCCTGCCCACCGGCGTCAGCTTCACCGACAACATGGACGGCACGGCCACGCTGGCCGGGACGCCGGCTGCCGGGACCAACGGCCACTACCCCTTCACCATCGATGCCACCAACGGGGTGACTCCGGACGCCACTCAGCACTTCACCCTGACTGTGGATGTCTCACCGGGCATCACCTCGGCGGACAACACCACCTTCACCGAGGCGAGCCCCGGCACCTTCACCGTCACCACCACCGGTCTGCCGACGGCTTCGCTTTCGGAGGCCGGAGGCCTCCCGACCGGCGTCAGCTTCACCGACGACGGTGACGGCACAGCCACCCTGGCCGGGACCCCGGCGGTGGGCTCCAACGGTGTCTACGACCTCTCCATCGATGCCACCAACGGAGTGGGCTCGGACGCTGTCCAGTCCTTCACCCTGACCGTGGACGCCGCGCCGACCATCACCTCGGCCGACGGTGCCACCTTCGCCGAAGGCCATGCCGGGACCTTCACCGTCACCACCACCGGTCTACCGACGGCGTCCATCTCCGAGTCCGGCAAACTGCCCACTGGCGTCAGCTTCAACGACAACGGTGACGGCACCGCCACCTTGGCCGGGACCCCGGCGGCTGGGACCAAGGGCATCTACAACTTCACCATCGGCGCCTCCAACGGGGTCAGCCCGGACGCCAGCCAAGCCTTCACCCTCACCGTGCAAGTGGCCCCGGGCATCACCTCGGCCGACCACACCTCCTTCACCGAGGGTGTAGCGGGGACCTTCAAGGTCACGACCACGGGGCTGCCCACCGCATCGCTGACCGAGTCGGGGGCCCTGCCCAGCGGGGTCTCGCTCACCGACAACGGTAACGGCACCGCCACCCTGGCCGGAACCCCGGCGGCGGGAACCAACGGTGTCTACAACTTCACCATCGACGCCTCCAACGGGGTCAGTCCCGACGCCGTCCAGTCCTTCACCCTGACGGTGCAAGTGGCCCCGACCATCACCTCGGGGAACGCCGCCACCTTCACCGAGGGCAGCACCAGCAGCTTCACGGTGACTACCACGGGCCTGCCCACACCGTCGGTTTCCAAGTCCGGCACCCTGCCGAGCGGTGTGACCTTCACCGACAACGGTGACGGCACGGCCACCCTGGCCGGGACCCCTGCCGCGGGCACCCACGGCGTGTACCACTTCAACCTCGGGGCCTCCAACGGAGTCAGCCCGAATGCAACGCAGGCCTTCACCCTGACGGTCGATGTGGCCCCCGGCATCACCTCGGCCGACAGCACCACCTTCACCCAGGGCATAACCGGAGCCTTCACCGTCACCACCACCGGCTTGCCGACCTCGTCGATCACCGAGGCCGGATCTCTCCCGAGTGGAGTGAGCTTCACCGACAACGGGGATGGCACCGCCACCCTGGCCGGGACCCCGGGTGCTGGATCGGTCGGCTCCTACAACTTCGTCATCGACGCCGGCAACGGGGTCAATCCGGATGCCACCCAGTCGTTCACCCTCACGGTGGACTCCACGCCGGCCATCACCTCGGCGAACACCGCCACCTTCACCAAGGCGGCCACCGGAACCTTCACGGTGACGGCAACCGGATCACCGACACCGACCATCACGGAGCGGGGCAACCTGCCTGCGGGAGTCAAGTTCACCGCCGGCGTACTCTCCGGTAAGGCCACGGCGACCGGATCGTTCCAGATCCTCTTCGTCGCTTCCAACGGAGTCGGGCAGGTCACCCAGGTATTCACCCTCAAGGTGGTCGGACTTCACGTGACGACCACCTCCCTGTCGACCTTGACCGAAGGCAACCACTACAGCAAGCAGTTCGCCGCCGCCGGTGGGACGACACCGCTCAAGTGGGCTGCCAACGGCACGCTTCCGGCGGGCCTCACGATCAGCACGTCGGGACTGCTGGCCGGCACCGTGTCCACGAAGGTGGCGCCGGGTACCTACACCATCAAAGTCAAGGTCACCGACTCCACCAAGCCCACGGCTCAGACGGCGACGTCATCCTTCAGCCTGAAGATCGTCAAGTAGCGTCAGGACTGACGGAAAGCCCGCCCCGGCGTACCGGCCCCCCGGGTGGGCCGGCCCGCCAGTGGTCGAGAGGTCGCTCACATGACAGTGACGGTTGAACGGAGACGAGCCACCGCGGCCCGTGGACTGGCTGCCACACTGGTGTGCTGTGTGGGGCTGGTCTTCGCTGCTTGTTCCTCGAGTCCCGCGGCGGTGACCACGTCGACCGCATCCACCGGGGCCACCACCCACACGGTGCCCAGCACCACGGCCGAACTCGGGGCCAGCCTCGCGTCATGGAAGGTGGCGCACGTTCCGACCACCGCGGGGACCACAGCCGGGTACGGGCCGATCGTTACCGTCAATGGTCGGAAGGTGCCCGAGTTCACGGCCCTCCACGTGAGCGGAGGCAAGGTCGTCGGTTGGCACCTGTCGTTCGGGTCCGCTACCCACCTGGCCGTGGCCGAGAACCTGGTCCGTCAGCTGCTTCCCGCCGATGCCCAGCAAACGGCCTCCTGGAGGGGTACGTTCGGCCCCGGCCGCTACTGCGAGTTCGTCAACTTCCGGAGCAAGGCCTTGGCGCAGGCCCTGGGGACCGGAGTACCCCCGGCGTCTGGGAGCAACATCGGGGCGACGATCTACGACTCATCGCCGGAGCGCTCCGGCACGCCCAGCATCGGAGAGGTCAACTCGGCAGATGTGGGAATCCACTCCCACACCCAGGGGCAAACCTGCTGAGACCTGTGGTGACCGGCCCAGGGTCTCTTTCGACAGTCGGTGCCTTGGAGGTCGTTCCTCAGTACGGAGGGCGGGGCAGCTGCTCGAACACTTAGGACTTCAGGAACTCCAACAGGTCGGCATTGATGGTTGCGGCCTCCGTCGTCGGCATTCCGTGCGGGAAGCCGCTGTAGGTCTTGAGCGTCCCGTTCTGGACCAGCTTGGCGGACAGCGGGCCCGAGTCGGCGTAGGGAACGATCTGATCATCGTCGCCGTGCATCACCAGGACCGGTACGGAGATCTTCTGCAGGTCCTCGGTGAAATCGGTCTGCGAGAAGGCCACGATTCCGTCGTAGTGGGCTTTGGCCCCGCCCATCATCCCCTGACGCCACCAGTTGTCGATGATCCCGGGCACGGGCTTGGCTCCCGGGCGGTTGAACCCGTAGAAGGGACCTTCGGGGAGGTCCCGATAGAACTGCGAGCGGTTGGTGGCCACCTGGTCCTGGAGGCCGTCGAAGACCTCCTTGGGTAGGCCACCCGGGTTGGCCTCGGTCTTCAGCATCAGTGGTGGCACCGAGCTGATCAGCACCGCCTTGTCCACCCGGCTTTCCCCGTGCCGGGCGATGTATCGAGTCACCTCGCCTCCGCCGGTCGAGTGACCGACATGAATGGCGTTCCGGAGGTCGAGATGGGCGGTGACCGCAGCCAGGTCGTCCGCATAGTGGTCCATGTCGTGTCCGTCGGAGGTCTGCGTGGAGCGTCCGTGGCCACGCCGGTCGTGGGCGATGACCCGATACCCGTGGAGGAGAAAGAACATCATCTGGGCGTCCCAGTCGTCCGATGACAGGGGCCAACCGTGGCTGAAGACGATGGGCTGGCCGCTTCCCCAGTCCTTGTAGAAGATCTCCGTACCGTCTGTCGTGGTGATCGTTCCCATGCCGGGACTCCCTTCGTGGATGGCGAACCGTGTGCCCCCCCGCTGCTTCTTAGGTTGCAGCGCGCGGAGTGGTCGGTCAACCGCGTTTTTGGGTTCCGGGCTGACGGGCGAGAGCGTGGTGGCCGGCCCAGGCCAGAGAGGGGAGGGTGGCCGACGGGGGCGCGAGCGAGGCCGGTCAGGTGGCACCGCGTGGCTCGGCAAACCTATGGGACCGGACGGGTCGGGGAATCCGCTCCGACCGGGTGGATTCCCGAGCCGGGAGACAGTGCCTCCTAACAGGAGCGGCGAAGGCCCGGTACAGTCAGGCCGCCAGCTCCGACAGTACGCTCTTCGTTCCTGCGGTGTACGCCGAGAAGGGTGCCATCGATCCGGTCATGCCGATCTCGGTCCCGGTCGCCGAGTCCGAGAGGTGGATGCGTCGGGACAGTCCCATCTTCTTCACCGAGCAAGTGGTGGTGGCTCGGGAGAGATGCAGAAGTTCCCGGTTGGGCGTAGTCCCGGTCGCCGGCAGTCCCAGCAGGTGGATCGTCTCCGGAGTCACTGCCACCAGCATGCGGGTGGTGACCCCCTGCGCCTGGGCGTTGATGTCACGGGCCGCATGGGTGCTGACCCCACCCGCCACGCCAGCGGCGAGTGGGCTGCCGACGGCATCTCCGACGACCGCATCCGCCGCCAACCCGGCCACCAGGATGGCCGCATAGTTGTCCTGAAGCCCCAGCACCCCCGCCGCCGTGATGGTGGCCCCATCACCCAGTACCACTCGAGCCTTGCTGATGAGGTCGGCCACGTCTGTCATCCTGCCCTCCGGTTCCCGTGCCGGGCTCCACTCCGGGCCCGGTCATAGTTGCCTATCGGCCCAGAATTCCGCCACCTTTATCTTCCACCTGTTCAGCCAGGTGATTAGCCGGTCCATCAGAGCCCGGGATCGGCCCCTCGACAGCGCTTAGGGTGCCAGGAGGCGACGCTTACGGTCCGACGAGAGGAGCGCTGCTCCCGGCCGGTACGCCGGCCATGGCATGGGTGCCCGGGACAATGTCTGAGGCGAACTGGTCCAGGAGGCGAACGAGTTCGGGGTACTGCTCGGGCGACCATCCCTGCAACAGACCGCTGAGCCGGGTTCGCACGGCGTCGATGAGTTGATCAGCCACCAAGGCGCCACTCGGGCTGAGCGAGTAGGCCGCCGGCAGGGCGGCCACAGCTTCCGTCGAGTCCGTTAGCCCGGCTCCCTCCCCGACTGGGTCCGTCGAATCGGTTCCGGCCGCCAGTGCCTCGGGTTCGGGACGGGCCAGGAGACCACGTTCGACGAGGTCGGCCACCGCGCCCTCGAGGGCATTGAGCGGGATCTTCTGGCTGGAGGCCAGGGACGTGAGGTCCACGGACGGATCCCGGCGCAGCTGCACCAGCACCCATCCATCGGCGATGGGCAGGTCCATGCCGGCGTCGGAGGCCACCCGCTCGAGCCACTGGCGCATCTGCTGGCGGCCGACCAGGACGCTGAGGGCCCGGAGGATCTCCGATAGCGAGTCGCCGGAACGGGGGGCACCGAAGGCGCCGCCCAGATCCTCGGTGGTCATGGTCTCGCGCATGGGGAGCTGCTTGATGAACCACGAGGCGATGAACGCGGCGATGGAGACGAAGCCGGCCACTTTGAATGCCGTATCGAGGGAGCTGGCGTAGGCGGCCAGGTACGTCTCGTGGATGGCCGGGGGAAGCTTGGCCAAGGTGGCCGAGCTGAAGTGGGACGTATTGAGCTGGGCCGACGAGGCGTGGGGGAAGTCGGCCCGCAGATGGCTGGCCAGCTCGGTGGCGAAGATGGTGCCGACGATGGCTGTTCCCACGGAGCTGCCGATGTTTCGGAAGAGGGTATTGCCCGAGGTGGCCACGCCGAGCTCCTCGTAGTCCGACGGCGTTCTGCACCGCGACCACCAGGACCTGCATGACCAGGCCGATCCCGAAGCCCGTCACGAACATGTAGCCGGCTGCCTCCAGTGTCGATGTCTCGGGCGAGAGGTTCGAGAGCAGGAAGAGCCCGACGGTCATGATGGCGGTCCCGACGATCGGGAACGCCCGGTACTTCCCGGTATGCGAGACGATCTGACCGCCGACGATGGACGTGATCAGCAGCCCGCCCATCAGCGGAAGGAGATCCAGCCCGGACCCGGTGGGCGAGGCCCCTTTGACCACCTGGAAGTAGAGAGGGAGGAAGGTGATGGTCCCGAACATGGCGAATCCGAGCAGCACGGCGACGATGCCGGCCGTGACGAAGACCTGATTCCTGAGGAGCAGCAACGGGAGGACCGGCTCGGCCGCCCGCCGTTCGGCCAGCAAGAAGCCGCCCAGGGCGACCAGGCTGACGGCCCCCAGACCCACGACTTGGGTCGAAGCCCACGGGTAGGTGGTGCCACCCAGGCTCACCATCAGCACCAGCGAGGCCAGGGCCAACGCCAGCAGACCCGCGCCCAGGTAGTCGATGCGGTGATGCGTTCGGGTGGCCACCGTCGGCAAGGTGGCGGCCAACACCACCAGGGCCAAGACACCTATGGGCACATTGATGTAGAAGATCCACCGCCACGAGAGGTTGGTGGTCAGGGTCCCGCCGAGCAGTGGACCGATGACGGTGGCCAGTCCGAAGACCGCCCCGAACAGCCCCTGGTACCGGCCGCGCTGACGGGGAGGGACGACATCCCCGATGGCCGCCTGGGCGCTGACGATGAGGCCGCCACCGCCCAGACCCTGGAGGGCCCGGAAGGCGATCAACTCCGGAAACGTGTGGCTGATGCCGCAGAGGGCCGACCCGACCAGGAAGATCACCAGGCCGATCTGGAGGACGATACGGCGCCCGAACTGGTCGCCCAGCTTGCCGTAGAGAGGAGTGACCACGGTCTGGGCCAGGAGATACGCCGTGGTGACCCACGAGATGTGGTTCAACCCGCCGAGGTCGCCGGCAATGGTCGGCAGGGCGGTGGCCACGATGGTCGAGTCGAGTGCCGCCATCAGCATGACGAGCATCAATCCCGAGAAGACCAGGGCGAGGTTCCGACCGTGGAGCTCCTGGGGTCCGTCCAGTTCGGTCAAACCCACGCTCCTTCCCGGTCGGTGACCGTCTCAGGGGTCCGCACCCGCTTGCCGGGGTGGAGCTGAATTGTCGAGCCAGGCGTCCACTGGAGCTCGCGCCGGACCACCTGTGTTGTCACTGCACGGCTGGCGCGTCGGCGAGCTCGCCACCAGTTTTCCACACGCCGGTTACGCCGTGGGGTTGGAAGTCGGTGGTCAGCCGGCCTGCTCAGACCCCGACTCAGGCTCACCTGAATGATCCACCAGGGCGCCCCGGAGGGCCAAGCGCAGTTCTTCGGGGGTGAGCCCACCCAATGCGGCGGCGAGTTCCGGATCGCCGATCGTGGTGGTCGTGTCGCCGAGCTTGATCTCGACGATCTGGGGTCGTGGTGGTGCGTCGGTTGTCCCGTCGAGAGGAATCTTCCCCAATTGCGAAGTGAGCGATTCGACTGTCACGCCGAGGGTGGCCAGTGCCCTGCTGCCCTGAGAAGCCGTGTCGCTCAGTACGGCGACAAGAAGGTGACCGGTATTCATCGGTCCGGAGCCGGCCATCTCGCGAGCCAGCCCGAGCGCACCGGCGGCGGCAGGTGATTGAGGGAGGTCGGCCACCGCACCCTTGGGTATCAACTCGTCCAAGCGCGCTCGTACGTCGGCGGGGTCCACGCCGAGGAGCTGTCTGAGGGTCGTGTCGTCCTTGAACACCTGAAAGACGCCGAGTAGGAGGTGTTCCGTGCCGATGTAGTTGTGGCCCAGCCGGAGCGCCTGTCGGAGTGAGCGTTCGAGTGCCTGCTTGGCGTCCGGACTGAACGGAACCTTCGGCCCGACCTCATCGGCCTTGGAGCGCTCGATGGTCGCGCCTACCTTGGCCCGCAGCCGCTCGGGAGTCACGCCGACCTCACCGAGAGCCCTGGCTGCGAGGCCCTCGCCCTGGGCGAGACCCAGCAAGAGGTGCTCCGGTCTTATGAATTCGTGGTGGAAGTCCTTGGCCTCCTCTTGGGCGGCGACGAGAACACGGCGGGCACGGTCGGTAAATCGTTCGAACATGTAGTTATCGTACGAGCCTTGTCAAGACCATGCTATTTGATAGGGTCGACGATCGTGGCAACTGATAACCCCGGGGAACGGAGCGGTGGGACCGAGGAGAATCGGACAACGGTCGATTGGGACGAGCTGTTGACCCAGCTGGCCGAATTGCCGGAAGTGGAGGGGTGGGTGACCCTCGAAGAGGCCTCGGCGGCGACCGGGGTGGCCCGGTCGACCTTGCGTTCGTGGTACCGCTCGGGCCAGTTGTCCTCGCGCATGGTGGCCGGAACGCACGGTCCCCAACGGATGGTCCCACTCGATGCCGTGATCGATCGGGCGCTTCGATCACCCCGCATTCAGCGCCAGCTCGACCACGCACGATCGGTGGATGCCGAGGTCGCTGAACTTCGTCAGCGGGTCGAGATGATCGAGCGACACCTCGGTCTGGCCTGAGGGCGTCGCCGCTCAGCTGATCGGGCCGCCGGGGAGAACGCCAGGCGCCGGGTGCCCCGGCAGTCGTCCTACCTCGATGCGGCAGGCCTGGTCAGAGTTATCGATCCGACGTTCCTCCGCCCGGCGCCCGGAGGGCCCCGTTCGTCGGGAAGGCCGTTCGGTGGTCGGCCGCTCCCCGCGTCTCCGCTGCTGGGACCCACGCCGGGCCGACGCGGGGTGGGGTTGCCCCAGGAGGCGGTCGCCGGTGGAGACGTCGACGGTGGGCTTGACCGGGAGGGGGTCCCCGCCGGAGGACCGTGGGGGTGCCCCGTGCTGTCTTGGCCCGAAGGGCAGGCCGAGGCGTTGTGGGCACATCCCCGGCCGACCCTCGACAGATTGGTGGTGGTCTGGCGCTGGCGGGCCGGAGTCACGGTCGTCCCGTCCGTTGCTGCGTTGGGACCACCGGCCCTTGGCGTGGTGCTCACCGGCGAAGGGCCCTGCGTGGCAACCGGGTGGTTGATCGGGTTTGCCGCCCCCGAGCCGGTAGCAACCGGGGCAGGGGGAGGTGCCCCGTCGGAACTGTCGACGTGGATCCCCATCTGTTCAGGAGCCGGAGAGGTCGCTCGGGCCAGGACGTCCATCTGGATCCCCGGCGAATTCGCCGTGGTGGTGGCCGACGTCACCGACGGAGAGCCAGGTAGTTCGAGCCTCCAACCCGGGTAGATCAGATTGGGGTCGACCAGGGTGCCTCCGCCTGGTTGCGGCCTACCGGCGTTCAGATTGAAAATCGCCGGCCAGCGCTCGGGATCCCCGAGCTCCCGGGCGGCAATCCCCCACAGCGTGTTGCCGGGTTGCACCACGTAGAACTGGTCCAGCACGGGATGCGATGCCAGCAGGGGGGTGGGCGAGGCCGGCTGGGCCGGGGAAACGACCTCTGGGCGGGGAACTTCGTCAGTCGGCAGGGTCGGAGGGACGGCCTTGGCCGTCACAGCCGGTCCGGGGGATCTCAGGGAGGCGGTGATTCCCGCGATCGTCCCCTGGCCTTGGAACAGCACCACTCCGAGCAGTACCGCGGCGAAGGCCGCAGCGACCTTGGGATGGGTCGGCCACCACCTCTTGATGGCCTGGATGGCCCGCCGGATCAAGATGCCGGCGATGAGCAGCATGCCAACAGGCGCCACGGCCACGATGATCAGGTCGAGGAAGTCGTTGATGCCGATGGCAACGTCCCCTCTGGCAAAGGCTTCGACCATCGCCTGGCCCTGGAGGTGGATGGCGGCGAACTCCGCGGGGATGATGATCGGTGCCATGACGGCCAGACCCCCGAAGTTGATGGCCAAGAATGCGATGGTGACGAGCGACCAGATCTTGATCACCAATCTGGCCCGCGGCTTCAGCAGATGCAGCCGGGCGTTGGTGGCGGGGTCAGGGCGCCGGAACATGCTCTTCAGCACCGGGCCGAGGTAGGAGAAGAGATTGGGCACTCCGACCAGGTCGCTCATGATGTAGTAGCCGTCCAGCCGGATGAAGGGCAGGAATTGGTAGACCGCCATGGCCTGTGAGACGACCATGAAGACGGCTAGTGGGCCGAAACCGGTGGCCAGGTAGCTGATCCCGGCGGCAACGATGAGGACGGCGTTGAAGTAGACGCCGCCGAGGTCCGACCGGAGACGCCCGCTCCGGTTGAGCCGGTAGGAATCGGTGAGGTCCGTGTAGAAGGCCGGCCAGGCCAGGTAGATGCCGACGCCCATGACGCCAGGTGAGCCGCCTCCGTATCTCGTGCCGGTCGCATGGCCGAGCTCGTGGAAGAACCCGGAGAAGATCACCAGCGCCGTTACGAGCAGGAACAGGTTGGGATGAAACGGAAGCTGCCGGGCTGCCTGGGTCAGCGCCGTGCGGTCAGCGCCGAAGAGCAAGATGTTGGCAGCGACCAGGCCAGCCACCATCAAGACGACGATGGGTGGCCAGAAGAGTGGCTGCAGAGCCGTGGTGACACCCCGATGCAGGCGGGCTGGGATGACCCGCCTCCGATAGCGAAGGGCCAGCAGGGGCAGCGAGCGAGTCAGCGCCGGGGCCTGGTCGTCATCGGCGGAGCCGGCGATCAGGCCTGACGGTCGGAGCTTCTTCTCGACCAGGTACTCGATGTTGTCCGCCACGACATGTTGACCGAGCTCCAAGCTCAGTCCCTCAGCGATTTCCGAGAAGTCCCGCTCGCCGTCCATCAGGCTGGCGACCAGGTAAAGCAGATGCGAAAGGTGGACGACCTGGCCGTCCTTCCGACGTACCAGGTAGGTGGGTCGCTCGTAGGCCGAGCCCTCGTACCTACCGAGCAGCTCCGTCCCCTCCTGGAGCCGCAGGGGGCTGTGAGGGGAGGGTGCCATCGACCGATCGGGGTCGTCGGGTGTCATGACCGACCGGGGATCCGAGACCCGCTCCGGTCCAGCCAGACGTGACTGAGGGGGCGGCCTCAAGGCCGCCCCCTCAGCACGATCACTTCGGGATGAAGTGATGTCCATCCCCTACAGGGAGAGGATGGTGTCGCCGTTACCCACACCGTCCAGGTTCCCGTTCAGCAAAGACACGTTGACGAGACCCTCCTGCGAGGTGTTTCCGTCACCGTTGCCGTCGAAGCTGCCGACATTGGTGTGGACGGAGCTGTAGCTGGCACCGCCCGAGCGGCACCCCCACATCACCTCACGGGGAGGCAGGTAAGCGGCCTGCTCCATGTCCAGCTCAGAGACCGAAAGTCCCTTGCTCATGGTTTTCTCCTTTCTGCAGTTTGGTGATCCCGTAGGAGGAACTCCTGGGATCTGAGGGCGGGGTGGCCCTCTGCCATCTACTTCTAAGTGATAACTGCCGACTTGTCAATGAAATATTTGAATTAAATCCCCCATTTTCTTTTACCTAAAATTGGGCGCGACTCTAGGACCGCCATTTGACGGTTTTTGCGGAATCTCGATCCAGAAGTAGCCTCTACGAGGGAGAACCTGGAGAAACCTGTTCCAGGCCGTGCTCCATTCCTGGCGGTATGCCTCGGGGGTCGACCGAATTAATTACGCAAACAGTGTCCAGTAAATGTGCTGTAAATCAAATTCATGAACACGGCTGAATTCGTCGGCGACCGTACCTGAGGGCTCGCACAGGGGCTGTTCGACCAGTGGATGACCGCAATCGGACGTCACGCCAGCTGCCCGCCCCGCATGGCCAGCACGAAGGGAGCGCAATATGCGGGTGGAGCCGCGAACCGATGCTCTAACTACCGGGTCGAAGGACCGGGTCCTCCAACTACCCCGCAGGGAGAGCGGAACGGAACACCGGCACGGCCATCCGATGCCGAATCACTGGTCCCAGACTCGTGCCCAGGGGACCTTCCATCTCCGGACAGCAAGATGGAGCGGCCACTGTCGCACGCATCTGAGCAGCCTCGTAGAGGCGCTGTGAGGTGCCTACCCGGGACGGTCGAGCGACAGGAGGATGCGGATGGACCGGTGCCCAAACCGGTCGAACGATGCCCGGCTCCAGCGCAGGGAGTCGAGAGAAGACGAAGACGTAGTCCGGCCGAACAGCTGTAGGGCCGAGCCGGTCTGCCCGCCGAACGACGATGAGCCGGCCACCTTCGGCCCCGGCTGGGGCACCTGAAGTGGACCTGTCGGACCTACCGGTGCCCCGCTAGGAGCCTGAGGGATCGTTGCCACAGACTCGTCGAAGACCGCATTGTGAGTACCGTGAGCGGCGACCGACGCCTGGCGGACGGGAGCGAGGGCGGGCGACCCGGCTACGGCGGGGAGAGCCTTGCTCGGAGCAACAGGCTGACTCGACGGGGTCACGGACTGGACTGTGGGAGTGACACGCTTGGTCGTCGTGGGAACGATCGGAGCCACGGGCTGAACCGGCGGAGTACCGGACTGGCTCAGCGGAGCGACCGCCTGTACCCCTTGGGACTGGACCACGGGAGCCACCGCCTGGACCACCGGAGCCACCGCCTGAGTCACCGTGGTCACGACCGGGCCCACCGCTTGCACGACAGGAGCGACTACCTGAGTCACCGTGGTCACCACGGGGCCCACCGCCTGCACCACAGGAGCGACTACCTGAGTCACCGTGGTCACCACGGGAGCCACCGCCTGGACCACGGGGGCGACCACCTGGACCACGGGAGCCACGGTGTGAGTCACAGGGGCCAGAACTTGAGCTACCGGAGCGAGGGTCTGGGCCACAGCCGGAACAACGGTCTGTGTCGCCGGAGCGACAACGTTGGTGACGGGAGCCACCGATTGAGTCACCCGAGCTACGGCCTTCGTCACTGGAGCAACGGCCTTCGTCACCGGAGCGAGAGTTTGAGCGACCGGTGCCGCGCCCGAAGTCACTGCCTGAGCCACTGGGCTACCTGTCGAAGAAACCTTCGAGGAGGCCGACACGGCGGCGGAGCGATTGCTTGCATCCGACTTGGTAGCGCGTCCCGGAAGTTGCGGTCGTCGAGTCGACAGCACGGCTGGTGGTCGACAACGTTGAGCGGGCAACCTCCTTGTCCGGAGTGGCGGCCTTGACCGCAGGCAGTGCTTTCACCGCCTGTGAGACCGTTGGTTGAACCGCCTTGGTCACCGCCGACAAGGGGCTGGCCGACGCGACGCCATGGAGAGCGAGGGACAGTATGCAGCCGCCGATCATGCCGAGCAGCAGGCGACAGGCCCAGGACAAGGCTCGCGAGTTCCGCACAAAACGACGATGCCCTGGCTGTCAGCACCAAAAACTTAAATACAACGACATTGCCTGAAAGGTCACGTTGTGCAGTCAAGGATTCACATTCAGTGTCAACGAGACATCAGGTGCACTGGTGGGTTGACGAAGGTGAGAACCTGAGCGAGGTCTATGTCGATTGCGCAACCAGTGGGTAATCCGTACGTCCCCCACCCGGCTTTCACTGCGCGATCACCGTCGTGCCCCGATGAGCGCATCGCTTGTGGTCAGCCGGTGGGCAACCGGTGAGAACTGGTGGGCCGTGCGAGTCTCGATCTCGCCACCTTGGGATTAAAAGTCCCCTGCTCTACCGGATGAGCTAACGGCCCGCCGAGGAGCGTATCGGCTCCGCCCCTGGTGATCGGACGGAACAATCGGAGGGTGCCGCCGAGTGATCGGATGGGTCGACGGCACGGTGGGCCTCCTGCCGGCACCTCCCGCTCGAGCGCGAAGATCTGGCCTGTGTCGGATCGATCAGCCCAGGAGCAGGCCCCTGTGTCCGAACTCGACAATCCCGTGTGGTGGACACTCGCCGGTCCCTGTCAGACGCTCGGTACGGTCACGCCGCTGGCGGCACGCTTCCACCCGGACGTCTCGCCGTTCGGTGCGTTCCCCGAGCCTCCGGGCCAGGACCACTGGCGGGACCTGGCCGAGATGACTGGCAGCGGAGGCATCGTGGCCCTCACCGGCGTGGTTGGTCGTCCCCCCGCAGGCTGGCGGGTCCTCCGCGAGCTGCCGGGCGTTCAGATGGTCTGCCAACAGCTCGCTCCACCCACCATCGAGGTGACGCAGCCCGACACCCCGCTACCCCTGGGAGAACGTGACGTTCCTGACATGCTGTCCCTGGTGGCGGAGACCCAGCCCGGACCGTTCGTGGCCCGCACCATCGAGTTCGGGGGCTACCTGGGTATTCGCCGTGAGGGACGACTGGTGGCCATGGCCGGTGAGCGCCTGCAACCGCCCGGTTATGTGGAGGTCGAGCGCGGTGGCCACCGACCCGGCCCACCGTCACCAGGGGCTCGCAGAACTCCTGGTGCGGGCCGTGGTCACCTCGGTGGAGGGCCGGGGAGCAGTTCCCATCCTCCACGCCGCCAGCGAGAATGCCGGCGCCATCCGGCTCTATGAGCGGCTCGGCTTCACCAAACGCCGGGACGTCTTGTTCGTGGTGCTCCAGGCGCCGGTGGACACCTGAACCGTCCGCTCCTGTCCGCCTTGAGTGCCCGCCAGGTCGACGCCCTCAGCCGGCAGTCGCCCGACCGGTGGCGATGACCACGGCCGAGGGCTGGTTCCCCACGGTGACCTGCCTGATCACCCGCGCTCGGGTCAGGTCCACATGGATGAGGACACCGTTGGTGCCGCACACCCAAGCCGTCGTACCGCCCGGCGCCACTGCCAGAGCCTCGGCGGTGGTCCCGACCTTGATCGGCGTGCCGGCCACCAGAGTCCCCACGTTGATCGGGGTCACGCTGTCGCCGCCGCTCACGTAGGCGATATCGGATCCGGCAGCCCCGGCAATGCCCGTGGGGTTGCCGCCCACGCCGATGGCTGCTCCGGGTGCCATGGTCGACAGATCGATCGGGGTGACCGAGGTGGTCTGGAAGTCGGCCACCAGAGCGGTCTCCCCACCTGGGGCGATGTAGACGGCAGCGGGCTCGGCCCCGACCGGGACGGGCGACCCCACGGCCAGGGAGGGCAGGGTGACAGGGGTCACGGTTCCGTCCTCGTAGTTCGCCACCAGGGCCAGATTCCCCTTGGGTGACACAGCCACCGCTACGGGCTGTCGGCCCACCGCAAAGGGCTTTCCCGGCCGGAGGGAGGGGAGCGAAACCGGGGTCACCGTGTTGTCGCCGAAGTTGGCCACCAGCGCCATGGTGCCCCCGGGGGTGACGGCCACGGCGTCGGGCTCGAGCCCCACGGTGGCGTTCTCCACGACCTTCCCCGATGCCACGTCGATCTCCGAGATGGTGTCGACGCCTTTGTTGACCACCAGGACGTCCTTGCCGTCGGGGGTTACCGCCAGAGCCGCCGGCAGGGTTCCGGTGATGATCCCGGGTTGCACCCGGGCATTCACCGTGTCCACCACGGCCACCGTGTCGCCGGGGTTGGCCACGCTGGCCCCGGTGGCCACGTAGGCGGTGGGCGTGGTCGGTGTGGCGGCGGCTGATCCGGAGGAGCATCCGGCCAGCAAGCCGGCCGCCAGGCAGAGTGTGCCGGCCGCGGCCGCGGCCAGCAGTGGGTTTCCGGCGGGGGCCGGATCGCCATTCGGCCAAGCCAGCCAGCCTGCCGGTCAACGCTCTGGGCCCGGGATGGCTGGACCCGGCGCCCAGGGCACGCAGATCTCCCTGGCCAGACGGATCATCGGGCGATTGTAGGTGCCACGAACGGGCCGACCTGCTCACCTGCGCCGGCACCTACGGGGAACGGCCGATCGACCGGTACGATTCCCCCTCATGGACAGTTGGAACCTGACGGACCCTGAGCACCTGACGGACCGCGACCACCCGTTGGACGCCGAGTCGGAAGAGGGCGGGTCACCGGGGCTGCCACCGGAGGACGCAGGGTACGAGGTCGACGAGGTGGACGTCGTCGACGAGGTCGCGATCGACGACGTGGACGTCCTGGTCGAGGTGGTCGAGGTAGACACGACCGACGAGGCCGCCGAGGCGGAGTCGCCGTTCTTCGACCAGGGTCAGGAAGGCGAACAACCCCTGGTCGACAGAGAACAGGCGCCACCGTCGGCACCAGCTACCCCGGCCGGGACCACCACCCCGGAAGCCTCCATCGACGAGGTCGAGGCGGTCCTCGACCAGGTGGATGCGGCTCTGGCCCGCTTGGACGACGGTACCTACGGTCGCTGCGTCAACTGCGGCCGACCCATCCAGGATGATCGCCTGGCCGAGGACCCGACGGATCAGAGTTGCGGCGAGTGCGTCGAGCTGGCGCTGAGCGGGGTCGACTGACTCCTCCGGGCGGGGACGCCGGAAGGCGTCACTAGGTCAGCCACCGTTCCCAACGAGCCGGCACCCCCAGGTAGACCCCGTTGGGCTCCGTGTCCGACGTGACGATCGAGCCGGCCCCGATGACACAGCCCGGGGCGATGGTCACCCCGGGGAGCACCACGACCCGGGCCCCGATCCAGCAGCCGTCACCCACGACGACCGGCGCCGAGGTGTCCTCACCGGCACGCCGTTCAGCCGGGCCGATGGCGTGGTCCACCCCGACCAGCACCACACCGACGCCGATGTTGACCTCGTCACCGATGGTCACACGGGCCGAGCCGGGGTCGAACACGCACGAGGAGTTGATGAAGCAGCGGGTCCCGATGGTCACGGCGCTGCTCACGAACTCCGACCCTGGCCTGATGCGCGTCCCGGAGCCGACCTGGATGCCGCCGGCTCGCAGGACCGCAGCGCGGTAGGGCTCCGAGAGCCAGGGCGAGGGCGCCACCGCGCGCACCAGGAGACGCTTCCATGTGTCGCTCATGAGCACCGGATGCCATGTTAGGCACGGACCCTGTGGAGTTCGGTGACCGATCCGCTCCGCGCCGGTCGGGCCTCAGGTCATCCGGCCCGGACATCGTCCCTGGTGGCCGGGTACATCCCGTCGGTGGAAGTCAGGAGTGCCGAAAAGGCCGCAAGGCGATGCCGACCACACCACTTCGACGACACCGAAGGGCCACGCCCCCGAGAGAATGCTGTAGGCGCTGGACGACAGGTGCTCAGTCGAGCAGGCCGCCGATCCCTACGACCGACGGCCTGCCTGACCGGCAAAAAACGCTGCTCAGACGTTACTTCTTGGTCTCCCAGAAGATCTTGTCGATCTCGGCGATCTGGGCCAGCAGGTCGTCGGCCACCGCCACGTCGGTGCTCTTCTTGGTGTCGCCGGCCTTCTTGGTGGCCTTCCAGAACAGGTCGTGCAGCTGGGGGTACTTCTCCAGGTGCTCGGGCTTGAAGTAGTCGGTCCACAGCACCCACAGGTGGTGCTTGACCAGATCGGCCCGCTCTTCCTTGATGAAGAGGGCCCGGGTCTTGAAGGCCTCGTCGTCAGAGGCGTTGTACTTCTCGATGGTTCCCTTGACCGACTCGGCCTCGATGCGGGCCTGAGCCGGGTCGTAGACACCACAGGGCAGGTCGCAGTGAGCGTGTACGACGCCGGGTGCGGACACACGGTCCAGGGCGGCCAGCAGGTGGTCTGCAATGCGCATTGACGGGACTCCTTTTTTCGGTGGGTCAGGGGGGACTTCTGGGACAGACTTGATCATGCTGTCGTCCGCGCTCACCTTACCCAGGATCAGAAGGCGGCGAACCTGGCGGCCCGGGTGGTTGCCCAGGTCGCGCCCCTGCAGAGGGTGGTAGTGCCATCGGGTCGGGCCCTGTTCCGATCTGCTCTGGCCGTGGCGTCCACCGTCGTGGTGGCCCAGGGATTGCGGCGGGCGATCCGCCGGGTCGAGGTGGTGGGCTCGTCCATGGAGCCGGCCCTGTCGGCGGGGGACCGGCTGGTGGTGGTGGGCCTGCCGTGGGGCCCTCAGCCCTGGCCCCGACCGGGAGCGGTGGTGGCCGTACGTGACCCCCGACACCCCGACCGCATCCTCATCAAGAGGGTGGCTGCCGTCCACCACGGCCGGGGCACCATCGAGGTTGCCGGTGACCATGCGGCCGCCAGCACCGACAGCCGCACCTTCGGCCCCCTTCCCCGGTCCGCCATGGTGGGACGGGCGGTCTACCGATATGCGCCGGCTGGTCGCAGCGGCCTTGGGCCGTGGTGGGGGAGTACCATCGGTCCTGATGCCTAGCCCCCGAGAAGACCTCGACCGCATACTGACCAGCCCGTACCTCGACGGCATCGACGACAGGTCCTTGGAGGAGATCCGGGCCATGCGCACCGAGTGCCAGCAGGCCGAGGTCGGGCTCTCCTACCTGCGTCGGCTGGTCCAGGGCCGACTCGATATCGTCCACGCCTACCTCGATCACTACGGCTCCGACGGGTCCCTCGACCTGTCCTCCCTGGTCGAGGACCTGCCCGGCATCCTCTCGGCCGGACCGGGCCGCCCGCCGGGGCCCGAGCACCTTCCCATGCTGTTGGCTCCCGACACCGAGGCATCAGACCTCACCACCGATCTGGACGCCGTGCTCGGGGTCGACGAGATCGGTGACCTGGCGGAGATGGAGCCTGCTGACCTCCGGGAGCTGGCCGGCCGGCTGGAGGCCCTGGAGAACCGGGTCTCGCTGGACCGCCGCGCCCTGCACCTGCGCATCGACACCCTCCAGGCCGAGCTGGTGGCCCGGCACAAGACCGGACGCGCCACGGTGGACGGCCTCCTGACGTGAAGGAGCCGATGAGGGCCGAGGGCACCCAGTTCGTCAAAGAGCTGCCCGAACGGTTCAACGAGCTCGGATCGTTCATCCGCGAGCAGCGCAGCTCGGCCCGGCTCTCCCTGCGCCGGCTCTCCGAGCTGGCCGGCATCTCCAACCCCTACCTCAGCCAGATCGAGCGGGGCCTGCGCCGGCCCTCGGCCGAGATCCTCCAGCAGATCGCCAAGGCTCTGCGCATCTCGGCCGAGACCCTCTACGTCCAGGCCGGCATCCTCGACCGGCCCGACGGGGACACCGACCTGTCCCGCCATATCTTCGCCGACCACCACCTGACCGAAGAGCAGCGCCAGGCCATGATGCGGATCTACCTCTCGTTCCGGCACGAGAACGAGGATCAGGCCGAGGGCCAGCGGGTGGCGACACCTGTCGACCACGACGACGAGGCGCCCGCCGCCGACGTGACCTCCTCCAACGGCGCCTCCTCCGGCGCCCCTGCCGGCTCGGGCCGGAGCGGGTCCACCGCGGCAGTCGGCTGAACCAGTCGTCCCGATAGGCTCATCGGCGCATGAGGCGCCTAGCTGTTCTTTCGTTGCACACGTCTCCCCTGGCCCAGCCGGGCACCGGGGACGGGGGCGGGATGAACGTCTACGTGCGCGAGCTCTCCTCGGCTCTGGCCCGGGTCGGCGTGGAGTGCGACGTGTTCACCAGGGCCTGGGCCGATGACCTGCCCACCACCGTCAACATCGAGCCCGGCTTCCGGGTGCACCATGTGTCGGCCGGACCCCCCGTCCCCATGGCCAAAGAGGCCCTGCCCGGAGTGGTCGAGGAGTTCGCCGACGGGGTCCTGAAGGCCATGAGGACCCCGGTCGGCTTCGGCACCGACGAAGACCTGCCGTTCGACGCCGTCCATGCCAACTACTGGCTGAGCGGCGTGGCCGGGCACCTGATCAAGCACCAGATGAACCTGCCGTTGGTCTCCACCTTCCACACCCTGGACCGGGTCAAGGCCGAGGCCAGCCCCGAAGAGGTGGAGGCCGGCGACCCCCACCGCCGGGCCGAGGCCGAAGCCGCCATCATCCGGTGCTCCGACACCGTCCTGGCCTCCTGCTCGGTGGAAGCCGCCCAGATCACCGACCTCTATCACGCCGATCCCTCCCGCATCCGGATCGTGGCCCCCGGGGTCGACCACGCCTTCTTCGCCCCGGGCGACAGGGCCCAGGCCCGCCGGGCCCTGTCCCTGTCCGAGCCGGGGCCCCTGCTCCTCTTCGTGGGCCGGATCCAGCCCCTCAAGGGGGTGTCGGTGGCCATCCGCACCCTGGATCACCTGAGTGCCGACTATCCCGACGCCCGTCTGGTGGTGGTAGGGGGCCCGAGCGGCCCCCAGGGTGAGGCCGAGTTGGAGCGGCTGGCCACCCTGGTGGAGCGGTCCGGCCTCGAGGAGCGGGTGCTGTTCGTGCCTCCCCAACCCCACGAACTGCTCTCCACCTACTACCGGGCCGCCGATGTCTGCCTGGTCCCCAGCCGGTCGGAGTCCTTCGGCCTGGTGGCGCTGGAGGCGGCGGCCTGCGGCACGCCGGTGGTGGCCTCGGACGTAGGCGGACTCCGGAGCCTCATCGACCATGGTCGGACCGGCTACCTGGTGGAGGACCCGGCCCCCGAGTCCTTCGCCGCCTGGGTGCGTCAGATCCTGGCCGAGCCCCTGCTGTCCGAGCGGTTGGCCACCGGGGCGGTCATCCGGGCCCGGCGCTACACCTGGGCCCGGGCCGCCCATCTGCTGCGCGACATCTACGCCGAGCTGACCGCCGGTCGCCTGGTCGAGTGCTCGTGACCGGCCCGCGGCCATGACCGACCGGTGGAGCGGCCTGCTCACACCGGACGAGCGTCAGGCGGTGTGCGCCGTGATCGACGGCTGGGCCGAGCGGGAGCTGGTGGCCGGTGAGGCCGTGGTGGCCGTCGACCGCCAGCCCGGGGGGGACCCGGTCACCGGTGCCCCCCGCTGGTACCTGCGGTTGCGCGGGGACGAAAAGGAGTTCGTGACGGTCTGGCTGACCCTGCGCCAGCGCACCCTGCACCACGAGACCCAGTTCATGCCGGGGCCGGAGACCAACGTCGAGGCCACCTGGGAGTACCTGCTGAAGAAGAACGCCGAGCTGCTGGGGATGAGCTTCGCCCTGGGTCCCGAGGAGGCGGTCTACCTGGTGGGCCGGGTGCCGGCCGAGCGCATCGACGACGAGGAGTTGGACCGGATCATGGGGGCGTCGCTGGCCTACACGGACGAGTGCTTCCCGACGGCCATGTCCCTCGGCTACGAGGGCCGCTACCGGCGTCGGCCCCCGTCGGCCCGTATGGCCGCCGGCTGATCCGAGCACGGTCCACGGCCTTCCGGGCGGCCATCGGACCGCTGGTAGCGTCTCCCGGCATGGCACCAAAGTTGCTGGTCGTGGGGGGTGGGAAGATGGGTTCCGCCCTGCTGGCCGGCTTGATCGACGGTGGGTGGTCACCGGTCGAGGAGCTGGCGGTGAGCGACCCGGACCCGGCCCGGCGCCAGTTCTTGACCGAAGCCCACCCCGGACTGGCCGTGTGGGAACTGCCGGCCGCCGCCGACGGTGCCCTGCTGGCGGTCAAGCCCGATGTGGCCGAGGGGGTCATGCGCACCCTGGCGGCCTCGGGGATCACCCGGGTGCTGTCCATCGTGGCCGGGCTGTCGACGGCACGCTTGGAGGCCGCATTCGGCCCCGGTGGAGTGGTGGTGCGAGCCATGCCCAACACCCCGTCCCTGGTCGGGAGCGGTACGGCCGCCATCTCGGGAGGGAGTGCGGCGACCTCCGCCGACCTCGAGTGGGCCGAGGGGATCCTGGGGGCGGTCGGCACCGTCATCAGAGTCCCCGAGCGCCAACTGGACGCGGTCACCGCAGTGTCGGGGTCGGGACCGGCGTATATCTTTCTGGTGGCCGAGGCCATGATCGAAGGGGGCGTGGCCGCCGGGTTGACCCGCCAGGTCAGCCAGGACCTGGTGGTCGGGACCATCCTGGGGTCGGCCCGGATGATGGCCGAGACCGGCGATGACCCGGGCGAGCTCCGGGCCGCCGTGACGTCGCCGGCCGGGACCACCGCCGCGGCCCTGCGGACCCTGGAGTTCAAGGCGGTGCGTTCGGCGTTCATCGAAGCGGTGGCGGCCGCCACCGAGCGCTCCAAGCAGCTCGGGCGGTGACCGACCGGCCCCTGGTGCCGGCCATCTACTTCCTCTCCGACTACGGCACGGCCGACGAGTTCGTGGGCGTGGTCCACGCCGTGCTCCACCGCACAGCGCCCCAGGTGCCGGTCATCGACCTCTCCCACCAGATCCCGCCCTTCGACGTGGCCGCCGGGGCGGCCATGCTCGTTCGCGGTGCCCCCTACCTGGGCCCGGGGGTGGTGCTGGCCGTGGTCGACCCCGGGGTGGGCACGGCGCGCCGGGCCGTGGCCATCCACACCCCCTCCGGGGGATCCGACCCAGAGGCTGGACGGGGCCGACCGACCTGGTTGGTGGGCCCGGACAACGGGCTCCTGACGCCGATGGTGGCGGCCTATGGCGGTGCCGACTCCGCCATAGGCCTCGGAGCCACAGGCCCGGGGCACCTGCCGGCCGGTCCTGCAGCCCGGCAAGGCTCCGGGCCGACCTTCGACGGTCGCGACGTCTTCGCCCCGGCCGCCGCGCACCTGGCCCAGGGGGGCGACCCCCGGGCGCTCGGGCCTGCCATCGACCCCGCCACCCTGGTGCCGGCAGCGCCCAACACCCCTGGCGCCGGTGACCGGATCGAGCGGACCCCGGGGGGCCCGGTGGCCCAGGTGTCGGTGGCCTCGATCGACCGGTTCGGGAACGCCCAGCTGGGGCTGGGGGCCGATGCCGTCGATGAGCTGGGCCTGGGCCTGGGCGGGATGGTCCATCTGGTGGTGGGGGACGACGACGGACGCCCACCGGTCCCGGTGCGCCGGGTACGGGCCTTCGGGGAGCTCGACCTCGATGAGCTGGGCCTGTTGGTGGACAGCGCCGGACGGTTGGCGCTGGTCTGTGACCGCCGTTCGGCCGCCGACCTCTACCACCTGGAGGTGGGCACCAGGCTGGTGCTTTCCATGGCCGACCCCGGCTCGTGACCGACCCGGCCCGGTAGCGCCACCGGCCTCGGCTTTCGGCCAACAGGCCCCCGGTCCTACGATCCGGAGCGTGCCGCCCGAGCTACCCCTGTCGAAGTCCGGGCCCCGGGGCGGGTCCTCGGGGCCGGGCCACCGGAGGATTCCCGAGGCCACCGTGGCCCGCCTGCCGGTCTACCAGCGCATCCTCGAGGAGCTGCTGCGCTCGGGCACCACCACCGTGTCGTCGGAGCTGCTGGCCTCGGCGGCCCAGGTCAATGCGGCCAAGGTGCGCAAGGACCTCTCCTTGTTGGGCTCGTTCGGCACCCGGGGCGCCGGTTACGACGCCGCCTTCCTGATCGAGCAGATCGACCGCCAGCTGGGCCTGGACCGGGAGTGGCCGGTGGTGATCGCCGGCATCGGGAACCTCGGTCGGGCCCTGGCCGGCTCGCAGGGCTTCGCCGCCCGCAACTTCCACGTCACCGCCCTGTTGGACACCGACCCCGACATCATCGGCCAGCGGGTGGATGAGGTGGAGGTGCGCCACCTCGACGACCTGGCGCTCATCGCCTCCGAGGTGCCGCTGGCCATCGGGGTCATCACCACGCCGCCCACGGTGGCCCAACGGGTGGCCGACCTGATGATCGGCGTCGGGGTCCGTTCCATCCTCAACTTCGCCCCCCGGGTCCTCGAGGTACCTCCTGACGTGTTGCTCCGCTACGTCGACCTGAGCATCGAGCTGCAGGTGATCAGCTTCTACCAGTCGCGCATGGCCGACGCCGCTGGTGGCCACATGCCGATCATCCGCTCCATCGGGCTGACCCGGGGCTCCTCGGAATGAGCCGGCCCTGGGGCGGGGCGGGCGCGAAGTGTGGAAACCGGTCGGCGCGCCCTACGCTTGGGGGGTGGATGTCGTCGATACCCTGTCCCCCCGAGGGGATCGCCTGCTCCTTCGACGGGGGCGGCCGGGGTCACCCGGCGGTAGTGACGGTGCGAGGGTGACCCGGTGTCGGTGATCGTGGTGGGGTTGGAGCAGCGGCACTCGCCGCTGGACCTGCTGGAGCGGGTGGCGGTAACCGACAGTGCGCTGCCCAAGGCCCTGGGCCGGCTGCGGGACCAGTCCAACCTGTCCGAGGCGGTCATCCTGTCCACCTGTCTCCGCACCGAGGTATACGCCGTCGTCGAGCGGTTCCACGATGGCGTGGCCGAACTCCAGGAGTTTCTGGCCACCATCAGCGGCAGTCCCGTCGACACCCTGGTCGATCACCTGACCGTGCGCTTCGACGACGACGTGACCAACCACCTCTTCTCGGTGGCCTCCGGGCTGGACTCGGCGGTTCTGGGCGAGTCCGAGGTCCTGGGCCAGGTCCGGCGGGCCTGGGAGCGGGCCCGGGCCGAAGAGGTGTCGGGGCCGGTGTTGGCCGCCCTGTTCCGCCATGCGGTGGAGACCGGCAAGCGGGTCCGGTCGGAGACCGCCATCGGCCGGGGCATCACCTCGCTGTCCCACGGGGCGGTGGCCCTGGCCGGACGGCACCGTACCGGTGGGCTGGCCGGGGCCCGGGTGCTGGTGGTCGGGGCCGGTGAGATGGGCGAGGGGGTGACCCAGGCCCTGGCGGGCCAGGGCACCTCCAGTGTGGTGGTGGCCAACCGCACGGTGGACCGGGCCGAGGAGTTGCTGGCCGGCCTGCCCGAAGAGGAAGCCGCCCGGGCCGGCACCGCCGCCCTCGACGATCTGCCGGGGCTGCTGGCCTCCTCCGATGTGGTCTTCGCCTCGGTGGGCACGGCCCACCCGGTCATCGACCGCCCCATGCTGGAGTCGGCCGTGGCCGACCGGGAGGCCGGGTCGCCCCTGTTGGTGGTGGACCTCGGAGTGCCCCGCAACGTGGAGCCCTCGGCGGCCGACCTACCCGGGCTGGCCCTGTTGGACATGGACGTGCTGCGCGCTGCGGTATCCGAGGCCCTGTCCGGCCGAGAGGGCGAGGTGGCCGAGGCCAACCGCATCGTCACCGACGAGGTCGAGCGGTACCGGGTGGCGTCCCGGGCCCGCAACGCCGCTCCCATGGTGTCGGCCCTCCGGGCCCGGGTGGAAGAGGCGCGTCACTCCGAGTTCGAGCGGCAGCGGGCCAAGCGGTCCGACCTGTCCGAAGCGGAGTGGGAACAGGTCGACGCCGTGACCAGGGCCATGGTGGCCAAGCTGCTCCATCAGCCGACCGTGGCCCTCAAGGACGCTGCGGGAACACCCAGGGGGGAGCGGCTGGTGGAAGCGCTCCGAACACTGTTCGATCTGTAGCCGGTGGCCCGGCGGAGTCTGCGGTGACCGGGCGGGATCCGTGGTGAGCGAACGGTCCGTGCTCCGGTTGGCCACCCGGAGCTCGCCCCTGGCCCTGTGGCAGGCCCATCGGGTGGCCGAGCTCCTCGGCCGGCACGGGCTCGAGACCTCCCTGGTGATGGTGGAGACCGTGGGCGACCGCAGGCTGGACATTCCCCTCGACCGGATCGGCGGTCAGGGCGTCTTCGCCAAAGAGGTGCAGGCGGCCGTGGTCTCGGGACGGGCCGATGCGGCGGTCCACTCGGCCAAGGACCTTCCGGCCTCGGCCGAGCTGGGCGTGCCCGGCCTGACCCTGGCGGCGTTCCCCGAGCGGGCCGACCCCCGGGACGTCCTGGTCGGGGCCCGCCTCGACAACCTGCCGGCCGGATCCACCATCGCCACCGGGTCGGCCCGGCGGCGGGCCCAGCTGGCCAACCTCCGGCCCGATCTGACCTTCACCGGCCTGCGCGGGAACCTGGCCACCCGGCTGGGCCGGGTAGGGGAGGGGGCGGTCCGGGCCGTGGTGGTGGCCAAGGCCGGCCTCGACCGCCTGGAATGGTCGGCTCCGCCGGGAGCGGAGGTGGAGGTGCTCGAGCCCGAGACCATGCTCCCCCAGGTGGGGCAAGGGGCCTTGGCCGTGGAGTGCCGCACCGCCGATACCGACACCCGGGAGGCCCTGGCCACCATCGATGACCCCGGGACCCGCTCGTTGGTCTCGGCGGAGCGGGCCTTCCTGGCCGAGTTGGGCGGTGGGTGCACCCTGCCGGTCGGGGCCTACGCCCAACCTTCGGTTACCGGCGACGGTTCCGGCGAGCCGCCGGCCGGAACCGCCGTCACCCTGCGGGGCCTGTTGGCCTCGGGCGACGGCACGGTGGTCCTGCGACATGAGCACACCGGGGACCGTCCCGAGGAGGTGGGACGGTCCGTGGCCCGGTACCTCCTCGACGAGGCCGGAGGGCGTGACCTCGGTGACTGGGTTCCCATGCCGGCCGGCCACGACCCGGGACGACCGACGGCGGCGCGGCCATGAGCGTGTCCCTGATCGGCGCGGGGCCCGGCGATCCGGGCCTGTTGACGGTGCGCGGCGCCGAGCTGCTGGGGCGGGCCGACGTGGTCATCTACGACCGGTTGATCGGCCACGAGCTTCTGGACCTGGCCCCGCCGGGCGCCGAGCTCATCGACGTGGGGAAGAGCCCCGGGACCTCCGCCCTCCAGTCCGAGATCAACGCCCGGCTCATCGAGCACGGCCGGTCGGGCCGCCGGGTGGTCCGGCTGAAGGGCGGCGATCCCTTCGTGTTCGGTCGGGGCGGCGAGGAGGCCGAGGCCCTGCAAGCGGCCGGGGTGGAGTACGAAGTGGTGCCCGGGGTCAGCTCGGCCTTCGCCGCTCCGGCCGCGGCCGGCATCCCGGTCACCCACCGGGGGCTGGCCTCGTCGGTGACGGTGGTGACCGGCCACGTGGGGCAAGGGTCGGCTACCGAGCGGGTCGACTGGGACGCCCTGGGACGGGCCGGGGGCACGCTGGTGGTGCTGATGGGCATGTCCGGGCGGGAGACCATCGCCGACGAGCTCCTGGCCAGCGGCCGCCCGGCCGACACCCCGGTGGCGGTGGTGCACTGGGGCACGACGGCCAGCCAGCGGGTGGTGCGGTCGACCCTGAGCGAGCTGGCCTCGGTCGACCTGCCGGCTCCGGCCGTCATCGTGATCGGACCGGTGGCCGGGTTGGAGCTCGGCTCCACCGAGCCGCGGCCACCCCTGCCGTGACCCCGCCGCTCTCCGGGCGCAGCGTGGTGGTGACCCGGACCCGCTCCCAGAGCTCGGAGCTGGTCGAGCGGCTGGCCCGGCTGGGGGCGGAGGTGGTCGAGCTCCCGGTCATCGAGGTGGTGGAGCCCGACGATGGTGGGGCGGCCCTTTCCGACGCCGTGGTGAGGCTGGTGGCCGGAGGGTACGGCTGGGTGGCCGTGACCTCCCCCAACGCCGTGTCCCGCCTACTGGCCGCCGTCGGCGATCGCACCGTGCCCGGCACGGTCCGGTGGGCGGCCGTGGGCGCCGGAACGGCCCGCACGCTGCAGGAGTCGGGTTTCCCCGTCGACCTGGTTCCCGGCCGGGCGGTGTCCGAGGCCCTGGCCGAAGCGTTTCCGGCCGCCGAGCCGGGGTCGGGTGGAGATGGCCGCGGCACGGTGCTGTTCCCGCGGGCCGAGACGGTGCGGGGCGCTCTGGCCCCGACCTTGCGGGCCAAGGGATGGCAGGTGGACGAGGTGGTGGTCTACCGCACTGTGGCCGGCCGGCCGGACGCCGAGGCGGTGGCCGCGGCCCAGCGGGCGGACGCCATCGCCTTCACCTCCTCGTCGACCGTCGAGCGCACTGCCGAGCTGCTGGGCCCGGCCCGGGTGCCACCGGTGGTGGTCTCGATCGGACCGGTCACCTCGGGCTCGGCCCGGTCCCTGGGGTTGGAGGTGGCCGCCGAGGCCGACCCCCACACCATCGACGGTCTGGTGGAGGCGGTGCTGGCCGCTCTGGGCGACGGCCCGGCCGCCAGCGGCGGTCACAGGCCGGCCGCCACCCCGTAGGCTGGTTGACCGTGTCGAGTGAATTCGCAACCGGCGCCGGATCGTCCCGCCGGCCGGCCGGGTTCCCCACCACCCGGCTCCGCCGGTTGCGGAGGAGCCCCGCCCTGCGGCGGCTGGTGGCCGAGACCCGTTTGAGCCCGGACGACCTGGTGGCTCCGTTGTTCGTGGCCGACGGGTTGGCGGATCCCCGACCGGTCGGGTCCCTGCCCGGCGTGGTCCAGCACACGGTCGACTCGGTGGCCGTCGAGGTCAAGCGCCTGGCTGCCCTCGGGGTCCCGGGCGTCATCCTGTTCGGGGTGCCGCGCCCCGAGGACAAGGATCCCACCGGGTCGGCGGCGGCCCGGCCCGACGGGATCACCCAGCGGGCCCTGGCCTCGGTGCGCGACGCCGTGGGGGACTCGGTGGTGGTGATGGCCGACTGTTGCCTCGACGAGTTCACCGACCACGGCCACTGCGGCGTGGTGGACCCGGTCACCGGCCAGGTGGACAACGACGCCACCCTCCCGCTCTATGTGGAGCTGGCCGTGGCCCAGGCCACCGCGGGCGCCGACGTCATCGCTCCCAGCGGGATGATGGACGGACAGGTGGGCGCCATCCGGGCCGGCCTGGACCGGTCCGGCTTCCGGGACACGGCCATCCTGGCCTATGCGGCCAAATACGCCTCGGCGCTGTACGGGCCGTTCCGCGACGCCGCCGGGGTGGCCATCGCCGACGGCGGAGACCGGAAGGGCTATCAACAGGACCCGGGCAACCGCCGGGAGGCCCTGGCCGAGGTGGCCCTCGATGTGGCCGAGGGTGCCGACATGGTCATGGTCAAGCCGGCCCTCACCTATTTGGACGTGATCGCCGCGGTGCGCAGCGCCTTCGACGTCCCGGTGGCCGCCTATCACGTGAGCGGCGAGTACGCCATGGTCAAGGCGGCCGCGGCCCAGGGTTGGATCGACGGGCCCGGCGTGGCCCTGGAGCAGCTGACCGCGGTGAAGCGGGCCGGGGCCGACTTCGTGGTGACCTACTTCGCCGGCGAGGTGGCCGAGGTGCTGGGTGGCTGAGGGCAAGTCGGTTGAGCGCCCGGCTTCGGAGGCGCTGTTCGAACGGGCCTGCCGGGTGATCCCCGGAGGGGTGAACTCGCCGGTGCGGTCGTTCCGCTCGGTGGGCGGCCACCCCTACTTCGTGACCCGGGGCCAAGGGGCCTACGTCTGGGACGCCGACGGCAACCGGTTGCTCGACTTCGTCCAGTCCTACGGCGCCTCGCTCCTCGGGCACGCCCACCCCTCGGTGGTGGAGGCAGTCACCGCGGCCGCGGCCGGTGGGACCACCTTCGGTGCCCCCACCGAAGGCGAGGTGCTCCTGGCCGAAGCCATCTGCTCCCGGGTCGAGGGGGTGGGCCAGGTCCGCCTGGTGTCGTCGGGGACCGAGGCGGCCATGAGTGCGGTGCGGGCGGCCCGGGGATTCACCGGGCGGTCGCGGATCATCAAGTTCGCCGGTTGCTACCACGGGCACTCCGACGGCCTGCTGGCCGGCGGGGGCAGTGGTGTCGCCACCCTGGGCCTGCCCGACTCCGCCGGGGTGCCGCCCGGAGCGGTATCCGACACCATGGTTGCTCCCTACAACCAGGTGCCCGAGCTCGACGACCGGGTGGCCTGCGTCATCGTCGAGGCGGTGGCGGCCAACATGGGCCTGGTGGCCCCCACCGCCGGTTTTCTCCAGGGGCTGCGGGCGGCCTGCGACGACGCCGGCGCCCTGCTGATCTTCGACGAGGTCATCACGGGCTTCCGGCTCGGGGAGGGTGGGGCCTCGGGATGGTCGGGCGTCCGTCCCGACCTGTGGTGCTTCGGGAAGGTCATCGGGGGTGGCCTGCCGGTCGGGGCCTTCGGTGGTCGCCCCGATGTCCTGGCGGTGCTGGCACCGGGCGGCCCGGTGTACCAGGCGGGGACGCTGTCGGGCAATCCGCTGGCCACGGCGGCGGGGCTGGCCGTGCTGGAGACCGTGGACGGTGCGGACTACACCGCCCTCGCCGACCGGGTGGCTCGGTTCGGGGCGACCCTGGCCGACGTGTTGTCGACGGCCCTGCTCAAGGCCGGGACCACCGATGGTGACGGGCACCAGCTCGAGGCGGTGATCCCGGTGGTCGGCCCCCTCTTCGGTCTGTTCTTCCGGCCGGTGGGCTCGGGCCCGGTTCTCGACTACGACGGCGCCGCGGCCTCGGCCGCCACCGGCCTCTACCCCCGGTTGTTCCGATCGATGCTGGACCGTGGTGTGGCGTTGGCACCGGGGCCCTACGAGGTGGCGTTCCCCTCGATGGCCCACGGGGGAGCAGAGCTGGAACACACGCTCGAGGTCGCCTCGGAAGCCGCCATGGATGCCTTCTCCGACTGATTCCTGGCCGCCGGCCGCCCCCGTGGCTGATCCCCGCTCGGTGCCGGACGCTGCCCGGTTCCGCTTCGACAGGGTGCAACTGGTGGGAGGCCCGATCCATCTCCCCGACGATCCCGGGGGGTTCGCCGTGGTCTTCGATGGGCAGGGCATCGAGCTGACCGGGGTCGAGGCGGGGGATCGGCTCCAGTGGTCGTGGGGCGACGTGGACACCGTCTCCGTCGGCCCCGTAGCCGTCGGCCCCGACGGGCGGGAGGTCACCCCGGTCGACGTGGTCTCCGCCAGCGGCACGGTGCGGCTGCTGATCGGTGCTGATGGCTCCGGTCCGGTCCAGTTCGCCGCACTCGAGCAGTGGCTGGCCGCGCCTCACGGTGTGACCCCCGACATCAGGCCGACCGGTGCCGACGACTCCGTCCTGGATGCGCTGATCCCCCCGTCGTTCGCCGCCGCCCCGGCTTTCAGCGTGCCCGCCCGCGCCGCCGCCACCTCCTCCTGCACCACCTCCTGCACCACCTCCGCCTCCTCCGGCTCAGTGGCCCGCGCCGCAGTGGGCGCCGCCGCAGTCAAGGGCCCCGTGGTCCGGCCCGACGGCCGGGAGCCCGGCCCCCGGCCTCCCGACGCCGATGCCTCGGGTGCATGCCGGGCACACCGGGCTCCACCGGACCGGCGGCAGGTGGCGGTGGGCCATGTTGGTGGGAGGGCTGGTGTTGATCGTGGTGGGAGTGGGGCTGGCGGTCGGGCTCAGCCGCCGCCCGGGGCCGGCACCGGAGGCCGCCCCCAGCACTACGAGCCCGGTCGCACCCGACCAGCGGACGGCCCGGGCCCTCATGCTGACCCAGAGCGATCTCCCCCGAGGCTGGAGGGTCGACACCGTGGGCGATCAGGCCGGTACCTCGCCGAAGCTCCGGTCCGGGGAGGCCCGGATCACCCGGACCTTCGCCGCGTGCATGGGCATTTCCGCCGGACAGGCCGGCGTGGTGCTGGGAGGCCAGGGCGGCGATCAGACGGCCCAGGCGTCGTCCCCGATCTTCGTCGGACCCGCCTCCGCCAGCCAACCGGGATTCTTCACGGAGCTCCAGACGGCGGCGAGCATCGTGCGCACCCATACTGACGAGGAGAGCAACTTCTCGCTTTTCTCCCGGCCCCGGTACATGGGGTGTGCGGCCCGGGCCGTGGCCTCAGAGCTGCAGTTGGGAGAGGACCAGGCGTCCGGGACCAACGGTCGGCCCGGTCCCACCTCGGTTGCGCCGGTGGCCCTCCTCGCTCCCTCCGGCGAGCAGGTCTCCGGTCTCCGGGTCACCTTCTCCATCTCCGACCAGGCCAATTCGGTGCCGGTGGAGGTGGAATTGGTCACACTGGGCAGTGACCGGATCGAGGCCGACCTCGAGGCCTTCGCCATCGGCGGTCGGATCCCCAACGGGGTGGTGTCGGCATCGGTGGCCCGTTTCGAGGAGCGGGTGGCCACAGGCGGAAGGATCGCCCAGGCGTGAGTCACGCCTGGGCGCCCATTTTCCCGGGGAGGTCCAGCTGTTTCGTGCCGCCGTCGGTAAGGATGGAGTGGGAAATTGCCGACATCCGATCAAAGAAGGTCCTTGCCAGTGAGGGTCCGTGGCGGCAGGATGGCAGGGCCGATGAGCGAAGCCTGAGATGGACACAGCCCCAGATGAACGCAGCCTGCGATGCACAGGGTGTGAGATGGACACAGCCCACCAGGGACCGAGCCGGTCGGGTCCGGGCCAACGGAGGAGAAACACATGACCGTCGGAATTACTGAGCTTCCTCCTGAGGGCATGCAGCTGGGCGGCGTGGCCCTGGCCGGTGACGCCGACCGGGGCACCAAGACCACCGAGGGCCTGAGCCTGCTGTTCACCACGGCAGGCATCACTGTCCAAGGCCCACAACCCCAGATCGAGCGGCTGCTGGTGTGGTCCGGACTGGACTCTGCCAGCTGTCGGGAGAAGATCGCCCTTCCGGACGGGCGGAACGCTGCGGTGATGGAGCTGACCTCGGGGGGACAGTCCATCCGGTTCCTCCTGCCCATGGACACCGTCACACCCGGACAGGCCGCCTATCTCGACCAGGCGCTACCGGCGTGGCTGCTGCGATACAAGGGACCGTCCGGTGCGGCCTCCCCCGCACCACCGCCACCCGCCGCCGCACCACCGCCGGCCCCGTCACCGCCCGCCGCCTCGTCACCCCCACCCCCGGCGGGCCCCGCCGGTGGCACGCCGCCTCCACCGGCTGCCCCCTCACGCGACTCCGGCCCGGCGACCAAGGAGCCGGCCTTAGGCGCCGCAGCCGCCGCGGCCGCGGCCGGTGCGGCCGGTGTGGCGGCGGCATCAGCCAGCAATGGAACGGGCAGCAACGGAACGGGCCATGGGACAGCCAACCCGCCGACCGGCTCCACCGGTGCGTCCGGGCCGCCGGCGTCGGCATCGTTCACGCCACCGGAGGGCTCGCATCCCGCCCCCGACCTTCCGCCGCCCCCGCCCTCGTACGCCGCCCCGCCCACTACGGGTTCGCCCTCCCCGGCCAGTGGGGCCCCCGGATCGCCGGCCACCTCGAGCTTCCCGCCTCCGCCGCCTCCGCCGCGTGCTCCGGGAGGCACGACGGCCCCGGGTGGCAGTGGTTGGGACGTTTCGACCGATCCGATGCCGGAGGGCATGGCCTGGGACACTCCACCCATGGCCGAGGCCGCGGCCGGGACCGCCGATCGGGAGAAGAAGGCGCGGGGCTGGCGCAAGGGCCGGTCCGCAGCCGCGTCGGGCGCAGCCGCCACGGCAGCGACGGCCGGCTCCCTCCCTCCTCCGCCCGACATGGCGGCCACCTCGGCCTTCGCTCCGGTCGAGCCGCCGACCCAGGCCCCGGTCGATCCGGTCCCGCTGTCGACGGACAAGCCGCTGCCCCCTCCCCCCTCTGCGGAGGTGGCGGCGGCATCGGGCGGCCCGCGGCCCATGCTCTGGAAGCCGCCCATCGACCCGGCCACCGGGGAACCGGCCTGGGACCAGACGTCGGCCACCCCCGCCAAGCCGGCGAAGAAGCAGCGGGGATGGCGAAAGGGTGCCAAGACCGGTGCGGTCGCCGCCGGCGCCGCCGCCGTTGGGGCCACTGCCGCAGGTGCAGCCGCCGAGGCCACGGCCGCCGGGGCAGAGGGCCTGGGTACTCTTCCGGCCCCTCCGTCGGCCGGCGCCCCAACGGCCTCTCCATCGACTGGCGCCCCGACCAACGGCACCCCGCCGACGGTCGCACCGCCGCCACCTCCACCGCCAACCGTGGCGTCAGGCAGCACCCCACCGCCGACCGCCACCGACCACGACCCCGACGCTCCTGGGCCGGACGATGCCACCGGCGCACCGGCCAAGAGCAACCGCAATCTGGTGATCGTCCTGCTGGTGGTGCTGGTGATGGTGATCGGCGGGATCGCCTACTTCGCCGTGAAGAAGAGCAATACGACCACGCCGACCACCGTGGCCACCGGAACCACCCCGAACACGGGCGCCCCGTCCGGAAGCGGTGGACCGCCCAGCGCGGCCACGGCTCTGGCCACCTCGCTCAACCTCCGCCTGACCGACCTGCCGAACGGCTGGACCCGGAGCCCGGCCCCTCCGGCCCAGTCGCCGACCGGCCCCCGGGCCGTGGCGCTGAACGTGGCGGAACGGAACCTCTCCACGTGCCTGGGCCAGCCCTTCGGGGTGGTGGCCGGGTTGTTCGGCGATGCCCCGCTGCCCGCCGCAGCCGGATCAGCCGACTCGCCGACCTTCCAGCAGGGCACGTCGCCGGGGATCCAGATGGCCTCGACGTCGTCGGTCCAGACCACGATCACCCAGAACCAGGTCCTGACCGGGCCGTTCGCCAATCCCAAATTCATCACCTGTTACACCGCGTACCAGACCGCCCTGGCCTCGGCCTCGGCCCAGGGCTCGGTGGCCACGGTCCAGACGGTCACCCTGCCGGTGCCGGCCGGCGTGACCACCTGGGCCTTCCTGACCACCATCACCAACCCCGCCAAGGGAACCACCCAGGTCGAGGGAGAGGCGTACATCTTCGGCGGGCGGGACCTGACCCGGCTCTCACCGCTCACCAATGGCCCCCCGGTTCCCCAGGGACCGTTCTCGATGGCCTACGACGCCATTACCGCCCGGGTGGCCAAAGCCCTGCACCGCTAGGGCGCCGCCTCAGACTCCTTCGGGGGTGACCCGGGCGATGAGGGCCAGGGCCCGGTACGCCGCTTCGGCCGGACCGGTCTCGTCGGGGCGCAGCAGGTTGGCCATGATGCGGAAGATCCAGCTCATCAGGGACTCGGAGTACATCCCGGCCCCGACGCACAGTTGCATCAGCTCGGGCTGGCTGATCAGGCGGATGAAGGCCCGGGCCACCCGGTAATAGAGCCCCCAGGCCTCCTCGAGCCGGGCTTCGTAGCGGGCCAGGGCCTCGGCCCCGTCCCCGCTCAGCGCCTCACCCAGGGACGCCGCGGCCAGCCGCCCGCTCTCGTAGCCGTAGGCGATCCCCTCGCCGTTGAAGGGGTTGATGGTGCCGGCGGCATCGCCCACCACCAGGGTGGTGGCACCGACCCGGGGGCCGACGGCCAGGCCCATGGGCAGCTTGCCCCCGGTGGGCGGACCGAGGCAGGTCGAGGGGTTGAGCTCCCACTCCTTCGGGGCCCAGGCCACGAAGTGCTCCATGAGGGTGGAGGTGTTGACGCCCTTCCACCGTCGGTCGGTGGACAGCAGGCCCACGCCGACGTTGACCCGCCCGTCCCCCAAGGGGAAGATCCACCCGTACCCGGGGACCACCTTGCCGTCACCGTCCCGGATGTCCAGGTGGGACTCGATGAACGGCTGATCGTGGCCGGGCGACGTGTAGTAGCCACGCAGGGCCATGCCCAGGGGCTGATCGCGGTCGCGGGTCGTCCCCAGGGCCCGACCGAACCGGGAGTTGGCCCCGTCGGCCACCACCACATAGCGGGCCCGCACGGTGCGGGTGGTCCCGGTGGCCTTGTCCTTGACCACCGCTCCCACACACGAGGCCAGGCGCCCGGAGCCGGCCGGCCCGTCGGAGGCCTCGAGGACCGGTTCGACCGCTTCGGTGCCCTGCCACACCGTGGCCCCTGCCTTGACGGCCCGCTCGTTGACGAGGGCGTCGAGATCGTGGCGGGTGATGACGTAGCCGTAGGAGGGGAAGCTCGGATGGTCGGGCCAGGCCAGGTCGAGGACCTTGCCGTAGGCGTGGGTCCGCAGCCCGGCAAAGCGGTGGGCCCCGGTGAGGGCCCCCTCGATCCCCATGTCGGCGATCTGGCGGACCGACCGGGGGGTGAGGCCGTCGCCGCAGGTCTTCTCGCGGGGGAAGACCTTCTTCTCCACCAGCGCCACGTCCCACCCGGCATCGGCCAGCCAGTAGGCGCACGCCGACCCTGACGGGCCTCCCCCCACCACCAGCACGTCGTGGACATGCCCGGCCTCCCCGGCAGGGGGCGCCCCCTCCGGGGCGGGACCCCGACGGGCAGACGGTTCGGACGGGGCGGGGGTGCTCACGGCCTCAATGGTAGGGGCCTCCCGACGGGGTCGGGCGCGCCCCGGACGAACCCCCGGGCGCGCCCGGCCAGAACCCCGTCCGACACCGGTCCACCCGGGTGCCGTCGATGTGCTTCCACGCAGGACTGCGTGGTAAAAACAACTCCCTGTGGACGATTACCTGCCGATCCTGGTCCTCTTGATCCTGGGATTCCTGTTCGCCGCCCTGTCCTTCGTGGCGTCGTCGCTGATGGCCCCGAGGAAACGTCCGACGTCGGCCAAGACCGCGCCCTACGAGTGCGGCATCGTCCCCGGCATCGATCCCCCTACCCGGTTCCCGGTGCGCTTCTACCTGATCGCCATGATCTTCATCATCTTCGACATCGAGATCGTGTTCTTGTACCCCTGGGCGGTCATCTTCCACCAGCTCCGATCGTTCGGGCTGGCCGAAGTGGTGGTGTTCGCCGCCGTGGTCTTCATCTCCTTCCTCTATCTGGTGAGCAACGGGGCCCTGTCGTGGGGCCCGTCCAAGCGCCTGACCGAGGGACTGCCCTCCCGCACGTCCGAGTCGACCATCGCCCGCATCACCGCCGGGCCCGGGGGCCCGGGTCGGGGGACGCGTGGGGTCGGCTCCGGGCCGTCGGCCGCTCCCGCTTCGCCATCTACCGCACCGACCGGCCCCGGCCGGGCCGCGTAGAGCGGAAGGAGACCATGGGTCTCGAAGACCTCCAGCACAACTTCCTCACCGGGCGGCTCGAGGACCTGGTCAAGTGGGCCCGGACCTACTCCATGTGGCCGGCCACCTTCGGACTGGCGTGCTGCGCCATCGAGATGATGTCGGTGGGCGCAGCCGACTTCGACCTGGCCCGGTTCGGCATGGAGGTGTTCCGGGCCTCCCCTCGTCAGGCCGACCTCATGATCGTGGCCGGTCGGGTCTCGCAGAAGATGGCCCCGGTCCTCCGCCAGGTCTACGACCAGATGATGGAGCCCAAGTGGGTCCTCTCCATGGGGGTGTGCGCCAGCACCGGTGGCATGTTCAACAACTACGCCATCGTGCAGGGCGTGGACCAGATCGTCCCCGTCGACGTGTACGCCCCGGGTTGCCCCCCCACCCCCGAGACCCTCATGCACGCCATCCTCACCCTCCACCAGAAGGTGCGGACCAACGAGATCACCCACCGGGGCCCCCGGGACCGGGGTGCCGTGGTGCTGGCTTCGGACCAGGGGGGTGACACCGATGACGGTCGCACCAAGGACGAGGAGTCCACGTCGGGCTGGACCCCGGAGCGTCCGGACGCCGTCCACCTGGGCACACCCAAGCGCAATCCGGTGATTGCCCGCAGCGTGGGCGAGCCCCTGTGAGCGCTGCCGGCTCCGAGGTGTCTACCGGTCGCGAGGCGAGTGCCGAGGGCCTGTCGGCCAACGACGCCGGCGGCGGCTCGTCGCGGGCACCGGGCCGCCCCCAGCAGGAAGTGGTGTTTCCCACCCGGGAGCAGTACGTGGACGTGGTCCGGGGGTACCGGTCCGACGGGTTCGAGATGTGCATCGACGTCTGCGGCGTGGACTACCTGACCCACCCGGGCCGCCGGCTGCCCGACGGGGTCAGGCCCGAGCGGTTCGAAGTGGTGGTCAACCTGTTGTCGCTCAGCAAGGCCGAGCGGGTCCGGGTGCGGGTGCAGGTGCCCGAGGGCGACGCCGAGGTGGACTCCCTCTTCGACGTGTACCCTGGGGTCGAGGCCATGGAGCGCGAGGCCTACGACCTGTTCGGGATCGTCTTCGTCGGTCACCCCGACATGACCCGCATCCTCATGCCCGAGGACTGGGAGGGCCATCCCCTGCGCAAGGACTACGGGGTGGGCCGGGTCCCGGTGCAGTTCAAGGGAGCACCCGGCCCGAGATGAGCGACGTGAAGGCGACCCCCGCCACCGACGACTCCGGCGCGCCGGAACCCCATCCCGATACGGTCCAGGCCCCACCGGTGTCCGGGCCTGAGTTCCTGGCCCCGGGCCCCGGCGAGGTGCCCAAGGGGATCCTGGCCGAGACCTCCGAAGGCGGACAGGAGCTGTACCGGCGGTCGGAGACCGATCCCGCCGAGTTGCGTCGCGAGGTCGGGGCCGTGCTCCGCCTGCCCGAGGGCGTGGCCATCGACCCGTCCAACATCGACATCGAGCAGTCCGACGACGAGACCATGATCATCAACATGGGTCCGCAGCACCCCTCGACCCACGGCGTGCTGCGCCTGATGCTGGAGCTCGACGGGGAGACCGTGCTCCGCACCAAGCCGGTGGTGGGCTATCTCCACACCGGCATGGAGAAGACCGCCGAGGAGCTCACCTACGTCCAGGGCTCCACCAACGTCACCCGCATGGACTACCTGTCCCCGCTCCACAACGAGCTGGTGCTGTCCCTGGCCGTGGAGGCCCTCCTGGGCATCGAGATGCCCCCCCGCTCCGACTGGATCCGCATGTTGATGGTGGAGCTCAACCGGGTGTCCTCCCACCTGATGTGGCTGGCCACCAACGGGATGGACCTCGGGGCCACCTCCATGATGATCTACGGCTTCCGCGAGCGCGAGATGATCCTGGCCTTCTTCGAGAAGACCACCGGGCTCCGCATGAACCACAACTTCATCCGCCCCGGGGGCACCGCGGCCGACCTGCCCGACGGGTGGGAGGACGACGTCACCATCATCTGCGACACGGTGATGGACCGGACCGGTGAGTACGACGAGCTCTTCACCGGCCAGCCCCTGTTCCGCCAGCGGTCGGAAGGGGTGGGGACGCTGTCGGCCGAGGAGGCCCTGGCCCTCAGTCTCACCGGGCCGCTGCTGCGCTCCACCGGGGTGCCCTGGGACCTGCGCCGGTCGATGCCCTACCTCCGCTACGACGAGGTGGAGTTCGACGTGATCGTGGGCACCTACGGCGACAACTTCGACCGCTACTCCATCCGTCTCAACGAGGTCCGCGAGTCCATCCGCATCATCCGCCAGATCGTGGAGAAGATGCCGGCCGGCGACTACCGGGTCCAGGACAAGAAGGTCACCCCGCCGCCCCGGGTGCGGATCGACGAGTCCATGGAGGCGCTGATCCACCACTTCAAGGTGTTCACCGAGGGTTTCAAGGTCCCCGAGGGCGAGGTCTACGTGGCCACCGAGTCTCCGAGAGGGGAGCTGGGCTGTTACCTGGTGGCCGACGGCTCGCCCAAGGCCTACCGGATGCACATCCGGGGGCCGAGCTTCGTCAACCTGCAGGGCCTGCCCCTGATGATGCGGGGCGGCCTGCTGGCCGACGCCGTGGCCGTCTGCTCCACCATCGACCCGGTGATGGGGGAGGTGGACCGGTGAGCATGCCCGAGTCGGTTCCGGTGGGAGCGCCGCGCCGCGCCCTGCCCACCCAGCCCACCCACCTGTCGCCCGAGATCCTGGAGCGGGCCCGCCACCTGGTCAGCCTGTACCCCGAGCCGCGCTCGGCGCTCATCCCGCTGTGCCACCTGGCCCAGGAGCAGGACGGGTGGCTCACCCCCGAGGCCATGCGGGACATCGCCGGCCTGGTCGGGGTGACCCCCACCGAGGTCTACGGGACCGCCACCTTCTACGACATGCTCCACACCGAGCCGGTGGGCTCCCACGTGGTGGCGGTGTGCACCAATATCGCCTGCCTGCTCAACGGGGCGGCCGAGCTGTTGGAGCACGCCGAGTCCACCCTGGGCATCAACGCCGGTGGCACCACCGCCGACGGGGTGGTGACCCTGGAGGAGGCCGAGTGCCTGGCCGACTGCGACCGCACCCCCTGTGTCCAGGTCAACCACCGCTTCGTGGGGGGCCAGACCCCCGAGAGCTTCGACGCCCTCATCGCCGAGCTCCGCTCCGGCGCCCGGGTGGCCGACATCCCGTCCCACGGGACGCTGAACCGGGTGGACCGGACCGTCGGGTTGCAGGCCGACCCGTCCCGGGTGGCCTCGGAGCGGGCGGCCATGGCCGAGGCCCAGGCCCAGCGGGCCGCCGCCGCCGAGGCCGAGAAGACCACCTCTTCCTCGGGGGGTGGCTCCTGATGGCCATCACCGAGGCCCCCAAGATCATCACCAGCCGTCTGCAGTACGACGACTCCTTCACCCTGGAGCGGTACCTGGCCACCGGGGGCTACGACGGGCTGCGCAAGGCCCTCACCATGACCCCCGAGGCCGTGGCCCACGAAGTGGACACCGCCAGCCTGCTGGGCCGGGGCGGGGCCGGCTTCCCGGCCGGGCGCAAGTGGGCCATGCTCCGCAAGAACCCGGTGACCTACCTGGTGGTCAACGGCGACGAGAGCGAGCCCGCCACCTTCAAGGACCACCTCCTCATCGAGCGGGACCCCCACCAGCTGATCGAGGGCGTGCTCATCGCGGCCTTCGCCCTCCAGGTGACCCGGGTGTTCATCTTCATCCGGGGCGAGTTCGCCCTGGGCCTGGAGCGGGTGCAGGCGGCCCTCAACGAGGCCTATGACTACGGCGCGGTGGGGAGCGACATCTTCGGCTCCGGCTTCTCGGTCGACGTGGTGGTGCACCCCGGTGCGGGCGCCTACATCTGCGGCGAGGAGACCGCCCTGCTGGAGTCGCTGGAGGGCAAGCGGGGCTTCCCCCGGATCAAGCCGCCGTTCTTCCCCGCCGCCATCGGCCTGTACGGCGAGCCCACCGTGGTCAACAACGTCGAGACCATGTCCAACCTCCCCTGGATCGTGCTCAACGGCGGGTCGGCCTTCGCCGCCCTGGGTGAGGGCCGTTCCACCGGGACCCGGCTGTTCGCCCTGGCCGGCCACGTCAACAACCCCGGCGTGTACGAGCTCGAGATGGTCAAGACCACCTTCAACGACCTGATCAACGCCCCGGTGCTGGGCGGGGGCATCCCCCACGGGAGAGAGCTCAAGGCCTTCATCCCCGGCGGGGTCTCGGCCCCGTGGTTCGGTCCCGACCAGATCGACCTGCCCCTGGGGCAGGACGAAGTGGGCGCGGCCGGCTCCATGTTGGGATCGGGCTCCATCGTGGTGATGGACGACCACACCTCCGCGGTGCGGGCGTCGTGGCGCATCACCCGGTTCTTCTTCCGGGAGTCGTGCGGTCAGTGCACGCCGTGCCGGGAGGGTGCAGGGTGGCTGGAGCGGATCATGGCCCGCATCGAGAACGGCCAGGGTCGCGAGCAGGACCTCGATCTGCTGTTGGACGCCTGCGACAACATCGCCCCCGGCCTCAGCTGGCCGCCCCAGCAGACCACCATCTGCGTGCTCGGCCCGTCGATCCCCTCGTCCATCGCCTCGGCCATCGAGATGTTCCGCGACGAGTTCCTGGTCCACATCAAAGAGGGTGGTTGCCCCTATGGCTGAGTCCACCGCCCCCACCGAGGGCAGCACCACCCGGGCCAACGTGGCCGGCGACGTGAGCGATGAGGACGAGGCCCAGCCGATCGAGACGGTGACCTTCACCCTGGACGGGCGTGAGGTCACCGGCCGCAAGGGCGAGATGCTCATCGCCGCCGCCGAGCGGGCCGGCACCTTCATCCCCCGCTTCTGCTACCACCCGCGCATGAAGTCGGTCGGGGTCTGCCGGATGTGCCTGGTCGAGGTGAGCGGGCCCCGGGGGGCGTCGCTCCAGCCCAGCTGCTACGTCGAGGTGCAGGCCGGCTCGGAGGTGGTCACCGACTCCGACAAGGTCAAAAAGGCCCAGGACGGGGTGTTGGAGTTCCTGCTCATCAACCACCCGCTGGACTGCCCGGTCTGTGACAAGGGCGGGGAGTGCCCGCTACAGGACCAGACCCTGGCCTACGGGCCCGGCGAGTCTCGGTTCGTGGAGGAGAAGCGGCACTTCGAGAAGCCCATCCCCATCTCGGAGCTGGTCCTGTTGGACCGCGAGCGGTGCATCCAGTGCAGCCGCTGCACCCGCTTCGCCGACGAGGTGGCCGGGGAGGCCCAGATCGACTTCATCGGCCGGGGTGAGCAGATCGAGGTCAACACCTTCCCCGAGCTGCCGTTCACCTCGTACTTCTCGGGCAACACCGTGCAGATCTGCCCGGTGGGCGCCCTCACCGCCGCCCCGTACCGCTTCGCCGCCCGGCCCTGGGACCTCGACCAGGTCGAGTCGACCTGCACCACCTGTGCCGTGGGCTGCCGGGTGGCCGTGCAGTCCTCCTCCAACCGGGTGACCCGGCTGCTGGGCATCGACGCCGACCCGGTCAACCACGGCTGGCTGTGCGACAAGGGCCGGTTCGCCTTCGACGCTGTCAACGGTGACGACCGGCTGACCGAGCCGCTCATCCGCAAGGACGGCTCCCTGGTTTCGGTGTCGTGGCACGAGGCCCTGGCCGCGGTGACCGAGGGACTCAAGCGGGCCTCGGCCGACGGTGGGGCCGAAGCCGTGGCCGTGGTGGGCGGGGCCCGGCTGACCAACGAGGGGGCCTACGCCTGGTCCAAGCTGGCCAAGGGCGTGCTGGGCACCGACTCGGTCGACGCCCAGTTGGGGGACGGGCTCCCGGCCGAGGTGGTGGTGGGGCTGCCCCGGGCCACCATCGACCAGGCCGCCGCGGCGGACACGGTCGTCGTCCTCTCCGGCGACGTGCGCGAGGAGCTGCCCATCCTCTTCCTGCGGCTGCGCTCGGCCATCGTGGACGGGGGCCTTTCTCTGGTCGAGCTGGCCCCGCAGGCCACCTCGCTGACGCCCTACGCCGCGGCATCGCTACGGTACCTGCCGGGCGAGGCCACCGAGCTGGCCCGGGCCGTGGTCGACGCCACCGCGGCCGGTCCGGCTTCCGCCGACGCCGATGCTCTGGTCGAGGCCCGCCGGCTGGCCGGCGCCGGCAAGGTGGTGGTCATCGTGGGACGGCCCTCGCTGGCCGAGGACGGCGCCCTGGTGGGCCAGGCCGCCCTGGAGCTGGCCAAAGCCCTCCCCAATGCCCGCTTCCTGCCGGCCCTGCGCCGGGGCAACGTCAACGGCGCCCTCGACATGGGCCTGGCTCCCGGCCTCCTCCCGGGTCGGGTCACCCTCGAGTCCGGACGTGCCTGGTTCGCCGAGGCCTGGGGCTCGGTGCCCACCGCCCGGGGCCGGGACGCCGAAGCCATCTTCCGGTCGGCCGCCGGCGATGGCTCTGCTGATGGGGCGGCCGACGCCGTCGCCGACGGACCCGCCACCCGGGTCAAGTCGTTGATCGTGCTGGGGGCGGACCCGCTGGGCGACTTCCCCGACCGCCGACTGGCCGAACGGGGCCTCATCGGCGCCGACTTCGTGGTGGCGGTGGCGTCCTCGCCGACCACGGTGACCGAGCACGCCGACGTCGTCCTGCCGGCTGCCGAGGCGCACGAGCGTCCGGGGACCACCACCAACATCGAGGGCCGGATCAGCCGCCTGGGCCAGAAGCTGGTCCCCCCGGGGCAGGCCTGGCCCGACTGGATGATCGCCGCCGAGCTGGCCGTCCACCTCGGGTCCGACCTGGGCTTCGACTCGGTGGGCCAGGTATGGGACGAGATCGAGCGCCTGGCTCCGGCCTACCGGGGCATCACCCGCTCGGTGCTGGACGCCCCGGGCACCGCCGACGGTGTGGTGGCGCCACTCACCGCCAGTGCCGTCTCCATCGGGACCCGCACCGCCCCGCTCGATCCCATGGCCTTCCCCGGGGTGGAGTCGGTGGAACGCCAGGGTGCACCACCCCGGGCCGGGCTGGCCGAGCCGCCCACCGCGGGGATCGGGATCGGTGCCGATGAGCCCGCCGCCGCCGCCCCGGCTCGCCCCGCTCTGGCCGGCCTGCCCGTCGAGCTCGACGTTCCCCATGTCACCCCGGTGGACAGCTACTCGATGCTGCTGGTGGCGTCGCGGGCCCTCTACGACCTGGGGGCGGCGGTAGCCGAGGTTCCCGCTCTGGCCGGCCTGGTCCAGCCGCAGGCCCTGCGGGTGAATCCCCACGACCTCGACGATCTGGGGGTGGCGGCCGGTGGCACGGTGCGGCTGCGCACCGGAGCGGCCTCCCTGGTGGTGGAGGTGTTGCCCGACCCGTCCCTACCGCGCAAGGTGGTGGCGGCCGACTTCAACGTCCCACTCACCGAGGGGACCATCGCCGACCTCATCGACACCGGGGCGCCGCGGGTCGAGGTGCGGATGGAGACGCCATGAGCACCCTGGCCGCCCTGCACCCGCTGTTCGCCTCCGGCGACCCCCTCTACATGAACGGTGTGGGTTGGGCGGTGTTCATCATCGTGGTCGTCAAGGTCCTGGTCATCTTCGGCTTCTTGATGGTGTCGGTCATGTTGATGATCTGGTTCGAGCGCAAGGTCATCTCGGACATGCAGAGCCGGATCGGGCCCAACCGGGCCGGTCCCTTCGGCATCGCCCAGACCCTGGCCGACGGGATCAAGCTGTTCTTCAAGGAAGACCTGATGCCGGACAAGGCCGACCGGTCGGTGTTCATCCTGGCCCCGTACCTCACCATCATCACCGCCTTCCTGGCCTTTGCCATCGTGCCCTTCGGCGGGGTGGTGGGCATCGACGGCCACACCTTCGAGCTGCAGCTGGCCGATCCCCCCATGGGCGTGCTGTTCCTGCTGGCCATGTCCTCCATCGGGGTGTACGGGGTGATGCTGGCCGGGTGGTCGTCGGGCTCCAAGTACCCGTTGCTGGGCTCGGTGCGGGCCTCGGCCCAGATGATCTCGTACGAGGCGGCCCTGGGCATGACCGTGGTGACGGTGGTGCTCATCACCGGGTCGCTGAGCACCCGGACCATCGTGGACCAGCAGGCCCACCACCTGTGGCAGTGGAACGCCATCCGGCTGGGCGTGGTGCCCTTCGTCATCTTCTTCATCGCCGCCATCGCCGAGACCAACCGGCCCCCCTTCGACCTGGTCGAGGCGGACTCCGAACTGGTCGGCGGCTTCGTCACCGAGTACTCGTCCATCCGGTTCGCCCTGTTCTTCCTGGCCGAGTTCATGAACACCATCACCATGTCGGCCATCACCGTGACCCTGTTCTTCGGGGGACCCGACGGGCCCGTCCCCCACATCCCGCACACGTACTGGCTGTGGCCCATCGTGTGGTTCCTGGGCAAGACCCTGGTGTTCTTGTTCATCTTCGTGTGGCTGCGGGCCGCCCTGCCCCGGCTGCGCTACGACCAGCTCATGGACCTGGGGTGGAAGAAGCTCATCCCGCTGTCGTTGGGCTGGCTGCTCATCGTGGCCGGATTCGTGATCGACGGCTGGTGGGGCGTGGCCATGACCGGCGCGGTAATCATCGCCGCCATCACCATCACCCGGGCCTTCGCCATCGGGGGCGAGCGCGAGGAGACCCGGGCCATCGTCCCCCAGGTCGGCATCCGCCTGTGGACCCGGCCTCCCGAATTCGAGCCCGGCTCCGCACCCCAGTTCGAATCCGGAGGATCCCCGGCCGGCCTCTCCCCGTCCCCGACCGGCACCACACCGGGAGGTGACAGCTGATGGCCGACGAGAACGAACCGAAACCGGAGGTACCGCAGGGACGGCAGAACTTCCTGGGTGGGTTCAAACTGACCCTGGAGCACCTCAACCGCCCCCCGGTCACCCGCCAGTACCCCGAGGAGAAGCGACCCAAGCAGCCGCGCCAGCACGGTCGGCACGTCCTCAACCGGTACGAGGACGGCATGGAGAAGTGCATCGGCTGCGAGCTGTGCGCCGGGGTCTGCCCGGCCGACTGCATCTACGTGCGCGGCCTCGACAACCCGCCCGACCACCCGGTCTCACCCGGTGAGCGGTACGGCTACGTGTACGAGATCAACTTCCTCCGCTGTATCCACTGCGACCTGTGCGTGGAGGCCTGTCCCACCGAGGCCATCACCGAGTCCAAGCTGATGGAGTTCTCCTTCACCAACCGGAATGACGCCATCTACACCAAGGCGGAGTTGCTGGTGGACGACGACGGCAAGCCCCAGCACCTGCCGTGGGAGGACTGGCGCGAGGGTGACGACCTGCACACCTCGGGCTGGATGCGGGCCACCTCGCCGTCGGGGAGCGCGGAGTTCGAGGGCCAGGTGCAGTGGTCCGGTGAGCTGGGCTTCGGGGTGCGGTCGCCGGAGGGCGGTCAGTCCGGGCTCCGCAACGACGCCAGCACCGGGAGCAAGCAGCTGCGCCACACCCTCGAGCGGCACCTCCTCCAGGCCGACCTCCCGCCGGAGAAGCGGGGACCCCGTGGCGCCATCGGGCGGATGTTGGAGAAGGCCGAGCGGTTCGCCCCCGGAGCGGGCAAGAAGCACCGGGCCAAGGCGGACTCCGAGTATGCCCAGGCCGTAGTGGACGGCAACAGCGAACGGAACCAGCCCGGCACCACCGACCCGGCCCCGCTGCCGGCGGCCAGCCGGGCTTCGGATCCCGACGCCGGATCGAGCGGCCACTGATGGCAGCAACGCTCGTCGTGGTGCTGATGGCTGTCACGACGTATGTCCATCCTTCGTGGGTCGACGTCGGGGTCTTCTCGGTGTCCGCCGCCATCGTGCTGTCCGGGGCCATCGGGGTGGTGGTGGCCCGCAACCCGGTGCACTCGGCCCTGATGCTGGTGATGACCCTGTTCGGCATCGCCGTGCTCTTCGTGTTGCAGCGTGACCCGTTTTTGGCTGCGGTCCAGGTCATCGTGTATGCCGGCGCCATCGTGGTCCTGTTCCTGTTCGTGATCATGTTCCTCGGGGTCGACCGCGAGGAGAACGTCGCCCTGGAGCCCCTGCGGGGCCAGCGCCCGCTGGCCGTCGGGCTGGTGGCCCTGGGGGTCACCGGCCTCCTGTTGTTGGGCCAGGTGTCCAAGTGGACCACCGGATCTCCCCACGAGTCCGGGGTGGCGGCGGGGCCCCAGTCCAACGTCTACCTGCTGGGCAAGTCGGTGTACACCACCTACCTCTTCCCCTTCGAGGCCACCGCGGCCCTGCTGATCATCGCCGTGGTGGGGGCGGTGGTGCTGGCCCGGAGGCCGCCGGTGGCGGTCAATCCGGAAGCCACCGACCGGGCCGGGTCGCAGTCGTCCGATCCGTCCGGTAGCGGGACAGGATCCGAAGCCGTGGCGGCGGCGGAGATCGACGCCACCGGAGCCATCGAGGTCTCGGAGTCCATCGAAGCCGGCCATACCGAGGAGGGCGGGGCATGACCATCAATGCCGACTGGTACCTGGCGCTCAGCGCCGTCCTCTTTGCCATCGGCGCCCTCGGGGTGCTGGTGCGCCGCAACGTGCTGGTCATGTTCATGTGTGTGGAGCTCATGCTCAACGCCGCCAATCTGAGCTTCGTGACCTTCGCCCGGGTGCTCAACGACATCGGCGGGCAGGTCCTGGTGTTCTTCGTCCTGGTGGTGGCGGCGGCCGAAGTCGTGGTCGGGCTGGGCATCGTGGTTGCCATCTTCCGCCGCCGGGCCAACGCCACCGCCGACGACCTCCACTTGATGAAGGGCTGACCGGACGATGCTCCAAGTGACTTTCCTCATCATCTTGCTGCCCCTGGTCGGCTTCGCCGTCCAGGTGGTGGCGGGTCGCCGGCTCGGCGATCCGCTGGCCGGGGTGGTGGCCACCGTGTTCATCGGGGCATCGTTCCTGGTGGGAGTGGGGGTGTACCTCGACCTGCTCACCGTGAACGCCCCGGTGCGGACCTTCACCCAGAACCTGTGGTCCTGGATACCGGTGGACCAACTACAGGTGCACGCCAGCCTGTACGTCGATCCGCTGTCGATGACCATGGTGCTGTTCGTGACCGGCATCAGCACCCTCATCCACCTGTACTCCATCGGGTACATGAAAGGCGACCGCGACTACTCGAAGTTCTTCCTCTACATGAACCTCTTCGTGGCCTCCATGCTGATCCTGGTACTGGGCAGCAACCTGCTGGTGACCTTCGTGGGCTGGGAGGGGGTGGGCACCTGCTCGTACTGGCTGGTGTCCTTCTGGTTCACCCGCGACTCGGCGGCCAGTGCCGGCAAGAAGGCCTTCATCTACAACCGCATCGGCGACGTCGGCTTCCTGCTGGCCATCTTCTTGGTGTTCGACAAGGTCCACTCGCTCGAATACACCACCGTCTTCGCCCACATCGGCACCATCGGGGCCGGCAACATCACCGCCATCTGCCTCCTGCTGCTGGTCGGGGTGATGGGCAAGTCGGCCCAGATCCCCCTGTTCCCGTGGCTGGCCGATGCCATGGAAGGCCCGACCCCGGTGTCGGCGCTCATCCACGCCGCCACCATGGTCACCGCCGGCGTCTACCTCCTGTGCCGGATCAATCCGTTGCTGCACGCCTCGTCGGCAGCGTCGCTCACGGTGGCCTGCATCGGGGCCGCCACCGCCTTCGTGGCCGCCACCATCGCCTGCGCCCAGCAGGACATCAAGAAGGTGCTGGCCTACTCGACGGTGTCCCAGCTGGGCTACATGTTCCTGGCCATCGGGTGCGGGGCCTATGAGGCTGCCATCTTCTTGATGGTGGCCCACGCCTTCTTCAAGGGCCTGCTCTTCCTGGGGGCCGGGTCCACCATCCACGGGCTCCACGACGAGCAGGACCTCAAGCGGATGGGCAACCTGCGCGCCTACATGCCCATCACCTTCATCACCTTCGCCATCGGATGGTTGTGCATCGCCGCCGTTCCTCCGCTGTCGGGCTTCTGGGCCAAGGGGGACGTCCTCGAGAACACCTGGTCGGCCCACCCGGGCCTGTGGGTGGTAGGCGTGGTGACCGCGGCCCTGACCGCCTACTACATGAGCCGCCTGACCGGACTGGCCTTCTTCGGCAAGGACCGCTGGTCCAACAAGGTGCCCATCGACGCAGCCACCGACATGGCGGACGCCCACCACGCTGACGGGGCCATCCCCGAGCCCCACGAGTCCAAGCCGGTCATGACCATCCCGCTGTGGATCCTGTCCTTCTTCGCCGCCCTGGCCGGGCTGCTGGCCGTGTCCAACAACCACCTGTCCCTCTCCAGTTGGGTCGACCCGGTGTTCGGGGCCAACCTCTACAACGACCACCTGAGCACCTCGACCATCTGGGTGCTTTCGATCATCGACGCGGTGATCGCCGTCGCCGGGGTGACCGTCGGCCTGTGGCTGTGGATGTCCAAGGCCGACCGGCCCGTTCTGGAGCCGACCGTCCTGAAGCGCTCGTGGTACATCAACGAGATCTACGACACCATCTTCGGCCGACCGGCGGAGCGGCTGGCGGCCTTCAGCGCCACGGTCATCGATCCCAAGGTCATCGACGGCGGCGTCAACGGGGTGGCCACCCTGGTCCGTAAGTCCGGAGCGCTGATCCGGCGCACCCAGACCGGCTACGTGCGCAACTACGTGCTGGGCATCGTGCTGGGCACGGTGCTGGTGCTGGCCTTCATGCTGACCCGGTTGTGGTGGGGCTGATGGACGCCACCTCGCACTTCCCGTTCCTCACCGTCCTGATCCTGGTACCGGCCGTAGGCGCCGCGGTGGTGGCGCTGATCCCGAGGCGCCTGGTCTCGCCCCACTTCCACGAGGGGATCGGCGCGCTGGTGGCGGTGTTCACCCTGGCCCTGGCAGCGGTCATCGCCGGTCAGTTCAAGGTGGGGGACGGCGGCTATCAGATGGTCTCCGACCACATCTGGGCCAAGCAGCTGGGGATCCACTGGTCGGTCGGGATCGACGGGATCTCGCTCTTCTTGGTGGTCATGACGGCGGTGCTCTTCCCCATTGCCCTGCTCGGGGCCCGGGTCCGTCGGGATCCCCGGACCTTCGTGGCCTGGGTCCTGCTGTTGGAGGCGGCCTGCCTGGGCAGCTTCGTCTCGCTCGACCTGGTGCTGTTCTTCTTGTTCTTCGAGCTGACCCTGGTCCCGTCGTACTTCATCATCGCCGGCTGGGGCTACGCCCGCCGGGGTTATGCCGCCATCAAGTTCTTCATCTACACCTTCGCCGGCTCGGCCTTCTTGCTGGTGGGCATCTTGTCCGTGGCCTTCTTGCACCACTCCCAGACCGGGGTGCTGACCTTCGAGCTGCCCGCCCTCGTCCACACCCACCTGTCGGGTACCGAAGGTGTGCTGTTGTTCCTGGCCTTCACGGCGGCCTTTGCGGTCAAGGCCCCCATCTTCCCTTTCCACACCTGGTCGCCCGATGCCTACGCCGAAGCCCCCACGGCCGGTGCGGTGCTGTTGTCGGCGGTCATGGCCAAGCTCGGCACCTACGGCATCGTCCGCTTCGACCTCAACCTCTTCCCCCAGGCCACCCGGACCTTGGCCCCCTGGCTGCTGACGCTGGCGGTTATCGGCATCCTGTACGGGGCTTTGGTGGCCTGTGCCCAACGGGACCTCAAGCGGTTGCTGGCCTACTCGTCGTTGGCCCAGATCGGATTCATCGTGCTCGGGACCTTCGCCCTCAACAGTCAGGGCCTGACCGGCAGTGTCCTCCAGATGGTCAACCACGGGCTGATCATCGCCACCTTGTTCATCGTGGTCGGTTGGATCTACGAGCGCCGTCGCAGCTGGCAGGTCACCACGCTCCGCGGCCTGCAGTCGCCGGCCCCGGTGATGGCCGGGGTCTTCACCGTGGCCATGCTGGCCTCCATCGGGGTCCCCGGTCTCAACGGCTTCGTGGGCGAGTTCCTCATTCTGATCGGGACCTTCACCGCCCACCGGTGGTGGGCGGTGGTGGCGGTCATGGGAGTCATCGTGGCGGCCATCTATCTGCTGTGGGCCTACCAGCAGGTGTTCCACGGGAAGCCCACCGAAGAGGACGCCGCCAAGACCCGTGACCTGGGTTGGAGCGAGCGGCTCATCATCGCCCCCCTGATCATCCTCATCGTGGCCCTCGGGGTGTTCCCCAAGCCGGTGCTCGACATCATCACCCCGTCGGTGGACCAACTGGTCATCCATGTGGACAAGGTGACCAACACCCCCGTTCCGGCCAGCGTGACCCGGGGCGCGGCGCTACCCAAGGCCACCCATCACCTGTCCGTCCTGGCCTTGAGCGCCCCGAAGGATCCGGCCCGGGCCACGCCGACCGTGTGGCCGGCCACGAGAGGGGAACCGTGATGATCACCCCACTGCTGATGAGCGCGGCTCCGACCATCCACACACCACACGTCGACTACCTGAGCATCCTGCCCATGCTCATCATGATCGGCGGGGCCCTGGCCCTGATGGTGGTGTCGTCGTTGTTCCGCAAGATCCTGGGCGTGGGCTCGGGCACCCTCATGGCCGTGGTGGTTTCGCTCGCCGCCCTGGTGGCGGCGCTGTTCCAGTGGGATCACGTGGTCACCCACGGCCCCTCGGTGACCATCGCCGGTGCCATCGCCTACGACGGATTCGACGTCTTCGTCCAGATCGTGGTGTCCATCGGCCTGCTGCTCACCGCCCTGGTCGGGGACGGCTACCTGCGGCGCGAGGGGGTGGAGGGACCGGAGTTCCACGTCCTGGCCATGATGTCGGCCTCCGGGGCCATGATGATGGGAGCGGCCAACGACCTCATCGTGGTGTTCTTGGGCCTCGAGATCATGTCCATCGCCCTCTATGTGCTGGCGGCGTTCAACCACAAGCGGGCCGAGTCCGGTGAGGCCGCCCTCAAGTACTTCGTGCTCGGGGCGTTCTCCTCCGCAGTGTTCGTCTACGGCATCGCCCTGGTCTACGGGGCCACCGGTTCGACCAACCTGCCCCAGATCGCCAACTACCTGGCCAACAACGTGGTGGCCTCCAACGGGGTACTGCTGGGAGGGCTGGCCCTGCTGCTGGTGGGATTCGGCTTCAAGATCGCCGCCGTGCCGTTCCACATGTGGTCGCCCGACGTCTACGAGGGCTCGCCGTCGCCGGTCACCGGGTTCATGGCCGCCGTGGTCAAGGTGGGGGCGTTCGCCGCTCTCTTGCGGGTCTTCGTCACCTCGTTCAGCACGGTGCGGACCGACTGGCAGCCGATCATCTGGGGCCTGGCCATCCTCAGTCTGGTGATCGGGGCGGTGTTGGCCCTGATGCAGACCAACGTGAAGCGGATGATGGCGTACTCGTCCATCAACCATGCCGGCTTCATCCTGCTCGGTGTGGAGGTGGCCAACACCCAGGGTGTGTCGGCGGCGCTCTACTACCTATTTACCTACGTGTTCATGGTCATCGGATCGTTCGCGGTGATCACCGTGATGTCCCGGGAAGGCGATTACGGGAACCAGATCTCCGACTACCGGGGCCTGGCCAAACGCCAGCCACTGCTGGCCCTGGCTTTCGCCGCCTTGTTGCTGGGCCAGGCGGGGATTCCCTTCACCACCGGGTTCCTGGCCAAGTTCGGGGTGGTGGGGGCGTCGGTGGACTCCCACGCCTACACGCTGGCCACGGTGGCCATGGTGTCGGCGGCCGTCGCGGCCTTCTTCTACCTCCGGGTGGCGGTCACCATGTACTCGCCGGTGGGACCGATCGGGGACACCGGGGGCGACGATCTCGATGAGGACGGCGACTGGGGGGACCTCGACGGGTCGCCGGCCGGCTCGGCCACCCCCGCCGACACCACCGTCGCTGTGGCCCCGGCCACCGCTGCCGCAACCGCCACCGCAGCCGGCGAGGTCGATCCGCCCGACAGCGTCTTCGATAGCGTTTCCAGCCTCCAGACCCTCACCGATGCGCCGCCGGCCGAATCGGTGGTGGATCGGGGCATCGTTCCCGTCCCCTGGCTGACCTCGCTGGTCATCGGGATCTCGGTGGCCTTCACCGTGGTGTTCGGGATCATCCCCGGACCGATCCTGGACTTCGCCCACCAGGCCACCCTGCTCTTCCCCTGACCGGTCCCCGCCACTGGCGGCCCCCACGGGTACTGTCGCTGAGGCGAACCCTTGGTGGAGCGCCAAGCGGAAGGAGCAGGTCATGGCCAGGTCCGACAGAGCGGCGAGTCCGGGCACGCCGGGCAAGAAGCGTCAGAACCGGGACAACGCCCGGATCGTGGTGGCGGTGGTGGTCCTGGTGCTCCTCATCGCCTTCGTCCTCGACAACCGGAACACCGTGCCGATCGGGTTCGTCTTCTTCCACGTCGACATCCGGCTGATCTGGGTGCTGCTCATAGCGGCCTTCCTCGGTGCCCTGGTCGACCGGCTGGTGATGATCATCGTGCAGCGACGGCGGGATCGGACAGAGAACGCAGACCGCTGAAATGGAGCGGGTGCATCGGCGCGTCGGGTAGGGGCTGCACGCGGGTAGGGCGTGGGAGCACCGTGGCATCGGGAGTGGAATGATGGTCGGATGAGGCAGTCCACCCCTGAAGAGCGGGCCGCGTTCGGGCGTGATGCCAGGTCCAGGGTGCCCCGGGCCCGCCACGGCGAGTGGGTGGCGCCGGCCGATCGGACCGACCCCTTGGCCATCCTGGCCCTCCAGGCCACCACCCGGGTGCCTGAACTGGTCCCGATCCGGTACGGCCGGATGGCCGAGTCACCCTTCGCCTTCTACCGCGGGGCGGCGGCGGTCATGGCTGCCGACATGGCCCACGAGGAGCAGACCGGTCTGGAGACCCAGTTGTGCGGGGACGCCCACCTCATGAACTTCGGGACCTTCGCCGCTCCCGACCGGACGCTGCTCTTCGACGTCAACGACTTCGACGAGACCATCCCCGGACCCTTCGAGTGGGACATCAAGCGGTTGGCAGCCAGCCTCGAGATCGCCGCCCGGAGCCGGAATTTCGACCAGGCCACCCGAACCTCCATCGTCGAGCGGAGCTCGAGTGCCTACCGTCTGGCCATGGCGGAGTTCGCCGACATGAGGGATCTCCAGATCTGGTACTCCCGCTTGGACGGCACCACCATCATGAATCGATGGGGAAGTGAGGTCACCACCAGGATCCAGAAGACCTTCGACCGCGCCGTCAGCAAGGCGCAGTCCAAAGACCATCTGGCCGCGCTGGCCAAACTGACCGAGGAGGTCGACGGCAAGCTGCGGTTCATCGACAATCCGCCGCTCATCATGCCGGCCGAGTCGTTGTTCACCGATGTCTTCGCCAAGCAGGCCCAGGACAACCTGTACGACGCCCTGACCCAGTACCGCCATACCCTGTCCGGTGACCGTCAGCGACTGTTGGACAAGTACAACTTCGTCGATCTGGCCCGCAAGGTGGTCGGGGTGGGCAGCGTCGGTACAAGGTGCTGGGTGGCGCTGTTCCTGGGCCGCGACAACGGGGATCCCCTGCTCCTGCAGATCAAGGAGGCCGAGGCCGCGGTGGGCGAGCCGTTCCTCGGCCAGAGCGAGTACTCCCACCACGGCGAGCGGGTGGTGCAGGGCCAGTGCCTGATGCAGGGGGCCAGCGACATCTTCCTCGGATGGGACCGGTTCACCGGTCCGGACGGGATCACCCGCGACTTCTACCTACGCCAGCTGTGGGATGGGAAGGGATCGGCGGTAGTGGACCAGATGGAGCCGGGGGGAATGGGGATCTACGCCGAGTTGTGCGGGTGGACGCTGGCCCGAGCCCACGCCCGGGCCGGCGACCCCATCGCCATGGCCTCGTACCTGGGCAAGCGCGATCGCTTCGACCGGGCCATGAGCCAGTTCGCCACCTCCTACGCCGACCAGAACGAGCGGGACTTCGGCGCTCTCACCCGTGCCATCGCCGACGGCCGCATCGAGGCCACCACCGGAGTCTGAGCCAAGGCCCCACCTGCGCGTCGCAGTGACACAGGGCTACGCCCGGTGTTCCGTCTCAACCCGTAACCATCAAAGCAGTTTCACCATCAACTGAGGAATGAGGACAATGCCCCTACACAAGCGAGTGTCGCTGCGTGACGAGCTGAACGATTCGATCTACGGCGGCAAGGACCTGCTGACCACCCTGCCGTCCCACCTGTTCCCGCCGGGAGAGATGCGGCCTACCGATGCCTACCAGGCCATCGCCGACGAGCTCCTGTTGGACGGCAACGCCCGCCAGAACCTGGCCACCTTCTGCCAGACCTGGGAGGAGCCCGAGATCCACAAGCTGATGGATCTGTCCATGGACAAGAACATGATCGACAAGGACGAGTATCCCCAGACCGCCGAGATCGAGCGTCGGTGCGTCCAGATGCTGGCCGACCTGTGGAACGCCCCCGAAGGGTTCGAGGCCGTGGGGTGCTCAGCCATCGGCTCCTCCGAGGCCTGCATGCTCGGAGGGATGGCGGCCAAGTGGCGCTGGCGGGCCAAGCGTCAGGCCGAAGGCAAGCCCACCGACAAGCCCAACATGGTGTGCGGTCCGGTCCAGGTCGTCTGGCACAAGTTCGCCAAGTACTGGGACGTGGAGATGCGGGAGATCCCCATGTCGCCCGGCAAGTACTGCATGGATGTCGAACAGATGCTCGAGCGGATCGACGAGAACACCATCATGGTGGTCCCCACCTTCGGGGTGACCTACACCGGGGTCTATGAGCCGGTCCTCGAGCTGTCCAGGGCCCTCGACAAGCTGGCCGAGGAGACCGGTCTCGACGTGGACATCCACGTGGACGGGGCCAGTGGGGCCTTTTTGGCTCCCTTCTGTGCCCCGGACATCGTGTGGGACTTCCGGATCCCCCGGGTCAAGTCCATCAGCACCTCAGGCCACAAGTTCGGCCTGGCCCCGCTGGGAGTCGGGTGGGTGCTGTGGCGGGACAAGGCGGACCTGCCGGACGATCTGATCTTCCATGTCACCTACCTGGGCGGCGACATGCCGGTGTTCCAGATCAATTTCTCGAGACCGGCCGGCCAGATCGTGGCCCAGTACTACAACTTCGTGCGGCTGGGGATGGAGGGTTACAAGAACGTCCACGACTCCTGCTATGCCACCTCCAAATACCTGGCGGACGAGATCGCCAAGCTGGGTCCCTTCGACATGCTGTGCGACGGCAACCCCCTCACCGGCATCCCCTCGGTGGCCTGGCGGATCCGGGACGGTGCGGATCCGGGCTACACCCTCTACGACTTGGCCGACCGCCTGCGGGTGAGGGGGTGGCAGGTGCCGGCGTACCCCTTGACCGGATCGGTGTCCGACATCTCCGTCCAGCGGATCCTGGTGCGCCAAGGCGTCAGTCGCGACCTGTGCTTCTTGTTGCTCGACGACATCAGGCAGGCCATCGGGCACTTCTCCAAGCACCCGGTGTCGGTGGGCATGACCAAAGAGGAGGCAGGAGGCTTCAGCCACCTCTGAGCCGCATCAGGCTCGGGATGGGCGCAGTGGTTATGCCTGGTTGTCGAGGCTCCAGTCGACCTTGATGGGACGATCGAAGATCAGTCGCGGTCGCCCGACCCGGGCCGGCCGGTCGGTGGTCCAGTCCGCCGGTGGCGCCATGGTGATGCCGGCCAGACCGCGCACGGCCTGGTCGTATCCGGAGCGGATCCAGGCGAACCGCCTCCAGCACGTGTCGCGCTGGTCTTCTGGAATCGACAGCATTGGCTGGAGCCGGTCCAGCGCCCCGAAGTACTCGGCTTTGGTCACACTGAGCGGCGGTGGCTCCTCCGACGCCCGGCCCACCAGCTCCACCAGCAGTTCTGATGGCTCTATGGGAAGCCCGACCGCCATCCCGATCCTCACCAGGATGGGACCCCCATAGGCCACGGCCATCATCGGCCCCTTGACGTCCCGGAGGGCGTGCTCTTGGCTGCTGGGATCCGTGGCCGACAAGAGCAGAGTGGAGGCGTCGAGGATGCTGCCCACCGAGGCCACCCACGACTGGTCCGGTGAGGACTCGGGGAAGTAGCACAGAGCCGGAAAGGCGGTGTGGGTCTGGTCCAGTTCGAGCAGCCAGGACGAGACGGTCTGCCACAGGTCCGCGCTGTCCAGGGTCCCCAACCGATGCAGGTTGGTGAGCAGGTCGACCGGGGAGGGGGGCGAGCCGGCGAACGGGCGCATCACACTGATCCCCTTGTCCCGCTCGTGGTGGGCCCCGTAGATGGTGGGCAGGTAGCTGATCAGGAGGGCCACCAGGCCCAGCCCGATGGTGGCCTCGATGAAGGTGAGCCAGATGCGGGATGTGCCGTCGGGCTCGGCGAAGCCCAAGGTGAACAGGGACGATCCGCTGACCTCGAAGCATCGCTGGACCGAACCGGTATTGATCCCCCAGAAGATGAAGGTGAACCCGATGGTCACGCTGATCATCCATACCAGGGGCATGCTGACCAAGGCGATCGGGGCGTAGAGCGCCCGGAGGTTGTCCTGGCGGGCCGAGTTACGCCACCGGTGCACCAGAATTTCGATCGGCCACCGCGAACACACAGCGGGCGATCCGGGTAAAGCCGTTGCGCGGGAGCACCACGGTCTCCAGGGCCGAGATCAGCACCGCCATGACCAGCACCACGCCGAAGAGGGCCGCGATGACCCGGAGGGCGATCACCGGAGGAGGCCGTTGGCGTGCGGGTCGGTCACGGTCGGCCTCAAGTGGTGGCCGCCGAAGCAGGAGCGACTGCCGGCGGCTGGGCCGCGGTCCCTGCGGTGGTGCCGGGCCCAGGGACGTCGGCCTTCCGCTTGAGATCGGCGGGTGTCTGGGGGAGCCAGGCGGTGAAGGCGTAGGCCACCACCACCGCCACGATGACCAGGGGCATGACGGCCACGCCGTCGCTGAACAGCAGCAACGTGGCCAGCAACGTGGCGGTCATCGGCAGCTTCAGCATCACCGTGCACATGGACCCGATCCCCATGGCCACCGCCGGCACCAGGGGCAGGCCCGGCAGGTGGGATGCGGCCACGCCCACCGCCGCCCCGATGAACATGGAAGGGAACACCGGCCCGCCCCGGAAGCTGGACAAGGACAGGGCGTAGGCCAGGCTTTTGCACGCCGCTAGCAACAGCACAGCCCCGACCGTCCATCCGGCGGCGTGCTGGACCAGTCCGGGCAGGGCTGACTGTCCCGAGAACAGAACCTCGGTGTAGGCCTTGCCTGATCCTTCGGCGAAGGCGATGGCCAGACCGGCCACGCCCAGGCCCACCACCGGTGTGAGCACCAGTTTGCGCGGTGCCACCACCGGGAGCAGGGCCAGGCTGATCAGCCGGATCGCCGTGCCCAGCAACGAAGCGCCCAGCCCGAAGACCAGGGCCCACCCGAACATGCCCACCGTCGGGTGGTGGAAGGGGGGGAGTCCGGGGATGGCCAAGGAGAACGTGCCGAAGCCGGTGAGCGAGTTGAGGCCGACGAAGATCAGTGAGCCCACTCCGGCGGCCAGTAGGCCCGGTACCAGCACCAGGCCCAGCACCGGACCTCCGATGCCCGACGCCTCCATCAACAGGAACGCCCCGAGGATGGGGGAGCCGAACAGGGTGCTGATGGCGGCGAAACTTCCGGCCGCGGCGATCACCACCGACGCGGTGGGAGGGGCGTCCCGTTTGACCAGATTGACCGCCAGCACGCCCAGGCCCCCGCCCAAGGCGATCAGGGGGGCTTCGGGGCCGAGGACCACGCCGAGGCTCAGCGTGGTCAGTGCGGCCAAGGCCACACCGGCCAACTCCGATGCCGCCGGGGCCCCACCGGTCTTGAATCCCTCGGCCGGTATGTGCCCGGCCGTGCCGGGCAGGTACTCGATGGTGGCGGCCACCAACACGCCGGCTACGGCCAGCACCGGTAGTGGCCACCAAACCGGTACCGTCGAGAAGCCCAGTTCCTTGGGTAGGGATCCGAAGATCCACCCCTGTAGGAGGCCGACGAACTTGAGGAAGCCGTACGACAGGGCCGACACCGGCACGCCGATGATGGCGGCCACCACCAGCAGTTGCACATAGCTCCGGGTCCGGAGCATGGCCATGGGGTCAGGCGCCGCTGCCTCGGTCGAACCAGCCGGAGTCACCGGGGTGGGCGTGGCTGGTGTGGTCATGTGCCCGCCGGCAACTCGATGGGCATCCCTTCAAGGCCTGGGCCCGACACCTGGTCGGCGGGTCCCCTCACGACCTGCTGGTCGCCCGTCTTCCCCGTCCGCCGCGCCGGAGAGCGATTCCCACTCAGTCATGGTGTGGTTGAGACATCGGTTGCCGCAAAAACCATTGCGCGTGGGTGGTACACGGGCCTCCTTCGACTTACGCGGCGGACGCCAAATCAACCGCTCAGCTGGACATTAGGTGCTTTCTGGCACCGACGCGGGGTTTCGCCCCGATGGCCGTCGTGTCGGGCGCCGGGCGCAGTCGCCGCGGTCCTGCCCGAGGAAGGGGGCGCCGGTACAGTTGGCGCGTGAGCACCCGTGACCCAGGCGACATGGAGACGATGAGTCAGACCGTCGAGAGGTTGCGTCGGGAGAATGAACGCCTGCGCTATGCCGAGCCCCCGCTCCGCTCGGCGACGGGCGATCGCTGGCGGCGCATCTTCTCCTGGGTGCTGGTGGTAGTGGCCTGCCTGCTGGCCGTGCTGTCGGTGGTGGTGGTATTCGGTCGGAACCAACTATTGAACACTGACGACTATGTGTCCACCGTTGCTCCCCTGGCCGGCAATCCGGCCATACAGGTCGCGGTGGCCAACCAGGTGAGCCAGCAGCTCATTGCCCACACCAACGTGGAGGAGCGGGTGAAGAGGGCCCTACCCCGCCGGGCGGCGTTTCTGGCCAGCCCCATCGCCGCGGAAGTACAAACCGTGACGGACACCGTCACGCTCAAGCTGGTCGAGTCCCCGGCGTTCCAACTCCTGTGGGCATCCGCCAACCGGGCGGCCCACAGACAACTGGTGACGCTGCTGACCGGATCGGGCGCTGGAGCGCTCTCGACGAACAAGGGCAGCATCTCCATCGATCTGGCCAAGGTGGAATCTCATGTCAAGCAGAAGCTCGACGCCAAAGGCATCACCATCTTCTACAAGGTGCCACTCACCAGAAAGGACTCGTTCGTCCTCTTCCACTCGGACCAACTGGCTCGATTCCAGCGTCTCACTCGAATCCTCAACCATCTGGTGGTGGTACTGCCGATACTGGCTCTGTTGTCCTTCGCCGGAGCCATCATCCTGACCTCCAACCGTCGGAAGGGTCTGGTCCGGTCGGCTGTCGGCTTGGCCCTCTCCATGGCGGTGGTCCTGGTGGCGGTGGCCGTGGCGCGGAACCAGTACCTCTCGTCCCTCGGGCCGGCACGATCGAGAGCGGCCAACGCCGCAGTGATCGACACGGTGACCGTGGCGCTGCGGGACATGACGCGCACGGTGCTGATTGCGGCCGCGGTGGTCGCCGCTGCGGCGGTCATCGCCGGCAATCGCCAGTTCCGGGCGTGGTTGCACCGGAGGGACAAGCCGGCCTGGATGACCAGGGGCCCGGTGCACCGCTTTGTCGTGAGCCACCGCGTGGGAGTGCAGTGGTCGGTGTTGGCAGTGGGACTGGTGATCCTGGTCATCTGGAGCAATCCGACTGCCCTGGTGGCGGTGGTAGTGGTGCTGATCGCTCTGGCTGTCGTGGGGGCAGTGGGGCTCCTGGCCGGGGTTCGGTCCAGTCCCGACAGTGGAGCGGTGGGGGGAGGCTCAGCGTACGGCCCCGGCAACCCCATCCGACCCGATGAGGTGATCCAGCGGCCCCCCGACCGCTGAAGGATACGGTGGGGAGGGTGGATCGGATTGCCCCGCCGGACTCGCGGGAGCTGTGGATGGCCGTCGAACCGATTCACGCCGTCATCTACTTCGCTCCGGAGTGCCGTGACTCGCTGCGAGCCATTGGACTGCGCCGATTCTGGCCGGGCTATTTCGGCGCTCGTGCAGCCCCGCTCGGCCCGGCAGGGCCGGCCACCGTCACGGCCCTCTTCTTCAACTTCCATCCGTCCATGGTGAGCCAGTCCATCCCTGAGGCGTGGTCTCTGGCCCAGCTGCCCGCCATCATCGGGGCCCGTCGGTCCGGTGCCGCCGCCGCCCTGCGCCGGATCGCTCGGGACGTGGACGAGACGGCTGAGTCGGTGCTCCCGGCGCTCGAGCGGGTGATCGCCGGGGCGGACGGTTCGGGCCGGGCCCTGTTCAGCGCCAATCGCCAGCTCCCGGGGTCGGGTGACCCCGTCGAGTCGCTGTGGCAGGCGTGCACCACCTTGCGGGAGCACCGGGGAGACGGCCACGTGGCCGCTCTCACCGCGGCCGGTCTGGGCGGATGTGAGGCCCTGGTGCTGTTCTCGGCCACGCAGCACGTGCCGGCGGAGATGTTCCATCAAAGCCGGGGATGGTCCGAAGAAGAGTGGGAGAACTCCCGCCGGGCCCTCGAGGACCGTGGGCTACTGGTGGGGGAGGAGCCGTCGGCGGCGGGCACGGCGTTGCGGGAGTGGATCGAAGGGGTGACCGACGATCTGGCCGCCGCGCCACTCGGTGGTCTGGACGTCGACGAGTCGATGTCCCTGACCCGGGCCTTGGCGGTGTTGGCGGACCGGATCGTAGGCTCCGGGGTCATCCCCTTCCCCAATCCCATCGGGCTGCCCGGGCCCGGTGGCCCTATCGAGCCAGGCTGAGCTCCTCACGCCCACTGTCCCAGGCTCAGCCCGCGGGCTCAGTTCGGTCCCACCTCGACGTCGATGAGTTGGGACACTGCGTCGATCAGGGCCAGGTGGGTGAAGGCCTGGGGGAAGTTCCCCAGGTGCTCGCCGGTGGTGGCGTCGATCTCCTCGGCGTAGAGGTGAAGGGGGCCGGCAAAGGAGAGCAGCTTCTTGCACAGCGCCCGGGCCCGTTCGATCTCGCCGATCATGGCCAAGGCCGAGACCAGCCACCACGAACAGATGGTGAACGTGCCCTCTTTGCCCTCGAACCCGGTGTCGGTGCTGTCGACCTTGTACCGGAGGACCAGCCCGTCCTCGGTCAACTCGTCGGCGATGGCCAGTACCGTCGCCCGCACCCGGTCATCATCGGGGGGCAGGAATCCCATGATGGGGATGAGCAGGAGCGAGGCGTCGAGCTCGTCGTTCTCGAAGGCCTGGCGGAAGCGTCCCCGTTCGTCCACCCCCTTGCTCAAGATCTCTTCTTTCAGCTGGTCAGCACCTTTCCTCCAGCGGTCGGCCCGGTCGGAGTCGCCCCGCCGAACGGCCAGCTTGGCCCCGCGGTCGGCGGCCACCCAGCACAGGACGGCCGAGGCCGTGAAGTGCTGCGGGTCGCCGCGGATCTCCCAGATGCCCTGGTCGGCATCGCCGCTGTGGGCCAGCGCCGCCTCCACCAGGCCGGACAGCCCTTCCCACACCGGATGGACCAGTTGCGCCGCCCCTTGGACCAGGTGGGTCTCGATGGCGTCGAGGAGCATCCCCCACACGTCGTTCTGGTGTTGATCCCACGCCCCGTTCCCGACCCGGACCGGCTTGGCCCCGCCGTAGCCCGAGAGATGGTCGAGCGTCCGTTCGCTGAGGTCCCGTTCTCCTCCGATCCCGTACATGATCTGAAGCTCGAACGGGAGATCGGGCTGGTCCCCGGTCACGGCATCCAGGACGAAGGCGAAGTACTCCAGGGCTTCCCAGTCGAAGCCAAGTCGGTAGAGCGAACGGAGCATGAAGCCGGTATCGCGTATCCAGGTGTAGCGGTAGTCCCAGTTGCGGGCGCCTCCGGGGGTTTCGGGCAGCGACGTGGTCGAGGCGGCCATGATGGCCCCGGTCGGCGCGTAGCTCAGTCCTTTGAGGGTCAGGGCACTGCGTTCGATGTAGGGGCGCCACGGGTGGTCGGGGAAGGTTCCCGTGGCCAACCAGTCGCGCCAGTACGACACCGTGGAGTCGAGGTCTTCATGGGCCTGGTCGAGTGTCATCGGCGGGGACGGGCCCCAGGCCATGGCGATGAAGGTCTCCTCACCCTGGTCGAGGGTGGTCCTCCCGTAGGAGCGGGCTCCGGCGAGGCCGAGCCCGAACCCGCTGGACACCTTCAGACTCAGGTCGGAGTTGGGACCGACGACGTTGAGCGTTCCGTACCCCTCGTCGTCATAGGCCCAGTGGCCGGTGGTGACCCCGTACTCGAAGAGGGGAACGCAGTTGGCCACGATCTCGACCTTTCCGGAGAGGCAGGTGGCTGTGCGCAGGAGCACTCCGGCGGCGGCGGAGTCGCCGGGGGCCCGGCGGTAGCCGGCCCGGCGTTGGTCGCGGTCGGCCTTGCGGACCACCATCAGGTCCTGCACCACCAGCCATCCGGTGGGGGTGTGCCAGGTCGTCTCCACCACCATGGTGCCGGGCAGATAGCGACGCTGATGGGGGACCACAGTGCTCGACGGACCGAACCGGAACGATCCCGCCGAGCGGTCGAGCAGCGCCCCGAACAAGCTGGGTGAGTCGGGCCGAGGCAGACAGAGCCACTCGACCGACCCGTCAGCGGCGATGAGGCAGCTGTTCTCGCAGTCGGAAAGGAAGGCGTACTCTGCGATCGGAGGGAAGTCGCTCATGGTCCGTCCTCCAGGTTCGGTCGGGATCAGGTTCGGTCGGGCCCGGACATCGTGGGTACTGCGGGCCACCCGGTGCGTTGCCGACGCTAGCGTGTCCGGGAGATCACGCGGAAGGAGCCCACTGTGACACTGCAAGGCAAGGTGGCCATCGTCACCGGAGGGAACACCGGAATCGGCAAGGCCGTGGTGTTGGCCCTGGCTCAGGAGGGCGCCTCCATCGTCATCGACTACGTGAGCGATCCCGAGGCCACCGAAGCGCTCGAGCAACAGGTCCGGGACCTCGGGGACAAGGTCACCGCGGTCAAGGCCGACGTCAGCAAGATCGCCGATCTCGAGATGCTCATCGGTACGGCGGTGAGCACCTTCGGCCGTCTGGACATCATGGTCAACAACGCCGGCATCGAGACCCGGACCTCCGTGCTCGACACCACCGAGGACGAGTACGACAAGGTCCTCGACATCAATCTGAAGAGTGCCTTCTTCGGCACCCAGCTGGCGGCCAAGCAGATGATCGCCCAGGGCGGGGGCGGTCGGATCATCAACATGACCTCGGTGCACGAGGACTGGCCCATGCCCGGCAACACCGCCTACTGCTTGTCCAAGGGCGGTATGCGGATGCTGACCCGTACCGCCGGGGTGGAGTTGGCACCGCACGACGTGCTGGTGGTCGGCGTGGGGCCGGGGGCGGTCGAGACGCCGATCAACACCGCCACCATGAACGACCCGGTGGCCCTCAAGAAGCTCGATGACGCCATCCCCATCGGGCGGATGGCCAAGCCCGAGGAGATCGGAAGCGTGGTGGCCTTCCTGGCCGGTCCGGGCGCCAGCTACCTGACCGCCACCACCATCTTCGCCGACGGCGGGATCATGCAGTCCAGCCCGGGGCTCTGAGGGCTGATCGGCCGGCCTCCCTGTTGGTCGCTGGACCAGGGACGGGCACCCGCCGTTCAGGTGGCCAGGTAGTAGCTGCTCTTTCCGATCAGCCAGAACCCGAGAGCCAGTGAGACCACGATGATGACCTGGTCGGTGTGTGTACTGATCCAGGATCGCATCCGGAGCAGGAAGGCCCGGCACTCCTCGGGCCGGAACCCGGCGTAGATCTCCATCACCAGGTAGACGCCGGTGGCGATGAAGCCGAACCCCACCAGCACCGCGAAGTTCTCCCAGTTCGACAGCTTGGCCCCGACGATGGTGGCTGCCCCCGCGGCGACCAGGCCCCAGGGCTGGGTGAGGGGGCCGAGGACCATGGCGTACCAGGGGGACATGTTGTCGATGCCCGTCTGCCATTTGGGGGTCTTCTTCGGTTTCTTGGGCCGGCCCATCATCCGCCAACGGCGCGCCGCGATGACCAAGAGGGCCGCCCCGATGGCGATCTTGACCGCCGTTGCCGCCAGCGACGGCGCGGTGTTGGGCCTGGGTGGCTTGCCACCGGTCAGGGCCACCGTCGCCACCACCACGATGGCCAGCGACACCAACCACCCGAAGATGAACGCCGCGCCTTTCCTTACCCCTCCCTTGGAGGCCAGGACCAGGATGAAGGCGGTGAGGGGGATCGGCTCCAGGGTGATGGCCAGGCCGATGATCACCAGGTCGAGGATCACCGTGGCATCGATCGGCCAACGGTGGTACCCGGGCGGAGGGGGCCACGCGCCCCGCAGGCCGGTGTGGGGACGGGCGGTGGGGCCGCTCCAGGCATGGGAATTGAGCGTAGACCGCGGGCCGCGTCTCGCTCAGTGATGCACGTCGCCCGGCCGTGGTTCAGTGATGCACTTCGACCGGTGGCTCTGACGCCGCACCGGGTGGGCCACCGCTGCCCGGTGGCGACGGGCTGTCGCTGCCGGGCTCCCACGGCCCGAACGAGGAGGCCATGAAGGCCTCGGTCTCGCGTTGGGCGGCCAGCTGTCGCTTCTCGGCTCCGGCCGCCAGCAGTTTGCCGAGGACCGGGATCTCCCACACGGATTCGGCCCGCAGGATGGCCATCACCACCGGGACCAGATGCTCGGCGGTGTCGAAGACCACGTAACGGGGGAGCCACTCGGGCTCGTACTTGGCGTTGAACCGCCACAGCGACTCGATCTGGGCGAAGTTCGACAGCCGCTTGAGGAACCAACGCTCGGCCCGCTGGACGGTCCCGTCCCCCTTGTCGCCAGAGAGGGTCGACCGCAGGGCGGCGAAGTTGAGGCTCAGGCCCTCGTACCCGCCGGAGCGGAGGTGCTCGATGGTCGAGCACAGGGCGAAGTCCAGTAGCCCGTTGGGATGCTCGCCCGGGTCACGACGCATCAGGTCCAGGGAGTAGCCACGGATGCCCGGGGCCGGAACGAACTGGCACATGGCCGCCGGTGCCCCGTTGGGCCCGCGCACCACGGTCAGCAGCAATCCGGTGTCGCGGGGGTCGAAGATCCGTCCCAGCATCATCGAGAAGCCGCGTTCGTGCTCGCCCTGACGGCTCATGCTCATCAACGCCGTGAGCTCCTGGGACAGGGCCTTGTCCAGCCGGGAGGGATCGTGGAAGGTCACGGTGTAGCCGTACTTGGCGATCCGGTTGTTGGCCTGGCGTAGCCCCTTCATCCCGCGCCCCGACAAGCTGAACGGTTGCACCTTCACCACGGCCTCGTCGCCGAGGTAGATGTTGTGCATGCCCGAGTCGCGGTAGATCGAGAGCCAGTCCTCGCCGGCGCCCATCACCGACGTCACCCAGCCGTGGCTGTCGGCGAACCTCCGGAACGCCTCCCACACCTGCTCGCGCTCGTTGCGGGGGCCGATCGGATCGGGCGAGATGAGGCATACCCCTCCATAGACGGCGTACGCCACCAGGGAGTCGCGATGGAAGAACCATCGCTTGTCCGATCGGAGGGCGAAGTAGTCGAGGGTCGAGATGCCGTGCCGTCGCACGATGTCCCGGGCCCGGAACTCGGCAGCCCGGCCCGAGGTCAGGCGGCGGTCCACCACCGGGCGGGTCAGCATGAACAAGGTGAGGGCGGCCAGGGTCAACCCGATGGTCAGCAGCACCGGCGCCAGAAAGCGGTCGGCCCGGTGCGGGAGGGGCACCGTCTGGATGCCGACCAGCCGTTCGGAGACCGCCCACCACGCCGTCCACCAGGGGATGTGGTGGTGGTGTTTGTCGATGTGGATGAACAGCTCGATGGAGGCCGTGGTGAGCAGGGTGAGTCCGACGACCCCGACACCGAGGGCCACCAGAGCGGCCCGCAGCGATGACCGGTCGGAGGCGGCCTGGAAGTCGCGCCGGTTGACCACCAGGAGGATCAGCGCGGCCAGGGCTATCGACGACTCCTCGAAATCGGCGCCGTTGACCAGATGGAGGACGATGGTGGCCGACAGCAGCACCACCGCCACCCGCCACGCACGCCGCTGGCCCCGGAGGATCCCCCGTCCCAGCCCCACCAGAGCCAGTCCGGCCAGGGCCAGGAGGGCCCCGGCCGCCTCGCTGGCTCGCAGGGGGAGGAACTCCAGGACCAGGTGCAGTCGCCCTCGCAAGGGAGGGGTGATGGCATCCAGCAGGTCGATCACACCGGCGAACAGGATGGCCACCGCCGCCCAACGGCGCACCCGCCGGGTCCGTCGGTGGGCCTGGCGGAGGTCGGGTGCGGACGGCCAGGACTCACCCATCGGGTACGACGCCACCAGGGTCGGATGGAGGCTCCGGACCGACCGCCCCCGGGTGACCAGCCGCTCGAGGACACTGGGCGACGCCAGGTCGTTGTGGGCCAGCAGCAGGCGGACGTGGAGCTGGGCGCCGGGCTCGAGCTCGACCCAGCTGACCCGTTGGCTCTGGAGGAACACCGGTGGGAGCCCGAGCTTTCCCCGGTGCTCCTCGACCACCTCGGCGGTCGCCCCCACATTGGCGTAGAAGCCCACCCCGAGATGGGTCAGCTCCGAGCGGAAGGTGGCCGCGGTGATCAGCCCGGCGTAGCCCCGCCCGACCAGGCGGCGGGCGGCGTCACGCCCGGCGTCGTTGGCTCCGCCCTGGTCCTGGACCTCGTCGAGCGAGCCGCCTCCGAGGATCGACCACATCCGACGGCTCAGCAGCCCGAGAACCACCGCCAGCACGGCGAGGACCACCAGGGCCACCAGCAGGGCGACGACGATCTGGTCACCCAGGTCGGCCTGGTGGGCGTGGCGGATGGCCCGGGCGGTGAGTCCTGACCCGAGGTGGCCCTCCACCCAGGGGGTCACCGCCAACCGCAACAGGGCGGCGACGGCGAAGGGGACCAGCAGCCACCAGGCATAGCGGCCCACCCGACGGTAGAGGGTCCGGGACACCACAAAGCGGGAGAGTGCCGACGGATCGCTCAGGCGGTTGAGGCCGACCAGCCAGGGGGAGTCCCGGTCGGCCTGGGCGGACAGGGAGCGCCATCCCCGACCGGCCGAGGACGGGCCGACCACCCCCGGCTTGGCATCGGCGGCCGGGTTGAACTCGGTCTCCGTACCGGTGCACCCCTCGGCATAGGCGTGCTCTCCGGGCTCCACCCGCACCACCCGGACATCGGTGGCGGTGTGCAGGTACAGGTCCACCGGGCCCAACTGCTCGACCCCGCGGGCGGCGATAGCGGCCATGGTCTCGGGATCGGTGCCGTATCCGGGCTCGTGCGTGCCGGTTTGACGGATGACCCGCCGGTTCTCGTAGGTGAGGAACCGGCTCAATGCCAGCGCCAGTGCCGGATGAGCGTCGAGAGACAGTTTGGAGTCAGCCAGCGGCGACGCCGAGACGATGAGATCGAAGAGATTGCCGGCGATGATCAGGACCCCGGGACCGTCCCAGGTATCGAGGGCCCGGGCCAGCTCCTCGGTGACCGCCAGGGTGGTCCGGGTGGCATCGGGCGTGAGCAGGAGATCGCTCACCACCATCACCCGGTGGCCGATCGGGATGTCGACCCGGGTGGCACCGGCCTCGGGCCGGAAGGCCTCGGCGTCGATGCCCATAGTGGGGGAGTCGGGGCCCGCCTCCTCCGACACCTGTGCGTTCGCAGTCACGGCCCTTCCATCGTAGAGGCCCGCCGGCGTTAGGCTTGGGCGGACCGGGGCGGGGGCACCTTCCCCGTCAGATCCGGATCAGCACTGGAGGAGAGGGGCGATGCCCGACAACAGCGTGTGGCGGCTGTCCACAGAGGCATCGTCCCCGGTGGGGGCCATCTTTAGGGAAGATCGCCGCACGGGCCGGTGGGCTGTTCCGCTGTGGGCAGGCAGGCTTCCCTCGGGGCCGGCCACACCACCGGCCGGCAGGTGACATCGCGAGGCAGCCCTCCCAACTGGGCCTGGCACCATGGACCGCTGGAGTCACCGGGGGAAGCCGTGGTCTTCGACGTCGACGGGGTGCTGTCCGACGCCGTCGGCCGCCAGCACTTCATCGAGCGGGGCCGGCGTGACTGGGATGCCTTCTTCAACGCCTGCGGCGACGACCCGATCATCGGGGAGGTGGTCCGGGTCCTCGAGCTCCTCGACTCCCGGCTCCAGGTAATCCTCCTGACCGGACGGCCGATCCGGGTGCAGCCCCAGACGCTGGCCTGGCTGGAGCGGTACGGACTGCGGTGGGACCTCCTGGTCATGCGGTCCCGGGGCGACTACTCCCAGGTGACCTGGTTCAAGAGGGACACGGTGGACGAGCTCCGCTCCTACGGCTTCGACCTCCGGTTGGCCTTCGAGGACGATCCCAACAACTTCGCCATGTTCCACGCCGAGGGCGTGCCCTGCGTCTACATCCACTCGGGGTACTACGACTAGGGACTCAGTGGGCCCGGAAGGGAAGCGACTGGTAGCGCCGCACGAACGGCCCGGGGGCCAGGCGTCCAGCGGCCCGGTCCACCACGAAGTCCGGCATGGCCCGCAACAGCTCCTCGATGACCACCCGTCCCTGCAGGCGGGCGGCGGCAGCGCCGATGCAGTGGTGAGGCCCGTTGCCGAAGGACATCATGCGGCGGAACGTCCGGGTCAGGTCGCACTCGCCGGCCGTCGGCCCGAACTCGCGCTCGTCGCGGTTGGCCGAACCGTAGAGGAGGTGGACCTTGGAGCCAGGGGGGATGGGCACCCCGTGCACCTCCACCTGGCGTGTGGTGGTCCTCGACAGGCCCTGCACCGGGCTGGTCAGGCGCAAGAGTTCCTCCACTGCGCCATTCAGCAGTCCGGCGTCCTCGAGGAGCAGTCGCCGTTGCCCGGGATGCTCACTGAGTAGGGCCGCGGATCCGGCCAACAGGCCCGAGGCCGTGTCGTTGCCACCGGCGATCATCACGAAGCAGTAGCCCAGGATCTCGTCCAGCTCCAAGGGCCGGCCGTCGACCCGGGCCGTGACCAGATCCGAGAGCATGTCGTCGCCCGGTTGGCGCCGCCGCCTCCCGATGAGCTCGGTGAAATAGCCGTACAGGCCGGCCACCGCCTCTCCGGCGTCCCGGATCGTGCTCCCGGTGGCATTGGCGTCGACGATGGCGTCGCCCCACGCGCCGAACTGCTGGCGATCGGCCTCCGGGACCCCCAGGTAGGAGGCCACCACGAAGGAGGGGAGTGGCCCGGCCACGACTTCCACGAAGTCGGCGGCGCCGGCATCGGACAGCTCCGCCACCCGGGCCCGTACGAACTCCCGGACGGTGGGTTCGAGGTCGGCGACCCGGCGCGGGGCGAAGCCCTTGCTGATGAGCCGCCGGAACGTCGAGTGCTGAGGGCGGTCCATCATCACCATGGTGGGCTTCAGGCCCAGTTTGATGATCTCGTCCTCTTCGAAGGTCAGTCCCTGGGCCGAGGAGTACGTGGAGGAGTCGATGGCGGCGCCGAACACGTCCTCGAACCGGGAGAGAACCCAGTAGCCGCGGGAGGTGCGGTGGACGGGGTCCTCGTCCCGGAGCCGTCGGTACGACGGGTAGGGATCCTGGTGGAAGGCCGGGTCGAACGGGTCGTAGAGCGGCGGGGCACCGGTCTGTCCCCCGGTCATCGACGCTCCACGCTCAGACCGACTTCCGCCGTCCGGCCACCAGCCATCCGACCAGCAGGACCAGGGCCGCCAGCACCTCGGTCGGCAGGTCCCCGTACCGGACATAGAGGGTCCACCCGACCCGTCGGGACAGGGTGGCCATCACCACCTGGCGGGCGCCGAGCACTGATCGGTCCAACAGGACGCCCCGGTTGGTGATGGCCGCGCTGTACCCGGTGGGTGCGGCCTGCAACAGATCCCGGCCCTGCTGCACGGCCTGGATCTCGGACGCCGCAATCTCCTGGGTCGGGACCTGGCCGGTGGAGTAGGACGACGTATTGGTGGGCACGATGAGCAGCTGGGCCCCGGCCCGCACCGCCGAGCGCCCGCGGTCGGCGTAGAAGACCTCATAGGAGATCATGGCGCCCAGAGGCGCGGCCGGTGTGGGGAGCAGGCCGGTCCCGGTACCGGGGATGGCGTCGCGGGGGACGGCCGAGAGGTTGCCGAGGTGGGCGAAGAAGCTCCGGTAGGGGACGTACTCCCCGAAGGGAACCCGGTGCACCTTCTCGTAGCGCGACACCAGGGCACCGTTGGGCCCGAAGGCCACCACCTCGTTGCGGAAGGCCGTCGGCGAGACGTCCTCGGTGACCCCCACCACCAGGGTGGAGCCCAGGGTCCGGGCCAGCCCCGACAGAACCGACTCCTCCGGTGAGTCGGTCAGCAGGGTGTCCAGGGCCACCACGTCCTCGGGCCACAGCACCAGCTGGGGCGACCGACCGTGGTCCTGTTGTTCCAGCAGTGCGGTGGCCGACATCTGGGCGGCCAGCACCATGCTCGGGTCCACCTGGGACTGGTGGAATCCACGGGGCCCGCCGCCCTGCACCGCGGCGGTCGACACCGTTCCCACCGCCGGACCGCCATCGGGGGCGTGATCGGCCACCACCGACCCCCCCACCACCAGGGCCACCATGATCACTCCGATGGCCAGCCGCGGCCCCAGGCCGGCGGCGGCATCCGACACCAACCGGCGGAACGTGACGCGGCCGCCCCCGGCGGCTCCGGTTGCTCCGGCGGCTACCGGCGTTGTTGGCTCCGACCCCTCCGGCCCCCGGTTGAAGGCCCGGGCCCGGGCTCCGTCCCGGACGGCGCGCACCACGGCCTCACCGAGCGCCCCCGCCCCCACCCCACCCACGTACACCGCGGCGGTGAGTGCCAACGGTCCGCCCAGGCGGGCCACCCCGAGAACGGGGCCGTCGGCCTGCCCCAGGAACACCCCGCCGATCGGCAGCCCGCCGAAGGGCCAGATCATCCTGGCCGCCTCGGCCAGGACCAGAGCGGCCGGAAAGGCCAGGGCCCGGGCCAGCAGGGGACGGGCCGGCACCGCCAGGCAGGCCACCGCAGTGAAGGCCGCTTCGACGGCGATGAGCACCGCGGCCCCGGGCAAGGTGAACGAGCGGGCCCACATGAGCCCGGGGATGTACAGGCCCAGGCCGGCCAGCCAGCCGGCCCACAGTCGGGTGCGGGGCCGCAGGCCTCCGAGGCGCCACCACAGGAGCCCCGCCGACGGGAAGGCCAGGATCCACCAGCCCCACGGGGGGAGCGAGAGCGCCAGGCCGATCCCGGACAGCAGGGCGGGGAGGGCCACCATGCCCCGGCGGGGAACGACGGTGGCGTCCTTCTGTTGGGTCATCCGGACCCTCGACGGCCGCCATCGCGGGGTGACCTCCGGCTCGACCAGGGGCGTCGCCGGCCGCGGTGGCGATGTCGGCAGCGGGGTCTCCGGCGTCATCGACCGCCGGTCACCGCGGCGCCCCGGTGACGTCGGGGCGGTCACCGTGCAGACCGGATCCTCCACTGATCGAGTCCAGCACGGCCCGGGCCGCGCCCCTCCCGCTGCCGATGCAGGCGGGTATGCCCACGCCCCGCAAGGCGGCACCGGCCACGGCCATGCCCTCCAGGGTGGCCACCTCTTGTTCGACCTGGGCCACCCGGATCAGGTGGCCCACCCGGTACTGGGGGAAGGCCTGGTCCCAACGGGTGACCAACGAGTCGGTCGGGCTGCCCGACACGCCGATGATCCGGGAGAGCTCGCCGGCCACCGAGGCCCGGAGCTCGTCGTCATCGAGGTCCTGGTGGCGCTGGTCCCCGAACCGGCCCACCGACACCCGGATCAGCTCCTCGCCTGGACGGGCCAGGTGCGGCCACTTGCGTCCCAAGTAGGTGCAGCCGGTCATCAGGGACGGTCGGTCGTCGATGCTCGAGGAGCGTGGAACCAGAAAGCCGGTGCCGGTCAGCTCGGCCCCGACGGCCCCGGCGGGAAGGGAGAGGGTCACCACCGCCACCGAGGCGTACTCGATGGTGCTGAGGATGCCGGCGGCCACCGGAGCGTGGGGCGCCAACAGGACGGCAGCCTCGGTGGCAGGCACGGCCAACACCACGCCGTCGACCTCCAGGGCCGGCGTGCGGTCGGCTCCACGGCCGTTGCGCCCGGAGCCGCGGTGGGCCCCGTGGTCCTGGGCTCCCGAGTCGTACAGGGAAAGATGCCAGCGGGGGTGGCCGGCTCCGCTCGGGCGGCGGCGCTCGATGGCATCGACCCGCCGGTCGGTGCGGATGGTGACCCCCCGGGCCAACAGGGCTTCGGTGAGCAGGGTGGCCAGGCTGGCGGTGCTGTCGGTGAGGGACCAGAACACCGGGGCAGGACCGGCGGAGGGGGTGGCCGCGGTGGCCGGGGCCGAACCGGAGGGCCGGACCCGACCGAGTCGGTGCATGAGACTGCCTGACTGGTGTGACACCGCGATCAGGACCGGCATCACTGCGGCGGCGCTGAGGTCGTCGACACCGCCGGCGTTGATCCCGCCGATCAGGGGGTCGACCAGGCGGTCGACCACCGGGCGCCCCAGCCGCTCTCCCACGATCTCCCCGACCGACCGGTCGCCGATGGCCCCACCCGGACCCCGGTGTGGCTGGACCAGGTCCCGGGCCACTCGCAGCGACTCCGCCGGGGAGAGGATCCCCGACCGGAACAGGGGCCACCACCGGGTGGGGACACCCAGGTTCAGCCCGTCGGGCATGGATCGGAGCCGGCCGCGGGACCAGATGGAGGCGCCCGACGCCCCCACCGGGACCAACCGGTCGGATACCTCGAGCTCGTCGACCAGCTCGGTGGCCTCGGGTCGCCGGGCCAGGAAAGCGTCGGCGGCCAGGTCGACCGTCCGGCCGTCGAACTCGGCGGAGCGGAGCTTGCCTCCGGTCTGTCGGCCCGACTCCAGCACATGCACGATCGGGGCGGTGCTGGCGTCCCGCTCCGGGGCCGTCACCAACTCCCAGGCCGCGGCCAGCCCGGCGATTCCGGCCCCGACAACGGCGATGGTGGGCCGGCGGGCGGTCACGCCCGCGGCGCCGAACCGGATCCCGCGGGCACCGTGCCCGGGCCGGCCTGCACCACCGAGCGGCGCACCACGCCGGCCAGGATGTCGAGGAACCTCGGATCGGCGTTGAGCGACGCCGTCCGGGTCAGGGTCATCCCGAGCGGCCGGGCCACCGCCAGGGCCTCGATGTCGAGGTCGTAGAGCACTTCGAGGTGGTCGGAGACGAAACCGACCGGGCACACCACCACCTGACGGAAGCCCTCGGCCGCCACCCGTCGGATCTCGGTCAGGAGGTCGGGACCGACCCAGGGGTCCGGGGTCCGGCCGGCGCTCTGCCAGGCCACCGACCAGGTCACCCCGGGAGTGGCATCCAGTCCCAGCAGGTCGGCGATGTCCGAGGCCGACTCGGTCACCTGGTCGACGTACGGGTCACCCTCGCCCAGGGCCCGTAGGGGCACGCTGTGGGCGCTGAAGAACACCGCGGTAGGCCCCCGGCCCTCGGCCGTCAGAGGCTGGAGGGCCGTCTGCAGGCGGTCGGCCAGCAGCTGGGCCAGGCCCGGGGCCCGGTGCCACGACGGAACGGGAATCAACTCGACCGCAGTCGGAGCCTCCTCGGCCGCCAGCTGGGCCCGGCGCAGGTACTCGCCCGAGCCCCGCGAGGACTGATGGGGGGTCAGCACCAGGGCCACCACCCGGTTCACCCCACTACCGACCAGCTCGGCCATCCCGTCCTCGATGGTCGGCGTCACGAACTTGGCCCCGTACCGCACCAGATACGGGCCGCCGGCTCCGTCCCGGTCACCGTCCCGGTCATGTTCATCGAGGGAGGCGGCCAGCCCATCCACCTGGGCCCGGGTGCGCTCGGTCAACGGCGAGGTCCCCCCGATCGCCGCGTAGCGGCCCGTCAGCTCGGCCAGGAGCTCGGGAGGGGGCGGGCTGCCCCGCCTGATGACGGTGTAGAAGCGTTCGATGTCGCCCGGATCGGGTGGTGTCCCGTGGGCCATCACCAGCACTCCGGTCGGCGGCATGCCGGACGCCGAGCTCACCGGGTCTCCTCCGCGGCGGACCGCTCGAGGCCGGCCTGTTCCGCGTCGTCACCGACCACGCCGGCCTGCCCTTCGGCGTGGACCAGCTCGGCCACCTGCTCGAGGATGGCGGGGTCGGTCTCGGGCAGGACACCGTGGCCCAGGTTGAAGATATGGCCTGGGGCCCGGCCGGCCCGGGCCAGGACCTCGCGGGTCTCGGCCTCCGCCACCTCCCAGGTGGTCAGGCACATGGCCGGGTCGAGGTTGCCCTGGACCGCCACCTCGGGCCCCACTCGCCGCCGGGCCTCGTCGAGGGGCACCCGCCAGTCGATGCCCACCACGGTGCTCCCGGCTGTGGCCATATCGCCCAGCAGCTCGCCGGTGCCCACGCCGAAGAGGATGGTGGGCACCCCCGGGTGGGACTCGGCCAGCTCGGCGAAGAGCCGGGCCGTGGCCGGCAGCACCAGCTCCCGGTAGTGGGCCGGAGTGAGGATGCCGGCCCAGCTGTCGAAGACCTGCACCGCCGAGGCTCCGGCGTCCAGCTGGGAGCGCAACGACGCCAGGGCCAGGTCGCACAGTCGTTCCACCAGCTCGTGCCAGAGCAGCGGCTCGCTGTGCATCAGGGCCTTGATCTTGGAGAAGTTCTTGGACGGCCCCCCTTCGACCAGGTAGCTGGCCACGGTGAACGGGGCGCCGGCGAAGCCGATGAGGGGCACCTCTAATTCCTCGGCCAGGATGCCCACGGCCTCGATGACGTACGGGGTGTCGATCTCCGGCTCGAGCGTTCGGAGCCGCTGGAGGTCGTCCTTGCTGCGGAAGGGCTCGGCCACCACCGGGCCGGTGCCCGGGGCCACGTCGACCCCGAAGCCGATGGCGGCCACCGGGACCACGATGTCCGAGAAGAAGATGGCGGCGTCGGTGCCGTAGCGGTCCACCGGCTGCCGGGTGAGCTCCGCCACCAGATCGGGCCGGGAGATGGCGTCGAGGATGCTCCCCGGGCCCCGGGCCGCCCGGTACTCGGGCAGCGCCCGACCGGCCTGGCGCATGAACCACACCGGGACGTGGTCGACCGGCAGTCGCCGGCACGCCCGCATGAACGGGGCATCGTCGAACCGCTGCGTACTCGTGCCCACCGGTCGAGGACCCCTCATGCCTCAGCGGGTGGCCGCTACGGGTTCTGTCCGGACGGCACCCCGACAGCAGGACATCCCGCCGGACCCCCCACCGCTTCTCGCCGGTGCGGGTAGGTGGGTGGCGGCCATGGGGGCGAGTCTAGAAGAGGGGGCCCGGCCCTCCACGCCGGGCCGCCCGCCGGGTCGGCCCGTAACGGTGCGACGGGCGGGGGCATACAATCGAGGGTTCCCCTGGGCCGGGGGCAGGCAGATGGGCAGGCAGATGGACAGGCACAACGGAGGTGGCGTGGAGTCCGAGCTTCAGGGTGAGCAGGCGTTTGTCGACATGGCCTACGCCCGCCTGGACGCCATGCGGAGTGACGCCAACTCCATGTTGGAGGGCGTGCTCGACCTGGGCCGGGGCGGGACCTTCCAGTCGCGTACCGAGCGGGATGTGATCGTCCGGACCAGCCTGGCCCGCCTGGAACAGCTCGACATCGGGGACCAGGCGCTGACCTTCGGCCGCATCGACCGGATCGACGAGGGAGCCAACGGCAACGGCTCGGGCCCCGGAGCGGGTGCCGGGCCAGGAGCCGACCCGTCGGTGGAGACCTTCCATATCGGGCGGTTGGCTATCCACAGTGCCGATCACGATCCCCTGGTGGTCGACTGGCGGGCCCCGATCGCCGAGCCCTTCTACCGGGCCACCGGCCGCGATCCCCAGGGGCTGGTGCTCCGCCGCCATCTGGCCCTGGAGGGGCGCCGGGTGGTGGGGATCGAGGACGAGCGCTTCGGCGCCCCGGGATCGCTCGACGCCCCGCTCGACGAGGAGCGCCCGGACCGCGCCTTCGACGGCGACGGGGCCGGCGAGCTCATCCAGAGCGACCTGCCCATCGGGGGACCGGCCGCCCTGCTGGCCGCCCTGGACCGGGCCCGGTCCGGCCGGATGACCGACATCGTCTCCACCATCCAGCGCGAGCAGGACGAGATCATCCGGGCCCCGCTCCCCGGGGTGCTGGTGGTCCAGGGTGGTCCGGGCACCGGCAAGACCGCGGTGGCGCTCCACCGAGCCGCCTACCTCCTCTATACCCACCGCTTCCCCCTCGAACGCCAGGGCGTCCTGGTGGTCGGGCCCAACCCCCTCTTCCTCCGCTACATCGAACAGGTCCTGCCGTCCCTGGGGGAGACCGGCGTGACCCTGTCGACGGTCTCCGGCCTGGTCACCGAGGTCCGGGCGGTGGAGAACGGCCCGGTCGACGTGGCCCGGCTCAAGGGCGACCCCCGGATGGCCAAGGTCATCGCCCGGGCGGTGCGGACCCGGCAGCGGCCGCTGGCCGCCGACGCCGCCGTTCCCTACGGGGCCCTGATCCTGCGGCTCACCGTCGAGGACAGCAGGCGGATCGTGGAGCTGGCCCGGCGGCGCCCGGGCACCCACAACGCCCGCCGCCGGCTGGTCGAGCAGGAGGTGGCCCGACTGCTGGCCGACCGGGCCCGCCAGAGCCAACAGACCCTGGGGGCCGCCATCCCGGCCTCGGTCACGGCCTTCCCGGGCTACGAGGACCCGTCCGAGCTGGCCGATGACGAGTTCGACTTCGAGGACTTCTCCCGCAAGGTGCGCCGCGTCCCCGAGCTGGCCGTGGCCCTCGACCGCATGTGGCCGCGCCTGTCTCCCCACGAGCTGCTCCATGACCTGTTCGGAGCACCGCCGCTGATCCGGGCGGCCAGCCGTGGGGTGCTGTCGCCCGAGGAGCAGCACCTCTTGCGCCGGCCCCGTTCGGCCTCCTTCGAGGAGGTGGCCTGGACCCCGGCCGACGCCGCCCTGGTCGACGAGGCCCGGCACCTGCTGGGCCCCCGCAACGGCCCGGCCGACGACGGGATCCGCAAGTACGGCCACATCGTGGTGGACGAGGTCCAGGACCTCTCTCCCATGCAGCTACGGATGCTGACCCGGCGATCCCTGTCGGGCTCGATGACCGTGGTGGGCGACATCGCCCAGGCCACCGCCCCCTGGGCCCCGGCATCGTGGGCCGACATCACCGAGCATCTGCCCCGGCGCCGCCCGGCCCGGACCGTGGAGCTCACCGTGAGCTACCGGACTCCCGCCGAGGTGCTGGCCGTGGCCAGCCAGGTGTTGGCGGTAGCGGCTCCCGAGCTCACCCCGCCCCGGCCGGTCCGCCGCACCGGCGTGGAGCCCAGGATGATCGCCGTCCGGGACGGATCGGGACCGCATCAGGGGGCCACCGTCGGGGACCTGGCCCGGAAGGTGGCCGAGGTGGCCGCCGAGGAGGTGGCGGCGGTGGCACCGGGCCGGGTGGCCATCCTGGCCCCCGAGCCCATGATGACCGTGCTCTCCGAGGCGCTGGCCGTAGCCGAGCTCCCGGTGGTCGATGCCCGGGACATGCGCAAGGGCGGGCTGTTCGAGCCCCTGGTGTTGCTGGCCGCCGACGCCGCCAACGGCCTCGAGTTCGACTCGGTGGTGGTGGTGGAGCCGGGAGTGATCGCCGGCGAGACCGCTCGGGGCCTGCGCACCCTGTATGTGGCGCTGACCCGGCCGACCCAACGGCTCAGTGTGGTTCATCTGACGCCTCCTCCGGCACCGCTGGCGGGCTTGCGCTGATCGGGCCGGGCCCGGGTGCGGCCCCTCCGGGCAGTGCCGGGGCAGTGTCGGCGTAGGCACCGGCGCAGTGTCGGCGTAGGCACCGGGGCAGTGTCGGCGTAGGCGCCGGGGCAGTGTCGGCGTAGGCGCCGGGGTACGGGCCGGGACAGAGGCCGGCCGGGCCTGTGGCCTGCCCTGATGGGCCCCGGAAGGCCCTATCTGCTTGAGTTGGCCCTTCGAGCTTCGGATCGACTAAAAATACCGGCGTGACTCAGGCCCTCGCCGCCGAACCGGCGGTTCCCGCCCGCCAACGCCACCGCCCCGACCGGCCCTCCATGTTGGCAGTGGGGGTCATCATCTGGCTCGGCTCTGAAGTCATGTTCTTCAGCTCCCTGTTCGCGGCGTTCTTCACCATCCGGGCCCACGCCACCGTGTGGCCCCCGCCGGGTACCCACCTCGACACCATCCGGGCCGGGATCTTCACCGCCATCCTGGTGGCGTCCAGTTTCACCATGCAAAAGGCCGTCTGGGACCAGGAGAAGGGCAACCGGGCCAGCGCCAAGCGGATGGTGGTGGCCACCTTCGTCCTGGGGGCGCTGTTCGTGGCCAACCAGTTCTACGAGTGGGTCACCTTGTCGCACAACCCGGCGACGGACCCCACCCACACGGCCTTCGGTTCGCTCTTCTACATCATGTCCGGGCTCCACGGCCTGCACGTCACCCTGGGCCTGGTGGCCATGATCTTCCTCCTGGGCCGGTTGAAGGGCCCCAAGGGCGATCCGGGGGAGACCGCGGTCTTCCAGGGAGTCAGCTACTACTGGCACTTCGTGGACATCGTCTGGGTCGGCCTCTACTCCTGCCTGTTCCTTCTCAAGTAGATGCGATACGGAATGCGGCGACTGCTCAAAGCTCGATACCTGGCACCTGTGGCCATGATGGGGTGCGTGGGTATCGTCGGGCTGCTGGGCTTCTCGGTCAGCGCCACCTCCGCGGCGGCCACCCCCACCACCACCCTTCCCACGCTGGTGGCCCCCCAAGGCGAGACCACCCCGATCAGCCACGATCGGAGCACGAAGAACGAGTCGAGCGTGCTGGCCAACAACGACGGCCTCTCCGACGCCGACCAGGCCGGGATCTTCTACGCCTCCCTGCCCAAGTCGTTCATCGCTCCCGGGCAGGCCCTGTTCGCCGCCAACTGCGCGAGCTGTCACGGGCCGGAGGCCCTGGGCACCGTCCGGGCGCCGAACCTGCAGGGCCTGGGCTCGGGCACGGTCGACTTCTGGGTGTCCACCGGTCGGATGCCGCTGGCCGACTCCAGCGTGCAAGCCACCCGCAAGCCCCCCAAGTTCAACCGCCTCCAGACCCTGGAGATCGCGGCGTTCGTGCAGTCCCTGACCCCTGGCGAGGGCGTCGGCATCCCCGTCATCAACACCAAGAACGCCAACCTGGAGATGGGGAACACCCTGTTCACCCTCAACTGCGCCGCCTGCCACACCATCACCGGTGCTGGTGATGCCCTGATGGACGGGGCCTACGCCCCCAGCCTGCACCTGGCCACCGCCACGCAGATCGCCGAGGCCGTCCGCTCGGGGCCGGGCAACATGCCCCACTTCGGGCCGGGCGACATCACCAACAACGAGTTGCGGGACATCACCGCTTACGTGGACGGCGTCATCCAGCACCCGGCCGACCCCGGCGGGTTCGGCCTGGGCGGGATCGGCCCGGTCGGTGAGGGCTTCGTCGGACTGTTGCTCGGTGTCGGCGTGCTGATGCTCGTCTGCTTCTGGATCGGAGATCGTACGTGAGCGACGAGTCGCCCAAGCTCGAAGGCCCGCTGCCCCCGGCCGCCCTCGACGATCCGCACCTCCAGCCCTACGCCAAGCACCCCCAGTCCGCCCAGACGGTGGCGGCGGTGGCCATGGTGGTGGGGTTCCTGGGCTTCATCGGCTTCGGCATCGCCTACTGGGTGGTGGCCAACACCCAGATCGAGGCCATCACCCTGGGCGTGGGCATGCTGGCCCTCGGGTTCGGGGTCATCACCTGGGGCAAGTACCTGATGCCGCAGGGCCCCTTCGTCGAGGAGCGGCACGAGTTCCACTCCACCGAGGCCGAGCGCGAGGCGATGACCGCAGCCATCACCCAGCGCGGTGGCATGGTGGTCAAGCGTCGGAAGATGTTGGGCGGCCTGTTCCTGGCGGGGTCGACCGTCATGGGGGTGGTCCTGGCCTTCCCCCTGATCCGGTCACTCGGCCCCAAGCCCTCGAAGGACGAGTCGGCGCACGGGGAGACCGACACCTCCCTGTTCTCGACCAACTGGAGGAGGGGCTCCCAGTTGGTGGCGGTCGACGGGCGTACGGTCACCGTCGACGACCTCGAGGTGGGTGGTGTGCTCACCGTCTTCCCCAAGGGTTTCATCGGCTCCTCCCCCGACCAGGTCATCCTCATCCGGCTGGCTGATCAGCTCCAGCCGCTCCAATCGCCCGGACGCACCAGCTGGGGCGTGGCCGGCTACGTGGCCTTCTCGAAGATGTGCACCCACCTGGGCTGCCCGGTGGGGCTGTACCAGGAGCAGACCCAACAGCTGGTCTGCCCGTGCCACCAGTCCATCTTCAACGTGCTGGCCGGGTGTGTGCCCGAGTTCGGCCCCGCCCCCCGCCCGCTGCCGCAGCTGCCCATCACCGTCGATGACGCCGGCTATCTGCGGGCCACGGGCGGCTTCAACCAGGCCGTCGGCCCGGGATTCTGGGAGCGCCCATGATCGACGAGACCATCGACAGCTCGCTCCGGTGGGTGGACGACCGGCTGGGCATCGCCAAGGGCGGCCGGACGTTCCTGGACAAGATCTTCCCCGACCACTGGTCGTTCATGCTGGGTGAGATCGCCCTGTACTCGTTCGTGGTGCTGCTGGCCACCGGCGTGTTCCTCTCGCTGTACTACGTCCCCTCCGCCCACGAGGTCATCTACAACGGCTCCTACCTGCCGCTGCGGGGGGAGAAGGTGTCCGAGGCCTACGCCTCCAGCGTGGGCCTGTCCTTCGACGTGAGGTCGGGGCTCCTGATGCGCCAGGCCCACCACTGGGCCGCCGACATCTTTTTGGGCTCGATCGCCGTGCACATGGCCCGGGTGTTCTTCACCGGGGCGTTCCGCAAGCCCCGGGAGTTCAACTGGATCGTCGGCGTCACCATGCTCATCCTGGGCATCGTCAACGGCTTCCTGGGGTACTCCCTTCCTGACGACCTGGTGTCGGGAACCGGTATCCGGATCGCCTACTCCATCATCGAGTCGATACCCCTGGTCGGCAGTTACATCGCCTTCTTCGTTTTCGGGGGGAACTTCCCGGGGAACGGGATCATTCTCGAGCGGTTCTACATACTCCACGTCCTGATCGTGCCCTTGATCATCATCGGACTACTGGCCGCCCACCTCGGTCTACTGGTCAAACAGAAGCACACCCAGTTCCCGGGGAAGGGCAAGACCGAGCACAACGTGGTCGGTTCGCCGATGTTCCCGACCTTCATGGCCAAGACCACCGGGTTCTTGTTCATGGTGACCGCGGTGATCTTCCTGTTGGGTGGCTTCGCCCAGATCAACCCGATCTGGCAGTTCGGCCAGTACGAGCCGTACCAGATCTCCTACGCCGTCCAACCGGACTGGTACATGGGATGGCTCGACGGGGCGTTGCGCATCATGCCGAGCTGGGAGTGGGTCGGCTGGGGCCACACCATCCCACTCGAGGTGTTCCTGCCGGCGGTGATCTTCCCGGGCCTGATCTTCAACATCCTGCTGGGGTGGCCGTTCATCGAGTCGCACCACACTAAGGATCTGGCGTACCACAACCTCTTGGACCGGCCCCGCGACCGGCCCAAGCGGACCGCGGCCGGTGCCGCCATGCTCATGCTGCTGGGGATGACCTTCTTCGCCTCCTCCACCGACGTCATGGCCAACTTCTTCCAGCTGCCGCTGAAGAGCGTGCTGTGGTTCTTCCGGTTCGCCGTGGTCATCGCGCCGATCATCGCCTACTTCGTGACCTACAAGATCTGCCTGGAGATGCGGGCGGCCGAGGGCATCGGCAAGCGCAAGCGGGCCGTGATCATCGAGCGGTCGACCAGTGGCGAGTACACCACGGTGGAGACCGAGCCGCGGCCCGGCGACGGGAGCGAGGAGCTCGACGCCATTCCCGTCCCGACCTTCATCGACCTGGTGCCACCGGAACTGGCCACGGGCGAAGGCGTACGCCGGGTGATGCGCTGAGCCACGCCGGTGGCGCGGGTGGTCCACCTCGGTGGGCCCCCTGGAGATCGGTGGCGTAGGTCAGATGGCCAGCAGAGCGGCTGCCTTCTCTTCGCTCTGACGCCGGATGGCGCCCAGCCGCTTGGCCGTGGCCGGCACGGTCTTCGGGTCGCGACAGACCCGGAACACCGCATCGATGAGCGCCCGGCTGAAGAGCAGTCCGGCCAGCCGGTCACGCTCGTCGTCGATGAGGGAGATCTTTCGGGTATAGCCCCTCATGAACGGCACTGCGGCCCACCCCGACCTCAGCACCAGGGTCATGGAAGCCAGCCGGGGACCGCGTCCAGCGGACGTCCAGTCGACCAGTACCGGTCCGTCGGCGGTGAAGATCACGTTCTTCGGGACAGGATCGGGATGGACGAACGCCTCGGGCAGTCCGTCCCCTCCGTCGGCGTCGAGCACGGCGGTGCGAAGAGTGGACAAGGCCTCGCCATCGCCCGGTGGCACCTGACCCTCGATGGAGTCCAGCCAGCCTGCAGCCGCCCGGAGCTCGTCCGCCATGGTCCCGTCGGCGAAGTGGTGCAGGGCACCGGCCGGCCGGTTCGCGCCGGCCGGTACGGCCAATTGCTGTAACCGGCCGACCATGGCACCGAGCCGGATGATCGGATGCGGAGGCCGCTGGGCTTTGGGGGCCTCCTTGATGAACTCGGTCACCAGGACGGCCTGGTCCTGGTGAGTGGTGAGTGTGCCGTGCCCGAACGGCCGCTCAGCCGGAAACCCGATCTCTGCGAGATAGTGCAACACGGCGAGGTCGGCTTCGGCGGCGGCGTAGGGCCGAGCCGCTGAGAACATCCGGGCCACCAGCGGCGTCCCCTTGTCGGTCCGATCGACCCGGAACACCCCCACGTCCAGCCCGGTCACCTTCTTTACGGCGATGCCGCATGCCCCCTCGAGGTGAGCGGGCAGCGTGTCCACGCCCGACCGCTGGTACATCCGCTCCAGGAGGGAGTCGAACGCCGATGGCTTCACAGTGGCCATGTCCGGAACGCTACGCCGAGCGCCATTCGTCGACCGTCAGCGTGCGGACCAGCAGGGGAAGGTCCCGCGCCGGCTCGGTGGTCTCGAAGCCGGGTCCGAAGCCCAGTCGGTCCATGACCTTCCCTGATGCCACGTTCTCCGGCTCGAAGATGGAGATGATCGATTCGAGACCGAGATCCTCGAAGCCCCAGTGCAGAGCGGCGGCGGCAGCCTCGGTGGCGTAGCCGTGGCCGCGGTACTCGGTACCCAACCGCCATCCGACTTCGGTGGCCGGCAGCACCTCGGGAAGAAAATTCGGAATGGACAGCCCGGCCCAACCCATGAGCGCGCCACTGGACCGCTCGACCACGGCATGGAAGGTGGGGCGATCAGGGCTCTGGTTGTCAGCGAGCACCCGGTCCAAAAACCGGGAGGTCTCGTCGGGCTCCATGCCGCGGCGGAGGGGGAACCACCAGAAGGACGGCTCGGCGTGAAGCGCGGTCAGCGGGCCCAGGTCCTCTTCGGTGAAGGCCCGCATGAGGAGACGGTCGGTCACGATGGTTTCGATCATCCCTACAGGATGACCAAACGGCCCGTCGATTGCCAGATGACCGGCCGATGGAATCGCAAGATAGCCATAGTTCGATCGGGCCTGCTTCTGGGTAAGCAGTAGTTGTTCGGTGAATCAAAAGGGGGAGGAAACGTGGAAGCGATCAGTAGGGTTGCGACTGACCGGGCTGACCGGGCTGACCGGGCCTGACCGGACCGAGGGGGAAGGACAGTCCGGAGGAACCATCCGGAGCCTTATTCCGGCCCGGCTCGATCGACTCGGTTGGTCCCGATTCCACACCCGTTTGGTCATGGCCCTGGGCGTGGCCTGGGTTCTCGACGGGCTGGAGATCACCATCGCCAGCAACGCCGAAGGCCTGATCAGTCAGAAGCAGGCTCTCAACCTGTCCTCTTCCGAGGTGGCCTTCGCCGTGGGCACCGTCTACCTGCTGGGCGAAGTGGTCGGGGCCCTCTTCTTCGGCCGGCTGTCCGACAAGTTCGGTCGGCGCAACCTGTTCATGATCACGCTGGGGGTGTACCTGTTCGGTGGGGTGCTCACCGCTCTCACCTTCGGGCACTCGCCGGGCTGGGCCTACTGGGTCTGGTTCTCCCGGTTCATCGCCGGCATGGGCATCGGGGGCGAGTACGCCGCCATCAACTCGGCCATCGACGAGCTGATCCCGGCCAAGTACCGCGGTCGGGTGGACATCGCGGTCAACGGCACCTACTGGGGCGGTGCCCTCATCGCCACGGTGTTGACCATTCTGGTGGTCAACAACCTCCCGGTCAGTTACTCGTGGCGGGTGGCCTTCCTGTTCGGTCCGGCCCTGGGCTTCGTCATCCTGTTCGTGCGCAAGAACCTGCCCGAGAGCCCCCGCTGGCTCCTCATGCACGGCCGACAACAGGAGGCCGAGCGGGCCGTCGATGAGATCGAGGAGCGAACCAAGTCCACCGGCGGGACGCTGGGTGAGGTCGATGAGTCCAAGGCCATCGAGATCACCCCGGCCAGCGATATCGGCTTCGTGGCCCTGGCCCGGACCCTGTTCGTCCACTATCCGAGGCGGGCCATCCTCGGAGCCACCCTGATGATCACCCAGTCGTTCCTCTACAACGCCATCTTCTTCACCTACGCCCTGGTGCTGACCAAGATCTACAACGTCCCGGCCACCGACACCGCCTACTACTTCATCTTCTTCGCCCTGGGCAATCTCATCGGGCCATTGACCATCGGACATCTCTTCGACACCATCGGGCGCCGGAAGATGATCGCCGGGACGTACATCCTGGCGGGCGCCCTGCTGGCCTTCAGCGCGGTGTTGTTCAACGCCGGTGTCCTCAATGCCGTGAGCCAGACGGCGTGTTGGTGCGTGATCTTCTTCTTCGCCTCGGCCGGGGCGTCCTCGGCCTATCTGACCGTGAGCGAGATCTTCCCGGTGGAGGTGCGGGCCAAGGCCATCGCCGTCTTCTTCGCCATCGCCCAGAGCTTCGGTGCCTTCGGCCCCTGGCTCTACGGCGAGCTGATCGGCACCGGCCAGGACCACTTCCGACTGTTCATCGGCTACCTCATCGGGGCCGGCGTCATGGTCATCGGGGGAGTGGTCGAGATCTTCCTGGGCATAGACGCCGAGCAGCAGTCGCTGGAAGACCTGGCCCAGCCGCTAGGGGCGAGCGGCCCCTCGCCCCACCTGGCATCGGTGACGGGCGCACCCCGGCCCCCGGCGGCCCGAAGCACGTTCTGAGGAGGCCCGGTGCTTCCTGCATCGGGGAGCATCGAGCTGCATCGGGGAGCATCGAGCGAACGGTGGCGTTCTAAGGTAAGGCCATGACCCTTCCTGACCAGCTCGATCCGGAAATCGCCGAAGCCATCAGGGCCATGCCAATCCCCGATATGGATGAGAGCCTCCTGGCGGCCATCCGGGAGTTTCCCTTTCCGGTGGCGGAACTGTCCGATGCCGTGACCCGTGAGGAGATGGAGGTCCCCGCCACCGATCCGGGGGATCTACCGGTGCCGGTGCGGGTGCATGCCCCGGCCGATCGCCGCGGCCCGCTGCCCGGCGTGATCGCCATCCACGGGGGCGGGTACGTCATCGGTGACCGGACCATGTACGACATGACCTTCGATCGATGGTGCATCGATCCGGGAATGGTGGCGGTGTCGGTCGGGTACCGGCTGTCCCCCGAGACGGCGTATCCGGGCGCGTTGGAGGACTGCTACCGGAGCCTGGTGTGGGCGGTGGAGAACGCCGAAGCCCTGGGGATCGACCCGACCTGCATCGGGGTCTACGGAGCGAGCGCCGGAGGCGGGCTGGCCGCCGGGCTGGCCCTGTTGGCCAAGGACCGGGGCCAGGTCGACCTGTCCTTCCAGTTCCTGCAGTATCCGATGATCGACGACCGGCAGGTCACCCCGTCCAGCCAACTCGAGGACCTCCACGTGTGGAGCCGTCACTCCAACACCTTCGGCTGGAGGGCCTACCTCGGGGACCGGTACGGCGGTGAGGACATCCCCGTCTATGCCGCCGCGGCCCGGGCGCAGGACCAGGACCTGGTGGGCCTGCCGCCGACCTACATCTGCGTGGGATCGCTGGACGGGTTCAGGGACGAGGACATCGCCTACGCCCAACGGCTCCTGTGGGCCGGCGTGCCGACCGAGCTCCATGTGCTCCCGGGGGTGCCCCACGGGTTCGAGATGATCGGGGACTCGGCCATGGCCCGACAGAGCGGCGACAACGCCGACCAGTGGATCCGCCGGCAGGTGGGGGACCGCCGGACTGGTGGCCAGCCGGGGTCGGGCGCGGCTGAGTAGCCTCGGAGCATGACTCGGACCATCGGGGACCTCGGGACCATCGGCGACATCGAGGACCTGATCGACCTGGAGCGGTACCCGGTGCACGACCTCGATGGCCCCACGGCCACTGCGGTCATCGAGGGGGCCCGGGCCCAACTGGAGAAGACCGGGGCGGTCGAGCTTCCCGATTTCGTCACCCCCTCGGGGGTTGAGGCGCTGGTGGCCGACGCCGAGGAGCTGGCCCCGCGGGCCCACCACTCCGAGGGGGTGGGCACCGCCTACCTCGAGTACCCCGACTTCAGCCTTCCCGACGATCACCCCCGCCTGAACTGGAACCACTACGCGGTGGGGGCGGTGGCCTACGACCTGATGCCGGCCACGTCGGTGCTGCGCCGGATCTATGAGTGGGAGCCCATGCTGGACCTGATAGCCGCCATCTTGGACCGGGGCCCTCTCTACCGGTACGCCGACCCCTTCGGAGCGCTCAATCTGGCGGTCATGGGCCACGGTGACGAGCTGCAGTGGCACTTCGACCAGACCGACTTCGTGGTCTCCCTGGCCATCCAGACCGCCGAGCAGGGTGGGGAGTTCGAGGTGGTCCCCCAGATCCGGACCGCCGAGGACGAGCGGTACGACCGGGTGTCGGCCACCCTGGCCGGGGACCGGAGCGAGGTGGTCACCCTGCCGATGAGGCCGGGGACCCTGCTGGTCTTCGAGGGCCGCCACTCACTCCACCGGGTCAGCCCCATCACCGGACCCCGCCTCCGCCACATGGGACTGCTGTCCTACGACACGGTGGCCGGCACCATGGGGAGCGAGATCCTCCGCGACAGCCGCTACGGGCGCACCGTGCCGTTCGAGACCCCACCGGTGACATGGCCGCTGTCCTGACCGAGTTCGGGGAGTCGTTCATCGGCTCGGGACCTGACGCCGCCCACCTCAACACGGTGCTCGGATTCAAAGGAGGACCGGTGGAGACGGCCTGGACCACGGCCCTGGCCACCCCTCGGGCCGGCCACGCGGCCTTCGTCACCATCCTGCGCCCGGGGATCCCGGCCCGGCCCATGACACTGTTCGTCAACAAGGCCACCATCGAGGGAACCCGGCATGCCACCCTCACCTGGGGCCCGGCTCAGGCCGGGGTGGCATCGGGGGTGATGTGGGCGGTGGCCGACGGCATCATCGAACCGGACCGGGTCGATGAGCTGTTGTTGATCGCCGCGGTCTGGGTCAGCCCGGAGGCTCAGGACGAGGCCGCGGTCTACGCCAACAACCGCGAGGCCACCCGGTGGGCCCTGGAGTCCGGGGCGCGACGCACGCCGACCCTGGACGAGATCATGGCGGTGCGGGACGCCCCGCTCAACGGCTACTACCTGCCGCCGGGCACGGTCTGAGCAGAGGGCCGGGACCCGGCTCGGCTGACTGAGCCGAGAGGCGTCAGCAGAGGCTGTAAGCCGAGAGGCTCAGGCGGGCTCGGCGCCCGGGTGGGATTCGCTGTCGGCGTGGTGATCGCCAGCGGGAGCGACCGGCAGCGGCACCATTCCTCCACGCCGGCTCTCCACGGTGGCCCCGATGGCACCGGACAGGATCAACGCCGCCCCCAGCGGAGCCAGCCACAGGCCGAACACGAAGGTCAGCACGGTGAACAGGGCCCCCATCCCCAGGATGAACGGCCAGATGCTCGACCCCGGGAAGGACTCGATGGCGCCCGCCCCTTCGGCCATGTCCGCCGAGGGGTCGTCGTCGGCCTGGGGCTTCTGCTTGCTGGACCACCACAGGTAGTAGGAGCCGGGGAACAGCCCGAGGAGGGCTGAGCCGATCAGCATCAGGAAGCCGCCGTCCTCGTAGCTGGTGAACCAGTAGATGAGGCCGATGATGCCGAAGAACACCCCGATGCCGGCGAGGAAGAGGCCGTAGACCTTCATGAGGGCGCCCCGGCCGGCTCGACTTCGGGCTCATGGTCCGGAATGATCTTCGGGGTCTTGCCGGTGTGGATGGTGCGGTGGTCGGGATGGTTGTAGTCCCAGGTGGGCCGCTCCGACCGGATGGGCGGCAGGTGGGTGTAGTTGTGATGGGAGGGCGGCGACGTGGTGAACCACTCGAGGGCGTGTCCGTCCCAGGGGTTGTCACCGGCCGGGATGGGGCTCCGCCACGAGACCCACAGGTTGGCCAGGAAGAACAGGAACGACGCCCCGATGATGAAGGCCCCGACCGTCGAGATCACATTGAGGGTGGTCCAACCGTTGGAGGGCAGGTAGGCCGCCACCCGGCGGGGCATGCCGTCGAGGCCCACCACGTACTGGGGCATGAAGGTGACCCAGAACCCGATGAACAGGCCCCAGAAGTGGAGCTTGCCCAGACCCTCCCGCAGCATGCGGCCGAACATCTTCGGATACCAGAAGTAGAACCCGGCGAACCCGGCGAACACCGCGGTCCCGATCAGCACCTGGTGGAAGTGGGCCACCACGAAGTAGGTGTCGTGGGTCATGAAGTCCACCGGGGGCGAGGCCAACAGCACCCCGGTCACCCCGCCCATCAAGAAGGCGAAGAGGAACCCTATGGAGAACAGCATGGGGGTCTTGAAGCTCAGCGAGCCACCCCACATGGTGCCGATCCAGTTGAAGAACTTGATGCCGGTGGGGATGGCGATCATGTACGAGAGCAACGAGAAGAAGGGCAGCAGCACCACGCCGGTGGTGAACATGTGGTGGGCCCACACCCCGGTGGACAGGGCGGCGATGGACATGGTGGCGAAGACCATGCCCTTGTAGCCGAAGAGGGGCTTGCGGGAGAACACCGGGATGATGTCGGTGACCATCCCGAAGTAGGGCAAGGCCAGGATGTACACCTCCGGGTGGCCGAAGAACCAAAAGAGGTTCTGCCACAGCACCGGCACGCCTCCGCCCTGGACGGTGAATATGTGGGTGCCGAAGTGGCGGTCACAGAAGAGCAGGACCACGGCACCGAACAACACCGGGAAGGCGATCAGGATCAAGATGGCGGTGACCAGCATGTTCCACGAGAAGATGGGCACCCGGAACATGGTCATGCCCGGGGCCCGCAGGTAGAAGATGGTGGCGCACAGGTTGACGCCGGTGAAGATGGCGGAGAACCCGGTGAGGGCCAGGGCCATCAGCCACAGGTCGGCCCCCGCCCCCGGGGAGTTGGTGGCGTTCGACAGGGGGGCGTAGGCCACCCAACCGAAGCTGGCCGCCCCGCCGGTCACCAGGAAGCCGGACATCATGGTGAGCGAGCCCCCGAGGTACAGCCAGTACGACAGGGCGTTGAGACGGGGGAAGGCCATGTCCGGGGCGCCCACCTGCAGGGGCACGATGTAGTTGGCCAGCCCGCCGAAGGCGAAGGGCCCGGCGAACAGGTAGAGCATGAGGCTGCCGTGCATGGTGAACAGCTCGTTGTAGGTCTGGAAGTTGACCAACGACGAGGTCGGTGAGGCCAGCTGGGCCCGGATGACCAGGGCCATGATGCCGGCGATGAAGAACAGCACCAGCGACGTGATCATGTAGCTCTTGCCGATGACCTTGTGGTCGGTGGAGGTCAGCCAGTTGAGGATGCCGGTCGGACCCTCGTGGTGGGGGTGGTCACCGGCGTCGTGCTGGAGACCGGCGGCGTGCCCGTCCGGGCCACCGGGCTGCTCCGGGCTGATCAGGCCGGGGGGCTCGATGGTGGTGGTCATTGATCTCCCTTTGCCTGAGCCGGCGTGTTGTAGCCACTGCCGTTGGTCACATGGGTGTAGGGCGGCGGATTGTTGAGGGCGCCGGAGCCCGACAGGGGCAGGGTGTGGCCGGCGGCCGCCTCGGCGTGGGCCCAGGCGGTGAACACGCCGGGCGTGACCGCCCGCACCGTGAACAGCATCTCCGAATGATAGAGCCCGCAGATCTGGGTGCACTGACCCGGGAAGGTACCGGTATGGAGCACGTCGAGGTCGAAGCGGTTGGTGACCCCGGGCAGGGCATACCGGCTGAAGTTGAAGTCATGCACGTAGAAGCCGTGGATGACGTCGTCGGAGACCAGAGTGACCTGCACCGTCTGGCCCACTGGGACGACCATCTGCGGGCCGTGGTTGCCGGGGCCGTTGGTGGTCTCGCCGGCCACGCTCACGTTGAGGTTGGGGTAGCTGAACCGCCAGCCCCACTGGAAGGCGGTCACCGTCACGTCGACCACCGGCTGCCCACTGGAGGTGAGGGTGGCGTTGACCGGCTGGATGGCGTCGACGTTGTTCTCGGTCAGGACGGTGAAGGCGAAGAGGAAGGCCACGATGACCACTGGGATCACCGTGTAGATGATCTCGATGGGGACGTTCTCGTGGAACTGCCGGGGCATGTCGTCGGAGCGCCTCCGGTAGCGGATGATGGTCCACAGGATCAGCAGGCCCACCAGACCACCGACGATGATGCCGGTGGTCATCATGCCCGAGTAGAGCTTGAAGGTCTCCTGGCCCTGGGTGGTGACGCCCCGGCTGGCCCCGTAGCTCGGGTAGACGTTGCAGCCGGTGAGGGCCAGCGGTGCGGCGATGGCCAGGCCCACTCCCCAACGCCGCCACCGACGCCGACCGGAGCCGGGGGCGGGAGACCTCTCCGGGCTCCCGGAATCTCCGGATGAGGGTGGATCGGTTCGGTTCGGTTCGGCTGGGGAACCGGTTGTGAATGCGTTCACGGCGATGACACTAGTGGGCACGGGAGCAGAATTAGAAGTTGAGAGCCGCCCAGCCTGAGGCGGCACGAACTCCCAGTTCAGAGGGGTGGTAATTCGGGGGGTCGGGAGCCGTTCAGGAAGGCTGCTCCTCCGGGGCCCCACCGGACTCCCGTGCGGCCCACGCGAACACCCCGTGGGCCATGGTGGACGAGGCCGCCTGGGCCCGTCGGGAGAAGACCTGACGCCGCACGGCCTGCACCCCGGGGTCGTCGGGGGCGGCCAACCAGGCCAGCTCGGCCAGGTGCCCGGCCAGCCGCATCGACGGTCCGTCGGGGTCGCCCGGGGCGTGGCCGGTCCCTCCCGGATCCCCGTCGGCCCCGGTTCCGGCCCCGGCTCCGGCTTCGGCCAGGAGGCCCAGGGCCCGGTCGGCCAGCACCCCGGCCCCGCCGGCCAGATCGGCCAGTTCCACGGCCAGGTCCCGCTCCGAGGCCGGCTTGAGGGTGGCCGGATTGCCGTCCCACCAGCCCCCGTAGAGGCGCCATACCGTCCGGACGATGAACTCGGGCTCGTCGTAGACCGGCTGGAGGTAGGGCCGCTCCATCAGGCGGGCCGGTGGGGTGACCGTGTGGATGACCTCGTCGAGGCGGGCCCCGCTGTTCATCAGGTCCAGGGTCTGGGCCACCAGCGACTCGAGCAGCTCGGCGGTGTCGCTGAGGGCCTGGCGGACCCGGTCGGCCCCCACCACCGGATAGCCGTGGCCGGGCAGCAGGACGTCGGGACCGCCGCCGGGGGAGTCGTAGAGGGCCAGCATCTCCCGCAGGGCCACGGCCCACTCGGCCGGGTAGCGCTGGACCTTCTGGGGATTGCCGGCGTTGGGCGAGGCCCAGATGAACAGGTCGCCGCAGCACAGCACCCGCTTCTCGGGGAGCCACGTCCAGGTGTGGTCGTCGGTCTCGCCCTTGGCGTGATGGAGCTCGGCCCGCATCCCCCCGATGTCCAGCTCCAGGTGGTCACGGTAGGTGCGATCGGGATAGCGGTACTCGGTGGGCCACTGCAGGGTCTCGAGGTCGAACTGCCGGCGGTTGATCACGGCGTTGTACCCGGCGGTGAGGATGTAGCGGTCGAAGCGGGCCGGCAGGGCCTCGTGGGCCACGACCTCGGGGGCGGGCCAACCGGCGCTGGAGGACTCTGCGGCCCAGACCGGCACCCCGAAGACGTGATCGATGTGACCGTGGGAGTACACCGCGGTGTGGAGCCGGGCCGGCGACCAGGTCCGGAGGGTCCGGTGGATCTCCTGGGCCATGAAGGCGCTCCCGGTGTCCACCAGGAACAAGCCGTCGCCGGTGTCGACGGCCGACACGTTGGCGAACGACGGGACGAACGAGACGCCGTCGGCCACCTCGGCCAGGCCGGTCGCCGGGCTCAGCGGGTGAATCTGGGTCGTGGACACCTCGCCGCGCCACAGCCGGTCGGCCACGGCCAACACATCATCGGATCCGGTCACGGTGTCTCCCCCGTTCAGCTCTGGACGCCCCGTTCAGCGCTGGGCGCCTCGTTCAGGCCCAGGGCGCTCTGTGCTCCTGGCTTTGGGCGTAGGGAGAATCTAAGCCAGGATCAGTCGGCATCCTCGGGCGGCGCCAGCCGGGCCGACATCTTGCCGGCCCACTTGCCGACCCCCCTGATGGTGGCCTTGACCTGTTCCTCGGCTTCGGGCCGGTACTTGGCCGCCACCCGCTTGCCGGTTGTCACCACGGTGCCGCTGGCCCGGCCGGCCCGTCGGGCGGCGCTCTCAGTGGAGGCGGAGGTGCCGGGGGTCGGACCGGCGCCGGTGGCCGACGTGGAGCTCGGCCCGGGCGGGGAAGCCGGACCGGGAGGAGCGGCGGTCCCCATCACCGTGGCCGTGGTGTCGATGACCCGGACCCGGCCCCGGGATCCGGCGTTGACCGACCGGGCCCCGTCGGTGCGGGTCAGGGTGGCCACCCGGAACAGCCCGACCGCCCCGAATTCGATCACGATGATCCCCTGGATGTCCGGGCGCAGAGCCGGGATGATGGGGGCCAGGGCCAACAGGACGGCCAGCCCCGAGGCCAGCAGCACGTGGAGCCGTTGGCCGCACACCCGCACAATGCCCAGTGGACCATGGGCGGTGATGGCCAGCGCCACCATGGCCACTGCCGCCACCAGCAGCAGGTTGCCGTGGGCCACATGGATCGAGATGTCCACGAAGATGAGGGCCACCACGATCTCGGTGGCCTGCAGCACCCAGAACGGGAACCGCCCTCGCCAGCGGATCGGGCCTCCCCCGGGTGGCCGCCCCGGCGCCACCCCCTCGCTCATCGATCCGACCCCGGATCGATCAGGAAACCTGGCCCGCGGTCCCGTCGCCGGCAGCCGGTGCGGGCTGCGCCGGTGGGGTCACCACCGGGGCCACCACGACCGGAGGGGCGATCACGGCAGGCGGGGCGGCGTGAGTCGCCGACGTGGCGCCGTGTCCGTCGTCCGACGCCCCATCGTCCAGGCCCTTCTTGAACTCCTTCTGTGCGGAGCCCAGGGAACGGGCCAGCTTGGGGATCTGGGTCGAACCGAACAGGACCAGCACCACGACAACGAGCACGATGATGCCGTCCATGCCAAAGATGTCTGCTGGGGGGCTGAAGTGCATGGCGATGTCTCCCTTGCTGGATGCGGTTACCAGGTTAGACGTGTACGGCTGGCCACGCAGTTCAGCGTGCCTCCGGCGGCGTCCTCTCAACTGTTCGGCGCCGACCGCCGGCGCGGATGAGCTGGTCAGGGCTGGTCAGAGCTGGTCAGAGCCGGTCAGGGCTGGTCAGGGCTGGTCAGGGCCGGTCAGCCGGCCAGGAACACCCCGAGGCACAGGGCGGCCACCGAGGCGACGGCCCCGACCGCCCCCCACACGGCCGTGCCTCGTTTGGTGGTGGCCCGCTGATGGAGGAAGACCCCCACCCCGGCCAGTACCACCACCACTATCTTGATGATGAGGACGGTCTTCCAGGCTGATGAGGCATCCTTCACGGTCAGGGCACTGATGTTCCAGAAACCGGTGATCACCAGGACGGCGTAGGCCGGCCACAGCAGGCGGGCGAAGGCCACCGCCACCTTCTTCGGGGCGTCCTCTCCCAAGGTGCGCAGCGTGGGGAGCAGGCCGGCCACGGTGAACTGACCGCCCACCCAGATCGTGGCCGCCAGCAGGTGGAGGATGAGGCGGAAGCCGCCGAGGCCGTCCGAAAGGCCCGGCACGTTGGGGCCCGAATGGGAGGCGGCCAGGGCCGCGGCGGAGTGTCCGACGATGTTCATGGTGGCCGTCTATACCGGAGACCTGTGAGAACCCATGTGACCTGAAGCCGGACCGGACCGGACTGAACTGCACCGGACCGGACTCAACCGGACTGCACCGGACCGGACAGGACTGAACCGGCCCGGACCGGAGGGCCGACCCAAGGCCTACTTGCCCGACCAGTTGGGCTTGCGCTTCTCGGCGAAGGCCACCGGACCCTCCATGGCATCGGCGGAGCCGAACACCTCGGGCACTGCGGCGTTGTTGATGGCCCACCCCTGGGCATCGGGCAGCTCGCCGGCCTCTTTCATCACCCGCTTGGAGGTCCGTACGGCCAGTGGGGCGTTTTCGGCGATGGTGGTGGCCAGGGCCATGGCCTCGTCCATCAACGATCCCGCCGGGACCACCCGGTTGATCAGACCGAGGGCCAGCGCCCGCGGGGCGTCGATGGGATCACCGGTCAGGGCCAACTCCAGGGCGATGGCCGGTGGGATCCTCTTCGGGAGACGGATCAGGCCACCGGCGGCGGCCATGAGCCCCCGCTTGACCTCGGGGATGCCGAATTTGGCCTCCTCCACTGCCACCACCAGGTCGCAGGAGAGCATGATCTCGCAGCCCCCGGCCAGAGCCGAGCCGTTGACGGCGGCGATGAGCGGCTTGGGGAACTCCCGTTGGGCGATCCCGCCGAACCCCCCCTTGGCCCCCATGATGTCCGCGGACTCTCCGGCGGTGAAGGCCTTGAGGTCCATGCCGGCGCTGAAGGCCTTGTCCCCGGCTCCGGTGACGATGACCACCCAACAGTCGTCGTCGGCCTCGAGCTCGTCGAAGGCCGCGGCGAAGCCACGGGACACCGCCCCGTTGATGGCGTTGCGGGCCTCGGGGCGGTTGATGGTCAGGATCTCGATGTGACCCCGTCGTTCCCGTAGCAGTTCGTCCATAGCGGTCTCCTGGAGTGCGCTCAGCTCGTGGGCAGACGGTAGCGCGGCGCACCGGGGTCGACCACGACCGACGATCCGACCAGGCCGGGCACGTCCAGCCGGCCGACCGCGCCCACGGTGTCGTCGTCGGCGGCCATGAGGGCCATGTGACGGCCGTCGGGCAGAGCCACCAGCATGGGCGCCCCGGTGGCTGCGCCTTGGGTGTCGCGGATCACGGTGGCCGCCACGACCGTGGCCGTGGTCGGGGTCTCGACCTCCAGGGCCACCTCCACCGCCGACGAGTCGATGGCCGACTGGGCCCCGGTGGTGTCGCCGACCCGGAATCCGCCCGGTGGCGGCGTGGTGCCGTAGATGCCGACGGCGTGCTTGGTGATGAACCATCCGAGCCCGGTGGCCAGGCCCAGCCGGGTCTCGGCGCCGCCGCCGGACTCCCGCAGCCGGTCGGTCACCGAGCCGATCCCGTGGGTGGTGTAGTTGTTGCCCGGACCGCCGAAGTAGGGGAGCCCGCCGGTGACGGTCAGCGAACGGTGGTCGTCGGGGGCGATGCCGAGAGCCTCGGTGGCCAGCTCCACCGCCGAGGGGAAGCAGGAGTAGATGTCGAGCACCTCGATGTCGTCCATGCCCAGCACCGCTCTGCCCCCTACTGCTCTGCCACCGGCCACTCCACCGGCGGCCGAAGACGCCGCGGCCAGCGCCGCCTGTCCGGCGGCGGCGATGGCGGGGGATCGGCCGGGGTCGGGACGGGCGGTGGGGAAGCGGACATCGGTGGCCCCGGCCCCCGACCAGATGAAGACGGCCCGGTCGGCCACCCCGGCCCGCCGGGCCGCAGCCAGTGAGCAGACGATGACCGCGGCACCCTGGTCGGAGCCCAGGAAGGCCGTCATCAACTTGGTGTACGGCTCGCACACGATGCGGTTGTCCGGGGTGGGGGTGGCGATGTCGGCAGGGTTGCGGGCCTGCGGGAACCAGGCGTAGGGATTGGCCGCCGCCACCTCGGTGAACGGTGCCAGCAGTTCGGCCATGGCCTGTCGGTGCTCGGTGGCGTTCCGTCCGGCCCGGGCCGCCACCACGCTCTCGAACAGTGGGTAGACGTGCACCGGCACCAGGAGTTGGGCACCGGTCTCGGCGGGGCCGACTCCGGGGAGATCGTCGCCCACCACCGGGTCCGGGGCCAGGTCGGTGCGACCCAGCTCCCGGGGCTCACCGGCGGCCCGGCGATGGCGCCCGGACCGGATGGCCTCGGCCCCGGCGATCAGGCTCACCGACAGGGCCCCGCCGGCGATGTCGGCGGCGGCCCGGGTGACCAGCCACTGCGGGGAGTTGCCGCCGATGGTGGTGACCTCGCACACTGCGGCGCCAACTCCGAGGGCCTCGGCCAACTCGGTGGCCGGGGCCGGACCGGTGCGGGTCATCACGTTGACCACCGAGACCCGGTCGACGTGGTCACGCAGCCCGGGGGTCGCTTCCAGGGCCTGCTGGCCGGCCCGCACCATGAGATCGACCGGGGTCACCACGTCGGTGCGCTCGATCGACTGGCCCGAGGCCACGATGACCGGGATGCGCTCAGGGTCGGGGACGGGGGGGTGCATGGGGAACGGTGTGGCGGTCGGGCCAGGCGGGTGGCCGAGGGGCCGCCCGGGGCCACCAGGTGGGCAAGCTACCATCGCCATCCGTCAGGCACCGCCCCGTCACGGGAGTTCACTCATGGAAGACCGCACGCCGGGGCAGCGACCGGGCACCGACGCCGGGCTGCCCGACGACTTCTTTCTGGGCGTGGCCACGGCCGGGTTCCAGGTGGAGGGCGGGTACAACAAATCGGGGCAGCCGGCCAACAACTGGCTGGCCTGGGAGCAGGCCGGGCGGGTGGAGCCGTCGGGGGACGCGGTGGGCTTCTGGGACCGGCCCGAGGTGGCCCTGGACCGGGCCGCCGCCCTGGGCTGCAACTCGTTCCGGCTGGGGGTCGAGTGGGCCCGGGTGGTGCCCGAACCGGACGTGGTCGACCGTCAGGCCCTGGACCACTACGTCTCCATCGTCCAGGGTTGTCTTGACCGTGGCCTCGAGCCGCTGGTCACCCTGCACCACTTCACCCATCCGGCCTGGCTGGGTGAGGACCTGTGGTTGCGGCCTGATGCCGCTGCCCGCTACCGGGTCTGGGCCGAGCTGGCCGTCGAGGCCCTGGCCCCCCTGGTCCGGTACTGGGTCACCATCAACGAGATCAATGTGCTGGCCCTCGGATCGTGGTTCCTCGGGTACTTCCCCCCCGGCCGCCTGGTGGCCTTCGGGGACGTGGCCATGTCCGTGGACAACCTGCTGGCGGCCCACGTGGCCGGCTACGAGGTCATCCACGCCGCCCGGCCCGACGCCGTGGTCACCACCAACAACTCCTGTATGAGCATCTACGAGTACGACCGGATGCTCACCGACCTGCTGCTGGCCCCGTCGATGGGGATCGACCGTGACGACCTCGGGGTGTGGTTGGGTGAGCGTCGCCGTCAACACGACGCCGCCCTGCCCCCGGCCAACCCCGCTGAGTACGTGCTGCGCAAGGTCGGGGCGGCCAGGTGTCCGTATACCGCCCGTTCGGGTTCGGGCTCGGGCTCGGTCGGCAGTCGGTCGGCGGGTGGGCCGCCGGTGCGTCCCAGCCGGGCGGTGCGAGCGGTCTACGACAGCCCGCACCGGCGCACCCTCGACGTGCTGGGCCTCGACTTCTACGACCCCCAGACCGCCCGGCACCTCCGGCTGCCCGGTCACCGCACCGCCGGCGGGCGCAAGGTCTTCCCGACCCGCGAGCTGTGGGACGACGTCCCGGATCCGGTCGGGCTGACCCGCTGGCTGGAGACCCAACGGGCGTTGATGCCGGGCATCCCCCTGTGGGTGGTGGAGAACGGGATGTGCAACCGGGTGCGCCAGGGACGGTCCTACATCCGTCTGGATGGATGGGACCGCCCTCGGTACCTCCGGGAGAACGTGGCTGCTGTCATGGCTGCGGTCGACGGCGGTGTTCCGGTGCAGGGGTACTGGCACTGGTCACTGGTCGACAACTACGAGTGGGGATCGTACGAGCCCCGCTTCGGCCTCTACGGCGTCGATCGCCATGGCGGCGAGCACGGGACCCGCTGGCTCGACACCGACTCGCTGGGGGACGATGCCGCCGGCGTCTACCGGACCATCATCGCCGGGCTGCGGGCCGGCGACCGGTCGGTGCTCGACGAGCCCTGACGGTGGTTGGTGGGCTCAGGCCGGCGCGCTCAGGCGTTCACGGTCCGGGCCAGGCCCGACAGTACCTGTTCGGCCTGACTCACGATCTGGGCGACCAGGCTGGCCGCCGGCATGAGGGTCTGGATGGCACCGACACCCTGGCCGGTGGGGTAGCACTCGCGTTCGGGGTCGATGTCCGAGGTGCCCTCGTCCCCACCCAGATGGAAGGCACCTTCGTGCATCGATCGTCCGAGTTGGGCGGGGAACGGCTCGAGCTCTTCGGGGTGCTCCTCGTAGAACGTGGTGTACCGGTTGCGGACCACCCGCATGGTCTTGCCGGAGAAGGCCCGGCTGATGGTGGTGCCGTCCTCCTTGGTGCGCACCAGCGCGTCCTTGTAACCGCTCACGGCCCGGGCTTCGGGGGTGGCGATGAACCGCGTTCCGATCCAGACGCCGTCGGCGCCGAGGGACAGGGCGGCGGCCAGGCCCCTCCCGTCGAAGATGCCGCCGGCCGCCACCACCGGGATGTGCGCCCCGACGGCGTCGACGATCTGGGGGACCAGGGGCATGGTGGCCACCAGGCCGGTGTGCCCGCCGGCCTCGGTGCCCTGGGCCACCACGATGTCGCACCCGGCGTCGAGGGCCCGCCGGGCGTGGTCGACCTTCCCGCACATGTTCACGACCAGCACGTCGTGGCGGTGACAGAGCTCGACCACGTCGGCCGGGACTCCCAGGCCGGCCACGAACACCGAGGCCCCGCCATCGATGATCTGGCCGACCTGGGCGGCGAGATCGCCGGGCATGGCGGTGAGCAGGTCCACGCCGAACGGCTTGTCGGTGGCCTGTCGCACGGCGGCGATCTCGCTCACCATCTGCTCGTTGCTCATGGTCGAGGCGCCCAGGCAACCGAATCCCCCGGCCTCCGACACCGCCGTGACCAGGGGCGCATACGACACGCCTCCCATGCCGGCCAGCATGACCGGATGGTCGATGCCGAGGATGTCGGTCAGTCTGGTCTTCATCTCGAACTCCTCATTCGGTCAGCTTCCGGTAGGGACCCTAGTGGTCCGCCTGGTCCATCCCCGGCGGACGATCCGTCGCTCGCCGGGGAGCGGACTCCTACGATCACCGGCATGAAGAGCGGCGCGGTCATCTACGTCAAGGACCTGGACCGGATGCAGTCGTTCTATCAAGCGTGCTTGCGGATGGAGGTCGCCGACCGTGCCCGTGGGTACTGCGTGCTCGAGTCCGAGTCGTGGACGTTGTCGCTGGTGAAGGTGCCTGAGCAGATCGCCGCCACGATCGTCGTGTCGGATCCCCCGGCGCGTCGTGAAGAGGTCCCGATCAAGCTCGCCTTCAGGGTCGACGACATCGATGTGCTGCGGACGCGCTTCGCCGAGTTCGGGGGCCTCCTCGACTCCGTGACCAGCCAGTGGGAGTTCCGGGGTGGGATCCACTGCGACGGGGTCGATCCCGAGGGCAACGTCCTGCAACTCGTCGAGCGGATCCGAACTGACGGATAGTCCCCGGGCGGCCTACATTTCCGCGGGTGCCGATGGTCATCCTCGTTCCCGGCTATGGCGGGCGGATTCGAGGTGTCGAGCGCTGGCGGATGACCGTGGCCCAGCGAACCCTGGCCCGGCACGGCGGAGGCACCCTGGTGGCCAGCGGACACCGGGGCGAGGCGGAGCGACTGGCCTCGCTGGCTCCCGAAGAGACGGTCATGGTCGAGCCGACGGCCCGATCGACATGGGAGAACGTGGAACGGTCGATTCCGTACCTCGAAGGCGCCGATCAGATCGCGGTGGCGTCGGACTGGTTCCACGCCCGTCGGGCCGGCGTCTACCTGAGACGGATGCGGCCCGATCTGGCCACCCGGCTCGTGCCGGCCGATGGCGACTGGCGGCACAGCTGGTGGGTGCACGCCGGCGGCGCGGCCTATGCCCTCCTCAGCGCTTGGCGTCGCCTGTTCCGGGCGATGCGGGGTGGATAGATGCGGGGTGGATAGATGCGCGTCGGATAGACGCGGGCGGATAGATCCGGGGTGGATAGATGCGGAGATACGGCGTTGAGGATGGGCGCTACTTCGCCGGCGTAGAGGTGGGAGCTTCCCGAGCGGGGACCTGCGCATGAGGAGACGATGCGGCCGAGGGCCTGGGCGTGGCGGACGGGGCCGGTGACGTGATCAAGCCCGCGGCCTCGGCCGCGCCGACATCGTCACCAGATCCTCCGACGGCGCCGGATGCCTCTTCGTCGTCCAGTGACAAGCTGGGCACGAAGTCGCGTTGACGGACCAGGATCAGCGATCCCACCGCGCCGACCAGTGACACCACGGCGGCGATGGCCATCAGGTGGTCGAAGGTGGCGGTGAACCCGACGTGGTAAGCGGCGATCAGGGCGTGTCGCACCGGGGCGTCAGGGATCGATGCCGCCAGTTGGCGCACGCCGCCCTCGGCCACCGCGGCGGACAGTTGGGACCCCCCGTGGGCCACCACCAGTCGGCCGGCCGGAGTGGCCGCCAAGGCGTTGACCGTGGCCGGCCGGATCTGGCTCAGGAAGACCGCGCCGAGCCCGGCGATCCCGGTGGCGATGCCCACCTGGCGGAAGGTGCTGGTGGCACCGGACGCCATGCCGCTGTGCTCGGGCGGCACCACCGACACCGTGGCCGAGGCCACCACCGGATTGATGATGCCGATGCCGATGCCGGCCACGATGAACCCGGGCAGCAACACCGTCCAGGTGGAGTCCGCTTGGACATGGGTGGTCAGGACGCAGCCCAGGGAGATGAGCAGCAGGCCCAGCCCGAGCAGGTACCGGGCCCCCACCTTCACGGTCATCTTGCCGGCGATGGGGGCGATGCCGAAGGCCAGCAGGGTGATGGGCAACAACCGGACCCCGGCGGCGAAGGGCCCGAAGCCCAGCACATCCTGCATGTAGAGGGTGAGGTACAAGAACATGGCGTAGATGGAGCCGGAGATGGTGAAGGCGGCCAGCGATACCCCGCTCATGGCCGGACGCTTGAACAATGTCAGGTCGAGCATGGGATCGGCCCCGCGCCACTCGGCCACCAGGAACGCCGCCATGGCCACGGCCGACCCGGCCAGCAGGCCCACGATGAGCGCACTGCCCCACCCCTGCGAGTTCCCTTCCACCAGGGCATAGACCAGCATGAAGAGCGAGGCGGAGAAGGTGACGAACCCGATCCAGTCGATCTTCCTGGGGATGGACGGGAGCGAGTCCTTCACCTTGGCCAGGGTGATGGCGATGGCTGCTGCTCCGACAGGCAGGTTCACGAAGAAGATCCACCGCCATCCGATGCCACTGGTCAACGCCCCGCCCACCAGTGGTCCGATGGCCACGGCGCCGCCGATGACCGCTCCGTAGATGCCGAAGGCCGTCCCTCGCTCCTTGCCCGAGAAGGCCTGGGCGATGAGGGCCAGCGAGGTGGCGAACATGATCGCTCCACCCACCCCCTGGACGGCGCGGGACACGTTGAGCATCAGTGGCGACGTGGACAGGCCGCACGCCAACGACGATGCCGAGAACACCGTCAACCCGATGGCGAAGAGCCGGCGTCGGCCGAAGATGTCGCCGATGACCCCCGCTGTCAGTAGGAAGGCGGCCAGGGTCAGGGTGTAGGCGTCGATGACCCACTGGAGGTCGGCGAAGGACGAGTGCAGCGACCGTTGGATGTCGGGGAGGGCGACGTTGACCACCGAGAGGTCCAACAGGAGCATGAACGTGCCGGCGCACACCGCGGTGAGCGTCCACCACTTCCGGTCCATCACACCCCCCTTTTCCCGGTTGACGCACCGCCCCGGATGTCGGAGGCGACTGCTGAACCGAGCCCACCGTCCAGGTTAGATGCTGACCGGTCACATCCGGAGGATCGCCGAATCCCTTCAGACCGTCCCGTAGGTGGTGTCCCGGTCCGGTGCCCGGACGCCGTTGGCCATCAGCTCACCGGTGGCGGAGGCCAGGTCGGCGCAGAGTTCCTCCACCACCTGGAGATGACCGGCCTGGACGGTGGCGTGGAGGCTGTCCGGAGGGCCCTGCCGGTCGAAGAACCAACCGCCCCGGGCGGCCAGGGCGTCCCCCAGGGCGAAGGAGTCCACACCGCCGTCGACGGGGTCGCCCCCGAAGGCGAAGACGGTGGCATCGGGGTGGCCCCGAAGCGTCAACCCGGGCTGGCCCACGATGGCCGCTTTGAGGGCGGTCGAGGCCTGGTGGGCCTGGTCGGCCAGATGGAGGTAGCCCTCCTGCCCCAAGTGGTGGAGGACCGCCCATCCGGCGGCGATGGGGCCGGATGGGCGGGTCCCGGCCATGGAGGGGGATCCGTAGAGGCCGCCGAGCCAGTTGGAGGTGACGAACGGCTGCATCCGGGCCAGCTGACGGTCCCGGTACACGATCACCGAGATCCCCTTGGAGGCGTAGCCGTACTTGTGGAGGTCGGCGGAGATCGAGGTCACCCCGGGCACAGAGAGATCCCAGAGCTTCGACAGATGGCCCAGTTGGCCCAGGAACGGGAGGATGAACCCGCCCATGCAGGCGTCGACGTGGCACAGGATGCCGCGTTCCGCGGCCACCGCCGCCAGCTCGGGGATGGGGTCGATGATCCCCTGGGGGTAGGACGGCGCCGAGCCCACCATCATCACCGTGGAGTCGTCCACGGCATCGGCCATGGCGCCCACATCGGCGGCGAAGTCCGGGGTCACCGGCACCCGACGGGACTCGACGTCGAAGTAGTGGGCGGCCTTCTCGAAGGCGGCGTGAGCCGAGGTGGCCAGCACCATGTTGGGTCGGGCGACGGACCGTTCCGCCCGGCCCCAGTCCCGGGCGGTCTTGGTGGCCTGCAACAGGGACTCGGTGCCTCCCGAGGTCAGGAAGCCCCGGACCTGGCCTCGCTGCTCGACCGGGAGTTGGTCCGCCCCCAGCAGCCCGGCGGTGATGCCCACGATGTCCTGCTGCATACGCCCGAGGCTGGGGAAGACCGCGGTGTTGAGGGCGTTCTCGGCCGAGTACATGGCCCCGGCCCGCTCCAGGAGGTCGTGCACCTCATCGCCGGCCGAGTAGACCAGGCTGAAGACCCGTCCGCCCCGCCAGTCCCGGTCGTCGGTCCGCAGCTCGCCCATCCGGGCCAGGACCTGGTCGGGTCGGAGTCCGTGCCGGGGGAGCCGCGGTGGTGGCCGCTCGTCAGGGGAACCGTCGGCCACCGACCCAGCCTACGGCCGGTCCGCCGGTGCCACTCAACGGTGCCGCCCGGAACAGTTCCGGCGCCAGGTCAGCTGCGTCGGCTCCGCTGCGTCGGTCAGGTGATGTCGCGCTGGGCCATGATGGCCGAGCCGATGGCGGCGATGATCAGCCCGTAGGCCAGGATCAGCAGGCCGCCCTCCCACCAGCTGAACAGCCCGTAGTCCATGCCCCGGCCGCGGGTCACGTTGGAGGCGGCGCTGGCGGCACCGGACGGGAGCCACTTGGACGTTCCGTGCCAGATCCCGATGATGATCTGTTCCACGATGAGGAACCAGCCCAGGCAGACGATGATGGCGGCCACCTGGTTGGTGAGCAACGAGCCCACCCCCACCCCCAGGATCCCGAAGAGGGCGTAGACCAACAGCATCCCGGGAGCCACCGCGGGGACCTGGCGGATCAGGTCGGAGAACGACCCACCGTCGGCGGCCAGGCCGATGCCGGCTCCGACCACGGTGAACACCAAGAGGAACAGCGCCATGCCGATACTCACCACCGCCGCCGTGACCAGCTTGGCCCCGACGAACTGTGGCCGGCGGGGAAGCACCAGGAACGAGGTGGTCACGGTCTTGTGGCGGAATTCGGCCGTGACCATCAAGGTGCCCAGCAGCATGGCGAAGATGTAGCCACCCACCCCGGCGCCGACCAGGTTCCGCAGTTGCTGGGTGGTCTGGGGGACGATGCTGAAGGCCGGGGCGTCGTTCCCGTTCCCACTGGCGCCGTTGAGGAAGATCAACAGGATGCTGAGGGCGGTGATGAGGGTGGCGATGCCGGTCATCACCCACGGCACTGCGGTGGTGCGCAGCTTGACCCACTCCGAGTGGACGCCGGCGATCATTGGACCACCCCGGGGGTCGGCGCCGGGCCGCCCGGGCCCGGGCCGGCCTGAGCCCCGGCCGAGGCCGTCGCCAGACCGGGGTCGGCGGCGTCGAAGCCGTGGGTCAGGGCCAAGAAGACCTCTTCCAGACTGCCGGTCTCGTTGGCCAGCCCGTACAGGACGATCTGGTGCTGGGCGGCCAGGGGACCGAACCACTCGGGAGTCCCGCCGTCGATGACCAGGGTGTCCGGGGACACCTGGCGGTAGCCCACCGGTATGGCGTCGAGGATGGCGGTCAGCCGGGGCAGCTCGGGCGAGCGGATGCGGAGCCCGGTCTGGGTCCCGGCCCGCTGGGCCAGATCGGCCAGGGTGGTCTGGAGCACCAGCCGGCCCTGGGACACGATGACCACGTCGTCGACGGTCTCTTCCATCTCGGAGAGCAGGTGCGACGAGACCAGCACGGCATGTCCCAGCGAGGCCTGGTGCCGGATGAAGTTGCGCAGCCACTGGATGCCCTGGGGGTCCAGGCCGTTGGAGGGCTCGTCCAGGATCAGGATCTCCGGCTCGCCCAGGAGGGCGGTGGCCAGCTGCAGCCGTTGGCGCATGCCCAGGGAGAACTTGCCCACCCGGCGGCGGGCCACGTCGGTGAGGCCCACCAACTCCAAGGTCTCGGCCACCCGGGTGACGGGGATGCCCGCTCCGACCGCAACCGCCTTGAGATGGTCCTCGGCCCTGCGGGAAGGGTGGAAGCTGGTGGCCTCGAGCACCGCGCCCACGTGGCGGCACGGATGGTCCAGGTCGAGATAGCGCTTGCCCCCGAAGGTGGCGGTGCCCCCGGTGATCGAGACCAGTCCCAGCAGCATGCGCAGGGTGGTGGTCTTGCCGGAGCCGTTGGGTCCGAGGAAGCCGGTCACCCTTCCGGCTTCGACCTCGAAGGTGAGGTCGTCGACGGCCCGCAGCGGCCCGAACTGCTTGGTCAGACTGTGGACCTCAATGGCCGAAGGCATCGCAAGACGGTACCGCGCCCGACCGGAGGAACTGGTTCATCCGCCGATCGGCGTGGGGCGGGATCAGTCCAGCGAGGCCGGGGCCACTTCGCCGGCGACCATCATCCCGGCGTAGATGTCGGTGGGCAGGAGCAGCCCGACCGCCACGGCCAGCTCGTCGTGGACCCGACCCATGTTGCTCCAGCCGTTGACCCACCCGACCAGGGCCGAGTACCACACGTGACCGAGGATCCGGGCCCGATCGCTGAGGTCGGGCGGATGGGGCTCGCCGATGGCCCGGGTGATGATCCCCTCCATGAGCACCGAGATCTGCTGCTGGCACTCGATGGCCGCCGGGTCGGGGGAGGCCAGCGCGGTGAACACCGCCGCCACCAGGCGGGGCTGGCGTCCCATGGCCCGCAGGGCCCGGTCGAGGACGTCGATGACCCGCCCGGCCGCGGTGTCGCCCTGGGCCGGGAGCTGGGCCAACCGGTTGTCCAACTGCTCCACCCAGTGGACCAGGGCCGCGGCCAGCAGATGGTCCTTGCTGGTGAAGTAGCGGTAGACGGTTCCCATGGCCACATCGGCCCGGGCCGCCACATCGCGCATCTGGACGGCCTCGTAGCCTCCGTCGAGACCCAACGTCATGGCGGCATCCACCACCCGTTGACGACGGGCCTGCTGGGCACGCGTCAAGGTGCGCGGCACCGGGCGGTTCGCCATGGCCGTTTACCCTACTCGGCAGGGGTTTCGCACCCCGAACCGGTTGTTCCGGCTTTCTGACGGGCCGTCACACCTCGCCGGGCCTCACTACCATGGTCGGCCATGCACCGCGCCGACCAGCCTGAGCCTGTGGTTGAGCCCGAGGACGGGCCGGGGGTCGGGTCGGGGGACCAGCCGGGCGAGGGGAAGCCCCGGCCGGTGACGGCTATTCACCGGGCAGAGCGGGCCCACCGGGCCGAGCAGGCCGAGCGGGCCGAGCGGGCCGCCGACGGAGCAGATGCGGACCCGTCCGACCCCGACGACGAGCTCATCGCCACCACCGACGGGCGGATCCCCGGCCACCGGGGCCGGGCCACCCGCCAGCGCCTGTTGGAGTGCACGGCCGAGCTCCTGGTGGCCACCCCGTGGCGGTCGATCAAGGTCATCGACATCGCCCGCCGGGCCGGCACCTCGCCGGCCACCTTCTACCAGTACTTCGAGAACGTGGAGGCGGCCATCACCGTCCTGGCCGAGGAGCTGGTGGAGGGGGTCGGGGTCCTGGCCGGACTGGTGGACGGCGACTGGTCGGAGGAGGTGAGTTGGGCCACCGCGGTGGAAGTGGTCGAGGGCTTCATGGAGTACTGGGAGCGGAATCGGGCCGTGTTCCGGGTGGTCGAGCTGACCACGGTCGAAGGCGACCTGCGCTTCCAGGGGCTGCGGGTCCGGGCCCTCAATGCCGTGACCGTCACCCTGGCCCGGGTCATCGCCACCAACGCCGGCTCCTCGGACTCCCCGGCCGGTTCCGACCCCATGGCCGCGGCCGGCACCCTGATCGCCATGCTGGCCCAGGTGGCCGGACACCGGTACGGGTTCGAGTTCTGGGGCATCCGCACCGCCTCGCTGGTGGACAGCCAGGCCCGGCTGCTGCACTGGGCGGTGACCGGGAGGGCTGCTCCCGACGGGGCCAAGGTCCCGGGGTCCGAGGCCCTCCGACCACGGACCGGACCGGTGCTGGGGGGCGGGGCCGCCTCGGCCCGCACCGCCGAGGTCAAGGCCGCCGCCACGCCCAAGAGCCGCCGGTAGGCCCTGTAGATCCGCCCCGACCCGGCCGGTGGCCGGGCCGCCGCAGCTCAGCGGAGCGCCACCGGGTTGACCGGGGAGCCGAGGGCGTCGGTGAACGGCAGGGGGCTGGCATCCAGCAGGAAGTCGTAGCGGCCGTCGGCGGCACAGGCGTCGGCCAGTTCGTCCAGGAACCAGTTCTGGCCCTGGGTCATCCCCATCTCCACCAGGTGCAGGAGGTGCACCGGCAGGTAGAGGTCCTTCGACTCACCGGGGTACACCTCGAGCACCAGGGTGTCGGTGGCCACGGCGGCCACATCGTGGTCGTGGAACCACCCGGCGGTGGCCATGGTCAGCCCCGGGGTGGGCCAGGTGTAGGCCACCAGGTCCCGGACCGGCTCGGCCCCCGCCAGTCCCGGTCTGCCCGGAAGGGCCAGGTGGGCGGTCTGACCGGTCCGGACCAGGACCACATCGCCGGGCTGGACCACCAGGCCCCCCATCCGGCAGGCGGCATCGAGGTCGTCCGGCGAGATGGGGTACCCCGGCTCGAGGATCTCCCGACCCTGGGACCGGGCCACGTCGAGCAGGACCCCCCGGGACACCAGCGAGCGGATCTGGTGAATGCCCAGCTGGGAGGCCCCGTCCTCGGTCACCGTCGAGGCCGGGTACCCGTTGTAGAGCACCCCGCCGTCGGGGCCGGCCCCGTAGGAGACGTGGGCCAGGCCGTCCCAGTGGGTGGCGCACTGCATGGAGAGGGTGACGGTGTCCTCGGACGAGGCGATCCACTGGGGATCCGGGCTCAGGGGGTCGTTCACGCATACCATGGTCCGTGACGGGTTGACCCGACCAGGGACGAATCCCATCTGAATCCCCTCCTGCGCCGACAGTGGCAGGGCCAGGGAGAAGGGAACCCCGTCCCGGACTGCCCGAACCCCCCGGAGGCGTGCCTCCGCGTCGATGAGGTTCAAGGTTCCGAGCTGGTCATTTGGCCCCCAACGCCCCCAAATTCGACAATTTCTTGGCCAATTCTGCGAAGGAAGAGGGTATGGAAGCAGGGACAGGGGTAGGCACCGACCTTTTGTAGCCCAAAGGGCAACAGTTTTCCGTCCTTTGGGCCGATGGAAGGAATGTGGCAGCTGAGACCGACTGGAGGCCGGCAGGCCACCGATGCCAGACTGTTTGTTGAAAGGGGCCTTTCACCGTGCACGAGAACCGATCCAGCGCCGGTCCGCGGCCCGTCACCCATCGCGGCCGTTTGGGTAAGACCTCCCGTCGACCTCTGAGTCGGAGCGGGGCCGATTCAGGGACCAAAGCCACAGCACCGAACCGTCTCGGCCCGGTCGCCGCCGTGGCCGCGCTGCTGGCCCTGCTGGGCTGCACGTTGGTCGGTTGCACATCGCAGGCCAACGACGCCTCGGGCGCCGGCAAGGCGCGCATCGTCAATCCGACCGTCAACCCGACGACCAACAAGTCGGGGGCGGCCAAGGGGAAGACCACCGGACTGGGCACGGTCGTGCCCGGCGTCGAGAACGTCTACGCCGAGGACCTGGTGGCGCGCATCAATGCCGAGCGTGCCGCCAGGAGCTCCGCCGGCGTGCAAGTCCCCCAACTTCAGGTCGACCCCCAGATGCAGGCCGAGGCCCAGGCGTGGTCGGCCCAGATGGCGGCTACCGGCACGGTCCAGGACCCCACCCTCCCGGCCTGCGACGCCGTGGCCGATCAGGTGTGCGTGTTGGCCGCCAACTCCGGTGACACCGGCTACGGCTTCTGGCCCGGTGACGGCTCCGACGGGATGAACGGCGACTACATGGACTCGGCCATGCACCGCCAGAACGAACTGGGCGCGGCCTACAACATGGTGGGCGTGGGCGTCACCTGCGCCGACAACCAGGCCTGGACGGTCGAGATGTTCGGCTACTCCTACGGCGACCTGCCGTCGGCCTACGCCCGCGAGCAGACCCAGAACCTCTATCAGGGTGATCCGGTGCCCTCCACCCCGGTGGTGGCCGGCTCCCCCTCCGGCGATCCGGTGTACTGCCCGGGGCAGACCTACGGGCCGAACAACGAAGTGACCACCACCGGCGGTCAGTACCCCTACCCGTACCCGGTCCCCTCGGTTCCCAATGAGCCCAACGTGGCCGCCGCCACTGTGGTCAGCGTGGCCGGCACCCCGAACGGCGGGGGCTACTGGATGGCCCGGGCCGACGGGTCGGTCGTCACCGAGGGGGATGCCCACAACTACGGATCGATGGCCGGAACGCCGCTGGCGGCCCCCATCGCCCACCTGGTGCCGACGCCGAACGGCAAGGGCTACTGGCTGGTGGCCGCCGACGGTGGCATCTTCGCCTTCGGCGATGCCGGCTTCTACGGATCGATGGGCGGGAAACCTCTGAACGCCCCGGTGGTCGACCTGGCGCCCACGGCCAACGGCAAGGGGTACTGGCTGGTAGGCAGCGACGGCGGCATCTTCGCCTTCGGCAACGCCAAGTTCCGGGGCTCCATGGGCGGCCATCCGTTGAACCAACCGGTGGTGGGCCTGGCCGCCGACAACGCCACCGGCGGCTACTGGATGGTGGCCGCCGACGGCGGGATCTTCGCCTTCGACGCCCGCTTCTACGGATCGACCGGGGCCCTCACCCTCAATGAGCCCATCAACGGCATGGCCCCCACCACCCGTGGGAACGGCTACTGGCTGGTGGCCTCGGACGGCGGGATCTTCGCCTTCGGCCACGCCGCCTACCACGGGAGCACCGGCGCCTTGACGCTGGCCGCCCCCATCGTGGGCATTGCCGTGGACCGGGCCACCGGCGGCTACTGGCTGGCCGGTTCGGACGGTGGGATCTTCGCCTTCAATGCGCCCTTCTTCGGGCGGGCCAACTGATCTTCGGACGGCTCGGCGGTTGGGCCGGGCCGGCCGAAAAGTCGAACAGGGATAGTGAGCGGGGAGCGGAGCCGGTCGGGCTGGTGAGCGCGGCCGGTCAGCCTGGCCAGCCGAGTCGGCCCGGGCCTCAGCTAATTCAGCTGGACCAGATGATTGATCAGCTCGACCAGATGATGGACTGCATCTCCGAGTAGGCCTCGAGCCCGGTGTCGCCGCCGTCACGCCCGATGCCGCTCATCTTGAAGCCACCGAAGGGAGCGTCCATGTTGCGCTGGGCGGTGTTGATGCCGACGTGCCCGGCCCGTAGCTGCTTGGCCACCCGGAAGGCCCGGGGCGTGTCCTTGGAGAACACGTAGTCGTACAGGCCGAACTCCGAGTCGTTGGCGATGGCGATGCCCTCGTCCTCGTCGTCGAAAGGGATGGCCACCACCACCGGCCCGAAGATCTCCTCGCGGGCCACGGTGATGTTGTTGGTCCCGACCACCAGGGTGGGCTCGACGTAGTAACCGGTGTCGAGGTGCTCGGGGCGACCACCACCGACCACCACTTCACCCTCTTTGCGGGCCGTTTCGATGTGGTCGAAGATCCTCTGCTGTTGCGCCGCCGAGATGACCGGGCCCACCACCGTGGACATCTCGGTGGGGTCACCCACCTTGAGGACCCCGGCGAACTGGGTGAGCCCCGCCACCACCTGGTCGAAGATGCTCCGGTGCACGATGGCCCGGGTGGGGGCGGTGCAGATCTGGCCGGAGTGGAAGGCCCACACCGACCCGATGGCACCGACTACGCCCTTGATGTCGGCGTCCTCGAAGATCACGGCCCCACCCTTGCCACCCAGCTCCATCAGGAGTCGCTTCATGGTGGGGGCGCCGGCCGAGGCGATGCGCTGGCCCACCGCCGTCGATCCGGTGAACGAGACCATGTCGACGTCAGGGGTGGTGGTGAGGGCGGTCGCCGGCTCGGGCCCCTGGGAGTTGATGATGTTGACCACGCCGGGAGGGAATCCCACCTCGTCGAGCACCCGGGCCATCTCGATGACGGCCAGCGGGTCCTGCGGGGCCGGCTTCATGATCACGGTGTTGCCCATGGCCAGGGCCGGGGCCACCTTGCCGGCCATGTTGGTCATGGGGAAGTTGTAGCTGGCGATGGCGGTGACCACGCCGACGGGCTGGCGGTAGGCCAGGGCACTGATCAGGCCGCCCGGGGCCAGGGGAGTGGCCTCGGAGACGATGGGGGGAGCATGTGCTCCTGGACGTGGCTGATATCCCGCGAGTAGCGGTCGAAGCGGGCTGCGCTCACCGGGACCTGCATGCGGGAGCCGACCGAGGCGGTGGCCCCCGTCTCGGCGATGACCAGGGGCACCAGGTCGTCACCCTTGGCCCGGATGGCCGCCGCCGCCTTCTTCAGCAGGGCCAGCCGCTCCTCCACCGGAGTGGCCGCCCAGGCCGGGAAGGCCTCCCGGGCCGCCGCCGCGGCCGCCTCGGCATCGGCCACCGACGCATTGGGGGCCTGGCCCACCACCTGCTCGGTGGCCGGGTTGATGATGTCGTAGGTCCCGTTGCCGGCCTCGACCCACTTCCCCCCGATCAGGAGCTGCGTCTCGTCTCTGCTGGCCTGATTACCCATGGTGGGTCCCCTTTCGCGGTGCTGGTTGGTTCGCGGTGCTGGCTGACTCCGGGCGGACCGCCGGCCGCTCCGGCGCCTTGCGGTGGTCGGGCACGGTGGCGACTATCTGACGCCGCGTCAGCAGTGTACGTCGGTCACTGGTGGGGGGCAGATCGGCCGCTCGGGGGTTTGGAGTGTCGCGTCGGACCCGATCGGTTGTCTCAGACCGTGCCGCTCGCTGAGTCCGGGCAGCCGTTCAGACCCGGGCAGCCGTTCAGACCCGGGCCGCTCGTTCAGACCCGTGCCGCTCGTTCAGACCCGGGCAGCCGACGGATCGACCGTGACCGTGTCCCGACCTGACTTGAGCAAGGTGCCGGGCAGGTTGCCGGTGGGCTTGCCGTCGGCGATGGTCTCGACCCCGTTGACCAGTACCCGGACCACCCCGATGGCGTCGGCGATCAGGCGCGGGCTTCCCCCCGGCAGGTCGTTGACCAGGGTGGCGGGCTCCGAGCCCACGGTTTCGGGATCGAAGACGAACAGGTCGGCGCAGAGACCTTCGGCCACCCGGCCCCGATCGTGCAGCCCGAAGAGCTCCGCCGGTGCCTCGGTCATCAGTTGGACGGCCCGCTCCATGGGCACCAGCTTGCGCTTGCGCAGGCAGTCCCCCAGGAACGAGGTCGGGTAGTTGGAACCGCACATCCGGTCGAGGTGGGCCCCGGCGTCGGAGCCGCCCACCATGGCCCCGGGGTCGTCCCACACCTCGACCCGGGCGGCCCAGGAGGCGTCGTCCCCGTCGGAGGCCTTGGGCCACAGCACGGTGCGCAGGTCGTCGGCGATGACCAGGTCGAGGAGGGCGTCGAAGGGTGGCTTGCCCTGCTCCTCAGCGATCGAGCCCACGTCACGCCAGCTCAGGCCCTCGTTCTCCGCCGAGAAGGTGTCCCCGATGATGTAGTTGGCCCAGTGGGAGAGCCGGCGGAACACGCCGGCCTGCTCGGAGTGGGCCAGCTCGTCCAGCTGGTCGCGCACGGCCGGGTCCCGCAGCTTCTCGATCCGCTGCTCCAGGGGCAGCCCCATGACGTCACCCCACCCCGGGATGAGGAACAGGGCGCAGTGGGTCCGGAAGCTCATGTTCATCGGCACCAGGGTGGGCATGGTCAGGGCCACGATCCGCCCGCCGGCATCGGCCGCGGCGACCGACGCCTCCAACTGCCGCTTGGTCTTGTCCGGGGTCCGCGAGTCGATGGTGAGGAGGTTCCAGTTGAGCGGACGCCGGGCCGTGGTGGTCATGGCCACCATGAGGTCGATCTCCTCGTCGGTGAAGGTGTCCAGGCAGCCGTTGGTGATGTACTCGAGGGTCGTGCCGGGGTGGTCCCGCACCACCTCGCAGAAGGCCAACATCTCGCGTCGGTCGGCGTTGCGGGACGAGATGGGGTTCCCGTCCCCGTCGGAGTGGGTGCGCGACTGGGACGACGAGAAGCCCATCCCGCCGGCCTCCAGGGACTCGGCCAGCAGGCGCGACATCTCGGCGATCTCCTCGTCGGTGGCCACCTCGGATCCCCGTTCCCCGCCCATCACCCAGCGACGCAGGGCGCAGTGCCCGACCAGGAACCCCGCATTCACCCCCAGGTTCCCTTCCAACTTGGCCAGGTAGTCGCTGAAGCTGGTCCAGTCCCAGGGCAGGCCGTTCTCGAGAGCCGGGAGCGGCATGCCCTCGACCTTGGCCATCATCCGCCGGATGTAGTCGTGGTCCTCGGCCTTGATCGGGGCCAGGGTGAACCCGCAGTTGCCGCCGATGACCGTGGTCACCCCGTGCAGGTTGGAGGGGGAGGCGGTCGGGTCCCAGAACAGCTGGGCGTCGTAGTGGGTGTGGGGATCGATGATGCCCGGGGCCACCACCAGCCCTTCGGCGTCGAATTCGGTGGTGCCGCCTCCGTCGACCTCGCCGACCACGGCGATCTTCCCGTCCGATACGGCCACGTCGGCCCGTCGGGCCGGGGCCCCGGTGCCGTCCACGACCAGGCCGTTCCGGATCACGTAGTCGTACATGGTGGTGTTCCCTTCGCTGGACCTGACAGACCGTCAGTTTACGACGTCGCCGGGGGTCCCGCCCCGGCTCCCCGGGTGGCCCTGCCCCGGGATGCGGTCGCTCCTGAGGCAGTCCGACCAGCTCCATCTCCGTCGGAAGCGGGAAGAGGGGGCCGGGGTGGATGGGTAATTTTCCCGCATCGACCACCTCTGGCTCCAGAACCACCTGCTCCCGGCTGTCGTACTGGTGTTGGGCGCGGGCCTGGTGGTTCGCTTCGCCCACTGGTTCGGGGCACGACGCCGTCGCTGGATCGACGGGCAGATCCGCATCCAGATCGAATCCGGGGCCCTGGCCTCCGAGAGGCTGAAGCGGTCGCGTGCCGTGAGCGAGGCCGTCGAGTGGGTGGTGGTGGCCCTGGTCTCCTTCATCGCCGGCATCCTGGCCTTGGACCGACTGGGCATACCCCTGACCACCCTGGTGGCGCCGGCCACCGTCATCGGCATCGGCCTGGGCTTCGGTGCCCAACAGATGGTGGCCGACCTGCTGGCCGGGTTCTTCCTCCTCACCGAGCATCAGTTCTCCTTCGGTGACCTGATCCGGCTGTCGGTGCCGGGCCAAGCCACCAGCGTCACCGGCACCGTCGAGGAGCTGACCCTGCGGATCACCAAGTTGCGGACCGCCCAGGGCGAGTTGGTGGTGGTGCCGAACAGTGCCATGCGCCAGGTCACCAACCTGTCCAAGGACTGGTCGAAGGCGGTGATCGATATCCCGGTGGCCGTCACCGAGGACCTCGAGAAGGTGACGTCGATCCTGAAGGACGTAGTCACCCAGATGGCCTCCGATCCCCGTTGGAAGGATCTTCTGCTCGGTCCACCGGTGGTGGCCGGAGTGGAGACCATCGACGTGGGCTACGTGCAGCTGCGTCTGATCGCCAGGACCCTTCCGGGGCGCCAGTTCGAAGTGGGACGTGAGATCCGGCTGCGGGCGGCCAACGCCCTGCGCGCCGCCGACATCTTCTCCCCGTCCATCGAAACGACCACCACGTGAGCGGCCTGGGCGACGGGACCGGAGGGGACCAGCCCGGCGGCGGCTCCGACGATGCCACCCGGCGGCTGCCGAGCCAGCCGGGTGCCTCTGGCGACGCCACGCAGCGGCTATCGAGTCAACCTGCCACCACCGGTGACGCCACCCAGCGCCTGCCAACTCAGCCGGGCGGCGCGTCGTCCTCGCCGATCGACCCCGATGAGGATCAGAGGCACAGCAAATTGGTGGGGTACATGTCGGTCCCCGTACACCGGCTGCTCCCGATCCGTCGGTCCACCTTGTTGATGGTGGTGGCCTTCATCGGGTTCGGGATTCTGCTGCACCTGTATCCGCCCCAGAGCGCACCCGTAGTGGTGACAGGGCCAAATGGTCAGCAGTACAACCTCGTTCCTGCGACTACGACTACCACGACGACCTCCACAACCAGCACCACCAGCCCGACCAGCACCACTGGATCCACCACTCCGACTCGGCCCGACACCACCACGACGTCCGCTGGACACGCCACCACAACGACTTCAGGTCAGTCTCCCGGCAGTTCCACCACTGTTCCGCCGTCGACCACCACCACACAGGTGGGATCCTCGGGCTCTACGACGACCACCAAGGTGGGCACCTCGAAAACGGGCACGAGCACCACCGCCCCGTAACGGAAGGTCGGGTCACGGGGACGAGCCCGAGCCTGTCGAGTCTGTGGCTGGACCGGTGCCAATCGTCGTGGTCGTCGTGGCGTGTGACGCCACCCCTGGGCTCGGCATCGGCCCGCTTCCGGAGGTCGAGGCTCCGGGCGACTTCGCCACGGTGGTCTTCGTCGGGAGGCCGCCGGCGTCCGACGACCCCAACAGGTGATTGAGCGCCTGGGTCTCGTGGTCGTAACTGGGCTTGGCTTGGTGCAGGGTGACCACGTCGGCCACTACCAGACCGGCCACGACGATCACCGCCAGAGCAATGGCGATCAGAGGTCGGATGCGGCCGGACACGCTCACATTCCGATCAGTGGGGCGGCCCGACCAGCGGAGTGACGTCACGACCAAAGGAGCTGATCTGTTCGCACAGCTCGTCGACGGACCGTGACGGGAATCGCACCTGCACCTGCCCTACACCGGCGTCGGCGAACGTCTGCACGTACTCCGCCAGCCGCTCCGGCGGACCGGACAGTGTGCCCTTGGGCAGTTCGAACCCGGCGGGAGGATCACCGACATACATGGCACTGGCAATGCCGCCGATGTCGAGCGGTGCACCGTCGCGGTACTCCTGGCGCAACCGGCGCAGCGTGCCCAGGAGCTCGGGGTCGGGACCAAGTGATTGTGGCAGCCAACCGTCGCCGAACCTGGCGGCGCGGCGCAGAGCGGCCGGTGACGACCCACCGACCCAGATGGGCGGGCGAGGGGACTGCACCGGTCGGGGCTTGAGTCCCACATCGGTGGCCTGCCACCGGGGCCCGTTCAGTTCCGGGTACTCCTCGGCCAGCCCTTCGGCCAGGTCGGCGATGGCCTCGTCCGTGGCTGGCCCACGCTCATCGAACGCCGGACCCATCAAGTCGAACTCCTCCGAGACGTGTCCCGCTCCGACCCCGCAGATGACCCGACCGCCGGACAGGACGTCCAGGGTGGCGAACTCCTTGGCCGCCCGCAGCGGGTGGCGCAGTGCGATCACGTAGACGTGGGAGAGGAGGTGGATCTCCGAGGTGATCCCGGCCAGCCACCCCAGGGTGGCGATGGTGTCGTACCAGGTGGTCGACATCGCTCCCGCCAACCGGCTGGGAATGAGCGTGTGATCGCAGACGCCCACATAGAAGAAGCCCGCCGCTTCGCAGGCCAGTGCCACCTGGGCCAGCTCCTCGGGCCCGGCGGTGGCCTCCCACGACTGCGCGTAGATGGTCGACTGTGACTGGACCGGCAGCTGCATGCCGAAGACAGTCCGTCCTGAGGGCAGGACGTTCACGACATCCTTGGGCGGGGCGACAGAAGGGTTGGGCACCGGATCAGGTTACGTGGCGCCGTGGTGCTGCGTCAGCGCCGGCGTCGGCGGACCGGGCGACGTCATCGAATGGGACGTCATCGAATGGGCCGACGTCAACGAATGTGAGGGCGGTAGCAGCAGCCACGATCATGACGGCGATTCGAGGGAAGCCGCCAACGAGGCCCCCAGTGACTCAGCCAGATCATCGGCCGTCCCGAACTGGGTGGCCAGCACCCGGGCCCGCTTGTAGGCCAGATGGGCCGGGACCTCCCAGGTGAACCCCATGCCCCCGTGCACCTGGATGCACGACCGCCCGTTGGTGATAGCCGCCTCGTCAGCCAGGAGTTTGGCTCCGGCGGCCGCCACTTCGCTGTCGCCCACATCCGGCTGGTCGACGGTCACCGCGGCAGCCTGGACCGAGCACCGGGCCACCTCGGTGCGCACCGCCATGTCGGCGCAGATGTGTTTCACGGCCTGAAAGCCGCCGATGATCCGACCGAACTGGCGCCGTTGCTTGGCGTACTCCACGGCCAGCTCGGTGGTCCAGGCTGCCGCGCCGATCTGCAGGGCGGCAGTCAGGACGGCCCCGTCGCGTCGCCACCAGGCCGCGATGTCCGGTCCGGCGACCGGGGTTCCCTCCGGCAGTGACGCCACCGACCACACCGGGGTCAGCGGGTCCATCGGGCGCTGGAGCCGGGTGGCCACCACCGATCGGGGATCGACGGCGCTGACTCCCTGCTCCGAGAGGACCAACAACACGTCCAGGTCGTCCAGGTACTCGATGACCACGGGAACAGCACCCCCGCCATCAGCACCCCCGCTCAGCGGACCACCAACCCTGCTCCACCAGACCCACGACCACCGAGCCGTCCTCAGCCCCGTCGATCAGACCCGAGGCCAGATGGGAAGCGACCAATGGCCCCGGCACCAGGGACCGGCCCAGCTCCTCGAAGACCAGGGCCGCCTCGGACAGTCCCAGTCCAACGCCCCCCGCCTCTTCGGCCAGGCAGAGGTTGAACACCCCGGCCTCACCCAGTTGCCGCCATCCCTTGCGATCGATGACCCGGTCTGCTCCTTCGAAGGACCGCAGCTGCTCCAACGGGAACTGGCCCTCCAGCAGGCGCCGTACGCCCTCAGCCAGGTCGACCTGGAACTCGGTCAGTTCGAAGTCCACGCCGGAGCACCCTTCCCCATGAGCGTCCTTGTGAGCGCCTTCCTCACGAGCGCGCCGCCGAAGGGGCTGCAGTCGCCGGTGCGGGTGGCTCCTTGGGTAGGCCGAGCACCCGCTCGCCGACGATATTGCGCTGGATCTGCGAGGTGCCGGCGGCAATGGTCAGCGAGATCCCCCGCAACCAGTCCTCCACCATGGTCTCCGAAGGGAGAGGACCGCGCCCGTCGATACCTTCGGCATCGTCGGCGGCCAGCCCGGCCCGCCCCAGAAGCGACAGCGAGAACTCGCCGAGCTTGTTTCGAGCCTCGGAGTAGGCCAACTTGAACAAAGTGCCCCCGATCCCGGGGATACCGGTCCGGGCGGCCTGGGACACGTTGCGCTTGGTCAGCGCCCACAGGGCGTCGAGCTCGGCTCGGAGGTGGCCGGCCTGGCGCCGGACGCCCGGGTCCGACCAGGCACCGGTCCGGATGGCCAGTGCCACGCTGTCCGACAGCAACTCCATGGCTTCGAGGAGGTCACCGACGAAGGCCGTGCCCCGTTCGAAGCTGAGCGTGACCATGGTCACCCTCCATCCGTCGTTCTCGTCGCCCACCCGCAGGTCGACCGGCACGCGCACTTCGTCGAGAAAGAGCTCGGCGAACTCGGTGGAGCCGGCGATGGTCGTCAGCGGCCGGATCTCGATCCCGGGGGTGTCCATGGGCAGGATCAGCCAGGTGATGCCCCGGTGGCGGCTGTCGTCGGCTCCGGTGCGGACCAGCAACTCGCAGTAGTCGGCCACCTCGGCGTGGGAGGTCCAGATCTTCGAACCGGTGACCACGTAGTGGTCGCCGTCGCGGACGGCCCGGGTGCGCAGTGAGGCCAGGTCGCTCCCGGCGTCGGGCTCGGAGAATCCCTGGCACCAGACGTGGTCACCCCGGAGGATGGGGGGAAGGAACCGCTGGCGTTGTTCCGGCGTCCCCTCGGCGATGATGGTGGGGCCGGCGTGGAGGAGGCCTACGAAGTTCACCCCCACATACGGGGCGTGGGCCCGCTCGAGCTCCTCTTTGAAGATGAGCTGCTCGATCGGCGACGAGCCCCGGCCACCACCCTCGACCGGCCAGTCGACCCCGGCGTAACCGGCGTCGAACAGCAGCTTCTGCCAACCGGTGTCGTAGGCGCGTCGTCCCGGCCAGTCAGTGGGAGCAGGACGGGGCGGCAGGGTGGGCAGGACATCTGCCAACCACTGACGCAGCTCACCTCGGAACGCCACTTCGGCGTCGCTGTAACGCAGGTCCATGGGAGGAGGCCGGAGGCCTAGGCCCGAGAGATCACTTGAAGTCGAGGTCGTACAGCTTGATGGCGTTGCCCCGAACGATCTTGTAGATCTGCTCGTCGGTGAGGTCCTTCATCTGCTTCTCGGCGATCTGGCGGGTCTCGGGCCAGGTGGAGTCGGAGTGGGGGTAGTCGGACTCGTAGGTGATGTTGTCCACCCCGATGGACTCGATGTTCTTGAGCCCGAAGGCGTCGCTGAAGAAGCAGCCGTAGATCTGGCGGAAGAAGTAGGTGGAGGGAGGCTCCGGGACGATGTCGGCCACGCCGCCCCAGCCCCGGTTCTCCTCCCACACGGTGTCGGCCCGCTCCAGGATGTAGGGGATCCAGCCGATCTGGCCTTCGGCGTAGGCCAGTTTGAGCTCGGGGAAGCGCACCAGCACCCCCGAGAACATGAAGTCGACCATGGAGTAGGTGGCATTGGAGTGGGTGAGCGTCGAGCCCACCGCCGGCGGGGCGTCAGCCGACGTCGAGGGCATCTTGGATGACGAGCCGATGTGCATGTTGATGACCGTCTTGGTCTCTTCGCAGGCCCGGAAGAAGGGATCCCAGTAGTGATCGGGATCATGCACCGAGGGCAGGCCGAGGAAGGGGGGAATCTCGCTGAAGCAGACAGCCCGGACGCCGCGGTCGGCATTGCGGCGCACCTCGGCGGCGGCCAATTCGACGTCCCACAGGGGGATCAGGCAGAGGGGGATGAGTCGGCCCTGGGCCTCGGGCCCGCACCACTCCTCGACCATCCAGTCGTTGTAGGCCTTCACACACAGGAGCGCCAGCTCCTTGTCCTGGGCCTCGGTGAAGGTCTGGCCACAGAATCGGGGGAAGGTGGGAAAGCAGAGGGAGGCCTCGAGATGGTTCACGTCCATGTCCTCGAGCCGCGGCTTGACCTCGTAGGAGCCGGGCCGCATGTCCTGGTAAGTCACTCCGCGCATGGTGACCTCGTCCCGAGGAACCCCGACGGCGGAGTCCACCCGGAGCAGCGGGCGCTTCAGGTCTTCGTAGTACCACCAGTCGGTGGGGAAGCCCTCGGAGCCGGGGACCACGGTCAGCTTGCCGCCGATGAAGGTGATCTCGCCCATCGGGGCGCGCACGATCCGCGGGCCGATGTCGGCGTACTTCTTCGGGAGGCGGTCCATCCACACATTGGGTGGTTCGACCACGTGGTCGTCGACGGAGATGATCCAGGGCATGTCGGCCATGAATCGAGTGTACCGCCTCGTCTGACGGTCCGTCAGTTGCCACCGGGGTACTCGGTCAGGCGATCTGCCGCGGGTCCGGACGAGGGTCCGGCCCGGGTTCATTCCCGCCGTGGCGGTTCGGTCCGCTCCCGCTGGTTGCGCATCCGGTTGTGCCGGCCACAGAGCAGCCGGCCGTTCTCCTGGGTGGTCGGCCCACCGTTGCTCCAGGGCTGGATGTGGTCGACCTGGCACCGGGAGGCCGGCACGTCACAGGTCGGGTGGGCACAGGTCCGGTCCCGCACCTCGATGGCTCTCCGGGTGGCCCCGGTGAACAGGCGTGTCGTGGGGGCGATCTCTCGTCGTCCCTGGGGGGTGAAGACGGCCTGGTCGAGGGCCTCGGGGGTGAGGGAGGCCAGTTTGGACGGTGCCCCCATCGCCACCCGTCCCCCGAGGGTGAAGGTGGCCCGCTCGAGGTCGGCCTGCAGCAACCAGGGCAGCAGGGTGCCGGGTGGGATGACCGTGCCGTCCTCCAGCTGGGAGAGCCTGCCGTGGAGCGATTCGTAGTCCACCAGCACGGTGAACAGCGGTGCCGGTCGCCGGCCCTCGTGGTCGGCCTTGGAGCGGGTGGCCATCTCCACCAGGGCGTCGGCCCGGCGCTGGCCCGGGGTGCGGGTGAGCTCGGCGAGGAGGGGCTCCCTACCCAGGCGCTCTTTGGCCTCGGCCCACTCGGCGTCGAAGAACAGCTGCTCGAGGCGGTCGAGCTCCCCGCCCACGATGGCCCCCGAGATGGGGTCCAGGGTCATCTGTCCCAACCACATGTCCTCGAAGCTGCGGACCAGGTACACCTCTCGTTGGGCACAGCGCCGCTCGGCCTGGTCCTCGGCCCCTGCCCGGTCGGCCCGGTGCAGCCAGTAGTTCATGTACTGGACGAACTGGTGGTGGGAGAGCTGCGTCCCCTGGGCCACCAGCTCTCCTTCCTGGTCGATCAACGCCTCGTGGGTGCGGTCCTGGTCGGCGGCGATGAGCACGTCCACCTGGTCCCCGCTCAACTGCCCGGCACCGAAGGCCTCGGTGGTCCGGGGCAGGCGGCGGAGGTGGCGTCCCCGCTTGACCTGGGCGGCGGCCTGCTTGTTCGACAGCCGGCACTCGGACTTGAGCCAGGCCTTGGTGGTGACCGCCCCATCGGCCTCGAAGGCGCCGGCGGCGTCGAAACAGGCCACCGTCGTGGTGACCAGGCAGTCGAGCTGGGCCAGCTGCTTCTCGAGGACGGCCAGGGACTCGGCGTCGGCGAAGGCCGCCGGACCGAGTGCTTTGGCCGCATCGAGAGCCACTTGGAGGTCGTCTAGAACCATGACCAAGTATCCCAGGAGGGTGTGACGGCGGTCCGGGGAGACCGGGGAGGACCGGGTGCGGCGAGAGGGGCCGGGCGGGGGCCGGGGTTCCAGCGGAGCAGACCCGTCGACCGCCGGGCTGCCGAATCAAAGCTGCAGAATCAAAAACGACAGGTGCGGCCTGTCAGATCATGGCGACGCCGCCGTTGGGCCGGATGACCTGACCGGTCATGAACCGGGAGGCGTCCGAGGCCAGGTAGAGGACGGCGGCGGCGATGTCCTCGGGCTCGCCCACCGAACGGAGGGGGGCGCCCTTGCTCATGGCGGCGACCAGGGCGTCCTGCATGGTCTCGTCGGGGCTCCCGTCGGGGAGGGAGAAGTAGCCGGTGGTCATGCCGGTCACCACGAAGCCAGGAGCCACGGCGTTGACACGCACGTGCTTCTTGCCCACCTCGACGGCCAGGGTTTTGGTCATCTGCACCACGCCCGCTTTGCAGATGGCATAGCTCACGATGTTGGGGCTCGGGGTGTCGACGGCGGCCGAGGAGCAGTTGACGATGCTCCCACCCTCGGGCTGGTTCACCATGATCCGGCCGGCGGCCTGGCACCCGAAGAAGACCCCTTTGAGGTTCACGGCCATGATTCGGTCGAGATCCTCCTCGGGCTCGTCGAGGAACGGGCCGCCCAGCATGATCCCGGCGATGTTGCACCACACGTGGATGCCGCCGTGCTCGGCGGCAACCCGGTTGGCCAGGGCGTCGACCTGTAGGCGCTTGGAGACGTCGAGAGGGGTGCTCTCGGCGCGGCCGCCAGTGGCGATGATCTCCTCGGCCGTAGCTCTGGCCGTGTCCTCGTGGATATCGGCGCACACCACCATGGCCCCGGCTCCGGCCAGCGCCAGCGCACTGGCCTTGGCGATCCCGCTCCCGGCGCCGGTGACCACCGCCACCTTCCCGTCGACACGGAACGAATCAATCAGCGTGGTGGCGTCCATGGCGGAAGAGTAGGCCAGCCGAACGGTGGTGCGGCTCAGGGCCGGCGGTCAGGCTGCCGATCCGGACGCCGAGGATGCGGGCGAGGATGCGGGGCGAGGATGCGGCGTTGCCGATCCGGGCGCCGAGGATGCGGGCGTCAGTGTCCGTATGCGGCGTAGGCCAGAGCGGGCCTGCCGGAGCTCGGGGACTCGTCGGCGCCGTCCAACTCGGAGTCGTCGGGTTCCGGGTCGACCACGGGCGAGGTCCCGGAGGCCTTCTTGGCTGCTGTCGCCACTGCGGTAGCGCTCCTCGATCCGTTCCTCGTCGCAGCTCCGGCGCCATTGGCCGCACCGTTCTTGGCGGCAGTCTTCGGAGGAGCCTTCCGGGCCATCCGGCGGACAGGACGGGTGCCCTTCGCATCAGAGGCGGACCCGTCGACCGCTTCCTTGACCTCCTCCTTCGGGACGCCGCGGCCGGCGGACGGAACTCGTCTCGGGATGCGGGTGGAGGCCACCGCCGGCTGCTTCCGGGCCGACCGGGCCGCCTGTGCCGCCTCAGCCGCCTGTGCCGCCTCTTGACCGGGCCGCCTGCGCCGCCTCTGCCTCCGCCTCAGCCGCGGCCTCCGCAGGAACCGCGGCCTCCGCCGCAGCCCGAGCCGCCGAAGCCGCCGAAGCCGCCTGAGCCTCGGCCGCAGCAGCCTCGGCCGCCGCAACCCTGGCCGCGGCGGCATCCATGGCCGCGGTAAGGGCCCGGGTCATGGAGGCGGCGATGCGCTTGTGGCCCTCGTCCCCGGGGTGGATGCCGTCGGCCAGATGGCCGGCGTTGATGATGCCGGCCCCGGGCACCAGCGACAGAGCCACGTCACCGGCCTCGATGCGCTCAGTGGCCACCGACTCGATGGCCTGGCGGATGTCGACCAGGGTGGCCCCGAGCTTGTTGGGCACGTCCTCGGCGTCGGGGCGCAGGATGGGGCTCGCCACCACGATCGGCGTGGTCGGGTGGGCCTGCCGGATCACCTGGAGGAAGGCCCGGAGCCCCTCGCTGACCATGCCGGCGCTGTGGGGGACACGGGTCCAGCAGCTCTCGCCGTAGGCGATGGTGATGATCTCGGCCGGCAGAGCGGCGATGTGCTCGGCCGAGACGATCTCGCCGCGACCGGCGCCGGCGTAGCCCAGGTTGACCAGGTTCAGCTTGGCCTTTCTGGCCGCGATGGCAGCCCAGCCCCGGGCAGGACCCGATGCGATCCAGCCCTGGGTGGTCCAGTCCCCGTAGGCCAGCCAGAGCGGACGGGCCGGGGCGGGGGCGATCTCGCCCGACACCGCGGTGAGCGACAGGACCAGGGGCTGCATGCCCTCGGGCAGGTAGATGGTGGCCGGCGTCTCGGGGCGTCCTGAGCCCAGGGAAAGCCGGATCATCCCGTCACCGAGGTCCGCTTCGTGCTCGCAGATCTTGCGGGCGCCCCGCCACACCGAGAAGGTGATGCCGGCGCCGTCTCCCCGGTAGCCCAGGTTGCCGGTGGTGGTGCGGTAGGCCACGTCGATGGCCTGGGCGTCGCCCACCAGTTCGAGTCGAACCCCGGCCGGCACGCCGGCGGCGCTCCAGACGTCACCCGGAAGCCTGGCCATGTCGGTGGGATTGGCCCTTGGATAAGGAACGTCCCCGGTCGCCGGGTAGATCGCACCTCGGACGAACGGTTCGGGTTGGTCGCGACGCAGACTCATCGCCGGCCTGTTTCCATCGAGTACCCCTCTCAGCGGATGCAGTTGCTGTTCTCTGTTGCTCGTTGTTCCCCGTGCTATTCCCACTCTAAGTGGTGGTATAACCACAATGCCAGCTCGTTTGGGAAAATTTGGCGGGAGTATGACCGACCGGGCGGATGTTTGTAGCATGGCCGGGTGGATACCGGACCCTCGGACGCCGGACCCCGACGCGCCGGGCGTGGGGCTGCGCTCCCGGGCCGGTCTTGGGTCAGGATGTCGGCGGCCCTGGTGCTCCTGGCCCTGCTGACCGTGGGCATGGCCGTGGCGACGCCGACCACCGCGGCCCACGCCGCCGACCATCCCCGGGTGTACGCCGGGGGAGGGGTCATCGACTTCGGCGATGCCGGCAACATCAACGTCCCCCCGGCGGCCCCGCTGCCCTCGGTGATGGTGACCATGGCGACCGATCCGGCCTCCACCGTGGCCAGTGAGGGCTTCTGGCTGGCCTCGGCCGACGGCGGGGTGTACCCCGAGGGATCGGCGCCCGACTTCGGAGGGGTGAGCAACCTGCCTCTCAACGCCCCCATCGTGGGCATGGCCGCCATGCCCAACGGCAAGGGCTACTGGCTGACGGCGGTGGACGGCGGGGTGTTCTCCTTCGGCGACGCCCGGTTCTACGGGTCGATGGGCGGCCATCCGCTCAACCAGCCCATCGTGGGCATGGCCTCGACGGCCGACGGGAAGGGCTACTGGCTGGTGGCGGCGGACGGCGGGATCTTCTCCTTCGGCGACGCCACCTTCTACGGCTCCATGGGCGGGCACCCGCTCAACCAGCCGGTGACCGGCATGGCCTCCACCCACAACGGCAAGGGCTACTGGCTGGTGGCCTCGGACGGCGGGATCTTCGCCTTCGGCAACGCCCCCTTCTACGGCTCGACCGGCAACATCGTCCTCAACGACCCGGTCACCGCCATGACCGCGGCGCCCGACGGCCGCGGCTACATGATGGTGGCCACCGACGGCGGCATCTTCGCCTTCGGCTCGGTGGGTTTCTACGGATCGCTGGGCGGCGGCCTGGACGGCGACCCCCATGACGTCCCGCCGGTGGCCGGGATGGCGCTGACCCCGGACGCCCGGGGGTACTGGCTCTTGGAGCCGGACGGGTGGTCGTACTCCTTCTCCAACCCGGGCACCCCGCCACCCTCGGCCACGGCGGCGACCATCGTGTCGGTGGCCAACAGCCAGGTGGAGTCCGATCCCGACCGGGGCAACTTCTGCAATCCCTACGGCCCGTGTGAGGAGTGGTGCTCGCTCTTCGCCACCTGGGTGTGGGAACGGGCCGGGGTGCCCATCCCGGAGTACCCGTTCACCGGCGACATCTACACCTGGGCCGCCGACGACACGGGCGTGCTGCCCCCGACCGCCGTCCCGCAGCCCGGGGACATCGTGCTGTACGGGACGGGCCCGTGGTCCACGGCCACCTCCCTGCACGCCGGGGTGGTGGTGCAGGTGTGGCCCGACGGGGCGGTGGTCACCGTGGAGGGCGACGCCGGCCCGGCCGCCAGCGGATCGCTGGCCGTGGTCATCAACGGTCCCTACCTGCCGTCCCGCTCGGCCTCGTACAACGGGATGCCCATCTACGCCTTCGCCCAGCCCTGAACGCCCCCGCCCTCTGCGGCCGCCAGCCACGACGCTGTCGCCGACCCCGGCGCCGGGACTGCTGCTGGTTCCCTACCCCTCGCCGTCGCCGATGAGCGAGTCGAGCACCAGGTGGCGGTGGTCGGAGGCTGATCCCCACGCCTCGGACAGGGCCCAGGCCCTCTTGAGGAACAGGTGGAGGTCGCACTCCCAGGTGTAGCCGATGGCCCCGTGGACCTGTAGGGACACCCGGGCGGCCTCGGTGGCCGCTTCCGAGGCGTAGGCCTTGGCCGTGGAGGCGGCCCTGGAGGCGGCCCTCGAGGCGGTCGGGTCGCCCTGGTCCAGCGACCACGCCGCGGCGTAGACCACCGGACGGGCGAACTCCAACTTGACCTGGGCCCCGGCCAGCAGGTGCTTGACGGCCTGAAAGCTCCCGATGGGATGGCCGAACTGGTGCCGGGCCCGGGCGTACTCGGCGGTCATGGCGACCATGCGGTCGCTCAGGCCCAGCAGGTGGGCGGCGGTGGCCACGGCGGCCCGGTCCGAGGTCCGCCGGAGGGCCGAACGGGCGGCCGCACCGGTGGCGATCAAGGTCTCGGGGGTGGGCGTCCACCGGGGCACGCCCAGCCGCCGGGTGGGATCGAGCGACGACACCGGGTCCACCGAGACTCGGGCCGCCTCGACCAGGTGGATCTCGGGCCCGTCCCCGCTACCGGGGGCCGTCAGCACCAAGAGGTCGGCCCCGTCGGCTCCGGCCACCGGCCCACTGTCGGCAGCCCGGGGCTCGGCCACGGCGGCGGTGACCGATCCGGCGGCCAGGCCTTCCAGCCACCCGGCCCACCGGTCAGCCCCGCTGGTCCCGCCGGACCCGGCTCCGGTGGGGGCCCCGGCCCCGCCCCCGGCCGACAGCTCGCCGGCCGACAACTCGCCGCCCCGACAACTCGCCGCCCCGCAACTCGGCCAACAGCTCGGACAGCAGGGGAGCGGTCAGCGCCGTGGTCTCCACCAGCGGCTCGGGCAGGGCCACCCGCCCGGCCTCCTCGAGCAACAGGACCAGGTCCACCAGGCCCAGGCCCAGGCCCCCCTGGCTCTCCGGCACGGTGAGGCCGACCACGCCGAGGTCGGCCAGCACCCCCCATCGCGGGGTCCGGGCCGCCGGGTTCAGGTAGGCGGCGCGCAGGTCGTCGGTGGTGCACTCCTTGGCCAGCACCTGGCGGACGGTGTCACGGAACTCGGACTGTTGGTCGGTGAAGGCGAAGTGCATGGCGGCGGGTCCTGGCGCCCTTCAGCCCCGGGGCAGCCCGAGCATGCGCTCGGCCACCACGTTGCGTTGGATCTCGTTGGTGCCGGCGTAGATCGGCCCGGCCAGGGCGAAGAGATAGCCGTCCAACCACGGGGCGTCGAAGCCACCGCCGTGGAGCTCGGCGGCCGGGCCCAACAGGGCCAGAGCGGCCCGGTGGATGGCCAGGTCGGTCTCGGACCAGTGGATCTTGTTGGCGCTGGCCTCGGGGCCCACCGAGCCGCCGTCGACCACCCGGGTGGCGGTCCACAGGGTGTTGAGGCGGTAGGCCTCGGCGTCCATCCAGGCCTGGGCCACGGCCTCGGCGTTGCGGCCGGCCCGGGAGGGATCGGCGGCCGCCCGTTCGGCGTACAGGGCCACCAGCCGGGCGGCGGCCTCGGAGTAGCGGGCCGGGCTGCGCAGGCTCAGGCCGCGCTCGGATCCGGCCGTGGCCATGGCCACGTTCCAGCCCCGGCCCACCTCACCGAGGACCAGCCAGTCGGGCACGAACACGTCCTCGAAGAAGATCTCGGCGAAGCCGGTCTCCCCATCGAGCTGGGGGATAGGGCGGACGGTGACCCCGGGGTGGTCCAGGTCGATGAGGAAGTAGGTGAGGCCGCGGTGGCGCTCGGCCTCGGGGTCGGTGCGGAACAGCCCGAAGCACCAGTGGGCGAAGGCTCCCCTCGAGGCCCAGGTCTTCTGACCGCTGAGCAGCCATCCGTCGTCAGCCGGCGACCGCACCGCCCGGCTGCGGATGCCGGCCAGGTCGCTGCCGGCGTCGGGCTCGGACCATCCCTGGCACCAGATCTCCTGGCCCGAGGCCATGGGGGGCAGGAACCGCTCCTTCTGGCGGTCCGTCCCGAACTCGAACATGGTGGGCGCCAGCAGGAAGACCCCGTTCTGGCTCACCCGCAGCGGGGCCTGGGCCCGCCAGTACTCCTCTTCGAAGACCAGCCACTCGAGGATGCCCACCCCCCGGCCGCCGAACTCCTCCGGCCACGACACCACCGACCACCGGTCGTCGAACATGGTCTGCTCCCACCGGCGGTGGGCTTCGAAGCCGTCGGCGGTGTCCAGGGACGGCAGGCTCCGTGGCGGCGGGACGTGGGCCTCCAGCCACGAGCGCGCCTCCATCCGGAAGGCCTCCTGGGCCGGGGTGAAACGGAGGTCCATCGGCGAGTCCATGGTCGGGTCCATCGTTCGGGAGGTGGGACAGGGCGCAGAGAGAGGTGGGACGAGGTGGAAAGGGCAATCTGACACACCGCCAGATTTCCGGCAACCACGGGTGATCGGGCACAATGGGGAGATGCCCAACGCTGTGATAGTCGACGTGGTCCGTACTCCGGTGGGCAAGAAGAACGGCCGGCTCTCGGGTTGGCACGCCGTGGACCTGGCCGCCCAACCCCTCCGGGCCCTGATCGAGCGGAACGATCTGGACCCGGCCCTGGTCGAGGACGTGGTCTACGGCTGCACCATGACCGTGGGCGAGCAGGCCATGAACATCGGGCGGAACGCCGCCCTGGCCGCCGGCTTCCCCGACACCGTCCCGGGCACCACGGTGGACCGGCAGTGCGGTTCCGCTCAGCAGGCCGTGCACTTCGCGGCGCAAGCGGTGATGTCCGGGGCCATGGACGTGGTCATCGGCGGCGGGGTCGAGGCCATGAGCCGGGTGCCCATCGGGGCCACCACCGAGCACGGGCCGGGCGAGGCCTACGGTCCCACCGTCCACGAACGGTTCGACTTCATCCACCAGGGACTGTGCGCCGAGGAGATCGCCACCCGGTGGGGGATCAGCCGCGAGGAGATGGACCGCTTCGCCCTGCAGTCCCACCAGCGGGCGGCCCGGGCCATCGCCGAGGGCCGGTTCGAGAACGAGATCGTGCCGCTGGCCACCCGGCGGGCCGAGGTGGAGAACAAGGTGGCGCGGGCCGGCACCGACGAAGGCGACCCCGGCAACGAGGGGCCGCTCACCTCGGACGAAGGGGTGCGGGCCGAGTCCAGCTACGAGAAGTTGGCCTCGCTTCCTCCGGCCTTCGTGGAGAACGGCCTGGTGACGGCAGCCTCTTCGTCACAGATCTCCGACGGGGCGGCCGCCGCCCTCATCATGTCGGAGGAGAAGGCGGCCCAGCTCGGTCTGCGGCCCCGGGCCCGGTTCCACACCTTCGCCGTGGCCGCCAACGATCCGGTGATCATGCTGACGGCGCCGATCCCGGCCACCACCCTGGTGCTGGCCAAGTCCAAGCTCTCGCTCGACGACATCGACCTGATCGAGATCAACGAGGCCTTCGCCTCGGTGGTGCTGGCGTGGGAGAAGGAGCACCATCCCGACATGGAGCGGGTCAATGTCAACGGTGGGGCCATCGCCATCGGGCATCCCACCGGCGGCTCGGGGCGCGGCTGCTGGCCACCCTGCTCAACGAGATGGAGCGCACCGGCGCCCGCTACGGGCTGCAGACCATGTGCGAAGGCGGGGGCCAGGCCAACGCCACCATCATCGAACGGCTGGGCTGACCGGCCCCGCCGGGGCTTCCTCGCTCTAGCCGGCTTCGACGCTCTCCACGGCTTCGACGCTCTCCACGCTTCGACGGCTTCCACCGTCTCGGCCCCGTCGACAGCCTCGACCGTGGCGGTGGCCTCGACCGCTTCGACCGTGGCGGTGGCCTCGACAGCCTCGACCGGCGTGCTGACCACGTGCTTGGTGAAGTCCACCCGATCGGCACGGGTGGGCCGGGACATCAGGTAGCCCTGATAGAGGTCGCAGCCCAACTCGGTGACCCGCTGCAGCTGGATGGGGGTCTCCACGCCCTCGGCCAGCACCACCAGGCCCAGGGCCTTGCTCAACTGGACGATGGCGGCCACGATGGCCTCGTCGTTCTCGAAGGTCCCCAGCCCGTCCACGAAGGACTTGTCGATCTTGAGGATCTTGACCGGGAACCGCTTGAGCTGGGCCAGTGACGAGTAGCCGGTGCCGAAGTCGTCGATGGCCAGCCCGACCCCCATCTCGTGGATGCCACCGAGCATGGCGATCGATGCCGAGGTGTCGCTCATCAGCATGCTCTCGGTGACTTCCATCACCAGGGCCTCGGGCGGCAGACCGGAGTCGGTCAGCGCTCCCTCGATGGTCTCCAGCAGTTCGGGATCGCTCAGCTGGTGGGCCGAGAGGTTGACGGTGATGTAGGCGTTCTCGGCGCCGGGCAGCTCCTTGCGCCAGTTGGACATGGTCTGGCACGCCTCCCGCAGCACCCACCGGCCCAGGGAGAAGATGAGGTCGGTCTCCTCGGCGAAGGGGATGAACTCCATCGGGCCCAGCAGGCCGCGGGACGGGTGGTGCCAACGGACCAGCGCTTCCATGGCCACGATGCGGTCGTCGCGCACCGAGGCGATGGGCTGGTAGTGGACGGCCAACTCGTCGTGGTCGATGGAGTGCCGCAGGTCGTCGTAGATCTCCAGGCGGGCCACGGACTTGGCCCGGAGGGACTCGTCGAAGACCTCCACCCGGGAGCGGCCCTTGTTCTTGGCCTGGAACATGGCCACGTCGGCCTGTTGCAGGATGTCCTGGGCCGTCTGGCGACCCCGCATGACGAAGGACACCCCCACGCTGCAGGTCACCACCACGTTCCGCCCGGTGGTCAGCTGCACCGGCTCGGCCAGGAGCCGGGAGTACTCGGTGGCCAGGCTGACGGCCACGTTGACATCGTGGACGTTGCGGCACAGGACCACGAACTCGTCGCCGGAGAACCGGCTGACCACGTCGCCGCCGCGCACTGCGGACTTGAACCGTTGGGCCAGGGCCAACAGGACCTCGTCGCCACTGGCGTGGCCGAAGGAGTCGTTGACCAGTTTGAACCGGTCGAGGTCGATGAAGAGCACGGCCAGATTGGTGCCCCTCTGCAGCGAGACCATGAGCTCTCGCTCCAGCTCGTCGCTGAACATCGAGCGGTTGCCCAGTCCGGTGAGCGAGTCGTGGTAGGCCAGCCAGTGGAGCTGGGCCTCGGCGGCCTTGCGGTCGGTGACGTCGGTGAACGAGCACACCACCATGGGCACCTCGACCTGGCCGGCGCCGGACAGCAGCCGCGAGCTGAGCGACAGCCACTGGCGCTTGCCGCTGGCGTCGGTGACCCCGATGACCACGTCGTCCTCGGACTCCCCGGTGGCCAGGGTGCGGGCGTGGGGGAACATGTCGGCCGAGAGGGGATGGCCGTTGGCCTCGATGGCGATGGAGGCCCCGGTGAAGATCTGGTGCCCGTTGCCGTTCTGCAGGCGCTCGCCGAGGATCCGGCTGGCGGCCTCGTTGTGGGCACCCACGTTGCCGAACTCGTCGAAGAGCACGATGCCCTCGCTCAGCGAGGCCACCACCGCCTCGTAGCGCTCCTCGGCGGCCCGGCGGCCGGCCTCGGCCTGGCGGGCGTCGGTCAGCTCGGTGCACACCACCACCCAGCCGGAAGGTTGGGTGTCGTCATCGATGAGCGGGTCGATGGAGACCAGCACGTCGACCTCGGAGCCGTCCTTGCGCCGATGGATCCGGTGGCCCCGCTCGAGGACGGCGGCGCTGTCGGTGCGGTTGGCGGTGACCACGGCACTGATGGACATGCCGGCCACTTCTTGCTCTTTCCATCCGTAGATGGACTCGGCCGCCTCGTTCCAGCTCTCGATGCGTCCCTCGGCGTCGATACCCACGATGGCGTCGGATACGTGGGCCACCAGGCTGGCCCGGTAGCGGTCGGCCGCCTCGGCCGCCTTGCGCTCGGACATGTCGCGGGCGATGACCTGATAGGCCGGCTCGCCGGCCCACGTGGTGCGGATGCTGGTGAGCTCCATCACCTTGGTGTCGCCGTTGGGGAGGATGCAGCGGACCTCGCCGTGCTCGAAGAACTGACCGGGCTCGGTCAGCTGGGCCAGGCGGGCGGCCACGGCGGGGATGTCGGCGGGATCCATGAAGTCGGTGATCAGGGTGCCCCGGTACTTGGCGAAGGCCTCGGCGTACGCCTCTTCGGTGTCGGCGCCGATCATCCGGCCCATGGCCCGGTTGCCGTAGACGTAACGCCCGTCCTGGTGCACGAAGACCACGTCGGGGGAGACCTCGGTGAGCAGACGGTAGCGGTCGACCAGTTCGCCGAGCTCCCGCTCGTAACGCTGTTGGGCGGTGACGTCCACCACCACGCCGATGTAATAGGTCCGGGGCTCGTCGGTCGACGACTCGGGGGCAGCGACCACGGTGGGCATCGGAGAAGCCCGGACCACCACGCTGTGGACCATCCCGTCGGGGCACTTGACCTTGATGCGGAGATCGAAGTCCGCCGGTGGCGATCCCTCCCGGATGGGAGCCAGGATCGGCGCCAGCAGCTTCTCCCCGGTCTCGGTGCCGTCGGAGTAGCGCGGCTCGACCGCAGCGGCCGACTCCGAGTGGTCGCCGGAGCCAGACCCGGACCGGTCGTCGGGGTTGGGCGCGGCGGCCAGGGCCAAGGAACCCACCCGCGGGTCGCCGGAGCCCGCCGGTTGGTCCACGGTGTCGTCAGGGACGATGGAGAAGCCCAGCACCCCCTCCTGGAACCCGAAGAACTCCTCGATCGGTGAGGTCCAGATGACCCGGTCGTTGGCGATGTCGTAGATCCAGGTGACCGACTTGACCTCTTCACCTACGAATTCGACACCTTCGGACAGCTCGTAAGCTCGGTCACCCAGCGGTGAGTCGTCCAGCGCCACCCGATCGAACGACACTCGGGAGCGACGGTCACCGAAGTTGCTCGTCGTGGCCATAGACCCAGGTATCGGCGTGCCGAGGAACGACCTTTAGCTTCCCGAACCCCCGCTCAGGCTGCATTTGGACGGGAATGGGCCTGGTGGAAGGGGCGCTCTGTCACCCGTGGGCGTACCGATAATTACCGGGCGTCGTTCCGGGATGGCCTCCGGGTCGCTACGGCGTCAGCCCTGTCGCAGCTGTCGGCTTCCAAAGCGCCAGCTCAGGAAGGGCTGTGAGCGGGAGGCCACCCGGGCGTGCGGGAGTCCAGCCGGGCGAGTGGAGTCCAGCCGGGTGTCGACCGGCTGCCAGACGGGCGAGTGCCGTCGGTCAGCCGACGGGCTCGGCCAGCACCGTGGCCGTGTTGTAGCCACCCATCCCGATGGACGACTTGACCATCAGGCCGGGCACCCGGGGGCTCAGACCGTCGACCAGCTTCGGATGACCCGGTGCCACCTGGGGCGGAGCGGGCACGAACCCGGTCTGGAAGGCGTAGATCGTGGCCAGGATCTCCACGGCGGCAGCGGCGGACTGGCAGTGGCCGGTCAGCGGCTTGATGGAGAAGATGCCGGTGGCGTCGGGGAACAGCTCATCGAGGGCCCGGGCCTCGGCCGAGTCGCCGCGGCCGGTACCCGGCCCGTGGGCGTTGAGGTAGGCCACATCGGAGGCGTCGACGCCGGCATCGGTCAGGGCCAACCGGTAGCAGCGGAACAGCTCTTGCAGGTCGGGCGCCACGCCCACCAGGTTGGAGGCATCCATGGTCATGGCCCCGCCCAGCACCGAGGCGTAGGACCCCTGGTCCCCGTTGGTCAGCACCATCCCGACGGCCGCCTCGCCGCCCACGAAGCCGCGGCTCCCCTCTTGGAAGGGGCGGCAGGCCTCGAAGGGGGGCATGCTCAGGATGGCCGCCCCGAGGTCGCTGAATCCCCGCAACACCTGGGGGACGCCGCACAGATCGGTGGCCAACAGGATGACGTCCGAGGCGATACCGGTGTTCAACCACGACTTGGCCGTGATCATGGCGGCGTTGGAGCTGGCGCACATGGCCGACACCGACATGGTGGGGCCGTGGAAGTCGTTCTCCTTCATGAGCTGGGAGATGACGGTGGAGGGCAGCATGTTGACCCACCGCTTGGGGCGGATCCGGCTCTCTCCGGACTTGTAGAACTGGCTCCAGGTCTCGATGTCCCCGGCCTCGAGGCTGTGCACCAACCCCACCACCGGCCCGGGCTTCCATCCCCGCTCCAGGGCATCCGAGATGGCCTCACGGCCGGCGGACCGGGCCGCCCGCATGAAGCGGCTGGGCCCGTCGCGCTCGTCACCCTCGTCGGTGATGAGGGACAGATAGGCCTGTCCGCCGTCGACGAAGCCCTCGAGGCCGGTGGTCAGTTTGACCGCGCTCTCTCCCAGCAGGAACCCGTCCCACAAGTGCTTGGCCCCCCAGCCGTAGCCGGTGACCGCTCCGACCCCGACGATGTTCATCGGGGCGCGACCGCCCCGGCCGGGTGCCGGGCCGCTCGAGGATGGCTGAACTGCTTCCGACATCAGAACTCCTCGACATCAAGTCATTGAGTGAATCGTCGACGGTTAGGCCAACCGACTCATTGATCGTGGGCAGGTGACGTTGGTCGTCAAAGGCAGGTGCGGCACTGGCGGATACCGTCAGCCGAGATTATCGCCCATCCAAACAGCCGACACAATGGGCAATTCGATTGATCACCGGCCAGTCATTGGCCCTGGACCGGCAGAATCATTGACCACGGCCCAGGCGTGGTGGAGGCGTTGGATTCGGCCGGTATTCCCGGTGAATGTGCTGGTGGGAATGACAGATGGCCGGCCCGGGGCCGAGCCAAGTACCGGCTCGATCCCGGGTGTGTCCGGACCGGTCATTTCCGGCGGATTTCCGGCCTTGTTCCGCTCTTTGGCCGGCCCCACCGGCCCCGTCTTGGGGCGGAAAGGCTCGCTCTCAGGCGTTCCGCCAGCGGAGGGAGTGCGGCCGCTTACGCAACAATCGGGCGGAGCCGGCTGGGCCGATCACGCCATGATCCGCTGGGTTCCTTGGCGGCGGTCTCCGGGCACCGGGCCACTCAGTCCGTCTGGGACCTCGATGGGCGGGGACCGGCCACGGACTCGGCGAAGGACACCGCCACCGGTAGCCATGCTTCGATCGACCCGGCCTGTTGGTACATGTCGATCAGCATCTGGGCATCGTCACCGACCAGCGTGTGCACCGGGGTGGCTGGATCATCGGCCGCCCGCACGATGGCCTCGGCCACGTCCTGAGGGTTGCCCCCGCCATCGACCACGCTCTTCTCGAAGAAGTCGGACAACCACGCCTGATCGGCGGCGTACGGATCACCCAGGGCCGCCTCCTTCTGATCGCTCGAGTGGCGGACGATCTCGGTCCTGAAGAAGCCGGGCTCGATGCTGACGATCCGGACGGGCAGTCCGTCGAGCTCGAGGAACATGGCCTCGGTCAGCGCGTTGAGGGCGTGCTTGCTGGCCGAGTACCAGCTTCCGTACGGCGTGCCCGGCATCCGCCCCGATGCCGAGGAGACGTTGATGATCACGCCGCCACCTTTGGCCCGCATGGCCGGCAGGGCGGCCCGGATGGTCCGGACCGGTCCCCAGAAGTTGGTCTCGATCACGGCGCGGGCCTTGTCGAATTCGATGGTCTCCACCGATCCCTGGAAGTCGACACCGGCGTTGTTCACCAGGACGTCGATGGCGCCGTGGCGGTCCTCCACCTCCCTGACGGCGGCGGCCACCGAGGCGTCGTCGTTGACGTCGAGGGCCAGGAGCTCGATGCGGAGATCCTCGGCCCGGGCCCGTTCGGACAACCGCTCGGCCCGGTCCAGGTCGCGCATGGTGGCGAACGTGGTGTCCCCCCGCCGTGCGAAGGCCAGAGCCGTCTCCAGGCCGAATCCACTGCTGCAACCGGTAATGAGCACAACGCTCATAGGTTCCACCTCCCGGCCACCGTCCTCCGTCGAAAACGCATGGCGGGGACGTTTCTACACGACGGGCGCTCGGATACTGCGCCACACGGCGTTTATTTGGTGCCACCGGCAGAGGAATTCCGATTCCCGACCGGTCGTTACAGCCCCCCGTCACCTGCCCGTCACCACAGCCCGACCGCTACGGGGCAGCGCCCGACCGCCACAGGGCAGCGCCCGACAGCTACCGGGCAACCGCCGATCGCTACGGGGCAGGCGCCGCCAACCGGTTGAGGACCGCCGACGCCTGGTCGACGATCCGACCGATCAGCTCTGCCACCGTAGGTAGCTCGCCGATCTCCCCGACCACCTGGCCGGTCGGCAGGACCCCGACGTCGGTGCGCCCGTCGACCAGGGCGGCCTTGGTCATCATGGGGGCGTTGGCCGCCATCACCACCTGGGTCCACGAGAGCTCGCTGCCCTTCTTCAGGGCCAGCCCTTCTTTGACCAGCTCCACCGAAGAGGTGCCCGTCTCCTTGTGGAAGGCGTAGGCGTTGCTCATGGCCCGGGGCAGGCCGCGCACCCAGCTGGACCCCTCGAGGTGGTCGATCAGCTCGGTGCGGATGACCCGTTGGGGGGCACCGTCCACCGCGGTCGACACCACGGTGCCGGTCACCGGGGTGCCCAGGTACACCTTCTTGACCTCGTCGGGGACCCGGCTCTCCTGGGTCAGGAGGAAGCGGGTGCCCATGGCGATTCCGTCGGCTCCGTAGGCCAGGGCGGCCACCAGGCCGCGACCGTCGAAGAACCCGCCTGCGGCGATGACCGACACCGACTCACCGACGGCATCGACCACCGCAGGCGTCAGCAGCGAGGTGGGTACCGAGCCGGTGTGACCGCCCCCCTCACCGCCCTGGGCGATGACCGCGTCCACGCCCCAACCGGCCACCTTCTCGGCATGGCGGCGGGCCCCGATGGTGGGCATGACCACCAGGCCGGCGTCTCGGCACCGGGTCACCAGATCGGGCTGGGGCGCCTGGGCGAAGCTGGCCACCCGCACGCCGTTGTCGATCATGAGCGCCACCCGCTGGCCCACGTCGGCCACGTCGGTGCGCATGTTGACCCCGAAGGGCTTGTCCGTCCGGGATCGCACGTCGGCGATGGCGGCCACCAGCTCCGGGTAGGTCATGGTGGCCGAGGCCAGGATGCCCAGACCTCCGGCTTCGGCGGTGGCGGCCACCAGGCGGGGGCCGGCCACCCAACCCATGCCGGTCTGGACGATGGGGTAGCGGACCCCGACCAGCCGGCAGAACCGGGTGGTGAGGGCGGGATGGATTCCCCCGCCGCCTCCGCCGCCCCCGGTCACCCCGCCGTCGGTCACGACCGGATCTCGCGGTCCCGCAGGCCCTTCGGGTCGAGCACGGTCCGGATGAGCTCGAGCTCCTCAGGGGTGGGCAGCCGGGTCTCGGGTACGTCGGCCGGAATCACCAGCTCGAATCCCGTGGCCTCGACGATCTCCCCCACGGTGACCCCAGGGTGCACCGATCGGATCCGCATGACCTTGTCCGGGGTTTCGAAGTCGAACACCCCGAGGTTGGAGACCACGTGACGGATCTCGTGAAACTTGGTGGCTGACGGGCCGGCCTCGGCGGCGCGCTCGGTATCCCACCCCGGAGACCACGTCGACCTGCTCCACGAACGATCGCTTGGAGTGGCCGGGCACCCAGTAGCTGGTGGAGTGGTTGACGGTATTGCCGGGGGCGCCCCGCACTCCCACCAACTGGGCCTTGGGACGGGACCAGTCGCCGATGGCACTGATGTTCTGGTTGCCGGTGCGGTCGATCTGCGAGGCCATCATGATCAGGTTCCGGCGCCCGGACCACACCACGTCGAACACTCTCCGGAAGGGCATGTGCGACTCCAGGACATACGAAGACGGGCCAGCTCCGAGGGGCGGCGCTCCGACCACCAGGGCGGCGTCACCGTCGGTCAACACCAGATCGGGAGCGAAGGTCAGCCGGGCCAGACGGGCCCCCAGGGCCGGCGCCGTCCCGAAGGCACTGGCCATCACCTCGCCGTCGCCCCGGAACACCTCGGCGCAGGCGATGGCGCAGTACTCGGCGCGGCTGACCCCGCTGGCTTCCGAGGA